>NZ_CAJHBL010000001.1 GCF_904846625.1 Psychrobacter sp. JCM 18900
CGGATTAAGTTAGGTAAATTATTATGAACAAGAATATGTTCAATCGCAGGCGTTTCTTAACAGGATCTTCTACTTTGTTAGGGGCATCCATGCTATCTACGCTGCCGTCTATTGCCAATAGTGCGCTAGGAAAAGGCCAGCAGAATGTAGCCGTCAACAGTGATAAAGCCGACCATATCGTACCTATCTTAACTGGGAATGAGTTTGATTTGTATGTCAGCAAGAAGCCCGTCACTGTCAATGGCAAGTCGAGTATGGCAACACTGATTAATGACTCGCTACCAGCACCAACGCTAAAGATGCGTGAAGGCGATACCGTAACTATTCGTGTTCATAACCAGATGAATGAGTCAACCTCTATCCATTGGCATGGCTTGCTCGTACCTTTTGAGATGGATGGCGTACCAGGTATCAGTTTTGATGGCATTCCCGCGAACAGCACCTTTACCTATAAATTCAAACTTAAACAATCAGGCACCTATTGGTATCACTCACACAGTGGCTTTCAAGAGCAAACCGGTATGCTCGGTGCTATCGTTATTGAGCCAAAAGGCCGTGAGCGTCATCCAGTCGCAGAAGACCATGTAATCGTGCTCAGTGATTGGACACACCGCGATCCGCACAATCTCTTGAAGCTGCTCAAACAGCGCGCTGACTTTGATAATTATCATCTGCCAGACTTCAAAAAACTATTGTCTGATATCGCAGCAACAGATCTAGAAGCCGCTTATGACAAGCGCAAAATGTGGAATCAGATGCGCATGATGCCGACGGATTTTACTGATTTATCTGGCGAAAAGACCTTTACCTATTTAATGAACGGTAAAACCACAGCGGCTAATTGGACACAACTAGTAAAAGCAGGACAGCCCGTTAAATTACGCTTTATCAATGCTTCAGCACAGACGATATTCGATGTGCGTATACTGGGTCTCAAAATGACTGTGGTAGCAACAGATGGTATTGATGTCGCACCCGTTGCGATTGATGATTTCCGCATTGGCGTGGCTGAGACCTATGATGTCATCGTCACGCCTACTCAAGACGCACATACGATATTTGCCCAAAATATCGATCGTTCGGGCTATGTCGCGACCACACTTGCAACTAAAAAAGGCGCACGAGCTGCCATACCTGCTATGGACAAGATCGAATGGCTAACCATGGCAGATATGATGGGTGCGATGGGTGATAAAGGCTACAAAGCAAAACACGCTAAGACCGAATATGACTTTAAATCTGATATGCGTGTCGACAATCCACGTATGAACCTCGATGATCCTGGTATTAACCTGCGCAATATTGATAGAAAGGTCTTGACTTATGACCAATTACGTTCCGTGGATGAGGCTATATTTGCAGAGCAGCGCAAGCCTACTAGAGAGATTGAAATACATCTGACTGGTAACATGGAGCGCTATATTTGGGCCTTAGATGGTGTCATGTTTAAGGATGCAACGCCTGTCAATATCAAGCCAAACGAACGCGTACGTATTACCTTAGTCAATGACACTATGATGAATCATCCTATGCATCTGCATGGTATGTGGAGTGACTTGCGCACGCCATCTGGAGACTTTCAGGTACGTAAACACACGATTGTGGTTCAGCCAGCGCAAAAGATTAGCTTCGATGTGACGGGAGAAGTTGGACGATGGGCATGGCACTGTCATCTGCTGTATCACATGGAAGCTGGCATGTTCCGAGAAGTTGCCGTCGTTTAACAAACCTTCGAATATGAGGCTTATTATGAAAATATCTAAGAAAAATCTGTCATTCATTGGTTTGTCATCGCTAGTCTTGCTCACATGCTCTTTTGCAACAGCTGCTGAGATGTCGAGTATGGATCATAGTGGCATGGATATGTCTGGTATGGATCACAGCGGCATGGATATGTCAGGCGATATGTCTGGTATGGATCACAGCGGCATGGACATGTCAGGCGATATGTCTGATATGGATCATAGTGGTATGGATATGTCGGGCGATATATCTGATATGGATCACAGTGGCATGGATATGTCAGGCGATATGTCTGGTATGGATCACAGTGGCATGGATATGTCAGGCGATATGTCTGGTATGGATCACAGTGGCATGGATATGTCTGGTATGCAAGGTGGGCAGCCACCAGCCGATGCTCGCAGTCCAGACTATTCAAATGGGGTTCCCTACGGACAGTATGGTAAGCCAATGATGATGGGCAGCATGCCATTATGGGGAGTGTCAGTAGACGACTTGGGCTATCAGTTTGATGAAGATCAAATCAACTTCGAGGCGACGGGTTGGTACGGTACTGATAGCAATCGTATAAGACTACGCACGGAAGGTAGTGCTCAGACTAAAGATAATAAAGAAATCGATAGCTTAAGCTCCCTTGCTTATTGGAAACCACTGAGCATTTTCTGGAATGGTGAAGCTGGTGTCGCTTACGATACTGAAAACGATAACGCTGCCCTTATGGCAGGCATTGTAGGCACCGCGCCGTATTTTATCGAAACGGATGCGAGAGCCTACTTATATACCGATGGTCAACTTCGTCTTGATTTGGGCGCAGAGTACGAATGGCGTTTAGATCAGCATTGGGTTGTCATACCGGAGGTTGGATTGACTGCCTTTAGTAAAGATGACCATGATAATGGTATTACCAAGGGCTTTAATGAGATGGAAACTGAGGTCAGACTGACTTACGAGACGTTCAGTCGCCAGCTAGCTCCTTATGTGGGTGTTAGTTATGAGACAGCGCTTGGCAAAGCTCGTGGTCAACGACGTCAAGAAAATGAATCGGTTGATAGCAGTAGTTTGACTGCGGGGGTTAAATTCTGGTTTTAACTGTCTACCCATTTTAATTTAACAAAACAATGGAGGTCATATCATGGAAGCTGCTAAGCAAAAAAATATGAACCCTTATGTAAAATTCACCTTAATGATTCTGACATCGACTGTCATCATGTATATCATGATGTACTTCAATACCTACCAATGGGATCACATTTACTTTAGTGAAACCCGAGCTTATATAGCACTCTACATGGGTGCCGGTATGGCAGTCGTCATGTTGGCATTTATGACCAATATGTATAAAAAGACCAAGGTCAATTTAATGATCTATGGTCTAAGTGTATTGATGTTTGCAGTTGGTATCTGGGGCGTTAGATCTCAAGCAACTGTCGATCAAGTCGATTGGATGCAGGCGATGATACCGCATCACTCGATTGCCATTCTCACCAGTAGTCGTGCTGATATTGAAGATCCGCGTGTGCAGCAGCTTGCTGATGATATTATAAAAGCCCAAAAGCGTGAAATTGATGAAATGAAGCAGTTGATTGATGAGCTTGAATAAGAGAATGGTGTACCAGTGAACGCTGCGAAAAGTGATCACTCTTTTCTGCTCAGACGCTCAATGACCCAGCCTGCTAGTGGGAAAGACACCAACTGTGTCAGTGGAACAAGTATTATCGTTTCAATTAATACCACCACTGGCAGGCTTAATCCTTGGGTCACAGGCTTCAATAACGTCAATACAATTAGGAGCGTTGGATAAAGTCCGACATATCCTATCAATATGCGTATAAGTCTGTCTTTGGAATTTTTATTCATTGTATGATACCGACTGATAATTAAGCCTCTGCTTATATAAAAGCGTTAAATTTATAAATAGAAATAAGGCCATTAATGGCCTTATCTTATTCATTGTTTAAGTGCTTCGCTATTCTTGATAGCGAGGATAATCACTATAGCCAACATCGGTACCACCATACATCGTGGTAGGATCTACTTCATTCAATGGCCAGGTATTGGCGATACGCTCAGGTAGATCTGGATTAGCGATAAAAGGACGACCAAACGCGAATAAATCACCGTAGCCTTTTTCTAAAATGTTCACAGCTTTTTGTACCGTGTACTTGCCAGCATAAATAATACGGCCTGAAAATTCTTCTCTGACTGCTTGATAGAAAGTGTCTGGTAAATCAGGCGCATTGTCCCAATCAGCTTCTGCAATGGACAAATAAGCAATGCCTGCTTGCTCAAGGACTTTAATCGCTTCAATATACGTATGATGAGGATCTGACTCTACCAATCCTAAATACACGCGTGTCTCATCCGTACTCGCAAACAAAGGCGCAAAACGCACGCCTAAACGATCAGCACCGACCACATCACTGACAGCGGCTATTATCTCTTTTAAGAAGCGCAAACGATTGGTCAACGACCCACCATATTGATCATTACGGGTGTTGCTATGCTCAGAGATAAACTGATTGACCAAATAACCATTGGCACAATGCAGCTCTACCCCATCAAAACCTGCCTCCAATGCATTGCGCGCAGCTGTCGCATACATCGTTACCAGCTCACCAACTTCATCGGTACTGAGGGCGCGTGGCTCACTTGGATCAGCCAATGCACCTGCACCTGGACCTGTTTCAATAAAGACTTTTACATTGTCAGCAGCGATCGCTGATGGGCCTACAGGCTGAGCACCTTGCGGCTGCAAACTAGTATGAGACACACGCCCAACATGCCAAAGCTGAGCAAAAATAATACCGCCTTTGTCATGTACTGCTTGCGTGACTTTTTTCCAGCCTTCCACTTGGTCTGGTGAATGAATACCTGGCGTCCAAGCATAACCTTGACCTCTTGGCTCAATCTGCGTACCTTCCGTCACCATAAAGCCTGCTGACGCACGCTGTGCATAATAGCTGGCCATTAAGTCATTAGGGATATTGTCAGGTTGCGTACTACGAGAGCGTGTCAACGGCGGCATTACGATGCGGTTTTTTAGCGTATAAGGCCCAAGTTCTACAGAGGAAAATAATGTATTTGTATTTAGAATGGCTTGTGTCATAGATGTCTCTTTTAAAGCAGCTGACGGCTTATTATTGAATGTATTGAGCCTGTTTTAATGCTTAATAGCTCATTTAGTGGCTACTTAAGCAATGTTGGTCAGCATAGCGTTTTGCAGGTACAATTAGAAACAACCGTTTCTTGTTTAAGATACAATTATTAATGGTATGAAATTATGAATGGTATGAATCGGCTCGATATCAAGCAACTTAGAGTATTGCAGGCGCTGCTTGATCTAAAAAACTTGTCGCAAGTCGCACGCAAAATGGGGCTGACCCAACAAGCCATTAGTGAGCAGTTGCGTAAGTTACGTGAGGTGTTTGATGATCGTTTGTTTATTCGTCAAGGCAATAGCATGGTGGCAACACCAAAAGCGCTATCGATGCAGCAACCTATTGACCATATATTAAAGCAGTTGGAAGATTTGTTAGAGCCAGAGATTTTTATGCCGCACACATACAAAGGCATATTTACGATTAGTGCGACTGACTATGCGACGCAGGCATTATTACCGCAATTGTTTAATATTACGCGACGCGACGCACCAGATTTGAAGTTAATCGTACGTGATTTTGCCTCAGACAATATCAATCAGCTGATTGCAGCAGGCGAGCTTGATTTGTTGATTACCTTCCCTGAATTTATCCCCGATAACTTATCGTATGTGACTTTATTTGAAGAGCAACATTTATGCGTGACGGGTTGTGAAAACACCTTTGCCACAGAGGTATTTACACTGGCACAAATTGCCGCACACCCGCAGCTAGTAGTGTCACCCTCGCGGGCTAATTTACGAGGCTCTCATGATCAATGGTTTTCAGAAAGAGGTCTAAAACGAAATATTGTGATGTCAGTTCCGAGCTTTTCGGCCGTACCAGATATTTTGCACACGACCGATATGATTGCGTTTTATCCTTCGCGGTTACTGCCGAGCAGTAAGGTCAAAGAACTTAAGGTGGAAGCATTGCCGCCTACTTTTAAGGTCATCGCAGCATGGCATCCACGTACTGCTGACAGTGGCATACATCGTTGGTTAATCGAGCAATTACGAAATCTATAATAATTAACTTAGCTATAGCCAACTTTGAAACGACATCGAACATTTTTAAACTTGAGCTTGACGGAAATAATGTAGTGGCAAAATATATCAAATAAGAGATAACATCTCTTATTTGATATACTGTTAATAACTGCTCTATTAACATAAAACAACCTTTGATTCTGAGATTCAAAGGTTGTTTTATTTTTGACAATTACGCTGAAACACTGTGATCTATGCTTTTTAGAATACTTACCCAAACTGAAAGGCAGACAATTGCGTTTTTAGCACTTGCTGGGAGTAAATCTTTTGCCCTTTGTCACGTCCTGCTGCACCCACCGCTATCATAAGCGGTAACAAATGCTCCTCTGCCTCTAACGGATGTGAGTCAAGCGCGTGAGGAGCATTTTTCCAATTGGCCAAGGCCGTGAGTCGTTTATCCGAATCTGCTGATTCTACAGTATTCGTTAGCCATTCATCAAAATGCTCTGATGGTTCAGTAAAACTGGTATCGCCATAACCGCGCATATTATGAAAGCTCATGCCGCTACCGACGATTAGTACACCCTCTGTACGCAGTAATGCCAACGCTTGACCAGCAGCCAAATGCGCTTGTGGGTCTAAATCATGACGCAAGGATAGTTGGACCACTGGAATATCCGCCTCAGGGAACATTAGCTTAAGCGGTATAAATACCCCATGATCAAAACCGCGCTCCGCATCTTGTTGATTACCTACCCCTGCCTCTGTCAATAGACTACTGACTTGCTCCGCAAATGCTGGCGCGCCTGAGGCTGGATAACTCAAACTATAAGTATGCTCAGGAAAGCCATAATAATCATAAATGAGATTAGGTTGTTTACTAGAAGTAATACTAAATTCAGCCGTCTGCCAATGCGCACTAATGATTAAGATAGCCTTTGGTCGCTCAGGCAAATGAGCAGAAATGCTCTTTAAAAACGTTGCCATCTCATACCATGTATCTGCTGGTTGCCAATCCATAAAAAAACAAGGCCCTGCACCATGCGGTATAAACAGTACAGGCTGGCTGACTGGCTCATTAGATAAAAGTGTTGTCATGGCTTTCCCCTTGTTGCTTGTCTTAAATGGCTATTTTCAAGTGGCTTTATTCACTAAAATTGAATGACCCCATTTACAACTATAAAACCTAGCCTAATTTTTCTGATAATACTTTATCCATACTGAGGGAGCCGCCACCTTGAATAGCTAGGGCAAGCGTAGCTACCATCAATGTTAATGCATATTCATAACCACCATTATCAGCGAACAGCCCATTACTGATATGGACAGAAAAAATAGCCACCAACATGGTAAAAGCTGCGGCTAAAGCAGCTGGTCTGGTTAGCAAACCTAACACTAGAGCCAGACCACCGAAGAACTCAGCACCGCCTGCTAGTATCGCCATCAAATAACCCGGCTCCATACCCATACTGCTTAACCACTGGGCAGTGCCTGCCAATCCATTGCCACCAAACCAACCAAACAACTTTTGGGCGCCATGGGCTGCTAAAATCAGGCCAACGGGTACCCGAAGCACTAAGGCCGCTGCTCCAGCTTTTGATGTCAAAATAGTATCTAATAGTGATGATTTCATTGATGCTTACTCCATAACGTATGATTAGAATAAATAGTGTCGAAAATGATATAGGCACACTTTACTATCAACGCTATAAAAGAGTAAGCTCAGTTATATTGAATAATTATCAACATAATGTTTATAATGAATTTGATATCGAGAGAATTATAGGGACAGATATGGATAGAATCGATGCCATGCGTGCTTTTGTCGCGGTAGTGACAGAAGGCAGCTTTAGTAAAGCGGCTATTACGATGCAGCTCTCGCCGCAGCTAGTAAGCAAGTATGTAGCAAAGCTAGAGGAGGAACTACATACTCGCCTGCTCAACCGCACTACACGCAAAGTCAGCCTGACAGAAGCTGGCAGTCAATACTTTACGCACGCGCAGCAGATTTTATTGAGTATTGATGAGATGGCATCGCAGTTAGGCGGCTTACAGCAGCATCCTAAAGGCGTCTTGCGAATCAGTGCGCCCGTGTCCTTTGCCTTAAAGCATATGGCAAAACTCATCACTGATTTTCAGGCGCGCTACCCCTCAGTTACCGTTGATCTGCAGTTGAGTGATCGAAAAGTAGATATCGTTGAAGAAGGGTTTGATATTGCCCTGCGTATCGGACAGCTCCAAAGCTCGTCGCTTATCGCCAAGCAGATTGCTCCGATTCGCGTGGTGTTATGCGCCTCGCCCGAGTACCTCAAAGCTCATGGTACACCTAAGCAACTTGAGGATTTAGAGTCGCATCGCTATTTGCATTATAGCTATATGAATGTCGAAACTAAGGGTCAAATCTACAAATATCTAAAGACCAAACAATTCAAAGAACGTAGCGTTTTTCATAGTAATAATGGCGACGTACTCGTTGAAGCAGCTATTGCAGGCGGAGGATTGATATTACAACCGACTTTTATTGCTAGCGAAGCGTTGAGTACGGGCAAGTTGGTCGTAGTATTGCCAGAATATGAACCTAGCCCTTTAGGCTTGTATGCCGTCTACGCCCATAGAAAACTACTACCTCACAAAGTCAGATGCTTTATCGACTTTATGACCAACTACTATGGTACGCCGCCGTACTGGGATGAGAATATATAGCTCTAAACATAGAGACATAAAAAAGCCACGATACATCATGTATCGTGGCTTTTGGTTCAAGCAAACTTAAGCGGTCTGATTTGACGATCAGATCCAACCTTCTTCTAATAGGTGCTCAGTATTGCTGATTTTAAAATTATTGCATAAGTCATAGAATGCCATTGGGTCTTCAACATTATCGAGCAATTCTCTTTTATGCAGTGCCACAAACAGCGCCAACGCATACGCCGCACTATGGATAGATTTTTTAGGATTAAAGGTAATATCAGTAAATCCCTGATATTGAATCACTTCCTCATGCAGCTGAGGGTTTTGCTTGAGCGCATTCACGTATAGCCAATCATAAAATGTTGTTAACGGCTCTACGCCCCACTCCATACCAAAATAATTATAGCCAATGAGCTCACCTGAGGTTGTGAGTCGCTCATCTTTTCTGGCTTGTCTTGGCGCTACTGTTAGCAAATCTGTATAAGGACCACCATCTTCAAAGACCATACTGGCTTGAAAAGCATTTTCGACACTATATGGATTGCCATCATGCTCATCCGTAATCTGTAAGCTGAAAGGGCTTAGCGGAAAACTTAGCTTATTGCCAGACTTGCTAGAGAGCTCGAGTACTTGCTTAAATCCATACTTTTTGCGAATGACTTGTTGTAGGTCATTGATGGATTTTTTCTTTTGTCTGGTTGCAAATCCCACATGTCGCTCAAACATAACCATATCCGTTTTTACCAAATTGTCACTGTTGACTTTGGGCATGAATACGGGTCTTTGTTCTATCGTATTTGGTACTTCTTCCATAGTGATGTGCCTTAATATCAATGGTCTTGTATAAATGTTTTGTGTTAACGGTGCTGATATCACCTGCTATTGACGGCGTACTCTGTCATTGCTAGCCGCGTTTATTATTGGTGTTTTATTCGCTAGCAGCCAAATACAGTGAATTGATCGAGAGCTATCGAGAGTTATCGAACCCTATCAGCGCTCGCTGGGCAGTTTATCTTATTATCAGTCATTTATCCTGCCCTATTTTAGAATTAATGCCGCCACACCTTCAACAATAAACCATAATCGAGCTATTTTAAGCTTAACAACGAATATAAGACGCTACTATAAACGGGTTTAAAAATATTCAAAGAAATACGCTTGACCTTACCATGATGTCAACCTATATGCTGTCACTATAGATTAAAACGACAGAGGTTGTTATGAAAACAAAAAATACTAAAGCCCCTATTTATCAAGAAGTGCTGAGCATTGAAGGCATGAGTTGCGCGTCTTGTGTTGGGCGTATCGAAAAACAATTAAAAAACATTGAGCACGTTGAAAAAGCCGAGGTAAATCTTGCCACTGAACAGGCGACTGTTTACTCATCTCAGCCTGTAGATATCGCCCAGTTAAACAAAGCGGTAGAGCGTGCAGGCTATAAAGTGACTGAAACCAAGCCTATCGAGCTATCTATAGAAGGCATGAGCTGTGCATCGTGTGTTGGACGAGTAGAAAAATCCTTGGCCAAAGTCGCTGGCGTGCAACAAGCTACTGTAAACCTTGCGACTGAACGCGCTTGGATTAAAGGCGATGCTCAAATACAAACGAGCGACTTAATTGAGGCCGTTAAAAAAGCGGGCTACGAGGCCAAACTGGTAGAACAAGACCAAAGTGACCGGCAGGATAAAAAAGCCTCGGAGCAAAATCAGCTTAAACGGGATTTGGGACTTTCTGCGCTGTTGTCACTTCCTGTATTCATTCTAGCAATGGGCTCGCATATGATTCCTGCCTTTCATATGTGGGTGGTGAATAACCTCGGCACTCAGCAAAGTTGGCTGATACAGTTTGTTTTGACCACATTGGTACTACTCTTTCCAGGCCGACGCTTTTATCAAAAAGGCGTGCCAGCCCTATTGCGTTTTGCGCCAGATATGAATTCGCTAGTGGCGATTGGTACCATCGCAGCATATGGGTTCTCTCTAATAGCGACCTTTATCCCGCAAGCGCTACCTGAAGGCACGGTGCACGTCTATTACGAAGCTGCTGCCATGATTGTAAGCTTGATATTATTAGGTCGTTATTTTGAAGCAAAGGCTAAAGGTCGTACTTCTCAAGCCATTCAGCATTTAGTAGGCATGCAGGCAAAGACCGCCCGTGTACACAAAGATGGCAAAGTCATTGAAGTCCCTGTAGAAGACGTCACCGCAAAAATGATAGTTGAGATTCGTCCAGGCGAGCGTGTGCCTATCGATGGCGAAGTCGTTGACGGTCACAGTTATATTGATGAATCTATGATCACTGGTGAACCTGTTCCTGTGAAAAAACAAGCAGGCGATCAAGTGGTCGGCGGTACTATCAATCAAAACGGCACCGTGAATATTCGGGCAACGGCCATTGGTGAAGATTCTGTATTAGCGCAAATCATTCGTATGGTAGAACAAGCCCAAGGCTCTAAATTACCGATTCAAGCATTGGTGGATAAAGTCACTATGTGGTTTGTACCAGCGGTGATGTTTTTATCAGCATTAACCTTCATAGTTTGGTTGATTTTTGGCCCTGACCCTGCCTTAACCTTTGGTTTAATCAATGCGGTTGCCGTGCTCATTGTGGCCTGCCCTTGTGCAATGGGATTAGCCACTCCCACCTCTATTATGGTCGGTACGGGTCGCGGTGCAGAATTGGGTGTGCTATTTCGTAAAGGTGAAGCGCTACAAATGCTTCAGGATGTGAGCGTGGTTGCCGTTGATAAAACAGGTACATTGACTGAAGGCAAATCTACATTGACAGATTTTCAAGTCCAACAAGGGTTTGAGAAAGAACAAGTCCTATGTGTGGTGGCATCGGTTGAAGCAAAATCTGAGCATCCAATTGCCTTAGCCATTGTTCAAGCTGCGGAGCAACAGAATATTCAACTGCTTCCTATCACTGACTTTGAGGCGATGACAGGTTTGGGTATTCAAGCAAACGTGGCAAGACAAGTGATTCATATTGGCGCGGATCGTTACATGCAACAATTGGGGCTTGATGTTGCGCCTTTTGAACAGGATGCGCTACGTTTGGGGCAAGAAGGTAAAACCCCACTCTATGTATCTATTGATCAGCAGTTGGCCGCTATCATCGCCGTTGCAGATCCTATTAAAGAGACGACTCATACCGCCATCGCCGCACTGCATCAGTTGGGCTTAAAAGTGGCCATGATTACAGGCGATAATCGCCATACCGCCCAAGCGATTGCTGCAACATTAAGTATTGATCAGGTAGTGGCAGAAGTGTTGCCCGAAGGCAAGGTAGATGCGATACGCCAGTTGCAAGAACAATATGGCCGAGTGGCATTTGTTGGTGACGGTATCAATGATGCCCCTGCATTGGCTCAATCCGATGTTGGCTTGGCCATTGGCACAGGCACAGACGTGGCGATTGAGGCAGCTGAAGTGGTGCTAATGTCAGGTAGTCTGCAAGGTGTGCCTACTGCGATTGCCTTGAGCAAAGCCACCATCAGCAATATCAGACAAAATCTGGCTTGGGCGTTTATTTATAATGTTGCTTTGATCCCGATTGCCGCAGGTGTCTTGTATCCCGCATTTGGTATCCTGCTCTCACCCATTTTTGCGGCAGGCGCTATGGCACTCTCTTCTGTTTTCGTATTGGGTAATGCGTTACGCCTCAAGTACTTTAAAGCACCTGTCATTACAGAGTGAATATAGAATCGTAAAGGATATCCATATAGGGTTTAAATACATAGATTATTTAAACCCTTTTGTTGTTTAAGTCCCTTTTTAGGTTAGGAGGAGAAATATGAATATTGGTCAAGCATCAAAGCAATCAGGTATCTCTACCAAAATGATTCGCTACTATGAGCAGATTGGCTTGCTAGAAACAGTCAATCGTTCGAACTCAGGTTATCGCTTGTATTCTAAAGACGATATAGACGACTTATGCTTTTTGAGACATTCTCGTGACTTGGGGTTCTCATCCAAGCAAATGAAAGAGTTACTGTATTTGCGTAAAAATGCCAATCGTCAGAGCGCGGATGTTAAGCAACTGACACAAGAGCATATTGAAACGTTAAACCAAAAAATCGCTCAATTGCAAGAGATGGTCGACTCGCTACAGAATTCTTTTGATCATTGCGCAGGCGATGATAATGCAGACTGCGCTATTCTGGATGATCTTGGGCAAGCTAAATAGAGCTTTTAACGAGCACCTTCTAATTTAGAAGGCATTAAAATGTCAGGCTACGCTGTTTTACATAACTAGAATAGAAGTAAATATTCATGATTTTCAAGTGTTGATAGTCAGCTCAGTGCCAAAGCAGATGATCGGAACTTTAACCTATTGTTATATCACGACTTCACTTAAGTAAGTTTTTATTCACCACTTAAATCTAAATGTTTCACGCTGATTATTTCACTATTATCTTCATTTAGTTCAAATACTGATTCAGTAAATTCTAGTTCTAAAATTTCAGCATTAGCTCTTATTCCATCCATGTAATCAATACTGACATAGGCTGAAAAAACTTCAGTATGTTTTTTCACAATATCGTTACGCAGTACAAACATATAAACTCTATCTTCAGGATCCCACGGTGAGCGACCGTAATCAGCAATTGAATAATAAGCCTTTAGAACAACCTCAAAATCTATTTCATACTCAACATTCTTATCTGACACCGAAATTATATTCTTGTGGCTTATACAAACTGACTCAATATCTATTTGGTATATTTCATCGTCAAATTCATTCATATCGTCTGAATAGAATTCTGATAAACCAATTTTCTCTTTGGCATTTTCAATTAACCCTTCTTCCAGTTGCTCAAGAATACTATCTGCAAATTTGACAGGTTCTTTCAACTCTTCTTCTTTACGAACAACTAAATCTAAAAGCTCATCAACTCTCTTTAAGTGAATCAAATTATCTAAAGTGTCCGCATATTTTTCCATATCACTATCATCGCTGATAATATATAAAGGGTGCCCCCTATCTCTACTTACTTTAGCTACAGCTTCGAGAACAAAGGCATCAGGAAATTCAGATTTTTTATTTGCTCCTCCAAAAGGGGGCTCTGATTTAAAATATTTATCGAAAACAATCGAAGCATCAACATTTTTTATGTCAACAATTTCAGCTGAACTCTTACCGAGAAACTCTTCAAAACTTGCTAAAGCAATTTGGTAAATCTCTTCGGCTTTGACTTTCTCAAAAATTCCGTAACAAGCAAGAGCAGGAGCATTTCTTAAGAACATTGCGTCTCTTTGTATTTTCTTTATAGCTCTTGCTGATTCTTCCGATTTTAATGACAAATGAGCTTTTATTTCATCAATAGTAATTTGAGTAATAAGGAGATGAAGCCTTTCAGATTCAAGAAAATTACAAAGCTTGCCTAACGCATGTTCATTAAATTGGTAATTTTTGCTTTCATACGCAGAAGTATCAATAAATACCAATCTACTCTCTAGTTCTGTGCTCATGAGTTACCTTCTTAATATAACGCCTCAAAAACCAGTGAAGCCTTACTGCGTCTGGTCTTTCAAGAGCGTAGTTAATTTGTTTGTTATGACTTAAAATTTAGGCAAAGATCAGTATATTTAATTTGGTAGTCGGAATCATACCAATGCAGAGTGCACCAGTGGCCTTTTAAGAGCATCACCGAATTGTATCATTCCAGAAGATCTAGGACAGAGCAAATAGCTTATATCAGATGCACGAAATACATGATGAGGCTAATACAAATACTCAGCACATAAAAAACCCCTTAAGCGACAGATGATGCTTAAAGGGTTTATATTTTGATTTAACCAAAACTACTTTAACGGTCTTTAACTACGAGCTAACTCAAAAATAGGCTGTCCGTATTCAACGTTCTGGCCACTTTCAACCAAGACAGCCGTGACAACACCTTCTTTATTACTAATCACTGGCTGCAAACGGGTCAACTCATCAATGAAGCAAACGGTTTGACCTTTTTGAATGTGGTCGCCTTCTTTGATCAAGTTGTCTGTTGCATCGTCTTCACTTAAGTATACCTGCCCTACATAGGTGGCACCTACTTGCAAGACATCGTTACCCTGCTGTTCAGGCTCATGAGTAGGCGTGGCCTCTATAGGACTAGCGCTCACATTATTCTGCGCACCTAGATTGTTAACCACCCTAATAGACTGCCCGTTGTCTGCAATCGTGACTTCTTGCAGCTGACTGCTTTCAATCAGTTTGACCACACGTGTTATTTGCTCTATATCCATAATACATTCCTTAACTTAATTTTTTAACTCATGCCCAGATATTTAGCAATGGTCATGACACTTAGGATACTCATCACGATGGCGATTAACCAACCAAATGCCGCAATCCAAATCGGATGCTTATAATTGCCAACGATATTTTTTCTGTAGGCGGCAATCAGAATGATGACCATGGCGATAGGTAGCACTAAGCCATTTAATGTACCAACCAATACCAATACTTGAGCCGGTTTACCGATAGTGGCAAACACCAACGTTGAGATAACGATGAAACCAATAATGAAGTAGCGTTTATAAGTCTCAATGAACGGATGAAAGTTGGTCATAAAAGACACAGAGGTATAAGCAGCACCAATCACCGAGGTCACAGACGCAGCCCAAATCACCATACCAAAAATAACTTTACCTGCGTTTCCTAAAATGTACTGAAACGGCGACATGGCTGGGTTGGCAGGATCCAATGCAAAGCCTTGAGATACCACGCCTAATACGGCAAGGAATAAAAATACGCGAATAACAGAGGCAATCAAAATACCAGAGACCGAGCTTCTGGTTACTGATTTTAAATTCTCTTCTCCGCTGACGCCTGCTTCTAATAAGCGATGCGCACCTGAAAAAGTAATATAACCGCCAACCGTACCGCCGACTAACGTTACGATAGCCACTGCATCAATTTTGTCAGGCATGATCGTTTTACTGACAGCTTCTGCTAATGGCGGATCAGATTTAAAGACCACATAAATGACCAATACAATCAGGATAAAGCCCATTAACTGAGCGAACTTATCCATCATAGGACCCGTTTCTCGGCCTAGAAATATGGCGACGGCAATCACACCACTGATTAGGGCGCCTGTGATGGGCGACATGTTGAACATGGACTGCATGCCAAGTCCGGCACCGCCAATATTACCAATATTGAAAGCCAGACCACCCGCAATGATTAAGAAAGCGAGCAAGTAACCGACACCAGGGAACACCAAGTTGGCGATTTCCTGTGCACGCTTTTTGGAGACAGCGACTACTCGCCAAACGTTAAGCTGGACACCGATGTCCATAATAATAGAGATTAAGATAACGAAACCGAAACTTGCCATTAGGCTTTCGGTGAATGTGGCCGTTTGGGTCAAAAACCCTGGCCCTACTGCTGATGTAGCCATCAGGAAGGCCGCGCCTAAAATGGCGGTATTGTGTTTTTTTATAGTGCTCATAAACATCCTTGTTCTATAGGGGATTATTTAATCAAATGATTAGGAAACGGATATTTAGTGGGCAGAGATAGTGATACCTTTGAGCTCTAGTTGTTTCTTTATTTCTTGCGCAAATAAAATAGCGTGTTCGCCATCCCCATGTAGGCAGATACTTTGCGCCTCTACGGGTACGGTTTGACCGCAGACACTGGTGACTGTCCCTTCAGTGACCATTTGTAATACATGTTTAACGGCCTCGTCTGTGTCGGTGATTAAGGCATTGTCTTTAGTGCGGGAGACCAATGAGCCGTCTTTTTCATAGTTCCTATCGGCAAACACTTCTGATATCGAGGCTAAACCCTGCTTTTTGGCTGCTTTAACCAGATAACCACCAGACAGACCCATGACTTTTAGATTTGGATCAAATCGTTTGATTTCACTGGCCAAAATGTCTGATAAATCTTCATCAATAGCGGCTTGGTTGTACAACGCACCATGCGGTTTTACATAGTCTAATGACACACCAACCAAGTCACAAAGCGCTTTGGTTGCGCCCAACTGATATGCCAATAAAGCACGATACTCAGATTCGCTTAATGGCTGATGGATACGGCCAAAGTTTTCTCTATCGTTTAGACCAGGATGTGCGCCTACGCTCACGTTGTTTGCTTTTGCCAATTGCAAAGTTGCTAGCATCTCGCTATAAGACCCAGCGTGCAAGCCGCAGCAGACATTCGCTGAGCTGACTATCGTCAATAACTTATCGTCTTGCCCGCAGCCTTCAGCCACATCAGCATTTAAATCAATTTTCATTGGCATACTCCTTTATTTGATCGATATAGTGTTGTCTGTTTTGCTGTTCCTTTAACGCTTGCTCTAATGACACAACGACGAACTGACAGGCTTTGCCAAATCTAATCTGTGCCATCAGACCTATGTCTGCTTGAATCACGGTTGCGATTTTAGGGTAGCCACCCGTCGTCTGCCCATCTGCCATTAAGACAATCGGTTGTCCTTGTGGTGGCACCTGAATCATACCAATATCAACACCATGTGAGCTCATTTCTACAGGCTTACTAAATTCAAGCGCTGTAGCTCCTTCTAAGCGGTAACCCATACGGTTGCTACTGGTTTGTAGTTTCCATGGCTGGGTCTCAAACGCTTGTTTAGACGACTCAGTGAAGCAGTCATATTCACTGCTTTTTATCACTCGAATAACCTCGGTTGGTGCAAGACGGGCTACCCCAATGACAGGCAGGCTGGATTCAGATTTTACCGTTAAGCTGTCATCGGCTTTTAAATATCTGCCTTCAAATCCGCCAAACCCTGCTTTGAGATTGGTGCTGACTGACTGCAATACTGGCTCGATATCAAAGCCGCCATGCACACATAAATAGGTATACATGCCTTGTAGCGGGCGCAAAAGTTTGAGCGTTTGCCCAGCTGTTGCATTGATACGCCAATAACAAGGAATGCGCTTATCGTCTAGATAGGCCTCGTATAAAGCGCCTGTTAAGCAAAAGCTGACGCTTTCTTCAAACTGTATGGTTAGCTCACCTAGTGCTATTTCAATAGCGGGTTCGTTGACTTCGTTTTTCATCAAAGCATTGCCAGCTTGTAGCGCCCAGTTGTCCATCACGCCATTTCTACCCACACCCATACTGCGGTAACCCAGTCGTCCCGAATCTTGAATACTGGCAAGGGCACTTGCGGTTAAAATTTTCATTGATACCACCTGTTTTTTTGTCTTTTTGATTCATGCATCTTTTATTTATCGCTTATTGATGAATATCAATCGCTTTAAATGTCAAAGTATCGCCTGCGTTAAGCAACGTCGGAGAAGACTTGGTTAAATCAAATAAAGCAGTATCCGTCTGGCCGAGTAACTGCCAACCGCCTGGAGACTCAAAAGGGTATACCCCTGTCTGCTCACCGCCGATACCCACTGAGCCTGCGGGTACTTGAGTTCTAGGGATGGCGTGTCTTGGGAAATACAGCGACTCAGACAAGCCGCCAAGATAAGGAAATCCTGGCTGAAAACCGATAAAGTAAACGGTATAAGTGGCTTTGGTATGTAGCTCGACAACGGCTTCAACTGAGAGATTTAGCTCATTCGCCATGGCCGCTAGATCGGGGCCATATTTTCCACCGTAATGCACGGGTATCTCGACGTGCTTGCCATGGATGGTTTTTGAAGGGATGTCATTGAGCAAATCTGACAGCTTATCTTTAAAGGTAGTAAGCTCAGCCCAAGTTAATGGCACGATGAATACACTGAGCGTATTCATACCAATCACCACTTCGATGACTTCTGGCATTTTCTGGATGCTGTCTGATAAAGCCCAGCACTTTTGTTGTTTTTCTAAGGTGATCGGTTTAGGGAAAAACAACGCGAGATTGGTTTCACTGCATAGTTGCCATTGTAGTTCCATTAGCACGTGCTCCATTATTTTTATCTACTACAGTCAAATCCTCTATAAATTGGATACGGTGTCAGGCTCGCTTAGTCTACGACTTGTAGTACTTTCACTCGCCTTCCTTGTATCCAAATTATATTGAACCGACTATATTCTGATTCTGACGCTTCTGACGCTAATGTCAGATTTGGTTTTCATTTTTGCAGACAAGAACTGATTTATATATTGTCTTGTATCCACTGTTCTAGATAATGGATGCTCATTTGACCTTCACAAAACACCTTATCCTCAAAGAGTCGCTGATGCAGACCAATATTGGTATCAATACCGGTGATTTGCGCTTCTGATAATGCCGCACGCATTTTTTCTATCGCTTTTTCTCTTGAACGATCTTGTACACATATCTTGGCAATCAAACTGTCATAAGATGGCGGCACGGTGTAGTTCGACTCAGCATGGCTATCCACTCTGATACCAAACCCTGCTGGCATGTGGCAGTAGTCTATGCGTCCAGCATTTGGCAAAAATGTCTGCGCGTTTTCAGCATTAATACGGCACTCAAAAGCGTGTCCGGTAATGGCGATATCACTTTGCTTGTATGCTAACGTGAGTCCGGCAGCCACTCTGATTTGTTCTTGCACAATATCCACGCCCGTCACCATCTCAGTGATGGTGTGCTCAACTTGCACACGGGTATTCATCTCGATAAAGAAGAATTCACCGTTTTCATATAAAAACTCAAACGTGCCTGCGCCTCTATACTGCATTTGCTCGCAAGCTGTGACACATGCTTGACCGATTTTCTGACGCTGCTCTTCAGTAATACCAGGTGCTGGCGCTTCTTCAATGACTTTTTGATGACGACGCTGCATAGAGCAATCACGCTCGCCTAAATAAATAGCATTACCATGAGTATCAGACATGACTTGCACTTCGATATGACGCGGTGCTTGTAGGTATTTTTCAAGATAAACAATGGCGCTACCAAAATTGGCTTTGGCCTCTGTTTGCGTCATAGAAATCGCAGAGAGTAAGTCGGCTTCTTTTTCGACCACACGCATCCCGCGCCCACCGCCGCCGCTTGCCGCCTTGATAATGACTGGATAACCGACCTCATTGGCAATCTTGATAACTTGCTCTGAATCAGCAGGCAATGCGCCATTCGATCCAGGTACACAAGGCACGCCAGCCATCTTCATTTGTTTTTTGGCTTCAACCTTGTCGCCCATGTTTCTGATATTGTCAGCCGTTGGACCAATAAATGTGAGACCTGAATCTTCAATCAAGGCTGCAAAGTCAGCGTTTTCAGACAAAAAGCCATAGCCTGGATGAATAGCTTGTGCGTTGGTAAGCTTTGCAGCAGACACAATCGCTCGTTGGTTAAGATAACTGTGCGTGGCATTGGCAGGCCCGATGCATACTGCTTCATCGGCTAGGCGCACGGGTAACGAATCTTTGTCTGATTCAGAATGGGCAATGACTGATTGGATGCCTAGCTGTTTGCAAGCTCGGATAATACGTAGAGCAATCTCGCCACGATTGGCAATTAAGATTTTTGTGAACATGTTTATTCCCTTAAAAATATAGTGTCAAATACAGTGTTTGTGCAGCGTCTATACAATATTGAGCGGCTATTGAGTGGCTTTAACTGTTTGGCTCTATAACAAATAAGGGCTGGGCATACTCTACGACATCACCTTCATCGACCAAAATCTCTTTAAGCGTACACGCAGTTTCTGCTTTGACCTCATACATCATTTTCATGGCTTCAATGATGCATAGTGTCTGCCCTACTTCTACCTTATCTCCTACCTGAAAAAACACTTCTGCTGTCGGCTCAGAGCGAAGATAAAACGTACCTAGCATAGGCGCTATCACTTGGGATTTCTCCACCTCTGTAGTCACAGTTTCATCACTACGATCACTGTCTACATTGGTATTATTATCCGTACTATTTTGAGTAGTTTCGATTTGAGGCTCTGAATGAGACGCCCTTGGGTTGCGAGTATTAGCGATATGATTGCCGCTACTTTGGTTGTCGTCAGACTGGCAAACGATAGAAATACGTGCATCACCATCAGTGACTTCTAAAGATTTTATATCGGCGCATTCTGCAAGTTTGATCAGTTTTTCAAGATCCGTGAAATTGATATTCATATGATTGGCTATTCCGTTAGAGTGAAAGTGAACAATTATTTTTTATAAAAAATTCGTACCTAGTGATGTATGTAAAGTGTGATTGTTGAACGATATGTGACAATTTATTGATTGGCTTATTAAAATAATAGTTTGAAATTAATTATCTCTATGCGTATTAAAAGTGCTGTTGTCATCAGAAATTATAGAACTGCCAAGTCTTCATCTCTTGGGTCGCAGATAAACATATGTCCTGGTGAATGCGTTATCATCAGCTCTGGCTTACTAGTCATAGCGATACTTTGCGGCGTCACACCGCAAGCCCAAAATACAGGGACTTCGCCTTCTTTTATGATGGATGCATCACCAAAATCAGGCGCATGAATGTCGGTTATACCGATGACACTAGGGTCTCCGATATGAATAGGCGCGCCGTGGACTTGCGGAAATCGAGAGGTGGCTTGGACGGCTCTGGTGATTAATGGATAAGGTATTGGCCGCATGCTAACCACCATTTTCCCATGAAACTGTCCTGCAGGCTCAGTCTCTATGTTTGTGATATACATTGGCACATTGTGATTGTCTTCGATATGTCTGATAGGAATAGACGCATTTAGCATGGCAGACTCAAAGGAAAAACTGCATCCTAAAAGAAAGCAGACCAAATCCTCTCTCCAGTAGTCTTTTAGATCTGACACTTCAGCCACTAATTCGCCAAATTTGTATATCCGATACTTTGGGACATCAGATCTCAAGTCTGCGCCTTTTGCCATGAGACGTGGCTCTGCGCTACCGACATCTGTTACATCTAAAATAGGACAAGCCTTTGGGTTTCTTTGTGCAAACAATAAAAAATCATAGGCCAAATTTTTGGGCACTATGACTAAGTTTGCTTGTATGTGACCTTTACACATGCCAGAAGTCGGCTTGTTAAGTTTATTTTTACTGATTAACGCTCTGACCTCTGTCGGCGTCATATTTGCTAAATCTAACATTATTACAACCTCTTACGCTTTATTATTTTTAGCAGATAAAAGTTTATGATTTGTTTTATATTGGTATGGCTATTTATAATTTTATTTCATATATCGAGAACTATGATTATCGTTATGTAACTTATCAGAACACCTTCGATATGACAAGATATGAATACAGAAATATGTGATGAACATGATGAGTGATCTTCTTGAACGCACAGTTAAGGATGCAAATTGAACTATGAATAATGTCAAAAAAAAGGGC
The DNA here is from genome assembly GCF_904846625.1 of Psychrobacter sp. JCM 18900. Classification (GTDB taxonomy): domain Bacteria; phylum Pseudomonadota; class Gammaproteobacteria; order Pseudomonadales; family Moraxellaceae; genus Psychrobacter. The sequence continues at coordinate 21,791 of NZ_CAJHBL010000001.1, forward strand.
TCAAGCGTCGAGCGAGTTTTGCAAATCGTAGAAGTATTGGCCAAATCTGCTAAGCCTATGGGCGTTATTGACTTAGCAGAAACATTGGACATCCCTGTACCTAGTATGTACCGATTGTTAAATCAGCTACAACCGCTTCAATTTGTCCAATTAGATTTGCATGGAAAAGTAACCTGCGGAAAAAGAACGCATGACCTAGCTTTAGACCTGTGGAAAAACAGTCCTTTTAAAGCGGAAAGGTTGGCGATATTACAACAGCTTTCAGCCAAAATTGGTGAGTCGGTAGGGATTGCAGTGTTGCAAGACTTAGAAGTGGTATATATCGATCGTGTGATATCTGACTGGCCTGTCCAAATACAGTTACCTACCGGAACCAATATACCTATCTGGGCCTGTGCCAGTGGCAAATTATTGTTGACGCAGTTGGCAGACAATAAGTGCGAGCGTATTGTAGAAAAACTATCGTTACAGGCGCTCACGACCCATACTCAGACTGATAAAAAACAACTCATGACGTCCATTGCTGAAGTACGTAAGACACAGATAGGGACAGATAATGAAGAGTTTATTCCTGGTATGGTCGCCTGTGCTGTCCCGATTCCGAATGGTGAACAGCCCGCATTTGCTACAGTATTTACTCATAGCCCTACCGTCAGAAAATCTTTGGATGAGCTACTGAGCTATGTGCCTGTCATGCAAGAAGCTGCCAACGAGCTATCTGTTATTCTCAATCAGGAATATAATGAGTAGCCTGTCATAACATGCTATAACGATTGTATCTCAAGCCTTTTCTTTTAGGCGTTGATACGAATATGAATGTATTGAGGTTATAGATGGGGTTGTAGATAGCACACCTCCCTTACATCAACGCTCACTTCCTACTTTTATCCTCTCAACCAAGAAATCGACGGCGGCTTTTACTTTTGGTACTAGATAGCGCTGCTTTTGATACAGCAGATATACGGCCATATCAGCGTGCTGCGTGATTGCTAATGGATGCTCAAATTTAATCTCTTGCAATGCGCCTGACTCAAGATATGAGGATAATGCCCATCGAGTGGACATCAAAATCCCTTCACCATCACAAGCCTTTTTGGCAAGCCATGGTCCATTGTTTGAGATCGCAACTGCTGGTCCTGAGACATCATGCCACTGATCGTCCACATAGCAAAGCCAAGGCGTTGGCCCGTTTGGGGCTTTGAAATACAGGCCTTTATGTTCCTTTAATTCCATCACATGACTAGGTTCGCCATGTATCTCCAAATAACTGGGCGACGCAACCGGTATAAACCCATTGTCCATTAGCCTAATGGCAAGCACGCGCTCATTTGGCGCATAACCACCGCGAATCGCAATATCGACATCGTCACGTCCCAATGCGGATAATTCATCACTGAGACTGACATCTAGCACAATCTCTGGATACAACTCACCAAACTCATCCAACAGTGGTAGCAGTATTTTTTCACCAAAACCCACCATAGAGCTGATGCGTAAACGCCCCATTGGCGTCGTTTGATAACTGCGTACTGTTTCTTTACTTTGCTCGAGCTGATCTAGTACTTGCTGCATATCGTCATAATAAACCTGCCCTACTTCGGTCAATTTAACGATTCGAGTCGAGCGCTTTAACAGTGTCGCGCCCAAGCTCTTTTCTAAATCAGATACTCGTCTCGATAGTGACGATGGCGGCACTTTAAATGCATTTGCTGCTTTAGTAAAACTGCCCGTTTCTACGACTTTGCTAAAATACTTGATGGCACGTAATTGATCCAACTGACCTCTCCATTTAGATGAATATTTAAGTATTTTCGCTTTATTATTGTCTTAAAAGCAATAGTGATTCACGTTATTCCTTATATATAACCACATTAAAACCAGTAATAATGTGTTTAACTTAGGGCGTGCTTGATATTCGACCATGGCACTGACAGAGACTATTTTTTAGACAGTTCGACGTTAAAAATAGTAAGTTTAGTCATTCTAAGCGTCTATGTTTTAACAATGAAGTGGCAAAAAATAGTCCTGTCTCCTTCTGTTTATATTGGAGCTGATGCTAAAACTGCCCCATACTGTGTTGTAAATCTAGTTAAGGCACGAGCATTACCGTCGTTTTACGCCTTGTCTGGAACCGTTTTAGCAATCAGCAGTGCCTATTTGTGAATATCAAACACGCCCTAAACGTTGCAATGAAAACACGATTAAAAATAACTTTTACGTCAACAATGGAAGAATGACTTATGATTACTTTGCACGGCTTTGCTGCAAGCAACTATTACAACATAGTAAAACACGCTCTTTTATATAAGGGCATTCCGTTCCAAGAGAACCTTTTGTACGCTGGTAGCGATGATCTACTAACCGTCAGTCCAGTGGGTAAAGTACCTGCCATCACCATGCCTGACGGTTTTAATCTGTCAGAATCCAACGTGATTTGTGACTTCCTTGAAGAAACATATCCTGAAAATCCGCTATATCCTGTCGATGCAGCAGAACGCGCGTCTGTACGTCAGATTATGAAAATAGCAGAGCTTTATTTTGAGCTACCAAGCCGTCGTCTAATTCCATATGTATTTTCTGGTACTCAAGCACCTAATGCAGTCAAAGAGGAAGTCCGTCAAGTATTGGGCCGCGGTATTATTGCCATGAATCGCTTATGTAAATTTTCACCTTGGATTGCAGGCGAGCAATTCACCATGGCTGACATCTATGTGCATTACGTCAACACTATTGTCAACGCTTTTGGAGCGACTCAGCTTGAGTGGGATGTACTGGCAGAAGTGGACGGTATGAAAGAATGGAACAAAGCCATGAGTGAAACCGACATTGCAAAAAGCGTTCAGGCAGACAGTCAAGCAAACATGCCTGAATTTATGCAACACGTTAAAGCTCAAATCCAAGCCGCAAACGCTAAATAACATATGACAGTGTGGCCACTAAAAATTAGCCACATTAAGAAAATTACTAAAATTCAATAACCTAAAGCACGGCCAATACCGTAGAGGGATTGGTCTAAAAATCCAACTATTTGCAGGAGCAAACCTTATGACTGACAAAAATATCCAACTGACCTCAACCATCAGCGAAGACAACAAACTAACCTTAGCTCTACAAGAAATTGATATGCCAACGCCAGGTGCCGACGAAGTCGTTGTTCGTATTGAAGCCGCCCCATTGAACCCATCTGATTTAGCCGTTCTATTCAGCGTCGCTGATATGTCAACTGCCGCGCAATCAGGCACAGATGAGAACCCAGTGATTACCGCTGACGTGCCAGCTAAATTCATGCCGTCTGTCAAAACTCGCGTTGGCAAAGACACGCCAGTCGGTAACGAAGGCGCTGGTACAGTCGTAGCAGCAGGGTCATCAGAAGCCGCACAAGCATTGATGGGTAAAACTGTTGCTGTGATCGGTGGTGGCACGTATCGCCAATATCATTGCGTCAATGTCCAAAGCTGCTTAGAGCTAAAAGAAGGGACCACAGCAAAGGAAGGCGCTTCTTCTTTTGTGAATCCGCTTACTGCTCTTGCCATGGTTGAAACCATGCGCGCGGAAGGCCACAAAGCCATCGTACATGCCGCTGCCGCTTCTAGCCTTGGTCAAATGCTAAACCGTATCTGTATGGCAGACGGTGTTGATTTGGTGAATATCGTCCGTAAAGACTCGCAAGAAAAGCTATTGCGCGATATGGGCGCAAAATATGTGGTCAACTCAAGCAGTGAGACATTCCTTGCTGATTTGACCGCTGCGATTGCTGAAACAGGCGCTACGATTTCGTTTGACCCTATCGGTGGCGGTCAGTTAAGTAGCGACATTCTTAACTGTATGGAAGCAGCTATCACTCGTGACGTAGAAGAATACAGCGTCTACGGCTCTAACACGTTCAAGCAAGCTTATATCTACGGCGCACTAAACCGTGGCCCTATCACCCTAAACCGTAATTTTGGTTTTTCTTGGGGCGTAAATGGTTTCCTACTGTTCAATGCACTAGGCAAACTGGGCACTAAAACCGTCGTGAAAATGCGCCAACGTGTTGCAGAAGAAATCACCACCACGTTTGCAAGCAGCTATACGCATGAAGTGTCATTGGCTGAAGTATTGCATTTACAGTCAATCGCTGCTTATGGCAAACAAGCGACTGGTGAGAAGTATTTGATTACGCCTCAGGTCTGATTATTGCCTGAAGAGTAATTTAGAAATAAAAAAAGCAGATATCTATGATGTCTGCTTTTTAGGTTAGATAAATTTAGTCTCAGCTCATCAATATCTACGTTTCTTACTTGGTCAGCGGAAAAGTTTATTAATTCTCTGAAACTCAACACTATCGTAAGGTGCAAATTTTGGAGCGTAAAGATAATAGGAGTTTCTATACACTTTTGACTTCTACTTTTTGTAGGCTAGATTAGCTATAATTCAAAATAGTATATACTAAAAGTCTTTTATGGCTGTCCATTTTGGACTAGCCGAATATTTTCGTTAATCGACATTTCTTTTATACTGTCTAAACAGTCGAATCTCCAATCATTTATCGATCTATAATGCTTAAATGTGTCCCAGAATTTTTCGTATTCTTCGTCCGCTATAAAATCAACAGTGTCCTTCTCACTAAAAGGGATTATATATACATAAACAAAGCTACCAATTCTAAACTCTGAAACAATATGCGGTATACCAAAGTCATCTATTTTTCGGATATAGTTGACAATTTGAGGTACTTTAGAGAATCCGTTATGAACAACATTTGCTGCTACTCTAGGTAGGCGTAATTGTGGCGTATCAACACATGTTAGCCATTTTACAGTCTGCTTTAAATCTACCATATGCTTTTCATCTATTGTGGAAAGTGTTATTTTACAAAGTGCCTTGTAAAGCTTTGCTGGAGTAAGGCTTTTTGTGGACTCTAAATTAATTGTAAACTCTTTGTCGCTTACTCTCTTAAAACCTTGAGATACGACAATAGACATATTATTTTCGTATTGCATGTGCCCATTTTTGTATTTTATTTTTGGAACTCCATTTTTCCCCTTTATTCCTAGAAATACTCGGTATATATCCAAATGCTCAATTAGTGCTGGTTCAATGTTATTCCCAAAAAATTCATTACAATTGTCACACTCATCACCCAGTATGATATTTTTGTTTCCCAATCCTTCAGGAATTGCATGAGCTACCTTTTTGAAGGTAACACCATCTCTCATAGTTTTATTACAAAATCTACAACAACGATTTTCTTTTTTTGCGTTTCCTACAGTTGTCTTTCTATCATTTCTGGGGATGATCAAATTATATTTTGAAAGTAAATCTCCTGAAAAATTATCAAGAGCATTCATCTTCTCTTCAAATTTTGACTGAAGATCAGTAATATTCTCAATATTATTGAGAGTAGAAATATATGTTTCTAGTTTTAATCTTTCAGATGTTTCAACCACAACAGATTCCAACACTAGAAAGTATTCACTAGAAGATAGGTTTACTATTTTTCTTTTTAATCTGTTTAGTATTGGGTGATTATCTGCGTATTTTTCAACAAACCCTGCCACTCTAGATTTTAATTCATCTGTCGCCTGCTGCTCTGAAGAAATCTTTATAACGTTGTCTTCGATATCACCAAAGCAGGTAAGCAGTTCTAAATAAACATTGAAAGTTTTTTCGTTGATTGGCTGCAAGTTAATTCCAATTCCATCATCCTCGGTCATAAAGTAAATGCTGTAACTTTCCATTTTAATTTTCCATTTGTAATTGGGTATCGCATCGTAGGCTTAATATTTTAACAATTGACAAAAATTTGTTCTGCTCTATCTCTTACATCAGCTTCAGCTCTAATATCAACATTTTTTAACTAGGTTTACAACTGACTAAATAATTTACGTCTTCTCATCTAATAGCTTACTCGACGCCATTTTGATAATTTACAATACCTCAAAGTAAACCTCAGAAACCTACTCTTATAAGACTACTTTTTTAATACTGTGATATTGCATGAATACTTTGTGATAAATTATCTTTTCATTACATGTGGAAAAGCAATCATGATTATTTTCGTATATTTTTTGCCTTTTTAAATTCACACAGAACCCTACCATTATCCTGATAAACCAACTCTATGCGCGTAAGCGAGCTTAATTTTTATAAGAATATCTCTCAATTGATATGGCTCATTATGCTATCACCCATCATCGCTTAACCTGTCGTATTTACTCACGATTTGTATATACGTCATCAAGAGAAGCCAGTCATATTGACGTCGAAATCGGGCAACCAAATACCAAGAACTATAAGTTAACGTTACTAACAAACCTGTGGTTGCATCTGACGTTTATTACGCCTAGTATTTCGCTCCTTTAAATAATTCTATTTTTAAAATAGAGCCTCAGATCCACCTACTCACAACAAAGAAGGATTCGTTATGCCAATAAATACAACCACAATTATTGATGGTGGCATGGGACGAGAATTGGCGAAGCGCGGTGCACCGTTTCGTCAACCTGAATGGTCAGCACTGGCAATGATAGAATCGCCAGAGATCGTTCGTGATGTACATCGTGCTTATATCAAGAGCGGCGCGGCAGTCATTACGACCAACAGTTACGCCCTAGTACCTTTTCATATCGGTGAGGAGCGTTTTGCGGCGCAAGCACAAGATTTGGCAGCAGCGTCAGGTGAAATGGCACGTGCAGCAGTGACGCTAGAGGGCGCAGCAACCAAAGTAGCAGGCTCTATCCCGCCACTATTTGGCTCCTACCGTGCAGACTTGTTTGATGCTGACCACGTAGAGGATATCGCTACCCCACTGATCAAAGGTTTAAACCCGTATGTAGACTTTTGGCTCGCTGAGACTCAGAGTCTAATCGCCGAGTCTATCGCTGTTCGTGAGCTACTTAATACGCTAGATACAGACAATAAACCGCTATGGGTAGCTTTTACTTTAGAAGACAGTATGGATATCGATGTGCCACGTCTGCGTTCAGGAGAAACCGTCGAGGAAGCCGTAGCAACGATGGCTGCTCTCGATGTCGAGGCGATACTCTTTAACTGCTGCCAACCTGATGTCATCGAGCAAGCATTAGATGTCGCACAAACTGTCCTACAAGCAAAACAAGCGCAGCATATCAAACTTGGCGCTTATGCCAATGCCTTCCCGCCGCAACCAAAAAATGCTGCGGCAAATGATACGCTTAATGAAGTGCGTGATGATTTGACCCCGCCTGCCTATCTGCTCTGGGCACAAAAGTGGCAAGCACAGGGCGCTTCATTAATCGGTGGCTGCTGCGGTATTGGCCCTGAGCATATTCAGGAATTAAGCCAACATTTTACTGCTACTGCCTAGACATAGGCTGATCCGAACATAGAAAATGTAAGGTAATTAGATCGTTGAGCTCATCATGCTGACGACCATCGAATGTTATTTGATGGTCGTCATATTGCTGGTCATGGAGCTAGTGCTGTAAGCGTATCGAAAAATTCAGTAGCAGTTGCAGGTTTGAATGAAATCATCGACTAGCTTGTTATAAGTACGCGTATTGTATTCTTAACAGTCTACCCTCTTTCCCGCTACCCTGAAGTCTGTCTACCCGTTTGTATCAGTAGGACACCACTTAGAATCAGTACCAACGCTATAATTTCTAAGCTGGTGATGTCCTCGCCAATTAACGCGCCAATGATTACAGCAACGACTGGAGCAATATAAGTAGCACCAGCAGCCCGCACTGAACCTAACGTCTCAATAATAAAATAATAAATCAAAAAAGCAGCGCCAGTACCAAAAGCACCCAGACCAAGTATCGTTCCCCACATTGCCCTAGTATCTGTCGTCAGCTGGGTTATACCATCAAAATCAATGAGTACGGAAAGCGTTATGACGGCTAACCCCACTTGCCAAGTGGCTAACGCTAGTGGTGGCAATCTCAGAGGAGACAGATAGCGCCGCGCATACACAAAAGACGTACCCACACTCAGAGATCCTGCCAACATCCACAAAACGCCAACGAGAGAGACACCAGTAGCGCCTTGCCATGGTCGCGCACTTAATGCGATACCAGCAAATCCTAGCGCAAGGCCAATCGCCATTTGCTTGGTCGGACGCTCATCAGGTAAGAACAGCGCCGCGCCCAAAAAGGTAAATATAGGGATTGAGCCACTTAATAGACCTGCAATGCTACTGGGCAATAGCGCCGTACCTGCGACAAATCCATAATAGTAAAAAGACGTTGCGAGCACTGACATCACTATAAAGTGTGGCAAATGCTGTAACTGCGGCCGAGTAATTACCTTGCTGTGCCAAGCAACGGCAACCAATGGCAAGAACCCAAATAGCAGGCGTAAAAATACGGTTTGTGATGGGCTGATTAGAGCCGTCGCCCATTTCATAAAAATAAAATTCGACCCCCAAATGACACCAAGTAGCACCAGTGCAGCATATGCTCGAAACATAACATTGGCCTTAACAAATAGATGAGCTGCTTTTTTCAAGCAGCTAGCGTCGATAGTGTTTTATTGCTTGTATTAACAGTCTGATATTAACTATCTTGTCCTAACAGTCTTGTACTGACTGACTCGTTAAACAGAGCGAATGACGCCACCATCAACCCGTATATTCTGACCAGTGATGTATCCAGCAGCTTCAGATAATAAAAAAGCAATCGTTGAGGCGACTTCTTCAGAGGTACCATAACGTCTCATCGGCACGCTCTCACGTCGCTCATCGACTTCAGGCAAGCTATCAATCCAACCAGGCAAGACATTATTGATACGCACACCTTTTGCTGCATAATCATCTGAAAAAATCTTGGTAAAAGCGCCAAGGCTGGCACGAAAAGCCGTTGACGTAGGAAAAAGCGCAGTCGGCTGCGTTACCCAAGAGGTAGATATATTGACGATAGCACCGCTACCCTGTGCCACCATGATTGGCGTGATCAAACGAATTGCACGTACCGCACTAAGAAAGTAAACCTCTAGCCCTTTATACCAATCCTCATCAGTGATGTCTAAAATAGGTGCACGCGGGCCGTGACCAGCAGAATTCACAAGCGCATCAATACGTCCCCATTGTTGCATCGCCGAATCGACCAAGCGCTGCACATCTTCATTAATAAGGTTGGAGCCAGTAACCCCAATGCCGCCCAACTCTTTTGCTAAAGCCTCACCTTTCCCAGAGGAAGACAAAATAGCGACATGATAACCATCAGCTGCAAGTTTACGAGCAGCGGCAGCACCCATGCCTGATCCGCCTGCGATGATAAGCGCTACTTTTTTGTCTTTGTAATATTATTCATCTGTCTTTCTCAATTAGTTATCGTTTCATTTATCATAACCAATAAAATCAGATTCCTAACATCATAATAAAAGATGCTAGACTGTAAAAAATCTACAGTCTAGGAAAATAAAGTGACAAACAGTCATCGTACATTGCCACCGCTCAATGCCTTACGTGCATTTGAAGCTGCTGGGCGTCATCTTAATTTTCGGGTGGCGGCTGATGAGCTGTTTGTGACTCAGGGCGCGGTCGCTCAGCAGGTAAGAATATTAGAGGAGCATATCGGCTTTCCTTTGTTTCAAAGACTACCAAGAGGCGTGGCGCTCACTAGCCAAGGTTCTGTTTACTTTGCAGAAGTTACGCGCGCTTTTAAAATTTTGGACAAAGCAACAGCTCAGCTACTCAGAGAACCTAAGACTGTCACTATCAGCGTGACGCCGACTTTTGCCACTAAGCTATTACTGCCGCGGTTATCTGCTTTGACTGCTGCGGTCCCTGATGTCGAGTTGCGTACTGTAGCGACCGAGTCCGTTGCAGACTTTGACCGTGATCAGGTAGATATCGCGGTACGCCTGACGCGCCCACCATTCCCTGCAGCATTTGATACTCATCTACTGTTCAAACAAACGCTTGTAGCTGTAGCCAGCCCCCACTTGATGGCTAATAGAGAACTGCCCATTTCACTTGAAGTGCTACAAGAGATGCCATTGCTCCATGACTCACATCATCATTGGCCGCGATTTTTTGGTACCACAAATAAGCTAGCCGGTGCTGTATTTAATCAAACGGCATTGGCTTTAGATGCAGCGCTAGCGGGTCAAGGCGTTGCGATTGCTTGTCAGGCTTTTGTACAAGCGGATTTGAATGCGGGAAGATTGGTACAGATAAGCGAGTCAACGCTAACAGTCGATCCAGATTATTATCTCGTTCGCAAAAAGAACTCATCATCACCAACTGTCGACGCTGTCTGGAACTGGTGTGTCACTCATTTAGCACTCATTCAGCACTGACTTGATTTAGTCAGGGCTAGCTAAGCATTAAGTTAAACGTCAATATAAATAATCTAATCTCAAACTTATTAACGTAGTTAGCTTCTGAAACTAACTACGATTTCAGTCGTGCTTTTCTGTCCTACTACAGTCGTGCTTCAACGTAATGATGCAGACCTTCCTGCTTTTTTATCCTCGTCTTTTCTCCTCGTTTTATCCTTTTACTAACTATCCTAACTCAAAAATAAAACACAGCTACCTACTCTCTTCTCAATCCAGAAGCAGCCGATTTTCACGTGGTTAAACCACTAATTTCTTATGTCACATTACGTACAACTTACACAGTTAATTTATCACAAACAATTATCGGCTAAATCATTACTTAATTTTGTATTAGTATGCATTGGTATTCACTAAAAGATTGAAGATACAAGTACTTACATTGCCTATAAGCCATTATTTTTATATAAATTTCACTTGTTGTACCTGCTTAAGGACCAGACATGACTGCTAACACACAAGAAGCTTTGACTAGCGCAGCACTCAGTTTTCAATTGATGACGCGAGCTGAGCCTCCAGAGTTGGTTATTGCCACGATAAAGTCGTTATTAGCAGTAAAAGAAGCGCGCGATGAGATATTGATTATCGATAATAATAATAAAGAGACGTGGTTGTATGAGCCATTAGCAGCATTTTGCCAAAGCTTAAACGCTGAGCTGAATGTTCACTTTTATCACATTGATCGTGTCGAAGGATTCAAAGCGGGTGCTTTAAACTTGGCACTTGGGTTAATGAGTCCAGACTGTAGTCACATTGTGGTGGTCGATAGTGATTACCAAGCATTACCACATGCGAGAGCCTCTATTATGCAGGCTATCGCTCAATATCCTGAGCATACCCTACTTCAGTTTCCGCAGTTTTATCGTAATGAAGGACAGCTAGATGCGCATAGCGAGTTGAATCACTATTTTAATCATCATTTGTATCGTCCTTTTAATCGCAATCGCGCCTTATCAACGGGTACTTACGCAGTCATTCGACGCTCGGATCTTTTGAGCATAGGAGGCTGGTCAGGTGCTTCTATCACTGAAGATGCTCAAATGGGCGTGCTTATGCATCGACAAGGTTTTCGCAGTCAGTTTGTGCCAGAAGTTATTGCCACAGGCTTACTACCTAACACACTAGATGACCTAATATGTCAACGCCGACGCTGGATCTACGGCAATATGCAAGTGCTCACGGATTACCTGTCAGTCCCGACCAACTCTCCAGTTCAACATGTCTCGCAATCTAAAAGTATGAGTGAACGTTTAGCATATATACGCGCTCATCTGTCTCAATTAAGTGCTTGGGTAAACTTTACAGGATTCTTTATCCTTTTGCATATCTGCTCATTACTGATAATGGTTGATATGCTTTTAATAAATAACGCTAAAGTATCGATGCTTACCCCTCTATATGCGGTTTATGCAGGCTATGCATTTTTTATCCTTAGACGGATGTGGGCTTACTGCCGTGATCAATCGCCTCTTAATAAACAAGTAGATGAAAACCATCAGTCACGTTTTGGCAGAAAGATACGAGCATGGTTGATGCACTTAAATTTTTGGGAGATTGGCGCATTGTCATGGCTGCCGGTGCTATGGGGACGAGAGAAACCTTTTGTCTGTACGCCAAAACAAAACTATATCCAAAGTCGACAGTCATTATTCCTTAAGAATATAGCAGCGTTACCAAAACTGCTGTTGGTGCTAAATATCATTACAGTCCTAGTTGTAGCACCGTTTTCATCGCTCTACTCACCAGTACTATTTATATGTGCAGCAGCAGTTTGCATTCTAAAACTAAGCGCAGCCAAGGTAGCAATGGATAACTTCTCTGATGCTCGAGCAGACATACCAAGTATGAGTAAGGTTCTTAAGCAGACTTTAAAAGTAGCCCATGAAAAGAAGACGACTATCACGACATCTTATGCGACGTCTTTATTTAAAGATAAAAAAACCATCGATTCATAAAAATCAGTACTTATAAAACTAGTATTTATAAAGATAGCGGTTTATATAAGCCAATTTTGAAACAAGGTCATTCTATTGTCTTTTATCGTTTCTATACTAGGTTCCCTATACACCACTCTACTAACCAAAACGCTTATAGCCATGATGCTTATAACTATAAAGGTCTTAAAAACATGATTAGGTCTTCGAATTCACCGCTACGTATTGCCATTATCGCGCATTCACTGTATCCCATCGCCCAGCCATATGCGGGTGGTCTAGAAATGATTACCCAATTGATTTGTGATGAGCTAGTGGCGCAAGGTCATGAGATATTGCTTTACGCTCATAAAGATAGCGAGACGAAAGCAACGTTGGTGCCATTATTGACTCGTCATGAGTTTAATAAGATGGTTTATGATAATGAGCATGAAACGGTCGCCATGGGCCGTGAAGAGATGTACCAATATCTCACCTATCAGATAGCCCTACGAGATATTATCGAACGTGATGAGCGCGGTGAAATTGATATCGTACATAACCACAGTCTGCATCATATTCCGATGATGACAGGCCAAGCGTTTGGCGAAAGGTTTTTTACCACTTTCCATACGCCTATTTTTCCGCAGTTACGTTTGGCACTTTTAACACTGCGCTCTGGTACAACCACTCAATTTACAGCAATTAGTAAGCACCAACAGCAGTTATTCGCTGAGTTTGTCCCTTCACAAGTGGTGTATAACGGCATCGATGTCGAATCCTTTATTTCCAATACAGAATCGCTTGGCAATACTAATGGTAGCGATGACGAGGTATATTTTTGGTATGGACGTATTTGCCCTGAGAAAGGCACTCATTTAGCCATGCGGTACTGCATGGAAGCTGGGAAGAAACTTATCATTGCAGGACCTAAAAGCAACGAAGACTACTTCAATCAAAAAGTAGCCCCTTTATTATTTAAAGACAGTAAGAGTGGCGATGACAAACTATTCAGTTACGTAGGTCATGTCACCAAGGACGAGATTAATAATTACTTGTGCCGAGCAACTGCCATGCTATTTACCAGCACTTGGGACGAGCCATATGGATTGACCTTGGCTGAAAGTTTGGCATGTGGCACACCAGTCATTGGTTTCGATGCTGGAGCCAGTGCCGAAATTATTACCCCAGAGACAGGAGTCATCGTACCTAAAAAAGATAAAGCAGCCTTTATCAATGGCTTTGCTACGATTAAAAATATATCACGTCAAGCTTGCCGTGACCGCGCCTTACAGTTTTGTTCAGTGTCAGCCATGGTAGACGGCTATATGGGATTGTACCGAGCAGCATTAAAAAATAGAACTGTGTTGATAGAAGACAATTCAGAGAGCTACATAAACAGCATCAACAGTATCAACAGCTATGAGCTGTCTGATTTAACAAAAGACTCCCTGCAGCTCTTCAATCAGGCCATTCAAGCGCCAGTTGAAACTGATAATGATCTTGTTAGCTTTTCTGAGGGGTCGTAATGATGCGTATCGGATATTATGCGCATCATCACGGCTCAGGACATTGCCGACAGGCAGACAAACTGGCTGCATTGCTACCTAATGATGCAAGAGCGCAATTAACGGTATTTACGAGCTTAGATATAAATAGCTATCGTTTTACCGCTATTGATGAACAGCAAATCGTACGTTTGAATGCGGAAGATGAACACCCCGATGATATATTAGCAGGTCGTGCGGGAGAATATTGGCAACCAGCCAGCTTACACTACTCGCCCGTAGGTAATGGCGACATTCAAAAACGCAGTCACCAAATACTAGACACTATCTTTCAACGTAAGATTGATCTGATGATTATTGATGTCAGTGTCGAGGTGGCCATGCTCTGCCGTGCGGCAAGCATTCCTTACCTTTACGTTAGGCTTCCGGGTATTCGCGATGATGCGCCACATTTGGGTGCTTTCACTGGTGCACTTGCCTTACTGGCGCCTTATCCTAAAGCGTTAGAGTTTACCCATACATCTGAATGGGTCTGTGATAAATCGCTCTATCTTGACTTTATCTCCTCTCAAAAAGCTGAGTCATACACTTATGAGAGTTTTATAGATATTTTGGCAAAATTAAGCGTAGGTGGCGAAATTTCTGCGCCTAAATCTACAAACCTACCATCTATCGAAACTCAATTAACAGACAAGTCCGGAGCTACAATACCTATTATTACCGTTATCAAAGGCTATGGTGGACACAAAGCGATTGACGAAAAACTACCAGAGTTGCGCTCACTGCTACCCGATGCATTAATTGTCTCTCTCGGGCCTATAGACGATGACAAACGATGTTATGTCGATATCTCAACTGAGGTAGATGACGTCACACCATTTATTTGTCATAGCAATTATCTGATGATGGCCTGTGGCCTAAATGCTGTCGCGCAAGCTTATCATTACGATACGCCGCTCATAGTAGTGCCTGATGACAGGCCACATAATGAACAAGCCGTCATGGCTGAAGCGTTAGTCACTCAAAATAAAGCGCTAAATTGGCAGCAGTTTAAAACCTTGATGAGCGTCAATAACGGTCAACCTGAATCTATTGATCAAGCGATTAATACTCGAAGTAAACAACACCCCACTACCTCGGTTGATAGCATTGAAGAAAATAACAGTGAGGAAAATAGCATTGAGGAAATCAACGCAGTTACGCCAACAGCTGCTCAAGCGTTCATGCATAGCACCACTGCTTACCCTACTACCAAGCGTTGGTTTGAAAACTGGTTGCTCCCTCGACTCAACTTAACACCCGAATCAAAAATTAAAGACTGACTTATTAAATATTGACTCATTAAAAATAACAGGCAACCTGATAGCGAGGTAAAGACAAGCGATGACCATTCAGCCAATGAGTAACGCTAGCACGACTTCTGATACTGTACCAATGACCGTCATTACGACTTGTTATGGTCGTAATCGTCATCTCTACAACCTACTGAGCAGTCTAGAAAATAGTAGTGTGAAGCCAGCCGAAGTCATTATCGTCAACGACGACGCTGATCCCAATCGGTTAGCTGAATTTTCATTGAATATCGTGAAACTACCGACTACGGTTAAATTAGCTCTGAATGACGGTGATGATAGTAACACTGCAGAGTTTGATATCGGACATAATCGCAATCTTGGAGCGTTGCAGGCAACTCACGATATGCTGATTTTTTTGGATGTTGATTGTATCGTAGCGCCTACGTTTATTGAGCAAATGTATAAGAAGCTTCTGCAATATCCTAATGCGCTTTTGATGGGTCAACCGCGCTATCTAACGCGACCATTATCAGTAGAAGAAAATGCACTATTAAAAACCAATCATTTACCTTTGTCTGTTTTAGACGAGCTGTCTGTCTATAACCCTTATCGTTATAATTTTGATGAAGCTGATTCAAACCAAGCTGGAATAAAGCAAACAGCTATCAAACAGACTGATGATTATGGTGCATTTTGGAGCCTATGCTTCGCTATCAAGCGACAGACTTTTGATAAAATTGGCGGTTTCGACACCCAATATACAGGTTATGGCGCAGAGGATACGGATTTTTCCTTTACAGCACGTCGATTAGATATCGATTTTTACCTTACTGCCGATATCGCTTATCATCAGCAGCATAGTGTCTACCGGCCACCCCTCAATCATTTGAACAGTATCATTATCAATGCCAATCGCTTTTATCAAAAATGGCACTGTTGGCCCATGGCAGGATGGTTGTCACAGTTTTCCGATATGGATCTGATTGATTGGACTGAAGAACAGTCATCACTGATAGCCGTACGACGAGAGCCTAAAGACAAAGAGGTAGAGCTTTCTCATTGTCCCGACGCTCCTTATGTTTAACTATTTTTAGCAATTTCTAGCTAAACATAGCTTAGTGAATCAATATTCTAGTACCGATGAATAGTCACTCCTGTAGGTGGTCGACTCGTTTCCTGACGTTCAAAACTCCAATTATGTCCATGCCAAAAGTGAGCAGTTTTATCATTGTCATTGAAGCCGATCATTACTATCTCCAATGGTGGTTTTGTCTTTTGAATATGGTGTAAGTATGCTCGAGCTGCCAGCATCAGCCGATACAATAGAAAACCTGATGAAGGTGCTGACGAATGAATATCGGTAAAGTATGGATAGTCAGTAACGACTTTGTGATGCTCTGTTTGTGATGCTCTGATAGCACACTGTGGTAGATAGGGCTTGACCATAGTTTTTGCATGTTCGAAGGAATATCTAAGATACGTTGAGCAGTGATAGGATCATCATTGGGGCTTGGGTCATCAGCTAATGTTGGAAACTGATAAGGCTGGTTGCTCGTCAGTACCCCTAATGGCGCGACCTCTCTCATTTGCTCCATTACTGATATATGATTGCTTCTAGGCGGTAGGCCAAAATGCAGCTTACTATCACCAATCTGCCGAAAAAACAGCAACTTAGGTAATGAACTAGCTAACTGATGGCTGGCAAAAAAATCATCATGAATAAAGTGATTAAATAACACCAAGACATCATCGGGCTGTATTAGCATTTCAAGCTGCGTCGTGGTCACAGCAGGATTATTTGCAATTAGCACGACTCGTTTAGCTTGCTCTAGTGCAGGCTGTATAACGACTGGTAGTGTTAAGAAAGCAGATTGCGCTGTGCTTATATCATCAAATATGTATTCGCTCTTCTCTGATAGCGAGATACTCTGTTTAAGTATTGGTTTTTTTGTATTGGACTCTGTATTGGACATGGCAACCTTAGTTAATGTAAACTTTTGATTGCTACTTTAGCATTATTAGCAATTTTTATAGACAAAGCTTTACCTCTATTGTGCACGGATAAAGCCTTATCTTAATAAAAGTCTGCGACCTCCGACCTCTTACTTATTCAACTCAAAAATCATATTTTGCCATTATTTCAATTTGCTGACCTACCAGAATGCGATAGTCGCAACATTTCATAGTAGGTAAGTACTATTCGTTGGCACTTCTTCTAAATCATATAGAAAACCTTTCTATATCACTAATACTCTAGTTGAGTCATTCCTAGATGACGATTCTTTTATTTAGTAGATGATATATCATCAGCTAGCTATCTCAGCTCATTGCCGTAACAATATCTTCTATTCATTTCGCAATTAATCAGTAAGGAAATATAGGTTAATCTTCAGTAAGTATCATCGCTGGAGTGTTGCTAGCCTGCCGACCTTTCGCAAAAAGCTCCTAAGATTGTATTAATGGTTCAGTATCTGCTAAAAAAAGTCACCTTTCTTTAACTTTTATAAAAGTACGTAACGCTATAACTCGCTATTATCTACTTATTCAATAGATCGACGTTCAATTCAGATACCTTTGACCATTAAACAAACATGCTTATTTATAATCAGCCTAAAAGGACCTTACTATGAAAAAATTCAACATGAAAAAAATCGCTATCAGCTCACTATTGGCCGTATCTACTTGCTTTGCTATGATCGGTCCAGCGAATGCGGCCCAACAAGTTGTCGTGGTCAAAGACAAACATCAAACAAAACAAGCGGTCGTCGTGAATGCAAAGCCCAAAGCGAAACAAGTCATCGTGGTTAAAGCTAAACCTAAGGCCAAGCAAGTTGTCGTAGCGAAAGCGAAACCTAAAGCCAAAAAAGTAATCGTCGTTAAAGATAAACATCCAGCACAAAAAGTGGTCGTTGTGAAATCAAGATAGACCAAGCAAGACTGATACCCTATACAGCTTATGTAGAACCCACTATATTAAGCAGGGAACACCACTACCTCATCGCCTTCCTGCCATGGCTGAAACTTAGTCATGGCTTGTACAAATAACGGATGTTCCAACCAATGTTGTAGCCACAGCTGTAGCTTGGGATAAGGCAATTTATAAAAGACATTACGATCTACATGGGCAAACTGGCGAACGAACGGCATGATACCAATATCAGCAACCGTCACGTTGTTACCTAGTAGATACGTATTCTTAGTCAATAACGCTTCTAAATCCTGCAGAAAAACCTCACCTTTTTGTCGATACTCTGTCTGAGTCATCTCAGGGTGACGATCGGCATATTTGTAGCGATCGAGCCACTGCTTAAACTCATTGTCGTTTTGTGCTATCAGTGCATTAGCTTCAGATGAAATCTTTTCATTGAGCAGTCCTTGAGGATCGTTTTTCTCAAGCGCCCACATCATGATCTCCGCACTCTCTTCAATGACAGATCCATCTGAAAGCTGTAACACAGGGACCGTACCTTTTGGACTAATCGCTAGCATCTGATCTGGCTTGTTCTTTAACGTGATTTCCCGTAGCTCTACTGGCAACTCGGCGAATATTAGACCGAGACGAGCGCGCATAGCATAAGGACAGCGACGAAAAGAGTACAAGCGAGGCAACGAGGTGTTCATAGATTCCTCCATAGTTGAATAGGAATTAAGCAATAGGTAAAAAGAAAATAAAGAAAAACCAGCAGACGCAAATCGACTGACATCAATAGTTGTTAAGGCGCTGTTTAACAGGTGACAGACTTATAATTGGCCATAGTTTCTACTAACGACTTTGGCAGATAAGCACCTTTCAGGTGCGCTTGCGGATAATGCTGCTCAACCCACGATTGATAGTTATAGACAGTTAGCGTACCACAATATAATAAATATAAAACCTGCACGCCGATGCTACGTGACAAGCCCATTACGCAATGGAAATTGATAAGCGTGATGAGGCTATCCTTTACCTGATTATCTTCTACCTGACTATCCTCTACCCAACTCTCATTATTAGCGGTTATTGCTTGTATCTCTACCGATTGTGACAAAGCTTCAATTTGTTGAAATAGATTAATATAGTCTTGGAGCAATACGTCATTTAATGGCTGCAAATCCAACAAAGGTAAATATAAATAATGGACAGGCGTGTTCATGATGCCGTTAGCAGCTATTCTAAGATTATGAGCGTGGCTAGATATCTCAGCAGCCAAATCAACAACGATAATCTGATAATGAACTAAGGACGGTATTTTTTCTGGCACAATCGACCGTTCTAGTAAATCGTAGCCAAATAACCAATACGTTAAATGACTACTTAGATCCGTCTGCATCAATCGAGCTGAAGCAACAACTTTGACCTTGTCATTAATAGCATATGGCGTGAGTGAATACTTTTGACTTTTGGAGAAAACTTTAAAATACCACTGCCCTAAAAGTGACATGCCATTATAAATAATAATGATTGGCGCAAACTTAATCCAAGTATGTAAGGTCAGTCGGCCGTTACTGGATTTTTGGAACCAGCGTATATCCCGTATTGGCTTGTCCTGTTGATAGGCACAAGCCAACATCATAAAACTAATCAACCAATATGCAGCAATGATAATGGCTAAATCTTCTGCAATTTCAGACGCTATCATACTCATATTAGCAAAATAAAACCCTGCTATCGCTATCAATAAGAATCCTATCACCCCCAGTGTCAGATGCTTGATTACCAGTGCATTTCGGATTCGATTTGAGATCATAAGCACCGAAACTGCCAACACTACCCCGCCGAACATATCTAACAAATGATGTTGATACGTCAACACTGTCGATAGGGCAATCAATGTACATATGCCAGTCAGCAACAATCGATAAGCCGCTAAAATCCATCTCTTTTTAGACGCTACAACATCCCATAATGATGCGCCAAGCAACATGGCATAACTGACATGCAATGATGGGAGCTGATTGAATGGCTTGTCCACCAACTGCAAAAACTGATAGCCAAACTGCGTCCAATCGTCAGGAATCGAACGACTAAATGAGAAACGAGCAGGATAAAAATAGAAAATTAAACAGGCAAAAATGGTCGCTAAGATTAAGCGGTAGGTCAATAGAGATAATTGCGTGGACGTCCGCACTAAGAAAAAACTAGCCACAAATAAAATCAACGACCAGCTATAAGGAACAATCATAGCGGGAATGAAAGGAATCATGCTATCAAACGGTGTGGCGAGATTATAAATTTGCGATGGATAAAGTTTATACAGGGAGACATTATAAAAAGTCGTTAAGTTGTAGAGCAGATAAAATAACGATAACGCAAGACCTAGGTGTCTGAATCGATTTAAATTTGATGGAGTTTGCAACACCTAGTACCTCATTTGACTATTGAATAAATATTTCAAAAACTTTGGCAATATAATCATAGTTAAAGTTGTCATAATAGCAACTTATTGTTGGCTAAAAACTGCCTATACCCATTGGAAATACAGTGGTTTTGAACTTATACTTGACTATTTTTCGGACTTAGAAGGATTTGAGAAATGCAGTTTTTGAGGATGATAAGTCAGCAGTTGAGTCGATTTACGGCATTGGTTATTATTTTAGCGGCCGCAGTCACATTTATAGAGCCTGCGACTTTTTCTTGGGTGACAGGTGATACCCAAGTCATTGTTCTGGGTGTCATTATGCTCGCAATGGGTATGACACTAGGTAAAGAAGACTATAAAGTGTTGGCCCAGCGCCCGCTTGATATTTTTATCGGTTCAATTATCCAATATACCATTATGCCGATTTTAGCGATTAGCGTGGCTAGATTGTTTGATTTATCGCCTGGGTTGACACTGGGTCTAGTATTGGTTGGTACTTGTCCTGGAGGTGTGTCTTCAAACATTATGAGCTACCTTGCCAAAGGTGATGTGGCGTTTTCGGTAGGTATGACCACCGTATCGACCATCATTGCACCGTTAGTGACGCCACTTTGGCTCAATTATTTGGTTGGTCAGTCTGTAGAAATGGATGGCTGGGGTATGTTCCGCTTTATGCTATTAGTGACGTTGTTGCCAGTCGCTATTGGCTCTATGTTAAACATTCTATTTCAAAACAAACACTGGTTTAATGATGTACGTGCGGTGATGCCAGGTGTGGCTGTATTGGCTTTCGCCGCTATCGTCGGTGGCGTTGCCGCTGTATTTGGTGATCAGTTCTTGCAGTCAGGGCTAGTTGTTATCTTGGCCATTGCGGTACACAATATCGTCGGTTATATATTGGGTTACTACTCAGGTGCCTTATTTGGTATGAGCAAACCCAAAAAACGCACCATATCTATCGAGGTTGGTGTACAAAATGCAGGGTTGGCCACGGGCTTAAGCACTAAGTTTTTCCCTGGCAATGCAGAGTCCGCCATCGCTGCCGCCGTTGCTTGTATTTGGCACTCTGTTTCTGGCTCTATATTGGCCAATATCTTCGCTTGGTGGGATAAGCGTCAGGAAGCGAAAAATCCTACCGTCATCGAGACTGAAGAGACCTTAGAGCTTGGTAAGCCAATCAGAAATCATTAGTACTAATAAAGATAATACTGAGCTAGGTGACATTGAACTAGGTGATATTGAACTAGCTAATAAAGTTAAAACGCTATGAGTTAAAACACTATGCTAGATTATTATTTCTAGCATAGTGTTTTCTAATAAAGTACCTTCTAATACAGAGTCTTTTAACATAGTGTTTTTTAATATAGCGCTCTCTAGCATAGTATTTTTAGCATAGCACTATCGACAATTTGAATAAACCGCTAGCCTCTCTTCTAGGTTCTCACCTAACGTAGTCTACCGTAACTCATTTCCAAAACGTTTACGCACCTGACGCAAGTACAAAGCTGGCGCAATACGCCACAATAAACTGCCAAAGCGCGAGAGAGGGTCCGGCAATATCCAACGTTTGCGCCGCTGCAAACCTTGATCGATCTGTTCGGCCATCCATTCAGCACTACGTATATTACCGATCATTGAGCGTGGATGCTTTGCGATACTGCCATCACGGCCGAGCGCGTGGTTCTCGATAGGTGTATCAAGAAAGCTAGGATAGACCATAAGGATATGTATACCTTCAGATTCTAGTTCCAAGCGCAATACTTCAAAGAACTGTGTCAGCGCCCCTTTTGCCGCACAATACGCTGCCCGTCCAGGAACTGGCATCCAGCCAGCCATTGAGCCGATACAGATAATTTGACCTTTAGATTCTCGTAGCATCGGTAGCGCAGCCATGGTCAGCTCCACTGCTCCTTGCCAATCTACCGCCATAACTTTGCGGAACACCGCAGGATCAGTCTGATGCGCTGGTGATCGATGGGTAATCCCAGCATTGTTCACCAATAGATCAAGACGGCCAAATCGCTCGCTAACTTGCTCAATAAGCGCAGCAATATCATTAACTTGAGTGATATCAGTGACGACTGTCATGACTCTAGCAGAGTCCTCTAACTCACGAGCGCGGGCGATCAGCACTTGCTCATCTATATCAGCGAGTACTAAGTGATGTCCAGCAGCATACCAGTGCTGTGCCATTGCCCAACCAAGTCCTGATGCAGCACCAGTGATTAAAGTAACATTTATTGATGACATTGATGGCATTAATGATTTTCTCCCTATCAAGGTTTACGCAATCCATTGCATTCGATGAAGTACTCGAAGGTTTCGGCAGACGTTTTTGCCAAAGAGTAACCAAACTCTTCTTTGAGTCGCCTGTTACTCAGTACTGGGCGATAACGCAAAAAATTAACCTGTTCTGGTCCCGTTGGTTTGCCACCCCATTTTGCCACTTGTAGGCCAGCTTTAACCAAACCCACTGGCAGGGTCAGGAGCGGTTTATTAAGTCGGTTTGCGATATCCCTCATCGTCAGTGCACCATCGCCTGCCATGTTATAGATGCCAGATTTGTCCTCACGAATACCTATTTCCATCGCGCCGATCACGTCTTGATCCCAAATAAACACAAAGGGCGACTCACTGCCTTTGAGCGCAAGCACACGTGGTGCCATAAACAGACTGGTAATTTGATTGCGCGTATCAGCGCCTAGTACGGTGCCAGGTCGAAAGATCAGCTGCTGTAATTGTGGATGCTGCTCGCGAAAATCTGCAAGCATTTCCTCGACCTGCCTTTTGTGATCCGAGTAAGCAAACTCAGGGTTACCACGTAGGGCATCTTGCTCATCAATCCATTCAGGATTGTCAGCATGATAGCCGTAGGCAGCACCCGAGCTGGTGAGCGTTATATGTGCGACACCTACTTTGATGCAGCAATCAAGTACGTTGCGCGTGCCATTGACATCGATATCATAGTCACGAGCACGATCTTTTGACGCTTGTAAGATAGAAGCGAGATGCACGACATGGGTGATGCCCTCTTCTTTTAGTAGCGTTGCCAAACCCTCATCGCGCACATCTAATACGTGAATTGGAAAGTCTAAGTCATCGCGCTTGCGAATATCTGTGCCGACGACATGGTAAAGATCAGCCAGACGATTGCCCAGTTGATGGCCGATGTAACCTGCGGCACCAGTGATTAATATCCGTTTATTCACTATGCGTTTATTCATTACGCTTTTATTCATAGGGTATCCGTGCCCAAATTTGTGAAAGTGTCAGTCCTGACACCAAATGCCATACGCCCCAGAATGCCGTGATCAGCATCATGCCGCCTGCCTCTGGAAAAAAAGTAAATAAAATAACCAGCCCTAGCCCTGAGTTTTGTATTCCTACTTCTAAAGTCACCGCGCGACGATCAGCGACTGGCAACTTGAGCATCAGCCCCATGCCATAACCTAAAGAAAGCGCCAATAAGTTATGACCAACGACCAACCAAAAAAAGCTATGAAAACGCTCTAAAAATAGCGCGAAATTGCTAGAAAAAGCGATTGCCACAAAAGCCATCAGCACGAGTAGGGAGAAAATACGTAATGGCTTTTGGATACGTACGACCAGATCAGTTAAGCGTCGCCCTGTTACCATCCCTAGCACTAAAGGTAACGCTAACACTAATAGAACCAGTATCAGAATACTACTAGGCTCAATCGTTATCTTTGTCAGATACTCACGCGTGTGTGGGTTAAGCCAACCGTAAAAGGCAAAATTGACTGGTGTTAATATAGCCGCAGCGAGACTTGATACCGCTGTCATACTGACTGACACCGCGACATTACCGCGTGCTAGCCAAGTCATAATGTTAGAAAAACTACCACCTGGGCAAGACGCGACCAAAATCATTCCTAGCGCCAGCTCGGGATCGATATTCAACGCCCACGTAAATAGACACGTGGCTAGGGGTAACAGAAAGAACTGAGCGAACAGACCTGCTATCGGCGCAATAGGAGACAAAACGATACGCTTAAAATCTTCAAGACGTAAACTCAATGACACGCCGAACATCATCAGCGCCAAGATGAGATTGAGTAGAATCAAACTCCGTGGCTCAAACGCCACTGCCGCTATCATACCTCTGATGCCAATACAGGCTGTTCTGTTTCGAGCTCAGCGATATGCTTGGACAGCGTCTCTAAGTATTCATCTTTATTCACATAATATGCCATACGTGCAAGCTTAATATAATCATAGCCCCCATCGAGCGTTTTGCCTGCTCGCTTACGTTTCACTTTATTAAACTGTTTAACGGCTGCTGTATTTTGCTGACGCTGCTGAATATATAGTGCGACAAGCCTCGCTTGTTGATTTCGACCCTCCCAGCCCAACCCTGCGGCCTCAACCATACCCATCATAAATAAATTATTATGCTCAGGATGAAAGACATTCATATAAAGCTGCGGCGCGTCATGATTGGCAGGCCAATTAAGCTGCGCGCGCTCAATAAATGGATAGTCTAGTAAATACCCAGTCGCCATAAGAATCAAATCATAATCATGACTTTCACCATCACTAAAGCTCACTGTATGACCATCGATGCGGCGAATATCACGGCGTGCTTTAATATCGCCATGACCCAAATGATGTAATACCAATGAATTGACCACAGGGTGTGATTCGTACATCCGATAGTTTGGGTTTGGTAGCCCATAATCAGAAGGTTTACCGATGACCATACGAATCATCACCGCATCCATGCGCTGTTTAACTGGACGCGGTAATTTTAGTTTTCCGCCTAGTGTGTCAATCGGCTGACCCTTGATAAATTTGGGCAGAAAGTAGTAGCCGCGGCGCAGACTGATATCGACCAATTTGGCATGATGCACCGCATCAACGGCGATATCAGCGCCCGAATTGCCACAGCCAACGATCAACACACGTTTATCTTTAAACACTGACGGGCTACGATATTCAGAGGAATGCATCAACGTGCCTGCAAACGTACCCGGCAAACTTGGGATATTGGGGGTGTGCAAAGTACCATTTGCCATGAGCACACCATCAAACAGTCGCGACTGCTTTTGACCATTACACTCACTGACTAAGCGCCAACCGTCGCCTTCAGGCACCATGCTGACCACGCGCGTGGAGAATTCATAATGTGATTTTAGATTAAACGTATCCGAAAAATTACGGAAGTACTGACGGAGCTGGGTATGATGAGGATACGCCGCAACTGAGTCGCTCATAGGAAACTCTTTGAACTCCGTCATACGCTTAGACGAAATCAAGTGGGCACTTTCATACATGGTGCTGTGCGGATTGTCGATATCCCATAGCCCTCCTACATCTGTATGTAGCTCAAAGCCGATAAAAGGAATATTGAGTTTTTGCAAGTTTCGGGCTGCAGCGAGCCCCATTGGACCTGCTCCAATTACTGCGTACATAAGCGCCACCTTAAAAATCCATTTTAATTATATAAATCAGTCAATTCCGTTTGACTGCACTTCTGGTGGGCGATACCAGCGTACTCCATGCCCCTGATAAAATAATAGCATACATTGATACATGAACTGGCTCAAATGAATAAATTGTCCATACAGACTACTTATAATAGGCAAACCAATCATCTGCTTTATACTTCTTTTTTGCTCGCTCTATACAGCCTAATCTTCTCCCAAATATAAAAGCACTTCCCTATTCATAGATGATGCTATTAGCACCTTATCGAGCGACAGCCGTACTTTACCAAACCTAGTATATTTAAAATTGACTCAGTAATTCATTGTAATAGAAATGATTATCATTATAATAACGATTTAAATTACATGCTGGAAATATTCATGCAACTGTCTCGCTTATCTGCTGCTTTGTTTCGTCTTAACTCTCTGAATGTGTCTGGCTCTTCTCTACGATTAGCATCCATACCTTCACGCCTAGTATCGACGAAATCGCTACCTTTAAAATCACTATGTTCAGTCATCATACTAACTACAAGTCACTCGGCATGGGCGCTAGTAGATGATGCAGATGCTCAAACCACCCCTAATGTGGTACTGGACACTATCGTCGTGACCAGTAGTGCTGATGCGTCAGCAGATGGGCTACCTAGCGCATATGAAGGTGGACAAATGGCGACAGGCAGCCGCGTTGGACTCTTGGGCAACCAAGACATCATGGACACGCCGTTCTCTACCACCTCATACACCAATGAATATATCGCCAATCAGCAAGCGCAAAGTGTGGGCGATCTACTCAAAAAAGATCCTACTATTCGTGTGGCAAGAGGTTTTGGTAACTTTCAAGAAGCGTATTTTATGCGTGGCTTTATCACCACATCAGATGACACCATGTACAATGGTCTATACAGCATCTTACCTAGACAATATATCGCAACTGAATTGTTTGAACGGGTGGAAGTCCAGCGCGGTGCCTCAGCGATGTTAAATGGCGCAGCACCCAGTGGTGGTAACGCAGGTGGTACAATCAATTTGCTACCGAAACGTGCTGGTAATGAGCCACTACGTGAAATGACGCTTGGTTATGGTCAAGGTGACCAAGGTAAGGTCGCGGTAGATGTCAGTGATCGCTTTGGTAGCGATGATGCTATTGGCGTTCGTTTTAATGCGGCTTATCAAGATGGTGACAGCGCTATCGATGATGAGTCATCGACCTTGGGTTTGGCTGCCCTTGGTTTGGACTATAGAGGGGATCAGTATCGCCTATCAGCAGATTTAGGCTGGCAAGACAATAAGCTGTCAGATACTCGTCCTAGTGTCAATCTTGGTGGGGTGTCTAGTGTACCAAATGCTCCAGACGGCTCAAAAAATTGGGCGCAGCCTTGGAGTTATTCAAACGAGGAGGATGTCTTTGGTACGATTCGAGGAGAATATGACTTTAATGACAATATTACCGCTTATGGTGCTTATGGTGTGCGAAATGGCGAGGAAGAAAACTCACTAGCCACGTTAACTGTCAACAACATTGATGGTGCGGGTACAGTTTATCGCTTTGACAATACTCGAGAAGATAAAGTACAAAGCGCCGAGCTCGGTCTGCGTGGTAAATGGCAAACAGGTAAGATTGATCACAATTGGGTACTAGCCGCTGATCTTTATGATCAAGAAGAAAAAGGCGCCTACGCTTTTGACTTTGGTAACCAACTCGCGACCAATTTGTACCACCCTACCGACTACGCTGAGGTCCCTTTTACAAGCACAGCAATCTTCGGTGGTAATTTAAATGACCCAAAATTAACCAACGAAAAGCAGTTTCAAAGCTTTGCGCTAGCAGACACCATATCACTGTTCGACGATAAGCTAAAAACCACTTTAGGCGTGCGTCATCAGAACTTAAAAACCACCAGCTATGATGCTAATACACAAGCAGAAACTGGTAGTTATGATGAAAGCGCATGGACACCAAGTGTCGGTATCGTTTATCAGCCAACGATGGACTGGTCTGTGTATGGTAATTATATCGAAAGTCTAGCATCAGGAAAAAGAGCGCCTCTAACTAACGATAATGGCACTGTCACTAATGGTGGTCAAAATCTAGATCCGTATGTGAGTGAGCAAACTGAACTGGGTGTGAAATACGACAATGGTATGATTGGCAGTAGTCTCGCTGTCTTCCGAACTGATGAACCGCGTGCTTATATCAACAATTCAAATACGTTTACTGCTGCTGGAGAAAATCGCCATCAAGGTGTGGAATTGACTGTCTTTGGTAGCCCAAGTGAAAACATGCGCCTCAATGCTGGTGTTACTTACTTAAGTGCTAAGCAAAAAGACACTGGTGATAGTGCATTAGATGGCAATCGAGTGATTGGTGTGCCTACCTTACAGAGCAATGTCAACCTAGAGTATGATTTAGCCGCCGTTGAAGGACTGACATTAACGGGTGATGTTATCCACACAGGCTCTCGTTATTCGGATAATGCCAATACCTTAAAAGTTGATGGTTATACTACCTTAGACCTTGGTGCACGCTATCGCACTATGCTGGCAGGACAAAACGTTACTCTAAAAGGTATGGTGACCAACGTCACAGGTGAAGATTATTGGCAGTCAGTGGGCGGTTATGCAGATTCAGGCTATCTAAATGCAGGTGAACCAACGGCCTTAAAAGTATCGGCAACGTTCGATTTTTAAGCTTTATTAGGTTTTATAAAAGGGATTAGGCGCGGCCTACTCCCTTTTCTGCTATCAAAAATTTATTTTATTACTGAGTTACTATGTCTTCTCGTACCACAGCGTCTTCTCGTACGACCGCTTCTTTATATCATATGATTTGGGTGAATTATCGTCTGCCTTTTCTTAAAGTCATTTTGCTAAATTTGGTCAATGCCGCTGTCAGCGTCGGTATCATTGCCTATATCAATCACACCTTTATTAGTCAGCCAGTATTTGACACTTTATCTTGGCTTAGCTTAGGGCAGTTTTCCCTGCTGGTACTATTACTGCTAGTGACAACATTTTTGTCGCAATATGCATTGACGCGATTGGGACATCGATTTGTCTATGAGCTTAGAACCAAACTGGTCAAACAAATCATCGATACTACCGTTCCTCAGATAGACCATTTGGGTAGTGCACGCTTACTTGCCAGCTTATCTTCAGATATTCAATCGATTACCGTTGCTTTTGTCCGTATGCCAGAGCTGGTACAAGGCATTATTTTATCTGTTGGCGTTGGGCTATATCTAGGTTGGTTGTCATTGCCATTGTTGTTCATTGTGATGTTTTGGATTGTGATGACGATTTGGATAAGTACTATATTGGTCAAGCATGTCTATACGCATTTGACCGAATTGAGAGAGATTAATGACGCGTTATATCAGGATTATCAATCGATAATTGAAGGTCGTAAAGAGTTGGCACTTAACCAACACCGAGCAGAAAAACTGTATACAGATGATTTTTTGGCTCATGCTAAATCGTACGAGAAGACCGTGACCAAGTCTGATACTTTTCATCTATCAGCGGTGAACTGGTCCAATATTATGATGTTCGCATCGATTGGTATCGTGTTTGCAGTGGCCAATTATCTAGATATACCAATGGGAGTTGCTACTACTTTTTCTTTGACGATTTTGTTTATGCAGTCGCCGCTCCTACATGCGGTGGGTGCGTACCCAACATTGCAGACTGCTCAAGTTGCACTAGAAAAGATACAGTCTTTAGAATTGGCCGAGCATCAGGCAAGCTTTGCGACAGATACTGTTGCACAGGACTGGCAGTCCATAACTCTGAATAATATCAATTATCGCTATGTAGGCAGTAGTAATAGTAGTCATGCACCAGACACAGCGGTTAATGATAATGCTCAAAATAGCGATAACAGTGATAACAATCAGAACCCTGCCAATAATATTTTAAAGTCCGTCAATTTAACCTTGCAACGAGGTGACGTGGTTTTCTTAATCGGTGCGAATGGTAGCGGTAAATCAACTCTTGCCAAAATCATTACTGGTATCTTTACTCCTACTACAGGAACGGTACAAGTCGATGGACAAAGCGTTAATTCAGAGAACAATGCCGATTTTAGACAGCTGTTTTCTGCGATTTTTAGTGACCAGCATCTATTTAAACAGCTGATTGGAACTCAAGGCAATGA
Source organism: Psychrobacter sp. JCM 18900 (assembly GCF_904846625.1). Taxonomy (GTDB): domain Bacteria; phylum Pseudomonadota; class Gammaproteobacteria; order Pseudomonadales; family Moraxellaceae; genus Psychrobacter. Next base: position 51,751 of record NZ_CAJHBL010000001.1, read on the forward strand.
GCCTGATGCGGCCCTAGTATCTGACTGGCTGCATAAGCTCAATCTACAAGAGAAAGTAAGTGTGTCTGATCATAAACTCTCTACAGATAAGTTGTCGCAAGGTCAGAGAAAACGCTTGGCCATGCTAATCGCTGTCGCTGAACAAAAGGACATATTGCTACTTGATGAGTGGGCAGCCGACCAAGACCCTGCTTTTCGTCGCGTGTTCTATCAGACGCTCATCCCTGAGCTAAAAGCCATGGGTAAGACATTGTTTATTATTAGTCATGATGACGGTTATTTTGAGCATGCTGATCGATTATTACTGATGAAAGAAGGCCGTCTCATTGAGCTAAATGCCGAAGAGCGACAGCGCGCCAGCAAAGATGCCATTGCTATGCTCAAGTAAATACCAGTAACATTTAATCTAAGCAATTTTTAAGCAAAAAAGGAGCGCCTTACTACAAGGCGCTCTTTTACTATATTAAGAACAACGATATCTTACCGTTCGCTTATTTTAACCATTTCTGTAAAAACCCAACTCGAGAAATCACAAAGAAGTCTAATAGTGCGATAGCTATAATCGCGATAATAGCAGTCGGAAATATGATAGCCACAACTAATAAAGGAATGGCAAGCGGCCACCAGACGGAAATATTTAAGCCGCGAGCTGGTGGGTTTAATCCCGCGCTATCACTCGCATGACGAGGGCGGCGCTGCCACCACATGATATAGCCACTGACACAAATAGCGATTACTGCTAGGCAAAATAGCACATTAGCCAGTACGCTCCACCATCCGAGCGTGCCCATATGCAGCGCGATACCAGCCGCCATAAACTTACCAAACGCATTATAGTCATCAAAATGAATATCAGCCAAAACGTTACCCGAATAACGGTCGATATGTACCGTACGATCTGCTGTCGGACTTTTCATATCATAACTCATTGAATCTTGACTAATGGTCCAGACGCCTGTACTACCTTGTGGTAGGTTCAATTGATAACGCCCTTCAAAACCGATTTCACGAGCGTAGCGATCCACCGTATCAATCATAATCGGTATATTGGCGGCGATACCATCTTTGCCCATTGTCGTGCCTGACACAGGCATCGGCGTCAGCTCAAGCACCCAAGGAACTTCTTTTGTGTCACCCGAGTTTAGAACACTACCATGCGTGGGTGTTTCAGTATGCGCTTCAGACGCTGCTGCACCATGTACATGCGGCGCTGGTGTAGACTCTTGCATAGCAGCATGTTGACTGTGGTCAATTGATACGGGAACAGGTGCAACGCCCCACTTACCCGCAGGAAACTGGCTCCATGCTTGCACCACTCGCTCACCCCATACACCTGCCCATGCCATACCTGATATACAGAAAAACAGTAGCAATACAGATATCCAACTACCCAGTGTCGCATGAATCGTACGGATAAAAGAGCGTTTCTTCTTATTGGTTACCCTCTCGTTAGGTATCAACATAGCTTTGACTGATTTACGTTTTTGCCACCACAGATACCAACCAGACAGAATCATTAAAATGGTTAATGATGCCGCCGTTTCTAACAAATAATCACCGACTTTACCAATCAGCAAATCACTGTGGATATCGTTAAACGTACTATAAAGACCGCTACTAGTAGGCACACTTTGGACGATATCAGCCGTATAAGGATTGACTGCCACCATATTGCTTTGGTCGTCTGATTTTATCTGAAATAAAGCCACCGTATCGGTATCACGAGGAGCGATATATTTAACCAGTATGCTATCAGGCAAGGTGCTCAGCGCGTTCTTTGCTTGAGTAGAAACAGGTGATTGAACTGTAGACTCTGGCACGATAACCGTTAAGCGGTCGTTATCACGTCCTGCTGTGTTAGACATAAACAGCATACCGAGCGCCGTTATCGCCAAAACAACTAAAAAGGGAGCAACAAAAATACCTGCATAGAAATGCCAACGCCACACCGTGAAATAGCGCTGGTTATTGGTGGATTGGTTGGAGGGTGTGTCCATAAATGTGACCTTAAACAATCTTCGGTTGCTCAATGAACAACGTAAACCTATCGGTAATAGTGATACATCTGCTTGCAAGACCACTCTTAAAAGGTCTCGCAAAGAACTAGGATGACGCCGTATGATGACTGCAATACAGCGATGTAAAAAATCTACTGTAAATAATTGTATTCAGAATGCTGCTGCATAATACGAGAAAAATCTGAGAAAAACCATCGTTTAAAATACATCGTTCAAAACAGTAAGTCTGCGTGACTCTATTCGCAATACTCTGGCTTTAGCCCCTTATTAACAGTGCAAATACTTCTCAAAACTGTCTCGTTGTAATTTTTTAATGATAATAATTATCATTAGTGTTATTATTAGCGTCGTTGTAAATTTGCTTTAACTGTTATACATAATATTTAATTATTTTAGTCCAAGAGGAAATCTGATGCGGTCTCATCTAACCACTAACGTCATTCGCAAAAAATATCTCACCACAGCAGTACAAATTGGCCTGATCATGGGTATGAGTCACGCCGCTTACGCTGTAGAGACGACAAACAATACTGAAAACGATGAGGCTGCTACACCATCAGCCACCTTAGATGCTATTACTGTCTACTCAGATGGCTATCGTAGTACTGGCACCAAAACTGCATTGGACCCAAACGACGCGCCAATGAGTTATACCAGAATCGATCAAGACCTGTTGCAAAAGCGTCAGGCAGATAGTATCAATGCTGCTCTACGATATGAGCCTGGTGTCAGCGCTGAGAGCCGCGGTACGGTATCTATCTTTGATGAGTACAATATTCGTGGGTTTAAGACCTATTCCAATTTTTATGATGGTCTAAGATTGCCTTATGATGGTGTATATAACCTGATGCCCCAAGTAGATATCTATGCAACTGAAGCGGTCGAGGTGGTGAAAGGTTCGGCATCTTCGTTGTATGGCTATGCATCACCCGGCGGTATGGTCAATCAAATAGCCAAAACACCTAAAAGCACTCAAGAAAACGAAGTCCAGCTACGACTCGGCAATCAAAACCTAAAAGAAGTGGCTATCGATAGCACTGGCCCAATCACCGACACCTTGGATTATCGGTTTGTGGCGCTAAAACGCCAAAAAGATGGCCAAATGCAAACTACGGAAGAAGAGCGTCTATTGATAAATCCATCGCTTAAATGGCAAGCGACTGATGATGTCTCGGTACTTGCTAATCTGTTTTATCAAGACGATCCCGACATGATACCCTCTACCCCATTACCTGCTGTCGGTACTGTCTATAATGCCAGCTATGGCAAATTGGGTAGCGATGCTTATGCAGGTGATGAATGGAATAAATTTAGCAAAGAAGTATTCATGCCAAGCATCACCGTAAACTGGGACATCAATGATAAGTTAACGTTTAAACATATCACGCGCTATACCGATGCCGAAGCGCAGCAGCGCAATATGTATAACAATGAAGGATTTGTAGAGGGTAGTGACACGATTCTAGACCGTATAGCTTACACAACAGATGAAAGCATGAAAAACTGGACCACAGACAACCAACTGGCCTATAAGTTTGATACCGCCAATACCTCACATAACCTACTGTTTGGTGTTGAGTATCAAGAGACAGACAGTACCGCAACTTATTATGACGCTGGCGCAGATGGCACACCAAATCTTGACTTATCGAATCCAAATTTTTCACAAATCAGCACCGATACTCTACCATTAGATACCTTTAGTCGATACGATGATATCGAACAAAGCCAGCTTGGACTCTATGTGCAAGATGAAATGACGTGGCAAGACTGGACAGTGGTGGCAGGCTTACGACATGACAAATTCAAAAGTATCCTTGATCGAACCGATACATCGAAAGGTGTAATCCCTAGCGAAAAAATGATCGACAATGACGCGTCAGAAACCAGTGGACGTCTTGCTGCTATTTATAACTTTGATAATGGTCTATCACCGTTTTTGAGCTACTCACAGTCGTTTCAACCAGTTGTTGGTAGCAACTTCATTACTGATGAACCATTTGAACCGACCACTGCCGATCAATTAGAAGCTGGTATCAAATATCTGTCTCCAGACCGTGCGACTAAAGGAACGTTTGCGGTATTTGATATTGCCCAAAAAAATGTCGTTGTGTCAGATTACGTCAAATATACAGATCAAACACAAACTGGTGAAATTGAGTCAAAAGGCTTTGAGATATCAGGTAGCCGTATGCTCAACGATTGGGTAGATCTCTCGGCAAGCTATAGCTACACCGATGCTGAGATCACAGAAGAAGAAATTAATCCTGAAGTGGTCGGCAACACCCCTGCCCAAACTGCTAAACACAAAGCCACGCTATGGGCAGACTACTATGCTACGGACAAACTCACTCTAAATGCTGGCATTCGCTATGAAGATGGTATGCAGATTGATAAACAAAACTCAGATGAACTGCCAAGTGTGACCTTGGTTGATATTGGTGGCAGCTATCAGATAAACCCTATGCTGGCTGTGGGTGCTAGTATCAACAATCTATTTGATAAGACCTATGTTGGTGCTTGTTACGACATCAATAACTGCTGGATGGGACCTGAACGTCAAATGTCAGTCAGCCTAAAAGCCAATTTTTAATCAAATTTACAAGCAGCGGGTTGGTTCTATTAGTAAGCCAACCCGTTGTTAGAAGGAAAGCACAATATGGCAAAACCTACTCCAAGAGTACTAGAAGTTATTGGCACTAGATACATTACGCCAAATATGTGCCGTGTCACGCTTGGCGGTGCTGGCATGGTTGATTTTCCTATCGATCAAGAAAGTGCTTATATCAAACTGATATTCCCTCAAGATGCAGATAGCCGCCCACTGATGCGTACTTATACGGTGAGCCTGCAACGTGAAGACGCAATAGAGGTTGATTTTGCTTTACATGAGACGGAAGGACCTGCATCGGCATGGGCACGAAATGCGCAAGTCGGGGATCAAATTTTAATAGGTGGTCCAGGGCCAAAAAAACTCATCAACAATGAAGCAGATTGGTTTTTATTGGTCGGTGATATGACCGCGCTACCAGCAATTACGGTCAACTTAGCCCAGTTGCCTACTGATGCTCATGGTTACGCAGTACTTGAGGTGACGACTGAGGCAGATCGTCAGACGCTCAAAAAACCAGAGAACGTCGAGATACATTGGGTGATTAATGCGCATCCAAATGCAGACGATAGCCCCTTACTGAACTGTGTTAAATCATTGAATTGGCTTGATGGTCAACCTGCTGTATGGGCAGCGTGTGAGTTCCATAGTATGCGTGCACTGCGCCAGTACTTCAAAGTTGAGCGCGCGATACCAAAGACGCATTTATATGTTTCTAGCTACTGGAAAGTCGATAGCACAGAGGATCAGCATAAAATCGTCAAAAGTCAGGATGCGCAAACGGAAGATCAGTAATTACGTATTTCGAAACAAAACAGGAGGGGTTAAGATTAGCCCCTCCTGTTTTTATCAATCATTATCAATCACGCTTCGACCACCTTCCCCTCTTTTACTCGACTAATCGTCAGCCCCGTAAACCCGAATAGCAGCGTCAGTAGCAATGACAAATAACAGAAGAACGCATAAGGCAAGTAGTCCAATACTGGTACCCCTAACGCCTGACTTATAAATACCCCGCACACACTCCAAGGAACCAATGGATTAATCACCGTCCCCGCATCCTCAATCGTCCGCGACAAATTCTTAGGATGTAGATGTAGACGCTCAAACGTCGACCGAAATGCCGTACCTGATAATAGAATACTCAAATACTGCTCACCGATTAATACATTGATGCTTAGTGCCGACATCGCTGCCGCAAATATCGCTCGTCCTGATGTCGTCAATGTGTCCTTAATACCAGATAGCAGTGCTGGCAGAATCCCTAGTGCCGTTAACAGACCACCTAAGCTTAATGCTAATATCACAATCGCCTGAGTAAAGAACATACTCTGTACACCGCCACGCGACAACATACCACCTACTTCACCCAGCTCTAATGACTCAGCAGGGGCATAGCCTGCAAACAGATAACCGCCCAATTGACCAAAGCTTGGTGAGCTATGGATATAAGTAATGATCAGTGCCGCGGCAATCGTACAGATAATTGTATAAATTGCATTGACCCGAAACAGTGCCAATCCGACTAATATCACAAATGGCAGTACCGAATACCCATGTACTAAACCACTGTCTATTAACTGTCCTTGCAATATGGTCACTTGACTCAGATCAGCGCTAGTCGTCTGTCCTGAGAACATCCAAAACAAGATAGCCGTCAGTATCCATGCAGGCACGGTTGTATACGTCATATTGCGAATATGCTCAAACAGATCGATACCCACTACAGAGGAAGCAATAGTACAGGTATCAGATAAGGGCGACATCTTATCGCCAAAGAACGCACCTGATACCACTGCCCCCGCTGCTATCGCCACATTGGCATCAAAGGCATTACTCATACCAATAAAGGCTACGCCCAAAGTCGCTGCAGTCGTTAGACTACTACCCAAAGCTATACCGATAATAGAGGTCAAGATAAAGGCAGAGATATAGTAATACTCAGGTGAGATCAGCTGAAAGCCTACATACATGAGTGTAGGAATCGCTCCTGACATCATCAAAGCCGCAACCATCAGTCCAATAAAGAAGAACAAATAGATGGCACCAATACCACGCATGACACCTGATGCCATTTGCGCTTGCATGTCATCAAAGCTGAGTCCTTTATACATACCGATAGCCAGTAGCACACAGATAGCCAAGATAAGAGACAGATGAGGCACCCAGCCAAAGCCGATCATGGTGATGCCCATGATACCGATAACGATGGCGGATATGATAAAGGCGAGCTTGGCACTGATTAATGTGAGGGGTTTTGGTGGCATGACACATCCTTAAAATGCCAGTAAATACTGGCACTAAATTGGGTTTGATTTTAATTTTAATGGTAGAAATATGGTTAAAGTGATTTGCTAGTGAAGCAACCTATTACTTATCGATTAAGTCATCGGTCTTAGCTGCCATGACAAAATCATTGCGATGCAAACCCTTGATACTATGCGACCACCAAGTGACCGTAGCCTTACCCCACTCTACCAATATCCCCGGATGATGCCCTTCTGCTTCAGCGATGTCTGCCAGTTGATTGGCAAATGCCATTGCTGAGACGAAGTTTTTAAATTTATACTGACGCTGCAACTGCTGAATACCATCCACTTCAATTAATGACCAATCAGGAATTTGCGGTAATAATTCTTTTGCTTCGGTTTCATCAACTTTCGGTGCGCCAATGCGACAAGCTTCGCAGCTGTTTTGTGATAGTGCTGTCATAATAAAATCCTTTTAAGTTGTTTGTTTTTAATAGCTGTTTTTTTAATACTCGTACATCCATGTTGAAATAGCTTTTCTGCTATCTCAATATTCCGTGCTAAAGTGATGGTTTTCACGTTTAATTTTGAATTAACGTTTCTAACGGGTTTTTTCTGGATAGGTCGGCTCAAATAGTCCAAGCGACATAGCTTTTTTGACCACACCCATAATGTCACTATTGACGATATCAAATAAGGTATCTAATTCATCAATGACATAGTAGATCGGCTGTATCTGATCAATACGATAAGGCGTACGCAACACATCAAGCAAATCAAACGCTCGATGTTCAGGTTGCGGTTTAGGCTGATGCTGTGTTGTATATTGAAGGTTTGATTGCTCTTGTGCTGTATGATCAAGTGCATAAACCGTTTCAGAAGGCGAACTCAATATACCGCCGCCATAGATTCTACGATTTTCTACGCGACTGCCAACCAAGCCAAACTCGATGGTAAACCAATACAGTCGTGCTAAAAACCAGCGCTCCTCTTTCGTCGCGCTAAGACCAAGCTTGCCATACGTCTCATTAAAGGCTGCAAACGCAGGATGGGTCAATAGCGGACAATGCCCAACGATTTCATGAAAAATATCAGGCTCTTCAATATAGTCCATATCATCGAATCGACGAATAAACGTCGCCACAGGAAAGGACTTATTGGCCAGTAATTTGAAGAATTTTCCAAAGCTGATTAATGCCGGCACAGCAGCAGTCTGCCAACCTGTCGTCGTTTGCAATACCTCATCGATATCATGCAACTGCGGGATATGTGTCGTCGGTAAATTTAACTTAGTCAAACCCTCTAGATATGCAGTACACGCACGATTGGGCGTTTGTTCCGCTTGACGTGCCAGCAGCGCTTGCCACATCGCATGCTCATCATCACTATAGTGAATATGACCATGACTATCTGGCTGATGCGAGATATACGGCTGTTTTTTATTTGTTGCGTTAGAATAACTGGACGCATCGTTGCCTTGCTTATTAGTAGCAACGCTATTGGTACCGATGGCAGTATTAAGAGAATCTATCTGTGATAGGCGTTCCATGCCTGTATTCCTTTTATCGCAATGAGAGCATTACCTTTTCTGTCGTGCTTGTAGGTAATACTCCTATTAAGGACAACACAAACTCCTTTTGTCTTGTCCGTTGATTAAACGTGGTCTAAGCGTTAGATAATATTATAGGGTTTCAGTCTCTGGTTGTCCGACTGTACCGCGACGTACTTGGTCGCGCTCTATCGATTCAAACAACGCTTTAAAGTTACCTTCACCAAAGCCATCGGCGTAATCGCCTTTACGCTGAATGAACTCAAAGAATACTGGGCTACCCAAAATGGTTTCAGAGAAAATCTGTAGCAACAGACGCGGTGCACCGCCTTCTGTTGTACCATCTAACAAGATACCGCGTGTTTGTAAGTCAGCGACATTTTCACCATGGTTCGGTAAGCGCTCGCTCAGCATTTCATAGTAAGCAGCATTTGGAGCGGTCATAAGCGGAATACCAGCCGCTTTTAGCTTATCGATACTGGCAAACAAATCATCACTGGCTAGCGCAATATGCTGAATACCCTCACCATTGAAATGCATTAGGTACTCTTCGATTTGACCACCACCCTGTTTGGCTTCTTCATTCAGTGGAATACGGATTTTGCCATCAGGTGCGGTCATGGCTTTACTGGTTAGTCCTGTGTACTCACCTTTGATATCAAAGTAACGAATCTCGCGGAAATTAAAGATACGCTCATAGAATTTTGCCCAGTACGCCATGCGTCCACGATAGACGTTGTGCGTTAGATGGTCGATAACTTTGAAGCCATAGCCGACAGGGTTTCTGTCGATATCTGCAAAGAATTCAAAGTCGACATCATAGATAGATTCGCCATCTTTATAACGGTCAATCAAATAGATTAATGAGCCGCCAATGCCTTTAATAGCAGGCAACCTAAGCTCCATCACCCCAGTTGGCACATCTACTGGCTGCGCGCCCATTTCTACCGCACGCTCGTATGCTTTTTTGGCATCTTTTACCCGAAAGCCCATACTACAAGCACCAGCGCCATGCTCTTCAACGAAGTAACTGGCTTGACTTTTTGGCTCGCGATTTAGGATAAGGTTGATATCGCCTTGGCGGTATAGCGCAACGTCTTTTGAACGGTGATTGGCGACATGGGCAAAACCAAGCTGCTTAAACAATGCGTCGACTGCATCAGGTTGCGGAGAAGCAAACTCGACAAAATCAAATCCATTTAGTCCCATTGGGTTGTCAAATAAATCTGCCATTGTAATTATCCTTAATTTCAATTGGTAATAGAAAATCGATGAGTAGTAAAAGTCGATTAATAGTAAAAGTCTATAAAACGATTAATAATCAATCTTTATTGTTGACGTTGTATTTATATTAGATTAGCTTTATTTATAAGACTAATTGTTTTTTATGATTTATTTATCAGGTTTACTTATGAATATCAGCATTCGCCAATTGACCGCATTTATCAAAGTCGCTGACAACGGCAGTTTCACTCGTGCCAGTGAACAGATGTATCTAACTCAATCTGCCGTCAGTGGATTGATTAAAGAGCTAGAGACTGGTCTCGGTATCGTGCTGTTTGATCGAACCACTCGCCAGTTGTCTCTGTCAGCAGTAGGACGGCATCTACTACCACAAGCGCGGCGTATCTTGAATGAGATGCAGCTATTTGAAAATGAAGCGAGTAGCTTGACCAGCTTGGCACAAGGTCAGGTGCGCTTGGCTGTATCACAGTTCGCGGCGTCTTCCCTACCTGCCGTCATCGCTCAATTTGCCAAAGAATATCCAAATATCGGCGTCTCACTATTGGACTGCTCAGCCGAAAATTTACTTAAGCATATTCAAGATATCGAAGTCGATTTAGGCGTTGGTACCGAGCTTGGTTTTATAGAAACTGAAGATGATATCGGGGCTGATCTGTTGTATCAGCTACCATTTTGCGTGGTTATGCCAGACAATCATGCGCTGGCACAAAGAGACGAAATTACTTGGCAAGATTTATTAGAAACGCCGCTGATTACCTTACAAGGCCCGTTCCTTGAGCAAGTAACCGCAGAGCTCGACGACTCTATCTCCGCTCATGTGCAACAAGCCCGCTACAAGGTAAACTTTATGTCTACCGCGCTTGAGATGACACGTCAAGGCTTTGGTATCACGCTGTGTCTGCCCTATATGCCTGAAGTTATTGATTGGGTCAGCGCCAATGGTCTGCTGATGCGACCACTCACTCAACCAGTCAAAATGCGGCAATTTTTTATCTATCAACGTGCTTCACGGGCGTTGTCTCCAGCGACAATTGCTTTTAAGCAGTTCTTGCAAACCTATTTTACGACCCATTATAACGACCTACATCACTCTGACTCATCGTCTAGCGAATGACGTATAGCATGTCAAATGCGCTTGATAGATGGATAAACAATCTATTTGGCTATTTATTTTATTAATTGCCTCATATAACCCACTCTCGTGTTGAGTTCAGCCGCGATTTGCTCTATGATTTTCGGCTGCTCGATTTATATTTTTATAAGGAAATGGCATGTTTGAACGTATCGATTATTACGCTGGTGATCCAATCTTAGGTCTTATGGAAAAATACTCAGCAGATAGCAATCCTAACAAGGTCAATTTAGGCATTGGTATTTATTATGATGAGAATGGCGTATTGCCTGTACTCGACTGTGTAAAAACAGCCGAAGAGCGTATTGCTGATCCTATCGCCCCGCGTCCATACCTACCAATGGCAGGTCTACCAGGCCACCGTAAAGGCTGTCAGGAATTACTATTTGGTAAAGACGCTCAGATTTTAAAAGACGGCTTGGTCGCTACTATCGCTACAATCGGTGGTTCTGGCGCTTTGAAAGTTGGTGCTGAATTTATTCATGACTGGTTCCCACAAGCTAAGTGCTATGTGAGCGATCCAACATGGGGCAACCATATTGCTATCTTTGAAGGCTCTGATGTAGAAGTCGGTAAATACCCGTACTACGACAAAGCCAACAGCAGCATCAAATTTGATGAAATGATTGCGTTTTTTGAAACATTAAACAAAAACGACGTCATCTTACTACACCCATGCTGTCATAACCCAACCGGTATGGATTTGACCCAAGCGCAATGGGATACTGTACTCAATGTCGTGAAGGCGCGTGAGCTAATTCCATTCATGGACATCGCTTATCAAGGGTTTGGCGAAGACATGGACAGCGACGCTTACGCTATCCGTAAAGCGGTTGAGATGGGCTTGCCATTGTTTGTTAGCAACTCATTCTCTAAAAACTTATCGCTATATGGCGAGCGCGTCGGCGGCCTATCAGTCGTCTGCCCAACCGTAGACGAAACCGATCGCGTATTCGGTCAGCTAAACGCAACCGTACGCCGTATCTACTCAAGCCCGCCATCACATGGTGGACGCGTGGTCGATATCGTCATGAACGATGAAGCCCTACATGAGCAGTGGGTTGGCGAAGTTTATGCCATGCGCGACCGTATCAAAGCCATGCGCCTAAAGCTAAAGTCAGTGTTAGAAGCCAAAATCCCTAACCGTAACTTTGATTACATCACCCGTCAAAACGGTATGTTTAGCTTTACTGGCTTGACGCCTGAGCAAGTCGAACGCCTACAGACCGAGTTTGGTATCTATATGGTTTCTAACTCACGTATGTGTGTGGCTGGTCTAAATACCAGCAACATCGACTATGTAGCCAATGCCATGGCAGACGTCTTAAAAGATTAATTAGTCCAAGTTACTTAACATATTACTCAATATGTAACTTTATAAAAAATAAACATAGATAAGAAAGGCTGAGCGATTGCTTGGCCTTTTTTTGTGCCTAGCATTTAATCAAAATTATTTCGTCAAAATTATTTTATTAAAATCATCTAGTCAGAACCGTTTAGCTAAAACACCAACAACAACTTTTAAGGCAGCCTTTTAACAAAAGACATTGCACAAAAAACTTGCAATCCATATATCAATAAATTACATTATACGTAAGTAATTAATTATAACGTAATTCGTAATTTATATTAGCAAGGAGCAAACTATGTCAACGACTGACAGCACCCTCACCTCTTTTATCGATATCGCTACTGACTCTGACTTTTCTATTCACAATCTTCCTTATGGCATCTTTAGCGAAACTAAAGACGCTGCTGATGATAACAAGCACCGTGCAGGCGTTGCCATCGGTGAGCATGTACTGGATCTATCTGTACTCGAAGCCGAAGGATTATTAAGTTTAGACGGTGGTCCGTATTTTGACCAATCCACTCTAAATGCTTTTATTGATTCTGGTCGAGACAATTGGACGCAGGCACGCACAACCATTCAGACACTGCTATCTAATGACAATGATACGTTACGTGACAATGCAGACTTACAGAACAAAGCCCTGTTCAAGCAAGCAGACGTCACCATGCATCTGCCAGTGCAAGTACCGGGCTTTACCGATTTTTACTCGTCTAAAGAGCACGCGACCAACGTCGGTACCATGTTCCGCGATCCAAACAACGCCCTATTGCCTAACTGGACTGAAATGCCAGTTGGTTATAACGGACGCGCCAGCACTGTCATCGTTAGCGGGACGGATATCGTACGCCCATCAGGCCAGCTAAAACCCAACCCTGATGACCGTCCTATTTTTTCTGCCTGTAAGCGTTTGGATTTTGAGCTAGAGACTGCATTTGTCGTCGGCAAAGGCAATCATATTGGTCAGCCAATCGCCGTAGATAATGCCGCTGATCATATCTTTGGCATGGTGTTGCTCAATGATTGGTCAGCACGAGATATCCAAAAATGGGAATACGTGCCATTAGGTCCATTTAATGCCAAAACTTTTGCCTCTGAGATTTCTCCTTGGATTGTCACTATGGATGCATTGGCTCCGTTTAAAACAGCTTGCCCAACTCAAGAACCCAAGCCGCTTGCATATTTAAATGAAAAATCGAGCGACAACAGCTTTGATATCAATCTATCGGTTGAGTTACTGCCTGAAAATGCGGAAACAGCGACCGTCATTTGCGAGACCAATTTTAAATACATGTACTGGTCAATGGCACAGCAGCTTACCCACCACACCATCACTGGTTGCAAAGTTGAAGTCGGTGACATGATGGGCTCAGGGACGATTTCAGGGCCAACGCCTGACTCTTATGGCTCAATGCTAGAGATTGCTTGGAACGCTACCAAACCAGTCACGCTTGAAGGCGGTGAGACGCGCAGCTTTATCGAAGATGGTGACACGGTCATCATGAAAGGCTATAGCGAAAAAGACGGCATCCGTGTTGGCTTTGGTGAAGTACGCGGCAAAGTATTACCAGCATTGAGCTTTGATTTTGATAAATAGTATTTAAGAAATAACATAGATAGAGAAATAGCAAAATAGGTGTGAAAATTCTCATGCAGGCTGATAGGAAGACAAACGCATTCACCTACTCATCGTTACGTGAATAAAGCCAAATGAGTGACGCGCCTTATCAAAAGGACATTGATATGAGCTTTCAAATTGAGAAAATTCATCATGTGGCTTACCGCTGCAAAGATGCAAAAGAAACTGTCGAATGGTATAAAAAAAATCTAAACATGGATTTTATCTTGGCATTCGCAGAAGACCATGTGCCTTCGACCAAAGCCTTTGACCCCTATATGCACATCTTTTTGGACGCTGGTAATGGAAATGTCTTAGCATTTTTCGAAGTACCCAACCAACCTGAGATGGGCTTTGATCCTAATACCCCAAGCTGGGTGCAGCATTTAGCGCTAAAGGTTAAGGACCGTGACGAGCTAATCGTTGCCAAAGAACATTTAGAAAATGCAGGCATCGATGTTATTGGCGTGACCAATCACGGCATCTTTCACTCGATTTACTTCTTTGATCCCAATGGTCATCGTCTAGAGCTGACCTATGACGATCCGACCTCAGAAGATAAAGTCTCGATGATTACAGATGCCATCAAGCAAGACATGTTAGATGAATGGTCTCGTACCAAGCGTGCTCCTGCACATACACAGTTTTTGCATAGTGATGAGTTGGCTGAAGCACGCGAAGTTGCTCCTGTCGGCGAGTAACTCTCCTGTAATCCTGTTTGCTACGTTTTTACATGATTAGTTAATCATCGCTTTAATTATAAAGTAGCTAATTGACGACCTACTCTAGGTAGCAATAAATAGCGAACCCTATCTAACCATCATGAAAGGATTCTATGATGAAAATAAGAACCCCGCTAGGAATACTTCTAGCTGCCACGATGGCAGTGACTGGCTGCTCCAATAACGACCAAGCAGCAGGTGCGTCTACAGATGCAGGTGAAGTGACGACATTGCGATTCTCGCATTTTATGACTGCTACTGACAATATAAATACCGAAGCGTTAGAGCCATGGGCAAAGAAAATTGAAACGGATTCAAACGGCCGCTTAAAGGTTGAGATCTACCCTTCTGCGACGCTTAGCAAACCAGGTGCTACCTATGACGCTACGGCGAAAGGTAGTGTGGATATTGGTATGCAAGCGCAAGGATATACAGCAGGACGATTTCCTTTGACTCAAATTGTAGAGCTGCCAGGTATCACAAATACCGCACAGCAGCAGAGCTGTATACTTCATAAGCTATATGATGACGGTGTTCTTAAAGATGAGTATAAAGACACTCACTTGCTCGCTTTGATAGGGACTGGACAAGGCGCGCTTCATACGGTTGATAAACCGATTCGCACGCCAGCTGATATGAAAGGTCTGCGTATTCGCCAACCTTCTGCGGTTGCTAGCCACATTATCGAGGCCACTGGTGCTGCACCTGTCGGCATGCCTGCCAGTGATACTTATACCTCTCTGCAGCGCGGTGTCATTGATGGGCTCAGCTTTACTTGGCAACCCATTCAAGCGTTTCGCCTTGATGAGCTGATCAATACGCACACTAATATTCCTTTTTATAATTCCACCTTTGTGATTAGCATGAACAAAGAGAAATACAACAGTTTGCCTGATGACCTTAAAAAAGTGATTGATGATAATTCTGGCGCAGAGCTGGCAGCGCATATCTCTAAAGTATTTGACGTCAGCAATGCCAAAGCAATGGCCGCTGCCAAAGAAAAAGGCGATATTATGATTGATATCCCTGATCCACTTAATGATCCAGATTGGAGAGGCCCATTAATGGAGGGCTCTCAGCATTACCTAGATGAAGTAAATGCAACTGGCCTAGACGCTGACAACGTATACGAAAAAGCAAAAGCGGCCAGTAGCGCCTGTGTGGTTTAGAGGATGAATTGAAGACACGCCCTAGCTTATAGCACTACATACTGGCTAGGCAATTTGATAACGCTGTGCTATCGCCAGTATTTGCTTAACCACGTTATGTTGCTCGCTCATCGGTAACTGCTCTGTTGTTCCAATGATAGTGATGGCATATTCTAGCGGTAAATCTTCACTATCAGTTTTTTCACTACTCGTGGATGGTTTAGTAGCACTATTGGCAAGCTGTGGCAATATAACAGGAATCGTAATGGCGTTAATCCCCATAAGCATATCGCCCGTCACTGTCGCATAGCCTTGAGTACGAATTTTGGCCTGTAGCTGGGTAAAGTGCTGCCACTTCTCGGCCATATCTGCGGCGGTATTACTCGTATGCCATTCAGCTGTGACCAATGGCTGAATGACGGCATCAGGTTGATAACTGGCAAATAACTGCCCTGTGGCCGATGTCGTCAGCGGCATACGTGAGCCGATGCGAGTGATGATGCTAATCGGACTGTCTGGCTCAACGGACTGAATAATAATAGGGCCTTCACTAAACCATTTGGCAATTTGTACACCGCAATTTAAAGTGTCTTTGATTTCAGTAGCCACTTGCGTGAGACGTGCCAAAAGATTGTTTTGGTTGAGTCCAGTATGTCCTAGTGATGCCAGTGCATTGACTCTATCGCCAAGACCATAGCGACCATCATCGAGCTTACGAGCGTAGTTTTTGCGGATGAGACTGACCAAGTAACGATGGGATTTTGCTGGATGCATTTGCATGGCTTCAGCGATATCCTTTAGCATCATAGGCTCATTGCGGTCGATCAGCACATCTAGAATCGACAACCCAATCTCAAGCGACTGGACGCCACTTTGGTTTTTACTGGTGATAGAGCTGTCTACAAGGGTTTTGTCTGCTGGCATGATTTGCTCGATTCTGGTGTGCTTGGTTATTTTTTAATTTTGCTTGTTAATGATTTGTTCAATAAGGGTTTGTTCAATAATAGCTTGCTTGATCAAATATCACTGAGATACAGCCCCTACTTCATAATATTTATCTTTATAAAAACACATCAATATAAGGACATGAATCATGATGACACTTTATGGCTACTTTCGTAGTAGCACGTCTTACCGTACTCGTATCGCTATGAA
This sequence comes from Psychrobacter sp. JCM 18900, assembly GCF_904846625.1. Classification (GTDB taxonomy): domain Bacteria; phylum Pseudomonadota; class Gammaproteobacteria; order Pseudomonadales; family Moraxellaceae; genus Psychrobacter. The sequence continues at coordinate 68,549 of NZ_CAJHBL010000001.1, forward strand.
CCTAAAAGGCTTAGATTACGATGATATCACGATCAATCTGGCTCAGGATGAACAGTTAGAGTCTGCCTTTAAAGCTATTAACCCGCAAGGATTAGTACCTGTCCTACAAGCTGACGATTTATTATTATATCAAAGTCCAGCTATCTTGGAGTGGTTAGAAGAGGTCTACCCTGAGCACGCACTATTACCTAAAGATGCTGCTGGGCGTATGCAGGTACGCGCGCTGAGTGCCATGATTGGTTGCGACATCCATCCAATTAATAATCGCCGCATTTTGCAGTACCTGCGTAATGAGCTGTCAGTAAACGAGGAAGATGTGATTGCATGGTGCAATCGCTGGATCAGTGAAGGTTTTGCCGCTTTAGAGACACGTTTGGCGGCGGATAACAATCGCGGACAGTTCTGCTATGGGGACAGTCCTACTCTCGCAGATTGTTATTTGATTCCGCAAGTCTCTTCTGCTCGCCGCTTCAAAGTAGATTTGAGCGCTTATCCCAATATCGTCGCCATTGATACTCATTGCCGTACACTAAAGGCATTTGCAGATGCGGATCCTATGATGCAACCTGATGCGCCGAAACGTGATGCCTAATTTAAGACAGTTTTTATAGGATACCTATCTTTATAGAATATTTATCTTCTCGGCCAAATATTAAGTGGCTTAGAATTAACACTTAATATTTGGTCGAGCTTTATTCTTCGCTATTCTTTACCCCTACCTATTTTTACAGCTTGATTTCTAGCTTAATTGCTGAATTTAGCCTCATTGACTATTATTTATTCATTTTTTACAATATAATTTTTAATATATTCATATTAACGGTTGTATGGTGGGCAGCTGTTGGTTATTCTTTATATAAGCATTTGTCATCGCTCAAATTTGTACTTTATCAACTATAGAAAAAAGTACTGTCTTATTCATCACAATAAGGTTGAACAATATGGATGATATATCCTCAGCAGAGATAACCACCCTACCATCCGATGCAGCAAACAAGATTTATGCATCAGCAATCATGTTCAGAGATGAAACAGAAAGCGCTAGAAAAATTGCGCCCGTAGTGGTCAATAAACTTTCAGAATTTGCATTATTTAGAATGGGGCTGCCTAAATCGTTAGGAGGATGGGCAGGAAACCCAATAGAAACGCTAAAAACTTATGAGACGTTGGCCAGTGCTGAGGCCTCCGTTGCTTGGATCGTTTGGAACAACCATTTGGCCTGTACATTCGGTCGATTTTTGGACGAGTCCAGTATGAAAGAAGTATATAGCGACCCCTCTCATATTTATGCCAATTCCGCACGGCCTGAAGGTGTGGCCCAAACAGTAGATAATGGCTACATGGTATCAGGACAGTGGACACTCGTCTCTGGATGCCAATTGGCTGACTGGTTTGTGCTCCGTTGTCTCGTTATCTCCGAAGGCTCTCCTACAACCCTTGGCCCAGGTGCAAATTTAAAGCTATTTTTTATTCCTAAAAAAGATGTAAAAATCATTGATACGTGGGATGTGGGCGGCCTAAATGGCACAGGTAGTCACGATATAGTTGTCAAAGACGCTTTTGTCAAAGAGGCTTATGCAGTTGACTTTGATAGTCCTGTAGCTATCGATACGGCCTACAGTCGTCTGCCTATTGGTTGTATCAATGCTGCTGGCTGTGCGGCGATGGCGCTAGGCGTATTAAAAGCCGCCATGGATGACTTGGTTGATATGTGTCTTGAAAGGGTAACATCTGGTAAGAGTCCAGATTTACGCGACCGTGCAACGGTACAGGCTACCATTGCTAAGAGCAAAACAATACTGGCATCAAAACGCGACCAACTGCATCATAGTGTCGAGGTACTATGGGAAGAGGCACAGCAGCAGAACACCTTTACTGATATACAGCTTGCCGATGTGTGGGCAGCGTCTTGTGAAGGCGCAAGAGAAGCTCGTGACATGGTATCTGAAATTTACGCAGTCGCAGGCACAGCCTCCCTATATAAAAAGCATAAGATAGAAAGGGCGCATAGAGATATTCATGCGATTTTGCAGCATGGCATCATTCAACCTCACTGGATGAATCAAGCAGGTATGGCCTATGTTGGACTGACACCGAATGGCGCAATGTTCAGAATATAACAGCACCTTAATTATAAATAATAAGCGCTTGTAAGATACAACCTACAAGCGCTTATTTTGATTTATCGGTAGCTTTATTACTTAATTATTCATCTTTAAGCCGTAAAAAAGCAAGACATCCAATGTCTTGCTTTTTTATAGTCTACCAATAACTATAGTTGAAAGGTTTTGTTAGTCAAAATGGAAACCTGCACCCACTGCGCCGCCTACGTTTCCTTGAGTATCTGCCGAACCATTTACCTTAATGACCCAGCGACCGTCGTTAGATAATTTAGAGAAACCAATTGCTACAGCACTTTCTCCGTTATAGGTACCGACACCGCCACCAATCAGTGACTTACCTGCGATATAAGCCTGAGGCATTGCCGACATTGCCATCGCGGCTGAAATACCTGCGTTTGCATCGTCTTCTACTTCGTCGATTTTGTAGCCAAGATCGCTCATATTATTATTGAGTCGACTATCAAGTGCACTAAGCTGACTATAGTTGACGGCGTCTGTCGCTTCGACACCATCGGCGACACCGACCATACGTTGGTTACCAGCGAATAGACCTTGGGAAGTCATACTCGGCCCATCTTGCATACTAATGCCGCTACTACTGATAACCGTAGTGCCAACCTTGACACTATTGACACTGATTTCATCATTCAGATCAAACTTGATACTACTACCCTCTGCAGTAGTGGTGATGTTATTACCACCTGTGAAGCTTAAGACACTATCATCGCCAATTGGTTTGTTGATATTGGCTCCACTATCTGCACCGAAGTTAAGTCCTGCATCGAGCCTATCCGTGTTGGTCTTGATGTTAGTGGTATTGGTCATAATATTGCTAGTGTTATTAGCAATATTAGTCACATTGGTTGCGATAGCTGTAGTATTAATTTGTACGTTTTCGTTAATTTCGATCGTGCCTTGTCTGATAGAAGCAATCGCACCATCAATATTACCTTGACCTGTTCCACCAATATCACTATTGGTGAAAGTACCACTCTCAGCATTGTAAACAGTGTCACCACCGATGATGCTACTGATACCAGTGCCTTGTACGTAAAGCTGACCACCGTTTATGGCGTCCTGACTTGTCGCCGAAACTTCCCCATCTTGAACGTTGGTAATTTTAGTATCAGCGGCATCAATACCACTTTTCGTGATGCTTGGGCCATCTACAATGGTTAGTCCATTCTCACTAACTGTGGTATCACCAATTTTAATACTTCCACTAACGCCAAGATCTAGGTTGTTATTAAGCTCAAATGAGATATCATTGCTAGTTGCTGCCTTAGAAACAGTGATGTTGCCGTTTTTACTATTGAAGTCAACCTTGTCACCAGGCTCGACAGTGCTTTCGGTTTCACTGTCACCTTGCGCACTGATATCCCAACCTCTATTAGCATTTTCAGCACTTTCTTTAACTGCTTTTAACTGGCCATAGTTTACAGCTTCATCATCCAATGTACCATCTGCAACACCTGTAATTGTCTTGCCACCATTGTTGAGACCACCGCTACTTAAGCCTACAGTGCTGTTACTAAAACTGACGCCACTAGTATTGATTACGGTAGCTCCCGCTCTTAGGCCAGTGGATGAAATAATAACGTCATTACCAAAGCTTGCACTATTAAGACCCGTTAAATTTTTAGCCAATTTAACAGTTAGAGCATTAGTATTATTATCAGCAATAACACCAATATTATCATCAGATAAATCAGTGAGGATAGTATGACCACCGGAGATTTTCAAGACTTCACCAGATTTACGAGTAATCACAGAGGTGGTATCAGTATTGTCACCGATGAAATCTAAACCTCGGCTCACTGCAGTATTGGTTTCTTCCAGCTGACCATAGTTGACCGCGTCAAATTCGGTTGACCCTGCTTTAACATTAGTAATTTTCTTACTACCAGCATCGATACCATGACTTCTCGTAATACTTGGACCACCGATAATTGTTAAACCATCCATGGTTAGAGCAGTACTAGGAATACCTAGTGGACCATTTACTATAATACCTGCACCAGTAACTGCTGTACTGCCTAGCCAATTACCTGTCAAGACACCTAGGCTATTAACAGTTGTTACAGGACCTAAACTATAAGGAATACTGCTACTACTTCCCATTTTGACACTTCCATTAGTGCCAAGGTCTACGTTCTCAGCTAACTTTACAGTTAGTGTGTTAGTACTAGCATCAGACTCTACTCCAATGTTGCCTGTAGTTAAAGCAGCAGTGGCTATTGCACCACCTTTAATATTAAGTGTCTCACCAAGCTTACGCTCTACAGGAGCTCCTCTATCACTTGCAAAGGTAATCTTGCTTTCTGATAAATTTTCAATAGATTGGTTAGTAGCGTGTAGCTGACTACCATTAATAGCATCAGTACTGTTTTTATTGACTGCTCCACCAGCAACATGCTTAATTTGGCGCTCAGCTCCTACAGTACCCACGGAGACCTGCGCACCTTCTCTTAACGTACCGCTATCGTCTTTGACATTACCCGCAATGTTATATAGCACTCCACCTATCATGATGGTTGTCTCAGAGGTAGCATTTGTTTCAGTCGTGGAGCCGGCACCTAGAGAGACAGAACCATCCTTACTTGCTGATGCCCCAATACCGAATGCGGAAGCAGCAATACCTGCCGTGCTGGACTGTATACCAATAGCGGTAGACAAATCTCCTGTAGATAGCGCCTTTGAACCAATAGCTATGGAGGCTGCACCTGCAGCTTCAGTATTTCTAGCGTACTGTGTTGGTTCAACAAGATCACGACCAGTGTAAGATCTAAACACCGTATTGACACTACCACTGTTTTGACCAACATTAGCTGTTCCATCTATGTTTGCCTCGGATGCAGCATTCAAATCGTCACCACCGATAGCAATAGAAGAGCTACCTTTTGAGACAACATTTGCACCAATAGCGATGGATTGTTCTCCTGATGCAGTCGTGTGCTGACCACTCTCGCCACTACCAATGGCTATCGTTTGGCTACCAGATGCACTGGCATTGCCACCCATAGCCATCGCATTGTAGCCTGTTGCACCATCATTGTTTTCGTTACTTAATACCCCTGTGACGCTGCTATTTACACTGTAGTATTTGGTTTTGTTAGCCGCAACCGTACTGGCTAAGCTATGAAGTTGCGAGCCATTAACTGCATCTTTGCTCCCTGCCATAACAGCACCATTGGCTACATTAGTGATTTTATTATTGCCAACATTAATGCCAGTTGATGAAATCACAACGCCATTATTAAAAGTAACACTATCAAGACCGGTTAGGTTTTTCGCCAGTTTGACGATTAAGGTGTTACTCATATCATCTGCAACAACACCGATGTTGTTGTTCGATAATGCTGTGGTTGCACCACCTTTGACGTTGAGTTTCTCACCATGATTACGTGTAATAACACCACCTGTATCGCCAGCGAATCTTAGACCAGGCAAATGATTGTTTCCGTTGTTTCCGTTGTTTCCGTTGTTTCCGTTGTTCCCGTTGTTCCCGTTGTTCCCGTTGTGACCATAACCATTGCCGTTTCCATGGGTATCGTGTCCAACTCCGTTGCCATTCCCATGGTTACTATGACCATTACTCATGGTCTGATGGTTGGTATAATAAGTGTTATTAGAGTAGTTAAGATCTGCATTTGCCTGCATGCCAAAGCCAGCAGCTAGTAGCCCAAGCGCTATAGTGCTCAGACGTAACGTACGGATAACGGATAGGTTAGACGTTGTGTTGATGGTAGCGTTAGAGTTAACACTCGATTTGGAAGATTTGCCACGTCCCTTCGCGTATTCACCAACGGCGGTAAAACAATTTAAGGCTTCATTCCAGATGACTTTATAGATGCGGTTCATGATGCGTACTCCCTTACAGACTTGTCAGATTTAAAAAATCAGAGATAAGATCCATGTCAGAGAGACGATGTGACAAAATAAAACGGGTTATAAGCTTATAATAACGAGACCTTGTTCAAATAATAGTTGTAATAGTCTTTAAGGAATAAGACGTTCTGTTTTGTATAATCTTTATCACTCTCTGTATATATTAGTATTACCGAATATATACAGAGTAACAATACCGTTCATCCGCATTTTAATACCGTTCGTCTATTATATTCATATAAACGAATATAATTACTTTTCGTTTCCACTTATTTATAATAAATTACGTCGGTTTTAAAAAGAGTCAGCTTCTATCTATTACTAAATATGCGCTCATACACATTACAAATACATGATAAGCGCATACTGGTTACATAAATTATTTCTGCATTATTTATCTTTTTATCTGCTAGGTAGCACTATTTGAACCACAAGCCCTTGAATACCCTCTTGTCGGTTATGAGCATTGATATATCCCTTATGCGCCATAACTACAGCATGAACAATGGCCAATCCAAGACCATAGCCGCCAGTATCACGGTGTCGAGCAGTATCGAGCCGCACAAAAGGATGGAAAATACGTTCTAAGTCTTTTTCTGCGACACCGCCACCTTCGTCTGTTATATTAATTTGAACAGCTGGTGCTTTATTGTCCATTGGTATTGCTTTGATTTCCGCAATCACTGTCGAACCCGCTGCTGTGTGCATAAAAGCATTACGAATGACATTTTCAAGCGCGCTATACAACTGCTCTGCATTACCTTGGACTGTCCAAAATCCTTCCAAACTATCTAGCGCTGAGGCTTCAGGCGGTTGCCATTGCCAATGTACGTCTTTATGTTGAAACTCAAAGCAGACATCCTCTCCGATATTACTAATGATGTCAGATATGTCGACTGCCTCACTTTCCAAATTATCGACGGTATATTGCTGCATTTGTAGGGATTGAATATGAATGATTTGCTCAATCAGCTCATTCATTCGTGTAGATTCTTTATCGATACGGTCCAGATAACGATTGGCATTGGGCGCAAAGTCTCGAGTCAGCTCAGTCGCTACATCTAGACGAGCAAGTGGCGAACGCAGCTCATGTGAGATATCGCTGAGCATTTGCTTGCGTGCCAACTCACTATCGACGAGTCTGGTCGAGAGGTGGGCAACGTCCTTGGCTAATAGCCCCAACTCATCATCGCCCATCTTGGATAGTTCTGGGTTGGCTTGATAATTACCATCAATCATACGGTGTACGGTATTTTGTACACGGCCAATTCGCTGGGTTAGCGTACGACTGAGCCATATGCAGACCAATACACTAAAGATAACGATCAATAGCAAACGGATTGGAAAATTACCGTGCTGTATCTCTACTACGTCTGAGAAACGCAAGTGCGGACGCAACTGTATGATGATTGACTGACCATCAGGTAATTCAACAGACATATCGGCCAGTTCAGGACGAGTATCGATATCAGCTACTGCGGCGCTACTTGCCGTTCTTGGCTTTAAGAATTTTTGCCAAAAAGACGGCTCATTTTTCGGTATCTCATTGTCGTGCTCACGCAGTCTATTGTCAGCATTACGACCTTCTACACCATACGCATTATTCTCTACTCTAGGCGGTCTAGGCGACACTGGTCGCACCGGTTGTATCGCACGATCCATTATTTGCCGACCACTTTGCAGTTGTCCTTGCGCGCGATCGTCCTTGTCACGATAACGCGGGAATATAATAGCGCCCTGCTCATCATAGACTCTGATTTGATTCATCAGCTGGCGATCTTTACGATACATCTGTCTGACAGACTCTACATCACCAGCCCGTAGTGATGCGACCATCTCTTCACGCTTTATCAATAGACTATCGATTTGCACGTCCATACGAGAGGTCAGCTCTTTTTCAGCTAGCCAGCGTTCTACCACGATGGATAGTACAGAAGTGATTAAAATCGTCAATAACAGGCTCAGAAACAGACGCCAAAACAAGGTAATGCGTATCTTAAACTTAGGTGCTTTTTTGAGATTCTGCTCAGCAGCTTTCATCGATATGTCCGTCATTACAGCACCAGTTGATAACCTTTTCCACGCACCGCTTTTATCGGTTCATCGTGGAAAGGTTGAAGTTTTTTGCGTAAGCGAGATACATGTACATCGAGGCTACGGTCAAATGGCTGTAACTCACGCTGCAAGACATTCTCTGACAGCCATGCTTTACTTACCACCTCCCCTTTTTGTTTGAGCAGAGCCACGAGCAGATCAAACTCTGTACCAGTGACTTGTAGCGTTACCCCATCTATCTGACAGGCACGTTGGTTTTGATCGAGATGCAAACGACTCTCTGGCAACGGAGTATGCTCTGATGCGGTCGTATTGGTACGTTTAATCACTGCATTGATACGCGCTAGCAGCTCTCGAGGGTTACAAGGTTTGGTGATATAGTCATCGGCACCAAGTTCTAGACCAATGATACGATCAATCTCTTCCCCTTTTGCTGTCAGCATAATGACTGGGATATCGATAATATTTGGTAATTGGCGCAGGACGCTCAGACCATCTAGTTTTGGCATCATAATATCGAGCACGAGTAAATCATAGACCGTCTCTTCGTGTGCCACTGCTTTGAGTCGTTGTATGACTGCCGCACCATCATGCACGCAGTCACAGCGAATGCCATGATTGTCCAAGTACTCTTGCAATAACTGAGTCAACTCTTCGTCGTCATCGCCTATCAGGATGTTTGGCATGCTTCTCTCCTTTAATTTTTAGTTATCTCTATTTACTCAATCTATAATAATCATGACGCAATAAGTCCACGTACAAATGTCACTGTAGTATGGCTAGCGAGATTGCCGCCGTGGCATTTTTATTGTCAGTAGACTGTAGTTAACCATATTATCAGGCAAGCACTTGCCAATTCACCAGAAACGTTACCTTTCTTAATACTTCATAAATGTTCGTAACCTTTAACTGTCGTAATATACTCCTATCAACAGCAAGTATTGCATTTCTAAGATGGCTGACCATAACGAGCGATAACGTTCAACAGATGCTACTTGTAAGATAAAAATTTAGTGCTTATGAAATCAAACTCAATGTAATCAAGGATATTATGATGAAAAAATTACTATTAGGCTCAGTATTGGCAGCGTCTAGCATATTTACCGTGACCGCTTGCACCAGTGTGAATGCCACCACTGATACAACGCCAACTGCGCAAATGCAAAAGAACCACAAAGATGGCATGAAAAAAGGTGAGATGAGAGGTCCAATGTCAAAACTGGACCTAACAGCGACACAGCAAGCGCAAATCAAAGCCATCATGCAAAACAAACGTGGCGATCGCACTGCTGACCGTGCAGAACATCAAGCAGAACGCGCGCAAATGGATCAGCAAATACAAGCACTGACCAATGCTAGCACTTTGAATACTGCTGCTTTGAACCGTCTGGCTGATCAACGAGCGGCAAAAGAAAAGCAACGCTTTATCGAACGTGTACAAACCCAACATGCCATCGCTCAAGTGTTGACTGCTGAGCAACGTGCAAAGATGGAACAGATGAAATCAGAGAGACAGGAAAAAGGTCGCAAGCATTCAAAAGACCGTAAAGGCCATGACAAACAGCATCAAGGTATGTAATAAGCTACTCCGGAAAAGTGTTATTGTACCCAGCTGTATACGTATAAAATGAAAAAGCGCGCCGTTGATAGGTGCGCTTTTTTTAATGTAAAATTATCCTGTTCAAAAACTAATAATGCTTTCTATCTACTAATTAATACTCCAATCAGTTACTCAACCGAACCAAAACGCTCTCTGACCATCGGCAACATGTTAAATACCATTTTACCTACTGCCGTGCCATTACCATCTTGGTAATATTGCAGCAGCTCTGGAGCATACTTTCGTAAATCAATGCTATTGCTAGTGTTCGGCATCTGCACATTGCTTGGTAGGTTAGGGAGCGCCAAGTCCTTATTGCTAATAGCAGAATACTGCTGCAACACATCTATCCTCATGCCTTTGTTGTTATTCGCTTCGCTAGTATTGTCCAACTGACGACGTAAGTGCTCCCACTTGAGTTGACCACGTTTATCAAACCCGTATAGTTCCTGTACTTCTGTATTGGCAACGGTCTCCCCTGTCGTTGCTTCCTCATTCATTTGGTCTTTTATCATAGCCAGTATTTTTTGTACTATAGACTTACTGGTAAATGCCTTTGGGTTTTGAATCGACTCAAACGCTGTCATCGGTTCGGGCTCTTGTACCAACTCTGGGTATTTTTCACTGATTCGATCGTAGAAAATCTGCATATATTTCTGTTGCGACGTTTGATAATCCCCAAAGCTTTGTACTCGGCGAATGATTTGATCGCTTGGTAGCATAGCCGATAACTGGTGCGCGGGCAGCTTTGGAGACAGTGAAGCAAGTGAGTTAGGGGCAACATAATTAAACTGGCTGACAGGCGCCGCATCATAAGTCGCATCTAATGCCGCAAAGTGGCTTTTTATCACTTCACCTCCAAATCCTTTAGGCAATGTACCATCATCAATGGCTATTTTTAACCACTTATTTTGCCATTTTGTACCGAGTTTATCGTCTAATAATTCTGAGTTTAGAATCGCAAAGTTATCTGCCCATAGGTAAATATCACCGTTTTTAAAATCCATATAAATAGGCTGGTTGATACTGCTGTGATGATTACGTGCTTGATATTGCGCGCTAGCGAGCATCGTAGCCTTGCCTGCCATCGGTTGATAGATCCCTTGAGAATCGATAGAGAGCGGCTTTAGTAAATACTCATCTAATAACTGTGCTTTCTTCCTATCTAACGGTCTTTGTTTATCCTCATAATTATCAAATAGCGCTTGATAATCTGGTGCTACTTTTACATCGCTATCGTATTGATGGTCATTCCATGCATGATAGGCATCTACGCACTCAAAATACGACTGCCTTATGCTGTCACGCTTAGTATCGTAATCCACCGCTAAGACATCTTTTTTTTGCTGTTCGGCTTGCAGGATTAGAGCGGCGTACGCTTGGTCATGCGCCTCTTCGCAGTGTTCATCTACATAGTCTGATGCCGCCATTTTCTCCGTACTAGTATTAACATCAGCATCTGTAAATTGTTGGTTATTGCCAATCTCAAGATTGCTATGATAGCTAAAGGACTGACGACGCTGTTTTTGCAGGGCTGTTTCTAGTGTTTTTTTGGCAACGCTAGGCGCTTGTTTTACAGCCGCCATGTTGGACTGTCCCAAACTGGTAGACTGGCAACCTGTTAACAATAGCGCTCCTGTCAAAAATGCGCTAGTGACTAGCAGATTGTTTTTAGTCTTACATGGCAGACGTTGTGCAATGGTGTGATGTACTGTTTTCATTTTTTATCCTTAATAGATATGAGCGTAAATGCAATGAGATGAGGTCATTTGACTTCTATTTTTCATTCATATCATCTTGAGCATCGTCAACTCGGCTCTCATCGACAGCGTCTGCGCCATTGTCATTATCGTTACCATATTCATTAGTGCCATATTCATTACTGCTATAAGCACCCTCGTTGCCGCTATCTTGATAGTCGTAGCGTGCATAGCGGGCCGTTTGTAATCTGTCTTTTTTCTCGCGCTGCGTAGCTATCCATGCATTGCCATCGATAGGAGGCATAGCGTCTGAACCAAAAGACTCTGTAAGCAATGGTGTCAAGGCATGACGGTTGAAGCTGGCTTTATCGTAACGTACTTGGTTTAGCATGGTTGTGGTCGACCCCATAAAATCACCACCGATATTGACACGTTGCTGCTTGGCCAGCAGTCGATCTGAGCTGTCTAAGTAATAGTAGTTGATTTGATTAAACGAGATAGGACCGATAGCTTCGATAAGCTGCAATAGCGAACCGACATCCGCGCTTTGATAGCCTTTATTGTATAACTGCACTTTAGCTAGTGCTGTCTTTAATGCAGCACCATCAGGATATTTATCTGGATTGGCATCTACGTATTCTTGCAGTGATTTGGTTACATATTTGAGCGTCTTGCCAATTATTTCACCGCTTTGCTGGCTACCAAAATAGACTTTTACGGCGCGAGTCGCACCGACTTCTTTGGCAAACGTATCTCCACTGATATCTACTGCGCTAAAATGCTCAGGCGCGAGCTCAGCCATGCTGTTCTGTATCGCGTTGAGCATTGCATCGTAGAGCACCGCTGGTGGCAACTGTGCCGTGACACTTTCAGGCAAACCAAAGCTCACCGTGTGCGAGGTCATCTGTGCTGGTAATGGCGTATTCTCAGGGTTAACAAGTGCAACGATCGGCACAATGGCCGATGGATCTACTACGACACTGCTATTATTAAAATCAAATGCTAACGGTATCTGTATCGATGAGCTAATCGTTGGTGTGGCGTAATCGTAACTATAGACACTTTGTAGTTGGCGCTGCTTGGGACGGTATTGACTGACGCTATTAAACGTTAAATGCTCATACTGATAAGCATTGGATGCAGCTATTTGCTCAGGAGTACGGTGGAACATATCAAGTATATTGCCAATCATGCCTGTAGATGACATTGGTAGGCTGCCACGATTTACCGTCTCTGTCTTAGCTTGCTGTTTTGCCATTTGCATGGCTTCATACTTTGCAGCCATTGTCTTTGGACTTAAACCCGACATCCCTGAGAGCATACCTTCAGTACTGCTGCTGTATTCATCATAATTATCATAGTCGTCACTACTGTAATTATCGCTACTATAGTCATCACTATCATAATCTGCTGTATCGTAAGCATACTCGTTATCGCTGTTGGTATCACTGCTCGTCGGCTCATTCTCCCCCGCTTCAGCCAATATAGCTGCAATAGCTCTTCTTTCTGCTTCAGCTTCTGCTCTAGACTTATCGTAATCACTAGGATAGTTGGACTCTATCGAATCTTTCGCATCATCATAATCGTTATAGTCATCATTGTATGGCTCATCATCACTTTCGCTATATGCACCTTCAGGCTGATACACATAGGTTTCTATGATCGTTCTGAGCAAGCTACTCGATCCTGCGTCGATACTATCTGGGTCAATGAATGGTGCTGATCGATAATTGGCTGTGGCGACTGCGACATGCTCGGTCGCCAAGTGTTGACGAATGGCTGCAAGCAAGTGTGATTTGGCTTGGTTTTCGGTATTTGGATACTTCTCTTGATCAAACAGCTGCTCATAACGCGCGGCCTGAGCATTTTGACTGGCAGTAAAGGCTTGACCCTGACGTTGGCTCTGCGCGGCGTTTGCGACACTAAAGTCCATCATGGTACTAGAGGCGCTGCTATTCGACGACAGATTGGAAGTTGAGCTGGCTGGAGTTGATTGGCAACCTGCGAGTACAAGTGAAGCACTACCAACTAGCAATGCGATAGAAGTCAATTTACCGGTTGGATATAGATGACCGCTATTTTTACCATTATATTTTTTATGATCAGTGTTCGATAAATAAGCAGGCGCAGTCTCAGAGTAGCGCTGTCGATTGCGGTTATTAATATGGTGTGATGACATAGTAATCTCTTTGTATGAATAGACAGTCGATAATGAGTGTACATTGGTACCGTTATTTATATCACAAGACGTTACAATTTAGTAATATTAGCGAATATTTTTAAAGAATTTCTTCATTTATAAATAATTTTCTCTGCATAACAGCTGTCTTATCATTAGCTTCATTTACTTGAAAATTAGCCCCGTTTATTTGAAATATAGCTGATACAGCTAAACGCTATAAAAGCGTACACCACAAAAGATAATAAACAACTTTCTACTATTTCATATTTTCGTTACTATTTAGGCTTATCTATTTCCTAGCTCTATTCTCTCCACTCGCGTAAAAAGGACTTTGCGATGTCACAGTTATTATCTCGCCACCATCGAACCGCTCAGCAGCGTAAACCGAAAATTAATACCTTACTCAAATCTAGCGTCGTGCTCATTACCAGTACGCTACTGCTATCTATATCCGCACAGGCTGTAGAGTCAACGACCTCAGTAAGTAATGCGACGGTCAACAACACATCAATCAATACCAGTGCCATAAACTTGGCCATCGTGGCTGATAGTCCAACGGTATTATCTGAAACCAAACGCATCACGCGAGCGAAGACCAATACACTTAACATCACATCGAACAATGCTAACAATACTAATAGTGACCAAGCCATCTATTCTGAAGACGCCATTCATCATCCAGTTTGGGCAAAAAACGGCATGGTCGCTACCCAAGAAGCGCTTGCCTCTGATATCGGTCTACAGATTCTAAAAGACGGCGGTAATGCGGTAGATGCTGGCGTTGCAGTGGGTTTTGCCCTAGCAGTGACCTTGCCGCGCGCAGGTAATATCGGTGGCGGTGGTTTTATGATGATTTATGATGCCAAACAAGGCAAAACGGTGGCGCTTGATTACCGTGAAAAAGCACCAAGTAGCGCCTCACGCGATATGTACCTTGATAAAGAAGGCAATGCTGTCAGCGACTTATCTCGCTATCATGGCTTGGCCGTTGGCGTGCCAGGGACAGTAGCAGGACTACTAAAAGCACTAGAAGAGCATGGTACGATGAGCCGCGAGCAAGTCATGGCACCAGCGATAGCACTGGCTGAAGACGGTATAGAAGTCACCGCTGGCTTGTCCGAGTCACTCACGGCGTTGAGCGATCGCTTGCAAAAATGGCCAAGTACCAAAAAAGTATTTTTTAAGCCTGATGGCAGCGCTTATCAACCGGGTGAACGTCTAAAACAGCCTGAGCTTGCGCGTTCGCTAAAGCGGATTTCGGTACAGGGCTTAGATGGATTTTATAAGGGTGAGACCGCTCAAAAACTGGTCAAAGCAGTCAATGAAGCAGGCGGCAGCATGAGCCTGCAGGATTTGGCCAATTATCAAGCCATTGCTCGCGAACCTGTCAAAGGCGACTACCGTGGCTATGAGATTGTTTCTATGCCGCCGCCCTCCTCTGGTGGTATTCACATCGTGCAGATTTTAAATATCTTAGAAGGCTATCCGCTCAAAGACTACGGACAAAACAGCGCACAGACTATTCACTTAATGGCGGAAGCAATGCAGTTAGCGTATGCAGATCGAGCTGAGTATCTGGGAGATGCTGACTTTATCGATGTACCTGC
Organism: Psychrobacter sp. JCM 18900; assembly: GCF_904846625.1. Taxonomy (GTDB): domain Bacteria; phylum Pseudomonadota; class Gammaproteobacteria; order Pseudomonadales; family Moraxellaceae; genus Psychrobacter. Next base: position 83,704 of record NZ_CAJHBL010000001.1, read on the forward strand.
TAGCGGCTTAACCTCACAAGCCTATGCAGACAAACTGCGTACGTTGATTGATCCCAATAAAGCCACGCCAGCAGCGACTATCAAAGCGAACAATCCGCTACCTTATGAAAGCGATCAAACCACGCATTTCTCTATCGTTGATAAAGACGGTAATGCAATAGCCAATACTTATACGTTGAACTTCTCTTATGGTACTGGTCTCATTGCGGATGGTACAGGCATTCTGCTTAATAATGAAATGGATGATTTCTCTGCCAAACCGGGCGTACCAAATGGCTACGGTCTACTTGGTGGCGATGCCAATGCTGTGGAAGCCAATAAGCGTCCACTGTCCTCTATGAGTCCAACGCTCGTATTCAAAGACAGCAAACCTTATATCGTTACTGGAAGCCCAGGTGGTAGCCGTATCATCACGACTGTCACTCAAATTATCTCCAACGTCATCGACTATGATATGAATATCGCTGAGGCAACACATGCGCCGCGTATCCATGATCAATGGCTACCTGATGAGATTCGAGTGGAAAAAGCACTGAATATAGATACCGTGAAAAAGCTCGAATCAATGGGTCATACGGTCAGTCCAAAATCCGCGATGGGATCTACGCAATCGATCATGCTCACACCAAACGGTGTTTATGGATCGTCTGATCCACGTATTGTCGATGCAGCGGTGGTTGGCTATTAAACAAACTGACTTTAGTTATCAATTACATAGCCCTCTATACCTCGTTGTATTGGGGGCTTTTTGCTGTTGTCTATAACCGAGTTTTTACATCTTAATGACTTAACTTACGCAGATTAAACCCTTTGAACCTGTGGCTGTCTGCGGCAAATAATGCTATTATTGACGACCCCATTTAAAACGTATCAATATGGCTATCGAGGTCTTGTCGGCCTCTAGATATCAGCGTAATTGATTGATAGTAATCAATTATTTTATCGGTGGCTTATTTCTTTGATCGTACCAGTAAGAGTCTTCTATGGCATTTGTACACCTTGGCATTCACAGCGAATATTCCATCACCGATTCTATCGTGCGTATCAAACCGCTGGTAAAAGCTGCTGCGGCTGACAATCAGCGCGCGTTAGCATTGACCGATTTGTCCAATTTATATGCCACGGTGAAGTTTTATCGTGCCTGCTTAGGTGCGGGTATCAAGCCTATTATTGGCAGTGAAGTCATCATGGATAATGAAGACACACGCCTCACCCTACTCGCGATGAATAACGAAGGGTATCAAAACATTACCCGTATCGTATCGCTTGGGTTTACCGAAGGTCGTGCTGATCCTATCAATCATGGCACGCCAGTTATTAAGCGCAGTCATATCTTAGAGCATGCAGCAGGTGTGATTGTACTGCTCACAGAAAAGTCAGACGTGGGTCAAGCATTGGTCGGCTCGATGCCAGAAAAGGCTGATGAACTACTTACTGAGTGGCAGGCACAGTTTGACGATCGTTTGTACTTTGCGATCAAGCGTACCAATCGCTCAGGCGAAGATGCTTTTATTAGAGCAGCCATCCATTCAGGTGCCAAACACAACATCCCTATCATTGCGCATAATGACGTGCGTTTCTTAGAGCAGGATGATTTTGATGCTCATGAAGCCCGCGTGTGCATTGCAGGCTCTTATGTTCTTGCTGATCCAAACCGCCCGCAGACTTACTCGGATGAGCAGTATCTAAAAACACAAGCTCAGATGGAGCAATTATTTGCTGATATTCCGCAGGTCATTGACAATACCTTGCGCCTCGCTACACGCTGCAATGTCACCTTAACGCTTGGTATTAACGTCTTACCTGATTTTCCTGTGCCTGAAGGCGAGACGATTGAATCGTTTTTCCGTGCCGAGTCACAACGCGGTCTTGAGCAGCGCTTAGATAAGCTGTTTCCTGTCGAAGCACGTACGGATAATTGGAACGACTTCCGTCAGAGATACGATGAGCGCCTTGCATATGAGTTAGATATTATTCTATCCATGGGCTTCCCGGGTTACTTCCTAATCGTCATGGACTTTATCCGTTGGGCAAAAGCCAATGGCGTACCAGTAGGCCCTGGACGTGGTTCTGGTGCAGGTTCGTTGGTCGCCTATGCCCTAAACATTACCGACCTTGACCCGATTCATTACGATCTGCTATTCGAGCGCTTCTTGAACCCTGAGCGTGTATCGATGCCCGATTTCGATATCGACTTTTGTATTGAAGGTCGTGACCGCGTTATTGATTATGTCGCGCAAACCTATGGCCGTGATGCCGTATCGCAGATTATTACCTTTGGTACGATGGCCGCAAAAGCAGTTGTGCGAGATGTGGCACGCGTACAAAGCAAATCGTACTTTTTAGCTAATAAAATATCCAAGCTGATTCCAAAAACACCTGGTATTACCTTGAGCCAAGCGCTTGAGCAAGAGCCACAGCTCAAAGACTTGATCTCTAATCCTGATAATATGGATTATGAAGATGCCATTGAGATTTGGGAGATGGCGATTAAGCTTGAAGGCGTCTGCCGAAATGTCGGTAAACATGCCGGTGGTGTATTGATTGCTCCGCACAAGATCACTGACTTTAGTGCCATTTACTGTGATGATGAAGGTCACCGCGTCAGCCAGTTCGATAAAGACGATGTAGAAGCTGTCGGTTTGGTAAAGTTTGACTTTTTGGGTTTACGTAACCTAACCGTTATCAACGCTGCAGTTGAAAACATCAACTTGCGCCGTGCAAAAGAAAACGTACCTGCCTTAGTTTTAGAAGATTTGCCGCTAGATGACAGCAAAGCCTATAAGCTGCTGCAAGATGCCAAAACCACGGCGGTCTTTCAGCTAGAAAGTATGGGTATGAAAAAATATCTAGCTAAACTGCAACCGACCAATATCGAAGATGTCATTGCTATGTGTGCGCTGTATCGTCCCGGCCCACTCGATGCAGGTATGGTAGAGATGTATATCGACCGTAAGCATGGTCGCGAGGAAGTCATTTATGACCATCCCAATCTTGAGCCGATTTTAGAAAACACCAATGGCGTTATTGTATATCAAGAACAGGTGATGCAAATCTCACAGGTGATGGCAGGCTATAGTTTGGGCGGTGCTGATATGCTACGCCGTGCGATGGGTAAAAAGAAACCTGAAGAGATGGCCAAGCAGCGCGATATTTTTGTCACTGGTGCCACCTCACAAGGCATTGATGAAGTCACGTCAGGCGGTGTATTTGACTTGATGGAAAAGTTCGCAGGTTACGGTTTTAACCGCTCGCATTCTGCGGCTTATGGCGTATTGGCTTATCAAACGGCCTACCTAAAACAATACTACCCTGCTGAATTTATGGCAGCGGTCTTAACTTCAGATATGAACAACACCGACAACGTCGTGTTCTTTATCAATGACTGCCGTGAAAACTTTGGGTTAACCGTAGTCAATCCTTCGGTCAATCGTAGTGAATGGCATTTCGTTGCCGATACTCCGACCAATATCATCTATGGTCTTGGCGCAATCAAAGGCGTGGGTGAAGGCGCGGTAGAGTCTATCGTAGATGCACGCCGCACGGATGGTCCTTTTAAAGACTTGTATGACTTCTGTCGCCGTGTCGATATCAAAAAAGTCAATAAGCGCACGCTTGAAGCATTGGTCAGTGCTGGCTGTTTTGATGACTTTGCCGCCACGCTACGACCTGACTTGCCAGCCGACGAAGCTTACGAGATTCGCGGCGCCTTGATGAGTCAATTGCCAAGCGCCGTACAAGCCGCTGAGCAAGACCGTCAAAACCGCGAAATCGGTATGATGGATTTGTTTGGTGAAATGGACGGTGTGGTCGCAGCGCCGCCGTTAGTCATGACGCCAGAACTCATCTGGGGTGACAAGCACCGTCTAAAAGCGGAAAAAAACACCTTGGGACTGTACTTAACGGGACATCCAATCAATGAGTATTTGGATGAGTTAAAACGCTATACCTCTGGTGCGCGTCTCGATAAGTTAACCGATACAGGCTATAACGGCAGCTGCTATTTCTCGGGGCTTATTATAGATATTGCCAACTTTGGTAATCGTAACGTGATTACTTTAGATGATGGTACATCGAGACTCGAGGTCAGCTGCTACGCTGAGCGTTTTAATCGTGTCAAAGAACAGTTGAAAATCGATGAAGTCGTCATCATCAAAGGCAGCATCCGTGAGCGTGATGGACGTTTGTTTGCACGTCTTGATAGTGCCATGAGTATGGTAGATGCCCGACTACGTTGGCTCAAAAAAATCAGTATCAAAGTTCACGGTAGTGATATTAATTTGCTCACACGTCTACAGCCACTACTTAAATCAGCCCAAGCTGACATTATTCCCGAGCCGCGTCTGGCTTATAACCAAGAGCAAGACGAGCTAGGTAGTAGCAGTAATAGTACCTACGACCCTACAATGGGTGGCAGTTTGTATGATGAAAACGGTAATGATTTATTGGCATTAGAGAGCGACATGAACCATGATGCGGCCAATCAAAACGGTATGTCAGCCAGTTATGCCAATAATGCGCTAAGTAATACTGACGCTTCTATCAATGATAATTGTCTACCACTTGGACTAAGCATTTATGAGGTCTATGGCATCGCAAATGTTGGACTGTCTGAGCACTGGCGCGTTTACCCAAATGACGACAACCTGCAGACATTAAAGACTTTGGTCAGTGAAGAGAACTTACATTTCCATTACAGCTAAGACGTACATTACGTTTTAAAAATTCATTATAGTAATCTTATTGCTTTAACTTTTATAAATTGGACAACCACCATGGATGACACTACAAATAATAATATGCTCGGACAAACTGATGAAGAAATTATCAATCATGAACAGTTCGAGGACATGCGTGACCTGCTCGAAGAAGACTTTGTTGATTTGATACAAGTATATTTTGCTGATAGTAAGCAAAGAGTTGCAGCGCTGCGAATTGCCCACCAAAAAGACGATAACGCCAATGGCTTCGAAACTGCCCATGCTTTAAAAGGTGCTAGCGCCAACTTAGGTACGACTCAATTAGTGCGTCTTAGCAGCCAGCTACAAGAATACTGCCGTGAGCGCCGGATTAATGAGCAAGCCGTCCTGATCGAAGAGATTGCCATTGCATTACACCGTGCTGAACAAGAAATCAATCAGAGACTGGGACAATAATGAGTAACGACGCTTCATTAGCCGTATCATCACATACAGTGAACGACTACCTTAACTGCCTACAAGTAGTCATGGTCAATACAACTTTGCCTGCCAATATTGGTTCGGCTGCTCGTGCGATGCACACCATGGGCTTGTCTCGTTTAACGGTGGTCGATCCCAAGTTACCGATTGACGAAACCAGTGTATCTCATGCAGCGGGTGGCAGTGAACTATTATCGTCAGCTTTGATTGCACCTACTTTAGAGTCTGCTATCTCTGGCTGTCAGTTGGTATTTGCTGCTAGCAGTCGTAGCCGTCACTTACCTCGCCCTGTCGTGACACCTACGCAAGCCGCTAAGATTATGTTTGACTTTATCGATGCACAGGCAGCTTTAAGTGCAGACGATAGTAATGCTGATACCTCATCTGCTACTACTTCTAACGAACCAAATATTGCTATACTGTTTGGACGTGAAGACCGTGGATTGACCAATGAAGAATTGGCTTATGCCGATTATCACATTCAAATCGATGCCAATCCTGCTTACCCTGTATTAAATGTCGCATCAGCCGTGCAAGTCATCGCCAGCTTTATTTTTGCTTACGCTCAAACGCATACTCAGACAGCTGATAGTTTAGATTCGGATGCAAGCACAGACGACCAATCGACAATCAATGTGAATTTGCGTCAGCAATGGGATGAGCCTGCTATTAATCAGCAGCAGCTGCAACAGCTCACTCAGCGCACCACTGACCTTATGGTGCAGCGTGGACTAGCAAATAGCGAACATTTAAAGTCATTGCCATCACGCTTGTCTAGACTTGGGTCACGCCTACAGCTTGATCAAAAAGAGTATCAGCTATTAAGCGCTTTGATTGCAAAACTATCGAAAGACTAAAACAAGCCGTAGTTTATAAGCTTGCCTTTATTTGACAGCTTTTTACTATATTTTGCGGTATAAAGCTGTTATAACTTGCAGAAGCTTAGCGAAAATATATATTCCTGATTATCCGAATTTTACGACCACAGATTAGAGGCATCGCTGTTTTCGCAACGACACTCTACCGACGAATAGATAGGACGCTTTATGTCATTGCCATCCAAATTGTTCAAATCACTTGTTACCATCAAGAATGATTTGAAAGAAGATATTGATGCAGTATTCACCCGAGATCCTGCGGCGCGTAATAGTCTGGAAGTGATTCTAACTTACCCGGGCATACATGCGCTTGTTTTGCATCGCGGTGCACACTGTCTTTGGAACAATGAACAGAAACTAGCGGCTCGAGTGATCTCTTACGGCTCGCGCATCATGACAGGTATCGAGATTCACCCTGCTGCCAAGATTGGTAGACGCTTTTTTATCGATCATGGTGTCGGCGTCGTCATTGGTGAGACGGCTGAGATTGGCAATGACGTGACGCTATACCATGGTGTCACTCTAGGCGGTGTGTCTTGGAATAATGGCAAACGTCACCCAACGCTAGAAGACGGTGTAACCGTTGGTGCTGGTGCAAAAGTTTTGGGACCATTTACGGTCGGTAAAAATGCCAAAATTGGCTCAAATGCAGTGGTAGTCAAACCAGTACCAGCAGGCGCTACGATGGTCGGCAGTGCCGCGCGTATGATCTCAGATCATCACGATGAAAAAGGCAATCCAATCGCGACAAAAGTACAAGATGCCAAGCAACAAGAAAAAGTTGCTCAAGCTGGTGAGAGCAACGATCAAACTAACGACACTACCCCTACTGCCAAACGCACCAATACCTTCCGTGCTTATGGTATCGACCCTTATTCACAAGACCCTGTCGCAGAAGCATTTGCTAAAATGCTTGAGCACATTCAACAATCAGAAAATCGCCTCGATCAACTACAGTCAGCGATGTGCGATATTGATCCTAATTTTTGTAAAAAAGAATACGATAAGTTATGTCTAGAAGATTTAGATGTGATTGGTCGTGCTGATATCAATGACGTAGATAACGAGCAGAAGTAACTACTAGAACTTCAGTAAAAGAAATAAAACTAAGGGGCGTACAATATATTGTACGCCCCTTAGTTTTATCTACTGCAAAAATATCAGATGTTGTTAGTGTCAGTTAAAATAAGTCATCTTACTAACTGTCTATTTACTATCAATTTTTCCCCAAAATACTATTTGAAAGCTTAATTGATAGATGCGGCCAATTCCCTGACTCCCGCTTCCTCATGCGCTTTAAATGGATAACGATTTGCCATTACTATCCAATTAGGCATAAGTTTAGATGTCGATTTTTTGCTTAGGCTATTTTCTATATTAGCCAATTTAATCATCAAAATATCAATATCCATCGTCACCTGCCGTACTTGATTCGGCTCAGTCTGTCGACATCTATTACAGTCCCCTTCAAGCGCTCTAAAGGTTTGCTGTAGTTGTTGTAGGCTCACAGGTGTGGTCAGTGCTAGATGGACACATTGATTGGTATAGTCAGGCTTTGGCTGTTCCAAGGTTGCAGTAAAATCAGGATTTTGAAAAGCCGTAGATAATCGCACCTCACCTAGCGCTGCCAAGCGCTGCCGAGCAAGCGGGAGATACTTGTCGGCTTGATAGTTACTACCCAATGCTAACACTACCTCTACCACAGGCTGTGCTTGCACAGTCTCAGGTGCGCATCGTTTTAACGTTGCCAAATTCAAATCCACTGACGTTTTATGCATCATCAGCTTGGCTGATGTTAACTTCTTTGGCAGCTTCTTTAGTAGCTGGCTCGTTGGTTGATGCTGGCGCATAGCGCGTTATTTGCACCCCTACCGTATCCGCTTGAGCAATAGCGGTAGGCTTAGCAATGCTCAACGTTATTTTTTGACAGTTATATTTTGCAAATATCTTATCAGAGATCTGACCAGCCAAATGCTCAAGCAGCTTTGCTTGAATCTCTTTGCACCACTCACTCACATCATCGCAGACTTCTTTATAACTCAGGGCATTGCTGACATCATCTGACACAGCAGCACGGCTAATGTCAGTCTCAAGCGCGATATCAATGAGTAATGGCTGAGTGATAGCACGCTCCCAATCAAACACACCGATTACTGCATCGACTTTTAGACCTTTTATAAATACCACGTCAGACTGAGTATGGAACATGCTTTCATCCTTGTTTGCTAATTTTTTTCGTGTTTTTAATATTTACTTAACTGATTTTAGCGCTTCTTCACGTAGGCGCGCCGCTTTTAACACTTTACTTGGACGTTAGCGCTTCTTCACGTAGGCGCGCCGCTTTTAACACTTTACTTGGACGATGGCGCCACAGGTCAATGCTGAATAATAGCAGACCTAACCAAATCAAACCAAATACTGCCAAACGTTGTAAATCGAACGGTTCTTTATAATAGAACACTGCCAAAAAGAAAATAAAGGTCGGCGTCAGATAGTTCATAAAGCTCAGAATACTGTATGCAACGAGCTTTGTAGATTTATTGAATAATAAAAGCGGTATTAGCGTAATCGGACCTGCGATCATAAGCAGCCAAATATTTGAGCTAAACCAAAAGCTCAGTTGATGACTTGCCACATCAGACTGCCAAAACCACCAAAGACATAACGGTACTAGCATGGCGGTCTCGACAAACATGGCATCAACAGCAGTCAATGGCGTTTGTCGTTGAATAGTCCCGTAAGTACTAAAACTAAATGCCAAAATCAACGATATCCACGGCAGACTGCCAAGCATCACCACTTGAATGACGACAGACAATAATGCAAAGCCAATGGCTACCCATTGCAAAGGACGCAAACGCTCTTTGAATAAGATCATGGATAGCGCAACGCCGACCAATGGCCCGATAAAGTAACCCAAACTGGCCTCAAGAATACGGTCTTGATTGACCGCCCATACATAGGTCAGCCAGTTGGTCGCAATAATTAAACCAGACAAAAAGGTGAATACAATCCATCTTGGATTTCGCTTTAAGGTGTCAATCCACTGCCAGCGCTTGGTCACTACCAGCAGCACAAGCAAACATAAAAATGTCCAAATAATGCGATGGCCAATAATTTCAGTGGCATCGTATTCAGATAACTGCTTGAAATACAATGGAAACCCGCCCCATATAAAAAAGGCAATGAGCGCAGTAATAATGCCGCGTCTGGTTGTGGTTATCGGGGCAACGGGTTTTTTGATGACATTTTGGGTAGTCATAATATAGGACAACTTTTTAGAGCAAAGCGCACTCTCACCTAATTCTAATTATTATTGTCAATTGAATCGTGAAAGCGCAGGGTTACTACAGTGAGATTATAAGGTAAAAAGCAATGTACTCATGCCAATAGTGACATGAGTACATTGCTAACGATGTTAGATTAAATCTTTAAGAGTTAATAGTAGCTTAGCGACTTATTCAGCACCAGTATCCACTTGGATAGACATACCGATTTGGTTGGCAAGTTCAGCAAATCCTGGGAAGCTAGTATTAACCGTTTCAACCCCTTCAATGGTAATTTTCTTGGATGCACGCAGACTGGCTACAGAGAAGCTCATCGCAATACGGTGATCATGATGCGAGACAATATGACCGCCACCAAAGACAGGTTGGTCATTATTGACTTCACCGCTTTCAGTAGCGGCGCCTTTGCCTTCGATAATCAGACCATCATCAGTCACAGTACAATCAATACCAAGTGTATGTAACCCTTCTGCCATCACAGCGATACGATCTGACTCTTTGACACGCAGCTCTTTGGCACCAGTCAATACCGTACGACCTTGTGCACAGCTAGCCGCGATAAATAGCACAGGGAACTCATCAATCGCCAGTGGTACAAGATGCTCTGGTATTTCAATACCGACTAGGTTTGAGCTACGAATCGTAATATCAGCAACTGGCTCGCCGCCCACATGCGTCTCATTGCTTAGGCTAATATCTGCATTCATTAATTTTAGAATATCAATGACGCCAGTACGTGTAGGGTTGATACCTACTTGCGTCAAGGTCAGCTCGCTGTCTTGACTGATGGCCGCTGCCACCATAAAAAACGCTGCAGATGAGATATCAGCAGGAACAGCGATATCGCCGCCTGTTAGTGTGCCGCCGCCAGTGACACTGATGCGATTGCCTTCTACAGTTACCGGATAACCAAAGGCCGATAGCATACGCTCAGTATGGTCACGGCTGATCTCAGGCTGTGTGACTGTTGTCGTACCCTCTGCCCATAGACCTGCTAGTAGCAAGCAAGACTTTACCTGAGCTGAAGCAACTGGCATGTCATACTCAGTGCCTTGTAATGGCTTACCCACTGTGTCACGACCAGTGATACTCAGCGGCGCAGTCCCACTATGACCAGTGCTCTGAATCACGGCACCCATAGACCGTAGCGGTGCCGCTACGCGCTCCATCGGGCGTTTATTCAAGCTAGTATCACCTGTCAACACGCTATCAAATGATTGCGCTGCCAAGATACCAGACAGCAGACGCATACTGGTGCCAGAGTTACCCATATATAAAGGGGTTTTGCTAGGTTTTAAACCATGCATACCGACACCATGAATAGTTAAGTTACCATTATCAGGGCCTTCAATAGTCACACCCATATCACGGAATGCTTGCAGCGTCGCTAACGCATCTTCCCCTTCCAAAAACCCAGTCACATTTGTCACGCCTGTGGCAAGACTGCCCAGCATAATGCTGCGATGCGAGATAGATTTGTCACCAGGAATGGCGATAGTGCCAGAAACAGTATTGCTAGGGGTAATATTATAAGAAGCTGACATAGCAGAAGTATCCGTATAAGGGGTGCTGGCTAACATATGGCCGAAATGTCGCCGTGCGGCTTGCGCGCGGCCCAAAAGTCCCATCAGGGCGGTTGAATCTTGATCAATGATAAGCTGGCGCATCGTCTGTAAATAGACACCATACTCATCAAGTGCGCTGACAATCGCGCTTTGGTTGGCAAAAAATATATCATGCCACATTTTAGGGTCACTGGCGGCGATACGCGTAAAATCGCGGAATCCACCAGCGGCATAACGAAACATATCTAAATTGTCATCATGGCTTGCCAATTGCTCAACCAAATTAAAGGCAAGTAAATGTGGCAAATGGCTGGTGTGCGCTAATATGCGGTCATGGTGCTCAGCATCCATTGACATGACATTTGCGCCTACTGATTCCCACAATAGTCGCAACTTTGCAATAGCGGTTGGACTGGTTGTCGGTAGCTCGCAAATAATGACGCTATGATTGACAAATAAACTGGCGCGGCGCGCATGATACCCTGAATTTTCAGCCCCAGCAATTGGATGCGCTGGCACTAGACCTATTGGGAGCGAACCGAACACTGCTTTAGCGGCATCAATGATATTGACTTTGGTACTACAGACATCTGTCATGATGCAATCATTGGCAAGCTGTCCGTTATCCATTGCTTGTTTGATATCAACAAACACTGCTTGAACAGCCTGTACTGGCACTGCAATAATGATTAAATCACTGCCAGCAATGACGTCCTGTAAGTTTGCACTACCTGCATCTAGCAGACCATGCTCAATAGCTTCTGTAATACTTGGCGCATGTCTATCGACTGCTACTAAACGCTCGCTCAAGCCATTGTCTTTAATAGCTTGCGCAAAACTGGCACCAATCAGCCCAAGTCCAATCACACAAACTTGTTTAAATATAGGTGGCGTAGTATTTAGAGACGATTGAAGTTTATTATTTTTCTGACTACTCACGGCTTTTCTCGTTGGACACACTAAGACATAGATAGAGCCAGTCTTAGTGTTATAAATTTTAATGGCTAATTAAGCACAGTTTTTAAGTTAAAAAATATTAATAGATGCGCTTAGTCTTCAGTCAAAATAGAACGCAGAGTATCAATCAAACGCAGATTGTCTTCAGCCACACCTACTGTGATACGTAGCCAGTTAGGTAGTCCATAAGCATCCAGCGGACGGACGATAACGCCTTGTTCAAGTAGCGCCTGATGAATCGAAGCAGCGGTTATATCTTCCATCTCAACCTGCACTTCGACCATAATAAAATTGGCATGCGACTTCACAAAGCCCAACCCTAGCGCGTCAAATTGCTTTTCTAGCCAGCGCATTTGCTCATCATTTATCAGACGAGTTTTTTCGATGAAGTCTTGATCAGCAAGTGCAGCAGCAGCAGCAGCCAAACCAACACGACTCACGTTAAATGGCTGACGAATTCGGTTTAGTAAATCCGCCACTGCTACCGAGCTTAAGGCATAACCGACGCGTAAACCTGCTAGCCCATAAGCTTTAGAAAAAGTACGCACAATAATGACATTATCGAAATCATCTAATAGTGCGCGGTTGTTACTCTCAGGACTATACTCAATATAAGCTTCATCTAGTACCACCAAGACTGAGCTTGGCACACTGGCAACAAATTGGCGCAGCTCTTTTTGCTCTAGCTGCGTACCCGTTGGATTGTTCGGATTGGCAATAAAGACGATTTTGGTATTCGGATTATCTTGTACCGCTTGGCTCATGGCTTTTAGATTATGCCCAAAGCGCTGAGCAGGCACTTCAATGCCCGTGGCACCTTGCATCTTCGCTAGCATAGGATATACCACAAAAGCATACTGACTATAGACGATGGCATCATCAGCACCCACAAAGCTACGTGCCAAAATATCGAGCAAATCATCAGAGCCATTACCCAAGGTAATTTGATTGGCATTGACATCGTTAAAGTCAGCCAGCGCCTGCTTTAAATAGTAACCATTGCCATCAGGATAACGTGACAACTGCCCTAGCTGCTCAGTCACTGCTAGCGTCACTCGGGGTGAGCATCCCATTGGATTCTCATTACTAGCCAGCTTGACCACGTCTGAGACACCATACTCACGTGTCAGCTCCTCAATTGGCTTACCGGTTTGATAAGGTGCCAATGCCAAAATACTGTCGTAAGCTGGCGTTAACGGCGATAGATCTGACGCGGTCAATTGAGTAGTCTGCATGGTTTATCCTTAGATGGTATCTATAAATGCTTTTTTTGAATACTATCTGCAAAAGCTAAGACCCATCTATTATGTATGAATACCAGTGAGTAAGCCTGTAATTATCTATAGGTAGTTGTCTATAGGACAGCTTTTGGATATGAGCCTAATATGCGCAAATCTTTGACCAATGGACGAATATCATTGATGGCAGCGCTAACGTTTGGATCATTAACATGACCATTCATATCGATAAAGAATACGTATGCCCACTTGTTAGGACGCTCAGGACGCGTCTCAATACTGGTCATCGATACGCCATGATATGACAAAGGTTTCAAGATTTCGATCAGTGCGCCTGCTTTATCATGAGCGGAGACGACGATAGAGGTTTTGTCTTGGCCAGATGGCGCAATCGCCTCATGACCGATGATAAGGAAGCGTGTGGTGTTACTTGGATTGTCTTCGATGTTTGAGTAAAGCTTATGCAAACCGTACTCCGCAACAGCAACATCACCTGCAATCGCAGCTGAATGCCATTCGTTTTTGAGGCGGCGAGCGGCTTCACCGTTGCTTGATACAGCAACGCGTTCGACATTAGGGAAGTTTACATCTAGCCAATGACGGCACTGAGCAAGCGACTGCTGATGCGAATAAATACGGCTCAAGCCATCAATCTTAGTATGTTCAGCAACCAAGAAGTTTTGATGAATTGGCAATTCAACTTCGCCAATGATTTTTAAGGTAGAAGATAAGAAGCCATCTAGAGTATGGTTGACGACGCCTTCTGAAGAGTTTTCAACAGGGACCACGCCATACATCGCTGTCCCCGCTTCGACTTCGCGGAACACATCAGTAATGGTTGTCATCGGTACGGTATCCGCGGCTTTACCAAAATGCTTGAGCGCAGCGGCATGCGTAAAGGTACCGACAGGGCCCAAGAAAGCAATACGCTGCGGCGCTTCTAAATCCAAGCATACTGACATGATTTCACGGAACAAACGCGCCATTTTCTCATCAGCGATTGGACCTGCATTACGCTCCATGACAGCTTTTAGTACCTGTGCTTCACGCTCAGGGCGGTAAAAGATAGGATTGCTATTGTCATCAGCAGCAGTATGATTTTTCTTTACCATGGCTACTTGCTGAGCCAGCTTTGCACGGTTGTTGATTAACGTTTGGATCTCACAGTCTACTGCGTCAATATTTTGGCGAATATTGTCTAAAAACTCTTTTTCAGTTGCGGTATCGCTAGCGCCTGTAGTGGTTTGATTTAGATTATCCATTGTTTGCTCTGGTGACTGCTCGCTCATTACCGCCCATCCTTTTTAGATTTTATCGCTGTTAGATATTACTATTATTTAAATATGGCTATTACATTGCTATTACTTAGGTAGCTCTATTGCCAAATCTGACTATTTTCTGTTTTTAGTTAAAGACTAAGGCTGATGATAGAAACTATCTTCAAAATCAATCTTAAAACAGTCTATCAAAAACACCTTATATTGCTAGTACCATTTGGCGTTAATGCTATATTTACTGCCAAATACAGCAGCTTGATACATAGCCGGCTCTACTATAGCAAAAACTAAGGTCAGTGCCCATTCGTAAATGCGTATAAATATACCAACTGTTATTAATATTAGCACAGTTGAGCCAGATAACAGCGATGCATAGCATAACTATGAGGCAACACCTGCCCAAAACTGTGTTACAGTTCCAGTTCAGCTCCCTACCCTGTTATATATAAGAGGAGCATCATGTGATTAATAAAAAAAAGGATACCTGATGAGCGCATTACAACAGCTACGCACTATGACCACGATTGTTGCTGATACTGGTGACCTTGCCGCTATTGCCCGTTTAAAACCTATCGATGCAACCACCAACCCAAGCCTTATTACCAAGGCTCTGATTCATCCTGACAACCAAGGCATGTTGTCAGAGACCATGAGTCGTCATAATGGTGACGTGGATGCCGTGATCGATGCGCTGACCATTCAGGTTGGCTGCGATATTTTAGAGCTGATCGAAGGCCGAGTCTCTACTGAAGTGGATGCTCGCTTATCTTATGATACTCAAGCGACGATAGATAAGGCTCTGGCCTTTATGGATGCTTACCAAAAAGCGGGCGTCGATTCAGAGCGAGTATTGATAAAAATGGCGGCAACTTGGCAAGGCATCGAGGCGGCGCGCTATCTTGAGACTCAAAATATCCACTGCAACCTGACCTTACTGTTTGGACAACACCAAGCAATCGCTTGTGCAGATGCTGGCGTGACCCTGATATCACCTTTTGTTGGCCGTATTCTAGATTGGCAAAAACGCCAACAAAGCCGTCAAAACGTACCGGCTTCTGATGACATGGGCGTACAGTCAGTCAAGCTCATTTATCAGTATTACAAACAGCACGGTTACCAGACACAAGTAATGGGCGCCAGTTTCCGCTCTACCGAGCAAGTTTTGGCATTGGCAGGTTGTGACTTGTTGACGATAGCTCCCAATCTCATTGATGAGTTGGCAGCCATGGATACCGAGGTAACTCGCCAACTGTCTCCGAGTATGTCGATGGATATGAAGGCGATGACTCAGGTAAGCTTAACGCATGAAGAGTTTAGTGCTGCATATCAGCAAGACAAGGTTACGCAGGACTTATTACCTAAGGGTATTGATGGTTTTATCGGAGCGCGTGACGAGCTGGCCAAGACATTGGCAGCCATTCGCGGACAATAATAGCCACACGACAGAGCACGACGGATACTGAGCTGGCACAAAAGATATTTGCCTACTAATAGTAAGTTGGCTATCATTACCTACTTCAAATGACAAGAAGCAAGGCTTATATGAAACGGCTATCAATATTATTGGCAGGCAGTGCTTTAGCAATCAGCGCCCAGGCAGTTAACTGGGTAGAGGTGTCCGAGAGCAGCTCTGGATCAATTTTTAGTATAGATTTGGATTCTATTGAAAGCTCTGACATCAGTATCATAGATGAAAAAGATGTCGAAAATATCACGGTATCTATCCTTAGAACCTATCCTAAAGACAAAGATGCCGATAAAGATGACTCGAAGGAAGAAAAAAACAGTATTGACCATAGTGAGCAACAACTACTCATTTCATGCAAAGATGCCAGTTACTATAGACGAGCCTTTGTTAACTATGATGCTGAAGGTAAAGTAACCAAATCATGGCAGTCAGAAAAACCAATATTGACCACAAAAGATTTTAAAGTCACCACCCCAAAGACAGTCGGTCGTACGGTGATAGAGCAGTCTTGTAAAGACTACGAACAAGACGAAGAGCAATAAATACAGCCTACTTAACACAATACTAAAAAACATCAATACAGTATCGAAAAAGCGCCCTGACATAGTATCAGGGCGCTTTTTATTTGGAGAATCGTTTAACTATATTGACAATACGACATGTCTAATAGTCAAAAACATAGCAATTTATTTTAAGCTTTTAATACCGTATAAACAGGTACTGGGAACTCGCCATGCAAGTCGACCAAGTCCAATAATACTAACGCACCGACCACAGTATGGTCAGCTGATTGACACAGCTCGTAAGCAGTGGTCAACGTACCACCAGTCGCCAAGATGTCATCAACCAATAGTACGCGCTCAGGCGGTAGATTGTTTTGCATCTCAAGCGTGTCTTTACCATACTCCAGTGCATAGGCTTTGTTGGCAACAGGTGGCGGCAGCTTACCTGGTTTACGTAGCAAGATCATACCTTTGCCCAGACGACCTGCTAGCATACTGGCAAATACAAAGCCGCGCGCTTCCACTGCACCCAGACAATCTACCTCGTCCATAAGCCCTTCTGGCAAAGCGGCAAGCAGCGCATCGATAACAGCGTCAATATGACTGCGCAGTAACGGGGTAATGTCATAAAAATCAATGCCAGCTTTTGGAAAGTCTGGTACTGTGCGAATAATCTGCCAAAACGGATGGTCAGTATTGAGCACATGAGACGTCTCATTGTTGGTGGCGGATGTGGCGGCGGCATTGGTACTCATGATGACCCTTAGCTTATGTATTTAGATGGTTTAGTTAGTTTAGATAAGACAACAACTGGATGATATATCAGCGATAAATGCTAAGCATTACTGTGAATTTAGCGGCGATTATTATAGCATAATTGGTTTTCGTATGGCGGGCTGGCTTCCAGTCTTGTTATCAAGCGCTAATAAGGTAACGTATGTGATTGACTTGATAAAAGAAAAGTCATCTCAATATACAAGTGTAAACTTAACTATGAAAATTGCGGTTATATGCTAAACTACGTGCGTTTTTGCAGTCTAATATAATAGCTGTAATATTAAAAATGAGCGTTTATAGCACGCTGTAACTGTGATACTGGTAATGATCGATAGGACTATTTATGAAACGTTATGAATGTATTGTCTGCGGTTGGATATATGATGAGGCGCTTGGCTGCCCAGAAGAAGGTATCGCACCTGGTACTAAGTGGGAAGACATCCCTGATGACTGGACTTGCCCTGAGTGCGGTGTCGGCAAGCTTGATTTTGAGATGCTTGAGCTGTAGTAGATGACCCTCTAATTAGGACACTTCATGACAAAATCAAATGACATCAATAGTGCCAAATTGCCTGAAACGCTAGATAACAATCTAGAAGATCATCTGAATAACTACCCTACTCCTGAGTGGCGCAAATTTGGGGAGCATCAATGGCGCGACTCTGACTTGAGTAAGCACCTTCGTCAAGCAATGATTGACATCGGTGATGGTATTGAGTTGTGTGTCGAAGCTGGCGGTAACCCTAACAATCCGCCGCTGCTGATGATCATGGGGTTAGGCTCACAAATGATATTTTGGCCAGACAATTTTATTAAGCGCTTTATCGATGCTGGTTTTTTTGTGATTCGTTTTGATAATCGTGATATCGGCTTGTCTTCTAAAGTGCAGATAGAAGGCTTGCCGCGTATTAGCCAGCTCAAAATGATGGTTCGTCTACAGACAGGGCTGTCTAACAAAAGCACGCAGGTTGCTTATAACTTGACGGACATGGCTGAAGACACCGCGCGTTTGATTAAAGCACTAAAGCTTGGTAAAACACACCTGCTTGGGGCTTCGATGGGCGGTATGATTGCACAAATCGTGGCAGCACGTTATCCAAGCTTAGTACAGCGAATGGCTCTCATGTTTACCACGACCAATCGTGCGTTTTTGAAGCCACCCAAGCCCAAACAGCTATACACCCTTATCAATCGTCCAGAGAGTCACTCTGAGCGTGATATCGTGCGTCATAGTGTTTGGTTTATGAAGACCGTTGGTACACCAGGTCATGTGAATGTGCGTATGGTGCGCGAAATCGCTAAGATTCGCTATCAGCGCAACTTCCACCCGCTTGGTACGGTGCAGCAGCTCAATGCTATCTTGGCATCAGGTTCTATCAGCCGATTTAGTAAGCAAGTCAAAGCACCAACGATTGTATTACATGGTAGCGCTGACGGACTCCTGCCTGCCTCGCAGGGCCGAGTCGTTGCCAAGACTATCCCTAATGCTACGTTCCATCTCATCGAAGGCATGGCACACGATATTCCAGAGTATTATCAGCCTTATATGGTTGACTTAATCAGCAATCATTTATCGAGCAACTAGCTTTAAATACATCAATGTCAAAAAAAGAGTGTAAAACCTATCGCTAACTCACAGGTTTTACACTCTTTTTTATTGTCTATTTAATCCTAGGGCGTGTCCTCAATTCAATCGATAGTTATCTAAATGGGTTAAAAATGGCTAAATCTTGCCAAATGGCGTCAAATAGCTGACTAATATCTCGATATTATCTGCGCTATTTTCCTTGTTTGACTGCGATTTATCTCATTTTTATCACCATTTTTAAAATGAGTACACGCCCTAGTAATTGCATCAATCACAAGCAACACCAGCCCCTTCCTTATCAATACACATTTTATTCCCATTCTTTAGGTTGCCAATCCACGCCTTACCACCTGTAAATACAAAGGATGGTTTGCCCTGATAGCTATCGTTAGCGTTCACACCATTATTAGCAAAGCGAAAAGGGATCACCAGCTCACCGCCTAAATTGACAAAACCCCACTCTTCACCGATACGCACGCCAGCATACTCCTCAGAGAACGGACGCACTTCGTCAAATGAGTACGTAATCATCGTGACATTATTGTCATCGACAAAACCCCATTTACCATCTTGCTGACGCGATTGAAGCGTCGTAAAGCGCGCTGGTACAGACTGTGATGCTGTGCTAGATTTTTCGTTAGAAGAAGTAGGTTTATTCACTGCCTGAGTGTCATTCTGGGCATTTGGATCATGCGCTGCATTACCGTTTTTATCTACCCAACTGGTTGCACGGCCTTTGCGTACACGCGCCACCCCATTACGATAATTATCAATATCATCAATCGCTGCAGAAAATAAGACAACGGTACTATTGGCTGTGTTAATCACACCATAGTTACCCTCTTTTTTTACCACGATACGCCCATCCGATACAGGCCGCGCCCATCCTTGACTCTCTGTCAGTATATCGTACATGGCAGGCACGACTTCACGGCCCTGCATATTGAGATAGCCGACTCGACTGTTACGCAATACAGGCAACAGACCGTCTGATAGTTTATCGGCATCGACTTTTTGATAACGTGACAAATCAACGACTCGTTTGCCTTTTTTATCGATTAAAGCCACCGGCGCACCAAAATCTTTGATCGCCAAAAAATAACTACTACTGGCCGTGCAGGAGACGTTTTTGTAATAACTTTTTGGGATTTTACAACTGGCGGCATGTGCGCTAGGCATCAAAAACAATGCGCTAGATAGCATCGTCACGACGACACTGTATTGCGATATCTTTGGTAGCAAGCCAGACAATGTATGTGGCTGTTTTTTTGATAGCAATCGTTGAAGCATAAATAAACCTAGACAAATAATATAGATTGTTTGGTATAACAAATCAGACGTTAAGTACATTATATCGTCAATCTACTATACATGTGTTGCAGCAATAATGTCGCTTAAAGTGCTACACACATATTATCCCTACAAACCATCTCTACAAAAGTATCACTTGTATACATCATGCGCTTTCATACTCCTACGAATCGTCACCCTGATACAAATATTTTGATATAAATACCATTACCCAACTGTCATAAGACTCTTGTGAAAAACGTAGCTATATCAAATACTTTGATTATTTATTTGCGTCCAACATACCCAATAATTTTCCGCATAGCGATAGTACCTGTATTCAGCATAATAAATTATGGTTTTGCCATTTCATTTTGCACTGAAAACCACGACAATATGGCTCTATGTCAACATAAGTTCTGACATGATGCAATGATAATAAGAATGCTGTTATTCAAATACTGTTATAAGGACAAATTATGGCTATTGCTTCAACGCGATCTGCACCTATTGGCTTAGTCATTGGTTGTATCATTTTTGGATTGGGCAGCTTGATTGTCGCTCACGTCGATATTGGAGGTTGGGCCATGTCGTTTTGGCGATTGGCTGTTTCGGGTATTGCATTTGCGGTATTGGCTAAGATAATGGGCCAACGAATGCCCAAATCAAGACGGGCCGTTTTTTATGCGCTACTATCAGGGGCATTTTTAGGATTAGATTTGGCGCTGTGGCACGAGAGTATTTATGCGGTTGGGCCTGGTATTTCGACGCTGCTTAATAGTTTGCAAATATTTTTCTTGGCTGCGATTGGGTTTTTGTATTTCAATGAGCGTCAGTCTATCGTACAGCTTATTAGTTTGTTCTTAGCCATGATAGGCGTGGCGATGATAGGTAGCCCTGAATTCGCACACAACACCGCTGCGACTTGGGGTTTTGTCACTGGTATTGTATCGGGTGCCATGTTAGCTGCATCAATGACATTTATCCGCAAAACGCATGACACTGAACCGACGCCTATATTTATGCTAATGCAGCTGATCAGTATCGGCGGCGTCTTAGCCATGATTATACCGATGTTTGTATTTGATACAGGTAATATCCTACCCAATACATGGTCTGAGATTGGCTGGGTGCTTATCTATGGTACGGTGATGCAATGCTTGGCATGGGGATTGATTGCCTACTCTATTCCTAAGCTATCTCTGGCACTGACTGGACTGCTATTGTTGACTGAACCTATTGCAGCCCTTGTCATTGATTATAGTTGGCTGGACAAGCCGATTAACACTTTGCAGTGGAGTGGCGCACTATTAACGATGTTTGCTATTTACTTAGGCTCTTTAAAACCAAAGCCACGCGCCCTTCGCCGCTATCGATTTTTTTCGAGGTTTTATAAGCGAGATTATAAATAGTTCCGACACCGTTGTTCGCTACTACTGTTGCTTAATATTGCCATACAAAAAAGCACCCATGCTATCGGTAGCATGGGCGCTTTTTGTTAGATGAGATATGCTTTGACCGTCTTTATTTGATAGGCGCAAACTTCAATCTCATCAGTATTACTTATTTCGCTTCAGAACTTTGGTTAAACAAGGCATTCAACACGATAGCGGCTAAAGTAGCAGTACCGATACCGCCTAAATCAAAGCCGCCTAAGTGCAAGCTAAAGTTACCAGTACCCATAATGACAGTCACTGCTGCGATGATTAGGTTGCTGTTTTTACTAAAATCAATATGGCTATCGATCCATATTTTTATCCCAGCAACCGTGATAAGACCAAAAACAACTATAGAAGCACCGCCCAATAGAGCCGCTGGTATGGTCTGAATGATCGCACCAAACTTTGGTGAGAGTCCCAATATGATAGCAACCAATCCTGCTACGACAAATATCGTCGTGCTGTACACTTTGGTAACCGCCATGACACCGATGTTTTCAGCATAAGTAGTAACACCTGTACCACCAAATCCTGCCGAAAAGGTCGTGGCTAAACCGTCCGCCAAAAATGCTCGGCCCATATAAGGGGTCACACGAGCCTTGGTCATGCCCTCTACTGCCTTAAAATGCCCTAGGTTTTCAGCCACCAAAATAAAGGCCACAGGTGCAATTAGGATAATAGCGCTCATCTCAAAGCGCGGCGTATGAATACTTGGTAGTCCAAACCATGAAGCGGCAGCTACTGTACTAAAATCAATCGCAGTACCAAAGCCTAGAATATTGGTCATGACAAAATAAGCAACGTACGACAGCACTAGACCGACGAGTAGCAACAGACGACGCAACATACCGCGAGTAAATACTGCCACACCACTAATGAGCAGTACTGTCAAAGTGGCCATCCAAGCATCAAACTGATTGGCAGACACGCCTTGAATGGTCACTGGCGCCAAGTTAAGACCGATAATCATGACAATCGCACCCGTCACGATAGGCGGCATCAAGCGCTCAATCCAACCTGTACCCGTCTTCATCACTAGCAGACCAATCAATGCATAAATGATACCGCAGGCCATAATACCGCCTAGCGCAACATTTAGATTGTCATTGAATCCTGCGCCTGCATAAGCGGTCACTGCGATGACTGGACCAATAAAAGCAAAGCTTGATCCCAAGTAGCTCGGCATGCGCCCACCGGTAATCATAAAGAACATTACCGTACAGATACCAGACATCAAGATGGCTAAGTTAGGATCAAACCCCATCAATAAAGGCGCAAGCACGGTTGCACCAAACATCGCAAATGTATGCTGTATACCGAGCAATACGCTTTTTGACGGAGGTAAATAGTCGTTGATACCTACTGGATCACGATCTAAGTCGCCCTTATAAGGACGCCATGTCGGGAACCAACGGCCATTTTCAAAATCTGGATTGTGCGGATAATTGATAGCGGCTGAATCAATGCCTGCAGACTCCAAGGCATTTTGAGTCGATAGATCTTGAGCGCTATTGTCTGACGCTGATGAAGGGTCTTTTTGAGATGGCATGCGCGCTTGTCCTATGTGAGCTAAGCTAAAGTAATAGGCTGGGGCGTGTTGAATATTCGACCATGGCACTGACAGAGACTATTTTTTAGACAGTTCGACGTTAAAAATAGTAAGTTTAGTTATTCTAAGCGTCTATCTTTAACAATGAAATGGCAAAAAATAGCCCTGTCTCCTTCTGTTAATATTGGAGCTGAGGCTAAAACTGTCATATACCGCGTTGTAAATCTAGTTAAGGCACGAGCATTACCGTCGTTTTACGCCTTGCCTAGAACAGTTTTAGCAATCAGCAGTGCCAATTTGTGAATGTTCAATACGCCCTTGAATAACTGATAAAATAAGTATATTAATAAATGGACATATTTCTGAGGGCTTGTATAAATAGCAGAACGTTAAGTCTTTCTATCTATAATATGTCATCCCAATTCATTCATTTATGTTGTAATATGACAAACCCAAAGTATTATTTGGTATGATAGCCATATCTTGCTAGATGTATGAATACGGATATGTCTGACTGAAAAAACTAGTCTTTTTTAATCCGTCTTATTTTACGATGATAACCAACTTACAGGATGTTACATAGTTGTTGACTGCGAGCATGATAACGGAGTTTCAAAATAAATAAAAGTTATTATTCAACTGCCCTCAGTGCTCATTTACCTTATAACCTTCATAAATAGTGTCTCGCGCCCACCTATCAATGGTGACTAGGAGCGACGGCTGTCTATTATATTTTTCACAAAAGCGTCTAATGCCACAGGTACAATAGGCTAAAGCGCTTAAAATTTTTGGTGACTTATTATGATCAGTGTTTTTGATTTATTTAAAATCGGCATTGGCCCATCCAGTTCGCATACAGTCGGACCGATGGTCGCTGCAAACTTATTTTTGACCTCGCTAACTGAGCAGATGGAACTGACTGCGGTTAAGACCATTGAGATTGAACTGTATGGCTCTTTGGCAGCGACCGGAAAAGGCCATGCAACCGATACGGCTATCTTGTTGGGATTGCTTGGGCACACGCCTAGCACTATAGACACACGTATGACCAGTAGCTACCTATCTCCTATCTTCTCTGACAAGATTCTCAATGTATCAGGCACGCATACGATTACTTTTGATACAGAGCAAAACATTTACTGGTATGACGATACTGTGCTGCCTTATCACCCTAATGCATTGACGCTACGCGCTATCTCAACTGAAGGCATTCGCTATCAGCAGACTTATTACTCAGTCGGTGGCGGTTTTGTCATTAATGAAGAAGATGCGACTAACCCTGACGAAGATCATGCCAGCCCGACCATCGATAGAGTTCCCTACCCGTTCAATAACGCAGCAGAGCTACTAGAGCAATGTCGTGAGCATGACTTAAGCATCAGTGAATTGGTACTGGCAAACGAATGTCACTTCCATGCCAAAGAAGAAGTATTTTCTTATCTAGATAGCATTTGGGAAGTGATGCAAGACTGCGTCAAACAAGGCTGTGAAAATGGCGGTATCCTACCGGGCGGATTAGATGTTAAACGCCGTGCCCAAGATTTGCATACGCAGCTGTGTGCGGAAAAAGACCAACCTATCACCAAGACTGATAAGTTAGCCGCTATGGACTGGGTCGATTTGTACGCGCTCGCCGTCAATGAAGAAAACGCCAATGGCGGCAAAGTAGTTACAGCGCCAACCAATGGCGCAGCAGGTATCATTCCTGCCGTACTGCACTACTATCGTGACTTTTTGCCCAACTACAGCCAAGATGGCGTTCGTAAGTTTTTGCTAAACGCCACTGCTATCGGTAGCCTTATCAAGCAAAATGCTTCAATCTCTGGTGCTGAAGTTGGTTGCCAAGGTGAAGTTGGTTCTGCGTGTGCAATGGCAGGCTCTGCACTGGCAGAAATCATGAATGGCACGCCTGCCAAATGCTTAAATGCAGCTGAGATTGGCATTGAGCATAATCTCGGCCTTACTTGTGATCCTATTGGCGGCTTGGTACAAGTGCCTTGTATCGAGCGTAATGCGATGGGCGCAGTCAAGGCAATCAATGCGGCGCGCCTAGCCTGTAGAGGTAATGGTCAACACTTCGTCTCTTTGGATAAAGCGATAGAAACCATGAAGCAAACAGGTGCCGATATGTCTGATAAATATAAAGAGACGGCACGAGGCGGTCTGGCGGTTTATGCTGATAATAGAATTCCTACGGCAACGCACGGTGTTAGTGTCAACTACAGTCAATGCTAATCTGACTTCTCAGAACATAATTTACTAACAATAAACACGTAAAAAGGCCTCTAATTCGTTAGAGGCCTTTTTGTCATGTATAACTGCTCTTATAACTGGTTTATCGTTTATATATTGCTATCAATATTATTCAGCAGTTTTTGATACCACTTCGTTTAGAATCCAAACTGGCTGCACTACATTTGAGCCTTCTGCTGTTACTGCTTCTTGGCGTACATCTAGGACATAACGATAGTTCGGCTCATAGGTAAAGCCTTGAATATTACCATTTAGCGTAGTGTAATTTTTCTGATAGGTCTGACGATACTGCAAGCACTGTGATTCGACCATGCTGCCATCAGTAGCAGTCAGGTCACATACTGCTTTACGCGGTGCAATTTCCACTTCAAAACTTGGGATGTTTACTACTTTTACATTCATAGGTTGTCCTTCAACAACCATTGTGCGCTCATTGTCCATACCCATTGTAGAACAACCAGAAAGGGCAAAAGTTGTCATCAATGCTGCAAGTGCTAATTTCTTCATTATTCAATCCTCAGATAATTGTTATTAATTCTTTATTGATAGCTTAGTTACTGGCTTATTTATTGATTTAGCTAGTAATTCATTGTTACTTAAATAAACTTATTATTTTGAACACCTTATCTTGCTTTGTTACAAGCCAATAAGGTTGTTTGCTTCTTACTGAAACCAGTATAGGTCGCTAGCCGACTTACCCTCTATGACTGCTTTGTAAAGTAACGTCAGCTTTTGCAACTGGTGTTAATGAAGCGTATTGAATAGCAGAGTTATTTGCTACTGAGGAGATGATTGACATTAGAAAGCCAGAACAATATTTGTTCTGGCTCTTATACAACTATGCAAATTCTGTTTTGTTAAGAATGACTAGCTACGATAATCAGCGTTTATTTTGACATAATCGTATGACAAGTCGCAGGTATACACTGTATCACTAGCATCACCACGAGCAAGGTCGATATGAATGGTAATCTCAGCGCGGCTCATGACTGTTTTGCCCGCCTCTTCTTTATAGTCAGGTGCAACACCGCCATTTTGGCAAATCATTACCTCATCTAGATACACATCGACTTGCTCTGTGTCTAGGTCTTCAATACCAGCATAGCCCACTGCTGCTAATATGCGTCCCCAGTTAGCATCACTAGCAAAAAATGCCGTTTTTACTAAGGGTGAATGTGCGACTGCATAAGCCACATCGCAGCACTCTTGCGTGGTTTTACCCCCAGTCACCTTGACCGTCATGAATTTAGTAGCGCCTTCTCCATCACGTACAATCAATTGTGCCAGACGGACAAATACATCGGCCAATGCATCAAATACAGGCTGATAATGTGGATGCTCTGGACTATCAATCACCTCTGAGCTAGCAGCACCTGTTGCAATCAACACACAACAATCATTGGTTGAGGTATCGCCATCGACAGTAATGCGGTTGAAAGACTGCTCATTGATAGCGCTTAGCATCTCTTGTAATAAGTCAGCTGCGATGTTGGCATCTGTCGCCACATAGCCTAGCATAGTCGCCATATTTGGGCGTATCATTCCTGAGCCTTTAGACATACCAGTGACATGATAGCTAGTACCTGCTACGTCAATTTTTTGACTGGCTAATTTAGGAATAGTATCTGTCGTGCGAATGCCATTAGCAGCGGCTAGCCAGCTATCAGACGCTAGATTAGCCAATGCATTATCCAAACCTGCGATGACCGCATCACTATTTAACGGCTCACCAATCACGCCGGTAGAGAATGGCAATATCGTATTGGTATCTACACCGGCCTTTTCAGCCAACGCTGTACAGATATCAATAGCGCGGCGCTTACCATCAGCTCCCGTACCTGCATTTGCGTTACCCGTATTGGTGACTAAATAGCGCGGACTAACTTTAGTAAAGTGCTCACGCAATACTCGCACTGGCGCGGCACAAAAGGTATTTTTAGTGGTGACAACCGCAGTAGTGGCCTTATCCGATATTTCGATAACTACTAGATCGTCGCGGTCTTTGTAGCGAACGCCTGCCGCTGTGGCACTGAGTTTGATACCATCGATAGGATAGATAACATCAGGTACTGATACATTTCCAACAGCCATAATAAAATCCTTATTTCTCAATTTTTATCGTTATTTACGGAGTACGAAGTGATAAAGATATAGTCAGTTCAAGATTACTCAGATACAAGGAGAGCTAGCTACAGTGTTACAACCAGCAGACTGAACAAGCTAATCATCGTATCTAATTGACATGAGATTGACTATATATAGGTATCACGGTATATAAGTATTACGGTTGCTTTAAGTCAAATGCCGACCAAATCGGTGCATGGTCAGATGGTTTCTCCATAGCACGTAGCTCATAACTGATACCAGCATCGATACATTTATCGATTAGATCTGAGGTACATAGGATATGATCAATACGTAACCCGCGCTTAGGTTCATCATTGAAGCCGCGACTGCGATAATCAAACCAACTGTATAACTCGGTGCTCTCTGGATAATGCAGACGGTAAGTATCTGTCAGCTCACGTGACATCAATGCTGAATACCATTCGCGCTCTTCCGGCAGAAATGAGGTTTTTCTGTTTTTCAACCAACGCTTGGCATTAACTTCACCAATACCAATATCGATATCTTCTGGCGCGATATTCATATCACCCATGACGATGATCGAACGACCTTCAGATTTTAGCGTATCAATATAAGCCATCAAGTTGGCATAATAAGCGCGCTTCATTGGAAATTTGGTCGGGTGATCTTGGCTCTCTCCTTGCGGAAAGTAACCATTGAGCACATCCACTTCACGACCTTCAAACTCATAACGTGCATGGATAAAGCGTTTTTGGGCTTCTTCATCTTCGCCAGGAAAGCCTTTTTGTACAAATACAGGTGCAGCTTTGGATAGGAGTGCAACGCCGTAATGCCCTTTTTGTCCAAAGTACTCGACGTGGTAGCCCAGGCCTTCGATATCGCTAAGCGGAAATTGATCATCATGAACCTTGGTTTCTTGTAGGCCCATGACATCAGGATCGATTACCTCGCGCACCGCCTCGAGCTGATGCTGACGTGCACGGATACCATTGATGTTAAAACTGACAAAACAGGTCATAAACTGTCCTATACTGATTGGTTAGAATATAGCGCTCTATAAATGGGTGAAATATAAACGACTATGATAACAAATGTAAGCGGTTCTAGCGGTTGCATGGCCTGATATCTTGAGCTAGAGTAACTATATTGTAAGCACTATCTATTATTGGTCTATCTGAAACACTTTTATTCAACAATACTTATTAAAAATATCGAGCATCACTATGACAACAATTAAGCAAAAAAATACGACATCAGCCACGAATGATGACACCAAACCATTATTTGCTAAAGATTATAACGTCTATATTAACCATACTGATGCTGGCGGTATAGTCTATCACGCCAATCACTTGGTGTTTTTTGAAAACTGCCGACGCGACTGGTTTACTGAGTTGGGCTTAAATGGCTATTTTTTGCAGACTGATAGTGGTGAAGTGCAACATTTTGTCGTGAGTCAGGCCGACTTGCAATACAAAAGAGCCATTCTATTAGATGAGGTAATTAGCGTACGTATTGATAAAGTGGAGCTAAAACCTGCCAGCATCATATTTTATCAAAGTATATATCGCAACCTACCGAATCATGGTACTACCGAAACAGATAATAGCCAATTACTAAGCAGCACCAAAATCGTCATTGCCTGCGTACAAAATCTCGTCAAACCAGAGCCAATGAGTAATGATGAAATAGGCAGCGATAAACCAGATACTGCAGCGACAACCCCACCAATGCGTCCTATTCGTGTACCAAAAAAACTGCGCGTTACGATCGAACAGGCTATCGACGAGCAAGTAAATGGTCAGCAGTAGAACGCTATGAGCATAGATACGGATAGAGTGTTGCTTGAATTTGATAACCTATGGGTACATAGCCAACGGGCGATAAATGCTCATAGCATTAAAGATAGTAAAGAAGCACTGAAAAAACCTTCTATGCCGTCTAGCATTTATCAAAAATGGGCAAGCAAGCTAACCGCAGACGCTTCACTGGATGAAGAGCTATCAACTCCTGCTCGAGCACTAGTAAATGGTGTAAGCGGCACACTACTGTCAGGGCAAGTCACTGTTTTGACAGGAGCGTCTGGTAGCGGTAAATCAGTACTGCTGCGAGTATTAGCAGGATTATTGCCAATGAGCAGCGGCACTGTTCGTTTAGATGATGGCACGTCAAGTAATGTTTATCACGATATGCATGAGACTGCACCTATACAGTGGCGCCAGCAGGTCGCCCTACTTGCTCAGCATCCACAGCTGTTAGACGGTAGTGTCCTTGAAAACTTACAAATGCCTTATCAATTGCACGCTCACCAATCGCAGAATTTTGATAGAGACTGGCATGTTGCTCAGCTTGAACACTTAGATAGAAGTGCAGATTTTTTACAACAAGACGCCAAGCACTTATCTGGTGGCGAGCGCCAACTGGTCAATACATTGCGTCTATTACAATTCAATCCACAAGTTCTATTGTTAGATGAACCAACTGCTGCTTTGGACATGGACACTTCAGCACAGCTTGTCAACTTACTTATCAGCTGGTTGCACGCAGATGCGCAGCGCACACTCCTATGGGTAACTCACGACACAAAAGATATCATGCCTTTGGCAAATAGACACTGGCACATGCAAGCCGGTGTGCTCACTGCAGACTCTTGAAGAACTTTTATTCAAGAATATTTAATCAAATGAGTAAGTCGTCGCTTAGTTGCTCAGACAATTTATTACGTTAATGACCTCAACTCTCACCTTGTATTATTACCATAATCACTTCCTAAATAATCTCATACGAGTGGTACAAATGATATGCAAATTTTTCTCACTTATGGTGATATCGCTCTTGCTAGCAGCCTGATTATCATTGTATTACTCATCTCTTGGCGCTTACGTTTAAAGCTAAGCAAGACCCTTTTGATAGCGGCATTTCGTACGATCATACAGCTTAGCTTTATTGGGCTGATACTGGCGTGGATTTTTGCACGTGAACAATGGTATGAAGTGCTACTTATCTTAACGGTCATGACTTTAATTGCAGGAAGTGCCGCCAAAAATCGTGTCAAACGCAGCTATAAAGGGTTATTAACAGATACGTTATTAGCAGTCGGCATTTCAGCAATATTAGTAACGGCGATTGCGATTATAGCGATTTTGAATGTTGAGCCTTGGTATACACCGCAATTTATTATTCCTATATTGGGTCTAATATTAGGGAACTCTCTGACTGCCATTTCGTTAACGAGCAATCAACTGATTGAATCCTTTCATGAGCAATCTGGACGTATCGAGATGATGCTCAGTTTATCTGCTAAACCATTCGAAGCCGTCCATGAGCAGATAAAAGCAGCTATCACTAATGGCATGACCCCAACCCTGAACTCTATGCTAGTCGTCGGTATTGTTAGCTTGCCAGGCATGATGACGGGTCAAATCCTAGCGGGCGCCGATCCCACTCAAGCCGTACGCTATCAAATAGTCACTATGTTCCTGATATGTGTCGGCAGCACGCTTGGCTGCACCATCAGTGCATTACTTATTTATCGACGTTTCTTTAATAAAAAAGATCAATTCATTTTACCGCAATAATTTTGGCATCTACACTCTTTTGTGTTTTGTCAGCTCACCAATATTAGTTATATGTTCCTTCTTTAGTCAGCTCACAAAGTTAATATATTCTTATAAGTTAATATATGTACTGCTCAGTATCGCTTACTGTTATTGTTTTAGACTAAATTCATGCTAATGTATTGCTCAAATGTATCGTTTTTTTGATACTTTATTTGTAAGCAGCAGATAAATAGTTTTAGAACGAGCATTATTTTTATTACTAAACTTTCTATTTATTTGTTCTATTTAACGCTTTATTTAAATATTTATTGAATAAAATACTGCTACAGCAGCAAAAAGACTAGCCATTAATCAATAGACAGGGATGCTATTGAAGATGGTATATACCACCTAAATGAGTGGTGGTTTGTACTATTGATAGATTGACAACTACCCTCTTAAAATACTTTAGCCTATATCAAATCGCAAGGATGCTAACTATGATATCGAACAAACCTTGGCTTTCTCAATATCCAGCCGGTGTACCAAAAACCATTAATCCCGATAGATATAGCAGCATCATGGAGCTGTACGAAGAATGCTTCGATCGTTTCCGTGGGCACCCTATGAGCATCTGTATGGGAGTGACTCATACTTATGGTGATATTGATAACGCTTCAATGGCAGTCGCCGCTTGGCTACAGAACCAAGGCTTGCCAAAAGGCAGTGTCGTTGCTCTCATGATGCCAAACGTTCCACAGTATCTACCAACCATGGTTGGGATATTGCGTGCAGGCTATGTATGTACCCCTGTCAACCCACTATATACTGGCCGAGAATTACGCCATCAGCTTAACGATTCTGGTGCTCAAGCAATTTTTGTGGTTGATAACTTTGCCCAAGCGCTTGAGCAAGTCATTGAAGAAACGGCTATCAAACGTGTCATTCTATCGAAAATGGGCGATATGATGGGCTTGAAAGGTATTTTGGTCAATACGATTATTCGTCAGGTCAAACGCTTAGTACCCAAGTACAACCTTAATGATCCTAAGTACCATGTCACTAAGTTTCCTGAAGTATTGAAAAAAGGTAAAAACCTACCTTTTCAGCAACCAAAAATGTCTTTGGATCAAAAAGCATTTTTACAATATACAGGAGGTACCACAGGTCTTTCGAAAGGCGCTATTTTGTCACAGCGTAATATCGTAGCAGCAGCGATGCAATCAGAAGCATGGACTCGCCCTATCACATCAGAAATTAACGAAGTGTATATCAATATGGTAATGGCGCTACCGCTCTATCATATTTTTGCATTCATGCTGAGTTTACTTGGTATGCGCTCAGGCTATACCTTTATACTAGTCCCTAATCCACGTGATATTCCTGGATTTGTTAAAACCTTATCAAAACAACCGTTCCATATTTTCCCTGCAGTCAACACCCTCTTTAAGGGGCTGCTCGATAATCCTAATTTTAAAGATTTGGACTTTAGCTCTTTGCGTATCTCACAAGCTGGTGGTATGGCGGCTACTGAGCAAACTGCGAATCGCTGGTTAGAAGTGACTGGCTGCGCGATGATCGAAGGTTGGGGTATGACAGAAGGCGTTGCAGTTGGTACCGCCAACGTTATTACCAATCGTGAGTTTAACGGTACTATCGGTGTGCCAGCACCAGGCGTAGATGTCATCATTATTGATGAAGATGGCAAGCATGTAGGTTTAAACGAAGGGGGCGAACTATGTATTAAAGGCCCTAACGTAACCTCTGGATATCTGAATAGAGACAGTAGTGCTGATTTTACTAGTGATGGTTATTTCCGCACTGGTGATATCGTCAGCATGGATGACAAAGGTTATATTAAACTGCTCGATCGTAAGAAAGACATGATCTTGGTTTCAGGATTTAACGTATTTCCGAACGAAATTGAGTCCGTAATGCTTGACTGTGACGGTATTCTTGACTGCGCGGTAATTGGTATTCCTGATAGTCATCAAGGTGAAGCGGTCAAAATATACGTAGTACCTGAAGACAACAATGTTACCAAAGAAGTGATTACAGACTTTGCCTTAGATAATCTAACGGGTTATAAATGTCCACGCCACATTGAGTTTGTGAGTGACCTACCAAAGAGTAATGTCGGTAAAGTACTGCGTCAAAAATTGCGTGAAAAACACAATGCAGACCATCCACAAAGATAAACGAACATCAAAGTTTTAATTTTTTAAAACTTTGATTTTATTTTCGCTAAAGAGCATTTTACATTTAATGTAGAGTGCTCTTTTTATATATTCACTTTATGTCATTCAATTATAAAACTACCCTCTAATAATTACTATGAATTTACTTTTATGTTGAGTTATATGACATTTTTTGAATAAACTTTATGTTAATTACTTGATAAGAAAGTAAATTATTTGTCTAGGCCTTTTCTAACTATTCAACATATATTATTTCATTTATCAAATTTAACTGTAAACTATCTAGTTCTTGTATAAGCATAACAGGCACGGTTGTAGTTATGTTAATGTATTGCCAAAATGTGTCACTATACTTTCTGTTATTTTGATCTTATATAATTATGACTGATATCGATTGATTAGCAGTATTTACTAGTAGCTATTTTCATTACCAAAACATTAATTGGTTTTTTAACCTGACGAGATATTTATGCTCTGTGGTTGAATCAAACTTTATAAGGGCCTCGTATTTTAGCAGTATGTGAATATATAGGATAACACTCGACAATTTCTTGCTAACGGAACAGCAATATAAATTGTTGACATGGATGTGACTACTTTTTTATAGAGCCTTAATTTATTTTAATATTTAAGGACGCTAATCATGACTGTAGATAAACCTTGGCTTGCTCAATACCCGGAAAACGTACCCAAGACGATTAATCCGGATCAGTATGAAAGCCTCATAGAGTTATATGAAGAGTGTTTTAACCGCTTTCGTATGCATCCGATGACTATCTGTATGGGTGTTACGCATACTTATGGTGATGTTGATAACGCTTCACTAGCAGTCGCAGCATGGTTACAAGCACAAGGTTTACCTAAAGGCAGCGTGGTGGCTCTGATGATGCCAAACGTTCCACAATACCTACCGACTATGATTGGTATTTTGCGTGCAGGTTACGTTTGTACACCTATCAATCCACTATATACAGGCCGTGAGCTGCGTCATCAATTGAATGACTCAGGCGCTCAGGTTATCTTTGTCGTTGACAACTTTGCTCAAGCACTTGAGCAAGTCATTGAAGAGACCAATATCAAACGTATCGTGCTGTCAAAAATGGGCGATATGATGGGTCTGAAAGGTATTTTGGTCAATACGGTCATCCGTCAGGTCAAACGCTTGGTTCCAAAATACAACCTAAATGACCCTAAGTACAATGTCACTAAGTTCCCTGAAGTATTAAAAAAGGGAAAAAACCTACCGATTCAAGCACCAAAGACTACCCTACAACAAAAAGCGATTTTGCAGTATACAGGTGGTACGACTGGTTTATCAAAAGGTGCTGTCCTAACACAACGTAATGTCGTTGCTGCTGCTATGCAATCAGAGGCATGGTATCGCCCTGTGACCTCAGGTATCAACGAGGTATACATCAATATGGTTATGGCCTTACCGCTGTATCATATTTTTGCCTTTATGCTAAGTTTGCTCGGTATGCGTTCAGGTTATACCTTTATCCTAGTGCCTAATCCGCGCGATATGCCAGGGTTTGTCAAAACCTTATCAAAACAACCGTTCCACATATTCCCTGCAGTCAACACTCTATTTAAAGGGTTACTTGACCAACCAAACTTTAAAGATTTGGACTTTAGCTCGCTACGTATTACGCAAGCAGGTGGTATGGCGGCAACCGAGCAAACCGCAGCACGTTGGTTAGAAGTAACTGGCTGCCCCATGGTTGAAGGTTGGGGTATGACTGAAGGCGTGGCTGGTGGTACTGCCAACGTTATCACTGATCGCAAATTCAACGGTACTATTGGTATACCTGTACCGAGTGTCGATATTATCGTGGTTGACGAAAACGGTGAGCGTGTTGGCATGCATCAATCAGGCGAGATGTGTATCAAAGGTCCAAACGTAATGTCAGGATACTTTAATAAAGACAATAGCAATGACTTTACTCGCGATGGCTACTTCCGCACTGGTGATATCGTTAGCATGGATGAGAAAGGCTACTTTACTCTACTAGATCGTAAGAAAGACATGATCTTAGTTTCAGGCTTCAATGTATTTCCGAATGAAATAGAATCTGTCATGCTTGATTGTGATGGTATCGTCGATTGCGCCGTGATTGGCATTCCTGATGAAAATCAAGGTGAGGCGGTTAAAATCTATATCGTACCTGCCGATAACAACGTCACTAAAGAAGTTATCAAAGAATTCGCGCTGGACAATTTGACTGGTTATAAATGTCCACGCCATATTGAGTTTGTCAGTGAACTACCAAAGAGTAATGTTGGTAAAGTACTGCGTCAAAAGCTGCGTGAACAGCATATGTCAAATAATCCTCAAACGTTGTAATACTTGCCCTGCTATTTAGAGTAAATAAAAGAAGAAGCCCATTACTATTGTAGTGGGCTTCTTCTTTTCTACCTTAGGAAAACCGATTTGATTAGCTTAGTTTATTCATTACTTGTAATGGCAAGTGCTTCATCGCATGACTGACCATGGACCAAGGCAGGCTCGGCACACAGGCTTCATCTACACCCGCTTCGATAGCTGCGACAATGGCTTTAGTACCAGTATCTGTATCGACTTCAAATGGTAATGGCTTAGAGCCTTCGATGATTTCAGTACGAATATAGCCTGGGTAAATCGTAGAAACCTTAATAGGAAGATTGGTCAAAAGCATATCAGCACGAATACCTTCTGCTAAGTGAGCCAAACCAGCTTTACTTGCACCATAGGTTGTCAGATGCCTGGGCAATCCACGCATGGCTGACATGCTAGATATCACGACCAAATGCCCACTATTCTGAGCACGGAAGATATTCATTGCGGCTTCACACTGTGCCAATGCGGCGACAAAATTGACATCAGCAGTGCGACGATTGGTTTCAAAACGCCCTTTACCAATGCGGCGGCTATCACCAATACCTGCATTAACCACTACTCGCTCAATGCTACCGAAATCATCCGCAAAAGCATCAAACACTTCAAAGACCGTATCATAATCACTCACATCTAGTGCTTGGCATTCGACTCGAATATCAGGATACTTGTCCATCATCTCCGATTTTAAATGCTCCAAACGATCAGTACGACGCGCACATATAGCCAAGTTGTAGCCAAGGCTAGCAAACAGTCTTGCCATACCCTCGCCCAGACCTGAACTGGCACCTGTGATAAGCACCGTTCTACCTTTGCCTACTTGCTGCTTACTCAAGTCTTTTAGATAACTTGCAGGTCGAACCGCGCCTACTATCTGGTTTTTGCTATGGCGCGCACTTTTAGCAACCAATTTTATTAATTTGTTTTGCATGTACCGTCCTTTGTATATCGATATTGCACAGAATCAAATCAGTATTTCTTAGTATAAACGCTGATAGTGCTTATACTTTAAGCAAGTATGACACTATATTATTCGTAAAATCATGTGTAAATTTATCGCCATGTCACAAACGGTTTACCATCAGAGAATAAATGACTGTATTCATTCAAAGACAACAAGCGAGAACTTTGATTCTTTAAAGTAATAGAGGTCACACCCGTATTAACCAAGCTTTTATTCAGCTGATAAGCAGTCTGACTACCTTGTTGCAGTAACTGTGCAGTGATTGCAGCGATGACACCGCCTGAAGTAAATACGAGCACGGTACTGTCCTGACCTAAGCTCATGCTTGCTACTTTTGTACGTACTTGTTCAAGGGCTTGCTGTGCACGATTATTAAACTGTGGCCAACTTTCAAGATAGTCTTGATCATTGTCACCAGCATGCCAGCGCTGCATCGCTTGATCAAATAGCTCAGCCAGTCGTGTCGCTGGCGATTCTGCTTTGGCGATTTCAGCTGAGATGTCAGATCGATTACCAGATGCCTCTGCTGACTTAACAAACACGTCTTTATGATTAAACTCATCAAACTGCGGCAGAATATAACTATCAGGCTGATCAAAATTGATTACAGGCGCAACAGCAGTGCCATCGCCATTACTGGCATGTGTAGATGATTGGTAACGCTCCCAAAAATGACGTGCTGAGTCTTGCTGTCGAACCAACCTACCAGTAAATATGGCATCGATGCGGCGCTGTGTTGCTGCATAGTGCTGACCTAGCATTTGTGCCTGAACAGTGCCTAATTCTGAGAGTTGATCATAGTTTTCTTGTCCAAAAGACGCTTGGCCATGACGTGCTAAAAGTATGGTTGTCATAAATTCTTACCCTTTATCATATTTGCTAAAGTACGGTTTGCTGAATGCTTACGCTTCAGGGGAGTCAGGTGCTTTTGCAAAATAACCTTTTGGTAAAATACTTTTGACCACTTTTTGAACAGGGCTTGGTAACTGCTCGATAGCAGCAGCATCTACGCCTATGTCTTCTAAATGCGGCTGAACATGTGCATTGAATAAGGATTCGCCTTCATATTGTGCAATGAGTTTCAAACATTTAGCATGCATGACATGTATAACGAGCCAAGCATTTTTGAAAGCTGGATTGGTGGTTTGCTTATGATAATAACGATAGTAGATTTGCTGAATAATGCCTGAGAGGCGGAACAAACCAAACACTTCATAGAAGGTCCAATTATCTATCTCTAAACCTGACTGTTTTAGATAATATTCAACCACTTCATCACGCGTCATCATGCCTTCTAAATGTGTTGGCTGACGACGGAACTGCTGCATGATGATATTATCATCTTCTTCAATCCAGTAAGCCAACGCACTACCCAAGTCCATCAATGGATCGCCAAGGGTTGCCATCTCCCAGTCGAGCACGCCAATAACTTTGGTCGGCTCATCCGCATCAAGTATGACATTGTCAAAGCGCCAATCATTATGAATGATACAAGTTTTGCTATCAGCAGGCGTATGCTTAGCAAGCCATTGTCTGACCAATGCAAAGCTTGGTACGTTTGGTGTCTTTGCTTTCACATAACGTTTGTCCCAACCACTGATCTGGCGTTCACAGTAACCTTCACCGCGACCCAAATTAACCAAATCAGGATTCTCGGTATAGTCTATCTGATGTAACTCTACCAAAGCGTCTAATACATTGGTGCAAAGCAGACGTGTTTGCTCAGGATTTAGATCGATACCTTCTGGTAATTCTGCACGAGGGATAATACCTTCCATCCGCTCCATCACATAAAAGTCAGCGCCGATAACAGCTTCATCCGTACAGAGCGCAATCATCTCAGGCACATAAGGATATGCATCTTTTAACGCTTTTTGAACGGTGTACTCACGCACCATGTCATGGGCAGATTTTGCCTTGGTACCTTTTGGTGGACGACGTAATATGAGGTCTTGGTGTTTATCTTCGCCTTCATACTGTAGTCGATACGTCCAGTTTGATGCGCCGCCTGAGAACTGAGTGACCGTAGGCTCGCCTACCACGTCGACACCTTGATCGCGAAGCCATTCACTGACTGCTTTGGCATCAAGCTCTTCACCTTCGCGTACGGCACCGCCTTTGTCTAGTACTTTATTATCAGTTGCCATGAGACATTCCTTATCATGTGGTCATTTATTTTTATAACAGATATGCGAGCTAGTTCTCAATTCCATTTATCTAATGCTTATTACCATTTTTGAGATGAGGACTCGCTCTAGTGATGAAAAATTCACTACTAAATCGTTAATAGTGAATTCTTAATTAGCATGTTGATTGGCTTATTCTTGATAGTTGCGTGAGCAAATCGAAACTAACTCACACAACCGTTTGTTAAGATCAAACTTAAGACTAAGCTTTATCAGATTTAGCAGAACGACTAAAGCCTTGACGTTTTAGTTCTAGCTTAGCAATCATGGTTTTATGTACTTCATCTGGACCATCTGCCAAACGTAATACACGTGCTTGCGCGTAGAAATTCGGTAGCAAGGTATCTTGGCAGACGCCCATACCACCATGAATCTGAATCGCCATATCGACGACTTCTTGTAGCACAGTTGGCGCCACTACTTTGATAGCAGAGATTTCAGTCAATGCGGCTTTGGTGCCCTGAGCATCCATTTTTTGGGCGGCGTACAACGTGAGCAAGCGTGCTTGGTCGATTTTGATACGGGCCTCGCTGATACGCTCAAAGTTACCACCCAATTGTAGTAATGGCTTACCAAAGGCAGTACGTGACATGCCACGTTTGACCGCTAATTCAAGAGATTTTTCGGCAGCGCCGATACAACGCATGCAATGATGAATACGGCCTGGCCCTAGACGACCCTGTGCAATCTCAAATCCCTTACCAGGTCCACCAATAAAGTGGCTGACTGGCACACGTACATTTTCAAAACTAATCTCACCATGGCCGTGCGGTGCATCATAATCACCAAACACTTTAAGCATACGTTTAATGTTCACACCCGGAGTATTGACTGGCACAAGCACCATCGAATGCTGATGATGACGGTCGGCACTTTCATCCGCGGTATATGCCATCACAATCAAGACATCAACCGCTGGATCGCCAAGACCAGATGACCACCACTTGCTACCATTGATGACAATCTCTTCACCATCTACTACCGCTGTTGCTTGCATATTGGTTGCATCACTTGACGCCACATCAGGCTCAGTCATACAGAATACAGAGCGTGTCTTACCTTCTAGGATTGGGGTAAGCCACTTGTCTTGCTGCTCTTGAGTACCGTAGCGCCATAACAGCTCCATGTTACCGCTATCAGGGGCATTACAGTTGAATACATGAGGTGCTAGCAAACTACGACCCGTCAATTCTGCGATAGGCGCATAATCAGTGACTGACAGTCCTGCACCTAGTGTGTCATCTGGTAGGAATAAATTCCACAAACCCTCTTCACGTGCTTGTTTGCGCAGGTTTTCGTAGGCTTCTGGCCACTCCCAGTTTTCCCAATTACCATCAGGGTTTTTCTTATGACAATCTTCCCAGAATTGGGCTTCGATGGGCTCAATATTCGTTTCAATAAACGCTTTGACTTTGGCATGCATGGCTTGACCATGTTCTGTTGCAGTAAACATTAAATTGTCGTTAGACATAAATGACTTCCTTTTCTTTATTGATTGTCTAAATCAAATGTTGATAAAAAGCTCTACTAGAGCTTTAGTGCACGTACGTATACTGTTTTCCGTGTGCTACATTTATAACACAGCAATTGTCAATAAACAGCAAAAAGGCGCGACCAGCTAGGCCACGCCTTTTACAAAATATAAACAATGTATCTAAAAACTTCTGAGCACTAAAATACCATTATTTAACTATCATAATGATAACTAACATTATTTCAGAATATTTAGGCGACTATTCAAATCAAAACGTGCAAGTGCATCAGGTAATTTATCTACAGCCATGCTCAATGTTGCTTCTGCTGCTTGAGCCAATCCTAACTTTTCTGCTAACGTCGGCTTCTGACGTGAATATAGTGCGTACACTTCGTTGTCTTCCATACGTTCCAAAATATAGCTATCTGAAGTCTGTAGACTATCAATTAAGTTAAGCTTTAACGCATCTTCGCCATACCAATGCTCACCAGTAGCTACTTTAGCAACATCAAGTTCTGGACGATAGGTATTAACGAAGTGTTTGAATAGCTCATGCGTCTGCTCTAGCTCTTCTTGATATTTGGCACGGTCTTCGGCATCATTTTCACCAAATACAGTCACCGTACGCTTATAGTCACCAGCGGTAAACATCTCATAATCGACGTCATGGTTTTTTAGCCATTTATGGAAGTTTGGCAGCTGTGACACCACACCGATTGAACCAATGATAGCGAATGGTGCGGCTATTACCTTGTCTGCAACACAAGCCATCATATAGCCACCGCTTGCCGCCACCTTATCAACACAGACCGTCAATTTTAAGCCAGCATCCTTTAGGCGAACCAACTGTGCTGCAGCCAAACCATAACCATGTACCAGACCACCGCCTGATTCGAGACGGACGATAACTTCGTCACCTTTATTTGCGGTACTAATTAAAGTACTGATTTCTTCACGCAAATGTTTGACCGCAGTTGCTTTGATATCACCGTCAAAATCGAGCACGAAAACTTGTGCCTTATCATCGGTATGTTTTTTCTTATTTTTAGTTTTTGCTTTCAATGCTTGCTTGGCTTTTTTGGCCATGACTTTTTTGAACTGTTTGAGGGCAGCTTTGCCTTGGGTGGCTTCCATCAAATCTTCGCGGCGCTGCTTTTGAGCATTATTTAAGTGGCGTATTTTAAGCTCAACAGGGTTTTTAGGGGGATGAAATAGCATGGTTACAAATCCTCAAGTCAGTAAATATATTGATATGGCTGTTTTTATTAACGTGCGGTTGATATGTGCACACTAAGCGGAGTTTTCAAGCATGATGACAATATTTAACCCAATATAAATATCATCGAATAAATACCTCAAATACTTGCAGACTCCCGTTCTTTGATTGAACTCAGCCGGTTGTATAACAAGGGCAGATTAGGCATAATATGCGTTTATAACAAATTTTCTGCAGCCAACGTGATGACCATATGTCTTAATCGCGTTGTTTGTGTGTTTTTTTTGCAAATAGCTTGAAACGCACAACAATGGCTGCATTATTGTACTTCGAATTGGGCTGATAACTGGATAACCATATTATGACGCAAAGCACTATGACGCATAGCGAATACCGAGACGAGTATTGCGGAGCCGTAACCGAGAGCTTGCTTGAGCAAACCATTAGTATCGTAGGCTGGGTACATCGTCGTCGCGATCACGGTGGCGTGATTTTCTTAGACATGCGTGACCGCGCGGGTATCTTACAGGTCGTGGTTGACCCTGATACCCCAGAAGCTTTCGCAGCAGCTGATGCTGTACGTCCTGAATACGTGCTAAAGATAACTGGCCGCGTACGTCGCCGTTATGAAGGTACTGAAAATAATAATATGACCAGTGGCCAGATTGAGCTATTGGGCAAAGAAATTGAAGTACTGGCTAAGTCTGAAACGCCGCCATTCCCATTGAATGACGAAAAAACGACTGTATCTGAAGACTTGCGTCTAAAGTATCGTTATCTTGATATGCGTCGTCCGCAAATGCAAGAGCGTATGGTATTCCGTGCCAAGGCAACTTCAGCGATTCGTCGTTATTTAGACGACCATGGTTTCTTGGACGTTGAGACACCTATCTTGACTCGTGCAACGCCTGAAGGTGCGCGTGATTATCTTGTACCATCACGTACCCGTCCAGGTAACTTCTTTGCCCTGCCGCAGTCACCACAGCTATTTAAGCAATTATTGATGGTGTCAGGTTTTGACCGTTATTATCAAATTGCTAAATGCTTCCGTGATGAAGATTTACGTGCCGATCGTCAGCCTGAATTTACTCAGGTGGATATTGAGACGTCTTTCTTGAACGAAGAAGAAATCATGAACATTAACGAAGGTCTTATCAAGCATTTGTTTAAGACAATGATGAACGTTGAGTTTGAACAGTTCCCACGCATGACTTACGCAGAAGCTATGCGTGACTATGCATCAGACAAGCCTGACTTACGTATTCCACTAAAGTTGGTTGACGTTGCAGATTTGATGAAAGACGTTGACTTCAAAGTATTTGCTGGCCCTGCAAACGATCCTAAAGGTCGTGTGGCTGCCCTACGCATTCCTGGTGGCGCATCATTAAGCCGTAAGCAAATCGATGCTTATACCAAGTTTGTTGGTATTTATGGCGCACGCGGTTTGGCTTATATCAAAGTCAATGACGCTAGCAGCATCAATAACGGTGTGGATAAAGAGTCTGGCCTACAGTCTCCAATCATCAAAAATATGACTGATGACGTGCTTGTGAGCCTAATCGAGCGTACTGCTGCAGAAGATGGCGATATTATCTTCTTTGGTGCAGACAAAGCCAGTGTCGTGAATGATGCGATTGGTGCATTACGTCAAAAAATCGGTCTAGATCTTGAAATGACGACTTGTGAATGGGCACCTCTTTGGGTGACCGACTTCCCAATGTTTGAAGAGACTGACGATGGTCGTTGGACGTCGATGCATCATCCGTTCACTAAGCCTAAAGGCTCAGTTGAAGAATTGAAAAACAACCCAGAGTCTGCCCTTTCTATCGCTTATGACATGGTATTGAACGGTACTGAGATTGGTGGTGGTAGTTTACGTATCAATACTTACGATATGCAGCAAGCTGTACTTGAAGCGTTGGGTATTGGTGAGCAAGAAGCTGAAGACAAGTTTGGTTTCTTACTTGATGCTCTAAAATTCGGTGCACCACCGCATGGCGGCCTAGCATTTGGTTTGGATCGTTTGATTATGTTGATGGTAGGCGCAAGCTCTATCCGTGACGTTATCGCCTTCCCAAAAACCAAAACAGCTGATTGCCCATTGACCCAAGCACCTGCTGGCGTTGATAGCAAACAACTACGTGAGCTTGGTATCCGTGTGCGTGAAAAAGCACAGGCTGATACCAACAAGCCTGCTGAATAAATCGTTTGATGATGCGCGGTTGCTGTCTACAGTGCTTGTTACGTGATTCATTACCATGTGAGTGGTCATGAATCCGTATCATATTTTCAAAGTCGTGCCATTGTCTGTACTGCAGATGCTGGCACGTTTTGCCGCTTGGGTTATCATTAAGATACCCAGTCTAAGTATCATGCGTACCATTCAGATCAATATGGCGCTGATTACTCATACACTGTCTGAGCAGCAAAAGTGCGCATTGACCAAAGAT
Source organism: Psychrobacter sp. JCM 18900 (assembly GCF_904846625.1). GTDB lineage: Bacteria > Pseudomonadota > Gammaproteobacteria > Pseudomonadales > Moraxellaceae > Psychrobacter. The sequence goes on from NZ_CAJHBL010000001.1 coordinate 127,442, forward strand.
ATTATTTATCATCAATGTTTGACCAGTATTGAATCTATAAAAAGCTGGGCGATGCCACCTGAATGGAGTATCGCTCAGATTCGTGATGTCCATAATAAAGACATTTTTTTAGAGGGTCTTGCCAATCCAAATGGCATGCTTGCTATCGTACCGCATCTCGGCACTTGGGAGATGATGAATGCTTGGCTCAACCAGTTTGGTGCGCCAACCATTATGTATAAGCCAGTTGACGGCAAATTCGCTAACGAGTTTATCCTTCAGGGTCGAGCGCGACTCAATGCCACTTTGGTACCTACTGATGGGAGCGGCGTCAAAGCCGTGTTTAAAACACTCAAGCAAGGTGGTTTTAGTATTGTATTGCCCGACCACGTTCCAGAACCATCAGGCGGCGTTGTCGTTCCATTCTTTGGTATAAAAACATTGACCAGTACACTTGCCTCAAAATTGGCGAGCAAAACCAAATGTGCGCTAGTTGGCTTATCTTGTATTCGCCGTACCGATGGACGCGGCTTTGATATTTACTGCTACAAACTCGATGATCCAGCCTTGTATGACCGCAATGCTGAAGTGGCAACTTATGCTCTCAATCAGGCCATGGAGCGTATGATTACAGACAACTACAGTCATTATATGTGGGGCTATCGACGTTTTAAGCGTATTCCAAACTTAGGCAATCCTTATAAAAAAGATAAAGAGACTTTAGCAGCCTTTATCCAATCTCACCATTCTAGCGTTTCTAGTCGTTCTGATAGCGATATCAACGATAGCGTTAAAAGCGATAACACTAAGCTCGACAATCATTAGTCATCACCAACCTAGCGTTGCACTATTTAGACGTACCATCAGTTTAGACGTACCATCAGTCGCAGCTATGCTAATATTGACTGAACTCTACATCCTTTTACTTTTTATTAGTCCTTCATTTATCTGACTATTATCTCAATACGAGTGCATTATGACATCTGACGTAACTAAGATTTCATCTATAGACCCTAATCAGACCAATACAAATGCTGCTGAACAGCGTTATATCATCTGTATGAAATGGGGCGACAAATATGGTCCTGAATATGTCAATCGTCTCTACAACATGGTTAGTCGACATCTAACCTTAGATTTCCAAATGGTTTGCTTGACCGATGACAGCACAGGTATTGACCCTGCAATTGCATGTTATCCGATACCTGATATGGATCTACCAGCAGGTCCTGAACGTGGTTGGAAGAAACTGACTACCTTTAAGCCTGAGCTGTATGATTTAAAAGGTGTGGCCCTATTTTTAGATATCGATATCGTCATTGTTGATAATATCGATGCGTATTTTACTTACCAAGCTGAGCATGAAGACAGCGTCGTCATCATCCGCGACTGGAAAAAACCTTGGCGCATGATTGGCAACAGCTCTGTCTATCGCTTTAATATTGGTATGAATACCTATCCTGATTTACTGTCCAATTTTGAGCGAAACTTTGAAACCATTCGCACCCAAGTACGTCACGAGCAGGCTTACCTCTCTAACTATTTGCGTGAGCATCACCACCTAGAGTATTGGGATAAAACATGGTGTGTCAGCTTTAAGTACCAATGTATTGCGCCTATTCCTTTTAACTTTGTACGCACACCTACTCTGCCAAATGATGCAAAAATCGTTATCTTCCACGGTGAGATTAACCCGCCCGATGCAATTGCTGGTAGTGGCGGTAAATGGTATCGACATGTGAAGCCAAGCCCATGGTTAAAAGACCATTGGCAATAAATGCTTAGCAATTAACCATATTTAGACAATTTATAATTAGCGTAAAGGCAGTGTATTAAGATATAAGATAGGTGAAATAAACGACTGGAAAATAGTATGGCGCTATATTTGAGACTACCTGCTACCGCTGGGTTCAATATTGATAATGAGCTCATCATTATCAATGCTTTTAATGCCAATGAACCTGAACAAAGCCTGCATGGAAAAGATGTCAATATTATCGCTTCAGGTCCATCTATACAGCAGCTACCGTTAGCAGAGCTCCTAGATACGCCTACTATTTTTGTCAATGGCAGTATCAGCCTGATTGGGCAGCATCAGTTTACCGATATTGCTGGTTACGTCATCAGTGATGCGCGCTTTATCAATCATCAGCCTGAGATTTTACAGCAGTACTATACGGGTCAACCTCTATATGCAACATTAGCTGTCTTTGAAGCGATGGCCACCACGCACCCTGATATTATGCAAACGTACCATCATGCCATGCGGGTGTTGTACCCAGTGGATAGGCCATGGGGAGTCAAGTCAAACAAGCTATCTTTTAATAAGCTTATCTTTAAGAAAAAATTACTCAATAAAAAAATGCCGCTATCGTACTTTATCAATAATCCAAACTTTATTATTGATAGCGATCATAAAGCGGCTGACATTGGTGTCTCTCTTAACATTACTCATGGATTTGTGGAAGCAGGCACCGTTGCTTATGTCGCGGCGCAGTTGGCGTTTTCGCGTCAAGCAGCGAGTATTCATCTGTACGGTATTGACCTGCTCAACAGTAAGCAACCACGGTTTTATGAAAATAAAAACAATAGTGCGCCAAGTATGCTCAGCAAAGTCATGAACGAGCGCATTATACCTTCGTTTAACTTGCTCGGCAGAATCTATCAATCGCATGGTGTCCCTGTCGTCAATCACTCTCCTATCTCTAAAACGCTATTCGACACTTTCTAGTTGATGACTCGTAATTAACAACCTCTACTTGATTGCGTTTAATTAAGAACCACTACAAGTTATAAACCCTCATTTTTCTCTGAATCTAAGACAGAACTAAAGGCTAAGTACTGTCTTGCAATATGTTCAGGCAGCAACTGCTGGTTTAGCGGCACTATATAATCTGTAAGGTTATCTATGGCTTGATCGATGAGCAATGCCATTCCATCAATATCACCTACCGCAATCAAGTTCTGCTCGGGTAATAGCTCTCGTGGACCAAAAGGACAATCCGTACTGATTACTGGTACACCCAGTGCCTGCGCCTCTACGATGACATAACCAAAGCCTTCAAACTTAGAAGTAAGTACCATCAGTGCAGCTGATCTAATTAATGGATAAGGGTTTGTCTGAAAGCCTAAAAACTTAATACAATCGCTAATATTTAGTTGGACAGCCAACTGTTTAATCTCTGCTTCAAGCCTACCTTTACCTACTAGTACTAACGGCAGCTTCCGTTCTGTTTTGCCATACGCCTGTAGCAAGTCTCGATGACCTTTCATGCTATCAAAAGAGGCAACATGTATAATGTACTCTTTATCTACTAAGCCGAAATGTTCAAGATGGCTAGATGCTGCTGCTTTGGTATTTATAGCAATAGCATCACAAGGATTGTAGATTGTTGTGGTTTTGGTGATATTTCCGATAAGAGCAATCAAATCTTGGCGTGCACCCTTACTTACACAGCTACAAAGATGAGCGCCATAAACCATTTTCAAATGATTTATAGTCTGTACTGGCGCCTCTAATAATTGATTTTGGAACTGCTTTGATAGCGCTGTATGCAGTACATTTACGATGTTTGGCAACTGGCTATATGCCATAATCCAGTTTATTTTATAGATATTAGCCAGTATCAAATCTGGCTTTCCTATTTGGCTAAGCACGTAAGTATCAATACGTTTAGCAACTGATTCGTAAGCTTTTGCTTGCGTAGATTCTGGGTCGAGATTCTGCTCAGAAAACACCTCATCATATGGCACGATGTGATATTGCACGCGAGCGTCTAGTAGCATATCTTGCGTCGCCTCCAAACATAAGATATGAGTACGATAGCCCATATCTGCATAAGTGCTTGCCAAAGTCGTAACCATACGCTCAGCACCGCGACCTTCAAGCGCTTTTAAAATAAATAGAATAATAGGTGGCATTAGTGTCTCAGCTTGATTTTTTAACGGTATAGGCATGATAGGTTAGCCAAATAAATGCAACTATGGTCATAATTATTGCAGCGTTCTGACTTTATATGCTAGTCTCACCTACCGCTGGTGCTCGGCATTCACTCAGTAAAGTACGAGCAGGATTTAACGGTATGTCTATAAAAATTATAATTAGTCTAACTATCTAAATCGATTAAACCTTGTTAATAATCGCATCAGCAAATATCATAGCTGGTCTAATATCGCTACTAAAATAGATATGTATCCGCAAAAACAGGATCAGTTATGAAACAGCCTAATGAAAACACATTAGACATCGTCATTGCTTGGGTAGATGGCGCAGACCCTATACTCAAGCAAAAACGAGAACAGTATAAGCCAACTAAAAAAGTGGCATCTGACGCAATAACTGACACTCGTTTCGCCAGTGACGATGAGATATATTATAATATTGCTTCTATCATCAAATATGTGCCTTTTTGTCGTCATATATATATCGTCACAGATCAACAAAAGCCAGCGTTCATCGATGAGTTTGCCAAACAAGGTATTTGTTCAGCAGATAAAATACGCATCGTTGATCATAAAGATATATTTTCAGGTTACGAGCAGTTTTTACCTACGTTTAATAGCACTTCAATCGAGACGATGATATGGAATATTAATGGGCTATCTGATTACTTCATCTATATGAACGATGATTTCTTTTTTAACCAACCGGTAAAAATGGATGAATTTTTGGATGATGAAAAAATTATTATTCATGGCCATTGGCAAAAGAAAATAGTACTTAATACTAAAATGAAATATCGGCAACTCTTAAACAAATTTTTAGAGACTCCTATTCAGCCTAAATATACTACAGCTCAAATGTTAGGCTCTATACCTCTTAAGACTAACCAATTCTTCAAGATACATCATTATCCTCATATTGTTGACAAGAGCATATTAAGCAGCTATTTACTAAGCAACATTACTTTTCTGGAAAATCAGATAAAGCATCGTTTTAGAGATATATCTCAATTCGATCCAATTTCTTTGGCTAATCACTTAAGCATACAGAAAAATAAAGCCGTTCTGAAACCTGATTTAAACCTAAACTATCTTAAAAATGAATATAGCGTAGAGAAATTCATAAAAAATTTAGATGATGAATCTATAAAATACGGTTGTATTCAAAGTATGGACTTATTAAGTGAAGGGTTTTCACAAAAGGTTAATAAAGCAATGATTAAAAAGTTCTATCTATACTTACCCGAATCGTTGTTGAGAGAAGAAACCCAATGTGCTATCAAAAGGTAAATGATATGAAAGTTCTTACTTACTTGATCAACCTAGACGGTAGCGATGAGCGCCTAGAAAGATCGAAACAACAGCTTAATAATATTGGTTGGTCATTTGAACGCATCGCTGCCTATGATGGCCGCGGCAAAGCTTTATCGGAGTTTATAGACTATGATGACAAACGAGCCAGAAGTAATTTAGGTCGTAGTCTTTTAAATTCAGAAATCGGCTGCTATTTAAGCCATTATCAATGTGCACAAAAGTTCCTGGAAACTGATGCTGATATTTTAGTTGTATTAGAAGATGATATGAAGATGATCAGTAGTTTTAAACCTGTTATTGATAAAACACTGACGTATCTACATACTCATCCAGAGTTGGACTGGTATCTGGTTAATATCGCAGCTAAAAAAAAGAAGCTTGCTAAAGACATTGTTACTTTTGATGCGCATACTTTATGGCATGCTTATTACTTCCCTATCCGCGGCTTAGGGCTTATTTGGTCACGCAAAGGTGCAGAAGAGTTTATTAAACAAGGTAAGACCATTTATATGCCTGTCGACATTTTCTTCCAAAGATGGCTTAGCCAAAATGGTAAAGGTCTAGGCCTATGGCCTGCACTGATTAGCCCAATGGGATTCGACAGCGATATCTTAGGTACACAAGCGACCCAAAATATACAACGTAAAGAAAAAGAAGGTAGAGACTCATTTTATAGTTTGAAAAAACAGAAAAGAATGTTGCAAGATAAAGCCATAGCCATTAAAAACTTAATCATTACCAAATAATGTAGGACCACCCTATTATGAGAAAGTTTGTCATTAGCTTAGCCTCTGCAACCGACCGCAGAAAGCATATTGAATCAGAATTTGGTAAACATAACGTAAACTATGAATTCTTTGATGCTTTAACACCGGATGTTGCGAAACCTTATGCTGAACGTTTATCTTTAGACTTAGCATCTGCCAGTTTAACCTTAGGTGAAATAGCATGTATGATGAGTCACGTAGCAATTTGGGAAAAAATCATCAAAGAGAATTTAGCATACGCCACTATTTTTGAAGATGATATTTATTTAGGTGACGATGCTGAGCCGTTACTCAATTGCGACAAGTGGATTAAATTTGACTGGCAGATCGTTAAAATTGAAGCTTTTGCCAAAAAAACCTATTTATCAAAAGATACACATGCTGTCCTAGGTGGTAAGCGCTATGTAACTGAATTAAAAGGTAAAAATTTAGGCACGGCAGGCTATATACTATCTCTTCAAGGTGCCAAAGTATATCTAGACTATATCAAAAATAATAACTTACTACCTCTAGATAGTTTGATGTTTGATAATTTTATTATTAGTGGCTCTGAGGCAGTGCAACAGTTAGTACCTGCGTTATGTATCCAAGAAATGCTTTTACACAAGAATAACCCTTCTCTACCTAGTGCACTACTGACAGATCGTAAAGATCGAATGAAACTAGAAAAGCAAAAAGGATTCGCTAAAGTACACAAAGAAGCTAGAAGATTAGTGACACAAGCTAAAAAAGCCCTTTTCGCGAAAGAAGTGCCTTTTAAATAATTTTTTCGATATCGACTATAAATCATAGACAATAATTTCATTACGACGATCGAGTTTGCTATGCCACCAACTATTTCTACAATAGATAATCACCCTCAACCATCTGTTGCCATTCTATATATTGCAACTGGTCGGTACACTGTGTTTTGGGATTACTTCTATAAATCTGCTGAAAAATATTTACTACCGAATTGTGATAAACATTACGTTTTGTTCACAGATAATATAGAGTTATTGAATAAGCAGTCTGAGTATCTTAATGTTTCTATGATAAAACAGGAAGCCTTGCAATGGCCTTATATAGCATTAATGAGATATCAAATATTTTTAAATGCTCGTCAGTTTATTAGTTCTTTTGACTTTTCATTTTACTTTAATGGCAATACAGAATTTTTAGATACAATATTTCAAGAAGATTTACTACCATTAAAAGATCATGAAAAACTGACTCTTTATCTACAGCCACATGTATTTCATCGTCATAGAAGAAAGTATCCTTATGACCGTAACCCTCAATCCCAAGCATATATCCCCTATAATCAAGGAAGGCATTATTTTGCTGGTGGTATTCTAGGCGGTAAAACAAATGCGTTTTTAGAGCTATGTGAGTTATTGAATGCACAAACAGAAACAGATCTGAAAAATAATATTATCGCTTTATGGCATGATGAGAGCTATTTAAATAAGTTTGCTCTGGGACGCGCAGATATTAAAATACTACCCCCGTACTTCACACGTGGTGAGCGTGAATACTGGAAGAAAACCTCTAAGTTAATGTTCTCTGATAAGTCCCATTATCGTTTTGGCGGGCACTCATATCTCAGAGGTGAGACTAATAATAAGATTACTCAAGCTGAATGGAAAAAGAATAATGGCAGACGTAAAAGAAAACTCAAAACTCGATTCAGACAATATATCGCCTCGCTTTTTTTCAGACAGTAAAGCGTATACAAGGTTAAAAAGAAAAAAGAAAAAACCCTATCGCTATCTTTATAACGTAGTCACACCTAGAAGCAAGCGCAAAAATTTTGAAAAGAAAGCTGACTTCGAACAGCAAAACCAAGTTGCAAAGTGCTGGGCACAATTTATTGAGCTATATAACCATGGCAAGTTAATGACTTTTTCATTGCAGCCAAAAAAAGAATTTAAGAACGAAAAAATCATTTGGCAATACTGGGGGCAAGGTATTACTGAAAACCGTCTTCCTGAATCAGTTAAATTATACTTTAAGTCAGTAGACAAACATGCTGCTGACTATAAAATCATCCGTCTAGATGACAGCAATATCTACGACTATCTAGATTTACCTGATTTTATTTGGGATAAAAAAACGTCTCCAGGTTTCAGACCAGCCTTCTTTGCTGATTTAGTGCGTCTTGCCTTGCTCGATGTTTATGGCGGTATTTGGTTAGATGCAACGATTTACCTCTCTGCACCTCTACCTGCCGTGCTGAAAAATAGTGGTTTCTTTATGTATCAACGTGCCGAAGATGCACGAGATAAAGAACAATGGAAAAAATTTAACAAGAGCTATTTTTCTTGGGAAAGTGACCATAAAATTAATGTATTAAATAGCGTTATCTTTGCTCGAAAAAATGATCCGGTTATTCATACCTGTTTAGACTTAATTTTAAATTTTTGGAAAACACAAGAATATATCCCTCATTATTTTTTCTTCCAGATTTTATTTGATACGCTTATAAAAGGCGAGCTTGCAGGATATCAATGCCCTATCATTGATGATACTAAACCTCATTTATTGGTTGCGTCACTAGACAAACCTTACAATGAAACTGAATATCAAAATATTATCTCGCAAGCCAGTATACATAAAATGTCTTATGTGAAAGACATAAAGCCTAACTCGTATTATGAGTATCTATTGAAGAATACTTGATATTAATAAATTAGAGCTTAACCTCAATAATAATATTTGTTGGTTAATCATTTATTAGTACTATTTTTGAGCTAACAAATAACTTCTACCAACGTTATAACTGAAAGTCTAATATGTCATGATTAAACATCATATTTTATTGTTTCGTAAATATTCAAATCTCAGATACTGCAGTATAGGAAAAACATAACCATGCTCTTAACCAAAAACCTCAAATTACTAGGACAAGGTACTCAGAAAATTGTATTTGAGCATCCAGTATATTCAGACAAAATAATAAAAATTATGAATCCGAAACATGCTACTGCTGATGGTGCAAGGGCTAAGCAACATTATTTACGTGCACATCGCTCTCAAGGGATTTACAAACAGTTCCGTAGAGAGTTATTACAGTATTTACAATTATGTAAAAACAGCTACGCTAAGCTTAATTATACTTTTCCTATCGAAACAGTTTACGGTATGATTGGAACAGACCAAGGGCTAGCACTAGTTACTGAAAAGATAACCTCTCCTAATGGCTCAGTTGTGTCTGTGTATGATTTAGACGAAGATAATAGCTTTAATAAAAGTCATGCAGATGCTTTAGATAAATTTTTTAATGAATGCTGTAACTTACACGTTGTATTTGGTGAAGTAAATATTGCAGGTATCATGTATACAGAACAAAGACACGGTATTCCTGAGTTTGTACTAGTCGATGGTATTGGTGATAAGCTTCTGATTCCATTCAGATCCATGAGCAAAACAATCAATAGCCGTAATGTTAGAAAAGTCGAAGCAAAAATAAAGTCTAAAATTAAATATTATAATATCGGACAGTGATATAAAAACAACGATTTATGGGCATGCTGATTTCTCTTTCAGAAAAAGAAAGCCAACACTATTAAATAGTGTTGGCTTTCTTTTTTAGCACCTTTTTAGATATTGTATTAATCAATAAAGCTTAACCAGTCCATATATTTCTCGTTACGACCATGGACTACATCAAAGTATAAGGTCTGTAGTTTTTCAGTCAACTCACCGCGGCCACCATTACCGATGATACGATCGTCATATTCACGAATAGGCGTCACTTCAGCAGCAGTACCTGTCATAAATATCTCGTCAGCCAAGTAAAACTCATCACGAGTTATACGGCGTTCGATAACATTGATACCTAGGTCAGCCGCGAACTGTAAGATAGTACGACGGGTAATACCGTCTAATGCTCCACCTGATAGGTCTGGCGTATGTAGCTCACCATTTTTTACCAAAAATAAGTTCTCGCCTGCGCCCTGACATACAAACCCTTGTGGATCCATCAAGATAGCTTCGTCATAGCCATTACGCGTCACTTCTTGGTTGGCCATGATAGACACAGGATAGTTACTAGAGGCCTTAGCCTTACACATAGTCACATTTGGCATGTGATGCGTATAAGATGACGTTTTTACACGGATACCGTTTTTGATGCCTTCTTCACCAAGATAAGCACCCCAATGCCAAGCAGCAACCATTGCATTGATGCTGTTATCACGTGAAGACAGGCCAAGTTTTTCTGCACCTACCCAAATGAGCGGACGAATATAAGCTTCTGCCAAGTTGTTTTGCTTGACCACATCCTTATGTGCTTGCTCTAAAGTGGCAGCATCAAAAGGTACGTCCATTTGAAAGATTTTGGCTGAGCCAAGTAGACGTTCGGTATGTTCTTTTAAGCGGAAAATAGCAGTACGATTATCCGCTGTTTGGTAAGCTCGTACGCCTTCAAACACAGCCATGCCGTAATGCAAGCTATGTGTAAGCACATGAACTTTAGCATCTGGCTGTTCGATCATCGTGCCATTCATCCAAAGCTTACCATCTTGTGTTGCCATATTCATTTTATTGTCCTTATGCTAGCACTGACGTCTAACTTTTTTTAGGTAGGTTTTATTTAACAGTATTGATCAACATCGTATGATAACACCGCAGCGTCAATTTTTATTGCCTAAACAACAGCTTCATTATGACAAATGACTGACAGTATTATGATGATGTGTGACCGATTATATCACTGGCCGTCTTGGCAAATGAAATCTTTTGGTTTGGCACTATATGGTTTTTAATTATATCGTTCCTAGCTACCGTTTCTATCCATAGTTTTTGTTCATAGCTTTTATTGATAGCTTTTATTCACAGTAACGCATGACAGTTTAAGCGTCTCTTGGACTATCGGCAAGGCCTGAATCATACAAGTTACGATATTACTCGTCATCTGTCTCCACGCCCATGAGATGCTGCCACTGTGACTGTACTAACGCTCGCGTCTCCTGCCACAATGACTCATCAACGAGCAAAGACTGCTCTGATAGAGCTAACTGATGCGTGGCAGCACGAATCCTTAGATAGGCATCGGTCAAATCCTGACAGACTTGGTCATCCCAAATACCAAGCAAAGCAACTTCTGCAAAAATTCGCACATTATCGCTCCACTTGGTCAAACTTGGATATTCATGTGAGTAAGCCAATACGGCAAACTGTGCTAAGAACTCAATGTCTACAATCCCGCCTGCATCTTGTTTAAGATGAAACTTGCCCGCTTCCTGTTGCCATTGACTTGTGCCTAGATGCTTTTGCATTTTGATACGCATGCTGGTGACTTCACTACGTACTTGATCCAGTGTCCGTGGCAACGACAAGACATCGCGGCGAATATCACAAAAGCGTGCAGTGACTCGTCTGTCTCCGCAAATCGCACGAGCACGTACCAACGCTTGATGCTCCCATGACCATGCTTTATCCATCTGATAGGTTTCAAACGCATGACAAGACACCACCATCATGCCAGCATTTCCTGAAGGCCGCAGACGCATATCAATCTCATAGGCACGGCCATCACGGGTTTGAGTATTGAGATAATTCATCAGTTTTTGTACAAGACGCGCGGCAAATTTCATACCACTGACTGATTTTTCACCAGTGGTCATGCCTTGCTCTTTTATCTTGTGTAAAAATACCAAGTCCAAATCTGAAGAATACGACAACTCTAAGCCACCAAGCTTGCCATAACCGATAATTGCAAAGCCGCAGTCCGCTTCAGTGACTGGGTCGCCATCTTGGCCAATAGGATACCCATAACGGTTAACAATCTCTGCAAAAGCGCGCTCTAATGCTGCTTCTAGTACGACTTCAGCGATATAAGTCAATGAATCCGATACTTTCATAATCGGGCGTTCAGCCAATACATCACTAGCAGCAACCGCCAACACCTGATTCTTTTTGAACAGGCGTAGGACGCTTAAAAGCTCTTCTTCATCGTTTGGCTCGACGCGTAGTAATTGTTGGCGCACGATATCACGTAGCTCACGCTTATCTGGCAGATGGCGATAACGCTGCTGCAAAAATGTGTCTAATAATACAGGATACTGAGCCAACTCTTTTGCGATCCATGGGCTAGCAGATAGCATTGGAATCAGCTCAATCGTTGCATTAGGGTTTTCAGCAATCATGACCAAGTAGATAGAACGGCGACAAATCGCTTCAAGCAGTGAGATCAATCTTGGTAAAGCAGTATTGGCAAGTTGCTGCTGTTCTTGATGCGCTAACAACGCATGGACAATGACAGGATATGCGTCGTCTAAACGCTCTCTGGCTTCATCACTTAAATTAGCCACCATTTTTGATTGCCAAAAATTCTGTAGTACCTCGCGATTTTCTTTTGTTAGCACTTCATTTAAACGGGCAATTTGCTCATCTAAGTGCTCTGGCTCTAGGTCAGTATCTTCGTTATCAGGTATTTGACGCTCAGTGACCATACGCTCAAACGGCACATTGACACTCTCGCGATGACGATTAAGCTGATCTAATAAGGCATGCCAGTTTTCAAAATTCAGCGTCACTGCTAGATTATGTTGCCATTGCTCATCGTGTGGTAAGCGCTGGGTCTGCTGATCATTAATCGCTTGAATAGCATGCTCCAGCCGGCGTAAGAACCGATACGCGGCCTGTAGCTGCTCATAAGTTGAATGCTCCAGATAGCCAAGCTCACATAATACTTGCATCGCTTGCAAGCAAGGTTTGATTTGCAGCTGTGGATGCCGGCCACCATAGATAAGCTGAAAGGCCTGTACGATAAACTCAATATCTCTGATACCGCCCGCGCCAAGCTTGATATTGTCCAAGTCTTCACGCTGTGCAACTTGGTTTTGAATAAGAGACTTCATCTCTCTCAATGCCGAAAACGCACTGTAGTCCACGTAATAACGAAAGACAAATGGCTTAATCAGCGATTGTATCTCTTCATAAAACGGCTGGTCTATTTGTCCGACTACGCGCGCTTTTAACCAAGCAAAACGCTCCCATGCACGCCCATGCATCGTAAAGTATTTTTGCAATGCAGACAGATGAATGGCCAAATCACTTCCATCACCCCATGGACGTAAGCGCATATCTACTCGAAAGACAAAACCATCAGCGGTCTTGTTATCAAGCAGTTTAATAATGCCTTGACCCAATCGAGTCATAAAGCGTTTGTTATCTATGCTACGTGTGCCTTTTGCTTTACTGCCATTGGTCTCGCCGCGTGCTTGATGTACAAAGATTAAGTCAATATCACTTGATAAATTCAGCTCTTGCGCACCAAGTTTACCCATGGCCATGATTGCCATATCATCAATCTGTACATTGCCTTGTTCATTGATAAAGGTCGGCTCGCCATATTTAGCAACCAAGTGCTGATAAGTGTAATCTTTAGCAAAAGAGATACAGCCATCTGCAAACTCAGACAACTCATCGGTCAGCTGCTCTAGACTGATCGTCTGCAAGGCATCTTGCCAAATCCAGCGCATCATTAGTAGCGTGCGCAAGTGACGCAGACCACTCATGACCTTGATTTCATCAGCGAGTTGATAGTTCTCATCTAACGTATAATCTTGTATCAGATCATCGATTTGCTGGCGGGTCAGCGTACTATTCAATGGATAGCTACGCAAAAACGTCTGACATGAAACGGTCCGACTTTCCCAAATTTGGTAAGCGAACTCGCTCGCTGTCTTCAGGACTTGCAGTTGTTCTACGGTAGGCTGATAATCTGTACCATTGTTCACACGTGAGGGCATAGCAGGTAACATAGTGACAAAAACTCCTTACATAGAATGGTAAGACTACGTGAACCTAGCTCATAAGTTTATTGTTTTTTCTTACGAGGCAGTCACAGCATCAAATAATAATACTCAGTGTGCCTACACTTGAGATAAAACCACGTTAAATAACAGTGACTCTATTTGGTTTGCGGCGCTTTATGTTAGCATAAACATCTTTGATAGAGACGACTCACCTCTCTTTTATGACATAACGCTATTTGATGTGACAGTATGATCCGCTGTATGTCGCATTATCAGTATAAATTCTGTTTTCTGTCACGCAAATTTGCACACAAGCACTATAATAATAACGACCAAATTACTTTATACAAAGCATTTATAGCAACTCGGCCATAATTTTTAAACTCTTATTTATAATATGTGATACTGCGCCTTATGACGACCACTACCCCGTTACTACTGATTACTGCTGACCCTAGCCACCCATTAGCACACTTGGCGTTACGCTATGCACGCGCTTACCTGAAGGGCGCAGCGAATAGTCATGATATTGATAACAATGACACTAATAATACAGGCAGCAGCGATAATGCTGCCTCTGAACAACCTCTGCTCAATGTCTTCTTTTATGGCGACTCGGCTCACATAGCCAATCGATTGCGTTGGCAGTCAGCCGATCAACTAGACTTGACCAAAGAATGGCAGTCATTGGCTGAGCAGTATCAATTCCCCCTGCCTGTCTGTGTCAGTACAGCCCTTAGCCGCGGCGTGAGTGATGTAGACAACAGTTCACGCCATCAGCTTGACGGTGCCAATCTTGCGACAGGGTTTACGTTAGTGGGACTCAGTGAGCTTGCGATGATGATGCAGGATAACTGTCGTTTGATACAGTTTTGATAGCATGTCGTTTGATAGTTTGTCTATTAACATCACTGGTAGCGGTAACTATTTTTAGGAATACATAATGAGATTATTAATTCAACTGCACACGCCCACTGAAGCAGCAAGCTACGAAGGTTGTGCGCTTGCGCTAACTCTAGCGACATTTGGTCATGAGGTGCAATTGTTCTTAGATGCGCCGGTCTTTGGCCTATTGATGCAATCTGACTCGCGGCTGCATGGCATGATTCAGTCACTTGAGCTTTACGATATGCCCGCAGCTTGGCTACCTGATGATGTCTTTAGTGGCTGGGTCACTGGTATGTTGCCGACAGATCTGGCATCACAGCTCACACTCGTGCCAGAGGTCATCAACTCACAAAACTTTGAGCAGATACTTACCTTTTAAGACGCTGTATAACTTAGATTTATAAAATAATAAAGCACGTAATCGGACACCTTTATGGCAACTTTATATCAATTGCATAGCACGATGGATACCCTTAGACGCAGTACTGAAGAGATGTCTCGCACTTGGCGCACGGGCGACAGTATCATTCTGCTTGGCGCCACCCCTGCTTTTATCGACTGGCTCAATGCTTATCTAAATGATAGCGATATCGAGGATATTGCTGGTATTTACGCATTGGCAGATGACATCGCACAGCTCACAGCAAATACAACTGGCAAACTTAATTTAGAGACTAAGTTGACTGCTATTTTAACCGACGCAGAATGGGTGAATCTGACTCAGAACAGTCAGTTTGACAAAGTGGTGACGATTGCCTTATGAGTAATGACATGACCACTCACAACGCTGCATTATCAGCGGCTGATATCGAATTAGATCAAGACGGCCATCTATGTGACCATACGATTTGGACACCTGCTATCGCACAGCAATTGGCAGACACGTTAGAGGTTAATCTGAGCGATGAGCATTTAGAAATTTTGCAACAAGTGCGCGCGTTTTTTGATAAATTTAATCACGCGCCAGCAACCCGTCCATTAATCAAATGGCTACAAAAGACTTTGCCAGAACTTGATATTAGCAATCAAAAGCTACAGCAATTGTTTAATACAGGTTTGGTTGCGCGTCATGTCAATCGCTTAGCAGGCTTACCAAAACCACCGAACTGTTTATAAGTGCTTTATAGGCGATAAGATACGATCGATGTCGCACTAGAAACTCATCATATGTACATGAGCAGTATCTAATATTTTACTGCTCATTGAGTATGCAAATACTTTTAAGTCTATAGTTATTGCTTTGTAGAATCGCTATTTTGGGTCATAGACTGTCAATGTCTCATAACCAACGCTACGACCTTCATCGCCTGCAAATCCTTGCTGTCGCCATATCTCGTACAAACAAATAGCTACGCTATTTGATAAGTTCAAACTGCGCGAGTCAGCTAGCATGGGTAGTCTTAGCCAGTTATCAGCACCGATATCTTCACGTATATCATCTGCCAGACCTGCCGTCTCAGAACCGAAAACCAGCGCGATATTGGGCATAGCAGCCTTATCAGATGCTTCAGAGTCCGAGTTTTTGCCAAAGTCATAATCGTAGAACGGTTTGCTCAGTTTGGTTGTCAATGCGGTAACGACATGGCAATCGGCGGCTTTTAGAGCTTGTCTCGCAGCCGTCCAATCATCATGCACTTGCAAATGAGCATATTCGTGATAATCAAGACCTGCACGGCGTAGCTTTTTGTCATCAAGCTCAAACCCTAACGGTCTGACTAAATGTAGCTGTGCTCCGCTATTGGCACACAGTCGAATAATATTGCCAGTATTGCTCGGCATTTTTGGTGCTACTAGCACGATATGGATGGTCATTCTTACTCCACAAATATTCAGCGCTCTATTATTTAAATTTATGAGCGGTAGGTAATCGAAAGTTACAGTTTACTGCCAATAATTACATTTTGATACTGTGCAGCGTTTTTAACTTTCACTATGATGTCTGTAATGGATAACGCGATAGCATTTATGTATGACTGTCACATCCAATACCCCTTCAGTGAAGCTTGAGCACGATGCTTAGCGTCACTGTTGTTATTTATAACCATTCATTTATCTTTGAGGATACTATTATGAAAAAAGTAATCATCGCATCTTTAACTGCTATGTTCGTTCTAACTGGTTGCAACACGTTCAAAGGCTTTGGCCAAGACGTATCAAGCGCTGGTGATGCTGTAACTGGCGGCGCACAAGAAGTACAAAACAAAATCTAAGGTCTGCTTTTTTTAGATTTTCAAAAGGGCTTATCATTCATTTGATAAGCCTTTTTTGTGTTCTTACTTCGCCGTTATTAAACAATCACTCAAGCACGATTTTATAAAAACGCGCGTAATATCTGATTGAGATAACGCTGTCCTAATACGGTCGGTTGCAACTGCGTATCACTATCTACCAACAATCCTTGTTTGACTAAACTGTTTACTTGTTCAGCAATACTATCAAGGGTTAATCCAGTTCTCTTTTCGAACATAGACCAAGCGACACCGCCATGTAAGCGCAGTGCGTTTAGCATAAACTCGCTCACCAACTCTTCTTGATCAATCGCTTGCCAGCCAACCATTTTTGGTGTGATTTGGCGTGTATCAGACATCTCCGTGACATCTGGATTCATTACTACATAATCTTTTGGCAAACGTGATTTGCTAAAGCGATAGATACCTGACGCTAGTAACAAGTCATCTTCCATTTTATCTTTTACGTCTGATGAATGACCACCATTGCTATCGTTACAACCAATCGTTACTTTACCATGTGCTCCAGCGCCGATTGCTAGATAGTCGCCAAACTGCCAATAATTGATGTTATGACGGCATGGTTTGTCTAACGCACCTGCCCATGCCGACACCTCATAATTGCTATAACCTAATTGCTGCAATAACGACTGACCTGCTTGTTCAATATCTGCCAAATTGTCTTCATCGGGTAAAATAGGCTGACTGCGGTAAAACACGGTATTCGGCTCAATAGTCAGTTGATACCAAGAGATATGCGTTGCGCCAGCATCATGCGCCATTTGGATATCTTCTAGCGCTTCATTCATGGTTTGTTGCGGTAGACCGTGCATCAGGTCGACGTTGACCCGTACAAATCCAGCCGCTTTGGCAGTGCGAATCGCTGATAACGCTTGCACAGGATCATGGATACGCCCAAGTACCTTTAGCTTATCAGCGGCAAAGCTCTGTACGCCGATAGACAAACGATTGATACCAACCTCTAAATACTGCGCAAATGGTGCATGCTCAAGCGTGCCGGGATTGGCCTCCATCGTAACTTCGATGTCTTCTGCAAATTCAAAACATGTACGTAACCCAGAGAACAATCGTTGATACTGAGCAATGGGTAGCAAAGACGGCGTACCACCACCAATAAATATCGAACCAATTTTTCGGCCCTGAGTTAAAGGTTGCTGCATTGCGGCATCTAACAGTAATGCATCGACGTATTCCTCATACATGGATAATCCACTGTCAATCGGTAGCTCATGCGAATTAAAATCGCAATAAGGACACTTCTTCACACACCACGGAATGTGTATGTAAAGAGACAATGGAATGTCAGTCACATCGACCTCGATAGTATCCATTGTTGGTTCAGTAAGACTTAACGTATTTAGTTCGTTTGGCATGCTGTCTGTATTCACTTTGGGCATAAATAAACTTATTTTGTAGTGAGCAATGATGATCGATATCAAAAGTAACGCTAGGATAGCGACTAGATGAGATAAAGAAAAGCCTATCTATCATAAAACTATTAACAAAAACACGTATAAACGCCCTATTCACCATGGCAACTTATGGGCAGTATATAGAGACTCTATTAAAAACGGGGTTGAGAGCGAGCTAAGAGAAACTAACTCTGATAATTTTAAGCACAAATTGAAAAATAAATAAAAAATCGAAGGACAAATATATGGCGTATTGGTTAATGAAATCCAACCCTAAATTTTTTGGTATTGAAGACTTGCAGCGCCTAGGCACCGACGGTTGGGACGGCGTTCGCAACTACCGCGCACGTAACTTTATGCGTGATGATATGAAAGTTGGCGACAAGGTATTCTTTTATCACTCTAGCGCCAAGCCGTCTGGAGTCGCTGGTATTATGACAGTTACTACAGCAGGGTATCCTGATCCTACTCAATTTCACCCTGAGCATCGTCATTATGATCCTATTGCGACCGAAGATGCACCTCGTTGGTATATGGTTGATCTTGCTTTTGAGCAAGCTTTTACAGAGGTGTTGCCACTATCAGAGTTAAAATTCTTGCCAACTTTGGAAGACTCGTTATTATTGAGGAAAGGCTGTCAGCAGTTAACGGTGATTCCATTAGAGCCCAAACATTGGCGAGCGATTATGGATATGGCGGAGACACTTGAGTTGTTGCCGGAGTAAACTCATTGAATTGGCTATTGGCTGTTGTCCATCAACTATAAAACAGAGTACAAAAAACCTAAGATTAATACCTACATAGCGGCGCTAAAGCGTTGACATCATAGTGTTGCTTCTTTACCATCTTATTATGTATATGACCTGTCAATCCACTACTTGGATCGACGGGTTATTTTTATTTTAGTGTCTTTACTTTTATTTTCATACTCTGCCTATCTACTTATGCAACATTATAAGCTTGCTCATATTATTTATCGGAGTATTATCGTCGGCACTACACTCTCCTTGCTGTGTCAATCTTAGTCGATTGATAGCAGTGTTTGTTTATTAATAATAACCTTAATAACAATTACCGCAAAGAATAAAAAGTTGCTTACCATGGTTTTTCCATTGTCTTTCAAAGATTTTAAAAGCTACAGCTTACGTTTAGGCGTACTTGCCCTCCCTATCTTAATTACTCAGTTTTGCCAAGCCGCACTTGGCGTAGTCGATGCCATCATGGCAGGTCAAGTCTCGGCGCTTGATTTGGCTGCGGTAGCCGTTGGCTCTGGTATTTGGCTACCATTGTTTTTATTGGCCACAGGTGTGCTTATCGCAACCACACCTCTGATTGGTGAAGCGATTGGTCAAGACCAGCACGGCCAAGTACCACATATCACGCAGCAGTCTCTATGGACAGCAGGTGTCATTGGCATTATTGGTTTTATCATTGTTAATTTGGCTCCCAATGTCCTTGGCATTATGGGTGTCCCAGAAAACATTCAGCCGATAGCGACGCAGTATTTACATGGTGTCTCATTTGGTTTCCCAGCGCTCGCTGTATATGCCGTCCTACGCAGTTATTGTGAGGCATTGGGTCGTCCTGAGCCTGTGACTGTCATTAGTATCATTGGCCTACTCGCAGATATTCCTTTGAACTATATTTTTATTCACGGGTTATTTGGGATGCCAGAAATGGGCGGTGCAGGCTGCGGGGTGGCGACAGCGCTGGTATTATGGATAAATGTCCTATTATTGGCGGCCTATACTAGCTTCACGAAACGTCGCGAATTTGTGAGCACACGATTTTTTTATGGCTTCTCTAGCCCTAATCGTACACAGATAAAAAAGCTGTTAAAACTCGGCATCCCTATTGGCATCTCTATTTTCTTTGAAGCCAGTTTGTTCAGCTTAGGCGCACTCGTTATCAGTCCATTGGGTGAGCTAGCAACAGCATCGCATCAAGTGGCGCTGTCAGTGACCTCACAGCTATTTATGATACCGATATCGGTCGCCATGGCGCTCACTATCATGGTCTCCAATCGATTTGGTCAAAAAAACCTATTAGCACTGCGCCAAGTGCAAGCTACTGGACTGGTATGGACCGTATTGATCGCTTTGACTTGTATGCTTGGGATATGGCTATTCAGACCGGAACTCGCAGCAGCATTCACCGATAATCCAGAAGTTAGAGCTCAGTCTATGCATTTGCTTATCTTTGCACTTGCCTATCAGTTATTTGATGGCTGGCAAGTTAACGTTGCTGGTATATTGCGCGGTATGCAAGATACCACCGTACCGATGTGGGTAACGCTCTTCTGCTACTGGTTAGTTGCACTACCACTTGGCGTCTATCTGGTGCGTTTCACTGACGTTGGTGCACAAGGGTTTTGGATGGCGTTGATTACAGGTTTGTTCTTATCATCTATTTTACTTACTTTGCGTCTACGCTATCAGCAAAAACGTTTAACTATGCTATGGGGTTAAGCCAATTGCTCATGGATTGCATTTTATAATCATTATTAGCGTCATTTGATCATACAGACTATGAAAAATCGTAGATATTTTCTTGCTAAAAAGATGGCTTACGTCAAAATATGTAAAAATTCTCAGTTAACAACTGTACATTGATTGCTCATTGCCTTGAATCTAGGTATCATTAGCAATTAATTAGACAATATTTAGTTACACTATTTCTCGAATTTAGTATAAGGCCAGATAAAAACTATGGATATTGAAAAAATACGCACCCTCATCGCCCTTATGGAAGAAAGTGAACTGGTTAATTTAGAAATCAGTTCTGACGACGAGCATATTAGCTTAACTCGTCACTATGACGCGCCTGCGCCAACTATGATGGCCGCCCCAGCTGCGAGCGCTGCTCCTGCTGCCGCTGTCGAAGGCAAACCTGCAGAAAAAGCGGGTAGCGTTGAGTCTTCACCAATGGTTGGTGTTTTCTATTCAGCACCAAGTCCTAATGACCCACCATTTGTGAAAGTCGGTCAAAAGGTTCAGGCAGGTGATACCTTAGGTATCATCGAAGCCATGAAAATCATGAACCCGCTTGAAGCGACTCAAAGTGGTATTGTTGACGAAATCTTGGTAGATAACTCTGAAGTCGTACAGTTCGGTCAACCTGTCATACGCTACAAAGCGTAACGATATTTGCCATACTTTATTTCATTATGGCTGACTTTTGGTATATATACCGCGTCAATGCTAAACAACATGATGCTATGTATCGAAACTCAGTCAATGACTGACGCTTCGACAAGGATGAACCCATGATAAAAAAATTGCTCATTGCCAACAGAGGTGAAATTGCCCTGCGCATCGTCCGCGCCTGTAAAGCGCTAGGTATCGAAACGGTAGGTGTCTACTCTACTGCGGATGCCAACTTGATGCACTTGCGCTTTGTTGATGAGGCAATTTGTATTGGCAAGCCTAATGCTAACCAAAGCTACCTTGATATCAATACCATCTTAACTGCTGCTGAAATTACTGGTGCAGATGCTATCCATCCCGGTTATGGCTTTTTGTCTGAAAATGCTGAATTTGCTGAACAAGTAGAAGAAGCAGGATTGACCTTCGTTGGTCCTAATGCTGATCATATTCGCCTTATGGGCAACAAAGTTTCTGCCATCAACGCTATGAAAAAAGCAGGCGTACCAACCGTACCTGGTTCAGTTGGCGCTGTGACCCTGCACAATGCTGAAGAGCAAGCCCGCAATATTGGCTTCCCACTATTGATTAAAGCAGCTTCTGGCGGTGGTGGACGCGGTATGCGTGTGGTTGAACGCTTTGATGAACTAATTGGTCAAGTACAAGCGGCCAAACAAGAAGCTGAGCTCTGGTTCGGTGATGACACTGTCTATATGGAGCGCTATCTACAAAACCCGCGTCACGTAGAAGTACAGGTGTTGGGTGATGGTAATGGTAATGCTATCCATCTATATGACCGTGATTGCTCATTGCAGCGTCGCCATCAAAAAGTACTAGAAGAAGCACCTGCCCCAGACATCCCAGATGATGTACGTGAGCCAATCTTAAAAGCTTGCGTAAAAGCTTGCGAGCTTGTTAAGTATCGCGGTGCTGGTACGTTTGAATTCTTGTTTGAAAATAACGAGTTTTTCTTTATTGAAATGAACACTCGTGTACAGGTTGAGCATCCAGTGACTGAGATGATTACTGGTATTGATGTTGTGGTCGAACAGCTTAAAATTGCTGCCGGTTACGGCCTATCTTATCGTCAAAGTGAGATTGAGATTCAGGGTCATGCGATCGAATGTCGTATCAATGCCGAAGATGCAGCGACTTTCGTACCTTGCCCAGGTACTATCAGTCAATTGTTCACGCCAAGTGGTTCTGGTATCCGTTTTGACTCTCATCTATACCCTGGCTATGAAATACCGACCTATTATGATTCATTGATTGGTAAGCTTATTTGTCACGGTCAAACTCGTCAGCAAGCCATTGCTAAGACAGTACATGCCCTTGATGAGCTAATTATCGAAGGTATCAAAACCAATATTCCTTTGCATCGTGATGTGATTTTAGCGGATGATAACTTTACTCGTGAAGCGCAAAATATTCACTATCTCGAAAGAGAGCTGCTGACTGCGAATAAAGCCAAAAAAGACTCGTAAGCTGAAATACCTGTAGAGTCTACTAAGCTTAATAAGCTCTCTGCAATTGTCATTTAAAAAACATATAAAAAAGCCGCTATTAATATAGCGGTTTTTTTATGTCATCAATAAGCTGTCAATCATACGTAAAGTACAACGAGCATATCTAATTATGGCAACACTCTATTGAAGTTCATAAAGCACTCGTTACCATCAGGGTCAGCGCACCATTGCATCTGATTACCATCATGATTAATAAATGCAATCAACGCTTCATCAGTCTGGTCGATCTGATTGCCTGAGCAATCTACTTCATTATTATCATAAACAGTCTTGATCGCAATAACTGGCAGCCCTTCTTCACGGTGGGTGACTAGATAGCGTCCGTATGTCCACTCTTTGCCACTGACAGACCACATTTCATTATCCGCACTAAAGTTATATAGCTCACGGCACTGGTCAGACTGACCAACTGACGCAAGTAAGTTCTTACTAGTAGTTGGTTGAATATTTAGAACCCGCTCTTCACTTTGAGTCAGTACGCCGCCGTCCATGCCCGTAATCACCTTAGGCTCTACACTGCTAGGCTGTCGCGCACTATTTGATACTGACTGGTTAGCTTCCGCTTCCTTGGTCATCATAGCCTGAGTAAAATGAGCGCTGCTGTCCAAGTCTATTTCCCACTGTCCAGCAATGGCTGGACTAATATGAGTGGTAATGGTCGGCTTGGTAATAGCCTCACCGTTCGCAGGCAACGAAGCCAAAATAGATGCCAGTGTAAATGATGCAAATGAAATAGGTTCCATAATTAACCTTTTAATTATAATATTTTAATATATACATTAGCGTAAGTCTTAGACACCAAAAACACAAGTAACATTATGCTATTGCTCATAAACCTATAGTTGGAATTTCATAGGTATTTATAGCAAAAAATAACGCCATTGCTTTACTTGCTAGAGACAAGAAGCAATGGCGTTATTAGCATACAGAATTCTGCGTAATACAATGACTACTTAATATTAAGCAGCTTCTGTATTTAGCGCTTGAGCAAAAGCTGATAACGCCCCTTTTAGCATGGCTGATACTGTACTGCTGCAAGTACCGATACCTGAATACACTTCGCCATCAACATTTAACTGAATGTAAGCGGCAGCATTGGCATTGGTTTTGTTATCACTATTGGTATCATCATCGATACCATTACCGCTGTTATGATGCGGGTTAATCGCATGCTCTGCATAGTTAATAATATGTAGTGATTTGCCCGTATGCTGCGCAAGTCCGTCAATAAACGATGACAATGGGCCGTTACCCGTGCCATCAATATCGATGGTGTCGCTATTCATTTGTACTTGACCACTAAAGTAAACCGCACCGCCTTTATTGTTGACGCTATAGTCTAGCAGCTCAAATTTGCCCTGCTGCAAGTAAGTATCTTCAAAGGTCTGCAAGATTTCATCATTCTGCAATTCTCGTGCAGCCGCTTCAGCTTGCTTTTGTACCACACGGCTAAAGTCAATTTGCATCCAACGTGGTAGGTTAAAACCGTAGTTACGCTGCAAGATATATGCGACGCCGCCTTTGCCTGACTGGCTATTGATACGTACCACATCTTGGTAGCTACGCCCAATATGCGCAGGATCGATAGGTAGATAAGCCACGTCCCAGACGTTGTCTGTTTCGCTCTGATTGCTTTCATTGTAATCGAGAGATTTTTTGATAGCATCTTGATGTGAGCCACTAAATGCCGTAAAGACCAACTCGCCTACATAAGGATGACGTGGGTGCAATGGTAAGTTATTGCATTCGCTCACCACCTGTACGATTTCACTCATATTGCTAAAATCAAGCTCAGGATCGATACCTTGGCTAAACAAGTTCATGGCCATGACCATGATATCCATGTTACCTGTACGCTCACCGTTACCAAGCAATGTGCCTTCGATACGATCCGCACCTGCAAGCACACCCAATTCAGCTGCCGCTACCGCACAGCCACGGTCATTATGGGTATGCAAGCTCACAATCACGTGCTCACGCTGCGCTAAATTTCGGCAGAAGTACTCTACTTGATCAGCAAAGACATTGGGCATAGAAGCCTCAACCGTCGCTGGCAAGTTAAAAATAACTTCCTGACCCTGCTGTGGTTGCCACACGTCACATACTGCATCGCAAACCTCTACGGCATATTCAGTTTCTGTCTGGCTAAAGCTCTCTGGCGAGTACTGAAACACCCAATCTGTCTCAGGGTACTTTGCTGCATATTCTTGTAATAGCTTGGCACCTGCAATCGCAATCTCTTTGATTTCGGCTTCATCTTTGCCATAGACTTTTTCGCGTTGTACACGGCTGGTCGAGTTATAAACATGGACAACCGCACGTTTAGCACCTTTTAATGATTCAAAAGTACGGGCAATCAAATGCTCGCGGGCTTGTACCAATACTTGTAACGTTACATCTTCAGGTACGTGGTTTTCTTCGATAAGCTTACGCGCAAAGTCAAACTCTACCTGCGCCGCTGACGGGAAACCAATCTCAATCTCTTTAAAGCCAACGTCTACTAAGGTCTTAAAGAAGCGCATTTTTTGTTCAATGGTCATCGGATCAATCAGTGCTTGGTTACCATCACGCAGATCCACACTTGCCCATATCGGTGACTTCTCAATTGTTTTGCTTGGCCAAGTACGATCTGGCAGCGATGGCGCAAATGCAAATGGACGGTATTTACGGAAGTCAAAAGCGGCACTTTTTGGTGTGATCTTTGCAGTCCCTGTGGCTGCAGTGTGCGTGGCTTGGTCAGACATAATCAATCCTTAGATGATATGGTTATTTATATATTTAGCTAGGCGATTAGCTGTTGATTAGATCAGTATTTATCATACGAGATAACTAGTGTTCATACCATAATAATATCAAAGTTTAACAGAGAGAAACCTGCTTTCTTTTACTTTATTTTCTGTTATTTTAGTGGAAAAACACAATTTAGACATTATAATCGAATAAATTCACTATTAAGGCTTGAGAAATGCCAGACAATTATATTGATAGTACAGGGACAGCAGATATAGACGAGATAGATAGACAGTTGCTACGCTTATTGCAAACGCAGGCGCGTATAAGCATTACTGAACTCGCTGAACGCGTCAACCTGTCTGCCACCCCTTGTGCACGTCGTATAAAGCGCTTAGAAGATGCGAACATAATCACTGGCTACCACACCAAAACCGATGCACAAAAACTTGGCTATCCGCTAGCCGTGTTTATCGCTATTAGTATGGATCGACATACAGCAGAACGTTTCGAGCAGTTTGAACGCAAAGTTCAAAGCTTTGAGGAAGTCATTAGCTGTAGTATTGTCACAGGACGCACCGAAGACTATCTGATTAAGGTCAGAGTACGTGATATGACACATTACGAAGAGTTTTTATTGCATCGCCTCAATCGTATCGAAGGCGTAGCCCAAGTTCATACCAGTTTTGAACTACGAGAAGTATTTAGCCGTAGCGTAGTTTAGACGATCTAAGCGGTCGTTGGTGACTGTCGACGAAACCATACCAATAGTACAAATCCGATCATTAATCCAATAGCAGCGACAAGTAAGCCTGCATTGAAATTACCATCCTGCCCTGCCAGCGCTACCGTGACCAAAGGCCCCAAAAACTGCCCTAACGCATAAGCCAACGTTGCCAAAGCAATCAGTAAATTAGAATAGGCAGGATTGATGTTTTTAAATAAAGTCAGTGTCATCGATACCATACCGACAAAGGTCAATCCTAAAATTGCAGCATTGCCATACAATCCAAGCGCCCCATCAAACCATATCGGCAAGCACATCCCAAATGCTTGCAATACCGTCAGCCCCATTAAGGTTTTTATCTCACCGATACGTTTGGCAAGCGCGCCCCATAGGGGGTTTGACAACATCGCAAAAATACCAACAACCAACCAAATCATGAGTCCAGCATACATCTGTGTTGTTAGACGTTGTGCTGCCATGACGGGCAAAAAAGTTGCTGAGCTAATATAACCAAACCCTGCCAGTACGTAGCTGACAAAAAGTAAAGCAAGCGATTTATGGTGCCCAGAGATGGCTTCATATAAGGAGCGTTTAAAGTTTAAATAGGCCTGATGCATTGATACGTGTTGTTTGGCATCAATCTGCTGCGAATCAACAGTCTCTACCTGTCTCGGTTTTACTGCATAAAGTAGCCACACAAGCGGTAAACTGGTGACGCCTGCGACTAGCCAAATTACATCGAAGTGATAGCCTAATTTTAATAGCCACCACGTTACAATGGCAGAGGCGCTGATGCCGACACCAATACCTGCATAGTGGACTGCTGATAATACAGAACGGCGCTCAGGGCTAAGGGTTTGAATGACAAACGATGAGCTTAGAATCATCGCCACGCCACTTGCAATACCTGCAATTAAGCGGATGATATACCATAGTGTGAGCGACATATTTGGTATGACGAGTAACATCGTGGTAACAACACTTATAATCGCCCAAAGTGTCATCGCCTGCCATGTCGAGCGCTGAGGCACAAACATAGCAATAAGAGCGCCAATAAAGTAACCGATATAATTGATTGATGCCAGCCAGCCTGCAATCGTCGTTGATAGCGACAATTGCACCATAATATCAGGTAAGGTGGCGGTAAACAGAAAGCGTCCATAACCCATGACGACTGCCATGCAGTACATACCGATACAGGCAATGGCAGCTTCGTTGGTAATCGTCGGAACCATACGGCTTTTAAAAGCAGTCATCATGACAGAGCCATTTTTGCGGCAATTAGCACACAATCCTTTGTGTTAGACAGTCAAAAGCAGTAATAAATAAACGCAGAAATAGAGAAGCTATCAGATGTATTAGGCCAGCATAAAGTACTAGAAAAACTATGACACATCTAACGTTGTCGTCTCTACCGTATCCTGCCCTAGCATCTGTACCCGCTGGTCGCTAAACATATCCATATCTGGAGCTAGCGTACGCATAAACCGATCAAAATACAACATCTGTTTGGTCAATAGAGCAAAGTCGCGTGGGAAATGGATGCCATGACGTTTACCAACCTCAACAATCTCAAGCATCATTTTATTAAGCTCATCGGCTTGCTCTTTACTATTGAAAGGAACACCGCTGGTAAAGGTTTTATCTTCTGCCATGATGGTTGTCATCATACGCTGTAAGTCATTCCCCAGTGCAGCCACATCGACTTTATTGCCACCATGCGTCATCTCCATATCAATCATATGGCGAGCCATGGCTTGATAGTCACTGTCTTGCATGGCTTGCATCATGCCCATGCACGCACGCCAGCTCTCAGCTTTGAGCTTACCGACAATACCAAAATCCAAAAATCCAATACGACCATCAGTCAATAGCATCAAATTACCAGCGTGTAAATCCGCATGGAAACTATTGCATAACATGAGACTGGCAAACCATGTGTTTAAGGTGTCTGCCATGACTTGGGCAGGATCTGCACAGTACTGACGCATGAGTGACTCATCGACCATAGAGACGCCATATAGACGGCTCATCGTTAGTACACGCTTAGTAGTCAGCTCTTCATAGACAGTTGGTGCAACGACACGAGTATTTCCTGATACCGCCAAGAACTGTTGAAAATCGCGGATATTCTGTGCTTCAGCGATAAAGTCAGTCTCGGCAAGCATACGCAGACGAATCTCATCGATAATCGGCGCGATACTTGCAAATTTCATCGATGGCATCAGGATCTCAAGTAGCTTAGTTACACCATGCAATACACCCAAGTCGGTCTGCATGATGGTCTCGACGCCAGGCTTTTGTACCTTTAACACCACTTCATCGCCATTGTGCAACCGTGCTGCATGCACTTGAGCGATAGAAGCCGAGGCTAGCGGCTCTGAGTCAATATGTGCAAACGTATCATCAAGGGTCATGCCATCAGTCGCTAGTTCTTCTTTTAGCACTTGCTCAATATAAGCATAAGACAATGGCGTGGTTTGATCCAAACAGCTCTGGAAAGCCTTGACATAATCACGTGGAAACAATGACGGCGTACTGGCGATGAACTGACCGATTTTGATATAAGTCGTACCTAACTGCTCAAAGGTTTCTTTGAGTAGCATCGCGTCAGGTTTCTCACCTTTTGCCACTCTTAGCGCAGACAGACCTGCCACACTCGCTGTTTGGCGAACACGGTTCATGACATTAAAAGTATGCTTTAATAAATGCGGACGATGAATTTTCATAAAAAACAACTATGGTAATAAGAAGGAGGTTTGAAGATAGGCAATACAATATAAAGATGCGTTAAAATCAGATTACTCAGTTATAGTGGATTCAATATAATTTGGATACAAGGAAGGCGAGTGACAGTACTACAAGTCGTAGACTAAGCAAGCCTGACACCGTATCCAATTTATAGAGAGTTGACTATAGGACTGCTACAGACAGGACACTGCGGGTCTTTTCGATACCCCATCAGCCGCTGCTGCATCTGACTACCATCCCATATGAGCAGTTTGTTTGTCAGTGGATTTTTGGTTAATCCCAAGTATTGTAGTGCAGCATTGGCTTGCAGATTACCCATAACCGCAGTGGTACTGGCCAGCACTCCTGAATTGGCACACGTACGTTCGTCAGCGGCTTCGTCGAGCACTACGGAGCCGAACACGCAATGATAGCAACCAGTATCGAGCTGAGGTTCGAACAGTGCTAACTGCCCTTGCATCGCAATTGCCGATGCAGACAATAGAGGGATCTGGTAGCGTACACTAATACGATTGATGATGTCGCGCGTGGCAAAATTATCCGTACAGTCTAAGAGTAAGTCCGGCTTGCCTGCTGCCATATCGAGCAATTCATAGGCATTATCTTCATCTAACCGCGCCACTGTGCCACGAGTCTTTATCAAAGGATTGATGCGCTCTAACATGGCTGCTGCGGTCAATGCTTTGGGCTTACCGATATCGTCAGGCAAAAACAGCGTTTGCCGTTGTAAGTTGCTTGCCTCAATTTCATCATCATCGATCAGATGGACATGGCCTACTCCAGCACGTACCAATGTTTCAGAAGCAGGGCAGCCTAGGCCACCTGCGCCTATCATCACCACGCGTGCTGACTTGAGTCGTAGCTGAGCATCCATATCCCAACCGTCTAATAAAACTTGCCGAGCATAACGGAGCAGCTCGTCATCCGATAGCTGTACCAGCGCTTCTGCCATAATCATTCAAAGCCTATAATCAAATAAGTTTACTAAAAAGTCTGTCTACTGAGCTTGCCCTAGCGTGACGCGATCATTACCACCGTAGTCTTTTGCGGTATCTACTGACTCAAAATTACTATTCAAAAATAACTGTCGAACAGCATCACCTTGATCATATCCATGCTCGATAGCCAGTAGCCCACCTGTACGTAAATACTTTGTTGCTTGCTGGACGATATGCTCGATATCAGCTAAACCCTGATTGGGTGCACTCAAGGCGCTGATCGGTTCAGCTTTTAGATGGGCTAAATGCTCATCTGTCTCGTCAATATAAGGAGGGTTTGACACGATAATATCAAACTGCGGCTCATCGCAAATAGGTAGCGCTTGATACCAACTGCTTTGAACAAACTCAACATCAGCGACGTTATTGCTCACGGCATTATGCTGAGCCACTTTAAGCGCCTCTGACGACAAATCAACCGCCACGACTTGCCAATTAGCGTGCTTTAACTCATGAGCAAGACTGATAGCGATACAACCTGACCCTGTCCCCAAATCTAGTAATCGTTTATTACTGAGACATGTTGAATGGTCATTTATCCAGTTTAACACCTGCTCGACCAATACTTCGGTATCAGGCCTAGGAATCAAAGTATGCTCATTCACGTTAAAGCTCAGCGACCAAAACTCCTGCTGACCAGTCAGATAAGCAAGCGGTATGCCTTGCTGCATTTTCACCACACCATCGTTGAAAAGTGCAATCTCACTATCAGTTAGCTGATAATCTTCGTCAGTCATCAACGTTATCGCAGGCTTATCAATGACATGCAGCAACCAGTCCGTCAGCCAAAACGACGGTAGCTGATTATCAGTATCACCATTCGTTAGTTGTTGAATCTGCTGCTTGATTTGACGAATGGTCGATATGGTCATAGATAGCTCTTAAAAAACAGTGAATGTATAAAGGTAAAATACTCCTTAGCCTACTCTGATGCGCGTGGTGGCTCTTTGGTATCGGTCAGGTTAGGGTTGGTTTTGCTTAGTTTTTCACCTACCCCATTGCCACCGCTGCCATCATTATTGTCATCGCCATAAATATCATCGTTATCACCAATGACAATATGTCTATCGACAAAGTAAATCAGCGCCAGAATTGGAATACCGATAGCGAAGGTAAAGATAAAGAAAAACGGATAACCCATATTATCGACGATAGCACCAGAATAACCACCCATCACTTTTGGTATCAGCGTCATCAACGAGGAAAAAATCGCATACTGTACAGCAGTAAAGCGAATCGAGGTCAGTGCTGATAAGAAAGCGATAAATACAGCGCTCGCAAGGCCCGCAGCCAAGTTATCAAATATCACTGCCATATACATAATCGGCAGGCTGCCTGGGTTGTACGTCAATACCACAAACAACAGGTTGGTCGCACACGCCAAAATCGCGCCAATCATCATGGCATGCATGATACGGAAACGCTGAGCCAAAATCCCGCCCAAAAAACCGCCTGCAATTGCCATAATTACACCGACCAGTTTTACGGCATTGGCGATATCTGTTTTGCTAAAGCCCATGTCTTGATAAAAGACGTTGGAGATCACGCCTGCGACGATATCTGAGATACGGTATAGACCAATCAAGGCTAATAGCAGCAGGGCTTTTTTGCCATAACGTCGGAAAAAATCTAAAACAGGCTCGATCCATGTTGCCATGGCCACTTCTTTTTTCACCAGTCCTACTTGTACCAGGGCATAACCTGCTGCCATCGCCGCGCCTAGGCTTACTAATAAGTGCAAGGTTTCTACAAAGAAACTAGAAAAAGCGCCTTCAAACTCGGGTAAGACTTGCCCCATCAATATATAAGCAGCGATAAAGGCAATCACTGAAAATACAAACAACGCTACCAGTCTGACGTAGTCTTCACGAGTTTCAGCGACCAATGGGGCTTTGTTAATGATTTTTGGTTGATTGATAATAAAGTACAGCAATAATAATGGCGCGCACGCGACCAATGCTAAAAAGTAAAACTTAATCGCTGGCATTATTATTAGTGGTATCAAGGCCACTGTGCTATCAAATACTGTATTGATCAAAATATTAATCAGGTAAATAACACCAAACAGCAGACCTGGGATAAGCAGCAGCGCAGAATAAATCAGGAATACTTTTAAGTTACCCTTTTGCTTTTTACTTTGCAGGGTCTCAGCGGTTGGCTCATAACTGGCAAACGTCGTTAATACCCCTAATGTCATAACCCCTGCCATGATGTAATAGGTATTGCGCCACGCTTCATAACTATAAAATGTCTCATTTGAGCCGAAATAATCAGCCAAATATAACGCGCCTGCCCCTGCGACAATCATGCCGATACGGTAGCCTGACACATAGATAGAGGACAAGATAGACTGCATAGACGGCGGTGCAAGCTCAATACGGTACGCATCAATTACGATATCTTGCGTCGCAGAAGAGAACCCAAGCAACACGGCCGCGCCTGCCATATAAACCAAGACATCTTCGCTAACAGGATTTACCCTTGCCATCAAAAAGATCGCCAGCACGATAAGCAGCTGTGATACCACCATCCAACTACGACGACGCCCCAGCCACTTGGTCAAAAACGGCACAGGGAGCGCATCAATCAATGGCGCCCAAATAAATTTGAACGAATAACCCAATGCTGCCCAGCTGAACATAGTGACGACACTACGATCAATGCCTGCTTCTCTCAGCCATAGCGATAGACTTGAGAAAATCAGCAGAATAGGTATACCCGCTGAGAACCCCAAAAACAGCATAATAATGACACGAGGATCGAGATAAGCTTTTGTAGCCTCGCCCCATGACTTTTTGGCAATTGGTTGATTGGGTGGTACAGATTTGACAGCAGACATAATAACTCACCAACAATTCAGACAAAGAACACAACCGCGCACAATTTTTATCAATCTTTAGAATCAGTTATCGACAAAAGGATCGATAAAAATTGCTCTACGTTGCACCAATATTATCATTACAACAAAATCCAGTTATGGTACTTGAGAACCTTTATCTTGACTAGATGTTTTTGCATTAACTTAGCGATTGCAGGCCATGGGCAATCGCTTATATTTCTTAATAGTAACGCAAAAAACTGCAGTGTTTTACCAAGGTTATCTTAGCTCTCTTTTTTATTGCTAATTTCTGTTTTGAAAGATGTCTGACAATGACATTATTTATAGGTAATATAAAGGTAGTAGTAAAACTGACGCAGGCTTGATTGGTTAGGTGCACTCTATTGGTTTACTCTTAACTGGCGATGATAAGCACGGGCGTTAATGAAGATTGAGATAAACAAAACATCAAGCTTTTTATGATTAGTAATTTAAAACTTATAATTCTTATATATTAGTTTTATAAATCTACTCAGCTTAGTTATGCTTTGTACATAAACAACGACTACCGAGATTCACGGTTTGTTCTTTCTATTATCATAGCCTAGGAGTTATACCATGTCCGACTCAACCAATAACACCACCGACAAAAACACTGCCCCAGATGCTGCTCGTTGTCCTGTAGATCACGAAAGCAACAATAATACTGAATCAACCAATACCACTTATGACAAAGGCGATGGTCAAGGTCCAACGATCCATAGCGAAAACGTTGATAACACGCATGAGCCTGAGCGTCCGAGCATGGGTGGCTGCCCTGTTATGCATCAGGCACATACTACCACTGCATCTGCTGCGACGGATTGGTGGCCAAACGCACTGAACTTAGACATATTGCACCAGCAAGACAAAAAGACTGACCCAATGGGTGAAGACTTTGATTATGCTGAAGCTTTTAAACAGCTAGATCTAGAAGCGGTCAAAACTGACCTAAAAAATCTAATGACTGAGTCGCAAGAATGGTGGCCAGCGGATTGGGGTCACTATGGCGGCTTGATGATTCGCATGGCTTGGCATTCAGCTGGTACGTATCGCGGTGCTGATGGTCGCGGCGGCTCTAATACTGGTAACCAACGCTTTGCACCATTGAACAGCTGGCCTGACAACGTCAACCTTGACAAAGCCCGTCGTCTATTGTGGCCAATCAAGAAAAAATACGGCAATAAATTGTCTTGGGCAGATTTGATGATTTTGGCAGGTAACATGGCTTATGAATCTATGGGCTTTAAAACACTAGGATTTGCTGGCGGCCGAGCTGATATCTGGCATCCAGAAAAAGACATCTACTGGGGTTCTGAGCGCGAATGGTTAGCCGCTACCAAAAACCGTTATGACAGCGACGAAGACCGCGCCTCACTAGAAAACCCACTAGCAGCAGTACAAATGGGCTTGATTTATGTCAATCCTGAAGGTGTCGATGGTAACCCTGACCCACTAAAAACTGCTCAAGATATGCGTACTACTTTTGCTCGTATGTCAATGAACGATGAAGAGACGGTCGCTCTAACCGCTGGTGGACACACCGTTGGTAAATGTCACGGTAATGGTGATGCGACAATACTAGAAGATGAGCCAGAAGCCGCTGACGTTAAAGAGCAAGGTCTAGGCTGGCGCAATCCTAAAGGTCGTGGTAATGCAGGCGATACCGTTTCAAGTGGTATCGAAGGCGCATGGACCACCAACCCTACCCAGTGGGATCATGGTTACTTTGAGCTTCTATTGAACCATGAATGGGCATTGACCAAAAGTCCAGCGGGCGCATGGCAGTGGGAACCAACTGACATCAAAGAGGAAGATCGTCCGTTAGATGCTCATGATCCAAGTGTACGTCGTAACCCAATCATGACTGATGCAGATATGGCATTGAGCAAAGATCCTATCTATCGTGAGATTTCAGAGAAGTTCCATAACAACCCAGAGTACTTTGATAAAGTATTCGCTAGAGCGTGGTTCAAACTGACTCACCGCGATTTGGGACCGAAATCTCGTTACTTAGGTGCTGATGTACCGAGCGAAGACTTTGTATGGCAAGACCCTATTCCTACAGGTAATGCGGACTTGACTGCTGATGATATTGCAACGCTAAAATCGCAAATATTAAACAGTAACATTAGTCGTCGTGAGTTGATCATTACAGCATGGGACAGCGCTCGTACCTTCCGCGCTTCGGACTATCGCGGCGGTGCAAATGGTGCACGCATCCGTTTAGCCCCACAGAAAGATTGGACAGGCAATGAGCCAGAACAGCTACAACGTGTGCTTGAGACATTGACCAGTATTCAGTCTGGCTTTGATAAAGACGTTAGCTTAGCAGACCTCATTGTATTGGCTGGTAACGCCGCTATTGAACAAGCAGCAAACGATGCAGGCGTAGATATTACTGTACCGTTTAATCCAGGTCGCGGTGATGCTGACGCTGAAATGACTGACGCTGAATCTTTCGCTGATTTAGAGCCGCTACATGATGGCTATCGTAACTGGATTCAGGGTGACTATGCGGTATCACCAGAAGAGATGCTACTTGATCGCACGCAGCTAATGGGTCTAACTGCTCCTGAGATGGTTGTATTGCTTGGTGGTATGCGAGTGCTTGATACCAACCACGGTCAGAGCCAACATGGCGTCTTTACGGAACGTGCGGGCGTGCTTACCAATGACTTCTTTGTTAATTTAACGGACATGAACTACACATGGCATCCTGTAAGAGCAGCAGACAACACTGCCAATAGCTACGAAGTACGTGAGCGTGGTACAGGAAACGTCAAATGGCAAGCAAGCCGTGTAGATTTGGTATTTGGCTCTAACTCTATATTACGTGCTTATGCTGAGCTATATGCGCAAGATGATAACTTAGAGAAATTCGTTCGTGACTTCGTCCGCGCTTGGAACAAAGTTATGAATGCAGATCGCTTTGATATTGCAAAATAAACCAAGTTTGAAGTTAGTCAGTATCAACTAATTAACAGTAGTAAATAACTTTATAACTGACGAACAGCTATCTTTTAGAAGGTAGCTGTTTTTTTATGCTCAATCATGACCGTTCTTTATGAATTATTAGGTCAAGTTACCTCACTGAATAAAAAAGCATTCACTGGCTAAGCAGCGTTTACTGAACAAATAATTTTTAGCATTGCAAAATACAAGTTCTATATTCATAATTATCATAAATTGATAGCTATTTATTATATACAAGAATAATAGCTTTGTTTTACACTACTTTATTACTGTATGTTCAGACATTTTTACTTTCATATACAGACGAGGTTTGTATATTTATACAATAGGATTAAGTTATGGCAATCGACGTAGTGGTCAACCAACGGCATTTGCAGATTCAGCTCAAACAGCTAGAAACAGTATGGCATACGGTGATTAACGGTTATAACTTAAGCCAAGCGGCGACTGTGCTACATACCAGTCAATCAAGCTTATCAAAGCATATTGCTGCACTAGAAAATCAGTTAAAGACGGAAGTGTTTGTGCGTCAAGGCAAACGCCTGACAGGACTGACTACCATGGGCACAGCGCTCATGCCTCATATCGAGTCTATCTTTGCTGAAATTCGTACCATAGAAAACCTCAGTCTAGATTTTAATAATCCAAACATCGGTACGCTGACGATTGCCACCACTCACACACAAGCGCGTTATGTACTGCCGCAAGTGGTTAAAGAGTTTAAAGATCGTTTCCCTAAAGTGAATTTGATTTTGCAACAGGCAGATCCTGAGACCATCGCTCAGATGGTCATCCGTGGTCAAGCCGATATCGGTATCGCCACTGAGTCCCTGCTACATAACAACTATCTTAGATGCTATCGTTACTATGACTGGACGCATCGCGTGATCGTACCAAGTGATCACGAACTGGCTAGTCAAGAGTCTATTGACCTGCCCACGCTTGCCAGCTATCCGATTGTGACTTATCACGGTGGTTTCACAGGGCGCGGCGCGATTGACAAGACGTTTGATGAAGCAGGATTAGAGCCGGATATTGTATTAGCGGCACTTGATGCCGATGTGATCAGCACCTATGTCGGTCTGGGCCTAGGTATTGGTATCATCGCAGAAATGGCATTTGAGCCAAGTCATTATCAAAACCTGACGGCCATCCCCGTCGATCATTTTGGCCGCTTTACCAGCTGGATGGCGGTACGTGATGATGCAGAAATCCGTCAATATGGTCGCGCTTTCATGGAGCTATGTCAAAAGCAATTTGCAAATTAATGAGCATTTGTTAAATAAAGTATCTCAGACTTGCTCACCCTTACTAGACTGAGCTGTGGATGATAAAATAGATTCTAGAACGTTATTCAATGTTTCTTTTATATATTATTCACACTTGTATTGATATTTGGTCGAATAAAGTTGACTAAATATCAATACATATTAACTTGCTCTTTTGTAAACAGGTGATACCGCTCATGGAAAAATTCGTAGCGATCATTATGGCAATTTTTGCCGCCCCTCTACTCATTGGCGGCGCTTATTTATTGTCCTTAGGCGGTAGTCCTTACTACCTTATTGCTGGCGTTATTATACTAACGACAGCTTTTTTATTGTTCAAAAAACACTGGAGTGCTTACGGGCTATATGCGCTATTTATCGTAGCAACCATGGCTTGGGCGCTTTGGGAATCTGGGTTCTATTGGTGGGCGCTAGCACCTCGAGTTGGCTTCCCGCTCATCTTCGGTTTGCTCATGCTACTGCCATGGGTATCCAACAAGATGCGTGGGCCTAAAACTCAAGTAGCCGCAAATGCTGCAGCTAATACATCAACCACAAACACTGTTAAGAAAAGCCCTCTGTATTATTGGGGACTGCTCGTAAGCGTGGCCGTAGGGGCACTACTCTCTTTTGGTAGTCTAGCCAACAATGCCACTGACAAACTCGGTGAGCTTGATTTGACTGCTGCAAATGATGACGAGCAAAACGTCAGCTCAGATGAGACGTCAGCTAACCTTGGTGACCCATTATCAAACGGTCAGCAAACGCCAGATGGCGAGTGGAGCGCGTATGGTCGTACTGATTATGGTCAGCGCTACTCACCTCTCGATAAAATTAATACCGATAATGTCAAAGATTTAGAGCTAGCATGGCAAATCCAAACAGGTGATGTCAAAGGGCCTAACGATGTCGGTGAGACAACTTATCAGGCAACACCATTGAAAATCGGCAATGGCTTATACCTATGTACCCCTCATAACTGGGTACTAGCGCTAGATGCCGACTCTGGTGAGACGCTGTGGAAGTTTGATCCTCAAGTAGAGGAAAACTTACAACGCCAGCATCAAACCTGTCGCGGTGTGTCTTATTATGCTGGTCAAGCAACCAGTCCTGACCCTATCTCTACCGCTGCTAATAATTCAGCAGAGAATAGCAACAGTACAGCTAGCCCCGTGCAAGTACAGAAAATTGCTGGCAATACCTTTG
The DNA here is from genome assembly GCF_904846625.1 of Psychrobacter sp. JCM 18900. Taxonomy (GTDB): domain Bacteria; phylum Pseudomonadota; class Gammaproteobacteria; order Pseudomonadales; family Moraxellaceae; genus Psychrobacter. The sequence continues at coordinate 165,920 of NZ_CAJHBL010000001.1, forward strand.
AAAACGCATCTAAGCAATGCGATGCCAAGATATTTATCCCAACTTCTGATGCGAAACTATATGCACTCGATCCAAATACTGGGCAACGCTGCCAAGATTTTGGTGATGATGGTGCACTAGACTTGATGCATAACATGCCGTTCAATCAAGCAGGTTACTATTATTCTACGTCACCACCAGTTATCGCGGGTGATACCATTATCGTCGCTGGTGCTGTCAATGATAACTATGATGTTAACTCGCCATCTGGTGTGATCCGTGCGTATGATGTCAATACTGGTGAGCTTCTTTGGAACTGGGACTCAGGCGATCCTGATAATACAGCGCCTTTCGATGTCAATGATCCAACCCAAACTTATAAGACCAGTTCGCCAAATTCATGGTCAGTCGCTACTGCCGACGAAGAGCTTGGATTGGCATATTTCCCTATGGGTAACCGTACGCCGGATCAGCTAGGCAGTTATCGAAATGCCGCTGAAGAAAAATATGCAACGTCTGTTGTCGCTCTAGATATCGAGACTGGTGAAGCACGCTGGGTTCAGCAGTTTGTCCATCATGACCTTTGGGACATGGACACGCCTGCTCAGCCAACCTTACTTGATCTAGATACGGCCGACGGTGTACAGCCTGCGCTGGTTGTACCAACCAAACAAGGCGATGTATACGTCTTGAACCGCGCAACGGGTGAGCCTATTGTACCGATTAAAGAGCGTCCTGCACCGCAAGGCTATCTCATAGCGGGAGAGCACGCAGCGCCAACTCAGCCTTACTCTGGCTTGAGCTTTGAGCCTGAACCACTGACTGAAAAAGACATGTGGGGTGCCAGTCTCGTTGATCAAATGATGTGCCGTATTGAGTTCAATCAGCTCAATTATGATGGTCGCTATACCCCGCCATCAACCAATGGTAGCTTGGTCTATCCTGGTAACTTTGGTACCTTCAACTGGGGCGGTATTGCAGTCGATCCTGAGAATGGCGTGATGTTCGGTATGCCGACTTACTTGGCATTTACCTCAAAACTCATTCCTAGAGACACGTTGGGCGATGCAGAGACCAATAAAGGCGAGCAAGGCGTCAATGCCAATGAAGGTGCGGATTATGCAGTAGAATTAGGTCCCTTCTTGTCACCATTAGGCGTGCCATGTCAGCAGCCACCATGGGGCACGATTGCTGGTGCTGATCTAGCCACAGGTGATATCGCTTATCAACGCAAAAATGGTACGGTACAAGACTTGTCTCCTATTCCTATCAAACTGGAATTGGGCGTACCTGGTATCGGTGGACCTATCATCACCAAAGGTGGCGTAGCGTTCTTGTCAGCGGCGACAGAAAACAACTTCCGAGCTTATGACTTGAAAAATGGCGACGTGCTATGGAATGTCCGTATTCCAGCAGGTGGTCAAGCCACGCCAATGACTTACTTGAACTCTAAAGGTGAGCAAATGGTCGTATTGGTCGCAGGTGGTCATGGTTCAGTTGGAACAACCATTGGTGATTATGTCTTAGCTTACAAGCTTGGTGACCAAGATAAATAGTATTGCATTTAGTTCTTAAGATAATGATTATTCAATTTATTATTATCTTATAATCGACTAATTAGAGAAGCAGGTAACCTAGGTTGCCTGCTTTTTTTAATGCCATCTTTTTTTAATGCCCTAATATAATGCTGTTAAATCCTTTTATGACCTTACTTACGGTTTATTTATCGCTTATTTTGACCAACGACAACCTTTATAAATACGGCGTAATAATTGTTAAGTGAGCTTAAAAACAGAGTTAGCTGGCTTTGTTATGATTCATTAACAGTGACTAGCGGCACTTGAAACTACCACTGTCTATAAGCATATCAGTAGAAAATAATTTACACACTACTGGAACATTTATGAGTAATAAAATCCCTTTATCTTTTTTAGATCTTGCGCCTGTCCCTCAAGGCAAAACCATCGCTGAAGGCATCGCCCAAACGGTGGAAACCGCGCAGCAAGCGGAAAAATCAGGCTTAAACCGCTACTGGATGGCAGAGCATCACAATATGCCCGGTATTGCCAGTGCAGCTACTTCAGTACTACTATCGCATATCGGTAGTCAAACCGACCGTATCCGTATCGGTGCTGGCGGCGTTATGCTACCGAACCATGCCCCTCTCGTGATTGCCGAGCAGTTTGGTACTTTGCAGGCATTATATGGCGACCGTGTAGACTTAGGTTTAGGCCGTGCGCCTGGTACTGATGGAGCGACGTTTCAGGCACTTCGTCGACAAATGAAAGATGCAGAACGCTTCCCACAAGATGTGCAAGAGCTGATGTATTTCCTAGGTAATGATACAGATGGCAGTCCTGTACAGGCATTTCCTGGCGCAAAATCAGGCATACCGATTTGGATATTAGGCTCTTCTCTATTTGGTGCGACCTTGGCTGCACATTTAGGACTACCTTATGTGTTTGCCTCTCACTTCGCTCCGCAAATGCTTGGACAAGCAATTGAGGCTTACCGTGAACAGTTCAAACCATCTGTCTATCTAGATAAGCCTTATGTGATGCTGGCTGCAAACCTATTGTTGGCTGATGATGATGCGACCGCGCAGTATCACTTTACCTCAGCACAGCAAAGCTTTGTACGTCTGCGCCGTGGCGAAACAGGTCAAATGCCTAAGCCTACTCACGATATGGACGGTATCTGGAGCCAAGCAGAGAAAATGATGGTAGACAATGCATTGTCAGTATCATTCATTGGCTCTGTTGACACGGTCAAACCAAGACTCGCTGCATTTTTAGCAACCTATCAGCCAGATGAGCTGATTGTGACGGCCAATATTTATGACCAAGCCGCCCGTATCCGTTCACTTGAACTTACACCGGAGCTAAACTTATTTACTTTACAATGAAATGAGACGCTTGCATAATTATTGATGAACCTTAACTGGATTTTTGACATGGAAGCAACTCCCATTATCGGTGCATCGCTCATGATTGGCTCGTCGATATTTATGTATATCATCGCCTTTCTTGCAGTTATGGCTATCGGTGGTTATCTGACCTATCGTACTAGTCCAAAGCGCAAGCAGCGCCGTGAAGACAAGCGTAATAGTGAACGCTAGATTAATACCAAAAGCCCTCTTTTCTTATTTGAAAAGAGGGCTTTTTTAAGGCTATCAAAGTTAGATAAAGCGGAAGTACTCACTTATTTAAAAATAGTACAAAATCTGCATTACATCAGTCCAAGCGCACGTAACGTCGCTGCCCCAATCGCCATACCAAACATGCCGACAACAGTGGTAAATGCCAAAATATTAGCCGCCAATACATCATTGCCACCCATTGCTTTTGCCATGACATAGCTGGCTGCAGCTGTTGGTGATGCGACCATCAAGAACAACACCCCCATATGCACGCCTGATAATCCAAAGCCAAGTCCAACAGCGATAGCAATCAATGGTGCAATGACAATTCGCCCAATACTCGCCTGCATGGATAAGCCTGAAGGATGCAACATAGACTTTAGGTTAATACTAGCACCCGCACATATCAGTGCTAGCGGCAGAGCCACTGCTGCTAATAAGTCGCCAGTGGTATGAATCACCCCAGTAAGCGGTGGTAGCGGCAATGCTTTATAGACGAATGCGCCGACCAATGCCAAAATTAGAGGATTGGTCAGTAATTTTTTCACAATCATCGTACCGCGACTAATCCATGTGTCATCCATGCTTTTGGATACGCGGCTCAAGGTAATGACCGCCAAAATATTAAACAGTATCGTCACCACGCCCATATAGACAGCACCGATACTTAATCCTTGCGCGCCATAAGCATTAGCCACGGTTGCAAGGCCAATGATGGCCATGTTGCTACGGAATACGCCTTGTACAAACACACCTTGGTCTTTAGGACGCTTGACGAAGCGTTTGGCATAAAACTCTGCGCCAATAAATAATATAAACGTCACCAAGATACCAACAAGGATAAGCGTAATTTGCTTACCATAATCGACGTCGCTATCGACCACGCTAAAAAACAATAAACACGGCAAGCAATAATTAAAGACAAAACTTGATGCCTGATCGATAAAAGTTTGGCTTGCTTCACCACGTCGTTGCATAAAAAAACCCAACCACATTAAGGCAAGGTTGGGTAAGACAATGGTAATAGCAAAAACAATAGCATCAATCATAAGTAGACTCAGTTCGGTGACAAGCCCATGAATATATGGACATCAGCGAGACAAATTAACAAGTAGTAAGAAAATTTACTGACCTAGTATAGAGACAAAGTAGCAAGTAGGACAAGGCTACATATGATTTTCTTTCAAAATCGATCGTTTTTTTTGATAAACAAAAGCCCGTAACGAAATATCGTTACGGGCTATTTATACTATAAGTGCTTTATTATAAAAGGCTTTATTGCATAGCTATTATGAGTCCAATGCCGCTTTTGCTTTTTTATGCTTTTTAACCGTCATTGCCAACAACTGAATAGCAGCAGGGGTTACACCGCTTACGCGTCCCGCTTGAGCTAGCGTCGCAGGACGAATTTGCGTAAGTTTCTGTACTATCTCATTCGATAGACCTGACACGATACTATAATCAAAATCTAGCGGCAGCGCCGTGTTTTCTAAACGCTTCATTTGATCAATATCTTCTTGTTGACGGTCGATATAGCCAGCATATTTGACAGAAATCTCTATCTGCTCACCCACTTGTGCATCAACAGTTGAGTCAGTGATAGCTGCGATATCGGCAAAATGTATTTGCGGACGCTTTAGCAAATCAAAGGCAGTCGACTCTTTAGACAACACTTCACCCGTTTGCTCAGTCACTTGCTTACCTAAAGCATTAGCAGGCGTGGCCCACATATCTTTTAGGCGTGAAGTTTCTGTCGCAATGGCTTCCATTTTCTCTTGATAGGCTTGCCAGCGTACATCGTCTACCAGACCTAGCTTACGACCAGTCTCAGTCAAACGCTGATCTGCATTGTCTTCACGTAGCAATAAACGATATTCTGCACGGCTCGTAAACATACGATACGGCTCGGTAGTACCGTGGGTAATCAAGTCATCGACAAGCACACCGAGATACGCTTCATCGCGGCGCGGGGTCCATGTGTCAAACTCGCTATTATTAGTAGTGACCAATGCTGCGTTGGTACCTGCGAGCAAACCTTGTACGCCCGCTTCTTCGTAACCAGTTGTACCATTAATTTGACCCGCAAAGTACAGACGATCAATCGACTTGGTCTCAAGCGTTGGCTTGAGATTTTGCGGATCAAAATAATCATACTCGATGGCATAGCCTGGGCGAGTAATATGCGCGTTCTCTAAGCCTTTCATACTGTGAATGAAGTCTAACTGTACATCAAACGGCAAACTGGTTGAGATACCATTTGGATACAACTCATGTGTGGTCAAACCTTCTGGCTCGATGAAAATCTGATGGCTGTCCTTATCTGCAAAACGATGGATTTTGTCTTCAATCGATGGGCAATAACGCGGACCTACGCCTTCGATTTTGCCAGAGAACATTGGTGAACGGTCAAGGTTTTCACGAATAATGTCATGAGTACGCGCATTGGTATGGGTTATATAACAATTGACCTGCTCAGGATGCATAGAGACGTCACCCATATAGCTCATCACTGGCAACGGCGTATCACCCGGCTGTACAGTCATCACGCTGAAATCAACACTACGCGCATCGATACGTGCCGGCGTACCTGTCTTCAGACGACCGACTGGCAGCTTAAGCTCACGTAGACGATCTGCCAACTTGATAGAAGGCTGATCCCCTGCACGGCCACCCTTTGAGTTCTCTAAACCAATATGAATGACACCGCCCAAGAAAGTCCCTGAGGTCAATACCACTGTTTCGGTCTTAAAGACAATACCTGTAGAAGTCACAACAGCCGTTGCGCGGCCATTTTCGACTAAGATATCATCAGCAGCTTGCTGGAATATATCTAGGTTTGGCTGGTTTTCTAGCGTATGGCGGATAGCTGCTTTATACAAGATGCGATCTGCTTGCGCACGCGTGGCACGAACGGCAGCCCCTTTACGGCTGTTCAATACGCGGAACTGAATACCTGCTTTATCCGTTGCCAATGCCATTGCACCGCCCAACGCATCAATCTCACGTACTAGATGCGATTTACCGATACCGCCAATCGCAGGGTTACAACTCATCTGCCCGAGCGTCTCAATATTATGCGTCAACAATAAGGTCTGTGCGCCCATACGTGCAGCCGCCAGAGCAGCTTCTGTACCAGCATGACCACCGCCGATCACTATCACGTCGTAATGTTTTGGGTATTGCATGTGTGCCTCACTTGACTCATAACGCTGCTGATTGCCATATCCTATGTTCAAATAAGAAAACAATCAGCAAATAAACGTCAGTCGAATTTATAAGAAGATAACGACTCAGATAAGTCGTTCATAATTGGTTAGGGCGTGTTCTTATTTTGAAAATGGTAATAAAAATGAGGTAAATTGCAGTCAAGCAAGGAAAATAGCGCAGATAATATCAGGATATTAACCAGCTATTTGACATAGTTTGGCAATATTTAACCATTTTTAGCCCATTCAGATGCTTTTGTTCAGATTAAGGACACGCCCTGAATAACCCATAATTATAACAATTTTTTGATACTTAAAAAACGTTAGAACAAAAACTATTAAAATTAAGCGAAAAGCTTTCTACTCTGGTGACTATCTTACTAGTTGTTGCCTTACTAATGCCTATTTTAACTATCATTTTGGTTATTATTGCCAGGGCTAAGCGGTACGATCTGATCTGATTGCCCACTAGACAGCATATGATGACTACCATACCCTTCTGGATTAATCTGTAGATAGGCGTTCATTTGACCAATCGCCTCACCATCATCACTGGCCAAAATCTGCTCTTTGATAAGCTCAACTGGCGGTAATGGTAAGTTTTTAAGCAATGCTAAGCGCTGATGATTATCACCCTTGTTGACTACCAATTCGATAAGCTGACGGGCATCGATTGGCAAATCTGGTGTGTTTTGTGCTAAAAGTGCCAAATGATAAGCACCTGCAGGATCTTGGTCTACAACGATGCGCTGCTCGATAGCGACATATGTCGCTTCAGTTGCACCGCCTGCCACACTAAGCTGATGAATACATTTAAGTGCTGAGTATGACTCATTATTAGCAATCTCAATAATGCGTGTCGATTCATTTTTCAAACGTTCACGGCGTTTTTCAATCGCCGCCTGCTCAGCCGCTTCTCTTTGCTCGTTTAACTGTTCGCTGGTTTGGTTATTCATAAAGCTCTCTTACTCATCTGATAATTATTATTTATATGGCTTGTATCTTGGACACTATATGGGGGTAAATCCTATAAAAACAACGAAGCCTAATGACATACGCGAGTGGAAATAATAATAGGGACAATAATAAATACGGTACTAACAACACTAATAGCGACAATAAAAAACCCAAATAGCCATCACATGACTATCTGGGTTTGCTGTGCTTGTGTCTTGCAAAGGCTAATTGGACATTAAAGACATCCAATTCACATTTTCAAGTATTAAGCAGCAGGGCTGTTTGCTTCAACCAATGGCTTTAGCTCGCCTGATTGATACATTTGTAAGATGATGTCTGATCCACCCATTAGCTCACCATCAATCCATAACTGCGGAAACGTTGGCCAGTTAGCGATTTTTGGCAACGTTGCACGGATTTCTGGGTTTTCTAAAATGTTTACAAAAGCAAATGGACGACCAATCTGAGTCAACACTTCAATAGAGCGCGCAGAGAAACCACACTGTGGAAATTGCGGTGTGCCTTTCATGTAGATAATAACTTTATTGTCACGGATTTGATCACGGATCAATTGTTCAACGTCGTTTGCAGCAGTGTTTGGGGTTTGCTCACTCATAAAAGCTCCTATTGATAAAGCGGTTCATTAAAATGATTATTTATATAAAATAAATGTGTAAAGACGTGGCTGATACATGGGGCGACTGCCGCTGTATTACAAGCACGAATTGCGATCTATGTAAGTTCGATAGCATTAGGGACTAATAATACCACGGCATTGGCCATGATGCCCTCTTGACGACCCGTAAATCCCAATTTTTCAGTCGTGGTGGCTTTCACACTGATATTGCTAATATCTGTTTGCAGGTCACTAGCGATATTGGCGCGCATTGCTAGATTATGCGGCGCTAACTTTGGACGCTCGCACATCACGGTAATATCAGCATTGCCTAGGCTGTAACCAGCCTCTTGCACTTTACTATAAACATAACGCAGCAGTACTCGTGAATCCAATCCAGCATGTGCCGCATCAGTATCGGGAAAATGCTGCCCGATATCACCAAGCGCCAATGCACCAAGTAGCGCATCAGCAAGTGCGTGCAACACCACATCCCCATCAGAGTGTGCGAGCAAACTGTGAGTATGCTCAATAGGCACGCCTGCTAGTATGACATATTGTTGCTGCTGACCATTATTATGAAAAGCATGAACGTCGATACCTTGACCAATTTTTATCATTATTATTCCAAGATGAGTTAAAGGTGATTAAAATAATTCAAAACCACTATCTGAATTTTCAAAGCGGTTTTACTAGTAGCCAGACACCATCGGTCGCCACCAGTTTCAATTAACTGGTATAATATGATGTTTATTTTATCATAATACCAGATCCAAAAGACAAGCTGACGTTGTTATGCTGAGACTACGTATTGTAGTGATTGCATAACACTTGGCGTCGGCATGTACTTTGGATAACGTATAAATAGTTGAGCCGTTTTATGTCAGCCATACAAAATACCTCAAGCACAACCGTTTCTGAGTCTTTTAATGCTCATCGCCCTTTAACACTTGCTGATGTCGAAAATCCTAGTACCAAGCATGTGATTGTCGGTATGTCAGGTGGGGTCGATTCTTCTGTATCGGCCGTATTACTTCAGCAGGCAGGCTTCAAGGTCGAAGGCTTGTTTATGAAAAACTGGGAAGAAGATGACGGCACCGAATACTGTACGGCGATGGACGATCTAGCAGACGCGCAAGCCGTATGTGACAAAATCGGTATGAAGCTGCACACGGCCAACTTTGCTATGGAATACTGGGATCGCGTATTCGAGCACTTTTTGGCAGAATATAAAGCAGGACGTACCCCAAACCCTGATATCTTGTGCAATAAAGAAATTAAGTTTAAGGCGTTTTTGGACTATGCGTTGACGCTTGGTGCTGACTACATCGCGACCGGTCACTATACGCGCCGCAGTGTGAACTATACCAATGCCGAAGGTGACGAGGTTGCACAGTTATTGCGCGGACTTGATAACAATAAAGACCAAAGCTATTTCTTGCATGCGGTTGGCGGTGACAAAATCGCCAAAACACTATTCCCAGTTGGTGAGCTTGAAAAGCCAGTGGTACGTCAGATTGCTGAAGAGCATGACCTAGCGACGGCTAAAAAGAAAGACTCTACGGGTATTTGCTTTATTGGTGAGCGCCGTTTTAAAGACTTCTTACAGCAATATCTGCCTGCTCAAAAAGGCGAGATACTCACTGATGATAATAAAGTCATCGGTACTCATGATGGCCTCATGTATTACACATTGGGTCAACGTGGCGGCATCGGTATTGGCGGTGTTAAAGACCGTCCTGAAGAACCATGGTTTGTATTGGCAAAAGACTTAGAGAAAAACCGTTTAATCGTTGGTCAAGGGCATGAACATCCCATGCTAATGAGCAACGAGCTAAAAGCCTATAAGCTCGATTGGATCGACGGTCTACCGCCTGCGGATGTATTTAGCGACGAAGGCCTAGCCTGTATGGAAAAGTCTCGCTATCGCCAGCCAGATCAAGCGTGTCGCGTATTTGCGACCAATGCTGATGGCAGCGAAGTGCGCGTCGTATTTGATGAGCCACAGCGCGCTGTCACCCCTGGTCAGTCAGCGGTATTTTATATCGATGAAGTATGTCTGGGCGGCGGCGTGATTGAATCTATCGATGCACCTTGCGGATTCTAATTACTTCCTAAGACCCAACTTAAAGTACAGATATTGACGCAGTGAATAGATTGATTTTAGCGGGCGTCAACATCGCTTTATTTGCATAGACCGCTTTTTTAATATCATATTTCTGCTATATTACGCGCAACGATTTCGACGTCGTTTATTATATGGTAATTTTTTATCCAGACTCTTGCAGTTTTTTATTTCATAACTACTGAGGCATAACCATGACCCCACTTACCGCTCTCTCTCCAATTGATGGCCGTTACGCATCAAAGGCTGACAGCTTACGTCCTTATTTATCTGAATTTGGTCTAATCAAAGCCCGCGTTACGGTAGAGATTCGCTGGTTGCAGTCTTTAGCTGACAACAGCGCAATTGGTGAATTAGCAGCATTTGATGACCAGACCAACGCTTTTTTGAATGCAATCGTTGATGACTTTAGCGAAGCAGATGCTCAAGCTATTAAAGACATCGAAGCGACGACCAATCATGATGTAAAAGCGGTTGAGTACTTTATCAAAGACAAGTTCCGTGGTCAGGATGCCTTGATTGACTCACTTGAGTTCATTCACTTTGCTTGTACCAGTGAAGATATCAATAACCTATCGTATGCATTGATGCTTAAAGACAGCCGCGAGCTAGTCGTTGCAAAAATGCAGCAAGTGACTGACAGTATCGTTGATTTATCTATTGCTCATGCTGATCAGCCAATGCTATCACGCACACATGGTCAGACAGCCAGTCCAACGACATTGGGTAAAGAGATGGCAAACGTGGCCTACCGCCTAGCCCGTCAAATCAAGCAAATCAATCAAGTAGAGCTGTTAGGTAAAATCAACGGCGCAGTCGGTAACTATAATGCGCATTTTTCAGCGTATCCTGATGTCGACTGGCAGAGCCATGCTGAAGCGTTTATCAATCAGCGTCTTGAGCTAACATTTAACCCTTACACCACTCAAATTGAGCCACACGACTATATCGCTGAATTGTTTGATGCTGTTAAGCGCTTCAATACAATCTTGATCGATTTCAACCGTGATATTTGGCAATATATTAGCTTAGGCTATTTTAAACAGCGTCTAAAAGACGGTGAAGTTGGCTCTTCTACCATGCCGCATAAAGTTAATCCAATTGACTTTGAAAACTCTGAAGGTAACTTGGGCGTTGCCAATGCGATGCTGGCCCATTTGGGTGAGAAGCTACCAATTTCACGTATGCAGCGTGACCTATCGGACTCAACAGTGTTGCGTAATATCGGTGTTGGCCTAGCCCAAAGCATGATTGCGTTTGACGCTTGCTTAAAAGGTGTTGGTAAACTTGAGCTAAATGCACAGCGTTTAAATGATGATTTGAATCAAGCGCAAGAAGTGTTGGCAGAGCCGATTCAAACGGTCATGCGTCGCTACCGTGTTGAAAACCCATACGAGAAACTAAAAGCTTTGACTCGTGGTAATGCCATGACTCGTGAAGCCATGCTAACGTTCGTCGAAAGCGATGAGCTATCGGCAGTTAGTGATGCGGATAAAGAACGTCTACGTGCATTGACGCCTGCTACTTATATCGGTAATGCCGCTGAGCAAGCACGCGCTATTAAAGAATGGATTGCCAAGCTTTAATAACTGATAAGGGCATACTGATAATAAGATCGGACTAGAAAGGTAGGAGCGCCTAGTATTATTTACTCGCTCCTACTTGATAGTATTTTTATCTTATTCAGTTGTTATATTAATAGCTATTGTCTGAATAACTATTAATATAACAACTGAATAACTAGTAACCTTACTTTGAACGCTATGACTGGTTTTGATTCGATTGCTTTTGATTCAAAACCCATAGTCGATAAGTAAGGTTTTATTTTTTATCATCATCGTCATCACTGTCGCCTGGTATGATGGCTTTACCCACAGCAACGGTTCCTTTGACCACGCCTTTGGTAGTTTTATAAGCGATTTTTGCGGGTACTGTGACGATTTTATGGACACAGGCTTGTAGCAAAAACACGCTAGCGATAATGACAACAAAATGTAGCTTTTTCATAACGTTCCTACGATTGAGTGGATGCTCTGATGACAGCTATTATTTTGATAATCGTTATTGCTTATATGTACTATATAAACATCACCAAAATAATAGACATCAAATAGATGACAATCTTAAACTATTAAAACCTTCCTATAAAGCATCCCTTATTATTAATCTTGTACATCGTCAAAATATGGATTTATCAATGACTTCTATTCCTCTTTGTTTACCCGACTCTATCACGCCTGAGCAATTCTTATCTGAATACTGGCAAAAGAAGCCACTGCTTATCAAGCAAGGGTTGCCACAGCTGATTGATATGTTTGAGCCAGATGACATGATTGGTCTTGCACTTGAAGAAGATGCTAGCGCAAGACTGCTGACTCAAGCAGCCAGTAAAAAAGAAGGTCAGGCACAGTGGCAACTTAAAAAAAGCCCGTTGAATGAGACTGATTTTGAAAACCTACCAGAGCAATGGACCGTATTGGTGCAGAATCTTGAGCAATGGTCGCCAGAGCTTGGTCAGTTGTGGCAAGCATTTGACTTTATTCCGCAATGGCAGCGCGATGACATCATGGTCTCTTACGCGCCAGCAGGTGGTTCGGTCGGTAAGCATTATGACGACTACGATGTGTTTCTGGCACAAGGCTATGGCTCTAGACGTTGGCAGTTAGGCAAATTCTGTGATGACCAGACAGAGTTTGTTGCTGATGAGCCGCTGCGTTTATTTGACGACATGGGTGAGCTTATTTTTGATGAGATACTAGAAGCGGGTGATGTCCTTTATGTACCGCCTAAATTATCACATTTCGGTGTAGCACAAGATGACTGTCTGACTTTTTCATTTGGTTGCCGCCGTCCAAACCTGATGCAAATCATCGATAGCGTGGCCGATATCGCGACTAACGACAGCAAGCTATTTATCCCGATGCTACTACCGCAAGCGCTACAAGCGTCAGGTGAATTGCAAGCAGATAGTATAGCCGCTATCAAGGTGCAATTGCTAGAGATGCTACAATCTGATCGCGGTGATGATATGATTCGCCAAGCAGTCTCTGAAGTGGTTAGTAAGCGCCAATATGATGCGCTGATGCCAGAAGAAACGTTAGATACCGATGAGCTTATGCAAGCGCTATCAGAAGGGGCCACATTGCAGGCAGACTATAGCAACCGCCTACTCTACAGCCAGACCATTGATGGCACCGTGCTATATGCCAATGGTCAACGTATCGATGGGCTTGATGAAGCGGCGATAGCAGTACTAGTACGCTTAACCAATGGTGAAGCATTACAACATAGCGACGTCACCGATGTTGATGCATATGATTTGAGCGAATGGCTAGAGAACGGCTGGGTATGGGTTGATATTGCTGAATAACATCCTGTCATGAGGCTTCAGTTAAACAGCATAAACAAAAAAAAACCGCTATCTGAGTCATTATCAGATAGCGGTTTTTTCTTATATATTTTTCTTATATATTTTTCTTATACATTTTTTGCAATTACTAGTTTGGCATTTATAGCGCTACCAAACACCGCTTAGCCTTTATGAGAATTGATATAAAAGCTAAGCGGATTCGTAATTACTGCAGTGATTCTACTCTGTACCAAGCTCAAGCAGGCTCGCGTTACCACCGATTGCTGTGGTATTGATAGTCTTGACTCGCTCAGTGACAAAACGATGCAGATAATCAGGCGTTAGCATTTCTGACAAGCCTTCCATATCAGTGACACTGATAACCTGTGTCAAAATACCGTCAGTATTGGCAAGCTCTTGACTGATGGCTTGCACTTCGCTGCGGCTACCAGAGACAGCCACTTGTGCTAGACGATCGATGTATAAAAGCGTCACAGTTTGCGAATCGTTAGCCACACTTAATACATCTTCGCTGATACCTGTATCGTGCAATATCTTAGCAGCTTCATTACACATCTCATCTTGGCTTGGGCAATGCAATATAACTTCATTACCTGTCAACAATGCCGCGATAAGCTGACCTAATACTGCCATGGCTCTAGCAGTTTCGCCGCCGATGACCATCGTCTTACCACGACCAGTCACATACAAGTCATTAGACTCGCCTGTTGCCCCTGTCATACGATGCATTTCATCCAAGCTAGGCGCAGCGCTCAACAAATGGTTGAATAAACGCTTTGCTTTATTGGCATCACCAGTGAGCAATGCCAGTTTTGGAATGGCTGCTTGTAGATACGTTGCGCGATTCACTGCGCCGAGTAATCGCCAAGATTCACAAACCTGGGCATGATTTTTTTTGAATTCAGTCGCCATGTTGCTACTCCTTATGCGAGTTCTGTTTGAGTGGTAGTTTGGGTTTCGGTCGCTGTCATATGAGCAGCTGACTGTTCAGCGTTGACTGTTTCTGAGCTAAGTTGCATGAGACGCGCGACATAGTGCGGGCCACCAGCTTTAGGGCCAGTACCAGATAGACCACAACCACCGAATGGCTGTACGTTTACGACCGCGCCGATTTGGTTACGGTTGATGTAAGTGTTACCGACAAAGGCACGGCGCTCAATGTGCTCAACAGTATTTTCGATACGGCTATGAATACCTAACGTCAAACCAAAGCCTGTGTTGTTGATAGCATCAATCAGCTTATTCAAATCACGCGCTTGATAACGAAGTACGTGTAGAATTGGGCCAAAGTGCTCACCACCGATCACATCGATGCTTTTCACTTCGATTGCGGTTGGCAATACAAAGGTAGACTTCTCTTGACTGACGACTGAGCTTGAGCTCATCGGCGTCTGTGCCAAAATGGTAGCAGTCGGCTCAGCACTCATACGTTCGATGTGCGCCTCTAAACCATGCTTAGCATCCGCATCAATCACTGGACCTACATCTGTGGCAGCATATAGAGGATTACCTACAGACAGCTCAGCCATATTACCTTGCAATAGCTCGATTAAATCATCCGCCATCTCTTCTTGCACACATAATATGCGACAAGCTGAACAACGTTGACCTGCTGAACCAAATGCTGATAGTACCGCATCTCTAACGACTTGCTCTGGCAATGCCGTTGAGTCAACGATCATTGCGTTTTGACCGCCAGTCTCAGCGATAAAGACAGGCAATTCGCCACTGGTTTGTGCATGGTCATTTAAGCTTTGGTTGATACGTTGGGCTGTTTGAGTCGAACCTGTAAATATCACACCTGCGATATTGTCAGCAGCCGTCAAAGCACCACCTACGTCGCCTGCACCAATGACCAATTGCAATGCTTCTGCTGGTATACCCGCTTGATACATCAACTGGGCACCAAAGTGAGCTACCAAACTGGTTTGTTCAGCAGGTTTCGCTACTACCGTGTTACCTGCAGCAAGTGCAGCTACAATCTGTCCCGTATAGATAGCCAATGGGAAGTTCCATGGACTGATACAAACGAAAGTACCGCGTGCTTTATACACTTGACGAGACTGCTTACCAGCCAAGTCTGTGAACTCATGTACGACGTCATCTAGACGCTCTGCTTCGTCAGCATAGAAACGACAGAAATCAACGGCTTCTTTGATTTCATCAATACCGTCCTGCATGGTTTTACCCGCTTCAACTTGGCATAGAGCCATTAGTTCAGCGTAGTTTTCTTCGTATAGCTCAGCAATCTTACGTAATATCTCAGCACGCTTAGCAGCTGGTACATTTTTCCATACCTCTTGACCGGCAACAGCAACGTCAATCGCTTGGCGAGCCACTTCAGCGTTGGCATAAGTTACTTTACCAGCACTCACTTCGTGGTTCCAAGGCGCAAGTACAGTCTGCGTATCAAGTTGATTCGTTTGACCGTCTACTTCGTAGGTATCAACAGCTTTACCATTAATGATAGAGGTTGCTGACCATGTTTTGTGTAGATGGCTATCAATAGCTGATTTGAACGGCAACCATTGTGACTCTACAAAGATATTAGGGCCAAAACTTGCACGACGTTCACCGTAAATCTCTAACGGTAACGGGATGTCTGGATTGTGCAATGTTGCATTACCAAGCAGTTTGTCATATGGATGCACAGTTAGCTTTTCGATTGGGTAAGACTTGTCTAGCAACTGATGAACAAACGAGCTGTTGGCACCGTTCTCAAGCAAGCGGCGTACTAAGTACGGTAGCAAGTCTTTGTGTGCACCTACTGGCGCATAGATACGTACAGGAATCTCATAAGCTTGCAAAATATGATCGTAAAGTGCATCGCCCATGCCGTGCAGACGTTGGAATTCAAAGTCTCTATGTGCACTCATGGTCATGATTGAAGACAATGTATGCGCATTATGCGTCGCAAACTGTGGCCAGATTAGTCCGCGCAGATGGTCTGACAATAAGAAGCGCGCACAAGCAAGATATGCAGTATCCGTACCTTCCTTACGTGTCCAAACTGGATAGCCTGACAGACCTTTTTGCTGAGCAAGTTTGATCTCAGTATCCCAGTAAGCGCCTTTTACTAGACGTACTGGAATACGATCACCGACTTCAGTAGACAAACGAGCAAGCCATGCTAATACAGCGATAGCACGTTTAGAGTACCCTTGTACAACGATACCTAAACCATCCCAGTCCGCTGTCAAATTATCACGGTACAAAGACTCAAACAATTTTAGAGAAATCTCAAGGCGATCTGCTTCTTCAGCATCAATACTGATATCGACATTGACTTCACGTGCCGCTTCAATCAATAGCAGGCAGCGCTGACGCAATAAGCCCATTACTTGTGCTTCTTGCGTAGCTTCATAGCGAGGATGCAGTGCTGATAATTTGATAGACACTGACGGCTTTGGCATGCCTTCTTTAACTTTTACGTTCGCCGTAGCTCTGATCGCATGTAGATAGTCGTTGAAGTATTTTTCCGCATCTTTATGCGTGATCGCCGCTTCGCCTAACATATCAAATGAATAGGTATAGCCTCTATTACGATATGGTTGGCTGTTTTTATTGGCGTCTTCGATGGTTTCGCCCAATACAAACTGATGCCCCATGATACGCATGGCTTTTTGCATCGCACTACGAATGACAGGCTCACCCATCTTCTTAGTCATGCGATCCAAGAAACCTGATGCAGTGGTGCTGCTGTCAATACTGACAACGCGACCAGTCATCATCATGCCCCAAGTAGAGGCATTGACCATAAAGCCATTGTCATTTTTAATGTGCTTTTTCCAGTCGGCCACACTCATTTTGTCATGAATCAATGCATCAGCCGTATAGTTGTCTGGCACACGAATCAAGGCTTCTGCCAAGCTCATTAGCAAGATACCTTCTTGGGTATCAAGGCTATACTCAAGCAATAATGAGTCAACCATCTTGACGGCTTTACCATCATTACGTACGTGCTCGACCAGTTTGCGCGTTTGCTCAGCAGCAGCATCGCGTTCTTCTATACTGGGTTTGGCAAGTGGCAATAACTCAGACAACCAACGTTCTTCATCGGCGCTATATAGCGGCGAAATACGCTTATTTAGCGCTTCTGCTGACTGGGCGAGATACTCAGGCGACAGCATATCAACAGGATTAAACAAGATCGGCTCTTGCGGGGTAAACTGGTCTACTGGGTTCATAATAACTCCATAACTATCGTTTAAAAACCATAATAAATGGTGCTTTAGGAAGTCTGATCGTCCTGTATAACTGCTCATAACCGCTATCAAAAAATAGGGGTTATTGACGGATATTCACAGCAATAATCAAAAGACCAAACGGCGCCATCACAAAACTAAAAATCCAGCATAGGCTGGAGACGGTTAAGTAGGTCGTTCGACTGTTAAACGGGCTACGTTAACAATACAAAGGCAACAACGAAAAGCTAAGCGGCATTAGTGCCTTCTTCTTGTTAGTAGTGAAAGGAGTGTGATGACCAAATATCGCCTTATTGAACCGAAAAATCGCTCTAATAATCACAAATCTGTCATCTTTGGTGATGCTAATTCACTGTAAGAAAAACCTCTACGGCGTTGATTGAGGTGATGCGCTTAACTCGGCTATAATATCACGAAAGTTTTTTTCAAACTAACGAAATTTATTATTTTCATAAATTAATATATATCTAAATAACAATAACTTACAAGCACTTTATTGGCCATGACGCTTTGGTTACGTTTTTTTGTTTACTATTGCCCATAGTTTGGCATCACCCTACTTAATACTGGTATCAGAAATACTAAACATTACCCCCAAGAATACTGAGCTCAAATTAAGACGATAGGCTTATAATGCTGACAAAAAAAACCCTCCTTATCATCAGCTGGTAAGGAGGTTTTTTTGTTTAAGATGCTATTAATGTCTTACTACACTTTGCATTATAAGAAAATAATCTTGAACAACAATATAGCAGTCAAAATCCAGACAGCGATACTGATATCTGCAAACTTGCCTGCAATTGCTTTTACAGCTGTAAAGGTAATAAAACCAAGTGCGATACCGTCAGCGATAGAGTATGTAAGTGGTGTGAATAGCAATACCACGACCACTGGTGCCGCTTCTGTTAAGTCGCTCCAGTTAATGTCCTTTAGGGTACCCATCATAAGTACGGCTACATAAAAGATAGCGCCAGCCGTTGCATAAGCTGGAATCATACCTGCTAGTGGTGAGAAGAAAATACTGAATAGGAATAGCACACCTACCGTAACAGCCATTAAGCCTGTACGGCCACCTGAGGCGATACCAGAGATACTCTCAATATAGCTGGTCGTCGATGAAGTACCCAGTAAAGAACCCGCTACTGTCGCGGTTGAATCAGCGAGTAGTGCTTTGCCCATGTTCGGGATATTGCCATCTTTGTCCGTTAGCTTTGCTTGGCTAGTGGTAGCAATCAAAGTACCAGCAGTATCAAACAAATCGACAAATAAGAAAGCAAAGATAACACTGATCATGCCCACATCAAATGCACCAGCAATGTCTAACTGCATCAGCGTCGGTGCAATAGAAGGCGGTGAAGAGATGATACCTGTGAACTGCGTATAGCCCATTAATAAGCTAATCAGTGCAACCAATAAAATACCAATGGTTACCGCACCTGGGACTCTCTTATAAGACAGGCCAATGATAACAACAAAACCTAATGAAGCCATGACAGGACCAAATGACGTCATGTCACCAAGGCCAACTAGGGTTGCATCATGATTGACGATGATACCTGCGCTTTGCAATGCAATAAATGCCAAGAACGCACCAATACCAGCAACTACGCCGTTTTTGAGAGACGTTGGAATGGCATTAATGATTGCTTCACGAATCTTGAATAGACTCAATAGTACGAAGATACAACCAGACAAGAACACCGCACCTAACGCTGTCTGCCATGCGTAGCCCATACCAAGCACCACACCATAGGTAAAGAAGGCATTAAGCCCCATACCTGGTGCGAGCGCAACTGGTAGTCGGGCGTAGATACCCATGATGAAACAACCTACCGCTGCTGCTATACAGGTCGCTACAAATACAGCCCCTTTATCCATACCCGCATCGGCTAAGACGTTAGGGTTGACAAAGATAATATAAGCCATCGTCAAGAACGTGGTTATACCAGCGATGATTTCTGTTTTGATCGTGGTATTTTCACCATTAATCCCAAAATAGCGTTCAATTGCATTCATAAGTGTCGCCCCCGACTGGCTAATAAAAAGTCATCATTACCTAAAATTAAACATGACCTCAGCGAAAAAATAACGATGCCACAATAAGAATAATGTAGTAACAAAGCGTAACATATTAGACCAGTTATCTTACAAACTCAATCGTTGATAATGTCTATCTCGTACAAAATGCGATTTTGAAAGACTTCAAGACTATTGGTCAGAAAAGCCATATGAAAAGCCACATACAGCCATGTTGCCCTACGCTATTCGAAAAACTACTTTCTATTTTTCATTAAAGTGATATTCGGTTTGAGTCATGAATTTTAGGTATTAAGTGTTTGCTCGGTCATTATTCATGTTATCCAACTAACTATTGAATGAATCAGTAGCAGCCCAACTAAATAGTCGTTTAACACATTAATAATGACCTTTCTCTCATTTAGAAGTAAACTAGGGGGTTATTATACCGATACCTAAATCGCGATACTTACTGTTGCAGCATTTTTCTAAGCACAGTTACAAATTTTTAGTGAAGAAACGTGCTGCGTATTAAATAATAAAAAGTAAATAGTGTTTGTTTAGGGGTTGTCTGGTTCGGATATCACTATTCCAGCCAGCTGTTATCAATTATTCGTGAGTCCATTACATGCCTGAATCATTAAATATTGTCGATCTTATTACCCAAGCCAGTCTATTGGTGCAGATTGTGATGGCACTATTGTTATTAGCCTCTTTACTCAGCTGGGTTATTATCTTTCGCATGAGTGCGCGACTTGGTACAGCCAAAAACTTTGATCAACAGTTTGAGACTTGGTTTTGGTCAGGCGAAGACTTGGCCAAGCTATATCAAGGCATTCAGGGCTCTCCTGACCGTCAAGGGCTTGAGCAGATTTTTTATGTGGGCTTTTCAGAATACCTAAGAATGCATAAAAAGCGTCAACCTAAAGATGACATTATCGATGGTGTTGAACGAAAGCTACGCGTGGGCCTAGGTCGCCAGCAGCAATTGCTAGAGTCAGGACTGACGACACTAGCCAGCATTGGCTCCGTTGCTCCGTACATCGGATTGTTCGGTACAGTGTGGGGTATCATGAATGCCTTTTTGGGACTGTCTCAAACTGAGCAAGCTACCCTCGCCTCGGTAGCTCCCGGTATTGCCGAAGCGCTGATTGCCACAGCCATGGGTTTATTTGCCGCTATCCCTGCGGTATTGGCATACAATCATTTCACAGCAAAATCGAGCCGATTATATGACTCGCGTGCTTTATTTTGTGATGAGATGACAGGTATGCTACAGCGTGAGACCAGCGTACAAGCGCCTATTAGCAAAGAAACCCAAGTTAATGCAGGTCAGGTGACAGGGCTATGAAACCAAATCCCTACGGTCGTGAAAAAAAAGCTCTTAATGCAGAAATGAACGTTGTTCCTTACATTGACGTCATGCTGGTGCTACTGGTGATATTTATGGTGACAGCGCCAATGCTGATTACAGGTGTGGATGTTGATCTGCCAAAAGAGCAAACCAATACCATGAGTCAAAGCCAGTTACCTGTGATTGTCTCGTTGACTGACAAGGGTGATATTTTTATCAGCTATGAAAGCAATGTTGACGTGCCGGTAAGTGAGCCTGAGCTGATTAATACATTATCTAACCTGCAGTCTCAGAGCGATAATAGTAATGCTGATCCAGTACAGGTGATGATCAATGCCGATCAAAACAATCAGTATGGTGCCATCATGACGCTCATGGCAACCTTGCAACAAGCAGGTATCGAAAAAGTTGGGTTACTGACCGGTGCACCACTACCCACGCCTTCTTTATAGTGATAAGCGCCCTTTAGTAAATGTCTTATATCATAATAGCCAATTCTAGTAATCAATCTGACAAATCACGTTCATGAGTATCCTTATCATGCATAATGCTCCTGCCGTCTATGTACCTACCGAACCAGAAAGCAATGGGCTAACACTGCCTACGTTGCTAAGCGTACTGGCGCATGGCCTTGTCATTGGCATACTGGTTTATAACTATCAAACCACTGAGGTCGAGACTGCTGGTAGTATCGAGACGGTCATGGTATCTCCTGAGCAACTTGCTGAAATGCAAGGACAAATACTGGCTAACCGTGCAGCAGCTAGCGCAATGCAGATGGATAGTAGCACTAGCGACTCGTCCAGTAGTGCCCAGGCAGAAGTGTCTGGCAGTAGCGTCAGTGCGCAAAATCCAAGTCAGTCAAGCTCTCAGCGCGTGCCTGTATTTACACGATCTGAGGAGCCAGCTGGTCAACCCATACTTATGAGCGAAGACCATCAACAACGTTTGCTTGAGCAAAATCAAGAGTATGAGCGCAAAATGGCTGAGTGGGCAGCACAATTAGATGAATCCGCCATGGAAGAGCTTGACCAAGTCGATCAAAGTAAACGTGATCAGCTCATAGAAGAACAAAAAAGGCTGGGAGAGTTTCGTCAAAAGCAAAATAATCCACCAAAGATAAAACGTCCTACTGCTACTGATCGCAATATTGAGATTGATACTGCCAGCTCTGGCAATGCAGGGAAAACCTTTAGCCTGTCCGATGGGCAGTCTACTACGTCTGGTGATACGTCAACCTCTAGTACGTCCAAGGGCAGTAGTCGTTCTGCATCTAGTGGTAGTCGTGGTGCCAGCAACAATGAAATTATCAATTTAATTAAGCGCAACTATACGCCGCCTACCGCCGCGCGAGGCTCTACCCAACGTGCCACCCTGACCATCACTGTCAATGCAAATGGCGATGTGATCAACGTGACCGCCTCTGGACCTGATAGCACGGTCAACGAAGCGGCCAGACAAGCGGTACTCAATACCGGCAGTCTCCCAATTGATGCTGATGATCCTAAATACCCGACTTTTACCATACAGTTTAAAGGCAGCAATTAATCAGTTGCTAGGTTCTTATAATATTGGTAACGTGACGTTAAGCGGCTTGTCTCGCATAGGTTGCTGCCTCATCTAGATGCTTGTCTCATTAAATAAAAAATGAATATCATACTAATTTTAGGAGCTCCACTTACTCATGCGTACCCACAAAAAACTACTAGTCTCATTACTCGCCAGCACTTCAGCATTGCTGGTATCGCAAAGCGTGCTCGCTGCACCTGTTGTACTAGAATTGGACTATGAAATTCCTGTTCAGCAAAACCAAGTTGCGTTTGTATCTTTTGCGGGTGACTCTGTCTTATCACCGATTATATTAAATGACTTGAGTAAAACCGAGTTAAAAGTAACCAATCAAGATCTGCCGCAGCAGCCGCACAGTAGTAAAGAGCTGACAGGCACATTACCCGTTTGGCAAAGCATGGGCATACCGTATCTGGTCGTCGGCAGTACGCGTACCAATCGTGGCAAAATAATCACCGATTATGAAGTCATCGATGTCAAATCTGGTCGCGTGATAGAAGGCAAGCAAAGCCTAACCGCTGACAACAATAGAGAAAGCATGCGTTATGCCGGTCATGTCATCGCAGATAAAGTGTACGAGCTGATTACTGGTATTCCAGGAGACTTCTCAGGACGCATTGCTTATATTGAAGAAACAGGAACTGGCAAGCAAAAGATCTCTCGTCTCAAAGTGATGGATGCTGATGGCGAAAATGCTAGAACCATTACTGAAGTGACAGGCTCTATCTTCTCACCAGCATGGTCACCTGATGGCAACCGTATCGCCTACTCAGTACAACGTGAAAAATCATATCCCGTCATCTACGTGCAAAACGTCAGTGGCGGCGGCGCAACTGCCCTGACGCCTTTTTCAGGTAGCAACCTAAGCCCCTCGTTCTCCCCTGATGGCAGCAAGATATTATTCTCTAGTAGTTTTGAAGGTAGCGCTGATATCTATGAGATGAGCGCCAGCGGTGGTACACCTAGAAGGCTCACTAATTTACCAAGCAGTGAAGTGCAGCCCAGCTATGCACCAGACGGCAAATCTTTCGTTTTTGTCAGTGATAAAACTGGCTTTAACAAGCCGCAAGTCTATCGCTACGAGTTTGCCACGGGCCAAACGACTAAAGTGTCAAACGGTGGTTATGCAACCAGTCCACAGTTTAGCAGTGACGGTACACAAATTGCCTTTTTGAGTGGACGCTCAGCGGCTATTATGAATAGTAATGGTGCTATCACTACCAATCTTGGCAATACAGGTATTGATGAAGCACCAAGCTTCTCACCAAACGGTAAACGCGTGGTCTACGCATCGACCCAAGGCGGCAAAGGCGTACTGACTATAAAATCACTCAACGGTGGCGAAGCATTTGGTAAATCAGGACAAGGTGTTATCCGCTCACCTGTATGGTCATCAAGCCTAAAATAACTGGTCGTCCACTAAAGTAGCAATTTTGGTTATAGTAGAATAAATATCAAGTAAGCAAAATTGAAATGCCCCAATCATAGTCGTTATGGTTGGGGCTTTTTTTGATTAAAAAACAGCAATAGAGCTGGCGATAGATCTTAGTACTTATTTACTTTCAATGGTCAGCACCCCTTGTCTTTGATCTACCTTACAATGTTACCTAACCCTCCCTCCTTCGTAACAAACCTGTAAACGCACTAGTACCAAAAAAAACATTGCAATGACTTGTATTTTACCTATACCCTAAATAGACCTGACTAATTGGTCAGGTTGTTTAAATATTAGCCAACATATATTAGCTATTTTCATTGTTTATCTTACAGACGGATGCGTACCCCCTATTGTTTACATCGATAAAAAACAAGTCAAAGATTGGGTTAAGACTTTGATCTCGTGATCTACCACATTGTCTGATATCTACAGTTAAGCGGGTGCTAAGCAGTTATTTTAGGAGGAAACCACCATGAGTGAAAACGTTCCAGCGAATACCGATTTACTGTATAGACTGCATGACCGTCCTACCCCCATCAAAGCATTTTTAGGTGCTATACAGCACGTACTTGCAGCGTTTGTAGGTATCATCACACCCTCTCTTATCATAGGTGGCACATTAGGTTTAGGAGAGCATATCCCCTACCTTCTCAGTATGTCATTGATAGTATCTGGCGTCGCAACCTTTATTCAAACCCGTAAAGTAGGTCCTGTTGGCTCTGGTCTCATGGCGTTACAAGGCACCAGCTTTGGATTTTTGGCAGCGGTACTGACAGCAGGATTTGTGGTAAAAAACCGCGGCGGTGGTCCAGAAGAGATATTATCCGTTATTTTTGGCGTTTCATTTCTCGGTGCATTTGTTGAGATATTTTTGAGTCAATTTATCACCAAACTCAAATCTTTTATGAGCCCTATTGTTACAGGCTGCGTGATTGTCACGATTGGTTTGTCATTAACCAAAGTAGGTCTGACTGACTTAGCAGGTGGGTTTGGTGCTGAAGATTTTGGTAGTATTCCAAACTTACTCTTGGGCGGTGGTGTGCTAGCAAGTGTCGTACTGATTAGCATCATAAATAATAAAGTCATTCGCTCAAGTGCCATCTTTATCGGTTTGATGCTCGGCCTTATCGCGGCCGTATTTATGGGACGTATCGATTTCTCACTGGTTTCTGAAGCCGCCTTTTTTACGGTACCGATCCCCTTTAAATATGGCTTTGGTTTTGATTGGCAGGCTTTTATTCCTATTGCTTTTATGTACATCATTACCAGTATTGAGACTTCAGGCGATTTGACGGCTACCTCAATGATATCAGGTGAACCGATCAAAGGTCCTCTTTATGAGAAACGCATCAAAGGCGGCGTACTAGGAGATGGTGTTAACTCTCTGATTGCGGCAGTATTCAATACCTTCCCCGTGACGACCTTTAGCCAAAACAACGGTGTGATCCAGATGACGGGTATTGCCAGTCGCTATGTGGGTTTCTATGTGGGCGGCATTCTATGCCTGATGGGACTATTCCCTGTCCTTGGTGCTATTTTTACGCAATTACCGAAGCCTGTCGTTGGCGGTGTCACGCTACTGATGTTTGCGACGGTGGCGACTGCTGGCATTCGCATCTTATCTACCGTGCAATTTACGCATCGTAATGTCTTAATCATTGCCACCTCACTGGGTCTGGCAACGGGTATCGCCTTTGTCCCTGACGTACTGTCACAAACGCCGCAGTTCTTTCAGAATATCTTTGGCTCAGCGGTAACGATGGCAGGGATTGTGGCAATCACGCTTGATATGATTTTACCCAAAAACTATGGCATCGAGTTTGATACCAAAGCACAGCATGCAAAAGACAAATTAGAACCAACGCAAGAAGTCGCTTAATGCTAAACACAAGCTAGGGCTGAACATATCGAAGTGTTTCGCCGTAAACGAAGTGCACAGAAAAATAGAAACAATCTGTGCACTTCGCTGATTAAGCACCTGACTTATTGAATAGACACCTTGTTAAATAGCTATCTTGTTATCATTCAAGGCCACAGCCCTTTAAAATAAAAGGCACCAGAAAGTCTGCCGCACGCGCTTCATCTGCTGCGTCATAAGCCGTCTTATCCATTAATCCAACGATTTCAATCTCGAATTCAGCATAACGTTGGGTAGTCGCCCAAATCAAAATCAGTAGTTGTAGAGGGTCAGTAATCCCAATTTTGCCTTGCTTGTGCCACTCTTTCATTACCTGTGCTTTATCATGTACCCACTCCTTCATCGTAGTGGACATAAATTCATGCAAATGCGGTGCGCCGCCGATGACTTCAATTGCAAACAGTTTATGGCGACTTGGATTAACAAAGGCTTGATGTAGCTTGGTACGGACGAATTTTTCGATGACCGTTTTTGGGTCGCTATCTACCGTCATGGTTACCAAACCTTCATTCCATTCTTGAATGATCGAGCGTAGCACTGCCATGTAGAGGTTTTTTTTATTTTTAAAGTAGTAGTGAACATTGGCTTTAGGTAAGCCTGCTCTATCGGCAATGCCCTGCATCGTAGCGCCGCGATAGCTTTGGAGCACAAACTCTTCTTCAGCTGCCGCTAAGATAAGCGCTTGATTCTGTGCGCGAATGGCTTGTTGGCTACGGTGCAAAGGCGTATCAGTCACTGAGGCTTCTTCCTTTTGATTGTTTTGAGTCATAGCAGTGGTATCTCACTCTAAGAGACAGGTTCGACAAAATAGTCGCTATATTTTGCTATGTATTCTTATATAAATACATAGATTTGAGCAGCATAACCTGTTAAATAAAAATATTTCGCATAAAACAGTTGACCAATTAGTCAGGTTTTAGCAAAATGGGAACTGTAAGTCAATTACGCCGTCATTAATCACTTCTTGCCAGACGTTTTCGACGGCTAAAATATCAGTGTTTTCTTAGCAAATCTGTTTCATATTGTCAGTTCACTATAACTTGAAATTACGCAAGGCGTATATAAGCGCTAAAGCTTTGACTACGAACACATAGATTACTGGCTTTTGATTTTAAGCCAATTAGTAGCGATTAGCTTAATCAAATCATCCATAAAGCTGAAGCAACCGCTGCTTATCAAGTTTACTGCTTATACCTATAAGTTTATGCAAATAATCATAAGGTATAAACCTCTATCAAACATTTATCGCCCGATACAGATAGCGGGCTACCCTATTAGAAAAGGATGTCATCGTGAGCTTAACCTTAGCGCAATTCAACGACCTATCAAAAGAAGTCGCCATCGCTCAGCTATTGACTTGCTGCACTAGTAAAAGCTGGGCCTATAAGCTTGCAGACGCTCGCCCTTTTGCAGACGTTGATGCACTGCTAGCAAGTAGCGACGCTATCTGGAACAAAGTACGAAATGATGAGGCTAACTTATTAGAAGCGTTTGATGGACATCCGCAAATCGGTAACGTGGCATCTCTAAAAGAAAAATACCGCAACACACAAAGTAGCGCTGCACATGAACAATCAGGCGCTAACGATGCAGCCGATGAGGTGCTCGAAGCACTTGCCAAAGGCAATCGAGACTATCTTGATAAATTTGGTTTTATTTTTATTGTCTTTGCAACGGGTAAAAGCGCGCAGCAAATGCTCGACCTGTTATTAGCGCGCCTGCCTAACGATCGTGCCAAAGAGCTTGCCAATGCAGCCGCTGAGCAAAATAAAATTACGCGTTTACGTTTAAACAAATTGCTAGGTAATGCTGAGACAAGCAAATAGTAGTCGCAGAGTTAGACTAGCATTTTCACCCGATTTATATTTTTCACGAATACAAAGGAAGCATCATGTCTGCCACCCTATCATCACATATCTTAGACACTCATCTTGGCAAACCTGCGGCTGATGTCGCCGTTACCTTACACCGCATACGAGACAACGGTGCCGCCACATTACTAGCGCATGGTACAACCAATAGTGATGGCCGTGTCACACCAGACGCTTGGCAATTTGATACAGCCATCGATAGCACAGAGCATCAGCTAAATATTGGCCGCTATACCGTAACGTTCGATACTCAGTCTTATTTTGATGCTCAGCAGCTAACAGCATTTTACCCGCAAGTGGTTATCGACTTTGTGGTAAACGATGCCAGTCATTATCACGTGCCACTTCTGCTTAGTGCGCACGGTTATAGTACCTATCGCGGATCGTAGCTTTGGCGTTGTTATTAGTGTTCAAGAAATACTATCAAAAGAAATTACCAAGACATTTTATTAAGACACTGTCATATTAAAGGACATTTATTACATGGGCGCCTATCTTCTCGAATGGTTGAGTTTATTTTTCCGCTGGTTTCATGTTATCGCTGGGGTAGCATGGATTGGTGCATCGTTTTATTTTGTGTGGCTAGATCTAAGCCTACGCAAACCGCCACAGTGGAAAACAGACAAAGGCATTTCGGGTGATCTTTGGGCTGTTCATGGCGGCGGGTTTTATGAGATTGCCAAATACAAACTCGAACCCGAAGAGATGCCAAAGACGCTACATTGGTTTAAATGGGAAGCTTATACCACTTGGCTAACAGGTGCGGCGATGATGTCTATCGTCTATTATGCCAATGCAACTGCCTACCTAATTGACCCAAGCAAAGTGCCTTTTACCAGTATCGGTGCCATTGCCACTAGCTTGCTTTTCTTGTTTGGCAGTTACTTCATTTATGAAGTTATCGTGCGCAGTCATTTGGGTAAAAACGCGTTTATCTTTAGTACGCTGATTTTTATCTTGCTGGTCATCGCGAGCTGGGGCTCTTATCAGCTGTTTAGTGATCGCGCCTCATTTATACATATCGGTGCCATCTTGGGCACGGTGATGGTAGGTAACGTATTCTTCGGTATTATGCCGGCTCAGCGCGCACTCGTTGACTGTGTGCGGCGCGGCGAAAAACCAGGTAAAGAAGTGGCTGAATTGGCATTACAAGCGAAAAATCGTTCATTGATGAATAACTATTTTACCCTACCGCTGATTTTTACCATGATCAGCAACCATTACCCAATGATGTATGCTCATGAGAAAGGTTGGTTGGTATTAGTCTTCGTCGGTATCATTACCGCGACTGCCCGTCATTACTTTAACCAAAAGCACTTAGGTCATAAAAAACCACGTTACTTGGTTATTCCAGCCGTATTAACTGTATTATTAATTATCTGGATGCGACCTGAGCCGATTGAGCCAGCGCCTGCAATGCCTGCTACTGCCTCAGTAGCACCTACGACAACTGATAACACCCCCACAGCTACAAGCACGACTACTGACTCAAGCACTGATACCGTTGCTAATGCTAATACCAGTTCTAATAGTAATGCTACTAACAGTGCTAATAACAGTATTAGTAATGATGCAGCCACTGCTGAAGCTGTACCCGTGAGCGCATCAGCAGATGACGCCATGATGGATGTCGTACATACGCGCTGTAGTACCTGTCATGCGGTGCAACCAACACAACAAGGCTTCGCCGCCCCGCCAGCAGGTATCATTTTGCAGACACCAGAAGACTTAAAAATCCATAAAGCGAAAATTGTCACTGCGGTACAAACTGGTTATATGCCGCTTGGTAATATTACTCAGTTGACGGATGCTGAGCGCCAACAGCTTGTGGCATATGCGTCATCACTTTAATTTATGATAAAAAATAACTGTCCTTTATGAGCAATATTCAAACAAATATCTAAGGCTCTAAGCGATATAGGAATATAGATAATGAGCAAAAAAATTACCAGTGACTTTGATATCAGTACGTATCCCCGCGACCTAAAAGGCTATGCTGGCAATCCACCAAAAGCGAACTGGCCAGGCGGCGCAAAAATCGCCGTACAGTTTGTATTAAACATCGAAGAAGGTGCAGAAAATAGCGTTATCCATGGCGATGGCCAATCGGAGCGTTTCTTGTCTGATATCTTAGGCACACCAGAATTTAACAACCGTCACCAGTCTATTGAGTCTGCATTCGAATACGGTAGCCGTGTCGGCTTGTGGCGTGTGCTAGATGTCTTTAAAGATTATGGTATTCCTATTACCACGTTTACCTGTGCCGCCGCTGCTGAAAAGACTCCGCATATTATCGAGCGTGTATTAGAAGACGGTCATGAGATTGCCAGTCATGGTCTACGCTGGATTACCTATCAGGATATGTACCGTGAGACTGAGCGCGAACATATTCGCTGTGCCACCCAGATATTTAAGCGTATGCTCGGCGGCCAACCTCTCGGCTGGTATACAGGACGCGATAGTCCAAATACTCGTGAACTGGTTGCCGAGCAAGGCGGCTATATCTATGACTCTGACTCATACGGTGATGAGTTACCATATTGGCTCAATGTAAAGGTCCAAGATGGCAATCTGATCACGCGCAAGCCGCATTTGGTCATACCTTATAGCCTAGAGACCAACGATATGCGTTTTTCTTCTAGCCCGGGGTTCACCCATGCTGAACCATTTTATCAGTATCTCAAAGACAGCTTTGACACCTTATACGAAGAAGGCGCACACACTCCTAAAATGCTGACCATTGGCTTGCATTGTCGCATTATTGGGCGTGCAGGACGCATCAAAGCGCTAAAGCAGTTTTTGCAATATATCACCGCTAAGCCTGATGTATGGATATGCCGCCGTGATGATATCGCCAAGCACTGGTACGAAAACCATCCTGCTACGTCAGACAACACGGCTAACTGGATGTAAGCTTAGGCTATCGTCATAGCACTCGTTCTACTTAGCTAAGCGCGTACGAATTGGCATAGATTAATAAATAAGATAGCACCCACACTATCAACACACACCGTTATTAAAAAGGAATCATTGTGAGTCAAAATACTTCAGAAGTTGGACAAATTATCTCCGCAAATAATCTACCTGATATCCTGCCAGCATTTACCAAAAAATCAAACGTCGCCGACAGTCGTTTGGGCGCAAAATCGCTATTCGCCACCGATGATTTTTTTGCGGATAAAAGCCGTATTCTAAATCCTGATGCGCCTATCTTTGTGGTTGGTAAGTTCGATGACAACGGTAAGTGGATGGACGGCTGGGAAACTCGTCGCAAGCGCCACTTGGGTTACGATTATTTAGTTATCCAGCTTGCTCGCCCAACCAAAATTGCTGGTCTTGATATTGATACCAGTCACTTTACGGGCAACTTCCCATCTTCAGCCAGTGTCGATGCCTTGTACGCGCCAGAGCTGCTGCAGCAAGATGAAGCTGAACTTACTAGTCTGAGCAAAGAAGACTGGGACAATAAAAACTGGCAGGCGCTAGTAGGTATGACCCCGCTTCAAGGTCACAACCATGAGCTTATCGAGATTAATAATGAGCAAACGGTAACCCATATTCGTTTAAACATTTATCCAGATGGCGGCGTTGCCCGACTACGTGTCTATGGTGATATCCAACTTGATGCCAGCCTAAATACACAAGGCGAGACACTTGACTTGGCAGGCGCGTTAAACGGTGGTCGTGCCATTGCTAGTAACGATGCGCATTTTGGTGTGGCTAGTAACTTACTGCTACCAACTAAAGCGCCTAACATGGGTGATGGTTGGGAGACTCGTCGTCGCCGTGAGCCAGGCAATGACTGGTGTATCATCGCGCTAGGTCAAGCAGGTATCGTTGACGCTATCGAAATAGATACTGCTCATTTTAAAGGCAATTACCCTGATAAAGTCTCGATCCAAGCCGTCTACTCACCGAATACACCAAAGCAAACTTTAGTAACTCAGAGTATGTTTTGGGAAACCTTACTTGAACCACAAAAAACCAATGCTGACGACGTTCATACTTTTAGTAAAGACAAGCTTCAGATAGACCAGCCTATCACTCATATTCGGGTTAATATTTTTCCAGATGGTGGTATCAGCCGTGTACGCGTGTATGGAAAAATTGCTGAGGCTAATACTGACACTGGTACTGATATTGATAGCAAAGAGGCAAAATAATGAGTGTCACTCTAACGGCCAAGCCTTTGACTAAGGCAAACTTTGCCCCCTATGGTTCGGTCATCGAGCGCTATGAAGCCTGTGAGCAAAATGCTGACAATACTTATGAAATCAATAATGGCTATGCGGTTCGCCATCATGCACTTGCCGAAAGTAAGCTAGACGGTGGCTCAGTTGGTATGAGTATCTTTCGGGCCAAGAAACGTGAGAATCCGATTGCGCTCTCGGTCATGGAATACCATCCGCTTGGAACACAGGCATTTGTATCTATGGAAGGCCAAGATTATATAGTCGTCGTCGCTAAAGCTGGTGTGCCGCCGCAATCGCCTGATGACCTAGCCGTGTTTTATGCGAAATCTCACCAAGGTGTACAGTACGACGCTAATGTCTGGCATCACCCTCTACTCGCGCTTGGCCGTGACAGTGATTTCTTAGTTATAGATCGTATCAATGGCGAGGGTAATAACTGCCATGAGATTGATATCACAGATTGGCATGTGTCTATTGAGTTAAAAGGCGAATGCAGTTAACTGAATAAAAAATAGTCGCATCCAACAAGTACAAACTTAACGCCAGCTAATGTCTATTAGCTGGCTTTTTTATGTTCATTGAGTTATTAAATCATATGCCTATCAATTGATTAAAGCCTGTCAGACGACCCAATTTGGGGCACATAGATATCCATTTTGGTGCTTTTATGGCGGATCTGATACTTCGAAAAACATTGTTTGCCACATATATATAAATGCACGGAAATTGGCTCTCTCATTTGAGAACAGTTAAAGACTATTTTGCTTATTTCTACCCTAATTAGTGGTTAATAAGACTAAAAGTTATACGACTCTGTAGATGACAGTTCTCTAGGTCATTTGTGGCACAGTTATTGAATGCTCTTTAGTAGTAAGCATTTAAGCGCTATCAACCAACCGTTGTCTAACGAGCATTGGATTAATAGTTTGTTTACTAGCAGATAATAACGATGCAGTTTTGGGGCAATCAACAATCAATTGTACATAAAGGGGTCATATTTTGCGTTTTGATTTATTAACGAGCTTATCCTGTCATACCAATTCATCTAGCCAAAAGCTAGCTTTACTCAAACCATTATCAATAGCAGCTGTTGCTATCGCTGCTTTAGGTAGTATGTCTAGCATCCATGCTAAGACCTTCTTTACTGATACGAGTGTCTCCGTACTTTACGGTGATGACTATGAACTTGTAGAAGACGGAGAGCTGACGACCGTCACATTAGAGCATGCTTCCGCGCATGACTGGGGCGGCGTGTTCTTCTTTGTCGATCGAAACCAAGGTGCCGATGACATTGAAAACAATAGATTTAGAGAAACTTATGGTGAGCTGTCTCCTACATTCAAAATAGCAACTTTTAATGACAGTTTTATCAAGCAGGTTAATTTAGCCGCTACTTATGAATTTGGTTCGAACAGTACTGGCTTTGACCAAGATAATTATTTGGTTGGTATTGGTGCAGATCTCAATATACCTATTCCAGGAATGAAGTTTGCGTCGGCTACTTTATATCATGCTTTCAATGATAATACTGACGATGATCAGCAAATCACCTTAACCTATGGTTGGGAACGCAATAATTTTGTCGTAGATGGTTTTATCGATTATTCATTTAATAATGATGACATTGAAGATAATATTCATATCAATCCGCAAATTAAATACAACTTACAAGAAGTGCTCGGCATTGATAACCGTTTAGAAGTCGGTATGGAGTATAGTTACTGGAAGAATAAATACGGTGTTGATGGCGTAAATCAAAACTCTCCTAGTGCGTTGGTAAAATTCCATTTTTAATACTCAATAGAAACTCTCTTGGCAGTAATAAACCCTTGTTCCTACAATATAGAAACAAGGGTTTGTTTTTTATATCTGAAAAAAGTCTCACTTGTTCCTGATTTAGGTACAGCGTTTATTTACACCTATAAAGTTGATTTACGATAGCGACTCACGCCGGCGATGACTGTCTGATCAATTACTCTATCATCGCCTAGCATCATTAGTACAAACAACTGCTCTTCCAGTGTTTTGGTCTGCGCCATACGTCGCTCAAGCAATTCCGTTGCACCCATATCGATGACCACAAAATCCGCTTCTTTATTTGGCATAAAGTTACCGATTTTATTGTCCAATAATAGCGACTGGGCATTACCCAAAGTAATTTGGTACAGCCCTTGGTGAGCGGATAACTGATTGCTTTGTAGTTGTTGGATTTTATACGCTTCTGATAAGGTAGTTAACATCGACAGACTTGTCCCTGCTCCAACGTCAGTGGCGATACCGACACCGGTATAACTTAACGTTTTGGGTAAATCAAATAGTCCACTACCCAAAAACAGATTGGACGTCGGACAGTGTGATATCTGCGTACCAGTCGCGCGCAGACGCTCATACTCAGATATTTCAAGGTGAATACCATGTGCCAAAGTGGTGCGGCGACCCAGTAACCCCATCGTATCATAGACGTCTAGATAGCCTTTATGGTTGGGATACAGTTGTTTCACAAACGCAATCTCATCATGGTTTTCTGCTAGATGCGTCTGTAGATAGACACTCTCGTAACTGGCATACAGCTCACCTGCCATTTGTAGTTGCTTGGGTGACGAGGTAATGGCAAATCTTGGCGTAATAGCCACATGCTGACGTCCGCGCTCATGCCAGTTATAAATGATGTTTTGGGTATCTCGAATGCCTTGCTCAGCAGGCACACACAAGTTATCAGGCGCATTTTGATCCATCAGTACATTACCTGTGATCATACGAGTATTGAGCTTGTGACTTTCCGTAAAAAATGCGTTCACTGATTCAGGGTGGCTGGTAGAAAATACCATGGCGCTCGTTGTACCATTAGCAAGCAATTGGTTTAAGAAGAACTGCGCCGTGTCATGTGCTACTTTTGGATCGCCAAAATTGGCCTCAGTGACGAAAGTATAATTGTTAAGCCAGTCAAGTAATTGCTCACCGTAAGCAGCAATCATATCTATTTGCGGATAATGTACATGAGTGTCAATAAAGCCTGGCATGATAAGTTTGTCGCGATAATCATGTACTTTGACTACTAAATGATCTACTTGCTCAGAGGTATTAGTATATTTCGCTGATATTGTCTCGTTATGCCCATACTCTACAATGCACCCTGTCACATCATCTACGACAAGCGCACCATCAACGATATATTCAGAATAAACCTGTATACCTTCAATCACTGGTAGCAACGTAATGTCTCGTTCCACAGCTAATGTCTGTGAATGATTAGAAGTTGTACGCTCAGTACGATCGCTTTCGGTCAAATAGTGTAGCAGTCGAGCTTGATAGATATGTAGGGTCATTCGTAGATCTCACAATGGCTGGGTAGTCCTGAGCGTTTTGATAAATAGTACTGAGCGCTTTAATAATTTGATAAAAAGTATAAAAGTTATATGGAGTGAACCGTTCAAGAAATAGCTTGATGATACTGCTGCAGGAGCTGTGCCACGATAGAAACCGCCACCGCCATCGGCTCTTTTCCACCAATTTGTAATCCAATTGGCATGACCAACTGATTGACCAGTTGCTCACTGTAGCCACGCTGCATCAAACGATCTCTAAAGCGCTTGGCTTTGGTTGCCGAGCTAATGCAACCTATGTAAGGTGTCGAGATATCTGAGCGTTTATCATGAGGTGAGCTAGTGTCAGAAATAGTATCTAATGCCGCCCGTACTAACTCAAAATCAACACTATGGTCATGAGTCATAACCAGAATAAAACGCTGACCACCCTGCTCGATAAATGGTCGCACAAAATCTACAGGCTCATCATCGATATGCGGACGGATATGCGCTGGTAAGTTATAAAGTGTGGATTGATTAGTAGTAGATTCATCAACTAAGTAACGCTTAAACATCTCTGGGCGACTGTCCACCCAATCTACCTGACAAGGCAGCTCAGCGAGGATGGTCATTAGCGCTGATGCCACATGCCCTGCTCCAAACACTAGTACTGACATCGGCGGCGTTACATTAAAGCATTCGAACATAACGGTGACGCTACCGCCGCAACACTGTGCCAACTTTGCACCTAGCGGGTAGTGCTTAGTATAGACAGTATCACGGCGTACCCCTTTAGAAGGGGTTAGCGCGCTTGTATCATTAGCTTCATAAACTTTTGGTTTGACTTCTTTTGATACCGTTGCCGCTATTTCACCATTCAATAGCTGCCGTGCCGTATTGACAACGTCGTGCTCTAGGCCGCCGCCGCCTAACGTATCTACGATACTATCTTGCGTGACGATCATCTTTGCCTGTAGTGCTCGAGGAGCAGATCCATTTACGGCTACGACCGTCGCCAACACGTGAGCGATGCCTTGCTGCTGATATCGCGCTAGACCTTCATACCAAACGACTGGCGGTGCTAACGACTCATTCACTGTGCGCAGGACCTCTTGCCCCTGCTACATTTGGATGCTCTATCGCGTTAGGCTGGTCATCGGTTTGTTTGCCTTCGACTTCTTTTGGATCGATGTCTTTAGCATGACGTACGTCTTGCGGCATTGCTTTTTCGTTGTAAAGGTCACTGTTCTCTTCTGCGCCTTTTACTAAACTATCAACCGTATCTGTATCTGCTTTAGTTGTTAAATCCCACGACGTGCCTTGCATGTGCATGACTGCTTTTAAAACCGCTTCTGGCGTCGCAGGCATGGTCAGCTCTGGATTCTTCTTATAATCACCAAGGCTCGCGACCGCATTATTGAGTGCGCACCAAACACTGGCTGCCAACATAAACGGCGGCTCGCCAACGGCTTTAGAGTTATAGATAGTTTGTTCTTCGTTTTTGCGATCGTACAGTTTGACATTCCACTGCTTAGGCAAGTCATGCGCGGTTGGAATTTTATAATTGGCAGGACTGTCGGATGCCAGCTTACCTTTGTCATTCCAGATCAGCTCTTCTGCCGTAAGCCAACCCATACCTTGCACAAAACCACCTTCAATCTGCCCAATATCAATGGCAGGGTTGATCGATTGTCCTGCATCATGTAACACGTCACAGCGTAGTACTTTATACTCACCTGTCAACGTATCAATCTCAACCTCAGCACAAGCTGCACCCAAGGCAAAGTAGAAGAACGGACGTCCCCATGCTTTAGAGCGATCGTAAAATATCTTCGGCGTTTTATAGTAGCCAGTGGACGATAGACTGATACGGTTTTGGTACGACAGTTGAATCATCTCAGCAAAAGTGAGCGTTTCTTTATCACCGATATAGACATGGTTCTTTTCAAAACGTATGTCTTCTTGCGCTACGTCGAAATGCTCAGCAGCGAACTCAAGTATACGATCTTTGATATTCAAGCAAGCGTTTTGAGCCGCTTTACCATTAATGTCTGTGCCTGATGACGCGGCGGTTGGTGAAGTGTTAGGCACTTTATCCGTACGGGTCGCTGATACTTTGACCGTGTCCAAATCAACATCAAATTCATTGGCAACAATCTGGGCAATTTTAATATATAAACCCTGCCCCATCTCCGTACCACCATGATTGAGGTGGATACTGCCATCGGTATAAATATGTACCAATGCGCCTGCCTGATTGAGCGTTTGCACCGTAAATGAAATACCGAATTTTACTGGCGTTAAAGCAAGCCCTAAGCGTTTATCACTGCCTTCAGCGGCAGCTTTTTGATTGGCTTCTAGAATTTGTTGACGGCGATTGTCATAATCACAATCGTCTGCTAACTTAGTCATGATGGTCGCTAAATCGAAATGCTCAATGGTCTGACCGTAATGGGTACTTTGACCATCTTGATATAAGTTTGCTAAGCGTACTTGCAGCGGATCCTGCCCTAATGTATAGGCAATATGGTCCATCATATATTCAGCGGTCATCAGACCTTGCGGACCACCAAACCCTCGATAGGCAGTATTGGATACCGTATGTGTCTTACAGCGATGCCCTGCCACATGAGCAGCTGGATAATAATAAGCATTATCACAATGGAACATCGCTCTATCGACAATAGCATCAGACAAATCTGGTGCATAGCCACACAAGCCAGCCAGTTGCATATCGACGCCTAATATACGCCCAGACTCGTCTAAACCAACTTCGTAACGATTAGCAAACTCATGACGCTTACCGGTCACCACCATGTCATCTTGACGATCTAGACGCATACTGACAGGAACGTTATGACGTTTGGCGATAATACCGCACAGACATGCCCATGCAGCGGCTTGCGTTTCTTTACCACCAAACCCACCACCCATACGGCGCACGACTGTGTTTACCGCATGGAAAGGCAGATCTGTTACTTCGGCGACCAGCTGCTGCACTTCGCTTGGATGCTGTGACGACGTATACACTTCTAGACCACCATCGTCACAAGGCACGACATAAGACACTTGGCCTTCGAGATAAAAGTGCTCTTGCCCGCGCATATGAATATGACCTTCAATGCGAATCGGTGAGTTCTCAAGCGCAGTCGCTGCGTCACCACGCTTCATAAAATGACTCGGACGTACAAAGAACTCTTGCTCTAACGCTTTATCAATACTAAGTACCGCTGGCAATGGCTCATACTCCACCACTGCCTTGGTCGCAGCTTTTTTAGCAACGCGATGACTACTCGCTACTACTACAAATAACGTCTGACCCACATACTCTGTGATGTCATCCACCATCAGTGGCTCACCGTCGAACACCGCACCGATATCGGTCTGCGCCGGCAAATCTTTAAAACTTAAGACATCTACCACCCCATCCGCATCTCTAACAGCGCTCAAATCCATACTCAATACACGTGCGTGAGCATGGCTGCTTTTACCTACTGCTAGATGTAGCGTGCCTTGCGGTTTTGCAATATCATCCACATAAGTCGCCGTCCCCATGACATGGCTGATCGCACTGTCATGCTTAGCCGAAGTACCAATTTTGTTTTTTGGCGGACGCACGCGGCGGATACTATAACTGTCAAATAAAGACGAATGATGGCTCATGGCGGATCTCTTCTATTAGGACGCTTTGATTAATGCTCTGTTATTCTTGGCAAATATAACGATAAGGCGGTATTAGCAAACAACAATTCTGCTAGTTAAGCAGTCTCAGTCTGTCTACCTGCTACCAACTGCTTACCGCACTTCACCAGCAGACGCTGTACCACATGTGAGCGATATTCACGGCTGGCTCTAACATCGGTCATAGGCGTAACGTCTGCAGACAAGACTTGTGCTGCTTGCTCAAAACTCGCAACTTCAGCAGCTTGTCCAATGAGCGCTTGCTGACAGGTTGTGGCTAACAATGGTATGGCAGCCATTCCGCCAAGCCCAAGCTTTGCATTCTCTATCGTCATGCCATCTGCTGATACATCGATTCGCGCAGCCAATAGACACGCTGAAATATCATCTTCGTAGCGTTTGCTAATTTTATGAATAAATAAGTGCTGATTGTCATGCATCAGAGGAATATGAATAGCGACTACGTAACTGCCTGCTTGCAGTTTGGTCTTTTTATAATCTAAGAAAAATTCTGATAAAGGTATGATCTCATCCGTATAAACCGAATCACTATTATCTAAATCGTTACCTGATTCTTCATGATTAGGCGCGCAATGACGCAGATGAATTGACGCATCTAACGCTAATAAAATCGGTGGTAAATCACCAATTGGAGAAGCGTTGGCTATATTGCCGCCGATGGTACCCATATTACGAATTTGCGGAGAGGCAATGCGCTCAAATACTTGCGCAAAACTTGGAAAATACTGCTCAAGTACAGGCAACATCTGCTGATAGCTCATGCCAGCACCTAATACTAGTGATTGGCTAGGAGCTTGCTTGTCATCCGACTCTTCATTGCTTGAGTCATACTTTGCGTCAAATAATGACCATGATTTTAATGCCTCAATACCCGAAAGTTGGATAATGACCTCGTGATCAACCAAATGCTGGGTTACACTCAATCCCAAATCCGTACCGCCTGCCCAAATCGTTGCCTGCGGATAGGCCGCTAATACTTGGTTAAGCTCATATAGTGACTTTGGCATATATAATTGTCGCCCAGCATCACTGATTACAGGGGCAATCGCTTTCGACTCTTCATTCTTTAATTCGACGTTATCTAGCACGTTTTCAGATACTGCTGATTCTTTTGTACTACGAATCGCGTCTGTGGCTAGACTGATAGTCAAGTCTTTCACCGCTGAATGCTCTGCTTCTCTCTGCTGACCGATATCACTCATCAGTAGGCCCGCCTCGATAATCGGTCGATAACCTGTACAGCGACATAGGTTGCCAGAGATTGAAGCAACCACTTCATCATAGCTTAGTTGCTTGGCATCGTTCTGACTTGCTGTCTCTTGACTTGTCTGCATACGATTGTTTTCGTAAACACAAGCCAGCGACATCACAAACCCAGGTGTACAAAAACCGCACTGCGATCCGTGACATTCAACCATCGCTTGCTGTGCTGGATGCAGCAAAGCACGTTCTGGGTGATGTTCTGGATTATCTGCTAAATAAGAAGCCGTCATCAGATGATGACCATCCATAAGCGACACTAGCGTAATGCAGGAGTTAATCGTATAGAACGGTGGCGTAGCATTTTTTCCGTCGCCATTTTCATCATTAAGCGCTGGCTGGCTAGCATTAGGCAGGCGCTGAACCATCACAGTACAGGCACCGCAATCACCACTACCACAGCCTTCCTTGGTATCCGTTTGGCCTTCATGCAATCGTAGATACTCAAGCACCGTCGTATTAGGGTTAAGCTGGGTTAGCTCGTGGCGTTTCCCATTTAAGTAAAAACTAATCATAGCAAGACTCGGCTAAAATAAAATAATGAAGATAAGCATAAGGCTTAAGGAATTTGACGGCTTAAATGCTGAACGTAAGCACTTGGTTTACATCATGCTGCAACCGTTCAAGTACGGTTATTCTGTTTTATAACTTTTAAAGTATTCGCTGTTTTGTTTGCTAACACATTCTTAAGAGACCAAAGAACTTAAGAGACCAAAAAATCAGCACATCGCGCTTTTTTATATTAGGTAAGTTGGTTGTAAATATCAGCAATCATCGAACAATTTTGTTAGAAAAATCGTACTATAGGATACTTGACTATTTGGTCAGCTTTCAACATATTATCACTATTCTTATTTATAACACAACCCGTCAAAATGCCTATAGATACTATCGAAAAGTTGGTAAATATTTGGCGAATAACTTCAACTAAGGAAATAGCTACACGTTTTGTAAACTTTATTCATATCAAAGCGAATTAATACTAGACGTTATTTTTATAAATAGCTTTAATTTTATACATGACAAATCAAACGAAATGTTAGATAAGCTATACTATAAACAGCTAGATAGCCTGCGTAAAAACAGTACCGAATACATATATCGCCTTTAAACTGCTATGAACAGCTGATTTTTATATATAATGTCTGCAAATAAGCCCGACTCTTCACTACTATTATTTCTAATGATGGATAATCGTGACATATCGTTGGGCTAAAATCGTTTTTGAGATATTACTATGAAGTCATTCGCCTTTACCTATTTCCTAGTAGCAACGATGCTATTAGGAGGTTGTCAATCATTTCAATTCGTTGACAGTCCTATCCCTGTGAAGCCCGCCCCTACTAAGCTTGTTGCTCAATAAAAATTGGCACAAAAAAAGCAGACATCGATAATGTCTGCTTTTTTATTTGATTGCTCTGTCGTTTCTAGCTTTTTTTAGAGCTTAGCATCAGCTGGTTGATGCTTAATAATCGTTTTGGCCAGATGATCACCAAACCAAATAGCAGTATCAATATCACCTGAACCTGGTGTCTCTTCAGGTGGACCATCAAGCGATTGAGTCATCAAACCCAAAAAGCTAGACAGACGGTTTAAGTCGTGAGCCTCATGACCTGTCGGCATCAATGGCAGACCAATCCAGTTCATACCATGTTGCATTGCATATAGAGAAATCTGCTGCAATACAGCAAGTTTATCACCGCTCAGGCCACCCGAATTGGCAAACGCTGCTGCCCATTTACCCTCCCATTTACGATGATACCAACGCTTAGAAGTCTCATCCATAAAGGTCTTAAACTCAGCCGTCACACTGCCCATATACACTGCGCTGCCGAAAACCAGCAAATCTGCCTGATCTAAATAGTCCCAATCAACATCATAAACATCGACAGCTTTTGCTTGCGCTTCTGGCAGTTGCTGATGCGCACCTTGTACTATCGCCTCAGCGACACGCTTGGTATGACCATAATTACTATGGAAAATAACGGCGATTGAGACATTAGGCGCGTTATCAGTAGATGTAGAGGTGTTAGACGATTTAGCAGGTGTATTCATACGTACTCTAATAATAAATAATTGGTTGAATAATGAAGCTTATAAAATATTGGATACTTAGCCACAGTCGATAGCTAGTGGCCTTATTTTCACTGATAAGTACTTATCGATAGCTCAAACTTTCGAACTATCAGGCGATATAACAGAATCAAGCAATGCTTCTTTGAGTCAATTTAACTGGCAGAAATATCAATGGTGATGGAGCAATCGCATAGTCTTTATACGGCAGCGTATACATACCAGTATATATGCGACGACCTTCATTGAATTCAAGCCTATTGTATCAGACGTATTTTCGTTTTTAAGTTATTTATTAAAGACTGACTAATCAGATCATATATACTTTTAATATATTTTGTATAAATGGGTAAGTCGCATTAACTGATAATGTGACACAAACAACTTCCTAATAACTGATAAACCTATGATTATTAGCACTATAGGAAACTATTAATATCAAATAATATATACAGCAGTTTATTTATTCCATATCCTCATATACTAATTCTATTTTTTCTAATCTCTCCGTATTTACATTAATGACAATAGGATTATGATGTAACGCTTCTTACTGCTAAACCAAATTAACAGAAATACAGTTTCCAATTCTGCAAACCTGCGTAACTATACTCATATAAATTCTTATAAAAATGATATCTGATAACATCATCGGATAAGGAAGCTATTACCTTGACTACTCTCGTTCAACCTGTAAACGACGCAAAAGATCCTATCGTCAGAGATGATCTGGCCTTAAATGCACCACAAAAACCCTTAATTATGGGTGGTGGCATCGTAGGATTGATAGTGCTCGCGTATCTATTAGCCACTCAACATATCTCTCAATCATTGCTACTTGGGATAGGTCTCTTGTTAGGCTATACCCTTTTTCATGCCCGCTTTGGCTTTACCTCTGCTTTTAGACGTATGATGGCAGTGGGCAACGGTCAGGCGATGCGCTCACACATGCTGATGTTGGCAGTTGCTGTTACGCTATTTGCGCCAATCCTTGCTTATGGCACGACGCTATTTGGCGGTCCTGTCGCAGGTTATGTCGCGCCATTAGGGGTCAGTCTAGTCGTAGGTGCATTTGTATTTGGTATCGGCATGCAACTTGGTGGCGGCTGTGCCTCTGGTACGCTCTATGCGGTAGGCGGTGGACGCTCTGTTATGTTCATCACCTTTATTTTTTTCATAGTGGGCGCCACGATTGGTGCTTATCACTTGCCATTCTGGACAGAAGAAATGCCCGCTTATGCGCCTTTCTCTTTGGCAACCTCTACAGGTCTTGGCTATACAGGAGCGTGGCTGGTATCGCTAGCCATATTCGGCATTATCGCATGGGTGACGTTAGTCGTTGAGAAAAAAAGAAACGCACCGAAGATGGCGCCCGTACCTTCTGAGTCTGGTTGGAAACGAATCTTTCGTGGTTCTTGGCCGCTATTTGCTGCCGCAATCGTCTTAGCTTTACTCAACGGTCTGACATTACTCACACGTGGTCAACCGTGGGGCATTACGTCAGCATTTACATTATGGGGCTCTAAAATTGCAAGCGGCTTTGGCATGGATGTGGCAAGCTGGGGCTATTGGCAAGGTGCTAATGCCGCAGCGCTTGAGGCCTCTATCTTTGCTGACTCAACCACTGTATTAAATATCGGCATCATCATTGGCGC
Source organism: Psychrobacter sp. JCM 18900 (assembly GCF_904846625.1). Classification (GTDB taxonomy): domain Bacteria; phylum Pseudomonadota; class Gammaproteobacteria; order Pseudomonadales; family Moraxellaceae; genus Psychrobacter. The sequence goes on from NZ_CAJHBL010000001.1 coordinate 209,871, forward strand.
ATTTATCGCCTCTGCTGCGGGTGGTTTGTTTAAGTTTACTAAGATTACTGCAGGTAACTTTGCAGCATCGGTCATTGGCGGATTGATGATGGGATATGGCGCACGTCTCGCGTTCGGTTGTAATATCGGCGCTTACTTTGGTGGTATCGCCTCTTTTAGCTTGCATGGTTATATCTGGGGCATACTGGCAATGGCAGGTACGTTCTTGGCACTATATTTACGTCCTCTATTTGGCCTGTCAGTACCAAAATCTAGCGACTCCGTTTGCTAATACATATGTTGTAATAATGCAGGTTGGTACTTAATCGGTCCTTAAATAAAAAAACAGCAGAATAATCTGCTGTTTTTTTATTGTTTATCACTTTGTTTCCACTACCCATTACTATATAGTCAAAGAAATCTAAAACAGCTACAAGGCAGCCGACCGTAGATTGTACATATAGTACATCTAGGGAGGGTAACACCGTAGCGGTTTAGTAGTTCGCTGACTATAAAGCTGCTAACGACGGACGATGACTAGTGCCATCCGACCCGTTGCAGGCTGGTGCATATGAGTCTGACGGCGATAAGAGTAATAGTGAGTATCTGCGTAACTACAGTCAACAGGTAAATCATTTACAACTGTAGCACCAGCAGCTTCTAACTGCATGGCAGCAAGCTCCGGTAAATCCAACTTTATTTTTTCATCATGAGACGATATAGAAAATAGCGACACAAAGTTATCGATATACTTCTTTGATAACGTCTGATTGGCTATACACCCAGCCAATAGCTTATCGCGAACGTCTGTATTTACTTCATAGTTTTCCTGACTGATACACACTCCTATCCAAGCTTGTATAGGGCCTGAATCGGTAAAGCGGTTGACAGTCTCTTGTATCACACCACAGGCCAATCCTTGCCAGCCTGCATGAATCGCTGCGATTTTGCCACTGGTTGGCTGATATAACACGATAGGCACACAATCTGCCGTCATGATTGCCAGACCGCGACCGCTTTGTTGACTGACCATCGCATCAGCAGACATTGGCGCCATATTCAGCGTAGTAGCATCGACATCATGAATACGTTTACCATGAACCTGACTGACCCAATGCAAGCGATTAATAGCCGCATGCTGCTCGTTTTGGGCAGACGTATCTGTCAGTTGCTCATTGATAGCAGCTAATAGATTCATGCGGTTATCTAATACTTGCAGTGCATTATCATTGACATGCAGACCTAAATTCAGCTCGCCATAATTTGACTGACCCTCAAACCCTGTACGCTGGTTTTTAGCAGCAGAGTCATCCATATTATCATGCACAAAAGCAGCCGTCTGAAAAACAGTCACATCATCAATTTGCGCAATCATTGTCATCGGGAACGTGTTCGTCATGGCTGCTCGCTCTCACCTCTCATCTAGTAAACGTTAGCGTTTACTCTTCATAATAACCGTCGCTCAGTACTGCCATCAGTTTTTGCATATCTTCAGGTAGTGGCGTCGTTACTTCAATATCCTCACCTGTCGTCGGATGCACGAATCCTAACGTATAGGCATGCAGTGCTTGGCGTGGGAAATTATTGATAGCTTGGCGCTGAGCTTCTGTCAATCCAGAACGCAACTGACGACGGCCACCATAGACACGGTCACCGACTAGAGGATAAGTAATGTGACTTAGATGCACACGAATTTGATGCGTACGTCCAGTCTCAAGCCCGACATCTAGCAGACAGTAGTTTTCGTTCAATGGTGTGACATTTAGTAGATGCGTTACCGCTTCGCGGCCAGCGGTCATTACCGTCATTTTAGTACGCTGATTGCGATGTCGACCAATCGGCGCATCGATACGACGATGACGAGATAAACTTGCTTGGTCCCCTGCCACCACACACTTATAGTGACGATAAACAGACTTGTCTTTTAGCTGTTCCATCAGTGCCATCTGAGCAGGTTTGGTTTTGCCAATCAATAGCAATCCAGAGGTGTCTTTATCAATACGGTGCACGAGACCTGCACGCGGTAAATGATGCTGCTGAGGATAATGATATAGCAGTGCATTGACCAAAGTGCCGTTTTGATTACCCGCGCCTGGGTGAACCACCATACCGACAGGTTTGTTAATTACCAATACGTCATCATCTTCATAAACAACATCGATATCTATGTTTTCTGGCTGGTCTTCGCCATGCTGCTGTAACGTCGTTGATAGATGCAATACGTCATCTGCTTTGACACGGACTTTCGGTTTTTGAACACTGCCGTTATAGAGCAGACTACCATCAGTAATCCAGTTCTGGAGTTGTACACGCGAAAAGTCCGAAAACGCTTGTGAGGCGACCTTATCAATACGCAGACCAGCCTGATCTTCTGTGACCACATGCGTCATATCTACAATCACTGGCACAGCTTGACCCGCTACTGGGGCTTCATCGTCGTCGCCGTCCATATCGCTGTCATCAATATCATTATCATCAATGTCACTATCGTTCAGACCATTACCATCATCGATGAGCAACTCTTCATTATCAAACGCATCATCATGCACTTGCTCATTTATTACTGGTTGATTATCAGGTAGCTCATTATTGTTCAAAACATCATTTGGCATTGGTGACTCTTGTGCTGATGAATCAGTATCTAGCGATTGATTCGGTGATAAATTGGTAGTCATGGCATCATTATTCATAGCGGATTGATACATTGATACGTGGCAAAGCCCCTGACAGTGTTTTGTGAGGTGACTTCGAAGATAGTATTATAAATAGCAGTATAAAAAATTGTCGTTTTTTGATTATCGTTTTTTGCCTATAAGTAGCAGATAACCACCTTTAAGGTACAAAAAAGCGAAGACAACACCGCTCTAGTGTATCATGTTGCACGCATAAGCCCTATAGAAGCTGCATGCTATCTGTTAATTTTTGAGCATACCTTTGGGCTGTAAGATGCCTCGCTTAACTCTCTAGAACATGACATTGCTGTAATTTACTGTATATTTACTCATGCTAGCGACATTCGATATCGCTCGTGACAGCCGCTCATGTTAAACTGCCTATACAATATAGATGGCGAAAAAATAGACGTAGCAAATGTTATTCTATAAAGTATAGTCATGTTTTGCTGTATGCTATGGCACTGTATGCGAATGCCGTACTTAGATACAGTATAAAAATAGCATTGGGCTTTGTTGACCGTGTTTGCCATTTAAGCCGTTTAATTATGGCTAAATGCATGTGGTCTATGACTGGCTTATTATACAAGCACTATGTATCAAACCCAATCTATCAGTACAATACGTCATAACAAAAACTGCATTCGATAAAAAATTTTTGCTGGTGGATCGCTGACTATTTAGCGTCGTTTTTTATCACTAACCTTTTATATAGCATGATAGCGCCGCTGCTATTATGCGTCTTGTGTCGGAGAAGAAGTATGCAAGCTGTTGGCAATACGTTTATCAAACTGTCCTCAATAACCCTACTGGCGCTTAGCGTCAATCTAGTGGGTTGCCAGACTTTCAAAAATCTAACTGGTGCCAAAGATGGTGAGGCAGTAGAAACAGCTGAAAAATCAGAGCAAGGGTATTATGACGAGGCCGTCAATCAGATTGACAAAGGTCACTATATCCAAGGTATCGAAGAGCTGACCAATCTGCGTACATTCTACCCAACCGGACAGTATGCTGAACAAGCCTTGCTTGACATGATGTATGCACAATACGAAGGCGATAAGTATGAGATGGCAGCAGCAAGTGCTGAGCAGTTTATCCGTCTCTACCCATCTAACCCACAAGTCAGCTACGCCTACTATGTGCGCGGTGTGGCCAATATGGAAGGTTCATCTGAGAGCCTAAAGCTCTTTAAACTGAACCAAGCTGAGCGTGATACTGCGTATTTGCGTATTGCCTTTGCCAACTTCCAAGAGCTTATCAATAAATATCCAAACAGCCCGTATGCACCAGATGCCGCTCAGCGTATGACGTTCATCTACAATCAGTTTGCTGAGAGCGAAATGAGCGCAGCCAACTGGTATATCGAGCGTGAAGCTTATGTAGCAGCAGTTAACCGTGCCAAATGGGTATTCCAGTACTACCCGCTGAGTGAGTCAACCCCAGATGCTCTTGCGGTACTAGCTTATAGCCATGAAAAACTCGGTCTAACCGATTTGGCCAATGAATACAAAACGCTGTTGCAGATCAACTACCCAGAAATGCTAACCAGCAACGGTAGTGTGAAATTGAGCACCAAACGTGACCGTACTTGGCTCAATAAGATCACCTTTGGCAAGCTTGGACGTTCGAACACGACTGACAAATCAGTCGCGTCTGGCGAGTATAATGGCGCAACCAAGACACAAATGATTCGTAATGCAGCCCAGTTGAAACTAGCAGGGACTAACACGACGCCTGCTAATACTCCAGTCGCTAATAATAATGCTGCTGCGCGTAATAGTATTAGTGTGGGCCTAGGTCTACCTGAAGCGTCAGCTGAGCGCGTGACCAGCCAATCAAGCACTGGCTCGACTGCAAGAGAAGCCAACGTCGATCCTCTAAATACCAATCCAACACGTCGCACTACACTAAATGACGACAGTGTGAGTGATATGGATAATAATTGATTACGTTAAGTCTCTTCTTAGCTTAGCCCAACTAACACAGTCTGTATTCATTGATAATAAGGTCAACATTATGTTGGCCTTATTTTTCTAGCAGTACCTTATTACCTCTGCCCCAACATAATCGACCTATGGTAAACTGTTTTTTGTATGAGCATTCCTAACCATATTCTTGAACAACTAAATAGCCAAGCTGACCTGATCAGTATCATTGGTAAACACACTACGCTTAAACGGGCTGGTAGTGAATATAAAGGCTGCTGCCCTTTTCACGGTGAAAAATCGCCTTCTTTTTATGTCAATCCACAAAAAAACATCTATCACTGCTTTGGCTGTAGCGTCGGTGGCAATGCCATCAGTTTTTTGCGTAATTATGAGAATCTGACATTCATTGAAGCGGTCAATGAACTATCAAAACAGACAGGCATTGAAGTACCCAAAGAAGAACAGCAAAACGTTAGTTATCAACGTCGCGCACCCAAACCTATTTCACCGCCGCCAGTTCACAATGTGCCTAGCTTAACTGTAGAACATAGCAAAGCAAAGCAAGATGGTACAAATCAAGACAACCATCGAAATAATCGTCAAGACACTTATCAAGACAATTTCTCCCGAAGCGATCAGAATTACATAGATCAGCCCAGTTATGATAATAATCAAGGCTATGATGACAATCAGGGCTACGAGAACTTTCCACCCTTAGAAGCGTATGATTCAGCGTCCTATTCGATGGACTCGTATTCCTCAGAGCCGTATATGCCAAACCACGCAGACGATAGTGGCTATCCGCCAGCATGGCTGACAGATACGGATACTAGCGCTAGTATGCAGGACGCTCATAACATTGAGCAAAGCGATGATAAAGATGGCAACCTATATGAGCTGCTAGAGCAAATCCAGCAATTCTATCAGCACAATCTGACCACGCATCCCCATGCCAAGCACTACTTTTTATCGCGCGGTATCACTGAAGACATCTTTGAGACCTTTGGTCTTGGCTATGCGCCATTTGGTTGGCAGCATCTTGAGCATCAATTCCCGCAGGATATTGAGGGTCTAAAAGCTTTAGGATTGGTACGTCAATCAGAGTCAGGCCGCGACTACGATCTATTGCGCGACCGAGTCATCTTCCCAATTCGTGATAACCAAGGTCGTACTATTGGTTTTGGCGGTCGGGCGCTTGATGACGAAGTAAAGCCTAAATATATCAACTCCTCAGACTCGCCCGTCTTTCATAAGCAGCATGTACTATACGGCTATTATGAATCACGTCAGCAGCGCGCAGACAGCTGGCTGGTGGTCGAAGGCTATATGGATGTGATCGCCCTTTATCAAGCAGGTATCTATGGGGCAATCGCCTCGATGGGTACAGCGATTAATGAAAGCCAAATATCGCGTCTACTGACACTCAATCCAACGCTTACTTTGAGCTTTGATGGAGATAGCGCAGGACAAAAAGCCGCTTGGCGTACACTTGAAGTTGCGCTGCCTGTGTTGGCCGATGATAAAGAGCTACGGTTTTTAACCCTGCCTAACAATCATGATCCTGATACTTTTATTAAGAGTCAGGGCAGCGATGCCATGCGTGAGCAAATCGCTAATGCCATGCCACTATCACAGTATATTTTTGCGTATTTGAGTGAGCGTTATGACATGAGTCTGGCTGAAGGCAAAGCCAAACTTATGTCCCAAGTACGCTCGTTGACGACCGCCTTACCTAAAGGCAGTAGCTTTCGCTATTTGCTCAACAATGACGTTTATCAAAAGCTTGGCGGTAAACGCAGTCAGAATGTCGAGGCCAAAGATGCGCTGCTAGATTTTGATGGTGATATGACCATCAGTCAGCAATTGCAGCTGTGCTTTTTGTTTCAGCCGCGCGCGTTAATTGACGACCCTATTGAGTCGATTTGGCAACAGTCAGGGATTAATGGCTTACACCTACCTGCTCATATCAAACAAAAAGCATCACCTGATACGCTACGTCCGCTTGCGTGGGAAGACTTGCAAGATGCTGCTCTGCTAGACATCGTAAGTACTATCAAGCGCTGTCTTAATTACCTACCAAAAGATGTCAATGCAGCGGCGCATTTTATCTTATCAAACGTAAAGCCTGCGACCCAAGACATGCTCAGCCGTAATTGGGGCGGCTTCTATAAAGCGCTAACTACACGTAATATTTTGGGGCTTGATGGCCTAATCGAAGAGCTAGTCAGTCAGCTGCTTGAGCGCAACATGAAGAAAAAAATACAAGAGCTGATACAGAACCCAGATCATATTAAGCTTGCGATCGTCCGCAAACAAACCCAATTATTAAATGATTGGCTACGCGCACAGCAGGCAGAACAATCGGCACAGATGGTCACGGTGCAGTCTTAATTTTTAATTTCAAATGTTGACCCTTTAAAAGTCTAGCAGCTGCCCCCACTACTAATGATTATGCCCAGTAGCATGAGTCGCTTCTAAATCATTTAGCTGATGGCAAATAATCGGTAAAAAATGGTCGGTAGCTATCACTAGCTCGTGCTTGACGACTGTGGTCTGTGTTAAACTGTGTCGCTGTATATTGACAGCACTGCTTGGTGAATGATTGTGAGCATGCATCGTTAAGCACAAATTTTAGGTATTATTTTTACGTATCCGCTTTTAGATACTGTTTTTTAAGTACTGTATTTTTTTAAGTACCATATTGAAGTCTTTTTAGCTTTTCTAATTTTTAGCTGTTTATCAGCATTGTTATTGTAGTGTTTTGAGCCTTTATTCATATCAACTCATTTTTGATATTATTGACAACCTCTACGCCATATTTTGATCAATCGATTGATACGATCAACGCAAAGAGCGAGCGATAGCGAGTCACAATATAAAAATGTCCGATGCAAGTAAGCGAGTATTTATGAACGATAAGTCAGTTTCTAAGTCCACATCTCAACTGGCCACCTTAATCCAAATGGGCAAAGAGCAAGGGTATCTTACCTACGCTGAGGTGAATGACCAGCTGCCCGACTCTATTACCGAAAGCGATCAGATCGAAGACATTGTGCAAATGCTGACCGATGTCGGTATCAAAATCTTTGAATCAGCTCCTGATGCCGATGACATCTTGATGAACGATGATTCAAGTGATGATGATATGGCAGCAGATGAGGCAGCGGCAGTACTCGCCTCTGTTGAAACTGAGCCTGGTCGTACCACTGACCCTGTACGTATGTATATGCGTGAAATGGGTACGGTTGATCTACTGACTCGCGAAGGCGAGATTGCCATTGCGAAGCGTATCGAAGAAGGTATTCGTGATGTGCAGCATGCCATGTCTTACTGGCCTGGTACCGTACAGTTTGTCCTTGATGAGTATCAAAAAGTACAAGACGGTGAAAAGAAACTATCTGACGTTATCACTGGTTTCTTAGACCCTGAAACCGAAGAAGACAAAATCGCAGCCCAAGAAGCAAAAGAAGCGGCAAAAGAAGAACGTGAGCGCATCAAAGAAGAAAAAGAAAACCCACCAGTTATCAAAGCCAAGGTCAATGCGAAAGCAGCTGCGCTTGATGATGATGACGAAGACGAAGACGAAGATGACGTTGAAGACGAAGCTGAAGAAGAAACCAGCGGTCTTGATCCAGAAGAAGTTCGTTTACGTCTAGAAGAGATTGAGCATCTATTTATCAAAGCCAAGCAAGCATTGCTTGATTATGGCCGTGGTAGCGTACAGGCTGATACAGCATATGCTCTACTTGCTGAGCGCTTTATGATGCTAAAGCTAAATAATCGCTTGTCAGACCAAGTCATGGCCATCATGCATGACGTCTACGACGACGTGCGTAAGCAAGAGCGTCAAATCATGCGTTTGGTGATTCGCCGTGGTCGTATGCCGCGTGAAGAGTTCCGTAAGACCTTCCCTAGCAATGAAACCAATGTTGATTGGTTGATTGAACGTATCAAAGGTAAGCCTGCATTTGCTGGTACGCTAGAAAAAGTCACTGATGACGTCATTTTACTTCAACGTCGTATTCGTGATTACGAGCAACAGCTCGACATGAAAATCCACGATATGAAAGATGTAGCACGTCGTATGGCAGTTGGTGAAGCAAAAGCTCGCCGCGCGAAAAAAGAGATGGTTGAAGCTAACCTACGTCTGGTTATCTCTATCGCCAAAAAATATACCAACCGTGGTCTACAGTTCTTGGATCTTATCCAAGAAGGTAACATTGGTCTGATGAAAGCTGTTGATAAGTTCGAATATCGCCGTGGTTATAAGTTCTCGACCTATGCTACTTGGTGGATTCGTCAGGCGATTACCCGCTCTATCGCTGACCAAGCGCGCACCATTCGTATCCCTGTGCATATGATTGAGACGATCAACAAAATCAACCGCGTCTCACGTCAGTTGCTACAGGAAATGGGTCGCGAGCCAACACCTGAGGAATTAGGCGAACGCTTAGAGATGGACGAAGTTAAAGTTCGTAAAGTACTGAAAATTGCCAAAGAACCTATCTCTATGGAAACCCCTATCGGTGATGACGAAGATTCGCACTTAGGTGATTTTATCGAAGATGGTACAATCTCAAGCCCTGTTGATGATGCAACAGCTGCTGGTCTGCAAGAAGCGACGCGTGATGTCTTGGGTAACCTGACTGAGCGTGAAGCACGTGTCCTAAAAATGCGTTTCGGTATTGATATGCCAACGGATCATACTTTGGAAGAAGTCGGTAAGCAGTTCGATGTAACGCGTGAGCGTATTCGTCAGATCGAGGCAAAAGCATTGCGTAAATTGCGTCATCCATCACGTTCTGAGCACTTGCGCTCTTTCCTTGAAAATGACTAAATTTTCAGAAAAATATTGAGCCTAGCTAATAGGCTTTTGATAATCGCTAAAAATAAAAAAGCTGAGTATATCTCAGCTTTTTTTGTGCCTGCTTTTTAATTCTAGAGTTTATTAATCATAGTGTTTGTTAATTACTAAGCTTTTTAATTGCAAAGCCTCCTAGTCATAAATCTCTTTAGCCCAAGCGCTCTTTGTTCAATATATACCCTATTTTCTTTACTCTCTACTGTCTTCTCTTATTCAAACTTATCCAAGTTTAGATAGACACACTCCTTCAAAAACCATTTTATAGTTGACACTATCAACCTTATTCTATATAGTTGCTTCTATCAACTATACCAAAGAGTTTTTATGTCTAATAATTCATTGAGCGAAACACTACATCAATTGATGCATACCTATACCAACCTGCTGCTAGAAGGTATTCGCCAGCAAGGTGTCGAGTTGTCCGTGACTAATATCAGAACCTTAAAAGGTGTCTGCTATAACCCAAATAGTACTGCGCTATCTATCTCTAAACACATGCAGCGAGACAAAGCCCAAATCACCCGCGCCTTAAATGACCTATTGGCAGCTGAGCTAATATTAAAGACAGACAACCCGCTTGATGGTCGCAGCCAATTACTACAGCTGACCCATAAAGGTGAAGAGGTTATGACAAAGCTTGATGCAGCAGAAGAATGGACAAGACAGCAATTAACGAAAGATTTAAGCCTCGTAGAGCTTGCGTTATTTTTCCGTGTCAGTCGCACCATGATAGACAACGTTGGCACTAGCAAGACTACCGATAAATAAGTAAGGACAGATCCGTATGAACAACACAATAAATCAAAAACCAGTACGCGAAATCATGACCGTTGCTCACAAGCAAATGATTACTCCGCACTACATCCGTATATACCTCACAGGCCAAGCAGATACTATTGCCAATATCGCGACCATGACAGTTGGCGCAAATAACAAAGTACTTATTCCTGTCGATAAAGCTCAGCCAATTGACCTAAATGACAATACTACATTCGTTGTCCGCACTTATACTCATCGCGGCGCCGATGTGACAAAACAACAGATTTGGATTGATTTTGTTGCTCATGGTGATGAGGCACCCGCTTCAGGCTGGGCCACTCATGCTGAGGTTGGCGACGAGATTGGTATCTTAATGAAGCCTAAAACCAAAGCCCTTTGTCCCGATGCAGATAATTTACTACTGATTGGCGATGCCACGGCTATACCAGTGCTAGGTTCAATATTAGAAAGCTTGCCTGCCAGTGCGACTGGTCAATGCATCATCGAAGTGCACGGTACAGAAGATGAGCAAGAATTGCCGACAGCAGCCAATATCACCATGACATGGTTACATAACCCAGATCCAACGCAAGGCAGTCAATTAATCGATACAGTAAAATCTCTCGATTTGCCAACTGCAGAGCAGAGCCGTTTTGCTTATATCGCTAGCGAATTCTCATCTGTCAAAGCCCTTCGTCATTATCTAAAAGTCGAGCAACAGTGGTCTAAGGATGAGCTATATGCCTTTTCTTACTGGAAAGCAGGTGTTGCAGAAGACCAGTCTGTAAGCGATCGACAAGCAGAAAAAAACACCGACTAATTAAACGCTCTTTATGATAGGAAAATGACTATGGCTCCAAATACTATGCCGTCAAATACCGAGACCCTGCTCATTGATGGCAATAAAAATAGTGGCGCTAAGAATGATGGCACTAAAAAAACACCGTTGCTCTACAAAGTGTTGTTAATCCTTGTCTTAATGACTGTCATAGGTGGTCTCTTAACAGGTGTGATGACCTATATGAATGTCGGATATTCCGATACATTTTTTATAGACTGGTCTAGAGCGCTACTTGCAGCGTATGCGATCATGCCGATTGGCTTCTTACTGATGGGACTGGTCACAAAATTTGTTAATCATAAGCTACCTAATACCAAAGCGTACAAGCGCAATCTCATTACAGGTGTATTGATGGCTTGTATAATGGAGTCTATGTTGGCCTTTAGTACTGCCTCAAAAACGATTGGTTTTGCTAATCAAACAGCCTTTTTAAATGGTTGGTTAGAAGGGTTTCTAGTTGCATTACCAGTAGGATTGACATTAATGGTCATCGTTTCTATGACTATTAAACCAAAAATTGAGGAATTTCTAAAAAGCTAAGATATCACAACTATGCTTATTAGGTTTTTCGGTACTCTACCGCGATGCTAACCAGATTAAGCAAAAAGTTAATAAAATTGAAAAACATAAAACATCAAGGGCGTGTTGAATATTCAACACGCCCTTGTCATATCAGAAGCTTTCTAATACTATTTTACTGCTGGTTTGGCAAAGAACTAACGTGTATTTAATAAGTCAGTCGTAACAACGTTTAGTGTTAAGTTCGATTTGAAACAGTCTTTGTTTGTCCATCATATATTATTACTATTCGACAATATTCCGATGACTAGACAGTACAACTACCATAATTAATCTAGTTTTGGCTGTATACTCTACTGTTATAGAAACGTATAGTCAGAAGATAAACGCTAGTTATAAGCAGTATTCTACTAGTAGCCGTTTATTTGTATATGATTGGCACATTGGCGGTAAATAGATTCTACTCCGCTTTAGTGTTTATACTCATAATGAGTAAGCTAAAAATTTAATGTTCCACTCTGACAGTTGTTGATTATTAACTAGGTATCGATATCACACATTTTATGAATACAGAAAACATAATATCTGCACTTAACAACCCCATGCGTCGCCAAATCATAAAGTGGTTGAAGGACAGGTCGAACTTTCCAGCGTCATTACCAGAGCACGCTAATCTGGATGGGGTATGCGTCAGCTACATCCAAGAAAAAGCTGGATTGTCGCAATCAACCATTTCAAACTATATGGGTGTGTTAAAAAAAGCAGGATTGGTTACGTCCGAACGCCATGGACAATGGACGTTTTATCAGCGTCATGAAGCTAACATCGAAGCATTTCTCAATGAAGTTGAAAAAGAGCTGTTGAAGCTTTAAAAATTTCTCATAACCTTTAGAGCTACTTTGTTTCACTACACAACATCTAGATATTTCAATATAACGATTAATTATCTCAATATCACACCATCGTCTAAACTAGCACCCTCTTCCCTTTTAACTATCTTATCCCTTCTGATTATCTATTGCCTCCTAAAATACTTATCCATAATAGAATATAGTCTCCTAATCAGGTTTTAATCTGCATAAAAAAAGCCGAGATACACTCAGCTTTATAATATTTATCAATATGACACTATTAATACGTAGCTAATTTAATGCGCGCCTAAGCTTTGCTCAGCATCTGGCTTATCATGCACACTGAAATTGTCTATCATCGCTTGGCTCGCCTCGTGCAAACCGATGAGCTCTACCTCAGTGCCTTCGCGGCGAAATTTAATAATCACTTTATCTATGGCAGCGACTGCTGTCACGTCCCAAAAATGCGCGCGCGACACGTCAATGACTACTTTAGAGACAGACTCTTTAATATCAAAGGAATCAATCATACGCTCTGCTGATGAAAAAAATACTTGGCCATCAACTTGATAATAACGCGTTTGCGCTGCTTCATCCATGTGGCTATGCACACTCATATAGCGCTCAATTTTATTGGCAAAGAACAGTGCTGACAGCAATACACCAATCAATACGCCATAGGCCAAGTTATGCGTTGCGACCACCACAGCAACGGTCGTAATCATAACCACATTACTTTGCAGCGGCTTGGTTTTTAGCTCTTTAAAAGAACCCCAGTTAAAAGTACCGATAGATACCATAATCATTACAGCGACTAATGCGGCCATTGGAATAATCTTTAACCAATCGCTTAAGAACACTACCATCAACAATAAAAACACGCCTGCCACTAAAGTAGAAAGACGTGTATAACCGCCTGATTTTACGTTGATGATCGACTGACCAATCATCGCACAGCCTGCCATCCCGCCAAAAAAGCTACTAACAACATTGGCAATACCTTGGCCTTTGCACTCTTGCGTACGGTCGCCTTTGGTATCAGTCAAATCATCTACGATCGTCATGGTCATCATAGACTCAAGTAAGCCAACTATCGCCAAACTGATAGAGTACGGAAAAATAATAATCAACGTATCTAAGTTCAACGGGATATCAGGTATCAAAAATATCGGCAGGGTATCAGGCAGCTGCCCCATATCATTGATGGTTCGCGCCTCTGCACCCAATAGGATGGCTATAGCCGTAACCAACACAATACTGACCAATGGCGATGGAATCACTTTACCTATCTTTGAAATATATGGATAGCCATAGATAACGACGAGACCTAGCGCTACAAGACCGTATACGTGTACTAGGTTTGAACCTGCCTGCGGCATCAGCTCAGGAACCTGCGACATAAAAATCAAAATAGCCAAGGCATTGATAAAGCCCAGTACCACAGATTGCGACACATATTTCATCAGATTCCCCAGCTTTAAGAAGCCAAATATAATCTGTATAACACCTGTCAGCACACTGGCTGCTAACAAGTACTGCAATCCATAATCCTTGACCAGCGTCACCATTAGTAACGCCATCGCACCCGTCGCCGCCGAAATCATCGCTGGACGACCGCCGACAAACGCAATCACTACTGCGATACAAAATGAGGCATAAAGCCCTACTTGGGGATCGACACCGGCAATGATAGAAAACGCAATTGCTTCAGGGATAAGCGCCAAAGCGACGACCATGCCAGCCAAGACATCGCCGCGCACATTGGATAGCCAATGTTCTTTAATTGTATTTAACATATTTAACTCAGTTTTGGGGAACTGCTTTAGTCTGTCAATAAACGAGGTATCTAATCATTATTTGGAAAGCATATAAAAAGTAGTTAAAAATCAGCTCACATGAAAAGTCTGACACATCTCTATCTAGGTACTTTGCCCATTGCCTATCAAACAATAAATATAAAAATGTGAACGATCATAGTCAGCGAGTTATCGTCATAACGTACTTTTAGTGGGATAATCTTTATGATCCACTAGATATATCGAATAGTGATACAAACGTTAAAGCAGTGCGTGCGCACAAGAAAAAGCGTCAGACGCTTTATGAGAGTAATTGCTATAGGAAGCAGTTATTACTGAGGAGGGGTACAGCTAGGGTGGCGTATTCATCTTTGTGGTAACAGCTTTTATAGAGTTAAGAAGGAATATTTCGCGTCATTTTAACATACATAGAGTAAATTAATAAAAACATCGCCCTTTTGGCGAGTATTTAACTTTTTTGGCTATCTCAATTACCGAGCTTAAGTGATCACCCTACTTCTTAATTTGAATAAATTTATAGCCTTTTGGGCTTTACAGAACTCGTTTCTATATTAGAATCACACGAGACATTGAATAGTGTCTCCATATACCTCATCGCTAGGAAACTGACATGATTGTCCGGCAAACACCCAATGCCCTTAAGATATTTTTTACCCTGCGTGGATCAATCATTCCAAAAATCTATCCGCAAATTTTGCTGATTACTATTCTTAGTACGCTCATCACGATTATCCAGCACTGGCTTCCTGACTCGTTTCCCTATTATGGTATGGCAACGTTTACCTTGCTTGGAATCGCACTATCGTTGTTTCTTGGGTTTCGAAACAACGCCAGTTATCAACGTTGGTGGGAAGCGCGCGGACTGTGGGGTCAGCTAGTATATGACTCTCGTAGCTTAACGCGCCAAGTGCTGTCTTTTATAGATGAGGACGATGGAACTGGTATAGAGGATGGCGAGGATGACAATGCAACTGGTCGCGATGCTCAGCGAACGATGGTATATCTGACCATTGCGTTTGCCCATGCGGTGCGTCATCGATTGCGTGGTACGCCACCTTGTGCGGATATCGAGCCTTTTGTCGCAGCGATACATCATGACCGTATGCGCCAAGCGAAAAACGTGCCTGACTATATAATGCGCCTGATGGGTAAGCAGCTAGGCAACATTCGGCGTCAGAGACTGGTATCGGAGCAAGTCATACAAAACATGGACGAGCGACTGACCTCTATGACAATTGTACTGGCAGCGTGCGAGCGCATTCATAATACCCCACTACCATTTGCTTACATGCTGCTGGTACATCGCACGACCTATCTGTATTGTATTATGTTGCCCTTTGGCTTGGTGGCATCACTTGGTTGGGCGACCCCGTTGATTTGTGCGGTGATTGCTTATACCTTTTTTGGTTTGGACGCGCTTAGTGAAGAGTTAGAAGAGCCTTTTGGCTTGGCCGCTAACCAATTACCTTTGACTGCCTTGTCACGCACTATCGAGATTAATCTACGAGAGGCATTGGGAGAGACGGATATTCCACCTGATATCACTCCTATCAATGGTTATTTGCAATAGCTTCCATTAATAGTTTTAATAAAAGCCACTTAGCTTACTACTTCAAGATGAAACGGACTAAATACAGACTTCACTTGAATAATCGCTCATAGACCACTATAAACAGTGCATATATTCTCTGCCTAATATAGCCATTCCTCTATAAAAGTATGACAGCGTTAACCTCGCTTGAAGTATCACACATACATCTACACTCGGTTGCCTTGTACTACTTTTAAATTGAATAAGCTATAGCTTGACTGATTTAAATGCCACTGATGTCTACACTGAGCCTGTCTCAGATTTTGGCGTGATGTTTTTGGCATGATTTGAGCAGATGTTTAACTAACTGAATGTC
Organism: Psychrobacter sp. JCM 18900; assembly: GCF_904846625.1. Taxonomy (GTDB): domain Bacteria; phylum Pseudomonadota; class Gammaproteobacteria; order Pseudomonadales; family Moraxellaceae; genus Psychrobacter. The sequence continues at coordinate 226,008 of NZ_CAJHBL010000001.1, forward strand.
TATAGCAGCGATTTTCGAATGACTTAATGTTAGTTACTTACTACTAATGACTGATTAACTTTTTCCTATTTACCTATACCAGCGAGGCTCATATCATGAGTGATGATTCAAAAGACAACAACGACAACGTCGACAACAGCGCAAATAACCCAACCAGCAATCAGCCATCAGTTAAAGTCACGGATTTGACGCCAAATAAAGGTGCGTTGGTAGGCAAAAAGACCGATATTCAAAACCCAGAGCTTTGGGAGTTCCCGATGAACTACCCACTAAGCATCATCGGTCATGAAGGCGAGCGTGAGAGTTTACTTAATGAAGTAAAGCTAATTTTGGGTAGCCAATTCCCTGATTTTGATTTGGCGTCTATTGAAGTTAAGCCGTCTAAAACAGGTCGTTTTCACTCGGCACGGGTCAATTTGTACCTAACAGCTGCTGAGCAAGTGAATGCGCTTTATGCCTCACTTGATAATGCAAAAACGGTTCGTATTGTTTTATAAGTCGCATAAAAAACTTTAACGCCTTTTTAGTCCAAATCGTCACTCGCTAGTAATAAGTTATGGGTGGCGATTTTTTGTGGTTTGATGTACAATCTGCGCCCGCATTATTGCCGCCATGACTCGCATTATCAGTCGACAATAACCGAGAGAATGAAAAGTAAAACTCACGATATTTTTACAAAAATTTTATTATTGACCGCATTTGCGTCTAACCCTTATCCCATCGTCCTTTGCCAAAATTTGGACTGCCTACAACCTTGCAGCAACATAGTTTTATTCTAAAATCAATATAGTATTTTCAAAATTTTCCCGCTATATTGTGCCTACCAATTAACAAACACGCTATATGTAGTACTCAGTGATTTTAACCGTCGCTATGAGTAGTGGTAGCTTTTTGCCCAAAAAAACCAGCTAGCACAACCCCGCATAATAGCGTTATAAAGAATGTCTGCCGCCCACTCGGCGCGCAGCATCACAATAAGCAATCAAAATAGAGGCCAGCATGACACATATTGACAAAATCCAAGTAACCAAACGTGATGGACGTTTAGAGCCTATTGATTTAGACAAAATTCACAAGGTAATAGCGTGGGCAGCTCACGGCTTGGACAACGTGTCTGTGTCTCAAGTTGAGCTAAAGTCGCACATCCAGTTTTATGAAGGTATCAAGACTCGTGACATTCACGAAACCATCATCAAATCTGCCGCCGACTTAATCTCTGAGACCACGCCTGACTATCAGTATCTGGCTGCACGTTTGGCTATCTTCCACCTACGTAAGATTGCTTATAACAAATTTACCCCGCCGCACCTATATGACCATGTCAAAACTTTGACTGATGCTGGCAAATACGATCAACACATCCTAGCTGACTATAGCCGTGCTGAATTTGACGAGTTAGAAGAGTACCTTGATCACTGGCGCGATATGAACTTGGCTTATGCTGCTGTTGAGCAAATGGCTGGCAAATATCTAGTACAAGATCGCGTGAGCAAAACTGTCTATGAGAGCCCGCAGTTCTTGTACATGCTGGTCGGTATGTGTCTGTTTAGCCAATACGACAAGTCAGATCGTCTTGATTTCGTCAAACGCTTCTATGATGCGACCTCAGAATTCAAAATCTCACTACCAACGCCGATCATGTCAGGTGTACGTACGCCATCGCGCCAGTTTAGCTCGTGCGTATTGATCGAATGTGGTGATAGCCTAGACTCTATCAACGCAACTACTAGCGCCATCGTACGCTATGTGTCACAGCGTGCTGGTATCGGCATCAACGCAGGTCGTATCCGCGCCCTTGGTAGCCCTATCCGTGGCGGTGAAGCACAGCATACTGGCTGTATCCCGTTCTACAAATTGTTTCAAACTGCTGTTAAATGCTGCTCACAAGGCGGCGTCCGTGGCGGTGCTGCGACTCTATTTTACCCACTATGGCATTTAGAAGTTGAGTCATTACTGGTACTAAAAAACAACCGCGGCGTCGAAGACAACCGTGTCCGTCATATGGACTACGGCGTACAGTTAAACAAGACAATGTACACGCGCTTAATCAAAGGCCAAGACATCTCGCTATTCTCACCAGGTGACACGCCGGGCTTATACGATGCGTTCTTTGAAGATCAAGACAAATTCGAAGAGCTATATACCAAGTACGAAAATGATCCTAACGTACGTAGCCGTCAGATCCCAGCCGCTGATTTGTTCAGCTTGATGATGCAAGAGCGCGCCAGTACGGGTCGTATCTATATCCAAAACGTCGATCATTGCAACACGCATAGCCCATTTGACGCGACGGTTGCCCCGATTCGCCAGTCAAACCTATGTATGGAAATCGCACTACCAACCAAGCCACTGGATAACATCAATGACGAAGAAGGCGAAATCGCCCTTTGTACGCTATCAGCGGTCAACTTGGGTAAAGTCGAAAACGTCAGCGACATCGAAGAGCCAGCTGAGCTAATCGTCCGTGCGCTTGATGCCCTGCTCGACTATCAAGACTACCCAGTCAAAGCGGCTCAAAACGGCAGTATGCGTCGCCGTACGCTAGGCGTGGGCGTAATCAACTATGCTTATTACTTAGCCAAGAATGGCGCACGCTATTCAGACGACAGCGCGCTTGGTCTAACTCATCAGACGTTTGAAGCATTGCAATTCTATCTCTTGAAAGCGTCAAACAAATTAGCCAAAGAGCAAGGCGCGTGCCCTGCGTTCAATGAGACTACATATTCACAAGGTATCTTGCCGATTGATACGTACAAAGCTGATTTGGATAAAATCTGCCAAGAGCCGCTACATCTCGATTGGGAAACGCTACGCGGCGAGATCACTGAGCACGGTCTACGCAACTCTACCCTAACCGCCTTGATGCCGTCTGAGACCTCAAGTCAGATCGCCAACGCGACCAACGGTATCGAGCCACCACGCGGTCTGGTCTCTATCAAAGCGTCAAAAGACGGTATCCTAAAGCAAGTTGTGCCTGAGATTGATAAGCTAAAAGATCAGTACGAGCTACTATGGCAAATGCCAAACAATGACGGTTACCTAAAGCTGGTCGCTATCATGCAAAAATTCGTCGATCAAAGTATCTCTGCCAACACCAACTACGATCCCGTTCGTTATGCTGGTGGCCGTGTACCGATGAAGATATTGCTAAAAGATTTGCTAAACGCTTATAAAATGGGTGTGAAGACGTTGTACTACCATAACACTCGTGATGGTGCGAACGATGCGCAAGCGGATATGGAAGATGATTGTGCTGGTGGTGCATGTAAGATCTAGGTTCTGATGGATGATTATGACGTGAGTAGAACTATCTACTCATGTCATAAAACTAATAGTTTAACTCTATGAGTAAACCCTATGAACTTAAAGCGCAAACATCACTTTGTGAGTCAGTTTTATCTAAAAAGTTGGTATAACAATGTTAAAAAAATTATTGTTTGGGATGGCGATAAAACTTTTCCGTCGCTAACAAAGTCTATAGCTTATGAAAAAGACTTGTATAAGTTAACCCCTCTTACATCGTATCAAATATCTTTTTTTGAAGAACATTTGAGACAAATGAGCCTAGATAATACATCTACCTATAATTATGTAATTAGAAATATACTCGTAATTCACAATGGTTTTAACTTTCTAGACACAATTGAAAATAACTGTTCTGAAGAAATAGTTGACTTAAAGAAGAAGTTTTCTTTTAACTTTCTAGAAGATAAATTCGCTGTTGAAGAAGCGGAATTTAGTAAAGTCATTAAAAAAATAATTCTAAAGCCTAAATCAAAAATATTTTTATATGACTATTACGCTTTAATCCACTTTTTTGTGTTTCAACTTTTTAAAACACCTAGAAAAATCAATAGATTTCTAGATGTTAATCAGCAGTCTCCAATTTTTAAAGGCTTAGATTTTACACAACCGGAACTTAGAAGTTACACATTGCTTTTCATACAATGTTTAAGCGAAAGAGCTCATACTTCTTTGATTTCCAGACTTTACAGCATTAAAATTTATAATAATATTTCTGATATCAATTTCATTACCTCAGATGACCCATGTTTTAATCAAAAATTCGATGAAAACGAGTTTTTTGTACAGCTTCCAATTTCACCAAAAGTTATGATTGAGTTAGTAGCAAATCCTTATGAAGAAGAATACATAAAGTCTATGACGGCATATTTCAATTTTCATAAAAAAGAAGCTGACAACATTATATTGACCGAACCTCTTGTGACTTTCCATGAACTAGAACAAACAGAAGTAATTGAGTTAAATAAGAAAATATTTGAAAATAAAGATAGATTTGTATACGCCCAAACTATAAGTGATATTGAATCTATTAACTAGCATAGATTGGGTAGAGCTTACGATATCTAACCTACAGAACAGCACGTAGGTTGGGTTGACGAAGGAAACCCAACGGTTTGAGTCTTTGTTGGGTCTCGTGCCTCGACACTAACCTACTCTAAAGCATAGAAAGTTGTAGCGTGCGCCTAGCGCACCGATTTTACGGAATAAATTAAAAGGTGCTTAAAAAGCACCCTACAGAATAAGCATAAATAGCGATATTTATAAGAAAGACAAGCGCCGCTCAAACAAGGTCGTTTAGCCCCGACTATAGCGGTATCCTGCTGACGACGATGGCGATGCAGTCCGTGGCTGAGCGTAGTATCGAGACAACAGGAATGCGATCAGACACGATAGACTGCACGCCAGCGGCAAGGCAGATACAAGCGGTAGGCGGGATTGGCTACTGTTATAATTAAAACATACAGATAGAATTAAAACGACGGAGGTCATGTGCAATATACCGCAATCATCAAAGACGGTGGTTTGTTTATCCCAAATGTATTTTCAGACCTAAACGATGGTGGCTCGTATATCGTACAAGTCGAGGTTGATATTGCAGAGGTGCGTCAGCAGTTAGGTGTGAATGAAGCACCAAAGACAACTGTCGCCAAAAAAAGTGTGACAAAAGCGGCCAAAAAACCAGTATCGAGAGCAGCTAAAAAAGACTTAAAAACAGCAGCGGAAGATTCTGATGTGAGCACCCTACGCAAAAGCGCACTTGATGAATTAGAAGCACTCGATGATAGTGAGCTGAGCGAGATATTCAAAGCCTATATGAACGATGGGCAAGAGTCATCACAGATATCACTAGAGAACCTCTAAGCTAAAACGCTATAATCCAAAAACGTGTCATAACCTCAAATCAAAACCAGTCACACCCCTATAAATTAATAACCGTATCAATTATAAAGGCAGTCCCATGACTTACTCGATTTTTTCTCAAACGCCAAACAATGCGCTAAAAGAGCCGATGTTCTTTGGTCAGCCCGTCAACGTGGCGCGCTATGACCAACAAAAACACCCTATCTTTGAGCAGTTGATTGAAAAGCAGCTATCGTTCTTTTGGCGTCCAGAAGAAGTCGATGTATCACGCGATCGTATCGACTTTAGCAATCTATCGTCGCATGAGCAGCACATATTTTTGAGCAACCTCAAGTACCAGACCCTACTCGATTCTATCCAAGGTCGTAGTCCAAACGTGGTGCTACTGCCGCTCGTGTCTATCCCTGAGCTTGAGACGTGGATTGAGACATGGTCGTTCTCTGAGACCATTCACTCACGCAGCTATACGCATATCATCCGTAATATCGTCAATGACCCAAATATTATCTTTGATGACATCATGCAAAACGAGCACATCTTGGGCCGTGCCTCTGATATCGCCCAGTACTATGATGAGCTGTACCGCAACTCGCAGCTATATAGCTTGTACGGTCCAGGTACGCATAATATCAATGGCGAGCAAGTGACGGTTGATTTAAGATCACTGAAAAAGCAGATGTATCTATGCATCATGGCGGTCAACGTCCTAGAAGCCATTCGTTTCTATGTATCTTTCGCTTGCTCGTTTGCGTTTGCTGAACGTAAATTAATGGAAGGTAATGCCAAAATCATTAAGCTAATCGCTCGTGATGAAGCACTGCATTTGACGGGCACGCAGCATATGCTAAACCTCATGCGTAATGGTCGTGACGATCCTGAGATGGTCGAGATTGCCGCAGAGTGTTATGAAGAAAGCATCGAAATCTTCCGCAAAGCTGCTGAGCAAGAAAAAGAATGGGCAGGCTACCTGTTCAAAGATGGCTCGATGATTGGTTTAAACAAAGATATCCTTTGCCAATATATCGAATACATCACTAACTTGCGTATGGAAACGGTCGGCTTGCCAGCGGCGTTCCCGAACTCAAAATCAAACCCAATCCCGTGGATCAACACGTGGTTGTCGTCTGACAATGTGCAAGTAGCACCGCAAGAGACTGAGATTAGCTCGTACTTGGTCGGTCAGATTGACTCTGACTTATCAGACAGTGATTTTGATGACTTTGAATTGTAAGAGCTTTGAGCTGTAAAAGTCTGAATTATAAGAGCTGAGTTGTAAGAGCTTTGAGGCAGAAAGACTTTGAATGATAAGGGCTTAAGCGGTAAAAATTTTAAATTATAAAATTTTTACCGCTGTAATCATCTTATGGGTTAATAGTAGGGATAGCAGTAGCACAGACATATCCCAATAGGATTCACGATGACTTGGGTAATGACCAGTAAAAAGCAGTTCTATCTACACGATGACGAGAGTCTGCTAGATGGATTGCTACGCACCGGACACGAGGTAAACTATCAATGCCGCGAAGGCTATTGTGGTAGTTGCCGAGTCAAGCGTATTGCTAGCTCGCATACAGTCGATTATCCATTTGACCCACTGGCGATGATTGAAGAAGATGAAATCCTGCCCTGCTGTTGCCGTGTACAAGGTGTCATCTACATCAATCATGATCCGATTGAAAAGTTATAGCAGGGTTATAGGCTTAATGACTATGAATAGAGGGTTATATATAGATAAAGATAGCCTTCTAGTTTCAGAAAAATCAGCTCCAACAAAAAGCGCGCTCCTTTAAATAAGGAGCGCGCTTTTTTATGCTATCAGCTAAATGCATGTACTGTCTCATACATACATTATGAGTCAGCACATAGTGGTAACAGTAACTACGACTTATTGCGACGCGGCATCTTGTTCAAACAGTTTCATCAGCTCCTCACGCATACGATCACGCTCTGCCTTTGACATCATCGGCGTTTCTTCATCGCCTTGAATGTTTGGTTGCTCCATTCCACCCATGCTCTCATTTTGTAGTACAACAGGACGCTCAAGTGGTTCTTGTGCTGGACGCTCTTCTAGCGTGATTTTTACTTGGGCGTTTTTACCTTGACGTAGTATCTGCGCATCCAGTTCAGTATTTGGTGGCTTACGAGCAACATACTGAATCAAGGTATTGGCATCTGTCATCTCGACATCGTCGATGGTTAGGACGATATCACCGACGCGTAGACCACTTTTTGCCGCTGGACTATTATCAATGACGTTTAGTACCTCTACGCCTGTTGATGTCTCTAGCTGCGTTGGATCACGTAGCTGTGACTGAATCTCGATACCCAACCAGCCACGACTGACACGGCCGTCTTTAATCAAGGCATTCATCACCTGCTCAACCAGTGCTGTTGGAATCGCAAAGCCAATACCCATCGAGCCACCAGAGCGCGAGAATATGACGGTGTTGATACCGACTAGCTCGCCATGAGCATCGACCAGTGCGCCGCCTGAGTTACCCGGATTAATCGCCGCATCAGTCTGGATAAAGTCTTCAAACTTATTAACGCCCAGTCCAGTACGACCAGTCGCTGAGATAATCCCCTGCGTCACTGTCTGACCTACGCCAAATGGATTACCAATTGCTAGCGCCAAATCGCCCACACGAATCGGATCTTCGCGGAAGCCAAGTGGCGTCAGCCCTGTCATATCGACCTTGATCACAGCTAGGTCACTATCAGGATCTGTGCCGATGATTCTAGCACGGCTCTTACGACCATCATTAAACGCGACTGTGATCTCATCGGCCTTTTCGATCACATGGGCATTGGTCACGATATAGCCATCTTCTGATACGATCACACCAGAGCCTAAATTGGTATTGCCCTGCTCTTGTGATGGGCCACCATGATATTCAAAAAACCGGCGCAGTACGGGATCATCCATATAAGGATGCTCGGTCATCGTTTGTGTCGTATAGATATTGACTACAGACTGCGACGCACGCGCCACCGCATTATGATAAGAAGAGATAGGCGCTGGCGTGTCCGACACTGGTTCTGCTGCTTGCTGCTCAGCAGGCGGGGTTCTCGGCGGCTCCCATGTGGCCTCCGACGTCGACTTCATACTCGTGAACAACCAGATAAACGCTGCCAACACTAGCAGCAATAAGACCCAAGGTAACCATTTTAATAAAGACGCCTTGTTATTGGTGTTCCGGGATGACGACATATAAAACCTCTATAAATTTATTGCAAACAGACAGTGAAAAACAAAGTGAGATAATAGCGACCGCTTAGCTAATATTGACTCATTCATCGGATGGTCGAATGCTATACAGCTAGGCAGACTCACGTGTATAAATTATAACCGCAATACCAGTAAATAGTAACGTATCGTGTACCATTTCAGTTATCTAGCTTGTCTGCTTGCTTACAACGGCATGTTAAAATAGCTTTTACGATACTCGACACTTCAGCATTTCGAGAATTGAACATAAAGTCAAAAGAGCAAAACCAAACACTCTCAAACATGACAGATAATACATAATTTTTGCTTAATTAATCTATAGCACCTTACGACATACATTTTATTGATGACAGGAAAACATAATGACTGCAAATCATACGACAGCTGAATCCAATACTCAAAGCATCAGCGCTCAGGCGTTGACACAGTTCTGTGACGACTACTTATCTACCAGCGCGTTTAAAGACTATGCGCCAAATGGCCTACAAGTCGATGGTGGACAACCGATTCAACGTATTGTCACTGGTGTCACTGCTTGTGAAGCCCTAATTGATGCTGCGATCGCTGACAATGCCGATGCGATTATGGTGCATCATGGATACTTCTGGAAAGGCGAACCTGCACCGCTCACTGGGATGAAAGGTCGACGCGTGCGCAAACTGATGCAACACGGTATCTCTATGATTGGTTATCATCTACCGCTTGATGCACACCCAATCTCTGGCAACAACGCAAAACTTGCTGACATGCTCGGCATGACGATTATTGGTGCGCTCTATCCTACCGAATCCCATCCTGTTGGCAATATCGCCACTTGCACACCGCAAACTGCTGACGATCTCATTGCAACCATTACTCAGGCCTTAGGTCGCGCGCCATTACATATCTCAGCTGAGTATCATGCAGACGCTTCTGCTCAGACGAGTAGCAGGTTGATCGAACGTGTGGGTATATGTACGGGCGGTGCGCAGGATATGATTGAGCAGGCTGCTACTATGGGCTGTGATGTGTTTATCTCAGGTGAGATATCTGAGCGTACTACGCATAGCGCGCGTGAGCTTGGGATTGACTATTTTGCTTGTGGTCATCATGCAACGGAGCGTGGCGGTATTCAAGCGTTAGGAGAGATAGTCGCTCAAAAATTTGGCCTACCAGTTACCTTTATCGATATCGAAAACCCAGCATAAAGTAGCTACTTAAAAAACTAGTTTAAATAATTGTCATTGATAGAGAAAAACTTGTAAAGAAAACGATAGTTTAAAAGCCAAACTAGACTTGTTAACAGCTATAGTCACACCATAAGCATAAAGTCTAGTTTGACTACTATTTGAACTTTGTTATTCTATTTTTGATTATTATGTACCAAATATCTGGAAAATTAACCGTTTATATCTCAATTGTTAAGTTTTATCGCTTTTTTCTTAACTCCACTTGAATAATGCAATTAGTAACCGCATATTACTACCCGTAAGAAAGAACGTTTTGTCATGAAACTTCCCATTATTACAGCTTCCGGTTATGGCACTAAAATAATGCTGGTAGTTGTTTAAGACTTTATCATGCTATATCAGCGATAAGATTTTAAGCCGCTACCCATTGAAATACTATGTTTGCACTATATATGTTAGCGATATGGTATTTTTTATTTTTGGTGTCGCGATGACGGTATGACATAGTCAGTTTGATAGACCGCTATAAACTATCAATCTTGGTTATTTTGCTTACCCTCATTGCTGGACAAACAACTTTAGTAGCCAGCTATCCTATTACTAGTAACTTAATATTAGTGATTCAAAGTATAGCCAGCCATCAAAGTTAGCATAGTTAAAACAGATGAATGTATTTGCCTCATTAGCAAAACCTTACATCAATGTTTCAAGCTATGTTTTTGTCTCAATAACTTAATCATGACCTTACCTATGTTTGATATATAGTTGTTTGGCCACTAGCCATATTTAGTTATCGATGAAGGAATCATCTGATTTATATCCTTCGCGTCGTTGTGCGTTCAGTATTTTAAACCAGTACTTATAAGCACGGTTTAGAACATTTTTATGACATATCGATAGCTGGCTGACGACAAACTATCCCACTAACTCTTAGAGAGAGTACGCTAGTGGCGCTATAATCAAACAAGATAGAGTGGCATTTATCCTATTAAAAATGCCGCTCTATTTAAGACACGATATCGATATATGTCAATATTATGCATATATATTTATACGTGTTTTTGCGGTAAGAAGGATGGCTAAAATCAGGAGACATCCATGCAGCGTATTACTTATCGTGTAAAAGTATCTGCGCAAGGGGCCAAACGCCGTATTTCTTATTTACTGCGTCCATCTAAACGCCTACTAAACACCAAAAGTAACATCGTTTCATCCGTTACCCCTATTGCGTTTAATCGTTTTGCCAGAACCAAGAAGCTGGCACAAATCTCTAGCATCGCTCTACTCTCGTTGCCCGCTGAGAGTTTGACGACCATGAACACATCGGTACCAGCCTATGACAATGTCATGCTGGAAAACACCTTGACCATTGCTGCGGTACCAGGCGATAGCACTTACTTTGCTACCGATGGCTTCCAACATGGTTTTGGGTTTGATCTGGTGCGCACTTATGCCGACGAGCTCGGTGTCGATATCAATCTAAAAGCCTACGCCAGTGAAGAAGCGGCGCTAAAAGCATTAAGAACCGGCAACGCTGACATGGCGTTGACTACGGCTAGCACCAAGCTAAAAAGCCAGCTGAACCTATCGTCTATCAATGTCAGCTGCGGTTATGACTCTAGTCTGACTAAAAATGGTCTACATCCTAAGGTAAGTTGGACGTTCAGCTCATCCAATGACCCACTATCAAGAAAGGCCAGTTACTTTTTGTGCGACAGCATCAAGCTACAAAACACACAGAAACTTGCCGCGTTCTACAATCAAAACTTGCTTAAAGATGCCTATAGTCAGGATCATTTCCAAAGAACGTTGACGGAAAAGTTACCGGACTATCAATCTTCATTTGAAGAGCAAGCACGCAATTATAATCATGATTGGGAACTATTGGTCGCGATGGGTTATCAAGAATCACATCTTGATGCCAACGCTGTCTCGCCGACTGGCGTACGCGGGTTAATGATGCTGACCAACAACACTGCAAAAGCGATGGGCGTCTCAGACCGTGTCGATCCTTACCAAAGCATTGGTGGCGGTGCACGCTATCTAGAGCAAGTGAAAGCGGACTTCTCTGACGTGCCAAAAACTGACCGTATCTGGTTTGCCCTTGCAGGTTATAACATGGGTCCCAATGCGGTAAAAAGAATCCAACGTGAACTACGAGCTCAAGGTATCGATGATAAGAGCTGGGCGAATGTCTATGCTTATTTAGCAGATAATAGAGCGTCGAATAGCCGTTATGGTCAAGCCATGCATTATGTCAGTAATATCAGAAGCTATCTTGAGACTATTAAAACTCAGACGGTCTAGTTTGTAGCTATTACTAGGCGGTTTGCAAGCTAAACCTTCACAGTTATTTATTCTTGTTAAATAAAAAAGCTGCTCTTATAAAGAGCAGCTTTTTTTGTGCGATACGATTAACAGTCAATATTAATGACGCCTTGTTTAAACGGTATCCATTAATATTTTATTCATTAGCGATTTGGAACTGTCAGACGCTGACCACGCTGCAACATCGTATCAGCGGCAATATTGTTCATATCAGCCAGCTCTTGTGTTGATACGCCATATTTACGTGCTAGACCAATCAAGCTATCGCCCGAACCAACCGTGTAGCTTACTGTCGCTTTTGGTACTTTAAGCGTTTGGCCGCGTTGTAGCTGAGCATTGGTCGCTAGATCATTGGTCGCTGCTAAGTCCTCTACTGAGATGCCAAACTGACGTGCTAAAGCAATTAAGCCATCACCAGATTTAACTTTGTAGTTTTCAGTATTACCTAATTTCGTACCACTGCTTGCTGAGCTACTACTGTTACTACTAGCAGAGCTGCTGCTTTGGCTGCTACTAGATGGACTTGCAACACTGCCGCTAGCAGGAATAGTGATAGTACGGCCCAGTATCAGATTCGAGTTGGTATTCAAGTTATTTGCTGATGCCAAATCACTTAAGCCAATATTGTAACGTTTGGCGACACCCGTTAATGTATCACCTGATTTTACTTTGTAGCTGACCGCTTTGTCATTCAACTGACGATCGACCAATTCTTTAGAAGCAGGTACTTTAATCGTTTGACCACGTTGCAAGCGAGCTTTTGCATCAAAGTTGCTATTTACTGCAGCCAGCTCCGTTGCACTCACTCCGATGCTGTTCGCAATACCAATCAGCGTATCACCTGACTTTACTTTGTAATTGGTGGTCGCGACTGAGCTTGAGCTGTTACTACTAGCACTTGTCGTGCTTGCAGCATCAAAATCAACACTGGCTGGCACTTTAAGCGTCTGACCAACATACAGCGAACTTGTGCTGTTAATACCATTTAGACTGGCTAAAGTATCTGTCGACACATTGAATTGACGTGCCAATGCAATTAAGCCATCTCCTGCTTTTACTTTATAGTTTTTGGTCGCAGTGCTTGATTTACTCGGCTTGGTAGAAGGCGCTGCAGGTGTCGTCGCCGGTGCAGTTACTTTACCCGGTATGAGCCATAATTTTTGACCTCTAAGCAGATCAGCACGGCTGCTCAGGTTATTATAACTGGCTAGCTGAGTGACCGATAAGCCAAAACGATTGGCCGTACCAATGAGCGTATCACCACCTTGTACAACATAACTATCAGGCTGACTAGCGGCGGCGTTGTTAGCAGTACTCAATGGCTCGATAGTCTTGGCATTATATAGATATAACGTACTGCCAGAGAGCAGATTGGCACTGGCATCTATCTGGTTCCATTCTGCGATATCACGCCAGCTGACCCCTGCTCGACTCGCAATGTTCGAAAGCGTATCGCCACGTTTTACCGTATAAGTGGTACGCGTGCCTTGTGGTTTTGGCTTACTTACCGAGGTTTTGGCAAAGCTAAGTTTTTTCTCTGCGCCGCTCGCTTCTAAGATAGACTGCTGCGTCTGTACGGCTGATAGATTAATGTTGCCATCAGCATTGATGACATTGGTCTCAGAAGTATTTCTACGGATTTGATTGGCGATGAAATCACGCTCTTCTTTGCTAAGCGGTGGCTCTTGGACAATCGTATTGTTCTGAGTAATCTGAGCTGAGGTGGTCGGTAAGCTGTTACTGCTCTTAAGCTCAGCATTGATTTTGTTAGTCTCTGCGGTGGTCAGCGGTGGCTCAGTACGAGCTGAGGAATTGCCGCTGTATACCGAACTGCTAGTCGGTGTCGCAGATGGTGAGATATAGCTTGTAGTCTGCTGCGGTACACTTGCGCTAGCGGCATAATCAGCCAATGCACTACCAGTCGATGGCAGAGATGAGGCAGTATATGGTTTGTTATTGTAACTTGGCGTAGTCGCTGTCGTACTTGAGCTACTTGCATTGTTTGAAGCGAGCACATTGCCTGTACCGTTACCTCTGAGCCCACTTAGTTTGGCATCGGCATTAAGGCTGACGTCGTTTGGAATGATGATACGCTGTGGACCTGAAGAATCAACACGGCCTGATGTCAGTGCAGTATTTAGACGCTCTAGCTCATCGTAGCTAACGCCAGTCAACTGCGATACTTCTGCCAAGCTCACACCATAGTTAACAGGTACACTGCGGAAATGCTGACGGTTAGCGATAGCTGGTAGATATACACCATACTGCTCAGGCTTAGCGACGATTTCGGCTACAGCTAAGAAACGCGGCACATAGTTCATCGTTTCAGTCGGTAATTGAAGTGACCAGTAATCTGTTGGTAGTCCGCGCGCTGCATTGGCATCGATTGCTTTCTGTACACGGCCAGGGCCAGCGTTATAAGCAGCCAATGCTAGCTCCCAACTACCAAACTGGTTGTGCAGTGCTGTCAAGAAGTCATAGGCAGCACGTGTCGATTCGATAACATCGCGGCGACCATCGTAAGTACTGCTTTGGTTCAAGCCGTAGATACGGCCTGTACTCGGGATAAACTGCCATAAGCCTGCAGCTGCCGCACTACTCGTACCACTTGGATCGTAAGAGCTTTCGATAACCGGTAGCAAGGCAAGCTCTGTTGGGATGTTGCGACGCTCTGCCTCTCGTACCGTATGATAGATATAACGACTGGCACGTGCAGTTAGGCGATTTAGATAATCCTGTCTACTGGTAAACCAACTTTTTTGACCTTCAATACGCTGATTATAGATTGGCTTACCACCATTCATGCGGTAGCCTGCGCGTAGACGATTCCACAAATCACCATATTGCTGAATAGCAAGTTGGTTACCTTCTACCATGGTCATGTCAGTGGCTTCTAACAAGTCAGCCAACTCATCCAAACTCTCTGCATCTAAAAACGCAGTTGAGTAGTCTGCACTACCTGTATTAGCCCCTTGATTGGCAGGACTTTTGGTGATGACAGATGAGCTATTGGTCGCACCTTTGTTTTTTACCGCTGATGTATTGCTACACGCACTAATCAGTAAAGTGGATACCGCAAGCGTCAATGGCAACGCAATAAATGAGCGAGAGTGTGATAGCACAGTAGACATGATATTGGAGGTTTCCTAACGACAGAAATTAATAAGATAAAGTTGATGGATAGTATAGTATGCAATGTAAAGCAAAGACTAGCCTAATATAAAAGATAATAATAGACGCTCAAGTAGCCTATAAAACTAAGTAATGACTATTATTATCCAGCTAAGACTTTTTATAGGTCAAAATCGCAGCTAGCTCAATCAGCTATTGTCTATGTTACCTATTGTATTTTGAGTCTTACTTGCTCGATGATGACTTAATTAATAGCCACCTGAGACACTGCACGCAAGAGCACTGCATTACCAGTAGATAAGGTCAAGGTCACACGAGATGTGGTGACAAATGATACTTGCTGACCATTTTTTACCCAGCTTTCATTGGTCGTCACATTGGCTTTGGCTTGTGAACCAGTAATAACCACGTTGTCTACCGAAATATCATAGCGATAATTAGACGTATCATTCCAACTGTTTTGCAGCAGCTTTAAATACGCATCTTTATCTAAACTGGTAGATTTACCTTTTCTAGATAAAGAAATAAGCGCGTCATCTGACACAAGGCGCGATACCTGATTGATACTTTGGCTATTCGCTGATGCTTTCATTGCGGCGGCATAGTTCTGTACCAAATCTTCGGTCATAGTAGCCGCTTGTGCATTGATACTGATGGTGCTGGCTACTGCTACAATTGCAGTGATGCTGGCGCTTTTCACCAATAGAGCTAATAGCCTATTTCCCAATAATTTTTTCATGATAATCCTTAGCGATATTTTTTTCGTTAGTGTCATATAGTGACGATTAACGCTCTTTTATCATTTATTTTGGCAGTGTATCTGTATAGATATATCTATATAAGTATACTCATATCATATGCCGAGCCTATCATCGAATTCTCACAGCCATGTGACACCCTGTGTAATTATTGCGAATAGAAACCCAAGCTATCAAATCAAATGTTCTTAACATTTTATGCTGTAAATTCTAGCTCAAACGGTTAGATGCTTTGTAGCTCTAGCTTGATAGTCAGCCCATAATGAGCTGACCATTTTTAAACCATCAATCTTTAGAACCGTCAATACTATGGTTAAGCTATCAACGCTAGAGTTTGGCTTCATTAGGGCATAGTTAAGGTTTCGTTAGGACTTAGGTTCACTGTTACTGTCTTCATACTGCTCATCATCGCTGAGCTTCATACCCAAACGCTCTACCCGTCTATCCATCATCTGACGAGCCAAGGCTTGCATGTCTTCGACGCGGTCTATCTCATCAACAATCTCAAGACCTAACAATGTCTCAAACACATCTTCTAACGTGACAAGCCCTTTAACTTCACCATATTCACCGACTGTAATCGCAATATGAATACGGTTTTTTAGCATCAACTCTAATAAATCAAACAGCTTCATTTTAGAGAAAACAAAGGTGATGTCGCGCTGAAATTGCGTCAACGGCTTGTGCATAGCATGGTTAACTTTAGCCAGTAGCATGTCCGTTTTTAGGACAAAGCCTGTAATGTTATCCAAATCACCATCATAGATTGGCAAGCGAGAAAACGTCAGCTTTGGACGATCAACCAATAGCTCAGCGACGGTTTTATTCTCTTCAAATGCGAGCATCACCGAGCGCGGTGTCATGATATCTTCGACTTTAATAGCGCCAAACGCGAGCAAGTTACGAATGATACGCGACTCTAGTGGGTCAATTTGACCTGACTCTTCGCCGATACTAGCAAGAGCAGCAAATTCGCGGCGGCTAAATGTTTGCGGTTCTTTACCACGAACCAATAGTTTCGTCAGACGCTCTGAGAACCAGATTAACGGGTATAGCAGCAGGATGATGCCACGAACGAAATAAGCAACCAAACCACTTAGCTGACGCCAGTAAACCGTACCCAAAGTTTTTGGGATAATCTCAGACAAGAATAAGATAGCAAGCGTCATGAGGGCAGAAAACAGACCAAACCACGCACTACCAAAGACGATCGTAGCCTGTGCACCCGCACCGATAGAGCCAAGTGTATGGGCAACGGTATTTAACGTTAAAATAGCAGCTAGCGACTGGTCAATATTGTCCACTTTGAGACTTTTAAGCATTTCTGCTTTTTTTGGACTGGTTTCTTGCACATCCGCAATAAACGATGGTGTCATGCTCAGTAAAACAGACTCTGCTAATGAACAGACAAAAGAGACACCAATGGCGAGTAAGACAAAAAATATCAATAAAGAAACGCTAAGCGCAGTTGGTGCTGCCGCCTCGCTGGATGTTGATACAGCACCAGCTGCCCACACTGCCTGCGGTAGCATAAGAATTGCTAATGCAGATAGTGCTGAAAAAGAAGTATAACCAAATCGAGAACTAGTCGTCATTCTCGGGGGAGGTTCTGCAGATGCGTCTTTACGATGAGCGCGCGGACGACATAAACGAGGTACAAACATAAAAGTGGTGAACAAGTTAGGTAACCTAAAAAGAGTAAAAGGAAGATAATGTCATGAGCAATTTATATTGATTTTCAGATTATCATTAACAAAATAATAAAAGATATCTGTCTATCGTATAAATAGTTACTCAAAGCTGATTTAATCGCTATTTCAAAGCCATACTATGCTTTAAAAAGCCGTAATATGGTTCAATATATAGCATACTAAATACAGGCAGTCATTGCCATTTGATAGTAGCATTGATGATACCATTTCACAATAAGTCGCCATTTTTAAGTTTTTGTTTTTTGATGACTTTTATTACCCTACTATTAACGGTTGTATGACGACATCTTTACTAGCCAATTCATGACAGTTATTTAGACTGAAGCTTTATATGGATTATCTGAATATAGTAAAAACATTGTTGTCCTATCCGTTGGCTGATAGTATGCCTTACGCTAAGAAAAACACGCTCAGCCTATGATTAACAGTTACCAAGTCTGGGATTTTTTGTTACTATGCGTCTAATTTTATTATTGTCTATGACTTATTGAGAGATATTATGAGCTTATTTATTCAAGCTGCCCATGCTGCGCCAGAGACTGCAGGTGCTGCAGGTCTATTCGGTCAGATTTTACTGCCTGTTGCGTTTTTTGCGATTTTTTACTTCTTGGTCATTCGCCCGCAGTCTAAGCGTACCAAAGAACACCGTGCCATGGTTAACGCATTAACCGTTGGTAGTGAAATCATTTTCGCTGGTGGTTTAATGGGTCGTATCAAAGCAATCGAAGGCGATTATGCCGTTGTGAGCCTAAACAACAATACTGACGTAAAAGTACAACGTGCTTCTGTTATTTCAGTATTACCTGCTGGCACGATCGAAAGCGTTTAATTAGAATGTTCACTGGTTTTTATTAGTGAAAATTTATTAGTGAACATTCGATAGTCGTCACATTAACGAATGTAATGACTAAAAAATGACCGTATATGATTTACGGTCATTTTTCGCTATTAACACAGTAAGGTAAAATTGCTATATAAATTAGGCTTACTGTTTAGATGTCCTATCTTTATCCAATCTAGCCATATGATTTTTGATGACCAGATAAACAGACATCTGTATTATTTGCTTTACTGTTTTATGCGTTACTATCATCGCGGATGATCGCAATGGTGCATGATGACGGCTGCTGAACATAGCACTCGACCGTTGCTATCGCTAACTTCCCATCTGCTAACTTGTGGCCTACGTCGCCAGTCGTTTATCAACTTAAAGAAGTGATTATGCAATATCCCGCTTGGAAATACTTACTAATTGCCGTCGTGCTACTCGTTGCCGGTCTATATGCTGCCCCCAACCTTTATCCTGACGAACCTGCTGTGCAGATTACGAGCGCAGCCGCAGGAACTCAGCTATCTGAAGGCATCTTGACCGAGTCTCAAAGCTTACTCGAAGAGGCAGGTCTAGATAACCACGATGGTACGTTTGAGGGCAACAGCGCGCTGGTACGCCTCAACAACCCAGTCGATCAGCTAAAAGCGCAAGAAGTGCTACGTCAAAACTTGGGCGAAGACTATGTCGTTGCCCTTAACCTAGCACAGACTACCCCGCAGTGGCTACGTGATATCGGTGCAAGACCGATGAAGCTTGGTCTCGATTTACGTGGTGGTGTACGCTTTGTACTCGAAGTCGATATGGACAAGGCGCTTGAACAGCGTTTGACCAGTGCCAGTCGTGATATGCGACGCGAGCTACGTGCTGAGCGAGTAGCAATCAAAGGTATCAAGACCGAAGATCGCGGCGTGGTATTGCATTTTGCTGATACTGATACTCGTAACCGTGCCCAAAACGTATTACAAGGCTCAATGAGCAATACGTTTAACTTGCAGTCTTCTATTGATGATCAAGGTCCTGCATTGGTCTTATCGTATAACGATGCGACACTTGACGAAATCAATAGCTACGCGGTCAACCAGAACTTGACGACTCTACGTAATCGTATTGCTGAGCTGGGTGTTACCGAAGCTTTGGTACAGTCGCAAGGCGCTAGCCGTATCGTCGTTGAGCTACCTGGTGTACAAGATACTGCTGAAGCAAAACGTGTACTTGGTCGTACTGCAAACCTTGAGTTCCGTATGGTGGCAGAAGACGCCGATACCTATACTGGCGGCATACCTCCAGCGGGCACAGAAGCATTCCCATTTGAGACACTTGATGGTCCGCCTGTATTGTTAGATCGTCAAGCGATCGTCACAGGCGACAAAGTAACCAACGCGCAAACTGGCCTAGATGAAAGCGGTCTACCTGAAGTAAGTATTACCTTGGACAGTGCTGGCGGCAAGCTCATGCAGAACGCCACTCGTACAGCGGTTGGTCAACAAATGGCAGTACTGTTCATTGAAAACAAACAAAGAATCACTTACGAAGAAGATCCGGCCACTGGTGAGACGACTGAAGTACGCACACCTTACGCTGAAACAAAGGTCATTAACCGCGCCAACATTCAAGCGGTATTAGGTTCATCATTCCGTATTACTGGTCTAGATAGTAGTGCTGAAGCAGCTGAGCTTGCGCTATTGCTACGCTCGGGCGCACTTGCTGCACCGATGTACTTCGTAGAAGAGCGCACTATTGGTCCATCACTCGGTCAAGAAAACATTGATAAAGGATTGTTTTCTACGCAGGTCGGCTATCTATTAGTCTTCGCGTTTATGATTATCTTCTATCGCCTGTTTGGTGTGATTGCCAACGTTGCGCTAGCCGTTAACGTTATTATTATCATTGCGATTATGTCAATTCTGGGTTCATCACTTACCCTACCGGGTATCGCAGGTATCGTCTTGACCATTGGTATGGCGGTTGATGCCAACGTACTGATTTTTGAGCGAATACGAGAAGAGATTGCCAATGGTGTCCGGCCAAAATCAGCCATTGTGGCAGGTTTCGATCGTGCATTTAGCAGTATTTTTGATGCCAACATTACAACCTTATTGGTCGCGTTTATCCTATTTGCGATTGGTACTGGTCCGATTAAAGGCTTTGCGATTACGCTAGCTATTGGTATTGTCAGCTCGCTATTCACCGCAATTTTGGTGACACGTGCACTGGTACAAATTGCTTATGGTAAGCGTAAATCCATCAAAAGTCTGAGCATCGGTTAGGAGAATATTATGGCGAGCGATAATAACAACCCTTTAGAACAGCAGAATAATCCTGATCGAAATGGCTCAAACGGTGAGACGACCAATGCAAGTACGCGTCGCCGTAACAAACCGCGTCGTGATGGTAAAGGTAGCAATACTAAAACCAATAACCCTACTACCGCAAAATCAGGTAAAAGCCCTAGTCGTCGCGGTGGTAAAGGTCAAAATGTCAAAGACAGTCAAGCACTGTCTACCGCTGTTGATTCTGACGTAATATCAGGTGACGCCGCTGATGATGCCGCAGCCGTCGCTGAAGGTGGCATCAAAGCGGTTGGCAACCAGCGTATCATTCCATTTATGAAGATAGAAAAGCCGATGGCACTACTATCTTTATTTATGGTGATCGGTAGTATCATTGCTATCGCGGTAAACGGTCTGAACTTAGGACTAGACTTTACTGGTGGTGTCTCTGCTGATGTGCGCTATGAGCAGCCTGTTGAGCAAGTTGCTGTTGTACAAGCACTAGCAGACAATGGCTTCGATGATGCGGTTGTACAGTATCTAGGTACTCGTGAAGAGCTATTGGTACGTCTACCCCCTCAGTCTGATAACGTCGATGGGCTAAGTGCAAATCTAACGCAAGCATTGGCATTACCTAACAATACCGCTACGATTAGCAACGTGAATATCATTGGTAGCCAAGTTGGTAATGAGGTTTATCTAAACTCAGTCATGGCATTGGTATTGGCACTGGTTTGTATGCTTGGCTATGTTGCCCTACGCTTTCAGTTCAAACTGTCTCTAGGTGCAGTACTGTCACTATTCCATGATGCCGTCGTAACCATCGGTGTGTTTGCACTATTCGGTTTCCCATTTGACTTAACAGTCTTGGCTGCGGTATTAGCATTGATTGGTTATTCATTGAACGATACCATCGTTGTCTATGACCGTATTCGTGAAAACTTCCGTCGTGTTCGCGGAATTACGCCAGAACAGACGATTGATTTGTCATTGACCGAAACGCTACGCCGTACGATTATGACCATTTCAACTGTTCTATTGGTCGTACTAGCCATGCTCTTCTTGGGCGGTGATGGATTATACTGGTTCTCAGTAGCTCTGTTTATTGGTTTGCTTGCAGGTACTTACTCATCGACTTATATTGCCAGCTCGATTCCGCTGCGCATGGGTCTATCACGTGATGACTTTATCGTAAAAGTAAAACCAGAATTTGAAGAAGAAATCGTTACTTTCAACGATCCAAAAATGTTTGAGCAAGACAACGTTTAGTAAGGTATATTAGATGGATTGATACGTTGAACTAGCGTGTTATCACACTTTATATAATTACTGATTGTACAGCTACAACGTTTAAATAAAAGCACCTGACTCATGAATAATGAGTCTAGGTGCTTTTGTCTTTATAGCTATTTTGTCTCTTATATTAAATGTACTGCCTTACAATTTTATTATCATTTAACGAACACACCTCTTTATCGTTCACGTATAAACGAGCTACCCATGTCAGCTAATTCAGCAACTTCTCAAGCGATGCCACCTATTGACACAAGCTATAAGCGTATTGTCGCGATTGCATTGCCTGTGCTACTCGCCAATTTGGCTATGCCATTGCAGAGCGTGATTGATACGGCCATTGTCGGCAATATGAATGACACAGCGAAACTTGCTGGTATGGGTTTAGCCATACAGCTGCTATCGCTATTGCTTGTTAGCTTTAACTTTTTGCAGTATGCATCATCTGGGCTTGCTGCGCAGGCATTGGGACAGCTGGCTAATAATACTAGCAATACATCGGCCGTATCAGTGCCCACGCCTTTGCTGTCTATCTTACAACGCGCGTTACTATTGGCGTTTGTTATTGGAGCAATATTACTACTCGCAAAACCATGGCTGATTGATTTTGGCTTAAAAGCACTGTCAGCCAATCCTGAAAGTGGACGCGCAGCAAAAACCTACTTAGACGTACGCTTTTGGGGCGTGATTGCGGAGCTGATGAATTTTGCATTTATTGGTTGGTTTGCA
Organism: Psychrobacter sp. JCM 18900; assembly: GCF_904846625.1. Taxonomy (GTDB): domain Bacteria; phylum Pseudomonadota; class Gammaproteobacteria; order Pseudomonadales; family Moraxellaceae; genus Psychrobacter. Next base: position 248,626 of record NZ_CAJHBL010000001.1, read on the forward strand.
GGACAAGGCAAGACCCGTTATATGCTTTACCAGCAAGGCTTTATTGCTGTACTTAATATTGTACTGACTCTGTTTTTTGTATTTGCAATGCAAATGGGATTAGCTGGTGTTGCACTGGGAACGACTATTGCATTTTGGTTTGGAATACTGATGGCATTATGGTTGAGCCGCCAACATTTAAAAATATCGTGGTCTGTATTATTCAAAGCAGATCGTCAATACTTTACGAAAGAAAAGATGCTTAGGTTATTTTCTTTAAACAAAGATATCTTTGTACGTACCCTTATTTTAACGCTAAGCTTTGCTTGGATTACTCGACTTTCTGCCCAAAGCGGTGATGTCATACTGGCTGCCAATGCTATTTTATTGCAAGTATTAAGCATATCTGCTTTCGCTTTAGATGGCGTCGCTGTCTCTGCTGAAACATTGAGTGGACAAGCCGCAGGGCGACGTGACTGGCCACGTTTTCGTATTATTGTGAAGCGTACAGGCGTGGTTAGTTATGGCCTTGCTATCATGTTGAGCGCCATTTGGTGGCTTGCAATGCCTACGTATTTAGGATTTATGACCAATATTGAGTCAGTGTTTGCTCTCGCCTATGATTACCATTTATACGCTGTACTATTGCCTCTTGTCGGCGTCGGTGCCTATTGGCTGGATGGGATATTTTTCGGTTTGACGGCTGGTAGTGTGATTCGTAATGCGGCGCTGATACTGGCTGCGATTTTCTTCCCTTTGAGCTGGTTGCTCTATCAGCAATGGGATATGACAGGTATTTGGCTTAGCGTGTGGTGTCTATTATTATTGAGACTAGTCATCCTAGGTGGGTTTTTGTACCGTGCCAATCAGACTGGCAGTTATGAAAAACCACAACCTGAAACTTAGTTAATTTTATACTATGTTTGCTCTATCAATTTTCGATAAATCATTTTTATTAAGCACGTTTTTTACTTTTTAATTTTGCAGCAATACCGTTTGAATCAATAATTTTTATATCAATAGATTTATAAAAATATCATAAGAAAAATTTAGGATATCGTGTGAATACTCATTCAAATGAATTAAGCCATCAACATGAAAACCGCTACCACTGGGCTGAGGGCTTTAAAAAAAGCTTGCCAGTTGCTATGGGATATCTGCCTGCCGGTATTGCCTTTGGTGTACTCGCACAGGTAGCAGGTATCCCGATATGGGCAACGATTATGCTCAGTATCATTCTCTATGCTGGTGCAGCTCAGTATGCTTGTCTGCCAATGCTAAGCGCTGGCCTACCGATTGGCAATATCGCCACCAATATTGCCGCGATTAATCTACGCCATGTATTCTATGGCATGCCGTTATTACAGTATCTACCAAAAAATAAGCTGACCAAGACGTATTGTCTGTTTGCTTTGACTGATGAGACTTTTTCGATCATGACAAGCTTACCAAATGAGTCGCGACGAGCCCTGATACTTCCTATTAGCTTATTTAACCAAAGCTGGTGGGTACTGGCGAGTACGGTTGGCGTAATGATTGGTAGTACGCTCAGTGACTTGGTACCAAATTTAGATTTTGCGTTGGTTTGTCTGTTTGCGATTCTTGCTTATGAGCAATTTCAAAGTATCAAACGCTACTTCCCTATTGGTATTGCCGTGCTTGGCTTAATCATTGCTTCGCTATTTACCAGTGACTGGTTGCTACTAGTAGCCATCACTATCTGTATGTTTATGATTTTGGTACGTGGGTTTTGGATAGAGCGTCAAAAGACGGGAGACTCTTATGACCAGTAGTTATCTTATTTTTGCTACGCTTGCCATGGCAGCAGTGACCTTTATCACTCGTGCATTGCCAGCACTGATACCTAGAAAGCTACTCGATACACCTTGGCTACATCGATTAAATGAGAGCTTACCGTTGTCCGTGATGGTGCTGCTAATTTTGACTAGCCTTTCCTATCAGGACTTATCGATGACTGTTACTTTATATGACACCGAGTTGCATCTATTAATGGCACAAGTCGGTGCACTTATTTTGGTATTGTTTATTTATCATATCAGCCGTCAGCTTTTGGTCAGTATGGTTGTCGGTATCGCAGCAATCAATGGTCTGTTTTGGTTATTTAACAGCTTCTTAGGCTAAAACTGTTTTGACCATTTATATAAACGTCAGTACCCTTAGCGATACTTTAAACATAAAAAAGCTAGATTCTATTTAGAATCTAGCTTTTTGTTATCTGAAAACAATGGCTTTAGTTTAGCTTAAAGCTCTTCTACGCCCATCATATCAACTGGGGTATCAGCTACTATTTGTACGCCTTTTTTACCAGTTTTGGCAGTATCATTACGCTGCTCTTGCAGGTGATCAAGATACGCTTCATTGATCTGACCAGTGATATAGCAGCCGTTAAATACCGCACAATCAAAACCTTCCACTCGGCTATGCTTGGTATCTTTTACTGCGTCAATCAAATCATCCAAATCTTGGAAGATTAAACGATCTGCACCGATAATATCACGTACTTCTTCGACACTATTGCCTGAGGCAATAAGCTCGCTACGTACTGGCATATCAATGCCGTATACGTTTGGAAATTTCACTGGGGGCGCAGCACTGGCAAAAAACACCTTGTTAGCACCAGCATCTCGTGCCATTTGAATGATTTCATGACAAGTCGTACCACGAACGATAGAATCATCAACCAATAGGACGTTTTTGCCTTTGAATTCTAGTGGCACAGCGCTCAGCTTTTGGCGAACTGATTTTTTACGCTGCTGCTGACCTGGCATAATAAACGTACGACCGATGTAGCGGTTTTTCATAAACCCTTCACGGTACTTGACGTTCATTTTTAGCGCCAGCTCCATCGCTGAAGTACGCGACGTATCTGGAATTGGAATGACCACGTCGATATCATGATTCTCACCCCATTCAGCAAGGATTTTATCTGCCAGTTTTTCACCCATACGTAGGCGTGATTTATAAACTGAGATATTGTCCATAATTGAATCTGGACGAGCAAAGTAAACATATTCAAAGATACAAGGCGTGTATTCTTTTTGCTCGACGCACTGATGCGTATGTAGCTTATGGTTCAAATCAATAAAGATCGCTTCGCCTGGTTTTACATCACGAACGATAGTGAAGCCAGAACCTGTCAATGCAACTGATTCAGAGGCAACCATATACTCAGTGCCGCCATTCGGTGCCATACGCTTACCAAAGATAAGTGGACGGATACCGTTTGGATCACGGAATGCAAGCAAGCCATGACCCGTGATCAAAGCGACAACGCCGTAAGCACCTTCACAACGTTTATAGACAGCTTTTACTGCTTCAAAGATATCATCAGCAGTTGGATGGGTCTTGCCTAGATTCTGCATCTCATGTGCCAGTACGTTTAACAGTACTTCAGAATCTGAGTCAGTATTAAGGTGGCGGCGATCTTCGATGTACAAAGATTTGGCCAAACTCTCAGCATTGGTCAAGTTACCATTGTGCGCAAGGGTAATACCATATGGTGAGTTGACATAAAATGGCTGCGCTTCGGCGCTGCTAGAAGTACCAGCTGTCGGGTAACGAACGTGACCGATACCGAACTTACCAACCAGTTTCATCATATGACGATTCATAAATACGTCACGTACCATGCCATTTTCTTTACGTAGATAGAGTCGCCCATCTTGCAAAGTGACAATACCTGCTGCATCTTGCCCGCGATGCTGTAGCATCGTCAAACCGTCATAAAGAATCTGATTGACTGGTTCGTGAGCTGCAACTCCAATGACTCCACACATAATAGCTATATCCTATTTTGACTCATACATTAGTACGACAATAACGGCAAACTTAACGACAGTATATTGCTAAAACCATTCACTGTCGCACGCCGCTAACCTGATGATATTGTAAGAAACTTAACGAGATTTTTCGATAATCTATTTTTGATTATCAGTGAAACGTGCAAAAACTTAGAAGTATAGAAAGAAGTAAATAATGGACAGTTAGATAAAATAATAGGCAATTCAACAATTACGACTGATTGACCTGATCCCAAGCCATGCCTAATACATCTGATACTAACGCCTTGCCCATCGGTGCATATGGCATTAGCTCAGGCGCTAGTACGGAGGTTTGCCACTGCGGCATCTGTACTAGCAATGGCGCACTGACGCTCAGTACAACCAAGACCATTAGTACGTTTTTGGCAGCACCCAGTACGCCGCCCGCCATTTTATCCAAGACGCCCAAACGTAAGGTTTTGAGCACGCCTGAGAATACAAACGCCATCAGATGCATGATTGCCAATATGGCAATCACTACCAATAAAAAGGCCATGGCCATCTGTAGTACAGGGTTTTGTACGATACCCGTTAATTGGGGCGACACTACTCCTGCCAGCTTAGTAGCAGCGATAAGGGCGATAAACCAACCTACCAAGCCTATTGCTGTTTTAATCAGTCCTACTTGAAAGCCGCGCCATAAGCCAATCAAGACAACGATAGCAATCACAATATCTAAACCACTCATGCTTTACGCCTTATTACCTTATCTATTGGATTAGCTTTCCATGGCATCGTAATAGCCACCGATTGCCTGAATGCAAGACTGCACCAGCCCAGGACCACGATAAATAAGCCCCGTATAGAGCTGTACCATGTCTGCGCCTGCTTCAATTTTTTTGACGGCTTTGGCACCACTATCGATACCGCCCACGCCTATCAAAGCGACTTTACCATCTAACTGATCAGAGAACTGTTGCAAAATCTGGGTACTAATATGACTCACAGGACGACCGGATAGACCACCCATTTGATCACCATCACGCAAGTCTTCGACACCTACGCGGCTCAATGTTGTATTGGTGGCTATCAAACCATCAATTTCAAAGTCTATTAATTGCTGCGAGATATAATCAACTTGTAATGGCTCTAAATCTGGAGCAACCTTAAGCACTAATGGGACATAAAAACCATATTCAGTAGCCAACTGACTGTGACGGTTTTTGATCGTATCCATCAGCTGAGTTAGTGCTTCACCACTTTGCAAATCACGTAAGTTTTTGGTGTTTGGCGATGAGATGTTGACCGTAATGTATGAGGCATGCGGATACACACGCTCTAAGCAATACACATAATCATCAGCGGCTTGCTCTACCGGCGTATCGGCATTTTTACCAATATTGATACCGATATTGCCTTTATATTTACAGCGTTTGACATTGTCGATTAGATAATCAACGCCTTCATTGTTAAAGCCCATACGATTGATAATCGCGTCTGCTTGCTTGATTCTAAACAGTCTTGGCTTGTCGTTGCCTACTTGCGGTCTTGGCGTGACGGTTCCTACTTCTATAAAACCAAATCCTAATTCAGCCAGCGCGTCAATATAATCGCCGTTTTTGTCCAAGCCTGCTGCCAGACCAACTGGGTTAGAGAACTGCAAACCCATACAGTCTGTTGGTTGCATTGACTGACCATACGCCAAGCCTAAAACACGCGCTTTATGCGCTTTATCCAATAAAGATAGTGTCATCTCATGGGCGTGTTCGGGATCCATATTAAACAAAAAAGGACGAAGTAAGGCATAAGACATAGTGATGGCAGACCCTGCTTGGAAGAAATAGTGAATAAAAAATGCGAATGAAATCGGGCGCAGCGATTATATCAGCTTAACAGAAATAAGAGCAAAGTTTCAGTCGCTAAATTTCTACATTTAAGCAGTAACCAATACTGATGAGTCTCTGCTACATAACGATGAATTGTCGTTTTCTAAGTTAAAGACATAGCACGAAGGTACTCTTAAACATCTACGGTACTGGACGCCCATCAGTCAACGCAATCCAACCACGTATAATGCGATATAAATGCCAGATAAAGGTAAAGGTCATAATCAGCAAACCAAGACCAGCCAATAATATTGAGCCAATAGCGATATTGCCACTATCCGCCAATACGCTAACGCCAAAGCCGCCTAATGCAAAGGTAATCAAAATAATGCCAATGACGAACCAAACAACACTGTACCAAAAGGTCTTGATTTGCCAATCGAAATGCGTGGCCAACCATGATCCATTAGCATCATGGCGCTTGGCATAGTTCATGGCAATCGGCACAATCCACAGCAGACCTGCAGTAAAGTAGCTGATCACATATAAGAAATAAGTGATATGGTTATAAGTAATTAAAGAACGGCGCTTATCATTGCTCATACTGTCCCGCATTATGTGAGGTTTTCCTTACTGGTAATATTTTTATTCAATAGTCATATGATTAACTATTTAATGGAGCCGGATAAATGGCTTTTCAATGATACCACCGATAAAGCATTATTTTGCTGTCGAGGATTGAGTGTCGAGTACTAGACACACAGTGTTATAAGTATCTAAAATTTCTATCACAGTCTGACGCGTTTTAAGAAGTGACCGTTGCTTGTACCTGAATAGATTTATTGGTCAGGTCTTGCTGCATAGATAGCTGTGTAAATTGCCAACCTTGCTGTTCAAGCTTACCCAGTGCAGTGCTGACGACCGCTTGACTAGGATGCGTAAAGCTCAATTGCACTGCATCGCCAGTCGCAACCACCTGGGCACCTGCTATACCTGAGTTATTGAGCAGCGCGTTAATACGACTAGCAGGCGGCATATCAGCCTCTCCAGTAGCGTTGTTACCAGCATTCAATGCACTACTATCAATATTACCTGCTTGAGCACGCAACCAAAAATAATCCGCCACTTGTTCCTGATAGTCACTCTTACTATCGCTCGCTGCTTGATGAACGCTATAGCCACCATAGCCGCCTATAAACAACAGTAAAAATATAGACAATATAGCTAATGCTAGCTGATCACGGGGAGGTAATGCTTGCCAGCGCGTCGTTAGTACATTTTGATAATTATTCATACGCTCTGACAATACATGAGCCTTAGTACTGGTTGCAGAGACCGCTGCATGACGTTTGGTACGGCGTTGTAATCGTTTCATGTTGTGACCTTTGTTACCAATACCTTGATGAGTTACGACGCTGCCGCATTATTTGCCATGTCGCTGCTTTCTACAATATTATTTTCTATCACATTGACAGTGACTTGACCACTAAACTGACCTTGGTCATTACTATTCACTTGCGCAAGTTTGGCATTCAAGCCTTGCGCTACCAGTGTGCTTGTGAATTTATCAAGGCTACCGCGATCTGGAGCAATCAAGGTAAAACTGAGCGCTGATGGTTGCATTACCAGTGACTGTGCATGCAATGAGGACTGCTTAATTAATGGTGATATGCGTGACAGTGCGGCCACATGTGATGCAGGTGCTTGGCTATCGCTACGCAGTTTTGGTTGCAGCTGTACTTGCAATTTGGTGCGCGTACTCAGTGGCTCATCGGCGAACCAAGATTGATACTGTGCCGCAATTGCCGTCTTGATTGCTGCGGTCGCTTCATTATACTTATACCACTGCACACCATCGGTTGCCATTTGCAGCACTAACGCTGATAGCGCAACCATCATCGCCACTCGCAAATATGGTGATAATTGTGAGTCAGTAGATTTCATAAAGAAATTAAGCGCATGACGTTCGGGATTGTCAATTGGCTTAGGTACTGTAGGCAGGGTCGTCAGTAGCAGGTGATGATCGGCGATCAACGCTTTAGTTTGCGCCACTAAATTCGTGGGTGATGAGGAATCTAATGAGTCGACCGATGCTTCTATAGATGCCTCAATAGACGGCTGTACCATTACTTCACTCAAATGCGGGAAACGCTCAAACATTAGCGGTAAATAGCTGACGGCCATACCCTGACGCAATGATTGGCGCAGCAGCATAGTCTGCGAATCTTGATAGAGGATCACTTGCTGACCTGCGCCCTCTTCTGGCGGTGGCAACAATAAAAAGTCTGGCAGTAACGCTACTATATTCATACCGGCTAGCTGCGCGCTTTGTTGCCAGGATTCAATATCGTTTTGTGCCAGTGCGTACAGTTGCGTCGTATCAGCATGGCTCAATTGACGGATGTTCAATTGCTCAATAGGCGTTAATGACGTTTCTTCAAATAAGTACTGCTTGCCGCTATTACCAAGCTGTTTGAGCTGAGCAGCATTGAGCGCCGTGTCCACTTGCAATGCGTGACTTGAGGGAAAATATAGACAAAGCGCCTTTGGGCTACTGGACTTATAGTTACCATAAATTGTTTGCAACTGTTGCCAACCGTCAACCATTTGCCATTGCTGTACATCTTCGTGCCAGACAGCTAGCGGGCTATGCTGCGCTCGTAACCAAACATGTAACACTGAACGTGTCCTCAATTATTGCTGCGGTTATCAAAATATCTTTAAGAATTGATGCGGTTTTTGAAAGTATTGGATGATTTTATATGATTGATAAAGGGCTGAACTTTGTACCAATACCATTTTAAATCCGTCATATCTAATCAATTCTGCTCTAGCAAATCGTTTCTAAGCAAAATATTAGAATGTCTAGTCTAATAAGGCTGGTCAGGAACAAAACGATCAACTTCCGTTGCCATGCCAGTCATCACAAATTCCATATCAAACACTCTGGCTTCCGCTAGAGAGAACGACTCTGGATAATCGCCTGTAAGCAATCCCGCGATATAGGCGACGATAGACATATGACAAACAACGACCAAACACTCAGCTTCAATATTGGCAATATCTATCAGAGCTTGGCGAGCATCATCAGAGGGCGTTATATTGTCCTGCACAGATGAGACTACTTGCGGCGCTCGCGACTGGAACGCAGATAAAGTCTGCTGCGCTCTAGTATAAGGGCTGACCACAAAACGATCTGGGCTATAGTGAGTGTTCACATACTCTGCCGTTTGCGCTGCCTGCTGCTGACCAAAGTCCGTCAGCTGACGTGCACTATCTGGACGTGTCTCGTCTTCTGCTTGACCATGACGTACTAATATAATTTTCATAACCTTCCTTGGAGCGCTAAGTTCGACTTTCTTAATACTGATTTTTAACGGTGTGTCTTACTTATCAGCATCGCCGTCTTTGCTTTTGGTATTGCTACCAGAGGTTTTCATATGAGCCGTAAGTGCTGCATTGCTATGATCATGCGCCATGACAAACTCAACATCGCTACGGAACCCAGCTTCCATCAGATGTAGCGCAACGCCTAGAGCAGCTTTGTCTTCATAAATGACTGCATAGAGCGCATGAGTAATTGGCATATAGATACCCGCTTTGGTCGCCTTTTCATGTACTTGCTGAATGGTATTTACTCCTTCAGCAGTTTGGCCAAGCTTTTTGACTGCAGCATCAATACTCATACCGCGACCAAGCATATTACCGATACGATAGTTACGACTTAGCTCTGAGCTACAAGTGGCGTATAAATCGCCTACGCCAGATAAGCCCAAGAAAGTGAGCGGATTGGCACCTTCTTCAACGCCAAAACGACTCATTTCTGCCAAAGCACGAGTAAGAATCATCGCCTTCGTATTCTCACCTACTTCATAAGCGGCCGCCATACCCATAGCAATTGCGTAGATATTTTTTAGCGCGCCGCCAAGCTCGACGCCGCGTATATCATCACTAGCAAATACTCTAAAGAAGGCACTATGTAATGCTGCTTGTACAGCATGACGCAATGGCTCTGACTCACTTGCAATAACCGTAGCAGACGGCATATTTTTCATGATTTCGATAGCGAGGTTAGGCCCCGACATGACACCAAAGTTCACTTCTGGCAGCACTTCTTTGATGATATCGCTCATCATCGCAAAGGTGTCTTTTTCCATACCTTTGGTCAACGATACAATAGACTGACCGCTGATAAAAGGTGCAATGTTTTTTAGCGTTTCGCGAAAGGCTAAACCTGGTACAGCGATAAAAATAATGTCTTTGTCTTTGACACTTGCCGCCAAATCATGGCTGTATTTTAGTCGATCATCAAGCTTATAGCCTGGTAGATACTTTTTATTGGTCTGTGTTTTGGCCATCGCTTTTACCGTACGCTTATTACGTACCCACAGCGTAGTATCACAGCCATTACGGGCAGCTAAATTTGCCATTGCCGTACCGAAGCTACCACCACCTAAAAACGCCAAACGCAGCTTGGTAGGATTGCTATGAATGTCGGCCATATCCTTTGCCACAGCTGATTCAACAGGGCTAGGATTTGACTTTTTACGGCCGAGACCTGACTTGGTTGCTCGCTCAAAAATACCTGCAAGCATACCATTCTGCTTTTCAGACGACTCTTTGTCCGTTTCATTATTAGCACTGCTGTTGTTTTTATTACTATTGTTAGGGCTTGTCATGTTCTTTTATCCGTGTTGACTGACGTATTATCAATAGAATCTATCGTGCTCAGCTACTGGCCTTATTATCTTTGAATTACAACTTTGTGAAATTATAATCTTATTAATAGACAGTACTAAGCTACATTACGACTCGAAGCGAACTAGCGGTTCGATATCAATAGGTTTGCGTTTGGACTCATCCTTGGGACTTGTGCCAGTATAAACAAAAGCGGTCACATAATCATCTGTGCCTACACCGAAATACGCTTTTACTGCAGGCTCATTACATAGCAGCCCAGTGCGCCAAACGGTACTAAATCCTTGGGCCTTTAATGCCAAGATTAGATTTTGTACAGCAGCACCCGCACTGAGCATCTGCTCAAAGGGTGGCACTTTTTTGTGTTCTTGCATTTGAGTCACAGCTGTTATGATCAGCGGCGCTCGCAGCGGCATATTTTGAGTTTTAGTGATGGTCTTTTCAGACAACTCTTCGCCATCTTGTAGCGCTTTTGCTTGGGCTGCTTCGAGCAAGGCACGGCCTAACTCATGGCGCGCCTCACCTTGCGTAACTATGAAGCGCCACGGACGCAATTTTTTATGATCTGGCGCAGTTGCCGCACACTCAATGGCAGCCTCAATCTGCGCACGCGTCGGGGCTGGCTCATCTAGATTGCCCATGCTGCGTCTTGAATTGATCCAACCTATTAGCTCATCACTGGTAGATGAGATATCATTCACCGCTACGTTCTTCACAGACAGTTTTTTGTCTTCTATCTCTTGGCTTTCATTATCAGCATTGTCAGTTGTAGTCATTGTTTTATCCTTATTTATTATTATCTATCACTACTTGTCATTTATAATATCTTTTTCTTATTTTCTAACAATTATAGAGCAGTTGAGAGCGACACATAGGCAGTCTCAACTCAGCAATAAACTATGCAACATCTTCGACTCGGTGGTCCATGCGTAGATAGTCCTCTGACTGCATCTCAAGCAAGCGTGAGCGAGTACGTTCAATCTCAAACGCCAACTTCTCTCCTTGGTACAAGTCTAGAATAGGCTGCTCTGCCCGTACCAATAATTTTACACGGCGATCATAAAACTCATCGACAAGGTAAACAAAACGTCGCGTTGGATCACGTAAGTCGTCATCTAGCGCTGGCACAGAGTCAACTAAAACAGTGCTAAATCGTTTGGCAAGCTCAATAAAATCAGCGGCTGATCGCGGTGCCATACAAAGATGACGGAAATCACAGAATAAGATATCTTCGGTACAAGCGTTGATTTTTACTTCTCGTCCATTGATAGTAATGGGCTCTTTACTGATTTTCTGATTATTTGACAAGCTCGCAAAACGGTTGGCTAGCCAATGATAGTTCGCCTTAGTAAGTGGTGCTTCGTATAGCTCAGCTTGCTGCAATACGCGCAGACGATAATCAATTCCCGAGTCAATATTCATGACCGTGGTATGACGCTCAACTTCCGCAATGGCAGGCATAAAACGGTCACGATGTAAGCCATCTTTATACAATCCAGCTGGTTCAATGTTTGAGGTGGCAACCAAAGTAATACCGCGATTGAACAGCATAGTGAACAAATCACCCAATATCATGGCATCAGAGACATTAGAAACAAAAAACTCATCAAAACAGATGATAACCGCTTCTTTATAAATAATATCGGCGACTTTTTCGAGTGGATCGCTCTCACCTTGTAGTTTGTTAAGCTCTCTATGGACACGCTGCATAAAATGATGGAAATGTAGACGCATCTTGCGCTCGATGGTCAACGAGTCATAAAACATGTCCATCATCCACGTTTTACCACGGCCGACACCGCCCCACATATAAAGACCCGTTGGTGCGGCAGGTTTGGATTTTAAAAATCCAAAAAAACCTTTCTTTTGCGGTGCGCTATTGATGAGCTGATGGTATATCTCATCAAGATAGCTCATGGCCTGAAATTGCTGCTCATCCCGAGTAAACTCATCTGTACTGACGGCTTTCTCGTAACGTTGCAATGGAGATAAACTCATAATACGACTCATCGTTGAATTAAATAAATATCAAAATAGTAGGATAATTTAGCATAATGCTGGTGCTACCAAGCAAGCCATGCCAAAACATCTCAAAACGAGAACCATCAAGCTAAGTTAGCTATGAATAAACTTAGCTGTCCTACCCAAAGCTATGTTTGTCTAATAAACCTTTGAGCTCTGATAAGCGACCATGGAAAAAGTGACCCGCACCATCAACCACACTAACTTCAATGCCTAATCGGTCTGCAAATGCCTGCATATTGTCAGGTTCGATCACTTCATCCGCATTACCATAAATCTCAAAGGTTTTGTCCGCAGGCAGGTTAATATCACTGCTGTCATTTTTTTCGACTGACGGCGCGATAAGAGCGATTTTTGTTACTTCAAAGTCACCCAGCCCCCATATATGTGCGGCCTCAAGCACTTGTTCAGCCACGCGTGCAGTAACATAGCCACCAAAAGAAAAACCACCCAGCCATAGCTTTCGAGCATTGGTTTGTTCAGCAATCCATTGTAGCACGGTCATTGCATCGACCACTTCACCTTCCGCATAATCATGCTCGCCTGTCGATTGACCAACGCCGCGAAAGTTAAAGCGCACCACATGCATACCATTATCACGGGCAAAGCGATACATGGTGGTGACCACTTTGTTATTCATCGTACCATCAAACAACGGATTGGGATGGCATAGCAGCGCCACAGTGTCTGTATTTGGATCATTAGGATTGTCATTTTGCCACAGTGCGTCAACCTCGAGCACACCAGCAGGAGCAGGAATCAATTGCATAGTATTACTTATTAATAAAAAATGAATGGCTCAATTATCCTAGATACAATTTATATTTCAAGTGATTTGCTGTGTACGGATGCGACTTGTTTTATTTTTGGTCAATAACGGTTGTCTGTAGTTTTGCAATATTGCTATTCTTAAGGTTTTAAACTGGTTTATATCTAGTGCTAGGTTCATCGGCAATATACCGGTAATACAGCACACAATAACTGTCTAGACAGGTAATATCTAGATAAGCTACATTCATAAAGCTTTGCCTATAGCTGAGACGTTCTGCTTATATAAATCAGGAATTATTTATGAATACTTTTAATAAAACTGCCAGTTTGACGGCTACGTTAGTGGCTGCACTTGCTTTGAGCGCCTGTCAGAGTACGCCTTCTTCACCCGTGATTCAGCGTGCCAACTCTATCTATGAGACAACCGGTATCGCTGATACCAAGGTCAAAGCACAACAAAATGCGATCGATAGTGCTCAAAAAACTTGTCGAAGCAAGCAAGTAATTATCGTGGATGACAACGTAAAATATAATGGTATTTTAAACGAACGTACTGGCCGTATGGTTGGCCAAGTAGGAGCTGTCGTTGGCTCAATATTTGGCACAGGTACACCAGATTTGTCACGTAGCGATGATTATGAATACACCATTAACTTCCGTTGCCAATAAATATCGTCCATATCATATAAATCAGATACAGTGTCAGGCTCACTCAGCCTACTATTTGTAGCACTTTCACTTGCCTTCCTAGTATCTAAATTATCTTGAACCGACTATACCTAGCTAAAACATTCCTTTACTTTTCTCTACACAACAACTTCTTTTAGACGGAAACAGGTTTATGATCTAACCGCTAACATTAAGTGACATACAATTCTTCTCTGATTCAACAGCCAACAAACTGCGATATAGATAATATATCAATCAAAGCTTGTTGGCTTCGCTTTTTGTGCTCTCCTTTTTAAGTTAAACTATCCGCTATCGTATTCAGCACATCCTCGTCAGTCTTTATATTTTCATTATCTTTGGTCTAATATTATGCGCAAACCCAATCTTTCAAATATTAAACAGGCCAAAGTATTAGCACCTGCCAAAGATTTGGCCACTCTAGAGGCGGAACTCGCTGAGCAGGAAGACCATCTAGAAGATACGGTCCTACGCTTAAGTGATTATTTATCAGCGGTTGAGATGGTCATCAAACAAACTTTTGACCACCGTGTCTGGGTAAAAGCCGAAATTCGTAATCTGTCGAGTAAAGGTGGTCACTATTATTTTGAATTGGCAGAAAAAGATGATGATGGCAAAGTGGTCGCCAGTTGCCGCGGCAATCTATGGCGTTTTAAAGCGGCTCGTGTGTTATCCAAGTTTGAGCGCGCAACGGGTATGCCGCTTGAGCGTGACTTGACCGTACTCCTCAAAGTATCGGCAGGATTTCATGCCCAGTATGGCTTCTCAATCACGATTGAAGATATCGATCCCAGCTATACGCTAGGCGACTTAGCACGGCAATATGCAGAAATGGTCGACCGCCTAACAGGTGAAGGGCTATTACATCTCAATCAACAGCTACCTGCTCCTTTTGATATTGAGCATGTGCTGGTCATCGCGCCTGAAAAGGCAGCAGGATTGGGAGATTTTCAAGCAGATGCCGATCGCTTAGCCAGTACAGGTGCGTGTCACTTCCACTACCATAATGCAACCTTTCAGGGCAATCATGCACCCGCTGAAATCCGTCAAGCCATCGTTAGCGCCCAGCAGCAGTTTTACGATACTTATCAACGCCTACCAGACTTACTAGTCATCATTCGCGGCGGCGGTGCGGTTGGTGATTTGGCTTATCTCAATGATTATGAGTTGGCAGCTTTGGTTGCTGAGCAGCCTGTCCCTGTCTGGGTGGGTATCGGTCATGAACGTGACAAAGTCATCTTAGATGAAGTCGCTCATACTAGCTTTGATACACCCTCAAAGGTGATTGCTGCTATCCATAACCACTTGGCCCAGCTCGTCACTCAGACGCTACAATATCAGGCACAAATCAAGCAAGCGGCTCAGCGTCAATTGAATACTGCTGAGCAACAAACTGCGCGACAGTTAAGTCAAATACAATCGCAAACGATTGGGCAGCTCACCGCTCTACGAAAAGACAGTGACTATGCATGGCGCAGTATTCAACAAAGTGCCCAGCGCCAAGTAAAGCAAGCCGTCAGACTGACGGCTGAGCGATACACACAAACGCAAACCTTGGCGCATCAACAGCTCGCAAAAGCCGCTACCAATAGCAAAAGTCATCAAGAGTCAATCATGCAAAACGCGCAACAGCAAATTGTGCAAGCACAGCGTGATAGTGAACATCTACGTGATATTGTGCTATTACATCGACCGTCTCGCGTGCTCAAGCAAGGCTATACCATGCTAATGGATGCTCAAAACAAGCAGACGCTCACTAGTAGTACCCAACTCTATCCTGAGCAAACTGTCAATATCATTTTAAAAGATGGCAACGCAAAAGCGCAGATTATCGATGTCACTATGGATAAAGAAGCGACGGAAACCTCAGGCGCTCTAACTTAACCACATAATAATATCTACAGATTACTCACCGACTTACCTTTAACAATTAGGAAATTTTATGACAACCCCTACTCGCCGACGCAAAAAAGCCGCCCCAAAAACCTTTAAAGCGGCTTACGATATTTTAAAAACCAATGCGGCTGAACTACAGCAACAGGATGAGCCTGATATTGATAATCTAATGACAACGGTCGAAGAATCTATTGCCGCTTATCGTGTTTGCGAGACTCGTATCAATGCTGTACAGCAAGCATTGGATGCGGCCTTTGCCGAAGAAAAATCCACCAGTAGTGTTGATAGTTAAACAAAAAACAGCCACTAGATAGCAGCTGTTTAGTCAAGCCAAGCGCATCAATCTCATTTGGCAACGCAACAGTTTGATATTCGGTTTACTCTGGTTCATCAACTTCAAAAACTTGGCGAAGATAGGCAAGATACGTGTCATTATTGATCATGGTCTTGCCTGGGCTGTCAGACAGCTTGGCGACTGGCTGACCATTGCACTCTACCAATTTAAGCACGATATTAATCGGCGTAATGCCCATATCATTGGTCAGATTGGTGCCAATGCCAAAGCTCGTTCTAATGCGCCCTTTAAAGTATTGATGCAGCTCCCACGCCTTCCCTAAATCCAACCCATCGCTAAAAGTTAGAATCTTAGTTTTTGGGTCTATTTTTAACTTCTCATAATGGGCAATTGCCTTGTCGCCCCAGATGTAAGGGTCACCGCTATCATGACGCAGACCGTCGAATAGCTTAGCAAAATACAAGTCGAAATCACGTAAGAACGCATCCATGCCGACTACGTCTGTCAATGCAATACCCAAGTCGCCACGATACTCATGCAC
This sequence comes from Psychrobacter sp. JCM 18900, assembly GCF_904846625.1. Lineage (GTDB taxonomy): Bacteria > Pseudomonadota > Gammaproteobacteria > Pseudomonadales > Moraxellaceae > Psychrobacter. The sequence goes on from NZ_CAJHBL010000001.1 coordinate 265,123, forward strand.
CCACGCTTCAAGTGCGGCCTTTTGTGAGTCACGCAGACGCACATCTAATGCCTGAAACGCCTGCATAAACTCATGTGCCATGGTACCTATTGGCGTCATTCCTAACTGCTTGGCCAAATACACGTTTGATGTACCACCAACTATCTTTGACTCGGCTTTATGTAACGTCTCCACTACGTGTGCCTGCCAGCGTCGACTAAAACGTCTACGCGTGCCAAAATCAGCGACGATAAATGGTGGTGTATCCTGACCGTACTGGGTTTGCTCTTCGGCATACTGATGTAATAGCGCTACTTTTGCATCGAGGCGACGTTGCCCTTCTTCTATCACGCTGTCATTAGATAGCGCATTAAAATACAGCTCATTGACAATAGCCAGTACAAATACTTCAAAGAACATCGCTTGAATCATTGGCCCTTCGATATCGATAAACAGGCGACCTTTATCGTCTGTACTTACCGTAATAAAGCGGCGTTTTAGCTTGAATAATTCTAGATAATCAACGAAATCTGAGCGAATAAAGCGTAAGCTACGCAAGTACTCGAGCTCATCTGGCAAAAAGCGCAATTCACATAAACTGTCTAGTTGCTGCTCTAGATCTTTTCGGATATCAGCCAATGGATAGGCTGCATCTTTATTATTACGGCAGCGAAAGCGATAAACACCATGGGTTTGCGGGAACTGATGCAGCATGGCTTGTAACATCGTAAATTTGTACAAATCATTATCAAGCAATGAAGTAATAATAGGTGCATAAGAAACGGTCATGCTATGGCCTTAAAAGTGCAAAATAAGAAACAAACGTCATTTGATAGACAAAGCGACATCATATGTGGACGATAAACAATACACGCTCATTCATTATGAGCCATCGATAAACCGTTCAGTATAACGAAGTTTGGTATTTATTTCAGAGTTCACTTTTGATTACCGTAAAATGACAGTGAAAAGCCAGTAAAACGATTGCGATTATTTAAACCATTCATAAAAACATCGTATAAGTCTATCCAGACAACCTATTCATGGATGGTTAACACGGCTTACGCTTTCGCACTCATAAACTGCTCCACATAATCATCAGCAGGATTATGCCGCAACTCGCTTGGCGTCCCCGTTTGTATGAGTCGACCGCCATTTAGCATACTGATACGCTGACCTACTTTGACAGCTTCATCGATATCATGGGTAATAAATACAATGGTTTTGTTCAATCGATCTTGTAATTCGAGTAGTTGATCTTGCAGCTGAGCGCGAATGAGCGGATCAAGTGCAGAGAACGCTTCATCCATTAGCAAAATTGGGTTATCCGTTGCCAAAGCACGAGCCAGACCAACGCGCTGCTGCATACCCCCTGACAACTCGTCAGGGTAGCTGTTTTCCAGATTTGATAGCCCTACTTCATTGAGCCAATATCGCGCCGTTTCATGTCGCTCGTTTGCGCTCATCTTTCGGACACGCAGCCCATAAGCGACGTTTTGTATGACCGTCATGTGTGGCACTAAGCCGAAATGCTGAAAAACCATACTGACGGTCTGCTGACGATAATACTGCAACTGCTTATCGTTGAGCGCTAAAATATTAATAGCCGTAGCAGAACTCTCTTCTACTACCGTACTTGTATTATCTGTCGCTGATTGCCTACCAGTCATTGTATGACTCGCATGCTCTCTATTCAGAACAGTATCTACCCATATCTCGCCACTGGTTGGATCTATCAAGCGGTTAATATGACGTATCAGCGTTGACTTGCCAGAGCCTGATAGCCCCATAATACAATGCAACTCGCCTACCTTGATATCTAGATTGATATCATAAAGACCAACTGAATAGCCCGTTTGCTCTTTTACTTTGATGCTATCCATACCCTCAGCCAGCAATGCCAATGCAGACTGTGCCTGCGTGCTATTGGCATTATAAATCTTACTGATATTTTTTAATTGAATATGATTCATCGGTGCTCTCACTATTCACGTGGTTTTTATTATCAGGGCTTCGGTCAATTACCATGGGTTCAATCGTATACCACTAAACGACTTTTTATCCAATCGGACGTCTGCCTGCTTCGATGGTTTTTTGACGGGTACGCTTACCTTGACCAAATGCTTGCGTAATACGGTCAATGATAATGGCAACGATAACGATGGCCGTACCTGCTTGTAGGCCCTGACCAATATTGAGCGTTTGGATAGACTGCAATACATCTTCACCCAGCCCAGGAGCACCAATCATTGAGGCCAATACCACCATGGCAAGTGACATCATCACAGCCTGATTGATACCTGCCATAATACTAGGCAACGCTTGTGGCAATTTAATCCAGAGAAGTAGCTGTAAATGGGTACTACCAAAAGATCGTCCTGCCTCAACCATTTCATGATTGACTTGTGTAATCCCTAACGTCGTCAGACGAATCAAGGGCGGCAACGCATAAATCACGGTCGCGAATAACGCAGGCACTTTACCAATACCAAACAGCATCAGCACTGGTATGAGATATACAAAACTCGGCATGGTCTGCATGATATCTAGCACTGGCGTCACTATCTTGCGTAGCAGTTTGCTACCTGACATAGCGATACCAATAGGAATACCAATCACTACCGTGACCAGTACCGATACGATAAGCAGCGCTAGAGTGTCAATTAATGCGCCCCATAAGCCAAAAGCACCAATCAAAAACAGCCCTGCACCACATGCCAGCGCAAACCAAATCTTGCGAACACCAAACCAGCCAAGCACAGTCACAAATGCAATAATCAACCAAGGTGAGATAACCGTTAATAATCGTTCAATAGGTAATAGCAAATAAGTAAGCGCCATCATGCTAATAGTACGGAATACATCACCATAATTTTGAACAACGTTTGCTAAAGCGTTATTGAGAGGGGTCTCAAGTGACCATGAAGGAAAGCTTGAGGCGAGCGCTGACGCATTGATACTAGATGCAGTTGCTTCTGTAGAGATAGCACCCGTTGAGCTAAGGCCTAACTTGGTAGCGAGATTGGTAGCGGCCTCATCGGATAACCATGCTTGCCAAACCTCTGGGTTGTCACGCAAAAACACCATGGCTTGCTCATCGCCAGTGCGTTTACTTTCGCTCATCTCCAAGATAGCACCGTTTAGCTCATCAGAGGTAAATTGCACCTTTTCAAAGACAGCTGCTAGTTCGGGATTGGATTCGACAAACGGAGTAGAAACGGCAATACCTAATGGCGATACTGGGAATCCTGACACGCAGTCCATCTTACCATCAACGAGCAAAAGGTTTTGCCAACAAGCATCCTTATAAGCTGGGAATTCTAACGGCGCAAGGTCATATTTTGCCATTAGCCCAGTAGGCTGCCAGTAGTAAAACAACAGTGGCTTATGCTGCTCGAAAGCGGAGGCAATTTCAGCATCGAGAGCAGCACCTGTACCAGGGTGTGCATTGTTAAAGAGACTGTCTAAACCGGTAGTTTTTAGCAAACGTGTGTTAAAAATCTCACACGTCCAACCAGAAGGGCAGTTCATAAAGCGAGATTTACCAGGATCTTCAGGGTCTTTAAATAGCTCAGTATATTTAGGCAAATCTTGATAGCTGCGTAGTCCTGGATTCTCTTCCAAGACGTATCGCGGGACATACCAGCCTTGAGTTGCACCGCCCTTTAGCGTATCGCCGATGATGGCCACTTTATTTTGCTCAATGGCTTTTTCCATGATTGGCGAACGGCCAACCCACTGCTCCCCGATGACCTGAATATCATTCTGTGATAGTGCCGTATCAAGTGCAGGCCCTGCTCCTGGCACTTCTTCTACCGTACAACCATATCCATCTTCTACGATATGTCTGAGTACGCCGGAGGTAAATTGCCCACTCTCCCAGGTTAGTGCCCCAAATTTAATCGGCGAGTTGCAGGCTGCAGACGCCGATACAGGCAATAGTATCGCGCTCATCCACAATAAGCTTAATGCAATCCATTGGCGCATACTCTTTCCTATTATTATGTTGTATCGGCATGAAATCACTATTAGAACAATAGAACTAAAAATCAGCTGAAAGGTCTATATCATGTTTACCAATGCTGGCTCTAGACCATTCAGCTACTATCTACTGTTGTTTAGACTTACTACAAAGTGTAGCGATTTATAGAAGTGATGACAAACGCTTATTTGTCGATTAACGCATTAGATAAATTTACGATAATTTTGATAAAACTCTTATGATAAGTCGCTCTTAATTTTAGAAATCTATATTTGAGAAGTCATATTTTAGACAAAAAAATAGCACCTATCTGGATAGGTGCTATTGGTTATGATATCGATTAAAAAGGTCACTATTACTTTCTATAGCTACTATAAAACGTCTACTTCAAAAATAGTTATTTTAAAGACAACTCTTTTAAGAGCGGTTATTTTAAAGACCTTTATTTCAAGAACAGTTATTTTAAAAACAGCGCCATCGCCTTTTTAAACAGTCCACCATACGGCGGCAATAGTAAATTCAGGCCATTGAGCTTGGTTTGTACAAAAATCGGTTTCATATGGCTGAGGCGTTCAAAGCCAGCCTTACCATGGTACGCGCCAGTACCAGAGTCACCCACACCACCAAATGGCAAGTCATGCTGGGCAACATGTATCAGAACTTCGTTGATACACAGACCACCTGAGACCGTATTATTACGCACGTTTTCGATACTGCTGTAGTTGTCACTAAACACATATAGCGCCAATGGGCGTGGACGCGAGTTTACAAAATAAATGGCATCATCAAGCGTCTCATAATGCATCAGCGGCAAAATCGGGGCAAAAATCTCGTTTTGCATAAGGTCACTGTCAGGCGCAGGCTCGCTGACGATGACTGGTGGCATTAGACGGGTTTCTATATTAGGCTCAACGGTAGTTAACGCATGTACCTCCCCGCCTGTTAACGCATCTAGATAGCCTTTTACCCGTTTGAACTGCTCAACATTAATAATGCGAGAGTAATCTGGGTTTTCTTCGATATCAGGATAATGCTTGGTCATCCACTCTTTTGCAAGTTGGATGAACTGGTCATGGTATTGGCGCTGAATCAAGACATAATCTGGCGCAATACACGTCTGCCCAGCATTTAGTGTCTTACCCATCATCACTCGATTGACGACAGACTCTAGATTGACATCATCCAGTACAATCACTGGTGATTTGCCACCAAGCTCAAGCGTTACTGGTGTTAGATTTGGTGCAGCGGCAGCCATTACTTTTTTGCCCACCGCAGTCGATCCGGTATATAGCAGATGGTCAAATGGTAGCTCACTAAAGGCGGCAGCAATCTCAACTTCACCGAGCACCACACAGATCATATCTGGCGAAAAATAACGAGCAATGGCATCAGCAAACGTCTGAGCAAATTGTGGCGCGGCTTCACTCATCTTAACCATAATGCGGTTACCCGCGGTGAGTGCATCAATCATCGGGCCAATTGCTAAAAATAACGGATAGTTCCAAGGCACCATGATACCGACCACACCCAATGGCTGCGGTTGGATTTCATTATGGGCTGGCATATACAGCGCTGAAATAGGCGCACGATGTGCTTTCATCCATTTTTTGCCGTGTTTTTTGGCGTGGCTAATACCGGTAAAGCTAGGAAATAACTCAGCAAACTGCGTCTCTGACTGGCTACGATAGCCAAAGTCTGCACTAATCGCCTTTGCAAAACTCTCTTGGTTGTCACTCAGCATCACTTCTAGATTATCTAGCTGCGTCGTACGAGTGCCCCAATCATTAATTGGCTGGGTACGGCTTAACATTTGTAAGCGTGAAAATTGCGCTTTCATCTCATCGATAGTCGTCGCCGTACTTAGGGCTTCAGGCACACGCTGCAGCGCAAAACCGGTCTCGGTCACTGCCTGCTCATAGGTGCTTTGGTTGCTATCTGTCATTTGTCTTCCTTGTCATAATCATAGTAATAGTCATAAGGTTTGTAGTCACTACATTATATTGGGTTAGAGGCTCTATCTTTCTAGTCAGGTGCACTCTTTGATAACCTACTCTGACTATAAATTTCATCAGATTCCATTCATTACACTTTAATGTAGCGCATCGACTGAGCAATGAACAGCACCTTTGGTTGACTACTGCGTCTGTACTAGCAGTACCTTTATAAGCGACCTACCACTGTTCTATACCTATTATTTCGTCAGCCATTGCTAGCTGTTTTCTATTAGTATTTACGCCACTTACAGACATTGCGACAGTATATATCTTTGGGCGATAGTCGCCAAAACTGCTACACTACCGATGAGCATTATTTATTTTAAACTTGATAATAATAAGACAGATACTCTCATGCAAAATGATACACAACCCCTCAATAATACGCTTGTCAGCAAATCTCTCTCAGCGGCCGATTATGTCCCTACTCTCGATGCGATGCTGGCACGCACCCTCGAACGTATCGATCTAAAGAAACGACAAGGACTGCATACGCCTGATGAACTGTGGATTGTTGATCATAACGATGTCTACACGCTTGGACAGGCAGGCAAAGAAGAGCATATATTACAGCGTACTGACACGCCTATCATCAAGACCGATCGCGGTGGTCAGGTGACATGGCACGGTCATGGGCAGTTGGTGATCTATTGGTTGTTTGACTTGGACAGTCTCAAATGGAGTGTGCGCAATCTTGTCTCCCATGCTGAGCAAGCGATAGAAGACGTCATCAATGACTGTTTGCGTAGCTCACCATCTAGTAGCGACAATATCAGTGCTCATGCACGCCGCGATGCCCCTGGTGTCTACTTATATGCAGATACTGGTGCAACAGATGACAGCACCTCTACAGATGACAACTCTCTTGATAATAAAATTATGCTTGGCAAAATGGCCTCGCTAGGCTTTAAGATTAAGCATGGCTTTAGCTACCATGGCATTGCGATTAATTTAAATTGTGACCTATCTTCATTTAACGCTATCAATCCTTGTGGCTATGCCGGCATGCAAATGTTGCGATTGTCTGATTTTGTAGCCATGCAGACAGATTCAGAGCAAACAGAGCCAGAGGCGCAAACCGAGCAGCAAATGAGCGATTCATTCAGCTATGAGACAGTCACTCAAAAACTTATTGATAACATCGCCAAGCGTCATGCTGGACTGATTGAGTTGCGAGCTATCGCGCCCAAGTAAATTTTGAGTCCGTTTTTGCATAATCTTTTTTTGCATAATATCTTGCACGCTTAGACTTAAGCATTAAGAGAAAATTCAGTACAAACTTGCTATAATCGCATGCAGTACAAATCGGACGCAGCAACTATCCTTGCTGTATCCCTAGCTCAACCCCTTATTCAAACATTTAAAACAAAAGCAAATTGGAGCATTTTATGGCAGATTTTAACAAAATTTTGGACGCAGGCGACGTAGACGGCGGCATCATCAACGTAGTAGTAGAGATCCCAGCTGGTAGCAGCCATAAAATTGAGTGGAATCGCGAATTAGCAGTATTTGAGCTTGACCGTATTGACCCACAGATTTTTGCCAAACCTTGTAACTATGGTTTCATCCCACAAACACTTGACGAAGACGGCGATGAGCTTGACGTATTGCTATTGACTGAACAGCCATTACCGACTGGTATTTTCTTAAAAGCCAAAGTTATCGGCGTGATGAAGTTTGTTGATGATGGCGAAGTAGATGACAAAATCGTTGTTGTCCCTGCTGATGACCGTGACACAGGCAATGCTTACAACAGCTTAGAAGACCTACCAAAGCAGTTGATCAACCAATTAGAGTTCCATTTCAGCCATTATAAAGACCTGAAAAAAGCTGGTACGACGGTTGTTGAATCTTGGGGTGATGTTGCAGAAGCGAAAGAAGTTATCAAAGAGTCTATCCAACGTTGGAAAGATCTATAATTATCAAATATTGGCAAAAATGCCAATAACGATAAATAATAAAATACCGCAGTCACCATAGTGGCCGCGGTATTTTTCTGCTTGAACATTGCTTATCTAACATGGTTATAATGAGCATATAACTCATTCACACTTATACGCCGTAATAAGGACAGTCATGTTTAACCCCGACCCTAGCGCAAAACCGGTCAATACCAAGTTGCCAAGAGACGTCATTATGATGGTCGAAAAAAACAACCTAGTAATGGCTATTAAAACTTTGGCGGCAGACGAAAACATCAGTATGGATGAAGCCAAAAGTAGAATTGATGCTTACGAGACCCAGCTGAAAGTAAAGCAACAACAGAAGCTCAATACCATTGCTAGTAAACAAGGCATTCCAAATCAAGCCATTAGCTTTGATAGAGAGCAAGAGGAAGACGAGCCTGGGCCATTGGTAAAAAATCGTGTTAAAACGACTAAACAGAGTCAAGGGTTTAAGGGGCTACAAGATGGTGTCGATAGTCAGTTGAATGACTTAGGCTATAAGAAACCTCTACTACCTTATTGGCTAAAACGACTGCTCGTGATTGCTGTCTTGATGATAGGAATGTTTTGGATATTGTGGCGAGTATTTGGTTAAGTGATTTAGCTAAATAAGAAACTGGCTCGACATATTCCCCATACAGCCACATACCGACTAGCTATAATTTAAGAATGTAGCTAGCCAGTATGCTAATAGAACACCTGCTTCTAAAGTATCTTGTCGTATCTACTAATCTCAAACTACTTAGAGTAATCCTTTATATAAAAAGTAACAGCCTACGACGGTCAACAGTACTGCAAAGCATTTTTTTAGCAACTGTGGCGATAATGCGTGAGCGACTTTTGCGCCTAGCTTGGCGGTAAAGAAGCTCATAATGCTAATGCCTAAAAAAGCATAGATGTGAACAAAGCCAATCGTATTGGGCACGTCGACTTGCGCCTGCATGCCAAAGAATATAAACCCTAGCGCGCCTGCAATGGCGATAGGCAATCCACATGCGGCTGAGGTTCCAACTGCTTTTTGCATAACCACACCGTAACGTGTGAGATAAGGTACGGTTAAGCTACCACCGCCAATCCCAAAAATAGCAGAAGCGATACCGATACCCGCCCCTGCTGCTAGTTGCTTAGGCTTTGAAGGCAAAGCTATATGAATATTACCAGCATCGCTATCTGCTTTCTTTTTACCACCCATAAACATTTTATAAGCAACCCAAAGCAAAAACACACCAACAATCAACTGGAGATATAACCCAGATATCTGTCCTGCTATCCCTGCCCCTAAAAAGCAGCCTATTACTAAGCCTGGCGTCAGGTTTTTAAAGACAGGCCACATGACTGCGCCTTTTTTGTTATGCGCCATGAGCGAGCTTATAGACGTGACAATAATGGTTGCCAGTGAAGTACCCAAGGCCAAGTGCATAATAGTGTCAGGACTGTAACCCATTTGCGTAAAGACGATAAATAGCAGTGGTACGATAATAGTGCCACCGCCTACTCCAAATAGCCCCGCAGCAAATCCTGCTAGCGCCCCTATTATTAAAAAAGTTATTAATTCCACAGGATAGTTACTTCTTATTTAGATTTAATGAGATGATAATTATAGTTAAACGACTGCTTAATGTTGAACGAGCAATAGCCCATAGGCTCAGGGGTTGGACTATAAATACTGGATTAAATAAGTTCCACTTGCCCTACTCTAGAGTAGGCACGATTGAAGTAAACCAACCCTTCATCAGTTCCGCCTTGTGGCTCAGCCTGATTGATGGCGACAACGCGGCACATAAAGACGCTATGTGTGCCGACTTCTTGAATTTGTTCAATCTCACAATCAAAGCTGACCAAGGCATCCTCCAACACAGGAGCGCCTGTTTGTAATTGTATCCAAGAACCATATTCAAACCGTTCTTCTGAACACAGCTTAGAGGCAAAAGCATTGGACAGCTGCTCATGTTGCGCGCCTAACACATTGACACTTAAAATCTTATTTTCCAGAAAGTAGCCATGTGACCGAGACGTTTGATTCATACAGACAAGCAAGGTCGGCGGTGTGTCTGTGACACTACATACTGCCGATGCTGTAAACCCATGTACGCCCGTTGGCCCTGCTGTGGTCACCACATTGACCGCAGTCGTTAGCAAAGACATGGCATCTCTAAAGTCGGTCGCGTCAATCCTATCTTTAATCATTGCTTCAATCCTGAGAAACGTTAAAAAATAACGTTAAAAAATTGTGCTTCAATTTTAGTTTTGCAAAGGAAATTCTTTAAATAGAATTTCCTAAACGGCTAAACTCTAAGCAGTCAGTTCTTGACGAACGATTTGAGCACCAGCGCTTAAGGCTGCGAGCTTACCACGTGCGACTTGGCGAGACAAAGGTGCCATGCCGCAGTTGGTCGCAGGATACAGCTTATCAGCATCGACAAATTGTAGCGCTTTGCGTAACGTATCTGCCACTTCTTCTGGTGTCTCAATAGTGTTGGTTGCCACATCAATGGCACCGACCATCACTTTTTTACCACGAATCAATTCAATCAGATCCATAGGTACACGTGAGTTTTGACACTCCAGTGAGATGATATCGATTTTTGATTGTTGCAGTTTAGGAAATGCTTTTTCGTATTCGCGCCACTCTGAGCCCAGTGTCTTTTTCCAATCGGTATTGGCTTTGATGCCATAGCCGTAGCAAATATGCACAGCTGTCTCACATTTTAGGCCTTCAATGGCACGCTCTAAAGTTGCAATACCCCATTCGTTTACATCATCAAAGAACACATTAAATGCAGGCTCATCAAACTGGATAATATCGACGCCAGCCGCTTCTAATTCTTTTGCTTCTTGATTCAGGATTTTAGCAAAGTCCCAAGCCAATTTTTCACGGCTTTTATAATGACCGTCATATAACGTATCAATCATCGTCATCGGCCCTGGCAGCGCCCATTTAATTGGCTGATCGGTTTGCTGACGTAAAAACTTGGCATCATCAACGAATACGGACTTTGGACGGCTCACCGCACCAACGACTGAGGGCACGCTCGCATCATAGCGATTGCGGATTTTGACCGTTTCACGCTTCTCAAAGTCAACACCATCAAGGTGCTCGATGAACGTAGTTACAAAGTGCTGACGGGTCTGCTCGCCATCACTGACAATATCAATCCCTGCGTGCTGTTGCTCTTGCAATGATATGCGTAGCGCATCTTGCTTGGCTTCAAGCAACTGCTCGCCCTCTAACGCCCAAGGTGACCAGATTTTCTCTGGTTCTGCTAGCCAAGACGGTTTTGGTAAGCTGCCAGCGGTAGACGTCGGTAATAGTAGTTTCATACGAGTTATCTTCTAATTAATTAATTTATTTTTTATTATGTTGATGAGTGATGCTCAGTTAAGCGGCTTGCTTCCTAGCCGTTTCTTTATCAGCAGCTTCTTTTTGAGCAGTATCGCCTGTTACATCATAGCTTGTAGCCCATTCCTCAAGGATTGTTTGATACGGCTTAATAAAATGTGTCTCAGTAAATCTGCCTTGGGTCACTGCCATCTGACTACGTTCGGCACGGTCATAGACCACTTGAGTCAATGAATAGTCTTGGTAGTTCAGGCTAGGTTGATACACTTGTCCAGCGCTTGAGTTGGCGTTGTAAATCTCAGGACGGTAAATCTTCTGAAAGGTCTCCATAGTACTGATAGCACTAATCAGCTCAAGATCGGTGTAATCACTGAGCAAGTCCCCTGCAAAATAAAATGCTAATGGCGCGGCGCTTCCTTCAGGCTTAAAATAACGTACCGTTAAGCCCATTTTATGAAAATAGTCGTCGGTCAACGAGTATTCATCTTGCTTGTACTCAATGCCCAATACAGGATGCTGATTGACAGTACGGTAGTAAGTCTTGCTGGTTGAAACGCTCAGGCAAATCACAGGTTTTTTGTGAAAATGAGCATTGTAAGCTTCTGAATTCAATAAGTATTGAAACAGCTTGCCGTGCAACTCACCAAAATTATCTGGTGTTATGGATGCTAGGTTTTTGTCGCGATGCTCTGGTAACACAATACTAAAATCATAATCACGTACGTAAGATGAGAAACTGTTACCAACCATGCCGTCGATACGCTTGTTTTCTTTGTGATCCACAATCGTGGTTTTTAGCGTTTCGATAATAGGAAACGTCTGTCCATTGCCTTTAACATCTAGATCGACAGAGATGATATCAACTTCAACAGAATAACGATCTGCTGTCAGATTATCCCAATGCGCCAATGCATTGAATCGATTATTAATCATGGTTAACGTTTTGCGTAAGTTCTCTTGGCGGTGCTCGCCGCGTGCCAAATTTGCAAAGTTAGTCGTCAAACGCGTGCTATCTGCAGGCTGATAGTTTTCGTCAAAACGAATGTGCTTAATTGAACAATTGAATTCTTTACTCATGGTGATCCGCTACCTTATTTATCTGAGATAAAACCAAATCTGTGTATGAGATGAATCATACATAAATCTAAACATGAATAAAAACGATACTATCTAAACATAAGATGAATTTTATTCATCTTACTGAAACTTAGATATATAAAGGAAATTTAACAGCGGAATTTTTAAGGATTTATTTATCGTATAATTAAGCCCTTCAAATACAAACGGCGAAGAAGGTTCTTATACTGTTTAAGCATATTTTTAAGGCATAAAAAAAGGATACCGTAGTATCCTTCTTATTCAAACTCGAGCCTGATAACAAATCGATTCTAGTGATGTTCACCAGGAAGGATTTTGGCAAAGGCACGCTGAGCAAGGTTAGGCTTGCTATCAGTCGTTTGCGCAGCGGTCGAACTTGGGAAAATGCGATAACCAATGGACTGGACGCCAACGTTAAAGGCTGGTACTAGTGAATAAGTCGCCGAGGCAAATTTACCCATATTACTAGCAATGCTATTTGGCTTATGAACGATGGCTTTTGCGACCATCATCGCTGCTTCGTCTGGCATCAGCGCTGGCATGTAGCGATATAGCTTGGTTGGCGCAATCATCGGGGTACGCACAAGTGGCATAAAGATATTGGTTACTTTGATGTTATCGCCTTTGACTTCAGCAGCCAAACAGCGACTAAATGCATCTAAAGCCGCCTTTGACGCGACATACGCTGAAAAGCGAGGGCTGTTTGCCAATACCCCAATTGATGAGATATTCACGATTTGACCAGTTTGACGACCAATCATCGTTGGCAAGAAACCAAGAATGATTTTGACCGCGCCAAAATAGTTAATCTCCATGGTGCGTTCAAAATCATGAAAACGGTTGACCGACTCATGCACTGAACGGCGAATCGAACGTCCTGCATTGTTGACTAGTACATCGACATGCTTAAAATCAGCCAAAATCTTTTCACTGGTTTTTTCAATCTCATCCATATTGGTCAGATCGCATGGATAGTAACTGGCCGCGCCGCCAAGTGTTTCGATATTTTCCTTGACCATTTTTAGCTTATCTTCAGTACGGGCCAGCAAAATAACATGCGCACCACATTCACTGAGCAAAAAAGCCGTACGCTCGCCGATACCACTTGAAGCGCCTGTGATGATAATATTCTTGCCTTTGACGGCTTTGGTGATTGCTTTTTTCGAGAGATTGGCCATAAAAAGTCCTTTTCGTTTATTCTATAGTTATTGGTATTCGGTTATAGCATAGCAAAAAATGTCGTATGGAGTGAACAAAACCATAGTGGGCGTTAGCTAACGGGACTTTTACAAATTTCGTCGACATAAATATTTATAAATATATTTTTAGCTTGTTGTTAACTACTAAGTGCTAAGCTTTTTTCTGATCAATTATGAGGGGTACCTGCTTTGATAGACACACTAACTCACTATATCGACTTAATTGCCAAAATGATCGAAGTCATTGGCGTCCTCATTATGTTTTTTGGGCTATTTCTTGCTTTATATAGAGCTTTTCGAGCGTCTGGCCATTTCAATAATGATACTTACGTCGAGATCAGACAGACCGTAGGCAAGTCTATATTGTTGGGGTTAGAAGTACTGATTGCCGCTGATATCGTGGCTACTGTCGTCACCGAGCCATCGCTACGTAGCGTACTGGTGCTAGGTTTTATCGTACTGATTCGAACCTTTTTAAGCTTATCGCTACAGGTTGAACTAGAAGGTCGATTCCCTTGGCAAAATAGAAAACCTGCGCCTGATAAGCAGCCTGATACTGATACTGTGCCAATTGATAAAGCATAGCTGTTAGATAAAAGAGCTATCAAAATGCAAGACGTAAAAAGCACTATTAAAAGTAATTAGCACTGGTTCATAAAACAAGATTTAAGCAATTGCTACTCATGTGCCTGCAAAAAAGTCTCGACTACCTTAAATTGTCCAGCGGTACTTTCTTCACCATACATTGCCTGTCTAAAGGCGTTAGAGTTTGGAATACCTGTCGTATACCATGCAATATGTTTGCGAGCGATACGGCAGCCTGAGTACTCCCCATAAAAATCATAAAGCTCTTGCAAATGGGCCAGTACGATCTCTTTTATCTCACTAACACTCGGTGCCTCTAGACGCTCGCCAGTACGCAAGAAATGCTCAATATCGCGAAATATCCATGGTTGACCTTGTGCAGCACGCCCAATCATCACCGCATCACAGCCTGTCATCTCATAGACGTGTTGGGCTTTTTGTGCGCTATCGATATCACCGTTAGCAATGACAGGAATACTGATGCTTTCTTTGACTTCGCGTATTAGCTCATAGCGTGCATTGCCTGTGTACATGTCTTCACGCGTACGTCCATGAATAGCAATCGCTGCAATGCCTGCCTGCTCAGCACGCTTGGCGACTCGTAAGATGTTTTCACGACCGTTTTCAAAACCTAGACGTGTCTTTAGTGTGACAGGCGCATCAACGGCATTGACCGTTGCATCTAGCAATCGCGCGACCAAATCCTCATCTTGCAACAATGCAGAGCCTGCCAGCTTACGACAGACTTTTTTGGCCGGACAGCCCATATTGATATCGATAATCTGTGCGCCATTATCAATTTGATAACGAGCCGCTTCAGCCAGTTTGTCCGGCTCAGCACCTGCTATCTGCGCCGAAATAGGCGCAATCTCATTGTCAAAATTGGCACGGTACAGAGATTTTTTGCGTGCATAAAGCGCCGTGTCAGCGATGATCATTTCACTGACCGCATGGCCTGCGCCAAATGATTTGCATAATCGGCGAAAGGGATTGTCTGTCACGCCTGCCATCGGTGCGACCATCAAACGGTTTTCAATCGTCAGGCCACCGATATTTAGTGGCTGTAATAACGGATGATCAGACAAAGTCGAGGACGAAGGTAAAATGGGAGAATCAATAGACATAAAAAACGGCTTGATTTGTAAGGAAAACAAGCCGTTATTCTAAGGATTCGTGCACATAATGCAAGCTATTCACGTGAATAACTTGCATAAGCATTGGTCATTTTTGATACATTTCATACATTATTTATCGAGCACACTGCCCTGCTCTAGCGTGATGTCATCATCATGCTCCTGCATGCGCCACGGCAGGCTATCAGGCGACACATTGAGGAAATGTAAATACTTCTCAAACTGATCGATGATGTCATTAATCACTGATTCAGATTTGTAGCCGTATAAGTCATAGGTCTGACCACCACGGCGTAGATACACCTCAGCGCGATGATGATGCTCTTGTGGCAAGGTATCCGCACTGTCTTCAGTATAATAATCAGGCGCATCATGCTCAGATAAGCGCACCTCATACCAAAATTCAACATCGTCACCGCGCTGTAGCTCTAATACGGCTCGGTTATTAACCGCGTCATAGTTGACCTCAGTCGTCCAACCAGTTTCTGCAAATTTAGACGACACCTCCATCATCGAAGGCATAACCACTTCTTTGATATAACTTAAGACCTTTTCACGCGTTGGCTTATCGGTCATATAGTCAATACGCTCGCGCCATGCAGACGGTTTGAGTAGATGCGGCGGCAGTCTGTTGTCATTACCAAGGCTTTGATTACGATGTCCTTCGATACGCAGCGCACGCCACATGCCAAACATTGAAATAAGAATAATAATCGCAAATGGTAACGCACTAACGATAGCCGCTGTTTGTAGGGCTTCTAAACCACCTGCAAGTAGCAATACTGCTGCGACAGCACCTTCAGTTACTACCCAAAAGCTACGCTGCCACCATGGTGTATCACTGCGACCACCTGCCGCTAGCGAGTCGATTACCAATGAGCCAGAATCCGAAGACGTCACAAAAAAGGTAATAATCAATAAAATGGTCAACGACGACACAAATTCAGTAAACGGTAGATTCTCTAACAGTTTAAACAAAGCAATCGCTTGGTTGTTTTGTACTTCACTGATTAATGAGGTATAACCATCGACCATAATCATGTGTAGCGCGGTATCACCAAACACCGAAAACCAGAAGAACGTAAAGAAAGTCGGTACCAGCATCACACCCAATACAAACTCACGAATAGTACGACCACGGCTAATCTTGGCGATAAACAGACCTACAAAAGGTGCCCATGCAATCGTCCATGCAAAAATAAATAAAGTCCAGCTGCCGATCCAATTGCTATTCTCGTATGCTTGCAAGCTAAAGGTACGTTCAACGATATTACCCAAATAGCTACCCGTATTTTCCATAAAGGCGTTCAAGATAAAAATGGTCGGACCGACAACAAATACGAACAGCATCAACGCAGTTGCCAGTAGCATATTTAAAATAGATAAGCGTTTTACACCCTTATCCATCCCTGCTAATACCGATACCAATGCTGCGGCGGTCACCAAGGCAATGGCAATCACCTGTACGGTCGTATTCACTGGAATGATATCTGGCAATAGATAATTGAGTCCCGCATTAATTTGCGACACCGACAAGCCAAGACTGGTCGCAATACCGAACATCGTACCCAATATCGCAAACACATCAACCGTATGACCGATAGGGCCATGAATCCTGTCACCAATAATCGGATACAGCGTCGAGCGTATTGATAGTGGTAGACCATGACGAAACGCAAAATAAGCTAGTGATAAACCAACGACACCATAAATTGCCCAAATATGAAAACCCCAGTGAAAATACGCTATTTGCATCGCCTCTTTTGCCGCGGCGATAGTCTGCGGATCCGACATTGGCGGACTAGAAAAGTGCATCACTGGTTCCGCTACCCCATAAAACAGTAACGCAATCCCGTAACCTGCCGAAAACAGCATGGCAAACCATTCAAGGAATCCGTACTCCGCCTCAGCATGATCAGGGCCTAGCTTGATACTGCCATAAGACGAAAACGCCAGTACAATAATGAACATCAAAAACAGTGCCACTGCCAGCATATAAAACCAGCCGAATGTCTCAGTCGTAAAACTAAGCACATCACTAAACAGAGCACCCGCTGCTTCAGGATTAATAGCCGTACCAATGACCAATAGCAGCATAATAATTGCTGCAGGTACAAAGACTGGTAATAAAATAGTCGAACGAGGTAATTTACTCATGAAAGATAATATCCTCAAAAGTTGACGATGCCTTTTTATGAAAATTTTTAATTAAGGCAAAGATTAGAAAATGTGTGTGAATGGTCATAATAATTATCACACTCTTTTCCAAAACCCTAGACAAGCGTTCAACTCGTAACATGACTTTAACGAATGTTACATGACTATTACCAAGAAAATAAAAAAGGCAGCTTGCTAGCTGCCTTTTGATTGTATATGTATTTTTTTAGTGATTTATAACCTATAAATGCTCGCTAATTCGTAAATACCAATATTTTTTGTACCTAAACAGAAGCACTCTGTTTCCTAACTAGGCATCAATCACTGCCGCCAACTTCTGCGCAATATCTGCCAAATCATTGTTGTCGGCTTGGGTCACTGCATGACGACCCAATTCATGGATACTTGATGGAATGAGATGCACATGATAATGAAAGACTGTTTGACCTGCTTGTGAGCCATTTAATTGCATTTGGATAACGCCTTCACGCTCGAACACTTGACGTTGGGCTTGCATAACCTTTTTAGACGTCATTAATACCGCAGCGGCGTACTCTGGCTCAAGATCGGTCAAATCTACCGCTTTTTGCTTCGGTATCACCAATACGTGGCCTTCTGCTTGCGGCATGATATCCATAAAGGCGAGCGTTTTATCATCTTCATATACTTTATAATACGGAATATCACCATCTAACATTTTGGCAAAAATGTTATTGTTGTCATAAGCAGTCTGTTGATTCACGTCAGTCATTACTTTTCCTTTAAGAGTTTTATTATCAGTTAATTAATAGCTCAATAGCTATCCAAGATAGATAAAAGCGTCTGTCATATAGTGGACGAAATATGACTTTAGTACAAGTCAGTATGACAATCGAATTTGAAAAATATCAAGCCATATTCCAACCATACTAGCTCACTAATTTATTGGCAGGCCGTACCCTTAAAATGTTATATTAACTCTCTATTTTAATAACGCTATGTTTATGGATTTGCCTACTTTGCCGACCAATACATCAGATAACTCAAATAGCCCAAACAACCTAGACAGCTTAGATAACAACACTGACGCTGTGCGCGATGACGCGGACCAAGTGTCTGGAGCGACTCTAGTTTTTGGAGAAGGTCTCTCTGTGTCTAACAGCATTGCTTCAGAACACCCTGACTCAGCGCAACCTCATATTGAGTCTACAAACACTACTCAAGCCATCGATCCAAGCGCTATCATATTAGCAGAAGCATTGACTGATAAAGCCATCAGCTGGCAGATACATAATTGTAAAATTATAAAGAAGACTGTCACGCAAGATTTGCCACTGCCCTTTTTGTATCACTATGACAGTTTAGATGATGCGATCAAACAGACGCACCCGCTTACTCCTGAGCTACTGCTTCAATTCAATACACCCATGTCGGCTCATGAGGCTGCCAAATTAATTGGCATTGACGAGGAGCTGCTGACCAGTCCTTGGCATGTAAAAATTATCGGCTCGTTGGTAGTCTTTAGTGAGGCATTGCAGTTGGCTGTACGGCTACACTGGACCAATACGGGTAAAGAGACGCAGCAGGTATATACTAAGAATGCTGCCGACGCTATTATTGCCGCTTTTAAAGACTGGCAGTTTTTTGGTCGTGTAGACGTCCTTTATAAAAACAATAAGCAAATATTAATTAGTATTGACGAGCTAAACTCTAACACACAAGCACTACCTGCCGAGTCACTGTTGACGATTGACGCTAGTGGCGATTATCAACAGCTACTGGCTACTCATGCGCTTGCAGCCATTTTGAAATTAGAAGCAGACAAAGCCGACCTTCCTTGGTTTGACAAAGCCATATTAGAACGTATCGAATAGCTATTTTGAATAACTGTTTTTTTGCTCATCGCTTTTGATTATTAATTCGTTATTATTAATTCACTGTTATTAGCATAATGTTTTTAGTTATTCATATCTAATGGTATGGTAACGAATTAGTATTATTCACTAGTACTCACTCTCTATAAAAAGCACACTATCCCTATTAAAACTGAGGGTGCACATTTTAACAACCCCGCCTATTTGTAAGGAATATCACATGGATTATCGCTCAAAAACTTCTACCGGCGGTCGTAATATGGCAGGCGCGCGCGCATTATGGCGTGCAACCGGCATGACTGACGGCGACTTTGGCAAGCCAATCATTGCAATTGCTAACTCTTTTACCCAGTTTGTACCCGGCCATGTGCATCTAAAAGACCTTGGACAACTGGTCGCCCGTGAGATTGAGCAAGCAGGCGGCGTTGCAAAAGAGTTCAATACCATTGCGGTCGATGATGGTATTGCGATGGGCCATAGCGGTATGTTGTACTCGCTACCAAGCCGCGATTTGATCGCTGACTCTGTCGAGTATATGGTCAATGCTCACTGTGCAGATGCACTAGTTTGTATCTCTAACTGTGACAAAATCACTCCGGGTATGCTGATGGCCGCCATGCGCCTTAACATTCCAGTGGTATTTATCTCAGGTGGTCCAATGGAAGCGGGCAAAATCTTAGCCAGTACCGTTGGTAAGAGCCATAATACTGATAGTAGTGACAGCAGTGCCGTTCGCAAACTTGACCTTGTCGATGCGATGATGGACGCTGCTGATGATAGCATCAGTGATGAAGACGTCGCTGCTATCGAAGCTTCAGCCTGCCCTACTTGTGGTTCATGCTCTGGTATGTTTACCGCCAACTCGATGAACTGCTTGACCGAAGCTTTAGGCCTAGCCTTACCAGGCAACGGCTCACTGCTAGCTACTCATTCATTGCGCCGCGAGCTATTCTTAGAAGCGGGTCGTACCATTGTGTCGCTTGCTAAGCGTCGTTATGAGCAAGATGATGACTCTGTATTACCACGCTCTATCGCTACCAAGGCTGCTTTTGAAAATGCCATGAGCTTAGATATCGCTATGGGCGGCTCAACCAATACCATCTTGCATCTACTTGCAGCTGCCAACGAAGCAGAGATCGACTTTAAAATGGCTGATATTGACCGTTTGAGTCGCGGTGTGCCTTGTCTGGCAAAAGTAGCACCTGCCTCACAAAAATACCATATGGAAGACGTGCATCGTGCTGGCGGTGTCTTTGCATTACTTGCTGAACTTGATCGCGCTGAGTTACTAAAGACTGACGTGCCAACTATCCATAGCGCAACGATGAAAGAAGCGATCGACAAGTGGGACATCATGAACCCTGACAATCATGAGGCACGCGCACGCTTCCTTGCAGCACCTGGTGGCGTACGTACCACAGAAGCATTCTCACAATCAAAAGAGTGGTCAAACCTCGACGTCAACCGTGAGTCAGGCTGTATCCGTAGTGCCAAACACGCCTACTCTACAGATGGCGGCTTAGCCGTACTATATGGCAATATCGCCGAGCGCGGCTGCGTGGTCAAAACCGCAGGCGTCGACGAAAGCATCTTGACCTTTACTGGTCGCGCGCGACTATTTGAATCACAAGACGATGCGGTTGCTGCGGTATTGGCTGATCAAATCGTTGCAGGCGATGTTGTTATCATTCGCTACGAAGGCCCTAAAGGCGGCCCTGGTATGCAAGAGATGCTGTACCCAACGACTTATCTGAAGTCAAAAGGATTGGGTAAAGAATGCGCCCTACTGACTGATGGTCGCTTCTCTGGTGGTACATCAGGTCTATCAATTGGCCATGCTAGCCCAGAAGCTGCTGAAGGCGGGGCGATTGGTTTGGTTGAAGAAGGCGATAGTATTCATATCGATATCCCAAATCGTACCATCAACATGCAAGTGAGTGATGCAGACCTAGCTGCTCGCCGAGAAGCTATGGAAGCGCGTGGTCGTGATGCATGGAAGCCTGTCAACCGTGACCGTCATGTCTCGCCAGCATTACGTGCTTACGCTGCTATGACTACCAGCGCTGATACTGGTGCCGTCCGTGACGTGAGCCAAGTGGAGCGCTAGTCTGTAAGCTATCAACGCTTCAAACATACTGATAAAAACATATTAAGCCTGCGCAATGCAGGCTTTTTTTTCACCAAAAAACAACGTAGCGGTCGTTTTGATAACTATTTTTTGCGGTAATTATTTTATTTTGACGTCATGATAAAGAGTATCCGTGACTGACTATCAACTATTGCTGTTAATTGTCATCAATACCTAAAATTACCCTTTTAAAATTGACCCTTAAAACATAACGACGTGCGTAAACCTTATGATTGAAAAATACAACTTATTCTTATTAATCTGCGGGATTGCCTTTTTACTCGGGGCCTTGTTTCCTGTTATTTTTAAGCGCACCTCTATCTCATTACCGATGCTCCAAGTCAGCTTCGGTCTGATGATGGGCTACTGGTGGACGTCTTTATCCTTTTTAGACCCACTTGATAACGGTTTACTCATCGAGAAGCTGACTGAGATTGTTGTATTGGTCTCATTGGTTGGTGCTGGTATTAAAATCGACACTGAGTTGTCTTGGCGATTGTGGCGACCAACTGTAAGACTGCTACTCATTACCATGCCTATTGGTATTTTTGCGATGGCAGTCTTGGGGTATTACGCGTTTGGTTTGAGCCTTGGTGCAGCTATTTTATTGGGCGCCGTACTTGCCCCAACTGATCCCGTGTTAGCGTCGAGCATTCAGGTGGGACCTCCCAATACAGGAGGAGAAGACACACCGCGCTTTACCTTAACATCAGAGGCCGGGTTGAACGACGGTTTGGCTTTTCCGTTTGTGTACCTAGCGATTAAGATTGCAGAAGCGTTCAGTGAAGGCAAAGCCTTTACCTACGAGATGCTATGGTCGTGGTTTACTCATGATGTCTTATGGAAGATTGGCGCAGGTGTAGTGGTAGGTGTATTGGTTGGTAAAGTATTGGCCAAAGTCGTGTTTTCTAAACATACCCGTGAGACGACCATCTCGCAAGGCTATGTGGTTATTGCATTGACGCTACTAGCCTATGGACTTGCAGAGTATGTACACAGTTATGGCTTTATCGCTGTATTCGTGGCCGCATTTGCGTTTCGTCGCTCGGAGTGTGAGCATACTTATCATCAAAAACTGCATGATTTCGCTGAGCAATCAGAAGGCTTACTGATGTCATTGGTGCTCGTTATCTTCGGTATGTTCCTTGGTCAAGGATTGCAGGCAGGTGTCGAGTTGACATGGCGCGTCTATATCGTCAGCTTTACCTTCTTACTACTTATACGTCCGATTGGTGGATTTATTGCCTTATCAGGATTGAACTTACCTCATACCGAAAAATATGCGATATCGGCTTTGGGTATTCGCGGTATCGGTACTTTGTATTATCTGTCCTATGCGCTCAATCAAGGTTTCTTCGCGGATGAAGATGCGCTTAAACTGTGGATTGTTTGTTCGATTGTCATTTTGACTTCTATCTTTATCCATGGTCTTAGCGCATCAAGATTGCTTAAAATGACACCAAAAAAGCAGCATTAACATTAATGCTGCTTATATTTGAAACAGAATCAATTCGCGATTAAAACTAGCATTGTTAAAATATCTCTTCTATCCAGCTCAAGACGGCTTCTGTCAATGCAAACTGACGAACGTCATTGAGCATAGTGGTATCAAAATTATGAATAAAAGCAAATGACAATTGGCGCTCAGGGTCACACCAAGCAACCGAGCCGTTATATCCCATATGCCCAAATCCTGATAATGCAGGACTCATTCTCTTATCCGTATCATCGTTGTTAGCATACAAGCTGAATAATCTATGGTAGCCCAATCGCCATTTCATAGCCGCTGGCATAACCGCATCTAAACCCTCAACCTGCGGAGTAGATAACTGCTCAAAAGTAGCACTATCAATCAGCGTCTTTCCTTGCCATATACCGCCATTAGCGAGCATTGCATAAATCGTTGCCAGTGCTTTAGCGGAAGCGACACCATTTGCCGCTGGAATGACAGCCTGTAGCGTCTGACGATTATAATAGTCAAGGGCATGCTTGCCAGTAGGTATCAGCGCCGCCTTATAGTTTTTTAGATTGAGCTGACTAGTATTGAAATATAAGCTATTAATACGCGCCGTATTTAATACAGGTTGTACGCTATCAGTATCAGAGCTATCTAGCTTTCCATCAAGACTGTCATCAAGGCTACTTTGCGTCTCAGCTGCACACTTGTCACTTAGCATTTTCTGCTGCCAGCAATGATAACTAGGTAAGCTTGCATAAGTACGTAAAGTCTCTTGAGAGTCTACTTTTAAGGTTGGTTTTTGACGTCTCGATTTTAATTGAGAGCTTGTATCCTCTGTTTCTTCAAAATCTTTGGCCAATTTTGCCACCTGATCCACTTTACTCTCTGGCACACCAAAATAGCAGCTGTCGGCAATACCCAGAGGCTCCGTTAGATACTGGCGCAGTGCTGCAGCGAATGATAAATTCGTGACCGCCTCTACTACGCCGCCCAATACCCAACCGTAGACCAATGCACTATAAGCGCTGTCATACTTAGTAGCATCTTCGGGAGAATTAATGGGCATCGCTGCAATATGGCGCTGCATCGTATCCCAATCGAGTACTGTCTCGCTATCGACATCAATACTTTGGATCGAAAACAAATCGGCTTGATGTGACATGACTTGTCGCAACGTAATTTGGTCTTTGCCGTTTGCAGCAAACTCTGGCCAGTAATGGGCAATAGGTTTGTCATATTCGATCAGTTTCTGCGAAACCAGCACATGAACCAATGTTGCCAATACCCCTTTACCGGTAGAAAAATTAATCGCCAACGTATCGGGCTGCCACGACATATCAGGACGCGCCATACCTGTACTGGCTTGCGCAATGCAATGACCTGCCTGATACACGGCCACAGCCCCGCCAGCAGGTGCATCATCAAGCTGTAAATCTGTCAGTAATTGCTGTAATTTGTTTTGAAAGTCAGTGTTTATGGGTGTATTAGAATTTTCTGTATTATGATCCATTATTATTACCTTGCTCAAGTGATATGAATTATTCTAGTTTTCAGATGATAGTAAGACGTAAGCTATATAAAATATTTGAACCAGTATAAATGAATTGTGAGCCAATAAAAAAGGCCACCTATTGGTCGCCTTTTTTATTATTTATTTCGATGATATTTTTAGAGTTTGTTAACATCTAAGCCAGCGTTAACATTCGATGCCATAAATATAGTTAACGCGGTACTAGCAAACGATTATGAACTTCTTGTTCAAGCTTGGTCAAACCATGACTGCGACCACGTTCCATCGCCGTATCCATCTTACGTCCACGCAACCATCCTGCCCTCAGCGCAATTGCAGCTCCCACTCTATTGCCCGACCCACAGTGCATAGCGACTTTTTTACCATGGTGCTGGCGTAATACATTATCAAACGCCAATATCTTAAGCTGCTTTAGCTCTTTAGCACCGCTGATAGGTAGCTGTTCATAGTGCATACCTGCTCGCTCAACTGCTGATGCCTCATCAAAGCTTAATTCGTCATCAGGCTGCAAGTTGATGACCAGCTCGACGCCCGCTTTCGCTAAAGCCGCAACTTTTTCGTCATCTAATGCACCGCACACGATAGTGTTTGCATCTGGACGAAAATAAGGCTCAAAGATATCGGCCAAATCAACGCCATTATCGGCACTGATATGAATGTTAGCGCCGCTATCATTAGCGGCAACCGTATTAGTCGCTATCGAGCTATCTGTTTGATCTACGTCTATCGCGTTTTCTTCTGAAGGCATGTTTTGTGAAGTCATAATAATAAATATGTACGTTAAATATGGCTGTTAAAATAGAAGCTTTATGATGTTTATGCTACTTGCTGTCGCTCTTTAGGGTTACAACACCCGCCAAATGCGGTTTATTGTTTTTAGAGCTATACAGTCCAAACTCACAAGTATCATCTACGTTTGTAAGCTGGGCTACTGGCTCAGCAATCAGCTCTACTTCAGCTGGCAAAAAGATAGGCAGCTTAAATGAGACGTCAATCGTATAAGCATCAGGCAAGTCACCCATTAGAGCAAGGCACTTAGCCTTTGACCACATACCGTGTGCGATCGCTTTAGGAAAACCAAACGCGCGTGCTGATAGTGGATGCAAATGAATCAAGTTAAAGTCGCCTGAGACAAAGGCATAACGACGACCGATATCTTCCGGCACTTCAAAAATGCTATGGACACCTTCTTCGTTTACTTCAGGCTTGACCATAACCGGACGCGGCGCGCTCTTCTTATCTTTACTGCTAGGTTTTTTGCTACGTGATAAATAAGTCGACGTACCTTCCCAGATGACTTCCTCTTCTGACTTTACAATAGTCACAAAGTCAAACTGCTGACCTTGGGCATGATCGCGCAAGTTATCAAAAGTGACCGACATTGCTACCGTTTCACGCTCTCCAATCGGGCGATACTGGGTGACGCTATTATCGACATGGACAAGACCTAACATGGCAAATGGGAATGGCTCTTTGACCATCATGTTCATTTGCAGCGTCTGTGACAATACCGAGAAATAAGTCGCTGGCACTTTGCCATCATCAGCAAAACCGCAAATTTTGCGATAGTCATCTAGGTTTTCTTGATCGATATGCAAGTCATCTACATAGTAAGTAGATTGTGGCAACTGGTCTCTACTGACCTTGCCACCATTACCGATAGGCAATAAGCTTTTGACAATATTGGCGTAAGTGGTGTGCGCTTTTGGCAACGCATCATAATGTTTGTCTGACATAAGTACATCCTAAGTGTGGCTTGAACAAGTTCTTTAACGTATATAAAGACAATCTGCAGTCATTGACTAAAGCCTACTATTAAATCATCTAATAAGCATTAAATTTAATCAACCTCATGAGTATCTTTAATAGCAAAAAATAGTTTAGCTATTGGTTCTTGTGTTTTTATCATAAAAAAGCCACCCTTGGGCAGCTTTATTACACTTTATCAGAGATTATTTCGTAAGCATATGTGATACAAACGAGAAATAATAGCTCATATGATACAACTACTGTCTCTATCTGTACCTTATTTCTCACATATACTTATCAATTAATCAACATTATGCACCAAGTAAGCTTTGACCACAGACGCGAACCGTGTTGCCATTTAGACCGCCAGACGCAGGTGACGCAAACCATGCGATAGTCTCAGCCACATCTACTGGCAGGCCGCCTTGGCTCATTGAGTTCATGCGGCGACCAGCTTCACGAATAGCAAATGGAATGGCTTCTGTCATTTGGGTTTCGATGAAGCCAGGAGCGACTGCATTGATCGTCATGCCTTTAGCATTGTCTTCTAATTGCTTGGCAGTTGCGTTAACCAAACCAATTACCCCAGCTTTAGAAGTGGCATAGTTGGTCTGACCCATGTTGCCCGCGATACCTGAAATTGACGACACACATACGATACGTGCGTTTTCTTTCAGTACGTCATTGTCCAACAAGTAGCGGTTCAATCTAGCGATACTGCCCAAGTTGATATCGATGACCATGTTCCACTTTTTCTCATCCATCTTAGCCAACGTCTTATCACGAGTCACGCCAGCATTATGGATAATTGAATCTAGGCCACCTCGTTTCTGGGCAGCGTCAGCGATTTCTGCACCAGCGTCTTCACTAGTGATATCTACTGTCAAAGCAGAGCCGCTGATTTCGCTAGCAACTTTTTGTAGGTCAGCTTGCTGCTGTGGTACATCTAGACAGATAACATGAGCCCCTTCACGAGCCAATACACGAGCAATAGCTTCGCCAATACCGCGACTTGCGCCAGTCACCAGCATAGTCTTACCACCCAAAGGCTGGTTCCAGTCAACATCAACTGAGCTGCCTTTACTGACACGTACTACTTGTCCTGATACATAAGCTGAACGAGCTGAGGTAAAAAAGCGTAAGGTTGAATCTAGGTTTTGCTCTGCGCCTTCTTCAACATAAATCAGCTGCGCTGTGATACCGCGCTTAAACTCTTTACCCACTGATTTCACAAAACCTTCAAGCGAGCGTTGAGCCATTGCAGATTCAATATCAGTGATGTTCTCTGGCGTACGGCCAACCACAACCACAC
This sequence comes from Psychrobacter sp. JCM 18900, assembly GCF_904846625.1. GTDB lineage: Bacteria > Pseudomonadota > Gammaproteobacteria > Pseudomonadales > Moraxellaceae > Psychrobacter. The sequence goes on from NZ_CAJHBL010000001.1 coordinate 292,568, forward strand.
GGCCTGATTTTTCTACGCGGCGTGCAACTGTATGGAAAAACTCGTAAAGCTCTTTTAGCTGTTCAGCATTGCTGATATTACTGGCATCAAAAAGCAGTACTTTGAATTGATCATCGCTACCCGTGTTGGCTTTTGCCTCAACGCCTGCATCAGCAAGTGCGTCTTTGATGTCATCACTGCTGTTTACATATACTTCGGCATGGACGTCTGACAGGATACGGGCAACAGATTCACTGACGCTCTTGTCATCACCAGTAGCACGGCCAACCAATACGCTACCACGCACCAAACGCTCACCGCTTTCAAAACGATCAAGCGTCGTTGGCATCGGCAAACCTAAGTTTTTTGCTACTTTTTTGCCAATAGAAGATTGAACAAAATCACCGTAACGGTCTGACATAATATAATCCTTATAATTAATGATTCGTATAATAATAAAAAATGCAATGAATCTATTATATAGAGACATTGACATCGTAATTATTTAAATTTAGTAAATCGCCTCAAAACTAGCCTAACTATACACTTCCCTTATAAACAAGTCCAAAAACAGATAATGTCTACAACAATCTGTAAACAAGTCAGTATACAAGCCAGTCGTTTTTAGCAGCGTTAAGCGCCACTATAACATGTTAAAATCTGACCTATAGGTTATGGCATACTTAATTATTGATAACAATATATTATCAAACGTACTGTTATGCAATGCTAATATTTCTTACTAGTCAGTCTATTAGAGCGATGCGTCATGGTCATGAATCTACTACCTACCTCATACAAGCGTCACATCGTTTGCTAAAGAGATACATTAAGTGAATAAAAAACGCCTTATGATAAACAGCTGTATTGCGTAATAAATGATAATATTTGCTTGTATAAAATAACTTAACTATTTTTTATTGTTACCTATCACTTTTTACTTCTACCCATACTTTTTAAGGATAATATTATGAGTAATAAAAACAATCATCCAGATAGCCCTGTTGTTGAAAGTACAGTTGTTAAAGCAACGGATACAAAATCAGATACAGCAAAAAAAGAAACCGCTGCAAAAAATACCTCGACTAAAGACAATAGCGCTAAAGATGCTGCTAGCAAAAAAGCGGTCGATGAAAAAGTGGAAACCACTGCTGCTAAAAAACCTGCTCCAGCTAAAAAAGCCAGCGAAACCAAACCAGCTTCGAATCTGAATCGTGTTGCTATTTTAGGTGGTAACCGTATTCCATTCGCACGCTCAAATGGATCATACGCTGATGTTAGCAACACAGACATGTTAACAGCTGCATTGGACGGCTTGGTTGAGCGCTATAACCTACAAGGCGAAACCGTAGGCGAAGTGGTATCTGGTGCAGTCATGAAACTTAGCCGCGACATCAACCTTACTCGTGAAGCGACATTGAATACTGCGCTAAACCCACATACGCCAACTTATGATATTTCACAAGCTTGCGGTACTGGCTTACAAGCGACCTTTGCTTCTGCTAACAAGATTGCACTTGGTCTGATCGATTCGGCAATCACTGGCGGTGTAGACACTACGTCTGACGCTCCTATTGCTGTCGGCGATGGCTTACGTAAAGTACTGATCAAACTTGGTGCAGCAAAAGACAACAAACAACGTCTAAAAGCACTAATGGGTCTAAACCCAAAAGACTTAATCGATTCACCGCAAAATGGTGAGCCGCGCACTGGTTTATCAATGGGCGATCATCAAGCGATTACCACGCTTGAGTGGAATATCAGCCGTGAAGCGCAGGATGAGCTTGCATTTAACAGCCATCAAAACCTAGCACGCGCTTATGACGAAGGTTTCTTTGACGACTTGATCACGCCATACAAAGGCCTAACTCGTGATAACAACTTGCGTCCAGATACTACATTAGAAAAACTGGGCAAATTAAAGCCAGTTTTTGGTAGAAAAAATGCCAATCCAACGATGACAGCTGCCAACTCTACGCCGCTTACTGATGGTGCTTCTTGTGTACTACTAGGTACTGATGAGTGGGCAAAAGAGCACGGTCTAAAACCACTTGCTTATATCGTCCATCAAGAAACCGCAGCGGTAGATTTCATTGGTAAATCTGGTACTACAGAAGGCTTACTAATGGCACCAGCTTATGCGGTACCACGTATGCTTGAGCGCGCTGGTCTGACTCTACAAGACTTTGACTTTTATGAGATTCATGAAGCCTTTGCTTCACAAGTACTATCAACCTTAGCTGCTTGGGAAGATGAGAAATTCTGTGAAGAGCGCTTAGGCTTAGATGCACCACTAGGTTCTATCGATCGTAGCAAATTAAACGTAAACGGTTCATCACTAGCGGCAGGTCATCCATTTGCAGCAACTGGTGGCCGTATTTTAGCTACTGCTGCTAAATTATTGGATCAAAAAGGTTCAGGTCGTGCACTTATTTCTATCTGCGCAGCAGGTGGCCAAGGCGTAACTTGTATCCTAGAAAAATAAGCTTGGTTACTTTTAAGTGGAAAAGATACGCTGACTTATTATTTTAATCAGTACATATCTATCAATAAAAAAATGCCCTTTAATTTATTTAAAGGGCATTTTTTATTGTCTGTACTTTGCTATGATAGAAACGACCTAGATAGTAGCCTCTTAAAAAAGCCGATACGCAAAACAAAGGTAATATTTATGGGTAAGACAAAAATTTTATTAAGAAAAATGAGGCAAGTCATTTTTGGCTCTGAAAAACTGGTGATGACAGAACCGCTTGCAACCGCTGATTTTCAATCTCTAACGACTGAGGAGGATTTAGATCGGTACCATCAGGAACAAGCTATTCTTACTGAACGCATCGAAAAAGACATTCTTGATGATGATTTACGTCGAAAAATGCACCAAGACTTAATCGATACATATGATGAAGAACTAGAAAATGAAATAGATGACTATGCACGTGACTTTCGTTTTAACGGACGTGAGATGAGCGAGCAAGAAAAACTGGATCGACGCACCTACTTTCAAGAGTTGGTACGACTACAGCGAGAACTGATAAAACTACAAGATTGGGTCGTTGATCGCGGTGAACGTATTGTCGTTATCTTTGAAGGGCGGGATTCTGCTGGTAAAGGTGGTGCCATTAAACGCATTACCCAACGATTAAACCCACGCGTGTGCAGGGTAGCTGCCCTGCCGGCTCCTACTGAGCGTGAGCAAACGCAGTGGTACTTCCAACGTTACGTGGCCCACTTGCCTGCAGCAGGCGAAATCGTATTGTTTGACCGTAGTTGGTACAACCGCGGAGGCGTTGAGCGTGTCATGGGGTTTTGTACTGACGCGCAATATGAGGAATTTTTTCAATCAGTACCAGAGTTTGAGCGTATGCTCGTACGCTCAGGCATTCGCTTAGTAAAATACTGGTTTTCTATCACTGATGATGAGCAACATGCACGATTTATGAGCCGAATATATGATCCGCTTAAGCAGTGGAAACTCTCACCAATGGACCTACAGTCGCGCCGACGCTGGGAAGATTACACCAAAGCAAAAGAAACCATGTTTGAGCGCACTCATATTCCTGAAGCACCCTGGTGGGTAGTTGAGGGCAATAATAAAAAACGTGCTAGGCTGAACTGCATTGCCCATTTGCTCGACCAAATCCCTTACAAAGAAGTGCCTCGTGACGAAATTGAGTTACCCAATCGCAAACGCGATGATGAGTACTACCGCGAACCTATTCCCGATGATATGTATGTGCCGCCTCGTTATTAAGCGACTAGCGCCTACTACTATAAAAATTTAAAGAAACTTGATCCAAAAAAGCAGCCTTACTAAATAATAAGGCTGCTTTTTTTATATTCATAAGTTAAAAATCATAGCCAAACTCATCAAAGATACAGGTGTGATTTCTAGATACTGCCTAGTTATCACCTAGTTATTAATAGATACTACATAGTATAAGTCGATTGCAAGCTATCGATTTTTCCCGCTAGTAGGCGCTCAACTTCATTCTTAATTCTTTGACCAGAGACATCACTACCAATTTGCACAGCAAACCCTGCTGGGCGACTGCCTTGACTCTTAGAGTTAATCCAAACCACCTTACCATTCATTGGTAGGCGTTCGCTGGAGTTGGGTAGCGTGATAGCGATAAACACCTCATCACCCAATTGCTGAGGTTTGTCAGACGGTACAAACAAAGCGCCATTACTGACAAATGACAAATAGCTGGCATATAACATTTCGATACTTTCATAATGACAGGTTAAAATCCCGCCACGTCCTGGCATTGCCATAGTCAGCTTCCTTCATCAACTGGGTTTAATATATTTATATAAATAATCGATAGTATATAGTTAAGAACAATTGCAAATTTTCGAACACTAACTAAGCGCTCAAGCATGGCTCTATAAGCTTGCCAACTCTTGCATTAGCTTATCATAGGCAAATTTTTCTTGCACATTTTGTTGCAGCGCAATTTTGGTCTGCTGCACGCTGTTGGCAAACGCCTCTAACCCGCTATCAGTAGGCTGATAAGTAGCCAATACTGTTGATAGATTGACATCCTTTTGCAGTTCAACCAAGCCTAGACAGACACGGCGTATATCAAGGAGCATCAGCTCAGACAGCTGTATAAATTCTTTAATATTGAGCTGACCTTGCCAATAATCACTTGCCGCCACACCACTACGTTTACCACTACATAGCGCCTGCCATGTGGTCAACCATAGGCTACGCTTGCTATACCATGGTGCTTGCGCTAAGGCGATAGCAGCTAACGGCGCACCATTGGCCAGTTGTATCAACTGCTCAATCGCAGCGGTACCGACGGCTTCGCGGTTAATCGTGTGACCTAGCGCCTGCGTCACATAATCGACAGCAACAGTTGGCTCAATTGTCTGTAGTGCCAACTGTTGCACACGACTCTTAATCGTTGGCAATAGCTGAGCAGGCGTATCACTAATCAAAAACAGATGCACCTGCGCTTGTGGTTCTTCCAATGTCTTAAGCAGCGCATTAGCAGCGGCCACCGTCATTTTTTCAGCGTGATCTAATACACAGATGCGCACCCCTTGCCCGCCTTGATAAATAAAAGGCTGCAAAGCACGAATATCATCTACTTTGATCTTAAGTGCGCTATTGCTAGTGGTCTTGGCAATTTTTTTATCTTTCGTGCTGCTGGATTTTTCTTGAAGCGCATCGCTTTCGGCACTGATAGGCATACTAACGAGTGGTAATACTTGCAAGCTCGGATGAGTTCCCGACTTGAGCCACTGACAGCTCTCACATACTTCGCAAGCACCTAGTGGGTGTGTACCACGCTCACGGCATAATAGCCAAGCGACCAATCGCCATACAAAGGCGCGTTTGCCCATACCTTGCATACCAGCAGCGAGCAATGCATGCGGCAAGGACTGCTGCTTAAGTACGCGCTCGGTCAACTGTAACCACAGTACTTTTTGCCATGGCAGTAGTGGCGCAAAGTACATACGGTCTGTGTTATCTAGTGCGTCCATATTTCCTGTCAAATTATTCATGGTTATGGCTCTGTCACATTGATTAGGTACTTTAGGTATAGCCATGATAACAATACTTTAGCGTTGTAGAAAACTTAGAGTCGCACGCAACTTTGCTCAGACTATTACTTAGTAGGGTTGTGAAAGTTATCTAAGCTCATCGCGTTTAGACGGTCTAAATCTTCTTGTGTATCGACACCCGCTGGTAACTGACAGGCAGCTTCTGCGATTGCGATATGCTGACCATTTTCTAAAACACGTAATTGCTCTAGACTTTCAAGTATCTCAAGTGGTGTTTGTGGCCAGTTTACGAACTGCTGTAATAGACTGACACGATAAGCGTATAAACCCAAATGGCGATAAGCATTTTTTGGAGTTTGCATCTGATTATTATCAGCTAATACAACATCACGATCACAAGGAATCGGTGCGCGGCTAAAATAGAGCGCACGCTGTAAGTTATTAGCAGATTGGCTGACCACTTTTACTACCGATGGCCGCTGGAACGTATCATAGTCATCGATAGGCTCACAGAGTGTGGCCATCACGCTATCCTCATCCGCTACCAAAAGCGCCTGTACTTGCTCCAAAAGCAATGGCGGTACAAGGGGCTCATCGCCTTGCATATTCACCACAATATCGTGCTCAGCCCAGCCTTTGATAGCTGCTACCTCTGCCAAGCGATCCGTCCCTGAAGCATGCTCACTACTGGTCATAATCACATCAAAACCTGCATCGGTGCAAACTTTTGCAATTTGCTCATCATCAGTCGCTATACACATGTCATCAGCAAAATTTGCTGTCTGCGCTTTTTCTGCTACCCAAAGTATCATCGGCTTACCATGAATATTTAGCAATGGCTTACCAGGTAGCCGTGTACTCTTAAAACGCGCAGGAATTACGATATGGGTTTTTGCGGGCGTGGTGGCGAACGACATGGCGTATTCCTATAAAAATCATACGGCGATTTAAAATATTAGCTGCTATTTATAATGGGGCTGACGTGTTCATATCATGGTTGATACGAATCCCTAGCGCCTTTAGCTGCGCATCTAGATTATGATAACTATTTTCTGATAATACAGCCGTCACTGGCAACACCCATAGTCTACTGACAAGTTCTACATACTCATCACTTAAGGCTTGTGTCGCTGTATAGTCTGCCAATAATGCGCTGATTTTTACCGCATCTTTACTGGTTACGATGATAGGATAATCACCATATTGTAAAAGCTCAGCCAAACTAAAATCATAATGGTCAGGGTAAGGATGCCCTATGACCTCAAAGCCAATGGACTCTAAGGTATCAAAAAACCGCTGCGGATAACCGATACCACTAACAGCATGAACATGACTATTATTAGTAGGCTTCACACTATTTAGTTGAGCTGCACTCGATGTAGGATTCCATAGGCGCTGTAACTCGGCTGGTTGCAAATGCATGGTCAAACGGTCAGTAGACTGTATCTTATTACCACTTTTAGAAGTCAGAGTTAAATCCGTATTTGGTTTTTCATGATAGATGACATTTGCACCCTTTAATCGTGACATCGGCTCACGCAAAAAACCCGTTGGTAATAGCTGCTTGTTACCAAACCCACGGGAAGCATCTACCACAATCCATTCAATATCACGCTGTAGTGCATAATGCTGCAAACCATCATCTGCAATAATCAATTGCAAATCAGGCTCTGCCTTTAACAGAGTAGCAATCGCTTGTTGGCGATTGGGACAGACTGCCATAGTAGCGCCTGTCATATGAGCAATCAAGCACGGCTCATCCCCTACTACATGGGGTAAACTGGTAGCACTAACCAATGCGGGCATTTGACTCGTATCACCGCCATATCCGCGACTGATTACCCCTACTTTTATGCCTTTTTTCTGTAAGTAGCTGACCAGAGCAATAATCAACGGCGTCTTACCACTACCGCCCACACTGATATTACCAATGACCATCACGGGAATAGGTGCTCGATAGCTTGATAGTAGGCCAGCCTTATAAGCTTGACGACGCAGCAAAGTGATGAAACCGTATAACCAACTGATAGGCAGCAACAACCACAACCAAACAGCTTGACGTTGCCATGCGCGGGTGACTGTCGTCTCAATACTCATTAATCAATGTCGCTTATCTTATTGGCTCATGGCTGCGTGAAAATTGGCTAAAAACTTCTAAATTGACTACTCGAAATCTCGAGCATACATTTGCGCATAGTGGCCTTGCAGTTTCATTAGCTCATTGTGCGTTCCTAACTCAACAATCTGGCCGCCATCCATCACAGCAATACGATCCGCTGATTCAATAGTCGTCAATCGATGGGCAATGACCAACGTGGTGCGGTCTTTCATCACATTATCGAGCGCTTGCTGAATGTAATATTCAGACTCATTATCAAGTGCGCTGGTGGCTTCATCTAAAATTAGAATCGGTGCATCCTTTAATAGTGCACGAGCAATAGATAATCGCTGACGCTGACCGCCTGATAGTTGCAATCCTTCAGCACCAATTTCGCTTTGATAGCCGTTTGGCATTTTCATAATAAAGTCATGAGCGAAGGCATCTTTTGCGGCTTGTTCAACCTCAGCTTGAGTCTTGTCAGCTAGGCCGCCATAAGCAATATTATTAAATACAGTGGTATTAAACAATACTACCTGTTGGTTCACCATTGCAATCTGGGCACGCAGACTCTCTAACTTAATGTCTTCGATTGGCATGCCATCTAGTGTGATTTGCCCTGAGGAAGTTTCTAGAGTACGTGTTAATAAATTGACCAGTGAGGACTTGCCCGCACCACTTCGCCCTACTAATGCAACTGTCTCGCCTGCTTTAATATTCAAGGTAAAGTCACGTAGAGCCACCGTCGAATCTGGATATACCAAGCTGATATTGTCTAACGACATTTGCCCTGATAGCGCTTTACTGATTGTTCCTGTGTCTTCTTCTTCTGGCTCATCAAGTAGTGCAAAAATCGACTCACCAGCAGCCAGACCTTTTTGCAGCTTCTGATTAATATCAGTCAGCGAACGTACTGGCTTACTCAATAAACCTGCAGCTGCAATGTAAGAGATGAACTCACCTGCTGAAATATCATCTATTACTGCAGGTCGCAACGCAAGCCAGACGACAACGGCCATCGCAATCGCCATCAACAGCTGTACGGCTGGCGTATTAATACTATTGGTAACAACTACCTTCATACCTTGGCGTAGGTTTTTCTTCGATGTTTTGTCAAAACGTGCTGACTCGTATGATTGACCACCGTAATTTTTGACCACTTGATAGCCGCCGATAACTTCATTGGTAATATGACTGACATTACCCATCGTCTCTTGGATACCTTTTGAGAGCTTAAGATAGCGCTTTGATGCAATGCGTACCAGCCATAGTATTGGTGGCAAGACCACAAATAAAATAAGCGTTAGACGCCAATTGCTATAGAACAAAAAACCTATCAATGCGACAACGGTCAAACCATCACGCAGCAAAGTCTTCATTGAGTCTGTACTGGCGGCCGTGACCTGTTCAACATCAAATATCAACTTCGATGAAATCGTACCGGCTGGATTGGCCAAATAAAATGAACTAGGCAAGCGCAGTAATTTGTTGAAAACTTCTATACGTAGCTCATAGACTAAGTTGCGTGAGACCAATGCAGAGTAATAGTTACCCAAAAAACTACCAACCCCGCGCACAAAGAATAGCAATATAATCAATAGCGGAAATAAGGTTTGTTTGCTTCGATCATTCTGATTGATAGCATCAGTAATATATTGCAGAAGCTTGGCAGTCCAAATCTCTGTCCCTGCATTAATCGCAAAACCTAACGCCGTCAATAGCAATGCCCACCAGTAAGGCTTCAAATACCTTAATAAGCGTAATAATGTCTTACTCTTAGGCGTAACGGGCGATACTGCCGATGCATTTTTAGCAGAAGATTTTTTAGAGTCAGGTAAATAAGCTTGGCTCATAAAAGCCTCAATTTGGGTATCATGGTATGAATGGGCTGTGTGTCACACAGTTTTATGATGATAAGACTATATATGTTATTGCGGCAGCGTTTGGCCAAGTGGCACCACTGTACTGATGTTTAAATTCAAAAATCCGAGCTTTCCAGCGATATCCATCACTCGTACCACAGACTGATGGGTCGCATTGGCATCCGCTGCAATGACAAATAGCATATCGCGATTGCTGCCCGCCTCTTGCTGCAACATACTGGTCAGTTCAGCCTCATTGCTACTAGCAAGTGTAATACCGTTGACCAAATAGCTACCATCCTCTTGCACAGCTACTTCGATACTGTTGTTTTGTTCTGTCAGTGCAACACCTTCCGCTTCCGGAAGAATAATATTTAAACGACTAAAGTGATTGAATGAGGTAGCAAGCAATAAAAAAACAATCAAAAACAGTAAACAATCAATCATCGGTGTCAGATTAATTTCAAGCGGTTCAACCGTTGGTTTTCTAAAACGCATATCAATCTCTTTAATTCAGCTACCATTTATAGGCCCAAGACTTCTATTCTTTAAAACCGTATTTACTACACTGCTGCTATGCTAGGCTTATCCGAATCCAACCCACCGAATGAACGTTCTTGCACAATACTATCTTCTATTGACGTACGGCTAGAAGATGTAGATGGCTGAGCACTAGCAAGCAAGTGATAATCATACAACTCTTGAATCATAAGCCCTGCTTGAGTCTCGAACTGAGCGTTAATATCAATGATACGGCGCTGAAAATAACGATAAGCAACCAACGCGGGGATAGCAACGATCATACCTGCAGCGGTAGTGATTAGTGCCTGTGATACACCAGCGGCTAGCATCGTCGGATCTTGCATTGCGCCATCGGTAATCGCTAAGAATGAAGAGATGATTCCTAGTACCGTACCTAATAGGCCAAGCAACGGCGCTATCGCACCGATAGTACCTAGCATATTGATGTTTTTTTCTAACTGATGAACTTGGACGCTGGCACGATTTTGCATGTGCATCGTCATCGACTCTAGCCCATACTGCCGATAAAGCAAACCCGTTGCCAAGATATCGCCAAGCGCCGTTTTTTCTTTTACATTCATCAATTGTGTGCGGCCAATATCGCCATTTTCACGTAAACGAGTTATTAGCTGTTCGCGCAACCTGCTAGGGGCGACTTTATTAAACTGTAGCGTATGGCTACGTTCAATGATGATAACCAAAGCCAATATAGAACAGACCACGATAGGTGTCATTAGCCAGCCACCTGCTTTTACCAACTCCCACATACTCACTCTCTTCCATATTTTTGCAAAAATAATTATTACAGAGGCGATTTAGCGTTTGGATAGATACAGCTAACTCGCAAACGTTATTAAGCCTGAGCTTCTATATGTTTAATCAACGCAGCTAATTGATCTTGATTGTGGAAAAATATCTCAACACTACCTTGACCATCTTTTTTATGTTTTAGTTTGACTTCAGCACCAAGCATGTCTGTCAATCTTTGGGTCAAACGCTCTACATCACGAGATTGTACTTGTTCAGCACGATTGATTTTGGGCGCTGGCTGCAAGATTGATTTGACCAACTTTTCAGCTTCTCGCACGGTCATACCGCCATCGATAATCTTTTGCGCGATGATAGGTTGCTGTTCAGAGGACAATGCTAAAAGTGTACGAGCATGACCCATATCTAGCGCGCTGTTGGCTAAATGATCTTTTACTGTATCATGCAGCTGATTTAAACGAAGTAGATTCGATACTGTCGTACGCGCCTTACCAACGACTTCAGCAATCATGGCATGACTCATACCAAACTCCGTATGAAATCGCTGCAATGCTGCCGCCTGCTCAATCACTGACAAGTCTTCGCGCTGAATGTTTTCAATCAATGCTAGGGCAATCGCTAACTCATCCGATAAAGCACGCTCAATCGCAGGGATAACTGCTTTTCCTGCCATTTTTGCTGCGCGCCAACGGCGTTCACCAGCGATAATTTCGTGAGTGACAAATGCTTCACTCTTATCTTCATTTGCCAATAGCGGGCGGATAACGATAGGCTGCATCACGCCATGCTGCTCGATAGAAGACGCTAATTCTGCAAGTGCTGTCTCACTCATATCACGACGAGGCTGGTACTTACCTGCTTGCAAACGTGTGACATCGATCTGGACAAGGCTAATCTGATCTTCGGTTGCACTCGTATCTGCACTATTGCCACGCGATTTGTTGAGCGACGCCTTGCTGGTAGCACGAGATGAACGTGGCGCACGAGCGCTATTCTCGCTAGCAGCATCGTTAGTAGTCTTCGCAGATAATTTTTTACTGGCTTTTGTCGGAGTGATATCAGGCGCTATATCTGTGGACACAGTATTTACAGGCGCATTAGTATCTGGCGCAGCATTTTCACGCGCCACCATGTCGTCTTGCAAGGCAGAGGCGGTAATTTGCTTTTCTTTTTTGATTGACCCTAATAAGGCATCTAAGCCCCGATTAGCAGCCAACCCTCTTTTCTTCGCCATGATTACCTATCCTCTAACGCTAAAATAAAAGCTAATTGATTACTGATGCGGCTTACTAAATACAATGTTAAGTGCTCTATGCTTATGCTATTCATTTACTGTCTTGATCAGTGACACTTTTTATCTAAAAATCCTTTGTGAGAGACTTTAGATAAAAACTAGCTGCTTTGCTTCATCACTTCAGCGGCAAGCTTTTGATATGCGCGTGCGCCTTTCGACCATCTCTCATACGCAATAACTGGTAAGCCGTGCGCAGGAGCTTCTGCTAAGCGAATATTCCTTGGAATATGAGTCTTGTACATGATATCGCCAAAATGCGCTTCTAGCTCAGTAGAGACATCACGAGCAAGCGTATTACGCGCATCAAATAGCGTTCTGACCACACCGCGAATATACAGCTTAGGGTTCAACTCTGTAAGACGTTCAATCGTTTGTGATAAGTCAGCCAATCCTTCTAGTGCATAGTACTCACACTGCATAGGGATAATCACACTATCTGTAGCCACCAACGCATTAATCGTCAGTAGATTCAAACTAGGCGCGCAATCGATAATCACATAATCGTATGGCTGTTTTTGTGTGGATACCTGATCGTTAACCAATTCAGCCATGGCGGTTTTGAACAGCTCATGACTATCTGTCTTACTCATCAACGTAATGTCCATGCCAGCCAAATCGCGATTGGCACCGATGACATCGAACCCTGCAGGACTAGTAACAATTGCTTCAGACAACGCGACACCATCTAGCAAAACGTCCGCTATGGTAAGATCCAACTCGTTTTTGTCAACACCTGTGCCACTGGTCGCATTACCTTGTGGGTCTAAGTCAATCAGCAGTACATGCTTGCGTTTAGCAGCCAAGCTGGCGGTCAAATTTACTGCCGTTGTGGTTTTACCCACACCGCCTTTTTGATTCGCAATTGCTATGATTTCCATACACTCACTCAATTTTATTAGGGTCTATTACTTTTGACTCGGTTGGTACGATTATTTTTGTTCAATCTTGTACAGCGACACTCGATCAATATTTAAAAATAAGCAATTTATGGTCTAAAATGCTCAGTTTGCGGTCGAGCATTTTAAATGCTTTTAAATATTATGTCATTTAGATACAGACGTAAACTATGTTTCACAAAAAACAGTGCCTGTTTCATGACTGCGAAGTGTTTATGCCTTAGCTATCTTTAGCAGACATTTCGATTAAATGACGGCTGTCGTGCAAACGTGGCACTGTCAGTTTAATGGTTTTGATATGCCAATCACTATCAAGTGCTTGCAGCTCTTCCTCACTCGGGACTTTGCCTTTCATAGCACATAAGAAGCCACCATCTGCTAATCTTGGCTGCGCTACTTCTACAAAATCTATCAAACTGGCGAACGCTCGCGATGTCACCACCGCATAACTTTCTTCATGCGCTTCAATACGCGATGCGATCGGCTGCATATTACTCAAACCGAGCTCGCTGCTGATTTGCTTAATAAAGCGGATTTTCTTCTGATTGCTATCAAGCGCCGTACACTGGCGCTCAGGCTGACAAATGGCAATGATAACTGCCGGCAACCCTGCTCCCGTGCCGATATCTAGCAACGATCCGGCGGGTAAATGCGTTATAATAGACAGACAATCTATCACATGCTTGATCAACGCTTCTTCTGGATCAGTAATGGCGGTCAGATTATACGCTTTATTCCATAGTAAAAGCTGGTCTAAGTACAATAATAACGTGCGCTGCTGCGTTTCACTTAACGGCAGACTCAGCTCATTTATCGCTTGCGCCAAGATATTAGCCAGCTTTGGCAATTGTGAACCAAGCTTTACGAAACCAGTCGGATCAATATTGATAGTACCCATACTAGCAGACGATGAAGAGTTTTTAGCGGAAGCTGACATACAACGAGTTATCCAGTTTTGACTTGTGAACCGTTTATTTTATCATGCAGTCTGCTCATTGAATAGTTGCAGATTGCGCCAATGTGGGACATCTTATACTATCTACGCTGATCATGAGGCGTTATTCTGCTTTGATTGCCTCCAATTCGCTGATTAAGTCATTCGTTTTTTATCAGTTTTACTCAATAATTTGTCTAAATATGATACAAAACTGCGCTTAATGACTTCGCTAATAGGTGACTATATCTTGTAAGATGTCATGATTGATTATAAAAAACTCAGAATACGCATGACTAGATAAAACCAATCACTTCTCATATTCCTTTAATACTTTTTAAGATGATTTTTCAAACGCCTATGACAGAACAACCCTATACCCCTATATCGCCAGTATCAAAAGACGCTAACAATATGGTAGTACCTGCTACCGATACAAAAAACATTAAGCAAACAGCACCTGATACCCCAAACCCTATCTTCACAGAAGTTCAGCAAAATTGTCGCATTTCCGCTGAGCAATTAAAACGCTATAGCGACCCTGATGAATTGCCTACAGACACTCGCACTGCGCCCGACTTAGATGTTGGTTTCGGCCAACAACGCGCGCTTAAAGCATTGCATACAGCGCTGGATATCAAAGCCAGTGGTTACCATGTGTTTGCCGCTGGTGAGAACGGTTTGGGCAAGCGTACTGTGATTAGTCGTCTTTTGACGCGTATTGCCGCCGACGCACCGACGCCAGATGATTGGGTATACGTGCATAATTTCACTGATCCACGCACACCATTGGCGCTGCGTCTACCAGCTGGTCAAGCCTCGCTATTACAGCAGCAAGTTAATAACTTATGGCAGCAAGCAAAAAAGCGTTTAAGCCAACGCTTTCGTAGCGATCAATACCAGAGCAAAATCGAAGCCATCAAAAACAGTACTCATCAAAAAGAAAGTCATGCCTATGACGCGCTTAATGCTGAAGGCAAGCAATATGACCTAGCATTGACGTTTCGCTCGTTTGATAATAAAGCCGTATTTGTTCATCCTAGTCAGCTGCCTACAGAAAGCAACAGCGATGATGACAAGCAAATAAAAACACCCAGCAATCGTAAAAATTTAGAAAAGCTCGATGATAGCGAAAAAGTTAACATTTTGGGCAATGAAAACACTGAAAATAAAGATTCTACATATGGCAATAATGAGTATGAAGCTGAGCTAAATAACTTCGTGCAAAAGAACCATATGCAAAAGCGGCTGAGTCAATTGACCATCGCTTTAGAGCAATTAGAAGACGAAGCCAACGATGAGATAGAGGCATTACATCGTAGTATTGCCCAACGTGCTTTACAGCCATTATTTACTCCTATTTATGAGCAGTTTTCGACTCATCCACTTGTCGTGGCATATCTCGAGGCTGTATTTGATGACATGGTCACTCACGTAGAGCGTATCGTCAATGGCGATGATGAAGAGTTTGTGACGGCAGTGTTGGCTACGACGCCCAGTCGTTATGCGGTCAATGTTATTGTCAGTCATACACCTGACAGTGGCGCACCTGTGGTCTTTGAGGATTTGCCAACCCATCTCAATTTATTGGGGCATGTCGAGCAAATCACCCAATTAGGCACAGTAACCACTGACGTGAGTATGATTCGTGCAGGTGCTCTACATCGCGCCAATGGCGGCTATTTACTGTTAGAAGCTAGCCACGTCCTTGAGCATCCTTATGCATGGCAGGGCTTGAAGCGCGCATTACAATCACGAAAAATAAAACTATCAAGTCTAGAGCAAATGCTGACGCTAACAGGTAGCTTGTCTCTGTCACCAGCGCCTATTGATTTAGATATCAAGGTTATCTTGTTAGGTGAAGCAGATTTATATTACGAGCTGCTAGAGCTTGAGCCTGAATTTGATGCGGTATTCAAAGTCCGAGCTGATTTTCATGACGATGTGCCTCGTACCATTGAGCATGAATTGGCATTGGTCGCAAAAATGGCTGATATCATCGACTATGCCGACCTTTATCCGTTTGATAGCAGTGCACAAGCCACGCTCCTTGAACACTTAAGCCTGCAAGCTGAAGAACAAGATCGCTTAAGCCTACACAGTGACTTGTTGATTAAACTACTGCATGAATCAAACCGTCACGCTCGCTTAAATAATGAGAACATGGTGACGGCAGATCACGTCACTCAAGCAATCGATGATATGGATGAGCGTTCAGGATATTTGCGCGATCTGTACTGGGATGAGCTGAAAAACGGCCAGCAGCTGATCCAAACGCAAGGCGATGCTATCGGACAAGTTAATGCATTGACTGTGGTCAGTTATGCCGATAGTGAGTTTGGCATGCCAGCACGGCTTACTGCGGTTATTCAGCCCAATATTGGCACAGGTGAAATTCTTGATATTGAGCGTGATGTAGACTTGGGTGGTAGTTTACACGCCAAGGGCATGCTAATTATGACCAGCTATTTGCGCGCGTTGTTTAGTCAACATCATGCACTGAACTTTAGTGCCTCACTGGCGTTCGAGCAGAGCTACGCGCAAATCGATGGCGATAGTGCCACCGTTAGCGAAGGCTGTGCATTGCTATCCGCGTTAGCAAACGTCCCTATCAATCAGTCTCTCGCGATTACTGGATCTATGAACCAGCTAGGCGAAGTACAGGCAGTTGGTGGCATCAATGCTAAAATCGCAGGTTTTTTCGACGCCTGCCGCGAGCAAGAGCTGACAGGCGATCAAGGCGTTGTCATTCCGATGGCTAATGTCAAACAGCTGATGTTACGTGACGACATTATTGATGCAGTAAATAGAGGCAAATTTCATATCTATGGCGTCTATACGCTAAGTGAGGCCCTGACGTTGATGACTGGCTTGCCCATCGACACCATGAATAAAAAAGGCCGTTATCGTAAAGATACTTTATTTGGCAAAGTATTAAGTCGTCTGATGCTATGGGATGAAAACCAAGAAAGCACGGACGACATCGATGATGAAAAGTCCAAAAAGAAAGCGAAGAAAAAGCGTAAAGAAAAACGTCAAAAGAAAGAAGATAAGAGAATGAAAGAAAAGCGAAAAGGTGAGAGAAGTGATAAGAAAGGTAGCGAGGAAAGTAACAAGCAAAGCGATGCTAAGCCTATTGATGACACCCTAAACGATAGCGAGACAACAGCTATCGATGAGAATAATAATTAAAATTTGAACGGTACTGCCGATACGCACGCACATTGCTGTTCGACTAGATTTATCGTTGTATCTACAGCTAGATCGAGCAGCTATCATCAAATAAACATACGCATGCATGAACGTCGCTAGACGCTACGCTGCTTTTCTGCGATGATTAACGGTTCCTGATCGAGCAATATCGTGCCAGAAACCGACTTGTAACTTCATAAAGGGTATCTCTTAATGACTGTACATCCTACTGATGCTGATAACATCCAAGCTCAGTCCAATCCTAGTGAGCAGGCAGGTGCGCTTGCAGCTGTAGACACTGGCACCTCAAAAGAGGCCAATGCTGCCAATATTAATGACAATCGACATGGTGCGGCAACGACTGCTCGGCAATGGCAGGTACTATCACAGCTGCAGCGCAATCGCTGGGTAGGCACAACACATATTTATGAGCAGCTGATGATGGCAGGCTTTGATATCAGCCTACGTACTGTCCAACGCGATTTGAATGCCCTTGCCAAACGCTTCCCTATCGAAAAAAACAATGCCAATCCTCAAGGATGGCGCTGGAAAGAAGACGCCCCATTACAAAGCTTGCCGCACATGAACTTATCACAAGCGGTTGCTTTTAATATGGTTGAGGCCAATCTGACCCAGTTACTGCCACCTGTTATCTTAGATGAATTATTTCCTTGGTTTGACTTAGCACGGCGACAGCTCAAAAACAGCAAAGTGACCCACTCTTGGATAGACAGAGTGCGTATCGAGCCTGCCACACAGCCGCTTATCGCACCAGATATAGATTTGGATAGTAAAGACAATATTTACCACGCGCTATTTTATCAGCTGCAGATTCATGCTTGTTATACTCGTAGCAACAAATCACAAGCCAGCGAATATACCCTAAATCCAATCGCAATTATCCAGCGCGGCGTGATTATTTATCTGCTGGCAACTCGTACTGACGATCCAGAAGTCACCATTCGCACCTTTGCCTTACATCGTTTTGATAGTGTTGAAATTCTCGAAACCGCTGCAAAAACGCCAGAGAACTTTCAACTTGATACCTATTTGGATGAAGGTAGCATGGGCTTTAGTCACCCACTGTTTGGCGAATTGGATGAGCGTGGCAAAAATACTGCTGTTGAGCTTAGATTTACTAGGCAGGCTGGTAAGAGTCTGACCGAAAGTAAGCTTAATGACGATCAAACCGTGACGCTAAATGAGGACAATACCCTTACTGTCAAAGCCACTGTTAACTTAACCTCACAGCTGGTCTGGTGGCTACGTGGATTTGGTAGTGGGTTATTAGATGCCAAGCCTGAGCTACTTTATCAAGCAGTATTAGATAAGTCTTCAACAGCAATCAGTGAGTGACATCACTGACCTGAGTTAGGCTAACATCCGCACGCCTTATGTAAGCAAGCACCAAATCTAGATAACGGTTAGAAACTAAGAATAAAAAAGGAAAGTTATGTCGACCACTGCCCCATCACCACTGCTGTCAGATAGTTTACGAGGACTGGGACTAGACGCAGGAACGTTGTTCTTTGCGCTCAATTATGAATTTACCAAAATTGAGCCAAAAGGCATGTTTAAGCGCTTCAAAAAAAATCAAAGCGCGATGGATATTGATCTGGCTTGTGTGTTGTACGATGACAATTGCGTCATCAGTGACATCGTTTGGTTTAAACAATTACGAGATAAAGCTGAGTCGGTCAAGCATCAAGGTGACAGCTTAAATGGTAAGGATCGCGGTGAACAAGCCATGTATCTTGCCCCGCTTGATCAAGAGCAGATCAGACTGGAGCTTGAGAAAATACCCACTCATATTACTCATATTGGTTTAATTGCCAACTCATACCATGGCCATTCGTTTTCTAGAGTCAAGAAAGGCGAAATTCATCTGAGTGACGATGAAGGAAACCGTTGTTTTGAAGTCAACCTTAAGCAGCTCCCACGCGACTGCACCACGCTATGGGTAGCGCATTTGCGTCGATCTGTTGACGACTGGCATTTAACATTGCAAAACTTACCACTCACTGCAGAAGATCTAGCAGATGCAGCACAAGAAGTAGCTCATGAGTTAGCACGTGCATTGCCTATTCCTCAGGGAATATAAGAGCAATTAGTAATCGCATATAAAAGAGGTCTTGTGCTATCCAAACACAAGACCTCTTTTTATGGTCAAAATATTAGCTATAATTAATTGCTAAAAACCTATCTGTTATAAATCATTTCACACTTCGCTATAAAACTTCACCGCAATGCGGACAGAAGTTCTTTTGGCGCGTCTCAACTTCTTTTTCACGCCGTTCAAGCTCTTGCTCTCGAAGTACCTGTAAAACAATATTTTGTGCCTGCTCTTTATCTAAGCCTAGCTCTCGACGAATTTTATCAATCATCATCTGATTCTGTACCAAATCAAAGTCGCTATCAATGAGCTGCTCACGAAAGTGCTGTTCCAGCTCTTCACGGCGCTGAGCCAATTCATTTGCTAATCCTGTCGCTAGAATACCAGCCGGCAGTGCGGCGAGACCCACACCCAATATCGTAATGACCGCACCCAATATTTTGCCAGCATTAGTAATTGGCGTGACATCTCCGTATCCTACTGTTGTCAGTGTCACCACAGCCCACCACATCGCTTTAGGTATGGACTCAAACTCATCTGGCTGTGCGTGATTCTCCACCAGATATATACCGCTAGAGGCGGTCACAATCATAATAATAAGAATAAAGATAACGGCTTGAAACGAACCTCGCTCCTTGCTAATCACAACTAGCAAGATACGCATTGAGGCAAAATAACGCGTCAATTTTAGGATTCGAAACAAACGTAAAATACGCAAGAAACGCAAATCAATATTGACAAAGAAATTCAAAAAGGCGGGCACGATGGCTACTAAGTCAATCAATGCGGATGGACTTCTGAGCCAATCCCATCGCTGTTTCCACGTTGTATTATCGGGCTTTGCTTCAGCCACACTCCACAGACGCAGTAAGTACTCAATAGAAAAGACAACGATAGAGAAATTTTCAAATAAGGTGAAGTAATCTTGATAAGGGTAATACCACTGATCGACAGACTCTGCTATCACAGCAGCTACGTTAGTCATAATCAAAAATATAAGAAAATAATCAACGTAACGGCTAAATAACGTGTCATGTTCTTCATTTTGTAAAATATCATAAACAAAATGACGCAAGCGCCGTATAGATTGGAATAACATGCCAGCCCTATGCGGTGAAATACCGATTTGATATTAGTAGAATAAAACAACAGTCAAACAATAAAGAACAAACTTTCATCACAGAACATAGGAGATATTTGCAGCAATCATCCGTGATTTTTATCAACAACGCTTCATTTAGTACTGACCTGCCCCTTATCAGCCATGACTATCGGCTATACAAAATTCAGGTAATAGATATAGACTGATACCAGCAGTATAAACACAATTAGTAGGATAGAGAACCTTAAGAACTGTTCGTCAGCACGAAGCTGCTGGCTAATATCTTGTGCAGGTATCAAAAATAAATGACATTCAGGACAACAAGAGTCTACCTGATTCAATATTTTCATAGTACGCGCATTCGTACAGCGTAGAGGGGAGTTACTGCAATAGCCAAGCATAATATATTGCACCTCTTGTTGAATCATAAATAAGAGATACCGACTCACGTCAATGACACTTACTTAAAAAGCAGCTTTTGTTGTGTTTAATTATAGACTGTAGACAATTGAATTACACGTAAATGTAATTTATTGCAGAAATATTGCTACTTTATGCTCAAAACCTTACCAATAATAATGATTTTCGTATTATAATAGAGATTAAATGTTACAGATTAAACTTTAATCATGACATTATGTATCAGTAGTTAGCTAATGCCATCCCTCATTAGAAAATTACTGATAATTTTTTATTACGTTAAGGAATGAAATGATGAAACTACAATCCCTAGTTTTAGCAACTGCTGCTGCACTGACAATGACAACTGCTTTTGCAGTCCCTGCTGGTACTTGGTCTGTTGCTGCTGGCGCACATTATGTTGATCCTAAAAATGACAACGGTACAGTATCTACTGGCTTAGGCAACTTTGAAGTTGATGTTGATGGTGATGTACGCCCAACTATCAGTGGTGAGTATTTCATCGCTAACAACGTTGGTGTTGAATTACTAGCTGCTATTCCGTTTCATCATGACATTACTCTAAAAGCTGGTGAAACTACTATTGATGCGAAAACACAGCATCTACCACCTACTCTATCTGTACAGTATCACTTCGATGGCTATGATCTGCCTATGAATGTGAAGCCTTTTGTTGGTGTTGGTGTGAACTACACCACTTTCTTTGAAGAAAAGGTTTATATTCCTCTCGCTGGTGACTATGATTTAGAACTTGATGATAGCGTTGGTGTAGCTGGCCATGTTGGTCTTGATATTCCTTTTGCTCCAACTGAATATTTCCGTATTGATGCCCGTTATATGGACATTAAAACAGATGCAAGCCTAAACGGTGATGATATTGGTGAAGTCGATATCAGCCCTTGGGTATATGGCGTAGCATTCGTTAAACAGTTCTAAATTAGTAAAATATAATGCGTAATAAGAGCCAGCTTGATAGCTGGCTTTTTTGTGCTTATTAATTATGGATATTACCGTTTGTCTACTCTAACTACTAGACAATTATTTATAAAAACAACTAATAACCTACAAGAACAAATAATCTTCATAAAAAAAGACCACCCTTAGGCAGTCTTTTTTAATGGCTAGCTAGCTTTAGATCAAGATACGACGTGGGTCTGCTAGTAGCGTTGCGATATAACGAGTAAATACAGCAGCGTCTGCGCCATTAATCACACGGTGGTCATAAGACAAAGACAGTGGCAACATCAAACGTGGCTCAAAGCTTTGTGTCTTAGCATCCCAACGTGGCTGCATACTTGCTTCAGAGACACCTAAGATACCAACTTGTGGCCAGTTAACTAACGGCGTAAAGGCGGTACCACCCAAGTTACCTTGGCTCGATATGGTAAAGCTTGCCCCTTGCAAATCTTTAGTACTGAGCTTCTTATCACGAGCTTTTACAGCAAGCTCGCCAATCTCAATCGCAATTTGCTTCAAACCTTTATCTTGTACATTTTTGATAACAGGTACGATAAGACCATCATCTGTTGCCACAGCAATACCCATATTGACACTTTTACGCAATATAACCTGAGTATTGTCATCGCTTAAATGACTATTAAAGCGTGGATGCTGTGTCAATGCATAAGCAGTTGCTTTAACCACAAAGGCCAAGATAGTAAAGCCAACACCTTCTGCTTTCATGCCACCTTTTAGCTCACCGCGTAGTTTTTCAGTCTCAGTGATATCAGACAGATCGAACTGCGTTACTTGCGGTAGCAAAGTATTGTAGTTGAGCTGTGGTATCGAGACTTTCTGCAAGCGGCTGAGGTCTTGTGTTTCTGTCTCACCCCAGATCTCAGCGTTACTCATGTCAGGCAATTTCGGTAGACCTGAGCTGACAGGATTGCCACTCACAGGTGCCGCTTTCTGCTTGGTTAGACTCTTCTTAACATGTGCAAACAAGTCTTCTTTTAGAATGCGATCGTTTAGAGCAGAACCATTCACTTGTGTGATATCAACACCTAACTGACGCGCTAGTTTGCGAACAGCAGGACCTGCATACACATCAACCAATTTTTCATTGACTTGTGCTTCAGTTAATTTACCCTCTGTTTTGCTAGCAGCTGTATCATTATTGGTCGGTTTGGCCGCTTGTTTTGGCTCACCAGTAGTTTTAGCAGCTGGTTTATCTTCTGTTTTGGCTGGTGCTGACTCTTGTGGCTTAGGAGCTTCAGATTCACTATCACTAGCATCATCTGTACCACTTGCTATGATAACGATAAAGTCCTGACCGTTAGCAACCATATCACCTGCTTCGACCAAGATTTTCTCAATCTTACCGGCAACTGGCGCTGGTACTTCAACCGAAGCTTTATCTGATTCGATTAGCAAAATCGACTGTTCAGCACTGACAGTATCACCAACGCTCACCATGATTTCAGAAACTTGTGCCTCGTCAACACCTAAGTCAGGTAGCGCATGAGTAGTTGCTTTACCAGCATTAGCGGCTGGCTTGGCAGCAGACTCTGATTGCTTTGATTCAGTTGCAGCAGGCTCAGGCTTTGATTCTGGTTTAACATCGTCTGTGCTGTTCGCTTCTTGCTTTTCAGCAGCATTGTCATCGTTACTTTCTGCGCTATCGTCAGCACTTTCAAGCTCAATTAGCACCATACCTTCGCTAACTTGATCGCCAATAGCAACACTAATCTTAGTCACTTTACCAGCAGCAGAGCTTGGTACTTCAACCGATGCTTTGTCAGATTCTAATAATACGATGTTGTCGTCTTTTGCGATGACATCACCAACTTCTACCATAATCTCGCTGACTTCGGCGCTATCCACACCTAAATCGGGGGCTTTAATGTCCATGATTTATTTCCTCGTCTTATGGTTATTATTATTTGACATCTTTATCATCAAGTACATTTGCATCTGCTTGATCTTCAGCACGACCTTCATTACTGATTTCATCATCGTCTTCAGCGATAAACTCAGGTACAGGATTTGGATTTACGTTACCTGGTGCTGGTGCATCTGGAGACTGGTCATAGTAAGACTGCTGCTGCCATGCAGGCGGATGATCCACATCGATACCTAAGCTTGAAATCGCGTCTTTAACCAAACGCATCTCAACTTCGCCTTCGTCCGCTAGGCGTTTAAGCGTTGCCACAACAATATGCGCAGCATCAACGTTGAAGAAACTACGTAGGTTTTCGCGCGTATCAGAACGGCCATAACCATCGGTACCCAGAGTCGTGTAAGGACGATTGTCTGGCAACCAAGCACGGATTTGCTCTGAGTAGTTACGCATATAATCTGTCGCTGCAACCACGATACCTTCGTGCGGTGCTAATTGTTCAGTAACCCAAGGCACTTTCTCTTCATCCATTGGATGTAGACGATTGTAGTCATCACAAACCATACCATCACGAGTCAGCTCGTTAAAGCTAGTTACACTCCAGACGTTAGACGTAATATTGAACTCGTCTCTTAGTATCTGTGATGCTTTTTGTACTTCGCGTAAGATAACACCAGAACCTAATAGCTGTACTTGTGTTGAACCATTGTCTTCAAGCAAGTACATACCACGTTTGATACCTTCCTCGGCACCTTCTGGCATAGCAGGTTGTTCGTAGTTTTCATTCATCAACGTCAAGTAATAATAGACGCGCTCGCCTTCACCATACATACGGCGTAGACCGTCATGCATGACCACAGCTAGCTCATAACCAAAGCAAGGATCGTAGCTGACGCAGTTTGGCACGACATTGAATAGAATCTGCGAATGACCATCTTGATGCTGTAAGCCTTCGCCATTAAGTGTTGTACGACCAGCGGTTGCGCCTAACAAGAAGCCTTGTGCTTGACAATCACCTGCCGCCCAAGCCAAATCACCCACACGTTGGAAACCAAACATTGAGTAATAGATATACATCGGAATCATCGGTAATGCGTTCACAGAATAACTGGTTGCCAATGCAATCCAAGTACTCATTGCGCCTGCTTCGTTGATACCTTCTTCTAACATGTGACCATCGATAGCTTCTTTATAGCCCATCAACGCTTCACTGTCTTCTGGCGTATATTTTTGACCAACAGCCGAGTAGATACCCAATTGACGGAACATACCTTCTAGACCAAACGTACGCGCTTCGTCAGGTACAATTGGTACAACGCGATCTTGGATGTCTTTGTTTTTTAGCATCGCAGATAGTAAGCGTACAAATACCATCGTCGTAGATTGCTCTTTACCATTGCTGCCTTTTAATACCCGATCAAACATTGATAATTCAGGGATATTCAGTGGGATATGACCACTACGACGGTTTGGCAGATGACCACCTAACGACTCACGACGACCTTTTAGATACTTCATCTCCGCCGAACCTTCTTCAGGACGGTAGAATGGTAGAGTCTCTAACTGCTCATCAGTAAATGGCAAATCAAAACGATCACGGAAATACATCAACGCTTCCTGATCAAGCTTCTTCACCTGATGCGATTTGTTGACTGCTTGCGTTTGGGCAGACAAGCCATAACCTTTAACGGTCTTAACCAAAATAACCGTCGGTTGGCCTTTAGTTTTCATAGCTTCGCTAAAGGCAGCATAAACTTTAACTGGATCATGGCCACCGCGGTTCAGACGTGAAATTTCTTCGTCAGTCAACGCATCTGCCATCTCTTCTAGCTCTGGGTATTTACCAAAGAATTCTTTGCGAGTAAATTCAGGCGTACGCGCTTCGTATAACTGATACTCACCATCCACCACTTCTTCCATACGTTGTTTAAGGACACCCGTATGATCTTTACCAAGTAATGAATCCCAATTACCACCCCAAATGACTTTGATGACTCGCCAGCCTGCGCCGCGGAATACTGACTCTAGCTCTTGAATGATTTTACCGTTACCACGGACTGGACCATCAAGACGCTGCAAGTTACAGTTAACTACCCATATTAGGTTGTCCAACTTCTCACGACCAGCAAGAGAAATAGCACCTAAGCTTTCTGGCTCATCCGTTTCACCATCACCTAAGAATGTCCAAATCTTACGACCTTCTTTTTCTAGTAAGCCACGGTTTTCCATATAACGATGTACATGGGCGTGATAGATAGACATGATTGGGCCAAGTCCCATTGATACGGTTGGGAACTGCCAGTAATCAGGCATGAGATATGGATGCGGATAGCTTGATAGACCTTTGCCGCCTACTTCACGACGGAAATTATCGAGCTGATCTTCGGTCAAACGACCTTCTAAATAAGAACGGGCATAGATACCTGGTGCTGAGTGACCTTGATAATAGATCATGTCACCACCGAAATGATCGCTAGCGGCGCGGAAGAAGTGGTTAAAACCCGTTTCATAAAGCGTTGCACTAGAGGCGAATGTCGCTAAGTGACCACCCAAATCGTCATCATTTTTGTTGGCACGCATGACCATGGCAAGTGCGTTGTAGCGAATTAGCGCACGTATCTTACGCTCCATGCCTAGATCGCCTGGGTACATTGGCTCATCTTCAACAGCGATACTATTGACATACGCAGTGTCTAGTCTGTTGAACGGGAGGCCTTCTTGAACTGCCATATTGTATAAGGCTTTTAGGAGAAACTGAGCACGGTCCTTGTCTGCGTGTTTAACCACAGACTCAAAGGCTGCCAGCCATTCCTGAGTTTCGGTGCTATCAGCATCCTTATAATAATTCATTCTTGTTAATCCTTTTATATCAGTCATACCTACCTAATGGCAGGGCTTCATTGAAAAATGCATGATGAGAGATTGGTTTACTTATGACATCCTTGCTACGTCCAAGCATTCCATTGTTTTGTGCGATGATATACAGCTTGATTATAAAAATAGTATTACTCATATCGGCAAATGCATCAAATCAACACACCTGCCAAACCGTCATAATGCTAGGAATATTCTATTCAAACGTTAATTACTATGACATTCCATTATAAGCGTTTACGGGCTAGTTGTTTATGGCTGTAGAGAAATGATGAAATCGCAAGTATTTTTTAAATAAATAATGATTAGTTATTAGGTAAATATTATTAACCATTATTCCATTGATACCAAGATTTTAGTAATAGGTAGATGAAATTTACTGTCCATAGCGGTAGATATCTGCTTTTCTAATTAATAAATACACTAATCGAAAATACACTTCTTGTTACTCATACCCCATAAATAGACATTCGTCTCATTTGTGTATATTAATTGTGATTTAAGTATTATTCTTATTATAAGATTATACGTATATTCTATCCTTGTTCTCGGAGCTATTATGAACCCGTCTATTATACCATCGACTCTAAAGTCAAGAGTAACGCGTTGGATAGCTCTACCATCCTTATTAATACTGCTACCTAATTATTTAGCTTTTGCAGCAGTCACTTGTGATGCTGGTTTTATACCTGATAATTTTGATAGCACGGATTATACTAATTTAGCTCCAGTTGTCTCGCCACCCAATCCTAAAAGCAATCAGGCTATAGTTGGTACAAGTAATGAGAGCTATCTAATTGCTTCCAATGTTTTAACTACTGACGGAACCTTGAGTTCTGGAGGAGTAAACATATACCAATCAACAGCTATTCCAGCCACTACCTCCACTGAAGCAGCTCAGGTATTTAGGTTTTATCAGGATTTTGCTAATAAAACAACAATTAGAACCGTTTCGTATACCTTTAAAAATAAATTTACAGACCAAGCTCAAGCTCTCAATAAGCTAAGCTTAAGCGTGTTTGATATAGATACGAATTATGCTGGGTTTACTACGTCAGGTTCAGTAAATACTGATTACTTTGAGTTTTTTGATCAGGTAACAATAACAGGCTTTACTAGCGCTAATTCAACAACACCTATCACTCCTACTATCCAATCTAAAGGCTCAGGTATATCAAATTCAGCACCTTATCGTCAAACTAACACGACTAGTAGCGTTAGTTGTGGTGGTTTAGATAACAACTGCAAAGTCTCAGTAGCGTTTAGCCAACCTGTTGTCAGAGTAGATATCACCTATGGCAATAATACAAGCTTAAATTATTATGATCAGAGCGATGATAATGGAGATGGAATAAGATTTAACGATCCTGGTGATCAGCTAATTGATATTAAATTTGATGGCTACTGCTATCAACCTCAGCCGCGTCTAACATATGCAAAAGCGCTTTCGACTTCTCGTAAAACAAATACAGATCAATTTACTGTTCAAATCAAAGACAATGCAGATAATTCGGTAATTACGAGTGGCATTGCTTCTGTTACTACAACGGGATCGAATAATACTGTCACGACTGGCACAGGTACTACAGGAACTTTCAAAGTTAATCCTACCAAAACCTATACATTGACAGAAGCAATATCGGGAACGACAAACCTAGCAGATTATACTGCCTTATATGCATGTAAAAAATCAGATGGTACATCTGTTAGCACTTTAGACCCAAAAAACCTCAAGCTGACTTATGGAGATAACTGGACGTGTACAATCACGAATGGTAGATCTAACTATGTATTTTCAGGTACAGTGTTTAACGATAATGGTAAAATCGTAAGCCCAAATAAAGACGATGTATCAGACAAATATCTAAATAATAGCCTTTACTTTAACGGTAAGTATGATTCACCAACTGAATCTGGTATCCCCTTTACTACAGGTCATACTATCACTTTGAATAAATGCGTAGGCGATACAAGCGGTAGCGCATTTACATCTCAAACAGTGAATATTAATACTGATGGCACATATAGTTTTAACTTAACGCCAGCACAGGTTGGTACTAATACAAAACTCTGTACTACTCAGAATGAGCCTAGCAACTACACATACACTGTAGATACCACGAGCAATTCACGACAAATAGATATTACCAATAGTAAATATAACTACCCTAACAATGATTTCGGTGATGTTGTTCAAGAAAATGCTGCATTGGTATTAATCAAAAGTCAATATGTCCATGACTGTAGTCTAAATAACCTTGCCACAATTGGTGTTAATTATGACGGTAGTGCTAGCAGCGCTTACAGTACAAAGCCAATATCTGACATTATCCCAGGACAATGTATCGCCTATAGAATTGAAGCTATAAATCGCGGTAATGTTTCCCTAACAGATATTATTATCAAAGATATACTACAGAGTAAAAATGACTCTAATAATTCGTTGGTTACCTCTACCCTAGTCAATCCAACACCTATTGGTGAAAATAGTGGCGCTCCATCATTTGCAACAAATTCAGTATCTATTGGTAAAAACGGTACAGTTACCACCAATACTTTTTCTTTAGATACTACCACCGCCACTCGTCGTCAAGCCATTCGTTTTAATACTAAATATGGTAATACCATTAGTAACTAAACACCTATTTATCAAATAGTTAAACATTCAATCAAGCCCTGTCTAACCAGACAGGGCTTTTACCGTTTGTATACTCCAAAATGCCAGTTGTCATTTTTGTGATGATTAATTGTATTAATTACGTGAAAATAGAAAAAAGGGAGAGAGGTGCCTTCTAAAAGCCCTACAGGCATTAGATTTCAGGCTACTCAATCGCAACCTACAAGCTTAGCTTTTTGCTAATAGTGATAGTCCAAGAAAGGATTGTATATGAAACGTTTCAAACTTTTACACAGCATTTTATTAGCCACCGTTGCTTCTACTTGTTTGTTAAATGTCGCCCATGCTGATGATGCTTTAAAAATGGAATTGACGGCTGACAAAGTAACCAAAAATGCAGATGGTAAAACTGTTTATTCGGCAGTAAGCACTGCACCAGCAGGCACTGTAATCCAATATAAAGCGAATTATACAAATACCATTAACAAAGACATTAACGACTTAATGGTGACACTACCTATCCCTGCAAACATGACATTCACTGGTGAGGCATACCCTGCAAGTGCACAGGCAAGCACTGATGGTAAGAACTATGCTGATATGCCTTTAATGAAAAAGGTAAATGGCAAAATGGTTAAAGTTCCGTATTCTGAATACCGTACCTTACGCTGGAATATCAAGTTATTACCAGCTAAAAAATCAGCTGCTGTGGCTTTAAACACTACTGTGAACTAATTTGGCAGATATTACATTATTTTTAACGTTTCAATTCTTAAATCGGCTTTTCACTATCAACCTTGGAGTACTACATGAAATCAAATACTTTTAACTATAGCCTGTTAGCTGTCGGTATTGCCGCAGTAATGGGTATCTCTGGTGGTGCTAATGCAGCTACTCCTAATACTACTGGTGGTGTTAGTGCAGGTGCTGCTGCCATCAATAACGTTGCAACCGCAAACTATAGTGTTGCTGGTATCGCTCAGCCAAACGTGTCGTCAAACATCGTGACTGTCAACGTTAGCGAAACGGCTAACTTTGCACTCACGTCGACTATTGATGATGGCAGCATTGGTGACGATATTGCTATTAACCAGACTGCTACGCCAGGTGGTACGACTACCTTTACTCATAACTTAACCAACACGGGTAACGTGACGGATACTTATACCATTAATACCACAGGTAATGACTCAGCACTAGTAACGGCTACTCCAGACTATGCTTTAGGTACTGCGCCTGTTACGTTTACTATTGTACAAGCAGATGGTACTCCTCTAACTTCTGCTCAAATAGCCGCTTTAAATGGTCAAGCACAGACAGGTACCATAGCTAATGGTGGTACTATTAAACTACAGCCAGGTACTAGAGCTAATCTAAGCTACGAAGCAGCTACGCCAGACGCTCGTAATGGTAATGACAAAGGTGTAGGTACATTAACAGCAACCAGTACTTTCTTTACTGCTAATCTTCCAGCAAATGCGACATTGGTGAATGAAAACCAAACAATCGTGAGATTGCCTACCTTCAAAATTGTAAAAACAGCGACGAGTACTGTCGATTTGACAGTAGCTAATCCGCAGATCAACTATAGTATCGTAGTGACTAACGCTACTACTGACTATAGTGCTGCTGCGACTGATATTGTCATCAGGGATGTCCTTCCTGCAGGTTTAAGTTTGCCTAATGGCGCAGCATCAGACGTGACCGTAACTGGTGCTGGTACCGCTACGATTTCCACTATCGGTACTCGACAAGCTATTAATGTTGCCGTAGCAAACTTAGCTGTTGGCGCAAGTCGCACGATTACTTTCACGGTTAACGTCGATAGAGATCAGTATACAGCTGCTAATAGTTCAGTAACTAACAACGCAGAAGTCTACGATAAGTTCGTCGGTCCGGTTAGCCCGTTAATTGCTGCTCCTGTACTTGGTACTGACTATGATATTTTTGATAGTACAGATGGCACTATAGGTGTTACTAGAATACCTGATGATGCGGGTGAAGGTAACGGCGCTGGTATAGATACTGCTGGTGTGACTAACTTTACCAGACGAGCGGTTATAGTGAGCAACCCAACGACTAGAGAAATTGCCCCTGCCTCAGGTACTGATGGTCAAGTCACACAGAAGACTACTATTATTAACAGCGGTCAGGATGCTGAAGGTACTAATACCAATCCATTGACTTTCACTATTGCTGATGGTGGCAATAATGCGGCTGTCAGACCGGTTACTGATCCTATCAGTGTTACTTATACACCGCCTAATGGTGGAGCTCCAGTTACTATAGCGCTACAACCTACCGTTGCTGGTGGTAATACGTACACTCTTAATAGCACTACACTACCAACCGCTCAATTTCCAAATGGTATTGCACCTGGTGGCACATTAGCAATCAACTATAATGTCTCTTCAGGTAATGTCACTACTCCTGCAACTGCTGCTGATGCGGCGGCTGTTGGTAGCACTGAAACGACTATCGTAACTTTGACCCCAGCTGGTGTTGGTGCGCCTGCTGCTACTTCAGTGACTGATACGACTAATGTCAGAGGCTTATCTTTAGTGAAGTCTCAATCACTAGATACTGCTTGTGAAGCTACCGTTGCTGCAAGTACCTTTGTTCAAACTGTGCTCAATGCGAAGCCTGATCAGTGTGTTATCTATCGTATTCAGGCGACTAACACTTCTTCAGCAGCATTAGGTTTTAATCTTACTGGTGTAACGATTTCGGATTTGCTGTCTAACTTTTCAGCTGGTGCGGATTTAGTAGCTAACTCACCTGCTACTTCTGCTACTACGTCATCTACTGCAGGCACAGCTAGTACTACCAGTACTGCGGTTCTTGGTACTAACTATACTATAGTTCCTCAGGGCGTTGGCACCTTGACCTTTAAGATCAAAATCAAAAACGCTCGTTAATTTATATTTAATATTTCAAAGTCTATAAGCTTCACAAGACGCTTATAGACTAATGCTTCAGCTTGACCTAATCGATTTTGATTAGCCAAGCTGGAGAGTTACTACCCTACCCCTTTATATTTTATTGGATAAGCGACATATGACTAAATCTTTAATGACACTGTCTAATCGTGCTACGTTGCATACAGCGAAGATCTCTGCGCTGTCATTTGCAATGTTGCTTATGCAATCAAATACCGCATCTGCTGCAACTGATACATTGGTACAGCTGATCAGCAATACTGCTCAAGCCAGCTACAACGTTGGCAGTGAGACCAGCACGACTATCAGTACTGACTCAAACCAAGTACAAGTAAAAGCCTCAAATTTACCTGAATATGGTATCAGTTTGACTCAGCATGCTTTACGTACAGTCATGCCTAATACACAGGTAAGTTGGGTCAACGTACTGAGTAACACCAGCTATAGTGATCAGACTGTTGAATTGACACTTGCTATATCACCAACTGTTTCTAATTTAAAGGTCTATCAAGATCTTAATAATAACGGAGAAGTCGATTCAGAAGATCGACAAATCATGCTCGATAACCTGAGCGCTCAGATCAAACTTGGTCAGAGTGAGAGTATTCAGCTTATCGTACAGGCTCTATCAGATGCCGAGGGTGAAGATGGCGATACCGCTGATGTAAAGATTGGCGCTATCATACTAGAAGATCCATCAATAGCAGCTGTCGAAGCAATTGACAGACTGGTTATTGTTGAACCTAAAATCAACTTTACCACGCCTCAATTTGACGGTACTAAAACTACCTCACAAATCGGCGACAACGTTTATATTGATGCCAGTTACGCGCAGTGTAATGTACAATCTGATAAGCCTGATCAAGTATGGATTACCGTTAAGTCTCCTGCAACAGGTGATACCTATTCTCTTAAAGGAATCGAAACTGGTAATAATACAGGCAAATATCGTCTAACTGCACCGACACAAAACAACGCCAATGCTATTAATGATAAGTTCATTCAGACATTAGCTAACGATACTTTAACTGCTGAGTTAACAGCGTGTATTGCTCCTTCTGTTGGTACAGATGCTGATCAGCTACCAAGTAATAGCGATTTTACTGTAGTTATCGAGGATCTGAGTTCTCAAGTAAGTATCATTGATAATAGTGCCAGTTTGGTTGTCACGAAAGAAAGTGATGTCAAAACTGCAGAGCTTGGTGATTATGTCAGCTATACCATCGATATTACCAATAACGGCAAATCGACTGCTTACGATGTACAACTAAAAGACGCTTTACCGCGTGGTTTTGACTACGTTGAGAACAGTGTAAGTGTTAGTCCAACGACTGATATTGATATCAACCAAGCGCAGACTACTGAGTTTAAAGCTGATGGTAAATATCAGGTATTGAACTTAGGAAACATGGCAGTTGGCGAAAGTAAAAAAATTACTTATCATGTGCTCATCGGTGCGTCATCGCTAGGCGGCGATGGTATTAACCGTGCTACCGCAGTTGCTAGAAATGACCAAGGTCAAAGCGTAGGCTCAAGAGAAGCGCAGTGGAAGATTGATGTTGAGCGCGGCGTGATGAATACTGATGGTATTATCGTCGGTAAGGTCTATCACGATATCAACCGCGACGGCATTCAGCAAAAAGAAGACGGCGAGCTTGGTGTCGCTGGTGTACGTATCTATATGGAGAACGGCAACTTCATCGTGACTGATCCTGAAGGTAAGTATAACTTCTATGGTATCAGTGCAAAAACACACGTACTAAAGGTCGATCGTACTACTATTCCTAGAGAAACTGAGCTGGTTACCCAAAGCAATCGCAATGCTGGTGATGCTGGTAGTCGTTTTGTTGATTTGAAATACGGCGAATTACATCGTGCGGATTTTGCAATCGTTGGTGGCATGGCAGATAGCACTGAGCGCTTAAACGCTGAATTAATTGCTCGTAGCAAATTAGTAGAAGCTAAAAATGACACGTTAGAGCAAGCGGTAAAAACCGAGCTGACTTTAGATCCTGACTATGATACCGATACTACCGATAATGTAGATGCTAGTGGTTGTAACATCAATGGTGACTTAGACCTTGGTAATAGCTGTGATTCGGCTATCGTTAATGACATGGTCAATCCAGTAGATAGCCGTGTTGATATGACGGTAACCACAGTTGCTCCGCCAGTAGAGAAAGAGCTCGAAGAATACTTGAAAGAAGTGGCGAGTAATGATGTTGCCTTCATTAACCTCAGCGAAGGTCAGCAACTTAGCACGTATAAACAAATGGTACAGGTTCAGGCACCGCTTGGGTCTGTATTTACACTATATGCCAACGGCAAAGCTGTATCAGAACAAAAAATAGGTAAAACTGCTGAGCAAGAAAAACAGAATGTAACGGCTTTTGATTACTATGCTGTTGATTTACAACGCGGCAAGAACACCTTACGCGGTGTTGCGACTGATATAAATGGTCAGGTCATCTCTGAGCAGACGATCAAAGTATTAACTCCTGATAGCCTACAAGCTATCGACTACCGTACTCAGGAAAATCTAGTACCAGCTGACGGTATTAGTGAATATCAGGTAGTCATTAGTCTAAAAGATCGTGATGGTCGTCCATATATTGGTACTACTTCTCTTACGCTTGATACTAATATCGGTCGTATCAATCTAAAGGATGACAGTCAAGATAAAGCAGGCACTCAAATCACTGTTTCTGGTGGTGAGCTACTAATACCAGTAACCGCACCTAGCGTACCAGGTAAGGGCGAGCTAGTAATTGACACGGGTAGCAGCAAACAAATCATTCCGTTACAGTTTACCGCTCAATTACGTCCACTACTCGCTGTTGGTATTGTAGAAGGTGCTATTTCGCTAAAAGACTTTGACGGTAGCAGCATTACCGATGCCCAAGGTGCATTTGAGCAAGAGCTAAATGACTTTACTGGTAATGATGATTACACAGCTTCTGGTCGTGCCGCGATGTTCCTCAAAGGAAAAGTACGCGGCGACTATTTGCTTACGCTTGCATACGATAGTGATAAAAAAGGCGAGCGTTTGTTCCGTGATATCGATCCAGGCGAATACTATCCTGTCTATGGCGATTCATCAGCTAAAGGCTTTGATGCGCAGTCTACTAGCAAGCTTTACGTGCGCCTTGATAAAGGTCGTTCGTTCGCTATGTATGGTGATTTAAAAACTCAGATTGATGATGACGAAGGTATCAAGCTTGGTCAATACAACCGTACATTAACTGGTCTAAAAGCTCAATTTGAAGATAGCAACACTCGTGTTAATGCCTTTTTAGCAGAAACCAGTACTAGCCAACGGGTAAATGAGACTCGCGGTTTGGGCATTTCAGGCCCATATCCATTGGCTGAGAACTTCGATGCGGTATTAGAAAACTCTGAAACGGTTGAAGTTATTACTCGTGACGCCAACAACCCTGGGCTTATTATCAATCGTGAGACGCTTACTCGCTTTGCTGATTATGAGATTGACCCCATCAGCCGTAGTTTATTCTTGACGGCACCGATTGCTAGTCAAGATATCGAAGGCAATCCTATCTATATCCGTGTCACTGTAGAAGTTGATGAAGGTGGTGAAGATTATTTGGTCGGTGGTATTGCAGCGAAGCAGCAACTAACGAATAAAGTCGCCATCGGTGGTAGCTATGTAAATAGCGATGACCCATTGAACAAAGAAGAGTTGGCTAGTGTCAATAGTGTTGTTAAATTCAATGATAAGCTAAAGCTGGTCGCTGAATATGCGATGAACAAAGCTGAGAACCCAAATTTTCAGTCAAGTAATCAGATCAACGCGACAGAACTGACTGATAGTGATGTTGAAGGTAACGCACTACGTATTGAGCTTGATTTTGATAATAAGAAAAATACGCTTGCCAAAGCTTATTATAATGATGCTGATGAAGGTTTTGTCACTGGTGCATCACCGCTTACTGCTGGACGTACTGAATCTGGTGTAGAGGTTACTCATACTCTAAATGATAAGAAAACTGCTCTTAAATTAGAAGGCATACGCACAGAAGAGCATACTACTGACGCTAGCCGCGAAGGCGTGCAAGCAAGCGTTGAGCATCGTTTAAGTGAAAACATCGTTGGTGAAATTGGGGTTCGTTATTACAAACAAGACGCAACTGCTGCCTCACGTAATACTCAAGCCGCGACAGACGTTGTAGATATTACAGACGACACTTTGTTTAATGATGACATCATCAATCAGTCAGCGTTAAGTAGTGTTAGTGACGCTGAAGAAGATATTGAAGGTACGACTGTTCGTGCTCGTATTACCTCTCGTCTACCTAAGTTGAATAATAGCTTGGTATTTGCAGAGTATGAGCAAGATATCGAAAACAGCTCACGTAATGCGACTTCTATCGGTGGTGAGACACCGCTCGGAAATCTAGGTCGACTATACGCACGTCATGATTTGATTAATAGCCTATCTGGTACTTATGGTCTTGATGATACAGATGAGCGTCAACGTACCACTGTTGGTTTTGACGCGACTTACATGAAAGATGGTAAGGTTTATAGCGAATACCGTATGCGTGATGCCATCAGTGCACGCGAAGCAGAAGCAGCTATTGGTCTAAAAAACAAGTGGTATGTTCAAGAAGGTTTAACTTTAAACACGTTATTTGAGCGTGTTGAATCTCTGGAAGGTGAAGAAAGTAACACTGCGACAGCGGCAGGTATCGGTGTTGAATATCTTGCCAAAGAGAATTATAAAGCATCAGGACGTTTTGAAAAACGTTGGGGTGAAACAAGTGATACGCTACTTGGTAGTGCTGGTATCGCCTATCGCTATACTGATGAGGTTACCTTCTTAGCCAAAGACATCTATTCACGCACTGACTATAGTGATGGCGATCGCACTATCAATCGTTTTCAGCTAGGTGCTGCGTATCGTGACTACGATAGCAATCAGTTAGATATGCTTGCAAAATTCGAATATCGTTTGGATGATAATAATACTGGCGATGATGCTTATCAAAAAGACACCATGATTTGGTCATGGAATGGTAATTACCATCCTACGCGTCCGTTGACGTTGTCTGGACGGTATGCTGGTAAGTATACAGAATACGAAGCAGATAGCTTAACCAGCGATAACACGGCTCATGCTGTTTATGGCCGCGGTCTTTATGATATCAGTGAGCGCTGGGATATTGGTTTACAAGCAGGTACTTACTGGAATGATCAGGCAAATGACTTAGCTTACATGCTTGGTGCAGAATTGGGTTATAGCCCAATGACCAACCTTTGGTTATCACTTGGTTATAACTTCATGGGCTTTGAAGATGAAGATATTGCTTATGATGACAGTACTCAGCAAGGTGCTTACTTTAGATTGCGCTTTAAGTTCGATGAAGATTTATTTAAACGTGAAGACCCACGTAAGAACCAACGTCTGAGCAGCAATTCTGCATTTTAATTATTTGATACTGTCGTAAGTACAATCTTATGACAGTATCATGATTGTCTTATGATGAATTATTTTGTCATTCAATAAACAATTAAGTCAGCCCTAGTAATGGTAAATAATACCAACGTTTATTACCTTAACATAAGGTTTACACCATGTTTGATTCAGCCATCAAAGCAGCACCTTTCAAGCGCTCAGTATGCGTTACACTATCAGCTTTATTTTCGTTAACCTTTATGCAGCCAGCTTTAGCTAAGAGTGAGACTGTCCAAGTGGCTAACTCAACTAGCATGGCTAAATACTGCCGTGATGATAGTCAGACTCAAGCACGCTCTTATAGATATCAAAGCGAACAACAGCGCCTATTAAATTGTATGGTCACGCAGTTAAAACCTTATCAACAAAAAGACAAGACAGCAGCTCAACAGTATTTCGCTTACAAAGCGCAAGCGTGGTTGAACTATGCTATTCATCAAGACAGTATGAATAGCCGCTCATCTGCTAGTCAAGTTGCGTTAGAAATGGCAGAGCCTATATTGCAAGCGCTAGATAATGACACGGTACAAGCCTTGAGTCTGCATCAAGATATTCCGTCTACCTCTGCCTTGATGCGTCCTGATCTATGGGCAACGTTAAGTGCGCTTAAAGACGGTGATGGCATAGCGTCAGCACCACGTGAGATGGCATTTAGTGAAGTGGCTTTAATTTGGGCTGCAACCAATCAATGTGCACGAGGCTGGCGCGAATCTGGTATGCATTTTCGCATGGCCGATCGCTGGCTTGAACAAGCCCGCGAAGCTTACGTCAATGCAAATGACTCACAGACCAATGTAGCGCTAGAGAAGTCAATAGTCAGTTATCATAAGCAGTACTCGCCTTTAGACGCGAGCGATGATACTTGCCATGGACAAGATCTGACATCGAACCGTTAGAATAATCGCTGTTTTATTAGAGATATTAATCTTTATTACTTCCAATCTTATGCTAAAAATCAGACGCGAAAAAGCCGACATATTTGTCGGCTTTTTTATGTTTAAAGTAAGCTCAATTAGCGGTTTTTACGTGGCAACTTTTCTGGTAGGTAACAACGTAAATACGCAATAAACGCTGTATTTGCTTCTTGGATATACTCTTCAGTAATACTCTGATGACGGCGATAAGACAACGTAAAGATAGCATTTACGATGCTATAAGCAATCAACAAGGTATCTTGGATATCATGGAAGTTTGGCATCTCATAACGCTCTGACAAGCGCTTATAAACCAGATCAACGATTTGATGATCCATATCTTCACCAAAGCTGTCGCCTTCAAAATCAGGTGTATTGGTGTCATAGATAAGCTTGGCTTTGGTCTCATCGTTATGGAATATCGTAATACAATGATCTATAAGCGCCGTTAAATACCCTTGCCATCTGTCATAGTTGCCAATATCGACCGTCTCTACCATCTCTAATATTTCAATCGCATTCAAAAAACGCAATGCTAAAAATATTGCTTCAATATTAGGGAAAAAATGGTAAGCAGACGCTCTTGGTATGCCCGCTTCTTCACACACAGCTGCTAACGTAATATCGTTAATAGCATGCGTTTCGCTCAATTTTTTGGCACCAGCCAATAGTTTTTGACGACGTGCACGGCCTTGCTGGCTAGTAAACTTAAACTTATTAGGTACAAGCTTTTTTGCCAATTCCGAATCTACCAACACATCTTCAATCTTTTCGTCTTTATTATCACTCATTGTGAATCTCTTAATGTTGCGCCCTATTTTATAAATATAATCTTCATTGAATAGTAATTATCCTCAGATAAAGGATGGTTGACTATTGGCTAAAATATAAAGCCTGTATGGTCACTACTATATTCAATGCAGAGGCATCATAAACGCTTGCACATTATCAAGCAAGGGACATGAATAGGTTAAAAAATAATACTACGATCAGCAATTTAATAGAGCTAACCGTCTAATTTTATAAAGTTAATCATTGAGTTTTATTTTCGCCCTTATAATACCATGATCAGTGACTCTATCGGCATAGTCCCACTTCAAATGATCATTAAAATAATCGACTCGTTCGACATAACCGAGCGAAAACTTACTATCAGGCAAAAACTCTTCTGAGACAAATAACTGGTCGATAACTTCTGGCATGCCTTGATATATATGGGTATAGGCAACATCTTTCATCCAGCCATATCGTGCCTGAATACGAGCAGCATCAAAAAGTGCAATATCACGCATACTTTTATCGTAATTAACCTCCCCAGTTTCTGTCATCAACTGAGTAGTCACACTACCTGTGACATCATTCATATCGCCCAATAGGATCAATGGTTCACGGGTATGTTGCAATCGCTCTATGATAGACATACGGATAGAGGCCGCTTCTGCCGCGCGCATACATAAACTACGAAGCTTGGCGCGAACTCGAATATTTGGATCATCCATGTCTTCTAATAGGTCACCATTTTCGTCGCGTAAGAAGAAAGCACGTTTGCTTTTTAGATGCGCTGTAATAATTGTAATGGGCTGCCCGTACGCGTCAACACGTAACACTAATGGAGGACGGTTGAAGCGTTGATAAGGACCGATATCAGGTACATCAATAATGGCTTTAGGTGCTATATTCTCTAGCAAACTGGTTTCTAACTGCTCAAATCTGCTGATAATACCGACAGCAGGTGTATTCTGTGCACCCATGCCTTTGGTATATACGCTGGCGCTATCATTACTTGCAAGTGGAATGACCGCCTGCTCAGGCTTAAATCCTAATGAAATAGCCAACGCTTCTAATGCGTCACTATCCCAAACCTCTTGTACTGCGATAATGTCAGCATGCGCTTTAGCCAATAAATCTGTAAGACCTCGCAGCTTATGTTCGTAGGCTTTATCGTTATAAGCTGGCGCATTTTCATAATAAGTTCGATTAGGGTTCGCAAAGTTCAGCAAGTTTGCCGTTGCGATATAAAACTGTTTATTGCCTTCAGTATTATTACTCATATATTCCCCATCGCTCTCATTATTATAGTACATAATATTCACGTATGTGTATACGTTGCAAATTTTATGCCTAAAAAAACTCCCAAAGTTAAACCTTGGAAGTTTTAAAATAGCATAAATATTGATAAGCAAGCTTACTAATAGAACTTAGCATACAATCGCTCTAGCTTATGTAAGGATGTAGCAACCCCTGATACTAGCTAATTAACAGGGGCACTGTTTGCCAAAGTATTTAACTGGCAGTTCTATTAGTTGTTTAATCTTTCTTATGATACGCGGTTCCATGCATCACGTGATGCTTGACGCGCTTCGTTCCATTCCATACGAGAGTCACCTTTTACTTCGTGCCATGAACGCTCTAAATCTGCTTCATGATCTTCAAAACGAGCATCTACTGGATAACGAGCACGGTTCGCATAACCAACTGCATATGCTGGATGCAAATCACGGTCGAAATCGTATTCTTCTCTATGGTAATCGGCGTTTGCATACTCTGCACGCCAGTACGCTTCTTCGTGAGTTGGGTCAATGGCTTCTGCTGCTGCATGACCTGCGCCGCCACCAACGATAGCACCAATAGCACCACCAATTAACGTACCCAATGGACCTGCCATAGTACCGATAGCTGCACCTGCTGCTGCACCGCCTACACCGCCGATACCTGTACCTACTGGATGCGAGCCTGGCTCACCAGTAATGATGTCTGCGTTTAAATCTTCTTTTGTCTCTTTTGACATATGTTTTACTTCACTGCGATCGATAGCATCATGGTTACTCATAGTATTGTCCTTAAATTATTTATTATTTATTGAATTATTTATTTGCTAATTATTAGCGGTCTTACTAAATCCAATTGAAGTATAGAAATTTATAGGTAAGGACAGATAGGCCGATTTTGTAAACTGTGTCCGTATTGCGATTATCTTGCGTTACAGCCTGTATCTTTATCACATTTGTGTACGGCAGCCTCATACTTTGAGTAATTATAAATGTAGGATCACAATAAATTTACTAAGTAAATCAATCTTATAACGGCATCAAAGACCTTCTGATAGCCTGTTGCCATTTAGCAAGATGTCGCTCACGAGTATCAGCCGACATACTTGGTTCAAACACGCGATCTACTTGCCATGAAGCTTTCATTGTCGATTCGTCATATAGCCCAGTTTTCAGACCTGCGAGTAGTGCTGCGCCCTTTGCCGTAATCTCTGTATCTCTAGGACGTAATACCGGAACACCTAACAAATCTGCCTGGAACTGCATGAGTAAATCATTATTTGCAGCGCCGCCATCTACCCTCAGCTCAGTCAAAGGATGAGGGCTGTCCTTTTGCATAGCGATAAGCACATCATAGGTTTGATAAGCCACAGCCTCCAATGCAGCGCGGGCAATATGTGCTTTAGTAGTACCGCGGCTCATACCAGTGATGCTAGCGCTAATATCAGAACGCCAGTAAGGCGCACCCAGTCCAGTAAAAGCAGGTAATAGAACGACATCTTCGCTACTGTCTACTTGACGGGCTAAGTCTTCGACGTCACTACTCTGCTGAATCATACCCAAATTATCACGCAGCCATTGTACGACAGCCCCCGCCATAAAGACACTGCCCTCCAGGGCATAAGTGACTTCCTTTTTGGGTGGTTGTAGCATACGTTTGCCTGACTGTACGATTTGGTCAAATGATAAATTGTCTGGACGAATTGGTGACGTTTTACGTTGCCACGCGATGGTGGTTAGTAGCTTATGCTCACTCAATTTTGGCTGCTGGCCAATATTCATTAGCATAAAGCAGCCTGTGCCATAAGTGTTTTTGGCCATGCCTGCATCAAGGCAACCTTGTCCAAAGAGCGCTGCTTGCTGATCACCCAATACTGCTTGAATAGGTATTTGCTTTGCAAACAGGCCTTTTTTGGTTTTGCCAAAATCACCGTCGGACGATAGTACTTTAGGCAATATATGCATAGGTATAGCAAATCGGTCACAGAGTGTCTCCGACCATGCCAGCTTATGGATATCGAATAGCAATGTGCGAGAAGCATTGGTCACATCGATGACATGCTCTCCGCCTGTGAGCTTGTAAATCAGCCAACTATCAATCGTGCCAACCGCTATCTCCCCTCTGCTGGCTCGTACACTCAGCTTCGGGTTGTTTTCGAGTAACCAAGCAATCTTACTGGCACTAAAATATGGGTCTAAACGCAGACCTGTAATACGCTGTACTTCATGTGCCATGTTGACACTATCAATGCTCTGATGCACAGGGTCATTCATACTATTGCTAGCACTTTCAGCAGCAAGCGTCTTACAGTAATTTGCGGTGCGCCTGTCTTGCCAAATGATGGCGGGAGCCAGTGGCTTACCAGTTTGCTTATCCCACATCACAATCGACTCACGCTGATTGGTAATTGCAATACTGGTAACATCGGTGGCAAGCAGTCCTGCCTGATTAATAACATCGTGTGCACAGCTAATCTGAGTTTGCCAAATCTGCTGTGCATCTTGTTCAACGAACCCAGCTCTGGGTGTTTGCAGCGTCGTTGGCTGTTGTACCATTTTGATAGGACGCGCATGATCATCGTACAATATCGCTCGACTCGATGTGGTCCCTTGATCCAACGCTAAAATATACCCTGCCATGACTCACCCTCTACTAATATTATTTATTCTGTTTGATAGCCATTTAGTGACTGTTCATTGACTGCTACTTATTGAGCATTTTCTATTTTGTTAATTACTGCCTAAATGCTTTTTTAATAAGATTAAAAACAAAATCTATTTAAAGATAAATCGCGCGAATTGAAAACGTCTTATTGGCTATGTTGTTACTTATAAACAGATATTTAAAAATTAAATCAATCCTCTATCATACCGCTACTGGTCACACAATAGAAAACGGCAAAATACTGAGCATTGACCCGTCACCATTGTGGCTCTACAGTGTACCTCTTATGACGAATGACTGCTTGTTAGCGCTTTTAATATAGCCGTATTTTTATATTAGAATATGAATGATTTATTTGAGCATCATTTTTTTGCTAGTTGGCAAATAGTCTATAATAGTTCAGCAACTTTATATCCTGAGCAATGAAATCTATCGGTGCTGTTCCTTATTTTATAATACCTTACATTCTAATTAATGGCTTATGTGACTTATGAAATTCATTTTATCAGCGCTACCGACTGCTATGATGACAGTTGCGGTCATGAGCGTGCCTGTCGTGACTTACGCGAGCACTGACGCTGACAGTATAGAAGTGTCAGATGATGTTACACCAGTGGCTGTGACACAAATCATAGATGCTGATAGTCCAACTGATAATGATAAACCAGCTGTAGCACCTTTTCATACAGTACCAAACCCTCAAAACGCTGAGTCGCAGGCACTGTCTACGCTTGTTGACCCTATTACACATAAAACAGTCGATAACAGCTACGCACTAGACGTCTCAAGCTTTTTGAGCTTAGAGCAAGCGCAAAAGCTGCTGGTACAAGTATCACCTAAAATCGCTGCCAACCAAGCAGCAATTGCCGCTAGCGAATACCAAACTGATGCGCTCAGAACTATCGATAATCCGCTCGTATTTGCTCGAGTATCTGCCAGTGCCTATCATTTAGATGAGGATATAGATTTATCTTCTCTCAGAAGTGGTATCGTCAACGAAGTAAACAATGGCGTAGATAACATAGTCCCTCCTACAGCAGACCTACCAGACTTTGGTGAGCTGGTCGGTGAGCGTATCCCCGACTCTTATAACCTCAAGCGATCAGGCTCTACGTCAGGCGCAGGTCTTGGTGTCGTTTGGCCTATTTACACTGCTGGACGTACAGACGCATTGACTGGCGCCTCGGATGCACGTACACAAGAAGCGATGGCTGATAGCGTACTGGATAAAAATGAGCTTTATAATACGTTAATTGAGCGTTATTTTAAGGCACAGCTAGCGATTATCGCCGCTTACTTACGAGAAGACGCTTACGATACATTGCAGCAGACCGACCATATGGCCGAACGTCTGTTTGAAGAAGGTTTTATCTCACGTGTCGATAGACTAGAAGCACAGTCTGCGCTTGCGGATGCCAAGAGTGAATCCGTCAATGCCAATAATGATGCGCGCCTAGCTATGATTGCGCTACAGCGTCTACTACGTACCGACTACCGTATCAAACCAACCACACCGTTGTTTGTCTCTAGTCGCCCTCTACCAGATGTGAGCTACTTTCAGGACTTGGCACTAAACAACCATCCTGGACTGCAAAAAGTTGCAGCCAAGCGGGCACAGGCTCAGCAGTTACATGCGCTATCAGATACGGGCTACAAACCTACGGTATTGCTATACGGTTATGGTCAGGTGGAGAAAGATCCAAGCTGGGTCGCTGGTATATCTGCCAGTTGGAAGCTATGGGGCGGACTCGATAAAGCCGCATCATTAGCATCCAGTA
The DNA here is from genome assembly GCF_904846625.1 of Psychrobacter sp. JCM 18900. Classification (GTDB taxonomy): domain Bacteria; phylum Pseudomonadota; class Gammaproteobacteria; order Pseudomonadales; family Moraxellaceae; genus Psychrobacter. The sequence continues at coordinate 337,412 of NZ_CAJHBL010000001.1, forward strand.
GTGCCAAAATACGTCAGGCCGATCTCTCTGAGATTGAAGTTAGTGACAATTTATTGCTACTGGTAGAAAAAAACTGGCACGATGTCAATAATGCACAATCACGCTATCAGGCACTGCAAAGTAATGTTGATTTGGCAGCAGAAGTATTACGACTACGACGCTTAGGATTACAAGAAGGTGTAAATACCACCGTTGACGTAGTGCAAGCACAAACGCAATCGCTGAAGGCACGTACCGAGCAAGCACAGGCTGCTAATGACTATGTACAGTCACTGGCTGCCCTTATGCAAAGCTGTGGTACGCCACTTGCTTTTAATGCTTATCTCAATGCCGCTGACATTCAATTGCCTACTTTATATACTGAGCAATGATGTGATATGAGAAACCATAAGTCGTGCTGATAAACGCTTTGTATTACCATAAAGCCGATATCGAAAATACTATTACCAACCCTATTACGAACAGCTGCTTTTATGAAAAAATTGACCTCTAAATCGATAAAAAACTGGCTACAGACGCTACTAGAAACGTGGCATATTGCCAATAATTCTAACGTTTGGGCGCATTGCGCAAGCGTAGGTTTCTTTGGTTTCTTATCAATTTTTCCAGTGATGGCTGTGTTTGTACTGCTTTATGGTCTTGCGTTTTCTCCTGCCGAGATGCAAGAGCAAATCTCGCTTCTGAGTCAGTTTATACCTGATACAGTATATGAAGTGCTCAACTCCCGTCTGAGCGAGTTGGTTTCTACAACTACGTCTGCTCTGACTTTCAGCCTGCTTATATCGTCCTTGCTCGCACTTTATGCGGGTTCTAAAGGTATTAAGTCTTTAATTATTCTTATTAATCTTGCGTTTCATATCACTCAAGAGCGTAGTTTTGTACAAAGCACGATCCGCGCAGTTGGTTTGACCTTTGCAGCAGTAGTCGTATTGATTATCGCGGTTTCCTCTATCGCGATTATTCCTTTGGGAGCCGCCTACTTCCCTTTCCCTCAGATAGCAAAGACAATTGCGCTTTGGAGCAGGTGGCCAGTATTGACGGGCATCATATTCTTAAGCTTTTTGGGCCTTTATCGTCTAGCCCCAAATCGTGATGCCGTCGCCCTCAAAAAATTAATGCCAGGCGCTGCGTTAGCAACAGTTTTATGGATTATATTGTCCATCTTATTTTCAATTTATGTGCAAAATTTTAATAACTATAGTGCTGAGTTTGGCGCGCTTTCAGCTGCTGTGGTCATTATGCTATGGCTCTATTATTCAGCATTTATCGTCGCTCTTGGTGCTATTTTTAATTCTGAAACTATAGACAATGCCAAGCCTTATGCGTTTCGAGTGTACTAGTAATAAACCCTTTATTTTCAACTTTGTTGCTTTAGGAATCTCATTGTCATGACAGAATTACGACGCGAATCAGACGACTCAAATAAATCAGCTGATACAACCGAATCAGTGACCTCTCAAGATACACAAAATTCAGTCGATCCTGTAGAAGACGTGTCTGATATTGAACCAGAGCAACCGACACCTGCTTATAATCGTGATGCGTCTAAAACTGACAAATCTGCGCATATAAAAAAAGCATTACTTGCACTATTCATACTGATTGTCCTTGGTACGATTGCGTACGGCTTATACAAAAGTAATGCGCATAGCGAGCCAGAAGTTATTACGCTACAAGGGCAAATGCAAATGCAGCAAACGTCTATCGCTGCAAAAGTACCAGGGCGTATTGCCCAGATTATGGTGACAGAGGGTGATACGGTAACGGCAGGTCAGCAACTGGTTGAGATGGATTCGCCTGAGATTAATGCCAAGATTAATCAAGCACGTGCTGGTAAGCAAATCGCGCAAAGCCAATTAGATAAAGCAGAAAATGGTGCGCGTCCCCAAGAAATCGCCCAAGCAAAAGCCGCTTGGCAAGCCAATAAAGCCGCGTCTGACTTGGCAGAAAACACCTATCAGCGTGTCAATCGCCTTTACGAAGAAGGACTGATGGCGCGACAAAAGCGCGATGAGGCGTATGCTCAATATCTTGCTACTCAAGACCAAACCGAAGCAGCTCGCTTGCAATATGATTTGGCGCTAGAAGGCGCACGTACTGAAGATAAGTCAGCGGCCACTGCACAAGTCGCACAGGTCGATGCAAAACTCGATGAAGCGCTAGTAGCAAAAGAGGAAGCGAACCTAAGAAGTCCTATCGCTGGTATCGTCGATAATGTCATCGTGAGTGCTGGAGAAGTCATCGGTCAAGGGGTTCCGCTTTTGACGTTGGTGGATACCAACGACCAATGGGTGGTACTTAACGTCACTGAGTCTTATTTAAATCAATTTGCTATTGGTCAAACATTTACGGGTACTATCCCAGCGCTGTCATCAGCGGATAAACCTTATACAAAACAGTTTACCGTCTATGCGACATCGACCTTATCAGACTTTGCCACGTGGCGTCCGACCAATAACGATGATGGTTTTGATGTGCGTACTTTTGAGGTAAAGGCACGACCATCTAAGCCCGATGCTCGTATCCGCTCAGGTATGAGTGTGGTTGTACGTATCAACCCTACTCCTGTCAATCAGAACCAAGAGTAAGCCATGCACTTGACTAAGTTAAGTGAGGCTTTTTTACGCAGTGCAGCCTACGAGCGCCGTTTTTTGGCAAAAAACCATTGGGACTTTAGCATGGTGGTATGGATACCACTGGCAACGGTGCTGCTAATATGGTGGATATTTTCACAGACTCAAATTACCGATTTGCCTATCGGAGTCATCGATCAAGACAATAGCGCTGTTGCCAATACTGCCGTCCGTTACTTAGAGGCCAGTCCTACTTTGACGGTCAGACAGCTGTATTACTCCCAAGCGGATGCAGAGGCTGCCATTTTACAGCGTGACATTTACGCTGTTGTCATTATTCCAGAGGACTTTTCTCGTAATATATTATCGAGCCAGCCTGCTCCATTGACTCTACAAGTCAATGCACAGTACGGTACGCACTCTGGTATTATTCAGGCAGGTGTCCAAGCGGTCGCTAGTACATTATCCGCAGGCGTAGAAATCAAGCGATTGGTCAAACAAGGCGTAGCGCCATCACAAGCGATGACGGCTTATGCGCCTATCAGTGTGCAGCGTATTAGCTTATTCAATGCTGCGACCAATTATCAGCAGTTTTTGGCATCAACCGTCATACCTGCCTTATTACATATATTGGCAATGGTCATTGGCGCAACCACGATTGGCCGCGAGTTACGTGATAAGAATATCGGTCGCTGGTATCGTTTTATTGATGCAGGCAAACCTAGTCTAATCTTATCTACACCTTCAAAAACGACATCTTCGCTATCAACCAAACAAGATAGCAGCAATAACAAAGCATCATCGTCAAGCGCAAAAGTGCCCAATTCGGTCAGCCTATCAGTTTTAGTATTTGGTCTATTGGGTAAATATTTTTGGCCAATACTGGCATATAGCTTGTGGTCGGCGTTGATATTGTGGCTGGCAACGTCCAATCAGAATATAAACATCATGTCTCTCGTTGCAGTCTATGCTGGGTTTTTGTGCCTGATGGTCCTGTCGTTTTGGTTAGGTGCTATATTTACTTTGAATTCTTTTTCATTACGTATGGGTCTATCGACTACTGGATTTATTTCAGCACCTTCTTACGCCTTTGCAGGTGTTACTTTTCCATATATTGCGATTAGTAATAGCGCGCAATATTGGTCAAATGCCCTGCCGCTAACGCATTACCTAAAGCTTCATATTGCACAGTTACAAATGCAAGCACCGATCGCCATTTCTCTACCTATTGTCTATGGCTTAATGCTTGCTGCCATACTAGCGCTAGTACTTGCAGCACTATTAACCAAACGCGCATTGGCGCATCCTGAACGTTGGGGAGCACGCTAATGTCTGCACAATCAAATAATACACACTCAAAAACTAAATCAACGGTCACTCCGGCTTCACAAAACTTTTGGACCAGCTTCATTCAAACTTTCAAAGACGTCTTTGGCGACAAAGGCGTACTTTTGATGCTGGTGATCGCCCCTATTATCTATGGATTTTTCTATCCTTGGCCTTACTCGTCTGAAGTAGTCAATCATGTGCCAGTAGGTATCATTGATCATGATAACAGTAACTTATCGCGTACTCTCGTGCGCTATGCGAGCGCTAGTCCATACCTAGATACTGAACGATTTATCAATGAGCAGGCTGCCAAAGAAGCCATATGGTCAGATCAAATTGCAGGCTATATGGTGATTCCAACTGGTCTTGAAGAACAAGTTCAGTCCGGAGAGCAAGCGCACGTCAGCGTACTGGGTAACGGCGGTTATTTTATTTTAAATAAAAACGTCCAATTGGGTTTCTCTCAAGCAGTAGGTACGGTATCCGCAGGCATCAAGGTAAAGAAAAGTATTGCGAAAGGCGCTTATGCATCTACCGCAGCGCAGAACACGCAAGCTGTACCGCTACGGATTATGCCACTATATAACCAAACTGAGGGCTATGGTGCTTATGTCGTACCTGCTGTCTCTGTTATTATTTTACAGCAGACACTTTTGATGGCGACTGCAATGCTGATTGGTACATGGTATGAGCAGCGCCGTCACAGTACGAGTGTACGTGGCTGGTTAGGACGTATTGGGGCTTTGAGCTCACTTAGTTTTATCGTTGGCTGCTTTTATTATGGTTGGGCGTTTGAGCTACATCATTATCCACGTGGACAAAACATGCTTGGTACGCTGCTATTTTTGGCACTATTTTGTCCGACAGTCGCAACGCTCGGCTGCGTGCTCGGATTATGGTTCCGGCAGCGTGAGCGCAGTATGCAGATCTTAATTTTTATCTCCTTACCGATATTCTTCTTAAGCGGCTACCCTTGGCCAGCAGACCAATTGCCTCAAGTATTACAAGTAATACGTTGGCTGGTACCGACTACGCCTGCAATCAATACCTCTGTACAGCTTAACCAAATGGGTGCCAGTGTTTCTCAAGTCGCTATAGGATTTTACGCGTTAGCTGGCTTATGGTTGCTCTATTTTGTTTTATTGCTATTTTTACGCAAGCGTATTCCACAGCGAAAAGCCTACTTATAAATTTTCAAATTAATGAAATCTATGAGCATAAAAAAAGCGCCTGCTAATAGTAGCAGGCGCTCTTTTTATTTATACGATATCAATAGCGGTGGTTTAAAACACTCGGTTCAAACCATTCAATGCTGCCACACGGTATGCTTCTGCCATCGTGGGATAGTTGAAAGTCGTATTTACAAAATACTCAAGTGTATTGTTGCTCTTACACTTCATCACTGCTTGACCGATATGAATAATCTCTGAAGCGTGGTTACCATAGCAATGGATGCCTAGAATCTCTAACGTATCACGATGGAACAATATCTTTAATACGCCCGAACGTTCACCAATGATTTGGGCACGTGCCAGATGCTTAAAGAACGCCTGACCCACTTCATATGGGACTTTTTCATCCGTGAGCTCTTGCTCTGTCTTACCGATACAAGAGATTTCAGGAATAGTATAAATACCAGTCGGTACACTAGATACTGGCTCGGCATCACTATCACCAACCATAAAGGCAGCGGCACAGCGACCTTGGTCGTAGGCAGCAGAGGCTAGTGATGGCCAACCGATTACGTCGCCCGCCGCATAGATATTGTCGACGTCCGTACAGTAAGTATCATCTACTTTTAACTGACCACGACCATTTGCTTTTAGCCCAATGGCTTCTAAGTTCAAGCCTTCGGTGTTACCTGAGCGACCATTTGACCAAAGAATGGCATCAGATTTGATGCGCTTGCCGCTCTTTAGGTGCAAGACTACATAATCATCATGAGTCTCAAGATGATCAATCTCTTCGTTACTACGGATAAGTACACCGAACTGTCTAAAGTCATGCGCGATGGCATCACTGATTTCGCTGTCTAAGTAATTAAGCAATTGATCTTGGTTATTGATTAGATCAACTTTGTAGCCAAGACCAGTAAAGATAGACGCGTACTCACAACCAATTACCCCTGCACCATAAATAATGATTTTTTTGACCACATAATCCATTTGCAAGATTTTGTCAGAGTCAAAAACGCGTGGATGGTTAAAGTCTAAAATCTCAGGACGGTAAGGACGACTACCGACAGTAATGATGGCTTTATTGAAAGTAATAGTTTCATAAACATTTTCATCGACTTCAATACGTAGCGTATGTGCGTCAATGAAACTTGCCCAACCTTGGATGACTTCAATACGGTTGCGCTCATAAAAACGTGTATGTGTACTGACTTGACGGCGAATAACTTGACGCGCTTTGGCGAGTACTTCATTTAGCGGTACTTGCTTATATTCCATCGCCTTGGTAAACATCGGATCGCGGCGGAAGTTAATCAAGTTAAATACAGATTGGCGCAATGCTTTACTTGGAATTGTACCGACGTGAGTAGAGTTACCGCCTACTTGATCACGTGGATCGACAACGACCACTCTTTTACCAGACTTAGTCAGCTTCATGGCAGCGGCTTCACCGGCAGGGCCCGCTCCTAAAACAACGGCATCGTACTCATATTCATGATCGTCACTTTTTAGACGGCGAGAGTCTTTGGTAAAGCCGGACTTAATATCGATTCGTGTGTCATCGAGTGGATTCACAAGGTCCGGATGATGCATGACATCATCAGTCACTTGCTCGTGAGTCTGCTCTATCTTTTCTTTTTTGTTCTTACCTTCGGTATGTTCAGGGCTTGGCACGTGTCCGCTAGATTTATTTGATACTTCGGTATGAATATCTTTGCCAGTATCGTTGGTCTCGTCGCTTGCACTTTTACTTACCATGATGTCCTCTTTATATTTATTTATCGAGTAAATGTTTGAGATATAAATGAATCAATATGTAGCTGAGTTTGTATCATGTAGATAAATGAATACTGCCCTACTGAGGCATGCTCACCATACGTTGTGACAATATGTTTTGCAATGTCCAGTGACCAGTAGCGCTCTGTTGCCCTTCATCAATCTGCGGGCGGGCGCTAATGATGTACTCTGTACCAAGGGTTGGTTTAAAGTCATCGATCCAGTCATAAGGAATTTGGAATACGCTACCGTCTTTAGACTTAGCAAGTAGGCACTGCATTGGCAATTCTGAAGCACAAGCAACACGGTTTGGCATGACGGTCAGTGTCTGTGCTTCTCCCAATACGATACTTGGAATATAGCGCGGCTCAGGTACTGGATCCTTTGCAAATGGTGATGTTTGACAAGCACTCAGTAAAGTCGCTGCACTGATTAAACCTGCCAGCAACAACGATGGCTTTATAGATTGATAGGCTGAAATCATAATATTCTCTATATGATAATTATCTAGGATGAAATGATGTATGTTTATTAGTGTTTTTTGCGCATTTATTAAAGCTGCCTGAACACTTATTGATACCGATTGAACAGATACTGTTTAAGCTGACATTCATTATCCAATACGGCGTTTGAGACCTGTCATCTGCAAAATACGTGTGGCAATCTCTTCAACAGACATCTCTGATACATCTAAGCTTGGGATACCGTGCGTGATATAAATACCCTGAATCGCGCGCTGCTCTTGCTGACATTGCTGATAGCTAGAATAACGGCTGCCTGCACGGCGCTCTTGACGGATTTTTACCAAGCGATCAGTATCGATGAGCAAACCAAACAGCTTGTCTTTGTGCTCACGTAAAGCTTTCGGCAACTGATTGTCGTACAAGTCATCTTCGGTTAAAGGATAGTTAGCCGCTCGAATACCGAATTGTAATGCTAAGTATAAAGAAGTCGGCGTCTTACCAGAGCGCGATACACCCACCAAAATAATATCGGCTGCATTATAGTGACGAGTACGCGCTCCATCGTCATTGTCTAAAGCAAAATGCACTGCATCGATCCGCTCTTTATAGGTTTCAGAGTCAACATCATCATGTGCATGCCCTGAATGACCATCTGGCTCCACACCAGTCTCTTCTGCAACACGGCCAATGAGCCCTTCATACATATCTAAGTTACAGCTATGCGCTGAATTAATTTTTTCGCGAATCTCAGGATTGACGATCGTATCGAAAACCAATGGCAACGACCCATCGCGCTGATACGCCATATTGATTTGTTCAACCGCATCTTCCGCACGCTCTAAGCTATCGACATATGGCAATACTCTTGTCTCAAAAGGAACCGAGGCAAACTGACTCAAAATAGCGCGTCCAAGTGTCTCAGCCGTAATCGCTGTGCCATCTGAGATAAAAAACGCCGTTCTAATGGCTTGTGAGCTGTCCAAGTTTAGCGCATGGCGATTTTGGATAGTGGACTTAACTTGTTCAGATGGATTGCTTGAGTACATATCGTTGACACCTCGGTTGAAAACTCAATAGTGACCTTCGTTTAGTTTTTGGTATAGATCTTAGTAATAATTCAGACTTAGCAAACGTTTAGCAGTTATTGAGTATTAATAGCGTGAATTTTACTCGGCTTTTTATAGTTACCTTTATAACTCGTATAACGAGCCTTTTTCAGCAGCTGTACCGCACATTTATCATGCAATGTGCATCAACTATCTATGCGCTACATTATACGCATATTAGCCTCTTAATAGAAATCAATGTTACAGGCGTACACTTAGCACCAACATTGTTTTTCATCTTGTCGTCATAGCTAATCCACCTCTCATTGAGGTATTTTTTTATGCTTCTTCTATTATGCTTTGTTTATACAGATACATAAGATTGAAACATAAATTATGGAAATACTCTAAATGTGGCTTATTTGAATGCATCTATTTTATGCAGTAATTGGCTTTTATAAGCACATAATATCGTTACTAACGATGATATTTTTCATCCGAGTAAATACTAAACCTGATGGGACTGGCCCTAATTTATGTAGCAAACCCCACAATTTGTATATTTTTAACAAGTTTTTTGGTGAAAACCCTCGAAATTGTCCTAATATGGCGGTATAATTCACCGTTATAATCTTTACTAAATAACCTTATTTTCTGGAGTTATCATGGCAGCGCAATCTACAGCACTTGTAATCAATCTTGATCAGCTAGGAAAAGACGACATCGAAATGGTTGGTGGTAAGAACGCTTCGCTTGGCGAAATGATCAGCCATCTTTCTGATTTAGGCGTTAGTGTTCCAGGCGGCTTTGCCACCACTTCAAATGCATTTAACCGCTTTTTGACTGAAACAGGCTTGCTTGACAAAATCAACAGCGAGCTAAAAACACTAGACGTAAACGATGTTAATAAGCTTGCGGCTACTGGTAAAAAGATTCGTACTTGGATTATTGAACAAGAACTGCCAAAAGATCTTGAGCAAGAAGTACGTCAATCATTTGAAACCATGAGTGGCGGCGAAGACATCGCTGTTGCTGTACGTTCTTCTGCCACTGCTGAAGATTTGCCAGATGCGTCATTTGCCGGTCAACAAGAAACCTTCTTGAACATTCGCGGTATTGATAACGTCCTAATTGCTATTAAAGAAGTATTTGCCTCTCTATATAACGACCGTGCAATCTCTTACCGTGTACACAAAGGTTTTGAGCACGAAGGTGTTGCACTATCTGCTGCCGTACAGCGTATGGTACGTTCAGAGACTGGTGCTGCTGGTGTTATGTTCACGCTAGATACCGAAAGTGGCTTTGATCAAGTGGTATTCATCACCTCAAGCTATGGCCTAGGTGAAATGGTTGTACAGGGTGCAGTTAACCCAGATGAGTTCTACATCTCTAAGAAATTGCTAGCCAATGGCAAACCGTCAGTTATTCGTCGTAACCTAGGTAGCAAGCATAAGAAAATGGTTTATGGTGATGAAGGCAGCACGGCTAAATCAGTTAAAACCGTTGATGTTGAAAAACAAGATCGCATGCAGTTCTCTTTATCTACTGAAGAGCTAACCTCACTTGCCAAGCAAGCGGTAACAATCGAACAGCATTATGGCCAAGCGATGGACATCGAATGGGCAAAAGACGGCGATACTAACGAGATCTTTATCGTTCAAGCACGTCCTGAGACTGTTAAGAGCCGTCAAGACAGCAACGTAATGGAGCGTTATGTCATCGACACGACTGGCGCAAAAGTATTGTGTGAAGGTCGTTCAATCGGTCAACGTATCGGTTCAGGTAAAGTGCGTATCGTTAGCAACCTAAACGAGATGGACAAAGTAGAAGAAGGCGACGTACTCGTATCAGACATGACTGATCCGGATTGGGAACCAGTTATGAAGCGCGCTTCTGCTATCATCACCAACCGTGGTGGTCGTACTTGTCACGCTGCTATTATCGCGCGTGAGCTAGGTGTGCCAGCTATCGTTGGTTGTGGTAACGCAACTGAGCTATTGGTTGATGGTCAAGACGTAACTGCTTCTTGTGCTGAAGGCGATACTGGCTTCATTTATGAAAGCCAGATTGATTTTGAAGTACAGACTAATTCTGTTGAATCTATGCCAGAGCTAGCATTCAAAGTAATGATGAACGTTGGTAACCCAGATCGCGCATTCTCATTTACCCAAATGCCAAACGAAGGTATTGGTCTTGCACGTCTAGAGTTCATCATCAACCGTATGATTGGTGTGCATCCAAAAGCCTTGCTAAACATGAACAGCTTGCCACGTGAAATTGCGCAAGCAATCCAAGAGCGTATCGCAGGCTATGCGTCACCTGTTGACTTCTATGTTGATAAATTGGTCGAAGGTATCTCAACGCTAGCTGTTGCCTTTATGGATCAGCCAGTGATCGTTCGTATGTCAGATTTCAAATCAAACGAATACGCTAACCTGCTTGGTGGTAAGTTATACGAGCCATCAGAAGAGAACCCAATGCTTGGTTTCCGCGGTGCTAGCCGTTATGTGTCTGATAACTTCCGTGACTGTTTTGAGCTTGAGTGTAAAGCACTAAAACGTGTACGTGATGACATGGGCTTGACCAACGTTGAGATCATGATTCCATTCGTACGTACTGTTGGTGAAGCCAAAGAAGTCATCGAATTACTTGAGAAAAATGGTTTAAAACGTGGCGAAAATGGTCTACGCGTCATCATGATGTGTGAGCTACCAACCAACGCCCTATTGGCAGAAGAATTCCTAGAGCATTTCGATGGTTTCTCAATCGGTTCTAACGATTTGACTCAGTTAACGCTTGGTCTTGACCGTGACTCAGGTATCGTCTCGCATCTATTTGATGAGCGTGATCCTGCTGTTAAGAAACTATTGTCTATGGCTATCGAAGCTTGCCGCAAAGCTGGTAAGTATGTCGGTATCTGTGGTCAAGGTCCATCAGACCATCCAGATCTAGCATTCTGGCTAATGGAACAAGGTATCAGCTCAGTGTCATTGAACCCTGACTCAGTACTAGATACTTGGTTCTTCTTAGCTGGTGAAGAAGCGAAGTAAACCGCTACGTTTAATCACGGCGGTCATTCACACAGTCATTAAAGATACCACTACTAGGGTCTATTTGATTTTTTCAAATAGACCCTAATATAATGTCCTAAGACATGACTAACTATGCAGGCAATTATGCAGATTTTCCTTGCTCGAAATAACGTACAAGCTGGCCCATATCAGTTGGAGCAGCTGAATATCATGCTGGCATCTGGTGAAGTATTGCTTGATGATCTGATGTGGCATGAAGGCTTAGCTCAGTGGCAGCGCGTAGGTGATCTTACCAATAACCAAACGGTTTATCGCCCGACCGGTGCTAACACGCCTGAAGTAAACGACTCTATCATCAATAACGTAACCGTCTTCCCTGAAGATACCAACAAAGCGAAAGATGATAAGTCAGTATCGTTAGATAGACTATATGGCAAGCCTGAACGTCCTAAAAACGTGAAAGCCGATATGACGACCAATCGTCATCAAACGCCACACAACAATGTCTCATTAAACAAGTCTACTCTCAAAAAGGCTATTGCAGACAATGATAAAGTCGTCGGCAACGTGGTACTTGCGCCAATCATGTCACGCGTATTGGCGACTGCATTAAATGGCCTACTTTATATATTGGCCATACTGCCGTTAGTAATGGCATTGACTAAGATGGATGTGGACTATACCAAGTTCCAAAACATTCAAGATATGGACGCCGCCTATCAATATTCAATGACGCTAATGGAAAGTCTTCCTAGTAGCACATTGATGATGTCACAGGTGATGGTCTTTGGGCTATTTGCCTTACAATTGGTATTTATTACCATGCGCGGTCAATCACTAGGCAAGCTGATCACTGGTATTCGTGTTGTGGATCAAACCACGCATCGTCTACCTTCATTTATTAAGCTTATCGGTACACGTACGTTATTGTTATTTATTATCTATAACTTACTATTTTCGTTTACCAGTTTTTTAGGCTTTGTGATTATTGCCATCCACTATTACATGGCATCTAAAAGCCCTGAAAACATTGGTTGGCATGACAAACTTGCCAAAACCTTAGTGGTAAAAGCAGACAGTAGCCAATTGGTAAAAAAATCAAAACCTGAATAACAGTATTTTGATTTGGTTATTGGTTTTATAGCTCGTTACACTCAAAAAAGCTGCATACTATCGCGGCTTTTTTATTTAGCAAAGCTTATTTAGCCTCTTTTTATATTTTATTGACAGTAGCTTAGTGATTAACCTTTGTGTTAGTTGCCGAGTACTGTTATAATACGGCGCTTTATAAACTAAGCTTATTCTTGATTGTTTTTTATAAAATATCACTAGAATTGGGCTTACCTTATAAATCTCCTTGCTATTAACATAGGGTTAATAGCTACTAATCCGTAAGGAGTCATAATGCGACATTACGAACTGGTGTTACTTGTACACCCAGACCAAAGCGACCAAGTGGTCGGCATGGTTGAGCGCTACATCAAGTTAGTTCAAGACAACAACGGTGTTATCCATCGTCTAGAAGATTGGGGCCGTCGTCAACTGGCTTATCCAATCAACAAGATTCACAAAGCTCATTACGTTCTTTTCAACATTGAAACTGACGGTGAAACTTTAGCTGAACTTGAAGAATTATTCCGTTATAACGACGCGATCATTCGTAGTCTAGTTATGCGCCGTGACGAAGCTGTCACTGAAGAGTCGCAGTTAGCCAAGAATGCCGATGAAAAACGCGCACGCAAAGCAACTACTCGTCGTCCAGACAATCGTGAAAACGATAATGACGACAACGACAACAGTGAAGACTAATTAAAGGAGAATACTCATGGCACGTTTCTATCGCCGTCGCAAATTCTGCCGTTTCACTGCTGAAGGCATCACTCACATCGACTATAAAGATGTTGAATTGCTAAAACAGTACATTAGTGATAATGGTAAAATCGTACCAAGCCGTATTACTGGTACATCTACTAAATATCAGCGTCAATTAGCGACTGCTATCAAGCAAGCTCGTTACTTATCGCTACTTCCATACACTGATAACCATCAAGGTTAACCGCTAACTAGGAATGACTCATGCAAATTATTTTGTTACAGCGTATCGTCAACCTTGGTAAACTCGGTGAAACTGTCGATGTAAAACCAGGTTACGGACGTAACTTTCTTATCCCTCAGGGCAAAGCGCTACCTGCTACTAAAGCTAACATCGAAAAGTTCGAAGCACGTCGTGCTGAACTTGAAGCTGAAGAAGCAAAAGAGATCGCTGTTGCTCAAGAGCGTGCTGATGCGTTGACTGACGTTAATGTTATCATGCGTGCTAAATCAGGTGACGAAGGCAAGCTATTCGGCTCTATCGGTACTCGCGATATCGCTGAAGCATTGACTAACTCAGGTCTAGAAGTAGACCGTGCTGAAATCAAGCTACCTGAAGGCACTCTACGTCAAGTTGGCGAATACAATGTTGATATTCAGCTACACCATGACGTTACTGCTAGCATCTTAGTTACTATTCTTTCTGAAGATGGTAACAACGAAGATTCAGCTGACGAAGAAGCTGCTGAAGAAGACTATTCTGAAGAGTAATCTTCTATGTAGTTAGACTCAGTCTGCAAAAAGCCAGCAACTTAGGTTGCTGGCTTTTTTACGTGCGTCATTTTTGACATTAGAGTTTATGTATTTAGACCATTTATATCGCTAACTTGCACTCCTTTATCTTGATAAATTAGGATTTTATATATTCCTAAACAGCTTAGGATTCTCAAAAAATCTATTGCTATGATAGCGGTGTTATCTATGCAATGTTGTAGTAACTAAATGCAACAACTACCTTAAAAACGCTATACCAAACAACAAGATACTGCCTATATAATCATCTTTATTACTATTAGCAGAATTGATAATCTACTGCTATTTAATGTACTAATAGGGTATTTAATTTACTAATAGGGCGCAAGAATATGAAAGACAATAATAACATTCATACCAATGACAAGCTTATCTGTACTCAAGGTAATGCATACTACTCCAAAGGTGAAGTATATACAGTTGGCAGAATAGTCAATGACAAATACTTTCAGCTGCTGACCAGTGGCAACGATGATCATTGGTATGCCACGTTGGATGATCAAGGCATTTACGTCAGCTTTGATACTGCAACTGCTACGAATAACAAAGCTTTTTTTGATAAGATTGCCTAATTGTTAATAAGGGCACTTCTTAGAATACCTATCTTAAAAATAATTATTATTCAGGTAGGTAAACATTGCTTAGACAAGAACTGGTCATTATAAATGGCCAGTTTTTTTTGGTTTGAAGTATTATCAATTGCTAGTTATACAAGTATTTCCACAAACGTCTTCGACGTTTTTTTACTAATTTCTCTCATTTCAAAATTAAGTATCTCTCAATTTTTTGTCAACAGCGCCAACTATTTAACGAATCTATTTCCTAGCGGCGTCTATTTGCTATAAAATATGCCCCTTTAAAATTTCGTATCGTTAGTGATGCAGATAGTTGGTTCGATATCGTTTAAATGTAGAAATGGTAAAAGCGTGTGAAAGTACTACACAGAGTAGACTTAGCACGCTATATACCGTGTTTAATCTAGATATAATTGACTATATTAGCATTGGTAATCAATTAAGATATAAACCATATTGAGACAGTGATGATTGTATTTTGGCTTGTGCTGACCATTCTTTTTATTATTTTCGCTACCGCAAAATTAAAGTGGCATCCCTTTTTAGTGTTGATTTTATCCGCTTTTTTGGTCGCGCTATTTTATCAAGTACCACTTAATACGGTCGCCAAGACGATCTCTGATGGTTTCGGTGGTATTTTAGGCTATATCGGTCTTGTGATTGTATTTGGTACGATTATTGGCTTAATCCTTGAAAAAACGGGTGCTGCTATTGTAATGGCAGAGTCCGTTATTAAAGTATTGGGGCCACGCTTCCCTACTTTGACCATGTCTATCGTCGGTGCAGTCGTTTCGATCCCTGTATTTTGTGACTCTGGCTATATTATCTTGAACTCTCTAAAAGAGTCTTTGGCTGAGCGCTTACATGTATCAAGTGTCGCGATGAGCATTGCCTTGGCCACTGGTCTATACGCTACCCACACCTTTGTCCCGCCTACGCCAGGCCCAATCGCAGCGGCAGGTAACTTAGGTCTAGAGTCAAATTTAGGTTTGGTTATTATGGTCGGTGTGGTCGTGACAGCAGTTGCGGTACTGGCTGGGTGGTGGTGGTCTAATCGCTTCCTTAACGCCACTCCTGACAATATCAATGCGGCAGATGCTCCTGCAGCCGCAATGCCTGAAGGAATGAAGACTCGTGATGACTACAGTCACTTGCCTTCAGCGACAATGGCTTTCTTGCCGATTATCGTTCCTATCATATTAATCTGCCTGTCTTCGGTTGCTAATTTCCCAAGCGCACCATTTGGCAGTAGCATGGTAGCGGAGATTTTGATATTCATTGGTAACCCGCTTACTGCACTACTTATCGGTTTGTTCTTATCGTTTTTCTTGATTAAATCAAGCCAAAAAACGCAAGAAATCAGCGACAGTATCTCGCAAGGTTTGGTAGTAGCAGCCCCTATTCTATTGATCACTGGAGCTGGTGGCGCGTTTGGTGCCATGCTAAAAGTGACGCCAATTGGTGACTACCTAGGTTCAACGCTATCTGCTTTGGGTTTAGGTATCTTCATGCCATTTATCGTCTCTGCAGCGCTAAAAACAGCACAAGGCTCAACCACAGTCGCATTGGTTACTACTTCTGCTATGGTTGCCCCACTATTGAGCCAGATTGGCCTAGACAGCGAGCTTGGACGCGTGTTCTGCGTGATGGCAATCGGTGCCGGTGCCATGACCATCTCACATGCCAATGACAGTTTCTTTTGGATTGTTAGCCAGTTTAGTCGCATGAGCGTCGCACAAGCGTACAAGGCTCATTCAATGGCCACTGGTATTCAAGGTGTGACTAGCATCGTATTTATCTGGTTGTTGACCCTAGTGTTTATCTAGTTCATAAAATTGGGTATTTCTACATACGTTTATTTGATGATTGCTAAGTAAACGTTTTAAAACATGACACTATCGCAATGATCGTGTCATTAAGATATTCAAAGAGAGCCGTATGAAAATTTTGATCGCCCCTGACTCGTTTAAAGAAAGTTTAGAAGCACTTGATGTTTGCCACGCCATTCAATCTGGCTTTAGTCAAGTGTTTCCAGATGCTGACTACAAGCTACTGCCAATGGCCGATGGCGGTGAAGGTACCTCAGCGGTATTGTCTTATGTATTGGGCGGGCGCTGGAAAAAAGTCAGAGTACATGACCCGTTGATGAGACCGATTACGGCAAAGTACCTATTATTGCCAGACGCGACCGCTGTTATCGAAGTGGCTCAAGCGTGCGGATTGCACCTACTGACAGCTGATGAGCGTAATCCTGTTATTGCGAGTAGCTATGGTGTTGGGGAGCTGATCGAAGATGCATTAGCAGAAGGTGCTAAGCGTATCGTTATCGGTCTAGGTGGTAGCGCAACCAATGATGCAGGCCTTGGCATGCTAATGGCGCTAGGCATAACATTTCATGATATTAATGATAGCCTACTCACTCATGGTGGTGGCGCACTTGCTAGCTTACATAAGCTCGATAATACTAGCCTGCATGCAAAGATATCAGACACAGTATTTGAAGTTGCTTGCGATGTGACTAATCCATTATGCGGTCTGCTAGGTGCAAGCGCAGTATTTGGCCCACAAAAAGGCGCGTGCCCAGAACAAGTCAATACTTTGGACAAGGCACTCAGTCACTTTGCGACCATATGTGGACAGCATGGCTATGAAGACTGTCAATACGTTGAAGGTGCTGGCGCGGCAGGCGGTCTTGGCTATGCGATGATGACGTTCTTCCAAGCTCAGCTAAAGTCAGGCTTCGATACGGTTGCCGAAGTGGCTCACCTGTCACAGCATATCGCAGAGGCTGATCTTGTCATCACTGGCGAAGGTAAACTTGATGCACAAACAGCCATGGGTAAAGTGGCAGGCGGTATCAGCCAAATCGCTAACGCCAGCCGTACACCTGTTATCGCTATCTGCGGCAGTGTCGATGGACTAAAACCTGCTCAGACCAGTCAGTTCGATGTGGTCATGCCGAGTATCCAAAAAGTAGACACGATTGATAACGTGTTGGGTTCTGCTTATAACAATATTGAGACTACTGCTGCTAATATTGCCGCAAGTATCAAACTTGGGCAGACTTTAAAATAGACGCAATCTTTCATAGTCGCAATCTATCAATGAACCTCCTCCACTAAACGCACAGCTATTGAACCTCTTATTAACCCTTTGTTAGCTGTGCCTTTATCACTTCCAAAATATCTATAGCCATTTTTTCACGTCATCGATGACCGTATGCATTCTATTAGAGAGTACCTGCTGTCGTCTGACTGCCAGATATAGCGTTTCGCTAACGGCAACTGGTAGATAATGACTGTTAATCAGCTCAGGCTTTGGATAGGCAGCCACGGCATGTGCTGGCAGAACAGTAAAGCCGATTCCCCTGCTGACTGGCTCTAAGATTAACCCTATCTGATTCGAAAAGCCTTTTTTCTCAAAATCATTGACGTGCTGAAACTCAGGATAATTAGCACTTAGCAGCAGACTTGCATGGTGCGCACCATCTGGATGATCGATAAATCCAAGCTCGATAAGCTGCTCCCAGCTAGGCTCTACTGTAGTCGCAGGGGTGACTAGTATCAATGCTTCTTGTGCCATAGGTTTGCAGCTAACTGTTTCATCGTCTGATATATCCGTCATAAAGCCGACATCAATCTCGTGATTAGCCAGCGCCCGCTCAATATCAGAGTTTGGAGCAAAACGGTAATCAATGACTAGTTTTGGGTACTGCTGCTGTAAAGACAAAAGCTGCGGATACAGTTTAAGTCCCACACTACCTGGTGACATCAAACGCACCAATCCTTCATAAGGCGGATCTTCACCGATGCGCTGTTCTAAATTTGATAATCGCTGCAATATCTCGCCTGCTTCTTTATAAAGCTGCTCACCTGCATTGGTCAATGAAAACTGCTTGCCTTGTCGAATCAACAAGTCTGTATCTAGTTGCTCCTCTAACTTACTTATGTGTTGGCTCACACCGGACTGCGTCATATATAGACGTTCAGCTGTGCGGGTGAAGTGCCCAACTTCGGCAAGCGTACAGAAAGTTCGTAGCCATGTAATATTTATCATTACGTTTCATACTTATTTATATAATATTTGATAATTTTACATAATGAAGGTGCATTTGTATACTGGCCTCACGTTAAACAAGAATACAGCAAACAGGAGCACAAGCTATGAACAATGTTTATCCAAGAAGCTTTTCGCACATCGGTCTGTCAGTCCCTGACTTAGATGCCGCCGTAAAATTTTATACTGAAGTGATGGGTTGGTACACCATCATGGAACCAACTGAGATTGTCGAAGATGACAGCCCGATTGGTGAGATGTGTACTGAAGTATTCGGTGCAGGTTGGGGCAGCTTCCGTATCGCTCACCTATCTACTGGTGACCGTATCGGTGTTGAGATTTTTGAATTCAAAAATCAAGAGAACCCTGAAAACAACTTTGAATATTGGAAAACAGGTATCTTTCACTTCTGCGTTCAAGATCCAAATGTTGAAGATCTGGCTGAGCGTATGGTTGCCGCAGGTGGTAAAAAGCGTATGGAAAAACCACGCTACTACTACCCTGGCGAAAAACCTTACCGCATGATTTATATGGAAGACCCGTTCGGCAACATCGTTGAGATTTATAGCCACAGCTACGAGCTTATCTATAGCGAAGGCGCATACTAGGTTCAGTATAAATACAGCTTAGTATAAATTTAACCTAGTATAGATTTAGCTTATATCTGACTGAAAAACCAATAGCGTACTCATCATCTGAGTGCGCTATTTTTTTCGTGAGCTTTCTATGTCAGTCACTTATTGTATAGAATATGAGCCATGCTACTATTTACAACGATTTATATAACTTTATAAATAGCAGCCTTTGCCAAATCAAACCACCCATTATCAAGGATGATAAATGACTCAATTAGGCACCACTCTAGACCTAGACGACCTTCTGATTATTAGAGAAGACAATAAAGACAGTGGCGTCGTCACGCTCACCTTAAACCAACCCAAGCAATTTAATGCATTATCCGTTGAAGTGCTGTCTGCTATGCAAGCAGAGCTAGACAGTATCGCTCAAGACAATACAATCAGAGTCGTGGTTATTCAAGCGACAGGCAAGGCGTTCTGTGCTGGTCATAATCTAAAACAAATGCGCGCACACACAGATGCAGCATTTCATCGTGCGCTATTCCAGCAATGTAGCAAAATGATGCTTACTATCAACTGTATGCCACAAGTCGTCATTGCAAAAGTACAAGGGATTGCTACCGCTGCAGGATGTCAGCTGGTCGCCGCTTGTGACTTGGCCGTTGCCGCTGATAATGCAAAATTTGCTACTTCTGGGATAAATGTGGGGCTTTTTTGCTCCACGCCTGCTGTCGCCGTCAGTCGCAATTTGCCCCGCAAGCAGGCATTTGAGATGCTGATTACAGGTGAATTTATCGATGCGCATACCGCTTTGCAATATGGATTGATCAATCGAGTTGCGCCAGCAGAGCAACTCGATCAAACACTACAATCACTGATAACAGCCATTACTGCTAAATCTCCTGTCGCAGTAAGAACTGGCAAAGATATGTTCTATAAGCAGTTGGGTATGAACATCGAAGATGCGTATGATTATGCCAGTGAAGTAATGACGGGCAATATGATGGCGGACGATGTGGGTGAAGGGATTGATGCTTTTATTGAGAAGCGCCAAGCAGTATGGAAAGGGTGTTAGTACCCATGACACTAATCATTGTATTGCTTAGCTGACGTTATACGGAGTGCGCTTGGTTTAGAAAGTTAGCATACCGATTTGCAGTAATTAAATTTGCTTATTACCAAGCACAAAAAAGGCCACGATATCGCTATCATGGCCTTTTTTATTTCTATTTAATACCGATACTACAAGTACTGCGAGCCGTCTATTACTCAGCAGCGATGGCGATCATCTCAACCAATAGCTCAGGACGTGCCAATGCTGACTCACCACAAGCGCGAGCCGGTGGCTGAATACCTTCAAACCACTGGTCATAGACTTCATTCATGGCAGCAAAGTCAGCCATGTCTTTGATCCAAACCGTGACTGATAGTAGCTTTGATTTGTCGCTACCCACTTCTTCTAATAGCGTTTGAATTTTTTCCAGACAAGTCAATGTTTGCGCTTTGATATCGTCTTCTGCGTTACCTACCTGACCACACAAATAGATAGTTTGGTTATGGATTACGGTTTTGCTCATACGTTGATTGCTGTGTAGCTTCTTAATCATGTCTATACCTTTCATTTATTAATTTAAGTCTGTGCTAACTATAGTCAATCCACTATAAAAGCGTTACAGCGTTAACCTCGCTTGAAGTATGACATATACATCTGCACTCGGTTGCCTTGTACCGCTCTTAAATTGGATCAACTATATATCAGATACGCGCTTAGTTAGAAAAACGCTGGGCACTAAATGGTGCAAGATTGACCAATGTAGGCTTATCGTGAATCATCTCTTCAACCAGACGACCTGTCATTGGCCCTAAAGTAAAGCCTTGATGACTGTGACCAAATGCGAACCATAGTTTGTCATGCTTGTCTGCAGGACCGATTACTGGCTTCATATCAGGCATACAAGGACGTGAGCCTGCCCACGCTTCACTCTCAACCGCATCTTCTAATGGCAAGATTTTTTTAGCAAGCTTCAATACAGTTTTTAACTGACCAAAGTTCTTTGGCGCATTCATCGTGGTCATCTCAGCACCAGTGGTGATACGGATACCCTGCTGCATTGGACCCATCACAAAGCCTTTGTCCATATCAAACATACTGTGATTGATGGTGTTCTTTTCTGTCACTTTGAAATGCTGATGATAGCCGCGCATTGGGAACAATGGCAAGTTATAGCCAAGTGGTCTGATCAAGTCGTTCGACCATGGACCCGCTGCAATGACCAACTTGTCACTATAATAAGTGTCATTATCAGTGATGATTTTCCAGCCTTCGCCATCTTTTACGATTTCTTTTACATCGCTCTCTTTGATCGTACCCTGCATATCTTGGAAGTTTTTTGCATAAGCTTTCACGAGCGAGCTTGGGTTCGATACTTGCCAAGAGTTTTTCCAATGAATTGCGCCAACAAAACCTTCAAAATTGGCACTAGGCTCCATGGCTTTTAGTTCTGCAACGTTCAACACATTATGCTCAACGCCTTGGTTGCGAGCATCAATGGCTGCTGCTTGCGCTTCTTTAAACGTCTCTTCTGAGCGATGCAATTGCAACCAACCATCACGAGTAATGAGCTCGTCAGCACCAGAGGCGCTAATCATGGTTTGATGCTCACTGGTACAATGCTCAATCAACGTCTGCCACTCTGATTCGATCTTTTTGACTGAAGCTGGCGTAGAGTATTTCCAGTATTGCAGCAGCGCTTGGTGATAACGCAAAATGGCCGGAATACGATAGCGAATATCGGTACCTTGGTTTGGTAACACTCTGATCATTTCTGTCAGCTGACGAGGAAAAGGATGTGTATGAATGGCTTCGCGCTGAATCAATCCTGCATTGCCATATGAGGTCTCTGACCCTGGCAATTTTTTGTCTAACAATAATACATTTGAGTTATTTTTTTGTAGATGCCACGCGATTGACGTGCCAACCATACCTGCACCGATAACGATAACTTCGTAGCGCATAACCTATCCTTTTCTTAGGGTGTTAATACAGAGTATCAAATATAAGGGTCTAACAGAATTAGGTGGTAATAGTAACGCATTAGGACAAATTTGAAACCCTTATCTGAGAAATATTTTTGCGTCACATACTTTTTGTTATAGGGTTTTTGAGAAGGTATTTTTGATAGGAATAATACCGGCCTTGAGAAACAGGCTAGCAACAACTTTAGTGAAAATAGCGTCAAATTATCCAATGTTTTTGAACATGAAATTTTCAGCTATTTGAAAGCTCACTTATCTATATTACTGAATAGCCTTATTAGCTTATGTTTAATTGATTAGATAATCAACTAAGCATAGCGTATTACCACCAAATTGGGTCGTCATCTTCTATCATGGTCCGCCTTGTCGTTTCAACCGTTACCTCATCCGCAGATAGCTCAGCGATAAAACGTGACGGCTTATCAAAATATCCAGAATAACTAGAAAAGTAGTTTGGTGCTGTCAGATATAACTGCGTCTTTGCACGACTACAGGCAACATAAAACAGCTTACGCTCTTCTTCTAACGCTTCAAAGTCATCCAAAGAACGGTGATGCGGCGTGATGCCATCTACCAATGAGTTAACAAACACTACTGGCCATTCAAGTCCCTTAGCACTATGAATGGTCGAGATAGTGACTTTGTCATTGCTACTGTCTTGTCCATTATCCGAATTGCCCATGACAGCAACAGAATCATTAGGTGGGTCTAAAGCGAGATTTTCTAAAAAGCTATCAAGGCTTGTGTGCTCTGTCGCTAAGTTCTTTAATACCCGAAAATCTTCGGTACGCTCACGCCAATTTTCTTCAATCAGCTTTAATACTGGAATATAAAACTCAAGAATATGCTCAATAGCTGTCTCGACCGTTTCAGCTTGCTGTGCCTTGGTAAGCGCGTAATACAATGGCTCTAACTGATCGCTCTTTTTTGCAAAAGGTGCTGCTAGTAAGGACTCAAATGCATTATTGTCAGCAGTAATAGCTTGGGTTAAGCGCGTCGCCGTTACTGCTCCTACCCCTTTAAACAAAGTTAAAATACGATGCCAAGCAATTGTGTCATTTGGGTTATAGAGTATTTTGACAAAGGCCAATACGTCTTTGATATGACGTCTTTCAATGAACTTGATACCACCCACGACGATAAAGGGAATATTGCGCGCCATAAATTCTAGCTGTACGTAATTGGACTGAAATGACGTACGGCATAATACTGCAAAGTCGTTGTAGTCATACTCTGGCTTTAGCGCGACGATCTTGTCAGTGATATAGCTCGCTTCTTTTGGCTCATCACTGAGTCGTCGAAATACTGGTTTGTGTCCTTCTATCGGCGCATCAGAATACAGCTGCTTTTGATAGCCTAGCGTGATTTGCTCTGACAAAGCATTGATATAATTTAAAACGGACGGCGTACTACGATAATTTTGCTCAAGCTTAATAAGTTTGGCATGAGGATAAGTCTCACCGAACAGAAGAATGTTTTCATAATTGGCACCGCGAAACGCGTAAATACTTTGATTGTCGTCACCAACTACCATCAGCGATACCGAGTCAGGCTCACATATTAAGTCGATTAGCTGCTTTTGCGGAATATTGGTGTCTTGGTATTCATCAACCATAATGTAACGATATTGGCTTTGCAGCAGCTGTCGAAAGGTGTCATTGGTTTTTAAATGACGCACTACTTGGCTAATTATGTCATCAAAATCATATAAGTGATTGGCGCGCTTATATTCATGGAAATCAACTGCCAGCTGCTCGATGATAGGAATATGCACAGCAATATCTGGGTAGTTACTTTCGATTAAGTCGCGAATATGTATACGTCTGTTTCTAGACGTCGAGATGATATTTTGCAGCGTTTTTTTACGCGGAAAGGCTTGTGCCTTGGTTTGAGCAGGATACTTTTTTTCTTTATGCACCAAGTCGATAGCATCCTCACTATCGCCAGTATCCAGAATCGTAAATCGCGGATTGATACCGAGCAGCCCTGAATATTGTCGTAGCAACATATTACAAAAAGAGTGAAAAGTACCACTAGTGATGCTATTTAAAGCTTTATCAGTTGGCAGCTTATCCTCGGCGAGCTCTGCATCTGATAGCTCTTGATTTGAAAGACTGCTTGCCAGTAAAGACTTAGCTCTATCTTTTATTTCATTTGCCGCTTTACGCGTAAAGGTCAGTAGCAGAATCTCTTTAGGCGACACCCCATTTTCCAATAGATAACTGGTCCGATAGGTCAAGGTTTTGGTCTTGCCCGAACCTGCACCAGCAATGACCAATACTTTGCCGTCGATCGTAGTCGCGGCCATTAACTGATCAGGATTTAACTCACTGGCATAATCGACTTTTAACCCCAATCCACTATCTAGCCTCTGCTTTAATAACTTGAGGTTTTTCTTCTCAGCAGTATCGATTAAATTCGCTTCTAGTTTTTTAATAGCCTGCTCAAGCCGAGTCAGTTTAGGCTTCATCTCAAGGAAGTTCTGCGGGTATTTATAGTGGCGTGTGTCAAAAATCGAGGTTGTCATTGTCTAAAATTGCCTTACATTTTATTTTGGCGATATTATCAGCTTACGTCTGATTGTTTATAGCTTTAGAGTAAGTATTATTTGCTAAACCTAGCAGAGTATATGTGCTGAATTTACATGAACTTCAAGCCCTTATCTATACGTGACAGTTTACCATATTAAAAAATAGGCTTTATCAGCTCACATAAACTATGTGTCACTCGTATTGATTAACCTTGTTCATTTTCAAGCCTCTAATATAACCTGCTTTTGTCATAAAGATGCGTATCGTCATCGAGTAAAAACCTGAGCATATACCGTAACAACCTCACCCCTATTCAGGTAAATTTGCTACAATGTGCCCAATTTTGATTTATCATTTAGCCAAACTTTATACCAACTGATTTTATTAATACATTGAGAGAATGTTATGGGTTTTAATTGCGGCATCGTCGGCCTACCAAACGTGGGTAAATCCACCTTGTTTAATGCGTTGACCAAAGCGGGTATCGCCGCTGAAAACTTTCCGTTTTGTACCAAAGATCCCAACACGGGTATCGTGCCAGTACCAGATCCACGCCTAAAACAACTGGCTGATATCGTCAATCCTGAACGCGTATTACCAACGACGATGGAGTTTGTTGATATCGCAGGTCTAGTCGCAGGCGCGTCAAAAGGCGAAGGCATGGGTAACCAGTTCCTAGCCAATATTCGTGAGACCGATGCGATTGCTCATGTGGTACGCTGTTTCGATGATGACAATGTGGTGCACGTTGATGGCCGCGTTAGCCCGATTGATGATATCGAAACCATCAACACTGAGCTCGCATTAGCAGATTTAGAGGCTGTTGAACGCGCGGTATTTAACTTGACCAAAAAAGCAAAAGGCGGCGATAAAGATGCTGGCGCCATGCTTGATGTGTTCAAAAAAATTGAGCCATTACTAGCAGAAGGCAAAGCGGCTCGTGCAGCTAACCTAGACGCTGATGAGAAAAAACTGATCAGAAGTTATGGTTTAATTACGCTAAAGCCAACCATGTATATCGCTAACGTTTCTGAAGATGGTTTTGAAAATAACCCATATCTCGACGCTGTTCGTGACTATGCCACTGGTGAAGACTCTATCGTCATCGCGCTATGCAACCAGATCGAATCTGAAATCGCCCAACTTGATGAAGACGATAAAAAAGACTTCTTAGCTGAAATGGACATGGAAGAAGCCGGTCTTGACCAAGTAATCCGCGGTGGCTATGACTTACTTGATATGCAGACTTACTTTACCGCTGGTGTAAAAGAAGTACGTGCTTGGACTGTCGCTATTGGTGCGACAGCACCGCAAGCAGCTGGCGTGATTCATACTGATTTTGAGCGTGGTTTTATTCGCGCTGAGGTTATTGCGTATGATGACTTTATCGAATACAACGGCGAAAAAGGCGCTGCTGCTGCTGGTAAATCGCGTCTAGAAGGCAAAACTTACATCGTACAAGATGGCGATGTGATGCACTTTAGATTTAACGTATAACTTTAAATAGTACAGCTTATTTAAAGTTAATTAGCCGATGTTGGATATTCTCCATCATCGGCTTTATTTTACCTATAAATTGTTATATTATAACATATCTTTATATTGCTTATTTGAGGATTCATACCGTGACTAATTATTTTTCTAAACTTGCAGGTATTACGATACTAGGTAGTGTGATGGCAGGCTCTCTATTGGGCTGTCAGCCAAACAACGATACCGATGCAGTGGCATCTGAAGAAGCACCAATAGATAATCACGCCGAGCATGAACAAGGTCATGAACAAGGTCATGAAATGCATGACGATAAAGAGCATGAAGAGCATGAAGAGCATGAAGAGCATAGTGATATGGAACACGATCATGAAGGGCCTAATCATGAAGATCATAGTCATGAAAGTCATAGCCACGAAGAACATACGCACGCAGGTCATGATCATGCAACACACGCCAGCAGCAGCACCCCTTTCTCTTGTGAGCCTACTGCTACTATCGGCGTTTCTTATCATAGCGACAGTACACCACAGACAGCGCATTTGCTCATCGATGGTATTGAATACGATTTGACAGCTACTACGAATAGTGAAACTGATGCTGATAAGGGCATCTATACTAGCGATATTGGATTAGATGATACCCACGGCATCATCTGGCAAGTAAATGGAGACAAAGCGACGTTGCTTAATAAGACACTGGACAGCGATGTCGCTATCGACAAGGAAGACGTAATTTTTAACTGTCAAAAGTCTTAATATAGTTGATTCAATATAATTTGGATACAGGCAAGGCAAGTGAAAGCACTACCAATAGTAGGCTAAGCGATACTCACACTGTATCCAATTTATAGGGCATTAACTCTAGTCAAAGAAGTCTAAAATGAGTACAAGGCAGCCGACTACAGATTGTACAAATAGTACCTCTAAGGAAAGTAACGCCGTAGCCGTTTAGTAGTTCTCTGACTATATAGCTGTACCAAGGTTGCTATTTTGCTATGCTAGAGGTTCCCTTGGTTCCGGATGTTTAATATGCTAAGTACACCAACCTCTTTGTCGTCCCCTACCACACAATGGTCACATCTTCTCAATTCACAACGTCTTGGTGCTTCCAAAAAATTTAACGCCAATACCAGTACTCGCTCTCAGTTTCACAAAGACTATGACAGACTGGTATTTTCTCACTCTTTTCGTCAGTTAAATCAGAAAACCCAAGTCCATCCATTGACCAATCAGCTCGGTATTCATACGCGCCTGACTCACTCGCTAGAAGTTTCTTCTATTGGTCGCTCTTTGGGAATGATGGCCGCCGAAAAAATTCATGACGCATTAGGTAGCGGCCTACCAGCAGGAGTCTCACCAGCAGATGTCGGCGTGATTGTACAAGCGGCTTGTCTCGCTCATGACATTGGTAATCCGCCTTTTGGCCATGCTGGAGAGTATGCGATTCGTGATTGGTTTAGACAACCTGAACCGCAAGCAATTTTGCAAAATTTAAGCAGCAACGAGCGATTAGACTTACTGGCATACGAGGGTAATGCTCAAGGGTTTCGCCTATTGGCACGTAATGAGCATCATCCTGACAAGGGTGGCATGCGACTTACCTGTGCCACGCTAGGCGCCTTTATGAAATATCCGTGGTTTGCGACTCACAGCAACGATGTCAATGACAACCATTATAATGTGCAAAAATTTGGCTGCTTTTATAGCGAAGCGTCTCAACTAGAAGAGTTAGCTGCGTGTTTGCATTTGCCACGCTCAGAACAACACGATGGCTTTGCGCGCCATCCATTGGCTTATCTACTAGAAGCGGCAGATGATATCTGTTATGCGCTAATCGATTTAGAAGATGGCATCAATCTGAATATGCTAACCTATAGCGAAGTCGCTACGATATTTTATGAGCTGATTGGTGAACGTCCGAGCAGTGTAAACCTACCAACGCATATATCTGTCAGACAAAGCCTCGCCTCCTTGCGGGCACGAGCCATGATGCGTTTGGTCAATACCGTTACCGATGCTTTTGTAGCCAACAGTGATGCATTGCTAGCTGGCACATTACAAGGTAGCCTATTTGCCCATTGCGATACCAGTGTACAAAATGGTATCAATCAAGCTAAGCAACTGGCACGCGAAAAAATATTTAATCATCCGAGCAAAGTAAGAATGGAGCTGATGGCCAATCAATGCCTGCATAGCCTATTGAATGCCTTTATGCCACTCGCTTGGACAGGGTCTCAATATGCTACTATGCAGCCGCCGATGTCTTTTGAGCAGCAACGTCTGTTAAGATTGCTACAGCCCCATCTTGACGAACATCGCCGCATATTGTCTGACGATATCTACCATAATGTCTTAAATATTTTGGATTTTATTACAGGTATGAATGACCACGAAGCATATCGACTGGCGCAAGAATTGCAAGGCCATTGGGGCACAGTGGTTTAAAAGACCAGTACAGGTTTAGTAAATGAACACGAATGACGTATTTCAGTCGTATTTATGCGTTGAAATGAGTATGATAAACACCTACCGGACAATTTTGAAATATTATGAGCAGTCGCGAACAAAAAAAACTTCAAACTCGGCACGCCTTTTTTAATGCTGTGCTCGATTTATGTATGACTGGGCAATCTTTTAGCTCTATCAGTCTCAGACAAGTAACACGCGAGGTTGGCGTTGTGCCGACGGCGTTTTATCGCCATTTTGATGATATGGAGTCACTCGGGCGCGCTTTGGTCATTGAGGAATTGGGCGGTACGTTAGCCACGTTAAGTGATAGCCTGCAGATTGGCCGCAAACGTAGTTTCGATCGTCAAATCGCAAAAAGCATTCAGCTATTCTTGTATATGGTCAGCGATCAGCCTTATTACTGGCAGTTCTTGGTCAGTGAGCGTTATGGTGGGTCAGAAGCAGTACGAAAAGCCATTAATGAGTTGATTAAGATACATGCTCAAGGTTTGGCCGACGACTTAGCGTTGCAGCCAGCGTTTACCCATATCAATGCTTATGACCGTCGCCTATTGGCTGAGGCTGGCGTAAATATGTTCTTCTCTTGGATTATTGATTGGCTAGAGCTGACCTACACGGAAGATCATGATGATGAGATTGATCTAAACGAAATCGAAGAAAACAAACAGCTGATGCTGCATAACTGTACTCGTCAAGCACAGATGCTTTTTTACGGGGCTTATAATTGGAAGTCTAGCGAAGAAACACGCCTCAAAGACTAAATACGATCTCAATACCCTCTGCTAAAAGCTCGGACGAAATGCCCATAGTCGCTGTGTCACTACTTTGACTTCCTTGGGCATTTTACCGTTTACCTCACTACTATTACTCGCCTGATTATTATTAGCAGCCTGACTACTATTAACTACTTGATTATTATCAACGACAGTTTTACTGATCAAGACTGTGGCAAAACGCTCTCTCGCCTGACCGACAGTTGCATTATCAGTCGCTGTGATAAGCGCCATAAATGCTTGGCTATCAACGGCAAGCATGGGTGTTAAAGCTTTTCGTTGCTCATCATTTAGACTGCCAAATATCGGTAATTGCCATACTGCATCAATAGACGTCAGCGCCTGCTGTGCGCGCATATCTACCAGTGCTTGCATCTGTTGGCTGTTAGCACCATCAACTAGTGCGGCTAACAATACGGGACTGGCAGTATTGATATTAATAGGCACATAATAAGGCACCGCAGTAAGATAGGGCCGTAATACTGATAATGTCTCAGCGCTCACCCCTTTCACTTCTAGTAGCTGATCGATACTAACAAAAGGCTGATTTGGCAGAGCATCTGTTGCTACAGCGTTTGACTGCTGCGCATATACCGTACTTTCGTTACCGCCATCTTGATATACCTCGCCGTCTACATCTTGCCAATCAAGTATAGCAATAGCAATAGCAATATCAGGCTCTAGATTTAGTTGCGTGAGTAGTCGTTGGAATACTGCTAAAGCAGTGGTGTTGGCCGACCCATTTTGATACAAGTTATTAATGTTAAAACGACCAGACTCATCGCGTAGCTCAATGCTGACACTGTGACTAGCCAATGTATAAGGTGGTATAGACTGCGCCCAGATATCTTGCGCACTATCCGTATCATTGAGGTTGCTATCAGCGCGAAGCATCGTCACTGCTAGCTGTTGACCTGCATCGATATCTTGCAGCAACTGATTTTGATCGAACAACAGACCACTACGCCTAATTGCGATTTTTTGGCTAGCAAGCATCGACCCTGCAACCACAGTAATACTGACTACCAATAATAAGATAGTCAGCAGTGCAACACCGCGTTGAGAGTTCGCAGTCATCGACATACATAGCCTTTGTTATTGAGCAATTGATGCATTCTAACTACTACCTTCTCAATTATTCGTTCCTAAATTGCTATTATTGTCACTACTACCACCACCACCACTACCGCTGTTGTCATTATTAGCATTATCATTGTTACTACCATCTGTATTATTGACTGTGCTTTGACTATTGCTATGCGATATCGGTTGCGGGGCGAGTGCCCATTGCCAAGTGATTGGCATATCTTGGTATGTAAAGCTAACCGCGACTCCTTTCGGCAATAGAACAGCTGTGGGCTTGGAATTCGCTGTATTCGCTGATTGTTTCACCGCTGTATTTATACTACCGCCACTGTTAGCGTCATCGCTCGGAAATCTGGTACTTAGCTCTGGTAGATAGGCTTGCCAGCTTCCTGCTGTGACACCTTCGAGTAATACGCTGTCCAAGCTGACGCTGTCACGCCCGCCTTCCATACTGGTATATTGGCGACGTATCAAACGCTCATCCGCAAAAATATATTCGATACGTTGAAGGCTATTGCTACTCTGATATCTTGGATCAGGATCGGCAAAACGTACAAAGCTGACATGCTCGCTATCTAAGCTCATAAAGGGCTTAGGCGCTATTTTGTTTATTTGCTCGCTTGATTGGGGTTTATTGTTTGCTACACTAACACTTTGAGTGGTCGACGCTTGATAAGGGATAATTTGACCCATGTCTTGCTGTAACTGTAAATAAGCGTACTGCAGGACAGCCAGATTGTCAGCATGAAATTGCGCGCGCTCACGAGCACGGTTGACCCCATCAAATACCTGCCAGCCTGCAACGGCTAGCATCGCAAATATTGCCATAGCAACCATTAGCTCAAGCAGTGTGAAACCACGCTGATGTCTCACAGACCGCCCCCTGCCTGCTCGCTATTACGTGTTGTGCTTAGACCACTTAAATCCAAACTGCCCGTATCTTGCTCAGTATTACTTAGCATCACAGTGATATCACTGACCGATGTGCGCGTCTGTCCATCTATAATAGGCGAAACTGCGATATTCACTTCTTTTAGAGCAGGTGTAATGGCATCACCAACTGTCATTGATATTTGCCAATCACGCCCTTGAGCATTAACGGTTTGGGTGCGGTTGGCTGTCAGCCACGTCCCTTGAATACGTAAATCAGCGGCGGCATTTTGGGCGACGAAGTGAGCAAGTGTACGAGTACGCAATATATCAACTGAGCTCAGATACGCGCTACTGGCACGGCTCGCCGCGACGGCTACCACTGCCAAAATAGCCAGAGCAACCATCACTTCGATAAGGGTAAAGCCGCTTTCTCGCCCAGACTTGAGTGGTATAGCTTTTGATGACATAGACTGACTTGTCATAGGAGGTTTATATAATTTAGTCACTAGAACCCCTGTCCGATTCGCATGCTACCATCTGGCATTATGGTAATCACCTCGCCCACTAAAAGCGAATCGTGAAGCACTTCAATGGTGACGGGCGTTGCTTGTCCTGTACCAAACCACAATACCTGCGGTACGTTTTGATCGCTAAACCAAGGCTGTAACGTTTGGGTTTGTCCCGTATTTTGTAGACCGCTAGAATCCAAACTTTGAACTCTAATACTTACGCCAGTAGGCAGTTCAGGTAAGCTAACACCCGACTCAACCTCCCAACTTGGCGTTGGTTTTTGCTCATCAGTAGAGTCTGATAAACCAGCCACCTCTGCCGACAGCTCCATAGCATTCTTAGGCTGACTGTCGGTGCTATCTGACGTCATCTTTGTTGTCTGATACGCAACATATGGATTTGATAAGGTAACGATGACTGGCTCTACTTGACCTTGCTTATCTGCCTGCATACGCAAACCCATCGGCTGCATACGTTCAGCCGATAATAGTCGAACGTAGCTCAACGAATCGGTAAGATGCTCATAAAAAGCGCGGTTTTTGCGGGATTCGCTGCTACCGACAGACAAACTCATTATGCCAGCAAATATAGACAAGATAACCACTACCACCACGATTTCCACCAATGTAAAACCAGCCTGTGTCCGACTGTTTATTGATGAGACTGATAATAAGTGATAAGCATCTCTTGATATGGAGGTGCAGCGGCGACAATGGTCTGTATGTCTTGTATCTAAGCAGCTTGGCCGAGGCGTTTGGTCAATTACAGTAAAAGAGCAAGTAGCCGCTGAACTGGACTGAGTCTTGACAGTGACCGGCATATTGCACCTATAAGCCCAAGTTTAATTGTCGCAGAATGAGAAAGGGTTTTTGAAGAATATTAGAAGATATGTGAATTAATACTGCAAATCGTGCTGCAATAGTAAGCATTGCAACACGATTTATTAAAGCCAAGAAAAGTTCACAACCCAAAAATTACTTGATAGTTTATTAATAGTTCCTTTACTAAGAGCTACTTTACCAATAACTATTTTAGTAATTGGTATTGCGATGCTCTTCTGATTCAGTATCGATTTGCTCTACTAGCTCTTGCATATCCTCATCCATGACCTCTTCATCATCAGCAGGATAATGGCTTGGCAACTCTAGCACTTGCTGAACAAACGCATAACGCAGCGTATCACGGCGACCTAAGTAGCGTTGGTAAAAGCTTGAGTTTAAGAGCCCTGCACCGCCCTGACCAATCGCCCAAATAGACGATAGATAATCACGAGTACTCAAATTACTGTGCTCATCTTTTAAGTATGCGCTAATAATATCAATCAAACGCTTCATGCGCTGGCGACGGATATCATATAACTCACCAAACAAACGATTGAGACCAGTCACTGATGCTGCCAGACGCTCTTCAATTTGGTTCAATAGCATGGCTTTTTGCGGATTGAATAATTGCTGGAAAATCATGCGGGCAACGCCTGCCGACGGGCAGTCATCAATACGGTTAATCTCAAACAATTGCTCTTCGTAACGAATAATAATACGCAGATAAAGCTCATCTTTACTGGAGAAATGCTTGTACAGGGTGCCTTTAGCCAAATCGAGCTGATCTGCCAAACTGTCTAAAGTGATATCACCATCGCCTGACTCAAGTAGCAATTGTTCTGCCATCGCTAAGATGTTCTCTTCTCGTGCCTTGAACTGGTGCTGACGACTCATAATCTCTCCTAAAACATGACAAGATTAAGCATATGACCATCAATTATGTGCGTACATTTGGCAATGAGCGTATAAAACTATACAAGAACTGCTGAAATACCATAAAAGGGATATGCTTATATTTACAAATAGTCATTGATAATCATATAGTTACATTTAGTAAATCGAATACTAAAGGGGATTAAACTATACGACCATCACATAAATGACTGACTGGTCATAGCATAACCATTTTAGCGATACTGTGCCAGTAAATTTTCAAAGTTTTTTGCGGTTAATGCTCCAACCTCGTTATTATCACAACCGTACATATCTGCGATAAAGCTTGCGACGTAAGGTACGTAAGCAGGCTCATTGGGACGACCACGCTTAGGTACAGGCGCCAAATATGGACTGTCTGTCTCAATCAAGATTCTGTCTCTAGGCATGTGCCTTGCAGCATCTTGGATATTTTGGGCACTTTTGAAACTGACAATGCCTGAGAAGGAGATATAAAATCCTAAATCTAAAGCACGTTTCGCAGTCTCCCAGTCTTCAGTGAAGCAATGAATAATACCATGCTCAGCGCCTTCACTTTTTAAGATATCGATCGTATCTTCTTTTGCGTCACGCATATGGATGACAAGCGGTTTTTTTAGTTGCTGACTGGCATGGATATGACGTGCAAGACTAGCTTGCTGCTCTTTTTTATTTTCTGTAGACCAATAGTAATCTAGCCCTGTCTCGCCTATTGCCCATACATGCTCTTTATCAGCAGTTTCTATTAAACACTCAACCGTCGCTGATTTCAGTACATCGATATCTTCACAGGGATGAATCCCTACACTCATCCCTAGATTTAGTGTCTCGTCACCGTAGGTGCTCACAATATTGGCAATCTCGTCATACTCCGCAAAATCACACATGATTGCCATTGCACGGGTAACATTAGCAGTTTTCATGGCGTCAATCGCACCAGATAATTTACCATCGTATTTCGTCAAATCTAAACGGTTGAGGTGACAATGAGTATCTGTAAACATAAATAATCTCGTTGTTGAAACTTTCTCAATTAAAAGTCTGGGAATTAAAAATTTGAATTTTCATTATATTGATTGCTGTGAAGGAAGCTGTTTTCAAGTGACATCATATTTCCTACTTTTAAAAACCTATTCACTAATGCACGTCCTAATACATGAGACTAATTAAGAGGCACGACTCGCATCACCTCTTCTATGGTTGTCACACCTTCACTAATACGTTTTGCCCCTGATAAACGTAATGGCTGTAGACCTTCGCGATAGGCTTGTTGTTTGAGCACATCTAAGTTTGTATCGGCTGCGACCAGTTTTTTTAATTCGTTAGACAATGGCATAATCTCGTATAGGCCGACTCGTCCCTGATAACCAGTATGTCGACAATGCTCGCAGCCTTGAGCCATATAAATTTGTGCTGGGGCAGGCGCACGCCAAGGTTGTACCAACTCCTGCCATTGAATGGCAATCTCACTGTCTGGCACAACGTCTACTGCTTTTTTGCAATGCGGGCATAGCGTACGTAACAAGCGCTGTGCCATTACGCCTAAGATAGTCGCTGATGTCAAAAATGGCTGAATACCCAAATCATGCAAGCGAGTGATTGAACTTGGCGCATCGTTAGTATGTAATGTCGAGAGCACCAAATGCCCTGTCAATGAAGCTTGTACTGCCATATTGGCTGTTTCAGCATCACGAATCTCCCCTACCATAATGATGTCAGGATCTTGACGCATCAAGGAGCGAATGCCGTCAGCAAAGTTTAGATCGACACCTGGGTTTACTTGCATTTGGTTAAATGCAGGTTCAATCATTTCAATAGGATCTTCAATGGTACAGACATTGACTTGTTCAGTCGCTAGCTGCTTGAGAGTGCTATACAAGGTCGTGGTTTTACCCGATCCTGTAGGCCCAGTGACCAAAATAATGCCGTTTGGATAAGCAGTCAATTCATGCCATGTTTCAAGCTGCTTGCCGGATAGACCAAGCTGAGCGAAGGAACGTACCAGTACTTCAGGATCAAACACCCGCATGACCAACTTTTCACCAAAAGCGGTTGGCATAGTCGACAAACGAAGTTCTGTCTCTAGTCCCTTTGGCGTTCGCGTCTTTAAACGACCGTCTTGTGGTTTACGCTTTTCTGCAACGTTTAGTCGCCCTAGAATTTTAATACGTGCGGTCACCGCGACGATGATTGCCAATGGCATCTCATACACCGTATGTAGCACACCATCGATACGGAAGCGAACCTTACCTGTCTCACGACGTGGCTCTAAATGGATATCACTGGCTCGTTGCTCAAAGGCATATTGCAACAGCCAATCAACAACTCTAACAATATGCTGGTCATTGGCATCAGGATTAGTATTGTCACCCAATTGCAATAATGCTTCAACATTGGTCACATCGGCAGCTGCACGCTTATGGACACTATTTGCGCCTGCAATCGCTTGGGTGACTTGATAGAACTCTTGCCGATAGCGTTTAATCTGCTCAGGATTGATATAGACCGTACGATAGCTTTTTGATTTGATCAATTTTTCAATACTTGAGTGCCAGTCAGTATAAAAAGGCTGATCCGTTCCAATAATCACTTCGTCTACAGCGACCTCAATCGGTAAAATATGCTGTGAACGTGCATATTCAAATGACATCAATTGTGTGACTGCAGGGACATCAACTTTTAGAGGGTCAATACGAACGAGAGTCATATCTGCTTTAGCCGCTAGCCATTGGTTGAGCCAAGCCAAAGTTAATTTATTTTCAGCGCTAATGTCCGTCGCATGGCCATTAGGCAAGCCAAATGCACTAATCGTTAGTAGAGGGTGCTGCGCTTTGTCGCGACGGCTAGTAATGACTAGGTTATAGCCGCGTTGGTCAATCACTTTATCTGCCAATAGCTCATCTAGACACCAACGCAAATCAATCACTATCGAGTACTGTTGAGCAGACATATCTCTCTTCTTCTATTGTTTTAAAATGTGTTGTCAAAAATAATATCAATGCAAGCCAGCTACACCGCAACCACAGCGATTATCTGTAGCTGTCCTAATTCCATCAACTGAAAACTCACATCAACCGATTTATAACGCATAACAAATGGCATAGCGATTTCTGTCCGTCGATAAGCTGGACGCGGGTCTTGGGCAATTAATTCTTTGATAATGCTCATATCTGAGGCTACTAATTGATTTTGTATACGATGAAACGTAGACGCAACTGTCGCACTATTCGATCCAGTGTTTGCGTCTTTAATACTTGTATCATTGTTAGCATTACTAGGCTCGCCTGCGCTTACTAGCATCATAAACTGTTCGTTAGCAGCATCGGTCACAGTCACAGTTAATAACTCTGGAGCAGCTGGTGCAAATCCACTCTGTGCTTGGGTCAGCGCATCACTATAGGCCACATATGGCTTTATATCGATGATTGGCGTGCCGTCTATCATATCAGCACCTTTGATAATCAATAATACACGACCTTGAACTATTTTGACTTGCTCGAGCTTAACGACAGATAGGCCTAGTCCTGAAGGACGATACATGCTGCGACTGGCAAATACCCCTATTTTTTGATTACCGCCCAATCTTGGTGGGCGTACTTGAGCGCGAAAACTAGTACTGGTTTCATTGTTATTTTTATATCGATAATTATGATGAAACTGCCAACTCACCCATATATGACTAAACTTGTCCAAACCAACAAATGCAGCTGGCGTATCATATAGCGCTAACATTTCAATAACACTAGTCAAAGCGACTAGGTTTGGCTGGCGCGGCGCACCAAATTTCTGCGAAAGCGGCGCACGATGATAGCCAATAATAGGAGCTTGATGGTAGTCATCTAACAGGGGATTTTCATCAAGCATAGACCAACTCCAGTAATACAAAACTGCCCTGATAAGGCAGTTTTGCCAAATGATACAAAATTACTCACTAACGATATTCCATTTTATCATGCTAGACAAACACTGCTAGACGGATTTTTATTTTAAAGTTTGGTATTATGAGCAAGAAATTTGATGAGAGTCATTTACATTTGGGCGATATGACCGGTAATGCTGTCATCGTTGACGCAAATTTACTATGTCTAATGACGTAATAGCTGGCTATATATAAGCTGATAAATCAGCTGTATTACGCTTACTCATCATTTACTAATTCATAAAAATAGCAGTTTCGACAACGATTAAAAGACTGATACGTTTTTATAATGTTCAATTTAACATTGAAAATTCTGATTTAATACTTATTCAAACTTAACACACAAATAACAACTTATTAACGAGGACTTTATGTCAAAACTTCGCACCGAAACGGTCACAGAGGTTCATCACTGGAATGACTCTCTATTTAGTATCAAAACCACTCGTGACGATGGCTTGCGCTTTCGTAATGGCGAATTTGCGATGATTGGACTTGTTGTTGATGGCAAGCCACTACTACGCGCTTATTCAATCGCCAGCCCTAACTATGAAGATCATTTAGAATTCTTCTCTATTAAAGTTCAAGATGGTCCGTTAACTTCACGCTTACAGCATATCAAAGTAGGTGATGAGCTGTTAGTCAGTAAAAAGCCAACAGGCACACTAGTATTGGACGATCTGCTACCAGGTAAGAACCTTTACATGCTCTCTACTGGTACTGGCCTTGCTCCTTTCTTGTCACTAGCACGTGATCCTGAAGTGTATGAGCGTTTTGACAAAATCATCTTAGTGCATGGCGTACGTCATGTTCATGATTTGGCTTATCGCGAGATGTTTGAAAACGAGCTGCCTAATGATGAAATCTTTGGTGAATGGTTCCGCGAAAAATTCATCTACTATCCAACCGTTACACGTGAAGAATTCAGAAACCAAGGTCGTGTCACTGATTTGATGAAATCAGGAAAATTGTTCGAAGATATTGGTTTACCGCCAATGAATAAAGACGACGACCGTGTCATGCTTTGTGGCAGCATGCCGTTTAATGCTGAGGTTTCTGCTATTTTAGATGACTTCGGCCTGACTGTTTCACCACGTATGGGTGTGCAGGCAGATTACGCAGTTGAGCGTGCCTTTGTCGGCTAGAATGATGCTATTTAGCATCATTAGAACAAATGAAAAATTGTATAAAATAATACTTGACGCATGTAAATAGGCTGCTATAATACGCAGCCTATACAGTCAACACTGTAGCCCAATTAGATAATATTTAGTCAATAACTATTATCACCTAACATGCCAGTGTGATGGAATTGGTAGACATGACGGATTCAAAATCCGTTGCCTTTAAAAGCGTGTCGGTTCGAGTCCGACCACTGGTACCATTATTTAGTACAAACTAGCCTCCTTAATCGGAGGTTTTTTTGTGCTTATTATACTTGTTTTAATAAATTCCTAGCTCGTTTATATCGATACTTCAAATGGCATGACAGCGCTTATCTTAATCGGTACCGCATAACTCCATGGCATGCCAGCACTACAATAAAAATATCCATCATTAAATGACACAATGTAGGCTGTAAAATCATTACCACACAGATCCATCATAGCTTGTTCATCGCTTTCATCACACACCGCGCACCATATATTTTCATCACCCCGCGCTAGCATTGCTCGTGTCAAATCGCTCCCTTTTAATTCATGACTCATCATCAGCTCCTTAATTATCTTGAACTTTCTCATTACTATTTTTTTAGAAAGTTAATTTACCAGTACTCAATTTATAAGTTTGGTATGAGCTATAAACAATGTCTTATCAGGTCAACACAATTCCTATAAAAGACCATTTATTACTTTCATAACTATTGATTATCGTGGTTAATATATTGTAAAACGATAGCATTAGAACTGTAACATATAACTATA
The DNA here is from genome assembly GCF_904846625.1 of Psychrobacter sp. JCM 18900. Lineage (GTDB taxonomy): Bacteria > Pseudomonadota > Gammaproteobacteria > Pseudomonadales > Moraxellaceae > Psychrobacter. The sequence continues at coordinate 376,989 of NZ_CAJHBL010000001.1, forward strand.
ATATTCATGATGGAAGGCGATAATATTCAGACAGGCGGTATAGAAAATCTGAAAAACTTAAGGTATACACCATACTGAACATTTCTTAGTGAACATATGTTAATTATATTGAATTTACTAGTGTTTTAACGCCGTATATCTCTGACTATTAACCTTACACTATATTTAATTATTGATATATAAATTATTCATATATTGCCATATTTTTATGGTTCTATATTCGAAAAAACCTTTACCGTTTAATAATCGATACTGAAATAAAAGTATTGAGTGATGTAAAATATTAATAATGAAAACTCCTACAGCATTCAATCCACGTAAAATCATTCATATAGATATGGATGCGTTTTATGCCAGTGTAGAACAACGTGATTTCCCAGAATTACGGGGCAAGCCACTAGTGGTTGGTGGAGATCCAAATGGTCGCGGTGTTGTAGCAGCAGCTAGCTATGAGGTACGTCAGTTTGGAGTGCGCTCAGCTATGTCTTGTTATGAGGCTCGCAAACGCTGTCCAGAAGTCATATTTGTTAGACCACGTTTTGAAGTATATCGAGCTGTTAGCAGCGATATTCGCAATATCATGTACAGCTTAACGCCTCATGTTGAGCCATTATCGCTAGATGAAGCTTATCTTGATGTCACTGGTCTTACTGTACATAAAGGCTCAGCAACATTGATGGCCAACTGGTTAAGAGCACAAATATTGCAACATACAGGATTGACTGCTTCTGCTGGCGTGTCCTTCAACAAGATGTTGGCCAAGATTGCCTCTGATATCAATAAGCCTAACGGCACCGCTATTATCACGCCAGAAGACGCTGATGCTTTTATCAGCACACTACCTATTGAACGATTTCATGGGATAGGTAAAGCAACGGCAAGGCGATTACATGCGATGGGCGTGATTAACGGTGCTGATCTACGCCGTATGTCAGCTGAAGTATTGATTAATGAGTTTGGTAAGCGCGGACAGTTTTATCATGATATCGCTCATGGTCGGGATAAACGCGCTGTCAAATCTGAGCGTCTGCATAAGTCTGTTGGTTCGGAGACTACTTTTAGAGAAAACCTAAACGATGACACGGCATTACGTGTACAAATTTATGAACAAAACGCGGATGCCTTCGCACAGCTGCACAAAAAAAATCTCATCGCTCATACTATAACGCTCAAGGTTAAGTATGCTGATTTCACTCAGATTACCCGTACGCACACCCTAACCACCGCTTTTAGTAGCGCTGAATCTGCACATTACTGGTTAGACAAGTTATTCTTAGATATTCCTCGCCAGCTCCCTATCCGATTAGTCGGGGTCACTTTTTCTTCATTGACACCTGCAGCTCAACTATTGCCTCAATTAAATTTATTTGAGTAAAATAAACGAAAACTAACGTGATAAACATTAGGACAGTTAAATATTTTTGCTTAGGCTATTTAAATAATTCAAATATATTTTGTGCACGGTGACTACTTAGTAAAGCAACCTTTTATAGCAGTATTTCTGCTACAATTATGCCAAAATTTCTATCCATTTAAAGACTGATTATGACCAACGCTCACACTGCACCTTCCGATTCTAATGTCCCGCTTGATACCGATAACAATAGTGACGTCTTAGATTATCTAAGCGTGGAAGATTACGACTATGACCTACCAGATCGTTTGATTGCGCGATATCCATTGGCACAGCGTTCTGCTTCAAAACTTTTGTACTTGCCTGCTCACATTGACACAAATGCTACGCCTGTAGAAGACTGTTTGTTTTCTGAATTGCCTGAATTGTTAGACGCTGGAGACCTGATTGTATTTAATGATACAAAGGTGATGAAGGCACGCCTATTCGGTCAGAAAGACACTGGCGGTAAACTTGAGGTCTTGATTGAGCGATTGGTTACTGTCTCAGACTTAGATATAGCAACACTGCATTTAGAAGATTCAGATAATGAGTCAGTCAACCAAGAACATATTGCCCTTTGCCATGTAAAAGCCAGCAAAGCACTGAAACTTGGTCAACGTTTTCAACTTGCCGATAGTCATATGAGTGGCGCGATGATTGGTCGTCAGGATAACTTGTTTATTTTAGCCTTTGATGCGCCAATTTTGCCTGATTTAGAACTTTATGGTGAGCTACCTATCCCGCCTTACTTTGAACGTCATGCCGATGACACCGATAATACTCGTTATCAAACGGTATTTCATAACCCTGCTAAGCTTGCAAGTGTCGCTGCACCGACAGCAAGTTTGCATTTCGATGAATTGGTGCTCAATAAGTTGGCAGAAAAAGGCATCAATACTGCTTTTGTGACATTGCATGTTGGCGCCGGTACCTTTGCACCAGTTAAAACAGACAATCTACTCAATCATACTATGCACAGTGAGTCTGCACATCTGCCACAAGCAACTGCTGAGCTGATTAATCAAACGCATGCAAATGGCAATAAGGTTATTGCTATTGGCACCACGGTGACTCGCGTCCTTGAAACGGCGTATCAAAAAACGGCTATTAATGGACAAGCACTCTCTAGCTGGTCAGGGGACACAGACATCTTTATTTATCCAGGGTTTAAATTCGGTGTTATCGATCGACTATTAACAAACTTTCATTTACCCAAATCGACGTTGCTAATGTTGGTATCAGCTTTTTCTGGCAAAGCATCGATTGAACAGGCCTATCAACATGCTATTGAAAAAGAATATCGATTCTTTAGTTATGGCGATGCGATGTTACTTGACAAGAAAATAAGCTGAACATTAAATAAACATTTATGCATTGGACGCAACAGTTGTGAAATAAACTGGTAAACTAAACCGTACTTTGTTATAACAGCAAAGATAACTTATTTTGTAAAGGACTGCTCATGTCTTGTCATTTATCTCGTCGCTTGACTCCTGTACATCGCGCGGTATCGATGGCATTACTTTATTCTGTAGGTTTGGTGGCTATTATTCCAAGCGCGCAAGCGGCAACTATCGGTAAGACAGTCGTTAGCTCAGCTCAACATGAACCGTTGAGCGCAAGTATCGTGGTTACCGACATACGAGCGTCTGATTTTTCAGCAAGCTTGGCCAATCCAGTTATGTATCAACAGATGGGATTGACGCCGACTGATTCAATGCAGGTGCGCTTTCAAGCAACTTCAGCGACCAGCGGTCAGGTATTGATCAGCACATCGCAGCCCGTGTCCAAGCCTTTTGCTGATTTGGTGTTATCGATCAATGATAATGGGCAGCAAAATGTCGTACCAAAAACATTATTAATGCCGTTAAGCGATAGTCTACCGATTAATAAGACTCCAGAAAACATTGTCAAAGGTACAAAAAAACCTAATTTACCAAGTGTTTCTGCAAGCACTGCAAAACCGTTAACTGTAAGAAAAGGTGCACCGCCACCACTAATATCGGTATCTAACGCTGCTGCAAATAAACCAGCTCTAGCAAACATAGCAGCAGTTGATTCCTCTATTTCTAGATCAGTGTCTAAGATACAAGCTCCAACAGTGACAGCTACTTCGCAGACTAGCAACTTTACTTACGCACCTAGTCGGCTTGATAATGGGCGTTTAAATAGTGATTCTGATATAAAGAACCCTATCAGTAATGCAAAGAATACTGATAACGGCTTTAGTTCATCGAACCGTTTAGATAGCAGTGCTTTGAGTGCGAATAACAGCACTGAACCTACGAAAGCGATTGACAACGATAGCGATAAGGCAAGTATTAAAAATACTCCAATCTTAGATAAAGTATTAATTGATAAACCACTCGATACTCTAAATATTCAAGTCACACGGCAGATACAGCCGAGTCGTAAACATACAGACGCTGACGCATCACCCGTACTTACTTCAACTACTAGCATCATAGCAAGCAATACTGAGAACAATGATACTAGCGTCATGGCAGCTTCTATTGACAATACAACTTCGAAAACCGCTAATAGCGCTATTAATAATACGTCTTCAAATGACATAGCAATAGATAGTTCGACAACCAATCAATACCAAGTACAACGTAACGATAGCCTATGGATTATTGCTCAGCAGATCGCGCAAGAAAACAATCTAGATACTTCCGTCGTGATGAAGCAAATTCAGTCACAAAACCCTGATGCTTTTATCAATAAAGACGCAGATCAATTAAAAGCAGATGCTAAGCTTATTTTACCTAGTTATGATGTCATACCATCACAGAAAAATTTAGAAGCAGCTATCGATGCACAAAGGCAGTATATTCGTAGAGCAAATACAGCGGCGATGCAAAAAACAGCTCAGAGACCTTTTAAAAAACCTTCTATAAGTACGCAAGCGGCCAAGCGCCCTGAGAAAGCCACGACGACTAAAACACAGACCTTATCAAAAGCACAATTTTCTGTGCTTGCGCCTGGGCGAGATGGCAATGCAGATGGCACTCAAGCAAAAGCGGCATCAAACACAGGGAATGGTTTGAGTACAGATATATTAGCGACACTCAAGGCATCGCGGCAGCAAGCAGCATCACAGGCTCAACGATTATCAAGTACGAGTAGCACTCTTAGTAGCTATACTAAAAAAATTCAATTACAAAACCAAAAATTGGCTGAGCTACAGGCTCGTCTCGAAAAATTACGTAATCAATAACTGCCTAACTGATTCATACATTAGATTGTGATCACAGGCGTAGGAATAACTATGGACAATATGCTATATATCATCGCCGGATTGGCGCTTATTCTGTTAGTGGCTGCTTTATTCTTGCGCAAAAACAAGGCGCAGAAATCGTCAGCAGCATCGCCTATTAATTCAAGAAAAGATATGTCTACTCCATCACCAAAAGTAGATTATGGTACTCCTACCCACACTAATGTCAGCAATAACCATAAATTTGACCATATCACTATTGCTCAGCGTTTTATGGATCAGCAGCGCTATGACAAGGCGATCGAAACCATTAAACGTGGTTTAAGTGAAAAACCTCATAACAGTGCATTGTCTCTTAAACTACTCAGCATATACGCGACGATAAACCAGCCTGAAGATTTCAACAATGTTTATGAGTCTATAAGAGCTCATAACGATAGTCATACTATCGCTCAAGCAGATGAGATAAGAAATCTATCTTTTGATGAATTAGAACCTGTAGCCATGCAGGCTCAAGAACTACCTGTAGAAAATACAACCAACTTTGAAAGTATAGACTTCGATTTGCCTATTAGTCAGAATAATAGTACTAATGCAGTAGACCATCAGCCAATTGAAGAAAATAATAACGATACTGCAATAAGTGAGCCTGTCGACAGCTTAGAGTTATCAGACAAAGTCGGCAATGTTAGTCCTATTACCGAAAATCCGAATGATAGCTTTGATCTGACCCTCAGCGATTTAGAGAATGATTTCAATGCGCCTAATATGACAAGTGAAACGCCTGTCACACCATTGGACAATGTAGATAACAACGTTTTAGAGAGCTCTGCTAACGATAATGTTAGTAATAACGAAGTTAACGATCTTAGTGACTTTGAGTTTGACTTTGATTCATTTGATGATACTTCGAATGAATCATCTATAGACACTAACCTCTTACATGATGACAATGAGAAAGCAGTACCAGAAGAAGATTTTATCTTAGATTTCGATGATTTAGCAGATGATACAGATAAAAATGACGTCATAACTAATGACGTATCTGTCAACACTGAACAACACTCTATTGATACTGTCCAAAGCGGTGAAGATGACTTTACTTTATCTTTGGGCATTCTAGATACATTAGATGAAATCGATACTATCTCCAATGATGACCTGTCTACGACTGAAAACGACAGTGATTTCGATAATTTCATTCTGGAAAATACTGATTTTGGAAACAATACTCCTGAGAGTATGACCCTTGAAGAAGAGAGCTTTGCAGATATTAACCTTGAGGAACCATTACTCAATAATGATATCGAGGTTAATGATGTTGAAGAATCCAATATCACACCTGCTGCATCGTTAAGATTTGATGACAATACGCTGATAGACGATGATTCTCTATTTGACACTCCGTCGACCACTACCTCAGTCTCTACAGCTGCGCCAGTTGAGAGTGACACTTCTATCACACCTCAAGAGACTGAATCAGCAGAAGATTTCTCATCACGGTTCGCAGCAGATTTTGATTTCGTAAAATCATTAGACAGTAATCAAGTGACGTTAGACTTGGCAGATCAATATCTACAATTGGGTGAATACGACAGTGCAAAGCGTTTACTCAATGAGGTGATAGCTCAAGGTACTAATGAGCAGAAACAACAAGCACAGCTATTACTTGAGCGTACTGCGTAGTTAATAGTCTAGTCTCTCATCAGCAAGTACTTCCTAATCACGGGATGCTTGCTGATTTTTTTTGCATTTAACTCTAATAGTATCTATTATTGAACCCTTTAGCCATCGTTGCTCAATTCTCCAGCACCTCTTTTCTTCCATACTTGTTTACTGTGTTGATACTATGCCATCTTCTGTTATGCTCAAAAATCTATCCGACCCTATTCAATTGATTTATGCTGGCGGTACTTTTGGTAGCTATGGCAGACCTTTAGCGCCATTATCAGCAGAAGTGTTTTTGCCTACTCTACAAAAACTTTTATCTGCCCAAGACAGTACGTACAACTTACCAACAGTTTCATGGTTAGAAAACGCCCTGATCAAAGACAGCAGCCAGCTTACCCCTAGCGACTTTGCGCATTTCTATCAACTACTACTGAATGCTTATACCAAAGGTGATAGACGCTTTGTACTCATCACTGGCACGGATACGTTGAGTTACTTAGGCGCATTTTTAGCAGAAGCTTTTGCAGGTAGTGATATTTGTATTGTTCTGACCGCAAGTATGCGTCCATTATTAGACAGTGAGATATTGCATTCCTATAACATCGACGAACATAGCGATGCTTGGGGCAATCTAAACGACTCGTTAAAACTAGCCGCTGCTGGTGAATCAGGCGTGAAGGTCAGTTTTGGCGGGGAAGCATGGCCTGCTCAAACGGTACAAAAAATTCACAGCCATGATCTAATGGCATTTACTGGTCATTCTCGCGCCGCTTACCCAGCCAATAGCTATATAAAAAATCTACCTGACACTCGTAGGCAACATTGGCTTGATGATCAACAAGACTTGCTATCCAGTATTCAAACACGCGCTGAAAACGCGAGTGTTCATGCGCTATATTGCCTACCTAACGATGTTTCGATGATAAACAACCAGCTACAAGCTTTATTGTCGCAGCCACCATGTGGCATCATTCTATTAGGGTTTGGCGCCGGTAACATCCCTTATTCAGCTGCACTAGCAGAAACACTGTCCCTTGCTCATGAACGTGGACATATGGTGATATCAGCCAGTCAATGTCCGTTTGGCGGCGTCAGCGATAGCTATGCGGCAGGCAGTTGGCAGTACGAGCATCATGTCATTACTGGTGGACGTTTGACCATACCTGCTATTTATGCCCGATTACTATGGTTGCTACTTCGCTATGACAGTCCTGCCAGACGCAGACAGCGTTGGTTGAATAATGTCAATCAAACTGGCACTAGCATCAAAAAGCGCTAAGCGACTTTTAATTAATTCCCATTTTATAAGTTTAGAAACCCTAATGTCTGAGACTGAAATTATTGAAACTGAACCAACCTACACTTTAGCGATTGCTATTGAGTTCTTAGGAACTCATTATCATGGCTGGCAACGGCAACGAGAGGTTTTGGGTGTACAAGAAGCCTTAGAGACAGCTATCGGCAAAGTTGCCAATGAGTCTGTAGAAGTCATCGCAGCTGGGCGTACTGACGCCAGCGTCCATGCGAGCAATATGATTGCCCATTTTACAACTCATGCGTATCGCCCAACTCATAACTGGTTGCGCGGTGTGAACAGCCTACTTCCCGATGATATTGCTCTCCGCTGGATACAACCCATGCCAGCTGATTTTCACGCGCGTTTTGGTGCTATTGCTCGTCGCTATCGTTATATTACGCTCAACCAAGCACAGCGCCCTGCCATACTAAATCATCAAGTGACTCATATCTATGAACCGCTTGATTTAGAAGCCATGCAGCAAGCAGCAGCTGATATCGTCGGTACACACGATTTTAGCAGTTACCGTGCTGCTGCCTGTCAATCCAATCAACCAGTGCGTACGATTAGCCATGCAAACCTTTTTGCTCATGGTCAATTTATCGTTTTCGATATACAAGCAGATGGGTTTTTACATCATATGGTTCGCAATTTAATGGGCACATTATATGCCATTGGTAGACACGAGCTAGAACCAGCAGATTTTTTGAATATTTTGCATAAAAAGGATCGAACGATTGCACCACCTACTGCTTCAGGTGATGGACTATATTTTATCAATGCCTATTATCCTGAACGTTTTCAGAGCTTATTGCCAGATGCGCCGCTAACACCTGTCTGGTTAAATCTACCTAACTAAATCAATATCATTTGGCATACATATCACTTACATGCTGTCAAGTCAAAAGCAGGTTCGTATTGCTTTAATCCGCTAACTTACGTATAATATGGGCTTATTTTTTAATTGATTGATACAAACTATGGCAAAAGACGATATTATTGAATTTGAAGGCGAAGTCATTGATACCCTTCCTAATACTTTGTTCAAAGTTCGTTTAGAAAACGGGCACGAAATCATTGCGCATATTTCTGGTAAGATGCGTAAGCATTATATTCGTATCTTGACAGGTGATAAGGTTAAAGTTGAAATGACACCTTATGACCTATCTAAAGGCCGTATCACCTACCGTGGTAAAAACTAAATACTGACTGACCAATATGGTTATGAAAGTATTAGCATTGGTAAGATACAGCCAATAGCCGAATAGCTACGTTATCGCTGATAGCTGATATGACGCTTGGGTAGTGAAACTGATAATAATAATGAAAATGCTAATCTGCTCATTATTGCCTATCAATATTTTAGTTATTTAGTATTGACTGTTTCTACTTACCACAAAAAATACCGCTAGATTTTAGCGGTATTTTTTTGTCCATTTTTTATGATTTAGTACTGCCGTGTCTAACTAAACTCGACAGTTGCGCCGTTTTTTATTACTCCAAGCAGACTAAGCGCATCCCAGTTGGTCAAACGCACACAACCTGCTGATGCTTGACGACTGATACGAGCAGGATCTGGTGATCCATGAATGCCATAAGTCGGTTTGCTAAGCCCAATCCATACCGAACCAACTGGATTGTTAGGACCTGGCGGAATGATCAACTTGCTACCGTCATTGGCCGTATAAGTATAGTTGGGCTCGTGCACCTTTACTTTGACAGTATGCGTACCTGTTGGTGATGGTGTCGCTGTACTGCCCACTGTCGTCGGATAGCTAGCGATCAAGTTATTGTTCTCATCATATGCGTAGAGTGTTTCAGTGGCTTTATCAGCAACGACGCGATGCACAGGCTTGGTATTAGGATTACCAGGGTTGTATACCGTAATGATTTCACCAGCAGTAAAACTGGCATCAGGATTAAGCGATTTTAAGTACTTTTCACTAATATGAAACTTCTCTGCCAACGCCTCAGTAATGCTTTCGTAGTACATCCCCTCAAGCTTTGATTTGGCAACAGAATCAGCAGGTATGGTTGTGGTTTTGACATTCACATCTGCTTCAGTGAGCTGATAGCTGACTAGCACTGGTTGAGTTGTGAGCTTCTCATTCTTGGTCAGCGCTTGCCACGTCTCGTTGTTCAACGTATCGGTTGTATCTAAACCATTTGCTTTTTGAAATGCCTGCATGGCTTTGCGAGTATTTTTGCCCCAGTAGCCATCGACAGGCCCTACTCCGTTATGATGCCAGTTTAATAGAGCCTGCAGCTTTGTTCCTATATTACGATCAATATCTGCATCTGCCATCCAAGTGACATTGTTTACTTTTTTTGCATTGTCAGATAGGTTCTCAGTTGTATATTTAATCGTAGGCAATAGCTTATTCAATGAAGTCGCAGCTTTACTATCTCCTGTTAACTTTTGACTTACGCCATTAGTCACTGGACTGACTTCTGCCGGAGACTTGACGCTATTACTTACGCTCACACTGTCCGTTGGTTCTGCTGCAACGCTTTGCCCCATGAGTAGTAAGCTAGAGAGACTAACCACTGTTAATGCTTTACTGATTCTTGTTAATTGATACATGTAACGCTCCTCATTTAAAAAATTCTATTATTATTTTCAGTTTTCAAATACTACAGTCTTTAAATTCTATATAACTTGATTTCGTTAATCTTACGTTTACTCTTATACTTCTGCTAAAAGCGAAATATTTTAGCTCCTTTATAAGCTATTAATATTGTCATATTACCTTGTGAGCATATAACAGCTTTGTGTTAAAAGGAGCTTTGTTGTACAGCGTCTCTGTTAAGACAATGCTTGTAGATAAGCTTTGCTAACAGATAAACGATAAAAAACCCATAAGCCACTTAGTAGCTTATGGGTATATAACACGTAAACTGAGACTGTGGAAAATGCTATATAGGAATAGCCTTTAAACGCAAGTTAACTTATATCAGTTTGGCCAAGACCGCTTGACCCATTTCTTTACAGCCTACCTGCTTAAGTCCAGCTTCGCTACTATCTAAAATATCCAGCGTACGTAGACCATCATCAAGTACATCACTAACTGCCTGCTCAATTGCTTGTGCCGCATCTTCCTGTTTGAAGGTATAACGCAGCATCATAGCAACAGATAAGATAGTCGCTAATGGATTGGCTTTATCTTGTCCTGCGATGTCAGGCGCTGAACCATGACACGGCTCGTACATGCCCTTACCTGACTCATCTAAGCTCGCTGATGGCAACATACCGATAGAGCCTGTCAACATCGCAGCTTCATCAGATAGGATATCGCCAAACATGTTACCTGTCACCATGACATCGAACTGCTTAGGATCTTTAATCAACTGCATGCAAGCATTGTCAGCATACATATGTGATAACGCCACATCACTATAGTCAGCTTGCTGCATCTCGATCATCGTCTGTTTCCACAGCTCGGTAACTTCTAATACATTGGCTTTATCAACTGAACATACCTTAGCTGCTGTGCCTGCTGCTTGTGCACGCGTTTTTGCCAATTCAAAAGCAACTTTACCAATACGCTGAATCTCACTTGTGCTATACACCATCGTGTTATAGCCCTGCTGCTCACCGTTTTCTAGGGTGCGGATACCACGAGGCTCACCGAAATAGATACCGCCTGTCAGCTCACGAACGATCAATAGATCTAGACCTGAGATAATTTCAGGTTTGATACTTGAGGCATTAGCTAACTGTGGATAGAGCTTGGCTACGCGTAGGTTGGCAAATAAACCAAGCTCACCGCGGATTTTCAATAGACCACGCTCAGGACGTTTACTACGCTCGATTGCATCCCATTTAGGACCACCGACCGCACCTAGCAATACGGCATCTGCGGCGCGAGCACGGGCCAATGTCTCATCTGGTAAAGGCTTATCAGTTGCATCAATAGCCACACCGCCAATCAATCCAGACTCAAGCGTTAAATTAAGTGAAAACTTATCATTGACAGCCTTAAGCACGTCAACGGCTTGGGTCATAATTTCAGGGCCAATACCATCACCCGCTAATGTTAAAATCGTTGCCATACTGATCCTTTTGGAATGTTTTTATTGGTTGGTTATATTTTTGAGCTTTTCAGTCTCATACTTTATGCTGTCATTTTTTTGGCTTTGGGTGCTGATGTTACTGCTTTGGCCATACCCGTCTCTACAAACTCGCCTTGATGCTCAGCGTCTAGTTGCTTGCAGAATCGGCGCTGTACTTTCGTGCCTTGCAATAGCTCAATGCATAAAGGCTCAGGTGATGCTGTGTCTAATAGACTGCCTGATTTTTCGCTGTTCTTCTTCTGATAAGCGCGCAGCTGATAGGTACCCGCTTCAGTAAAGTCATGAATCATCGCAAAACGCTCAACATAGCCCATGTTATTTTCTGGATAAAAATTAACATGTACCTCGTGTTTGGCAGGCATGACCCGTGCATAGTAGTTGGTCAATCCTGGCATACTCGAAGGCGCTAACGGCACAACTTTTATGGCATTTTTATTGACGAGTGGTGTCATATCCATATTTATCGATGTTTTTACCATTCCTTCTTGACGTGGTAAGGCTGTCATAATCTGAGGATTGATTGGCTCGTGACTGTTGGGCGCAATAATAAGTGTTTTATCTATCTGCACAATTTCGCAATGATATGTACCCACACACGCAATATTTACTTCACCAGCGATAGGTTTAATTTTACCTACCCATGCCTCGGCACTCTCTGCTTCATCTATTTTTTGATAGCCCGTCAATAGCTGACAGCCTGACAATAATAAGCTTACAGCAACAATTGTACTTGTCCATAGAGCATAACGTTTTGTATTCATAATGGCGGCTACTATTCAAGAGAGATAATAAAATGTAGTGAAAAACTATCCTTCATTTTAGACAGTTCACCGCCATAACTCAACGCTGCGTTGCGACTACTCATAGTTTTATGAGCAGTAGATTATAGAATGACCCTCTATGCTCTTACGTCGTTAAATATCCACGGTGTTTTTTGCATCATTTGTTGCTCATAATCTTTGATAGCATCACTTTGTTGCAAGGTTAGACCAATATCATCCAGTCCGTTTAACAAGCAATGTTTGCGAAAAGCATCTACTTCAAAAGCATACTCTTCACCAGTTGGTGTGATGACGACTTGACGCTCAAGATCAGCGGTCAATTCATAGCCTTCGTTATCAAAAGTCGCCTTCATTAACGTATCTACAATCGCTTCATCCAACACAATCGGCAACATGCCATTTTTAAAGCAGTTATTGTAGAAAATATCTGCAAAACTCGGCGCAATTACTGTACGGAAACCATACTCTGATAACGCCCAAGGTGCATGCTCACGACTAGAGCCACAACCAAAGTTTCTGCGTGCTAGTAAGATAGTAGCGCCTTGATAACGTGGTTTATTCAGCACGAAGTCTGGATTGATGACTCGTGTACTGTTGTCTTGACCAGGATAACCTTCGTCAAGATAGCGCCAATCATCAAATAGATTCACGCCAAAACCTGTACGTTTAATAGACTTTAAAAACTGTTTTGCGATAATTTGGTCGGTATCGACGTTTGCGCGATCTAACGGGCAAACGATACCTGTTTGGGTGTTATAAGCTTGCATAAAATTTCCTATCAATTATATTTTTGCTGGCTGATGATCTTAATAAGCGTATTAAACAGTAAATAAGTTTTTACCATCTTTGAAACCATGCCCATATATTTATCGTTAATACAAGCATAATGTCAGCTACTTATTATCAGTCTTAAAACGTACGAACGTCTACAAAATGACCTGCCAACGCGGCGGCAGCTGCCATTGCTGGGCTTACCAAATGCGTACGACCACCGTTACCCTGACGACCTTCAAAATTACGATTAGACGTTGAGGCGCAATGCTCTTGCGGCTCAAGTTTATCCGCATTCATTGCCAGACACATTGAGCAGCCCGGCTCACGCCATTCAAAACCAGCTTCGGTAAACAACGTATCCAAGCCTTCAGCCTCTGCTTGCAACTTCACCTGTCCAGAACCTGAAACAACGATCGCTTCTTTTACGTTATCAGCAACTTTGCGACCTTTGATTACCGCTGCCGCATCACGTAAATCTTCGATACGTGAATTGGTACATGAACCGATAAATATACGGTCAAGTTGGATATCCGTAATTTTCTGACCAGCTTCTAGCCCCATATAAGTATAAGCGCGTAACCAGCCTTCTTCTTGAGCTTCATCAATGGCTTGATCTGGTGTCGGTACAGATTGCGTGATATCTACCACCATCTCAGGCGATGTACCCCAAGATACCTGTGGTGCGATCTGACTACCGTCGATTTCTACCACAGTATCAAATACCGCGTCATCATCTGAATATAGTGTACGCCAGTAGGCTTCCGCTTGTTCCCATTGTGCTTCGCTTGGCGCATATGGACGACCTTTGACATAATCAATCGTCGTGTCATCGACCGCAACCATACCGACGCGCGCGCCTGCTTCAATCGCCATGTTACAGACGGTCATGCGACCTTCCATACTCATGTCTTCGAACACTTGACCTGCAAATTCAATCGCGTGTCCTGTACCACCTGCAGTACCAATCTTCGCAATGATAGCTAACACCACATCTTTTGAAGTGACGCCAGCACCAAGTTGACCAGTGACGCGAATCTGCATATTTTTTGATTTCTTTTGAATCAAACACTGCGTTGCCAATACATGCTCAACTTCAGAGGTTCCGATACCATGAGCCAAGCAACCAAGTGCTCCGTGGGTCGCTGTATGCGAGTCACCGCAAACAACTGTCATACCTGGCAAGACCAAACCTTGCTCAGGACCGACCACGTGCAAAATTCCTTGACGGGCATCATTGATAGTAAATTCAGCAATATCAAACTTGGTACAGTTATCGTCCAAAGTGACAACCTGCAAGCGTGATACCTTGTCTTTAATCCCAGGCACCCCTTCTAGGCGCTCTTTAGTAACGGTCGGCACATTATGATCTGGACTGGCAATGTTAGCCGATAAACGCCATGGCGCTCTATTTGCCAACTCCAACCCTTCAAATGCTTGTGGACTCGTCACTTCGTGCAATAGGTGGCGGTCGATATAAATCAGGCTCGAACCATCGTCGCGCTTAGTGACTTCGTGAGCGTTCCAAAGTTTGTCATATAACGTTTGACCAGCCATGTTGCTATCCTTTATAGGTTACTAATTACTTAATTTTTACTTACTTGAACATTGCCAAGCTAAGATTCTATGTAAATACTATGTCTATCTATAATGTTTAATAATTGCTGTCGTATCTATGATTTAAATATTATTTCTTTATGAGACCCAACATATGACTAAAACTAACGCTTAAAATACCTTTTAAATGGCAAATAGCCAATTTTTTAGAATAAATATGTCACAATACGCCTCGATGTCTTGTGATTATAGCAGGCAAATCCTATAATAATAATTGATGATTTTTAACCAGACACAAACTTTTATTTCTAATACGTTGTGATTGGGTCAGCCAACTTTTATTTATAGCTCGTAAAGTAGCTAAGGACATTCGTTTGAACACCACAAACTTGACGACATTCGTTACCGTTATGCACACTGGCAGTATCTCAGGCGCCGCAGAAAAGCTGTTTATCACGCAGCCTGCTGTCAGTAAACGTATCAAAAACTTAGAAGACGAGTTTAACATTACCTTGTTTGATACGGTAGGACGCGGGATTGTACCTACTCAAGCGGCTAGTGAAATGCTACCTCATGCCAAACGTTGGCTAGAAGATTATGAGAACTTTAAAATCAACTTACAGCATTCTCAGCATATCGTCTCTGGCAAGTTAGTTATTGGTACTAGCCATCATATTGGCCTACATCATTTAGCACCTGTCCTGAAACACTTCATTCAAGCTTATCCAGCTGTTCAGTTAGAAGTACACTTCGTAGATTCTGAAAAAGCGCACAAAGCCGTATTGGATGGTGATTTATCTCTAGCCTTTGTTACGCTTCCACCTGTCTACGATAAGCGGCTAACCTACCATACGTTATGGTCAGACCCTCTTTACTTTATGACTGGTACGCTATCAGCGTTGGCAACCAAATCGAATGTCACGTTAGAACAGCTAGCACGATATCCTGCTATTCTACCGTCTGCCAATACCTTTACCAGTCAGATTACTTTGGCTGAATTTGCCAAGCACAATCTAAAGCCTTATGCCACGATGAGTACTAACCCGCTTGAGTCAATTCGTATGCTGGTATCTGTCGGTCTTGGCTGGTCAGTACTGCCTCAAACGATGGTCAGCCAAGATTTGGAACGTATTGATATGGCAGATAATATTGAGCTACAGCGTTATCTAGGTGTGGTCATTAATCCGAAGCTTACACAGTCTAGCAGTGTCACTGCGCTCTTAGATTTACTGGCGCCTATCGAATAAAACTAGCTGACTATAATAATATATAAATTCAACCTATTCGCATTTGAATCTATCATGCGTTATAATACGCTTGACGTTGTTTGTATAACAAAAATTTACCACAAGGACACTGATAGTCATATATTGAATACTTCTAGTAAGATATGATGGTTAACAGTAGGTTTAATGGTTTTGGTTGATTGTGTAGGTTGCTAATACTCATATATAAATAGCAGATGCGAGCAATAACAATAGATAAGTGGAATGCAAAATTCCCATTGTTCTCTATCTCTATATGAGTGCTAGCCATAGAACGACATCAATCATATATAACTACAGAAGATACTGAAAAAAGCCATTATGTCTCAATTAATGGCTTTTTTTGTCTTTAAATATTGTTTTGGACATCGCCTTGTAGGACAGAACTTTTATAGTTAAAAATAATTACAGCCAACCATGTTGGTTAAGGACAATTTATATGAACGGAGTTTCTAGTGGCGTGCTGATATCACTCGGCGCCTATTTCTTAGTGATGATTGGGATTGGTGTTTACGCTTATTTTAAGCAAGCCAATGATACTGAAGGCTATATGTTAGGGGGTCGTAACTTAGGCCCAGCAGTAACCGCACTTTCTGCAGGTGCATCAGATATGTCAGGTTGGTTACTACTTGGCTTACCTGGTTATATGTTTGCCGATGGTGTGGTCAGTATTTGGATCGCGCTTGGTTTGACATTAGGTGCATTACTAAATTATCTCATCGTAGCACCTCGCCTTCGTGTTTATACCGAAGTGGCTGACAACGCTATCACCCTACCCGATTATTTCGCCAACCGCTTTGAAGACAAGTCGCACATGCTACGCGTCATTTCAGCCGTGGTCATCATTCTATTCTTTACCGTCTATACCGCTGCAAGTCTTGTCGGTGGTGGTAAACTCTTCGAAAGCTCACTTAACCTCTCATATAGCACTGGCCTGTGGGTTACTGCTGGTGTGGTTGTGGCTTATACGCTATTCGGTGGTTTCTTAGCTGTTTCAATGACCGATTTCGTACAGGGTGTCATCATGCTGTTTGCCATGGTAATCGTACCTGTCGTTGCCTTTACTGATCTTGGTGGTATTTCAGCCACTACAGAAGCCGTCAGAAATATCGACCCTACCCTTTTAGACGTTACTAGCGGCATGAGTGTCATCGGTATTATTTCGTTAATGGCATGGGGCTTAGGTTACTTTGGCCAGCCGCATATTATCGTACGTTTTATGGCGATTCGTTCAGTGAGAGATGTACCGACCGCACGTAACATCGGTATGAGCTGGATGGTTGTGAGCCTTGTTGGTTCACTGATGACTGGTTTTGCTGGTCGTGCTTACGTACAAAAAACTGCCATGACACTGGACGATCCTGAGACTATCTTCTTAGTATTTACTCAGTTCTTGTTCCATCCATTGGTGTCAGGTTTCCTATTAGCAGCTATTTTAGCGGCAATTATGAGTACCATCTCATCGCAGCTATTGGTTGTATCAAGCTCTCTAACTAAAGATGTATACAAACTATTCTTTGATAAAGACGCACCAGAAGCTCGTCAGGTATTGGTTGGTCGCGTTTCTGTCGTAGTGGTTGCGCTAGTATCTATCATGCTTGCTTCTAATCCAGATAGCTCAGTATTGAACCTAGTTTCTAACGCATGGGCAGGATTTGGTGCTGCGTTTGGTCCATTGGTTATCTTCAGTCTAACATGGCGTGGTATGAACCGTAATGGTGCTGTTGCTGGTATGGTTGTTGGTGCTTTGACTGTTATCCTATGGATTTATGGTCCTTTCCAAGTAGATGGTATGGCACTAAATAGCTGGTTATACGCTATCGTTCCAGGCTTTATCTTAAGTACTATCGCTATCTTTGCTGTTAGTATCATGACTGGTGGCCCAAGACCTTCAGTTTCTGCTAAGTACAAAGAGATGGAGCTAAATTTAAACAAATAAGTTTACATAATGTCTTAAGATTATTGTTACAAAAAAACCTCGTCACTATTGGCGAGGTTTTTTTCATGAGTGACGATTTAATATATGTGATCTACTACAGTATCAACCCAAGAGAAATTATGGCAAGTGAGACAGGAGTATGGATAGCAACAGTAGTATCTAATAGCTCTGTGATGTATATACTAAGCCAGATTGTCCTAGCCTATTTGACAATCTAATGCTACCCACCCTTGAATGGTGGACCTTTATTACGACAACTACTTCTGTTTAGCACCGTATTTGGCTACCTGTTCATACATATCCATTGTTGTACACCTTGAGTATATTATGCTGTTATTAACAGCTTACTTACTAAATACTCGATAAGATATAAGTACGTATCTGCTCTTGATCCGAAGGATATGCGTTATACATGGATACGAAGCTGAATCAAACAAGTGGGATGCAGTGATATGGTATGAATTAGTTCTATACAAATAATCTTTGCTGTTCTAACTGTATTTAAATATAAATAATAAGATACTTAATAGAAAACCCACAAAAAAGCGACCTATGATAGGTCGCTTTTTTATTACTCAGCAGTTATATAAAGAGGCTATTTACCTTGGTAAGAAAGTTTTACACCAGCGATATAACCATCATTATCTTGGAAATCACCAACGATTTTATCACTAGGTAACTGACCTTTTGCATCACCGAACCATAAGTACTTACCACCAGCCGATACTGCCCAGTTTTCCGTGACGTTGTATTTAGCACCAAGACCGACACTATAGTAGCCTTCAACTGGGCCCAACGATGTAGTTGGATCACCAGCGCCACTATCCCAACCAACGGTACCGCTAATAGCAAGTGCTGGTGCTACGCGTTTCGCTAAGCCAAGCTCTACCATCCACTGGTCGTCTTTATATTCCACTAAGTTAAGTCCATCAGGGCCATAACTGATTTTACTAGTGTCGTTATAAAGTGGCGGTGTAATGACAAAGTCGCTCCAAGGTACCCAGCGTACTTTTGCTGTTGCTAGTGTCGTAGGATTAATACCTGTTTGGAAATCAAAGTTGACTGATTTAGGAGTAGTAATTTCGTATTTGCTGTTTCTATTTGCTGCTGCAGCCGCTTGTTCTGGAGTAGCTCCTGCTGCTGTAGCTCTAATAGCTACTAACGGATACGACTCAGATATTTGTATATCATGATCGATTTCAGAACGGTAAGTTAAAGCAGCCTTCAATGCGATTTCAGGCTTACTATAAGCAATACCTGCTATATAACCATAGTCCATATCAGGATTACTGTTTGAAGTGTAACCGCTAGCAGGTCCATAAGCTAAACCGCGTAATTTTGTTTCAGACTGAGTACGCTGTGCAACTGGACCACCATAAATCTGGAAGTTTTTGTTGGCACCAAACTTCATACCCAAAATCCCTGTGAGGCTTTGGCTACGAACTTCTACATTAGTATTCTCACCTGCGGTACTTGCTTCAGCCTGTGCTACTGCTACTGCTCCACGCAAACTATCTAACTGAGCTTGCTGCTCTGCAGGTAAAGAACCATCGAATGGGGCAAGACTATCAATTGCACCCTCTGCAGCTGCAAGGCTTGGCACTAATCCATTGGTAATAGAAGCAATAGAGGCGTCAACATCCCCTTGCGACACGAAATTACTTTGAGTATATTCAGCAGCTGCACCAAAAGGCTCATCGTATAGTAGGCCGATACTAAAAGTATCATTAATGTCAGCTTTTACGCCATAGCGGAAAAAGTCATAAGACTCAGCGATATCACCTGTCTTGTCACCACGTACGTAATCATTTTGAGAAGGGTTAGTGTTAGCACTATCATAACCACTTACATCAGCATCAATATAAGTATAGACGGCTTCTGCATAGGTACCATCTTGAAAGAAAGCAGTGACATCTTGGCCTGAACGATCAAGACCAGCAGCATTAGTCATGCTAGCGACAGAGAGAGTAGCGATTGCTACTGCAAGGGTTTTTAAGTGAAAGGTAGTGCGCATTGTGTATCTCCAACGGTCCTTGTTGTATTACTACTTTGATAATCAATATATAGCATTGCTGCGCTTAACATTTAAAGTATCAAAGTCGTGTCCTAAGTTGAATACTAATAGCTTTTTGACACTAAAACAACAATTAAAGTGCTTTATTTCTCAATTATGACTGAACAGTACAAATAAGATATATATAGAAAATTGACGTTTACTTCTACTTTTGAATGTGGATTTTCTAAAAATATATATGTCCACAGAAGAGTTTTTCCTCAGGATAAACGGGTTCACTATAACTATAATACTGCCTATAAAAAAGCGACCCTTAAAGGATCGCTTTTTATCAATAACATTTAAAATATTTGCTATATAACTAAGTTGTGAATTACTGAGCTTGGTAAGAAACTTTTACACCAAGTACAAATCCGTCGTTGCTTTCGAAGTCTGCTACTGTTTTTTGCGTTGGTAGTTGACCTGTCGCATCACCTAACCATAAGTACTTACCACCTGCTGAGATAGCCCAGTTTTCAGTAACATTATATTTAGCACCTAAGCCTGCGCTATAGTAGCCTTCAGTAGGTCCAAGCGAGGTAACAGGATTACCAGCACCACTATCCCAACCAACCGTACCACTTACTGCTAATGCTGGTGCTAAGCGTTTAGCAAGGCCGAGCTCTACAAGCCACTGATCTTCATCGTAGCTCACTAGTGGTAAGCCTTTTGGAAAATCAGGATTAAGCTTGCTTGTTTCAGTATACAATGGTGGTACAATCGAGAAATCACCCCATGGTACATAACGTACGCGTGCTGTCGCCAATGTAGTTGGGTTGATACCTGTTTGGAAATCAAAGTTAATTGACTCAGGCGTCGTGATATCAATCACGCCACCTTGACTTGGATTGTCACCGAATGCAGCAACTAAAGGGTAAGTCTCAGCAATATTCATGCTGTGCTCGATTTCTGATCGATAAGTCAAAGCTGCCTTTAGAGCGATTTCAGGCTTACTGTAAGCGATACCTGCAAGATAACCATAATCTTGGTCTGGACTAATATGAGCGGTGTATCCAGTCGCAGGTCCATAAGCAATACCGCGAAGCTTCACATCAGCTGTAACACGCTGAAGGACAGGACCACCATATACTTGGAAGTTTTTATTTTTACCAAACTTCATACCTAGTATACCTGTAACGCTTTCGCTACGTACTTCCACCTGTGTACCTTCACCAGTATTCGCTTCTTCTGCATTAGCAGCAGCAACTGCAGCACCAAGAGATCTTGCTTGCCCTACTAAGTTTTGGGCTTGAGCTTGAGCAGCTTCTGCTTGAGCAGCAAAGTTGGCAGCATCTTGTGCATTTGTTGCTGACTGAGCCTGTGCTGCAAAATTTTGTGCTGCTATACCAGCAGCTGTTGCGCCCTGAGTTAGAAGGCTAATTTTATTAGAGGCATCTGTTGGACTGCTAGCATTACCTTCTGAGATAGCATTGACCGATGCATCAAGATCACCTCTAGCCACAAAATTATTATCACCAACATAATCAGCAGCAGCACCGAAAGGCTCATCATATAAAATACCAACACTAAATGTATCGTTGATATCTGTTTTCACACCATAACGAAAGAAGTCATAAGACTCAGCGATATCATCAATCTTCTTACCCTGAGTGTAAGCTTTGTCGTCTGAACCGACATAAGCGTTGTCGTGACCAGTAACGTCAGCATCGATATAAGTGTAGACAGCTTCTGCATAAGTGCCGTCTTGTAGGAATGCGGTGATATCTTGGCCTGAGCGATCAAGGCCAGCAGCACTAGCGACGCTAGCAACAGAAAGAGTAGCAACAGCTACTGCAAGAGTTTTTAAATGAAAGGTGTGGCGCATTTTATATCTCCAAACATCCGCATTGTTTTACTGTTTTACCTAATTTTCATAGATAAGCAGTATCCGAGGTGGAAGATAGTAAAGATTTTTTAACACTAAAACAACTACAAAAATACATTATTTCTATGTTATGACCACATAGTCATCAGACAGTATCTATATATAAAAATACGTATATATTTTCCGTTATTGAAAGCTTTTCTCTTCAAATTCTACTTATTAATAATGTGGCGGTCTGTCTGCCATTACATCAAATGGTGCAATACCACTTTCCGTATCCTGACCCTCAATCTGTTTATAAATCAGCTGTAGTTGACGTTGCAGTGTATGAATATCTCTGTCTTGTCGCGTAATTACATCATCCAGTCGTTCGACGGTTACTTCAAGGTGCGCGAGGCTCATTTGCAAATCGACTACTTGGGCGTGCAAATCATTTTGAACATCAGAAGTGTTATCTGTAGTTTTAGGTTGGTTCATATTTTTCTCTAGATTATAGTAAGTATTAAAGTGAAAGAATGGATTATTAAGGGGTTTAAGGGGTTTAAGGGGTACTGTAGATTAGTGATAAATCTACAAACATAGTCATGGAATAGGAGCAGTTAGCAAAAGCAATAAATAGTACTGATAAAACTATTTACTCGCACTACAGTGACGCGGTTGCATGTTATACTGCAGGCAATTTTGCAACAACCCCTACCTCACTATTATATAAGCTTAAGATACTCTATGGCACTGATTCATTTAAAAGACATTCACTTAGCCTTTGGCGTCGCGCCTGTTCTTGATGGTATTGATTTTTCTATCAATACAGGCGAGCGTGTGTGCTTGATTGGGCGCAACGGCGAAGGTAAATCTACTTTGTTTAAACTGATCAATGGCTCATTGCAGCCTGACAGTGGTGAGATTATTACCAACAGTAGCATGCGTGTAGCAATGCTAGAGCAAGACGTTCCTGAGACTAGCGGTCGCATATTAGACATCGTTATGGGCGGCAGTCGTCGCACGGCTGATTTGCTCATTAACTATAATAAGCAAGTCGATATGTGCGCGAATGGCGATATGGATGCCTGTGAGCATATGGCGACCCTACAGCATGATATCGATGCGGTACATGGCTGGGACTTAGAACGCGATGCCATGCGTCTGATTACGACCATGGGCCTTAATCCAGAAGATGACTTATCATCACTATCTGGTGGTCGTAAACGCCGCGTGTTACTTGCTCGTGCGCTAGTTACCAAGCCTGATGTACTACTACTAGATGAGCCAACCAACCATTTGGATGTTGAAAGTATCGAATGGTTAGAGCGCTTTTTGCTGGATTGGCAAGGCCTGACGTTGTTGTTCGTGACTCATGATAGAGCATTCGTAAATAAGCTATCGACTCGCATTATTGAGCTTGACCGTGGCCAATTGACCAGCTATGACGTAACACAAGGTGAAGGTGGCTACGCACGCTACCAAGAGCTAAAAGAGCTACAGTTGCAGGCTGAAGAAAAGAACAATGCCAACTTTGATAAAAAACTGGCACAAGAAGAAGTTTGGATTCGCCAAGGTATCAAAGCCCGTCGTACCCGTAACGAAGGCCGTGTACGTGAACTAAAGGCCTTACGTGAAGAGCGTAGCGATCGCCGTGAGCAAGTGGGCAATGTAAACATTACAATGGGTCAAGGCGAGAAAAGCGGCAAGCTTGTCTGTAAAGTTAAAAACTTACATCTTGAATATGACGGCAACGTCTTGGTAGATGATTTTACGACCACTATTATGCGTGGCGATAAGATTGGTATTGTCGGCCCTAACGGTGCTGGTAAAACTACGCTTATTAAAGCCCTACTCGACATGTCTGATGACGAAGTCACTAAGTCGGGTAGTGTCGAATTAGGAACTAATTTAAAAATCGCCTTTTTTGATCAGCTGCGTGATCAGTTAGATCTTGAGGCGAGCGTTGCGCAAAACGTTTCGGAAGGTTCTGACTTTGTCGAAGTTGGCGGTCGCAAGACGCACATCATGAGCTACTTGCAAGATTTCTTATTTGCACCAGAGCGTGCACGTACACCTGTCAAAGCCTTGTCTGGTGGTGAGCGTAACCGAGTACTACTTGCCAAACAACTATTAAAACCTGCCAATATTTTGGTACTTGATGAGCCAACCAACGATTTGGATATGGCAACACTTGAGCTATTAGAA
The DNA here is from genome assembly GCF_904846625.1 of Psychrobacter sp. JCM 18900. GTDB lineage: Bacteria > Pseudomonadota > Gammaproteobacteria > Pseudomonadales > Moraxellaceae > Psychrobacter. The sequence goes on from NZ_CAJHBL010000001.1 coordinate 401,026, forward strand.
GAGTCAGTCGCCAGCTTTAGTGGTACGATTTTGCTAATCAGTCATGATCGTTCATTCATGGACAACGTCGTTACCTCTACGTGGGTGTTTGGCGAAGATGAAGATGGCAAAGGAGTGGTCAGTGAGTATGTAGGTGGTTATCAAGAGTACCTCGTACAAAAGAACCGCGAAGAAGCATCCCGTGCTGCCAAAGCACCTGCCAACAATGCAGCTAGTAATAAAGCGACAAACAAGTCTGGCGCAGCAGCGAAACCAAATAAGCCAGCCAAAAAGCTAAATTATAATGATCAACGCGAACTGGATAACTTGCCAAAAGAAATCGCTGCGCTCGAAGCCGAACAAGTTCAATTGCAAGAAAAGCTGGCCGATGGCTCTTGGTTCAATACTGACTTTGATGCGGCGACAGCTGCTAGTGAGCGTCTCTTAACCATCGAAGATGAGATGATGCATAAGCTTGAACGTTGGAGTGAGCTTGAAGGCTAGTATTGGCAACTCTCTAGCTGAGTTTATTGGAATATCGCATATGTACTTTGCATTGCGTATTTCGATAAATAAGTTCCTGATAGTTTGACAAAACATTATTAATCATTATGAAGACATCATCACTTTATTATATAGAGTGGTGATATTTGTTTTACAGCAACTTACAAAGTAGTTAGATGGTGAAAGTTAGTGAACATTACCTTAATTTCAAGTATCATTCGCTATTGCTGAAAATCCTTATTATTTATAAGGTCATCACATCATAATCCTTGTTAAAGCAAAGTTAGCGTTAAACGTTGATAATCCAACTGTTTTAGTTTGATTGTCATATTCAACCTTCTAATATGTCCTATTGAGGTTGCTTTATTTTTAACGCAATAATTTATTTTATCACCGAAATAGCTTAGAATAGCAACAATTAGCAAAATTAGGCACAGCTAAAGTGGCTTGATATTGTATATTTTCTAAGCCACAAACCCAGTGTGGGATAATCCCATTTCATTCACCTGGAGGAAGTATTAATGAGCCAAGCCGAAGGCGTTAATGTACAACGCCGTAGAGTTCTTATTGCCTCAACTGCCGCGATTGGTGCAGCTGGGGTAGCTGCCGTGGCGACACCTTTTGTCCGTTCTTGGTACCCAAGCGCTAAAGCTGAGGCTGCAGGGGCTGCAGTGACCCAAGATATTGGTTCTATCGAAGATGGACAAATGATCGTCGTCAAATACCGTGGTAAACCTATTTATGTGGTTAAGCGCACCGAAGACATGGTTGCAGGACTAGAGTCAGTTAAACCTCTATTATCTGATCCTGAATCTGATGCGTCTCTACAACCTGAATATTGCAAAAATCCTACTCGCTCTTTAGATCCAACCGTATTGGTTGTCGAAGGCGTTTGCACACATTTGGGCTGTGCACCAAACTACCGTCCTGATGTGGGCGCGGTGGATTTAGGTGGTAATGATTGGTACGGCGGATTTTTCTGTCCGTGTCACGGGTCAAAATATGACTTAGCAGGTCGCGTATATAGCGGCGTCCCTGCACCACTTAATTTACCCGTTCCAGAATATGGTATGGATGGTACCATCTTGACGGTTGGGGAGGCTTAATATGAGTATGGGTAAAAAGTTAATGCATTGGGTGGACGCGCGTTTTCCAGCGACCGAAACCTATGAATACCATATGTCAAAGTACTACGCACCAAAGAACTTTAACTTCTGGTACTTCTTTGGCGTGCTATCAATGATTGTATTGGTCAACCAATTGGTGACTGGTATATGGCTTACGATGATGTACAACCCGAGTGCCGAAGGGGCATTTGCGTCTGTTGAATACATCATGCGTGACGTAAAAGGTGGTTGGCTCATTCGCTATATGCACTCAACCGGCGCATCTGCGTTTTTTGTCGTTGTATACCTGCATATGTTTAGAGCCTTGCTATACGGTTCATACCAAAAACCTCGTGAGCTTATCTGGCTCATCGGTATGGGTATCTACCTAGCACTTATGGCAGAAGGTTTCTTTGGATATCTACTACCGTGGGGCAACATGTCATTCTGGGGTGCTCAGGTTATCTTGAACTTACCTGCAGCGTTACCTGTTATTGGTGATGGCCTTGCTGAATGGGTACGTGGTGACTATATCATCTCTGGTATTACCCTAAACCGTTTCTTTGCTCTACACGTTGTTGCTATTCCATTAGTACTCGTGGGCCTAGTATTTATGCATATTGTGGCGTTGCACCATGTGGGTTCGAACAACCCTGATGGTATCGACATCAAAAAGCTAAAAGACAAAAATGGTGTGCCATTAGACGGTATCGAATTCCATCCGTACTACACCGTGCATGACATGGTTGGTATCGTAGTATTCTTTATCTGTTTCTTTGCAGTGGTATTCTTCTTCCCAGAAGGTGGCGGTTTCTTCCTTGAGCCACCAAACTTTGAGACAGCGAACTCACTGAAAACACCAGCGCATATTGCACCAGTATGGTACTACACGCCTTTCTACGCTATCTTGCGTGCTGTTCCTGATAAGCTTGGTGGTGTTATCGCAATGGGTGCTGCAATTGCTGTATTGTTCTTGATTCCATGGCTTGATAGATCGCCTGTACGCTCTATGCGTTACAAAGGTATCTTGTCTAAAATCGCGCTTACTGTATTTGCTATTAGCTTTGTTGTATTGGGCTACTTGGGTGCGACACCTGCTACCCCAACGGCAACTATCATGGCTCGTGTATTCACGATTCTATATTTCTTGTTCTTCTTACTGATGCCGTTCTACACTGCCATTGAGAAGTGTAAACAGCCACCAGAACGCGTTACCGGAGGTCACTAATGAGCACGCTAATTAAATCCCTAGCTGGTCTAGGCTTAGGCGCGGCATTGACGTTGACTGCTGGTACGACAATGGCAGCTGGTGGTGGTGGATGTGGTACGTTTACCAACGCTGAAGGTGTTGACGAGCATTTGGCTTGTAGTACTGCCCCTATTGATTTTACCAATAAGGGCTCGCTACAAAACGGTGCAAAAATCTTTATGAACTACTGTGCTGGATGTCACTCAGCTAAGTATGTTCGTCACTCACGCATTGCGAAAGATTTAGAGATACCGCCTGAGTTGGTTGAAAAGTATTTGATGGTTACTACCGATCAAATCGGTGACCACATTACTGCTGAGATAGATCCTGAGATTCAAGCATCTTGGTTTGGCGCAGCGCCGCCTGATCTATCACTTGAGACACGTCTACGTGGCGATGATTGGGTATATACTTACCTACTATCGTTCTATGAAGATCCAAGCCGTCCTTGGGGTGCAAACAACTTAGTACTGGCCAATGCAGCGATGCCTCACGTATTGCATAATATGCAAGAAGAGTTGAGCCAAGAAGAGTTTGAATCTGAAGTTGGTGACTTGGTTAACTTTATGGCGTGGATGGGTGAACCTGCTCGTCATGACCGTCAAGTAATTGGTTTCTTTGTAATTCTATTCTTATTAGTACTGCTCATCCCAGTTTACTTATTGAATAAAGAATTCTGGAAAGATGTTAAATAAGTCATAGTCAGCAGACAGTTTTTAGAATTAAAAAAGGCACTACTCAGGTAGTGCTTTTTTGTGCCTTGATATAGAGCATAAATACTAGATATGCCGTAAAATAACCCACTCAGCGCTAATGTTTACGTACACTACCTTGATAAACGTTGCGAGTTTGTTTACGATGACAACCTTCACTATTAACATTAGGCTTTCATGATTGATGCGAATGACATTCCAAGTAGTCAGCTAATTTTGTATGCTGATGACGGCTACGACAGTCATGTGGTACGCCTATTACTTGAAGAAAAAAAGCTCGCTTACTATTTGTCTCGCTTACATTCTGAGCGCCCTGAAGATTTGACTGAGCTAAACCCCTATCATACCTTGCCTGTTTTGCAGCAGCGTGAGATTGCGCTTTATGAGATTAACGTCATTTTTGAATATCTTGAGGAACGCTATCATACGAACAAACTGCTCCCTGAGACACCGCAAGAGCGTGCACAGTTTCGCCAACTGGCTTGGCGCATTCAGCGTGATTGGTTAGTACTTGGTAAGCGCTTGTTGACGCATCCAGACAGCTTTAATAAAGCACAAGCTGCCATTGCCAAAAAACAGCTCAGTGATTCATTAATTACTCTGTCACCGCTGTTCGCTCATAAGCCTTACTTTATGGCTGATGAGTTTGGCTGGTGTGACGTGTTATTAGCGCCACTATTATGGCGATTAGATGAGATGGGGATTGAGCTGCCACGTGCAATCAGCCGTCCATTGTTTGAGTACCAAACGAGAGTGTTTGAGCGCAGTAGCTTCCAAAAAAGCGTGCGTTGATTAGACAAGTATCAAAAGCTGTCCTAAAATAAAGTATAAATAAGATAAACGTTAATTAGCATTTGTCATTTGATAAATTGCTGAACGAGATATTTTTCATTATTAAAAATTATTAGTATAGGAAATCATTAGATGAGCGAAACCACCTCTATTACACCTACCCGTCCTTATATGGTACGCGCACTATATCAATGGATAGAAGACAACGCTCTGACGCCATACTTGATGGTCGATGCTACCGCTGACAATGTGCAAATACCAACCGAGCATGTGCAAGACGGTCGTATCGTATTAAATATCGCCAGCCGTGCTACGGGCAATATGAATATGGAAAATGACTATATTCATTTTAGTGCGCGCTTCGGCGGCGTCTCACAAGAAATCTGGGTACCGCTTACTGCGGTGATGGGTATTTATGCTAAAGAAAACTCGCAAGGGATGTTCTTTGATCCAAAAGAGTATGACAACTATCAGCCAGAAGACGATTCAGCACCAATGTCTAACAACAGTCCTACTAAAGCGCCTAAACCAAAGCGCGATAATAAAGCGGGTTTAAAGGTCTTAAAATAAAAATTCTGGAAGTAAATAGAACCGTAGACCAGCTCTATTTAACACAATAAAAAAGCTAGCCATATTTAATATGACTAGCTTTTTCATTAACTATTTAAAGGCTTATTAACTTTCTATAACTGATAAACTTTTAAACGGACGCTTACTGATTAGGTTCTTGGCAGTGTCACACCGCGCTGACCTTGGTATTTACCACCGCGATCTTTATAACTGGTCTCGCAGACATCATCAGCATCGCTTTGGAAAAACAACATTTGCGCGACGCCTTCACCAGCATAGATACGGGCTGGTAGATTGGTGGTATTACTAAACTCTAAAGTGACGTGCCCTTCCCACTCTGGCTCAAGTGGCGTCACGTTGACGATGATACCACAGCGCGCGTAAGTCGACTTACCTAGGCAAATAGTCAATACATCACGCGGAATACGGAAATACTCCATAGTACGAGCTAAAGCAAACGAATTAGGTGGAATGATACACTCGTCACCAACGATATCGATAAAGCTTTTATCATCGAAGTTTTTAGGATCAACGACCACTGAATGTACGTTGGTAAAAACTTTAAATTCAGGAGCACAGCGCACATCATAACCGTAGCTTGAGGTGCCGTAGCTAACTAAACGCTCGCCTGCATCATTAAAGCGTACTTGACCTGGCTCGTACGGTTCAATCATGCCGTGCTCTTCAGCCATTTTACGAATCCAGCGGTCAGACTTGATAGACATTGTTGTTCCTTAGCAAATATTTAATAGCGACGATTATACGGAATTGACGGCTAGATTTATAGAGGGGCGGCTACTTAAAACTGAATACAGCCAATAACCTCATTTATCCCCATCTTATATTTTAGAAGCTACCACTTGGCAAAATGATCTTCTGCGAGCCCCATGACATTATCAAGACTAATAACTTCATCTCTTATTCGAATTTCACCACTATAAAAACCTATCCATTGCTCAAAGATACTGGCTATCACCCCAAAATTATCAGTCTTTTTATAGACGGTAATCGGTGTAAAGCTTAAATCAATATCGACATTGCTCCACCCAAGATTTTGATGATAAATACGCCACGGCTTTGTGGCGCTAGCATCACTTTCTACACTTTCTACACTTTCTACACTTTCAACACTTGGCTTAAGACTGTCTGGCTGACTTGATCGAATATTTGAACCCTCACGAGCAAACATAACGGGTGGTAAATAGAATATCTGTCCATCAAGCCAGCAAGCATTTTCACTGGCTCCTGTCTCATTGACACCCATAGACAGATTGAGCAAAAAGTGTCGACCATCTGACAAATAGCTAGTGATACAGCTCCAAAACCAATTGGTCTCATGACGCATATAGCCGAGCGTCCAATCTAGATTGGCAATAGTAGCATCGGTGAAGGTTATTTTTTGAGGTCGAGCGTCAGGAGTATTAACTGCTGAGTTGGATTTAATGAGTAAATACCCAGATAGTGCGGTCAACGGTTCTTTTTGCGTAAACGTCCAGCCACGCCTACCAGTCGGCGTACATATGGCTAACGGTTGTACGCTTCGTGCTAACGCTGCCGTGATTGCAACATACTGACTGTCGAGCGCAATAGTCATCTGAGCAGGACTAAAATCTAAGGTGACGCTAAGCTTTGTATGTGTAAATGCCATCTGCCCTTGATAACCATCACCGTCTAAGTGCGTATGATGCGTCAAAGGCTGTAGCGCCTCACAGACTTCCAGCTGCTGAGTATCCTCATTATAAATGTAAACGAAAGCACTAGTCGCAAGCTTAATTGTTGCGAGCGCGAGGCACACTCGATACGGGGGCTGGAGTATCTGAATGAAGCAGAATTGGTTGGCTTTTAATTCTTTACGCCAGTTAGGTAGGGATTTTTGTGAAATGAGATGACTATGATAGTCTAAGTAATTGATACTTTTGACTTGGGAGAAAATACCAAAGGTAGGCTGACCATTTTGGATAAGATATTCAAGATTTGCCAGTTTTAAGTTGGCAGCAGTATACGGTTTGTCGTGGCTTTTATTCATGATATCGGCATCCTAGCCAAATTTTTCTAAAGGTACTATCTGTCCTTGATAGCTCACGGTGCTATGTAAAATTCTTCTTTTTGCCTGTACAGAACCCACAAAAAACGCTTCAGTTATCACCTTAACTTCAATATTGGTTAATCCATCTGCTAGTGTTTCTGTAACATTGATTGATGCAAGCGCACTCATCCATAAAAAGTGTCTTGGAAACTTTTTTAACAGCTCAGCGAGAGCCTTTGCGAATTTGTTAAAATCGGCAATTACCATTCGGCGATTGCTAAAGTCAGCATTAATCTGATAGCGTTTGCTACTGCCATCTTTATAGTAGCAAACGGCAATCAACTGATTGTTTGAGAGTTCAATGATGTATATCGGCGGACGAAATAATCGTACGACTCTATACTGCTTAGGAGTATTGTCTAAATGGCTTTGATAAATAGATAAGTTCAAGATATCCTCTTTTTAGACAATACATTCACTTTAAAAGTTGCCAGCTTAGGCTACTTCTCCAACATCAAAAAATCCGCTTATCATCGACAGGCTTTGCAAATTTATTGATATTGGTTTCGATGTTTTTGGCAATATCTAGATAATACTGTGCAAACTCATCATCAGCCAATACGCTTGGCTCACCTTTATCCACTTGTGCACGAATGCCACTGGCAAGCGGTAGCTGACCCAATAGCGGTACCTGATACTGCTCAGCGATAAACTCACCGCCACCCGTACCGAAGATCGCTTCAGTGTGGTTACAGTTGCTACAAGTGTGTAGCGCCATATTTTCAACCACCCCAAGCACAGGAATGTTGGTTTTGTTAAACATCTCAACGCCTTTTTGTGCATCAAGCAGTGCAACATGCTGCGGTGTCGTGACAATGACAGCACCTGTGACTGGAATACGCTGCGCCAATGTCAGCTGTATATCACCCGTACCGGGTGGCATATCAATCACTAGGTAGTCTAGCTGGGGCCAGTTGGTTTGATTGTATAGCTGCATCAATGCACCCGTGGCTTTTGGTCCACGCCATGCAACCGGCGTATTATCTCCATCGAGCAAACTACCGATAGAGAGCATTGCCATACCATGCGCATCAACTGGCACGAACTGCTCGTTTTCTAGTTGCGGCTTCACATCAGCAACGCCCAACATCGTTGGCATACTAGGACCATAGATATCTGCATCTAGCACACCAACACGATTGCCAAGCTTCTGTAGTGCTAGTGCGATGTTGACCGTGGTGGTTGATTTACCAACACCACCCTTACCTGATGCCACGACAATAATATGACGGATACGAGGATGCGCGGCCAACGATGCTTGTGTAGGTGCAGCTTTTGTAATCGGTGGCTCAGCGTTAGTGCTACTAGTATTGTTATTAGCGCCAGATGAAGGCTGGGATTCCATCGCATTGGTTGTCTTTGGCATCTGCTTTGGTAAGCTTGAACCTGAACCCTTTTCTGGCGCAGGCAGACGCACATTCATATGAATCGTAGTGATGCCATGTGGATGTAGCAACTGCCCAAGCTCCTGCTGGATAACTTCAGGGTTACTATCTTTTGGCAAACGCAGGTCTAAAGTAAGTGCTTCACCATCACGCTCAAGTCCTGTGACCATTGTGGCAATACTGACAGCACCTATCTCATATCCAAGTAGGACTTTGTCGACGGCACTATCACGCTCTGCCTGCTGCTGAGGCGTTTCGGTTTTTGTGGTTTTTTTCTTCATAAAGTTAAACATAGCTACTATTATGGCCTATACAAGTGGGTAGATCTGGCAAATCGCTCAAGTTGTCTCATTGTGTATCTTACAGCTGATAGCGTTAATGAGTATATTAGCCAAACCTTCTATCGTGACAGTGTAGCTGAATTGGAGGCATAAAAAAACCACAACGCCAGTAGGTCTGACGTTGTGGTATATGCAATTTGTACATATATTAATTCATAAACCAACCATGACTGGCCACGATAGATTGTCCAGTGAATACATTGGTTGGGAAGGCCGCTAAAAATAGCGCCAATTGGGCAATATCTTCTACTGTCGTAAATTCTTTATCTACGGTATTGACCAACATGATATCGTTAATAACCGACTCTTCACTGATGCCTTTTTCAGCTGCTTGCTCTGGGATTTGTTTTTCTACCAATGGCGTTTTGACAAACCCTGGGCAAATCACATGCGAGCGTACCTTATGCGCTGCACCTTCTTTGGCCAACACACGGCACAGCCCTAGTAGTCCGTGCTTCGCGGTTACATAAGGGGCTTTATATAATGATGCCTCATGCGAGTGCGCAGAGCCCATATAAATAACTGTGCCGCCCTTATCACCTTTATACATGTGCTTAATCGCTGCTTTCGTGGTCAAAAAAGCGCCATCTAAGTGGATATTAAGCATTTTCTTCCAATCACTAAACGCCATTTTATCAATAGGGTCAATAATCTGAATGCCGGCATTAGAAACCAAAATATCAATACTGCCAAAAGTATCAACCAGCTGCTGTACACCATCGTTTACTGCCTCTTCTGAGGTAACATCCATGGCAATCGCCAGAGCACGTCCACCAGCAGATTCAATAGCATCAACGGTTTTTTGTGCTGCTTCGAGATTAATATCGGCAATACCAACCGCTGCGCCTGCTTTTGCATAAGTTTCAGCGATGTCACGTCCGATACCACTTGCAGAGCCAGTGACTAATGCTACTTTGCCTGTCAAATCTTGTTCTAATTGGGTCGCCATACATATTCCTTATCATGGTCTAAAATATTATTAGTTTTTATAAAATTGAACTGAACAAATACGCCACTATAGTCATAGTGGCGTATTTATTTGCGGGATAAAACATATTAATCTTACGACAGTCGCTTTACTGTACAAAGTTTACTGAATAATACTTACTGGTGTTTTTTCTTGTAGCTCGTCAAAGCTAACACCGTCTGCTAACTCAACCAGTTTCAGACCCTTATCAGTAACATCTAATACAGCAAGCTCAGTGATGATACGATCAACCACGCCTTTACCCGTCAATGGTAGCTCACAGTTTGCCAAGATTTTTGGATCGCCGTGTTTATTAACTTGCTCCATCAATACAATCACACGCTGCACACCTGCGACCAAATCCATCGCGCCGCCCATGCCTTTGACCATCTTTTTTGGAATCATCCAATTGGCCAAATCGCCTGTTTCGGAGACTTCCATTGCGCCCAATATTGCCAAATTGACATGACCGCCACGAATCATCGCAAAAGACTCTGAGCTACTAAAATAGCTAGCACCAGCTTCTGCAGTCACCGTTTGCTTGCCCGCATTAATCAAGTCAGCATCAACGTTTTCTGCTGTAGGGAACTCACCAATACCTAGCAAGCCATTCTCTGATTGTAGCCATACGTCCACGCCTTCAGGGATGTAGTTGGCGACCAACGTTGGGAGACCGATGCCTAGGTTCACATAGTAGCCATCTTGTAGCTCTTTTGCAGCGCGTTGCGCCATTTGCTCTCTTGTCCATGCCATGCTGATTTCCTTATTTTTTTACGATATTCTATTTTTATTCATTTAGACAGCCAGTTATCGAATCAATTGGCTGTCTAAACTATTATCCATCTAAAATTAACTATTGATTTCACGTACGATTAAGTGTCGACCACGTGTTTATTTACGCGCCTTCTATAGCTTTAGTCGTGGTTTTTTCGATACGTTTTTCAGGGCTAGCATTCAATACAATACGTTGAACAAAGATACCTGGTAGATGCACTTCGTCTGGATCAAATGTACCTGTTTCGACGATTTCTTCGACTTCGACAATTGTGATTTTACCCGCCATTGCGCAGTCTGGGTTAAAGTTACGAGCGGTTTTATTAAAGATTAGATTGCCCGCTTTGTCAGCCTTTTGCGCTTTGATTAAGGCGACATCAGCGCGTAATGAGTGCTCTAACACATAAGTACGACCATCAAAATCACGCGTTTCTTTGCCTTCAGCGACTAATGTACCTACGCCCGTTGCGGTATAAAACGCAGGAATACCAGCACCGCCTGAGCGCAATTTTTCAGCCAAAGTTCCTTGCGGCGTCAATTCAACTTCTAACTCGCCTGCCAAGTACTGGCGCTCAAACTCTTTGTTTTCGCCCACATAAGATGAAATCATTTTTTTGATTTGGCGTGTCTGTAGCAATAGCCCTAGACCGAAGTCATCGACACCAGCGTTATTACTGATACAGGTCAGTTCCTTAACTTTGCTATCACGCAGCGCTTCGATTAATGCTTCTGGAATACCGCATAGACCGAAGCCACCGATCGCGAGCGTTTGCCCGTCAGTTACGACACCTTTTAGCGCTTCTTCGGCACTGTTATATACTTTTGATTGACTCATGCTTGTCTCCTATGACTGTTATTTATATTTTTAATCCGTGCATATATTAGGACATGCCCTAATGCTGAATTAAATATCTCAATTATCCGTTTGATTGTTGCTTTTAATAAAACCTAACAGTGAAAATTCATCATGCTTATTCTTCTTTTAAGCGTTATAACACCATATAGTCGATTCAACTTAAAAATAGTACAAGGCAACCGAGTGTAGATGTATATTAAATACTTCAAGCGAGGTTAACGCAGTAATATTTTTATAGTGGAATGACTATACCAATAGCCAAAACACGCTCATGATAATAGCACCCGATACTGCCAGTACGATCAAGCAGTAGCCCATGATAGCGCGTGCATCCAAACCTGCGATACCCAATAATGGCAAGGCCCAAAACGGCTGAATCATGTTGGTCCATGCATCACCCCATGCTATCGCCATCGCAGTAATAGCTGGACTAACACCTAGCTCAATACCAGCAGGAATCATAACAGGGCCCTGTACCGCAAACTGTCCACCGCCCGACGGTACAAAGACATTGACCAAGCCAGCACTTAAAAATGCAAAAATCGGAAAGCTGTCTGCAGAAGCTGAATTGACAAAAAACTCCGTAACCTGCGTACTGATAGAGATGCCATCAGCGTTTGCTCCCGTCATAATGCCCATGATGCCGCCATAGAACGGGAACAATAGCACAATACCCGTGATGCCACCTATCCCTGAGTGTACGGCACGATAATAACGCTCTAGCGTGCCATGCGATAGCAAACCTATGAATAGGAATAGCCCAATGACGATGTTTAGCCCTAGGTTAAAACCGTTACTGCCAAACTCGCTGATATAGTACATCAGTGCTATGGCTAATAAGATGACAGCGATAATACGGCTATCATCTAGCTTTTGTGCAGGCGTGTCTCTTTGGGGCGCGACGTAGATCTCTTCTTTGATCAGCTTAGGATCAATAACCGTAGGGTTTTTAGGATGCATAAAGCGATTTAGCAGAGGCAAAATAATGATAAGTAAACCTACTAGCAGCATGTTGTAGCCTGCAAATACCGTCTGTGACAGAGGCACCGCTTCCGTCATGGTATTGCCTGATAACGTCAGCAGTGTCTCACCGCCCGAGCTGAGCGTCAGTGGTATCGAACCTGAAAAACCACCATGCCAAATTACAAAACCTGAGTAGGCAGCCGCGACCAATAGCGGATAGTCGACGTTGGCCACTTTTTTTGCCAATGCTTTGGCAAAGATAGCCCCGATGATCAGACCGAAACCCCAGTTTATCCATGAACCAACCAATCCCACCAAGGTCGATACGATAATGGCGGTCGTAGGAGAGTGAACACGACTAGCCAGATTGTCCAATAAGCGTTGAATGAATGGCGCACTGGCAAAGGCATAGCCTGTCACTAGGACCAACGCCATTTGCATGGCAAAGCTATGCAGTGACCACAGTCCATTGCCCCAATGCCCTGCCATCGCAATCATATCTTGGCCAGTAATTGCCAGTCCTACAGCAAATGCAATGAGGGTCAATACGATTGAAAACACGAATGGGGATGGTAGATAGCGGTTGACTAACTGTACGCTCGCATTAGTGATGGCACTAAACATATTCACAGTCCTTGTAAATTTGATGTTTGGTTTTAAGAGTTATTATTAGAGCTTTATCAGACTTGAGAGCGACTACTGCGTACTCTACCTGATAAATGGCAAGCATTATATTTTACATTATTATCCATAACAATACATTCTATCTCGCTATATCATGCGTGAAACACTTGTGCTAACTTAACATATTATTTTCGTAGCGACTAGAAAATAACCATCAGCGCATGTGAGTCAACGCTGTGCAGGAGTTAAATTGTCGAGATTTTAATGGTTAGCAGTCTATAAATCTAGATTTATGTTTGATAAAACAGACGAAATAGGCTTATTCTGATTAATTTTATTGACCTATATCGACAAGCACGGCATACTCGCTGCCTTATTTTTTGCCAAGGAGGGCCGTCATGTTTAGTACACTTGCTATTGTCATTACCCTATTATTACTCATGTTCTTTGCTTATCGCGGTTATTCTGTGCTGATCCTAGCACCGATTATGGCGACATTAGCAGTCTTACTGTCAGGTGACTTCTTAAGCACCATTCCCGCTTATACCGATGTCTTTATGGGCGCGTTGAGTGGATTCTTACTCAAATTCTTCCCGATATTCTTGCTAGGCGCACTATTTGGACGCTTAATGGCAGACTCTGGTGCAGCAACCGCCATTGCCAATACGGTCGTCGAAAAGCTCGGTGCCAGCAAAGCTATTCTTGCGGTGATTTTGGTCTGTGCTATTTTGACCTATGGCGGCGTATCGTTGTTCGTTGTGGCTTTTGCTATCTATCCAATCGCTAAGGACTTGTTTAAAGCGGCAGATATTCCAAAACGTTTGATTCCAGCAGCGATTGCCTTAGGGTCATTTACGTTTACGATGACCGCATTACCAGGCACGCCAGCTATCCAAAACGCTATTCCAATTCCTTACTACAACACCAACGTATTTGCCGCGCCTATCTTGGGTATCATCGGTGGTACGATCATGTTTGTTTGTGGTTGGATGTGGCTCCAGTCGCGCGCCAGAAAAGCCAATGCAGCAGGCGAAGGTTATGGTCAGCATGACGAAGAAGATGTAGGCGGCGTTGGCGCAACAGCAAAAGAAGCTGAGGTGTTAAACACTCATCATACTTCTTTTACCATTGCGATGATTCCACTCGTATTGGTCATTGGTTTAAACGCTCTATTGACCTATGTGGTTTTCCCATCGATAGATTTCAGTAGTCTACAAACTCAGTTCCCAGACTTAAATATCGCAGGCTCACTTGGGTTATGGTCAATTATTATCTCGTTGGTCGTGGCTTGTGTGGTGTTAATTTTGCTGCGTATCGGACATTGGAATAACCTACAAAAAACCATTAACCGTGGTACTTATGATTCTATGTTGCCGATTTTTAATACTGCATCAGAAGTGGGTTACGGTGCAGTTATCGCGTCGCTCGCAGGCTTTCTTATCATTCGTGATAGCATCCTAAACCTAAACCCTGACAACCCTCTGATCTCAGAAGCAGTCGCTATGACCACGCTCGCTGGTATCACAGGTTCATCGTCTGGCGGTTTGAGTATTGCGCTGTCGACATTGGGTGAAGACTATCTAAGAATGGCGGTCAATGCCGGTATCGACCCTGAGCTAATGCACCGCGTAGCCGTTATGGCGGCAGGTGGTCTAGATACACTTCCGCACAGTGGCGCTGTCATCACCTTGCTAGCCATTTGTGGTCTGACCCATAAGCAGTCTTATTTGAACTTGGCGATGGTTACGATGGTCATTCCATTGGTCGCTGTGGTCGCTGTGATTATCTTAGGTACGATGTTCGGTTCATTCTAAGCTAGCTTAGTCACTTAGCCATTTATTATGACTAACCACTGGTATCTAAGCGAATAATAGATAAATAAAAAACCCACTTGGCATACTGCTCGGTGGGTTTTTTCATGGTTGATTGATAACTATTCTATAACTATTAAATACGATGCAAGCCTATTGTTTATGGTTACTAAATGCCTGCCAAATGAGAAGTAATTACTAAGGAATATCACAAATTTATTTGATTTACGGTATCATAGGCACACTTTTTGAATTTTTATTATTTTTAGAAGTTTTTAGCATTAACGATGTCGCATCGATGAGCGATGAACCGCTTGCGATGTTCGATAACTAACCCGTTTATATAAAAATATAGGTGATTTTGTGCGTGAGATTCTAGTAACCAGTGCGCTGCCCTACGCCAATGGTGACATCCATTTGGGGCATCTTTTAGAGCATATTCAAACTGACATTTGGGTACGTGCGATGAAAGCACAAAGCCATAAAGTCACTTATGTCTGTGCAGACGATGCTCATGGCACTGGTATTATGCTCAAAGCAGAGGCCAATGGCGTAACGCCAGAGGAACAAATTGCGGCAGTCAAAGCCTCACACGAAGCAGACTTTTCAAAATTCCTCATTAATTATGATAACTATCACACCACCCATTCAGAAGAAAACAAACAGTTCTCTGAGCTAATTTATCGTCGTCTTAATAGTGCTGGTCATATCAGCACAAAGGATGTTGAGCAGCTGTTTGATCCTGAAAAGCAATTATTTCTAGCTGATCGCTTTGTTAAAGGCACTTGTCCAGAATGTGGTTCACCGGATCAATATGGCGACAACTGTGAGGTTTGTAGCACAACTTATAATGCCGTAGAGTTGAAAGATCCACGCTCAACTATTTCGGGTGCAACACCCATACTTAAAACCTCCAAGCACTATTTCTTTGATCTGCCAGAGTTTGAGCAGTTCTTAAAAGATTGGACGCGCAGTGACAACCGTTTGCAAACGTCAGTGGCTAATAAACTGCAAGAATGGTTTGATTCTGGACTAGCCAGCTGGGATATCTCGCGCGATGCACCCTACTTTGGCTTCCAAATCCCAGATACCCCAAGCGATGAGCCAGACAAATACTTTTATGTGTGGTTAGATGCGCCAGTTGGCTACATGGCAAGCTTTAAAAACCTATGTGATAAGCGTGCAGGGACAGAGCAAGCACTTGATTTTGACCGCTACTGGGCACAAGAAAACGAGCACAAAACCGAGGTTTATCACTTCATTGGTAAAGACATTGTTTACTTCCATGCCTTGTTTTGGCCAGCCATGCTAGCTGGTAGTGAGTTACGCACGCCAACTGGTGTCTTTGCCCATGGTTTCTTGATGGTCAATGGCGAGAAGATGAGTAAGTCACGCGGCACCTTTATTAATGCCAAAACTTACGCAGAGCATTTACATCCAGAATACCTGCGTTATTATTTCGCCAGTAAACTGTCTGATAAAGTTGAAGATATTAATTTCGATCTAAATGACTTTATGCAAAAGGTTAACTCTGACTTGGTTGGTAAAGTCGTCAATATCGCCAGTCGTAGTGCAGGATTCTTGGTGAAGAAGTACGACGGCATGCTGTCAGAAGTTTGCGTCGAGTCAGAGCTATTAGAAGACATCACCAAAACGGGCGATGAGATTGCTGCTGCTTATGAGAATCGTGAATTCTCGCGTGCTATGCGCCTAATCATGCAATGTGCGGATAAAGCCAACGAATATATCGATGCCAAAAAACCATGGTCACTAGCGAAATTGGAGGGTACTGAGCAAGAAGTTCAAGACGTCTGCTCGGTCGCTATCAATATTTTCCGTCAATTGATGGTCTATCTTGCGCCAGTATTACCTGAGCTGACTAATAATGCTAAAGAGTTTTTGAACCTTGATGATTTAAGTTTTGCCAGTCGTAACGAGTGGTTGCTAGGTCATAAAATCAATAAGTTCAAACCACTGATGCAACGTATCGAAGAAAAAGATATTGAAGCAATGGTAGAAGATTCTAAAGCATCCTTAACTCAAGCAGACGCTCCTGCCGCGACTGAAAGTAGTAAGACTACCGCAAAAGACAAAACATCTGCAACAGATGTGGATGCCGAGCAAACGGACTATATTGGTATCGAAGACTTTGCCAAAGTTGAGATGAAAGTCGCACACGTTTTAGAGTGTAACCATGTCGAAGGGGCGGATAAGTTACTACAGTTCACGCTAGACGTTGGCGAAGACAAGCCACGTAACGTGTTTAGCGGTATTCGTAAGTTCTATGAGCCTGAGCAATTGATTAATAAAAAGGTTATTTGCGTGACCAACCTTGCCCCGCGCAAGATGAAATTTGGTATATCAGAAGGCATGGTATTGTCAACTGGCGAGCCAAAGACCGGCTTAACTGTCGTTACCCTACCGGATGCTTGTGTTGTTGGTGACGTGTTGGCTTAACGGTTATTTTTAGGATTAAAAAATAAAAAAAAGATGCCCTAAGCGGCATCTTTTTTTATGGTCGATATAGTAAATGACTAAAAACCAAGCCTTATATTTATCTGCTCAAAATACTTATCTACTCAAAATATCGATGATCTGCAACGTGTCATTAATCACCGTCACAATGTTATTCTCTGGCGTGCGAATACGAACGTAACGGTCATCATAACGATCTAAAACGACAGAGCGATCATAATCCCTTCTATCAATCTTGCCGACTACTCTATAACCGTATCTATCAAGATCACGCTTAAACGAAGCATTCGGGCTGGCATTGCGATAAGCGTTAATACTTGGGTGGGCGTTGCCACTATGCTTATAGTTTTTACTGACATGGGCAGAGTTGCCTTTGCTGTTACCATGTCCATTACCGTGCCCGTTTCCATGAACATCTTTTGCCATAGCAGGCAATCCAATCAAAGAAGTAGCAGTGATACCCGCGATGGTTAATAATTTAAGATTAGCAGTGTTCATAATATTATCCTTAAAATGGTCATTCGAAAAAGTTAGATAAATAAAAAAATTAGATAAATAATAGCGTCTATTTCACATCCACTATGGCAGCACAATGTCACCAAAATGACTGGATTATCTTTAGAATTATCATGTTTCTCGTATGAAAATTAGCTTACGTTAATTATGAAGTGAGTACGTAATAGATGCGTTGCTAGGATGTAAGCGTTTTGCATATGGTTTGAGCAAACAAAAGTACCCTAGTGACATCTGTTATATTTAGATCTACATAAGAGCTTCAATGCATCACGCGTCTTAATAAGATAAAAAGAAGTGATGATTTTTTTATTATCCATCACCATGACCGCTACACATTAATTTTTTATTGCGATAACTTACATTACTGTCATAATATGAACATAATAATCGATGGAACGATTACTTTATTTAATTGTTAGCCTGCTATCTCAGCATCAACATAGCATTGACTTGGCTAATCTGCATTCTTCAATATCATGGCAAAAAACCAAAGTACACCAAACAGATGAGCAAAATTACTACTATATAAATTAGTAGGCTCAGTCAGTCTGGCAGTATCCATTTGGTTTTTGCGATTGATATAACCTATGAGTTAACCTAATAATGACTATCGCTTCTACTCTACGCTTAAGCCTATATGGCGTTGCTCTTAGTGCCATTAGCACACTTGGACTAATCGGCTGCTCAAACTCCTCTACCGAGGCCGCAGCGACTGCTGAAAATAGCACGGCTACAGACAAACCTGCCAAATCAATTGCCATTACTCAAATCGTTGAGCATCCATCATTAGATGATATGCGCCGCGGTATTATTGATGAATTGGCTGATAACGGCTATGTCGAAGGTCAAAACCTAACTGTTAATTTTCAAAGTGCACAAGGGAATACAGCGACCGCAGGACAGATTGCCAAGCAATTTGCAGGAGACAATCCAGATGCGATCGTAGCAATCTCAACGCCTTCTGCGCAGTCAGTGGTAGCCGCGACCACCACTATCCCTATTATCTACACCGCTGTATCAGATCCGCTAGGTGCCAAGCTTATCACAGCAGATGGCAAGCCCTTTCAAAGCAATTTGACTGGACTATCAAGCCAGCTGCCATTAGAGCCGCAATTGGATTTGTTACAGCAAATAAAACCCGACTTGAAGACCATTGGTTATGTCTATAGCCCAGGCGAAGCAAACTCAGTATCATTGCGTGAGAACCTAAAACAAGCTCTGCCAGCACGAGGTCTGTCACTATTAGACATTCCTGCCAATCGTCCAACGGATATCGGTATGGCGACGCGCAGCTTGCAAGGACGTGCAGATATTATTTATACCTCATTTGACAACAATGTTGCCTCTGCCTTTGAAGCCATGACTCAAGCAGCAAATGAGCTCAAGTTACCGATTATCGCGTCTGATGAATTCAGTGTAAAACGCGGCGCGACTGCTGCGCTTGGTGTTAATGACTATGACTTTGGTCGTACCACTGGCAAGATGGTATATCGCGTGTTAAATGGCGAAGCGGTTAACACCATCAAACCTGAAGTCATGAATGATCTGACCCTATATGTCAGTCCTAAGCACGCCAAAACACAAGGTGTCAGCTTGCCAGCAGAGTTACTAAAAAACGCCATCAATGTTGATATTGATGCCGAAACCAAATAAAAAGTAGTAAGCTATCTATTAGCTCGTCAATTATTTATATAGTGTATGGACACACTATTATTTTAGGAGTAAGACCCATGTTGTCTCAAAATCGTTTTGGTCGTTTTAATTTCGGTAAGGCTTTATTATTAGGCGGTGTATGTACGGCTATCTTGACTGGTTGTAACCAATCAGCGCAAGATGATGGCTCCACTGATGCTGCCGCTGGTGGTGATGCAGCGACGGCTATGAAGACCGTTGCTATTACCGCTATCGTCGAACATCCAGCACTTGATGATGTACGTAAAGGTGTCATCGACGAGCTAAACGAAGCAGGATTTAAAGACGGTGAAAACCTAAAGGTTAACTTCCAAAGCGCGCAAGGAAACACTGCTACTGCTGGTCAGATTGCCAAGCAATTTGTCGCTGATGCACCAGACGTTATCGTCGCTATCGCAACACCGTCTGCGCAGTCTGTTGCCGCTTCTACTAGCAGCATTCCATTGGTATTCTCAGCAGTTACTGACCCAGTAGCCGCAAAACTGGTACCTAAGCTAGATGGCTCTGGCACCAACGTCACAGGCGCATCAGATGCCCTACCATATGAGCCACAGATTGATTTGATGCGTCAAATCATTCCATCATTAAAGAACGTCGGTTACGTCTATAGCCCAGGTGAAGTCAACTCAACGATTATCTTAAAAAATCTAAAAGAGAAGCTAACGCCGCTCGGTATCAATGTACTTGAAGCACCTGCACAGCGTAGTAACGACATCGCAATGGCAGCCCGTAGTCTCGAAGGTAAGGTCGATATGATCTACACTTCAACTGACAACAACGTAGTATCAGCGTACGAGTCACTTTATCAAATCGCTAAACAAAGTAAGATTCCTCTTATTGCCTCAGACACTAGCTCAGTTGAGCGCGGTGCTGTTGCTGCCTTAGGCGTGAACTACTATGAGCTTGGCCGCGAAACTGGTAAAATTGTCGTACGTATCTTAAACGGTGAAAAAGCAGGTGCTATCCCTGTTTACACTCCACAAGCGCTTGATCTATATGTCAGTCCAAAACACGCTAAAGAAGAAGGCATTACGTTGCCACAAGCGGTTATCGATAAAGCTAAAGAAGTGGTAGAATAACGCACCTTTGTATTTGGCTCAAAATAGCAGGTATAAATAGGAAAGCGACACTACTTAATACTGTGTTGTATACCTTAAATATACAGCTAATGATTAAATAAGAAACCCAGCTATGAGTCATTAGGCTGGGCTTCTTGTCTAAACAGAGTCTTTTTTGCAGGCGTGTTTAATAGTGCTGTATTTGTCTGAGAATTTATCTGATACTTGTTAAGTAGATGATATGTTGATTGATTACATTGCAGTGCCCTGAACCATTGCTTCAAACCAAGGTAGCTTATGATCGTTGTTAATCGTGATATGTTTTGGTTTACCCTAACCGCAGATTGCTTAATCTGTTAAATTCACCGCTTAGCTGTTTAGCAGGTAGATGATTTTGGCAGTTGCCATTTACTTATCTTGGTACCATACGCTAGACACTTGGTTATGACTTACTGATCTCTTATGTCTTTAATTGCTTTTTTTGGTGCGCTTGAAAGTGGTCTGATTTATGGCCTAGTAGCACTCGGTGTGCTTATCTCATTTCGTACGCTCGACTTTCCTGATTTGACCGCTGACGGTAGTTTTCCGTTAGGTGGCGCAGTTGCTGGTATTTCTATCATCGCTGGTATCAACCCATGGTTGGCCTGTGCTTTTGGGATGTTAGCAGGTTCAGTCGCTGGTATCGTCACTGCATGGTTGCATGTCAAACTTGGCATCTTGCAACTGCTTGCCAGTATCTTGGTCATGGTTGCCTTATATTCTGTCAACCTACGCATCATGGGCGCGCCAAACCTACCCTTGCTTGGCGAAACCACAGTGTTTAGCACCTTGGTGACCGATGGTAATGGTTATTGGATGCGCTGCCTGATTATTGGTGTCGTTGTCGCAGCTGCCATGTTATTTTTGAACTGGTTCTATAGCACTGAGACAGGTCTGTCGATGCGCGCTACTGGCTCAAATCTAAGAATGGCACAGGCTCAAGGTATCAATACTTCTTGGATGACCATCATCGGTATGGCGATTTCTAACGGTTTGATTGCCCTAGCAGGTGCGCTGTTTGTGCAGACTCAGGGCGGCGCAGATATCTCGATTGGTATCGGTACGATTGTTATCGGTCTAGCAGCGGTCATCATCGGTGAGACGATCATTCCTGCCAAGCGTATTTGGCTGATTACCTTTGCCGTTGTTGTCGGCGCGGTATTGTACAAACTGTTTATCCAGGTTGCACTATCAAGCGATACGCTACGTAGTATCGGCTTTGGTCCACAGGATTTGAACTTGATTACCGCATTGCTCGTGGTACTAGCCTTGGTATTGCCAAAAGCGAAAACCAAGTTTTTATCACGCAAGGTTCGCGCCTAATGACAGTCAAAGCAGGTATTTTTAACACTTGCTTCGCTTGAAGAGACAATAAGGAATAACGATTATGATGCAAGCCACCGATTTACGGTTGACCTTTAACCCAGGCACGCCTATCGAAAACCCTGCCCTACGTGGTATCAGCTTAAACATTGCTGACGGTGAATTTGTTACTGTCATTGGTACCAATGGCGCAGGTAAATCTACTTTTTTGAATGCAGTAAGCGGTACGACGCGCGTCGATAGTGGCTCAATCTTGCTAAATGGCATTGATGTGACCAAAAAGTCTGCCCATCAACGCGCGCATTGGGTTGCTCGCGTCTTTCAGGATCCGATGGCCGGTACTTGTGAAGCGCTAACGATCGAAGAAAATATGGCTTTGGCCTACAAACGTGGCGGTAATCGCGGTCTGAAATTTGCATTGAACCAGAACAACCGTGATTTGTTCCGAGAAAAACTATCCGTTTTAAAATTAGGTTTAGAAAATCGTCTAACCGATCGTATGGGTCTACTCTCTGGTGGTCAACGTCAGGCAGTAAGTCTGCTAATGGCATCATTGCAGCCCTCTAAGATTTTGTTGCTTGATGAGCATACTGCAGCTCTCGATCCTAAGACTGCGGCGTTTGTCTTAGAATTGACTGATAAGATTGTCACGGACAATAAGTTAACCACGATGATGGTCACCCATTCAATGCAACAAGCATTGGCACATGGCACACGCACCGTTATGCTGCATCAGGGTCAAGTCGTATTAGATGTAGCTGGTGATATTCGTAAAGGCATGACCGTACATGATCTACTCGATATGTTTGAGCAAACACGTGGCGAAACAGTTGAAGACGACAGTTTGATTTTAAGCTAAGTTTTGAGCTAATACTGCCAATAACTTACGACTTATAAATTTGTACCTGTCGGATATAACCATTTTCGACAACTTCAAAGACCTTCAAGAGAATTGATTTTTCTTGGAGGTTTTTTGTTATCTATAGTTAATGATCATATGAACTTTTCACTGACCATTATATAGTTGTCGTCTATCAAAGCTTCGCTGTTGTCACTTACTATATGAGGTCTGTCATGCGCAAAATCCCTATTTACTCCCACCCTGCTGCTGGTTGGCCTGCGCTGATCTCATCTACCCAAAAGCTAATGGACTATAAGACATTTTTGCGCGGCGGTATAAGTGTGTTTAAAAGCAATCAGCCCCAAGGCGGATTTGACTGCCCAGGCTGTGCTTGGCCTGACCATAAGTCACACAAAGCTATTGATGTTTGTGAGAACGGCATTAAAGTCATTGCCAGTGAGACTATGACCCACAAAGCAGATGCTGACTTTTTTACAAGGCATACCGTCACTGAGCTACAGAGCTGGACTGGTTACGAGCTTGAACATAGTGGTCGTTTATCAGAGCCGATGTATTACGATGCGGCGCAAGATCGCTATGTTCCTATTCCTTGGGAAGCCGCTTACAGCTTAATCGCTGAACAGTTAGGACAATTAAATTCACCTGATGAGGCGCTATTTTATACATCAGGCCGTGTGACTAACGAGCCCGCCTTCTTATTTCAGTTATTTGTACGCTGCTTTGGTACCAATAATTTACCTGATTGCTCAAATATGTGTCACGAGCCAACCTCAGTAATGCTAAGCAGACAACTAGGTATTGGTAAAGCAACGGTTAAGTTAGAAGATTTTGAACAAGCCAAACTTATCTTGATGTTTGGGCAAAATCCAGCGACCAATCACCCACGAATGCTAGAAATGCTCGCCCATGCGCATGAGCAAGGCTGTCGAATCCTCTCGATTAATCCCATGCGCGAACAAGGTTTAAATAAGTTTAGAAATCCACAAAAACCAACGCACATGGCAGCCGGTCAAAGCGCTGACATGGTCGATGACGTTATTCAAATTCAAATCGGCGGTGATGCAGCGTTATTGACGGGCATTGCCAAGTGGTTAATCGAAAACGATAAAATCAATCATGACTTTATTACCACTCATACTTCAGGCTTTGAACCTCTTAAACAGTGGCTGACAGAGCAATCATGGTCAGATATCACACTTGGCTGCGGTATTTCTCAGACAGATATTATTAATCTCGCTGAGTTAGTAGCTGATAGTCCAGCAACGATTTGCACGTGGGGCATGGGCATTACTCAGCACGTACAGGGTGATGATAATGTCGCGATGATTACCAACTTGCTCCTCATGATGGGCATGATTGGTATCGATGGCGCTGGTGCATCTCCAGTACGGGGACACTCCAACGTACAGGGCGATCGCACTATGGGTATCCATGAACGCCCTAGCAAAAGCTTATTAGACAGTTTAGAGCGTGTATTTGAGCACCCTATGCCGCAAGAGCATGGCTACGATGTCGTCACAGGTGCCAAAGCCCTTATCGCAGGTAAACTAAAAGTCTTTATGGGCATGGGTGGTAACTACGCAGTGGCGGCACCTGATACCAGCGCTATTGAGCAAGCCTTAACCACTACTCAGCTTAATATATTTGTCGGTACTAAGCTCAATGAGACTATGCTATACCCTGGTGCTAATAATTTGATCCTACCTTGCTTAGGCCGTACCGAGCGTATTGTCACAACAAAGGGTGAGCAATTTGCCACTATCGAAGACTCTATGTGTCAGATCGTACCTACTCAAGGCAAGCTTAAACCTGTTAGCGATACTTTAAAATCTGAAGTGCAAATCGTAGCGGATATCGCGACCCATGTACTCAGCGCCGACACGTCTATTCCTTGGCTTGCGATGAGTGAAGATTTCGATATTATTCGAGACTATATCGCTCAAGCTATTAACGGATTTGAAGACTTTAATCAGCGTATTCGCACCTCTGAGCGTGGCTTTCATTTGTATCATGCGGCGCGTCATCGTGTATGGAATACCAAAAGCGGCAAAGCCCAGTTTGAAGTACCACAATATCCGATTACTTTTGTCGCTGCACAAATGGCAGCCGCAAATGATATCGATGACCATGCAGATACAGCACAAAAGGTTTGGCAATTGACCAGTGTCCGCAGCCATGACCAATTCAACACTATGATTTTTGGGTTTAAAGACCGCTATCGTCAAACGGATCGCCGTGACGTGCTATTCATGCATCCCGATGAAATAAGTCGTTTAGGTTGGCAAAAAGGTGACCGTGTTATGGTTACTCGCCAGCGTGCTAAAGATAGCCTAGAGCAACCACGCATATTGGGCCCATTGGTATTGAGCGAGATGGATATTGCCTCCAACGCTGTTGCCGCTTACTATCCTGAATGCAATGACCTCTTTGATTTAGAGACACATGCGCCAGACTCTCATATCCCAGCATACAAATCGACCACCGTCGTTTTAGAGCGCGTAGAGGCAAATACGTCGACCGCTACGCCTGCGTAAATCATACTGTGGAGAGTCAATAAAAATGACATTTTCATTGGATCTCCCTTTAAGTGACCGTAAGCACACTCATAATTTTAGGCCATAATAAATCGTGATAACCATTGAAAATAATGCTGCACAAAGTGAGGCTCTTATTGACCCTACTATAATAGATAATTCAACTAGCTCTAAGATAGTTGCACCTGAATTGCCTAGCGGTGATAGGTTGTCAGAGACACCACTTGCTCGTAATCATTTAGCACAAAAGCATCATTACCCTTCAGTTATTAGTGACCCTAATAATGACTCTCATCTTCAAATCGAATCTCAGAGCACCAGCTTAGCCGTAGAAGCTGCGGTCTCTATCATTATTAATGGGATTCATTATGCTGTGCTGATGGCTAGTCCTCATCAGTTAGAGTACTTGGCTGTTGGGTTCTTATTTAGCGAAGGATTAATTCAATACAGTCACGAGTTACTCGACTGGGAAGTGACTCACCTTGCAGATCTAGCTAGCTATCAGCAGTTTGCTCAAGATTCGAATGACGAAGATCTTGATTCAGTATCGATTGAACAAAGCTTAGAACAATTTCAAGATTACGATATCTATGTCGTGGAGTTGGTATTGAGCCAACGCTGCCATCAACGTATCCAAGCACAAAAACGACAGCTCGCAGGGCGCACAGGCTGCGGTATGTGCGGTATTACTGGATTAACACAAGCTTTGCCTGATTTAAGTGCTTACTCTCAAAGCAGTCTACAGTCCGACCATAATCAATCGACAAGCAACGATAGTGCTAAGACGACTGTTCCAAGTCTTGACTACCTACTGGCACTGCGTCAACAAGTGGATACCGCGCAGCATACACATCAGCTGACAGGTGCGGTACATGCCGCAGCAACGATACATAATCAGCAGCTGTATTTATTTGAGGATGTAGGCCGCCACAATGCACTCGATAAACTTATCGGCTGGCAATTACGCCAAAAAGCAAACGTTAGCTGTGTGCTTATGACTTCGCGTCTCTCTATTGAACTGGTTCAAAAATCTATTCGAAGTCAAATCCCGTGGCTAGTTGGCATGTCAGCACCTACCAGTACAGCAGTGCGCGTGGCTGAGCGTTATGGCCTTGGATTGGCTGGTTTTTTACGTGATAACCGAGTCACTTACTATACCAAACAAGATAATATATAAAAATTCACTTCTACTTGTTCGTTAAGAACAACCATCTATCGCTCATTATCTATTTTTTCTAATGAAAGTTTCAGTTACTTACTCATAGTTATCATTTAGCTCATAGCGATATATTACTCAATGCTACTCATAATAAAACCCTATCTTTCAATACTTTATTAAACATCTTATTAAATCTCTTTAAATAAATACTTATATGTTATCTTCAGTCATTGTCTGGTAAATATCGGATAATGTTTGAGGTTGGTGACATAATAGGTTACTCTTACCGCGCAAATATGTTACAGGTACTTAACAAATATGTAGTTTTATTTATTAATGCCGCTTAGTAATACATCAATCGCAATAGATAAGTAGAGACTTCCTACCTATTGCTTGTTACAGCTGACAAGGCTGTCTAAATCGAGTTCGGGTCATGCCATCATGGCTTAGTGCTTATTCGTAATTCCGCTATAGACACTCATCACATGAGTTTTCTTTAGCATGTAGCTACCTTTGTGTATGCCTATTAATAGCGTGATGGTTTACCCATTAACTGACGCCTATCGAAAGTAGTCCTTGTCTTTTTGATTTGACACTATTTGTCTTATCAAGATTTGGGCGCGACACTTAGCATTTGCTTACCACTACAGTTGGTATTTTCGCTATTTATATTAGCCACATACGTTCGGTATGAGGGCTGTGTAGGCTATGCTGTATTCCTAATGGTTTGGTATCTTTCGTTTTTACTGAACTTTATTCATCAACTAACAATTGCGAGGTCTGAGTTTGAAAACTGAGTCATTGTTCCAATTTTCATCATTAACGATTATTTTATTATTATTAGCATTTTATGGCGGCACCTATTTACTGTCTCTATTAATCAAAAAAGATAAAGAGACAACTTCTGGGTTTATGGTCGCAGGTCACGGTGTTGGCTTTGGTATGGGTGCAGCCAGTATGACCGCCACTTGGATTTGGGCCGCCTCATTTTATGCTGCGGCTACTTCTGGTTATAAATATGGCGTCTCAGGGCCGATACATTATGGCTTTTGGGGTGCATTGATGATTTTATTCATCTATCCTTTCGGTATGCGCTTTCGTGAATTGGCACCAGACGGTCATACACTAGGTGAACTTATTCATGCCCGCCACGGTTCATCAAGCCAATTAATCTTAGCCATATCCAATATTATGGGCAGTTTAATTAGCTTGATGGTCAACTTTACCGCTGCTGGAGCATTGGTGTCGGTTCTGTCGCCATTATCGTTCCAAACAGGGGTAATGATCGCAGGTATCGGTGTACTAAGTTATACATTGACATCAGGGTTTAGAGCATCTGTCTTTACGGATTTCGCCCAGTTGGTCGCTCTAATGGCCATTGGTATTGTTATTATTCCCGCCGTGTTATTTGCCATGGGTGGCCCTGAAGTCATGGTCAGCGGCTTATCAAACCTGACATTAGAGCAGCAGAACTTCTTCTCCTCTGAGGCATTCTTTCAACAAGGTGCGCCTTACTTCGTCGCTGTATTAGCATATGCTATCGGTAATCAAACCATCACTCAGCGCCTATTTGCGATCGATAAAACCAAGATTAAAGCGACGTTTATCACTGCTACAGTCGGCTATGCTGGTATCGTTATTGGTCTTGGGATGATTGGACTAATGGCTGTGACGATTGGCGTCGAACCACTCGATGGCAATATGAATAACCTTATCCCTCAAATGGTCAGTACTTATTTGCACCCTGTCTTTATCGCCTTATTCTTCATCTTAGTGATCGGCTCATTGTCGTCAACCGCTGACTCAGATTTATCAGCGCTATCAACCATTATGATGGCGGATGTCTACGGTAAAAACATCGCCAAAAAAGGCCATGTTAAACCTAAAACCATGATGCTAATTGGTCGAGGCACGATGATTGTTGCGACAGCAGCTGGACTAATTTTTGCGAGCTTTAAGCTTGATATTCTCGTCATGCTAGTGTTTGTGGGTGCACTATGGGGTGCTATTGTCTTCCCTGTAATTGCCAGTGTGTTTTGGAATCGCGTCACCAATACTGCTTTTACCTCAGCAGTGATCGTCGGACTACTCTTATTTTGCGTTGCCCGTTTCGAACTACTTCCAATCACTGGTGTCACTGCCCTATTCTTTGAAATACTGGCTAGTGTCGGTGCAGCCGTCGTTATTGGTCTAATGGTCTTTGGGTTCTTAGGTCGTAAGATTGGCATGGTCGCCGCAGCTATCACGCTTGTGCTGATGCTTATCTTCGCTACTGGCTTCTTACGTCAATATATGGTCCTGCTAGCCTCTCTAACGGCTTACGGTGCTAGTACCGTCGTCTGTGTGATTATCAGCCTGATGGGAGACGAACATTTCGACTTCGACTTAATTAAGCAGCGCGTGGGCAATTACGATAAAAAATCGGAAATACCATCGTCACTTAAATCTTAAACCAAAGTCGCTTTATCCGAGTACCGATTAGCCAGTAGTATTTGGCTAGTCGCTACTTACTTAGCAATATTATAAGGAGATATCATGGACAACGTTTTTATCTACGGCTTATATATCTTAATTTGGCCCGCCATTACTCTTGGCGTACTCGTATTAATTTGCACGGCCACTTATCGCGATGTTAAGAGTGCCAAACGTGACAATAGAGATATTGTTTAACGCATTATATTTTAAACCATTATCATTAAACGCTGGTTTACTGACGGCTTAAAAAAGCCTATTAATAGCATAAATGTCCTGAAATTGGGGCTAAATATAGACAAGATAATAAATAAGCTGTTTTTAACGAAAAAAGGACTTGTAATTTACTATATTTTTGCTAATATAGGCGACCTTGATTGGCTGGATGGCAGAGTGGTCATGCAGCGGACTGCAACTCCGTTAACGCCGGTTCGATTCCGACTCCAGCCTCCAATTATTTATTAACTTTACGTTAATTTTGGCTTGCATTATTATCACAACCGATTATAATAGCGACCACTTATCTAGTAACTAGATGGTCTATCAGCTAGTTTACATTTTAGATAAAACAAGTTTTGCCCGGGTGGTGAAATTGGTAGACACAAGGGATTTAAAATCCCTCGCTAGCAATAGCGTGCCGGTTCAAGTCCGGCTCCGGGTACCATTACATAGTCCTATACTATCTTATAGAACAGCTAAAGCCCCTGATATCAGGGGCTTTGTTGTATCTGGCGTTCTATACTGTCCTATGAATCTATCCTAATCCATGCACTTTGAGTATACTGTCAAGTATACCGAGTTTTGAGTCTACTCATGGAGACCTAGGATATGGAAAGAAAAGCGATTAGTTCAGACCGAAGCATTAGCAGTCATAAACCTGAAGATAAGAAGTACTTCGTTGCTGTCAAAAATCATCCCAAACTCTTCTTAATGGTGCGTCCTACTGAAACCAAATCATGGATGTATCGCTACTACCCACCTTCAAACCCCAAACAAAGTATTATCTCCATCGGTATATATCCGAGTATCTCGTATGCTCGTGCCTGTGAAGTTTGGCGTGAGTATGAAGATCTGTTAAGCAAAGGTATTGACCCAAAACTCCATCGTGAAGAAATAAAGAAAAGCATTATTAGTAAAACTAAAAACTCTTTTAATCATTTTGCATGGGAGTACTTTGACGGTCTAGATCAAACTCAGAAGAGCAATACCCTCATTCGTAAGAAAGGTCGTCTTGATCTTATATGCAAATATATTGGTGACGAGCCAATCAGCGAGATCACCTCTCCTAAAATGCTTGAAGTCCTGTTAGACATTCAAGCTAACTCATTAAATAAAGCTGGCAAACCCACAGATAAGGCTGAACGCTGTGCAGGTATCGCCAGCGACGTATTTGTCTATGCTGGTGCTCGCGGCTTCTGTAGTAGCAATCCAGCTGCCTTGATCAAAAGCCAATTGGCTAAATCGAGCTATGGTCATCGTCCTGCGATCACTAAGCCTAAAGAATTAGCTAAGCTGCTACGTGATATCGAGACTATAGAAGGTGATCCAAACACTATCAATTCCCTTAGGCTATTAGCATTACTCTTTGTGCGTAATGGTGATCTACGCCGTATGCGCTGGGCTGACTTAGATCTGGAAGCTGGTAGGTGGCGGTTAAAGCCTTTAAAAGGCCAAGGCAAGGTAAATATGGTCAAGGACATGGTCGTGCCCCTACCTCGTCAAGCAGTAGCTATTTTGCGTGAGCAGCAGCAAATCAATGGTCATACTAAATTTGTCTTCTACAGTGAGACAGCAAAAAAGCATCAGATCATCTCTGATGCGACAGCGAATAAGCGTTTAAAAGATTTGGGCTACAAAGACATTCATTGTGCTCACGGCTTTAGAGCTACAGCGAAAACCATCTTACAAGAGCAATTAAAGTATCCTCTCGTGCTTGTTGAGATGGCTTTGGGTCATACAACCAAAGATCCTAATGGCACGGCATATGGTCGATTCGAATACATTGACGATCGTAGTGATATGATGCAGAAGTGGGCTGATTATTTAGATGCTTTGCGAGAAGGTAGAGATACGGCAAAGTTTAGAGCGGATGCGCAAACCAAAGCTGACTCTACCGCGCAGCTACAAGCATTAATTGATCAGCTTGGTGAGGACAAAGTGCTTGGATTACTTAGCCGTAAAGTCTCCGGCTAAAATTTAAAAAAATATTGAGCAATATAATATTTACTAAAAACTGATTGTAAGCTAATAGCCTTACATTAAGAAAGGTGTGAGTCCTATCTCATTTTATCAGACGTTTGATCGACATAGTAAATCGCTTGCGCTAGTCTATCAATCGCTTTGGCCTCTTCATTACTATAATGATCTTTATTGATCATACTCGACAAACCCCTTCGCATTCTTGTTATATATCCTTTCGGATACATAAGCTTGCAAGTATCTTCATAAGATTCTTCTATGTATCTATAAAGGTTCTTAATGTGGGCTATTTCAGACTCTATGCATCGATTACTGTTTCTAAGCTGCACATCATCATAGTTTAATTTTTTTGTTTCTGACTTGAACTTCTGAATATTCTTCTCACGGCCGTTAACAGAGGAATAAAGCAAGGCTGCAACTGGAATAAAAAATACAACGCCTAATGCAACTATACCGCCATTAATACCATCCCCACCTGATACTAAAGAGCCACCGCCAAACCATGCCAAAGTAGCATTAGTTTCTGCAGCACCTGACAAAGATTGGATAGAGGTTCCAGTGGAAGCATTTCCAAACATTGATACCAAGCCTAATAATGCCATAACTAAAATAGCGCCAATCAATGCACCAAACATCACTGCTACAATTGGCTTTATATAAAACTTTGATATACGTTTTAAAGGGTATAACTCCTCTGGTACAAAGCTATACAGGTTAAGCTTTTGCTCTAGTTCATATTTATCGTAAGGCTGTTTACACAAGCTTTTACTTTTTTCTATCAGTTTAAAGTTATGGATAGTAGTATTTTCTAGCTTCTTTAATAAAGCATTAGTTTGGTTACGAACGTCAATATGTTGGTTAAACGCATCGCTATATTTTGCAAAGCTACTTTCGTATTCCTGGTTACTTATACTCATAGATGCTTGATCATCAATAGTATTATCAATTGGTAATACTTTGATTTTACTACGAACTTTTAGTTTTGTAAGTTTGAAACGCCTGTCGCTTTTTATTTTTCTTATAACAGCAAATAATATTACTCCTAGTACCACGACCAATACCACCCAACCGAGCGTAGTTACTTCAGATGTCATTGCTATATCAGTCGTGTCCACTGCGGTATAACTCCTCTTACAGATACTCTATGCATCAAAACAGTTTAAAAATCAAAATCACTAGTAAATGAACGTCTTACTGTATATTTAAGCGATTTGTATTCTTTATAATGAGAAGTTCCGCCTACTTTTTCTTCTAGCTTTAAAACAACCTCTTGACCGTTAAGCTCATCGATTCTACGCGTGAAAATCAAGTTTACCTGCTGCTCACGCGCGCGCGGGTTTTCTGAGCGTAAATCGAATGTCATCTCATAGCTATCTGAGATCAACTCACCTGATTCAGTGTAGACACCTACTCTCAGTACGCGAGGCTGATTTTTTTCAGTGACAGGGGTACTTTGGTATAAGCTAACAGTAAGCTCCTCTGTAGTAATTAAAGAGTTCGATCCGCGTAAAATATCCACTTCAACTGCTGTAGTATCACTTTGCCTTTTTTTATTGATGCTAACGACGGGCACGACAACTTCCTGCAATGATGCTCCGCCATGTACAAAGCGGCTTCCCGAGCCACTAAGTCTTAAGCGATTAATCGACTTAGGTATCTGTACTTCAACATCACCAATTAAACCGAGCGCTTCAGAGCTAAACTTATGCAAGCCTGGTGAATCAACCAATCCCTTACCCAGTATAAATCGACGATCTTTGTATAATACTTCTTTGCCTCTTACTTCAGCACCTGAAAAATCGCTCTGATCTATCTCACGGTTTTGGTAAATAAAACCGTGATCAGCCGTGATTAAAATATTATTAGCATTAGCTGCTGCTAGCTTCTTAATGATTTTCATTAAATCGCTAAGCGTCTTTTCTGCCGCTTCAAACGCTTGCCCTTCAGAGAGCATTTTATCGCCAGTATGATCAATCCGATTATGATAAATATAAATGATGTCATTAGCTTTTAATAGCTCTCGACTACCATCTCTATTAAGTTGCATAAAATCATCGGCAGTGATCGCATCTCCTCGATCTTGCAACGCAGCTTTAAGTATCTTACTTCTATTGGACGTTCCTTGAGAGCTTTGTCCATTCACAAGCACTGTGCCTGACGTGTTGTCTGCTATAGATAATGTCTCGTTCGGTAGGAGCGCTGCCATACCAAGCTGAGTATAGCTAGGCAACATAGACAGCATAGGCGCTATATCAGCACTGTAGCGATCTTCTTGACGTATTAAGCTGACCAGTTCATCCGCTATCTCATAGCGCATGGCATCGGAGATAATAACGTATATTTTGTTGTTGTTATCTAGAAACGGTTTCACCCAATGCTTAAAGAACCTATCCTGCCTAAGAATTGGCGCAGCATTCCATTGGCTTTCAGATTCTACGAACTCCTGAAAGCGATTACCTAATCTGAGTAAATAGTTATTAGAGTATATATTCTCTATTTTATCGTTGAGATGGTTGAGGAGTGATACTTCTCCAGACTCAAGTTTATGGTAGATAAACTTACGATAAAGCTGATCAAGCTTGTACCAAGACTGGGTATAACGCTCTACCCCTTGTACAAAGCTATCCATATCGATTTTGACTTGGTTAAAATTAGCTATAAACTGCGCTGCATTATCAAGGGCTTGATAGGTATGCTCAAACTCAGCGTACCAGTGACTCTGACGACGCTGGCGAATCCAAATAGCCATTTGTTCAGCGGTAAAGTCACTTTGTAAGACTGCATTAGCTAGCGCGCTAATTATCTTGTTATCAATTAAGCGAAAGTAGTCTATATCGATGAGCTGTTTAAAATCTCTACTACTGAGATCGTCTCTAATATCAAGATCATCAGAAAATTTATCGGATAACATCTCAAAGCTGTCTTGATATTGTCTACTGTCTTTCCAACGTTTGAGAAATACCAAAGCATCATTGGACAGCTTTACCTGACCATCCGTTGCCATTGCATAGCTAGATTTAAAGAGCTCAATGGCAAAATCATGAATACTAGGCTCATCAGATTTGTAGCCATAGTAGCGATTCATTTGCTCCCAGAAAAAGCCATCAAGAGCAGATCGACTAATCAGACTCATCTTTTCATCTTTATCATTGGCCAAGTCCTGCAACAGACTCTCAACGACTGTGTCCATTTTAGGCTCGCTCTTAGCACAAACAGCCAGCATCTTTAGCTGAACCATACCTGAGCTATCACTGGGCTCTATAAGCTTATTTAGAGCCTCTTTACGGCTTTTAGCGCGAAAGAACTCTGCATGATCTTTTAAGACCTCTGCAAACTCAATACCTAATGATAGCTCCGAGAGCCAGATAGCAACTTGGTCAGTACGGAATTCCCCGTGAGCCAGCTGTACATCCAATAGCCAATTATCTAATAGCGCAGGCTGAGCACCTGCACGATAAAGCAGAAATTTTTGATTAGGCTGCTCACGTATTATTTTATATTTAACACTGAACTCATTGTTATCTAGGACGATTTTTTCAATATCTTCTAGTACTAGACTGTCAAAGTCATCACGCAGCTCATGCTTGGCATCGTACCAAAAAACAATACGATGTTTTTTAAAGAGCTGCTGTAATGCGTTGATGATGCGATCATTCATTAGCTAAGCCCCGTCACTTTCTTTAATGCCTTACCAAATTTAGGATAGTTTACTTTTACACCATCATCTAGGTCTATCTCTATTTGTTTAGTGGCTAATGGATACAGTACCTCACGCTCATAATCTTCCATCTCTGTGATCATTTTGTTAGTGATATCTAGCTTCTTTTGTGCTTTTGTTTTTTCACTTTGGCTTTGACTGGCACTAATATTGATCGCATTAAGCTGATCTTTATAAGCATTAAGCTTAGTACGGAACTCACGTAGATAGTCATTGAGCACGATACTTACCGTATCTGGCTGATAGCGATGCATGTAAATCAGAGCACTGAAGTTACCACTGGTGAATAGCCAATAGATAGGACGTTTCTTATAACGTTTTACGTGATCGTCATAGAAGTCTTTTAAGAAGTAATCACGAATATCACGTGGCTTGTCATTCTTGCCAAGCGCTTGCTCAATGAATTGCATGTTGCTCTCATACTGCTCTTCGCCAAAAGCCACTTTTATGAATTTACGGAAGCGCTCAACAATATCGTCGCTGAACCAACCATCGTCTAAGATAGGAATCACATTGTTTTTATCAGGCATGAAGCTTGGATTAGGTATCTGTTCAAAATACTGCTCTATTTTGTCACCTTGGTTGGCAAGTATCAGTCCAGGCTTATCTAAGCTATAGCGACCAAACATACAGCCAACGGCATACGAGATCAGCTCACGCATAGTATCGGCTAGCAAAAGCGTCTCAAGCTCCTCTGCTGTCTTCTCACCACCATAACGGTAATAAGGGTTACAGGTTAGGGTTATTTCTTTTAATGGAACCTCAGGGGTAAGTTCGTCTTGTAAGCCATAAGCATCAATAAAAATACGGTTATTTTCTTCTTCTAAGCGCTGCATGTCATAGGTCATTTGTTGCCAATGAGCGCGTAGCTCGATATAAGTATCTTTAAGTGCTGACTTACGGTGTTCATCTTTAAGCAATGGTGAGGTTTTAAATTCCCATGAAGTTTCATAAGAATCCCAGTCACCTTTAGATATGTCTACAAGTGCAAGCTCATCTGTTTGTAAGGATGTAACACCCTTTTTAATGGGCGTATTACCAATCACTCCATTGCTATAATGCATACCTTGCAGACTAACATTCACAAGTTCCTGAAATACTTTTGAGTTTGAGAAAGCAAATATATTCTTAGCATTTACACCTTGCATTTGAATAGCCGTTGGTCCTGCAGTATCAAAAACAAAACCTTCGGGAATGTGCCGTGAGTTGAAATAACTTGAAGTTAAATCAGACCACGAAAAACCACCTTTTAGATAATCAACTTCATTTCTAATTACTGATTTATCGAAAGCTTTCAATTCTGAACCAGAGTTCTCCCAATTAACTAACCATTCGTTATTACCGTACCACCTCCTAAACGTTCCACCTTTACTATGAGGAAACCATTTATCAATTCCTGAGTATGTAGCTAATGGGGTTTTTCTCATTTCAACTTCATGCCATCTTCTTAAAAACCTATCATTATCTGCAGTCGCTAAACCCTGCCGAGGTTTCATAAACTTACTAAATGGCACTCCGTTCTTGAAAATCTTTTTAATATTATCTGAAATCCAAAATGCTATAGGTTTGCTAGGTAATCCTAGAAAATCGGTAGTACTAGCCTTATAGCTCCAATCAACATCAGTCTGATCAATAGCCTCTAGTACTTTTGGCGCTTGTATGTTCTCACCCTTAAAGTCAGTCAATTTAATAAAACGACCTTCGTAAGTCATTGAAGGTTTTTTGTGAACTGTGAAAGTACAGACAGGTACGCACGCTGGACCAAAAGAATTATATTCTAATTGTACTAACGAAGTTATGTGACAGTTAGATAACAAGTCTTCTCTAAAAGCTTCAAACGAACCTATAAACATCCATAAAAATGGTGTTATAAAGCCAAGCTCACCTTTATCTAAAACAATACCTAAACACCTTTCAACAAACATAGAGAATAAGTCAGACTTGCTATTTGGATATTCCTTCTTAGACCAAGCTTTCAGTCTACCATTCATACCTTTTCCACCCATGTAAGGTGGGTTAGCAACAACTATATGATAATGAGGGCTTAAATAATCAGCCTGTTTTAATAGCTTGAGTACTTTTTGATGAGTCTGACTTAAGAATAACTGCCCTGATACATCAGCAGCATGTAACTGCTCTAAAACCTCAGCAACGTCTTTCAGCTCTGGTCTGATCAACGAGCCAAAGTTATCGGCTTCATCAAATTGACGCAAGGTTATTTCTAGATCAGCCGTAAATAAATCACGACCGATGAAGTCCATATACTCATCTAGCTCATCGTCATCAAAACTGATAGGCTCAAGCACACAGATATTTGGACGCACATCTGTATTGAAGAATCGACGATGACGATCACGTGCTTTCATAGTCAATGCAAACGCAGCCAACTCACCAGCTCGTTCGTCAATCTCAATACCATACAAGTTATGCGTTAAGATTAGCGAAGGTATGTCTGCTGCACCGTAGCCTTGCTCTTCATAGATTGCATATAGCAGATCAAACGCATAAGTCAGCATGTGACCTGAGCCACATGCTGGATCACATATTTTTAGATCTTTTGGACTCTCTACTTTTAGATAATCTGTATCATCATTGTCCTCAGCAGGCTTTATGTAGTACTCCATACGGTCAGCCAGCTTAGACTCAGGATGATTCAATAACCATAATCGGCCAAGCGAGTTTTCTACCAAATAGCGTACGATCCAGTGTGGCGTGAATAGCTGAGTAGCCGCTGGAATATTTTCTGGTGTCACTTTCTCATTTTTCTTTAATCTTGCAAATACATCGTCTTTTTTATCTGATATATAAAACTGATATAACCAACCGATGACTTCAACGTCTTTACAAGCACTTGCTGGCATGGCTTCACGCATATCAGCGAGTACTGAGCTACTGGAAAGCAAGTCATCAGGCATTAGCAACTCTGTATAGTCGTCGATACGCTGGAATAAGAATGGCATGGACTCATGCCATTGATTACAGTACGCAACTAGTAGCAGACGATAAACTTCTGCTTCAGGATTTTGACTGGGCGCTCTGCCATTTAACAGATTGAGGATTTGCTCACGGACTGCTTCTGATACCACTCGCTCATCAATGTCTCCAGCCTTTGCCAGCGCTAGTACTTCAGGCTGAGTATCTTCAGCAGCAGCAGAGACTACAAGGCTGCGGTTATAGCGATTCATATCCATGAAGCGAAGCGCACAGAAGCGGTTAAACCAAATATAAGCAATACGCTCGACGACTTCCTGTTCAGACTGCTGCTTGATTAGCTCCTCTAGCTTTTTAACAGCGATAGGATTCTCACGTCTGGCTAAACTTTCTTCTGCGCGTACAAATTTGAGCTTAGTAGCGACTTGTTCAATCAAAGTGACACGTGCCTGTTGAGCAAATTTTTTGAGTTTGGTCGTTTCCATTAGATATAGATCCTTTTACCTTTACGTATTTCGCTGAGCAGTGCCTCACTCATCGCCTTTAGATAACGCTCTACATCGGTCTCGTTCTCTATCCAAGCTCGATCGTAATCCACCCTGATTTTGTTTGAGTTGATATACTCATTTTTAGGCTCACTCACCTGTTTAGGCTCAGATAGCGCAGACACTTGTGATTGGTCTTTATCACTCTTATCACCGTTGTTAGTACTTACCTTTGCAGGCGTTGGTGGTGGCTTGGGCGTTGCCATTACTACCATTTTCTGCAATAAAGTTGCATAGCCCTTGTCTTCAAAGTATCGCAATCTATCATTAATAACGGCAATCAACTTCTCTTCATTCACCTTATCAATCAGTTGTGTATAAGGAGCGTCAAGTTCTGCCTGTCTGATATCTGGAAGTTTTTTATACTCATCCATCTCTTGCATACGCGACTGCATTTGTTTAAGCGCTTCAATCGATTGGCTACGAGCTTCCTGTAGGGCATCATTGACCTTGTCTTTCAAGCTGGCTAATAGCACTTTGACCTGTTGGATCTTACTGCCTTTATATATAGAGGTATCGTTTAGACTGGCCTCAAGCACCCTCACCTGTTCTCTTTCGATATAATCAAAGTTCGCTGATTGATCTTTCAAGAAATTTTGAGTGTTATCATATATTTCTCTTTGAGAACCATTCATAAAATTGTAAATAGGATCTATCAGCTGCTCTTTGATCTTCAGAAGCTCATCTTCAATATCTTCGTTAAGGTCAGTTAAAAACCATGCGTAGGATGATTTTGAAAGCTTTTTGATTTGCTGAATAGCGGGATCTAATGCACTCAAGAAAGGATATCGTGCGGCCTGTGCATACCAACCCTCCAAATCTTGTAACATCTCTTTAAAAGCATCAATGGTCTCATTGCCTAGTGCTTTTGCCTCATTGTTACTAGCAGGCTTAGCAAAAAAGTCTTCATAAAACTCTTTGAGATGACGAACTTGTGACGAAGAAAATTCAACTTGGGGCTCTAATACCAAATTGCTTTGACGTTGACTATTTACTAAAGCGCGCGCAAGCTCACTGTCCTCTAATATGTTGCCATCCATTCGAACTTCGACTTTGCCATTTACACATAGCTTTGCAAGGGTGCTGAGCACAGCTGCGTATGACCATCCGTATGGTTTTTTTTCAAACTGTTCTAACAACCCTTTTACTGTCGTCCGTATAGCCGCACTAGCATTTCTTTGGATAAAAGATAATACATCACGCTCTGGCTCGGCTAATGTAGCTATATCGGCACCCAACATGTCTTGTTGGGTAGAGTCGAGAATCTTGGCAACATCAGCCTCTGTGTAAGATGCATCGCGTAGCATACGTAGATGAGGGTATGATCTAGAAACAAGCTCATTGAAGCCTTTCTCAATACGTAATTGAGCGTCTTCTGAGCTAACATTTAGCTCCGTACCTGCTACGAGTAGTTTTGCCTGACTCATGAGACTTTTTATTCGCTGTAGCAACTCGGCCTGACGCTTAGTATTTTGTTGTCCTTTCTCGCCTAAGATACGTTTTACTGTCTCTTGCTGAGCAATAGAATAATTTTGCCTGACATATTTCTCTGTACGTTTGTACATCGTTATATCACTCATCAAGCGAGAATCGGCTGGCAAGATTACAAATAATTCATCGCTAGAAAAGTTAGATTTATTAGACATCATCTCTTCATTTTCAGCATGCTCATAAAACGGGCTGATGACATTGATACCTATCTCGTATTCACGACCATATAACTTATCATCAAGCTTTCGTGAAAAAGAATAGTCTTGTCCTTGGCTACCTGATGCGCCGCTACTGTAACGAATCTTGCGACTTTTAATCACTTGATCAAAGATTATGCTTTCAAGCTCACTAGCCACATCAGCTGCTTCTACTTCCGTATTTTTTATCTCTTCTTCAATATCTTTTTCTTCGTCCGTCAAATACTCGTACATATCTCCTGTACGTTGTACATAGGTCTCATCCTCTAGTAGATTAAGCGCCTCTTCAACACGCTGACGGAGTACAGCTACATCCTCACCAAAGCTACTTAGCATTAAAACACAGATATTACGAATTGTGGATTTGAATCCATCAACATATTTCACTAAAAACAAGGCTTTTAATACTTGTACTGCAAATTTGTTATCTAAATGGGTTTCTGCATTGATGACAGCTCGTTGGATGTTTGACTTCAATGCGGTACGAATACCTTCAAACATTAAATCAAAAGTTGCTAGCTGACCTATGTCATGATCACCTACTTTTATTGCTACTTGTTGAAACACACCCAGCATCGAACGCTCACCAACTGAGCTATGCTTACCCTCAAAAGCATTATGTAATGATAGATCAGCAATCGCAGACTGAAACAAGCTGAACTGGTAAGGGATGAATGGATAGCTGTTTATAAAGTGTTCTTTGTCTTTAAAATTTCTATATGTCTGTGATCCATCAGCGAAATCAAACAGCGTTTTAAAATTGTTTGACTGATTATCATATATGCCAGATAGCAACTTAGCACCTTCATCTGTCTTAACGAGGAGACGCTTTTGGATAACTTCTGCTACGTTGGCACTGGTTAGCTTCATACGGTTAGCAAAGCGAGCTTGAATTTTTGAAAAGTCATTACTTTGTTGCTTGCCCATCTCACCAACAACAGTCCCCATATCTTCTTGGGCGGTTACAATAATCCAAGAACGCCCACGAGACTTGGTCGCTAAGCTCTCAGCGATAGTCTGAAGGTTGGTCATAAGCTTAACGTTTTCAGCTATATATTGCCCCACCTCATCAACAAAGAAGTTTAGACGAAACTCAGTGTAGCCATTTTCTTTAATCTGACGCTCAATATAATCATCAACTTGAGAAGCGAAATCTTCAATCGATACATGATACTGACTACGGTATTTATCTAAAATACCCATAGCTAGCGCCTGATCTTCTCCAGTAACCTGACTATAAGCTTGAGCAATATTCTTTGCTTCAAGTATTGCCTGCTCACGTCCTTTTTCCCAAGGCTTATTAGCGATAGATTCATATGCCTCTTTGAAGCTACCATAAAGTTTTCGACTATCGAGGTCACGTTCAAACTGAGCAATATGTCCCTGCTTACCGTAGTAGCCACACATTTCATCGAAAACTTTAACAAATACTGCCAATAAAGCATCAACCTGTGTCTTACTAATAACATCTGCTTTTTGATCAATGTTAAACAAAATGCTTTTAGAGGGAATC
Source organism: Psychrobacter sp. JCM 18900 (assembly GCF_904846625.1). Taxonomy (GTDB): domain Bacteria; phylum Pseudomonadota; class Gammaproteobacteria; order Pseudomonadales; family Moraxellaceae; genus Psychrobacter. Next base: position 442,470 of record NZ_CAJHBL010000001.1, read on the forward strand.
GCAACCGCGTTTTTAATACCAGAGCTCAATGCATCATTATCACCACACTTAGGCAAGAATAACTCCAGTGCCGATGTGTTATCTATTTGGCGATTCTCAAGTAATAGCGCCAACATTTTCAATAAGTGTGATTTTCCCGAACCAAAAAACCCAGAAAGCCAGACACCATTAGCAACCTGATAGTCGTTGTAAGCATCGAAAAATGATATTAGACGACTCTCTACCTCATCGGTTAATACATACTCTTCTAACTCTAGGCGTAGGCTTGCTTCATCGTCAGCTTTAATTACACCTTCAATTGGACGGTTTACTGGTTTTTGAAATATTGTTTTAAGGGCTGTCATATCTGTCTCATTATGCTTCACAGTGATAAATGTTGAATGCTCGATAGTATTTGTCATCATGCAGTCTGCCAAATAAATCAAGCGATGCGCCAGACTCTAAAGAATGAGTATAGGCTCCTGGAAAAAAGATAACGGTTGGTTTTTCTTTGGCTGTACTTTGTAAGTTATTCAAAATGTTATGTGAACGTATATATGGGAAAACTTCACCAACACCTGATAGAAAAAGAACATCGTATTCTGTATTACTTAGCTTCTTAGCAATCGCTGGTGCCAAATGAGACTCAGGATCTAAAACTCCTTGAAGCAACTCTTTCAGCTGTTCTTTGTCAATCTGCTGTTCCATTTCTAGTATCTGATCAAAAATCTCGCGCTCTTTAAGTAGATCTATAGACAGATCGTACAAATTTATAGCCAAGATATTGATACCATTCTTCTGTAACTGCTTAGTTAATTGGTCTTCAAGGCGCAGCATCTCGTTTGATTCTTCAGGCCTAAAAGGACAAATGAAGAATGGAACCTCATTACCTAGACCCTGCATCTTAAGGAAGTTCTCACTTGAAATGACAGAAAAAAGATGGTCATAACTTTTTTTATCACATGCTTGTACGTTGCTCATAGTCATGACAGCACTCCCTTATATTGCATTTTCAGAAATCGTGAAGTATTTGATATCTCTACTATCATTACGCTTTATCATCTCTATTAGCCTTGTGCTCAACATAGTAGCTTGAATATTATTTTTGCTATCTAAGAAATTGGCATCACGAAGCATTTTAAATAATACCTGTCTAAGCTTTTTCCTCGTACTTATACTTAAACTATCAAGCTCACTATGCCAGTCACACTTTCTATTAAGAAACGTATCAAAATCTGAGTGCTGAAGGTCTGGTTTGAAAGTGATAAAGCGCTCTCGTAACACTTCAGTAGCAAAATCAGCAATAAAGCGATAGTACCGGCAAACTGCAATCCACAGCATATAGGCTTGATCTTGGTACTCAGACTCTGTAAGTAACGTAAGCTCTTCAGTATTAAGTGTACTCAAGCGAGCTATAATTTCATGGCTCAACCGTTTAAGTGTACTTAGTGCTCTAGATTGAAGTAAATTCTCAGAGATCACTTTTTCTTTCACTAAATCCCAGTCTCCTACTTCAAGATATAACTTGGCTATCGTGACTGACTCTGTTTGAAGTAGCGCACCAGCTGTAAATGACATGTTGTATTTTTGGCTATTCATCTATTTTTAACCTGCTTAAAGAACGCTTGACCTATATCTAGAGGTTGAACGCTTTTGATAATGCTTATTGTTTATTTCTATAAAGTAACGCAGGCCAGTATTGTACATGGTTCTATATGTTGCTTAAACATTATGTATCTAATTGAGCTATGCTGAAGAAACTGCAAAGGTAAATTAGGTAAACTAACAACTCGGCAAAGAGTTTACATGACAAATAAAATTAGAACTTATAGCACAGAAATTTGAAGCAGAAGCCTTTAAGAAGATAGTAGACAATAACGGTAATATTTCAGCGACTTCAAAACAGCTAAGCATAGCCATGTAAACGTTATCCAACTGGCATAACTAAGACAATCTTGTCAGTACAGAACAATATGATCCGCTTATGGCGGCTCTTCTGTTATCTGTTTAATAAGCGTACTGATCACAACTAGGTTGATCGCCATTATTACAAGCTTTACTATACCAATCTCTTGACTGCTTTTTATCTTGAAGAACACCTCTGCCCTCAAAGTACATTATTGCAGAAGTTAAAGCAGGAAATGCAAGACTCAACCAGCGACAGAAGATTATTAAGCAAGTAATCGAAAATGGACAGGTAAGCTTTAAGGAGCTTAGTATAAAATACTGTGAAAATACGGAAGATATGCACGTTCAAATAAGCGTATAAATCAGTCTAATTATACATTTTGACTCTCATGTAATTTGCTAGTATTTTTCAATGTAGACAGTAATAAGTAGGACTTGTTACTAGAAAAGACTTTTTAGTCTTTTCTCTAAAGAGAGGTTAAAGTATATATAAATCAACAACTTATATTTCAAATAGTCTTTTAAACACCCCCGAAATAGTCTTTTTATTGAAAAGACTATTTTTACGATTCTATTGGATCCAAATATTATACTGCTTAAAATTAATCTGATAACAGGCATATCCTTAGTTTCAAAATATGGTTTTATCTGTTTGCTCTCATACTCTTCTATAGACCAACGTTATCCTCTAACCTTAGATATTTCAGACAACTTTTATTTTTTATTTGCTACGCTAGGTTAAACCATTTTAGCCTTAGCAATCTGCCAAGCTTATCTCTCTTTTTTTTCAAAATAGCTTATTTTTTATTATTACACATTTATTTCTCTTTGGTAATTTATCATAGAGTAAAACTTTGTTGTTTAATATATAATGCTCTTTTAATAAACATCAGTTGGTAGGACAAACAATGAAGTTACTCTCGTATGTTGTATGTTTCGCTGTATGTTCAGTAGTAACTCAAGCTCAAGCCGGACCAACGATCAGAGAATTTATGGACTCTAGTGAGAGTAATGCTTATTTTAATTGCGCTTACAAAGGTAAAACAGCTACTAAAAAATGCTTAGTGACCCATAGCTACATTAAATCGAGTGCTCATCCTAACCTTAAAGAGTTCTATGGGCCTAATGAAGCTATAAAAGTTATAAGCATTAAGTGGCCAGATAGTGATTTAAGCCGTTATGCATATGTAGACAGTATGGAGATGGTAAATTTAAACAATAAAGAGGGCTGGGGATATAGGCTTAGAGACAAAGATGATAAAAACGGCTGGGGTGTTGATTTATCACGCGGACTTTTTATTGATAAAGCTTCTAGCAATAAGGATCATATCCGTCTGTGGTAAGAATATAAATAACGCTTTAAAAGCGTTACTACTTTTATAATGATGCTGATGAGTAAGTAATTTTTATCAGGAAAATAAGGATGTCACTTTGAAAAATAAACTTTTAAAAATCGCTATGGGTATTAGCTGTGCCGCTATGTTTTCAGTAAGCCATGCCGATGTTGCTACGATGAATAAGTATTATAACAATCCAAAACTTGCTCCTAAGATCAAGCGCTGTAACAGCAACCAAGATTGCAATGCTTTTTATGCTTTATCTAAACAATGGAAGTCTGTTCCTAACTGTTTTAAAACTGCTTACGGTCCAGACTGCGAGACGAAAAAACAAGCAAAAGACGGTGATGGTTATGGCTTATGGAAAGGTGCTAGTTTTAATAATGATCGCTCATCAACCTTAGCTTCATCTGCTGAGGAAGTTTTTTACAAGGGTGGTTCCGCGAGTAAGACTGACGAGCGAATTTTCGCTGAAGGTTTAGCTGTACTCTATTATTTAGATTCTAAGAAATAGCTTTAAAAAGTATATTAAGTAATATGACCTACTTATTTGATATCTATAAATACGAGTAAACTAATCTTACCATCATAAATCACTCTCAATTTTATCAGAGACTAGTTATATTTCACTATCAAAACTGACCTTAATTCTGGTATTTGAACAACAAATCGAACAAGGATTGTAATAATGAAAAGTGTTTTGTTGGGATGTACTGTTGCTCTTGTGCTTTTAGCTGGCTGTGAATCTAATGCCGGTAATAATTCAAGTGACATAGTACTATCTGAGGAGGCAGTAGGCTCGGCATTCTCTCAGGAAGGACCAGAAACAGAGATAGTAAGCAAACTCCAGTATGATTCGAATGGCATCATTGTCTGCGAAGAAAACAACGATGGAGTTTGTACCGATGATGTACTCCAAGATCTACGTACTACACAACTACGTGAGCAGCGTGATGCTAGTACTACACCCTTATCAGAAGTAAGTAATATTACTATTGATAAGAGTGATGACGACTCCCATGATAATGCTACAAGAGTTAACTACAAAGAAATAACGGGGCCACTAACACCTGCTCAAGCGGCACACATAGATTATCTAGTTGACAATGATCTTGAAACCTCACAAGAAATGATAGACTTACTCAATGATTTTACACTCGATGGTAGTGAAGAGAGTTCTTTACGTAAATTCATTATAGAACGTTCACGTTATAAAGATGGGTATGATGCATCGGAAGACTGTCGTAACCCAGACTTAACAGAAGCTGAGTACGCTAACGCTTGTACTTAATGAGTGATAGATGGATGACAATCCTAAACAAAAAAATAAGCCACTAGCAGTGGCTTATTTTAAATTACTGCCTATCAGCAAAACCTATCAGCTATCTTATTATTAATCCACTCTGCAACCTCACTCGCTACCCATACTACCCTAACCTGTGTCAGCTGTACCTTCTTAGGAAATGTTGGATCGTAACGATCAGATTTCTCATTAACCATCTCATAAATCGTAGAACGACTAAGACCAGTATAATGGCCAACATCTTTGACACTCAATAATTGCGGTATATGATTGCATTGCTCGATCACTGGCTGTGCTGCGTATAAATTTTCCATGATTATCTCCTAATTATTGTATGGGAACATCTGTTCTCATACAGTCAGGGAGTCCTGTATTTTTTTATGAGACTTATATCGTCCGATAGATCTTATCCATAGAATAATAAAAAAAGAGCTGAGTCATCAGCTCTTTTTTGTGTCATATATATGGCTTAATGGTTTTAGCTCACTACTATTGTGCTTTAAATTAGCGTTTTTACGTTAGTAGGAATGTGCTTCCTAGTAACTCTAGCAAAATCTTTAATCTTCTTGTTTATCAGTTAGGGCAAGCCATTTTAAGGCTGGCATGTTTTTCAGAACCTTTATCTGAAGCACCTTGTTATCAGTAAAAGTATTACTGACCTTTAACTATTTTCAACTTCAATAAAATTAGCAATAGCTCTCCTAAGCCCTTTGTTTGTGTAATTTTTAGCACGTTTATAAATATATTCTTCAGTTATATACCTAACCACTTCATCCGTAAAAAAACGTATTCCGATAGAACTGTGTTTGTCTACTCCCGCTGCCATGCTACTATTTTTACTAAATAAGTCCATATGCGAGCTTTCAGCTTGAAGATAAATAGCATTAAATTCATAATCTTCTAAATCTTCAACTAGCGAGCTAACATGTTCTCTGATCATGATTTCGTAAACCATGCCGCAAGATCCTTCTTTTTGAAACTTATAGCAAACATCATCCCATATATTTTTAAGATGTTTTATTGTTACCATATCGTCACAAAAGCTCTGTAAATGACGTTCAGTCTGATTGGTAATTCTTTTAGAAACTTTCTCAGATAATTTCACTGAGATATTTAGAGCTATTAATTTTTCTAAATCCACTTTAGTTACCCCTACGGTAAATAGTAATAATCTATTTATTAGTATGTTGTTATAAAGAAAGAGTATATTGTAAGGCTTAATCTAAGAATTATGCCACTTAAAAATAAATCGATAAGAACTAAAACAAGCGATCTAAAATCGCTTGTTTTAGAATAAATGATTTATGCTCTATATCTGACTTGACTATTCTAACTTACCGCAGTCACACTTTGCCTTAACCCTTGCTCGATGCTCGTCACGCTCTGAATGGCTAACCCATTCTTATAGCTTTCCTTATTACCGCTACTGAAGTCATCGGTCTCAACTGGATAAAATTCTTCGACCACATCAAGCAGGCCATCGCTATCAATTTCAAAGGATGAATTGACGTAACCCTGTTTTGCAGCCTGTTCTAGCGCTGCTTGATCAAATCCGTGTTCGCTAAGCTCCGCATCAATTGCCTGTGCATCCTGCACTGCTTGCTTTAGTGTCACACTATTACGTAGCGTTAAATCCACAAAATAGATCGGCGTGCGATAGCTTTGCGTCGTGCTTTTACCTCTGAGCGTGAGTTGTAGTGGTAAACATGACAGCTTATTGCCTGATACCGCAGCAAAGTAGCTCAGCCGTGCGGCAAGCGTGCGAATACTATTAAAGCCTGTGGTGCGAAAGATAAACGTGCCTAGCTCATCATCTTCACTGAGATTAACGTACAAGCGACCATATGGCTTACACCCACCACCTTGTGCTAATGGGCAACGATCAGGTGATAGGCAAGGCAGTGTTTCCACGCCATTGTTTGTACGACGTTGACATTGCTCACCGTCACCCACGCATAGTGGGCGTCCAGTTTGACGATCAAACAAGGTGTATTCAGCTCTCAGGTTTAGCGTCGGATCATTAAACAACATGCGTACCGGTATATGTCTTAGCTTACCGTCATTATTTGCGCGTAGCTTTTCATCAAGCGGATGATTGATCCAGCCATCCTTGTTTTGAACTTGGCTGGTGATAGTGAATTGATCGTCCTTAGCAGGCAGACGCTTGCCGTCCTTTTGAATAACACGTCCAATACTGATACGACCTAAAACTGGTGGGGTTATCGTGAGACCTTTAATCATGGTGATATTCCTTATAGGTTTAATAAAATGTGTTTAGCCATAAAAAAGCCCACCGATTAGGGTGGGCGGTTATGCGCTTATTTTGGTTAAGTTTAGTAGGTTTCGGCTTAGTCGTTTAAGATGACGAAGCGGCGACTACCTTGCTTAGTTTTACTGAATTTAGCTAATAGCTCAGGATGTGCTTTGATAACGGCTTTGCTATCCAGTCCAATACTGTCTTTCGAGCGCTTCCAAGAGATTGCACCTTCCTCGAACACAGCGACTTCATTATCGGCAATCAGCGTTTGCAGCTGATGCTTCACTTGGTCATGACGCTCTTCTAGCTCTTGCATATAGTCACGATAACTCAGTAGTTGCTCAAATAACTTATTGGCACCATCATCATCTCGCAAATCAACCTTGCTTGAAGGTTTAGGCGTTGGATAAAGCTGCTTTAATGCTCTCGCTGCTGATTCAGAATGATCAGGCGTTGGTGGCGTGTCAGTTTCGACATACTGCCAGAACAGACGCTCATGCTCGATGATGGATGCAATCAAGCGCTCATCGCGTTCAACCTTATAAATTTTGGCTTCATGTCCGCAGAGTAAGACACAGATATGCGCTGCCTGTTTGCCAGTGACCGCTAGTTGATGTTGCACTTGGCAAGTGACATACAAGGGCACGCCATGCTTCCAGAGCTTGGCTCCATGTTCTCCAGCAGTCTTGCACTCAAGTACTTGCACTTCCTCGCTACCTGTTACCGCATAATCAAGATTGGCAAGCATAAAGGCTTTATCAGGATCAGGATGCTGCAAGATGGCATTGATGCGGCGTACCTTATTGCCTGTATGCACTTGGTAGTACTTAGCCACCATCGGTTCCAAGGTATTGCCCCAGTACAAAGGCGAGTAGCCTTCTAAGCTCTCATCGATATTCGATGTCATGCGTCCTGTCTTGATCATCCATAGCTCAAGCATGGATAGGTACGGGTGGATACCACAAGCGGCTGCGGCATCAGAGCTGCCAATGCCTTGCTTACGAAACTGTAGCCAGTCCTCACGGCTTAATTCTTTGGTGTTAACCAAGCGCTTAGCAGTGGTTGATGTGTTCAGTCGGGTAGGTTTGTCAGCAGTATCGCTTTGCTTGGTTTTCACTACTTCTGGTTTAAACTTCACGGTGGCACGTTTGGCTTGTCTTGGCTGAGTAGTGCTGTTTAATGCGATCATGTTCATAGCGAACTCCTTCGATAATTTGATTATTGGTATTCAATGAAATAAGCGGCATAAAAAACCACGCTCGAAGGCGTGGTTAATTGTTTGTCAAATTAAAACAGCACTGGTTAAGCAAGCATCAGTAGCGATTGCTCTAATCCTTTCTGTTTCAGCTTAGCACCAGCACCGAACCATGCTGAATTGAGACGATTGTCCGTATTCATCGCACGTCGTTCATGATCCACGTACTCAGTGATGCTACACAGCAAGCCATAAGCCGTATCACTGGCTGCATCGAGTGTGGCGCCGCGACCTTGACCGTTAAACATCTTCATGACCTGATTCATCGCTTTGGCATTGGGCACAGCATCTTTCTCTTTCTTAGCATTGTTAAACAGAATGATGTCATTGTCTTGATCATTGAACACACGGCTCAAATAATTGGCTGCTTCTGCTTGGGTCACACGGCGCTCAGATAGCTGTTTCATCTCATAGCTGTGCTCCTCCCACTGCTTCACTGACACGCCCAATTGCTGTTTGACCTTGTCAGCATCAAAGGATGTGGAATGCGGCACTTTCACCACACCGCCATTGCCGTTGGCAAGGCTGATCGCTAGTGTGTTGTTACACACCACACGGATGGAGGTGAACTGAGCAGTAGTCGCTAACGTGCCGTCACAAGCGGTTGCCAATAACAAGTAGCCATTACTGACATCTTTACCCTTAAGCGTTGCTGACTGGCCTGTACGAGCCAACGCCCATAGCTTACGACCACCCTTTAATACCCCAGCAGTCTCAAGCTCAAAGTCAGACTGCTCGGTAAGATCACGATAGAATTCTAAAATCTCACGAGGCTGTACTTCTTGATAGCGTTGACTGACCACCGATAGCGGCTCGAAGTTATCACTACGGTATAAAACCTTCTGTTCAGCAAAGGGCAAAATCAGGTTGTGGCCTTTGTCATTATTAGCCATGTAGCTGACGTCTGATGACTCAATACGCCAGTCCATACCCGCTTGCTTTGCCCAGATCTCGATAGGCTGCTTGGGAGCCAGCTCATTACCTAAGCCATGCCAAGGGGTTTCGCCAACGTATGCCATTGATTCGATTAAATGTGCCATGATCATTGTCCTTTTAGATTTGATTAGAATTATGGGTTATATGGATAGGTTAAATGCTGAAAGTTCTTGAGCAGGTATTGCAGGTATAACTAGGCCTTGCTGCCAAAACGAGTAAGGGTGGCTGTTGTATCTTGTCTTTAGCCAAGCTTATCGCTGAGGCAAGGGCTGTGCCTACGACCACACCGATTGCTGAGTTGATTTTGTAATACCTACAGATACTTACACCAAGACCTGATAAGGCAGACTGTGAGCACAGTTTCTCGAAGAGATTAAAAGGACTGTCAGTATCGGCAGTGCTTCTGACGTTCGCTGAATGACAGTGTGGGCAGATGGATCTCATGCATAGCTCCTTTTTCGATTGCGCATAAAAAAGGCCTGCGATTAAGCAGACCTTTAATTAGGATAGATTGGGGTTAAACAGTCAGGAGAGCGATGCTTCCTGACTGATCTCATAGAAATACTATATATCTGAGATTATTTTGATATAGGCGGTAGGCCTCTACGCTTTTTTGTACGATAAATACCATGACCAAAAGTACGCATGTTCGGTAACGCTAGTTTGAGTTGCTGCTCATTTTTGCTTGGCTCAGTTAAGTACAAAGCTGCGCATAGTGCGTTTTCTACTTCTTGTGGATTATTTTGATGGATCATGCCAATACCTAGTTTGCCATGTTGCTTATACTGCTGCTTACGTTCTTTATCGTGGTAGCTATAGTACTCGCCTAAGCCTCCAGTAATCATTTTCCATTTCTCACCGACATCTTTAGCAATATACCAATCATTGTCCCTTTTCGAGCCATCGTACATAAGCAGTAAATGACAGTGTAATCCACCGTTCATTCCTCCTTGTTCAATTGCCCAAGCATTGCCTTGTAAATGCTTAAAACAAGTTTTTTTATTACCGATAAGCTCCCGTAGTTTACTCATGTGTTCATCAAAGTCTTCGATAGATACATGATGGCTCGTCTGCTGTGCATATTTTAAATCGATACGTACAAAGAGCAGCCTTGAATAGTGATTGGTCAGGCTGTTTACATAGTGCTCTAATCGTCTCTTGTTTTGAGATTCCTGATAGCTGAACGTAATACGTTCACGCTCAATATCATTTTTATAGCAAGACAATGTAGCGATAAATCGCTGGGTTTTCTCATGATTCCAAATAACGTTTTCTGGATAGTCATCTCCAACAATAGCATTGGTGCTATAAATAAATGCGACTACCGGCTGTGAGTAAAATAGCTCAGTATTTAAGTGTGTCATGAACGGGTAATACAACCCGTTCAGTTTGTTTATGGTGTCGTTAAAATTAATGGTGTTCGCTAGTATGTCTGCAACTAAACTGTGAACGTTTGCAGCAATTAGCGGTTGATTTAGGTGCGAGTAAGACATGATTGTGATCCTATGGAATTTAGTTTCATAGGGTCAGGTCAGTCCATATTTTTATAATTTTACTCGCTGAGAGTTGAGCTCTCAGCTCTCGAATCGGTAGCTGCTGTATTTAAATAATAATATATATAACCCACTAAACACGAGCTGCCGTAGTGCAGCTATTTTCCAACTAACATTAGAGAATGACGTAATAAGCATTTGAAAGTCACCATGTGCTACAGGCAAATAGTTAGAATGGAGTTAGCTAAACGATAATATTAAATCAGCTGAACAATATTCTGCTGTAATAGCGCAGAAACAGATAGGGATCACGAATTTGTAAAACTATCTATTCTGACTTAAAATTAGGGTTGATAAGCATATTTTCGCTATTCAACTAGCACTTTCGATTAAGACTACTCGTTATTATATCTAGCAAATTCTAACTCTATAGCTGCTTAGCTTCATCTACGCTAATTTAGTATAGACTGGCAATATCCATCGTTGTAGCTAACTACCGCATCGTTTAATACGCAACAAAGATATAGATTTTAATTATAAGCTGGTATATATTACTAATAGACGATGTATACTGCCTAATTATAAGGCCCGTATAGATTTATTGCCAGAAATAAACTAGAAAAAATATAGTATAAAACGTAATATAAACTAGGTTTTATACTATATTTTTCTATCATCTTTTATGAGGAAATGACACGGTGGACGGACAATTAACTAGGCTGCCTGACAATCAGAACTATCCATTTGATCAAGCGTCAATGCTGTACAGTCAATCCCAATTCTTGAAATTAATGACAGATGAACACATCAAAGATATAAAGTCTGGAAGGAGGCGTATTGAGGATTTTTATAAGGCTTTGCAAAAACTGAGTATTGCGGATGCAAGATCCCTACTGTATATAGACAATATATTATCAGGCAAAAGTTTAGAAAATATAATTTATGATGATGATGATTATAAAAACTTACTCATCAATCAGCTAAAAAACTGTCATGCGCCTATAGAGAGATATAATTTTCTAATTGACTACAAAGCTAAAACTATCTTGCCAGAGAGTTATCTTGGGTGGTTTAAAAACGACTTACGGTGCTCAATTTTTTTAATGAGCTTGATTCAAAACTTGGTAAACAACGAAGCTTATAAAGGGAGAAAAGAGCTAACTACTGGAACAACTAATTTCTTAAGATACCATATTTCAGTTTTTAATCATCATGCATCTGACTTTGGTTATAAAGAAAAGATATTTGAAGATGGTGACTGGAAAGTTACAGTTTTGCGCTCGATCAAAGCAACATACTTAAGGGGTCGTACTGAGAACAAAGAACTAAAATGGCTTGATGTTTCTAACCATGAACAGATCGAGTGGGCGTATGATTATCTTGAAAAGAATAAACATACTATTCTCAAAGGTGTGTTTTTTCCTGAGACCATTGAGGAAAAATACGAGCTTATATTAGCCAGTTTAGATAGGCTTTCTAATATTGAAAGTGACGATATTGGAACTGAAAAGAATAAGGGTTACTCTCCCCGAAGCTATGTTTTATTTAGTATTAAGAAGGCATGGGATGGGCAAAAGCAATATGATTCTAAGAGCAAAAAAAACGATGGTATTATAAAAATATATAAGAAAAATCAGGCTAAGTTAGACAAACTTATAGCCTTTAGTGGCTTTACAGCTCAGAAAATGATAAACAATGCTATCGAACAAATATATGACCAGCTTATTAAAGATGATACTGAAGCAGTGGATCAGGACGATGCTTCAGATTAACCTCATCCTTATTGCAAGTCTATCAATAGCTTCTGCCTTATCATATTACGTTCATAGCTTGTGTTATACTAAAACCTGCTTAAGCGATAATATTTAGTTACTATTGAATTACAAAATTGAAAACCAAACCTCAAGTATACTCATGAGTGTACTCAATTATATTAGTAAATATTTAACCATATATATCAAATACTTACAACCCTAATACCGTTCCGGCTCCGGGTACCATTACATAGTCCTATACTATCTTATAGAACAGCTAAAGCCCCTGATATCAGGGGCTTTGTTGTATCTGAAATATAGATAAATAAGAGTGACTAGTCTAGACTCAAAATATAGCATTAAGCTTTCTTTAGCTAGCTAGCTAATACGAATAGTATCATCCACATTTACCAAATATCATAATACGACTAGTTAAATTCAGCCGATATCATATATAGAACAATTAAACCTTATAAAAAAGATAGCCGTATTACTTTTAAGTAATACGGCTATCTTTTTTGCTCAGCTTAGCTTATCTCGATCTAAATACTAAACCTATCTTCTAATTCACTCCACACTACCCTCACCTTCGTAAACTGTACTTTCTTAAGGAAAACTGGCTCGCTACGATCTGAATTTCCATTAATTATTTTATAAATTGCCCAGCGACTAAGATGAGTATGAGAGTTATTACCCTTAATATTTAACATCTACAAAATATGATTGAGATACAGACAGACTATGTTCTATTGACTCAAGTTTTTCACAATTATCTATTTTGTAAGTTAATAAAGTGTTCCATCTTCTACAGTTACTACATCCCATGTTCTTATCGCTCCCCATACACTCTAACTATTGGCCCTAGTAGCAGTTATAAAAAGTGCTAAATAAATAGTTATTTTTCTAGGTCAGCTATATACCTTAACTTCTTTGATAAAACATTGTTATCTTTTCCTGAAGATTTGTTCTAAACCAATCGCACTATGCATTGTGTAAAACTCTTTATTGACTGCTATTAATATTTATCGTTTTCAACTGTTAAGAATATCTAGCCAACTAGCACTCATTTAGATACAACTAAAATCTATATGCAGGTACTAGGATGTAATATAGAAATTTTGTTTGTAATTACGATAATTCTAAAGGATGAGTTTAGATAAAATTAAGTAAGGTCAGTACGAAGGTGAAATTAGTTGCATATTGGTAAAATCCGATAAATTATAATGTTAATCAAACATTTAACGTGCATTATTATGACAATTGTATTACAATGCGATTACAAAAAATGACAGGTGGTATATATTTAGAGATAAACGGTTTATATTTTTATTGGCTATTGTTGAGTAAGTTCCTATAAAAACCTAACTTTAGTAAATTGTGAAGGCTTATAACTTCCAATAATTTATGAAATATAAGCTATATATCTATTTGGTATCACCCCTAACTTATCGAAATACTAAAAGCGCTTATATTTTCTGGAGAATTACCATGACATTTAACAAACAACTACTTACCGCTGCGTTTCTCACTGTTGGTGGCTTCGCAGCTATCTCTAGTGCAAATGCTGCAGGCAGCAAAACTGGTTCATTTCAAGTGGGCATGACCGTTATATCAGCTTGTACATTAGAAACTAGTGAAAATCAGAATATTAATTTTGGAGAAGTAGCAGGCAATGCTGCAGCCACTGATAACCAGACTTCTACGACTGCGCTATCTGTCATGTGTTCTGAAGGTGCGCCTTATGTGATCAACTTGACACCAACGAGTACAAACAGTACTGATGGTACTGGCACTATGGCTGGTCCAGGATCAGACACAATTGCTTATAGTCTGTATTCAGACGAAAGCTCTACTCCTTGGGGCAATACGAGTACCCTAGAACTTGCTGGAAATGGAGTAAGCAGCACCGGAGCAGGTGCAACTGTAGTGAAATCACATCCTGTCTATGCCTCTGTAGACGGCCCCACTGATGTCCAAGTAGGCACTTACTCTGATACAGTTAACGTGTCAGTACTTTATTAAACGCTATGAAAAATTTTCCATTACGTTTTGTAATGAATTTGACAAAACATGTTTTGATATTAGGCTCACTGCTACTCGGTTCACTAGGAGTGATGGCGAGTGGCCTTCAGGTCTCTCCCATCTCGTTGAGCCTACAAGCTCGCGAGACTGCTAATGGTCTGACCCTTAGTAATTCCGGTAACAATATAGTACATGCGCAAGTACGCGTGTATCAATGGTTACAGGATGAACAAGGCGATCAGCTTACTCCCTCTCGAGGACTATTGGCCAGTCCACCGATGCTTGAGCTGAAACCGGGTGAAAAACAACTTATTCGAATCATTCGTGCGAAAGCACCACCGCAAGGTACAAATGCTGTGGAGGCCGCTTATCGTATTTTGGTTAATGAACTGCCAATCAAGTCTGCCAACCAAACGACAGGCTTGCAATTTGCGCTAAGCTATTCACTCCCCGTCTTTGTCCAGCCGATAGGGGTTACTCAAACCAGTCCACAGTTGCAGTGGAGTACACATCTGCAACCAGATGGCAAAGCGATAAAACTCCGCGTCAGCAACAGTGGCAATGGTCATGCCCAACTGGCTGGACTCAGCTTTGTGGATACAGCCGGTAATAGTACGGTGATCAATCCAGGGCTGCTAGGGTATGTCTTACCTGATGCAACTATGAACTGGACACTGAAAATACCGCCCTCTGCCCTGGCGGCAGGCGGTAAATTCAAGGTTATGATGAATGGCACTCAGACGACACCAAACGTCACGATGGACACATCTATTCGCTAAAGCAGTTTTTCTACAGTGCGTGGCAGTATCAGCCAGTCACGCCGTAGACCTAAATGATGTTGCTATAAGCATTGACGAAAACGAACTTACCCAACTCAACTTAGACAGCTACAACTCTGGCGACGATGAATTTGGGTTAGATCTATATCTAGACGTTACTCTAAATGGTGCTAGTGCAGGCTTAACTCATTTCTATTATCGTGATGATCAACTCTGGGCTAGTAAGACCATTCTACAACAGCTTGGCTTTATAGTACCTGCCGATACGACTGACGCCATACTCCTAAATAGCTTACTTGATCTCAATATTGATTATGATGCTCGGCAGCAATCCTTGCGACTTATCGCGCCTCTAAGTATGCTCAATTTAGACACCACTGTCCGTAACACGCGTGCCAACAAGCGCCCTCAGCCCACATCATCTTCTGGCATGTTGCTAAACTATAATATTTACGGTACCCAAACTCAAAATAGCGCGAGAAATTTAAGCGTTTATACTGAACTGCGCGCGTTTAATACGCTTGGTGTACTCAGCTCTACTGCTTTGACTAACGCGAATAGTTATACTCATAGCAATGACTGGGATAGTCGTAGCGTACGTCTGGATACTAGCTGGAGTCAGTCATTTCCAGATAAGCTAATTACGGTTCGTGCAGGCGATATTCTCACGGGTGCGTTGTCATGGACACGACCTACGCGCTTGGGTGGTCTACAAATTGGTACCAACTTCTCCCTTCAACCTTATAGATCAACTACACCATTGCCTTCATTTTTTGGCACAGCCACCCTACCCTCAGCGGTAGAGCTTTATGTCAATGGTCTCAAACAATACAGTGGTGATGTACCTGCTGGACCATTCGAGCTTGATACAGCTCCAAGCTTTAGTGGGGCAGGCACTGCCCAACTGGTCATAACCGATGTATTAGGGCAAAGCACGACGCTTAATTTTTCTTTATATGATGCGCATCGGTTACTACAGCCCGGCCTGTCTGACTGGTCCATAGAACTTGGCGCAGTGCGAGAAAACTATGGCATTGACTCTTTTGATTATGGTAGCAATATTGCTGCTAGTGGAACGTGGCGTTATGGCATGAATGACCGCTTTACCGCAGAAGCTCATGCTGAAGTCACCAATGGCCTGAGTAATGCGGGTTTTGGTGGCACGTTGCTGCTTGGTAGATCAGGCGGTATATTATTCGCCTCATTAGCAGGTAGCGAGAGCCAAGGTCAAGATGGCATACAATACAGTACAAACTACTCATGGAATAACAGTCGCTTCAATATTGGTATCAATGCCATGGGTACTATTGACGATTACCGCGATGTAGGCACACAATACGGCTCTGCCACTGCTCGTCGAAGTGAGCAAGTCTCAACTGGTTATAGTACAAAGTCTTTAGGCCGTTTTGGTGTGAGTTATAATCAGGTAGCGCAGGCTGAGCATGAGACCACACAATTTGCTAGCGCCTACTGGTCTAAATCCTTTGGTCGCAGATTAAGCTTAAGCGCCAACTACAATCATGATATTAATGACTCCGCTAATAACAGCGCCTCTCTTAGCGCATCCTTATCACTGAATCGCAATATTTCGCTGAGCAACAGTGTACAGCACACCGATAATAGCACCGTTTTCTCATCTGATGTTTCGCGACCTGCTTCGAATGCAGGTGGTATTGGGTGGCGGGCGCAAGCACGTCATAGCCTAGAAGGTAGTACGGATAGAGAGGATGACACTAGCGGTCTTGCCGAGCTGAATTACCTTGGGCGCTACGGTCAAGCACGAGCGGGTATCAGTAGCAACAATGGTGACTACGCAAGCTATGCAAGTGCTACAGGCGCCGTAGTTGCGATGGGCGGTGGCTTGTTTGCTGCTCGACAGATAAACAGTGGCTTTGCCGTAGTTTCTACAAATGGTATCGCCGATATACCTGTCTCTTTACAGAACAGTCCCATCGGCACGACCAATAGTAAAGGTCTATTGTTGGTAACACCATTGAATGCCTATCAAGAAAATAAGATTGGCATTGACCCTATGCAACTGCCAGCAGACCTGCGTATTGACAAAGTAGACACAAATGCCACACCGACCGAGCTTGCCGGTATTCTTGTCGGTTTTGATATCACGCCAGTACGTTCGGCGTCAGTTATCCTAACAGATAGTAATAAACAACCGCTACCGCTTGGCAGTCAAGTACATCAGCTTAGTAATAAGGAAGTGCCATCGACCATCATTGGCTTTGATGGTGAGGTATATCTCGACACGCTTGATGAACACAATACGCTTGAGGTAACTACCCCCTCGGGTGATGTTTGCACGGTTAGCTTTGATTATTCCAAGCAGGGTGATGAGACTCCACTCATCGGCCCCCTCATTTGTCAAAAGGTACAACCATGATGAAATTACTTGAATGGCGTTACGGTTTGTTATTGCTGCCAATTGCGTTGTGGCTCCCATCAAATGCGCAAGCACTTACTTGCCAAGTAGACAGCTTTGTCTCACCCAATCTTGGTACGATTACTCTTGGCAATGCCAACAATGCAAGCGTCGAGCAAACACTGACTTACAGTTGCACTAATACGTCTAATGTCACCCAGTGGGCATCCGTCTGTATTGGTGTTGATGGTGGTACTAATAATGCTTCCCAAATCAGTCCACGTCATATGACTGGGGGTGATGGTTCAAATTTAAATTTTGACATGACACTTAATGATATGAGTAATGCTACTTGGGGCAATCGCATCGTGGGTGGTACGGAGTTTATTGATTTCTTCAGCGTAGCGCCAGGTACTACTACACCAACCATTAAAACAACCGTTGTTAGGGTATCTCTGCTATATAACAATAATGCTGCCAAAGCAGATGACTACGCTGCCGCTTTTACGGGTAGTAATGCAGCATTGACATACGTAACCGTTGATTCTAGTAGTGACACAAGCCGATGCTTATCAGAAACTGAAGGAACCAGTCCCTTCTCATTTACCGTTGAAGCCAATGTTGTTAATGAGTGTAAAATCACTACCCCTCCCGCCAATGTCAACTTGGGAAATGTCCCAGCAAACAAGCTTAATATCGAGGGTAGTAGTAGTATCGGTGTGACCTGTACAAATGCTGCTCCCTATACAATCGGCTTGACTCTTTTCAACGCTGCCGGAAATAATGATAGGATGAGCTTCATGAGTGGCACCGGTAACAATCCCGACCAAGTACCCTATCAACTGCAGCGGGATAGTGAAAGTGGACGCATACCTTGGGGCGATGGAAAAGGAAATTGGGCGGTAGATGTTGGTACTGGCGAAGTTAAAACAAAAAACATATACGTTATTGTGCCTAGCGCCGACTTCACCCCAGATAGCTACTCTGATACGGTAACGGTTCATGTAAACTATTAATATTTGTGTTTTCAATGTTTAGCAGTCAATTAAACTAGTTATTCTATAGTATGCTGCATGGGTAATTTTGAGGCATACTTCAAGCGAAGAATAAAGGCAACCTAGTTACACTTGTGAAGCAATTAAATCCTGACAGAAAAACAAGCTGCCTTACTCTGTACAGTCCAAACTGTTAGATAGCTTCAGTCTATACAAGCAGCTATCTGACTGTCGATCCATTATTCGATCCTGCTAATTTTTTATATCACTCTTATTTTTGTCACTCATATCCACTTAAAGTAACATTACATAATATTATGCTACTTTGTAAAAAAGCACAGCCCCTAATATTAGAGGCTGTGCAAAATTTAAGACCATATGCTAACTTTAAGAAATTTATTTAACTTATATGCCAAGCTCTTCAAATGGTATTATCAGTCTTCACTTTTAACAGCCAAATCAGCTATCCAACAATACGCTGCCATAGTCATCACGCAAATCTTTTTTGACCATTTTCCCAGCGCCATTTAGGACGATATTATCTACAAATATGACTTTGTCCGGTATTTGCCAGCTGGCGATTTTACCTTCGTAAAAGCTCAGTACTTGCGACTCCTCGATTTCTGAATCTGGTTCTTTTACCACAATCAATACTGGACGCTCGCTCCATTTTTTATGCTTTGCAGCAATAGCGGCTGCCATTCTTATCTGCGGATGGGCGACTGCGATGTTTTCTAGCTCTACTGACGATATCCACTCCCCACCAGATTTAATCAAATCTTTTGAGCGATCCCGAATATTCATATAGCCATCAGCATCAATGGTTGCAATATCGCCTGTGTCGAACCAACCGTCTTCAGTTATTGCATCAGGATTTTCTGTGTAATAATCGTTGATGATCCAGTGTCCTTTGATCTGTAAACGACCTTGAGACATACCATCTTCTTCAACTCGCTGTAGCGGCTCATCAGTATCTATGAGACGTAGCTGAACGCCGTAGGGCGGACGACCTTGAGAGTTACGCAACTCATTAATCTCATCTTTACTCAGCGATTTATGCTTTGCTTTTATTTGATTCATCGTCCCAAGCGGACTGGTTTCCGTCATACCCCAACCATGTATCGCATCGCAATTGAAATCTTCTCTAAAGGTTTTAATCACCGATGGTGGGCATGCGGCTCCTCCGACGATAGTACGCGTCATGCTATCAAGCTTACTACCTCTGGCTTTGGCAGCGGTCAATAGACTTTGCCAAATCGTTGGGACGCCCAAAGCAACCGTGACATGACAATCATCAATGAGAGATACCAGACTATCACCATCGAGATTTGGACCAGGAAGTATGAGAGAGCAACCAGTCAAGGCAGCTGCATAAGGTGTGCCCCACGCATTGACATGGAACATCGGTACCACGGGTAACAAAACATCTTGTGCAGAGAGCGCGGAGACATCAGGCATGCACAATGCCATCGCATGCAGCACAGAAGAGCGATGCGTATATAAAATCCCTTTAGGATTACCGGTAGTTCCTGAGGTGTAGCATAAAGAGCTGGCGGTCGCTTCATCGAATTGAGGCCAGTCAAAGGCAGTCGAGTTTTCTGCTAATAGCTCATCAAAGAATAGTACATTAGGCAGTTTTTCGACAATACTATCATCTCGATCACTTAGACAAATGAAGTGTTCGACACCTTTGATATGCTCTTTGATTGCCATAATTAGCGGTAGGAAAGTAGTATCAAAAAACAGTACTCGATCATCAGCGTCATTGATAATGTAGCTAAGCTGCTCGGGGAACAAACGTGGATTGATAGTATGGCAAACCATGCCACTACCTGAAATCGCATACCAAGCTTCTAAATGACGACGATTATTCCAAGCCAAAGTTGCTATGCGTTCTGATGATTTAAGTCCCAGTGTAGCCAATGCATTGGCCAATCGTTTTGAGTTATCTGAGACAGTACGCCAATTGGTATGAGTCATCTGTCCATCGACTTCTTTGGACAAAACCGCCGTATCACCATGATAACGGGCAGCGTGTTCGATTAGACCACTGATCAGCAATGGCTGATACATCATTTTTCCTAACATAATACATTCCCTGTAGTTATTTGAAAGTCCGCTTATTCTTGCTACTGCATCGCCTGATACGAAGAATAAGCCTCAATTAAGAATAATCAGAATTATTCTTTAAGACAAGCTAATATTATGTCCTCCATAGACAACAAAAAATTGCGATTCAACTTTAAAAACCTAATGATTAATCCATATAGATAGTTTTTATTTACCCATCTAAAGTATATCGGCATCATTCTTTTTAATTAACCATAAAACTTATATATTTCTCCGACATTTTCTCTGTATCTGCTCACAGCAATTAGTCATTGCCGCGCAATACATCATGTTTACATGCTTGCTACATTTGCTAGCAAGCCCTAAATTACTATATCTACTATAATTGCTTCATAATTCTTAGCTGTAGTTATCAATGTTGATTCTAATAGTGACAGCAAACGATTAAATGACATTTAATTAAGTGGAGTAAGCTATGGAGTCAAATTTGACTGCGCTTGAAGAGATAAAAAATTTGGATGTAAATCATGGTGAACATATTATCCTACGTTTAACTTATATTAGCCGTTATAACACCAAAAATGCAAATATCGAAGTAGCACGTATTCTAGAGCAAGCGCGACGAAACAATGAACGTAGTGGCGTTACTGGGGTGTTAGTGATGAATGAAAACTACTTCCTCCAAGTTATCGAAGGTGCACGACCTGTAATTAACAATCTATTGAGAAAATTGGTTAACGATGAAAGACATTTTGATTTAGAAGTTATCGATTGTCGTACAGTTGAAGAACGATATTGGAATAAGTGGTCAATGAAATATTTAACCACCAGCGATCAGAATACAGAATATTTCAAGTACTCAGCTAGCAAAGAATTCAAACCTTACTTAATGAGTGCCTCTCAAATTACAATGCTCATTGAAAAATTATCAGCTCTTCAAGAGCAACAAGAGAAACGTGTAGCTGATATGAAATACCTTAGTTCTTAACTAAACGGTTCTATTAGACTTAAATTAGCTCTTGTATCGACAGCTCATTACTCTGCTATAAGCTTCATTGCCTTGTAGCTGCTAGTACCTATTTAACCCATGTCTAATGGCTTCAGGTATAGCCCATATTCTATAGGGCATTAATAAATGCGCTTTGACTGTATGGCTTACAGGTTGAGGCATTAAAGAAAACGTACTGATCGGAAAAACCTAACTCTTTGATCTGCTTCAGTATCGCCATTGCTTGCGGTGCTAACGGTACAATGTGCAAACGTTTGGCTTTCATCTTATCGGCTGTTATGTACCCGTAATTGCAGCCCATTACCGTCATCACTATGCTTGTCAGGTCGCTTTGTATCAATTGAGGTGTACTAAGTGATAGCTTATTGATGACGGTATGAGTTAAGGGGATTGGGCTATCCTTTGTTAGTATTGAGAGCGTGTATAAACTCTAATACCAACAATAATACCAACATTCTATATGGTTCGCCATACCCCTATGAGGTAATGAAAACCCAAAAAACGCCCAAAATAAAGGGCTAACAGTCTATGACGGTCAGCCCTTTATCAGTGTTTGGTGGAGATGGCGGGAGTTGAACCCGCGTCCGCCAGCATTACGCTCATGAATCTACATGTTTAGTTTCTGTCTTTAGTTTTAATCCGCACCGATCCGACAGTCAGGATGGATTGGACGATTCTCTACTTTTGAACCCAAGCAATTGAGACAATCACTTGTGGCGAGCCTACATGCGGACGCTTCAACTTAGTTAACCAACTGTAGGTGATCAGCAACTAAGTAAGCAGGGTTTAAGCTGCTAGAGCGTAAGTTTCGTCGTTTGCGACTATAACAATATATGTTTGATTAACGAGAGGACATACACTCTCGACATGCATCATTGAGTTTCATCACCAGCGTCGAAGCCAGAACATCCCCAATAAGACTGGCTATTATATAGGAGATATCGGTTATGTTTCAACCTATAAGTAGCCTGCATTACATTACGTTACAGCTTAATAATTTATGCCAAAATAGTGTTTAACCATTTGCCGATGTTTTGAATCTGCGGCATACAAACCTGATGCGCCATCGGATACGTATTATAAGACACATTATAGTCCTTTGCCGACAATAACTGCTGGGCTTGCTCACCTAGGATGACAGGCACGACTGGATCATGCGAGCCATGCTCAATCAAAATCGGCATATCTTTATTGGCAGTACTATACTCAATATTGTCATTGGTTGCTAAGTAGGTAGAGAGCGTCATCAAGCCAGCCAAACGTTCTGGATAACCAAGTGCCACATGATACGCAACTGCCCCGCCCTGCGAAAACCCTGCGATAACAATATGCTCTGGTAACACGCCGCGCTCTATCTCACGACTGATCAAATCTTGTATCTGCTGAGCAGACTCTTCAATTTGAGCAACATCTACTTTACGCTCTAGACTCATCTCTATGATGTCGTACCATGCTGGCATCACCATGCCGCCATTTACCGTGACTGGGCGTTTAGGTGCATGTGGGAAGATAAAACGTACTGCCATATCATCAGCCAAGCCAAGCTGCGGTACCACTGGCTCAAAATCATGACCGCTAGCACCTAAGCCATGTAGCCAAATCACTGCGCGATCTATCTTTTTTTGAGAGGGATTGTGCTCAACGACGACTGCGTCTAAATAGTTACTCATAGTTATCCTTAATAATGTAGTGAGATATGCCTTAAGCATTTCTATATTTTTTGCCAAAATAATGTGTGTGTCATTATATGGTCAATATCATCTGTTAGTTTGAGAGTATGGTCAATAGTGAGGTGCTAAACGGACAATAGCGAAAATGTGAACAGTATAAGGAGACACGTATGATTTTACGACCGATAAGCTCAGTACTATCAAGCTTAAAACTATCAAGCTCAAATACTGTCAGCTGTCTATTCTTTAGTACATGTGCCTACAATTGTATCCGCATTAATGCTAATTTCTTACAAGACTAAGTTCTTACAAGGCTAAGCTTTTACAAGAATGCATGACCCTTAGCTTCTTTTGGCAAGTAGCAACCAATAGTCAAACGTTAATTTTTCAATTCCTATCAATCTGACCGATGGGATTTTTTATAATTTTGCAGGAACATTTTACATGACAATTTCTAATAAATCAGCGCTTGAGCTGAGTAAACAGACGCCGGCTAAGGTTAATAAGATTAATCTCGCCTTACCTTTAACGCTGATCAGCTCATTATTGATAGTAGGCTGCACTACCGATAGCCGCTCAGTGCTCACATCAAAAGCCCCTTTATCGACAGCGCAACCGCAATCACAGCTACAATCGTCCTCACCTGTCGCATATACCTATGGAGTGCGTCCGTTTTATCTGATAAACGATATGGATGAGGGACCACTAAAAGAAGAGCTACAGGCTTGCAAAGGGCAATTGCCAAGTAAGACAGACTTCTCTATTGCGCATCGAGGTGCGCCATTACAGCTGCCTGAACATACTTATGATAGCTACGTGGCGTCAGCACAAATGGGTGCTGGCATCTTGGAATGTGATGTCGCTTTTACCAATGACGGTGAGCTTGTCTGTCGTCATGCCCAAAATGATTTGCACACCACTACTAATCTTCTAACCACGCCGCTCGCCAAGCAATGCACTGTACCGCCCACCTTAGATGCTAAAGGCAAACTTACCAATGCTGATAGTATCGAATGCCGTACCTCAGATATCAGTGCCGCTCAGTTTAAAGCCTTGACGGGTAAGATGGATGCTGCCAATAAAAAAGCAACCAGCATTAGCGAGTATATGAATGCAACCGCGCCTTGGCGAACGGACTTGTACTCGCAAAACGGCAAAGTGTTAACTCTAAAAGAGCATATCGCGTTGGCTCGCAAGCTGGGTATGAAGCACACGCCTGAGCTAAAGGCACCTGCAGTGACTATGCCGTTTAACGGCTATCGTTTGAACGATTACCGCCAACAGCTGATAGATACTTATAAGGCAGCGGATGTACCTGCAAGCGATGTATTTGCCCAGTCATTCAATATAGAAGATCTGGATTACTGGATCAAAAACGAGCCAGCTTATGGGGCCAATGCCGTTTATCTTATTGATGACAGCAATGAGACCGCTAAGGATAAAACATTTAATAAAGATGACGCAACCACATGGAAGCACTCATTGGCTGATATCAAAGCACGTGGCATCAACACCATTGCACCAGCACTTTGGTTGTTAGTCACTACTGATGGTAAGGGAAATATGCAACCATCAGAATACGCAAAACAAGCCAAGGCCAATGGTCTAAAAATCATTACCTGGTCGATAGAGCGTTCAGGGCCATTAGCAGATGGTGGCGATTGGTACTATAGCGGTCTTGGCGATGCTATCAACAATGATGGTGATATGATGAATTATATTGATGTACTAGCGCAAGACGTCGGTGTCCAAGGCATTTTTTCAGATTGGCCCGCTACAGTGAGCTACTATGCCAACTGCAAAGGTCTTAAATAGGTTTTCGCTTAGTCTATTAATAGACAGTCATGCTTAATCTTCGTTACCAAGGCCAGCTTATTTATTGAGCTGGCCTTTTTGTCGAATGTATTAAAATAATTACATCACAAACTGTCCACTTAATACCCTACTTTTCCATTAACTTTTCACACCATTTGACTCGTGGCAACAAGAGCAGCCTGCTGTTTTGTGCTACGATAATTTACTAATCTTATAAGACGATGTAGAGACTATGACTCATATTTTACTGGTAGAAGATGATCCTGCGATCGCGATGTCACTCAAGGTCACCTGCAAGCGCGAAGGTTGGCAGATAACTTGGTTGGATAACGCCAGTAGCGTGTTACCCATGCTGCATAGTCATGAGGCACAAGATCTATCAGCTATCATTATGGATGTCGGTCTGCCAGACGGTGACGGTTTGAGTCTATGTCAACAAATACGTCATACACCTGATATCGACGCCTTAAAAGATTTGCCTATC
Organism: Psychrobacter sp. JCM 18900; assembly: GCF_904846625.1. Taxonomy (GTDB): domain Bacteria; phylum Pseudomonadota; class Gammaproteobacteria; order Pseudomonadales; family Moraxellaceae; genus Psychrobacter. The sequence goes on from NZ_CAJHBL010000001.1 coordinate 467,910, forward strand.
GTGTTTTTGACCGCGCGTAGCGATGAGGTCGATCGTATTTTGGGGTTGGAGATGGGCGGTGATGATTATTGCGCAAAACCCTTTAGTCCACGTGAGTTGGTCGCGCGTTTAAAAGCCATTTGGCGCCGTGAACAGCTAATTCAACAGTCAGGCTCTCATACCATAAACTCAGATAACAGTACTGATAATACTTCCTCGAATAATCTATCAGGACAAGCATTAACGTTTGAGAACCAATCTGGTGTTTGGCATTATCAACCGCTCAACTATTCATTAACGTGGCAAGAGCAAAAGCTTGAGCTTAGCAATACAGAACGCAAAATTTTGCTGACACTATTACGAGCACCGCAGCAAGTCTTTAGCCGTGAGCAGTTACTTAGTTCAGTAAGCGACTATCCTGATCACCGCTTGGCACGCACTATAGACAGTCATATCAAATCAATTCGTAAACAGCTTGCTATAGTAGATGCTAATGTCGATGTCATCCATACGCATCGCGGACTGGGTTACGCCTTATGTCCCGCTTAACAGTGGCTGCTAGTTTATGAATCATAATGCCAATCCTGCTGAAAATGATATTCATAATGACCAAAGCAATTGGTATGCCAAACTGCATCCTATTGGTACTGCTCAGCAAGCCCCTAAACGCAAACGACTGCTCAATTTAAGTATATTTTTTAGAATTTGGCTAGCCGTTGCACTAGTGCTCGTCATATGCGGCGTGGTCGTGTTTACTCAGTTGTTTGGCTACGTCAAGCCAACCGCGCAGCAGGTTATTGAAGACACGCTTCTAGACACCAGTAAATTGCTCGCGGCCAGTCTACAGGTGCCGTTATCTACAGGACAGTTATATGACGAGGACTATCAAGCGCAACTTGATGCTGCATTTGTCGGCATGCCAACGATGGGCGAAACGCTCAGTCCTGTCGATCAAACCAAAAGCTACAGTAGCTTTCGTGTATATGTGACAGACAGTAGCGGCATAGTCATTTATGACTCATTACCCAAACCTGATAATAATGAAGGGCAAAACTACGGGCGCTGGAACGATGTCTATCTCACGTTAAAAGGACAATACGGCGCAAGAAGCACACTGCGAGATTATCAGCGGCGCGATGGTTCGGTCATGTATGTGGCTCAGCCCATCAAAAATCCGTCTGGAGATATCATCGGTGTGGTCAGTGTCGGTAAGCCTGTCGCTAGCGTATTGCCTTATTTAGATGACACGCGTAACCGCATGCTCATCACTGCACTACTTATCAGTATCGCCGCCCTTATACTGGCAGGTCTAGTAGCATGGTGGCTTAAGCAGAGCATTACCTTGGTGACTCAATATACCAGTGCATTGGCAGAAGACACCAAAAAGCCCTATTTCTATCTAGGGCATGAGCTAAATAGCTTGACAGATACTATCGAGACTATGAAGCATCGACTCGAAAACCGTGCTTACGTCACTGATTATGTTCATACGCTCACTCACGAGCTAAAAAGCCCTTTGACTGCAATACGTGCCAGTAGTGAGCTGTTAGAGGACGATGGATTGGATGGCAATAAACTGGATAATGAAGATCGGCAGATGCTCATTGAGACGGTAGGTGAGCAAAGCGTAAAGATGCAACAGCTCATCGACCGACTTCTGTTGCTGGCTAAAGTGGAACAACCTACCTTTAAGCTCAATCGGCAATTGACCCCCCTATTGCCCATATTGCAGAGCCTTATCAAAGATAATTCTGCTAAGCAGCAACAGCAGAACCTCAACCCCATTGATATATACATCGACGATAAACGTGTGACCACCACCGCAAACTTGCCAGCAGAAATACTGGCATCAACCAGTGTGTATGCTGACCAGTTTTGGTTAATACAGGTACTGCAAAATGTGCTTGATAATGCGATACACTTTGCAAATCGTACCGTTGAGATTTCATTGCATAGCACTGCTCGGACCGTCACTATCGATATATGCAATGATGGTAAACTACTACCCGAATATGCTGTCGCAAAAGCATTTGAGCGTTACTTTAGCTTGTCTCATCAAAGCCTACCATCATCTCAAACAACGAATCAAACAGACAGCAATGACCTAAATACAGACTCGGTATATCCAACGACTGAGCCGAGGCAGACTGACCATAGTAGTAATACGCTTAAAAAGGGCACGGGCCTTGGTCTAACACTAGTGAAGCAAGTAATTGAACATCATGGTGGTCAGGTAGCCATCAATAATGTCCATGCCAATGCTGATAAAGCTACACCTGATAACACTGATACTAGTAAAAACCAGCGTTCTGGTGTGATGGTTAGTATCACCCTGCCATTGGCCTGAAAATAATAACTTATAGTCGATTCAATTTAAGAGTAGTACAAGGCAACCGAGTGCAGATGTATATGTGATACTTCAAGCGAGGTTAACGCTGTAATACTTTTATAGTGGAATGACTATATATGGATTCATCAACTTTCCATCATGACTACACAGGATTTCTACTTCTTTGTTTTACGATAGTACTAGGATCTGTTGAACCGTCAAATTCGTAAAGTAAATTAGGAGTAAAAAATCTATGTCACATCAATTAAAGGATAACCATCTTATCAATAACCTAATCGGCTTTAGCCGTCATCACTGTGCACAGACATTAACGAGCCAAGGCGTCGATAGTATTGAGTTTGGTCATTGGCTAGCGATTCCTAGTCAGCGGTTGTTATTGGTCTTTCGCCATCAACAGTGTGTCGCTATTGATGAATATCAACTGGCAGCCTAATATCTTGCTCGCTCAATGCATTGATTGTATTTAGGTAACACCTGTATTTTACTTGGATATAAGAAAGCCCTTTATCATTTCTAGTATTAAACTACTGGAAACAACAAAGGGCTGATTACTCTACGACAAAAATACTAAGTAATCGATTGTACTGGCGGCTTCACATCCGCGTTTTGACCACGGTGACGCAGATAATGATCAAGCACTACAATCGCTAGCATTGCTTCGGCAATAGGCGTAGCACGCACACCAACGCAAGGATCATGACGACCCTTAGTCAGCATATCGACTGCTTCACCTTGAGTGTTAATGCTCTTGCCAGCAGTAGTAATACTAGACGTTGGTTTTAGAGCAATACTTACACGGATATCTTGGCCTGATGAGATACCGCCCAAGACACCGCCGGCATGATTGGCTGCAAACCCATCTGGGGTCAGCTCATCACGAGCGCTATGTCCAAATTGACCTGCTACCGCCATCCCATCACCAATCTCGACGCCTTTGACCGCATTGATACTCATCATCGCATGAGCAATATCTGCATCTAAACGATCAAATACTGGCTCACCTAAGCCTACTGGTACACCGCTCGCAATGATATCAAGGCGCGCGCCACAGCTAGTGCCTTCACGACGCAAGTTATCAATCAAAGTTTCAAAACGGCCAATCGCTTCTTTGTCTGCACAAAAGAACGGATTGCTATTTACGAATTCCCAGTCAATTTGGCTTGGGTCTAAGACATTACTATGCTCATTGCCAATCTGAGTCACGTGACCACGAATTTGTACGCCTAGACGTTCTTGCAAGTATTTCTTGGCGATAGCACCAGCTGCTACACGCATAGCCGTCTCACGCGCTGACGAACGACCGCCACCACGATAGTCACGGAAGCCATATTTCATACTATAAGTATAGTCAGCGTGTCCAGGACGGAAAGTATCTTTGATATCGCTATAGTCTTTAGATTTTTGATTGGTATTGCGAATCAATAGACCGATAGACGTACCTGTGGTTTTGCCTTCAAATACGCCAGAGATAATCTCAACTTCATCAGACTCACGGCGCTGGGTTGAATACTTAGACGTACCCGGTTTGCGACGATCCAAATCTACTTGTAGGTCGTCTGCAGATAATGCTAAACCTGGTGGTACGCCATCAACGATGGCCATAAGGCCTGCGCCATGTGACTCACCGCAAGTGGTGACCGTAAAAACCTGCCCAATACTATTGCCTGCCATAACTGTCCTTAAACAAGTAAACGCTACTGATGACTATGTGACCAATCACTCATGGTTATTGCTTGTGTTGCTTGTCATGAGTGATTGTAGTTGTTGCTTATAGTTTCGGCTCGTGCAGCCGACGTCTATTTAACCTAATATTTGTCTATTGAAGGCTATCTAATAGCTGAACATAAGAGGCAAACAATTGACGGTTTGAGACTAGCTCATCATAGGTAATCGCAAAGACACCATGCCCGCCATGTGCAAACTTCAACCAATCAAATTGGATTTCAGGATAGGCTTGTTTTAGCGCCCATTCGCTGTCACCCACTTCACAGATCAGCAACCCATCTGGGCTAAGGTAATCTGGCGCTTCAAATAAAATACGATGTACCAAATCTAAGCCATCTTGACCCGCTGCTAGTGCATGCTCAGGCTCATATAAGAACTCAGGCGGCAAATCTGCCATGATAGCAGCGTCTACATACGGCGGATTGGTGACGATAAGCTCATACTGATTTTCAGCAGGTATCTTGGCAAACAAATCAGACTCGATTACGTTTACTTGATGGCCAAGGTCATGATGATCGACGTTGACCATTGCTACTTCTAATGCGCCTTTATCGATATCAACGGCATCAACCAACGCATCAACGAAACGAGTAGCAAGCGCGATTGCGATACAGCCAGAGCCGGTACATAAGTCCAAGATACGCTCAGGCTGCGATAACTGCTTCACATCCAAGCCATGGTCATAAAATACCGCTGACTTTTCGTTCGGACTGACACCCAGTGGTTTGGCCAATTCGGTAACTTCAAAGTACGGATGGAACTGCTGACGAATCAACTCTGCAATCGGTGAGCGCGGGATAAGAACACGCTCATCAACATAAAAAGGCAAATCGCAAAAGTACGACAAGTTAATCAAATAACTGAGTGGTTTACGTTCAGCGATACGCTCTTCTAACAGCCCTAGTACCAACTGCTTCTCAGACGTGGTCAGACGACAGTCTAAAATCTGCTCATTGGCAGACCAATCGAGAGACAAAGAGTGCAAGACAATGGCTGACGCTTCTGCAAACTCATCGGTCGTGCCTTGTGCAACAACGACGTCATAGTTACGCAGCTGCGTGACTGAAAAACGAATAAAGTCGCGAATACTGACAAGCTGCTCACGTGCTTCGTTTAGCTCTGCATGTAAGTTAGCAAATTCATCGTGCTCACCAAGAAGTCCAGTCTCTAAATCATACTCCATCTCACCGTCTAAGCCCTCAGACTCATCATTGAAGTATTGGTTTTGAAACTCTTCTGCACTCATTGTTTGGTCTTCTGACATATCGCACCTTGTGGATTAACTGCTAGCGGGTTAAATTGCTTTTTGCTAAAAATCGTTATATTAAATAAAATTCAGTCATACATTATAGACGTAAACCTCTAGTAGCGCCAATAACTGTCATTTTTACTTGCATAAAAAATAGTGCGAATAATGAACAGTTTGCGTAAGAATCGAGCACGACGCCATATACACCTTGGTTAAATTATTACCCAACTGTAGCGAATACGTCAGCAGTTGACGTTTGGCAAGTCTTAAATGCAAAAAGATGTGTCAAAAGTTTGCGATGCAATCAAATTATGCGCATAATAGCCGCATTAGTAGCAATCACAAGTGACTCAATATGATGAAAATAAAGCCAATTATTACTGCCATATCTATCGCAGCTGTAAGTGCTAGTGTAGCCGCACTTGCTGCACCTGCCGATAGTACTCGCACATTGCCAGTACGCACGGCTGACGCTATGCCAGGTCTTGCCAAAAAGGTTAGCCTGAATGTGCAAGAGAACCGTAGTCGCTCAGATGGCGCTGCTACTGTACAGTTGAATACAGAGAAAGCGAAACCAGTCGACAGCATGAACCAGCTTATCAATAATAAGCAAGAAGCCAATCAAAATGTGCCAGCCCCAGCTGCTGACAATATGAGTGCAGCAGAACTGACGCGTAAAGATGAGCAAGCTGACCGTAACGATGACATTAGTGAAGGTCAAGCCGTCGCTGCGCCTAGCGACCTATCATCTATCGACTCCTCTGATCCACTCGCTTTTGAGTTGCCAGAGAGTGAGAAGCGTCAAGACTTTAGCGATGATCCGACCATCAAAAACATCGAAGACAAAGATGGTAAGAAGCATACAACACTGAACTTGTCGAACTATGCTAAGCAAGTAAACGGTGCTGTCTGGTCACCTAATATGAAAGTCAACTCAGCGATGACGATCAAAATGCAGGCGCTGCTCGATTGGAACCATGCTTCTCCTGGCCCTATCGATGGTGGTTGGGGCATGAACAGCAAAAAAGCCCTTGTTAACTTCCAAACGATGAAAGGCTTGCCAGCGACTGGTAAAATGGATCAAAAAACTTGGAATGCCTTGATTAAAAATATCCCTGCGAACAAACCTGTCCTTGTTACTTACACGTTGACCGCAGACGATATCAATACCAATTTTGCGACCACACCTTCTGGTTCAGAAGCGAAGTCAAAAATGAAAGGTCTTTATTATCAAGATATCAAAGAGATGCTAGGTGAACGTTTCCATATGGATGTACGTTACTTAGACAAACTCAACAAGAATAAAAAGTACGCTGTTGGCGAGACTATCACAGTACTAAATACTCGTGACAAGCTGAACCAACGTATCAATCGCGTGGTTGCCAACAAAGCCGACAAAACATTGTATGCCTACAATGGTGACAAATTGGTTGCTACTTATCCGACGACCGTTGGTAGTGATGCCACACCATCTCCAAAAGGCACGTTCAAAATCATCAATAAAGTGAAAATGCCTTGGTATAAATCAACCGTTGGTGAAGGCGCTCAAAAGAAAGTTCATATGATAGCACCAGGACCAAACAACCCAGTCGGTGTCGTTTGGATGGGATTATCTAAGCCTTCTTACGGTTTACATGGCTCACCAGTACCTGAAGGTATCAGCCGTCAAGGCTCAGCAGGTTGTGTTCGTTTGACCAACTGGGATGTGTTAGAAGTATATGCCAATATCGAAAATGGCGCGGTTGTCGAACTTCAATAAATGGAACTGTATTAAATCTAGCTTCGATGCTAGTTAGCAGACAGTTTTAATGATAAAAAAGACCTCAATATTGAGGTCTTTTTTTGTTTGTTGATGGGCGGTTCCACTTCACATCGATAACACTGCTTGTCTTTATGTTTTACTGTTGCCTTTATGTCTTATAACCTTCCTCATTCCCAGTAATACTACCAATTTTTTTGGTAAAGAATAACCCTGCAGGTATCGAAGCTAGAACGCCCAATCCAACCGCTATCTGAATATGCAATATCTCATCGAACCCTGTAATGAGAGCACCAATCATAAAAAGTCCGATAGTCACGGTGGCTGTCATTGAGTAGATGACAGAAAATAATGGCCAGTTCATAAGTTATTCCTTATCTTTATTGTGGATATAATATATTTAACCTTAATTCCACAAAAAAAGTAAGTATTTATCGTGAACCCTTGTAGCATCTATATTGAATGACTTTAGAATAAAAACCATGCTACTATTAAGGTTTTAGACTTAAGCATAGGAAACATCAGTTCTTACTTCCATCTTCTTTCTACTCTTTTTTACAATTTTCAAGAATCCCCTATATCTTTATCTATTTATCATTACAATAATGACTTTCTTTATCTACTAAGAACGCTATCTGCTATGTCCTCATCTGAAAAAAATACTGCGCCTAACTCAGTGGATCAAAACGATCCATCAGCCACTACTGACGCTTCTCACAATCAAGATGCGACAATTGACCCAGTAGTTGATGATGCCGCTGTAGACAATGATGAAAGCAAAGACAATCAACACAAGCAATCGACTGATACAGATGGCGAAATAGACACTGAATGTGCGCAGCCACCTGACGCTGAGATAACCATGGAAACTATCAGTGACGATGTGGTCGTAGCAACCTTAGAATCGACAGAACCTGAGTCACAATCAAATACTGAAGCGTCTAAGGTTGCAGAATCAGAGTCTATAGAAGCGAAAGAGAAGTCCGATTTCTTCCAGTCGGATATGGCAAATACAACAGAAAAAAGTACTCAAGATGATAGTGATGCTGAAGTAACGTTAGAAGCAGAAGACAACTATGTTGATGCCCCTGCTGATGACACAGACATCGCAGCACAGTCATCAGATAACAAAACAGCCACTCAACAAAAGACAAAAAATGCATCTAGTCGCAATAATGACCATCAAAATAATGACTCAGAAGATAAAAGCCAAAATAAAGACACCGATGTAGAAGACAGCGACGCTCAAAAGTCTCAAGGTGAAAGTGACGAAGATGAGGTTCAAGAGGAAAAAGAAGCCAAACTTGAGTCTTACAAGCAATTTGTCGCCGAACAATTTAGTAATCAAAAAGTAGATTACCCAGAAGTACGGGTTAGGATTGAGGCAAACGCCCTGCCTAGCAAGATGTACTTCATCATGAACATTTTGTCTGCCATCATTGCCAGTTATGGTCTAGTGACCAATTCAGCAGCCGTGGTCATCGGAGCGATGTTGGTTGCGATGATGCTAGGCCCTATCACGGGTATAGCGCTAGCGATTATCGATCACCGTATGCCACTGCTACGTAAGTCGCTCTTTACCGTCATCATCGGTGTCTCATTAGTGGTGCTGGTCGGCTTTATTGTTGGTTGGCTACATAAGGATCAACCGCTAACGGCAGAAATCCTATCACGTACCCAGCCTACTTCCATGGATTTAATGATTGCCTTAGCTGGCGGTACGGCTGGCGCGTACGCGATGGTATCCCCGCATCTCTCGGTTGCTGTTGTTGGCGTTGCGGTTGCCACAGCTTTGGTACCACCACTGGCAGCTAGTGGTATCTTGCTCGCTAATGGCGAGATGCAGCTTGGGCTTGGTGCGCTGTTATTGGCAGCGACCAACATTCTTGCTATTCAGTTTACCAATGCGCTGGTATTGTGGGTCTTAGGGTTTCGTCGTTTGGTCGATGACGACTATAAATCCAATACTTATCTGACTTTTTTGCAGCGCAATGCCGTGACTTTATTATTGTTAGGTGGCTTGGGTACTTATTTGACCATCAACCTACAGACCAACGCCAAGCAGCAAGTATTTGAAAGTAGTGTAAAAGAAGCCATCAACAACTACTTTATCGATCAAGGCAATGTATTGACCAATACGCAGTTTGATACCTCAGAAGAGAACCAAGTGGTGCGGGCAATCGTACGTGGAGAGACTTTACCGAGCTCATACGATGTTCGCCAGATTGAAACGTTCATTACTAATGATATGGCAGAGAATTTCCCTGAATACTTGCCCATCAAGCTCCAACTGCGCTATCTACCCGTACAAGTGATTGAGTCCAATCCAACCACACAAGACAAACTGGATGAAACCGATGCGGCGATTTTGACCAATTAATGCTTAGGGCGTGTCCTCAATTAGCACATTGACACATTTAGTGGCCTTAAAATGGCCAGCTCATCACTGAATCCTTACTATCCATATGATTGTTTACACCTCACAAATTAAATATACAGAAACAGCAAGCTTTTTAACTAAATGTATAGGCTGTACTTGATGGCTGACTTCTATCGAATACCGTGTTAGTATCTAGGCTTTTTTTTAAAGCCTTACTGCCATGATTTTGTTATCTGACACTCAATCACTTGGCAATAAAACATCGGATCTTATATTTCGCGCTACAACAATTAAGGCAAGTTAGCCTAACAAATCTAAACTTCAGGGATAGGAGTACATAATAGTGAACAAACAATCTTGGCAAATAGCCGCAGCCTATATGTCAGTAGTCGTTGGCGGCGGTTTTGCTTCTGGTCAGGAAGTCCTTCAGTTTTTTACCGGCTATGGTATGGCAAGTGTTATTGGCACGCTGGTTAGTGCCGCGCTTTTTGCTTTTTTAGGAATGCAAATTGCGCGCATGAGTTCGAATATGCAGGCCAACTCACACAAAAAAGTACTGTATACCTTATTTGGTACGCGTGCTGGATTGGTTATGGATGTGGTGTTATCGTTCTTTTTATTTGGTGTTGGCGTGGTCATGCTGGCTGGTAGTGGTTCCATTTTTACTCAGCAATACGGTTGGCCACCGCTGGTGGGCAGTATTTTCATGACGGTACTGGTAATCGCCACACTCTGTTTAAAAGTAAAGGGCATTATAAGGCTAATCAGTATCATCATGCCTGTACTACTGCTATTGATATTGGCTATTACCACGTACTCAATTTTTAACAGCAGCGCCTCAAGTGACACGCTAAATAAGGTAGCGCAAGAAATACCCACTATCAGCTCAAACTGGCCAATCTCAAATTGGTTTTTTGGTGCGGTACTTTATGCCTCATTTAACATTGCGGTTGGCTTTCCTATGCTGGCAGTCATTGGGGGTATGACCCGCTCAGAAAAAACGGCAGCCAGCGGTGGCGCGATGGGTGGGCTTGGCTTGGGCTTATTAGTATTTTTACTCAACATTGGCCTTTTTGCTAACATCGATAAACTCATAGGCGTTGAAATGCCTACTTTAGGATTGGCCTCAAATATTTCGCCCGTGTTAGCGATAATTATGTCAGTGACGCTCATTTGTATGATATACAGTACCGCAGTGGGTATGTTTTTTGCCTTTAGTACACGCTTTGCGACGCCAGGAACAAATCGCTTCAAATCGCTTAGCGCATTTTTCGCTATCGTTGGTCTGGGCTTAAGCCAGCTTGGTTTCAGCAAACTCATTGGCACCGTGTATCCCATGCTAGGCATTATTGGTCTAATAATGATTGTGGCTATTATTTGGGCGTGGGTTCGCAGCCGTAATCAGCCAGCACAAGCACAAAGTTAACATTGAGCATGCTGAGATTGATATCACCAGTGACTTTTTGGCGACTCATGCTGTCATTCGCGGTGAAACCCATTAACGCTGATTAGTTGCAAATTAAAGCACCATTCGCCTTCGCAGAATAACCCTGCAGTTATAACTCTTGTACCAAGAGCTTAGGCGTTTGTGCTAAAATCGCTTGCAAAATTACTCATCTTATTCTATTCAATACTACCCATTAGTAAGGAGCCGCTGTGAGCCAGCCATTTCGCTCAGCCGATATTCGCCAAGCCTTTCTCGATTTTTTCATAAGCAAGCAGCACACCCAAGTTTCATCGTCTAGCTTGATTCCACACAATGACCCGACATTGCTATTTACCAATGCTGGTATGAATCAGTTCAAAGAGACATTTTTGGGAATGGAGCCACGTGACTATACACGTGCGGTAACCTCTCAAAAGTGCGTACGTGCTGGCGGTAAACACAATGACTTAGATAATGTCGGCTATACCGCACGTCATCACACGTTCTTTGAAATGCTTGGCAATTTCTCGTTTGGTGATTATTTCAAGCAGGCAGGTATCGAATACATCTGGGAGTTTTTGACCTCAGATGAATGGCTAGCGATTGATAAAAATCGTCTCTATGTCACTATTTATGAGACTGATGATGAAGCCTTTGAAATTTGGAATAAAAACATAGGCATTCCAAGTGAACGCATCATTCGTATTGGCGATAATAAAGGGGCGCCTTACGCTTCCGATAACTTTTGGACGATGGGTGACACTGGTCCTTGTGGCCCTTGTACTGAAGTCTTTTATGATCATGGCGCCGATATCGAAGGCGGCTTGCCAGGTACCCCAGAAGAAGACGGCGATCGCTATATTGAGATTTGGAACTGCGTATTTATGCAGTTCAATCGTCAAAAAGACGGTACGCTATTGCCGCTACCTGCTCCAAGTGTCGATACAGGCATGGGGCTTGAGCGTATTAGTGCCATCATGCAAGGCGTTCATGGCAACTACGAGATCGATTTATTTGTCCATTTGATGGACGCAGCGGCTGACATCTTAGAGATCAGCAATGAGCAACAATCATCACTAAAAGTGATCGCTGATCACATCCGCGCCGTGGCGTTTTTGATTGCTGATGGTGTCACGCCAAGTAATGAAGGTCGTGGCTATGTGTTGCGCCGTGTCATTCGTCGCGCAGTACGTCATGGGAATAAGCTTGGCGCTGATAGTGAGTTCTTCTATAAAATGGTTGCGCCGCTTGTAGCTGAAATGGGCAGTGCCTATCCTGAGCTAAAAGACAAGCAGAGCGTCATCGAAAGTGCTATTCAAAAAGAAGAAGCACAGTTTGCTAAAACATTGGCCCAAGGCTTACGTTTACTTGCCAGCGAACTTGAAGGCTTACAAGATGGCGATACGCTATCTGGTGAAGCGGCATTTAAGCTCTATGATACCTATGGTTTCCCACTTGACTTGACCGCCGATATCACTCGTGAGCGTGGTATTGCTATTGATGAGCCCGAATTTGATGAGCATATGCAAGCACAACGCGAGCGTGCGCGTGATGCTGGCAAGTTTGATGTCGATTACAGCAGCGTTATCCAAGTAGAAACACCAACGACATTTATTGGCTATGAGCAGCTTGAAGAAGACGGCGTGACTATTGACGCACTTTATCAAGACGGCAACCCAGCAGACAGCTTAACAGAAGGCATGGAAGGCGTTGTGGTATTAGATCGCACCCCATTTTATGCTGAAGGTGGTGGGCAAGTTGGTGAGCTTGGTGAAATCCGTACGGCATCTGGCGTCTTTGAAGTGCAAGATACCAAAAAATCTGGTCAGGCGATTATCCATTATGGTGTCGTGACCATGGGTGATATCAGCACTAAGCAAACCGCTGAAGCGCAAGTACTGTCTAGCATTCGTGCAGCCAGTGCCAAAAACCACTCGGCCACTCACCTATTGCACGCAGCGCTAAGAGAAGTGCTGGGCGATGCGGTCACGCAAAAGGGCTCATTGGTCTCAAGCGAAGTACTACGTTTTGACTTTGCTTATGACAAACCTGTCAGCGCCGCTGAAATCATGCGTGTCGAACGTCTCGTTAATGAGCAAATTCAAGCCAACACCCCTGCCCGTATCGAGCATATGTCGATTGACGAAGCGATGAATCAAGGCGCTATGGCACTGTTTGGTGAAAAGTACGGTAGTGACGTTCGAGTCCTAACCATGGGTACAGACCGTATCGTTGATGGTCAGCGCAAGCCTTTCTCTATCGAGCTATGTGGTGGCTTGCATGTACAGCGTACGGGCGATATCGGTGTGCTAAAAATCACCAGTGAATCTGGTATTGCGGCTGGTATCCGCCGAGTTGAAGCCGTCACGGGTATGAATGCGGTCAAAAACATTCAGCAAAGCGAGCAACAACTGAGCGAGCTCGCAAGCCAGCTGAAAGTAAAACGTCCTGAAGTGGCGCAGCGTGTCCGTACGATGGCTGATAAGCAACGCGACCTAGAAAAACAACTAGAGCGTTTGCAACAAAAAATCGCCAGCGCTCAAGCAGCCAACTTGCTTGATGATGTACAAACGATCGCAGGCACACCAGTTCTTATCAGCACCTTAAGTGGTATCGATGGCAAATCCATCCGTACGCTGATGGACGATATCAAATCAAAACTGCCTGATAGTGTGATTGTATTGATTGGTGATAAAGATGACCAGTTAGCACTCGCAGCGAGCGTCGCAAAATCTGTCACTGCTAAAGTGAAAGCTGGTGACATTATTCGTCATTTGGCAGGTGAGCTTGGTGGTAAAGGTGGCGGTAAGCCTGACTACGCACAAGGCGGTGCACCGAAGACTGGTAATAGTGCAGCGGTTATCAGCGCTCTACCTGCTTGGATTGAAACCCAGCTTAGCTAAGCTAGCGAATATTAAACTCGTGAATATACTGGTTTAGCGCGTCACAATGTACCTTATATTTATCGCATAGCTTTACTCTACTACGCATAGAATATGTGATTGGTTATAACTACTATAACCAATCGCCATACATCTAAGCGCTCCTGAGGCTTAAAGTTATGCGGTAGATATGGTATAAAGGTCAACGTTTGGGCATATTGTTCATTCCATAAGGTTGATAGATACCATTAGAAGAATGAAAAACCTAAAGGCATAACTCTTATCATCTGGCTTTATCTATACAAGCATTGACGAGCATCACATTGACTCTCCTCAATGACAATAAAAAGTCATTATTGAATAAATAGGTAGATTTTTATGGCGTTAATAGTACAGAAATACGGCGGCACTTCGATGGGCAGTATCGACCGCATCAAAAACGTCGCCAAACGAGTCAAACGCTGGCATGACAATGGTCACCAAGTGGTCGTCGTGGTCTCAGCCATGAGCGGCGAAACCAACCGTTTGATTGATCTAGCTCGCCAAATTAGCACGCAGCCTGATCCTCGCGAATACGATCAGATGGTCTCAACAGGTGAGCAGGTGTCTATCTCACTACTCGCTATGGCCATTAAAGAGCTTGGTATTGGTGCCCGTTCAATGACTGGTCGCCAAGTCGCGATTAAAACCGACAATGCTCATAACAAAGCCCGTATCGAAAGCATCGATGACAAAAACATACGCGAGCAATTAGATGCTGGCAATATCGTTATTGTGGCAGGTTTCCAAGGTATCGACGAAGAAGGCAACGCGACCACATTAGGACGCGGCGGTTCTGATACCACAGGTGTGGCGATTGCTGCAGCCTTAGGCGCTGACGAGTGTCAAATTTATACCGATGTCGATGGCGTTTATACCACTGACCCTCGTGTGACCTCAAAAGCCAAAAAACTTGAAAAAATTACGTTTGAAGAAATGCTTGAAATGGCAAGTCTTGGCTCCAAGATTCTACAAATTCGCTCAGTAGAATTCGCTGGTAAATATGGCGTGCCGCTACGTGTACTCTCTAGCTTTGATGAAAACACAGACGGTAGCTTTGACCAAGAATTTCAAGACAACGTGGGTACCCTAATTACGATAGACGAAGGAGACAATATGGAACAGGCAATCATCTCAGGTATCGCGTTCAATAGAGACGAAGCAAAAATCTTAGTACGCGGCGTGCCTGACCATCCTGGTATCGCCTCTGCTATCTTAAGCCCAATTGGTCGTGCCAATATCGAAATCGATATGATTGTACAAAACCTTTCGGATAACGGTACTACTGACTTTACTTTCACAGTTAACCGCACTGATTTAGATAAGACGCTAAAAGTGCTTAACGAAGAAGTAAAAGATGAAATTGGCGCCAAAGAAATATTGGGCAACAGTGAAGTTGTTAAAGTTTCATTGGTTGGTGTTGGCATGCGCTCACACGCAGGTGTTGCTAGTCTTATGTTCCAAACACTCGCTGAAAACAATATCAATATCCAAATGATTTCAACCAGCGAAATCAAAGTGTCTGTTTTGATTCAAGATCAACACCTAGAAAAAGCCGTTAAGTCATTGCACACGGCATTTGGCCTAGATCGTGAAGACGGCGAAAGTAAAATCGCTGGGCTATAAGACATAAAAACTGTTAAAATATAGCATTAGCATTGATGGTTATCTATTAACCGCTATTAATAACTTTATATAGTATGTAGATAAACAGCATATAGATTAATAGCTTTTGAATTAATAATATCTAAATAAATACAGTACTTAAATAAAATAGGATCTTTTTAGGTCCTATTTTTATTTTTTAGCATAGTTGAAATGAGCATTTACCTAATAGTTTTGTGAAAAACCGTGACAGTATCTGTTATGCCGCCTATAATGGGGCTTTCATTTGGGCTAAATGAATCTACCTATCATTACCGCTATTGGCACGATATCTGGCATCGTGATAATGGTTATATTGCATGTTTGGTGCTGCGGTGATGTTCTGCAATTGAGAAGTAATCTGATGAGTAATAATTTGTTGATGCGACATAAGGAGTGTGACGCATGTTAATTTTGACACGCCGCGTGGGCGAAACGCTAATGATTGGCGACGAAGTAAGTGTGACGGTTCTAGGCGTCAAAGGCAATCAAGTACGTATCGGTGTAAACGCACCTAAAGATATTGCAGTACACCGCGAAGAGATTTATCAACGTATTCAGCATGAGCGTTCTGTACAGTCGCAAATGCAGCATCTTGAACAAGGCAACTTTTCGCCTTCGTTTGATGACGAAGATTACTTTAATCGCTAAGCTAGCTAAATTATAATGCTGAACGCTCAACGGCTACTATCATCGTTGAGCACACATAAATATTATATTGTTTTTTTAATCTGCTCTGAGGTCATTTATTTATGAGTATCCGCCAATCAGATGTATCGGCATTACTTAATGGTTTGAACAAAAAAGCCATTGGATTCAATGATGTCATCAGCTTTATCGACGATTTTTATCGCTATGCGCCTGCCCCTTTTGTAAATGGGATGGTACATAATGCAGCCGGTGAGAACGAAGGTAGCGCAAAGATTTTTGGTTTTGCTAAGCACCATGGCCTGAACCAATTGGACACGCTTAAACTATTTGGCGAACATTATGCCAAGGTTCAAGCAACGCCTAACGGTACCGATCATGCCAATATCCGCAATTTTTTACATTGGGGTTGGCAAGGATTTTTGATGCAAAAGAACCCGCTAACGGTTCGTCCTAGTGTCGATACGACTGCTATTTAATCATTTATGATGATTAAGCTATTTCTGATAATTTAATTATTGGTAAAGTAAAAAAAGCCACGCTATATAGCGTGGCTTTTTTATGATGAGTGTTTTTATAACAACTATTACAACTTATTTATAAATCTATTTATCACGAAACTTAACAGGCTGTACCGCGCCTTTAGGATTCGGCATATTAGGATAGTGATGCTCGTGCTCGACGTCACATTCAGCACCGATGACAGAGCCATCATCTTTTACCGGTTTATGAATATAACCTGTACGCTCGGCTGGCGGTAGGTGCTCATGCTCCCATACCATCACAGCTTGCATACAAGTCTCACGCTGCTCAGCGGTAATCTTACGACCGTCAGGCCATTTACCTAGCTCAATCGCCATACGAAACTTATCAACCACTTCGGGCGTTAGACTTGCTAGTATTGTTTGTTTATCCATCTTGCCTACTCTCCACTACCATTTTTTGCATCATATTTGGGTCTAATAGATACGCTTATTCATCGTCTATAATATCATCATCGACATCAAGACTGAATTCTTCGGCATGTACGTTCCAGTGCAACTTTGTACGGCAGGCCTCATAAAAGTCAAACCCAGGTGGGTGCAACAAAGTAAGCTTATCAGGATGCTTACGAATATGGAGACGTTGCTCTTGCTCAAGTGGCACGCTTGGCTTACCGTCCGCACTCACCATCGGCTGAGTACGATTGTCTTCGTGGATACGAATACAGACCTCACTATTACCACTGACCACAATCGGTCTGCTAGATAACGTATGGGGATGCATCGGCACCAGACAAATAGCGTCCATACTCGGATGAATAATTGGACCGCCACCTGATAAGGCGTAAGCGGTAGAGCCAGTCGGTGTTGCTGCTATCAAGCCATCACTATGCTGTCTATAAACGTCATGTCCATCGATTTTCATCTGAAAATCAATCATATGTACGGATTTACCGGCGTGCAGTACGATGTCGTTCAGTGCCATGTCTTCATGGATAATTTTGCGTCCTTCTCGTATCTCCATCGTCAATAAAAACCGATGGTCCAGTTGATAGTCTCCCATCAATACTTGGCGTAACTTAAACGCAGCTTCATCAGGTTTTACATCTGCTAAGAACCCTAAACGGCCACGGTTTACCCCTAGTACAGGTACACGGTAGCGTGCTAGCGCCTCAGCGGCATGTAGTATCGAACCATCACCGCCAACCACAATAACCAAATCACAAATCTCACCAATCAAACCGCGTTTGACGATTTTGACTCTTTCTATGTCTGTGAGGTCAAGCGTTGGTAAATTGGCCGTTTGTACGTCCATTATTAACGTCAAATTCATATCATTGACGGTTTGGGCAATCTGTACCAAGCTTTGAGTGACACTACGTTTACCAGCACGGCCCATTAGACCAATGCGCCTAAAGGCGGGGTTTTTAATAGCGTGGAATAGCTCTGATTCATGTAAGTGTGGCAATCTTGCTGACTGCGCTGAGTTTTCCATAAAACGACTCGGTATAACGGTGAAGTACAAGGTAATGATAGCGATAAATGCGCGCTTAGACTAGCATGTTTATGAATTATCGTTGTTAACTGTCGTAACTGACCCCATATAAAAGCTATCGAATGTTTTACTTAGCCGAATCTGTCTGTTCAGTTGTTAAATTAGCATATTGAGCGATACTGTAGCTCGATGCGCTAGACAACGGACAGCCTAAGGTCGAGCCATAGCAGTTGTCACGCAAACACAGTTGACAATAATGGCGGTTTTGCTAAAGTAACTAACATCACTATTTTTATATTTTATTATTAAGGACTTATGTATGGCCAATCCTATTGTCAGTCGCGCAGAACTTGCGATCGGCGGTAATCCAATGACGGTCAAGGGCGTAATTCAAAAGACCAGCTTGTTACTTGGTTTATCAGCCATTACTGGTGTGGGCTTTTTCTTTTATGCGCTTATGGCAGGTTTATCGCAAGGTTTTATTACGATGGCAGCCTTTGGTAGCATGATTGCTGCGTTTGTTCTGGCTCTTTTTATTACCTTCAAGCCGCAAAAAGCCAAGACTTTGGCAGTTCCTTACGCCTTGCTAGAAGGTATCTTTTTGGGCGGTATCTCATTATTTTTCATGAGAATGTATCCAACAGTACCAGTCACAGCAATGTGCGCAACTTTTGTCACAGCTGCGGTTATGCTTGGTTTATATCGTTCAGGTCTAGTTAAGGTTACTGAAAAGTTCCGCTCTATCGTGACCTCGGCAGTTATTGCTATCATGCTTGTCTATGTAGCACAGTGGGTACTTTCTCTAGCGTTTGGCTCATCATTGCCATTCCTATTTGAAGGTGGCGCTATTGCTATTGGCTTTAGCTTATTTGTCATCGTTATTGCTTCTTTCACCTTGCTATTAGATTTCGATAATATTGATCGCGGTGTTGCGATGGGTGTTTCTGAAGATTACGAATGGTTATTCAGTATTGGTATTCTTGCGACCCTAGTGTGGATGTACATCGAATTTATGCGTCTATTAAGCTATCTACAAGACTAATTGTAAGAGTTACCTAACAGTATCTCTGTATAGAAAAAACCGCCTTCCATTTGATGCAAGGCGGTTTTTTTATGAGCAAATTTCACAGGCTTGTTTAAATTAAATACTTCTAAAAAGGCTAAGCACGTTTTAAGCGCAATGCATTCAATACGACAAATAGCGAACTGAGCGACATACCAATTGCAGCGAGCCATGGTGGCACATAGCCTAAAGCCGCTGGTATCAAGACGATACTGTTGTAAGCGAGCGCCCAACGGAAGTTTTGCTTGATAATACGTTCCGTCTTATCAGAGATGCGTTTGGCCGCAGTGATGGCCTCGATTTGTCCGTTTAAGATAATGCTATCACTAGATACTTGTGCTAAGTCTGCCGCACCTGCAATCGAGGTCGACACATCTGCCGCTGCTAGCACTGGCGCATCGTTAATACCATCACCCACCATCAATACCACAGCACCGTTAGCCTGCAACTGCTGAATATGATTGACTTTATCAGTCGGTGATAGGCCGTTGTATGCTGCTTGTATTCCTAAACTTTCAGCCATGACTAGCGCTTGCGGGCTTGGGTCACCTGTCAACATAACAGACTCGATACCTAATCCTTTGAGCGTATCGAGCATCGACTGCGCACTATCACGTACCTTGTCATTGAAATAAAAACATGCCAGCGCCTGCCATCCATTATCATCAGTATTCTGACAAGACAATACTACTGCAGAGCTGGCTCGCTGAGCTACTAGATCGATGGTTATATCATCATTTGCATCTATATCATTGGCGCTACTATCTGTTCTGTCTAACGCAAAATCTTTATGACCGATTCGATATATAGTGCCATCAATCATCGCTTCTACACCGCCCGCTGGATAATGCTGTACGGCTTGCGTTGATGGCAGGTGTAACTGATAGGCCGCCGTCAGTAACGCATGGGCAATTGGATGACGACTCCCTACTTCTAACGCAGCTGCAATTGCTAAGAGCGTATCTTTTTGCGCTGTTAATGATAAATCGTCAATTTCGGTCTGGCTTTTTGGTGTGATTAACTCAATATTTAATAAATTTGGTTTGCCATAAGTCAGCGTGCCAGTTTTATCAAAAGCAACATGCGTGATTTCAGCTAATGTCTGTAGTGTATGGCCACGCGTCGTCAAAAAACCATAGCTTGCCAGACGGTTGGTTGAGACGGTTAAGGCAATCGGCGTCGCCAATGATAATGCACAAGGACAAGTAGCCACTAAGACTGCCACCGTCGCCCAAATGGCTTGGCTTGGATCAACGATATACCAGCCGACAAATACTAAGACGGATAAAACCAAAATACGTGCCACAAACCAACGCGCCAACTTATCTGCTTGCTGCGCCAATTTGGGTTTTTCGCTCATGGCACGATTCATCAATCGATCAATTAAGCCTATCTGGCTGTCTTTTGGCAAAGCGGTGACTAGCATTTCGAACGGCTGGCTATCGTTTTGTGCACCGCCAACAATATAATCACCTTGAGATTTGATGATTAAATCACCTTCACCGGTCAGTAGACTTTGTGACACCGTTGCAGTAGAACTTAACAAGATACCATCACTGATAATCTCTGAACCTGCCTCAACCAAAATGATGTCGCCCACTTGTAAGCTATGAGCGGTGACCATTTGCTTTGACTCTATATCGTCTTCTGCTTGTGATAGCGCATTCTGTTGGTTGCGTGACTGCTGCCAGTCTTGAGCGATACGTGATGTGAGCTGATAAACATTGGCGTCCATACGCTGCATAAAATCAGGCATGACTTCAGCCGCGTCTGATGCCTTCTGAGCCTCGTCTTCGATAGCTTCATTTTGTTGATATTCATTTTCTTTCAGCAGTTGTAAAATATGCTCGGCAGCTGATTTGTTTTCAGCGACTTTTTGTACCAATACCGGCTCAACCACGACCAAATCATTAGCCATCGTCGCGGCTTTTAGACGTGCATTGTGCTCGATATAACGCCCTGCCAACAAAAAGAAGATAAACATACTGACCGAGTCATAATACGTCTCCCCTTGCCCAGTGATGGTAGCGTAGAGACTGGCAAAGAAAGTAATAATCAGCGCAAGACTGACGGGCACATCCATATTGACTTGGCGCGCACGAATTGCTGACCATGCAGAGGTAAAAAAAGGAATACCAGCATAGAAAAATACAGGCGTACTCACAAATAAAGACACCCAACGCAAAAAGTCACGTTGGAATATTAACATGTCGCTATACTCACCAAAATACAGCGCAACGGCATACATCATCGCTTGCATCGAACCTAGTGCAGCGATGCCGAGACGCAATAGCATTTGATTATTATGACGTGCCAGCATGGCTTCATGAGTATCTTGCCGATAAGGCTTGGCTTCATAGCCGATTTCATTGATGACCGCTAAAATGCGACTGATGGGTAATTTGTTCTCATCCCAAATGACCCGCATACGTTGGTTGGTCAAATTTACCTGACACTTACCAATACCCTCTAGCTCATCGAGACGCGACTCAATCAGCCAAGTACAGGCAGCACAGCGTAAGTTATTAACAGACAGCTCTGCTACTGACATGCCATCTTGCGCGTAAACGAACTGTGATTTTATCTCGTCATGATCGTAGACCTCGAGACGCGTCAGCTGAGTTGGCAAACTTGCCGTACGGTTAATTTCCGATCGGTCAAGATAGTACTGCTCAAGACCAGCCTCTACAATGCTTTGGGCAGCTAACTGACAGCCCATACAACACATCTCTCGTGACTGACCTAATATCTCAGCATGAAACGGCGGCTGAGGTACGGGGTCACCACAGTGGAAACAGTGATCAGCCAGCGGGAGCACTAAGCCTTCGATGATAGATGTGTCTTCATAAGAATGATTGGTAGCAGATGATACTGATGATGGGATACTAGACATAGTCGCGCTTACTTCCTTTGACAGGCTTGCTTAAAATGCATTCATTTAAAGCAAACTTGCTCGTATTGACTGTACTGTACGTCATGCCATAGAGCCGTTTTTAATCACATGAATATTACTACTGTTAGTAGCATAGTATTAATAACAAACGGCTAATAGCAAACAATTAGCAACAGCGAATTCATACAAAATACATCGTGAGGACAATCGTAAATTGTTATCTTATATGGCGTTTATCTACCAGATTGAAAGTGACTGACGCTTTATTACAAGTATCGGTATTTTAATAGGGATTATACTATAAGCCATCGCTATGAGCAGTATCATCGCTCATGGTCTACGACCAATAAATGCCTGCGTTGACGATGATAGATTGAAAAATTTGTCAATTTGCGTCATTATGAGGCAGTTTTTTATCCAAAAATGGTGCGACATCCGTGCAAAAACCTAATTACAAGTTACCAAATACCAAGTTATCAGCGTCATCTAAGTCTGCTATGCACACGCTACCTTCGCAGCAGCGCGGCTTGGTCTTTAGTAGTCTGCTGTTAATTATCATCATCGCAGGCATGGTGCTGTTGGCACTGTATTTGATCAAACTTGATCGCACCATTACTCATAAATTTGAGGGCAAGCGCTGGGACATTCCAGCCAAAGTGTATTCGCAGCCGCTTGAGCTGTATCAAGGTGCCAATGTCGATAGAGATACGATGAAGACATGGCTAGAGTTGCTCAATTATCAAAGCAACAAAGCTTATGACCGTACAGGTACCTATCATCGAACAGGTAATACTTACTTTATTCACACGCGCGGCTTTACGTATAGTGCTAATGATAAAGATGCCGAGCAAGTCATCAAAATGACGATTTCTGGTAATAAAGTAGAATCTATCCAGAGTACTCTGCCGGCTAAGAGCGGCATCATTCGTCTAGAGCCTGTCAATATCGGTGGTATCTATCCCGACAGTAATGAAGATCGGATGGTTGTGTCTTTGGACGAAGTGCCTCAGCCGTTGATTGATGCTCTCATCGCTACCGAAGATCGCGCGTTTTATGAGCATAAAGGGGTATCGGTACGTGGTATCGCCCGTGCCGTAATCAATAACTTTACTGGTGGTGCCAGACAAGGTGGTTCGACAATCACCCAGCAGCTGATCAAGAACTTTTATCTCAACTCAGATCGCACTATCAAACGCAAAGCCAATGAAGCATTGATGGCCGTGCTACTTGAGCTGCATTACAGCAAAGATGAAATTTTACAGACCTATTTGAATGAGATTTATCTGGGTCAAAATGGCAATCGCTCTATCAATGGTTTTGGTCTGGCATCACAGTTTTATTTTGACAAACCTCTTAATGAGCTGCGCTTAGATCAACAAGCGATGCTGGTTGGTATGGCAAAAGGCCCAAGTATCTATAACCCACGTCGTAATCCAAACGACTCAAAAGCACGCCGTGATGTGGTGCTTAACAATATGCTGACAATGGGTACACTGAGCCAAGAAGACTATGACAAAGCATTAGAACAACCGCTTGGTATCGTGGATAAGCCTGCTGAGGGCAAAAGCCAGTTCCCTGACTTCTTAGATATTGTTAAGCGTGAGCTAAATACCGTCTATTATTCTGACGACCTCAAGAACGAAGGTCTGATTATTATCAGTACCCTAGACCCTATCGCTCAATTGGCCGCAGACAAAGCCGTTGATAGAAAACTTGGTGAGCTACGTCGCAATAGTAGCAAGACTAAGGATTTACAAGGTGCGTTAGTCAGTGCCAATCCTGAGACTGGCGAGCTAGTATCTGTCGTGGGTAGTGGTAGTGAATTTACAGGGTTTAACCGCGCGGTCGATGCCAAACGCCAAGTCGGCTCGTTGCTGAAGCCTATCATTTATATGACTGCGCTTGAGAGCGGTCGTTATAACTTGGCCAGTTCAGTAGATGACTCCCCTATTACGGTCAATCTAAACGACGGTAATGACTGGAACCCTAAAAACTACGACAATCGTGATCATGGTTATGTACCATTTACCACGGCATTGTCACAATCCTATAACCAAGCGACGGTACGCTTAGGTATGGAGTTCGGTGTTAATACCTTTGCTAAGCAATTACAGCGCATGGGTATCAAAGAAAAAATTCCGCCTTACCCATCAGCATTGTTAGGCTCAGTTAATTTGAGTCCGATGGATATGCTTGGTATTTATCAAGTCTTTGCCACTGGTGGTTTCCGCACTCCTATTCATAGTATTCGTACGGTCATTGATGATCGCGGCCGTATTTTACAGCGTACTGGGCTTAACACTCAGCGTAGCATTCCACCTGAGACCAACTTTTTGACCAACTATGCATTACAGCAAGTCGTCTCAAATGGTACGGCTAGACGTGCGCAATCACTCGGCAGCAATTTAAGCCTAGCAGGAAAAACAGGTACAACAAACGACTACCGCGATGCTTGGTTTGCAGGCTATAGTGGCAACTATGTAAGTGTTGTTTGGGTTGGTCGTGATGATAATAAACCGATTGGCTTGAGTGGTGGTACTGGCGCCTTACCAGTTTGGGTAGATTATATGAAACGCCTAAAACTGACTCCGGTTGCTCTACCAGAGCCAGAAGGTATCGAATGGTTATGGCTAGAGAACAATTCAGGCAAACTGTCTAATGAGCGCTGTGCGAACGCTCGCTACCTACCAGTAATGTCAGCTCACTTACCAGAAGAAGCCAGCAGTTGTGCGCTGAGCCTGTATCAGCAAGATCGCGCTCGTGAACAAACACAATTCCAGAATCAGCAAGGTGATATCAATCAACAACGTCGCCGCGAAGGTTTAGAGATTCCAAATGGAGAAGCTGTGGAGTCTGATGAGGCAGAAGGTAGCAGTGAGCAAAATGAAGGCGATGAAAACCGTGCTGATACTTGGTATGACCGCGCTGTTGAATGGTTCTAGCTGTTGAATGGCACTAGCTATTGAATGGTTCTAATAGTGTTTTTGGTATTTAGCTTTTAATATTTAAAAAAGGTTTTAACATGATGGTGTCATCTTTACGGACAACTACTTCAGTAAAACAAACTATAATGCTATGGCGTAATAAAATTACGTCAAGCAATACCTTACTTGCAGGCAGCGCGATCATTGGCATGCTAAGCCTAAGTGCTTGTCAAACAGCACCTAGCACATCGACCACAGTGCAAACCACGCCTGTTCAAACATTACCAACGTCACAACCGACCGTGCCATCAACGACAACTACTCAAGCGCCTGTCACGGAAGCAAATGATCAAAGCAACTATCCAACCGAGCCTTACAATGAGGTTGAACAGTCCGAAAAACCAAATCCATTAACGCAAGAGACACCTGTATTTACGCCTCCTGCTCCAGACGTGATTCAGCCTGACCCTGTTATCATTGCGCCTTCTCGTAATGACTATATAATCTCTGAGCCATCGGTACCGTCGCATAATGAGTTACTTGAGCACGCCAGAAGAAACTCGCAGCAACGTACTCAACAAGCTGCCAGCAACAATAGCAATCTGCCTGCATTTCGCAATTTGATGCAAGTAGGTATCAGTCAATTGAAAGCTGGCAATCTAACCAATGCCGAGAGTAGCTTTACCCGTGCACAGCGTTTAGCGCCCAAATCGTCGGCGGTATACTTCTATTTGGCACAAGTAGCATTAAAAAAGAACCAGCCTCGTAAGGCAGAAGCGATGGCACGTCGTGGTCTTAGTGTCTCTCAAGATAGCAATCGTAGACGAGCCCTATGGCAAGTTATATTGCAATCAGGTCAAGCTCAGGGCAACTCACGCGTGGTCAATGAAGCGAAAAAAGCATTGCGCTAATAACTGATATTTATACATTTTAGACTCATTAGTTAAAACCTCTATATACATCCTGCATTTCGTTGTATGTAGACTTATCTAGGGCAGCCCCTAACACCTAACACCTACATTTATTTTTATTTCCGCTTAAGGTTATCTTTATGGCATGGCAACAACTGCATTTACAATGCGAAAAATCAAACGTCGACTTGGCTGAAGCGCTTTTATTAGAAGCAGGTGCATTATCAATAGCTTTAGACGATGCTGGCGATCAACCTTTGTTTGAGCCACTTCCAGGTGAATCACCGCTTTGGGATGAGGTGATACTAACAGGGCTATTTGATGCGACTACTGATGCGGGTAGTCGTCAAGCGGTTGAGCAATTAAGTCATGAAATTGCTGCACAAGTACAGGCTACTCGTATTTGGCTAACGGCTGTTGATGATAAGGATTGGGAGCGCGAGTGGATGAGCAATTATCATCCTATCGAATGTGCTAATGACTTATGGATTGTACCTGACTGGCTAACACCGCCTAACCCTAAAGCCACTAATATCATTATGGATCCTGGCCTGGCATTTGGTACTGGCTATCATGCTACGACTCGCCTATGCCTAGACTGGCTAACAGAACAAGACCTAACAGACAAAGTGGTTATCGATTATGGTTGTGGCTCAGGTATTCTAGGGATCGCTGCTTTATTATTGGGTGCACGTCAGGTATATGCAGTCGATATTGACCCGCAGGCAGTACTTGCTACCAATCAGAATGCGGTACGCAATAATGTAGGCGATCGTTTGCAGGCATTTTTGCCAGAAGAATTTACAGAGTACTGCTCGCAACATGATGTGTTGCCTGTAGAAGTGATCGTTGCCAATATTTTAGCGAAGCCGCTTATTAGTTTAGCACCTTACTTTGCAACACTAATTGCGCCAAAGGGCCGTATCGTATTGGCAGGTTTAATTGAGTCACAAACCGAGCAAGTCACTGAAGCTTATCAGCCATATTTTGCACTGGACCCTAAGCATGCTTTTACTGCGCAAGAAGACCAACATTGGCAGCGTTTATCAGGTACATTTACCAGCTAGCAACATTTAATTACATCTGTTACGATAGAGGGCAGTCAAATGTTATGTGTTTGACGCCACTCTGTCTTTGCCCATAATTCATCGAAATTAAATAAGTAAATGAGTATTGTGGGCAACTATTGGTGAGTGGCTAAGCGGTATTGATAACCATACTTTTTTGGATTCGCCTCTATGACCACGCCAATAAAAACCCAATGCCCCCATTGCCAAGCTTGCTATAGCGTTAAACAAACTCAACTAAATCAAGTCAATGCTACCATCAGCTGTGATCGGTGCCAGCAAAGTTTTTTGGTCAATAAGCATCTTGTGGTAAATTCTGAGGTTATTCAAAAACCAACACCACAAAAAAACATTCCTGCTCAACAAAAAGCTCAAACTCAACCAATATCAAACGAGCAAAAAGCGACTACTAGTAGCAATCAGCATAACCCTCAAAATGTGCCAGATCGCCCTACACCTTCAATCAGTAAGAAAAAATCATCTGGTACTTTGATTCATGACGACTTAATCTATGATGATATGGATATAGACGATCCAGAAGAAGACGTTCAAGAGTATGACTCATTAGATAGCATGGATGCATGGTTAACCCAAGCCAGTAATACCAGTCCTAGCGTAGCAACCACAGAAAAACCAAAAGCGCCTCCTTCTAAAGAAACTATCAAAAGCTCTAATTCATCAACCAAGAAACCATCTACTAGTACAATATCAGCATCCTCATCAACACAGGACATGCTTAGCTCGGCAGCGGCCAATGATATTCATGCCAATGTTGAGAGTACTGATAACCATTCGTGGCTGCAAAAACTATTAGAAGAACAAAATCAAGATGAAGAAACACCGCAAGATGATACAGACTTATCACAGCTTCTCTCTGATATGGGAGTACCCGTTAAAGATGAAGACCCTGCTGCCGACGATCGTTTAAGAAAAACTCAGCTACCGTTTGCACCAACCCAAACGACACGTTCAATTGCATCATTGTTATGGATATTAGGTTGTTTGGTCCTAGCACTGCTACTCGCGGCACAATATGTTATTTTTAACTTAGAAAATTTAGTCAAAAACCCATCCTATGCTCAGCGTCTCCAGTCAATATGCTCTGTCGCTGCCTGCAGCTTGCCTAGTGCTGACTTATCAACGCTTACCATCAGCAATACCTTTCATAGAAGCAGTCAGATTAAAACTACTGGTACATTTAGCGATATAGGCGCTACTCTAAGTAATGGGAGCCCGCAATCACAACTATATCCCAATGTAAAAATAAGCGTTTATGGTAAAGATGAGATTATTGGAGAGTTCATTGCAGATCCAAACGATTATTTATTAGGAAAGCAAAGTCAGTTAGCTGCCAATACAGATAGACAGCTATTATTTACTATTCCTGTGGCTAATGCGCAAATTCGCGATATTACTATGACCGCTCTTTATTAAATTAAGATGTCATATATAGGTAAGCGTGAGTAGAAAATACACCGTAAATTCACTTTCAATTAAACCGTGATAGCCAAGATAACGATGAATCTATCAGCGCTAGGCGATATTAATTTGATATACTATGGTTCTGACCCCTTACAATCAGAATTTTTCTTCATCTCAAGGATATTATTTTATGGCACCTCATGCACAGCATAATGCCAATCATTTTGCTAAAAGCTCTGAGCACCCTGCCGATTATAATAAAGACGAATACCAACCACCTACGCACGGCTTTGATTTTGCTAGTCAAAACTATACAAGTACAAGTACAAGTAGCGCCCAGCAACCTCTACGAGTTCATGTAGAGCGTGTGGTACGTCAATACTTTGCGATGCTAGGAGATGAGATGCCCACTGATTTATATGAACTGATTTTAAAGCAAATCGAAGAGCCTCTCTTATCTGTGGTTCTAGAAAAGACTAGAGGCAACCAAACCAAATGTGCTCAGATATTAGGTCTAAATCGAGGCACTTTGCGCAAAAAGATGAAAACCTATGATTTAATGTAGCATTGTTATATGAGCTTACCCATCATCATTGACTATCATTATGTATGGCAATTAAATGTTCCCCGCTTTATCTATCATGATACGGCATACCGTTGTCATCATCACCTTGCCAGACGTTTACGTCAGGCTTTTTTTATGGAAAATTTCTTATGAGTACAACCCCACTTGCCCTACTATCGGTCTCCGATAAGTCTAATATCGTCGAGTTTGCTCAAGGCCTTCTCAAAGCAGGTTTTGGTTTATTATCTACTGGCGGTACTTATCGTCTGCTCACAGAAAACAACGTCGACGTGACTGAAGTATCAGATTACACAGGCTTTCCTGAAATGATGGATGGCCGTGTTAAAACGCTGCATCCTAAGATTCATGGTGGCATCCTAGGACGCCGCGGTACAGATGATGCAGTTATGAGTGATCATTCGATCGAACGTATCGACTTGGTCGTCGTGAACTTATATCCGTTTGCTGAAACGATCGCACGTGCTGACGTAACTATGAACGACGCTATCGAAAACATCGATATTGGTGGCCCTACCATGGTACGTTCAGCGGCGAAAAACCACGCTCATGTGGGTATCGTCACTGATCCAGCTGATTATGACCGTGTACTTAACGCCTTAGACGGTGGCACTGAGCTGACAACTGCTTTACGTTACGATTTGGCAGTGAAGGCGTTTGAGCATACTGCGCAGTACGATGGTATGATTGCCAACTTCTTAGGTAGCCGTGTCAACGAAACTCAAGAACCAGAAAACTTCCCACGT
Organism: Psychrobacter sp. JCM 18900; assembly: GCF_904846625.1. GTDB lineage: Bacteria > Pseudomonadota > Gammaproteobacteria > Pseudomonadales > Moraxellaceae > Psychrobacter. Next base: position 497,577 of record NZ_CAJHBL010000001.1, read on the forward strand.
ACATTCAATGTGCAGCTTGAAAAAGCACAAGACCTACGCTATGGCGAAAACCCGCATCAAAACGCGGCTTTCTATACTGAAAACCAGCCTTTAAAAAGCAAACAAGCCTCAATCGCAACGGCTAAGCAATTACAAGGCAAAGCATTGTCTTATAACAACATCGCTGATACCGATGCTGCGCTTGAGTGCGTTAAAGCTTTCAGCGCGCCTGCTTGCGTTATCGTTAAGCATGCCAACCCTTGCGGTGTCGCGGTTGATAATGACCAAATAGCGGCTTATCGTACTGCTTTTAGCACTGATCCTGAATCATCTTTTGGCGGTATCATCGCATTCAACCGTCCGTTGACGCTTGCTGCTGCAAAAGCCATTATCGACAATCAGTTCGTAGAAGTAATCATTGCACCTAGTATCGAAGACGGTGTACTTGAAGCGACAGCTACTAAGAAAAACGTACGTGTCTTGGTATGCGGCGAGCTACCAGCACCCGATCAGCGCGATATCCAACTTGACTATAAGCGCGTCAATGGTGGCCTACTCGTACAAGAGCAAGACCTTGGTTTAATCACGGCTAACGACCTAAAAATCGTCACTGATGTACAACCAACTGAAGCGCAAGTGGCAGATCTACTATTCAGCTGGAACGTGGCAAAATATGTTAAATCTAATGCCATTGTCTACGCAAAAGGCCAACGTACTATCGGTGTTGGCGCAGGCCAAATGAGCCGCGTTAACTCAGCACGTATTGCTGCTATCAAAGCAGAACATGCTGGACTAGCAACTGAAGGTGCTGTTATGGCATCAGATGCGTTCTTCCCTTTCCGTGATGGCATCGACAATGCTGCTGAAGTAGGTATTTCTGCTATCATTCAGCCAGGTGGTTCTATGCGTGATGACGAGACTATTGCTGCTGCTAATGAGCATGGTATCGCGATGGTATTCACGGGCATGCGCCATTTCCGTCATTAAACAATAACCTATTAGTTTAAGACTGGAATTAGTCGCAGCAATTGTATTTATTACTGCGACTAATTTTCAGTCTATATAATATTCGTGATAATTATCGTTAAAGCATCACCTAAAAAAAAGCCACTGCATCAATCGATACAGTGGCTTTTTTAATATCTAAGCATAACGAACTAGCACATACTTAGCGTCCTTGTGCATTTGCCATGTTGCTTTCATTAATCTCAACCGTATACACCATACGTAGATAGTCCAAATAGTCTTGTAACTGGTCTTGGCCTAAATTGTCACGAATGATACTGGCTGTTTGCGCTCTTTGCATATCAGACAATGGTGACTGCTGCTCAGTCTTAATACGGTCTCCAACCAGTAGCGTTGCACCCATCTCAGTCTCACTAGCAATCGCGACGACGCCATTATCAGCGGCTTGCTGGCTAAATGCCAACCCACGCTCTTTGTCCGTTAGCTGCGTCGTTTGACGGTTAATCTCACCCAGTGCTTGGAAACTAACCGACTGCTTACTGATATCAGCTGGCGTCTTGATACCAGCAGCCAATGCTTTAGCGTCTTTTAAAGCTAATGCGGTCGCTTTCTGCTGACGTAGTATTTGAGTGATTCTTGGAGTTGCATTTGCTAGAGCAAGCGTCTTAGTAGGACGATAATTGCTTGGCTGTAACCATACGGTACCGTTGCCAACTTCTACGCCCGCCGTTACCGCTTGATCTTGAATAGTAAACTCATCAAAGGCCTGTTTAACCACAGCTGGTTGCGGCAGTGCTGATTTGTTATTCACTTTACGATAATCTTTGATACGCTTTAGGCTGACGTTTTCTTGCTGCGCAATATCTTCGATACTGAAACCATCTGCCGCCAAGTCATTGATTGACGTCACTTTATCAGCATAGATTTCCTGACGTTTATATTCTTTTGCTTTCGCAGTCAGCTCTTCACGCATACTGTCTAGACTTGGAGTCTTTTTGCCGTTGTCTTCAGTAACCGTAAATATCTGATAACCAAAGCTGGTTTTGATAGGTGCAGTCACATCACCAACACTCAATCCTTCTAGTGCCTCTTGCACCGTATCTGCATCACTGCCAAACACTGAAGGATTGAAACGTCCGATATCACCACCTGTTTCACCTGATGGATCATCTGACTCTGCTTTAGCAAGCGCAGCAAACGCTTCACCTTTATTCAAACGGGCTTTGACTTTATCGGCTCGTGTCTTAGCATCTTTACCAGTAAACAGTATCTGACTGACTTTACGCTCATCAGTAGCCGAAATGCTCTGTTTATATGCTTCATACTGCTGCTGCAACTCCTCTGCGGTTACTTCATCAACCTTGATAGTTTGCGGGCTGAGCTGAATATAAGCCAAGTCAACCATCGCTGCACTTTTCAATGTGTCTTTGTTAGCATCATAGTAAGACTGAATGTCTGTTTTGCTAAGCTTAACTTTGTCAGCATAGTCTTGCCAATTAAAGCGATGTACCCAAACGTTGCGCGACTCAAGTTGCAAGTCAATCAATTGACTGACCGCTTGCATAGGATAAACGGCCGTACCAACGATACTAGCATTTAGTTGATCCAAGCTTAACTGATTGCGAAATTCTGCAAATAGCTGGTTTTTGGTCATGCCGCGCTGACGCAAGAAGTTTGAGAACTGATCGTTTGAAAAGTTACCCTCTGCATCTTGGAATATTTCTTCTTGACGCAGCAGACGATTGATCGTGTCATCAGACACTGTCATACCAAGCTTACCTGCTTGCTGCTCTAACAACGTACGGTCGATTAGACCCTTTAATACTTGCTCATGAAGCACATCTTCATTCAACAAGCTGGCATCTTCGACTTGCTCTAGCACTTCAGAACGACGGCTATTGACAGCAGTTTGATACTCGGACAGTCCTACGCTTGCCTCACCTACCTGCGCAATCTGGTTGGGATCGACGTTGCCGCCAAAATAGCTTTCGACACCCAAGAGAGCGAGCGGCGATAGGCATAAAATCAATAAAATGCGACCTGGCCAGCTTTTTAAGAAATCGCGCAATTTATCCATAGTTATCTCTGCTTTATTAACCTATATTGATGAAAAACCATTGTAATACTGTTAGGAGCTGTTAAGTGCAACCTGCCAATATCAGTGCTATCTAAGCTCGCAATGGTAAGAGTAAGAGCGTATGCATTTTATAGTAAAAAACAAAATTTACTAAAGAAATCTGACTGAAATGACACACCTATCGCGCGCCCTATGATACGTGATTTTTCATGCAGACTCAAAATATTCACGACGCATGATACAAACTATAGCGATAAAAAAAGCACCTAAATATTAGGTGCTCTCTTCGATGGCTAGCTCATTACCTCAGCTATAGACCACCGACTATCGTTTTACGCTTAAAAAATCGGCTTAGTTCAAGCGCTCTTTTAAGTTTTTACCAGCTTTGAAGCTTGGTACTTTGCTTGCTGGAATGCTTAGCTCTTCGCCAGTCTTAGGGTTACGACCAGTGCGTGCTTTGCGATCTTTTACACTGAAAGTACCAAAACCAACTAATGAGATGCTATCGCCAGCTTCTAGCGCTTCGCCAACACTTTCCATAACAGCGTTTAGTGCATCACCAGCTTGGGTTTTATTTAGACCACTTTTGTCTGCGATGCTATCAATTAATTCTGACTTATTCATAAAATTTCCTTCAAGTTTAAGGGGGTAATAAATGCTCACGCCAAGTATTGTAACGCTCTCATGGTGCTTACGCAATAAAAACTACCTAACTGGCGCATTAACAGGTTCTTCTTTGTTATCGTCTTTATATCAAGGCAGCATAAGGAGCGCAAGCGATTTTACATATTTTTGTGCTCTACACTACGTATTTGACACCTAATGTTACGCAAAGCGTTAGGAATTTATATATAAGTGGCTCTGCATAACTGAGACGATTGGCTTTCCTATTTTCTACGCTTTGACAGATTTGTCAATTGCCGTCTGTGCATTGCTATGCATTAAGTTTGTATATTACTGGTCATAAATAAGAGTGTCTTTATTGACTGCTAAATTGTAATGTAATAGTTTAGCCACTACAGAAACTAGCGTTACTTTTTATTATAAAGACGTTACTATAAGCAAAATATCACTGCAAGTCTTGGGCAAATACAGACTTCTGTTTGCTCAATATCTAAAACTTGCTAAATAAAAAACGGATTACTTACATGAAGCGTTCTACGTTGTCTCACTCTTTTCTTAATATCATTTTAGTATTTATCGAGTCGGCGCTGACATTACTGTTACGTTTGGATCCTGAATTGCGTAAAGCCGCTTATCCGCTTGCTAAGCAAGGCACCGTGGTGGCGCTTCGCCTGTATTTACCGCATGTAGAAGTATTTGCCACCTTTAGTACCAAAGGCGTGTTACTAGATGCCCAGCTGCCGATTGGTCGTAGTGAGCCTGACGTGGTTATCAATGCCTATAGCATTCAAGTTATCAACGCCATCACCACTCATGATAGCGAAACCACTGAAAAGCTACAGATGCGCGGTGAGTCGATTCAAGTACAACTGATCAAACAGTTTATTATGCAACTTGGGCTTGGCAGCTTGATTCAGGGGCTGATTAAAAAGATAAAGGGTGGTAAAGCCAAAACCAAACCTACAGAAGCTGATTTGGAAGAAAAAAAGAATAACTATAAACTTCGTATTAAAGAACAGCAAACACAGATTAATACCCTGACCATTAAAAACCGTGAACTTGAAACAACCGTAAAAGAATTACAGAGCAAACAAAAGACGTTGATGATTGTCACTGTTGTTGCCCTCGTCATTATGATCGGCTCAGTCATCGCACTATTAATGAATTAGTTTTGGTTCGCTGAATTACCTATAAATAAGCGTTCAATGTCTTCTATAGATATTGAACGCTTATTTTTTACTTCGTTAAATGTATCTGAGCAGACAAATAAAGCTGCTTATGTCTCACTCATATATCTCTTCTAAACATCATTGTTTTTATCAATTACAGCAATAAGCTTGATTAACCATTGAACCACACTTTAATCTTGACTAAATTACTCGGGATTAAGTATAATTACCTCAATCGTTGCACACATCGGGTTAATCATCTGTTGTTCAATAACGATAAGACAAAACTTAGCTGACGTATTATTGGTTGCTCTTTTTATCTTATGAGCGCTGATTTAAACCTTTGGCTAAGATCGTTGTTAAACATAAATGACATTAAGTTTGGAGATAACACATGCGTTTGACTACTCGGGGCAGATACGCTGTTACCGCATTATTAGATTTGGCATTACAGACCAGCCAACAAGACAGTGCTGTATCATTATCCGATATCGCCAAACGGCAATCGATTTCAATCTCGTATCTTGAACAGTTATTTTCTAAGCTCCGCAAACGCGGCCTTGTCACGAGTATTCGCGGTGCTGCAGGTGGTTATCACCTAGCTAAACCATTGAATGAGATAGATGTGATGAGCATCATATCTGCGGTTGATGAGTCAGTGAACGCGATGCAATGTGAAGGACGTGGTGACTGTCAAGGTGGTACAATGTGCCTAACTCACGATCTGTGGTGTGCACTATCAAACCATATCGAACAGTACTTGAAAAATATAACATTAGCGCAATTATTAGATATGGAAAACGTGCAGTCAGTCTCAGAGCGTCAGCACACCTCTACAAAAGATATTTCCATAAAAGACATTAATACTATTACTCTATCGAACAGCGAGGCAAACCCAGCATGAGCCAACATAACAACCTTATATACTTAGATTATGCCGCCACTACCCCAGTTGCTAAATCAGTAGCTGCTAAAATGAGCGAGTATTTGACTGTAGATGGTGTCTTTGGTAACCCAGCTTCACGCTCACATGGTTACGGCTGGCAAGCGGAAGAAGCAGTAGAAACTGCTCGTGGTCAAGTTGCTGAAGTTATCAACGCTGATCCACGCGAAATCGTCTTTACTTCTGGTGCAACTGAGTCTGACAACCTAGCCATTAAAGGTGCAGCACATTTTTATCAGTCTCGTGGCAAACATATCATTACCAGTAAAATTGAGCACAAAGCTGTATTAGATACCTGCCGCGAGCTTGAGCAAGAAGGTTTTGAAATTACGTATCTTGAGCCACAGCCAAGCACAGGTCTTATCCTGCCAGAGCAAGTAAAAGAAGCACTACGTGATGATACGATTTTAGTATCACTTATGATGGTGAACAATGAGCTTGGTACTATTACTGATGTTGCAGCGATTGGTGAAATCACTCGCGAAGCTGGTGTGGTTTTCCATGTTGATGGCGCACAGTCTGTTGGTAAAGTAAAAATCAATCTTGAAGAAATGAAAATTGATTTGATGAGCTTCTCAGGTCATAAAGCATACGGCCCTAAAGGTATCGGCGCATTGTTTGTTCGTCGTAAGCCACGTATCCGCTTGAAAGCTGAGCAACATGGCGGTGGTCATGAGCGCGGTATGCGTTCAGGTACTTTACCAACGCATCAGATCGTTGGTCTAGGCGCAGCATTTGCTTTAGCTAATGAAAGCTATGAAGCCGACCATGCACATGCAGCCAAACTACGTCAAAAGCTTTGGGATGGCCTACAAGATATCGAAGAGATTTACTTAAACGGTGATCTTGAGAATAGCGTACCAAATATTGTAAACATCAGCTTTAACTTCGTTGAAGGCGAGTCATTGATGATGTCACTTAAAGACTTAGCTGTATCATCAGGTTCAGCCTGTACGTCAGCGACGCTTGAGCCATCGTATGTACTACGTGCTATTGGTCGCCCAGATGAATTGGCACATAGCTCAATCCGCTTTAGCTTCGGCCGTTATACTACTGATGAAGACATCGATACTGTTATCAAACAGATGCATGAAGCCGTTGATAAACTACGTGCTCTATCACCACTTTGGGATATGTACCAAGAAGGTGTTGATTTAAACTCAGTCGAGTGGGCTGAGCATTAATTTCTAATATAGCTTTTTAGTATAGCTAGCAATATATATTTATTAAACAATTGATCAGACAATTAAATTAAGCGTTTGACCCCAATTATCGATGAGTAGTTAGACACTTAAAGTTGATAAACGACTACTCATCATCTAACTAGGAGAAAACCCCATGGCCTATAGTGACCAAGTTATTGATCATTACGAAAACCCACGCAACGTTGGTAATCTTGATAAAAACGCCAAAAACGTTGGTACCGGCATGGTCGGTGCCCCAGCATGTGGCGATGTGATGCGTCTACAAATCCAAGTCGACGATAATGGTATTATTGAAGATGCACGTTTCAAGACTTATGGCTGCGGTTCAGCGATTGCTTCAAGCTCACTTGTTACTGAGTGGCTAAAAGGCAAAAGCTTGGATCAAGCTGGCGAAATCAAAAACAATGATATCGCTCAAGAGCTAGCATTACCACCAGTAAAAGTGCATTGCTCTGTACTTGCAGAAGACGCTATTAAAGCCGCTATTAGCGACTATAAAGGTAAGCATGGCGTAGCAGCTCCAGCAGAAGAAGCTGCGATTTAATCTAGGCTAAGCCTGCTAGCGTATGCGCTACGTTGTACTAGCAACGCTAAAGTAGCAATGTATAATCGCTACTGACGCTAAAGAGGTGACAATGACACTTATGTAATTGTCACCTTTTGTTTTCTAATAGTCGCAAGCCTATTGTTTTGGCAATCTTGTAATTCTGATTGTCAGTTTATCTAGATTTTTTTATTGATATTTATGATTAATAGTCAATGGGAGTTGGCATGATTGAAATGACAGAACGCGCCGCTCAGCATGTTCGAGACTTTTTGGACAATCGCGGCAAAGGCGAAGGCATTCGAGTTGGTATCCGTACGGCGGGTTGCTCAGGCTTAGCTTACGTTTTAGAGTTTGTAGATACCCCTGATGAAAACGACACGCGTTATGAAAGTCGCGGTGTTAGCATTTTCATTGATCCTAAAAGCCTCGTATATTTAGACGGCCTGTTGATGGATTACGAAAAAGAAGGTTTAAACGAAGGCTTTAAATTCACCAACCCTAACCAAAAAGGTGAATGTGGTTGCGGTGAGTCGTTTACAGTTTAATTTTTCAATGGCTGAAAACTAATAGATTTGTGCTTCAGCAAGCTTTCATAAGAACAGTGCAGTATCTCTGCTATCGCTATGAAAAATGGCTAATTTAGTTAGGTAGCCAAGCGATTCAGTATTCTTAGCTAGGTCATGACTTCAAAATAAATAAAAAAGCAAGGCATCAGATTATGACAGATATTATTTCAGAACCACAGTTTGATAACTTCTTTGCCCTATTTGAGCAGCCTGTACAATTTGAAATCAATCAAAGCAGTCTAGAGCAACGTTTGCGATTGCTGCAGAAACGCTTTCATCCTGATAATGTTGCTAAAAATCAGGCTGATATGGTTCAAGCACAGTTGCAGTCTGAAAAAGCGTCGGCTTTAATCAATCAAGCGTATCAAACACTAAGCGCTCCTGATAGCCGTGCTGGTTATTTATTAGACATGGCGGATCAAGCACAAAATATAGAGCACTCAATCGCAGACTTGGACTTTTTAGAAGATGCGATGCAGATGCGTATGGATCTAGATGATGCTATCGAAGACAAAGATCTGTCAGCCTTGCAGCAATTACACCCTCAAATTACAGAGCGTCTAGCAAATCAATCTGAGCGCTTTAATAATGCTTATCAAAATCAAGATTGGCAAACAGCGATTGATGCGACACAGAAGCTAAAATTTTTAGTTAAGCTAGATGCTGATGTGACGACGGGGCTTGATGATGTTGCAAATTCATCGCATTCAGATGACGATGACTTATACGTCTAAACATCTGTGGTTATGGCTCTCACTAACAAGCTAAATTCTATATATTTGGTTAAAATAGTGACCGTGATACCGTATAATCTTTGAGTCTAAGCGCATTAAACTGTCAGAATCTATCTTCTTTATGGAATGAGATTACCGACGTTAAGCTCTCGTACTGCATATGCTATATTTGCTCCATTTCACTTATTCATTTTATCTCTGAGTTATCCTTATGTCTTTAATGCAAATTGCTGAACCCAATCAAAGCGCTCAACCTCATCAACATAAATTTGGCTTGGGCATTGACCTTGGTACTACACGCTCGTTGGTTGCTGTGGTGCGTTCAGGTAAGGCACAAGTCTTAGAGGCAGGCGCAGCGACAGATACATTATTACCGTCGGTAGTTTATTATCCAGCGACTGGTACGCCATTGGTCGGCTATGATGCCCTAGCTCATTTAGCGGATGATCCAAAAAATACGATCGTCTCGGCTAAGCGTTTTATGGGTCGTAGTCAAGCTGATATCAAATTTTCTCATCCTTATGAGCTGTCTGGTAACAAAGACGATATGCCCGCCTTCGTAACTGCTCAAGGCGAGGTTTCTCCTGTTGCAGTATCGGCGCGTATCTTAGCCGCTCTTGAGCAACGTGCAGCGAGTGCCCTACCTGCAGATAGCATTGAAGGTGCCGTGATTACGGTTCCCGCTTATTTTGATGAAGCACAGCGTCAAGCAACCAAAGATGCCGCTCAAGCAGCGGGTATCAATGTACTTCGCTTGTTGAATGAACCAACGGCGGCAGCGGTTGCTTATGGTCTTGACCAATCATCAGAAGACAGTAAAAAAGAGAGCTATTACTTAATCTATGATTTGGGCGGTGGTACTTTTGATGTCTCTATCTTAAAGCTTACAGATGGTGTCTTTGAAGTATTGGCAACTGGTGGTAATAGCGCACTAGGTGGTGATGATATCGATCGCCTTATTACCAATTGGATGATTAAACAATTAAATATCGACCCAAAAGACGTAAGCTTGCACGACAAATCAATACTAGCTCAACAAGCCAAGGCTTATAAACAAGCATTGACTGACGCTGAGCAAGTGGACATCAATGTCACTGTCAATGATCAATCTTATCAAGGCGTATTAAGCCGTACAGATGTACTAACTATCGTAGAGCCTGTTAGTCGCCGTACGCTAAGTGTGTGCGAACAAGTCCTACGCGATGCCAAGCTGTCGACTACAGATCTAGATGAAGTTATCTTAGTGGGCGGCTCGACTCGTATGCCTGCCGTACAGCAAGTCGTGACTGAGTTTTTTGCTAAGCAGCCACTTTGCCGTCTGAATCCAGATGAGGTTGTTGCCTTAGGCGCTGCCCAGACTGCTCATCAATTGGTTAACGGGGATAGTGATAATAATTTGTTATTATTGGATGTGACGCCATTATCATTAGGTCTTGAAACCATGGGCGGTTTGGTCGAAGTGCTCATCCCACGCAATACACCTATTCCTGTGAAGAAACGTCAAGTGTTTACCACGTATCAAGATGGTCAAACAGGCATGGTGATTCATGTGGTGCAAGGTGAGCGCGAGACGGTAGAAAACTGTCGCTCACTTGGACGTTTTGAGCTGTATGGCATCCCGCCAATGAAAGCTGGGTTTGCTCGTATCGAAGTTACCTTTAGCATCGACGCTAACGGTCAGCTTACTGTCAGTGCACAAGAAACTACGACCAAAACAGAAAGCAAAATCGAAATCGTGCCTTCTTATGGTCTATCAGATGAGCAGAAAGAACAGTTGCTGATTGCAGGGTTTAAACACGCAGAAGAAGATAAAAATGCACGTTCTTTGATTGAGACAAAAGTAGAAGCGGAACGTGAAGTACTTGCCCTAGAGTCGGCACTTAACGAATTTGCGTCATTACTCTCTGTCGAAGAACAACAGTCACTAGCAGAGCATATACAAGCGCTACGTAATTCTCTTAGCACTGATGACCTAGCGCTTATTGAAACGCAACAAGCACAGCTCAAGCCACATAGTGATGCATTTGCTACACGTATTATGAATCAAAGCGTCAAGACCAGTATGGCAGGTACTAGTGCCAAAGACTGGTAATAAATACATCGACATATATAGCTTAACTGACACGTTAAGCTAACTTCTAATATTTTTTAAATTGATTAGCATCGGACAGATAATTTATGCCAAAAGTTACCGTACTACCCCATCACGAAATTTGCCCTGAAGGCGCAGAAGTTGAGCTACAAGCTGGTGAAAACTTATGCAAAGCACTATTAGAAAAAGGCATTAAAATTGAGCATGCCTGTGAGATGTCAAAAGCTTGTACCACATGCCATGTTGTAGTACGCAAGGGTTTCAACAGTTTGGATGAGATGGATGATATCGAAGCGGATCTGCTTGATCGTGCTTGGGGACTAGAGCCTGATTCACGTTTATCTTGTCAGGTCATGCTTGATGATGAAGACTTGACCATCGAAGTTCCTAAATATACCCTCAATCATGCTAAAGAAAACCATTAAACACTGATAATACTTCCTAGTTAAGATTAAAAAAGGCCAGCTATGTGATAGCTGGCCTTTTTCTATATATGACTTTAATATATTAAGCTTGAAACGCTTATTTACGATTGGCATCTTCACGCTTACTTTCTGCAGCTATGCCCTTTACTACTTTTTCTTCCTCTTGCTCGATGCGTTCTAGCGCAAAATTTAAACGAGCTCTAATATCTTGATAATCATTGTCTTTCATATCTTTAAAATTCAAATGCAAATTGAAACCAGGCAATGTGTGATCGACCCATTTAGACAGATGACCTGTACTGGCACTAGGGTCAAGTACTTGCCATGCATCGACCTTTTCATCAATACCCTTCAAACAAAATGCGGCAACGTGCTCGCATTCATAGTTATGGCATATATAATCGTAAGTGCTTTCACTGACCAATATCTGATCTTTGCCCGCACAGGACTCAAGCCTAGAGGCTAGGTTGGCTTCTTTGCCAATGATGGTATAGCTTAGTCGACTATTACTACCAAAATTACCAACGTGACAGTAGCCAGTGGTGATACCAACACGTATATATAAGCCTTCAAACCCCATTAGCCGCCATTTCTGGCGTAAGGTACGCATTTCTCGGCGCATATCAATTGCCATTGCCGCACAATCTAGTGCATCTTGACGCGAGCCACGGCTATTCGGTTCACCAAAGAAACACACCATACCATCGCCGATGAACTTATCAAGCACTGCACCATGTTTATCAGCGATTGACGTCATACAATGCATATAAGTATTGAGGATGTCTGCCAAGTTGTCAGAGCTTAGACTATCAGACAGCTCGGTAAAGCCGACAATATCTGAAAACATGATAGTTATTTTTGCGCGTTTATTAGAAACCCTAACAGGGCTATCCGATTTGACAATAGGTTCCCAAATTTGTGGTGGTACAAAACGGGTAAGCTTATTGATCACTGATACCATCGTGCTTAGGCGTCCACTAGCCTGATGGGCACGTGCTTTAAAAATAATATGTTGCTGATAGATACGCCAGAACTGGTACAAAATAACGCCTAAACTTGCCACCATTACTATCAATGGTAATAGACCTTCATCAAAGTCCATACTATTCGCATTTAAGACTGTGCTGACATAATAAAATACAATGATCGTCACGGCAGATACGGATAACAGTCTGAGGTGATTCTCAGGTCGGCTAAGAATGATACGTACACCAATCAAAGCAGCCAAACTGATTGATATGACCGTACAGCATTGTAGTGAGCCAATGACAACCGATAATAGAATAATAACGATGTTAGACGTCCAAAAGCTGGTCTGACGTCGGTAGTTGTATATCAGGATCATGAGGCTTGGCAATGTGATAATAACCAATAGTGCCATTGAGATAGAGCGGAAGTCGTAGTATATAGCCCGCAAAACAACCGTCAGTATTAACACGAACACTTCTGGATAGTCAAAATGACATGTCCCAGTGTCCTTTAACGGTGTCATTGGTTTAAATGTCTCTGAGAAGGTCATATGAGATTCACTTGAATAAGGTGAGCTATCTGAGAGACAAAGGCATACTACACTAACATATGTACGTTATTTGTCCTTATGACGATTTATCATAAGATATATCTAATAATATATTATACTTTCGAAATAAGTTTAAGCAAGGTTACTGATGACTACGAGGCGACCTTTTGTCTAGTTTATTCCCTCCTTTACAGTTTTTATTCAAATTTAAATAAAAAGAGAGGCCAGATACATTTACGTATCTAGCCTCTCTTTTTACATATTGAATTTAAATTTAATCTATTCTTATTAAAGACAGATTGGAATAATAATTACATTTGCCAATCAAACGGCATTTGGTGATGACCACGTAGCGCCATCATCAATGTTTGCTGCATTTGCGCCAATACTTCTTTAGTATAAGGTATCGCAGGAACCCCCCATACTGGATTGGGCCATTGCATATCATTCTGATAGCGGACAATATGATGAAAATGAAGCTGTGGTACTTGATTACCAAGGGCTGCCACATTCATTTTATCAGCTTGAAAGGTTTTGGCTAGCTGACTCGACAACCAGCTAGACTCTCGTAAAAACTGTGTTTGGTCTGCTTCAGACAGCTCATACAGCTCTTTAATACCCGATACGCGTGGCACTAATATCAGCCAAGGAAATTGGCAGTCATTGATTAAACGACAAGTGGATAATGGAAAATCCCCCACTAAAAAACTATCAGCAGCAAGTTTATGATGAAGTTGGAACATAATGACGGTTCTCTTGTTGTTTAATGCAAATAAAATACAGAAAGTTAAAAAGTTAGTTTGGCTATTTTATCAGTTATCTGGTTGATAAAATAGCACCATGATTTATTGCCTTGGAATGACTACCTAACCTACTTGATATCCAGCTATATACTAAGCAGGCTCTGTCACCATATGCTCGCTAAAATAGCGCAGCAGTTCTTGTATGACCGTCACGCGCTGTTGTGGTGTGGCCAGTTTATCGCTATTTTGATAACGGATACCAGATGCGCCATTCATACGATAATGCTGACCATTTGATTGGATCAACTTGATAATCGCTAACGCATCAACTGGAGTATCAGGCGCAAATTCCAGCGTCATACTACTACTATTGGCATCGATTTTGTTGATCTTGAGCGGCTCTGCTTGTAAGCGTAATCCATGAATGGCGAATAGCTGCTTGGTTTGATCTGGCAATGTCCCAAAGCGATCTATCATTTCCGTACGAATATCCGTCAATGCCTCTTTATCATCGGTATTGCTAATACGCTTATAGAACAATAAGCGCTGATGCACGTCATGTAGATACCCCTCTGGAATGAGGGCTGAGCTATGTAGATTAATCTCACTGGTCAACGACAACGGCGTATTTAAATCAGGCTCCTTGCCAGCTTTAATGGCTTTAGTCGCACGCTCAAGCATATCCATGTATAAACTAAAACCTATCGCCTGCATATTGCCACTTTGCTGCTTACCCAATATCTCCCCTGCACCGCGAATCTCTAAATCCTCACTTGCCAACATAAAGCCTGCACCTAACGTATTGGCACGCTCAATCGCATGCAAACGGCGCTTGGCATCGCCTTTGAGTCCTTTAAGGGAAGGCACTAGTAAGTAACAATACGCTTGATGATGACTACGTCCTACTCGACCACGCAGCTGATGTAATTGCGCAAGACCAAACTTATCTGCACGCTCAATGATGATCGTATTGGCATTGGGCACATCAATACCCGTCTCGATAATGGTAGAGCAAACCAACACGTTGAACTTTTTATGATAAAACTGCTGCATGATCTGCTCAAGTTGGCGCTCTTGCATTTGCCCATGAGCTACTCCTACTCTTGCTTCTGGCACTAGGTCACGAATGGTCTCTGCCATACGCTCGATACTAGCAACATCATTATGTAGCAAATATACCTGCCCACCACGCAGAAGCTCACGCAATATGGCTTCTTTCATCAAGGCTTCTGTCTTTTGCATCACAAAAGTTTTGATGGCAAGACGACGGGCAGGCGGTGTGGCGATAATCGACATATCACGCATGCCTGAGAGCGCCATATTAAGCGTTCTAGGGATAGGGGTCGCGGTCATAGACATACTATCTACATCTGTCTGAATCGCCTTGATACGCTCCTTATGACGCACTCCAAAGCGATGCTCTTCATCAACAATCATCAGGCCAAGGTTGGCAAATTTCACATCTGGTTGTAGCAGTTTATGAGTACCAATGACGATATCCACTTTGCCAGCAGCCAAATCAGCCAATACCATTTCTTGATGTTTTTTGCCGCCAAAGCGCGATAAGCTTTCAATGCGAACTGGCCAATCGGCAAAACGATCGCGGAAATTGTCTTCATGCTGACCAGCAAGCAATGTGGTAGGCACAAGTACGGCAACCTGATAGCCAGCACTAACGGCAATAAACGCTGCTCGCATCGCGACTTCTGTTTTACCAAAACCAACGTCACCGCAAATAAGACGATCCATCGGTTGGTTTTGTCTCATATCTTCCATAACCGCATGAATGGCATTAGCTTGGTCAGCGGTTTCTTCAAAGGCAAACTGACTGGCAAATAGCTCATACTGCGATGGGTCTATCTTGAAATGAATTCCAACTTTGGCCTCACGTCTTGCCTGCATATTGAGTAATTCAGCAGCGACGTCATGAATCTGCTCTAATGCTTTTTGCTTGGCTCGATCCCATTTACCACTACCAATCTTATGGAGTGGTGCTAAGGCCGGATCGCCGCCACTATAGCGACTAATCATTTGCAGATTAGCAACTGGCACATAGATACTAGCGTCATCAGAATATTTTAAGTGGATAAACTCTTGCTCGCCATCGCCCACATCTAAGGTAATCAAACCATTATAACGACCAATACCGTGCTCGATGTGAACCACTGGGCTGCCGTCTGTTATCTCAGTGACGCTCTTGACCAAGAATTCTTCTGATACACCGCTTTGACGACGACGGCGCGTCTGTAAAACTTGACGACCAAACAGCTGCGTCTCACTAATCAACACCAAGCGCTCAGGCACATAGACACCACGTTCGAGTGGTGCGACAGTCAAACCAACATGCGGCAAATGACTGTTATTAATAGCATTGGTTTTATCAGCCGCTAAAAATGCCTCAAAGCTATCGTACGCCTTGATATCAATCTTGCCTTTGAACAGTTCAATGAGAATCTCGCGACGGCCTGCAGTCTCTGCAACGATTAGTACGGGTGTTGAAGTCTTTGATTGCGTATCCAAGAAGTCGAGCAATTCAGATAATGGTTCAGACTTTTGATGATTGACTGCTAACTGTGGCGGTTCTTGAGCACTTAATGTCACTAGTCCTTGTTGTTTAGTGACACTCGATGGCAATGGTATTTGTGATGCGTCTGTAGCTTCCAACGCTGACACATCATTCATCATAGCCAGTTCATCACGAGCACTTAATATTACTCTTGGATACTGGTTTAGTTGCTCGTTAAGCGCGTTAGATAATAGATACAGCATTGCTGGCTCTACGATAGGCTTATCAATATCATGTCTACGCTCTTCATAGCGACGCTGGATTTGTGACCAGTAATCAGCTTGTTTTTCATTGATTAACTCATCGGTGATAAACAATGCATCGCTTGGTAAATAGGAGAATAAGCTACTCTCTGCTTCCCAGTCTTTTAAGTCAAAAAATAGCGGCTGATAGTACTCTAATCCACTACTTGCAATCCCTGCCATCACGTCTTTATGTAGCTCAGACTTGCGGCTACTGGTATTGGGGAACATCGCAGCAAAGTTCGTGCGGAAGGTCTCACGCCCTTCATCAAGCGGAAACTCTTTTGCAGGCAAGATTTGAAATTGGTCGATAGGCTTAGAGATATCTGGCATTTTGTGCAGTAGTGACAATGACTCTTTCGCCATACTGGTATCGTTGCCCGTTAACATCGCCTTAAGGTCGTCAGGGGTCAATGTACGCTGCGTTTGAGGATGAAAAAAGCGAATGGTTTCGATTTCATCATCGAACAAGTCTAAACGTAGCGGAAAAGGCTGACCCATGGCAAAAATATCAATAATACTGCCACGTACTGCAAACTCACCTGGTTCAAAGACATTTTCAACCGCGCGATAACCTGCTTTTGCCAATAGCCCTCGCTGGGTATTGATATCAAAACGATCGCCGACACTCAAATCAAAATGCTGTCCAATTAACCAACTTGGCGGTGCGACGCGATGCATGAGGGCTTGTATCGAAATAAGTAGCACGCCCGTTTTTGGCATATCCGTCAACAGATTTATGCGTTCGCTAACGATGTCTTGATGCGGTGATAGCTCATCATAGGTTAGCGTTTCCCAGTCAGGGAATACATAAGCATCGACTCCGCAAAATGCCAGCTCAGTCTCTATTTGATTGAGTTGGTTTTGGTCACGTGCCACCACAACTTTTAGGCGCTCGGCAACATTCCACATAGGTGTTTGCACCAAGCTTGCCAACCATAAACTGCTGACCGCACCATGGACAGGCGCTAGCCAACGCCGCTCGGCATTTTGGATAGGAAACAACTGCTGGTTAATAGGGTCAAACGCGTCAGTCAAAGCAGTAATAGGCATAAAGAGTAGGATCAAAGTTAAGGAGTCAGAAAGCTATTATACGAATATTTGAGCAATTACCAAAACTTATGCCGTAACGGTTTGTCACTTAAGAGTTTACTCATTAATGATTGAGGGTTAACAACGATTATTGCGCTTTAACTGTCGTTACATAACAAAAAACCCCAACTTATCAGCTGAGGTTTTCGTTTTTACTAATCAAGCCAAGCCTAAAACTTCAGCTGATAAGTGGTTTATCGCTAGCGATGATGCCATTGTTATCCGCATAAACAAACATACCCGAATTCAACGTCAAATCACCAAAACTAATTTCGATATCCGTTTGACCTTCATCACGGCGGGTTGATTTGCGCGGGATACAACCAAGCGCCATCACACCAATATCCATCGCTGCCATGTCATCAACATCGCGGACACAACCATATACAACAACCCCAGCCCAGCCATTATCGATAGCCGATTGTGCAATCATATCACCCAGCAATGCACAGCGCATAGAGCCGCCACCATCCACAACCAACACTTTGCCATGGCCGTCTTTATCTTTGCCATCGCTATTCAGCAATGATTTGACACAGCTATTGTCTTCAAAGCACTTAACCGTCACGATTTCACCGCAGAATCTGTCTTTTGCGCCAAAACGACGGAATGACTTACCTTCAATATTTGGTAGACATACTTGTGACTCAGGATTGGCATCCAACAGATCACAAGTCACAAAATTCTCTCTATCCATTTGTATCGATGCTGACATTGCTCCTGCTCCTTATTTTAGTGTTTCAACTGACTGGTTTTTCAATACTTATCGATGCTTTGATAATAGTTATTGTATTTTTTACTCTTGTATTCTTGTTCTAATGCAATCTTGTCCTAACACAATTAAAAATCGATATCTGTAACTTTCCAGTTGTAAGACTGAATCTATCACTAGAAAAACTGTCCTTTTATTTTTTAACACGGGTCATCGCTAGCATCTGCTTATTTTCGATAATGTCGATATGCTTGATTTGAGGTTCAGTACGGTACTTACTACGATGATATATATCATGAGCACTCATGGCCATAGCACTAGCAACGCGTTTAGCCGAGATAGGATGTAACGATAGTGACTCTGACACGAGCGGCGAAATGAGTTTAAAGGCTTTTTGGCCAATGCTTTCAAGTGGACGACCTTTATGCTTACCAAGCAATAATGACGGACGAAAGACGACCAGCTGGCCAAAATCTAACGCCATAACAGCCTGCTCTGTCTCAGCCTTGACTCGATTGTATAAAAAACGACTGTCAATATCCGCATTCATTGAGGAGAGTAAAAAGAAATTTTCTACCCCCTTATCACGACATAAGTTGGCAAAATTTACATTATAGTCTCGATCTACCTTGCGAAAAGCCTCATCACTACCAGCTTGTTTTTTTGTTGTACCCAAACAACTAAAAGCGTCCGTGGTTCGATCGGCACCAACACTTGCAAACACTTCAGAGAGATTATCAAAATCATTGATTTGATAAAAACGCATGCTGGCATTAATGTAGCGTGGCGGGCGGCGGGCAATCACAATCAATGTGTCATAAAGCTCACTCAGTTGCTTTACCAAATGCTGCCCTACTAACCCCGTTGCGCCAATCACAATTGCTTTTCGCTGCATACCCTATCCACTTATATAACATTAGATGAACTATATTGATGAGAAAATACCTATATCAAGGCCTATCGTTAGAATATCATACCTAAATTCCTCAATAACTGACGCTATTATATAGGATATATTGTAAGAGATTTTATCAACCCTCTACGTCTATCAACGCTTACTATTGATTTAGTTACTAGAATGACCCGAATTCGATGATATTACGTAACTTCTTTGAGCATTAATCATCAAATATATTGTCCTTAGTTCAATAATTTGCTAAGATAATCGGCTTTACACGTCAACGCTGTTTAATTATTCCAAACAGCTCTGACGCTTACGATGATCTATTCATATTAGATACTTTAATATCAGACATCGACATCATATTTGACGAGACGGCTGCTCGTCACCGATGATTGTTAAACCCATTATTGCAATCAACATTCATATTTTTATCTATCTTTATCAAGGAGATACGCGTGGCTAATACTGCACAAGCTCGTAAACGCGCCCGTCAAAACACCAAACGTCGTCAGAACTCTGCGTCACAACGCTCTATGGTTCGTACTTACTTAAAACGTGTTGATGCGGCTATCGCAGCTAAAGATTATGACGCGGCTACCGAAGCTTACAAAAAAGCGGTACCAGTTCTTGATCGTATGGCTGACAAAGGTATTATTCATAAGAATAAAGCTGCTCGTCGTAAGAGCCGCCTAAACAAAACAATCAAAGGCCTACAAGCTTAAGATTTGTATTGATTAGACCGCATTTCGCTTTTATAGCGTAATGACTAAAACCTTGTCACTGGTTCTAATACCGTGGCAAGGTTTTTTTATGCCTATTCAAAACGTATTCAACGAATAGTTGCTATATCAACTCATTCAATGTTTGAACAAAGCATCAATCCCACTGCACTTCTGGCGGCAATAGCAACTTGCTAGGATGGTAACCAGCTGCACGATAACCGTCTAACAATGAACTAATCGGCCGAGTATATACCTGACCTCGCCAAATAAAATGCGCGCTCGCTTGATTAAATGGCTTATCATCAAACCATAAAAACACACCTTCCATCATCTTCGGCCAATCATTCCAATCAATCTCTACCACATCGAACATAACTGCTAAGAACGCAGATAACAACGTGTCATGACTCACAGCAAGCATCAGATGGCCGTGCTGCGGCTGATTCTGATAAAAAAGCGACAGAATATCCAAACCGCCTTGATAGGTGTTTTTGGTCCCTTCCAAATTGCCTTGCAAAAAGCGATTGATAAAGTTTAGGACGCCAATTTCTTTGAACACAGGATTGGCTATTTCAGGCTCAGTGACGAGACTGCCAGGCTCAACTAACAATGATTGATGCGTAATGTCACGCCGTAGTCCTGCCCCTTCTTGCATCAGCTGCGCGGTATCGATACAACGCCCAATAGGACTAGAGATACTATCGACGTCGAGCGAATATGGTAAATGACCTGATAACCACCGACCCCAAGACTTTGCCAGTATGCGACCTTTGGGAGTCAACGGCAACTGATAGCTAGCAAAACCATTACCGTCAGAACGCTCGCGTAAAGAGTGCCTAGTAAATAAAATCAACCGCTTATTTTCAGGCAATAGGCTGACAGAGGAAATCATACTATCTGGTAGGTGCGAAGGTGCAGGCGCGCTTGGGGTGTGACTCGCAAGCTTGTCAGCAGATATTTTGGACAGGGTGTTATTTAGATATTTACTCATGATAGCAAGCCTAGCAGATTTCTTATCAGGAATGAACCACAGACAAATCTAGTTGCAATATATCTTATAAATACTCTGCACTCTTTAAAAAAAACGCTTTATTCAAAAGAGTCTATACCTAGAATAAATGAATATTTGCCAGATATTTGCACACGGTCCTAGCCAATATCAATGACTTTGTCCCACGCGAACTCTAGTGCAGTACTACTGACCTCATTAGGATAGGCTCGTGGATTGACGATCACTCGCGTATTACCAAGTTTATAATCAAATGCTTCATGAGTATGTCCATGTACCCAAAGCATCGGTGCCCAATCCTCATTCATCCATCCTGACAAGTCACTGACAAAAGCCGCATTACTCGGTAGATTGGCATACTTTTCAGACACCGATAATGCACTGACACTATGATGACTCATGACTACTGTTTTTTTACCAAGTTTATGAGATTCCATCAAAGCTTGCTGTAACCAATGACGATGTTCAGCATGAATCTGCATAGATATTTCAGGCGAAAACAGCTCATTGCCTGCGTAAATCTGCTTGTAGTCACGCATAAAATGCCTAGCAGCAGCCATGGTGTCTTCATTAGCATGATACTGATAGTCGGTCCAAAGCGTACAACCTAAAAGGCGTATATCACCGATATCGATATGCTGACATTGTAAGACGCGAACCCCTTTTTTAGACGCAGTATCATAGTTATCCCAAGTTGCCAGTTTATGGTCAAAGCTCAATACGTCTTCATCAAAGTATTCATGATTACCAGCGATAGTAATCAGGGGAACTTCTAAGCGCGCCGCTTGTTCTTGCAGCCACGGCATGCCTTTGTCGCTATTAGCAGTATCTCCTGCTACTAATACTAAATCTGCATCAGTTTTAGGAATATGTCCAACGGGGTGCGACTGACGTGCATAACTATCAATATGTAAGTCACTCAATATCTGTAATTTCATATTATCCAACATCATTTAGTGGCGTTATTATTAAAAATCTAATTAGCGATAAACACTCATAGCAGTACTACTGATATTTAGCTACATGAGCGTCTTTAATATAGTTATTATATTTTAGAAAGGTTGTAAGAATAAATTTAAGTAGTGTAGCAGCTTTTTCTATACCGTCAAAAAGTAAAAAGACAGCCATTTAGGCTGTCTCTTTTTCTCAACATCTATTCAAACTTAAATACTTTGAAGTATTGTCTGTAGTTTAGCAGCAGGGTCTGAGGCTTGAGTGATCGAACGGCCAATGACTAAATAATCAGAACCGTCTATTAGCGCCTGACTTGGTGTACAGATACGTTTTTGATCATCTGCATTGTCTTCAGCTAAGCGAATACCAGGCGTTACCAGTTTGAAGTCTTGACCACATAATGCTTTGAGTGCCTTTGCTTCTTGAGCCGAACAAACTACCCCATCAAGACCAGCTTGCTTGGTCAATTGTGCTAGTCGGCTTACTTGGGTATCTAAGCTATCAGTGATGCCTGTTTGCATCAACGCTTCACTATCCATAGAGGTTAATACAGTGACTGCGATAAGTAAGGTATCAAGATCTCTATCTAGCAAACGCTGTTTTGCCAACGACATGGCTTCTAGACCTGCGCTAGCATGGACATTCACCATCCAGACACCAAGTTCAGCGGCAGCCAATACTGCTTGAGCAGTAGTATTAGGAATGTCATGGAATTTTAAGTCTAAGAACACTTCAAAATCACGTTGATGCAATGCCTTGATGATATCAGGACCACAACGGGTAAACAGCTCTTTACCGACTTTCAATCGACATTGAGACGGATCTAACTGGTCAGCTAACGCTAGAGACGCCTCTACCGTCATATTATCTAGAGCGACGACAATTGGAGAGTTAATTACATTATTCATGGTTTTACCATATATTTTGAAGTTATCAAAGTATTGTATTTGAGGTCAGTACTGCGATTTTTGAGCTATTACCTAGCAGATCACATAAAAGATTACCTAACGACTTAATCTCGTCTACGCTTAGACAGAGTAGAGCCTTCAGTTAGGCTAGTTGCGTCACTACTTTGACTTTGCACATTGGCAGCAGAAGCACCATAAACAGCTTCATCTACTGTTGGCGCGCTTGCTTGACGATCGATAACTGTATTAGCTTGAGTCAATTGCTCTTGCAGGTTTGCGTTTGCTTTTTGCAGACGTGAGATTTCCCACTTATTCTGTAGCACACGAAAGATAAGCAATGCCAGTAAAATACCAATAACAATACCTAGCATCAAACACAAAATAAGTAGCAACCCTAGATTCATCGTAGGTGCTTGTGAAAACAGCAGGTTGACTCCGACCTCAGTATTATTTGCCAATACCAAACCAAGTGAATAGGCAAAGCTCAAGAATAGCAATACAAATAGTAGAAAGCGCATGAGACAGTTACCTCAGTTTGGAATGATAAATTTTGACGGTTCGATAGTGGGTGCTGGTTTAATTAACCGTTTGCTACCGTATCGTTTACTGCTTCGCGTAGAGCCTTACCTGGCTTAAAATGCGGAATCGCTTTAGCCGGTACAGGTACGCTTTCACCTGTCTTAGGATTGCGTCCCATACGGGCACGGCGGTGATGTAGACAAAAACTACCGAATCCGCGAACTTCGACTCGGCCATCATTGGCTAAAGTATGGGTCATCAAGTTTAAGATTTCACGCACTGCGTCATCAACCACGGTATCTGCCATGTTGTCACAGTTTGCACTCAAATTACTAATAAATTCGGATTTGTTAATCGCTTGCTGCATTATTACGCTTGCCTTGTTGATTGATGGATAAGCTGATGATAAGTCAACGCTCTATAGTACGTAAATGCGTTTGGATAACTAAACTATATATACTGAATCTTTGGAAACTAACATTCAGAATCATATTATGACTATAAAAAGCTTATAACTATCATCTCGTTACTCAATGGTGCAAATGATAGCGGATATTAGCGTAAATGGGAATAAGAGTTTGCCCATTTGGCTAAAAACCTCTATTACTAACTGTGTTAATAAAATCTAATCATAAAAAAAAGCGACCGAAGTCGCTTTTTTTATATTACTTTTATATCAATAGTTTGCAGCTTACTGCATTTGCTCTTTGATCAAATCACCAATAGTTTTTGGTTGTGCATCAGAACCTGGAGCAGCAGTAGTGTTCGTGCTACCAAGATCTTTAATCGCTTGACGCTCTTCAGCTTCGTCTTTCGCTTTGATAGACAAGTTGATGTTGCGTGTTTTACGATCAACACTGATGATTTTCGCTTCAACGTCATCACCAACAGTCAGATGCTTAGTTGCATCTTCAACGCGGTCACGTTGGATTTCAGAAGCACGTAGATAAGCTTCAACTTCGTCAGCAAGTTCGATAGTAGCACCTTTAGCGTCTACTTCTTTTACTTTACCATTAACGATAGCACCACGGTCATTGTTGACTAGGTATTCGTTGAATGGATCAGAGCTTAACTGCTTAACGCCTAGGCTGATACGGTTAGCTTCTGCATCTACAGACAATACCATTGCTTCAACGGTGTCACCTTTGTTGTAGTTACGGATAGCATCTTCGCCAGTTTCGTTCCAAGAGATATCAGATAGATGAACAAGACCATCAATACCACCGTCTAGACCGATAAAGATACCGAAGTCAGTGATTGATTTGATAGTACCAGTGATTTTATCACCGCGCTCATGTTTCTTATCAAACTCATCCCATGGGTTAGCTAGAGTTTGTTTGATACCTAGGCTAATACGACGACGTTCTTCATCGATATCAAGAATCATTACTTCAACTTCATCGCCCACTTGAACCACTTTAGATGGGTGGATGTTTTTGTTGGTATGATCCATTTCTGATACGTGTACTAGACCTTCAATACCTTCAGAAATCTCAGCGAAACAACCATAATCAGTCAAGTTGGTTACGCGAGCTTTTACAACACTACCTACTGGGTAAGTGCCGCCAACGTTATCCCAAGGATCAGTACCAAGTTGTTTTAGACCTAGGCTAACGCGGTTGCGTTCACGGTCAAACTTCAGTACTTTAACTTTTAGGTCTTGGCCAACTTCAACAACTTCAGATGGATGCTTGATACGGCGCCATGCCATGTCAGTGATGTGCAATAGACCATCGATACCACCTAGATCAACGAACGCGCCGTAATCAGTAAGGTTCTTAACGATACCTTCGATCTCGATGCCTTCTTCAAGCTTGTTCAATAGCTCTTCGCGCTCAGCTGAGTTTTCAGCTTCCATAACTGCACGACGGCTAACAACAACGTTGTTGCGTTTCTGGTCAAGTTTGATGACTTTGAATTCTAGCTCTTTGCCTTCAAGATGCGTTGTATCACGGATAGGACGTACATCTACCAATGAACCTGGTAAGAACGCGCGTACTGAACCGATATCTACAGTGAAACCGCCTTTAACTTTGCTTGAAATGATACCTTTAACGATTTCATCGTTATCAGCGATTTTTTCAAGGAAGTTCCAAGTTTCAACACGTTTAGCTTTCTCACGTGACAGCAAGGTTTGACCCATGCCGTTATCAACCGCTTCAACTACGACATCAACGCTATCGCCAACTTCAACTTCAAGTTCGCCTTCTTCGCTTAAAAACTCTTCACGAGCGACGATACCTTCAGATTTAAGACCAGTATCTACTGTGATCCAATCGCTATCGATGGCCACAACAGCACCTGTAATAACCGAGCCACGCTCGATATCTAGGCCCTGCTCTTCAATGCTCGCTTCAAATAGTTCAGCAAATGATTCCATTATGTCTACCTTTGTATAGCCGTATCCTGTCCAGCACAGTACGGATCAAATTTATGATTGTATAGAACGAAATACTGGTTTTATATCCCATGCAATCATATAAAAAAACGTTTGTTGATAGCGAGCTCATCGTAATTAAAACTGACTAACAACAACTGTCTTATATCGAATGCAATATCTTGAATAAACTAAGTTTTTCTTATTGCTTCAATAAAATTTAACTTAACCGTATTATTTTATACTAAAACAATGATTAATAGGAAACTTTTTAGTACTTAATATGTTGTTTTTACTAGCTATTAAATGACTAACTAGTGAAAAATACACCTTTATCTTGGCAATGCTTTTTGACCTGCTCATAAACTGCATCGGCATTAAGCGCTGAACTATCAAGTAATAAAGCATCTGCCGCAGGCTTCGACGGCGCTGTACTACGATTTTCATCACGGTCATCACGCTCTTTTATCGTCGCTAAAATTGCCTCAAAATCTGCTGTTTGACCAGCGTTCAACAACTGAGTCACACGGCGCTCTGCACGTGCCTCAGCACTGGCCGTCAAAAACACCTTAACATCAGCATCTGGGAAAACAACCGTACCCATATCGCGACCATCAGCAACCAAACCAGAACGAGTGGCCATATCTTGTTGTAGCTTGAGCAATGCTTGGCGAACATGTGGAAAGACAGCTATCTGTGACGCATAGCCTCCAACCGTTTCATTGCGTACTTGCTCACCTACTGCTTGTCCATTAACAATGATATCTACACGCCCTGAGTCATTGTTCGGTACAAACGCTATCTCCAAGCTTTCAGTCAATGCTAATACAGCATCTTCGTCAATTGGTTGGCTAGCATCTGCGCTGATTAGACCCGCCTCAAAGGCTTTTAGCCCAACAATCCTATAAAGCGCACCAGAGTCTAACAACTGATAACCCAGTACTTGTGCCAGACGCCATGTAACAGTGCCTTTACCAGCGCCACTAGGACCATCGATACAAATAACAGGATAGCGCACTGATGAGGTGTGGCTATTCTCTGTATTGAGTAAAACATTATCAGGTGTAGAACTAGTCATAATACTTACTCAATAATATGCGTTACTTATATCGCTTATCGTATGTCATTAATAAAACAATATTTATTCGTATGTTAAGTCTTTAATAGCCTATTAAGATGGGTGCTATCAAATAGGGCAATATTATAGCAAAAAATCATCGTGACCACTAGCACCAAGACTGATATCTTGTTTATTAGTATTTTGAGTTTACATATTAGTCTTATTCTTTTTTGCCGCTTGCCTACGCTCACGAAAAAACGTCTTGAGTATTTGACTGCTATGCTCGCTGCATAACCCGCTATAGGCTTGAATACTGTGGTTGTAGAAAGGTTGTAATGATAAGTCCATTTGACTACCAACCATCCCAGCACGCGGTTCACTCGCTGCGTACACCAACTTGTTTACACGCGCATGGATTAATGCACCGATACACATCGTACAAGGCTCTAAAGTGACATATAGAGTAGTCTGTAGCGGTAGTCGATAGTTTTCTAAACGCGTACAGGCGTCTCTCAATGCAACTATCTCTGCATGAGCAGTAGCATCATGGCTAATAATGGGTTGATTAAATCCTTGGCCTATAATCTGCTGATCATGTACCAATACCGCACCTACCGGCACCTCTCCTCGCTCAGCACCTTGCTTAGCAAGTTCGATTGCTTGTTGCATGCATTTGACGTCGTCAGCTGACCAAAAGGTGCTGGCCTGAATATCTAAAGGTTGATACGGCATTAAGCTTATATTCTGTGTATTTTGCATTTATTGTGGTAATTGCCAGTCAATTGGAGTTTGGCCATACTGCACCAAGTAGTCATTTGTTTTAGAAAAAGGTTTAGTGCCAAAGAAGCCGCCACGGTTTGCCGCCAGTGGTGACGGATGTACCGCTGTCAGGATTAAATGCTTATCCGTATCGATATACTTACCTTTCTTCTGGGCTTTACTACCCCACAGAATAAACACGGTATGCTTTGTCTGTTCATTGACGGCATCGATGACGGCATCAGTAAACTGCTCCCAACCTTTATTTTGATGACTATTTGGCTCGCCTTCTCGTACAGTTAGTGAGCTATTGAGCAGTAGAACGCCTTGCTGCGCCCAGTATGTCAAATCGCCATGCGTTGAAGGCCGAATGCCAATGTCATCTGCCATTTCTTTAAGCAAATTATTTAATGATGGTGGCTTTGGAATGGCTTTAGGAACAGAAAATGATAGCCCCATAGCCTGACCTGGACGATGATAAGGATCTTGGCCCAAGATTACCACTTTGACTTGTGATAATGGCGTAAGATTAAGCGCATTGAACATTAATGGTGCAGGCGGATAGATACTATCATCCGACTGATACGCCTCTTTTAAGAACGCGCGTAGATTGTCCATATTCTCAGACGTTAATTCATCTGCTAATGCCGTTTTCCAATCCTCTGGTAAACGGACATTGTCTAAAATCGCTTGTTTTTGTTCTGGAGTCTTGGTTTTCGGTTTATCAAACAGTTCCATAGTGTGTCCTTTTTATACTT
Organism: Psychrobacter sp. JCM 18900; assembly: GCF_904846625.1. Lineage (GTDB taxonomy): Bacteria > Pseudomonadota > Gammaproteobacteria > Pseudomonadales > Moraxellaceae > Psychrobacter. The sequence goes on from NZ_CAJHBL010000001.1 coordinate 525,748, forward strand.
GTTATCTTGTTATAAGTTTCATAGCTTTGTTAAAGCTAGTTTACTGTAAATAATCATACTAACAAAAAATGGTGTGCGCTTTGTTGATGAATTATAGCAATAAAAAAACGGCTACCGCAGTAATACGGTAGCCGTTTTTGTCATATTAACACCAGTAACTTAGCTAGCTAGAGACTCAGAATGCGGTTCATGAGTTTCAACGACTGTCAGAATAATACGGCTGTCAACTGAGCCTTTGTCTGATACCTTATCAAGCTTCATCGTATCACTCTCTTGAGAATCATCGACTTTAGGCTCTAAGGTCAGATGCACAACCCCGCCATTGACCAAATCACCAAACAAAATCATACTTGCCAACGGTTTTTTTATTTCATCTTGAATCAGACGTTGCATCGGACGTGCACCCATTAGACGGTCATAGCCTTTATCCGCCAAATAATCACGTACATCATCATCAATCTCTAATGTCACTTGCTTATCATCAAGCTGTACTTGCAGCTCAACTAAGAACTTATCGACAACCGATACAACAACTGACGTATCTAGAGGATTGAACTGAATTATAGCGTCTAAACGATTACGGAACTCTGGCGTAAAGACACGTTTCAATGACTCTGTATTATCACGACTATGGTCTTGTTGAGTAAAGCCCATTGACGAGCGACTGATACTATCAGCACCAACGTTCGTTGTCATAATAACGATGACCTGTTTAAAGATGGCCACACGACCGTTGTTATCGGTCAACGTACCATGATCCATCACTTGTAGTAACAAGTTGAAGACATCTGGATGCGCTTTTTCAATCTCATCAAGCAACAATACACAATGTGGATGCTGATTGATTTTTTCGGTGAGTAAGCCGCCTTGATCATAGCCAACATAACCTGGAGGCGCACCGATCAAGCGTGATGCCGTATGCGCTTCCATATACTCTGACATATCAAAGCGTACTAACTCTACACCTAACAGGTTCGCTAGCTGACGTGATACTTCTGTTTTACCTACACCAGTTGGACCTGCAAACATAAATGAACCAATTGGCTTATCTGGCGCTTTTAATCCTGCACGTGATAGCTTGATGGCATCAGCCAACGTGGCAATTGCCTCATCTTGACCAAATACCAAGTGCTTCAGATCTCGATCTAAATGCTCAAGGATACTCTTGTCATCACTCGATACAGATTTGGGTGGAATACGTGCCAGTTTAGCAATGATAGCTTCGATATCAGCAACATCGATTTTCATCGGTGGCTTTTGACCTTTTGATAACTTCACACCATCTGCTGAGTTAGCACTATCGCTTGCTTTCGCAGTCGCTGCTTCATTCTGCATTTCATTATCTGTATCGCCATCGATATCAGCATCAATCTGCGCATCAAAATCTTGCTCTAAATCAGCAATGAAACTTTCTTCCGCTTCGATATCATCGACATCAGGCACCACACCTAAGCGCTTATATGCACCTGCTTCATCAATTACGTCAATGGCTTTGTCAGGTAAAAAACGCTCATGAATATGCTTGGCTGATAACTGTACCGCTGTGACCAACGCTTCATCCGTATACTCAACATTATGGAACTCTTCATAACGAGGTTTCAGACCACGCAGGATATCGATAGTGTCATCCACACTGGGTTCTTTAACATCGATTTTTTGGAAACGACGCGACAATGCATGGTCTTTTTCAAATACTTGGCGATATTCAGTAAAGGTTGTTGAACCGATACAACGCAGCTCACCGTTAGCAAGCGCTGGCTTGATAAGGTTCGATACATCCATATTGCTGCTCATAGATGAACCAGCACCAATAATCATATGAATTTCATCAATAAAAAGAATAGCATTTGGTTTTTTCTTTAACGCATCAAGCAATGACTTCATGCGTTTTTCAAAGTCACCGCGATACTTAGTTCCCGCAATCAATGAACCGATATCAAGGCTATAAATCACGCAACCATTAAGTGGCTTCGGTGCTTTGTCATTAATGATTAACCACGCCAAACCTTCAGCGATGGAGGTTTTACCTACACCAGGCTCACCTACTAGCAATGGGTTATTTTTACGACGGCGGCACAATACTTGGGCAGCACGTTCAATCTCAGAGGCACGACCAATCAAAGGATCTGTTTTACCTTCAGCGGCTCGCTGATTTAGATTGGTTGCAAATTCAACCAATGGATCTTTACTAGTCTTTTCAGAGGCACTACGACGCTCAGTACCTGCAGAACCGCGTGATTCAGAAGGCTCTTCTTTGTCTTGGCCGTGTGATAAATACTGGGTTAGCTCAAGGCGACTGATGCCTTGCTTTTTAAGCAGGTAGACAGCATAAGTATCATGCTCTGAAAACATAGAGACTAAAATATCAGAGCCTTCTACCAAACGACCACCACCGATCGACTGCACATGAAAAATAGCACGTTGCAAGATACGATCAAAGCTTTGAGTCGGCTGCGGTGACTGTTCTGTATCAGCATCGATGGTTGGCGTGTGTTTATTAATATAAATCTCAAGCTCAGTACGCAACGCCGAGACATTAGCATTACAAGCAGTCAACGTATTGGCAGCATGAGTGTTTTCTAATAAGGCCAAAAGCAGGTGTTCAACAGTGAGATACTCATGCGATTTTTGGCGCGCAAGCGTCATTGCTAAACGTAGAGAAACTTCAAGATGACGACTTAACATAACAACTTCCTACGGTTATATCTATCTTTATAATTGATAGTTTTATGAATGAGTTAGTAAGTAAATCAGGGCGGTAGATGAATTGTTCAAGGGCTATATTCGTATTATTAGAAGTCATGAATAAATGAGGTAAGCGGTAGACTATTGATTAAATACTATAATCTCGCTATCAGCCAACAGTAATCACAACTATCAATGGCCGCTTTTCTTTATATCAACACGATACTTCGACGGAGTCAATCTATTAACACAGACTAAAATGTATCAAAGCGTGCTACAAGCTAGTAGCGACAACCTTAATAACGAATATTAAATGTTGAAAAACTGATTAGATAGAAAGAGAGATTGATATTTGAGAAGCTAGTAATGACATAGTTTTAGCAGGTTCAACGGAGATACTTAGTCTAAAACTATTGGACAGGCTGTTTAATAGATAGGGTTATTAGCTATAAAAATCAATGCTATATGGATAATAAAACTATTTTAAGAGGCAAAGTTCATATATAAGAGGAGTGACTGAAAAGTCAAAAAAGCTCACTATAAAGGTGAGCTTTGATATAGATTACTTAGAAATACAAAATATTAGATAAAGCTTTGATAGAGCCATATATCAGTATAAGAAATTAATAAATTGCTCTACTCGCCTTGGTGTGGTTCAATTTGGGTCAATAACGGATAACCTTCACGATGTGCCAGACTATTTACTTTTTTGGCCTTGGTCTCGGCGATATCTTTGGGATAAATGCCAGCAATACCTTTGCTGCTATTATGAATAGTCAGCATAATCTCGACTGCAGAATCCATACTATGACGAAATTCTGACTGCAATATGTATACAACAAACTCCATCGGCGTGTAGTTGTCATTATACATAACGACCGCATACATAGGCGGTTTGGCTACTTCAGGCTCTGCGACCAATACATCTGCTTGCGGTGAGGTTTCACCATCGGTATCACCGTCTTGTGCACGATGAGCAGGCATATTGGGAAAGTGCCAATCAGCAACCGTTGGCGTGGCTTGTGATATCATTTTTTTCATCATAATCAAAATATAATTATAAGGTAAGTTTAAGATAGAAGAGGTTGTTAAGGCAGGCGATAAGGCATGGTATAAAGCACAACCACTAATTAAGGTCATTGTGCTTTGATTTCAACCACAGCATCGTCACTGAGTATTTCATTAAGACATGAGGTAATTAAGGTACGATAGGACTTTCATCAACTTCTGGTAAATCTAGGAGCGATGGTAGCATGTTATCCACACTATCACCGAGCTTCCAGTCATACAACTGCTCTACTTTCTGACCACCAGCTTGCAAAGTCAGTTTGGCTTGCAATGGTCTAAAGCCTGATGGCATTACAAAGCGACCACGTATCCGAACGATACCTTCGATCATATGGTATGCAGGGTCAAGAGGTACTTCTACAAGATCATCATTGTTAAGTAGCGTCAATACAGGCCTCAAGCGTTTGGCCTGACCATCGCTACTGAGCATCCCAATATCAAAACCATACTCAAAAGCATTTTCAGGTAGTGGAGAAATTTTGGCACCTAATACCTGTAAAGGCATACCACCTTTCTTACGGATGACATCTGAATATAGCTCATTGAGCTGTGACACTTGTTTATTTTCTACCGTTAATTCTTGCTGGCTTTCACGCAGTTCTTTTAAATTAGCCAAACTGATAGCCAGCTCTTGTTTGGCAGTTGCCGCTTGGTTAGTGGCTATCTTATTGCTAAGGCGCAAATCTTCTAGCGCTTGTGTCGCTTCAGTGCTATCGATGATTGCTTGCTTGGCTTCTGTTTCCATCGAATGAAGGCCACGTTGGTAACCAAGCTTATGACCGAATACCAGCCCAACCACCGCTGTCACTAATACGGCTACAACGAACAGTGCCAATACCAATGTAGAAGCGCCGCGTTGTGAGCTAGCAATACCACTTATAGGGACATTATTATTTCTAAAGGAATGCTGTTTGCGCTCCAAGCTAGGTATAACCGAGTCTTTGCACGATAGACGTGCTGGCTGTGAGCAAAAGCGTAGTACGAGCTGAACACGCATTTAGACAGTATCTCTTAAGGGTAAGGGCAAGTCATTATAGCCGAATTTATAATCAATACCTAGCACCGTAAATGTGAATGATTGGAATATGAAGTCGTTGATATTAAGGAACAATCGGTGCAAAGTTCAGCCCCATTGACTCATCAAAACCGAACATTACGTTCATGTTTTGCACAGCCTGCCCAGCAGCACCTTTGACTAAATTATCTTGAACGACAATAACCGTTAGCTCAGCGCGCTCATTGTCCTGATGTACCGCAATGCGTAGACGGTTACTAGCACGAACACTGCGCGTATCGGGATAAAGACCTTTTGGCATGACATCAACAAACAATTCTGACGCATAGCTATTCTCAAACGCTTGCTGCCAATCGATAGCAGCACCAGCATCGGTCAGCTCCATATGAATAGAGCTTAGCATGCCACGAATCATCGGTACTAAATGCGGCAAAAAGCGAATACGATGCGCGAACTGACTGTCTAATAACTGTGCGACACCCTGCTCAATCTCTGGTAAATGACGATGGCCTTCGACGCTATAAGCCTTAAAGCTATCTGTTGTCTCAGCATAGTTAAGTGCAAGTGATGCTTGACGACCTGCACCAGACACGCCAGATTTTGCATCGATAACGATACGAGACTCGATCAAACGCTCTGCTTGCTTATTCTGAGCCTCTATAATTGGTTTTAGACCCAAAATCGCAGTAGTTGGATAACAACCTGGGTTGCCTACTAGTAACGCATTCGCAAGCTTGTCACGATTGATTTCTGGTAGACCGTAGACTGCTGTTTTCAACAATTCAGGGCAAGCATGTGACTGCTTGTACCAATGCTCAAAGTCAGTCAATGACTGCAAACGAAAATCAGCAGCCAAATCGATGACCTTGACGCCAGCTTGAGTAAGCGCTTCAGCTTGTTTCATCGCTACACCATGCGGAGTCGCAAAAAATACAACATCACATTTTTGCAATGCAGCAAGCGTATTATCACCTAAGTCGCTAAAAACGATGTCAGACACACCGCGTAAGCTTGGGAAGATTTCATCAGCACGAGTGCCAGCTTCGCTACGAGAAGTTAATAAATCAATAGAAACCTCAGGATGAGCAGATAATAAGCGAATAAGCTCAATACCCGTATAGCCTGTACCACCGACGATCGCTGCTGAAATCATAAAACACCCTTTTCTTGGTAAATACTAAATATGCACTGATAGATTCTATGTTTGCCTGTAATGCGTGCAATTCTACAAATACAGAACAAAGATAGAATCAGTCTCTAAATATTCTGACTCTTAAATTTTATAATCGTGTACTGCATCCACAAACACTTTGGCATTGTCAGGATTGACCCATTGGGTGATACCATGACCTAAGTTTGCTATGTAACCAGTCTTTTCACCATCAGCGTAAGCACGGTCAAGCATCGCATTGACTTCAGAACGAATTGTCGCAGGCGAGCCATATAACGTCGCTGGATCTAAGTTACCTTGGATAGCCTTGCTGCTTTGCAATTTCTTATGCTTTTTGGTCAATTGACGCTGGCTCTCAGTCAATACTTGACGCGCACGATCAATCGGCATCGTCCAATCTAAACCTAACACATCTGCTTCGCTGTCAGCCTGAATATCAAGCCATAACCCACCACCTTTAGTGAATAGCACTACAGGTACTTGTGGATGACGTTCTTTTAGTTCAGCGACAATACGTTTATTATAAATGTGTGAAAATTCGATAAATTGACGATGGCCTAACGCCCCACCCCAACTATCAAATATCTGAACGATTTGAGCACCAGCGACGATTTGGGCATCTAAATAGTCAATAACTGACGTCGCAAGCTTGTCTAATAACTGATGTAAAAAGTCAGGGTTACTATACAAAAAGCCTTTGGTATAACGATAATCTTTCGAGCTACCGCCTTCTATCATATAAGTAGCCAATGTCCACGGACTGCCAGAAAAACCAAATAGTGGAACTTGACCGTTCAATGCTTTACGAATACTGGTTACAGCACGCATGACATAGTCTAGAGAATCATTAGGCTCAAGCACTGGCAATCTATCAAGATCAGCCTGCTCACGGATAGGATGTTTGAACTTAGGGCCTTCACCCGTTTCGAAATACAAGCCCAATCCCATCGCATCAGGAATAGTTAGAATATCACTAAATAAAATGGCAGCATCTAAATCATAACGGCGCAATGGCTGCAGAGTCACTTCAGTAGCGCGATCTGTATCTTTGCACAGGCTCATAAAGTCACCAGCTTCAGCACGAGTGGCTTTATATTCTGGCAAATAACGACCAGCTTGGCGCATCATCCATACCGGTGTGGTATCGATGGGCTCAAAACGTAATGCACGTAGCAATCTATCATTTTTTAAAGGTGCAAACTGTTGCTGAACCGAGTTACTACCGTCTGAAGCACTCATGTACAAATCTCCAAAACAGCACAATATCCATATTTATAAATGGATATTGTGCTGGATAAAATAAGTTGAATAAAAAAGGTTATATAAAAGCGCTATACAGTTAATGCAAGATTGTCACGGTGTACCATGACGACACGTTCTTCGCTACTGCCAAAGATCTTATCGAACTGTTCGGTACGCTCACGAGCGACGCGGCGCGCATCATTCGATGAAAAGTTTACCTGCCCAACGGCAATACGCTCACCTGTATCTTGATGAATGATTTCTACCACATCACCTTCATCAAATCCGCCCTGCACTTCTACAACACCCACTGGCAATAAACTTCTATTGTGCTCAGTCAATGCTCTTGCAGCACCTGCATCGACGACCAAGCTACCTGACATGCGTAGATGCGCAGCTAGCCACTGTTTACGTGCGATGATTTTATCTTCGTCATTGGTCGTCAACAACGTACCTACAGCTTCGCCTGATACCACACGGGTGATAACGTCATCGATAGCACCGCTGACGATGACGGTAGGACAGCCACCCATAGCAGCAAGGCGTCCAGCACGGATTTTGGTCAACATACCACCACGTCCAAGCTTACCGCCATCTCCTGCAATATCAAATAAATAATCAGCCATTGCACGTTCTTGGCGAATCATCTTGGCGTCAGGGTTATCACGTGGGTTATCAGTGAAGACACCTTCTTGATCGGTTAAGATAATGTACAAATCAGCATTAACCATCGCGGCTGCCATCGCACCCAAGGTATCGTTATCGCCAAATTTAATCTCATCAATCGTGATAGTATCGTTTTCATTAATAACAGGTAGTACGCGCCATTCTAATAACTGTGTCAGCGCCCCAGTCGTATTGAGGTAACGACTACGATTAGACAAGTCATCATGAGTTAGCAGTAGCTGTGAGCTTTGAATGCCATGCTGAATCAAAGCTGACCACCATGTTTCAATCAACCCCATTTGACCAATAGAAGCACAGGCTTGTAGTGCTGCTAGTTTCTTAGGACGTTCCTCAAGGTTCATACGTACCACACCTTCAGCAACAGCACCTGATGATACTAGCAGTACCTCAACGCCTTTTTTGTGCAGCTTAGCAATTTGCTTTGCCCACTCATATATGGCAGTACGATCCAGCCCTCGACCGTTATTGGTTAATAGTGATGAACCAATTTTGACAATAACGCGCTGAATATCAAAGTTGCGAGTTTGCTTAACAAATCTTGCTTCTTCCATCGTGTTTGCTATGTCATCTGCCATATAAACTCCTTTTTTTCATATCAATTGATTGTAGGGATTAAATTCACAATTCAAGTATAACTGCTCAAGCATACTAGCTTAAGGAACGTACATTACCTCAACGCCATCGTCATCATCGTCGTCAAAATCAGACGTATCCAAGCCTTCACGTGCTGCTTTACGAGCTGCACGATATGCCTCACGCTGTGCTTCAGTGTTAAGACGTACTTCAGCTTCTAAACGCTCGAAACGTTCTTTTTGTGCTTCAGCGAAGATAGGATCTTCTATTTCACGCTCACGCTCAAGTTCGATATCATTCATTAGATGATATTTGACCGCATCAACGCCTTCACCAGTTAGCGTTGCCGTACGGAAGACCATACCAGTCCAACCAAGCTCTGCGACGATATGAGTACAAAGCGCATTCAAATCTTCATCATTGACCTGATCGATTTTGTTTAATACCAAAATCTGCGGCAAGTTGGCCAATTCAGGAGAAAAACGCTCAAGCTCATTTAAAATAACGCGAGCATTCTCAACTGGGTCGCTGCCATCAACAGGCTTAACATCAACTAAGTGTAGCAGACGACGCGTACGCGCAACATGCTTCAAGAAGCGAATACCAAGTCCTGCGCCTTCTGATGCACCCTCGATAAGACCAGGAATATCTGCCATCACAAATGAGCGATGACGACCAATATCGACCACACCCAAGTTTGGTACTAGCGTGGTAAACGGATAGTCAGCCACTTTTGGTCTAGCAGCAGAGACTTGACGGATAAAGGTCGATTTACCAGCATTCGGCAAACCAATCAAACCAACATCAGCCACTACTTTTAGCTCAAACTTAAGAACTTTTAGCTCACCTTCAAAACCTGACGTCGCTTTACGCGGCGCTTGGTTGGTCGAGCTTTTGAAATGGGTATTACCCAGACCACCATCACCACCTTTGGCAATCAGTAGTGTCTGGCCGATCTCAATCAAATCGCCCAATACTTCGTCTGTCTCGGTATCAACTACCGTCGTACCAACTGGTACTGGTAAATAAAGATCATCAGACCCTTTACCTGAACAGTTTCTACTATGGCCGTTCTCAGCACGCATGGCGTCATGACGACGCGTATAACGATAGTCAACTAGGGTGTTGGTGTTGTCTTCTGCAATGACATACACATCTCCGCCCTTGCCGCCATCACCACCATCAGGTCCACCACGCGGGACATATTTCTCTCGGCGAAAACTGGCGATTCCGTTACCACCGTCACCTGCTTTTACCGTTACGACGGCTTCATCAATAAATCGCATCTTACGTTCCTTAATTCACAATCCAGTCTATAAACTGGTTACAACCAACGGTTGTATTTTGGGGTTTTGCTATGTTGTTGCGTCGCAACGAGCACTATATAAATACTACTTTTACTTAGTGCCCATTATGACAATAACACCCGATAATCAATCGGACTATCGGGTGTTTAAGTATGACAGTTAAAATCCTACCAAGCTATTCAAAGTAGCATCTGCCACAGCGCCATTCTTATGACACGATAGCGCTACTATACTTGGTATGACGTTATTGCTCTACTGTATTTAGTAATCTATGCTGGAATCTGAGCGTAGCTGATTCCGGCCATTTGCGTCGCCAAACGCAATACCTGAGTACTATAACCTACTTCGTTGTCATACCAAACATATACGATAGCTTGGTTGTCAGTCAAAATAGTAGCTTGAGCATCGATAATACCAACATGAGTCGTACCAACGAAATCCGTTGATACCGCTTCTGTAGAATCTGTATAAGCAATCTGCGACTGCCAAGTGCTGCTGTTAGCCGTTTTGCGCAAGAACTCATTCAACGCATCAGCGCTTGCTGGTGCAGTTTTTAGATTCACGTTCAAGATGGCTAGGCTGACGTTTGGTGTTGGTACACGAATAGCGTTACCCGTTAGCTTACCGTTTAGTTCTGGCAAGGCTTTACCAACAGCTTTTGCAGCACCAGTGCTAGTGATAACCATGTTCATTACAGCACTACGACCACGGCGGTCTGCTTTATGATAGTTATCAACCAAGTTCTGATCGTTAGTAAATGAGTGAATAGTTTCTACATGACCATTTACAATACCGTACTCATCATTCAATACATTCAGCGTTGGCGTAATCGCATTGGTCGTACAGCTAGCAGCACTAACGATCGTATCATCACCAACGGTGTCATTGTTGACGCCATAAACGACGTTTTTGATATCGCCGCCAGCAGGTGCTGTTAGTAGCACTTTTTTCACGCCAGTAGACTGTAAGTGCTTGCCAAGGCCCGCTTCATCTTTCCAGATACCTGTGTTATCGATAACAAGAGCATTGTCGATTCCATAAGCAGTATAGTCGATTTCGCTTGGGTCTTTGGCATAGATAACTTGTACAAAACGACCGTTAACGATCATGCCGTTATTATCATCATCAATGCTGATGCCGCCTAAGAATCTACCATGGATTGAGTCACGCTCAAGCAATGAAATACGCTTAGCCAAGTCACCAGCAGCGGCTGGACGTACAACAATCGCTTTTAGTTGTAGACCTTTCGCGCTTGACGCTTGTGACAATAGCAGACGAGTCAAGATACGACCGATACGGCCAAAACCATACAGCACAACATCCGTCGCGCCGTTTACAGCACCAACGTTGTTGATAGACTGTAGCGCGGTCTGTAAGTCAGTGTCATTAGCAATTAATTGACCAACATCAATACGAGTGGCTTGGATATCAGTATTTTCTGAAATAGCTTTTACCATCGCTAGAGTATCAGCGATATCGATAGCTTTGGCGCCATGGTCGCGTAGTGCTACTTTTTGATGTAAAGCAAGTATTTGACCAACTGAGGTAGAGTCTAGCGTTTCGCCAAACAAAGTCACTTGTACGTCTTGCTTGTTATAGAGCTTGTTTAGTAGCCCCATAAGCTCAATCGCTTGTTGCTCTTGATTGTTGTAGTTGTTCAAGTGGTCTTGATGTAATTGGCGTAAGGTATCAGCGTTGCTCACGAGAAACATCCTTATGGTCAGTAATGTATGATCAATAAAATATGAAGAAGTGTAAAATAGATAGGTCGTGTATGCTCTAAATGGCGACTCTAATATGATAATCAACCACTATCAATATGGGTTATTGACGCTAGAGTATTTGAATCGCCTAGATTTTAGCCTAAAACGCCTCATTTTGCCAGTAGTAACCGATTAGCTAGCGTGCATAATAGGTTTCATTCTCTTATATAGTTCTTATATACAGCTAGTAATGAAAATAAAGGCAGCTATATAGGCTGCCTTATCGAGACGTAATTTAAATGATAATTGCTATAACTCTGAATTAATTAAAGCAGTAATTTCAGTTACATCTATTATGGTGCTAGATTTACTGTTTGGTTGCTCTGTGACGTCAATGTAAACTCTTTTAAGTCATAACCTTGCTGCTGAGCAATTTGACGATATTTGGTATACGTTTCTTGACTAATATTTGGCGAGCGTGCTAGTAGCCATAAGTATTTTTTATCAGGCGTCCCTACTAGCGCAGTTTTGTACTCTGCATCACGTGCCAGCACCCAATAATCAGCACGGCCGACTGGAATCCAACGAATCCACTTCGGTAAAAACGTCACTTTTAGTTTGCTGCCGCTCTCATCAACTGGCTTAGCCAAACCTTCTGCCACAATACCTGAACCGTCCTCGCTCACACATTTATTAGTAACCGTGATTCCTGAGCCGTCACCTTTCTGAGCATAGTTGGCGGTCACATCACCAGCACACTTGCGCTGGAAATACATCGGCAAGCGGCCAATCTCATACCAAGTACCTGCGTAGGTATTTAGATCTACGCTATCTACGGTAGTTGGCGTGCTTGCAGATTTATGAATAATATCGCTTGGCTGAACCGATAGTATATCGGTTGTGGTCTTCTCACTCATCGCATCATCAGACATTCCATTAGTTGCCGAGTTATTAGTCCCCATGTTCACTGGCGGCGTGGCCGCATAGGCTGAGAACGCTGCTAACGGTATAATAATCGCTAAGGCAATGCCTGTATGTTTGATCAGTCCATTCATAAATATGCGCTCCGGTATTTCTTTGTAAAATGAATTATTTGTTGATGCATCACTCATTTGCTCAGCGTCGATGGCGTGTTTAGAACCACTGTTTAGATTATCTATTTGATCCTCTAACAGTCCCGACATTAATGGCTCATCTTCATTTAGCTTTTGTGGCTGCTTATTTTGCGCTGACTTGTAGCCAGATGATTTATAGCCACTAGCCGCGTCATAACTGTCCTCATTGCTATTTTTTAGATCTTTGCTTATTTCATTGTTACTCATAGCTGACTCTTTTGCCCTAGGGCTTTTGTCGGCGCTTTTGTATCCAAAATAGCTGTCTTGCGAAGACGTGTCTTTTGCCAGATGGTGCGAATATTCGCCATTCGAGCTGTCGTGATTATAGCTAGCATCGTTACTAGCTTGGTTTGTCTGTTGCGTGTCATCGCCATATTCATTGTCATTGAGCGATTGCTTAGGCTGCTGAAGTTGAGAACCAGCTGCCTGTGAATCAGTCCATGCTGACTCAGGTAACTTATTGGTTTTCATAGAAGTACCATTCTTAAATAGTGATTGTTAAAAACGCTTTATGTACGGCATCTATTTGGTCTCGTTTTCTAAAAGCCATTTGCTTTGGTATAAATTATTTGTGCAAAACTTGACTCTACAAAAGCTTTTTTATTATTGTATTCTGAACATCACTTTTGATCAGTCACTCGTCTATAGAAATAAGATCAACGTATCGTAGATATGCAATATATATTAAGGACAACTGGACTATTAAAACAGTAGTGCAATGTAGGAAAACGCAACGGTTTGTAAGTAACTATGGGGTTTGAGTGTTGTTTGAACACATCATAACCACACAGTTACTTGCTGGATAACTAAGTTAAAAATCAGTTATTTGAACTTACTAAGCTTAATACGCACGTCTAATACGGGTCACATTCAGGCAAATGGCACGATGGGTTCCCTATAGCTTTCTTGAGTCATGCGGATTATATAAACTGACGAATACCTGCCACACTGATACCGCCATACTGCAATGCTTGATTGAGCATAGCAGGTTCCAGTCCGCCTAACCCAATGACAGGCATATCAGCTAAATTTGCCAACGCTGACCATGCTTCCCAGCCAAGCGGTGTGTCATCAGGATGCGTTTGGGTAGCGAGCACAGGCGATACGAAAGTACCAATCACTGGTGGTAATGCATTCTGTATGCGCATGCTAGCAAGTTGATTGGCTGCCGTTATGCTCGCGATGTCATGGCAGCTAACAATGAGCGGATCGTCTTTAGATAACGACTGTGAGAGAGCTGTAGGATTGCCATCCTTATCAAAGCACTGCATCAGTGTCGTTTGTGTCAGATGCTCGGCAACTATTCGCTGGCCCATTTCTGTCTCATTAGCGGTTAGTGAGCCCTCAACATCTAAAAGTTGCTCATTACCATTAGGTAAAATCGCTAAAATATCTGGACGTGCCGTTATCAATTGCTCAGCAAGATGCTTAGAATTTGCGTCCTTCAAGCGGATATATACCCATGACTCTGATGCTAACTTTTCTTGATGATGCTGTAGCCATGTTGCCGCTGCATCAGTGTGTGTGCCAAAATGTGCCAGAGGATAAGTAATCGCTATCTTCGATGGGAGTTTCAACCATTCAAGGATTGTCTTATTAGCAGCAGGCAGATGATATGCTCCTGCCAAAAGCTGTGATTTGCTTACCCAAGTCAGTGCCTGCCCTTCTAAACCCTGCTCACGGTGTTTGTGCTGCTCGTACTGCTCTGCTATCAACTCAATCTTATAAACCTGTAAGCTGACCTGCTTATCGCCATAATCATGATGCAAACGCCCAAGCTTAACGATAGTGTTATCCTCAAGTAGGATACCAGTCTCTTCCGCTACTTCTCTTATCAACGCCTGCGCTGCTGACTCATTCGCTTCTATCTTTCCGCCGACGAACTCGTAACGATTTCCCTGATGCTGAGTAGAATCTCGAAACCCAAGCAAATACTGATCTTTATAATGAATAACAGCCACTGCAACATTTACAATACTGGGTTTGTCAGTTTGTGCCTTACTATTTGTCTTACTTTCCGGCTTCGTCTCTGATTGTTGATTCGACCCGTTCAACATACTTATATCCTTTATTTCGGTGTTTACTCTGATTATGTTTGATAATTTAATAGTTTTTATAGACTAGATTATTTATTTAGATTTACTACCTAACTTACTAATTCATATAGATAAAATATTCATTCGAGATGATTTATGACAGCAAACTTAGATAAGTTTACATAATAACTGCATTTTATTTTATCAATTGCCTTGCAAATTTATCAAATCTAAATGATAATTATTATCGTTAAAAACAATTACGCTATGGTTAGCCAATTTTATAAGCCACTTTTTTTCAAAAGGAATTTACTATGAGCATGGTCATCTCTCGTTATTTAAACTGTCGTGAAAACCGTCTGCCTACTTTGCAATCACAACATCTATTTGCACTGACTAAAGAGGTACGTATCGAGCATGAAGGCGAAGAGTATCGACTACGCCTAACTCGCAACAATCGCTTGATTCTAACCAAATAACGTCTATTTCAGTGACACCTTTTTCAATCATTCTATAAAAAAACGCCTTCATTATGAGGCGTTTTTTTATAGGCTATCTAACTCAAAAATAATTTCAAAAGCTCTCTCAGTTGACATCAACTAGAAAGCAGTTGTCTTACTAGGGCGTGTCCTCATTTTAAAAATGGTGATCAAAATGAGATAAATCGCAGTCAAACAAGGAAAATAGCGCAGATAATATCGAGATATTAGTCAGCTATTTAACGCCATTTGGCAAGATTTAGCCATTTTTAACCCATTTAGATAACTATCGATTGAATTGAGGACATGCCCTAATAAAAAATTTAGAACTGCCAACTATAGACCACATCTACTGCGTTTTCCGCTGCTGAGCTTGCTTCTACATAGATACGGCGTGTCAGTTGATAACGAACAGAAAGGCTGTTTTGCGCATTGAAAACACCTACACCATAGCGAATGTACAAATCAGGGGTAACGTAACCTGTGACGTTGACATTGGTGTCCTCGCTACTACCTGAGGCATCGACTGTCAGGCTCTGCAAACCAAATGCTTGCCCAATTTGATTGGTCAGGCTACGAGTACCACTCAGACCAAAGCTCAGTCCAGCGGCAGCCAGATTATTGGTCACTTGAGACTTAAACCCTTGCTCACTGATTTGCGTCGCGCTCTTGTTATCGATGCGGCCTGTCACCAACGCGTTCATAGCTTGTTGCTGGGTCAGTCCTGCATTGTTGAAGACGATAATATTGGGGCTTTCAGTCGTTCCTTTAACACGCAGACCGACTGTTTTGCCGTTAATCGTTTTGGCTGCTTCAATACTTAAGCTCGGCTTCATCACATCGCCATTGAAACGCACTTGACCATAATTCAGCTCTAGGCTTTGGCCAAAGGCATTGATATTGGTACGGCGTGAGACCTGTACAACACCTCTGGCACGCATGATACCTGTGCCATTCTGAGTCACATTAATCGCACCTGCCAACGGAATGACGGCGCCAAAACCACGGAAATTGATATCATCACCCAAATCAACACCGATATCAGCATTGATTGACCAAGGTTTTGAGATAGCCAGTACTTCATCGATATTACCAATCAAACGACGATCTAGTACGACTGCGTCCTCAGTCTGAGTGATGATATCTTCGCTGGCTTCAGGCGGACGAATGGTCGCAGACGGCACACTGATCGCCCCTTTTATATCGACATAACGGTCGCCTGGGCGCACGATAATATCAATATCAGGATCAATTTCAGCAACCAGTAATGGGGGCTGAGTAATGACTAGGCCTTCACCGACAATACTCAACTTGGCCTGCAGTTTTTGCTGCCAATTGACTGTCCCTGACAATTCGCCTTCACCTGTACCACTATTGAATGTGCCATCAATGGTCGCTTGTGTGCCGCGGATTTTGGCTGCCGCATTTACTTTGGACAAATTCACTGGCAAATCAAGCATGGCTATACGGCCGTCAGAGAGTTTTACGTCGCCATAGAACTGTGGTTTGGTTAAGGTGCCACCTAGGCCACCAGCCATTGTAATGTTACCTCTTAGGACGCGCATACCAGGGAAGAAGGGCTTAAATATCGCAAGATCAAGCTCGTTTAGTACCAATGCACCGGAGATTGGTTTAGGGTCTTTATAAGGATCAACGATCACTTCAGCATAACCACGTGCCCCGCGTCCAGTATTGATATCAGTACGCAGCTTGATGCCCTCAGGCACAGACAAAGCAATAAGAGAGACACGCTTGTACGGCAAGGTCATTGATGTGCTCTCACCATCTTGAACAAGGCCAATCTTGCCGTTGTCTGAATATAGCGTGGTATTGATAGTTGGCGGACGACCACGTTGCCATCCGACGATTGCTTTACCATTAATCTTACCATTCCAGTCAATATCTTCTGGCAAGAACACTGAGAATAACGACGTATCTAAATTCTGCAACGCTACATTGACTTCACCTTGGTCTGGTGATGCCACTAGTTTTTCTCGTAGACACAGCTTACCGGTTTGATCCGTGGCCTGCCAGCAGTGAGCGGCAAGCTGTACTTTTAGATCACGGTTCTCACCACCCTGATTGTAAGGTAAATTCACAATCAGCTGTGCAGGTTGCAATTGATTCAAAGTCGCATATTTAGATTTGATTCGGCCTTTTCCAATGACACCTGACCAGCTTAGCCTGTCTCGATCAAAACCACCTTTTAGCCTAGCGCCGACATCGAGTTGCTTATTGGCTACATTTAAATCGACCACATGAGACTTTTCGGTACCATTAAAAGAGGCTTTAACACTATCGAAACTTTGACCAGCAGCATCTAGACCTTCAGCAGTTACAATTAACTGACTTGGGCTATTGGCTAAGTTGACGAGCTTGCCGCGTACACGGCCTTGACGCAATATAAAGCCAGGTAGCGCGAGTCGCTCACCGACCAAGTCAATATAAATAGTAGGTAGTGCTTGACCAGCTGGTTGAGACAGCGTGGCACCGCCAGTGACTTTACCAGCCAATTGGCTAGATAGTTGGTCTAGACTGGTGATGTTAATTTTGGTTTGTAGCTGTTTGGCATTGCCGTTAGCCGTGACATAGTTGTCACCCCAACGCAGCACCAGATTATTAGCATTTAAGCTATCAATCAAAGCGTTTACTTGCTTATATTGTGCTTGAGCATCTTGGGTCTGAAGTTGTTTAAAGTAACTTGCTAAATCTTTAGGCAAACGCATTTTCGCTGATAGGCTGCCTTTGGCACTCAGTTGCTGCCCTTTTAGCATGCCATTCAGATTGACTTGTTTAATATTGACAATCTGCTGCGTGTCACTCCAGCGGCCATCTGTATCAATCGTACCAGTGATAAGGCTTGGGGTATCTTTTAGGAAGTAGCCAATGTTAAAACGATCCATGACTGCGTTGATATCCCACGCAACGCCTTGACGCACGTCAACGGTTCCGCTGGCATCGATACTACCTGCCGCACCCACATGACGGAAACGATTGATACGGATCAGCTGACTGTCACCACTAGCTTCTATATTCAGCTTACCTGCTGGCAATTGCTCGGCATCCAATATGCCGTTAAAATTTACGGCAAAGCGCTGCAAGGTACCTGCAGTGTTTTCGCTGTTTTTTGGCGCATTTTGCCACTCGCCACTGGTTTTTAGATTGCCTGTGATTATCGCTGGATTATTGGGTAAGAAGTAACCCAAATTGAACTGGTCAAAACGACCATCTATATTCCAGCCGATATTTTTACGTAAGTCGATGACCCCTTTCGCATCAACTGCGCCCGCTTCACCCTTATAGTTCAGCTTACGAATACTAATCAGCTTCGGCGTACCCGCAGCATCGATAGACAGACGACCTTGCGGTACATCTGCTGTATCAATCCGACCATCAAAACGCGCATCAAATACCGACAGCTCACCACCTACGATATCGACACTGGCATCACCAGCACCGGTAATACCAATAGCACGATCTGCTTGCGACGCATCGAGCTGCGCTTGCATATCGGTATTGTTTAAAGTAATCACATGACGTTGACCGCTGACACCATTTTTAGTGATGTTTAGCAGTCGACCACGCGCACTTATACTACCTGTTAGGCGCTCAAGCGGTAAATCGCTACGATATTTCTTAGGGAGTAAACCTTTGGTACTGGCATCAACCTGCCATGTCAGTGGACGCTGTTTGCTCGCTAACTGAATCTGTCCTGTGCCGGATAAGTCTCCTACTATGCCATTGTAATTAAGACGATTGATATCTATGACATCACCAGCCTTACGTATACGTAGATCATAATTGCCTTTGGGGGCAGCATTTAGCTCATTGATAACGGCATTGGCATCGACTGATAGAGTCGAACCACGAACGATGACGTCCGCCTGACCACTAGGACTGTCGATATTGCCAATATTGGGTACGTTGCGGCGGGTTAGGTTTTTCCAGTTAGCATCAATATACCAAGGCGCGACTTGCTTGGACTTGGCAGAGGTTTTACCGCGAACCATATTGGCATTGATGTGCTCACCATCGCGCTGACGTAAATCTGCATCGATCTGCGTATTACCAGTGGTATTCTGCTGCTGATAACGCAGTGACAGTCTACCGTTTAGAGTTTGCGGGGCATAAGCTTTAAAATCAATATATTCATCCGGAATAGCTTGGCGAATATTAAAGTTGCTACCCGTCGCACGCACTGTGGCCTCAAAGCTGTCTTTCCAATCTAAAATACCTTGTAATGCCAAACGTCCCGCTGGCACGTCAGCGTCCAAGCGATCTATACGTAGCTGACTGTTGGCGATAACGGCACGGCCTTGGTAATGACCTGATGGAATATCTTTGGCTGTCAATTCAGTATTGATACGCAATCGTATCTCAGAGATGACACCAGAAGCTGTGGCTGTACCGCTTTGTAGGCGAATGTTTTGACTGTCAGCGTAAGGGATAAGAATATCATCCCACTGTAGTTTTGCATCGAACGGCGCACCCGCATCTAGCCCCTGCACTACAAAGTTACCTTTCACATCGCTATCGTTATAACGACTACGCACCTTGCCAACAGTACGTTTGAGCGTTCCTGTTGCAGAGATATTCAATGGGTCGATATAGGCTTTTTCAAGAGCGCTGACTTCCGCAATCGCACTCAAATCTAGTGGATAGTCGCCCTGTAGGTCGATCTCTCCTTGTAAGGCACTGACTTTCACAATATCAGCGTACTGCAAGTCACCACGGCCAACGGTCACCGTACTACCTACCCACGTCAGGTCACGCGCCGTAATATCTTGAATAACGATAGGATCTTTGGTTACTTGCTTATAAGTAATTTTCTTAATTTTTGCTTGGTCAAAACGCAAATTCACTGGCAACTTTAAAGTTTTATAATCAAATGGTTCACCAGTAGGTGGTTTTTTATTGATAATCTCTATGGTCTGGATGTCTGCATCGCTTAAATGCACTTCTTTTGCAAATACTGCGCGCCAGCCTATTTTCACATAGGCCTTATCTACCAATATCTCAAGATCTTCAGTCGCTTCAATATCGATATCGGTTACCCAAATACCATCACGCAGGTTACCGCGTCCGTATTTAAAATCAATACCTGTTTCAACACTGATTTTTTCTAATATAAACTTCGTACCAGCGTCCGTCCCTGCTGCATAAAAGAATATGGCAAACATGATGGCTAGTACGATAAGCATCAATACCAGAAGTTTGAGCAGAAATGACAACGGATACCAACGCCTAACGGCACGGGCATCACGCTGTGCTGGATCTTCATCTGGAGCATTATTAGGCGGGGTATTTTCTGTCAGCATGACACTCAACTACGTTAAAAAATGAAGACCAGCAATCGGTACGATAAGTGATGATTAGAACATTTGGAGCTACTAAACATTTGGAACTACTACATTAAGCGATTATAACGGTGAACCAATAAAGAAGTGTAGTCGTACTGGAATGCTTTCCTCGGTCACGCCAGCAGCCACATCGACACGCACCATTCCTACAGGCGATGCCCAGCGGATACCGACACCAACGCCGACTTTTGTCTCAGTCTCAAAATCTTTGTCGTAGGCATTACCGACATCAGTGAAGAATGCGCCACGGAAACCTGGTTTAAATTCATAGTTATACTCAGCGCTACCAACCGCTAGCACCTGCCCGCCCGTTAAATAGCCTTTGTCTAATGGTGACAAGCTCTCATAGTCATAACCGCGAATACTCTGATCGCCACCTGCAAAGAAACGCAACTTATAAGGCACATCGTAAAAATCATCCGCCCAGATATAACCGGCATTGGCACTACCTAATACTTGATGCTTCTTGTCTTCGCCAAAGCTGTAGATACCACTAACGCCTGCGCGAATAATCGCCATATCGGTATCACTGAATGCGCTATCAGTGCCAGCCTCGATTGAGTAGTACTGGCGCATACCCTGCGTTGGGTTGGTCGCATTGTCAGTATCTGTTTTATTCATACCATAGCCAAACAATAGCGCGCGCTGTTTCGGACTTGAAGAGGTAAAGCGGATAGGCAGATCATCTAATGCTGCTCCATCAACCCCCGTTTCAAGCTCATCCAAGCGGTAACGCACAGAGTAGCTGCGATTCCAACCAGTATCACTACGGATATTACGTGCTAGAGCCGCTTTTAGCGTTGTGGTCGACAGATCGAAATTACCTTCGCCTTGGTCAATCACTTCCTCTTCATAAGTAAGACGCCCATCTAACTTATCATTGAGCGGATGATTCCATGGTCGACTGGCGTATACAGCCACGTTTTTGCTGATTCTCGATACTTCTGTTTCTGCACCCGCTTGATAGCCTTGGCGATTGAGCAAGTTATAGTCTATTTTTGCGGTGGCGCGAACGCCAGTATCTGTTCCATAACCCAGACCAACTTGAGCATCACGTGGTTTATCCGCGTATACAAACACATATAAAGGTACTTTTTTGCTTTCTGCAACGTCTTGTGGCGTTTTACGTCCTGCTAGCGTTGGCGGTACAAAGTTCTCGTCAGCGATCAGACTCTTTTCGTCAGGGAATATCTTTTGTGCAACATTACTAATTGAGTCACTGATTTTACCCAATAGGTTATCAGCTTCCTGATCTTTTTCATCAAGCACGCGATCATTCGGCAAGCGGCTTAGTCGCTCTGCTTTTTGTCTGATGGCTTGCAGCTTATCAAGGGTGGCTTCATCAGCCTCAAAATCAATAGCAGCGATATCCGCTTCATTGACCGTCTCGCCACTATTAGCACTCAGAGCATTATCGCTCTCTGCACCTATGTCGCTATTATCATTGACCGTATCTTCTTTGCTAGCAGTCACATTTAAGGCAGCTGCCCCATCATTGCTACTCAGACCTGCGACGCCATCATTGTCTACATTGTTAATATCGTCATCTAATGTGTCGTTACCCTCGGTAGCAGCATTGTCAAACGCTAAGGTACCAGCTTCACTACTATCAGTTGGTGGTAGTATCGACTCGACGTTGACCGTATTAAAGTAACGAGTTGCCGATAGGTCATTACTGAACTTAGTAACTGCTGGACGATAAAACGGCTCACCCGGCGTAAAGCCATAGAGCTGTTGTAACAATGAAAGCTCTACTGGTAGCTTGTCAGGGTCTTGAGTCAGCGTATTGGTTTCTTTGTCGTAGGTAAAAAATACTACATCGTCGAACTCGTAACGATCACCTGTGTTGTAAACCAACGAGACATCTGCTTTATTATCAGGCAAGATGATATCAACAGATTTGTTCAGCCAATACTGATCAAAATAGCCGTAGGTATTACTCAAAGACTCTAAAGCCGCTTTACTGCTCTTATAGACACGATGATTAAAAATATCACCTTCTTGCGGCGGCAAGTCTGCCTCAAGCGATGCAAACTCTTCTTGCTCACTGCCCTCACCGCGAATCTCAATAATACGGCTATCTACCAGTACCGGCTCGCCTAGCTCTTCAATCACAACATTAACTGTATCGCGATCAGGTTGGGTCAAACGCATCTCAACCTCATAGTAACCAACGGCTTTAGCAGCATTCTGTGCTGTTTCGCGCAAACGTGGCAATGCCGCAGTAAAGTCAATAACCGACTGAACTGAAGTATCATCCAGTGCCGCTTTGATGTTTTTCATTGGCTGAATGTCATTATCAGCTTCAACTAGCTGAGCCTTACCATTAGGAGAGTCTTCAGCAGATACTTGCTCTAGATAAATAGCGGTTTCTACATTTGGCAAAGCAATCACGCCACCGTCGTTAAAAAAGCGATTGTACAGACGCGTCACGATATTGCCTCTATTGCGCGCGCGTGGCCGTGGTCTATTGGCTTGTTCGATACTTTGGTCGACGGCCTGAGTATCATTCTGATAATCTGGTAGATAGTCATTCGGATTGATAATGTCTGTTGTCGTACCTTCTACATTGGCAGGCACATTCGTACCAGCTATCACCTCATCACTACTATCATCAGTCGTCAGGCCATTTTCACTCTTAACAATAGCTTCATTACTAACAACATATTCATTGCTGACAGCACCACTCACCTCAATCGGACGTGACATCCCTTCAGCTGTGCTCGCCTGTTCTTGCGTTGTTTCATTTCTACCCAACGTATCAAGATTGCTAGGCGCGGGCAAGTTTGTCGCATCTAGCTCTACATCGAGACCAATTGGTGATGTTGTGTCATCTAACGTAGCGATTGGCGCATCAAAGTCACTGTCATTATTGCTAATATTGATACTATCAATATCTTGAGCATTCTGCGCATCCATTGCCGCTAGCTCACGATCGATCTGCTCAGGGGTCATCATTTGATAACCCTGCTGCTGAATCTCGGTTGCTTGTTGCAACAGGTCATCATTAGAAGCGATTGATTGAGCGTTATTTGGATTATATGAAGTACTTGGACTATCAGTGAAAGTTTCTAAATTTTGAGAGTTATTTCTTTGAGAAGTTGTGTTTTGAGCATTGGCATTTTGCGTCGTCGAGTTTCTAGAGCCTGACTTTTTCGAGTTAGGTTTTTTAATGCCCAAGCTCTGTTCGCTATAGTCGTCCAATACTGACTGATCGATGATGCCTTGTTCCACTGCTTTTTTTAGACGTAGCGCATC
The DNA here is from genome assembly GCF_904846625.1 of Psychrobacter sp. JCM 18900. Taxonomy (GTDB): domain Bacteria; phylum Pseudomonadota; class Gammaproteobacteria; order Pseudomonadales; family Moraxellaceae; genus Psychrobacter. The sequence goes on from NZ_CAJHBL010000001.1 coordinate 549,447, forward strand.
TAGAGCCATATCTAGCTGAGTATCGTCATCTGACAATGTAGCTGATTGCTTGATAGATGCTTTATCATTCGCACTTTGACTATTGTTAGTCTGGTTACTAAGCGTTTGATTACTGTCAGTTTGGTCAGTAGCAGATGAGTTGGTGATAGCGGTATTGTTTACATTATTAACAGTATCTGCCATTGCCGCAGGTGCCATACCGAACAAACTGGTCGCAAGCGCAGTGCACAATGCCGAGCGTCTGAAATTTTTACGCGGCGCTGCTGGATACGTACTTGGGTTATTACTATCGTTTTGGATTATGGCTGTGTCACGCTGCATCATGAGACCCTTGCATGCTCGAGTTGAAGGCTGCTTTATCATCTTTACGTCCTATCAGCTCACGCGGCACAATCTTATCAACGATAACAATCGTCAAGTCTGACCGGTGAATAAACTTATAGCAGTTATCTGGAATTAATGGTTTACTACTTTAACTTTATGACTGGTTATCTATAGTGTCGGCTTTAGCAATGTATGTCTACTGCCTTGTAGGTCTACTAGCTTATAGATAGTGTTGATGGGTAGTAGCCTTTGTTTTCACTACTATTTATACCCTAAAACGCAATCACATAAATTTTATAAATCATAACTTAGTTAAATATCGAATCATAGCATTGACTGCATGTATTTTCACCGAAGCCTTGCTATTATACGGCTTAATATTGATAAAACCTATGCTATATCTTGATATAGTTTTTAATAAAATTTACGATTATTCTCATAAAAAAATTGTCGTTCAGCGCCGCTATTTTCTCTATCAGTCGCGATTTATCTGTAGGAATGTCCATGTCCAACCAGTTTCAGTTATTCAAGCGCCGTCGTTTTAGCGCTATGTTTTTTACCCAGTTTTTGGGCGCATTCAATGACAATATTTTTAAGCAGGCGCTCATACTGGTGCTCACTTATACTGCCGCCAGTAAATTGGGCGTAGAGGTCAGTATCCTTAATAACTTGGCCGCCATGTTATTTATTCTGCCCTACTTTTTGTTTTCTGCTTTGGCAGGACAGATTGCTGATAAGTATGAAAAGTCAAAGCTCACGCAGTTTATTAAACTCCTTGAGCTGGTCATTATGGCGGTTGCCGCAGTCGGTTTTGTCTTTGAATGGTATGCACTGCTATTTGTCGCGTTGTTTTTGATGGGTACACATTCGACTTTCTTTGGACCGATTAAATACGCTTATCTGCCACAAGCGATGAAAGAAGATGAGTTGGTCGGCGCTAACGGCCTTTTTCAGATGGGTACTTCGCTGGCTATTTTGGTCGGGATGATTGTCGCTGGTATTTTGACTCAGCTATCACAATCCCTGTATTGGATTAGTGCCACGGTGTTGGTTGTCGCTGTTTTGGGATATTTAGCCGCACGCTATATCCCTACTATGCCAGCGATGCAGCCTGACCTGAAGATTAACTGGAATATTATTACGACCAGCTTGGCCACTGTCCGTTACTTATACTCTTTGCCTTTTTTGTTCTTTATCATTCTTGGTAACAGCTGGTTTTGGTTTTATGGGGCGACGTTTTTGACCCAAGTGCCAGAGTTCAGCAAGGTGATTTTGCTTGGTGATGAGTCAGTCGTTATTTTCTTACTCACATTGTTTTCTGTTGGTGTGTCAATCGGTTCAGTACTGTGCAAAACATTGACCAAAAACAAAGTCAGCTTGCGTCTATTGCCCTTTGGTATTGCTGGATTAAGTATCTTTGCTATTGATTTGTATTTTTCACTTTCAGGTTTAGATATAAATGTGAATAATGACACATTACTTGGCATCGGTGATTTGTTTAATATAAGTGGTAGCTGGCGGGTATTCGCGGATTTATTCTTATTAGGATTCAGTGGTGGTTTGTATATCGTACCGCTATATGCTTCTATGCAAGCCTACGCACCTAAGAGTCATCGAGCACGTATTGTTGGCGCGAATAACATCTTTAATGCGATATTTATGGTCACATCAGCGATTTTTGCGATTGTTATTTTAAATGTTTTAGGATTTACGCTACCACAATTGTTTTTGGTGACAGGGCTATTGAATATTGTGTTTGGTGCATTCTTATACATCAAACTCAATAAACATATTAAGCATGCCATTATCCAAACTAACGATGGTATAGCACCGTAAATATGGTTAGCTCAATAGATACCGTCTAATCGTTGCGCTGATGGTTTCGTAGTTATGATAGCTATAGTAGTTTGCCCACTATCTATAGATTATTTATGGGCTATCTAGACAATAATATTTGAGCCGATAATTTAGATTGTTTGTTATAGTAATACGCATTATGCCGTTACGTTTAAACGGTAACACACTTTATTTTATTGACAGTTTTTAACACCATCAGGAGTGAGTTATGACCCTGCGTCCTTTATCTAAAATTGACCAGTTGTTACTTGGGGTCGATAAGGCATTACGAGCTGTCGTGCCCCATTCCAACACAAGCACGCGTCCGTTGCCCGTCAGTAGCAATGAGATTCCTGAGCTGACCATCACAGAGGCGCGGCACGTCTCAGGTCTTATGCGTATTAATCATACCGGTGAAGTATGTGCCCAAGGTCTATACCATGGCCAAGCGTTTGCCGCAAAAGATAGTGGTGTCAAACAAGCCATGCAACAATCGGCCGAAGAAGAAGTCGATCATTTGGTCTGGTGCGAGACTCGTCTAAGCGAACTTGGTAGCCATGCCAGCGTATTTACGCCGCTTTGGTACGGTATGTCTTTTGGACTCGGTGCAGTCGCAGGCGCGATCTCAAACGAGTTTAGTCTAGGGTTTGTAGCGGAGACAGAAGCGCAGGTCAGCGAGCATCTACAAGATCATATCAAGCAGCTACCTGAACATGATCAGCGCTCAAAAGAGATACTGGCACAAATGGATAAAGAGGAGCTGCATCATCGTGAGCTAGCACTTGCAAGCGGCGGCGCTACCCTGTCTCCGCCAGTACGTCGTACAATGCGATGGATGGCAAATCGTATGAAAGATACCGCTTATCACTTATAGCTTATGGTTACAGGTACTATTGTTAGCTGCTGTTGTCGATTATCTTACGCATCAATGGCTATACAGATTTACGTAGGTTTGCTTAATTCTAGCGATTAACAATCCTACCACAGATAGCGTGAAGCTTAATTTGCTACGGTATTAAAAATTTGTACGATTTTGCAGCAATGCGCTATTTATATTACCGTCCAATCAATGAATAACAACCAAATAAATTAAACAAGGTAACGATTTTTATGAAAGCGATTCTCTCTAGTAGCCACTCTATTAAGTCACCGAAGTTTGCAACGTTGACCGTCATGGCTGCAACCTGTGCCATGCTGTTATCCGCACCTGTGAACGCTGCAGAAACTGATGCCACTGCCACAGCTGTACCTAGTGCGATGGATTCAAGCAAACGTGTGATTCGTCTTGCTCGTCCTAATGCAGCCATTAGTCCTGCTCAAACCAATGCCGCACAAACAAGCTTACCAGCAACACCTGCGAGCAACAGCCAGCCGACTAGTGCGCAAACGACTAACATGCAACTAAGCGGTACTCAGCAAAATAATGCATCTGTCAGTACTGCTCAGCCTCAAACACCACAAATGATGTCGCCTGCTGCTGCACCTGTGATGAACGGCACTACTCGTGTTTATGAGCCTGGTCCAATGACAGCTACCGGTATCGACCTGCGTAGCGGACAACTTCCGAATATTCCTACACCGCAAGTACAGCTCTCAGACATGAGCTTCGTCAAAACTGTACTGATTCCACAACAAAAAGGGCTAGGTACTGATAAGCTTGATGTTAGCTTATTAGACGATTTCATCGCTGACGTATCCCCTAACGCGCGTCACTATCCACCAAACTTCCCTAACCGTTCACAGCGCCATTACACTCGTGAAAAAATCAAAGTATTAGCGGATTGGATCGAACCGTATGCCAAGTCGCCAAATGCTTCTTACGATGTGTTGCTTCGTGCCGCTAAGCTAAACGGTATGGGTCGTAACCTAGACTTGGGTTCAGACTACACGGTACGTGGTGGTCAGTATGTCGATCGCGCTATCAAGCTGCAACCTGATAGTGGTGAGGCTAACTTCCTATACGGTATGATGCTATCAGAAGGTGGCGGTTTCAAAGAAGGTCAAAAGTATCTAGACCGCGCTGTCGCTTTAGGATATACCGAAGCAGAACAAAGTCTGGCACAGTCAGATCTACTTAGTGACCGCCGTGCTAATGCGTTAGAACGCTTACGTCGTCTTGAAGGGCAATACCCTAACAATACTGTTATTCCTCAACAAATCAAACTCGTTGAAGAAGGTAAGTTCTACATTTGGGATATCCCTGCCCCTGACATCAGTGTAAAACCAGGTGTCTAGAAATTCTGTATTTGTTGAGATTAGCTATTGAGGGGTTGATTCATAAGATATTTGTTTCATAAGACTTTCACTAGGTCAAATCTCTAATAAATAATCTAAGCTTCACATACCAAGCGCTTTTGTTTTATCTCTATAAGACAAAAGCGCTTTTTTTCGACCAGCAGAAACCCTTTCGTTTTAAAACATGCTTTTGTAGAACTGCAAATGAATAGTCTAACGCCAAAAGTTGCGCTACACTCATTACTCATTATCAATTGCTACTTTCATTACTCATACTCTCATAACTACCGTTTATTGGACTGACTTATGACTTTCGCTGGCTCTAGCAAACAGACAGTAATGCATACTAATAAAAAAACCCTGCCCATTACGTCACTTATGCTTTTGGCGGCAGCAGTATTGCTACCAGCATGTAGTACGGTAACGGTCGATAAACAAGCCTCGGCCAAGACCATCTCAGCGCAGCGCGGCAATATCGTCACTGACAATGCGCTAAGTAGCGATACAGCATCTGCTTTGTTATCAGCAGGCCTGAATGAGCAAGCCTGTATGCAGCAATTTGACTTATGCTTGACTCAGCTCTCTGACAGTATGCTTAACAGACACTATCGCCCTGCCTTAGCTATTTTTGCAGAACTGCACTATGCAAAAGCGCGTCAACTATCTGACTCAAAAAACTGTCGTAATGCGCTTGCACGCCCGCCACTTGATCCGTATTACGCCAACGCGCCCTTAAGTGAGGATGATGCAAAAACACAGCAAAAAGAGACTGACCTGTGTTTAACCGATTATCAAGCAAGGTTGTTTGATGCCGTCAAATACAGCTACACCTATCTGTTTTATGACAGTTTAACCCATGACTTTGAAGGTGCAGAGCAAAATAGCAATAGGCATCGTGCGCAAAACCGTATTCCGAATGACAATGATATCCAAACCCAAGACATTTATAACGCTGCTAGCAATGATGTTATTACTCAAATTTATCAGTCGACTGAAAACGCCAATAAATTGATGGGTGATACGACAGTAGAGTATTTGCCAATAACCTCTACCAAGCGTGACAACACGGATGAAGCAGCAATTGCCAATCGACCACCACTAAAGGGCAAAGCAACAGACCAAGTTAAAGTCATGAAAGTTACCGTAGATGACTACAATCTTGATATTTATTTGCCAAACGAAAACAACTATCTGCAAAACGCTCATAAACAAACGTCTGCTTTAGCAGACTTATCATCCACTTATGAGCTGCGACTATCTGGTCTCAATTCTGTGAGCAAACGCCCTGGTTTGGGCATCAGTTTGGTGGCGTCATTGGATGATCGCTATACCACCACAATCCGTCAATTGCTAGTCGCCTCCTTATCTGGTCGACTGACAAATGAAGATACAAACACGGACGACAGTGAGCCAAGCTCACGTATTTATCCGACTGGACATCTGCTATTGACTGGTCTGATTAAGCCAGACGGCGATAGTGTATTAGACGCGCTGAGCAGTCGTAAGCTTGATATTCATTTATATAACCCGTACCAAACCGAATCCGTTAATATTCTCAATGATGACTACCCACTGGCAGCCAACTTTTCGGCGGGATATGGCTTATGGCTATCAGAGAACCAGTTAGATGGTGTGGGTTATTTAAACTTGATTACCCGCCAACCAGATGCTCAGCTGCCTAAACTATTCATGCTTGAGCCTTATGATCCTGATAAACGTGTGTTGATTATGTTGCACGGGCTAGCCTCTAGTCCGGCCACATGGGTAAATCTGACCAACGATATTCTTAATGATGACAAGCTGCGTGACAATTACCAAGTTTGGCAAATATTCTATCCAACCAATCTGCCTATTTTAGAAAATCGTTATCAGATTCAGCAGTTAATCAACAGCACCTACCAGCAGACTGATCCTGACGGAAAAAATCGTGCCAGTCAAAACAGTGTGATTATCAGTCATAGTATGGGTGCCATTATTGCTCGCATGATGCTGTCTGATGAAAATTTAGTCGATGATTTAGATAAGCTCAATGATAAAGATATCCTCTCTAGCAATGAGAAACAGCAAATCCGTAACGCGCTCAAGACTTCTTTCGGTGAAGATGAGTTAAAGGAGCGTTTTGAGCTACAGGCGTTGCCGCAAGTAGACACTGCTGTTTTTCTATCTGCACCTTTCCGTGGTACAGATTATGCAGATCGTTGGTTCACCCGTGCGCTACGCCGCATCGTTTACTTACCCGTAGGTCTGGTCAAGACATTCACGGATAACTTAGCGACTATTGCCACACAAGGCGATTTGGCGCAAAACCCACTAGGCGCATTGTATTTGCAGAATGGTGCCAGCCAGTTAAGTGATAAGTCTTCTTTTATAGAATTAACCAAAGACATCACTATGAATGAGCGTATCACTTACCATTCAATCATTGCCAATAACGATGCCGATATCACTAAAGGATTGGCGCAAACGCAACCAAATGGTGCCAAGATTGATTTATCACAAGCGGTAGAAGAAAATGCTGGAAATGAAACGGCGAGCGTTGATGTCAGCGACAATAATGAGACATCACAGCTACCACCTGAGCCGCTTGTTGCTGCTGTAACGGTCAATAATGATATCAGTCAAGCACTGACCGAGCGTTTGTCAGATGGTATCGTTCCTTATAATAGCGCCCATCTCGATGGTGCTGCGTCTGAAACAATTATCAATGGCGGCCATAGTATCCAGACCAATCCGCAGACCATTTTGACGTTGCGAAGAATTTTGCATAAGCAGCTACAATAATGATGTAGATTTTTGTTATTTCACAAGGTTTTTGATGTGCAAATCGTAACCTTTAAATATCAGTTATAGCTTTCAAATAAGCAGTATGTTCACGCATACTACTTTGTTTTTAATAATATTAATTATATTTTTCAATGTTTGAATTATGTTATTTTGATGACTCTTAGGTCTGTAACAGACAGACTGGGTTGCTTGCGTGTATATCTAGGTGAGCGCATAATATATCTATAGCACATGACAGTAATATGTAAATTTATAAGGACATAAATTATTCAATTCAGCTAAACAGTGAGTCGCAAACTTAGCCACAATTTATGTCTAATGGAGCTAAGTCCACGTCACTGAGCTATTGCCCGTAATGCTTGCCACTTTGATCAATGGATAGTTACGGACAGTTACTTGAGCGTTGTATGGAAGTCAGCGCTATTCAGCTAACAGATGAGAGTAACCGTTTATGTTCGCTACATTTATGATTGACCAGCTCGATGCGCTGATGCTTGCGCGTATCCAATTCGCTTTTGTTATCTCGTTTCATATCGTCTTTCCCGCTTTTTCTATCGGTCTTGCCAGCTGGCTTGCGGTGCTTGAATTCCGCTGGTTAAGAACTGGTGAACCTATCTATGCTGAAGTCTACAAGCATTGGGTCAAAATATTTGCTGTCGTCTTTGGTTTAGGCGTGGTATCAGGCGTGGTAATGTCTTACCAGTTCGGTACTAACTGGGCTGTATTCTCTGATAAAGCCGGTAACGTTTTAGGCCCATTACTCGCCTACGAGGTACTGACGGCGTTCTTTTTAGAAGCGTCCTTCTTAGGCATTATGCTATTTGGCTGGGGCCGAGTGAGCAAACGCATGCATTTTGCTTCAACCGCCATCGTTGCTATCGGTACCTTGATTTCAGGTTTTTGGATATTGGCCGCCAACAGCTTTATGCAGACTCCTCAAGGTTTTATGATGGGTGCAGATGGCCTGCTCTATCCTACCGACTGGCTTGAAATTATCTTCAACCCCTCATTCCCTTACCGTTATGCTCATATGATGACCGCAGCCTTTTTGACCACTGCCTTTGTCATCGGTGGTATCGGCGCATATTATATTCAATCTAAAAAGCACGTCGAGCACCGCGCGCATGGTCGTGTAATGCTAGGTATGGCGATGATTATGGCCATCTTTGTTGCGCCGGCGCAGGTATTGATTGGTGATGAGCATGGTCTAAATACCCTTGAGCATCAACCTGCTAAAGTTGCTGCAATGGAAGGGCTCTGGGAGGATGAACGCGGTGCCGCACTACGTCTCTTTGCGATTCCTGACCAAGAAAATCAGACCAATAAGTACGAAGTAAAAATTCCTTATGTAACAGGTCTGATTCTTACCCACTCGTTAGATGGTGAAGTCAAAGGGCTAAAAAACTGGGCACCTGAAGATCAACCACCCGTCATTATTGTGTTTTGGGCATTTCGTATCATGGTTGGTATTGGCATGCTTATGGTACTGATCGGTCTATTCAGTCTATATAAATACTTCAAAAAACAGCAGTTCAATACTGACAGTGTATGGTTCCACCGTGCTTGGATGATGATGACTCCGCTTGGTTTTATCGCTTTATTATCAGGTTGGTTCGTAACCGAGACAGGACGTCAGCCTTGGACAGTTTATGGCGTGATTCGTACTGCTGAAAGTATGTCTCCGCTTGCAGCACAGCAAGTAGCGACTACATTGATTGGCTTTATCGTTCTGTACATATTTGTCTTTGGTGCAGGCAGTTTTTATATCTTACGCTTGATTGCTCAAGGGCCGAAACCTTATACAGATCCTGCAGAAGATAATTTCTACGAGCATTCAGTAACTGAGAGCCAAGGTCGCGCGTTAAGTGGTGATAGTAATCCTGCCAAAGGTACTGAAGAAGGCTTAGATGAGCCTGCAAACGATGTCGATGATGGAGGATTACGCTAATGTTTAACTTCGGTGATGTATTAGATTTACCTCTCATTTGGGGCGGTTTGATTGCTTTGTCTGTCTTTGTCTATGTACTGCTTGATGGCTTTGATTTGGGCTGCGGTATCTTGTTCCCATTTGCAGGCTCAGATAAAAACCGTAGCCGCATGATGAACTCTATCGCGCCATTTTGGGACGGTAACGAGACATGGCTAGTGCTAGGTGGTGGTGGTTTATTCGCAGCATTCCCTGTCGCTTATGGCATCATCATGACAGGTCTATATTTGCCAGTGACTGCCATGTTGTTCGGTCTTATCATGCGCGGCGTGGCGTTTGAGTTTCGCTTTAAATCCTCTTCACGCCGACATGTATGGGATACCTTTTTCTTTGTCGGCTCAGTCGTTGCTACCTTCTCTCAAGGCGTTATGCTTGGGGCGTTAGTGCAAGGGTTAGAAGCCAGTAACCGTCTATATACTGGTGGCCCATTTGATTGGCTCACACCCTTCTCGATTGTGTGCGGATTTGCCATGATTATCGGCTATGCCTTACTTGGTTCAACGTGGCTTATCATAAAAACAGAGCACACATTACAAGTATGGGCGCGCCAAGTTTCTAAATGGATGCTTACTGCATTACTAGTAGCGATGGTTGTGGTCACAGCGTTTATGTATTTCTCAGACATCGACGCATTAGAAGGCTGGTTTAGTTTCCCAGGTTTATTATACCTCGCTCCTATGCCTATCATTGTCATGCTCTTATTCTTTATTATGCGTAAAGACTTAAAAACTGAGCGTGAGTATCGTCCATTTTTACTAACGGTGGCTCTATTTTTAATGGGTTATATTGGGGTTTGTTTTGCCCTATTCCCTTATATCGTACCGTATCAAATGACGATTTATGAGGCTGCTGCTGCCGATACTTCGTTATCATTTATGCTGATTGGCGCCTGTATCATGTTACCGATTATCTTGAGCTATACAGCATTTGCTTACTATACCTTCAAAGGTAAATCTGATCACAATCCGATGTACTAGTCGCTAATCGCGGCGGGCAACGGATCAGCTAAAAAGGATGGCTATCATCGTTTACAGATGGTAGTCATACTTCAAACGCTAATCAGGAGATCTCTATGAAAAAGTTCAGTAAAAAACAATCGCAATGGGCATGGTTCGTAGGCCTGTATTTAGCAGGGTTTTTAGTGGTGTTTACCATTGCTCAGCTAATTAAACTGGCCATGGGTGTTTAGCGTAATTGTCTAATCATACGATTGAGTGCCAGTTAGTTAGCTAATGAGTAGCTTGCTAGATGCTAAGTTTGCATTTTTGTCTTGCCAATATACCTTTTAGACATGTCATAAAAAATATTTCTATATGCATAAAAAAAGCAGCGTTGAGTAATCGACGCTGCTTTTTATTTATCTTAAATTTATCAGTTTGGTTTACCTGCATGCTCGATATCATTCTGTTCGATAAACTGATTGACCTGTGTTAGACGCTCTGGTGTCCCAACGTCTATCCAATTATCTGTTGTCACTTCAGCGGTAATCTGAAACTTTATCATTGCTTGCTTTAGTAGTGGTGCCAATGCAGCAGGCTGTCCTGATACCAACCCTTCTACCAATTTGGGTGACATTACGCTAATACCCGCAAAGGTATACTTATCTGCATCGCCGACCGGCTGTTCACTAGCAAGGCCATTATTAATCGCGAAATCGCCGCCATTATTATGCTCTGGATTGTCAATCAGTAACAAATGCGCGCGCTGATCCGCTCCTAATGTATAGTCTGTTAATCGAGAGAAATCATAAGTAGTCCAGACGTCAGAATTGACCAGAATAAAAGGCTCATCCTTTAGTTTACCTGACTGTAATGCCTGAAAAATGCCGCCTGCAGTTTCAAGTGGCTCATCATCTTCTACTGACCAATGCAGCTTTACGCCATACTGTGAACCGTCACCTAAGCTGTCCATTAGCTTATCTGCTAACCATGATGCATTGACCGTGATATCGGTAATGCCTGCTGCTTGTAGTGCTTTAATATGCCATACAATAAGTGGCTGACCTGCGACTTCAACCAAAGGCTTGGGCGTCTCAAGCGTTAATGGACGTAGGCGTGTGCCCTTGCCCGCTGCCAAAATCATGGCTTGTGTAATCGTAGAGGTAGACATCTGCGCTCCTATCTTTATTATTTAAATTAATTTAGCTGAGCGTCATCTACGCTGAAGCAAACTTCTCTTTATAAGCAGGTAGCACTGCCTCTTGCAGCCATTGATTAAACGGCATAATTGATTGCTTTAGTTCATCGTTGCCATGTTCGGCAAGCCATTTTAATTCAATAATCAAATCACGCATGACTTTAGGAATATCCGCCAAATAGCGGTCTTTGCCATCGCGTTCAGACAAACGAATGAAAATCCCTAATACCTTTAAGTGACGTTGTACGCCTATGACATTCACATCGTTTTCAAACTGCACCGCGCTGTCAGCAGTGATTAGTGATTTTTGTTTTTGTAGCTGCCAAAAGTCATTAATCCATGCAGATATTTGGCTCTCTGGCCATTCAACATAAGCATCGCGAACTAACGACACTAAGTCATAAGCATACGAACCAATGACGGCATCTTGAAAATCAATCACACCCAACTTTGATTGATCTGCTTGATCTTGCATGAGGTTGCGGCTGTGATAATCACGATGAACCACCACTTGAGGCTGTCGCAAAATCTCATTCATTAACGCTGTTTTTAGGTTTCCCCAAACCTGCTCATCTAGCGCGACACCAATATAAGGCATAAACCATTCGCTAAATAAATCCATCTCACGGTCTAATAGTGCTGTGTCATAATCTGGCAGCTGGTGTTGCGACTTTGCCGTTTCTACTGGTACCGTTTGTAGCGCGACTAGTGTCTGCATTGCTAGTTGATAGTAGTCATTGATTTGGTCTGCGGTGGCATCGACAAGCAAATGGGCAAATTCTACTGTGCCAAAATCTTGTAATACCAAAAATCCTTTTTCTACGTTTTGTGCAGTCAGAGTCGGCACGTTGACAGCAGGTGCCATCAGTTTCGCAACATTGATAAACTGCAGCATCGCATCTTGCTCGTCAGCGGAGTCCATGACGATGTAATGCTTGTTGGCGCGATTGTCTGTCTCTGATAGTTCGATACGATGATATCGGCGGGCACTAGCGTCACCAGGTAAGCTGTCTAGACTAAATGTTTGATCTAAAAATACTTGCTGTAACCATTGTTCTAATTGCTGTTGGCGGTTGTTATTTTCATCGATCATATCAGTCTCTAAAGTCGTTTTGTCAGTCATATTGGGCATCGCTGGTTAAATATAAGTCATAAATAATTAAAGTAGTGATAAGTCGGACAAATACTTGCTAAAATAGCGATATGCGGCGGTGCTATATAAGCTGCCACAGACGTATTGCTATATCATTCAATACTTGATGTCGGATAGAATCGCTATCGCTACTTAAAAATCAGCATGGCTATATTATAAATTTTGGTAAATAGTGTAGCTGATTTGGTTTTTTTTGACTATGATTAGTCGTCATTATATGTAAAACATCCGAATTTTTGAGAATACATTAGTCATATTTTAGTTGCTCGTTCACTGCTTTATATCGTTCGGTGATACCGCTACTAAACTCAGTCATGCAATCCAATAAGCTCTGCAATCATAGGTGTGCCCTTGTTATATTCTCCGCTTTACCAAAGCATCCGCTTGATCTTATTTGGTGCCTTAGGTTTATCTAGCCTAACTGTCAGTGCTGCCATTGGTGATGCCAATACGCAAAAAACTGAACCACTAACTACGGACAGTACAGGCAGCTATGCGTCTAATAGTGTGGCGACTAACGCCAATAGTATTAGTCGTACTCAAAGCAATGATGGCTATCAAGAAGCAGATATTCTAAATGATAGCTATCCAGACGATGCTAATTCTGCTAATACGAATGACGCTACTTTATCGAATGATACTGCGTTAGATAGCAGGTTCTCTGAAAACAATAACCTAAATATCACAGAGATTAATGAAGCTGCTGACTCTGAATCTTTTAACAATGAAGTTTCTAATGCTGCTAATCTAAATACAGAAACCAGTAACCAACTAAGCAGTGATACACCAGATAGCAGTGCCTTTGTCCCTAAAGCAATAACAACGGACAATGGCAAGTTAGATCTTAATGACGAGAGTATTCAAGCCAGCCTAATGCGCTTAGCAGAGTTTTATGAGCTAAAACCAGATACCGATGCTTCAACATTAAACAATGAGGCTGTCAGCACTGAGGCGAACAATACTCATAATAATGCAATGCCTGCTGCACAGACGATTCCAAAGGTCGGTAGAGATTTACGTCTGTTGCCAAATGCCGTGGACAGTGCCCAGCGCTGTGAAGGTCAATGGGTATATCCGCAGAGTAACCCCAACTATCAACGCGCTGTGAATGAAGCTGGTACGGCAAACGGACAACCAGCACCAAATGTGGCTAGCGTTCCGAACAATCAAGCCCCTTTATTTACCGAGTCTGATTACGGTTATTACAATAACGTGAATTACGCTGAGCTCTCAGGCAATGTAAAAATTGACCAAGGTACTCAGCATATCGAAGCAGAAAAAGTCATGATTGACTTGAGCAATGGCGTTGCGGCTGCTCAAGGCAAAGTCATGTTTACAGATAATGCGACTGGACAGCGTACAAGCAACGTCTCTACAAACAATGCCGCTACAAATAACGGCCAAGCCAGCTTTAATGATAGAGCGGCACAAGGTGGTCTAATTGGCGTTGCAGATAGCTTGAATTACAATACTGAGACTGGTCAATCAACGGCCAATGATGTGGCGTTTGCCAGTGTCGGTCTACAAGCGCACGGCTATGCCAAACGCTTAAACAAACCTAACGAAAGTGAATACGAGCTGGATCAGGTGATGTTTAGTACCTGTCCACCTACCAACCGCAAATGGCAGTTTGAAGCCAAAAGTATCGATCTAAATACTGATACAGGGCGCGGCGAAGCGTATAACACCACTTTTCGTGTGGCTGACATACCCGTATTTTATCTCCCCTACTTTAACTTCCCGATAGACAGTCGCCGTAGTAGTGGATTTTTATTACCAAGTGCTAGCGTCAGCAGTGAAAGTGGTCTTGAAGTTGATATTCCTTATTATTTCAACTCGGCACCTAACTACGATGCCACTCTTAACACGCATATTTATACTGACCGTAACCCTATGCTATCAGGTGAGTTCCGTTATTTGACTGAGAATTATGGGGAAGGTATTTTAAACGGTTCATACTTACCTAACGATAAAGAGTATGATGACGAAGATCGTACCAGCTTGTTTTATGACCACACTTGGTCGTCGAAAAGCATTCCACGATTAAGTGCTGATGCCGAATACAACTATGTATCAGATGCCGATTACCTTAATGATTTTGATACGTTGGGCTTGTCAGACAGCACCATAAACTTGCCACGTCGTGCCCGCGTCAATTACTACAATGATTATGTCGATGGTGAACTAAAAGTCGAAACCTTCCAGACTCTAGATGCATTCACTAATAGTGGTAAAGCGTTAGAGGACAAAGACAAGCCGTACTCACGCTTGCCACAGCTCAAATTAAATTATCGCCTGCCTTGGGCTGAGCGCTTCGATATCACTGGTATTCATGATTCTGCATACTTCAAAAAATCTATCGATGATGGCTCTGAAAACGAAAAAAGTGGCGCACGTATTTATAATAAACTGAGCGCCGCCTATCCGATGGAAACCTCTTGGGGTTATATCAAACCTAAGCTGAGCTTGCAGCATCTATATACGTCATATGATGAAGATAGCTTAGAAGATAATCAGCTTAGTGAAGAAGATGGCAGTCAGTCGGTTTTTGTTCCACAAGCCAGTATCGATGCAGGTCTACACTTCTATCAAGCAGGCTCACCATTTGGTGCGTTTGACGATACGATGGGTGGCTATCGTTTACTTAGCCCACGCGTAAAATACACGTATTCACCGTATAAGAACCAAAACGACATTCCTAACTTTAATACGCGTATTGCCTCTATTAACTATGAGCAGCTGTTTTCGGACAGTTGGTTTTTAGGTCATGATCGTTTGCAGGATTTGCATTCTATTACGCCTGGTGTCAATTATCGTTACATCGATGCAACGGGTGTGACACGTTTTGATGGTAGCATTGCAGAACAGTTCTATCTAGATGATGGACGTGTAACACTTGATGATGATCAGCCAGTTTTCACCTCGTCTTCTTCAGGTATGGTATGGGATACCAGCACTCAGCCTTATAATAACTTTTGGGTTGATGTCAGCGGTGCCTTAACCAGTAATTATGATTTGAACTACATTACGACTGAACTTCGCTATCAGCCGTCAGACAATAGCTTATTTAATGTGGGTTATGTTAAGCGTCAGCGTGATGACAATACCGATCAGTTGCCATTATCTGCGTTTACCGCTTCCGCTGTTTTCCCTATCAATAACAGCTGGCGTATATTGGCTCAAGGTCAGTACGATTATAATCGTAACAAGATGCTTGATTCACTCATCGGTGTTGATTACGAAGATTGCTGTTTCGGCTTTGCTGTTTATGGTCGTCGCTATTACAATGACTTAAACGTAAAAGACGAGCCAACACAAGCTATTATGGCAGAAGTTAGATTAAACGGTCTTGGCAGCGGTAGTAGCCGCTTGACACGATTGCTTGCTGATAAGATTTTGGGCTTTGAACCTGTACAGACGGCATGGAAAGACTAACCAGTTTTTTGCTAGATTAGAGTTATTTATGTAAATATTTATAAGACACTATTTGAACCCCTATTATGGGAAACGCTGTCGAATATTTTATTATTAAGGGTATCGGATAGAGTTGACCAACTACTATCCGATGCAATGACATTGATGAGGAGCATCATGAGATTTTTTTCTTTACGTCAGACTAGCAGAGCAGTATTGCTATCTATGGCAGGCCTTACGCTTACGTTAAGTGCCAACGCTGCTACTGTAAAACCTGCAGCAGCTCAAGCTTCTACTTCTGCTGCGCAAAACTCAGTTGATCGCTTAACGCCAGCCAATAGCACAGACGGTATTATTGCCCTAGTTAATGAAAACGCTATCTTAAAAAGCGAGCTGGTTGATGCCATCGAGCAAACTCAAGCACGTGCAAAAGCTGCTGGAGAGCCTATCGCAAATTCAGCACAACTACAATCTGAAGTGTTAAACGCACTTATTTTGCGTGAACTACAACTGTCTATGGTCAAACGTGCGGGACTGTCTGCCGATGAAGCAGAAATCAATCAACGTCTTGGTCAAATCGCTCAAGCTGAAGGCCTTAATAGCATTGCAGCATTGCAGCAACGTCTAGATGCGGCACAACCTGGTAGTTATGCCAATCTACGCGCCAAACTGATCGAAGAGGCTTCTATCCAAGCGCTACAGCAGCGTCAAATTACTCGCCGAGTACGTATCAGTGAGCAAGACATTGATGCATTTTTGGCCTCACCTGAAGCCAAACGTCTGAACCAAAGCGAATATCAAACCATTCACGTACGTGTGCCTTATATAGATGACTATAGTCGCCTATCAGCCGCTCAACGTGAAGAAGCATTAAAAGTCGCGCAAGCATTACGTACGCGTTTGCTTGAGCCAAATGTCAACGTCGCTGAAGCCGTTGCTGCTAGCCAAGGTAGCTATCCGATTCCATTGCAAGGTGGAGATATGGGCTTTCACAAGGCAGCCTCGTTACCGACAGAGCTGTCTAGCAAAATTACCAAGTTAGACGTTGGTACTGTAAGCGAGCCATTATTAACTCCTGAAGGGATTGATATCATCAAGCTTGCTGATAAAAAAGCCAGCAATACGATGCTGATACCACAGTGGCATACTCGCCATATCCTAGTCAAAGTCGATGATCTACAAACTGACGCGCTTGCTGAACAAAAAATTAATGATCTATACGAGCAGCTTCGTGGCGGCGCTGACTTTGCTAGTTTAGCCTCAACGTATTCAGACGATCCAGGTTCTGCTGGACGTGGCGGTGACCTTGATTGGGTTAGCGAAGAAGATATGGTTGGTCCATTTGAAGCCACAATGAAAAATACGGCTGTTGGTGACTATTCTGCGCCATTTAAGACGCAATTTGGTTGGCATATCCTAAAAGTCGACGGTAAGCGCGATCAAGATATTAGCGAGCAATATCGTCGCAATATGGCACGTCAAGCACTGTATCAACGCTTAGCACCGCAAGCTCAAGAAGACTGGTTACAAGAGCTACGTGCTGGCGCTTATATTCAGATACTTGGCTAATATGTTGCAATAAGCTAATAGTATTAAGTTAGCTAGAATATTGAATCGATTTAGATAAAGAAGGGTATATGCCATTGCATATACCCTTCTTTATTTTGCGCAGTTAGATATTTAACTGGAGGCTTTAAAAAATCTCAAAGTTAAATAGTTTAAATCTTGATAAACCAAAATCCACACAAAGAAAAACCCCGAACCTAGGGCGATTGGTTCAGGGTTTCAATACTTCATGTTATTGTTATTATCTCTCTTCCGTGCTGACTCATCCTAAGTCATTTAACAGTATTATATAAGACAGCGGGCTGACCTGTGCTTTTATTGATACTGTCTCAACACTACATCCATGCGTATCCTTGTGTTGATGGATGTATTATAGGCCAATGGATTTGGTGCCGATAGAAGCTAAAGACTCTATTTTGCGTAAGCATATGCTTACATCATTTCTATGCATTACAGCTAATAAACGGCCTCTTTTATCAACCAAAACTGCGCTGCTCTTGTCTATGCTCTTCTGACACTTTTTCGCCTTCTTTCTTGCCTTCTTCGATTTTGTTATCAGTCTCTTGGATATCTTCTGCTTGTGCAGTAGGCGCATTGCCTTCTTGCTTGCTTGCCTCTTCTGGCTCATATTGCAAGGTAGTCATCACAGGGAAATGATCAGATCCTACGGATGGCATACGCTGAATATCAACTACCGTAAAGCAGGCACTATGAAAGATATGATCTAAAGCCCAACGTAGAAATGGATATTTAACATGAAAGGTATTAATAAAATGTCGACCAATGCGAGGATCTAGCAGGCCAGAGATACGTTGGAAACGTCGAGTGGTTTTTGACCATGCAACATCATTGAGATCACCTGCCAGTATCGCCGTTTGGTCGTTTTCTTTTATATGTTTACCAACCATGAGCAGCTCAGCATCACGTGTGGTGGACTTATCAGCTTCAGTTGGGCTAGGCGGCATGGGATGC
This sequence comes from Psychrobacter sp. JCM 18900, assembly GCF_904846625.1. GTDB lineage: Bacteria > Pseudomonadota > Gammaproteobacteria > Pseudomonadales > Moraxellaceae > Psychrobacter. The sequence continues at coordinate 567,854 of NZ_CAJHBL010000001.1, forward strand.
AAGCAATATAACCAAACGACGCGGCCTCCTTGCAAGCGCAATTGAGTATGAATAGAGGGTATATCATCTATCATTAAATACTTAACTTCAGGATCAATCAGCTCAAGCTTAGAATACAAGTGCATACCATATAGATTATCTAGTGGCACTTTCACGGTGTAGGGATAGTCAGACTCGACTTGCTGTAAGGCTTGCTCCCATTTCTTGTCACTCTCTAATGTAATTAAGATATCCGGCTGCTTTTGCTTAACCAAATCGACCAGTTTTTTTGTTTCGTCATTGGGCGTCAATACGTTTGATACCATGATTTTTATTTGATGCGCTTGCCTTTCTGGCTTATCTTTTGCCTTTTGAACTTCTTTTTTCCATAGCTTAGTATACGGCAGTACCATTCTCAGCTGAAATGCTAACGTACCGCTCAGTACAACAAATAATATCCACTGCCCTAATTCCCACTCTGAGAAAAACACTATCATGCCAACCCAAGCGATAATACCAAGCACCATTATTTGGATGCGTGGAAACTCAACACCACGCACCCACCAGTTATCCAGCGGCAGCCAGCCCCAGATTGTGACAAAGGCGATGAATCCTGCTAGACCTTGTAAGGCGTAATATAATAGTGAGAGATCCATAAGTAGGTACTAACCGTTGATTGAAATATTAATAGAGCCGATGATGTATATTGGTTAAGCTTTTGTTTGATAAGAAATATCGTGGTTGTAACTCACCTGACATTAAATAACTAACGTCGAGTAACTGTGTTTGAGACTTACTTTAGCATTTCAGAAGATTCTCGCCTACTGGTGAGTCTCAATTATGTGACAACTATCATAAAACGTTACAATATTAGATTACGCAATGTAATGAGTGCTTTATTAAACACCATATTTTTGAGGTCGTCAGATAGCCAAGTATCTCTTCAATAGTAATAACTTAAAGTTATAGCCGACATAGTTAATAGTGTATGGAAAACGACCAAATAATAGCCAAAACGCCTTGCTTTTTCGCGCCATTCACGGCATTGTTATCGGTTGACGATGCAACAAATAATTGTAAATAGGATTGAACTTCATGAGTGATTTAACAGTAGGTTTGGTAGGCTGGCGCGGTATGGTAGGGTCAGTATTGATACAACGTATGCAGGAAGAAAATGACTTCAACGGTATTACACCCGTGTTTTTTTCTACTAGTAATGCTGGTGGTGATGCACCAAAATTCGATGGTATTGAAACCGGCCAACTAAAAGACGCTCATGATATTGAAGCACTTGCTGCTTGTGATGTCGTTATTACTTGCCAAGGTGGTGACTATACCTCAAAAGTTCATCAGCCATTGCGTGATAGTGGTTGGAACGGCTATTGGGTTGATGCGGCAAGTACGCTGCGAATGAAAGATGACAGCATCATCATTCTTGATCCAGTCAACCGTACTGTCATTGATAGTGCCCTAGCCAATGGCAAAAAAGACTTTATCGGCGGTAACTGTACCGTATCATTGATGTTGATGGCTATCGGTGAGCTGTTTAATAGAGGCTGGGTCGAATGGGTCAGCGCGATGACATATCAGGCTGCTAGTGGCTCTGGCGCAAACAACATGCGCGAGCTCATCAATGGCATGGGTGTGTTACGTGATGCCGTCCAAGACGAATTGGCTGACCCTGCTAGTGCTATTCTTGAGATTGATAAAAAAATCGCTCAGACTCAGCGCTCAGCAGACTTCCCTACACAATACTTCGGTGTACCACTGGCAGGTAGCTTGATTCCTTATATCGATGCACAGCTAGAAAACAAACAGTCAAAAGAGGAATGGAAAGGCGGCGTCGAGACCAATAAGATCTTGGGTAACGATGAAGCCAGTACGATTCCTATTGATGGGATGTGTGTACGTGTCGGCGCTATGCGTTGTCATGCGCAAGGCCTAACGATCAAGCTGAAAAAAGACATTCCGCTAGAAGAAATCGAAGCTGCACTCAAAAACAGTGGCAACGAGTGGTTGGACTTGGTCGAAGATGACAAAGAAGCTACCATGAATCGCCTAACTCCAGTGGCCGTAACTGGCACCTTAACTGTTGCCCTAGGTCGCTTACGTAAGCTTAATATGGGCCCTGAGTATCTAGGTGCTTTTACCGTTGGTGATCAGTTGTTATGGGGCGCAGCAGAACCATTACGTCGTATGCTTAATATCATCCGTGAGCAAAACGTCTAACTCAGATACTTTAGATGAAGCACAAAAAAGACAGCGATTGCTGTCTTTTTTTATGTGCTGATTACTATTTAGATCGATAAGCAATCATCACCTCATTACGACGTAAAAATGGTAGCGTCCAAGGCGGGTTATAACGGGCCAATTCAGGCTCTCCTGTAGGCGTCAAATTCTGGTCTTGCATCCATGTTTGCAGCGCTTCAGTTTTTTCCGCTACTTTATCTTCTCCTGCGAGCCAAGAGAACTTAATCACACCGTAAGTTTGTGCAGGCACTTCTATAATCTCAACGTTTGGATTGTTTGGCTTTGGCAGTGTTTGCATCGTATATTTACTAGGCATCGTAAATTGCACGCGCCACTTACCATCGTCTTGTTGCATACTGACTGGTGCTGTCATGGCAATTTTTTGTGACTCATTATCACTTTTTTTGTTATCAGCTTGCATCGTGACAGGTGCCGTCATACTAATTTTACTACTGTCTCCACTTGAGGCTGTGTTATTACCAAAAATATAGTCCGCTAAAATCTTAAACCCTTCACGACTTGCTGAGTCTTGGTCACCACTCACCCACGTTTGCGCCACTAGCTGCTCATCATAACGACGCAGCTCAAAGTCATCTACTTGGGTCAATACTGTGTATTTCGGCTCTTCGGTAGCCATAGCCCCTCCTGATATCAATAATGAACCACTCAATAATAAGTAAGCTGTCTTTTTCATATTATGTCTCCATCATCTAAAAGCATGGTGTGGCAATAATTATTACCTCACCTGTATAACTTCTACTGTATCAATAGACCTCTAGCACTGTCTGTGTCTTTTGGCGTGCTATCTGTATTTTTTGGTTATGGTAAAGTGGTATTGACCAAAGTGTATATTGCGCGTATATCGATGACACCTAATAGCTATAGTTAAAGAATGCTAAAAATGAGTACAAGGCCGCCGACTGAAAATTGTACAAGTAGTACATTTAGGGAGAGTAACGCCGTAGCAGTTCAGTGATTCTCTGACTATATGTCCAAAAAAACCGCTAACAATGCTATAATTAGCGCCATTTTCATAGCTTAAATAGCGGTTAACATATGCAATTTGTCTTACATAAAACGGCCAGCGGTGCAACGCGTGCACGCCGTGGTACGGTTCATCTCAATCATGGCGACGTGCAAACGCCTGCTTTTATGCCTGTTGGTACTTATGGTACGGTCAAAGGCATGCTGCCACGTGATATCGAAGCCATCGGTGCTGATATTATTCTAGGCAATACCTTCCATCTATGGTTACGTCCGGGTACCGAAGTCATTGATAAATTTGGTGGCTTGCATAAGTTTATGCATTGGGACAAGCCTATCTTGACCGATTCGGGCGGTTTCCAAGTATTCAGCCTCGGCGCAATGCGTAAAATCACCGAAGAAGGCGTCAATTTTAAATCTCCTATCGATGGCGCAAAGGTATTTCTCTCACCAGAAAAATCAATGCAGATTCAGTACAGCTTGAACTCAGACATCGTCATGCAGTTCGATGAGTGTACGCCGTATCCAGCCACTCATGATGAAGCGAAAAAGTCGTTAGAGCTATCATTACGTTGGGGACAGCGTTGTATCGATGAGCACAACAGACTGGGCAGTACCAACGCATTATTCGGTATTGTACAAGGCAGTATGTACCCTGATTTGCGTCAGCAATCACTCGAAGGCCTGTTAGAGATTGGCTTCGATGGTTATGCTATTGGCGGCCTTTCGGTTGGCGAGCCTAAAGAAGAGATGATAGATGTCCTAGACTACCTGCCTGATGATATGCCAGCAGATAAGCCGCGCTATCTTATGGGTGTTGGTAAGCCTGAGGATTTAGTTGAAGGTGTACGCCGCGGCGTAGATATGTTCGACTGCGTGATGCCAACTCGTAACGCGCGTAACGGCCATTATTTTGTGACGGGCGATGCAGACAATGCTGGTGTGGTACGTATTCGTAATAGCCAATATCGCAATGATGAAGGCCCACTAGATCCTGAATGCGACTGCTATACTTGCCAGAACTTTAGCCGTGCTTATCTGTACCATCTTAACAAGTGTAAAGAGATGCTAGGTGCTCAGTTAGCGACCATTCATAATTTACGCTATTACCAACGTTTGATGCAAGGTATCAGAGATGCTATCGAGCAAGATAAATTTGATGAGTTTGTCAGTGAGTTTTATGCCAAACGCGGTCAAACGGTTCCTGAGTTAAACTTGCGTTAATCCTGTTTAATATTCACGACCGTATAACGATATCTGTTGAAATAAAAAAGGGCTTAAGAATAATCTTAAGCCCTTTTTTCTGTGCTGCTTTTATCACTCAATGATTATCACTTAATGATTCGAATAGTGTCCATTTCGACTACTATCCCATCAATGACGTCACAAATACTACAATAACAGCGATTGGTGCGATGAATTTCGCAACGATTTGCCACAGCTGCCATGTACCATTAGATAAACCAAGCTCTTGCTGAATGTTACGTTGATCCATTTTCCAACCAACAAATACAATTGCAGCCAGACCTGTTAGAGGCAATAGGAACTTACTAGTAAGCTTATCTAATGCATCAAAGATACCATTACCCATGATAGTAAAGTCAGACCATAGATTGAACGATAGCAATGCTGCAATACCTAACAACCAGATTACTGTACTTGCCACGATAGTCGATACAGTACGACTCATCGACGTACGCTCTTCTAACAGCTCAACGGTTGGCTCAAGTAACGAGATAGATGAAGTAATAGCGGCAAAGGTAATAAGCAAGAAGAACAATGCACCAATGATAGTACCCGCACCCATGCTACCGAAAGCAATTGGCAAGCTTACAAAGATAAGACCAGGACCTGATGCAGGATCTAGACCATTGCTAAAGATGATTGGGAAGATGGCAAGACCAGCAGCCAACGCAATAACCGTATCCAAAATAACAACGGTACGTGCTGTTTTTAGCAAGTTTACTTCACGGCCCAAGTAAGAGCCATAAGCGACCATGATACCCATACCAATTGATAGGGTGAAGAATGCATGGCCTAATGCTGCAAGCATAACATCAGCCGTTAGTTTGCTAAGATCTGGCGTAAATAGGTAAGCAACTGCTTCACCGAATCCACCGTTCATCACGTTGTACCCAACGATAACGAACAGAATCACACCCAATAATGGCATTAAAATCTTAGCTGTTTTTTCGATACCACTTGTCACACCAATACCAACGATGACAGCGGTTAAAATCATAAATACCGTATGCCAGATCGTCAATGTACCAGCTGATGCAAGCATAGCATCAAAGGTTGCAGCAACAGAATCACTGTCTTGACCAGCAAAGCTACCTGTTGCAACTTTAGTGATATAGTTAAGTGCCCAACCACCGATCACACTATAGAACGATAGAATTAAGAAGCCACCTAAGATACCAGTAGCACCAATAATACCCCAACTACGTGACTTACCTTCAGTCGCTGCTACGTCTGAAAAAGTATTGACTGGGTTTTTTTGACCACGTCGACCAATTAACCATTCAGCAACTAATATCGGAAAACCGACCAGCGCGATACAGAACAAATAAGCAATAACGAAAGCTGAACCACCGCTTTCGCCAACCATGTATGGAAATTTCCATATGTTTCCTAAACCAACTGCTGAGCCTACTGCTGCCAATACGAAGCCAAAGCTTGAGCTCCATTGGGCATGTTCTTGTTTATTGATAGCCATTTTTTCCGTCCTCGTGCTTCAATTAATGTTACTGATAATCTTCCTTGATCAACATAAATAGTCAGCCTTACCATTGAGCTATTTAGTAAACGCTTCGATGTGAAGCGCCCAGCAACATTAAGAAAGAATTGATTACAATATCGTAAACGCTCAGTTTCTGCTAAGCGACCAAAAAAGTCAAGTGCTCATAAATATAAAAAGCCATAACAAATAGTTATGGCTTTCATCTAATTCGCCTTCATTCCATAAGAATTTATCTGATTAAAAGTATCAAACTCATCATTAATCGATTTATGCTTTAATCGAGTTATGCTTTCTTTAGCGCACAACACCGCGGCTGCTATTTTGTAAGGAATCAATAAGTAGCTGAATTTTTGGCTCTTTAGCCAATAGCTCACCATGTAGGACTTCCAACGCTTGTGCAGTAGTCAAACCTGATCTGAAAATCGTACGATACGCTTGACGTAAGACATTAATGGTTTCTTTTGACCAACCTTTGCGGCGCATACCTTCGATATTGAGTCCATGAGCCTTTGCTGGATTGCCAGATACCATCGTAAACGCAGCCACATCTTTTAGAATGAGGCTGGCTCCGCCAATCAAGCTATAGTCATCTACTGTGCAAAACTGATGTATACCTGAGTTGCCACCGATGATGGTATGGTCGCCGATAGTCACATGCCCTGCTACACCAACATTGTTGGCCAGTACGTTATGATCGCCGATGACACAATCGTGTGCGACATGGGTGTTTACCATCAATAGATTATGACTGCCTATTTTAGTCAGCTCGCCGTCTTGCGCTGTACCACGGTGTAAGCTACAGGCTTCACGAATCGTATTGTGATCCCCGATTTCAAGCCAAGTACGCTCACCTGCATATTTCAAATCTTGAGGATCTTCACCGATACTTGCAAACTGATAAAACTCATTGTGTTGGCCAATACGAGTCAGCTTAGTCACAACGACATGTCTATGCAAAACCGTATGCGCACCAATGGATACTTCATCACCAACGATACAATAGGGCCCGATGATAGCAGTCTCGTCAATCTGCGCGGACGGTGAGATGAGTGCTGTAGGATGAATCTGACTCATAAGATGGGCCCTTGTATCATTTGATGCGAGTAAATAATAAAAAAGTATCGCTATTTCAGTGTTACTAACGAAGCTAATACCAGTTGCGTTGTTGAGTTTACATATAGCTGTTTATTGCAGTTATAACGAGCGATTTCAATATCGCTCTTCGTAAAGTATGGCTTATTAAAAACTTAAGCACCCTTCGTGTTAGCAGGTTTTTGCTGCTCTTGGCGTGCAATCATGATTTGCGCACTAGCCGCCAATTCATCTTCGACATGGACAGTACAATCAAACTTATAGATACCATGTCTTTGCATCACGGTTTTTGCACGAATGATAAGCTGATCACCAGGAATCACACGACGTTTAAAACGGACTTTATCCACACCTGCAAACAGATAGAGGTAACCGTCTTCTGCCGTCAATCCTGCACTAATAAAACCAAGCACTCCTGACACCTGCGCCATCGACTCCACCATCAATACCCCTGGCATAATCGGCTCATCAGGAAAGTGACCGTTAAAAAACTCTTCATTAATAGTCACGTTTTTGATACCAGTAATACACTCGCCTGGCGTACAAGCTACAATACGATCTACCAGCATAAAAGGATAACGATGCGGTAAGTAATGCTTAATCGTATGATACGTCAATGGTAGCGTAAGACCTTGCTCAGCCAAGCTTTTAACGTCTTCATCAGTTGGGATATCTATATTGTTATTGCTCATAATGACGCTTCCTTGCTGTGTTTTGAATATCTATTATTTGTTTGTGTTTGCATTAGTTATTGCCTAGCTGACGAAAACGTACAGCAGCACGTCGCCAATTAGCAGTTGGCATTGCAGCAGTACCAGATGAATATGAGCCAGCGGTTTTAATGGATTTGGTTACCATGGTCATACCAGACAGAACAACATCGTCTGTAATCTCAATATGCCCTGTAATACCGACAGCGCCGCCTATTATACAGCGCTTACCTATCGTAGTACTACCCGCAATGCCAGTTTGAGCAGCAATAGCCGTGCCGTCACCGATACGAACGTTATGAGCAACTTGTACCAAATTATCAATAATAACGTGATTGCCAATAACGGTATCATCGATAGCGCCACGATCGATACACGTCTGGCTACCAACTCGTACATGATCACCAATAATGACACGACCTAACTGGGCTATACGCTCCCAACCTGTGGTACTAGTATCTTTAGTAGGCGCAAACCCGAACCCTTCAGATCCGATACTGACCCCTGCATGCAATCTAACGTGATTGCCAATAACACACTCAGGCCCGACAACGACTTGCGACTTAATCACACAATCGGTGCCAATACTGGTATTGGCTTCAATCACGACATGAGCATCGAGTGAGCTACGCGCCCCTATCTGCACATTGTCACCAATTACGCAAAAAGGACCGATATTGACTTGCTCGCCAATAACAGCACTGTCTGCAATCACAGCACTAGGATGAATCCCGTTAGATAAAGAATGACGTGCAAACAGCTGACTGGCACTGGCATAAGCCAAATATGGATTTGAGACGACTAGCGCTATCGCTGAGGTAGGCACTTGGTCACGATATGCTTCCGTCACCAACACAGCACCGGCGTCACTGCTAGCCAAGCTAGAGATATAGTGAGGATCTGCCAAAAAGCTCAACTGCTGCTGACTGGCCGTCGTCAAGCTACCGACGCTACTGAATGGTTGACACAATTGCTCAGTATCAATCTCAGCCTTATTAATAATAGGCTGACGCTGCTCAATTCGAGTAATGAGTTGCTCAATCGTTATCATAATGACTATTAATAAAATATGGTTATAAATGAAACGGTCGCCAAAATAACAATGCGTTTTGACGACCTACTAAGCTCTAATGATATTTCCGTCTATTTGAGACAATCTTTAAAACTGCTCAAATAGATGAGAATGATGTCATTAATTTAGAATGTATTACCAATCTGGAACTGGACTTTTTCAGTCTCATCGCCTTCTTTGTCACCAAATGGCACCGCGTAGCTAAGTGAGATTGGACCAATTGGCGTATACCAAGTGATACCAGCACCAGCACTGTAGCGGAAGTCATTATCTTGGGTTAATAACGGAATGTCTGTATCTTCTCCATTGCTAGGATTGATAAAAGTGCGATCTTCTTTATCAGAGGTATCAAAAACCTGACCACCTTCAGCAAACAATACTGGACGTACCTGATCTGCCCAATCCCCTTTAAACGGCATTGGCAAAATCAGTTCAGCACCAAACGTTGCTAACGCATTACCACCCACTTCTTCTGCAGTGAAGGTTTGATTATTTGAGTCATTGACTGCATCAAGATAAACTTGTGATTTAGGTCCTAGAGTAGATGATTCATAGCCACGTACTGAGCCATAACCACCAGCATAGAAGTTCTCATAGAACGGTAAATCATTACCATAACCAAGCTTAGTATAACCACGCGCGATCACGTCTTTATAAATAGGGTAATATATATTGCCGCTATACGTTAGCTTTTGGTAGTTGGCATCGCCAAGACCAATGGTTGCATCAATTGCATGGCTCATACCTTTGGTAGGGAATACGGGACGGTCTAAAGTGCTGTAGTCCCAACCAAACAATAGATTGTAAGTCTGATAATCATTCTTGAAGCTAGCAACACCATCAGTCTCGACTTCCGGCGTTTTCGTACCGCCCTCGTCTAGAATTTCTTGGACATTAGATATACCTAAATAACGACCACCACGAACCTTTGTGTTGTCTACATTTAGACCAGCACTCAGGCGTTTGGTTTCGTCAATAGGATAACTATAGTTCAGCGTCGCACCATATGAATCTGTTACATAGTTACTAACGTTGTCGTCATCATATTTGGTTTTGCGATAATAACCACTGATACCTTGAGAGACACCGTTTTCTGTAAAGTACGGATCGGTATAACCTAGGCTATAAGAGTCGCGTGTTTCTGAACGAGAAAGCGCAGCTTTAACACGGTTACCGGTACCCATAAAGTTGTTTTGGGTCAAATCCAATTGGAAAGTCACACCACCACTTTGTGAGTAACCGGCTGCAATCGTTGAGCTACCAGAAGGCTGCTCTTCAACCACATAGTTCACATCGACTTGATCCGGCTGGTTAGGTACTGGCTTAACATCGACAGTGACATTTTTAAAGAAACCAGTACGCATCAAACGCGTGCGTGACAGCTGAATTTTGTCATTAGATGACAGTGTGCCTTCTAACTGACGCATTTCACGACGTAATACTTCGTCTTGCGTTTTGATATTACCCGTAAAGTTGATACGACGAACGTAGATAGGACGAGCAGGGTCAATATAGTAATCAACATCGACCATTTTCGTATCGTCATTGATACGTGGTACTGGTCTGATTTGAGCTAGATAATAGCCTTCGTTACCATAGCGTCTTTTAAGAGAAGCAGTGGTTTCGTCTAGTTTTGCTTGCGAGTATTTTTCATTGGATGCAAAGCTCACCAGCTCTTTTAGCTCACTATTTTCAAAGGTAGGTTTACCTAAAAAGTTCACTTCGCCAAACTGGTATTGTTCGCCTTCGCTTAGGCTAACTTCGATAAACACGCTACTCTTGTCTTCACTGATGTTTAGTACGGCATTATCAACTGAAAAACGCACATAACCATCGTTCTGGTATAGCGCCTTTAAACTCTCTAAACTGGCGGCCAGTTTTTCTTGAGCGTAACGATCAGACTTAGACAGTAGACGCGTCCATGAAGATTCTTTTACCGCGAAAACGTCTTTGATCTCTTCATCACTAAAGTGTTTGTTACCAATGATATTGATATCGACAACTTTTGCAGGCTTGCCTTCTACGAAGCGCACATCAAGTTTCACACGGTTACCATCAAGGACTGTTTGATCCACTTCAATATTACTATTGTAGTAGCCTTGGCTAATATATTGCTGTTGTAGCTCATTGGCCACGCCCTGCAAAGTAGACTGCTTAAGTACGTCACCAGCAGACAGCCCAGCATTCTTCAGTCCCTGCTCAAGCCCTTCTTTTGGAATGAGCTTGTTACCTTCAAAGGTAACTTCAGCGATTGTTGGACGCTCAATGACATCAAACCTTAGCTTGCCACCTTCGACACGGCTTTGAATATCAGCAAAGTTTTCAGTTGCATATAGCGCCTTAATACTGGCAGCTAAGCTACTATCATTCACCGTATCGCCTACCGTAACAGGTAAGACCGGATAGAGGCTATCAGGGGTTAGGCGTTGTAAGCCATTAAAACCGATGTCAGTTACTACAAATTCTGCAGCCTGTACTGGCATACTCATCATCGCTACAACTAACGGCAACCCAGCCGCGCTCATAATTAAAGGCGTACGCATAAACACTATCCGTCAATAAAAAAATTGCTTAAGTTAAGTTGAAAGGCACGTATTGTATAACCCGTGCGCATAAGTTTATAAACCCATGCAAGGGTAACTCAGAACACTTTATATAAATTGCATCACAAAATAAACTAAAAATTACGATTAGTACAGAGGCTGCGACACAGAATAGCATGCCTATCATAACAATAATCAGCCTATAATAGGCGTAAAACCATTAGTATATCGTGCTTTATCAGCCATATTGCTTATCAGCCGATCAAAATAGGCGGCTGATGTCATTACCAATTGCTAACACCATGAAACCTGCCAGTAAGAGTAAACCGATATTTAGACCGACCATTTGCACACCTTCAGACAGTGGCTTACCACGAATCAACTCAATAAAATGATAAACAATATGACCACCATCTAATACTGGAATCGGCAAAAGGTTTAAGACGGCAAGACTCAAGCTAATTAGCGCCGCTGTCGACAATACCATCTGCCAACTGATATCAAAGCTTTGTTTGGCGACTTTGGCAATGGTAATTGGCCCTGATAGATTGTCTAAACCAATCATACCTGACAGCATTTTTCCCATCGAGCTTACGGTCATTACTGCGAGCTGCTCAGTCTTTTCAAATGACTTAACTAACGACTCACTAGGACCATAGACCACGGTAGTCTTGTAATCGTCGGGGATAACAATCTCAGTCTGATCCACCATTGCACCAATCTGTCCGTAATCATTACCCAAGTTGTCTTTTTTACCTTGAGGCATAATCTGCAACTGTACAGACTTATCATCACGCAACACCGTAAAGTTCAATAGCGTTTCAGGATTATCACGAATGATACGTGTGGCAGTAATCCAATCTTCGATCGCTGTATCATTAATAGCGGTAATGCGATCGCCAACCTTCAGCCCTTGTCGGCTAGCGGCACCATCGGGAGCCAAACCGCCTACAATCGGCGCAATCTGCGGTTGCCATGGCAACATACCAAAGCTGGTCAATGCGTCTTTGCCTTGAGCCTCGCCTTGCATAAACTGCGTAACTGGTGCTTGATAGGTTTTAGTCGACTGATCGGTTTGGGCGTCTGACTGCAAGGTAATGCTGACATTATCCGTCTCACCCATACGTCCTGCAAGGCGATAGTTAATACCTTCCCATGTCTGCACATCATGTCCATCAATTGCAACAATCTTATCACCGACTGGTAACTGTGCCATCGCAGCAGGCGTATCTGGTAGTACCTGACCAATCTTAGTCGCTAACTGCTCAGATGGGGTCATAAATAGTACCCAAAATAGCGCGATAGCGATAACAAAATTCATGATAGGGCCAGCTGCAACGATAGCAATTTTCTTGAGCGGATGCTGCCGATTAAACGCAAGGTGCTGCTCATCTTTTGCGACATTACCTTCACGCTCATCTAGCATTTTTACATAGCCGCCAAGTGGCAATGCTGAGATACGATAATCAATACCGCTCTTTTTGCTGGTCCAACCAAAAACCTTAGGGCCAAAACCGATAGAGTACGTTAGTACTTTGACACCGCAAAGCCGCGCCACAATATAATGTCCCCACTCGTGTAAGGCAATAAGCGGGCCCAAGACAAATATGGCGGCAAGAAGTGTTAGTAAAAACGTCATGATTTTTTCTCAGTATTGTCTCTCAGCATTTTTATTAACATCTTCACTAATATCGTTTATTAGTGTCATGTATCAGCTAAGAGACGCTTGCTACGATTATGTCAGCTTTGCTACCAACTTATCAGTCAGGTGGCGTGCAATTTTATCGATTGCCAATATATCTTCTATGTCAGCGGTTTCGTTCAATGGTGGCAGCTGTATGTCATTTAAAGCTTGTTCGTTAATATTAGCAATGTCCGTCAAACGTATTTTACCATCGAGGAACGCCGCCACTGCAATTTCATTTGCCGCATTGAGCACAATCGTGGCTTGTGTCCCGACCTGCATGGCTTGGCGAGCCAAACGCAGGCAAGCAAATTTTTGCAAGTCAGGCTCAATAAACTCCAAACCACTAAGTGCGAATAAGTCTAACGGCTGCGAGCCACTATCCATCCGATTAGGGTAACTCAGCGCGTGCGCAATGGGCGTTTTCATGTCTGGACTGCCCAGCTGTGCTAAAAAGCTGCCATCGCTATATTCTACCATTGAGTGAATGATACTTTGTGGATGAATGACCACATTTATCTTATCTTCAGGCAAATCAAATAAGTGACAGGCTTCTATCAGCTCAAGCCCCTTATTCATCATTGTCGCCGAATCGACAGATATCTTTTGACCCATTGACCAATTAGGGTGTTTGACCGCTTCTGCGACGCTTGCCTGCTGCATCTGCTCGAACGACTGCTGCAAAAATGGCCCACCAGAGGCTGTTAACCACAGTTTACGCACACCATGATTTGACTGATGGATTTGTGTATTGTCTTGCTGAATAGCGAGTGGCAAGCATTGAAAAATAGCATTGTGTTCAGAATCGAGCGGCAGTAAAGTAGCTTTATGCGTCTTGACCGCATCAATCATGACCTTACCTGCCATGACTAAGGCTTCTTTATTGGCCAATAAGATACGCTTACCTGCACGTGCTGCTGCCAATGTAGACGGCAGTCCTGCCGCCCCTACAATCGCTGCTACCACCGTATCAGTCTGTGAGTCAGTGGCAATATCTACCAATCCTGCCTCGCCCCCTACGACATCACTATCAATCCCTGCGGCTTTAAGCCTGTTAGCAAAATCATCCACGGCTAACGTAGGCACACTAACGCGTTTCGGCAAAAACTGCTGACAAAGCGCAAATAGCTTATCTAAGCGATGATAGCCTGATAAAGCATAGACTTCATAAGTGTGCGGTTGCGCCGCTAATATTGCTAAGGTGCTATCGCCAATCGAGCCTGTCGCGCCTAGTACGGCGATGCGTTGCGTCATAACCATCAATGCCCATGATACTTAAAAATAATAAAAATAGAATATCGTCTGTTAACTATAAACCTTACACCACTATCAAGCCAAGCTGCTGTATCGCCCAAAAACCAAGGGCAAATATCGGTGTAGCAGACAACAGGGAGTCAATACGATCAAGGATACCACCGTGACCTGGCAAGATAGTGCCTGAATCTTTTACATCAGCACGGCGCTTGAGCATCGACTCAAACAAGTCTCCAAGTACAGAGGCAAGAATAGTGATGGCCGATAACGCTACAAATGCGATTAACGGTATACCGGTCAGCTGTAATTTGAAGACGCTAATGGCTACCACAACTAATAGCCCTGTGACGAGGCCACCAGCCAACCCTTCCATGCTCTTATTGGGTGAGACATTGGGTGCCATTTTTCGGCGACCAAGCTTGCGTCCAACGAAATAGGCGCCACTATCTGCACACCATACTAATAAGAACACATACAGCAGCCACCATGCCGACAATTGCCAGAGATAGAACATCGCCGTAATAGATGCCGTCAAAATAACTGCGCCCATCATTGCCAATTGGTTGCCGTACCATCTTGTTTGTGTTGGGAAGACTCGAACCCAAGACAGCGCCATCAACCATATTACTAATGAAGCCACCCACCAAAACAACCACGTTACCTTGAACATCAGTGAGAATATAGTAAGCGCTAAAATCAATAGAACGAATACCACAGGCTGGCGCCACTTAGGCATTAATTTGGCCCACTCATGAGCGGCGATAATGACCCCAATGGCCAACAGTGGTGCAAATAAAATAGGCGTTTGGCTCGCAAACATTGCAATACCAACGATAATAACGAGAACAATTGCCGTCTTAATTCGTTGCCACATACTTATCGAGCCTTATAATAATGAAGAACAAATGGTCAAAAAATGCATTATAGCAGCTAACTAACGATGGCCTAGTGATAGCATTCAATACCAATTCAAGCCGTTTATCATTGCATAAACCAACCCTATTGACCAGTTATACAATATTAACTGAACTGAACCGACTAAACTTATCTATCAGCTCACTGCTCAGTGCCCTTGCTGCTCTATCACTACTTGCTCGCTGGTTTTGCCAAAACGGCGTTGGCGTTTAGCAAACTCTGCGATCATCAAAGCCAGCTCTTCTGCTGTAAAATTCGGCCATAACGTAGGAGTGAAAAACAGCTCAGCATAAGCGGATTGCCACAATAAGAAATTAGAAATACGATACTCGCCGCCCGTACGTACCAGCATATCTACTGCTGGGGTGTCGGCTAATTGTACGTAGTTACCTAACAAATCTTCGCTGACATCTTCAGCTTTTAATTCGCCATCTTGCACTTGCTGAGCCAGCTGTTGTGCTGCATTTGCAATATCCCACTGTCCACCGTAGCTAATCGCAATCACCAGCGTCATCGCATCAAACTCTGCCGTCTTTTCTTCTGCGTCAGCCATGAGCGTTTGTAATGACTCACTGAGTTGACTGCGATCACCGATGAAACGCAAGCGAATACGATACTCATTCATGCGCGGCATTTGCTCATGAATCGTCGATGTAAGTAGCTGCATCAAAAGTGCTACCTCACTAGGCGGTCTCTGCCAATTTTCGCTAGAAAACGCAAATACGGTCAGTACTTCAATGCCTGTATTGACACAATACTCAACGATAGGATCGAGCGCGTCTTTGCCAGCCACATGTCCTTGACCGTGGCCCAAATCATTGGCCTTACCATAGCGATTATTACCATCCATAATGATGGCGATATGACGAGGAAGAATAGCGGGCGCCAAAACGGCTGAAGTGGACATAGGCGAACTTGCTTATTGTTGAGGTAAAATAATAATAACGTGTGCAACAGCGATTAAAAAGCGCCATTTATATAATTCACTAACTTATCACAATTGCGTCGTTAATTTTTAGTGTTCAGAATGCGATGGACATAGCTCAATCAACCACACCTTTTGCGTGCATTAGATATGGCTTCATATAGTTGATTCAGTTTAAAAGAGAGACAGGCTAACCGAGTGCAGATGTAACTGTGATACTTCAAGCGAGGTTAGCGCTGTCACTCTTTTATAGAGGATTGACTATATCAGTCTACACAATAATAAACAGCCAATAGCTATAAAGTATTGGCTGCTCAATTACAGATAATCTACCGAACTGATTCTTGCTATAAATGGCAAGTATATCAGTATTAAACTTCCATCAAATCGCTTTCTTTCTTACTCAAGCGAGCATCGATTGTTTCGATATACTTGTCAGTGATTTTTTGAATATCATCACTAGCGCGGCGCTCGTCATCTTCTGAGATTTCTTTTTCTTTTGCCAAATCTTTGATGTCATTCATCATGTCACGGCGAATATTACGGATAGAAACTCGGCTGCTCTCAGCTTCACCACGTGCAAGCTTTTGCATATCGCGACGAGTATCTTCTGTCAATGCTGGCATCGGCACACGAATCACATCAGCAGACATTGGGTTTAGACCCAAATCTGCTTCACGGATGGCCTTATCTACTGCTTGTACCATCGTACGGTCAAACGGTTGAACCAGTAAGGTACGTGAGTCTTCGACGTTGACGCTTGCTACTTGGTTCAATGGTGTATCAGAACCGTAGTAGCTGACCATCACACCTGACAACATACCTGGATGCGCACGGCCAGTACGAACTTTACTGAAAGTGCTTTCAAGCGCTTCCAACGTTTTTTGCATGCGTGCTTCGCCGTCTTGCTTAATCTCTTTAATCATTGTGTATCCTTATTTATCGTTACCGATAAATCTTTTATTTGCTATTGGGATATTAATTATTTGTTGCTAATCGTTAGCTATTTACTGACGTTAGTTGCCAGTATCGCATCAATTAATGAAAAACTCGTGTGCCTTCATTTTCACCCATGATGACATTCAATAATGCATTAGGCTTCGTCATATCAAACACTTGTAGCGGCACGTTATGCTCACGACACAATGCTATAGCCGTTAGATCCATGACGCCTAGCTTTTGCTCTAGTACTTCATCAAAAGTCAGACCGTCATACTTGACTGCATCATCATGTAGGCTTGGGTCTTTGTCATAAACGCCATCGACCTTAGTCGCTTTTAAAATCAAACCAGCTTCGATTTCGATACCGCGCAAACATGCAGCGGTGTCAGTGGTAAAGAATGGGTTACCCGTACCTGCGACAAAGATACAAACTTCACCATTTTTGAGATAACGAATGGCATTACGACTGCTATAGCTTTCGGTGACTTCACCAATCGGTAACGCTGACATCAAGCGCGTTTTGATATTGCGACGCTCAAGCGCATCACGCATCGCCAGTCCGTTCATAACGGTCGCTAGCATGCCCATCTGATCACCAGTAACACGGCCAACGAGACCTTCTTTTTGTAACTGTGCACCGCGATATAAGTTACCACCGCCAACTACGATACCAACTTGGACACCAAGTCCACGCAAGTGAGCGATAGACAAGCTCATTTTATCAAGCACTTCGGTATCGATACCCATGTCTTTACTACCAGCTAAGGCTTCACCGGAGAGTTTCAGCAAGATACGAGCGTAACGCGGGTTTTTGTCAGACATGAGGTCACCTTGTTATCATGAAATTATAAAGAAAATTATCGGTAAAATACAAATCGAGTTTGCCCACAACGCTACACTTACAGCTAAGCGTATTAAAAAGGCTAAATTGCGCTAATTGTAGCAAAAACTGCCCGCCATTGGGCAATTTTCACTCGCATATCTTATTGGATATCTAGCCTTGATAACTGGCGAATAGATCATATTCGCTAGCATCGTCGATAGTCACTGTTAAGAACTGCCCCACTTTAACTTGAGAGTTGATGTCATCAACATAGACATGACCATCAATTTCAGGTGCATCAGCATAGCTACGGCAGATAGCAATATTTTCATCGCTATCAATTTCATCGACCAATACCGTTAAAGTCTTGCCGACTTTTTCTTGTAGCTTTTGCGCTGAAATATCTTGCTGTAGCGCCATTAAACGCTCATAGCGAGACTGTTTGACGTCTTCAGGCACATGATCAGGCAAGTCATTGGCCACTGCGCCTTCTACTTCTGAATAAGTAAATGCACCCACACGATCTAGGCGTGCTTCAACTAACCAATCAAGCAAGCACTGAAAATCTTCTTCTGTCTCGCCAGGGAAGCCAACCACAAAGGTCGAACGAATGACGATATCAGGACAGATATCACGCCACGCTTTGATACGGGCCAAAGTGTTTTCGCTATGTGCAGGACGTTTCATCGCCTTTAGGATACGATGGCTGGCATGCTGGAACGGAATGTCCAGATAAGGCAGTAGTTTCTTCTCACCCATCAACTCAACGACTTTGTCTACATGTGGATACGGATAGACATAATGCAGGCGTACCCAAATGCCCAAATTGTTCAATGCTTGGCATAAGTCATAAAACTTAGACTTGAGCGGCATACCATTCCAAAAGCTGGTCTTATACTTTAGGTCAAGGCCATATGCCGAGGTATCTTGCGAGATAATAAGCAACTCTTTTACGCCAGCTTTTTTGAGCGCCAGTGCTTCGTTCATTACATTATCAATCGGGCGCGATACCAAATCACCGCGCAAGCTTGGGATAATGCAGAACGTACAACGGTGATTACAGCCTTCTGATATTTTTAGATAAGCATAATGGCTTGGGGTCAGCTTGATACCCGCTTCATTAATCAAATCTATTTTTGGATCATAGTTGGCGTCCTGACTGCGATTTGGCTTAGGCACATGCTGCGCCACTGCCGTAATTACTTCGTCATAGGCATGCGCGCCCGTCACTGCTAGTACAGCCGGATGCATCTCACGGATTTTGTCTGCTTCTTTACCTAAGCAACCAGTAACAATCACTTTACCGTTTTTGCTAATGGCCTCGCCGATGGCATCAAGCGACTCTTGTACCGCTGATTCAATAAAGCCGCAAGTGTTTACCACGACTAAGTCAGCACCATCATAATCACTGGCTACTTGATAGCCATCACGGCTTAGCTCAGTGATAATACGCTCACTATCCACCAATGCTTTTGGACAACCTAGTGACACAAAACCAATCTTTGGCGCCGCACTAACTGGCATCGTAGCAGTCGCATTGGCCGTCGTTACATCGCTGCTTTGAGCTACACTACGGTTCTGATTGTGGTTGGCTTTATGATGGTAAGGTTGTTTAGTATCTGTTTGACTGGCATCTGCCTGACTCTGCGCTTGTACTATGGTAGGCGCGGCAGGATTGAAGACAGTGGCAGTGTCTTTTACGGCAGATAGAGGAGCTGTTGCTGTCGTATTCACTGACTCGGTAGAAGTTTTGGACATGGCTGACCTTGCTAGAGATAAATTGGCTGAGCGCATTGTACGTTTTTTTTGCAAAAATCACCAGTTTTGCCGCTCTATAGTCTTGATTTGTGGTTAAATATTATCTCAAGCATCTGACTTTTTTGGGCCCTACTGATGAACGCTGATTTTATAACCGCTAAAACAACCCCTGACCTCGCCTTTATATCTCAGCATTTATTCACCGCTATTTTATGGGTTAACGATGAGCTATCAATCACACGGTTGAATGCTCAAGCCGAGCAGCTACTTGCCATTAGTAGCGGCAGATTAATCAATCAATCCATCTTAACCCTGCTCGCACCCGATGAATTGAAGATTAAAGATACTGTATCTATAGATAATGATACAAATGATGCAAATGAAAATGAGCCTTCGAGCGAGCCAGCATACTCTTTGACCGAGCGCTTTGTGCAAGCGCAGAACTATCAGCAGCCTTTTATCGATCATGACCACATCATAAAAACACCGTTAAACGGTAATTTATCATTGTCAGTCGACTATAGCGTTACACCAGTCATCTATGAACAGCAGCCTTATTTTATTATCGAGATGTGGGGTAAAGATCGTCAAAGTCGTATCTCTGAGGAGCAGCGTCAACAGCAGCAATATACAGTGGCCCGTCATATGCTACGCTCGGTGGCACACGAAATAAAAAACCCTCTTGCTGGTATTCGCGGGGCAGCACAACTGTTGCAACGGCAATTCATTAAATTCAGCGACGCATCTACTACTAACACCTCTAGCGCTGATAATGCTTTGATAACTACCAACGCTGACACGCAGCATGATTTGCAAAAAATGAATCAGAAACTGCGCAACTATACGGACATTATTATTTCAGAGACTGATCGATTGACTCATCTTATTGGGCAGCTTCTGGGTTCCAATCAACTGCCAAACTGGCAAACGCTCAATATCCATGAGCCTTTAGAGCATGTCTTAACCTTAGTGACCAATCAGTATCCACAGGTAGTGTTACAGCGTGATTATGATTTATCATTGCCAGAGTTGTGTGCAGATAAGGATCAGCTGATTCAAGTGTTTTTAAACCTTATTAATAATGCTTGTGAGTCGATGACTGAGTTCGAACAAACGCTACAACAGAATAAAATCTCAGAGTCTCAAGAATCCTCACAATCTGCCATACAAACTGAGGGCAATTCTGATTATCAACCGACATTGCATATTCAAACGCGGGTTGCCTTTCAGCATACGATCGTCGGGCAGCAGCACAAGCAAGTGATGCAAATTACTATTACTGATAATGGCTCAGGCATTGATCCAGCCTTGATTGGTCAAATATTTTTCCCAATGGTCACTAGCCGTGCAGCCGGTACAGGTCTTGGATTATCCATCGTCCAAGATATTATCAGTCATCATCATGGTATGATTGATGTGAGCTCGACAAAAGAGCAAGAGGATAAGCAAACCCGATTTACGCTATACCTACCATTTACTCAACCCATCACTGAGACATAAAACAAATTATGAATTTATGAATTAAAGGCTGCTAAGTTTCCTAATGCCCAACTCCCAATCCCCAACTTACTATCAATAATTGCTGATTAGGCCCAATACATGACTGAATATAGCGACGACCTCCAACCTAAAAGCGATGATCAATCAACACAATCACAAATAGTAACTGTGAATAATGCACCCAGCGACCACCCTGCAACATTGTGGTTAATCGATGACGATGCAGCCCTACGTATGGTGTTGGCAGACACGTTTGAAGATGCTGGATTGACCGTTATCAGTTTTACTCAGGCACAAGCAGCATGGACTCGCCTTAATGATGTTTTAAAACAGCAAGAGTCAGCCGAGCAATTACCAGACGTTATATTGACCGATATTCGTATGCCAATGATGGATGGGTTGTCTTTTAGCGACTGGGTCCATCAGCATTTCCCTAAAATGCCAATCGTAATTATGACGGCACACTCAGACCTAACCTCTGCTATCAATAGCTATCAGACTGGTGCTTTTGAATACCTACCCAAGCCTTTTGACTTAGATGATGCGGTTGCAACGATTTATAAAGCCATCAATTATCAGCCTAATTTAGAAACAACGACTGTTTCCCTTGCAGATGAATCCAATACCAATATAACGTCTGATACTTCCATTGAAGACCTGACAAAACCTAAAGCAGCACTTGCTAGTAAGACAACCAAAGACAATAAGAGCAAAGGTGCCGTCGAAAACCAAAGTAATGGTAACCCTAGCGGCATCATTGGACAATCTCCAGCCATGCAAACGGTGTTTCGTGCTATTGGCAGACTGGCTCAATCCCCCATTTCCGTCTTAATCACTGGAGAGTCTGGAACAGGTAAAGAGTTGGTAGCCAGCGCATTGCACCAACACTCCCCGCGTAAGCAGCAACCCTTTATTGCGCTTAATATGGCAGCCATACCACATGACTTGATCGAGTCTGAGCTGTTCGGTCACGAAAAAGGCGCGTTCACTGGTGCAACGACGATGCGTCAAGGCCGTTTTGAGCAGGCAGATGGCGGTACTCTATTTTTAGATGAAATCGGTGACATGCCTTTCAGCACTCAGACACGGCTGTTACGCGTATTGGCCAATGGTGAGTTTTATCGTGTTGGTGGTCAGCAGCCCATAAAGGTCGATGTACGTATCATCGCAGCCACCCACCAAAACTTAGAAGAGCTGGTAAAACAAAGCCGATTCCGCGAAGACTTATTTTATCGCCTCAATGTCATTCGATTACCCTTACCACCACTACGTACACGCCCTGAAGACATTCCTGCATTAGCCCTTTACTTTATGCAGTCTGCCGCAGAGCAAATGGGTACCACCCCGAAGCATCTACATCCTGCCGCATTGCAAATTATGCAGACGTTTGACTGGCGTGGTAACGTGCGTCAATTAGAAAACGTCTGCTTGTGGCTCACTGTGATGGCCACTGGTGATACGGTGATGGCGACAGACTTGCCACCAGAGCTACTTGAAAACATCTCACCTAATACGGTGCTTTATGAAGAGCACGGCCCATCACAGGAAGACGCTCAAGAAAGCTTGGTACAAAGTGGCGATGTATTAAATAGTAGTGCGTTAAACAATCATCAAAATGAGCGAAGTAGCCCGTTGCCTAAAAACCAAAGTTGGCAGCAAGCATTGGCTGATTGGGCTGAGCAGTCGCTAAGCACGGGTGAAACTGATATTTTGCAAACAGCAACCCCTGAGTTTGAGCGTGTTTTATTAACAGCAGCACTCAATCATAGCGGCGGCAAAAAAATAGAAGCCGCGAGCTTACTTGGTTGGGGACGCAATACTCTGACTCGCAAATTGCAGCAGTTGGATATTTCTGCCCCGAGAGTACCAACTAAAGAATAAAGAAACGCATAAAACATGATTTTAAATTATTATTAATATCAATTACTTAAAATTAATATCGAAAATAAATGATAAATAATTAAAAATAATTGCAAATAGGGGTTGCCAAACAATTAAAACTCTATATAATAGCCAACCACTGAGACGCACTACCGAATCAGTTAACTATCTAGATAGCGTTTGAGTTTAATCGCTTTTGATGATAGAGTAACGAAAATGGGGCTGTGGCGGAATTGGTAGACGCACCAGATTTAGGTTCTGGCGCCGCAAGGTGTGAGAGTTCGAGTCTCTCCAGCCCCACCATTTTCGGATAGTACATCTTAGACCAAATATCAAAACCTGCTTTTTAGCAGGTTTTTTTGTGTCTGGAATTTGGTGTTAAAACCATAAAATATCTCATGAGAAGTGTTAATCTACTTTTCTACCCTTTCTAAATCTTTTAACACTTCCTCCATACTCTGATAGCGCCCACTTACCCGCTGCACTAATGCTTTCATGTACTTGCCATAGGCATACCTAATTAATAGAAAGTTTTCCCTCACTATTATTGAATAATGCACTACGTTGATTTTTACGGATGTTTTCACGTTGAATTATATTTTTGGCATCGACTTTTTCTAAAGGTAATCTTGTTTCGCGAGAAAGATCACCATCGGCTATTAAAGACAAATAACGAGAACAACAAACCCTTAAAAAAGAGGTAAAATTGCCAATGTCATGATCAGCATCGAGAGATTCAAGGTATAGCTTAGTGATCAGTTGATTAACCGTCATTTGATCGCGAAATGACAACTCTTCTAATATATCCCAAAAAAACACTTCTAAACGAATTGAAGTGACAACTCCCTGAATTCGAAGTGATTTGGTTTTAGAGCTCCACAAGCTGTCGTCAGCACTAATAAAAAGTTGGCACATATATATCCTCTCCCGATACTGGGGTCTATTGAATGTTCAACAGACCCGAATTAATGCTTATAGCAAGGCAACAAACTGCTTTAGCATCGCTGGGTGGGCAGGCCATGCAGGTGCCGTTACCAGTTGACCATCTGTAATAGCGCCATCCATAGGTAACGTGACATACTCAGCGCCAGCCATTTCTATTTCTGGCTGACACGCAGGATAAGCAGATACTTTTTTACCCTTCAATACGCCAGCAGCCGTCAGCATTTGTGGCCCATGGCAAACTGAGGCAATCGGTTTATCAGTATTTGCGAAATGCTGAATCATTGCAATGACCTTAGCATTCAAGCGCAAGTATTCTGGTGCACGTCCACCTGGTAAATACAAAGCATCGTAGTCTTCTAAATTGATATCGGCAAAAGACGCATTAAGGACAAAATTATGACCGCGTTTTTCGGTATAAGTCTGGTCACCTTCGAAGTCGTGTATTGAGGTAGCAATGCTATCACCTGCCACTTTATCTGGGCAGACCGCATCAACCTCATGCCCCATCGCTAGAAGCGCTTGGAACGGAACCATGTTTTCATAGTCTTCAACAAAATCACCGGTAATGATAAGTACTTTAGCCATGATATTCTCACTGTATTGTAATAAAACATTGTAATGAAATACGGGAACCCAAATTAGTTTATAGCGACTTAGCTTAAAATGAGCCTGAATATCCATTCAAACATAAAAAACAACGACTAGGTAATATGTGAATACTACAAACAATCACTTTTTAAGATAAAATAATAAATTCAGCTATTTTCTAATAACTTTAAATCTATCAATATCTTATCCATCTCCCGATACCGTCTTTCTTCCCGCTTCGCCAATGCTTTGTCGACAATACATTGATAGTGACCATATTCTGATGACAGCTTTGGAATAGGCTGTTGGCAATGCTGAATCGCCCACGCTTTCGATTTCTCATTGCTATTGTCACTTACCTGAAACGGGCGCTTGCCTTTTAGTATCTCAACCATCATTATGCCAAACGCGTAGATATCACTTTGTATAGTTGCCTTCTGTCCTTGCCAACGCTCAGGTGCGAGATACGCTGGTGTGCCAGCAGGATGTGGTTGGCTATTAGCCATCGTCATACTTTGTGATAAAGCAAAATCAGTGAGTAATAAATTAGGCATTGTGCTGCTATTATCCTCACTATTTGACAAGGAACTATCGAAAGAGTCATCTAGTAAAATATTGCTAGGTTTAATATCATTATGTAGCCAGCCAGCCTGATGCAAATTAGCTATCAGGTATACAGACTTCATGATGAAATGATGCTTTTGTGACGCTATCAATGACAGATGTTTTGAAGCGGTCAGCTGACTCGCCAAGCTACCATTAGGATAATAAGGCATGACTACTATAACTAAGTGTTGCAACTGCCCTAGTATTTGAACGTCCACGCAATGATAAGCCAATAGTGGCGGTGCGATAGCATTATCTGTGATTTTCGATGAAGCATTTACAGCAGCTAAAATATCCGCTTCATGAGTTAAATCGGCAGCGATCGAATAAACGCCATCACTCAACTGCCATTTAATCATCACGCTACCAAATTGCGGATGCTGGGCACGCGTTAGACCTTGGAAGTAAGTCTTGTCGATATGTTGCGTTTTAACAACTTGCACATGCTCATCTTGCGTTTGTTCTGTGCTTTGCTGAGCAATACGTTGATGCACTATCTGCCTAAAACATTGTGCGGCCAGTTCTTGGGAAATAATGGGCAATAGCTGCATCGCCTGCGCTTGCAAGGCTTGCGTAATAGATGGATTACTGGCACTATTTTCCATGGTATTGTTTCTCATAATATAGTGAGATTACAGCCTTCCCATTCGTATCATTTCCAAAGATAATAATAGCGCGAATAATGATTACAAGTACTACGATTAATAGGTACTAAGATTGTAGGCACTGAAATTTCAGCAGCGTTAATTGTATTTTTGGGTATGGTATTAAAGACAACCTTAACTGCTAGAGCCACTATGTCACAACCAACTATCCCGACCACGTCATCTGATCAGCCTACTTATGCCCTACCCGCACCATTGCTAGATTTACTCAGTCAGTACTTACAAGAGCGAGTCACACCAACTATTGAAATCGATCCGAGCCAGCTTGCTTATCGCTGGGTTGGTGGACGCACTGGTCACCTCCAGCCTTTGTCGGTCAACCTGTTTTTGAGCTTAGATGACTTGCATGGTATCGATACGCAAAAATCGAAACTGGTACAGAATACGCGTCAGTTTATTAAAGGTTATCCTGCCAATCACGTATTGATGTCAGGCACACGCGGTGCCGGTAAGTCATCATTGATTCGCGCTTTGCTACAAGCCCATCATAGTGAAGGCTTACGTATTATTGAGGTTGCCCGCGATGATCTGCAAGTATTGGATAAGATCCGTGCTGCTATTAATGCCCTACCAGCAGATTGCAATTGCCGCTATATCGTATACTGTGATGATCTCGCTTTTAATGGTCAAGACGAAAGCTATCGTGCGCTAAAGAGCGTTCTCGATGGCTCGCTAGACTCTGAGCAAGACAAACTACTGGTCTACGCCACCAGTAATCGCCGTCGCTTGCTACCGCAGATGATGAAAGACAATGTTGATATCTATAATGGGCAGACGGATGAAGTCAATCCCTATGAGGCCATTGATGAAACCGTGTCATTATCAGATCGATTCGGTTTGTCCCTCACCTTCCATCCTATGGATCAGCAGACTTATCTGCAAATCGTTCAGCACTATCTAAATTTAGAGCAGCAAAAAATCTCAGCTGATATGGATAATGAGGCTAAGGACATTTTAGCAAGTCAGTCTATGCCTGATAAGATCAGAAAGGATGCGCTACGTTGGGCCTCTGAACGTGGCGGTCGCTCAGGACGAGTTGCTTACCAGTTCAGCCGCTTTTGGAGTGGTGAAACACAATTGGCTATCGAAGACAGTAAGCGCTAGGTCGTATTTAACGCTCAATTATATCTAAGCTTAGCCATATCTAAGCTTAGCCATGTCTAATCACTGCGTGCAGAGCCTATATACTGCACGCGATTCTCTTCTTGACTGTCCTTTTGACTGCCCTCTTGATCGCTTACCGACTCAATTGCACCATCGACCATATATTGGTCAAAATCTGCCGCCAGCCAGAGATTGCCTTTGTAGACGCTCTCAGCATCTAAACGAATATTTGCCATGTTTGGCGTCTTGCTATTAGGGTTATCAAAACCCTGATAACGGGCGCTAAAGTGGGTCAAAATTAGATTTTTGAGTCCAGCCGCTTGGGCAAATTCGCCGAGCAATTGGGCGCTACTATGCATCGGATCATAGTCTGGGTTTTTGGCTTGAATCTTAGTCAGCACTTCATGGGTGTAAGTGGCCTCATGCACCAATAAGTCCGCATCTACAACGGCTTTACCTAACAAATTTGGCGCATCATTGTCTCCTGCCACCACCACTCGCGTCCGCTGTATTTCCTCATCAACATAGTCTACTGAGTGCAATTGTCTATTATCCTCAGTCGTGACATCTTCGCCTTGCTGCAACTTACCCCACAGTGCACTTGCTGGAATACCATCTGCCATAAGCTTATCTGTATTAAGGATGCGGCGGCTAATAGTCTGAGTAATACCAAAACCATGAGAAGCGACTCGATGTGATAGCCGCGTGATATCAATATCAAGCTGATGTTGGTCGCTTAAGCTAATGTTAACCTTGTTCGTATCACCTTGCTCAGCTAACACCTCTTCAATCGCTACAAAATTAAGAGCAAAAGGTAGATATAGCTCTGTAGTGGCGGTAATCGCTTCAAGCAAAGTAGCAATCGCTTTTGGTGCAATCAAAGTCAATGATTCACGACGTCCTGACATGGCAGCACTAGCTAGCAGCCCTGGTAGACCGTAGCAATGATCACCATGCACATGAGTGATGCAGATAGCAGCTAATTGATGTAGGGAGAGCTTGGTATGTAGCAATTGCTGCTGCGTGCCTTCACCACAATCAATCAACACCCATGGGCGCGATTTCTTACTCTGATTGTTCTGTTGACGACTTCCTTGCTGTACGCCAGAGGTATGCGGATTCAGACACTCTATGGCCAATGCGGTCACATTACGCTGTTTGGTCGGTACACCTGCAGAGGTACCCAAAAAGGTTAGCTTTAGCATAACGATGCCTTTTATTTATCAGGAGTACTGGCTCAGACTTACGAGAGTACCTCTTCATTATGAAAACAATGACAGAAATAAGATAAACGAAGAATATACCCTAGCTATGACAATTGGCATATCATGGTTTTTTGACCTTCAACCATTTGTCCACCATTGGCAGTACACTCATTTACCATATTTGATTCGTAAGATTTCCAGCCACCATAAAAGCTCGCTGCACACAGAATGACCACTAGAATTTTCTGTGACCACGATTTGATGGAGACTTGCTGGCTATTAATCTGTTGGCTATTATTTTCTTGCATACTGGTATCTTGCTTATTAAGTGATGTTTGAGTTGCTGACTGATTGTCATCTTTGTCTAGGCTATTTTGCTTTATATTGTCTTTATTCGAGGTGTTTAGGTCTGTCATGATATTATCCTAAAAAAGGCTTTGTTTATTCATAAACAAAGCCTTTGGTCTACATGGCTACTTAAGCGTTGAGAGAGGATTATACCAGTATCCTCTAAAAATTCAGACGGCCGCCCTTTTTTTCTGCTCGCTTAAAGGCATCTCGTTCTTCGCAGCGTTTGAGCCAGTTCAAAAGATTGGTATATTTACTCTGATCTAAACCTGCACCAGCATTGGCACCCACGACCGCAAGATGCATTTGAATATCAGCGGCGCTAAATTCGCTACCTGCAAACCAGTGATTTTCATGTAGGTGACGCTCCATCATATCTAGCATCTTCTCCAAACCGCTACTGATCATGTTCTTTTCAATCTGACCTTGGATTTTTTTGCTAATAGGTTTGATTAGCATTGGCGACTGAGACACTACTTTTGTGAATACCAAGCGCATGACCAACAGTGGCATCAATGAAGCCTCTGCAAAGTGTAGCCAAAACGTATAGGCTTCCCACGCTGCTTCGTTATTATCGTCAGGTTTGAACTGCTTTTCTTTATCGTAGTGCTTAATCAAATATTCAATGATAAACCCTGACTCAATCAGCACACGATCGTCCGTTTCTAGTATCGGTGCATTACCAATCGGATGCACTTGCTTTAGGCTATCAGGAGCACGGTATGCCTTGTTGCGCTCATAGCAAGTCAATTTATAATCGGCGCCGAGCTCTTCCAACAGCCAGATAATACGAAACGAGCGCGAGTTTGCTAAATGATGAAGATGTAACATAAACCGTCCTAGTTATATATTGTAGTAAATCAGCCATAATATCTCAGATATAGCACCATACGTTTGCTCGATCGTGGCACTACTGCTCTCGATAATAGCGTAATTTGTACTTCTTTAATACTGTGAGTTGGCAGACATACTAGAAAACAATGCCTACCGAATCGATACTATCTAAGACGGTGTACTCTTTGACATCAATCTAAATGTAATGCTTCAATTTTGCGCGTCATTTTATCTATCTTTTGCTGATATTTTTTGATCTGACGGAATCGATGCGCGATTAGCACGCCTTTGATACGGCGATTTTTCAGACGACGACGTGGTGGAAAACTGCCCACTTGTGGCTCATTGTAGCCATGTAAGCGGTCTTCACGTTTACGCGCCATATAACCTAATGCGCTATCAGCAATTATAATCAGCAGTGCGATGAAAATCATGCTGTACATTAGCATGGAGCCACCATCATGTAAGTTACGATCTAAAATTGCGATTGAGAATATGAACAAGAATATTGGCTCAAGGTAACACAGAGTGCCAAATAGTGAGACAGGCAGCTTCTGACTGGCTACCATCGTCAGTGACATCGCAGCGGTACTAATAATGCCCAATAGTGGCAGCAGATACCAAAGCTTGTGGTTGGTGATTGCTACTTCAAAACCGCCATTCATATACAGCGCGACCAATACCACTGGTAACAACAATACAAGGTCTGAAATCAGACCAGTAATAGGCGGTACTGCAAGTTTGCGACGTAGTAGATAATAAGGAGGATAACCCAAGCAAACAAACAAAGTCGCCCAAGAAATAGCGCCATACTCAAAAATATCGTAAGCGATACCGAGCCCTGCACATACAATGGCAACCCACTGAAGTAAGCTCATGTCTTCGTTGTAAAAGAACCTGCCGACAACAATCATAATCATCGGATATAGGAAGTAACCCAACGTTACCTCAAGTCCCAAACCATTGACTGGCGCCCACATAAATATCCAGATTTGCGCGCCCAAAATCGGTGTGGGTAATATAAATAAAAACCACTCTTTTGCGTTCTTTAATGTTTTTAGATAATCGAAAATGTGCTGCCACTGCTTTAGTACGCTTACCAGCAATACCAGACTAAAAAACATTGTCAGCACGCGCCACGAAGCGACTTGCGTACCTGATAATGGTTGCAGCAGTAGACCAAATAAGAACAGCAATGAGTATAAAAAATTTGCAGCGACGGCAGTGATTGTACCCTGCGAGGTTTGGTTAGTAGTCAGCATCACAACAGCCTTTAAAGATTGGGGCACATCCATGGCAATTTTTAAAAAAAACAAAAGCCTCAGACGAGAACGTCTGAGGCTTTTGCATATAAGGTCGTCGCGCAATCTAAGTTGAACGCTTTTGATGTATTAGGCTTACATCATGGTCGGCATTATGTCAAAGTCAGAATGAATAAGCAATGCCACTGTTCATCTAGTGTCTAAACTTCTGAATTGAGTAAATTTAATTCAGGTAAGTGCTTATTTTGCATCAAGTTGTTGGATTTTTTGCTGTATCTTATCCATCTTCTTTTGGTAACGACGAATCTTACGAAAACGATGGGCTTTTAGCACGCCATCGATACGCTGATTGATAAAGTGACGACGCGGTGGAAAGCCGCCAATCTGAAGCTCTCTATAGCCATGCAAGCGGTCATTACGCTGACGAACGAGATAGCCTTTTATGCTATCAGCCATCATGACCAGTAACGCAAGCGTAATCATGCCATACATAAAGAGCGACCCACCTTCTTCAAGGCTTTGACTCAAAATAGTAATAGACAATACGAATAACAGCATCGGCTCTATATAACTTAGCGCCCCAAACAGTGATACTGGCAACTTGCTACTAGCAATCATCGTCAGCGACATCGCAAGCGCACTAAAAGCACCAAGCAGCGGCAATAGATACCAGAACTTCATGTCTTGCGCTGCAACATCAAAGCCGCCCGTCATATAAAGCACGATGAGCACTACTGGTGTCAACAGCGTCAAATCAAACAATAACCCTGTAATGGGCGGTACAGAAAGGGTGCGGCGTAGCAGATAATACGGTGGATAACCCAAGCATACAAACAGTGTCACCCAAGATACTGAACCATACTGAACCATATCGTACCCGATACCGAGTGCTGCAAATATCGCGGCAGCCCATTGCAAGATGCTCATATACTCATGGTAAAAGAATCGACCAAGCACAATCATCACTAGCGGCAATAAAAAATAGCCCAACGTAACATCGAGACCAAACCCATTGACCGGTGCCCACATAAACAACCAAATCTGCCCACCTAGGATTGGCGCAGGCAGTATAAATATTAGCCATTCCTTGACTGTCTTTAGCGTCTTTATATAATCAAAAACACGTTGCCATTGCTTAGTCAAACTGACCAATATCACCAAACTGAGTAACATCATGAGAACACGCCATGACGCTACCTGCGTCCCTGTTAAGGGCAGCATAAACAGTCCAAACAAAAACATCATCGAGAATAAAAAGCTCGATGATACCGAAGCAACCGTTCCCTGAAAAGTTTGATTGGTCGTAAGCATAACAACAGCCTTAAAAAATAGAACCTTATTTACAGTATTGAAAAAATGAGAGTTAAAAAACAAAAGCCTCCGACGATAACGTCAGAGGCTTTTTCTAGAAAAATGCTAAGAGACTAGACTCAAAAGCTAATTACCAAGACTAATACTCGTCATCGTCTTATGCATAGTTAGTCTATTATAGATTGTCACTTGGTTTATGATCGTTTGCAATATCAATCACATCATCGACGTCGGTAGTTGCAGTATTGTCAGTTGTCGCATCAATATCTATCTGCTCTTGACCTTCTACTTCAAACGTACCGTATTCTCTCATGGCATCGATAAGCTCGTCATCACTTTCTTCGTGCTCAACACGCGCCATGGCAACCAGTTTTTCATCTTTTGACAGACGAATCAGTGTCACGCCTTGCGTATTACGACCAGAACTAGCAACATGCTCAACTGGCGTACGAACCAACGTCCCTTTATCAGAGATTAGAATAATATCATCGGTAGAGTCAACCTTGGTCGCTCGTACTAGTGCGCCATTACGCTCACTGGTCTTGATAGCGATCACACCGCCACCGCCACGATTTTGTGTATTGAACTCATCGATAAAGGTACGTTTACCAAAGCCGTTTTCACAAGCAATCAGGATTTCACGTACATC
The DNA here is from genome assembly GCF_904846625.1 of Psychrobacter sp. JCM 18900. GTDB lineage: Bacteria > Pseudomonadota > Gammaproteobacteria > Pseudomonadales > Moraxellaceae > Psychrobacter. The sequence goes on from NZ_CAJHBL010000001.1 coordinate 600,426, forward strand.
ATCTTCGATAACGACTAATGACTTGATAAATTCATCAGTAGCCAGACGCATACCGCGGACACCTTTAGCCGTACGGCCCATCGCACGCGCATCATTCTCATCAAAACGAATGGCTTTACCACTTGAAGCGAACAGCATCACTTCTTGGCTACCATTAGTAATACGAGCGCTGACCAATTTATCACCGTCTTCTAATCCAACTGCAATCAAACCGTTCGAGCGAATATTGGCAAACTGCTTCAGCTCTACCCGCTTCACTGTACCGTTGGCCGTGGCAAAGAATACAAAAGGCGGCTCTGCTTGGTTGCTATCTTCTACCGGATCGTCATCATTGCTTACTTCTGATACTTCACTTACTACTGATGTATCTTCTACGATTTTTGGAATTGGTAATATCGTCGTAACGGTTTCGTCGCTATTTAGACCAATTAGATTGACCAATGGACGACCACGAGCACCGCGACTGGCAATCGGCACTTCAAAACCACGTAAGCTAAAGACACGTCCACTATCAGTGAAACACAGTACCGTAGAATGCGTTGATGTCACGACTAAGTGATCGATTACATCATCTTCTTTCATTGCCGTGGCAGACTTACCTTTACCGCCACGTTTTTGTGCAACATAGTCATCAATCGGCTGAGTTTTGGCGTAGCCAGTACGCGATACCGTCATAACGACCGTTTGCTCAGGAATAAGGTCTTCGCGACTAAAGTCCATACGTGAATCGATGATATCGGTACGGCGCTCATCACCAAAGTTATCACGAATCTCGATCATCTCATTAGAGATAATAGCCATCAGCTTATCAAAATCGCCAAGAATAGACTCTAAATGCGCGATTTCACGCAATAGGTCTTGGTATTCTTCAGTCAGCTTGTCTTGCTCAAGACCAGTCAAACGATGCAGTTGCATGTCTAAAATTGCATTGACCTGCTCAAGTGACAAGCGATAGCGCTCTTCACCTTCGATCAGACCAAACGGCGCTTTAGGATCTTCGCCATCGATAAACTCAGGACGTACTGACTGACTACCAGCAGCGGTAAGCATCGCAACGACACTACCTGAGCCCCACGTGTTATTTAATAGACTTTCACGTGCTAGACCACGGTTTGCAGAAGCTTTAATCGTCGCAATAATTTCGTCGATATTGGCTAGTGCGACCGTTAGACCTTCTAGCAAATGACCACGAACGCGGGCTTTGTTCAACTCATAAATCGTACGGCGGGTCACCACTTCTTGACGATGACGAACAAATGCAGCGATAAGCTGACGCAAGGTCAATAGTTTTGGCTGACCATTATCGAGTGCCACCATATTGATACTGAAGCTAGACTCTAGCGGCGTTTGTAGAAATAGGTTATTAACGATAACTTCAGCGGTCTCGCCACGACGCAAGTCAATAGCGATACGCATACCGTCTTTATCAGACTCATCACGAATTTCGCTAATGCCTTCGATTTTTTTATCACGAACAAGCTCTGCGATACGCTCAATCAGTTTGGCTTTGTTGGCCTGATAAGGTACTTCGGTAAATACGATGCGCTCACGATCACGGTTGACGCCAGCATTGCTCATCGGCTCGATATGATAGCGACCACGGATATGCAAACGGCCTTTACCCGTACGATAAGCATCTAAAATGCCCGCGCGACCATAGATAATACCGCCCGTAGGGAAGTCAGGACCTGAAATATGTGACATCAACTCTTCAGCTGAAACTTGTGGATTTTCAGCATACGCAAGACAAGCATTTATTACTTCGGTCAAGTTATGCGGTGCCATATTGGTCGCCATACCAACGGCAATACCCGTCGCGCCATTGACCAATAGGTTAGGAATACGCGCTGGCATCACGCTTGGCATGCGCTCAGAGCCGTCATAGTTGTCTTCCCAATCGACCGTGTCTTTGTCCAAATCAGCGAGCATTTGGTGGGTCAGTTTGGTCATACGTACTTCGGTATAACGCATCGCTGCCGGAGGATCATCATCGATCGAGCCAAAGTTACCTTGACCATCAACCATTGGGTAGCGCAAGCTGAAATCCTGCGCCATACGTACGATGGCATCATAGACAGCACTATCGCCGTGTGGATGGTACTTACCGATAACATCACCGACCACACGTGCTGATTTTTTGTACGGCTTATTATAATCGTTTGATAGCACGTGCATGGCATACATCACGCGGCGGTGTACAGGTTTGAACCCATCACGCACATCAGGCAGCGCACGCGAGACGATCACGCTCATCGCATAATCCAAATACGACTGCTTTAGTTCATCTACGATGCCAATAGGACTGACCGATTCGCTCATATACACTCCTTCACTCACATTTTTTCTAACGTTGACACATCGCTTATGGCACCCATAGATCATATAAAAATACTGCCACATAAATGGGCAGTCATGACCAAAATAGACACCATAAAAAACACTGCTACACGTGCAAAACAACCAGAAAATTGTGATACGGTTTTTGTTAAAAACAATGTTTAATAAAAGAAGCTATTTTAGCACAAATTTGCTGATTTAGGGGGCTTTGACCACCATTAAAATCAAGCTAGGCGGTTCATTCGCAGTGATATTTTGAATTATTGACACACACTAAAATAATTCTAATGACAGGTTTTTTTTGATTGGCTTATTTTGCCATTTTTACAGACGAACTTACCATCTGCTGAGCAATGAGACACCCCGCCCATTTTACCTGAACAAGGCGTATTTTGAGCCTGTGCTTGGCTCATAGATGTAAAAGTAAATACTAGGGCGAGTAGCGCTGTGCTGATTGGTTCCATTGTTTATTTTCTCAAGTAGAGAAACATTAAACGTCAAAAAACTGCACTCAATAAATGCAGTTTCTTGACGTCATTTAAATATAAATTATTTATAAACGCTTGGTGATATTAAGTGGGGTTGTTACTTTGATTAAAGTTTTGCTCAAAGAACTCACGCGTGGCTTGCGTGCAAGCCGTACTGACCAGACCACCGTGATAGTTACCCAATACAGCAACGCTTGCAGGTATGCCTTGCTGTGCTCCTACATCTACTACGCGTTGAAGATTTTGAACAAAGTTACTTTGAACGCTTGCTACCACAGAATTAATATTCCATTGGTTCAGAGACGCCTGTCCAATAAGTTGAACATTAGGAGTATTAGGACGATCATTAGCTGTCGTGGCATCAACATCTAATACTGTCACGTTAACGGTAAGGGCTGGATTTTGTGCGACACTCCCTTGAATAATAGCAGCCATTGAACTGCTATTTAGATCGTAATAGACCGTTGGGTCTTGGTTACCACCGCATAATAGGGTTGGCATTTTTGGTATATAACCACGTAGATCATTGGCCTTTAGCGCCTTACGTAGATTATTCTGTGGGTTGGCTGCTGGCAATAACCCTGTACCTACCACTAAGCTGTCTGGATTCTGCAAAGCATCCGTGACATAGGCGGCACGAAAGTCTGTTTTTATCAGATAATTATCGTCTGCAAAACCTAAGAATGCAAATGGCAATTCACTGTCTGGCAGTTGATCTAATAAGGCATTACCAGTGGGTTTTGCTTCAAATAATGCATTATCTGGTAGTTTATTGGCAGCGACCAGCTCGCCGAAGCTTAATAAACTTGGTAATTGGGTGTTTGCATAATTGGCAGTAAATATATCAGCTGTGCTGTTATAGACATTGCCATATGCTTTTTGCAGGCCACCTGCTAATAATGGTGCAAAACGAGACGCACCGATATTGACGTTACCCGAAAAGATTGCATCACCGAATGCTGCTAATGCATACGGTCCTGATAGAGGTGCAATGGCTGTGACTGGCTCATCGTTTTGCTCCAGCATTCTTGCGGTGGCCATTGCCACATGCCCGCCTTGTGAATAACCACTGATGAATAGCTTACCTGAGTCATCAATGTTGGCATAGTCGCTGTCGTTGGCATGTTTTTGTCTGACAATGATTTCACGCGCGCTATCTAATGCATCAGCCATATCAGTGGATTGCTGCTCTGCGACAAGATACGGATGATAATCAAGTTTTGAGTCATCGTAACCTGCATAGTTTGGTGCAACCACAATATAACCTTGCGCCGCAAAGTTTGCGGCAATCAATGTCGACTCACCAACGGCTGGGTTCTGAGTGTTGGCCACTTGACTAAAGTCATAGTCTTTATCAGTAGTCGTGCCATGCGCATAGAGCAAGATAGGTCGGTCACCTTGGCAGTCAGCGCTATCACCACTTGGTAGCATCAATGCTGCGGTCGCATTCGTTCGCTCACCTGCTGCGCCAACCGTTGGATAGCTGACCTTTTTGATTTTGATATCGCATTTAGCAGCAGGGGTAGCTGTACCACTAAGACTAATTTGATCGTCTATTTCAGTGGTACTAAACGCGTTGATACTCTCAACTGACGTATCATTACGAACAATGCTATCGTTATCGTCATCACCACAACCAACCAGTAATAAACTACTGGCAATGGCGATTGATAATAGGCAACGTGACATTATTGGTTTATTGATAGTAATGGAGGTAAGTTGATAAGTATTGGCAAATGACTTGCCATTGGTATCCGTGGTGGATTTAGATTTAATCATGGTTGCTATCCTTAGCAGTGGTAAACCAAAAATATGCCGAAAGTCCTTGGCAGTAGATTTTTTTTGCACGTCTTTTCCATCGATAATTATTAATTAAGTGATTCGGCATGATATTCACTCAATCGTAACTGTTTCTTAAACCTTACTATTTATATCGCAAAATATTATTAAAAGCTACTACAAAGTATGCAAGTAGCCGTCATAGCTCCAGCGCTAGAAAACGAGTAGCTTTAGGCAATTGGCATGTCTTAAAAGCTAATGAAACCGTTGGCTTTCACGATCATATTATTCTCATGAGCACATTATGATTTAAACCACTTTGATGCAGCTATTTTTTGAGTGATACTGGACAAAAAATTTCTAAACGCTACACTAGCTCATCTTTTATAGCACTTACATAACGACCTAACAGGCTACTATTACTATGGATATCATTCTTGCAGTTGTTTGGATTTTAGCAATGGTGCTATACAGCTTTTCGAGCGATTACGTTGCTAGCTTTCCTAACCATAACAATCGCGCTGTCCCTTATGTCCGTTGGGGAGCACTTCTAGTCGCTATGGCTTTATCAGCATACTTGTCAAAAGCCTATCAAGAAAATCTACAAGGCAATGGTATGTGGGTGTTTGTTATCGTGGTATTTGTCGTTATTGTATTAGCGAAGGTCGTTTTTAAATGGGTAATTAACAGACGTTTGAAACGCTAGGGCGTGTCCTCATTTTAAAAATGGTGATAAAAATAAGATAAATTGTAGTCAAATAAGGAAAATAGTGCAGATAATATCGAGATATTAGTCAGCTATTTGGCGAGATTTAGCCATTTTTAACCCATTTAGATAACTATCGATTGAATTGAGGACACGCCCTAGGTTGTACTAAATATTTTTCTTATAGTCAAAGAAATCTAAAACAGCTACAAGCCAGCCGACCGCAGATTGTACGTATAGTACCTCTAGGGAGGGTAACACCGTAGCAGTTTAGTAATTCGCTGACTATACTCTAACCCTCTTAATTATTGATCTAAATACCTATGACAACTAAACATCAAGATAGTCAGCCTGACTCAAACCTTTCTATACCAGCAGAAAACGAGCGAGCAGATCGTAGCTTCGATGCCATTGCCGATCATTTCGAAAAGAAAGTGTATGGTGGTTTAAAAGGCGAGATTCGATTGGCCGTATTACGACGTGATATTTTTGAATATAGCGCGCAGATGAGTGAGGCGCTTGGGCGACCTTTACGTATCTTGGATGTGGGTGCAGGGCTTGCACAAATTGCGATAGAACTTGCTGCTCAAGGTCATAGCGTAGTCATCAATGATATATCAGCAAATATGCTTGAGAAGGCGAAAGCGAGCGCAGAAAAAATTGATAAAAAGCTAGACATAACATGGTATGTTTGCCCTTATCAAGCGCTTAAGGAAAAACTGGCTCAGACAGAGACAGCAAAATTTGATTTGATTATGTCGCACGCGCTACTTGAATGGTTGGCAGAACCAGCGGCAGTCATGGACTTTTTTGATAAGCAATTAATAGATGGTGGCGCACTATCCGTCTGCTTTTATAATCCAGCGAGTTTCGACTATCGCAATCTTATCATGGGTAATTTTAACTTACTCGATAGCTTACTTGATGGTAACGATTACAAAGCGGACAATAAGAAAAGTCTCACTCCCAACCATCCCGTGGCCAAAGAAGAAGTCGAGTCGTGGCTCAAAGCGCATGATTATCAGACGGTACGTAGCAGTGGTTTACGAGTGTTTCATGACTATGCACCGCTCAAACGTGGCGGTCATAACGACCCAGATGCAGTGATTAGAATGGAGTTACGCTACTCACAGTTAGAGCCGTACAAATGGCTTGGTCGTTACTTACACATTTTGGCTAAACGGTAAATTGAGAAGATTGCCCAAGAATGATAAATGCTACTAAACCTCTTCATCCATTCTCGATGATCTATCGTATTCTGACCAAGTAGTGGCATTGATGTCTTTTTCATCGAAGACTACGACATGCTCTAGCAAAGGCAGAATGCCAATATGCGAGCCGATTGCATGATTATGATGACTCGCAACTAAGGATAAGACAGTCTGTCCGTCGTCTAACTGCAGTCGGTACAAATAGTTGGCACCGCGAAACACACGTCCGATAACCAAAGCTGTCTGCGTACTGTCATCATCATGAATAATATCATCAGGGCGCACGAGTACTTTGATTGGCGTACCATTTGGATAATCATATTCGCAGTACTGTGGTTGTCCTGATTCATCATAGACTTCCATGCGGCGATAGATATTCCCCAGTGCTGTCTCAACATGACCTTCTTTGATAATACCGTCTATCATGGCGCCTTCGCCTACGAATTCTGCAACAAAAGGACTGACAGGCTCATGATACAGCTCGCTTGGCCTTGCCCACTGTACCAATCGTCCTTTATCCATTACCCCTACTTTATCGGCTAGCGCAAATGCTTCATTTTGATCGTGAGTGACCAAAATCGCTGTGGTATTGGTACGTTTGAGAATATCACGGACATTCATTGCTAGTGATTCACGCAGCACCACATCTAGATTAGAGAACGGCTCGTCAAGTAATAGTAGTTTTGGTTTGGGTGCTAGCGCTCTTGCGAGAGCCACGCGTTGCTGTTGACCACCAGAAAGCTCATTAGGACGTTTGTCTGCATGTTCAGTCAATTCGACTAAGCTTAGCATCTCAGCCACACGGGCTTTTTTGTCAGCAGCTGACCATTTATTGAGACCAAAGGCGATGTTTTTCGCCACGCTTAAATGACCAAACAGAGCATAGTCTTGAAACACCATGCCCATGCCACGTTTGGCTGGCGCTACTGCAAATGATTGGCGAGCAGTTTTTTCTGTTAAGCGTTGATTGTTTAGATAGATAGTGCCGCAGCGACTTTGCTCCAATCCCGCGATTGCTCGTAGCGCTGTTGTTTTCCCGCAGCCGCTATAACCTAAGAAGCAACCAATCTCGCCTTGCTCCAACATCAACGATAGACCATTAACGACAATAGTATCGTCATAGCCTACAATGAGATTTTGCACACTAAAATAAGGATCTGTCGCGATATGTTTCTCAGTATTTTGTTGTGAGGTATTGCTTTGTTCTATAGTTTTGTTCGGCTGAACTGGATTGACTCTATTTTGTGACAGTGGTGATTTTGCTACAGGCATGTGGTTAGCCCGAGCCTTTTCTGACTTAGAATTTGTAGAGTCGTTCATTGAATCAGTGTACATAGACGGTACCAGTTCGCTATTAGTAAGTAAAACCATCGATAAAACAGAGCAAATTATAATATAGCTGACACTATGAGTGTGCTGTTAAACTTATGTCAAATTATTGCTATTAGCTTTGTTGTTACTAGCTGTGTTTGTCGCTTTGACGCAATAATATCCAAACAGGGAGCAAACCAACCAGCACGATTAGCAAACTCGGCAATGCGGCTCGTCCCCACATACCTTCGCTCGTCATTTCAAATACTCGTACTGCAAGCGTATCCCAGCCTTGACGCCGTGTCATCAGCGTAATGGGCATCTCTTTCATCACTTCGACAAAGCCCATCAATAATGCAGTCAATACGCCAGGGCTAAGTACAGGCAGCATCACATAACGCCAGCGCTGATAAGGGCTGTCACTGAGTAACTTCGCAGCGGCTTCTTGATTGACTGTCAATCGTTGCAATTGCCTATCCACTGGCTGAAAACTCACCGTCATAAAACGTGTCGATAATGCTAGTAGCATAACAATGACACTGCCAGAAAGTACTTGCTGTGACGTAATGCCAAACGCAATCATTTGATTGTCTAGCCACGCTATGGGAATAAATATCCCCACAGCCAATACCGTACCAGGGACAACATAGCCTAAATTGGCCAAAGCGGTCATCAATTTGGTTGATTTATCAGGATACTGCCGTTTGATCCACGCAATAATAATGGCCAAAAAAGCAATGAAAAGCGTGGTCATCCCAGCAATCATAATGCTATTGGTGACAAAATCAATGTAACGCGCATCAAAATCTTGGCGAAAATTCAGTGCTGTCCAATAGATGAGCTGCAAAAAAGGTATTAAAAAGGCAACTAAAAAGATCAGCGTACACAGCAGCGTCATGGCGAGCTTAGCAGGTTTGCTAGCGTCAAAGCGTTGGCTGCTACCTTGGGTCAGTGAGCTACCACGCTTCGCTTGCCAATACTGCTCAAACAATACCACAATGAAGATCACGCCAATGAGCAAGGCTGCTAGCTGAGCCGCTGTGGTCAAACTGAAAAAACCAAACCATGCTTTATAAATGGCGGTAGTAAAAGTATCGACATTAAATACCGATACTGCACCGAAATCCGCTAAGGTTTCCATACTGGCTAGCAACAAGCCACCTATAATCCAAGGCAGTGCCTGTGGTAGAGCCAGTCGAAAAAACACACGGCTACGACTCAAACCTAGCATCTGCCCCGCTTCTATCGCTCGCCTGCCTTGTGACAAAAATGCCTGACGCGCGAGTAAATATACATAAGGGTAAAACGCTAGCGATAATACCAAGCCCGCGCCCCATACATTCCTTATCGACGGTATGGCAGTGCTGATACCAGAATCGCGCAAAGCTGTCTGTAGCGGCCCACTGAAATCAACAATCCCGATAGTGACAAATGCCAATACATAAGCAGGGATGGCAAGTGGCAACATCAGTGCCCATGAAAAGAAACGCTGACCAGGGAAACGGTACATACTAGTGACCCAAGCCAGAGCAGTACCAATAGTGCCTGAAACGACAGTCACCATAAGTAATAAAATCGCCGTGTTTTTGAGCACTTGCGGCAGTACATAATCTGCCATGTGTGTCCAAATCTCTGCCACTGGCTGAGTCCACGACAGCAGCACGATTAAAATCGGTACTAGCATAAACAACGAAATCAGCCCTAAGACTGATTTCGAGATAATACGTTTACGAAGGGCGTGGTCTTGGCTGACAGTCTGCTTGTCGTTAACACCGTTATTGACAGTATCATTTTGACTAACAGACGCATCTGGCGTTGTGATCATATTATCATTACCGTGTCATACGTATAGAGACCTTGTAAGCTTATACCAACCTCAAAATCGTCATTACATGAATAACTGATCTGTAATAACTAACCTTTGAACCCATTCTTTAAAAGCTGTTGTTTAAAAGCTACTGTTTTAAGAACTATTGTCTAAAAGTTATGATTTTGAGATTGGTATCAGTATTACTGGCGATCCCTTATTTATAACCCGCTTTATCCATCATTTGGATAGCTTGAGTTTGTAGTTCACCGAATTTCTGTACATTGATATCGTCTTTTTTGAACTCGCCCCATGATCTGAGCATGTCTGACTCATCGATACCTACTTTTACTGGGAATTCTTTGTCAGAGCTGGCATAAAGACCTTGTGCCTCATCAGATGACAACCACTCTATCAGTTTAAGCGTACCATCTGGATTGTCTGAACCTGCAACCACGCCAGCGCCTGAGATGTTTACGTGCGTACCAGTCGTATCTTGGTTTGCCCAGAATATTTTAACAGGGAAGTTTGGTTTCTCGTCCAATAGACGACCATAGTAGTAGCTATTGGCAATACCTACTTCACACTGACCAGCAGCGATAGCTTCTAACATCGCAACGTCGTCACTGAACACATCAGTCGCTAGGTTATCAACCCAACCTTTGATAACCGCTTCGGTTTTTTCTTCGCCCAAATGCTCCATCATGCTAGCGACAAGCGATTGGTTATAGACCTTTTTAGAGGTGCGTAAGCATAGTTTGCCTTTCCATTTTGGATCGGCCAAATCTGCATAAGTAGATAACTGGTCGGCAGTAACTTTGTTTGGGTCATAAAAGATAGTACGTGCACGTAGTGACAGACCAGTCCACTGACCTTTTGGATCACGGTATTTTGCAGGGACGTTAGCTTCTAATACAGTAGACGATACTGGCTGTAATAGGCCTTGCTCTGCAGCCTGCCATAAGTTACCAGCATCAACGGTCAATAGCATATCAGCTGGAGTATTCTGACCTTCCGCTTGCAAACGCGCCATGAGTGGACCTGTTTTGTCCGTGACCAACTCAACTTTTACGCCTGTTTGCTCAGTATAGCGATCTAACAATGGCTTAATAAGCTGCTCATTACGTGATGAGTAGATAGTAATCGTCTGACTATCAGCAGTCGTAGCTTCGTCAGTTGCTGCTTGCTGCTCAGCACCTGTTTCTGTTGACTCTACTTCTACGCTTTCTTCTGTGGTTGAAGAATTACTACAACCTGCTAGACCCAACATCATGCCAAATACGGCTGCAGGTAAGATAAGCTTCGTAGAGGTTAGATTAGCGCTGATAGCGTTCAATGACATGGTTTTCCCCATAGTAATGCTATAAAAAAGTAAGATGTATAGTGAGACAAAATAACAGTGATTATAACGATGACTTGCTAAGCGCTAGCAGTAATCAGGCCATAATATATTAAAGCAACATACTAATGGAAGTGAGATTAATTATCAATACATTTGTTTAACTGGCAAATATACCTGTGATGAGTCTTTAGCATTAATTTTTAAGAGCTATTTTTAGCGGCCCAGTTCTTTCAATAGTTTGGTCTAGCGACGCATTTTAGTGTCAATCTAAAGGAGCCATTGCCCTAAAATTGCATTGACTGCAGCTTCTGTACGCAAGATACGAGAGCCTATATGTACAGGCGTGCAGCCTTGAGCTGACAGTAGCTCTATCTCATAGTCAATCCAACCACCTTCAGCACCTATGCAGACTATACTCGGTAGCTCTCGTGATGGTTGCTGTTGTAAAAATTCAGAAAATGACTGTTGACTATAAGGATGCGCGACTATTGCTCGCTTGCTTATTAGGCTTGCAAGTGAGTCTTCAACAAATGGCTTAAAACGTTTTTGTAGCGTAATACTAGGAACAATCGTATCGATGCTTTGCTGCAGACCTTCTAATACAAACTCGTCAATCCGCTCAAGCATGGGACTTTGCCAATAGCTTTTTTGAGTGCGGTAGCTATTGATAAGAATGATATCGCGTACACCAAGCGCCGTCATATCCATGATTAAACGCCGTAGCACCTTAGGACGCGGTAACGCCAAAATAACAGTCAGATCTAATTTGGCTGGCGGCGCAGTATTGAGCTGAACGTCACCTAACTGAATACTTTCAGAGGTAATGTCTTCAATAACAGAAGTACCAAGGTTGCCACCGATTTGTCCAATTTTAAGCATATCACCGACTTTTGCGCCTAGCACTTTGGTCACATGACTGACTTGAGATAAGGCATCGATTTTTGCTGTGTCTGCTGAGAAGTTTTTAGCAGGCAATAATATACAGTTCATAAATTATCTTGGTTGGTAGACAGCTCGATTGCGTCTTCAATCATAGTAAATTGACGGGTCAATACCGCTTGCTGCTGTATCGTCATTTGCTCGCCAGCTTGCCCTGCCTGCGCGGCCAATGGCAAATTGTATAGCCAAGTCGCCAGCTGCGTATAAATGCTCACAGCGTCTTCACGGTTATAAGCTGTTTTCTTACGAGAGGATTTTTTATTCGCCTTTAACTGATCATCACTGGCCATCTGTGCATCCGAACTACTTGAGTTATTTGACTCGATTGGACGATAGAAGTCATTATATGGCTGATATAAAGCGCCTACTTCAGCCAATTTGTCTATCACGCTTTGGCAAGACTGAGTACAACGTCCCATCAATACAGGCGTTGCCACACTAGCAGGCTCCACTGGATTATGCCCACCAATATCTACCAGTGAGCCGCCCACAAATGCTACATTTGCCAATGTATACCAAGTCATCAACTCACCCATGCTATCTGCTAGATAGACTTGCGTATCTGCATCAATCATATCTCCATCACTGCGCCGAGCCATATTTAACCCAGTTTTTTGAATGAGATCTGCTACTGCGTCAAAACGCTCAGGATGCCTAGGGACGATAACAAGCAGCGTATCTGCTAATGCAGCTTGAGACAGTAGTTGCTGCTGCAATGACAACGCTGCTGCCTCTTCGCCATCGTGAGTACTCGCAGCTACCCACACAGGACGATCTGCTATACCAAACTCTGCTCGCAGATCAGCTTTCTTATTATAAATACGGTTATCTTCTACCGCTTGGTCATCAGTTTTGGACGCATTGATTACCCACTTTAATGAGCCTGCTACGCGAATTTGGGCGCTACTAGCCCCTAGTTGCCTAAAGCGTTTAGCAGAGTCGCTGTCTTGCGCAATAATTAAGGAGAGGTTTTTCATCATACTGGCGCTGACTGCACCAATTTTTTGATAGCTCTGAAAAGAAGAAGCAGATAGTCGACCATTGACCAGAATACTTGGGATACGATGCTGAGATAATTTGGTCAAGATATTTGCCCATAGCTCTGTTTCTACAAACAGTGCAGCGATAGGCTGTACGTGCGTCAAGAAAGTCTCGATAACAGCAGGACTGTCGACTGGCACATAGCTGTGACTCATCTGACCTTGAGCTATCTGTTCTGCAAAACGACTGGCGCCACGAGCAAAACCTGTCTGAGTCGTATTGGTCAACCATATCTGATAGCCATTAGCCAATAACATATCTAGTAAAGGCGCAACCGTATTGGTCTCACCTAATGAGACTGCGTGGCACCAAATTACCCCTTTATCGATACCAGCATTTACTACTGGACGCGGTGGATATTGCTTACCAAAACGCTGATCGATTTCCTGTTGATAGTTATCGTTTTTATGAGATCGACGCCATACTTGCAGACGATATAGTGGCTTTAGCAGCCCAATAAGAGACTGATAATATAAAGGTGTCTCATATACCGCTCGACTAGACGATAATACAGAGTCAATTGGATTTGCAGAGTGGTCAGACGGGGTATTAGATGATGGCATGGAACAGCCCAAATTAGTTATGAATCAAACAATAAAAGGGTAAAGGTAAAGCGCGCCAATTCTACCTGAATTTAAGCTGTAACAATAAGCTTTTAAAAAGTTACTGAGTAAATAGTTATTAGATAATGATTGTTAGATAATGACTATTATCAATAAAGCGACTGCGATAATTGCACCAATTAACAGCTGATAACGCTTGGTGCTATGCTGCTCTTGCTTCTGTGTGGTCAGCAGCATTTCTGCTTGCTGCCATTGCTTGACCAGATTGGCCGCTTCTGCATGACCATTATCTGCCGCTTGCTCTAACCAGTATCTACCGCTATCTATATCTTGTGATACCCCTACTCCTTGGTAGTACATTTTACTGAGTAGACGCTGAGCACGGCTGTCATTTTTGCTAGCGGCTTGATTGACCCAATCTACGCCAGATTTTTTTTGGTTATCACTGCCTGCTGTCAAACCTTCACCTAACAGTTCATACATGGCCAAACGTAGCATAGCAGCTGTATTACCATCTTCAGCAGCCGCTTGTAGTATTAGAAGCGCTTTGTTTTTTGCCGTGTTGTGATCATCTGAAAATATAACTTGGCGACGAGGTTTGTTCTGCTTGGCAATATGCTGCTCGAACTGATCTAATACTTTGCGTGCTTGCTGATATTGCACATCACCAGTTGGTTGTGGCACCGTTATCTCATCTAACTCTACGAGCAGTTGCGTAAACATCTCTGGCGTTGATGTGTTTTTTACAGGTGACGCAGGCTTGACTGTTGGTTGTGATACTTTAGTCAGCTCAGGCTTTATTGGATTCTCAGACTCAGGAGGTACTACGTTTGCTTGGTTATACTCAGCTCTTATCGATACTTCCTCTGGCTTGTTAAGAGGAGCATTTAATTGGATAGTACCGACATGCGTATTTAAATCTGCGCTCGGAACGATGCTTTCAGTGATTTGATGAGTGGCTGCTTTATGCGTTGTTGCTTTGTTTGTTGTTACTTTATCCGCTGTTAATTCGGAAACTGAATGGACATCTTTGTTTAAAGTAGTTGGTAGTCTAAGGCTAACCGCTTGATATAACCCGCTCTCTACTTGCCCGCCTTGTACTGCGTCAAACTGCCGATCAATATGACCAAACAGACGCAGCCCTATTGGCTCTAGTGCAAAAAACAAGCGTTCTTTGACCACGCTATCATCGTAACCAACAGCCATATGCTGATAAAAATCATCGGTGATCAACGTTAGCTCAGGGTAACGTTTACGCAGCTCAAACTGACCATACCAATGTGGCTTGCTTTGCCACTGCTGCGCCGATACACGACCTGCATAAAACGCCAAAAATACCATAAAATTACGATAGCGCTCATCGACCAGCAACGTCGTCTCATCCCATATACCGCTCTTGATCATATCTCGGCGCACTTGGGACAATAGCGTATCGATACGCTGTAAACTTTCAAGAGAGTCGTCTAGCGTACAAGCGCGCAGCTCAGTTTCGTAAGCGATACCGCCTGCAATAGGACGCTCAGCCAAGAAGTCTTGCCAATAGCCTTCTGCAATATAGTCCAGTGGTGTTAAAGGTGATGCAGACATAGACAGGCGAGACCTCTTTACAGATAGATAAACCAAAAAAGCATAGGCTATAAAAGTGCTACGACTAAGATGATAGAACAATACTAGTAGATTACCTTACCCTAAAAATCTGAGTGCTACAATAAAGGACTGAACAAGCGCACAACATTATCAAACAATCGTTTTGATCCGTGACGCTGTTGCCACTCATCACTATCCAAGATTCGGCAGTTTTCTAAATAGACTTCCTGACAGTCCGCTACTTGAGCAACCATTTCTGGCGTATAAATCGCCAAACTGACTTCCATATTTAGATAAAAGCTGCGCATATCAATATTGACGGTGCCAAATAGACAGTAGTCATCATCGATAACCACTGTTTTTGCGTGTAGCAAACCACCTCTAAACAAGGCAATCGTTACTCCAGCATCCAACAACTCTTGATAATAAGCTTGAGAGGCATGCTGTACCAGAAATGAATCAACCTTTTCAGGAACAATAATCGTCACATCAACGCCGCGCTTAGCCGCTATCGTCAGCGCGCCCGATAAGGATTCATCAGGGACAAAATAAGGCGTGGTAATACGAATACGCTTATTGGCACGATGAATTACGGTAACTAATGTATTGTAAATCACATGAGCCGTTAGCTGCGGTGCTGAAGGTATTAGCTGCGCTAAGACTTTGTCCACGACAGGCATCTTTGGTACGACAATCGAGGTGGCACCTATATCTGGCTGCTCATGATCATCAATCGTATCCGCCAATACCTTCACACGGCTATTTAGATCATTGATGGTCGGATGCATCACATATAACTTACGAGTATAGTTGTTAACCCGTTGATGCAGCTCAGCAAGATTGTCATTACTTTCAGCACCGATGTCGGTAACAATCACCTTAGCCATCGCTGTATTGATACTAATTGAGTGCTGGCTAGTCGTTCGTAGCGCCACATCAATCCATTGACCAACGTTTTTATTTTGCTTAAAAAACCTTGGATCAACCAAATTAAAGCTACCGATATAGCCAATATGTTCATCGATAACCACCATTTTACGATGATTGCGCAAATCAGAACGTTTAAATAATGTCTTAAACAACCCTACTGGCAATGACTGATGGACATAAACCCCTGCTTTTTCTAATTTGCGGTGCACGCTACTATTAATAAAGCTAAAGCTGCCTACACTATCAGCCAATATATGACACTCTACGCCGCGCTGAGCCGCTACAGACAGCGCCTCTATGACTTCTAGCACCTGTCCTTTCGGATAGACAATATAAAACTCCATGAGGACAATACGCTGGGCGGCACGGATATCTTCAATCAAACGTTGAAAAATAGAAGCGGGATCCGTCAACAGCTGCATTTGATGATTGGGAAATACACCAAACCCGGTCCAGCGCGTTCCTATTTGGCTAACACCGCGGTAGTTGGCTGGTAATAAGTCCTGCCCTTTGTCAAAAATCAGATGCTCACGCCTTGCCATATCATTCATCAAGATGCTGGCTTGATCTACGCGTTCACGATAGCGCCGTCCAATCATCGGCTCACCGAGCAGAATGTAAGCCACAAAACCAAATACTGGTAACGTGTAAAGCACCGCCACCCAAGCAATAGACACACCAATATTGCGCTGCACAGAAACCACGCGCAGTGTCATTACTATCATAAGTACAATATGCAGTACCAGACCCAGACCCGCTAAGTCTCCCCAGGTCCAGCTAGTAAAAGTATCTTTAATAGTAAAAGTGTTTATATAGGCCTCCATCAACCGTGTTCAACGAATAAAGCATCCATAGTATAGTAGCTTTTCACCTCTAAACAACAAATAATGATAATAAGTGTATTTTTAGAAATGCTATATAATACATGGCTTTGAGTGCTATTTTTGATAGATTACAAGTCCGATTTATAATTATTTTCTAAAAACATTAAAATAATATTTGACACCCAACAGTAAATCTATATAATACACACCCACAGCAACGGAGCTTAGTGACAAACTAAAGAGCTCAGTTGATGTTGAATAAATTGCCTAGCAATTGTTCGAAGGGTGATTAGCTCAGTTGGTAGAGCGTCTGCCTTACACGCAGAATGTCGGCGGTTCGAATCCGTCATCACCCACCACTTCTTAGCAAGTGGCTAAACAAGCTAAGAGACCTAAGCAGCGGTAGTTCAGTTGGTTAGAATACCGGCCTGTCACGCCGGGGGTCGCGGGTTCGAGTCCCGTCCGCTGCGCCATATTTAAAACGAATTTAAACCTTTGGGTTTAAGCAAGTTTCGCCTCAAGCATTAGATTGTTTGAGGTTTTTTTGTGTCTGTATATTCTGCTTGGACATTGTTTATGACGATAAATACTATTAGATAAAATAAGCAACGAAATTGTAAAAGATGTTGATAAAAAAAGAACTGAATCAGTTGTAATTGAACTGAAAGAAATAGTCGCCAAATCTAATCAGCAACTAACAAAAGAGCTCTACCAAAAACTGCTCACTTAACTAGAGTAGCCCAACAATTATATGTTAAAAAATTAATATGTTTGAAAGCCACCTTACTGCTGATCTTAATGATCAATATATAAATTTCACGAGAAATCTACTTTTTATATAGGCTGTGCATTGAGTTGTATAAAGATTCTACTAAATGAAAAATAGCATCTATATCATTCAGATATTTCCCTTTTTCATGTTGGAAAATATACCTACTTTCTACAAAAAC
This sequence comes from Psychrobacter sp. JCM 18900, assembly GCF_904846625.1. Lineage (GTDB taxonomy): Bacteria > Pseudomonadota > Gammaproteobacteria > Pseudomonadales > Moraxellaceae > Psychrobacter. The sequence goes on from NZ_CAJHBL010000001.1 coordinate 618,241, forward strand.
TGATGCATAATCCAATAAATCTTTTTCTAGATTCCTACCTGTATCACTCTTATAGCTATCAATAAGATATCTAAATAATTCTGAATCTTTGGTGGAATAACCGTCAAATAATCTGTCTAGATTATGGCCATAATTGTTGGGATTTACTATTTTTCTATCCTCTAACTTACCTTGATTTTCCACAACTTCCACGTCAAAAGCTTTAAAAAAAAGCTCGGCTGAAATTCCTAATAAGGTCAAAAGCGGATAAATAGTATCGACACTATCAGGTTCTAAATCTTGATAGATTTTTGATGCAGTACGGAAATATTTATCTCCATGAAACAGGATTTCAGCATCATAATAAGCATATCTTATCTTTATTCTTTCTTCGAGATTTTCCATATCTTTACCCTAGAATATATTTGTTAAAAAGTATTCAGATATCATGTCAAAGCGATTTTGCTGATCTGTTTTGTCTAGCTCAATCGCTTTTAGTACCTCACCTCGTGCTTTGCATATCAAGACTAAGCGCCAAATTTCTAAAGCCAACTCGCGCTCATCAATACTCTCATCGTCGTCTTTTTCTGCAAACTCTTTATCACTTACTTTATCGACTAGAAGAAATGCTTTTAAACCCTTCAATCACGATAGCTACTGTGCTACCTAACACTTAACTCGCATATAAATATTTCAGTGCTATGGACGCTGGCTTATTCGGCTCACACTAGCGATTAACGCTACCATCACTACACCCATGATAATTAAAATACTAGACATCATATGCGCCGCCTCATAGTTGAGCGCTTCTACCTGCTCATATATAGCAATCGATACCACCTTAGTTTCGCCTGAGATGCTGCCGCCTATCATCAGTACAACCCCAAACTCTCCAATGGTATGAGCAAAGCTTACCAAACTACCCAAAATAATACCCACGCGCGCTTGCGGTAAAGCCACTTTCATAAAACGTCTCATACGACTTGGTTCTAGAAGATGAGCGACTTCTGTGACACTTTGTGGAATACGCAGAAACTGTGCATAGACAGGCTGTATATAAAAAGGTAACGAGTAAATAATAGAACCAATGACCAGACCTTCAAAGGTAAAAATTAGCGGGCTAATATTATGTTCACTCAACCATTTACCGATACCCACACTAGGACTGAGCAATAACAGTAGATAAAAACCAATCACGGTAGGTGGTAGCACCAGAGGCATCGCAATGATGCCCATGAGCAGTACCTTAAGACGTCCTATTGCTTTTATACGGCTCGGCTTAGCCAACCAGTAAGCGATAGGCGTTGCAAATAGCAATAGACATAAGGTAGTCACGAAAGCGAGCTTGATGCTCACCCAAAATGGACTGAGCATATCTGACATAAGAGACTGGTCGATCATATAATGTCACTGCTCGTTCTATGATGAGAGGGATTAGTCTAACGTATTACTGGACGGCCAGATAGCCTGCTTGCAAGAAGTGCTGCTGCCCTGCTTTTGAGCGCAGGTAGTCGGTGAAGTCTGCTGCTGGGGCGGTGTTATTAACGATTATCCCATCTTGTAAGATAGCTGGATAAGACGCTGGCAATAAGGTAATAAACTGCTCAGGCTTGGCTTTAATCGCAACAAGCTGAGACTGTGCTACAAAACCATAGTCTACACTACCCGTATGCGCATATTGAAATGCCTGACCGATATTCTCTGACTGTATTAAGCTTTTTTGAGCATTTAACTTATCATACATATTTTGTGATTGCAGATAGGTTTTTGCAGACGTACCATAGGGAGCAAGGTCAGGGTTAGCAATAGCTACCTTGGTGTCCTGAGTAAAGTCAGCACTGGTAAACACATCACCTAGCGATGTTGGCGTGAAATCGTTTAAAGGTTTGGTGACACTATAGAGTGCTAACTGACCTCTGGTATACGTAAAAGGCTTGGTTAGCTTATGCTCTTTACTAGTAACACCAGCTGAATTTTCATCAGCCAATTTAGCAGGAAAATCTTGATTGGCAGACAAGAATATATCATACGGTGCCCCTGCTTTGATTTGCGCATATAACTTACCAGAAGAGGCATAAGTAACTTCAATATCTGAGATACCTGAAATATTTTGGACAGATGAGCTGTTATCAGCCTGATAGCTATCAATGATATGAGGTAGTACATCAGACAAGTTAGCAGCCGCAGCGATACGCAAAGTCTGGGCTGGTTCAACTTTGTTTGAAGCAAGCGCTATATTGGCGTCTTCGTCTTGCGTACAAGCATTTAGTGACAATAGCAGACAAGCAGAAACACAGACAGTAACTAATGACTTAACCATTATTGCTGAGCCATTTAGACGAGTCGTCTTCGTAGTACTCTTGCTTCCACACAGGAATGTCCGCTTTGATAGTATCTAATATCCAGCGACACGCATCGAATGCTGGATAACGGTGCGCTGACACTACCCCAACCCACACAGCCACATCGCCAATCTCTAACGCACCGATACGATGTATCGCAATAGCATGCGTAATTTCAAAACGCTTTTTGGCTTCTTCTATAATGGCGCGGCCTTGATTGATGGCCAAATCCTCATAACCATAATAGGTAAGACGATCAACGCTCGTGGCGTTATTATGATTGCGCACTCGCCCTTCAAAACAAACAAACGCACCGCAGCTGTCATTATCTAACGTACTTTTTAGCCTATCTTCGTCTATAGCAATATCTAGTAGCGCAAAACCATCACGCTCAGCGATAAGGTAAGCGTCGTCAGCACTACGTTTGATAGTCATGGAATGATCGTGAACGTTGTCGGTCATTTTTCTTCTCTATTTATTATTTTTTCTTTGTAACTACTGAATAGCCACTGACAATATGGACACTAATAAACGCTTGTCTAACCACCAGCGACTGGCGTGATGAAAACCACGCTATCACCATCGTTTATCTGGTCAGTCCATTTAGCAAAGTAGTCATTTACTGCAACACGTAGCTCCGATTGCGGACGGCTAAAGCGATGCCTTTGACTAAGCTGTTCGTATAGTTCAGTCAATGACGTATCCTGCTGTACGCTTACTGTCTCTTGCTGACAATTGGCCTCGTCAGCCAAACTGGCAAAATACATGACATTAATATTCATCGTTGATTCGATATTAGTTGTCATATCGATAGCATTCATAACCCTCTCCATCTTATGCAAGCTTCCTTGCTTGGCATGTAGCATATCTTTATTAATTGATTAACGACGCACTCTGCAATGTTGTCATTTTAAGCATGACTATAGTCTGACTTACCACCTGTCTTTTTAACCAAATGAATATTATCTATAACGATGTCATGCGATAGCGCTTTAGTCATATCATAGATAGTCAAACAGGCAACGCTGACCGCTGTTAGCGCTTCCATCTCAACCCCTGTCTTATGCGTGACCTTGACTACAGCACTAACCGTGATACTGTTGAGCGCGTCGTTGTACTCAAAGCTCAAACCTATCTTGTCTAGCGGTAGTGGATGACAAAGCGGTATCAGATCATGAGTACGTTTGGCCGCCATGATACCAGCGATATGAGCCGTTTGTGTGATGCTGCCTTTTTTGGTCATCCCATCAGCCGCTTTAATCTGCGCATAAATCTCACTGGGAAAGCGTACTTGTCCAGTGGCATTGGCTTCTCGCGTCGTTGCTGTCTTACCACTGACATCGACCATGGTAATATCACCATCACTATCTAAGTGAGATAAAGTAGATTGTTGATTTATCTGTACGCTGTCACTCATTTATATAACCTTTCTTATGTGATATTTTTATTATTTTGGTAGAGCAGCACATGCCTGCTTAAAATCTTCGGGCGTATTAAAGTTGGTCAAATTGTGCCACTCTTTGATAAATGGTACGGAGTGTACAAAAGGTTGAATAAACTGCACCACTCTACGCTGACCACTATCTATATAGGCCTTCAAATCAGGCTCGATGCTTAACTGATACAGCCCTAATAATGGATATAAGTGACTGTCATCTTTTAAGCAAATTACTTTTTTATCAGCAGCACGGCTTATTTCACATTTTAGTTTTTGCCACAAGTCAGTTGCTGGTATTAAGCTATCACAGCTGATAACCAGTAACCACGATGCTTGTACGTTTTTTGATACGCCTGAATCATTCAAGCTGATCAAATCGTTCAATGTTTGTAAGGCTGATTTTATAGCGACCAAAGCGCCGCCAGTTTTAATCTGCTCATCATGCTCACTAGAGTCAACATCAGCATCATAATCAGCAATATGAATAATAGGCGCATTAGGTTTTTCTAAATAGACATCTAAACCAGTTTGAAAGCCGCGACCATTATCTGCAATCAATATAGGAGCCTGTAACTTGCTTGCATAACGAACATGATAGTCTAGCAGCTGCTCACCTGACGGTAGTGTTAGCATCGCCTTGGCCGTTCCCATGCGCTTAGATGCCCCGCCAGCCAAGATGACCACACCTGCCAATCGGTCCAAATTAGTTGAGCGCTCTGTCATTGTGCCATTACCTATCAGTTTTGATTTAATATCAATCTTGGCTCAATTATTTATAACTCAATCATGGCTAGGGTTTTGTGCCAAAAAATGCGGTACAAAATTGCACGGACGAGTACGACTGTCAAACTGATCCTTTAAGATATTTTCCCAACCCGTACGGCAAGCACCAGAAGAGCCTGGTAGACAGAATATACCCGTACCATTGGCCATGCCAGCCACTGCTCGCGATTGTACGGTAGACATACCGATTTCATCTTTTGAGATTAGACGGAACATTTCACCAAAACCATCGATTGATTTATCAAACAGCACACTCACAGCTTCTGGCATGCTATCTCTAATGAAGAACCCTGTGCCGCCAGTGGTAATAACCGCATGAACGTCTGGACTAGCAATCCAACCACTAATGACTGCACGAATTTGGTAAATATCGTCGGTGATTAGTTGGCGATCTGCCAAATGATGCCCTGCTTCGGTCAAGCTATCTACTAAGTACTGCCCTGACGTATCTTCTGCCAGCGTACGGCTATCAGAAACGGTCAATACAGCAATATTAAGCGGTGTAAATTGTGCAGCAGGCTTACTCATAAATAATCCTTTATAGATGTCATTTTATAATTGTATTAAAAAGCAGTTGTATTAAAAAAATTTATGTAGAAAAACGATTGCACTGGAAGACAATCACTATCAGCGTCATGATTGCAGACTCAAAATATCTTAACCACCAATTATCGATAGATTGTGCATGATGCCACTGTTAGAGTCATGCAGATGATGATGCTCAGGCTTGATTGGCATAAAGCTATGTAAAGTGTTTACCAGTCCTTGGATATCTTCTTGCTGTAAGTATGGACGGATATCATAGTTGCCTTGATCAAACAGACACAAATGCACCTTGCCTTGGCTGCTTACACGCAAGCGATTACAGGTATCACAGAAGTGCGCCGCATATGGGGCAATCATACCGATACGACCGACATACTCAGGGTGGCTATACTCTACTGCTGGACCATCGGCACTACCGCGCTCATGCGGCTGCCAACCATTCTCTAACAAGTAATCAGTGATAATATCAGACTGAGCATGCTGCGCAAAAAACAAATCGCTATTGTCACTGGTCTGCATAAATTCAATAAAGCGATAAGTCACTTGTCTATCTTTGACATAGTCGATCGCCGTGACTAAGTTCTCAAAAGCAGTCTCTGCCATCAAGACACTATTTATTTTCAGTTTGATATCAGTCGTTTCTAACAACGTATCCATGTCAGCCAATATCTGCGGCAAGGTATCAAAGCCTGTCATTTTATGAAAAGTAGCGGCATCAAAACTGTCCATACTGATATTGAGCTGATCAAGTCCAGCAGCTTGCCAGTTGGCTATATGTTTACCCAATTTATAACCGTTGCTGGTCATCGCGACCGTCTCGATACCGTCAGTTTGCTTAATCGTTTCGATAATTTCGACAACATCACGACGAATAGAGGGCTCACCACCTGTAATTCTAACCTTCTTGGTACCTACTTGAGCAAAGCCACGTACCAAAGTGGCAATTTCAGAGATACTCAGTTCATCATCAGGGCGCTTACCTTGATAACCATTTGGCAGGCAATACTCACAGCGAAAATTACAGAAGTCAGTAATAGATAGACGCAAGTAAGTCAGACGCCGTGCAAACCCATCGGTTAGCGGCTGGTGATACTCACTCATCTGCTCAGTAGGCACGACCAAGGAAGGCTCTATGTAGCCGTCAGATAATGCCGGTGCCAAGCTCGGTGAATACAGTTGCGGGCTGTCTATTTTGTGTTTGTCATCTATGTTGTCATCAATCATATGTTACTGCCATCAGTACTGCTTATTATAAGCACTACTTTATTATTCGTGTTTAGCATACCAGTGTAAGGTTACTCTCTAGCATTGTATGACAACCTTACAATAAATTGGCAAACGATGAATTAGCGATGTAGCCAAGGAAACGGTTGTACAACGACGTCCTTACCAGCTGCTACGTTCCCACTATCTTTGTCCAATACAATAAAGCAATTGGCACGGCTCAGCTGTTTGATTCTATGTGACTGCTGTCTTGAGAAACACTCAACTTGATAATGACCTGTATCGTCTCGTGACAATACGCCACGCTGAAAGTCTTTGCGGCCGGGAGATTTTCTGATATCACTGATGAGTTTGGCTTTAATAGTTAGCGGCATCGGCTGCTCTGACACGCTAGCGCCTGACATTTGCCACAATGCAGGTATCACAAACTGTAGCGCACCAACGACTGTCGAAAGTGGATTACCTGGTAGGCCAAAATACAGTACTGGCTTATCGAGATTTTTATTTAACTCGCCAAATACAAAAGGCTTACCAGGCTTCATCGCCACTTTATAATGGTTAATCTGACCTAATGTTTCGATCACAGTGGTCAAAAAATCATAGTCACCAACTGAGACACCTGCTGTCGATATCAGTACATCACAGTCCTGCATGGCCTCGTTGACTGCGATAGTTGTCTGCTCTAGGTTATCAGGGATAATGCCATAATCACGAATAGTGATAGGCAGATCTGATAGCAGGCTTTTGAGCGTTGGGGTATTAGAATTATATATTTGGGCTAGACTTTGTAGCTCATTACCAATAGCTACGAGTTCATCACCTGTTGCCAATACGCCTACGACGAGTGGCTGGAACACGTTCACTTGGCTAATACCAAGGTTGGCGAGTAAGCTAATATCCGCAGGATTTAGTCGTTTACCAATTTTTAACACGGCTTCACCAGACTCAATCTCTTCACCCTGTGAGCGGATATTATTGCCAACTTTGGCGGTTTGCGTGAGCGTGATGTTATAAGGTTGAGATTTATCAACGGTCGCTTTGATATCTGCAAAATTCGTATTCTCTTGCATAATAACCGTATCGCAGCAATCTGGTACGACTGCACCAGTAAAAATCCGCACCCCTTGCCCCGCAGTTGTCTTACCAGTATAAGCACTGCCAGCTTGCGACTCACCAACGATTTCGATATTACTGTTTTCTGATAACTCACTACCTTTAGCAATCGCATAACCATCCATTGCAGATAGGTTTTGTCGCGGTACATCAAAGGGCGAAGCTATATCTTGAGCCAGTATATGGTTTAGGCTGCCCAGCAACTCTAGAGTGTTGACGGCTCTTTTTTGTAGCGGAAAGTCAGTAATATGATAATTATCTATCCGTTGCTGTATCGCAGCTTGTAATTCTTCCATGGTAATCATAAGGTCACGCTCTTTCTATTGTTCTAATTATTTATAATCGAAACTGTTACTAAAAATGGTCGTTGAAAACTGTTACTAAAAACTATGAGTAAAAGTCATCGTTAAAAAACACATTATCTAGAGTCTATCATTCAAAGTATCAACTTTCTTGTATTAACCTTGTCCTGATAAGTTTTGAATAAAGCCAGATTACACTGGTCTTAATATTTGATATTTATTGCATTGTCCATGGCGTTAAAGATGTCAGCAAAATCAGACATAGATTGAGACAAAAAAAGCACCTTGGCAAGGTGCTTTTTGTAGAACAAAGTAAATTATCGTTTGATGATTAGTGGCTGATGCATAATAGCTAAGCACGATTAAAAAGAGCCACTTTTATACGGTGTATAAATACCGTCAGTTTACCTCACCATCCAGCTAGTGAAGACGCACTGTTTTGAGTAATGAATCCGTCTGGCGCTTGACCATTATCTGCTTGCCAGCGCTGGAATGCCATACGAGTATTGGTACCCACGATACCATCAGCGCCTTTGGTATCGTAACCCATACTAGTCAGACGACGTTGTAAGTTAGTCACTTGCGTAGTCGATAATGGACGCTCATAACGAGGCCAAGATTTTTGCAAACCGCTTTGTCCATTGATCGTTTTGCCTAGCAAACTAACACCCAATGCATAACTTGATGAGTTGTTATAGACTTTGATCACATCAAAGTTTGGGCTTAACAGTAACACTGGACCGTCTTTACCAGCAGGTAACCATAGCTCCATCTGAGTATTGGCATCTAAGTAAACGTCCGCTATCGTATCGACACCCATCGCAGCCCATCTAGCAGCAGGCTGCTTACTACCAACCACTGAGTAATCAAACGATGCTGGCACCGTTGCTTCATAAAACGGCGCTAAGCCACGAACCCAACCTGAATTGCTAAGATAGTTGGCAGTCGAGGCTAGTGCATCACCAGTAGCCCATGGATTGCGATGTCCATTACCATCACCATCGACCCCTTGTTTGAGCCAAGTCTCAGGGATAAACTGGGTTTGTCCCATACCACCTGCCCAAGAACCGTCGAGCTGTGACCATGATACGTCACCGCGTTGTAGCAGTGTCGCTAACGATAGCAACTGTGTTTCGGCAAACTCTTGACGACGACCATCATAAGCAAGGCTGGCAAGCGAACTTGGCAAATCACTATTACCGGTCACAGCACCGTACGATGACTCCATGCCCCATATCGCAGCGATAATCTCTGCATTAACCCCATATTGAGACTCTAGCTGAGACAAATAAGCACGTTGCTCAGCAAATTTGCGTTTACCTACACTGACGCGTCCACTTGATACCGCAGAATCTACGTATTCCCACGGCATCTTAGAAAACTCAGGCTGACCTGAATCTAATGAGATGACTTGCTGATTTAGATAAGCAGAATCGAGCAATCTACCAATCACTTGGGCATCATAGCCTGACGATATGGCCCGCATAGAAAAGTCTGACTTCCAATCAGAAAAACTACTGTAGCTAGGCTTTGGCGCAGGCTGCGGCTTTACGACTGGCGCAGGTGTTGGTTTGACCTGAACAGTTTGGGTTTGAGTAATCTCAACGCCGCCTTGACGAACAGGCTTACTTTGCATTGCCTGCTGGCTTGTACACCCGACCATCACTAATGCTGGCATAAGGGTGAGGTATTGCTTTTTTAATCTCATAAAAAATCTCAAACATGAATAAATAAAATGGCTCACAGTGGCCAAGCTATCCGTAGCTATTATTTAAGTCTAACGCCCAAGTACGCTACGTGGGTCAATAGGATTACCATTTAAGCGAACCTGAAACTCTAAGCCTACCTCATTGGTCTGACCACTACTGCCCATACTAGCAATACGTTGACCACGCTGTACTGTATCGCCCTCTTGCACCAATAATTGGCTATTGTGCGCATAGGCTGTGATGTAGTTATCACTATGACGAATCATAATTAGATTGCCATACTCTGGCAGACCGTTGCCTGAGTAAAGCACAGTTCCTGATTGGCTGGCAAGTACTGGATCACCAACTTTGCCTGCAAACCACATTCCCATATTGCCCGCAGCAGGGTCAATGTTACGAGTCACTGGATTACGCGTAGGGTAATCATAACCAGAGGTCGAGTTGGCAGTAGCTTCATAAGCTGGTGCTTGAGACTGGGTCACAGGTGGCGTATAAGTTGGCTGCGTTTGAACTGGGGCACTATAGCTATTGTTACTTGCAGTGGTTGCCGCATTGCCTTGCCATAGTTTGAGCCATTGGCCACTATAGATGGTGTATTTACTATCTAGATTGTTCATCGCTCCGATTTGACGATAGTTCAGACGATAGCGCGCTGCAATCTGGCTGACCGTATCGCCGCGTTGTACACGGTGATAGTTAGGGACGCCTTGCGCATTAGTAATAATCTTAGGACCTGCTTGGTTTGCTGATTGATAGGTAGGCTTCGTTGCACAGCCAACGACAGATAGAGTAGCGACTGCCATAGTACCAATCAACGCGGCTTTAACAAGGTGCGATCCAGCTATGATTTTTTTCATACAAGGTTCCTATTCTTTGTGTTGCTCATTCATTGTTTAATCATTCAAAAGCTCTTAATGCCATACAAGAGTCTTTTGATATTCTCATAACACGTCAGTGTTTAATAAGCCGGTATGGATTATATCTTATAGAATTTATAGCGCGAGTGTTGATAATCTATCCAGCGCTTCCGTTGGCGTATGGTGTAGGCGTACTGGTGATAAACTGACATACCCTGCCGCTACGGCCTGATAATCTGTCATCATATCCTGATTCGCTTGTACCGCATCGATTGACGTCTCTGATGGTCGCTCATTTTTACCTTTTCGTAGAGACAACCAATATGCATCTCGACCGCGTGGGTCTATCATATGGCGTACTGGCTGAGCAGCCTGCTTATGGCCTAGCGAGGTTATTTTTCGACCCTTGATATCATCAGCATGCTGCACATCAGGAATATTAACGTTTAATACATGATAGGGCAAACTTTTGAGCATCTCTAGAATCGAAGTCTCAGTAAGCAGCTTGACGATTTCATGTGCGGCCACTTGATAATCACTGGCTGATTCTTGCCCGCCGTTTTTGACACCCCCGCCTACCAAAGACGTAGCTATAGCAGGGATACCAGATAGTTGCGCAGTCAATGCAGCACCGAACGTACCAGAGAACATCACATCCTGTCCAAGGTTAGCCCCTGAGTTGATACCTGTAATCACGCAGTCAAAGTCACTATCGCGATATAACTCATGCAGTGCCAAATAAACACAATCAGCTGGTGAGCCATTTACCGCTACAAATCCAGAAGGCAGCTGATGCGTATGCAGTGGTCTTGAGACACTCAGCGCACTGGCATAACCGCTTTGTTCATCGTTCGGGGCGACGACCATCACTTCACCAATAGTCGATAATGCTTGAGATAGTGCCAATAATCCTGGCGCATACACACCGTCATCATTACTAATTAAAAATCTCATTTCTGCTCAGTATGTGGTTAATATTTTATTGCCGATTTTTCTACATCTCTATTTGATCATTCTGCTATCGTGCCATGTCTGTTAAAGATAGCCATCAAAGAACGATGCCCATGTCTAAAATGAAAACATGATACTCTAATTCTTCAATGACATGACGTCACAGTCTAGAGAAAAATATTCATTTTGACAGCATGGGCGATTATAACTGAATAATATAAAGACACGAACCCTGTCGTTAGCAAAGTATCGTGTTCTTCTTATGCTGATAATTATACGATGAAAGTAGCGTAACAAGATCTGTATCAAACGAATAACAACCAGTAGATTAAGCATCGCGTTACAATACGCAACACCCCACAACAATACAAACCGATGTACTGATACTGAAGTAACGTCATTAGGGTATGCTACTGATATGTTGCTAAAAAATGGTGTTGGCTCACAAGATATCTACACATAAATCAATATTTTATGTGACTTTTGTTTTTTTACCGATTAACATATGACCATTAAATAAAGACGAGCGAGTGTAATACTGAATGAATAAACAATCGATATTATCTATAGCTTCTGTGATAGCAAATACTGCCTCAAAAGTTGGGATTGCAGGACTGATAACGTCTGTTGCTATGCTGTCTCAAGCTTCTAATGCTGCGAATAACTCTGGCACTACCATTCCGCTAGACATGTCTGGCATCAACATTACTAAGCATGAAATTGCGGTAATGCAGGTACTATCAGAGATATGCCCACCAATGCTAAATGGTAAACAAAAACAGCGGTTCTATAAGTCGTACACTGTGCAGCTGCATGAGCTAATGCCTTCTCTAGAAGATCCCAAAGCGGCTATTCAATATTTATCTACACAGCAAGACTATCGCCAGATACTACAAGGTATTCGTAGTTGGACGATGGGATTCTCAAAGCAAGAAAACAAAGCACTATGTGAAGATTTGGCAAACGCGGATTATTAAACAACTAGCTAGTTTAATTCAATGACTAGCGTCCTCTGCTTAATGTGTTAATAATATTGGTATCAATGATAATAAAATAAAAGCTATGTACTCTTTATAACATCGGTTAAGCAAATATTATCAACTGATTGTTTAGATATCTGTAGCATCAAAGCTTGCTGTCACTTTACTTGTTATTCACAAGCAGTGCAGCAGGCTTTTTTGTGAGCGTTAAATTTTTATTACAGAGACTGGTCAGATGCTAGTTAAAACAAATATATGATAGGCCTTCATTTTTCTTTTCAAACTTGCCTTATTTTTGCATTTATCGATTCCCCATCGGTAGTCATTTTGCTAAGATAAGGCGTTAATTTTATGTCTATTGTGTAGGCGTTACTATTTTCATCGATACATTATTTTAAACACTGCATTTAAGACATGCTGCTTAAAATAATGTATGGAAATAGGTACAAAACATAAGCGATAGATACATTTGGTTCCATGATGCGGTGTAATGATATATGACAGTAAAGCGTGTAAAAAATCAGCTGATACAGCTGGTAGTTGGTGTAAGTATCTCGATGAGTGCAGTAGTGGCAAACGCAGCCATACAACCACCTGAAATGGACAATACTGCCTATGTGTTGATGGACTATAACACTGGCGAAATCTTGGCTCAAAAGAACGCCAATGAGGCGCTGCCGCCAGCATCTCTGACTAAGATGATGACCAGTTATATCATTGAGCAACGCTTAGCATCAGGCGACCTGAAAGAAGATGAACAGGTATTGATGAGTCCAAACGCGTGGTGCCGTGGTAGCAGCAGCCAATCTTGTATGTATGTGCCTGTGAACAAAACTGCCAGCGTCATCGATATGCTACGCGGTATTATCATTCAATCAGGTAATGATGCATCAAAAGCCATGGCTGAACATATTGCTGGCAGCGAAGCCTCGTTTGCAATCTTGATGAACGAACAAGCACAAAAGATTGGCATGGAGAACTCTAACTTTGTCAATGCTACGGGTATGCCTGATGAAGGTCATTTAGCGTCTGCTTTAGATTTGTCTAAACTTGCTCGTGCTATTATCAAAAACAGCGGCGACTACTATAGTATCTACGCAGAAAAAGAGTTCACTTATAATGGTATTACCCAAGGTAATCGTAATGCTCTGCTGATTACTGACCCAACCGTTGATGGCCTAAAAACTGGCCACACTGATGCGGCAGGCTACTGCTTGGTTGCATCAAGCAACCGTGAAGGCATGCGTCTAATCTCTGTCATTATGGGTACCAAGAGCCAACAAGCTCGCGCCGATCAGTCACGCGAACTACTTAACTGGGGTTTCGGTCACTTTACAACGGTTACTAAGGCGCCTGCTGGACAGTTCGTTAGTAAGCTTCCAGTATGGTTTGGAGAAGCTGACGAGGTAGAACTGGCAACTGGCGACAACTTGCAGATTCTAACCAGCAAAACACAGAAAAATAAAATCACTACAGTGGTCGACATTCCTGAAAGCTTAGAAGCACCGATTAAAAAAGGTCAGGAAGTTGGTAAAATGATGGCTGTCATTGATGGTAAAGCGGTAGCCTCAGTTCCAATTATCGCAACCAATGATATCGAACAGTCAGGCTTTATGAGCCGTACGTGGGAACATATCGTACGCTGGGTAAAAAATCTTTTCTAAGAGAAACTTTTAAAAAGCAATTCTAGCTAAAAACTGTTTAAAAAAAGACGCCTCAAAATGGGCGTCTTTTTTGTTTTTATGCCTACTTTATTTTAAAAGTGCTTCGATATTGAAAAGTAGAAAATATAAAAAATGCTACCTAATAAAATGAACCTAACTAGGAACACGGATTTGGTAGAACAGCTCTACGTCCAAACCAACCATTGTTTTAATAAGTCGCTTAACGCTTTGTCCTTATAAGTAGCAATATGACAATAGTCAATGCCAGCTGCCTTTAAACCATACTCAAAACTGTCTACATGGCGCGCCCGATGCTGCGGATACCAATATACCAATAACGCACGATGCTCGCTCTTACTACCCTCATCGCTTTCATACTGACGAATACGTTTGGCTAGTATCTCAGCTTTTTCTGGGAAAACATCTTCAGCAAACATGACCATGTCAACTTTCTGCTTACGCATCTCCTCTATGACGAGTTGATTACCTTGACGACAAATAATCATAGCACCTAGATACTCCAATTCATCTAACAAGGAGCCTGTCTCATGATAATAATAATAAATAATCGTTAGGCCAGACAATAGTCGCTGCTGCTTTGATTGCTGTTGATTGGGCATCGCTATGGTCAGTGTAAACTGTGTACCTACGCCAAGCACACTATCAACATCAATAGCAGCACCCATAAGCTGCGCCATTTGTCTAACAATCGGTAAGCCAACCCCTGAGCCTTCGTACTGGCGAGTTTGCGACGAATCTACCTGAAAGAACGGATTAAATATATCGTCTAGGTGCTCATTATTGATACCAATACCCGTATCTTTCACGCTAATCTGCCAACGATTACTTTTATTAAAATGTGTCAGTTGCGACGTAATCGTAACTTTCCCGACAGGCGTGAACTTAATCGCATTATTGAGCAGTATCGATAGTATCTGATGTATTTTCTCTGAGTCACCGTAGAGACTATGGTCTATATGATGAATATTACTAATCAGCTCTAACCCTTTTTGAGTAGCTATATTTTCAAACTTGGCTAATAGATCAGCGATTAACTGTAATGGATTAAACTCATTTTTATGAATTCTTATCTGACCTTTTTGGATCTGGTTCAACTGTATAATATGATCTAAAGACAATACCAATTTATCACTGCCACTACTGATAATCTCTACTGCGTCTTTTTGCTCTCTGCTGAGAGTCTCATAATCTAACAGTTGTAAACCGCCTACAATTGCATTCAATGACGTTTTTAACTCGTGAGAAATCATGCTTTGAAAATTGTGCAACTGCACATCTAACGATACATCTTTATTGTGTAATTGCTGTTCAAAAGCCGCAAGGGTTTCATAACCTTGCCTTGCTTCTTGTAATCGATTGAATAACACAATTAATGCTTTCTTGATCTGGGTCAGTTCTTGGAAATTGAATTGTTGCGGAATAACTGGCAACTGCTCTACATTAGAGTTACTTATAACAATGTCACAAACATCGGTCAATGCTTCGATATCTTTAACTGGCCAATTAAGTTTTCGGAAAATGTAAAAAGCAAAAATAATAATCAGCACAACTGTTGTTAGCCATAACCATAGGATATTTTGGAACCAATATAAACGGATCAACTTTACATCTATCGTAATATTAATATAACCAATTAGTGTACTATTTGTAGTGGTCTTACCAGCCAACTGATCTGGCGCTGATGACTCGCTCATAACATTCGATAGAACCATTGCCAACTGTTGATTGGTATCAGACTTATTAGATGTGACACTACCGGCATCAATACCCTTACTAACTACTGGATAGTTAAAACTGACAGTATGCGCAAACAAAGCGTTTTTCCAGTCATCAAGCGACTGATCTATATCTTCAATCGGCTCAGAGGTTGAGTAAAATACAATACTTTGAATAGTGGGCTCATTCTCTAACAAGATATTAACTTGCTTAGCCACAACCTGTGCCCCATCTGCAGTGGATGCACTAGTCGTTAGTAATGCTGCCAGTTGTTGGATATGCTGGTTTTTCTCTTGATAGTAATGTACTAAGCCATAAATAAAAGGCAACAAAAAGCCTGCCAGCACTGCCAATATGACAGCTTGTATGACAGAACGCCAGATAAGCATATGGATGGTTTGAGACGAACGCTTGTTCATATCACTCTACTAAGTCGCGGGTAGCTTTCGTTTATAGTACAAGTGTTTTGAAGATGTGATAAGTAAAACATTTGAGTATTTTTTGAAGTACTAAGCAAGATAGATACCTATGAGCTCAACCTATAGCGTATTAATAGAAAAATGTCATCACACTATCAAGCGGATGACATTAACTATAAGCCAATAGACACTAGAATTAACGAGGCTTTTTATCTTTGGTAGTAAATTTCTGTGATCTATTACGCTCACGCTGACGCAATTGTTGAGCTTTTGCCTTAGTCGGCGTGTCGCTCTTATTCGCATATGGGTTATCGTTTTGCTTCAAGATAACGTTAAGCGGTGTGCCTTCTAGCTTAAACACTTGACGGAATTGGTTCTCTAGATAACGCTGATAGCTCTTAGGAAGCGCACTGGTTTGGTTACCATGAATAACAATAACGGGTGGATTGTGGCCACCAATATGCGCATAACGCAACTTGATACGACGACCAGCAACGGTTGGTGGCGGATTGGCCGTTACCGCATCTTGCAAAATCTGAGTCAAACGGTTGGTCGATACTTCAAACATCGAAGATTTGTACGCACGTAAAATAGACGGATATAAATTACCGACGCCTGTACCATGCAATGCTGAAATCAAATGTATTTTTACATAAGGAATAAAGCTAAAACGGCGATCCATTTCAAGCTTAATATAGTCTCTTTGATCTTGCGTTAGGCCATCCCATTTGTTGATCGCAACGACTAACGCTCGTCCAGCGTCAAGTGCATAACCAATCATATGCAAATCTTGATCCACGATACCTTCGTGAGCATCAATAACAATCACAGTTACGTTAGAATCTTCAATCGCTTGCAAGGTCTTGATGACAGAGAATTTTTCTACTTTTTCATCGATTTTACCGCGGCGACGTACACCAGCAGTGTCGATCAAAACATAATCACGACCTTCACGCTGATAAGGAATATAAATACTATCACGCGTCGTGCCTGGCATATCGAATACCACTACTCGGTCTTCGCCAAGCAGGCGGTTGACGAGCGTCGATTTACCCACGTTTGGACGACCTATAATAGCAAGCTTCAAGCCTCTTGGCTCTACTATGTTTTCTTGCTCAGGCATATCAGCCGTTAGCACTTCAAGCAAATTGCCCACACCGCGACCATGACTGGCTGCCATCGGATATGGCTCGCCCAATCCTAGTGCATAGAACTCAGCAGGTGCTGCATCATGTACACCGTCAACTTTATTGGCGACAACATAGACAGGCTTGCCTAATGTATGCAAAAACTTGCCAATTTCAGCATCAGCGCCAATCATACCGGCACGAGCGTCAACGACGAATACGATGATGTCTGCTTCATGAATTGCTGTATGCGACTGTTCAGACATATAGTCATCGATATTACCGCTACCGTCATCAGCTTCACCGATACCACCCGTATCTACAACGATAAAGGATTTATCTTCATAAGTTGCATCACCGTACTGACGGTCACGAGTCAATCCTGAAAGGTCAGCGACCAATGCCTGCCGACTTTTTGTGAACTGATTAAATAAGGTGGATTTACCGACGTTTGGACGACCAATTAAGGCGACCACAGGCTTGATACTCATGGGTTACTCTCAGTGAAAGGCACAATGACGGGCAGTACAGTTATTCTTATAACCAGTGACATAACAATAGTAATAGATATGCTGCAATTGACCGTGAATTAAAATGAATGATAGAACAATAGCAAAAATAATAGATGGCTATTTTACGATTAAAAATAGTATATAGGATGGCTTCATAATACCTATTATACATAAATAAGTAGTATATATGGATAGCACATCGGTCGCATAGAGTACGCGAAAGCCTGTGTTTAAACAAGCAATTTACACAAGGCACTAAACGCTGACTAAGCAGCGTTTGTGTTTTATAAATGACAATCAAGAATAGGCTTAAGGGCTATAGTGAAATATTACACTTCGTTAATCACCGATAAGCACCTATCTATATAGTTATTAGCGCATTAACTGCCAGATAGCAACTTGTCCTGACGTACTTTGAGTCATTAAACGGCTACCTTGAACTTGCAAGTTGGTCAACGCACCTTTTGTCTCTACACGACTGACGATGCGACCCGTAGCAGGATCAAACAAATGCACTACGCCATCGAAATCACCAATGGCGATATAGTTGCCAATCATCACAGGATTGGTGAGATCACGATAAGCCAATTCGTCACTTTCCCAAAGTGTCTCGCCACTGTTGCGATCATAAGCAACTACTTTGCCATCTAGACTGGTAGCGATAACTTGCTGAGGATTTACCGCCAGTGATTTGAGGCTTGCAATTTCATTGACGAACATTACCTGACGCGAGGCCAAATCAATACCTAATAGCTGACCACTATAGCTGATCGCAAACAACTGATTTTTATCTACGATAGGTTTGCCATCGACATCACTCATGCGCTCAACTTCACTACTACCAGCGCCTACGCCAACACGTCTTGACCATAGCGGAAGACCGTTATCGACAGTAATCGCATGCAAACGACCATCAGCTGTCGCCAAAAGTGCCGTCTCATTGTCTAATAAAGTTGGCGCAGCGCTACCGCGAACGCTGATAGCAGGTACCTGAGTGGCGAACTGCCATACTGACTGCCCAGTTTGCAGCGACAGACCATGTAAGAAACCATCATTCGCTGATAATACGACACGATTATTGGTAATCAGTGCTGGCGTTAAAACCGAACCTGATAACTGCTGCTGCCAACGCTTTGCACCAGTCGTGCTATCAAATGCCATGACTTTGCCACCACGAGTACTAACGATAGCTGTCTGACTCAATGCATCTACTGCAACACCGCCTGTAATTTGATCATCAACATTGATTGACCATACGCGCTCGCCTGAGCTATTAAACCCTGACAGTTCGCCACCGCGTGATGCAGTAACGATTTGACCATTAGCATAGCCAACTTGCAAATCTAGCGGGTCTTTTTTACTGGCTTTTTTGTTGCCAACATCGGTACTAAAAACAGGCTGTAGTACGCTAATCGGCTGAGCGATTTGTACCAATTTTACCGGATCATTAACGACCGGCTTAATACCGCGATTACATCCAATCACTGCCGTGCTCATTACTGCCAGTACGGCCACATGCATGACTGTCTTTTTGATAGTGTTGGTGTTTAACATTTTGCTAGAGCGAATAGATTGAGTCATTGTATGTTCTCACTACAGATAAATTATTATTAATTGGTAAATTGGCCAACGGCAAATTAGTAATCATTAGGTTATATTAAAAAAGAGCTTCGGATGATTACCAACTCTCAATACTATCCTACCGACTTATTGCCCTGCTTCGGCAGCGACTTCATTCGAGGTATCCATCACTAGCGATGGCTCAGGAGCAGATGGCTCTTGAATAAGACTGGTTTGCTCAGCAATCGGCTCAGCTGTGATACCTAAGCTTTCCATTTTTAATGCCAATACTGCACGCGTTTCTTGACGGCTACGTAATAGTTCCCACGCATTGCTATAAGATTTAATCGCTGAGTCTTTATTGTCTTGCGCTAAGTAAATATCCCCTAGCAGCTCCTGCTGACTTGCTTCAAACGAGCTTGGCATATCATTGTTTGCTTCTGACAGTGCAGCATCTGTATCACCTGCGGCCAATAATGTTTTTGCATAGCGTAAACGAGTAATCGCTTCTAGACCAGCATCACCCAAATCAATGGCCAATGCTTTTTTGAATGTCTCAGTCGCTGCTGCAAAGTCATCATTGTCTACTTGTTGACGTGCTTTTATCATTAGCGCTTGCCATGCATAAACTGACTCACCGTGCGTGCTGACCAAAGTATCAATATCTTTGTCTAGTTGGCTACGACTTTGGGTAAGTGCTTCTTGAGCCTCTGCCTCTAAATCTGGGTTTTGCGAAGCCAGTTTGACCTCTTCGTTTAGCTGCTGAATATCAGCATATTGATCGGCGGCGACGGTATCTACTCGCGCATGATTGTTTTGCCAGTATGTCCAACCAAAGTAGGCGGCCAGTGCTAACAAAATCGCAGTGACGATATAACTACCATATTGCTTTAGCGCTTGCATGGAGTTATCTGCATTCGGCGAATTAGGTGTCAGAGCCATATATATTTACCTGATAAAATTTACATTAAATTGCTGATGCGTAAACAAAGCTGATTAGTCAAAAATTGACTAGCCACGAGAGAAGTTATCTTTATTTGATAACCAATCTTGTGCGACCGTCTTTTGCTCACCTGTCTGCATGTCTTTAATACTAATCGTATTATCATCCAGCTCTTGCTGAGCGATGATGACTGTCAATGCCGCGCCTGACTTGTCTGCCTTCTTCATTTGCGCTTTTAGACTCGTGGCACTGGCCATCTTTACTCGTACATCTGGACGACTGCGACGCAAGTTCTGTGCATAGCTTATACCAGCACTATATACCTCAGGATGGGCCACCACGAATACATCACAAGCAGGTACGTCAGCAATCGGCGCAACCGCTTCTATGAGTAGCAATAAACGCTCAAGCCCCATTGCAAAACCAACACCAGGCTCAGATTTGACTGGTTTACTGCCATCTGTACCGATTGATTTTAATTGCCCTACTAGCCCATCATAACGACCACCAGCACAAACGGTAGCTTGGCTTCCAAGCTTATCTGTTACCCATTCAAATACTGTTTTATTATAATAATCAAGGCCACGTACTAAGTGCGGATTGATTTCAAAATCGATATTAAGCGCAGTCAGATAGGCTTTGACCTGCTCAAAATGCGCCACACTCTCTTCACCCAAGAAGTCAGCAAGCTTTGGCGCATCTGCCAATACTGCTTGCGTGCTCGCTTCTTTACTATCCAAGATACGTAAAGGGTTAGTCGTTAGACGGCGCTTACTATCTTCGTCTAGCTGGTCTTTTTTATCAGTTAAATAGGCAACCAATGCTTCGCGATAAGCATAACGCTCATCCAACTCACCCAAACTGTTTAGTTGCAAACGCATCTCATTGTTGAGACCTAGCTCTTGCCACATCAAATGAGTCATTGCAATCAGCTCAGCATCAGCATCCGGTAGTGCACTACCGAAGCTCTCGACACCTAACTGATGAAACTGACGATAGCGGCCTTTTTGCGGGCGCTCGTAGCGGAACATTGGACCGATGTACCAAAGCTTGGGCGTGTCACCGCGTAGCAAGTTATGCTCGATAACTGCACGTACTGTTCCAGCTGTGCCTTCAGGACGTAACGCTAACGGCGTTGGCGGCTCAGATTTATCAGTAAAGCTGTACATCTCTTTTTCGACGATGTCCGTAGCGCCGCCAATAGCACGGGCAAATAAATCCGTTTGTTCAACGATAGGCAAGCGAATATGCTCGTAACCGTACCTACCAAGTACATCAGCCAATATCGCTTCTAAATGCAGCCACTTTGCTGATTGGTCAGGCAAAATATCATTAAAACCTTTGATAGCTTTGATCATGGTACGGTCGTATCCTTAAATGTTTAACAGGTATTCTATTATTGTTTTCTATATATTCAAATAAGCGCTATATCTAATTGATACTGTGACGGTATAGCCTAACGTATCAATCTATTCTATGGCTTATTTTACGCGAATGATTTCATTTTCACGTTTTTTCGCCAAATCTTCTGCATGGGCGCGAACCATACCTTCTATTTCATCAACCAGATTGCCTGTATCGATAAGGTGGCTTTTTTCACCCATACGATAGACCAGTGATCTAGGGGCAGCACCAACGATACCGATATCGGCCTCTTTTGCTTCTCCTGGACCATTCACCTTGCAGCCGATCACAGATAGGTTCATCGGTTCACGAATATCTTCTAAGCGAGATTCTAACGCTGTCATTACTTTAATCACATCAAACTCTTGACGCGAGCAGCTTGGACAGGCGATAAAGTTTACACCGTTCGAGCGAATATTAAGCGATTTTAAGATATCAAAACCAATCTTAATCTCTTCTTCAGGCTCAGCGGCTAATGAGATACGAATAGTATCGCCAATACCATCTAGTAATAATCCACCTAGCGCGATAGCAGATTTGACAGCGCCCGTACGGTAGACACCCGCTTCCGTCACGCCCAAATGTAACGGGTTATCAATTTGCGCTGATATTAAGCGATAAGCATCCAATGTCAAAAACACGTTGCTGGCTTTGACAGATACTTTGTACTGGTCAAAATTAAGACGCTCTAAAATATCAATATGGCGCATTGCCGACTCTAGCATCGCTTCGCCAGTTGGCTCAGTATACTTGCGCTGTATGTCTTTTTCTAAAGAGCCAGCGTTCACGCCAATACGAATCGGAATATTATGGTACTTGGCACAAGCGACCACTTCACGTACCTTAGCATCACTACCAATGTTACCCGGATTAATACGTAAACAATCAGCGCCCGCTTCAGCAACTGCCAAAGCAATTTTATGATCAAAATGCACGTCAGCGATCAAAGGCACGCTTACCAGTTTGCGAATTTCACCAAAGGCTTTAACGGTATCCATCGTTGGCGTAGATACACGCATTAAATCTGCACCTGCTTCGACACAACGCTCGATTTGAGCGACCGTCGCTGCTACATCACAGGTATCAGTATTGGTCATGCTCTGTACGCTAATTGGTGCATCACCACCAACCGCGACATCACCGACATAGATTTTTTTGGTCAGACGACGATTAATAGGCGATGGCATTGACATACATAAATCCTTGAATCAAAAATAGAAAAGCCCTAGGCCTTTGTACATATAATATAAACCAGCTAAATCAACATACATATATGCGCTTTATTCAAATACATGGATGCTTCATCCAAACACATGAGTGCTTTATTCAAATTTGGCGCTTATGCAATTAACTATGGTGCCAATTCAAAAGTAGCTTGCTTATCTGTTGCATACGTATCTAACGCAACTGGTTGTTGATTGAGCATCAAGCTAACATTATCGATATTATCAATTTGCACATTAAACGGTGGCATACCTGACAAGTCATAGTTACCCGCAGACTGAGAACCATTTATCAAACTGTTTCCAGAGAAGTCCGTGATACTAACCACAGCATCGCTTGTCAATACAAGGTTTAGGCTAGCAGTCGTTGCAGCATCACCTAGATTCAATGCAGAGCCAGAAGCACCAACGCCACTTGCATCACTATTGATGGCGGCACCTTGGGCTTGCTCTATCGCTGACATGTCTTCAACAGCTGATACAGGCTCTTGGGTGTTTTCTTTGCTAGCGTTACTCACCATGCGGAATAGGAACACCGCCAAGATAATCAATCCGATAACGCCTATGATCAATAGAGGGTTAAAGCGAATGC
This sequence comes from Psychrobacter sp. JCM 18900, assembly GCF_904846625.1. Taxonomy (GTDB): domain Bacteria; phylum Pseudomonadota; class Gammaproteobacteria; order Pseudomonadales; family Moraxellaceae; genus Psychrobacter. The sequence continues at coordinate 641,646 of NZ_CAJHBL010000001.1, forward strand.
GGTTGTGAGTATCACGCTGCAAAGTCCCCATTGGGCGCAGCGGCGTATCGATATTGCTGGCTGATTTAGCCTTTAATTCATTAGGATAAGCGGCATCGAAGCTACTAGCGATTTTTGCTGAATCTAAGCCCAAATATTTGGCATAATTAATCGCAAAACCACGAGCAAACGCAGCCTGTGGTAGCTCAGCGAAGTTTTCGCTCTCTAATGCTTCTAGATGACGCTTTAGAATAAACAGCTCAGCCGCCGCTGCTTCTAAAGTTACTTGCTTATTTTTGCGGGCTTGCTGCAACACGGCACCAAATGATCCCTGAGCGTTAGATTGAGTGTTAGATGATGGGGTGATCATTTCCATGGTGCCTCTGGATTGTTAAGCCAAGTCTTAAGTTGTTTTGCTTCATCACTTAGCGGATAAGCGGATAAAAGCTGCTGTGCCAATTGTTGGCGCGTTGTTATATTATTTTGTGCTGCTGCAAGCTTGATACCTTGTAAGAGCAAGCGCGGGCTAATACCCTGCCCCTGCACCAATATCAGCGTCTCATCATACAGTCTCTGTGCCTGCGGTACACGCTGTTGGTCGAGCAATAAATCTACCAATTCGATATGAGCAATGATGCTATTACGATTGCCATCGAGTGCCCGTAAAAATGCTTTTGAAGCGGCACTATTATCACCTAACTGTAGATAAGTACGACCTAGGTTTTCAAGCGCGCCAATACGGCCTTCATAGCCTAGCGTCGCCCCTGCAATCTCAAACTGTTCTGCTGCTTCACGGTAGCGCTTTGTCTGTGACAGATACACGCCATAATTATTGTGTGCTTGTACAAAGTCTTTATCTAGCGCGATTGCTTTTTTGAAGTATTCATCAGCTTTGGCTAGATTGATACGGCTGCCTTCTTGCTGCAACAAAACGCCCATCATATCATAGGCTGGCGCATAACGGCTATCGGCAGCAAAGGCTTTTTCGAGCTGCTGCTGCGCGGTATCTAGCTCATTTTTTCGGATGTATTGCGCGGCAAGTGAGGTACGCACACGGGCGATTTCCTGCTGATCTAAATTTCGATCGTTGCTAGCACGCGTAGATGTTTGATAAGGAGAGTTACCTAGCAAATCATTAGTCGGTGTGGTCTGACAGCCACTTAATACAAGGATGCCCAATACTGCCGACAGCACTGCACGCTTTGGCAAAGTGGTTTGGGCAGCACTGATACTCGACTGCTGATAAAACTTAGAAAATGATTTTTGATATTTGAACTGACAAGAATTTTTAGAAGTCATCATAGCCGCCATCATAAAACTGGGATTCAATGCGTTCGATCTTCGAGGCCTCAGTTTAATAGATTTAACCCCTATAAGTACAATTTAGTTGTTATTAATTGCCACGTTCTGCAATCTTGACAGTCATTGCTACATTTTCTTACCATTGCGACAGACAAAAGACAGCTAAAACGCTATACCAGTCAGATATAACGCTTATCTTCTCAAAGACTACTAAACGCTTTCACGATCTTTAATGCTCTGCTGCCACGCGGCTGAACGTCTGGTACGATCGGCAACTTGTCCAACCAACTGACCACAAGCAGCATCGATATCATCACCACGTGTTTGACGAATCGTACAAACAAAACCCGCTTCGCTCAATATATTACTAAACGCATGAATACGGTTGTTGCTTGATTTATCATACGGTGCATGTGGGAATGGGTTGAACGGAATAAGGTTAATCTTACTTGGTAACCCTTCTAATAGCGCAACCAACTGATGGGCATGCTCATTGCTATCATTGACCCCATCAAGCATCACATATTCAATCGTAACGTGCTTCTTATGACGTGGATTGACATCATAGACATAGTTTTTTGCCGCTGCAATCAGCTCTTCTAACGGATATTTTTTGTTGATTGGCACCAATTCGTTACGCAGCTCATCATTTGGCGCATGCAGTGAAATGGCCAATGCCACATCGATATCTTGTGCTAGCTGATACATTTTCGGGACGACACCAGAAGTCGATAACGTGACGCGACGCTTTGACAGTCCATAAGCATGATCGCTTAGCATCAGCTCCATTGAACCTACTACAGGCTTATAGTTCAATAGCGGCTCACCCATGCCCATCATCACCACGTTGGTGACGTTATTTTCCCATAGGCTATGATCAACGTTTTCTAAACTTTCATTTTCATCTGTCATATATGACGCATTAGCGACCCATAACTGACCGATAATTTCAGCCGCACTCAAGTCACGCTCAAACCCTTGCTTGCCTGTACTACAGAAACTACAGTCTAGTGCACAGCCTACTTGAGAAGACACACATAATGTCTTACGGCCATTCAACTTGCTATCATCTGCAGGGATAAGCACCGTCTCAACCAACGAGCCGCCGGTGACTTCAAATACCCACTTACGCGTACCATCATCGCTGTATTGACGATGAATCACTTTGGGCGGTATCACACAGGCATTAAGCGATAACTTGTCTCGTAACGACTTACTCAGATTAGTCATTTGCTCAAAATCTGTCACGCCATGCTGATAAATCCACTTAATCACCTGAGTTGAGCGGAACGGCTTTTCGCCAATACTCTTGAAGTAATCAGCCAGTTGCGCTTGCGTCATACCCAATAGATTGGTTTTGGCATGGGCCTCATCTACTAGCTTAATGCTATCAGTAATCTTAGCAGGTACGTGCTGAGTAGGTGCTTGAACAGTTGACATAATAGGTAACCTTTTTGCAGAAGCTTAGATAAGCGGTGCAATTATTTATATGGGCTTTGCCATACATACATGGGTGCATGAGCAATCCGCTATGAGCGCAGTTTTTCGAATTAATGAAAACATACTGATAAGGGATTGATAACGCTAAGTAAAATTAATAATGAGGCAAGTCAATAAGAATTTCAATGAATAATATAATCACAGAACTCTAAAGCGGATACAAGGCAGCCGACTGCAGACTGTACAAGTAGTACATCTGATGAGGGTAACGCCCTAGCAGTTTAGTAATTATTGGACTATAGGATTATTATAATAGCTAAAACGGCCTATACCCATAAGATATAAGCCGTCTCGCAAACCAATTATAAACAATCAATGTTGTAAATAATTCGTCTATAGTCAATCAAGTATAAAACTCATACAGGTAAGATCAGTTTAAATCGTAGCTGTCTTATTATAGCAGTTACCTCAAACAAATCGAACGCCGTAAAAGCCTATAGCTTATTTACTATATTAGCGTGTACGTGCACAAACTTCATCATCGCTGAAGAAGTAGCTGATTTCACGTGCTGCTGATTCAGCTGAATCTGAACCATGTACTGCGTTTTCGTCGATGCTGCTAGCAAAATCAGCACGGATAGTGCCTTCAGCAGCTTCTTTTGGGTTAGTTGCACCCATGATTTCACGATGCTTAGCGATAGCGTTTTCGCCTTCTAATACTGATACCAATACTGGACCTGACATCATGAAAGATTTTAGGTCGTTGTAAAATGGACGCTCAGCGTGCTCAGCATAAAAACCGCCTGCTTTTTCATCATCAAGTTGTAGCATTTTAGCTGCAACGATTTTTAGACCAGCTTGTTCGAAACGGCTATAGATAGCGCCGATGTGGTTGCCAGCAACTGCGTCAGGTTTGATGATAGATAAAGTACGTTCGTTAGCCATGAGAAGCTCCTAATAAATGATAAATTCAATAAAATATGAAAAATTAATGCGTTGTTTTAGCTTTAGCCACAATGTTGACTTGGACTGTTTTACACAACTCATGGTATATCAGTGTATAACCATAAGCGCCAACATCGGATTGCTGCCTATTATAATGATTAAGGCCATAAATGATAGGGTTAATTTATGACCATACCTTGCATAAAAGTAAATTTATTGTGCATTAGTCGTTGATAATGCTATAAGTTCTAACAAAAGCAAAAACCCCGACGCTCAGCATCGGGGTTTTTTTATTGATACTAAAAACTATTTAATCAAGTTTGTAGTAGAAACTAAGCGTCGTACGGATCACGCAATACGATAGTCTCTTCGCGATCAGGACCAGTTGAGATAATATCAACTGGGCAACCAATCAGTGCTTCGATACGTTTGATGTATTTTTTAGCGTTTTCTGGAAGCTCATCATAGTTAGTGATACCAACGGTAGACTCACTCCAGCCTTGCATGGTTTCGTACTTAGGCGTGACTGACTCATAGAATTCAGCATCATGCGCGCCTGCACACTCAGTCTCAGGTAGGTTATAACCCACACCGATTAGCAACTCTTCAAGACCATCTAGTACGTCAAGCTTGGTCAAGCAGATACCTGACATAGAGTTAAGTACTACTGCACGGCGTAATGCTTCAGCATCGAACCAACCACAGCGACGTGCACGACCAGTCGTCGCACCAAATTCATGACCGACTTTGGCTAAGTGAGCACCAACATCATCGAACAATTCAGTTGGGAACGGACCACTACCAACGCGCGTAGTGTAGGCTTTGGTAATACCAAGCACATAGTCTAAGTACAATGGACCGATACCTGTACCCGTTGATACACCGCCAGCGGTTACGCTTGAGCTGGTTACAAACGGATAAGTACCATGATCGATATCAAGTAGCGTACCTTGAGCACCTTCAAACATTAGGTTTTTGCCAGCTAGACGTAATTGATTTAGGTCTTCAGTTACATCAGTAACCATACCTTTAATCTCTTCTTTCCACTCTTTACAAAGCTTAAGCGTCTCATCAAAATCAATCGCTTCAACTTTATAATACTCAGTCAGTTGGAAGTTGTGATATTCGATTAGGTTACGTAGTTTTTCCTCTAGATCTTCACGGAACAAATCAGCAAGTTTAATCGCACGACGTGCTACTTTGTCTTCGTATGCAGGACCGATACCGCGACCTGTTGTACCGATTTTACCAGAACCACGCTTGGCTTCACGAGCTTGGTCAAGTGCCACGTGATAAGGCATGATAAGTGGGCAATTAGGAGAGATACGTAGACGCTCACGTACTGGTACGTTGTTGTCTTCTAGCTCTTTCATTTCCTTTAGTAGTGCGTCAGGTGCTAACACCACACCATTACCGATAAAGCAAGTGACGCCTTCACGCAAGATACCTGATGGAATCAAATGCAAGACAGTGGTTTTGCCATCGACAACCAACGTGTGACCAGCATTATGACCGCCTTGGAAGCGGGCTACTGCTGAGGCTTTTTCGGTAAGTAAATCAACGATTTTACCCTTACCTTCGTCGCCCCATTGGCTACCCAAAACTACAACATTCTTACCCATGATCAATCCTTACCTTTATGTATTGAGGTGTGTGCAATAAAAGCTGAAAATTAAAATGATTTTCTTAGCTATATCTTTTTATCTCAGTGCTTCACGGAACAGAAACACTGAGATATCTAACAAATAATTTTACGTTCTCATAATGTGTACTGAATACTTTTGGCTGAGTGCGCCATTCAATCGCCTACTATCAGACAATTAAACTGTCTGTAGCTGCCATTGACTGTCATCAGCCATGCTCAAACGATGCGTCACATCATCTGGACTGTCCTGTGCATCTAACGGCATAGTGACGCGATAGCCTTGCTGACGTAGACTCTCTACTTGTTGCAGTAGCGTCTGCATTTCATCTGTATTTGCATTAGACAAAGCAGCAAAATCAACCAAGACAACGGTTGGCGCATCTAATTGTATATGAGCAAGTAGTCGGCTGACATCCATACTAAAGCCTGTGGCCGCACGTAACGCTTGTGTCTGGCTTTGCATACCATCAAAACGACCACCACGTACGAGTGGCTGAGTTTCGCTATTGATATAACCATTGAAGACGATGCCAGTATGATAGTGATAACCTGATAGCTCAGTCACATCGATACTGACTGGGCACTGCCACTGGTCTTGTAGATAGTTTTTCAAACGCTGTAGCTCATCGATCGCCGTCGAGATTTGGCTGTCTTGCTGCGCCGCACCTGATAATTTGGCTAATAGGTTTGCGATATCGTGACCAAAGCGTGCCAGCACATAAAAATCATCACCCATTGGCAAAGCACGGCAAACACGCTTGAGCTCTGGTAGGTTTTTATTGGCATATAAGTACATCAATTGCTCAGTATCACTGTCTGACAATTCAGCCAACTCAGCCAAACGTTTGAATATCGCTACATGACCCAAATCGATATGGAGCGCTGCACTCATATTGAGTTTATTTACCATCGTAAATAGCACATCTATCAGCTCAATATCTGCCGCTAGTGACGCACAGCCAAATATCTCAGCACCCAACTGTAGCGGCGTACGAGAGCCAAACAGACCTGATGGCAAGGTATGAATCACATCGCCCACATAGCAATAACGCGCAATACCTGTACCGCCATGATGCGCATCTATACGCAAAATCTGCGGGGTGATGTCAGCGCGCACGCCCATTAGGCGACCAGTCAACTGATCGATAATCTTAAAGGTTTGGCGTTTCAGATCTTCTGACGCATCACTTAGCAAGGACTCAGTAAACTCGATCATCGGCGGACAAACCAGCTGATAACCATGAGTAATAAGCTGCTCGATTAACTGATGTCTAAGCACTTCTTGCTTATGCGCATCTTCAAACAGGACATCAACCACCCCATCAGGCAATAGCCAACTATTGGCAACATCACTGCCAAAGTTACTCAAATATGGCATGCGATTGGGTGCAGCACTGTTTTCGACAGGCTGAGACACTGTTTCATTGGTAGAATTTGGCTGGGCAGGTTTTGCAGAATCAGAACTAACAGACACAATAAATCCTTGTTTGGCGTATCGCTTACCAAAAACGCGGTACTGATGCGGTACTTAAAGGGTGATTTGCCGGGTATTGACGCTGTGTGTGTTTATTTTTAACGCGCAACATCATTGACCCAATTATTTATAAACAAACCAGGTAACCGCAAAAGGGTGAATAATAAGTATAATTTAGAATGATAAGACGAGTATCTTTATGCGCTAAAAAATTGCGACAAATAATCAAGGCACTTTATGCTTTAGTTTAGCATAGCACTCAAGGTTCGCCTAGTGACAATTAGCTACAATCACTATCTAATTACAGTTCAATTGCCGCTTATTAGCTTAGCAGGTGTGACAGTCATCATTGATATATTTGGCTCAATATTGGGCGAATAGCCGAGAGGTTTATTTTTTGTTAACCATAAGATAATGAGCGTGATTACGGCAGCGTCATCAACACAGACTCATGATACACTAACACATATTTTTATCTCGGAAGCCTTATGTCATCTGATTACCACCCAAACCCTGCCATCAACCAAACCAATGTCTTAGGCACCGCACTTGCCAGCTGTTGTTTCGATCCAATTACTGGCTATTATCGCAATGGTTTTTGTCATACTGGCAACCATGATGTCGGTCAACATACCGTCTGCGCCAAGATGACCAGCGAGTTTTTAAACTTCTCTGCCAGTCGCGGTAACGACCTGATTACCCCACTAACTGAATACAACTTTCCTGGTCTCAAACCTGGCGACTACTGGTGCATCTGCGCGCTACGTTGGGTTGAAGCATTGGACTTTGATATCGCACCGCAAATCAAACTAGAAGCATGTCACGAGAGCCTGCTGACATTGGTAGATATCGATACGCTAAAAAGCTATGCCCTATAGATAGTATTGGCACACGATAAAACCGTAGCAGCGTTCACAGCATATTTGGATTATTGAAGTTTTTTATTATATGACAGGAAAGTATATGGAAAATGATAATAATCAATTGATTAAAAAAACGGCTCATATTGCCCCTGATTCCAATATGAATCATATCTATGCCAATATGAATGACAAGCATCTCTATTTGGACGATGATGATAGTTATATCTATGGTGATGTGGACGCCACTACTGAAGACACTATCGAGACCATGACAGTCTACGATCCTGACTCTGAACGCTATGAAGATATTGACTCATCAAGTGCGGGCGAAGTGGTCAATTGCTACGCTTATTCACGTAAAACAGGTGAGAATCTTAATAGAGTGGCGCTCAATGATGTGAGTCGTACGCTAGGGAACAACGGTCAATTTATTTGGCTTGGGCTATATGATCCAAGTTTAGAAACCATGGTCAAAGTAAAAGAAGCCTTTGACCTGCACGAGCTAGCGATTGAAGATGCCTTTGCTGATCATCAACGTGCTAAGGTCGAAAACTACGATAATGACATGGTCTTTGTGGTGCTACGTACGGCCAAGCTTGAAGACAATGTCATCCGTTATGGTACTACTGCGATATTTATGGGTAAAAACTACCTCATTACAATTCGCAATGGTCCGTCAAACTCCTATGCGCCAGTACGTGAGCACTGTCATCGTCGCCCCGAGAAACTGCGTATGGGCCCTATCTTTGTATTGCACGCTATCCTCGATTTTATCGTTGATAACTATATGCCAATTACCGATCGATTGGGCCGTTACTTGCGTGAGCAGGAACGCTATGTATTTACCTCTGAGTTTGATAAGGGCACCCTAAAAAACCTCTATGAGCTAAAGTCGCAACTGGTACATATGCGCGCCATTATCTTACCTGTGCAAGACATCTGTAGCTTTTTTATCAATCATAAAAAAAGTGAGATTGTCTCTGGGTTTTCTCAAGCCGCTAAGCCTTACTTTCGCGATGTTAACGATCACCTGTTGCACTCACTAGATGCTATTAATGGTCTTAATGAAATGCTGAGTGTGGTGATGAACACCTATATGGCGATGGTCAATATGGGTCAGAATGAAGTGGTGCGTAAGCTCGCGGCATGGGCAGGTATTTTGGCAGTGCCGACAGCCATCGCTGGCATCTATGGCATGAACTTTGACTTTATGCCTGAGCTACATTGGAAATACTCTTACCTTGTCATCATGGCCATTATTATTGCCTTATGTAGCTATCTGTACTACAACTTTAAAAGATTGAAATGGTTGTAATGCCAAATGCTAGGCACAAAAAAAGAGCAACCACTGGTCGCTCTTTTTTTATGTTGCTATCTTTTTATATTGCTATCTAATTATTCACGGCGATGCTTAGTATGGCTATCGGGGGCTTGAGCATTATCAGGCAATAGCGCCTTAACTGTTAAATTTGCATGCTGCTTATCAAGATTATCCTCTGGACGACCAAATGTTTTTGCTGTCCAAGTCAGGATTACAATAGAGCCGCTCAATAGCATGATGGCCACGGAAATTGTCGCTAGTAGCCATAAATGGAAATAGTCTGAAACTGCCTGTACATCAACCACCAAATGTCGTGATAAGGCCGTTATGGCAATAAATATCAAAAACTGTACTGGCAGTCGGTGGGTTTTAAAGTAGATACCTATCATAGCCAGTAGCTCAAGGTAAATAAATAACATCAATATGTCTTTTAGATCCGCTGAACCCTTTTGGACAATATAAATAAACTCTTTACCTGCGGTCCAGACTACCACCACACTGATTAGAAATAAAATAACGTAATGACAGACATCGACAAACTCTCTACCAATACTTTGTAGTCGCTCATGAACACCTACGTTTTTTTTAGCCATGTTTAGGTCCTATCAACTGAAATGTGGTTGATTTAGCCTGAGTCTATGTTACCTCAGGCCCCTTATATATCGGCAATCAGTATTCGTATGACTATTTTTTTAGCATTTATTCAAACCCGCTGATTTTTCAGCAGCATCGACCGTTTGGCGAATAAGCGTGTTGATAGTCATCGGTCCAACGCCGCCTGGTACTGGCGTATAAGCGCTGGCAATGTTTTCCATGCCTTGCATTTCGATATCACCAACACCGCCATCGTCTGTCGGATGGAACCCTGCATCAACGACAACCGCTCCTGCTTTGATCCACTCCGCTTTAATCAGCTCAGGTACACCTACGGCACCAACCACGATATCTGCACGCTTAATATGTGCTGCCAAATCTTGAGTTCTTGAATGGCAGGTAGTCACTGTACAGTTAGCATTCAATAGCATCATTGCCATTGGCTTACCTAAGATAGCACTACGTCCTACGACCACTGCTTCTTTACCTGATAGCTCGATATTGTGATGCTCTAACAAATGCATAATGCCCTGCGGTGTGCATGAGCCATAAGCTGACTGCTGCATCGCCATACGACCAAAACCAAGACAAGTCACACCATCGACGTCTTTTGCTAAGTCAATCTGCTCAAAACAAGCACGCTCATCAATATGCTCAGGAACCGGATGCTGTAGCAAAATGCCGTGTACATCTGGATTGCTATTTAACTCATCTATTTTTGCCATGAGCTGCTCAGTGGTCGTGGCACTCGGCATCTCAACGCGTATAGAGTCCATGCCAACACGCTTACAGGCGTTGCCTTTCATACGAACATAAGTAGCAGAGGCTGGATCATCACCAACCAATATCGTCGCTAAGCTTGGGATGCGGCCAGTCTTTTCCTTAATCGTATCTACGCGCGTGCGCAGATCCTGTTCTATTTGTTTGGCAAGTGCTTTGCCGTCCAAAACGGTGGCGGATTCTTGGGCAGTAGACATAGTAACTCCAATAGAGGGTACGATATAAAAAAATAAAGACAGCGCGCGCAAATACTTTGCATGCCTGTCCTTTGCTTCGTCAATCTTTGACTAAGAGTAATATTGTACCTGTGTACGCTACAAAATCCTAGCGTAAGATAAAGCCTGCACACTGATAAATTTTTATAATAAGTCAATTAAACAGTATTGCTTATATATAGGCAAATGTACCTTATGCTTTTAGTAAGAGTAGCATCGACCACAAAGTAAATTTCTAAAAATAATCATTCATTGCCATTTTATTCGACCATCGAACCAAACACACTATCGATCGCCTGTATCGTCAGTTCAATTTCAGCCGCCGCAAGCGTAGGATGCACTAGAAACATGAGACTACTCTCTCCTAGCTGCTTTGCCATTGGCAATCTAATGCTTGGACGCAACCCAGTATTATCAAAGGCCTTCTCCAAATAGACTTCTGACGCCGATCCGGAAAAGCAAGGCACACCTTGATGGTTAATTGCTTCAATAATGCGGTCGCGTGTCCAGTCTTCAGGTAGATTATCAGACTGCACATAGACATATAATTTATAGTAAGCATGGTTCGTATTGGAGAACTGCGCTAAATGCTCTAGTCTCGGCACATAAAGGTAGCCTTTGTATTCCCACTTGCTACAGGCCTTGAGTATGGCTTGTGCATTAGCAGTCCGTTTGGCTGTCCACTCATTCATTTTATTCAGTTGAATACGTCCCAAAACGCCTTGCATCTCAGTCATACGCCAATTGGTGCCAAAGCTTTCATGCAGCCAATTGTAGCCAGGTGATTGCTCCGTTTCATAGACTGCCGCATAGCTCTTACCATGATCCTTATACGCCCACATTTTTCGCCATAGTAGCTCGCTATCGGTGGTGACCATACCGCCCTCACCTCCTGTGGTCATAATTTTATCTTGGCAAAAACTCCATGCCCCAACATGACCAATACTGCCCACGCTTCGCCCTTTATATCGTGCGCCATGAGCTTGTGCGCAATCTTCAATAACATATAAGTCAAGCTCATCTGCCAGTGCCATAATACTGTCCATATCACATGGCCATCCAGCTAGATGGACGCACACGATACCTTTGGTTTTATCACTCAGTACAGCTGTGATGGTCTCAGCGGTGATATTGCCAGTTGCTTCATCAACATCTGCAAATACGGGCGTCGCACCTGCATTAACGATTGATGAAATACTAGCGATAAAGGTACGCGGTGTGACAATGACCTCATCACCTGCACCTATATCGAGTGCTTGTAATGCGACATCCAATGCCAAGGTGCCATTACCCAACGCTATTGCGTATTTACTACCTGTCCAGTCAGCAAACTCTCGCTCAAACTGACGACATTCTTCGCCTGTCCAATAATTGACTTTGTTAGATAGTAGCACTCGACTGACAGCGTCGGCTTCATGCTGCGTGAATTTTGGCCAAGGTGAAAAAGGGGTATTTAGCATATGTTCCTCTATGGTACTTATGTCTAATGTTGTATCACACTCTACGATAAACTGCTCACTCTGTTATTAACCTTTTTATCTCTCACGAATTCTTTAAAACCTAATATCTTTTGATTAACTGTATTGCTATCAGCAAAGAGTACTTTTTAAAGCATTTCTTCATTAATAATATTGCCCATGAATTTGCTCATAGTTGCTTCTCCCTCAGCACTGATGCCATCTTTAACAATAACTTTTTTCACTGTTTTAAGTAAAATCTTGATATCCAACCACAGCGACTGATTGTCCACATACCATGTATCAAGTGCAAACCTCTCATCCCATCCAATAGCGTTGCGACCATTGACTTGAGCATACCCTGTAATACCTGGACGGACGTCGTGTCGGCGCGCTTGTTCTTCATTATATAAGGGCAGATACTCCATCAATAACGGTCGCGGGCCCACTAGACTCATATCACCTTTTATGACATTCCAAAGCTCAGGCAACTCATCAAGGCTAGTGTTACGCAGCGCTTTACCAAACGATGTCAATCGCGCGCCATCTTCTAGAGGATTGCCATCTGCGTCTATACCATCCTTCATGGAACGAAATTTTATCATCTCAAATGGCTTACCATACAGACCTGGACGAATTTGACGAAATAGAACAGGCGCACCAAGATTTTTACTCACCTTGTAGGCAGTTACAGCATAGACAGGAGACAGCACTACTAACGCTGTCGTTGCACCTACAATGTCAAATAGTCGTTTTATCATTTACAAACCCAACATATTTATTAGTCGTTTATTGACTTTATCTGCATCAAATTTCTCTTGTGCTAGCTCGTAGCTTTCATCACCCATCTCTTTGATCTGTTCAGGATGTTCTATAAAGTAAATCATTTTCTCTGCCAAAGCTTTTGGGTTCCATTTTTCTACTAAAAACCCATTTACTCCATCAATAACCGTCTCACGGCAACCAGGTACATCAGTAGTGATAATAGGTCTTCCAATTGCCATCGCTTCCTGAGTACTGCGCGGCACCCCTTCACGATAAGACGGCAGTACAAACACATGATGATTTGCAATCCAGTCTTTTACATTATCAACATGACCAGGATAGTTTACGATGTTCGATGCAATCAACTCATCTAACTCTGATTTCTGCAATGCACCCATATTAGAAGCATCTATCTCTCCTAAAATAGTGAAATATGCTTCAGGATATATTTTCTTTACTATTTTTATAGCGGAAATAAGATCATGAACGCCCTTTTCTTTCAATAAGCGACCAATAAATAAAAATTTGATAGGTTCTTCGATATTTACTATGGACTGATATTTGTACTGGCTTAGATTTAAGCCGATACCACCTAGCACATTTACCTGTTTCACTTGTATTTTATACCGCTTCAATAAATCATTAGGATCATCAGTATTTAAAAATATAAGACGATTTAACCGTGGCAAAGCAATTTTATACAATAAGACCTGGATACCTTTAATCACTTTTACCTTCTTGCTGAGGCCTTCAGGTTGATCTGTAAAACAATAACCCAATCCTTCGAGCATACCTACAACCTGTGGAACCTTTGCTATTTTTGCTGCTAACGTGCCAAAGATAACGGGTTTAGAAAAATAAGAGAACACAACATCTGGCGCTATTTTCTTAATAACTTTGGACAGATGATAAGCTGCTGTGATATCCGCTAAAGGATTCAGGCCACCTCGATTTAGACTATAGGTTACAGGTATGGCACCCAACATTTCTATTTTCTTTAGCTCATCTTGAGTATATTCAGAAGTAAACGCATAGATAGTATGCTGCTGTTTGACCAGCTCCTGAATAAGGTCAGCGCGAAAGCCATAAAAACTATAAGCAATGGTGCCTAAAATAATTATTTTCATCCATTCACCACCTATACTCTATTTGAGGAGGACTTTCTAAAAGACGATCTTTTAAGCCTTAAGATATAAAAAAAACTGATATATATAGCCAAATAGTTGTATATCCTTAAACGTACTGCGGTGCCTAAATTATCGTTTCCGATCAACCAAACACTGCCGTAGAACACGAAAAATATAATGAGAAAACGTACAAAGCTGTCTGCTAACTTAATGTTCTTTAATACATATATGAGCATGAAAAAGAAAGGAACGGTTTCGAGTACGAATAGTACAAGCGCTAGCGGGTTAGTAATGTACAAGCCCAGCATCTGCCCCAAAAAGCTAATTATAAAATTAGGTATAAATAGTATAGGATTAGAGAAGCTGAGACCTAGAGTCGAGCCACCTTCCGACTCTTCAAATCCAGACCGATACTCAGTTAGCAAGTCCAAAACGCCTAAATAGTTTGCTGCAAACAGAAGTCCAAGATAGAGAAGACCTAAATAAAAAGCTCTACTTTTAGTAAATTTTATTTTTAAGAAAAGTAGACTAAGCAAGTAGGCATACCCTAAATAAGGTCTTATCTCTATTAAAAAAAATCCAATCGCCACAGATAATAAAAAATAAAAGACAGCACCAAAGACACTATGACTATTTAAGAACCACTTTACTGTCAGGCATCCTAATAGAAAACTAAAGGCCATAAATATATCGCGAAATATATCTGTTGAAAAAAAGAATATCGTTGGATGAATCAAGCAAACTAAAAGAGCGTATAAATAGTATTTTTGATTTCTTTTGAACGTTATGCCTGAAAGTCTAACTACCATAATGGGAATGGCTATTAAACTTAGAAAAAATAAGAAGTAAGTAGTCAAATCACGCGAATACAAGCCAAAATCGTTTAACCACCTTAGTAATACTGGCCAAATATTTACTGCGGTATCTGTAAAGCCTTCAGCATAAGAGTTATAGTAATTAGCATCGCTGCCACCGCCCAAGTTTATTATTAAAATATCGTATTCCATCAGTACAAATGCAATTATTTTTGAGAAAAAGATAGCGGTAACTAATAAAAATATATTAGAGTTAGAAAATCTCTCGAATAATTGCTGTTTATTTCTCATGGTATATTTCCACCCATTCATCAGAAATAATCTTTATATCAAATTTGTCTTTGGCATATTGTCGACCTAGAATGTTCTTCTGTTCAATTAATAAATTAGCTTCGATGGCCTTTGCTAAAGCTTCAGGCTTACGAATAGGTACGATACTTCCATAGCCGTCTAATATCTCACGGGCGCCGCTAACATCAGTAGAAACGACGTTTGCTTGACAAGCTAAAGCTTCAATCAACACTGTCGGCAGCCCCTCATAATCAGATGATAAAACGAACGTATCACAAGCACTCATCAACGTTGATATATCACTCCTTCTACCTAACAAAATAACTTCTTTATCTAATTCTAACTCTATAATATGCCTTTCGATTTCTGACCTTAATTCACCATCACCTGCAATAATCAGTACAAAAGCAATAGAATTAGCGTTTTTTAAAAATCTTATAGACCTCAAGAGATTAAGGTAGTTCTTTGCTTTATTAAACCTACCAACTGCTAAGATTACCTTGCAGTTCTGATCTAGCCCGAGCTCATCCTTTATTGCGATTTTTGCTTGCGTACTATAACTAAAGTCATCAAAATTCACTCCGTTATATATAGCTTTCATTCCTTTTTTTGGTACTGCATATCTTGATTCAAAAGAGGCAACTGCCGTGTTGCTGACATTGGTGCTTACATCGGCCAAGCGGTTGGTCAGTCGATAAGCTAGCATACGTAGTGCACCGCCCTCATTGCTACTGTGGGCGGTGGATATCAATCTATTTATTGGAGTTACTATTTTGACTAAGCGCGTCAAAATATTTGCATGGACCATATGCGAATGCACAACGTCAGGTTGATAACTTTTAATTGTTTTTGATAGCAAAATATATGCAGCAGGTAGAGAGATTATATTGGTCAAGCTAACTTTCATTAACTCAATACCTTCACATGTTGGTCCAGTAAGTACCTCACCTACAAAATACACAATTCTAACTTGATGCCCTTTTTGGACCATGGCATCCGCCAAGTCACAAACAACTCGTTCAGCGCCTCCTTGTCCTAAGCCTGTAATAACATATAGTATTTTCATTGTTATCCTATAGCTATAAAATTGTTATATGAGTAGGCATACATCCATTATTTTAATTCTATTTATTCTATAATTAGTCACTCTTTTCTAATAGCTCAATCCACTGCCCTATTATTTCTTTAGGTTGATATTTTTTAGATTTCTCTTTTCCTCGTAAGCCAATTATTTTTCGATCTTCTTTACTATTCATCAATTCTATCAAGGCTGAAGCAAGCTCATCGATATTGTTTTTCGGTACTAAAATTGAACCTGTACCTTCTAATATTTCTGCAGGGCCTGTATCACAATCAAAACTAACAATAGGTAGTCCAAAAGCTAACGCCTCAAGCAGCACCATTGGAAAACCTTCAAAACGAGAGCTTAAACAAAATATTTCTGCTTCTTTATAGTATTTACTTACATCCGAAGTCTTACCCACCAAGCTCACTTTTTCAGTTAACTCATTCTCTTCAATAAATTTTGTGAGTTTGTTTCTTTCTTTGCCTTCGCCAACTATGACTAATTTCCAGTCTGGCATAAAGTCCCTTACCTGAACCCAAGCCTCAAGCAACATGTCGAAACCTTTCACCTGAATCAACCTACCTACTGCCAATACGGTTTTTGTATTTTCTCGCTTTATATAGTCTTGTGGTGGGAATGGACAAGCATTTTCTATTGCTAAGATTTGCGATTTATGATGCGTGCCGTCTAACCAATACTGTCTATCTCTTTCCGTTAAAGTCACTACTGAATCACAATATCGTGCTGCTAGTTGACGAGCGACTCTTCTACTTTTAACTCCTAAATCGTGATTAAAATTCAAGTGCTCCCAACATATATGCTTGACTGGTAAGCCAATGGTGGCAGGTATAGTAAATTGAGAGCATAACGTCTCTACTACTATCAATGCATCAATCTCCTCTTCTTTTAGTAGCTTCCTTAATTTATAAATAGTATTAGGAATACGGAGTAACCTATGGTCTGAAAAACTCATTAGAGAAACTAGTTTTATTTCTTTATTTATAGGAAAAAAAGGTTTATCTCCATAGGATATGCTAGCTAGTATTACTTCATACCCTACTTCAGATAAGCTATTCGCAAGCATACATCCTACTCGCTCAGTACCGCCCGAGCTATTGACACTACTAATTACTATTAGAACTTTCATGTCGCTCTCCTTATTATTTATTTCTAAAGGCTATAACATAAATGGATTTCATATAAGTAGCTTTTATGAATATGCGCAAACTAAATATTGATCATATCTCATACTATTACTGTTTATACTAAAACTATATTTGATAATTATTAACCGCCCAAAAATACTTGATTTCTTATCTTAATTAATATAACCATATAAAAAATAATTTTGTTTTTTTAAACCTTCCAATAAAAAAACCCACTGGTTTATTATTTCTTTAGGTTGATATTTTTCAGATTTACCCCTACTTTTTATGCCAATCATTTTTCGATCTTCTTTATGATTCATGAGCTTTATCAATGCTGAAGCCAGTTGCTTAGTATTATTTTTTGGCACTAAGAGAGAACCCGTACCTTTTAATATTTCTGCAGGGCCTGTATCACAATCAAAGCTAACAACAGGTAGTCCAAAAGCCAGCGTCTCAAGCAATACCATTGGAAAACCTTCAAAACGAGAGCTTAAGCAAAATATTTCCGCTTGTTCATAATATCTACTTATATGAGAGGTATTACCTACTAGGCACACGCTTTCTGTCAACTTGGCTCTTTCGATAAACCCTGTTATTTTATTTCTATCCTCTCCCTCCCCAACTATGACTAGCTTCCAATCAGGCATAGAGCTATTTACCTGCACCCAAGCCTCAAGTAACATGTCAAAGCCTTTTATTTGAGTCAACCCACCAACTGCCAATACGATTTTGGTGTTTTCTTTTTTGATATATGTCTGCGGTGGAAATGGGCAGGGGTTAGGTATTGCTACTATTTGAGACCTATGATGTGTGCCATCTAACCAGTACTGCTTATCTCTTTCTGTCAAAGTCACTACTGCATCACAATATCGAGCGGCTAATTGACGAGCTAACCTTCTAACAGGTTTTCCTAAGTCATTTTTAAAATTAAAATGCTCCCAGCAAACATGATTGACATTCAAACCCACTAGCGCAGGTACTGTAAATATGCATGAAATACTATCAACCACAACGAGCGTATCGATTTTTTGTTTTTTTACAAATTGCCGTAATTTATAAATTACTTGCAAAATCCTTTTTTTAAAAGACACACTCTTAGAGTATAAAAAGTGATTTTCTATATTATCATTTAGATTAAAAAAAGGATTGTCGCCTCCCACAAGGCTTAAAATTGAGATGTTATAACTTCTTTCGGCAAACCCATTCGCAATTAAACTGGTTACTCTTTCAGTACCGCCAGCGTGATTAAGATTACCTATAAGAAAGCATATATTTTTCATATTTTATCTCTCGAATAAATCCATATACTCTATTGCGTTTATTGTTAAAACTTCATAATCGTTATTTACCATAGAAAATAGTGATTTATGAAAATAATTTTTTATTATTGTAACTATGAATACATAGCCATTTTTTCGAACGTTGGGTTGCTATTTATCAACTGTTGATAAGTGCCTTGTTCAATCACTTTACCTTTTTCCATAAAATAAATAATATCGCAATTTTTTACTGTTTTTAGACGATGGGCTATCATTACGATGGTCTTCTGCCCACTTAGCTCTTGAATAGCGTCCATTATGACTTTTTCAGTAATACCGTCTAAGGCACTTGTTGCTTCATCAAACACCAATACATCAGCTTGATTGTATAAAGCTCTAGCTATGCCAATACGCTGTCGCTGTCCTCCAGATAGTTGTACGCCTCGTTCACCGACTTTAGTATTTAAACCTTCAGATAAGCTGTCTACTAAGAACTCTAAATGGGCAAGCTTAATTGCCTGTTTTACTCTTACTAAATCAATATCTTTACGACATATGCCAAAAGCGACGTTTTCAGCGATACTACCTTCACTCAAAAATATACTCTGCGGTACGAAACCTATGTATTGCTGCCAAGCCTGCTTATTTTTTTCATCAATAATTAAGTCATCAAGCATTAACTGTCCGGTAGTTGGTGCAATAAGACCTAGTAATAGATCGATAGCTGTAGATTTACCAGACCCCGACTCACCGACAAAACCAACTGTAGAATTGATAGGTATATTTAGATTTATATTATCCAATGCTGGCATTACTTTGTTAGGATAGGTGAAGCTAACCCTATTCAGTCGTATAGTCTCGATTTTTGCTAAATCAATTGTTTGACCGCTCGCAATATCTGAAGCAGCACCCTGCTCACTATCTACGGTCAATGATGCAAGCAAGTCTTCTTTTATAGAATCAAAAGCAGCCGTATTGCCTCTAATCGTAGCAACGCTATGGTATATTTGCTGCAAAGCAGGTAATAACTTAAAACCAGCAAGAGCATAAACGGTCAATATAGGTAATACTTGGCTCAAATTCCCTTCGCGTGTTGTCAACAAAACTAAAACTAGCCCAATCATTGCACCAAAAGCTAACAACTCCATTAAATATCTAGGTGCTTGGCTTAATGCTGTATTTACTCCTTGAGCATGCGCAAATAACTTTCCACTTGTCTCAAACTGATGTACAAAATCATGTCTACGATTGTAGAGTAGTACATCTTTGATCCCCCCAAAACCTTCATTCATTAAGCGAAACCGATCAGTTGAGGTAGTAGAAACGTACTCTCCATACAAGGCGATACGCTTACGAATCATTCTGTATATAATTACGTAACCGCTAGCAAACAATACAACCCCTACGGTTGCTATCAATGGGTTATAAATAAAGATACTAACTGAGATAAATACTGCTAATACTAGACGAGCATTCATCTGTATAAACGGTAAAATGATAAAGTTTGTTACTCTTAATGCCTCAGTTGCAATTTGCTTCGTCAATTGAGCACTGCTTCCACTAGCGTGGAACAACCAGTCTTTTTGCAAATAATAATGATACAAACGATCACTAATCTCTGTACCGACCGAATAAGCAAATAAAGACAAACGCCATGTCGTAATCATCGACAAAACAGACGCTAAACTAAGCATCAACAGTACAAATAGACCCGTTATAAACAAAAAATCTGTATGTGTACTCACACCGCTGGCTACATATATACGATTAAGAATTGCATTGGTTTCAAGCAGCTGCATATCAGCCACTAAGGCCATGAAAGGTCCTATAGAAGCAATTCCCAACAGCTCCATAAATGCCATGAACACCATCATGATCTGCAAAGACAAATAACGTCGTCGCTGGTCTACAGTTAACAGGGCAAACAATTCTTTGGCTAATCGCAGCATACTTTTAACCACTCTATTAGTTTACTTACCTCAATTTTTTATTCTATTAACTCACTACGTCCATCAGTTCTATATCTATCTTTTCGACATCAGCTTCATCGCCTTCTCGGTAGCCTTCAACGAAGGTCCTAAATTGTGCTTTCAACCATTCAGTATCGTGCCGCTTTGATCTTTCAATAAACTCAAACAAGATAGCTTCGATATCTTCCAATGGAAAACTATGTTCCATTGCTTGCATAATGAGTGGATGAAACGTGGTCTCTATGTTGTCGGCACCAATGATTAACTCTTCATAGAGCTTTTCACCTGGCCTCAATCCCGTAAATACAATTTCGATATCACCATTAGGATTGCTCGCATCTTTTAGCTCACACCCTGTCAGACGAATCATACGTTTTGCAAGATCCACAATTTTGACGGGTGCACCCATATCAAGTACAAATACTTCACCACCGAACGCCATGGCCCCTGCTTGAATAACCAAACTGGCCGCTTCTGGTATGGTCATAAAGTAGCGTGTGATGTCTGGATGGGTGATGGTAATCGGACCACCCTGCTCAATTTGTTTGGTGAAAAGTGGTACCACAGACCCTGATGAACCCAAGACATTACCGAAACGCACCATACTAAAACATGTATGACTATTGCTTTGGCTCAATCCTTGGCAGACAAGTTCAGCCAAGCGTTTAGATGCACCCATGACATTGGTCGGTCGCACTGCTTTGTCAGTAGAGATCAATACAAACGTATCAACGT
Organism: Psychrobacter sp. JCM 18900; assembly: GCF_904846625.1. Taxonomy (GTDB): domain Bacteria; phylum Pseudomonadota; class Gammaproteobacteria; order Pseudomonadales; family Moraxellaceae; genus Psychrobacter. The sequence continues at coordinate 662,837 of NZ_CAJHBL010000001.1, forward strand.
GAGCCTTTATCGCAGCACAGGCACAATGGTAGGTGCCTTTAGTATTGTTGATTGTGCCTTCAAATGGATTGGACTCGACAATCGGTACATGTTTGTATGCTGCAGCGTGATAAATCGTTTTTATATGGTATTTTTCGAATATATTTATTAATTTTTTTTCGTTAGCCACGCTTCCAATGATGCTGACAATCTCAGTATCTTGATATTCAATACTACTAATGACATTACTAGCGACAAGGCTTCTAAGTTCCTGATCGATTGTATACAAAGCATATTCAGACTGCTCGTATAACACCAAACATGCAGGTTTATTTTTCATAATTTGTCTACACAGCTCACTACCAATAGAACCACCTGCCCCTGTTACGAGTACGTTTTTACCCGCAATGTTTTTTTGGAGGAGCTCAGCAACTGGCTCTACAGTCTCTCTTTCAAGCACATCTAATATATCAACCGGACGTATATGGCTGACTGTTACGATCTCATCAGCAAGCTCTCGTAAGCTCGGTAAATCTTTTAATTTGACAGAAACACCTGACAGGCTATCCATAATCTGTTTTTTACGACCACGGCTCATAGAAGGCATTGCCAAAATCACTTGCGCGACATTTAATTTTTCTATTAACCAAGGTAGCGCATGAGCGGCATATATTTTTTTACCATGTAGATAAGCCCCTATCAGCTGCGGATCATCATCGATATATGCCACTACATTGTATTTATGAGAATGTCTCAAGCTCTCTAATAGTTCTCTACCAGCCGATCCTGCGCCATAAATAATCACGTTATCGCAGCAATTATCTAGGCTACTTTGGATGTCTGGTTTCTGTAATCGATTCAGCAACCCGCGAATCATTAGCCGACTGTTCCATAACCAAATAAAGAATAAGAACAAAAATATAATTGGCGCTGAGCGCGGCATCGTTGACACTGGGTTCACATAAATGATGAACTGATAAACGATAATAAGTAATAAAAATAACTGTAATACTCGACCCATCGCCGCATCGAAAAACCCTCTAGAGGCGCCTCTATAAAAGCCAATCAGATATAAGCTAACAACAGGTATCAATGCATAAAAAGCCAACACCATAGGACCAATTTGATCATCGACATAATCCTGACGCAATGCCAATGCCGCTACCAAGCAAAGGACAGCAACCGAAAAATCGATACCAAATAAGATAGAGCATTTAGCAAAGCGTGGTAAGGCTAATAAAAACAGCGTCATACGCTTCGACCATCGATTGAGGTCACTTGGCGTTTGATAAGCATTGTTAGACTCTGTTTTTATAAACATAAGATCCACCTACTTAAGTTATGACGCTCGTTTGCCATGGACAATGAACATTAGCTAACTACGAATTGTGTCCATAAGCATAATGGTAGTGATAGCTGTACCTGTTCAAAATACTTTGCTGTATGTCATTTAAGATGATGCCATCGACTTGTACGTTTGCTTTACTCATCTGTTTGATGGCATAGACCAACTGACCTTCTACTGAATGATCAAATTTGGTGACGATCAGTACTTTGTCTGCGTGCTGTGCCAGCACCATAGCATCTGATGCAGCCAAAATAGGTGGCGCATCGATAACGATATAGTCGTACTTCGTTTTGAGCGCTGCCATCAAATGATTGAACCTCTCTCCTATCAATAACGAAGTCGGATTATGCGATGGTCGTCCCCGCGATATAAGGTTAATATTTTCCATACCAGTCGGTTGAATAAAGCTTTCAAGGTTTAACTTAGCCATATCAATATCTAATCGAGGCTCATCGGCTGATAAAGAGCTATCTTTATCTTGCAGTAAATAATCTGTGAGGCCACTGTCTGGATTCATACCAAACATTTTATGCAGCTCACCTAAACGCATATCTCCATCGATAATCAGCACTTTTTTGTCAAGCTGTGCAAATACCTCAGATAAATTGGCCGTAATAAAAGATTTACCGACACCTGGGCTTTCTCCAGTGATTAATATCGTCTGAGCAGACTTTTCATCTGCCGCCTTCGTCGTCTTACCAAATAAAAGGTTTGTCCGTAAATTTTTAATTGCTTCATAGCTCAAGCCGTTGTGATCAACATGAGCAAGCATCCGACCAGTATTTTTCTTGTTCCTACCTAGCTTAGATATCGAGGTCGAACGTGGAATCGTTGCAATGACAGGAATTCCCGTTTTAGATTCTAGATGCTCTGGGTCCTTTACGACATTTCTAATTAAGTTTCTGATTAAAACCAGCATCACCCCAAGTACAGTACCTACGAGTAGCGCCAGCAGCATAATTTGGAATTTGTTTGGTGCAATGGCATCGAAGGTACTGGTCGGTCTATCTAGAATACGGGCATAACCAACCTGACCAGCTCTAACGATTTTCAGTTGTTCATAATTTTTGAGCAGCGTGAGGTAAATCTCTCTATTAATGGCTGTATCTTCTGATAGCTTTAAGAACTCTCGCTGTATTTCAGGCAGTCCTGCAACGGTGCTACCTATCGCTCCTATTCGACTGTTGAGGACTTTTAGTTGCTCATTGATCTGGATAACGAGTGGGTGTTCATTGGTATAGTAAGTCGTTAAATCTGCTCTCTTTAATTTGAGATCATTGAGCTGCTCATCGATTCGAGACTTTTCATTTAGTAATAGCTCAGCCTCTTTACCTACATCGATGGTGCCGTGCTTTTTACGAAACTCATTGAACTGAGCTTCAGAGGTGTCTAATTTTTCTTTTAATGCTGGAATCTGCGTTTCCATGAAAGCCAATGTTTTGGTGGTTTCTTCTGTACCCCGGGATTGGTTTTGATCGATATAAGACTGGACTATCTGATCAAGTATGGTCGTGATTTGCTGTTGGTTTGTGCCTGTCATCGACAGCTGAATAATATTGGTTTTATCGCCTTTTTCTTCCACAGACAATGCGCTGTTAATCGCATCTGTCGTGGTCTTTAAGGTCTGCTTAGTGATGCCAATAGGATAACCGTCTGTAGGTAGCTCAGTCACTGTAATATTAATCTCACCGTTTACCCCATTAAACTGATGCGGCTGACCCAATTGTCCTTTGAAATCATCTAGTCCATTGCTCAAGACAAATCCTGTTTCAGACTGTGATAGCGTAAAATATTGGTTTAAATACGCTGGTGACACATCGAACTGATTGATTTGTACGATCCCGTTTTTTGTGCTCAAAGACACACCATCATTTGTGTTCAACTGAGTATTAATGCGGTCGTTTGTTATTTTATCGAGATAGCCAATATTAGGATCGGTCAGTTTGATGTCTAGATGTAGCATATCGACGACTGGCTCTAGTATCATTCGAGACCGTATGAGCTCAGCTTCTGCCTCAGCCTTGCTTGCTTCTTCTCCGACCAACTCTGAGATGTTTGCCCCAAGCGCATCGACTCCTTGGGAGTTTTCTTCAATTTGGATCAGCGCATCAGACTTGAAAGTTGGATTAATATAGCGTGTATAGAAAAATCCTATTAAGAGTCCGACTGCTGCCATGAGCGCTATTACTTTCCAGCCACGCAACAAAACCAAAACCAGCGCCGTTAAGTCGATGTTGTCATTGTCGTTGTCACCCTTAGGTGTCGATAGGTTTTTTGAATCTATATTATTCATAACCATATACCCATTATTCAATGTTAATCACTTAATAGCTTCCGCTTAGCTTCAAGTCCCTAACTGCCCTTGACTGCAGTTAGATTGCTCTCTGCCTTATCGCACCTTATAAAATCTATCACTCTACTTCCTATTCTTATCTCTCAATTTCAGCATTAAAACTCAAAGCACATCCAGTATTTCCACTAGCTATCATTTATAACCCTGATATCACGTTGATGGCAGAGGTTGATGGTAGTATCGCGCTAATCACACGATTCCAGCGAGCCAAGCCTGTTGGATCTACATAAAGAATGTCATTGGCTTGCATGTCAAAGCGACTGGCTAATGCCAAGCTTGTGATGCTCTGCATGTCGACGTAATAGATATTGGTGTACTGGTACTGAGGGTTGTCGCGCACGATATATACTTTGGCTGCATTAGCCGTATTGGAATTTAGTCCATTTGACTCGCCCAATACATGCGCTAAGCTTAGCCCCTGTTCTGGAATTGCCACTGGCTCAATTTTGCCAAATTCACCCAATACGTAGACCTTATTGCGGCTTTGGCTATTGACGTGAATAGAGTCACCATCCCGCAGATAGATTTGATTGGCAGATAGCCCCATTTTATGTAGTGACTGCACTCCTAAGCGATAGCTGTTGCCCTGACGATTTAGCACAATGTTGTTTGAATCCCCAGTCTCGGTAGTACCACCTGCCATAGAGATAGCGCCATATACCGACACCGGCACATCAGCAATAGCAAACTCACCAGACTGCTTCACCGCCCCATCTACGAAAAACTTGCTGCCACGGTAATTGATGATTTTGACTTGAGGATCTGAGTACTTGAGATAGCGCTGCAGTTTGCTTTGCAACGTAGCGGTGAACTGCGGCACGCTCAGCCCACTGGCTTGAACTCTACCTATCAACGGAAACTGTATATACCCTTGTTGATCTACCGTTAAGCTAGCAGTTGACGCATTAATATCCGGATAATTGGTAAGGGTTATATTCAGCATGTCCCCTTTTGCAATGCCGTAATTGACGCGTCCAGAGGTTTTGATCAAATGAGAGAGATCTTGAGTAACAGTAGATGGCGCTGTACGCGGTAAAGTTGCCAGACTTAAAGACTGAATATGAAATTGAAGACCGTTTTCTGCAGTAAAAGTGCCAGATTCAGGAAGATTTCCTGACTGAAGTCCTGAGTTGATCGTACAGCCACTAAACAACCCAATTAGAAATAAGCAAAATATGCTCATTACCAAGAAGCGTCTGTGTACAAAAATGAAATATTTATTAACCATAACAGTTACTCATATTTATATTTGTGAATCAAACCAAAGAACCTCACCACAGCATTTATATTCGTAAAAAAGAATATATTTAACAAATATACACCTAAACTATATTCAGTGCAATACATATAGTCTGTCATAAAATAATTAAGTGACTATTTTGCAACTTCTCATCCAGCCCTTTGTTTACGGATAATTACGAAAATTGATATCAACTTTCAAATTGCTGAGCGATAAAAAAACGGAAGGGAAAACAGCTTTGTAATCAATAAATTTTTTATTTTTAATTTGAAAAATTTCAATTTAATGAAGGATTGTTTCGATTGCATTTATGATTGGAAATATGCTTTTAATGCCGAAGTAGTGTAATTGTTTGTATCTATGTATTAACTTATATAGTTAGTCATTGAGAGTCTTCGAGTCTATATTTCGTATGCGACTAATAAACTTTTATTGATTAGCACCTTGTTTGTTTATGCATTAATAACCAGTAAGGTATTGGTTTACGTGCTAAATTTGTTAAAATAGCGTAGAATAGTCAATCCAATTTTTTACATTGAGAAATGTAAACCCACCGACTCAAGGATATTATGATGAAAGACGAAAAATTACAGAAAGCACTCGCCCGTATGGGACTTGGTTCACGCCGTCAAATGGAAGAAGTCATCAAATCTGGCCGCGTAACGGTTAACAATGGTCCTGCGACCATCGGTGATCGCGTCTCGCAAGGTGATGAGATTCGCGTTGATGGCCGTCAAATTAAATACACTTCTGAAAACGAGAAGCGTCGCCGTGTTATCGCTTACTACAAACCTGAAGGCGAAGTTTGCTCGGCTAAAGATCCAGAAGGTCGCCCAACTGTCTTTGAACGTTTGCCAAAGCTGACTCATGACCGCTGGGTAATGGTTGGACGTTTGGACATTAACTCAACTGGCCTATTGTTATTTACTAATGATGGCGAAATGGCGCATCGCTTGATGCATCCATCTGGTGAAGTCACTCGTGAATATGCGGTACGTGTATTGGGTGAAGTAACGCCTGATATCGCTCGTGCATTGACCGCTGGCGTCATGCTAGAAGATGGTCTCGCAAAATTTGAAGACATCAAAGAAGGCGGCGGCGAAGGCGTCAACAAGTGGTATCACGTCCAGCTAAAAGAAGGCCGTAACCGCGAAGTACGTCGTCTGTTTGAGTCACAAGGTCTAAAAGTTAGTCGTCTACTACGTACGCGTTATGGCACGATTGTTCTACCAAAAGAGCTACGTACTGGTCGTTTCTTAGAGCTTGATAAAAAAGAAATCAACACGTTGACGGATTTGGTCAGCTTACGCCCACGTTATGGCACGGGTCTACATGGCGCAGCCAAAGAAAAACAAGAACGTATCAGAAACAAGCCGCTTAAAGCGCGTCGCACTGACACTCGTAGCGATAACCGCAACAGCAGCGCGAAACCTAAAAGTAGTGCTAGCCCTGCCAGTCGCGGTACACGTAATACCCGTGATCGCAATGATAAGCGCTAGTTAAATTGGTTTAACATTATTCTAAGTCTTAAATAGATTTGGGATAAACATAAAAAAGCGGTCAATGATGAATAGTCATTGACCGCTTTTTTTGTGTCTTTTTGCAGGCCTCAAAGTTTGCAGGCGTCACAGTTTCTCAGTATAGATATAACGACTCAGCTATCGTGGCTATTGATATAATGCTTCATGATACGCAGCTCTTGTAGCTGCGCCTCGTCTATTTGCGCCAGTAGTTTATCTAAACGCTGTTCGATGTTATCTAAAACACTCTGCAATAACTTACTAGCCTCTAACCTCTTTTCGCTATTCTCATTAGTGACGTTTATATTTGTTAATTGGTAATGAGTAGCTAGCATTTCGGGTAACCGTGTTTGCAACATTTTATTTAATACAAACTGTGCTTCTGTTATCGCTGGTGTCTTATGTTGAGCATGTAGGGCTGCTTGATAAGCGTGATAGCTGCTTACTTTCTCATCGATACGTTTTAACTGGCGTAGTTGCTGCTCAGGCAAGTTTTTTAAGTGCTGTTTATTTAACGTTAGCTGCTGCAAGCGTAATGTGGCTAATGACAAGGGCGCATCGTAATCCTGATAAGTGAGTACGCCAGGTGAGATACCGACGGCTTTATGAAAAGCCTGCCAGCCTTTTCTACCTAGATAAAAGGTAGTGACGGTCGTTACAATGCCGATGCCTATTAAGATACTCATATACGCTTGCTCTTTACCCTTTCAACTTTGTATTTATAGCTTAATATCTTTAGCGCTCACATTTTCACCAGTTGGGCTTTCAATCGCTTGGATATTTACATCACTACTAACATTACCAATGGTATTGCTATCGGGCTTTTGAAGCTCTGTGTTGCTAGTAGGATTGTCAAAACGTTTTTGGAGATAGCGATTGGTTGCAAGTAGTTTTTGACCGTCTTGATGATATGACGCGTTGAGCAGGTCATCGAACTGTGTGTTAATTGTCTTAAGCACATCTAATAAGGCTTCTTTACCAGTGACATTAGAATGTTTAATCTTGGTAGTGTCAGCAAGCGCACTATCCGTCACATCTAAATCGTGCAAGCGGCGATAATCAGCGACGGCTTGTGGCACGTGCCTATCCATTAAGTTTTGAATCATAATATAAGTTTCATTGACGGTATCCTTATCATCAATCTTGCCATCATTATTGGTATCGCCATACATGACACGCAACTTTTCACCCTTTGTATTAATTTGATCAAGAGCAGTCTTAACGTCGACGGGTAGGCTTTTTTCAGGTATATAACCCAGTTGCGGCATTGCCTTATATTCGAGCATTTTGGGTGCTGTGACTTTTTTAATGCCACGATAACCTAGATATAACCCAGCCGCTGGCAACAGCCCATACAAAACAAACATTACGAACATTGCAGTCATTTGGGTCATTATATTGTCCTTATTACTTATCAGAATGTCGTGGCTGATTTTTTATGGTTGTTATTATTAAACAAAAAAATAAGGCTCTATTAAAGCCCTATATTGTTATGCATTGGGTCGATTGTGTTTTTTGATAATACTTAACCTTTGCAAGTGTACGAGAGAAAGTGTCATCAAAGAAAATTTAACTTTGCGTACGGCTCTTAACATAACGGTGGGTTGAGGCAAGGCGGTTCAAAACTGTCTGATGCAATTCATCCAATAATTCATCAAGCTCATAGTCAATCTCTAAAAACAAATCTGTCAGCATATCACCAGCAGTCATCTTGCCCTGCACCATATTATTTTTGGTGCGATGCGGACTAAAGCGTTGTAGCTGCTCATAATGATGCAATGCCTCAGGGATACTTTCGGACACCAATTTATCGATGACGAACTGACGCTCGTTATGCTGTTGCTGTTCGTTCAGCTCACTACTCCACTCACGGTAACGCTTTAGCTTACCGTTGATACGGTCTAGTATCGCAACGGCTTCAATAGGCATGGCATTTAGGGTGGCCTCATCAACCACATCAACAAGCTCAGTCATAATCGGACAACGTCCATGTTTGAGATACCACAAGGTATCTGGGTCAAAAGGCGGTCTATTGGTTGGGCGCATTTGAGCACGATTACTCAGATAGCGATCGGTCAAAGGCGTGGATGATTGGCTATCACTCACTTGTGCCAACGCATCACATATGCGGTTTACACGTTCAGGCGGAGTCAGTGTAGAACGCTCATGTACTGCGTGATTGCTATCACTCTTGGCAGCAGCATCCTGTTCATGATTGACGCTCATCTCCTGAGCATTCTTTGCTGCCAATGTCGGTAGGTCATCTTGAGCTTGCCCAAATGACTGTAGCATTCTTGTCAAACTGACTACCATGACTTGCTCTGCCCCTCGTCTATTACACTCACATTGTGCGCATATTGCATACATTCATTCAATAGCGTATCTTAGCAGGTTTTTGCTGGCCTGCCAGTAAGCAAAATGTCACCATTCCTACACGCCAACCGTTAAGCACCGTATTATGAATGCTCCCGATTATATTTCTGGTTTCCTACTTGGGTTATCTCTCATCATTGCTATTGGCTCTCAAAACGCCTTTGTACTCAAACAAGGTCTCAAACGCGAGCACATATTTTTTGTTTGCTTGTTTTGTGCGGTGAGCGATGCGTTTTTAATTTCAGCAGGCGTTGGTGGTTTTGGTGCAGTTACGGCCCGCTATCCTCACGTTATAGATATCGCAAAAATAGCAGGCGTTATATTTTTATTAGGATATGGCTTACAGAGTTTGTATGCCAGCGTACGTGTGTCACATGCTTTGACTGTCGAAGGACAAGTCGTCACGAGTTTGAAAAAAGCCTTGTTACTATGTTTTGGCTTTACTTGGTTAAACCCGCACGTCTATCTAGACACATTGGTACTCGTCGGCATGGTCTCTACGGGTGCAAGTAGTAAATTGACGTTTGCCGCAGGTGCAATTAGCGCTTCGTTCTTTTTCTTCTTTGCACTTGGGTATGGTGCGCGATTACTCAGGCCTCTATTTGAGAAGCCTAAGGCATGGAACATACTGGATGCTTTGGTGGGGTTGTTAATGCTGTATCTGGCTTGGCATTTGTATCAAAGCTGATAGAAATATAACTAGGAAATGATAGATAAGCTGAGTGTTGAATAAACTGAATATTAAGTAAATGACGTATTGGATAATACTGAATCAGGTCGATATCCGCTAACCACTGTATAAATATATATGGTTAGCGGTAATATTGTATTGATCATTTACACCAAGCTAGGAAAGAGCGTACGCAGACCATTAACGATAATCTCGATAGAAACGGCGGCCAATAGCATACCCATGATTCGGCTCATGATGTTCAAGCCAGTATCGCCTAGTAAGCGACTGATACGACCTGCCGCCATCAATGCCAAATAGCAAAACAGACTGATAAATAAGCCAGCAATCAGAATGGCAGATACCTGCAAAATACCTGATACTTGTGAAGAGTAAATAATAACCGTTGAGATACCACCAGGCCCAATCATCATCGGAATCGCGAGGGGAACCACGGCAGCTGCCATTGAGACTGGTGCATCTTTCACATGATCAACATCGAAGTTCTCTTGATCAGGTTTAACAGGGTTACCCTCTCCATTCATCATATTTAGGGCAATTAAAAACACCAATATACCGCCTGCCAACTGGAACGAGCCGATAGAAATACCAAGGGTTTTTAGTAGCGTTTCACCTGCAATCGTAAAAAAGCTGATAGTGATAAAAATGGTCAGACAAGCAACGCGCGCGACCTTACGTCGATTGTTCATCGAATAGCCGCGAGTCAAATCTAAAAATAACGTCAATGCGCTAAATGGATTGATCAATACCATAAAGGCTAGGATTATCTTGATAATTTCAGTATTCACTGAGCGCTCGCTTGTCTATTGATACCGCTTGTGCAAAAAGATAAGGTCATCGTGCGAGTGCAACGATGACCCAATAGGCAACTAAAAATAGCATTGTAGCATAGGCAGATAAGCTAATAAAATCATTAACTTTGCGCCGTTACGCCTATATGTCACCTTAGTAAAGCTTCAGTGTAAAAACAAACATTTAACAGATGATCAGTACAAGCTATCAGTATAAATTACCATTTTACTAACTCTGTGATAACACTAGTCATAAAATATAGCATATGTAGTGCTACTAGCCTTTGTTACGTCTTTACTTATGCACTAAAATCTAACCCAATATCTAAGGCTGTCGTACTGTGCGTCAAATAACCCATCGCGATAAAATCAACCCTTGTACTTGCAGCCGCTTGTACCGTTTCGGGCGTAATACCACCTGAGGCTTCAGTCTTTGCGCGCCCCTTACACATAGCAACCGCTTGCGACAATGTTTCAGGCGACATGTTATCTAATAGCACTAAACTCACACCTGCATCGAGCGCTTGCTCTAATTGCTCTATCGTATCGACTTCGACCTCAATAGGAATCAGATGCCCAGCAAATTTCTGTGCTTGCTGAATGGCCGTTTTGATGTCACCCGCAATGGCGATATGGTTGTCTTTAATTAAAATCGCATCATCCAGTCCTAAGCGATGATTGCGTCCGCCGCCGCAGCGTACGGCGTATTTTTGTACGATACGTAAGCCTGGTATGGTCTTCCGCGTACAAGTAATTTGCGCCGGATATTGGGCCACACTATCGACAATTTGACGGGTCGCTGTCGCAATACCGCTGAGATGGGTCATAAAGTTCAGAGCCGTGCGTTCTGCTGTCAACAAGTGACGCGCGTTACCTTTTACGGTCGCTAACACTGCGCCAGCCTCTACTGTTTCGCCATCCTGCACTTGTGCAATAAACTCAATTTGTGCATCGACTAGCGCAAAAGACAAACGTGCCAAGTCTATACCGCATATCACACCTGCTTGCCGTGCCTTGATCTGTAGCTGCGCTTGCATATCGGCTGGGATAGTAGCTTGTGAGGTTACATCACCACGCCTACCCAAATCTTCAGTTAGTGCATTCTCAACCAATGGTTTAAGCAATACAACATCCAATGCTGGCTCTTTTCCAATTGTCATCTTTGACCCTTATCTAGGCATGATATTGATAGAAACTACTCGTTATTTAAACTCAAAATGAGCATAAATATAGCGTAAAGTTAGCGGCCCTGCAAGGAAAGGTGACAAATTTTTTGTTTTACAAACCGATTTAGAGATACAACGGACTGGCTTGAAATGACTATTTACGCTTAGGAAGTTTACTGTCCATCAATAAACTCTGTAATTCAATATCATGACGGAAGCGATATAACTTGGCAGGACGACCGCGCTGAGCAGTGCTACTCTCTCCTGTCTCCATTACTAGATTTTGCGAGTCAAGCAATCGACGGAAGTTTTGCTTGTGCAAACGCACGCCTGATAGTGCTTCAACACTCTGCTGCAACTGCGATAAGGTAAAGACGTCTGGCATCAGACCAAAAATAAGCGGTCTATATTCAATCTTCGCGCGCAGTCTTGAGATAGCAGTAGCGATTACGCGACGGTGATCGTAATACATGGGTACACCTATGCGTTGTGACCAGTCTTCTGGCAAAGCAACAGCCTGATAATTGGGCGGATAATTAGGGGCTTCGGGTATCAGACCTGCTTCATAAAGCATCTCATAGCGTAGTAATACATGCTCTGCAATCCATTCTCTACTTTCATGATCGTGTTCGTTGACGGATTGACTGTCAGTGAGTTTGCCACTTGCTAAAAACGCTTCGTCCAGCCCCCAACATAATCCAATGCGCTGACGCCTGCGCTGTTGGACAATCGAGTCGTTGACAGTATTGGCCCATTCAAGTAGCGCAGGCACGATAAAGTCCATAATAATACTAGGCATACCGTCCAGATGATTTTCCCACGGGAAATAGTCGTACCAATCTCGCCAGAGTGCTTTGCTTTGGAGTGCCTGCGTTTGCGTCTCTTGCACCAAACCCAAATAACTCACATACACCAACGCATGACCGTCGATGTTACGTCTATTGGTATCGACAAAGGTATATAACTGCTCCAAATATCCAAGCGGTTGCTGCGTTTGCTCCTCTACCCACTGACGTACTCCCGCTTGTAGAGAGCGATGTAGCGGCATAAGTGGCCCATTTGGCAATAGCTTGCCTTGGTCAACGGTTAGAACGCGCGCGATATGATCTGTGATAGCGACCAATACGGCGACCACTTCTGTCGTGCCGCTACCTTGCTGGTGCGCATGTGAATAAGACAACGTCATGGCTTTGGGAATGATCCTTTTTCTCTGAAATGTGAAAGGCTATTGGGGTTAATAGCTATGGTATGGCTTAGTATAGCTTGAATCTAAAACTATCATAGTCTGTGGTTGTAAGTATGAAGAATCAATATCGATAAATAGTTATAAAGGGCATGAATTAGCACTATTTTTAAGCTTAGTACGGCTTAATTGCACATCACTTTTAGCAATAAGACCTAATATTTTGACTTATTAAATATAAAAAACCACTTGTAATTATGCTCAAAATGAGCATAATTAAAACAACTTATAAATTTGTTATACCTAATTACCTATTTTTTAGCTCATACATTTATCGTTATCGCACCAACAAAGGCTGCCATTATGAAAAAATATCCTTACGACGCACCTATCATGAGTACGGACAATCGCATCGCCACTCAGATGAACATTGAATACGCCAAGGCTAAAATGCCAGCAGACTTGCCTCGCGCTGAACGCATCGTAGTCGAAGAAAATATCAAGAAGCTACTAAAAGAGAATAATGCCGTACTGGTAGCACACTACTATGTCGACCCTTTTATCCAAGACTTGGCATTGGCAACCGGTGGCTGCGTCGGTGACTCACTTGAAATGGCTCGGTTTGGACAAGCTCATAGCGCTCAGACTTTGGTTGTCGCTGGTGTGCGCTTCATGGGTGAATCGGCAAAAATATTGAGCATGGAAAAGACCGTCCTCATGCCAGATTTAGAAGCCGAATGCTCGCTCGATTTAGGCTGTCCTGCTGACGAGTTTTCAGCATTTTGTGATGCCCATCCTGAGCGTACTGTTGTCGTCTACGCCAATACCAGCGCCGCAGTAAAAGCGAGAGCTGATTGGGTAGTGACCTCATCTGTCGGTATCGACATCGTTCGTCATTTACATGCCCAAGGTGAGCCGATTATTTGGGGACCTGACCGTCATTTGGGTAAATATATCGCTCGTGAGACTGGCGCAGACATGTTGCTCTGGCAAGGGTCTTGTTTGGTACATAACGAATTTAAAGCCACTGAACTCCTGCAACTGAAAGAGGAACACCCAGAGGCCAAAGTCTTGGTACATCCTGAGTCACCTGATAGCGTGGTGGCACTCGCTGATGTGGTCGGCTCGACTAGCAAGCTTTTGCAATCAACGTATGAGATGGATGCTGATACCTTTATCGTCGCTACTGATTTGGGTATATTGCACGAGATGCAAAAACGCTCACCAAACAAGCGATTCTTGGCCGCACCAACTGCTGGTGAAAGCGCGAGTTGTAAGAGCTGTGCGTTTTGTCCTTGGATGGCGATGAACGGCCTAAAAGGTATCGAGCAATGCTTGACCAATAACAGCGGTGAGGTACTAATGACGCCTGAGCTTGCCACCGCCGCTAGAAAACCCTTACAACGTATGCTTGATTTTGCTGAAACACAAAAGCAACGTGTGGCCGCCAGTGGCGATATCGTCCAAGACCGTGCATTGTTTGCCAATGTTGGGGCAGCCTAGCATGAGTCAGCCGCACTCAGCCAATCAAACCCGCACCATCATTCCTGATAACCGTATTCCTGATAACTATAGGAGTAGTCGCATGAGCCATATTGTCAAAACTGACGTCCTTATTATTGGTGCTGGACTGGCAGGCTTGAGTACAGCGTTATCGCTACCGAAGTCACTGAATATCACGGTTTTGAGCAAAGCGGCGCTTGAGGTTTGCTCAAGTCATTATGCCCAAGGCGGTATTGCTGCCAGCTTAGACAAAGATGACTCTGTGTCTGATCATGTTGCTGATACCTTGGTGGCTGGTGCAGGGCTTTGCACACCTGACAATACTGCCAGTATTTTGGGTGCAGGACAACAAGCGGTTCAATGGCTATGTACGCAAGGTGTCCCTTTTACGCAGAACTCACCTATCGCCTTGAATAATGCAAACGCACAGGACTTCTCTCAGTTACAGACCAGCGATTTGCATTTAACAAAAGAAGGTGGTCACGGCTGTAGACGCGTGGCACATGCAGACGATGCGACGGGTCGACACGTGATGGACGCTTTGACCATCAAAGCGCAAGCTGCTACCAATATCACTATCTTGCCTTATCATGAAGCGCTTAAGTTACTGACAATTCCTGCGATTGGTTTTCAATATCTTGGCGATACAGATGCTAAGCATTGCCGAGGGGCGCTTGTTTTTGATCATATCAATGAACGTCAGCTTACCTTTTATAGTCGTGCAGTGGTACTGGCTAGTGGTGGATTGGGTCAATTATTCAAGCGTGCCAGCGCGCCGAACGTCTGCGTCGGTGATGGCGTGATGATGGCATGGCAAGCAGGCTGTCGCTTGGCAAACTTAGAGTTCATTCAGTTTCATCCAACAGGCTTAGCGCTAGATGACAGCAGCTTTTTGATATCTGAAGCATTGCGCGGTGAAGGGGGACGGTTGTATTGTCCGCAAACTGGTGTCCGCTTTATGTTGGACGTGGACGCCCGTGCTGAATTGGCACCGCGCGATATCGTCGCCCGGGCGATAGCCGCGCAGATTGATAACAATGGGCTTGGCTACGTGCATCTTGATGTCAGTCACTTGCCTGCTGACTTTGTAAAAGCGCATTTCCCGCAGATTTACCAAACACTCTTAACGCTTGGGATTGATATCACGACAGATCCTATTCCAGTCGCCCCGACTGCGCATTATAGTTGTGGCGGTGTGGTGACTGATGCCAATGGATTGACGGACGTCCCAAGACTTTATGCGGCTGGTGAAGTCGCTTATACAGGGCTACATGGGGCGAACCGCTTAGCAAGTAATTCGCTGTTAGAGTGTGTGGTGGTTGGTCGCAATATTGCAGCCCACCTGCCTCAGTATTTAGAACGTTTAGAAGAGATCGATAATGACGTTTATAGTGGCGTAACTCAATCAGCGATTGAGTTTTGGTCAGCGCCAATTCTTACAAATACGCAGCCTATAATCTTACCTGCCTTTATACTTGCAGAACCCAAGCGTGATAATACCAACAAACGATTCAGCACTGATATTAATCTGGCAAAAACTGATGTCGTAAAAATAATATCAGAACTAAAAACACTCATGACGGCCAATATGGGTATTACCCGTAGCGCCAGTCAATTAGAGCAAGCACTAACTCAAATACAAAAGTGGCAAGACTGGCTCACAGATGCTGATTTTGATCAATCCGATGTAAGTAATAAGCGCAGCCCTACTACTGTCAGCGGACTTGCATACTTTCAATTAGCTAGGCAGCTTGAATTAGCGACTTTAATTATTCAGTCTGCTTATCAGCGTTTTGAAAGTCGTGGTGGGCATTATCGCCTTGATTATCCAAATCTAGCGGCTACTCCGCGGACGAGTGTGGTTGAGCCGCTAAAAAAATTCACACTTGAGTCATTCATTAATATTACAGAAGAAGAGAGAATGCGCGTGCCTATTATAGAAAGCACTTAAGTCTACTAAAATCAGTATCTAACTCTATAGTTAAAGAGGTATTTAAGCTATCATTACAGATAGGCTCTAAATATCCTCTACTATTTGAGTGTTAAAGGTATGGCTGCTGACATTTTGTTTGTGATTGCCCTGATGATGGTTGTCAGTTTGGTTTGGGGCGCACTTGCCATCCCTTATCTACGCAAACGTTTACCGAAGATATACTTAATTGCGCGCTCTTGGTGGCTAATGTTAGCAACGCTATGCACGTGTTATGTGATTGCAAAGATAGCGAACAACAATCAAAACTCAAATTATCAAGCGCATCCCTATCAATGGCTGATTGTTTTATTCTTTATCTTAATCGGTTTACGCGGTGGCTATGAGATCAAACGCCTGTGGTGTCTGCGTAGTAGAGAAACCCTTATTCAAAAACTCCGAGCACGCGGTTTGCAGCCAGACTCTCTACGCTGTCCTAATTCCTCCTTGGACGCTACGCAAAACTATACGCGGCTTAACTTTTTAGATCTGCTATTCAGCGTTGTCTTTACCTCCCTAATAATTAGCCTGATCGCTTTACAGCAATTGACCTGGCAACGCGAACAACATGGCATTTTACTCTTCGTATTATTTGCCAGTCAGTTTAATGATATTGCCCAATATCTATGCGGGCGACTGCTTGGACGTAAGCTGTTTAAACGAGGTCTAGCGCCGACTATTAGTCCGAATAAAAGCATTGAAGGTGCTATCTTTGGTAGTTTAGTTGCGGCAATGTTGGCAGCAGTATTAGGTTTTTGGCTCACTCCTTTTGATTGGTGGGTCTGTCTATTAGCTGCCTATGGCTTGGCTGTGAGCGGTATCTTGGGAGATTTATTAGAATCAGCGTTTAAACGCCAACACAGGGTGAAAGACACCGGAACGATGCTTGCTGGTCATGGTGGGGTCTTAGATCGGATAGACAGTTTGCTGATTGGAGTGCCAGTATTTACCCTACTGTACTGGTTACTTGGTTAAACCTAGTCAAAGTATTGGTAGACATACTATCTGGCTTTATCTAGTTTACTGCGCAATAGCCAATTGAGCACAGGCTTTGGTAAATGATTTAAGGCACTCGTGATATAGCGCATCGAACGTGGAAATATGGCTAGTTCTACATCATCGTCAATCGCTTGCATAATATGATCAACCGCTGCTTGCGTGCTCATGATAAATGGCTTATGGCTAGCATCGCCATCATTTAAATCACGTAACGCTTGAGTATCAATATAGCCTGAAGCAATACAGTTTACTTGGATGTTATAAGGCGTAAGTGCTGCTCGATAAGCGCTAGCCGTAGCAATCATCGCGCGTTTGCTTTTGGCATAAAGGCTGGCATAAGGATAATCCATCGTGCCAGCGATAGAGGCAATACAAATGAGGCTAGGTCTCTCACTTCCAGTCACATCTAACGCCTGATGTGATTGTTTTAATTGCTGCTTTAACTGACTGCTTGCCCATCTAAAAACCTGCTCAAATGCCTGTAAATTAATCGCTAGCATTTGGTCGCTATCTGCTTGATTTAGGTGATGGATACGCTCATTGGTATAGCTACCAGCACTATAGATCAGTCTTTGAAATGGAATACCTGACAAATTGTCTAATAACGTTCGCGTTTGACTTGGGTCAGTTAAATCACACACATAAGTCACAATAGCAGGATGCTGGCTGTTGATATCGGCTATCTTTGCTGCGCTACTTCCGACAACGCTTACTTGCCAGCCAAGCATCTGATGATGCAACGCCAAAGCTAAGCCAATGCCACTTGTCCCACCAACGATAATAATATGCGGCGTATAGGTTTCGGCGATATCTTCTAGGAGAGTCTTCATAATTTATGTTGCTGTATATAGTCGACCGTACGCTGATAGCCATATTGCCATTGCGCCTGCATTTGCTGCACAAAACCGTCATAGTCGCTATGTATTAGCTCAACGGTCATTTGCTTTAGGTTAAAACGCTTTTGCACATTTTGCCCTCTCAGTTGCTGCTCGTTATCTGCAAAGGGTAACCAATGTAGCTGACGGTTTTTATTAGTGGTGTCAGTGCGAGGCGACACGCTGATTGGTTGATAACCGTGTACTGCGGCCAAACGCTCGTTGGGATCAAAACCAAAGACGCGCTGAATCGCGGGAGCAGCCAGCCATGGGTCATAACCTGCCTTGGTTTCTGCAAATACGCTGTCACCCAACTGACAGGCTAGCTCAATCGGTGTCAAATTGATCACACCTCCCAAGCACCAGCCAAGCTCTGTGATATGTGTTGGCGGTAGATAGTACATGTCAGCCATAGACGCACGAATCACTGGGGCAAAATCCCATTGCGTCTGCACCTTTACAGAAGGGTGTATGCGTCGGTTTGCAAATGCGTGCGCAGGTGATGTCATTTGCCCGTCGTCCAGACCTGATGCGAAATTTGGCAAATTTGCTAAGCACGGGGGCGTAAATAACAACTCTTGCAGTACAAGTTTTTCATTATATAAGCCATCAGCAGGTGCTTGATACAATCGACTGGCAATGATGGCTATTTCTGGTGTTGCTTTATCAGTATTGCTAATATCATTATTACTAGTAGCAAACTGCGACAGTTCATCTAGCCAGTACTGCTCGTTATCGATACGAAACATCGCCAACTGCTGTAGCTCATTTAACAGTCGCTCGTAGCTGTCTGCTTGACGTTGTCCTTGTCCATTATCCCTTTGCTTTGATAACCGCCAACGTTTGAGTGCATGTGTCATATAGCACAGCTTTAGACGTTTATTGGCTTCATCTGGCGCGACATGTCTGATGGCAGTGATGACACGATATAACTCACGGCTGCACATCAATGCTTGCAAATCTTTAGGGTCAGGCGCAAGGTGTACTAAGTAGGCAGACAAACTACCACCGCAAGTACCAACGATAATGTCTGGCGTCAAATCATGCGCTGCTAGGGCTGCATAGCTACCCAAATAATAACCAAAACGTGAGCCTCCGCCTGAGAAAAGCTGAACACGCTCATAAGGTTTAACCAGCTGATTATTCATCTATCACTCATCATCAGCTGGTACAGTTTTAATCGCTAATGACACGGTAAATATCCCAAAGCGATCGATACGCATCGTGACTTTCTTAAAGCCTGCCCGCTCAACCAATTGATCCATTTCCGCTTGCGAACGGCAACGCATCACCCAACTACTGCCACGGTGATTGTTTAGTGTTTTACTGATAAATTCCTGTTCAGGGTGCCACGGTTGATTGGTATAAATCAGATAACCGCCCGATTTTAAACTGTCATAAATACCTGCCAAAGCCGTCGCTGGTAGCGCATTATCAGAGAATAATTCAAATAACCCAGAAGCAATAGCAAGATCTGCTTTTTTAGTATCGGTGCTAGTGTCATTCGTATGTGCATTGATATAACTGGCAGGATCAAAGGCGTCCTTTTGACTGGTCATTACTCGATTGCTCATGGCTAAACGCTCCGCCTTTGCGTGCAATGCTTGAATATTATGCATTTCATAATCACGCAACTCAGCCTGCAAATCTACAAATTCTGTTAATAGATCAAACGCATAAAAACCATGTCCACTAGCGATATCTAACAGTTTTGGTTGGTATGATTTATTGCTGCTTTGGTTTTTATCTTCGATATCTGCAAGTGCTAAACGTGCCAACTCCAATATATGCTCACGGCGAATACGAATACCTTGCCAGCCGATATTGTTTAAATAAAACTTATCGACTGCCTGTCCAAACTTATTCTGACCGCTGGGCTTGTTGTAATAGACATGATCCAGCGAGTGACCTGAATCAAATCCATGTTCAAGTCCTGTAGCAATCGCATCGCTGACATGACCAAACTTCTGCATCGCAAAACGGGTAATCGCAAAGTTTGGATTGAATGGTTTAATCGCCAAACGATCCACCTTATCTTTACTGGCACTGTTTAAGTGAGCGGTACTTAGATCAGGGGCTTGGACTGGTGCGCTAAATACTTGCTCAGCAAACTCAATACAGTCGGCAAATACATCGGCTTTATTGGTCTCATGAAAGATTGCATGATAGCTGTCTGGATACAACTGCCAGCGTTTGATCGGTGTGTTAATCGCTTCATAAAATGCGCGCTCAGCCTGTTTATCGACCACATAATCCTTGCCCGCACACAAGACAAACGTCGGTACGGTGATAGCACCAGCATCATCGAGTAGACGCTGACCCGTTGCATGAGTGTCAATGAGCAAGTCGGTCGAGATACTATTCGATATCAATGGATCGGCATTATAGGCTTGTTGCGCGTCTTTATCATGAGTCAGTACTTGTGCTTTGACATAGCTGCTGACACGGGACATCAGACCTAGCGTACGCGCCACCTTCAACGACGGTATGGCAAAGGGCAAATACAAGCGAATACTGAGCGCAGGCGTGCCAAGTATCATCCCGCGAATATTTGGCGCATAATCATGTACCCATGCTGCTGCCAATACCGCGCCGATACTGCTAGCGACAATCAATGTATCTTCAATAGCAATGCCTGTTTGCCCAATCACCAGTTGTACAAAACCTTCTAAATCTCGCTCAAGCTCGGTGACGCTCTCTGCATGATCTTTTATACCACCTGAGCGCCCATTGCCGCGCGCATCCCAAGCAAATACTTGATAGCCAGCTGTTGCAAACTGCTCTCCCAGTTCTGCCAATCGTCCCGAATGCTCGTGCCCTCGATGCAATAAGATAACTTGGCGCAACGGTTGGTTGGCTTGCTTAATATCTTCTAAAGCCCTCGTTAGCCAATAGCGATAATAAATAGCCGTGCCATCATAAGCGTTATAACAGCTTTCACCATTGATGATTTTAGATGCGGGCAATTCAAAACCAACACTGGCCTGTTCTTCGAATTTTTGACTATCAACGGTTGTGGTTGGCATTTCTTTGAACTCCAATGGGCGAGCGTTATCAGTAGAAGTATTTGGCAAAACAACAGTAAGAGATAGTGAGTTGTTTGTTGACTCACCCAGTACGGATCGCAGCTCAGGTGGGTTACGCCTCAAGTATAACTCTGTCATATAACGTAGTCGATTGAGACAAGTCTTTAATAACATCATCTCTGTTAATATAAAGAATTGACCCATTCTGATAGCAGGCGAAGAAGACTTCGTCTTAATACCTGCTGGCGCTTTATCTCTAATACCCATAAACGCACCAAGCACACCTAATAAGAAGGCACGATCGCTTTTGCCCAAAGGCCCTTGGTTAGCACGAACACCTAACATGGTATTACTAGTAACGCCTAACAGCTCGGTGCCAATACTAAGGGCGATCAGAGCAGTGATATGATGCTGAGAAGTTGATATATTCGTTGGTAAGTTGGCTGTTAAATTTTGCCATTCTTTATTATTGATATGAGGGGTCAGGCTCGCTAATAGCGCCGTATCGGCAACCATATCACCTACCTCGTTTAACACAGCTCCTAGCGTTGATGCCTGTCCATGCTCACGCGCCATCATGCCATCGATGGCATTGAGTGCCATACGTACAAACAATGATGAAGGCAATAAAAGCCACAGCCGCTGCTGTTCAGCCGCTGGTTTGGCAATGATATAGGCAGTACCAATACTTAATAAAACAGCGGATACCGTCACTTGGTTAGCGGTAATATTTTGCTCAACCAGCGTATTGCTTATCGGGCGTAGTTGATTTTGAAACTGAGTTTTGAGCTGATATAGCGACATGAGTCTAGCCAAATGTTTTCAGTACTTTAATGTAGCAACAAAAGTTTGTAAGGTAAAGAATTACAAAGCGCTCAAAAACGTTCAAACATTTTGAAAAAGATATTTATTAACATCATTATAATCGTCCAGTTTTTTCCATTTTATTCGGCCACGACCGATGATTTGCAATGAATCTTAGTGGCTCATATCAATACTGTTAACCTTATATGGTACAATCTTCAGCTTCTTAAAAACGCCTTATTAAAAATGCTGCGAGCCCGTCATCATGGAAAGCCTAGTCACCCTTGTTCTAGTATTAATGCCAATGTTTATTGGCTTTGCCATTCCTTCTAACCCTACCATGACAAAAGTGGCCGACAAAGGTCTATCATACTTGGTATTCATCATCCTAGCGCTGATCGGTATTGAGCTGTCTCAGGTAGAAGGTCTAGGCAATCAGCTGGGTGAAATTGCGCTGTATGTCACTGTTTTATCAATACTGACGATTGGTTCAGGTTTATTTGGTCTGATGTTGTTCGATCACCTGCGTCCATGGCATGCCAAAAAACCAAGCATAAAATCCAAAGAGCATCGGGTGAGTATTCGAGGTAGCTTGGCGCAAGTGGTTTGCGTGGTAATTGGGATGGTGATTGGCTATTTCTTGCCTGCTGATTATATGCCGCCTGAAAACTCTATGACCATCATGCTGATGGTTTTGATATTACTGGTCGGTATAGGCTTAAAAGGATCGGGCATCACCTTAAAAGAAGTACTACTGAATAAACGCGGCGTAGAAATGAGTGTCATCTTTACGCTAGCAGTATTGGCAGGCGGGCTTATTTTCGCGCTACTATTTACGGATGTGTCATGGACGAAAGGCTTAGCACTATCGTCAGGGTTTGGTTGGTACTCGCTATCAGCGATTGTCATGACCGATGCTTATGGTGCTGTCTGGGGCAGTGTCGCATTATTCAACGACTTGGTACGTGAGTTCTTTGCATTAATCTTTATTCCAGTATTTATGCGTAAATACCCTTCCGCCGCGGTTGGGCTTGGCGGCGCGACTAGCCTAGACTTTACCTTGCCTATCATTCAGCAGTCAGGTGGTCTAAAAGTCGTGCCACTAGCGATTAGTTTTGGCTTTTTGATTAACATTGTCTCGCCAGTGCTGATGGTGTTCTTTTCGGCGCTTGGGTAGACGACTACACACCACTCGCCTGCTTCGCAAACAAGCGCATCAATGGCTTGATTTTGCTGACTCGGTACATACCCTCATTACGTATCTGCTGCACAGGACGCATTTGGGCAAGCGACCCTGCAAATAGCCAATTAAGCACAGAAAAGCTGTGCATCATTAGGCTATTATGCGGACGGCGCGAACGCTCATAATGACGTAGCGTTTGATTGCTGCCCCAAAGCGTACCGCCACTACGGGTAAAGTCGTGCGCTAATTGCTCACATAATACTTTCACATCGAGCATACCGAGGTTCAGTCCTTGACCTGCCAGCGGATGTACGCCATGAGCAGCGTCACCGATCAGCACCAAGTTATCAGCCACGTAGCTTTTCGCTTGCTGTGCCGCTAATGGAAAACTAGCAATAGACTCAATCTGATTAATCGCACCCAACTCGTAATTGCTGGCAGCCGCTAACTTATCAGCGATAAAACGATCTTCTTCCTCTATCAATGCCAATGCCTGATTGCGCGGCAATGTCCATACTATCGACTGCCAATGCTGCGGATTTGTCTTATCAGCATCGGTTATATCTGCTAATGGCAATAGTGCCAGTGTACCCGTCGGCAGCATAGCTTGGCGTGCAGTTGCCTGATGCGGTTTCTCAGTCTGAATCGCACAGCAAATCGCGGTTTGATTATAATCAAGTGTATCTACGCCAATCCCTGCTTGCTGACGGACAAATGAACCGCGCCCATCAGCGCCAACTAATAGACGCGCATCAATCGCTTCGCCATTGTCCAGAATTACACGGTAGCCTTGCTGCGCCCCTAACCAATCCACATTAACAACTTTTTGATCAGCGATAAGGGTCAGATAGTCGCTGACATCAGCTTCATACAAGCGTTGCCATAGTGCGTGCTCGATAACAGCAGGCTCAACCATACTACCTAATAATGTAGGTTCATGATTTTTACTACTACTATCCTCGGCGCCAATACCTTCACTTTCGCCAAATAATAATTCACCCATCCCATTTAGCTGCCATACCTGCATTTGCGAGTAATCTGCTTTGCGTTTAGAGGCGGCAATATGTTGCCAAGCGCCAATATCTTTAAGTAAATTAATACTAGCCATACTAAGTGCATAGACACGTGCATCACGTTTGCTAAGTACATGTTGCCAAGCTGATTCATCACGCTCAGGACGGGCATCAATTAACGTCACCGGCATTTTTGCTTGTGCCAGCTTTAGAGCAAGCGTTGCCCCAACGATACCGCTACCGATAATCAGCGTATGGTTGTTTTTCATAAGGTGTCTCTCAATATTGCTCAATATTAGAATGCTTATTATCAATCTTAATTACAGTTAGTTGATTCAGTTTAAAAGAGAGACAATGCAACCGGGTGAAGATGTATAGGCAATACTTCAAGCGAGGTTAACGCTGTTACTCTTTTAAAGAGGATTTAACTATAGCGCTATGATTTTAGACCCATCGCATAAGTGGCGACTAGTGGTTTAATATTTGGCAATTTATCAAAGGCCAATAGCGCCATATTTCGCGCTAGCTTAATCGCGGGGTTAGGATGCGTGAAGCCATGTACTACCGCATCACAAAAACGAATAACTCGCTTCTGGTCGGTTTGACGTGCTTTTTCATAACGTTTTAATAACTGTGCATCACCGATATCTGCGCCTTTGAGCACTTGTGCACTTAGCATTTGCGCCAGCACATGTGCATCTCGCATACAGAGATTAAAGCCTTGGCCAGCGACAGGATGTAAGGTGTGAGCAGCATTGCCCATAATGACGCAGCGTCCTTCTACTTGCTTATTCGCTAGTACGCGGGTCAATGGATAGGCGCCGCGGCGACCAGCAGCGATAAACTTGCCAGCGCGTTGGCCAAAGGCTTGCTGTAGGGTCTGCAAGAAATGGGCGTCGTCTTCTAAGTATCTGGTTTCTTCACCTGTTGGGCATACCCACACCACAGAGCGCCTGTAGCCGTGTTGATACTCATCATTGGCATCACCCTCTGGATCGGTCAGTGGGAGCACGGCAAGTGGGCCAGCTGGACTGAAACGCTCAATCGCTGCATGCTCGTGTGGCGTATCTGTCTCTACTACGCCGACGATGGCTGTTTGCTGATAATTATACGTAGTTGTACCGATATCTAGCAATTGGCGTACTGTAGAGTCGCGTCCATCACAAGCGACTAATACGCTAGCTTGCAGCTGCTGCTCGTTTTCGGCTTCGTCATTGTAATTAAAGCTAATCGTCACACTATCGGCCTGCTGCTGGACAGTCGTCACATTGGCATTATCTATCAAGGTAATTAATGGCGCTTGCTGCGCGGCTAATAAAAGCTTACGACCCAGCCAAGCGTTTTCGATGACTTGCCCAAATGACTCAACGCGCTCTTCTGCTTTATTCAGCTGCGCGCGCCCAAAGCTGCCTTGCTCACTAATCTGTACGGTATCGATACGGCAGGCATGGCTTTGTAATTCATCCCACAGTCCAATCTCTTGATATATCTGTACCGTGCGCCGTGATAACGCTGTATTGCGACTATCTAAATAATGGCTGCGAGTACTGTCATCCGTTGGACTGATGGTTGGATAGCTGTTTTTTTCTAATAAGGTGCTCGCAATACCGTGATGGGCCAATAGCAATGCAAAGGACAAACCAACATGACCACCACCTGCGATAAGCACTTGCTGGTCAGTTATCGCTTCTTTGTTTTTAGAGATGCTGTCGAACTTTTTAGGTATGCTGTCAGCATTGGATAAATGTGAATCAGTATCTTGCATCGTTATTTTCCTATTATAATTTTTTGGACAAGCAATTTATTAGTGATAGATAGCTGCTCGTCACTGACTTTATTTTATAATTTTTATCATGTCACTACTGTTGTTAGATAGGTTGCAGCAATCTATGGTATCGCCCATAGATTACCACAAATTGTCTATTATGCCGTGGTCTTAACCGTAGACAAATCGTCTCTTCACTCTCATCATAAACGAGATTTATATTCATAAAACTCAAAAACCTTAGTCTTATTAAAGCGCTATCATACGATGGGCAGCGATGAATCATATAGAACTGATAGCAATATCAAATCGATCTATAGAAAATCGCTGTAGCAGTTGCAATCCGCATACAAAAACAGCGTTATCTATCTGATGTATGGCTTGAAATTTGAAAATTCTCTACCATAATGAAGGCAAGACTTTTCATTATTTTCATTTATTACCTTCCACAAAAACAACAATAATATCGCCGTCATTTTTATCATCTACAATCTTTGTATCACCTAAAAAACTGTAACGCCACTAACTATTTTATCTCTGCAACCCGTCACGCAATTAAAACCAAATCATAGCGTCGGGTACACAATAAAAGGATAATCGCTTGACTGATTCCATGAGCCGCCGTATAAAGTTTGAATCATTGACCCCAGCACAGCTAAAAACCGTGCTTGGTGAATACAACAATCACATGAAATATATCCAAGAACGCCTCGATATTAAAATCATGCAGCGCCAAGGCGATTTTTGCCTGAGTGGCGATGTGACCAATGTCGAACGCGGTGAACGTATTATCTACAAAATGGTAGATGAAGCACAGAACACCAAAGACATCAGTGCAGAAGAGCTGCACCTTATCATCCAATCTAGCCTCTCTCGTGATGAAGACATGGAAGAAGACGAGCAAGACCATGATGACATGGAATATGATGAAGACTTGGATGAGGCTAGCGAGTTTACGCCTATTAGTTTACGTACACGTAAGGGTCGCATCGTTCCGCGTGGGGGCAATCAACAGCGTTACGTAAAAAACGTCCTGAGTTCCGATGTGTCGTTTGGTATTGGGCCAGCTGG
The DNA here is from genome assembly GCF_904846625.1 of Psychrobacter sp. JCM 18900. Classification (GTDB taxonomy): domain Bacteria; phylum Pseudomonadota; class Gammaproteobacteria; order Pseudomonadales; family Moraxellaceae; genus Psychrobacter. The sequence goes on from NZ_CAJHBL010000001.1 coordinate 689,689, forward strand.
TACGGGTAAAACGTATCTAGCAGTGGCATGTGCCGTCGATATGCTTGAGCGTAATGAGATTGAACGTATTTTGCTAGTGCGTCCAGCGGTAGAAGCTGGCGAAAAGCTGGGCTTCTTGCCAGGTGATTTGACCCAAAAAATCGATCCATACTTGCGCCCATTATATGACGCGCTCTATGAGATGATAGGCTTTGAAAAAGTCGGTAAAATGATTGAGCGTCAGATTATTGAAGTGGCGCCGCTGGCCTATATGCGTGGTCGTACTTTGAATAACTCGTTTGTCATTCTCGATGAAGCGCAAAATACCACGCCTGAACAGATGAAAATGTTTTTAACCCGTTTGGGCTTTGGCTCACGTGCCGTCATTACTGGGGATATTACTCAGGTCGATTTGCCACGTGGTCATAAGTCAGGCTTGGCACAAGCGATGGATATTCTAAAAGATATTGAAGAGATTCATATCACAAAGTTTGATTCAAAAGACGTCGTACGACATCAATTGGTACAGCAAATTGTTGAAGCCTATGATGTGTTTGATGAAGAGCAAATGGCTTTAGAAGAAAAACGTAAGTTTGAACGTATTAAAGAACAAGAGCGTAGACAAGCTGTCGCTAATGCAGCAGCCAATCTGTAATAATCAAGCTAATCACTGAATTACAGTCATTTGCTATAAGCATTTATCTTGCATAAGAAAACCGGATTACTAAAAGTAGTCCGGTTTTTTCTTACCGACAGTTTATTGAATTTAGCTCTTTCGCTACTAGTCGCCCACCAGTAACTTAGCTATAGTAGCCTTTATACATTTTATACATTGGCCTCTATTTATTAGCCAACAATTTAGCGATGAGATAAACAGTGATTGAGCTGCTTTTATGGTAAAAAACTGGCAAATAAATCACCTAGACGATGCAGCATTAGAAACGCATTTATTTATAATAAAAAGGACAGCAATATGAGCCAACCTGACAATACTAATGTCGATGACAAGATCGCTAGCAACCATGCCAGCTTAGCAGCACTTGATATCAGTGCGACCGACAGTATTGATGATGAAATATTAGATACTTTTTATAATCGCGAGCATTTACTATCAGTCATGATGGCGACTTTAGATTATATAGATGGTCGTATTAATACTGGTCTGACCCTACCCTATTTTGCAGATATTGATCCTGAGCTTTGGCAGGAAAAGTCTAAAACATTAGATATATATATCACTGATGACGTCGAAGGCCGTGCTTTAAATCTAGAAGCACGTGGTAAGGACTATGCGACCAACATTTTGTCTTATCCAAGCGAATTACCTGCTGCCGTCATTGAGCTGATGCCAACATTGCCTCTTGGAGAGCTGATTATCTGTCATGAAGTGATGGTACGTGAAGCGGCTGAACAGGACAAAACCGTGGCGCAGCACATTGGCCATTTGTTAGTGCATGGCGTGCTACACCTACTGGGTTTTGATCATGAGCTCGGACAAGCTGAACAAGATGAGATGGAGTACTTTGAAATTAATATTTTGGCAGGCCTAAACCTACCAAATCCTTATGTCTAAACTAGGACTGCTTTATTAAACGGTCTTCTAACTCTTAGACAGCTACTCATTAATCTTTAGTTAATGGTAGCTTTTGTGCTTGACCCATTTGGTTGATCATATGGTCTAAGCCTTTAACATGGACACTGCGCTGCGGGAATGGAATCTCGATTTTCTCATCATCTAAAGCTTGCTTGAACTGCTCTAGTAGCTCGCATTGCATCGACCACCAGTCGGCATTGGTTGTCCAAACGTTTAGGGTAAGATCTACTGAGTTATCGCCTAGATTGGTCACTCGTACGATAGGCTCAGGATCAGTGAAAGCCAATGGGTTATTTTTTGCCAGACTTAGCATCACGTCTTTAGCCGTTTTGATATCAGCATCGTAACCAATACCGACCGTGATATCGACGCGGCGATTGGGTAGCGCTGTATAATTAACCACAGGTGAAGTCGTGATATCGCTATTAGGAATGATGATATCATGATTGTTAATGGTCGTCAGATGCGTATTAACCAAGGTAATCTCAGTCACCGTACCTGTGTAGCTACTAATCTGTACATAATCACCGCGCACAAACGGGCGAAACGTCACAATCATAATACCAGCGGCAAAATTTGATAGTTGGTCTTTTAGTGACAAACCAACGGCAACAGCGGCACCACCTAAGATCGCGACGACAGACGTAGTCTGTACACCGACTTTGCTAAGCGCAGCTAAAATCACTACGACCAGTAGCACGCCATACAATAGACGACTTAAGAAGCTAGCAACTGTCTCGTCCAGATGGCTACGCGTCATCAAGCGATCGGAAAAAGCGACTGCCTTTTTGGCAAGCCAACGTCCAACGATAAATATAAGTATTGCTAAAGCGACTTTGATGACCAGCTCTAGGGCGTTGCTCGTTAAGGTAGCAACATCGATGGTAAAACCTAAAAATTCCATACTGACTCTTTATTCTATAGCTGTGTGTTATGAACTTGGATATCTGTGATTATAAAAAATAGTGCGTTAAACTTTATTCTTAGCAGTTGTGTTTTCAGTGACATTTTTTTCAGTAGCTTTTTTCTTAGTGCTTGTCTTCTTAGCACCTATCTTCTTAGTGCTTGAATACGTTAACCCTAGTACGTTACTTCGACTGTATCACTATAGCGGTAAGTACGTATCAAGCGCAGCTCGACGATATCGCTCATGTCTTCGGTGAACTTACCAAAGGGTGCTGCTTGTCGTACCGACTGTTTGGCTGCTTCATCCAATATCGTAGAGTTCGAGCTTTCAAGCAAACGAATGGCTTTGATATTGCCGTCGTTACTGATGATAACCATTAGCCGTACTTCGCCCGTAATGCCTTGGGCACGCGCTTGCACAGGATAATGCAAGTTGCCCACTCGCTCGACATGCTCGCGGAATGTATTGATATAATCTGCTGCCGCACCCCGTGTGGTCGAATTACTATCCATGGTCACGACTTTGGATTTGGTCGCATAGACCTGCTGACGCTGAGATAGCTGAGCTTCTAAGGTTGCAATCTGCTTACGTAGCCGCTCTTCTTGCGCCATCGCATCATCTTGCGCTTGCTCGCTGTCATTATCCGACTCTACAGTGGCCTGACGCCAACTCAACGTCGTACGCAGATAACTCTCTTGATAGCGCTGCTGACGCACTTTACGCTGTAAGTTAACGATGTCTTGAGTCTCACTCATTTGCTCAGCAGACATTGCACTTAGCTGATTGTTCTCTTGTCTTAGCTGCTCTTCTATTGTACCGCCGCCCTCTTGTGAAGCATTGGCAATAAAGTGCGCATCTTCATTGGGCTGCATGTTATCGGTCAGCGCCTTTGCTACATCTTGCATCATAGCAGCTGGGTCTTTTCCCATAGAGAAGCTAATCCCGAAAATAATCAGCACGTGAACAGCCACCGCAATAACAATAGCGACAGGCAAACTTATATCGCGCTTGGGCGCTTGCGCGGAAAAATGATAGCTCTGTGAGTCTTTTATATAGGCCACAATGAATCTCAGCTTGTGAGCAAATCAGTACAAAGCACTATTTAATAAGTGTTGTAACGATCGGCATGATTTATACTGGCGCTATCATAACATGACATAGAATTATGTCGCCAGTATAAGCACTGAGACGGCATTTTGACATCTGCCATACAGTATTGGTAACCTTATCCGCTGATTGAAAAACGCGCGCTTGAGAATATATAAGGCAGACGAAACACTGTCTATACCAAATGAATTGCTATAAAACGCATGTGTTCATTTTGAAGCCACTATATTTGTTATATACTGCTTTAGCACAATAGAATTAGTAGCACGATACTTTGCAACAACCAGAACTGTGCATCGTCTTGATTAGGCACGGCAGATGATCAAGCAGCACAATAAGTGCAGATTTACTGTGCACTAGTATCAGAGGTCAGTTTTTCGCTTTTGCTACCTATCAGTATAAAAATTACTAATAGTCGTAGATATTCAGAAATTATAGATAATTAGCATTCGTTTAAATTAACGATAGCCTGCAAAGTTTGTTTAGCCATTTTTACGTCACCGATTGAATGACGCGCCCTATAAGGATAATAAGTTTGAGTGACTTTGATAACGTGAATAATTCAGACAATTTTGATGAGTTCTTCGAGAGTATTGGCTATCGTTTTGACGAGTCATTCGGCAGTGGTTGGGAGCGTATCGCCCAATCGGTTAAAGATATCTATAATAAGACGACGGACAAGTTCGAAGATGAGTTGTCATTGCCCGTGGCACAGACTTACGTCAATGATGCACTACAAACATTCGTCACCGACAATGTAAAAGCTATCTTAGAGCTACGCGTCGAGATGCATGATGATTGGTTTCGTTTGTACTGCACTGTCAATGCAGGCGGCATCTATGCCGAGGTAGCAAGTAACTTTAGCTTAGTTCACGTTCAGCTCGATCGCAATGTGCAGCGCTTTGTATTTGGTCAGCAAACTTATACCGATATATTAAATCTGCGCTGCGAATCTTTCGTGAAACGCCAAGGCGTCAAACTTGCGATTTGGTTTTATCATAGCGTCCTCAAAAAAGACCCTTTAGGCTTTATTCTGTCATACGTCAATATTGCTCGCGCAAAAGACGAAGTGATTTATCTCGATATCCATCGTTGGTTAAAAAACAACAAAAAAATCATGAGTACTTTGCATAAGGTACAGATAAATTATGGCGAGCTAGAAGAAGAGCAAATGATTTTGAAGGCTCAAATCAACTATCGTGATTTACTGGCGGCTAGCAGTAACGAAGATATCATCGGTGATGATGATGATCCTGAATTGATGCAAGGCCCTATTAACCCTGTAGATGATGCGACTGAGCCAAGTCAAGAGTAAGTCGCTAATGTCTCATCCCATAAGACAATGTTTTATCCCATAAAAAAACGCTGCATCTTAAAGGTTCTTGGCCTTATAGATACAGCGTTTTTTTATTAAAGTCGATAACTACCAGTAGTTCTCTACGGCAATATTACCCTCACCGCGGCGATTCATCACCAGTCCCAATGTCTTCAATGCCTCTTTAGTATCTTCTACCATATCTGGGTTGCCGCATAGCATGACATGCGTAGTATCAATATCTAATGCGATACCCGCACGCGCTTGCAACGTGCCCTCTAGCAACAGCTTCGGCAGACGCTCTGACAATGCACCTTCAACAGGCTCACGAGTGACGATTGGGATAAAGATGAGCTTTGCTGGATTATCAACCAGCGCGCCAAAATCTTCTTGTAGGTTCTCGATTTTCTCAACGTAAGCAAGTTCATCGAGCGAACGGGCGCTATAAGCCAATACAATGTGCTCGTAATCTTCCCATGTCTTTAAATCTTGTAGCATTGACAAAAATGGTGCTAAGCCAGTCCCTGTTGCTAGCAGCCATAAGTCTTTTGGCAATGGCTTTTGGTAACGTGCTAAAGTCAGAAACCCAAATGGCATAGTATTAAGCAGTAGCTCATCACCCACTTGTAAGTGCTGCAATTGCGAGGTAAATGCACCGTCAGGAATTACGATAGAGAAAAACTCTATCACCTCATCAAATGGCGAAGAGACAATCGAATACGCACGAAAGACATCTTCATTCAATGCGGTATCAGCAACTTTATCACTTGCATCAGTCTGTTGGTAATATTTTAATTGACTAGGATTGACACCCAAGCGTACAAACTGCCCCGCTGTAAACTTAAAACTATCGGGACGGCTGACGGTAAAGCTAAATAAATTTGGCGTCCATGTGGTTTTGCTGAGCACCGTTACGGTTTGAATATCATCACTCATAATTATTCGTCACTTATACTTTATTAAACTGTATTTTTATAAGATACCTTTGATAGGCAAAAGAAGATAAATACCAAAAAGGTAAGCATAAAAAAAGATGCGCCAAGCTTATCATAAAGCTGGCGCATCTTGGTTTTTTAACCGTAACAACAAATAGATCGCAGCGACTTATCTGCCGTATTGACTCAGCGGCATTACCAAATGCGAGCCAAACTTGCCCACTCAATCATACTATTTGGCAAAATACCAAAGAATAGAATAATCGCCGTCACAGCGATGACCATAATACCACCAGTACGAATACCCCACTGCCCAGACACGTCAAACTCGATGAACTGCTTAGGACGTTTGAACAGCGTGAGTAACACGCGTAAGTAGTAGAATAGCCCAATCGCACTACCCAAGATAATCATTGCGGCCAAGAACCAGTTGGTTCCCTGTACCGCAGCTAAGATAGCAAATAGCTTGGTAATAAAGCCTGCCGTCAACGGAATACCAGCCAATGACAACATCATGATTGTCATGACAGCAGTCAACACTGGACGACGCCAGAATAGTCCTTGATAATGCGTCAACTCATCGGCTTCACCAGATAAGCGATATGGACTCGACATGAGAGTCACTACGCCAAAGGCACCGATAGAGGTAAAGGCATAGACTGCCATATACATACTAGAGATACTATCAGCGGCAGAGCCAATGCTGACAATCACGATCATCACATAACCCATATGGGCAATAGATGAGTAACCGAGTAGACGTTTCAGGCTAGTTTGACGTACTGCCAACAAGTTACCTACCAAGATAGATAATGTTGCCATGACCATCAATAGCATTTGCACTGATGGTAGTGCTAGCAAAGCGGTATCGATTAAGAAACGCACGGCCAGTGCCATCATCGCCACTTTTGATACGGATGCTAAAAAGGTAGCGATAGGCGCTGGAGCACCTTCATAAACATCTGGCGTCCACATATGGAAAGGAGCAGCCGAGAGTTTAAAGGCGATACCAAACATCATCATTGCCGCGCCTAATATCAGTAGTGGCGACTCAAAGATATTGCCTAGCACCATGCTGATTGGCTTAAATGCTAGTGAGCCTACTTCTGCATAGATAAAAGCCATACCCATCAGCAACGTCGCTGATGCAGTCGCTGATAGCACCAGATACTTCAATCCCGACTCAAGCGACTGGTTGCGCATATAAGTATAAGCAAGCAAACCATATAGTGGTACTGACAGCATCTCTAAGCTCATAAAGAATGACGCCATATGCTGCGCGCTTACCATAAGCAGTGCACCAATGGTCGATAGCAGCATGAGCAAGTACAGCTCTTCTTTGTTATCTTTGAGGTTGGCCAGATACGCATAAGACAGCGTACAACAAGCCAAGGCACAGATAAAAATCACCACCATATTAAACTGAGCAAAGTTATCAATAACAAATAACTGCTCAGCGTTTGGTGCGATAGATCCGCTGTCAATCACACCGATCATCTGACCGATAAGGGTAAATAGACCAATGTTTAAGCCTGCCACCGTAATCGTACCAGTGACCATGTGCGAGCGTTTAAAGGTAATCGCGATCATAACCGTCAGTACCGTAATCACTACGGCGATAATCGGCGCGTAAGGCAACAATCCTATCAAATCATTCATCATAATATCATTCATGACTTAACGTGCCTCCATTACATCAAGCAGCTGCGACGCATCTACCTGTGTCACTTGACTGTATATATATGCGTTATTGATCCACTGCATTGCGTGACTTGAGGTATCAAGGAACGGCTGTGGGTACAGTCCAAGCCATACCAAACCTGCAGCTAGCATCAGTAGTAATGACAGCTCGCGCTTGCCCAAATCTTTTAGTTTACGTGCAGGTAAGCCATGTGACTTAGTCTCTCGCTCTGCCAATGCGGCGATGTTGTTTTCACCAAATAGTGCGCGATGAATCAAAATAAGCGAATAAAGACCTGCTAATACCAAACTGAATGTTGCAAAAACAACGAATACTGGATACTGAGCAAATGAGCCAAATAAAATCATGAACTCGCCAATGAAGTTACCCGTACCAGGAATACCTAGCAGCGCGGCACAGAAGAACATCAATATCGGTGCGTAGTAACGGAACTGCCCCCACATACCACCCATCAAGGTCAAATCGCGTGTATGCAGACGCTCATATAGCTGTCCTGCCATGATGAATAGTGCGGCTGAACTCAAACCATGAGCAAGCATCTGAATCATCAGACCTTGTAAGCTGAGCAATGTTCCCGCATAGATTGCCAATACCACAAAACCCATGTGCGAGATACTGGTATACGCCAGCAAACGCTTCATGTCAGTCTGCATAAATGCAAGCCATGCACCGTAGAAGATACCAATCGTACCTAGGGTAATTGCTATCGGCGCAAACTCTTGTGACGCTGCTGGAAATAGCGGCAACACAAAACGAATCAAACCATATGCAGCAGTCTTAATGAGCACCCCTGCCAAATCTACCGAACCTGCTGTTGGTGCCTGCGCATGCGCATCTGGCAACCAGCCGTGGAAAGGGATGATTGGCAACTTCACCGCAAAGCCAATGAAGAAGCACAGCATGATTGGATATTCCCAGCCGCCAAGTGACGTACCGAGCAAGTCATTATAGTTAAAGCTCACTACCCCTTTTTGGGCGTAGCTGATAATGACCAATACCAAAATACCGATGAGCATGATAAGCCCAGACGCTTGGGTATAGATAAAGAACTTGGTGGCCGCGTATTCTTTGGTTTTGCCAACCACATCATGACCCCAAATCGCGATCAAGAAGTAGATAGGAACCAGCATCATCTCCCAAAAGAAGAAGAATAAGAATAGGTCAATCGCTAAGAAAACACCGATGACGCCGCCCAAACTCCATAGCAAGTTCAGGTGGAAAAAGCCAACGCGGCGCTGAATCTCATTCCACGAACAAGCAACGGCTGCCACACCAAGTAAGCCTGTTAGGGCCACCATCATCAGTGACAAACCATCTAGCGCTAAGTGAAAGCTAATACCAAAACTCGGTATCCACGGCACACTGAACTCCGCGACCCAAGGCACGGTAGCATCTGGCGCAATGACCTGCTGACTCATACCGCTAAAATTACCTTGCTGCCAAAGCACCAACGACAAAGCAAAGGTCAACATCATACCGATCAAGGCAATCCAGCGCGGCAGACGTTTATTAAATCGCTCTACCACCCAGCATAGCAATCCTGCAATAAAAGGAATTGCGATTAATGCTGGTAGCATCCACGTTTGTTGTAACTCAATCATCTTTTACACCACCGTCATCATTACCAGCACCAGCAATACAGCCATACCCAAGCCAAAGCTTGTGGCATAACCTCGAAGAGACCCTGTTTGCGTCGCAGACAATACTTTATTACCAGCTGAGGCCAGCTTAGGTAACAGCAACCACGTTTTATCGATAGGGTCGGCTTTAAGTAAGCGGCCGATGAATAAAAAGGGTTTCACAAAAATTACATCATATAGCGCGTCGAAACCTAGGCCATGGTAGCACCAGTGATATAGTGCCCCACCAATACGTGAGCGCTTAAAGCTAGTGAGCAAGCGACCTTTGTTGACGACATACAACAGTGCTGCCAATATCAAACCTGCTGCCATGGCACCCATCGCGATATACTCTGCGGTGTGCTTAGCATGCGCTTGACCAGCAACTTCTAATAGATGACCAACGCTCTCTGGCAATACACCATTTAATGGTGGCGTAATCCATGCACCAACGGCGGTAGATAACACTAGCAATACGGTTAAAGGTAACCAATACGACACACCTGATAGCTTATGGGCATGGGTTTTTTCTTCGCCAAAAAATATGATCCAAATCATACGGAACGTATAAATCGCGGTTAAGAATGCACCGAATACACCCATATAGAATAGTACTAAGTGACCTGTGGCATAAGTTTCCCAAAGAATCGCTTCTTTAGAGTAAAAACCAACGGTAACCCAAGGTATGGCAGCAAGTGCACCGCCACCGATGATATAACACCAAAATACCAATGGTATCTTTTTGCGCAGACCGCCCATCTTAAAGATGTCTTGCTCATGATGTACCGCAAGGATGACCGCACCTGATGATAAGAACAGCAATGCTTTAAAGAAAGCATGGGTCATTAGATGGAAGATTGCGCCTTGCCATGCGCCCACGCCAAGTGCTAGGAACATATAGCCAATTTGACTCATGGTCGAATAAGCAAGAATACGTTTGATGTCTGTTTGCGCGAGTGCACAGAATCCAGCAACAACCAACGTCAATGCCCCTACGCCGCCAACCCAATACAATAAGATACCTGGGGTCAGCTCAAACAAAGGATGTAGACGGGCGATTAAATAAACACCTGCTGTGACCATCGTTGCTGCGTGAATCAATGCCGATACTGGTGTTGGACCAGCCATCGCATCAGCAAGCCATGTGTGTAGTGGCAACTGCGCTGATTTACCCATCGCGCCGCCGACCAACATCATCGTGGTAAGCATCATCGTTGGGTTATTCACATCGAATACTTCTGGCGCGCGCGTAATAATCTCTTGAATATTAAGCGTGCCAAATTCGCGGAATAATAAAAATAAACCGAAGGCTAAGAACACATCACCGACACGCGTGACGGTAAAGGCTTTCATCGCGGCACGGCCGTTGGCTCTGTCGTGGTAATAATAACCAATCAATAGGTAAGAACAGATACCCACGCCTTCCCAACCAAGATAAAGCAAGAACAAATCGTCTGCGAGTACCAGTAACAACATACTGGCCACAAACAAGTTCATATAGCTAAAGAAACGAGCAAAGCCAGTGTCGCCTTTCATATACCAAGAGGCAAACAGATGAATCAAAAAGCCAATACCCGTAATGACACCTGTCATGGTCAATGCAAGACCATCAAAGCTCAAACCGAAATGTGGCGCAAAATCGCCAACTTGGAACCACGTCCATAGCGGAACTTCAATTACCGTTCCAGCTGGATTGGTGGTCAAAAAGGTATAGCTAACCACTAGCGTGCATAGTGCTGATAACAGCATGCTACCCACGCCAACAATCGCTGCGACCGTTTCTGATAATTTGTCGCGCATAAAGGCTAAAATCAAAAAGCCAATGAGCGGGAATATAAAGGTTAATGGTAACAAACTCATGACATCATCCTTTCATCTCATTGGCGCTATCGACATCGAGATGCCCACGCTGATGATAAAAACGCAATAATATTGCCAGACCAATTGACGCTTCAGCCGCAGCCAAGGTCAAAATAAAGATAAACATAATCTGTCCGTCTGGATCGACCCAGCGACTACCCGCCACTACAAATGCCAATGCTGCCGCATTCATCATAATTTCAAGACTCATTAGCATAAATAGGAAGTTACGTCGTACCATGACGCCGCACAGACCGATGGCAAATAAAATACCTGCCAAAATCAGTCCATGGCTCATGGGTATCATACCCAGTACATTTTGCGCCTCAGCAACTGGCTGTACTAAGCCTGCCACCTCGTGGGCAAACGGCACGTTTGATACATCTTGTGCCACGCTTGCTGCTAGTACCATTAGTCTGACTCCTTGCGCGTAACTGTGTTCGCACCTACTTGACTACCTGCTTTCATGCCTACCTTCATACCTACATAGTCATGCGGATCAACATCTTTATATTCGTAAGGCTTAGCCATTTCTACGCCGTCATGCTGTGTAAGCGTACTATCATTGTCGTATTGTTTGATACTGCCTACGCTTGGCTTAAAACTTTGGCTATCATTACCGATGACCTCATCGTCGACTGTCTCTTTACCTAAATGATAAGCGGCGACCAAGGCTGCCAATAATAGCAATGCTGCTACTTCAACCAGCATAATGTATTTGGTAAATAACACCGTACCGACTGCTTTGGCAGAGATAGTCGTGCCACCCATCATGACAGCTTCATCATGATTGAGACCAATCATCGCATAGAGCACAACGGCAATGATTATCGTCAACCCTGTTGGAATCGCCCAAGTGCCGGCATCAAGCCAACGCTCTTCGCGCTCGTCATTGCTCATGCCCAAATTAAGCATCATAATGACAAAGACAAATAGCACCATAATGGCACCTGCATAAACAACAATCTCTAGCGCACCCGCAAACGGCGCTCCTAATACAAAAAATATCCCAGCAATTGCCAGCAACGATACAATCATCGATAAGATAGCGTGCACTGGATTGGCCTGAGTCACTACGCGCAGACTGGCAAATATTGCCACTGCCGCAAGTGAATAAAACCCAGCCAATTCAGGATGGTTTAAAATATTCATCATGGTAGCAAGCTCCTTAGATCAATCGGTGCAGACTCATTTTGTGCTGCGCCTTTTGGTTTATCTGCTACCGCCATACCTGTCACACGATAATAGTTATAATCAGGGTATTTACCTGGTCCTGAAATTAGCAAATGCTCTTTTTCGTAGACCAAATCTTGGCGCTTATATTCACCCAGTTCAAAATCTGGGGTCATTTGAATCGCTGTCGTTGGACAGGCTTCTTCACACAATCCACAAAAAATACAGCGTGAGAAATTGATACGGAAAAACTCTGGATACCAACGTCCATCTTCACGCTCGGCTTTTTGTAATGAGATACACCCTACCGGACATGCCACCGCACACAAGTTACAAGCGACACAGCGCTCGTCTCCATCAGGATCACGTGTTAGGACAATACGTCCACGAAAACGCGGCGGCACAGGTACCGGCTCTTCAGGATAAAGGATGGTGTCACGCGGTCTGAGCGCATGACTATTGACCATCCACATGCTGCGGACAATGGTAAATATACCAATGACGGTCTTTTTTATGGTAGTAAACATGGGATTATTATCCTTATCAGCTTTACCCTAGTTCATCAGTGATGGCTAGTGATGACTATAACGTTGGGGAAAAGATCAAAATGACCGCAGCAGTAATCAACAGATTGATCAAGGTTACGGGCAGACATACTTTCCAGCCAAAGTTCATCACCTGATCATAACGCGGACGCATGAGTGAGCCTCGAGCCAAAACAAACATGGTCATAAAGAACAGCGTTTTAATCATGAACCAAAAAGCTGGTGGAATAAATGGAATATCTAAATTGAACGGCGCAAGCCAACCGCCAAAGAACAAGCAAGTCATCAAAGCAGAAATCAAGACAACGTTGACATACTCACCAATGAAGAACATACCGAACTTCATGCCAGAATATTCGACATGATACCCTTCGGCTAGCTCTTGCTCTGCTTCTGGTTGGTCAAATGGATGTCTATGCGTAACGGCAACACCAGCCACCACAAAGGTTAAGAATCCGAAAAACTGCGGAATGATATACCAGCCGTCTGCTTGCGCTTCGACAATGGCACGTAGGTTAAATGAACCTGTTAGCGCAACAACGCCCATCAACGACAAACCCAAAAACACTTCGTAACTGATTGTCTGTGCAGCTGAGCGCAAACCACCCAATAACGAGAACTTGTTGGCCGAAGCCCAACCACCGAACATCACTGCATAGACAGCAATACCTGCCATAGCAAAGAAGAACAGAATACCGATATCCCAATCAACCACGCCAAGCGTTGGCGAGATAGGAATGATGGCAAATGAAGCCAAGGCAGTAAACATCGCTACCGCAGGTGCCAAGGTGAACATAAACTTATCGGTAAAGTTTGGTGTCCAATCTTCTTTAAAGAAGATTTTGAGCATATCGGCGACTAACTGCAACGAACCAAAAGGCCCAACACGGTTTGGACCATAACGATCCTGCCACAAGGCCAACATACGGCGCTCATAGATAATCATCATCGCGGCAACCAATACCACGACCAAAAAGATGACTAGCGATTGACCCACCAAAAACAGAATAGACCAAGTATCAAAACTCATGCTATTGGCCAAAAAGCTTGGCACATCAGGGATAATACGGGTAACTTGCATATTACACCTCCTGTGTGGTGGTCGGCGCTGCGTTTATTTGCGCAGTATCGTTATTATTCATCATATCGTTAGCCATGCTACCCATCATCGTCACTGGTGCATCCACTTTACGTACCGACGCTGGCATTGATGGGTGAATGATGCTCACCTGCCCAACTGGGTAACCGATACAGCCTTCTGCTAAATAACCGACCAGCTGTACTGGTAAGGTGATTTGTTGCTTATCAATCTCAATCGCTAAGTAATCACCAGCAGCAATATTCCAGTCCTTAGCATCATCCATACCGATACGCCATGCAGCAACAGGCAGTTGCTCAGCGACGATTGGGCTACGTGATGCCATCATTGAGCTGGCATAGATATTATGAATCGGTACCAGTTTGGCTTGGCCTTGTTGTAAGTCAGTTGTATTCGAAGACATCGCTTCTGGCGCCACATATTGACGAGTGGCTAGGCGCTCTAGCTGATCGAACAAACGCACACCTGGATCACCATTTTTCAGATGACCGCCGACTTTGTCTTGATATTTGTTCCATGCTTGAGGTGAGTTCCAACCTGCCGCATTGGCAAAAGGAATCATCGAGCTTGGCGTTTCTTTACCGCTATAACCTTCCATTGAGAAAGTTAGACCAGTGTCCAAATCTTTCGGCTGCATTGGCTCGTGCACTGAGATTGGCGCACGCATAGCAGTACGACCTGAATAACGACGCGGTTGACGCGCGATTTTCAGACCCGTTATACGGTAATCAGCATCAGGCGCAGCGCCTTTGATACCCGCAAGTTTAGGATGGGTGGCAATCAATGCATTGATCACATCATCTAGCTGCGTCCAGTCGACATCACGACCTTCGATGCTGCTATGCACAGCATGTATCCAGCGCCAGCCTTCTTTAATACTGCTCATCGGATGGTAGTATTCGTTATCGTAAACTTGGAAGAAACGCTGCGCACGACCTTCAGCTGATATCAATGTACCATCCGCTTCTGCAAAGCTAGCCGCTGGCAATACAATATCGACGTCTTTGTGCCAATCAAGGAGCTGATGATCTAACGCAATGACCGTTTTATCAGTCAATAGCTGCGTCAATTTATTGGCATCAATCGCATCTGTTAGCTGGTTTTCTGCAACCACAACCACATCGTAATCAGTCGCTAGCAGTTCTTCAACTGACTGACCGCCAAGCATACAAACGCCCATGCTATTGGCATCAGGAACCGTTAGATAAATACCTGCTTGTGCCTGATATTTATCATTAATTTCTTTTAACTCAAGGTTTTCAGCAGGCTCACGTTCGACATCATCTTGAGCTTCTGTATTTACACCCGTTTCAGGTTTGTTCGGCTTAGCAGATAAATCTTGGTCTTCTTCAGGTTGGTCATTAGCCGCTTTCGCTTGGGCTGCCTGTACTTTGGCATTATGTGCCTCGACCTGCTGTTGCTCGGTCGCTTTAATTGCCGCGCGTTTTTGGGTCAACGCTTGGGTAATCTGTGCCGCTGCTTCTATCAATGCGGTAGAAGACAAGCTGCTACCCGAGACAACTAACGGCTTATCAGCTTGAATCAAGTCATAAGCGATTTGCTGCGCCAATGCTTGCATACCGTCGGTTTCAGCACTTTCATCAGCTGCTTGTGGATCTGCTATGTCTGCTAAATCATCAGCAAAATTAGCAATTTCATCAGCAACCTTGAAGCCAAGTTTAGTGATGTCTTCAGGGGTCGCCACTACGCTCACTTTACTGATATCTTCTAGCTTAGTTTGCGTTACATCAATGACATAGACTGGGCTTAGCGCATCTTGAGCGATACGCTTAACTGGTTCAGCAAGCCAAGGCTGCGTTTGCAGCGCCGCCGCCATTTTTAAGCCTTCATTTTTTGCCGCTTGACGTACTGACAGCGCAACACGTGATGAAGTTTGCGTGATGTCTTCACCTAATACGAGCACCGCATCATGCGTTTCGATATCGGTCATGCTAGGGTTATAAATACCTTCAGTGCTAAGCACTTCGATACATTTATTGACCAGTGCTTGCTGCTGATGATTCAAGCCTGTTGAGAAGTTATCAAAGCCGACCAGATTTTTTAGCGCAAAGTTAGTCTCTAGACTGGCGCGTGGTGAGCCAATCCCGATGACTTTTTTATCTTTGATACGTTTGATGGTTTCATCAAGTGCGTAGTCAATATTGATTTTGACATGCTTATCATTGATACGTTCAAGCGCTTGGGTTGGACGATCATCACGATTGACATAGCCATAACCAAAGCGGCCACGGTCACATAAGAAATAGCGGTTTACTTCGCCGTTATAGCGGTTTTCGATACGGCGCAATTCACCATAACGCTCGCCCGGTGAGATATTACAACCAGCTGAGCAACCATGACAGATGCTTGGCGCATACTGCATATCCCATTTACGGTTGTAGCGCTCAGAGTGGGTTTTATCAGTAAACACACCCGTTGGGCAAACTTCGGTTAAGTTGCCTGAAAATTCGCTTTCAAACTGACCATCTTTATCACGGCCAAAGTAAACGCGATTGTTTGAGCCATAAACGCCCAAGTCTTCGCCGCCCGCATAGTCTTTATAAAAACGTACACAACGATAGCAAGCGATACAACGGTTCATTTCATGCGCGATGAATGGACCAAGCTCTTGGTTATGATGCGTGCGTTTGGTAAAGCGATAGCGACGACGGCTGTGACCTGACATATACGTCATGTCCTGCAAATGACAATGTCCACCTTCTTCACAAGTTGGACAGTCATGTGGATGGTTGGTCATGAGTAGCTCAACCATCGACTTGCGGAATGCTTTGGCTTCATCGTCAGTGACCGAGATGTACATGTCATCGCCAGGAGCGACCATACATGACATGACTAGACGACCGCGACCTGCTTCCATATCTTCTTTATTTTGGAATTGCTTGACCGCGCACTGACGGCACGAGCCTACTGAGCCAAGCGCTGGATGATAACAAAAATACGGCACATCAATGCCGAGGGATAAGCAGGCTTGTAGCAAGTTGTCTGCGCTATCTACTTCGACAGTGGTTCCATCAATATGTATGACTGCCATGCCGCTCTCCTTATTTCACTACTGGCTGTTGGTTGGCTGCAGCATCAATAACATCGACACCAACCGCCTGCGCGATTTTTTGATCAAACTCTGGACGGAAATATTTAATCGCACTCATTAGTGGTTCCATCGCACCTGGAGCATGCGCACAGAATGTTTTACCAATCCATAAGTCACGCGTTAGGCCTTCTAGTTTTTCTACATCGCCCACTTGCCCTTCACCATCATTGATGGCGGTAAGCAGTTTCACGCCCCACGGTAGACCATCACGGCATGGTGTACACCAACCACACGACTCACGCTGAAAGAAAATCTCAAGGTTACGTAGTAATGGCACCATGTCTTGTGATTCATCGACGACCATAATCAGACCAGTACCCATACGGCTACCAGCGTTTTGAATGGTGTCAAAATCTACCACCACATCCAAATGTTCTGCGGTCAAAAAGTCAGTCGAGGCACCGCCCGGTAGCCATGCTTTGAGCGTTTTACCATCTTTCATACCACCCGCTAAATCTTCAATGATTTCGCGAGCTGTATAACCAAACGGTAATTCCCAAAGGCCTGGATCATTAACTAAACCTGAGCAGCCAAATAGTTTGGTGCCTGGCGTTTTACTTTTGCCTTTAATTTCAGATAACGACTGATACCACTCAACGCCATGATTCAAAATCGCTGGCATATTACACAAAGTCTCAACGTTGTTAACAACGGTTGGACGACCCCATGCACCAGAGATTTGCGGAAATGGCGGCTTAGTACGTGGGTTAGCACGGCGGCCTTCTAGACAATTAATTAACGCTGTTTCTTCACCGCAGATATAACGTCCAGCGCCCGTATGCACATGCAGATTAAAACTAAAATCTGAGCCTAAAATATTATCGCCCATGAGATTATTAGCCAAGCACTCTTCGATAGCAGCGACCAAACGTTCAGCGGCCAAGATATACTCACCACGGATAAAGATATAACCGTCAGTGGCGCCAATCGCATGAGCGGTAATCAGCATACCTTCGATCAGCTGAAACGGTAGACGCTCCATGAGCAAACGGTCTTTAAACGTGCCCGGCTCCATTTCATCCGCATTACAGATGAGATAACGCGGCAAACCGTCCGGCGGTGACATAAACGACCATTTAAGACCAGCGTTAAAGCCCGCACCACCGCGACCCCTGACATTGGCCGCTTTAATCATATTGCCGACGTCTTTAGGCGATTTGGATAGGGCTTCTTTTAGACCCGTAAAGCCTTTTAGAGACTCATAAGTGGCTAAATCAAGCACCGCATCATGATGCGCTAAACGCCAAGTCAAAGGCTTGGTTTCGCTAGTGGCTGTCGCTTTATCACCATAGATTGGAACACGCTGTGCATTTAGCTGGCTTGGCGCTTGGCCTTGACCGCGACGAGCAATTTGCTCTGAAATCGTTAAACTCATGCGTATAGCTCCAATAATTGCGCGACCTCAGATGGCTGGACAGGGCCGTAAGTGTCTTCATCAATCAGTACCGCTGGTCCCTTATCACAGTTGCCCAAGCAGCAAATTGGCAATAGGGTAAAACGTCCGTCAGCAGTTGTCTGACCATACTCAATACCCAGCTGTGATCTAATCTCAGCTGACAGCGCTTCATAACCTGTCAAATAACAAGCCACGGAGTCACATATGAGAATCACATGGCGACCGACAGGTTGGCGATAAATACGGTTAAAGAAAGTCGCAACCCCATCCATGTCTGACATCGGGATGTCTAGGATATTAGCAATGGCATTTGCTTGCGCATCATCGACCCAGCCGTTGCGCTTTTGCACGATTTTTAGTGCATCTAGCGAGGCAGCACGCGCCTGTGGGTAATGATGTATAAACTCATGAATGGCAGCGATTTCATCACTAGTGAGAATGCTTTCCACATCTACTTTTGGCATTTTGTCGGAAACAATTTTCATAATCTTCTGTCTTTCCTCACTCATCCTGCTCTATCACAAGCCAATATCAGTCTGATTAAAACTGTGGTTATATTGGCGAATGACAGCATTTTGGTGTGCCATCAGGCAATAATATATTGATGAACAAATACTTTTGAAGCAGCGGCTCTAACGATCACAGTCCGCCATCACAATATCAATCGATGCCAGATACATAATGGCATCAGAAACCAGCGAGCCATTGATGACCGATGGCATCTGCTGCAAATGCGCAAATGTCGGTGTGCGGATACGGGTACGATAGCTCATCGTGGCCTTGTCTGAGGTGATGTAATAACTGTTCAGACCTTTAGTCGCCTCGACGATCGTTGTACATTCGCCCGCTGGCATCACAGGACCCCAAGATACTGAGATAAAGTGGTTAATCAGCGTTTCGATATCATTTAATGTACGGTCTTTCGGTGGTGGTACGGCCAGTGGATGATCCGCTTTATAAGGGCCTTGTGGCATATTGTCCATGCACTGGCGAATGATACGTAACGACTGACGCATCTCTTCGACTTTTACCATACAGCGATCATAAGCATCACCGTTGTAACCGACTGGCACTTCAAAGTCGTAATTTTCATAGCCCATGTATGGACGTGCTTTACGTAGATCAAAGTCAACGCCTGTCGCGCGAAGACCTGCACCAGTGACGCCCCAAGCCAATGCTTGCTTGGCATTATATTGAGCAACACCTTGAGTACGGCCTTTGAGCACACTGTTTTGCAATGCCGCTTTGACATATTCGTCCAAGCGTTTTGGCATCCAATCTAGGAACTCACGCACCAGACGCTGCCAGCCACGTGGCAGGTCAGCAGCAGTACCGCCGATACGGAACCAAGCGGGATGCATACGATAGCCAGTCACGGCTTCGATGACGTCATAGGCTTTTTGGCGATCGGTAAACATATAGAATACAGGGGTCATACCACCCGCATCCTGAATGAACGTACCGACGAATAGTAAATTGTTGGTAATACGGAAGAACTCGCTCATCATCACGCGGATAGTTTCAGCGCGCGGTGGAATGGTAATTCCAGCAAGCTTTTCGACCGACATGATGTACGGTAGCTCATTCATTACACCGCCGAGATAATCGATACGGTCGGTATAAGGAATAAATGAGTGCCATGTTTGGCGCTCAGCCATCTTTTCTGCGCCGCGATGGTGATAGCCGATATCAGGGATACAATCGACGACTTCTTCGCCATCTAGCTGTAATACCAAACGGAATGCACCGTGAGCAGAGGGATGGTTAGGACCGATGTTCAAGAACATAAAGTCTTCGTCACGACCTGAACGCTTCATGCCCCATTCTTCTGGGACAAAACGCAGGTTCTCTTGCTCATACTGTTGCTTGGCCGTATTCAAGAAGTATGGGGTAAACTCAGTCGCACGCGCATGATACTCTTTACGCAGTGGATGACCTTCCCAATATTTTGGTAATAAAATACGGGTCAAATGCGGATGACCTGTAAAGACAATACCGAACATGTCCCACACTTCACGCTCATACCAGTTGGCATTTGGCCAAATATTGGTGGCGCTCGGTACATTAACATCGTCTTCGCTTAACGCGACCTTGATACGTACATCACTATTACGCTCAAGCGACATCAAGTGATAAAACACCGTGAAGTCACTGTCAGGCAACCCTGCACGATGCTGGCGTAAACGCTCATCTATCGCTGATAAGTCAAATAGCATGACATACGGTTTAGGCAGTTTGCGCAAGAATAAGAGAATATCTAATAAATCAGCACGCGCCACCCAAACCGTTGGAATTTCATCCACAGTCTGCTGCACGACAAATTTACCAGCATACTTTTGCTCCAGCTCTGTGATGACTGCTGGGACGGGCTTGATCTTAGGATCTATGTTTTCGACTACCGTGACCATGAATGATGTATTCCTTCATTAATCATAACTGAACTATGTTAATCATAACCTAACTATGATAAGCGCATAAAATATTGAAACTGTTGCTATAAGTCTGAATGCTGTTTGAAACTTAAATACTATCTGGGCTGCGCAAGTTTTTAACAGCGATACGATCTGCCTGCTTGCGGTCACGCTCAGGCGTCATTTGCGGCTGATAGATACCCTGCTCATTGACATGGATACCCAGCGGACGACGCTCTTTAGTAATAGATTCTTGTAACAACATCAAACCCTGAATAAGCGCTTCTGGACGCGGCGGACAACCTGGCACATACACATCAACAGGGATAATCTTATCGACGCCTTGTACGACAGAATAAATATCATACATGCCGCCCGAGTTGGCACAGGCACCCATAGAGATAACCCATTTTGGCTCAAGCATTTGCTCATATAGGCGCTGGATGACAGGGGCCATTTTGACAAAACAAGTACCAGCGACGATCATGACATCTGCCTGACGAGGCGAGGCACGAATAACCTCTGCCCCAAAACGTGACAAATCATGAACGGCGGTTAAGGTAGTAGCGTATTCAACATAACAGCAAGAGGTACCAAAGTTAAATGGCCACAGTGAGTTCTTACGCCCCCAGTTTGCTGTTGAATGAACGAGGTCTTCGAGACGACCCATAAAGACGTTTTTATTCACTTCATCTTCGATAGGATCATTGACCGTTTGACTGGTCTGTGCAGGATAGGTATCTGCATCGGGGTTGGCTTTTGTTAATGTGTATTTCATAACATACAACCTTCATATTAGGCTTGGCGTGGCAATCATCTTGCTCGCGCTGTCGCCATAATTTTATTATTAATAAGTGGCTAATCATCAGCGATCATTAATACAAACAGAACTGACGCCTTCATGCTTTGCTGCTCGTTTTTGCAAACGCTATAAGCTGAGCATCAACTGCTATTAACGTTCAGTTTTGTCCTGCTGAGCAGACGTCGCAAAATCCACAGAAGTAACGTTACCCGTGGTATTAATATGATCGATGTTTTGTAGATGACGACGATTGGTCTCAATATTGTTTGAGACATTGATTTGACCGGATGACTGCGCGGGCACTTTACCTGTCGGATCGACCATTAGCTCATGAGCACCATCAAACTTGGTGATGTCTGCCAAATTAAAGCCTGCAGGCGCCGCATATAAGCGTGCTTTTTTGCGTAACTTATCAGCAGGTGCCCAGTTCATCGCACCCAAGCTCAGCTCATAAATCAAACCAATAATTAGAATAGTGATAAACGTGCCAGCGGCGGCAAAGCCAAGCCAACCAGCCTCCCGTACCGACACAGCATAAGCGTAGAGATATAGCGCCTCTAAATCAAAAATCACAAAGAAAATTGCGACCAAATAAAATTTGGCAGACAAACGAATACGGGCGTTGCCAGATCCGACAACACCCGCTTCAAATACTTCTTCCTTTTGTGAGCCTTGAGAGCGACCGCCAAGTAAGCGCGGTACGACCAGCATAAAGACAACTAGCCCAATGGCGGCTAAGATAAAAGCAATGGCTGACCAATTAAAAGCAGACATGATAATACGTGCTCCTCACCCAATCGATTGTTAGACACAGCGCAAGCACTGACCCACTCAGGCCATGTTACGACAGGTATAACGCAGACGAAAACACAAAGTGACTTCATTTAAGTAATTGTCACTGCACTTCAGTAACTGTCACTGTGTTTAAGTAACTGTCATTGAGTCACATGTTAGGTATTTTGCTGGTAACAACCAATTATCAAGCTTATTGACGACGATGTCAGACGTGACCAACTGTAGAGATTCCGGTATGCGCGCGGATAAAGGCTGGTCGCCCAACGCATCTTCTAACAACGTAAGATCAACGTATTAAATCAATATCATATTCGACTGCTTACTTAATTGATTTAATAGCTCATTACACGTGGTCAACAATGACGTGACAACTGGCATAAATTATTTACGTACTATACGCATATCAGTGCCTAAAAGCTAGTTTTTAACTGTATTGAACGGTCACTTTCTGTGTAAAAAAAATGTGTTTTTTTTACTATGAATTATGATATAGACCTTACCTTATATTAACTCCAAATTCGTACTTTTGGCTATGAGCAAACACTGCCACGCTATTTGTCAAAAATCAAGTGTCTGAATACCCCACTTTCATCACCCAAGTCCTCCCCCAAAGTGAGCATTTTTGCTTTATAATGACCCACCAGATTTTTATGATATGCCATCATCAAACCTTAAATTCTATTATTCTTATAATAAAGATTATTAAAATATCGCAACGATACGAGTTTTGATGATTCGCGCTGCGTTTATCTATCTTTTTCATATCAGCGCTACCCTCTTTTTTGCTTTTGTCTTACAGGTCACGTTATGAGTCAACTCAATCCCAAACAACAAGAAGCCATGCTCTACGTATCTGGTCCATTACTTGTACTTGCAGGTGCTGGCTCCGGCAAAACCTCTGTGATTACGCGTAAGATTGCTTACCTAATCCAAGAATGTGACATGCCAGCTGAGCGCATCACCGCCGTGACCTTTACCAATAAAGCGGCACGTGAGATGAAAGCGCGGGTAAGCAAACTGCTACCAAGCGAAAAAATGCGCGGGTTAACGGTATCGACCTTTCACCAATTTGGTCTACAGTTTTTGCGCTATGAGCTGATTCATACCCCGCTAAAAGGCAATTTTTCTATCATGGACAGCGATGACAGTAAGCGTCTGCTGATGGAGCTGATGATGCGCGACAACCTAAGCGGCGCTGAAAGTCGTGAGTTGGTCGGCAAAGCGATAAAAATGATTTCGGATTGGAAAAACGATCTTATTGATCCTGACAAGGCAATGGAAACATTAGACGATCCAGAAGATATGATTTTTGCAACTTTGTATGCATTATACGAGCGTAATCTGCGTGCTTATAATGCCGTCGATTTTGATGACTTGATTGTCTTGCCAACCAAGATATTGCGTGAAAACAGAGAACTGCGAGACAAATGGCAAAACCGTATTCGTTATCTATTGGTCGATGAGTATCAAGATACCAATACCGCCCAGTATGAAATGATTAAATACTTGGTCGGTCCGCAAGGTCGCTTCACCGTGGTAGGTGATGATGACCAATCTATCTATGCATGGCGCGGGGCAAAGCCTGAAAACATGGCGCTGCTAAAAGAAGATTTTCCAAAACTAAAAATCGTTATGCTTGAGCAAAATTACCGCTCAACCACACGTATCTTGACTTCTGCCAACGCCGTCATTCTAAATAATGAGCATTTATTCGAGAAAAAACTGTGGTCAGATAAAGGCCAAGGCGAAAAAATCCGCATCATTAACTGCCGTAATGACGATGATGAATCCGAGCGCGTCGCCAAAGAAATCGTCACGCATAAGCTGCGTTTTGGTAACGAGTGGGAACAGTATGCGGTTCTGTACCGTAGTAACTTTCAAGCACGTATGCTAGAGGCACAATTGCGACAGCTGCAAGTGCCTTATAAATTATCAGGCGGTCAATCATTCTTTGCGCGTAGTGAAATCAAAGACATCATGGGCTATCTGCGCCTGATTTTGAACCCTGAAGATGACAGCGCGTTTTTACGTATTATCAATACACCTAAGCGCGGTATGGGACCAGCCACGTTAGAAAAACTTGGTTTGTTTGCGCAAGAGCACAGCATATCGTTACTGGCCTCTTGTACCCACGCTGGTCTGACTCATGTATTGCCGTCAAAGGCTTATGGTACGATAAAAGAGTTTGGTGAATTCATCGAGCACTATACGCGTGAGCTGGATCAACACCCAGACCCTGTACCTATCGTACGCCAGATGATTGATGAGACAGGTTATATTGATTTTGTTCGTAGCGATGCCAAAACGCCGCAACAAGAAAAAAACCGTATTGATAATATCGATATGCTGTACACCAGTATTCAGTCGTTGATCAATCGTGCTGAAGAAGACGAAGACCGGACGATTGATACCATCATCCGTAAGCTGGTATTGCTAGATATGCTTGAGCAACAGCAAGAAGAAGAGAATACCAACAAAGTTAACTTGATGACCTTACATGCGGCAAAGGGCTTGGAGTTTGATTTTGTGTATATCATGGGGCTTGAGGAAGAGATGCTGCCGCATCGCAACTCTATTATGAGTGAGACGGTCGAAGAAGAGCGCCGTCTGATGTACGTGGGCATTACCCGTGCGCGTCGTGAGCTGACATTGACGCTCGCGACCCAGCGCCGTGCCGGTGGTCAGATGCGCGTTACCTCAGAATCAAGATTTTTGGATGAGCTCCCTGAGGATCATATTGACTGGCCTGCTAAAGCGAAAAAGAAAAAAGCGACCAAGGACCCAGAAGCCGTCGCTGATGAATATCTGGCCAATATTCGAGCGTTACTGGGTAAGCGTTAATCTTAACCAAAACATTTAAGCACTTAAGTAATAAACACCTAAGTAAAATGCTTGCGAGAACACGCTTCAGACTGTGCAAAAAACGATTGTTATAATCGTTATTGTTATTGTTCTTTATACACTGTAAAAAATTGACTGTAAAAACTTGGAACACTTATGCCTACCCCGACGCCCAATCAGGAACGAACTGCCATGCTGTCAGGAGACTATAATTCGGCTGAATATAGTGCCGAATATAAGCTTCTGTATCTGCAGGGGTTGGTTGCTGACAAAGCATACGAGGCCATTACAGAGTTTTTGGAAAAGCAATCCGAATACGAGATTGCCAACCTATTAGAGTCCTTCCCAACTCAAAACCGTCTGTTGATTTGGGCGCAGGTGCCAGAGCATATCAAAGGTGAGGTACTTGCCGAGCTAGATGTCGATACGCGCCAGCCATTGATGGAGAACATTTCTTCTCAAGAAATATCCTTGTTCACCCAAGACCTTGATGCGCAAGATATTTCTGAGATTTTGGACACTGTCACTGAGAGCGTACGCACCTCAGTCATGGCAACGCTAGACGAAGAGACGCGAGTCCAAGTCAATAAGCTTGATACCTATGCCGACTGGGAAGTGGGCAGCTATATGGATCCCGATATTATCCAGATAAGGGATGATATCTATCTAACTGATGTGCAAGAGTGGCTGCGTGAAAACGACGACCTGCTCGATGACGAGAGCCAAGAGCTGTTAGTTGTTGATCAAAGCCAGCAATTACTAGGCCTACTCAGTCTAGTAGATTTAATTAAGCATAAACAAAACACCTTGGTCTCGGAGCTGATTGATACCGCCATTACAATTAATGATCGCTTGGATATTCAAGATGCAGCCGCGATTTTTCGTTCAGAGGATATTCGTTTTGCCCCCGTCATCAATAGCCATGGCGAGCTGGTTGGTCAACTAAACGGCGAGGATATCATGGAGATTATCCAAGATGATGTCGACAGCACCATGAAAAACCTCGCTGGTGTTAGCCAAGATGAAGAGCTGTTTGCCCCTATCCTAACCAGCGCCAAAAGCCGTAGCGTCTGGCTAGGTATCAATTTATGTACCGCCCTTTTGGCCGCAGCAGTGATTGGACAGTTTGAAGAAGTACTAGCACAAGTCGTGGCGCTAGCGATATTGATGCCAGTAGTCGCCAGTATGGGCGGTATTGCTGGCTCGCAAACCTTAACGGTCGTTATTCGCGGGATGGCGATGGGTCAAATCGGTGGTTCCAACCGTGTCTGGCTATTGAATAAAGAGCTGTGGGTGGGTGCGATAAACGGTATCATCTGGGCGATAATTATGGCGTTTATTGCTCAGTTATGGTTTCATGATATTAAGATCAGTGCCGTCATCGGTTTTGCCATTGCGATCAATATGACTGCAGCTAATGTCTCGGGCATCAGCATACCGCTGATGCTAAAACGGATGAATATCGACCCTGCTCTATCTGCTTCGGTTATCCTAACGACCGTCACGGATATCGTCGGCTTTATGTCCTTTTTAGGATTGGCTAGCGTGCTGATACTTTAGTTTTTTGCTGAATTGCTGAATTGCTGAATTGCTGAATTGCTGAACAATTAAAATATAGAATTGCTATTTGTTTAAAAATGTCGAATAAGATTTGTTTAAAACCCTAGTTCAAGGCCTTAGTTTTAAATCATAATTTAAAAACCATCAAATCGTTAAGTGAGTGTGTTATGCAAGCTGTACAAGTTAAAGTGGTAAACCCTAAAATTACTGAAGACGAAGCGTTTTCTCTACCAACTCGCGCCACCGATGGCAGTGCAGGTATTGATTTGCGTGCTTGTATTGACGAGCCGTTAACGATTAAAGCGGGTGAAACACACTTAATCGGCACAGGCCTTGCCGTTTATATTCAAGATCCTAATTATGCAGGTATGATTTTACCGCGTTCAGGTCTTGGCCATAAGCACGGTATCGTCTTGGGTAACTTGGTTGGGCTAATTGATGCCGACTATCAAGGCGAGCTGATGGTTAGTATTTGGAACCGCAGTAGCGAAGACTTTGTTCTTAACCCAGCTGAGCGTATGGCACAGTACATCGTGTTACCTGTTGCGCGTCCTGAGTTTGAAGTGGTTGCAGAATTCAGTGATGAAAGCGTACGCGGTGCAGGCGGGTTTGGACACTCAGGTCGCCAATAGTAGCTATTTTGTTGATCAATTTTTCTGACAACTTTTTAGATAGCGTTTAAGGTTTTCATTAAGCTATATCTAAAACCTTGCGCTATTCATTTTTATTTATCATTGAACATCTATCACGGTTATAAGGAGAGTAAGCAATGCCACCTTTTGCGGCGCAGCAATCCTTATTCCGTGCTTATGATATTCGCGGTGTCAACCAGTATTTTACTAGCAGTTTTATACACGCGTTAGGCGATGCTTTTGCTACTCTCTACAATGCGCAGAACGGCCAACCGACTCAAAACATCAATGCTAATGCCTCTAATGCTAGTACCTCTGTTGATACTAAGCAAAATGTTGTCGTTGTTGGTTATGACATGCGCATTGGCAGTGAAGCCATTGCACTTATGCTCTCTACTGTACTAGCTCAGCAGGGTTTACGCGTAATCCAATTAGGTCTGGTTACCACGCCGATGATGGCATTTTGGGCAGCGCAATATCAAGGCCATGGCATAGTCGTAACAGCGAGCCATTCCGCTAAAGACATACTAGGCATCAAGTGGTTAGTAAATAACAAATCTCCTAGTAGCTCAGAGATACAGACGCTTTATCATCAGCTAACCGCTCATCATAGTTGTCACGCTTATCCCGATAATCAAGCTAACAATCCTATCTTGCATTCAGAAAACATTGATAATAACTACGACTCAAAATTACCAATTGATTTGCTTGAGCAACTACCTACTCATCAAGTAGCAAACGTTTATATTGATGCTATTGAGCAGGTATTTGAACAATTATTTCAGCATAATTACTCGGCAATTGCAGCCAATCAGAAAAGCGCTTATAGACTTGATTTGGTCATAGTTATTGACTGTATGCATGGCGCAACTGGGCGTATTGCTCAACGCTTGTTCGAACGTTTTTGCCAACAGGTTATTTTTCTCAATGATACACCAGATGGCAACTTTCCCCTTGGTAATCCAGACCCCACCGAACCAAATCGCCTAAACGAATTGCAACGAGCCGTTGTTTCGCACGCAGCAGATATAGGCTTAGCGTTTGATGGCGATGGCGATCGTTTGATGATCGTTGATAATAACGGCAAAATAGTTACGCCCGATCATTTGCTCTATCTATTGGCTCGTATTGCTATTACTGAGCACCCTAACTCTCTTAGCAACTCTTTATTAGCATCTGAAGTTCTTTTCGATATTAAGTGCGCCCATCATTTGCCAAGACTGTTATCTGAGCTTGGTACTACACCTGTGATTAGCAAGACTGGCAGCAGCTTTATGCGCCAGCAGGTACAGCATCCTGACAATCAGATTGTCTTTGCTGGTGAATTATCAGGACATTTCATCTTTAATGACAGCCGCTTTATTCCTTACGATGATGCGATGTATTCTGCATTACGGTTGCTGCATTGGCTTGACCAAGCTCATGATGATGCTAATGATAAAAAACCGCTAGCAGATATCATCCAAAGCTTGCCTACTATAGTCAGTACTGCTGACCATTACTTGCCAATGCCGCAGACGACTACTACCGACTGCTCACTTGTAGAGCAATTAACGAGATTTTGTCATTACTTGCAGTATCTAGTAGATATGTCTACTCATACTGATTCTTCATCTAGTCAGCAGTTAAAAGATACTTGCCTGCCCGCCACAACATGCAAGTCATCAGCGTGTGCTTGCGCTACTGCGAAGTCGCAAGTAGCATTAAAACAGACGCATGAATTATTACCTGTAGGGACTAAGCTGAGCTGTATCGATGGTGTGCGTTTAGACTTTGCGCATGGCTTTGGCGTACTGCGTCAATCAAATACCAGTAATAGCCTGACCGCGCGCTTTGCAGGTGACAGTGTAAATGACCTAAAAGATATTCAGGCAACATTTGCCGCTTTATGCCGACCATTTAACGCAGCGTTAGCAGAACAGATTCTTGCTATTCCCGCGGAGTAGCCTCATAAAATATATAACTGTCTCATTAGACATAGTAGAAAAACAACCAATTTAAACCCGGCCCTTAGGAGTTTGTAATGACGCTTAATTTAGATGATGCCAAAAACACCGCTGAAGTATTGACCACTGCTCTGCCCTATATCCAGCGTTTTGTTGATAAACTCATCGTCGTAAAATACGGCGGCAACGCCATGACCGACCCTGAGCTTGAGAGCTCATTTGCTCGCGATATTGTTTTGCTAAAAACCGTCGGTATGCATCCAGTAGTCGTACATGGTGGTGGCCCGCAAGTTGACAATCTCCTAAAAGAGCTCGGTCGTCAATCAGACCGTATCGATGGGATGCGCGTCACTGACAAAAGTACCATGGATATCGTAGAGATGGTCTTGGGCGGTAGCGTCAACAAATCGATTGTTAGCTTGATTAATAAACATGGCGGTCGCGCGATTGGTCTTACAGGTAAAGACGCCAACTTGATTCAAGCCAAAAAACTGATGATGGAAAAAATTGGCGCAGATGGTATCGCTGTACCCGTTGATTTAGGATTTGTCGGTGATGTGGTCAGCGTCAATAAAGATGTAATTAACATGTTGATTGCCTCTGATTTTATTCCTGTAATCGCGCCACTTGGTGTTGACGCTGAAGGCAACACCTATAATATCAATGCGGATTTGGTCGCAGGTAAAGTGGCAGAGTTTTTACAAGCAGAGAAACTAATGCTATTAACCAATATCAAAGGCGTATTGGGCCGTGATGGCGAAGTAGTGACTGGACTCACGCCAAAGAAAGTCGATAGCTTAATCGAAGATGGCACTATCTCAGGCGGCATGATTCCTAAGATTCAATGTGCGCTTGATGCGGTACGTAGCGGCGTCAAAAGCGCGGTAATCGTTGATGGCCGTGTTCCTCATGCGACCTTACTTGAGATTTTCACCAACGAAGGGGTTGGTACGCTCATTAGTCGTGAGATAGACTCCTCATTGAGCTAGAAAAATATAGCAATACTAGATTAAAAAAACTAAGTGTAGAAAAGCCCGAGTTGATATAAACGCTCGGGCTTTTTTATGCATTTTTATCTTTAATAATCAGCCTAGCTTAGTTTTTATAGCTCAATTTTACGAAAAAACTTTATCAAACTCAGATTCATCGAAGCCGCATAGTAATACTGCTTGATCTCTATCTGCCACCTGACCTTCTACAATCGGACGTTTGATCATGCTGGTATTTTCCACGAGTAAATCTATCGCGGTGTCTACACTAGCATCAGCTGCTTGCTTTTGACTGTCATCTAGTTTGCGCCATGTCGTACCGCGCTTATTGAGCACTTTGTCGATACCTAGCTCATTTACCCAACGCTGTACTGTTTCTTTATCGATACCTTGTTTTTTATAATCGTGAAAATCGTAGCTGACATCTAAATCGTCTAGCTTAGTAAACGCTTTTTTCATCGTGCTACAAGATTTGATACCGTAAATGGTGATGGTCATGATAAATCCTCATAAATATGCATTAATTTGTCTATTATACCTAAGGCTGACTGGATATAGAGAATGCTTTACTTTTAATCGTCAAACCTAGTAAGCAAGTGCATCATATCGTCGCAATTTTCGCCAAATTACGCTATGCTATGGCATTGTCAAATTCCACCTATTTTGATCAGTATTAAACAAATCCGTATTAAATAAATCAGTATCAACCAATTTCGAGCCGACTATGAGCAACGCCGTGACAGCAGACCAAACAGAAAACAACTATTACAACCCGCAAGCGATAGAAGCCGCGCAGCAAACCAAATGGGCAACTGACAAGCGCTTTGAAGTAAGCAATGAGCCAAGCGACAAGCCAAGCCGTTACATGCTGTCGATGTTCCCTTATCCAAGTGGTAAGCTGCATATGGGCCACGTTCGTAACTATACGATTTCTGACGTATTGAGCCGTTATTATCGTCTCAAAGGCTATGAAGTCATGCAGCCAATGGGCTGGGATGGTTTTGGCTTGCCAGCTGAAAACGCAGCGATTGCCAACCAAACGCCACCTGCGGCATGGACATTTGCCAATATTGACAGCATGCGCGCGCAGCTTAAATTGCTAGGCCTGTCTATTGACTGGTCACGTGAATTTGCCACTTGTAGCCCTGAGTATTATCAGTGGGAGCAGTGGTTATTTTTGCAATTGTACAAAAAAGGCTTGGTCTACAAAAAGCTGTCGACGGTCAATTGGGATCCTGTTGACAACACTGTCTTAGCAAACGAACAAGTTATCGATGGCAAAGGCTGGCGTAGTGGTGCTGCGGTCGAAAAACGTGACATACCTATGTACTACTTCAACATCACTGATTATGCTGATGAGCTATTGGATGATTTGGATCAGCTAGAAGGTCACTGGCCGTCTGAAGTACTAACCATGCAGCGCAACTGGATTGGTCGTAGTGCTGGTATGGAAGTCCACTTCCCTTATGAGCTTGCTGGTGAAGAAAACACCTTAGATGTGTTCACCACTCGTCCTGACACCTTGATGGGTGTGACTTATGTCGCTGTTGCCGCAGAGCATCCACTTGCACAGTATGCCTCTGAGCAAGATGACGCAATCGCCCAATTCTGTGCCCTTTGTAAAAAAGGCTCAGTTGCTGAAGCTGATCTGGCCAAAGCTGAAAAAATCGGTATGGATACAGGTCTAACCGTCACGCATCCATTAACTGGTGAAGAGGTTCCAGTTTGGGTTGCCAACTACGTACTGATGAGCTACGGCTCAGGTGCAGTGATGGCAGTACCTGCTCACGATGAGCGCGACTATGAATTTGCGGTTAAGTACGACCTACCAATCAAACAGGTCATCAATACCCCTGATGGCTATTTTGATGAGCTAAAAGCAGATGCCAAAGCGAACGATAGTGAAGTCAATCTTGCTTATACTGAACGCAACACTTTGGTTAATTCAGGTGAGTTTGACGGTCTAGATTTTGAGCAAGCATTTGAAGCAATGCTAGCCAAACTTGAGCCAAAAGAGCTGGCTAAGAAAAAGATCCAGTATCGCCTACGTGATTGGGGTGTATCTCGCCAGCGCTATTGGGGCTGCCCGATCCCAATGATCAACTGTGAGCATTGTGGTACGGTACCTGTTGAAGAGCAAGACCTACCAGTTGTGTTGCCAACCGACGTCGTACCTGATGGTCGTGGTAATCCACTCAAGAACATCCCAGAGTTTGTCAATACCACTTGTCCTAAATGTGGCAACCCTGCTGAGCGCGAAACCGATACCTTTGACACATTCGTAGAGTCAAGCTGGTACTATGCACGTTTTGCTAGTCCAAATGATGCGCAAAACATGGTCAACAAGTCTGCGGCCAATAAATGGTTGCCTGTTGACCAATACGTCGGCGGTGTCGAGCATGCGGTGATGCATCTGTTGTATGCGCGTTTCTTCCACAAGCTGATGCGTGACGAAAACTTAGTCACCGGCGACGAGCCATTTGCCAATCTAATGACCCAAGGTATGGTGCTCGCTGGTACGTTCTACCGCGTCAATGCGGATGGCAGTACGACCTATTACTTTGCAGAAGATATCGATATTGACTTCAACGAACGTGGTCAACCAATCAAAGCTATCTTGAAGTCAGACGGCCAGCCAGTGACGATTGGCAAAATCGAAAAAATGTCTAAATCAAAGAACAATGGCGTAGATCCGCAGCTAACTATTGATAAATATGGTGCTGATACGGTTCGTCTATATACGCTATTTACTGCGCCTGCGGATCAAACGCTTGAATGGTCAGATGACGCGCTAAAAGGCCCTTATAACTTTGTGAAAAAAGTATGGCGCATTGCAACCGACCATATGCAAGCGCTAACAGCCGCTAACATCAGCATTGATACGCTTAATAGTGCTACCTTGAACACAGACGGTCTAAGCAAAGAAGCCAAAAACTTACGCCGTAAAACGCACGAAACGATTGCTAAGATTGATAGTGATTTGGGTGATCGTCTGGCATTGAACACGCCAGTATCAAGCCTAATGGAACTTGCTAATGAGCTGACTGGCTTTAACGCTAGTAATGGGCAAGAGCTACACGTCAAACACGAAGCATTGACCAATCTGCTAATTATGCTATCTGTATACGCGCCGCACGTTGGCGAGCATCTGCTTGAGCAGTTAGGTCTTGATACCTTAACGTTGGACTACCCAACCGTGGATGAAAGTGCGCTGGTACAGGACATGATCACGATGGTGGTACAGGTCAATGGTAAGATGCGTGGTAAGATGGATGTCGCACCGAACAGTGATCCTGAGCAGCTAAAAGAGCAAGCTCGTACCATGGAAAGCGTGGCAAAATTCATCACTGGCGAGATCAAAAAAGAAATCGTCGTTCCTAACAAACTGGTTAACATCGTGGTTGTAGGCTGAGGTATCTTGAGCTAAGTATTTTAGGCTTAATGCTCTAAGCCTTCTTATCATATGAGGATAGCGTTTATGTCATACAAGCATCGAGCTGAGCAGGCGCAACCAAGATTAAGCGCATACAGCCTAGCTAATAAAAAGTTCCACGGCCAAAAGTTCGGAGCAGTCTTACTTGCCACGCTGCCAATGTTTGCGGTGGTAGGTGCAGCCGCTGCTCTTAGCGGCTGCGGCTTTCAGCTGCGTGGCTACGACTCAGCGATGCTGCTTGACGTCGAAAAAACAGCAGTTATTATCGAAGACAATCGCACCTCATTCCCGCTGAAACTACCATTGACGCGCCGCCTAAAGACGTTAGGTGTCGATGTTATTAGTAATATAAGCTCGGAAGAAGTTGCCCGCAATAACCAACAAGCAGGGGCTGAGTCTATTGCCGCTATCGACATCCGTAATGTACGTTTTAAGCGTTACGAATTGGTTGGCGTATTAACAGAAATTCGCTTAGTACTATCAGCAGATGTCAGCTATCAAACGATGGAAAATGGTAAGCCTGTAACACTGAGCAACCCCATTCAGGTCGAGCGAAGCTATCAGTACAACGAAGCATCTGTTAGTACTGACGATCAGCAAGGCGATCAGACTCGCGATTGGCTCTATGATACTTTAGCTCGCCGTATCACTGACCAGTATGTTGCTATCTCACTTCCTAAAGTCGCACCTGCTGCCAAACAATCTGTGCAAATGAATAAAGGCGTAACGCCAACCGTTGTCGTCGTACCACAACCGTAATAGTTAGTCGTTCTGATTATCAAACGATACCATTTCTAGAAATATGACTAGCAAACTAAGCGAGTGTAAGTACTAGTAAGCTCGGCTAGCTTGACACTGCTGATCATATTTTAGAGCTGGTATTACCTGCTCATCAACCTGTGTAACACCACGCTATGCAAGATACTTTCATAAAAGCCTACCCAAAACTACTGCAGCCTTCCGTTGCGGTAGCTGGCTTGTGGCTGGCGCACGGTGACGAGCCATTACTCAGTCAATGGTTGATAGATGCGCTGCGTCCACACTGGCGCGCACAGAATTACGCAATCAAACGTATAGAGTTGATTTCTGTCAAAAGCTGGCAAGAAGTACTATCCGAGCTTGGCAGCCAGTCTTTATTTGATGACGCTAGTGCCTTAATCGTGACGGGCAACCATAAACCTGACAAAGCAGTTATCGCCGAGCTGGAACGTTTTGCGGTCGAGGCACAAGCTGGCACACATGGTCATAGTGTGTTGTGGCTCACACCTAAGCAAGACAAACGCAGCCAGAGCAGCAAATGGTTTGCTCCTTTTGCGCAGTATGGCAATGTCATTGATTGCAATTTATACAATGAGCAGCAGCGCCAACAGCTACTACAAATACAAGCTCAGAAGTTTGGCTTACGATTGTCTCAAGAGGCGTGGCAGCTACTCATGTCACACACTGAGCATCATTTGCTAAGTGCTTATCAAACCCTATGGCGGTTGTCTTATCTGTTTGCACCGCAGCTAGTTGCTAATAACAGTACTAGTGAAAATAGTGCTAATGACAATAGCACCGAACAATCTAATAGCTTTTCACAACCTGTGAATAATGTGGCATTGGATATTGCAGACCTACAAGCAGCGTTGGTCAGCGACGCGCAGTTTAGTGTGTTTGATTTGTCTGATGCGATGCTCGCGGGTAATAGTGCGCAGGTTGCCAAAATCATGTTTCAGCTAAAGTCGACCGATGAGCCCACTACTTTAGTACTCTGGGCTATTAGCAAAGACATGCGTCAAATCATTCAACTTATGGACGGTCAAGACCCTCAAGCATTAGGCATTTGGCGTAGTAAACAAGGGTTATACCAACAAGCCTGCCGCCGTCAGTCAAAACAACAAACGAGCGAATGGCCTGCCTTGCTTTACCGCTGTGACCAAGCTATCAAAGGTCTTATTCGCCAGCCAGCATGGGAGCTATTATTGCAAGCGGCACTAGAGCTCGCAGGTAAGCGTTTATTTGCAATGCGCTAAGACTGATCCGCTTGTCACCACCTTTTATTGTTGCGCTTAGCTACGAGTTATCCATCTCTTCTCTTACTGATTTATACGTTTTTCTTACTGGTTTATATATTTAAACGCTATAAATCCAGATTCTACTACCCTATTTTGTTCTCCTATAATCTCCGTTTTATTGATTTTTAGTAAGCGTTTCTTTTCTGTACCTGTCTCTATTCTTGGCTACCTTAACCTTTCGTAAACTAATTTCCATTCCCTTTTGTAGGTGAAGTCTCTACTATATCTACACTTGATTTAATTGTGATTGGATTGTTGTCATGCGCAAAATAAGCAAAAAGTCTGCTATCAAATGGGGTGTTATTGCCTTAATTATCGTAGCATTAGGGGCTTTGGCCTATACTTTTTTAAAACCAGAAGAAGCCACACCTAACTATTTAACCGCAACCGTTGAAGTCGGTGATATTGAAAACAATGTCATGGCGTCTGGTAAAGTAAAAGCGTTGAATACCGTCGATGTAGGGGCACAGGTATCTGGTGAAGTAAAACGCCTGTACGTTGAAGTCGGTGACGAAGTCAAACAAGGCGATTTGATTGCACAGATTGATCAAGTGACTCAGAAGAACAGCCTGAGCAATGAACAAGCCAGTCTTGAACAAAGCGAAGCCGCGCTACAAAGTGCGCAAGCAGAATCATTAAGCAAACAAGCCAGTCTAAAAAGTGCCTATGCTGATCTTGCCAGCCGTCAGTCTGAGCTCAAACAGGCACAGTCTGATTTTGCACGCTTGCAAGACTTAGTCGCTATCGACGCTATCTCGCAGCAAGAATATGACACGCAAGCGACCAGTGTCGAGACCGCAAAAGCAGCCGTTGCCAATGCACGTGCAGCTATCGATACGGCAAAGGCTGCGATTGCGACTACCGAAGCCAATATCAACAGTCAGCAAGCGGCGCTACGCAAATCACGAACCAACGTCAGTACTGCTGAAGAAGATTTAAGCTATACCACGATTCGCGCCCCGATATCAGGTACTGTCGTTTCTATTACGACTGAGCAAGGCACCACCGTCAATGCTAATCAAACAGCGCCTACATTAGTAACGCTAGCGGATTTATCGACCGTACGTATTAATGCGCAAATCTCGGAAGCTGACGTTATCAATGTCAATGCTGGTATGCCCGCTTATTTCAATATCATCGGTAATCCAGACCAGCAGTATGATGCGACGTTGACTGCTATCGAACCTGCCCCAGAGCAAATCAGTAGTACCAGCTCAACGGACGCTGCGATCTATTATGTCGGCTACGTAGAAGTACCAAACCCTGACCGCTTGTTCCGTATTGATATGACCGCGCAGATTTATATTATCGTCAATGAAGCCAAAAACGCGCTGTTAGTACCGTCAACAGTGATACAAGAAAAGCGAGCTAAAGGTAAAGAAAAAGGCAAAGCGGCCACTGGTAAGTTTGTACGTGTATTAAAAGAGGACGGAACCGTAGAAGAGCGTACTGTAGAAGTCGGTATCGATAACCGAGTAAACGCGCAAATCTTAAGTGGTTTGAAAGAAGGGGAAGAAGTAATCATCAGTGAAGAAAGCGGTAAGAAATCAGGTAGCGGCCGTATCCCTGGTGGACCTCGAATGTAACTTGTTCTTTGACTATGTTGAATAAAAAAGGGCTTGTTAAACATAGCAGCCCTTTCATAACAACACCATAACGCTTATTAGCCTTTATTAAAGACACTGCTATGACTATATCTCAATCTCCTAAACCGTCGACTGAAGATAGCTCTGAAAGTAGCACGGCTCAAAACTTAGGGTCACACACTTCTGCTAACCCTTCAAACAGCTCAGATAGCTCAAACAACTTAGATAATTCAGATAACTTGAATAATTCAGCAAAAATCAATACCGTTAATCACCCTGCACCAGGCAAGCCTATTATGGAGTTGTCTGGCATTATCAGAGAGTTCCCTGCTGGTGAGCAAACTATTCGTGTCTTACATGATATCAATCTAACTATCAATCAAGGCGAGATGGTCGCCATCATTGGACAGTCAGGCTCTGGTAAGTCCACCTTGATGAATATCTTAGGTTGTCTAGATCAAGCCACCGCTGGCGATTATAAGATTTACGGTCAATCCGCTCGTAAGCTTGATGCCGATCAGCTGGCCGAACTGCGCCGTGAGCACTTTGGGTTTATTTTTCAGCGCTATCATTTGCTTGGGGATATCAGTGCCAAAGACAACGTGGCCGTCCCTGCCGTGTATGCGGGCATGGATACCGAAGCACGCACCAATCGTGCTGAGAAGCTATTAACGGATTTGGGCCTTGGCAATAAGGTCAATAACCGTCCCAATCAGCTCTCAGGTGGACAGCAGCAGCGTGTTTCTGTTGCTCGTGCACTGATGAATGGTGGTGACGTTATTTTGGCAGATGAGCCAACGGGTGCCCTAGACAGCAAATCTGGCGAAGATGTCATGGCGATTTTGCATGACCTCAGCGCACAAGGTCATACCATTATCATGGTCACACATGATCCAAAGCTGGCAGCGCAAGCGGAGCGT
The DNA here is from genome assembly GCF_904846625.1 of Psychrobacter sp. JCM 18900. GTDB lineage: Bacteria > Pseudomonadota > Gammaproteobacteria > Pseudomonadales > Moraxellaceae > Psychrobacter. The sequence continues at coordinate 728,004 of NZ_CAJHBL010000001.1, forward strand.
GTGATTGAGTTAAAAGATGGCTATGTCATCGCTGACTATCAAACTGAGCATTACAAGCACACAGACAAAAAACCAGAGTCTATCCTTGGTGAACATCGAAAAAGTGCCTTTGGCAGTTTCATAGATCGATTGCTTGAAGCGTTTAAAATGTCTTTGCTGGCCATGCGCGCGCATAAGATGCGTACCCTACTGACTATGCTCGGCATTATCATCGGTATCGCTGCGGTTGTATCTATCGTAGGTCTTGGACAAGGCTCTCAGCAGCAAATCCTTGCCAATATCAGCTCGTTAGGTACCAATACCATTACCGTCAATGATGGCTACCCTAGAGGCGACCCTAGACGCCGCTATAATGATGACAACTTGACGCCAGAAGACGCCGAAGCGGTCGGCAATCAGCCCTATATTATCAGCGTTAGCCCTCAGGTAAATGCTAACTCTAGCGTGCGCTATCGTAGTATACAAGAGGACGCTACCGTCAACGGCGTTGGCGAAGACTATCTAACCGTCACTGGTGAGACATTGGCATTGGGTCAAGGGTTTGATGCAAAAAGCGTCACATTACGTAGTCAAGATATCATCATCGATGATAATGCCAAGCAGACCTTTTTCTCAGATATTGATAATCCTGTTGGCGAAGTGATATTGGTTGGTAGTGTGCCTGGACGCGTGATTGGCGTCCTTGAAGAGAGCGATGGTGGTTTTGGCCCCAGTGTGACAACGCCTACCATCTATATGCCTTATACAACGGTAATGTCGCGTGTCACGGGTAGTACCAATATCGATCGCTTTGTAGCGTTGTTAGATGACAGTATCTCTTCTAGTGCCGCAGAGACGGCCATCTCTGACTTGATAGAGAGTCGCCATGGCAAAGATGACTTTGAGCTGCGCAATTCAGACTCTATCCGTCAAACCATTGAATCGACGACAGGCACGATGACATTACTTATCTCATCGGTCGCGGTTATTTCATTGATCGTCGGCGGTATTGGGGTGATGAACATTATGCTGGTCTCTGTCACTGAACGCACTAACGAGATTGGCGTACGTATGGCAGTGGGTGCGCGTCAGAGCGATATCATGCAACAGTTCCTCATTGAGGCCGTTCTGGTCTGTATTTTAGGGGGGCTGATTGGTATTGGACTGGCCTTTGCCATTGGTGAGTTAATTAATAGTGTGGGCGGTGATAATTTCAAAGTTATCTATTCATCAACCTCTATTATTGCCGCTTTTGTTTGTTCGACGTTAATTGGCGTAGTATTTGGATTCTTGCCAGCGCGTAATGCTGCCAAACTAGATCCTGTTGAAGCACTTTCTCGAGACTAATAATCGATTATTGACTCGCTTTAGCCAAAAATAGAGCAGTCAATATCGATATAATGGCAAAAATTTAAAGAAACTGGAATAAATTGGCAATTTTATAAGAGAATTACACTTTTTTTATCATGTGGGGTTGTAATTGTCATAATAATATATATAATGTGCTCTCACGTTTAGGGATACAAACACTTTAAACGTTAGGGCTGTTAGCTCAGTTGGTAGAGCAGTTGACTTTTAATCAATTGGTCCCGCGTTCGAGTCGCGGACAGCCCACCATATTTAGTTTAATCTTTATTAATCGTTCTGCCCTATCCGGTAGTAGACTGATAAAGGTAAGTTTAAAAAACATCGTTCAGATGTTTAGTTTTAGAAAGTTCTTTAGTTAGAATTTTCTCTTGCAGAGTTAGAAAGCATCGCTTTTTTATATACTCTTCAGGGCTGTTAGCTCAGTTGGTAGAGCAGTTGACTTTTAATCAATTGGTCCCGCGTTCGAGTCGCGGACAGCCCACCATATTTAGAAAGCCCAGTTACTATCTTAGTAATTGGGCTTTTTTTCGTCTGAGCTTTTTAAACGTTTTTTTAGCTATTAGTTTCTTAACTTTTATATACCTCTACTTATTATGCTTACGTTTAAACAGTCGAAAGTTATCTCTCTTGCGCCATAGTAGTTTATGTCTGATCGTATCCTTGATGGTACGTGGATGCTTGGGCGCATGAGCGATAAACTCATCAAACTCTGCCTCACTCATCGCCAGCTCTCGTCCATGTGCCATCATCACCATTGACGGTTGTAATGCCCTAATTTTTTTTAGCGACTGGACATAGTCTTTAGGGTAATAGACAGGAAATGGTGCTACGAACTTATGGCGCAACTTAATGATTAAATCAGCGGTGTATACTTCACGACTAGGCAGATGAAACAATGATAAATCACGATCCGTATGACCTGGCGTCTCTAATACTTGCCACTCATCGAACTTTGGCACAAGCTCACCATCTGTGACGGTGATATCCGGTTTCAGACTTGCCGAGTAATATAGGTTTTTAAATGGTTTACCTTGACGTCTGGCCACATAATATCCTAGATGTATATCTACGAAGTGCATCGTGCGCCCACCAATACCGCTATACCACTGCTTTTTTCTATCTGTTGAGACAATCAGACAGCCCGTCTTTTCTCGAAACTTATTCGCACCACCTGCATGATCCGGATGCATATGCGTGACCACTACTACTTTTAGGTCGGTGACGGGTCGTTTTAACGTTGTCTTAATATAGTCAAGCACCATCGGTACATCAGCACGGCAGCAGCCATCTAACAGCATTATTTTATCTGGATATACTGCCAGATAGCTACTCTGGATATATCCTTCTAAACGTACAATTTCACATAGACTCATTGGTGTTCCCTACCTCATTCGTCGTTATTATTGTGAGGCTTTTGTTCAGTTTTATAGCCAATCTTTAGTATAGCGCCCGTCACTACAAATAAAATGATTTTGAGTGAACGCTTGTGACTATATATAGAAGTCATGGGGCATACAGAGACAATGCGACTAATAACGATTAATAAATAACTATTAGCACCTATATACATGACTTTTATCTGTGAAAATTCTCACCTTATTAGCAAAAAGCAAAAACCCAGCGCTTAGGCTGGGTTTAAGGAAACACTTAATATCTTATTTGTTATCTTAGATAATTCGTAAATTACCTACTTATCAACTATGCAAGATCACGAACCTTTGGCTCACGTTCCCATAGACGAGACTTAGCATTACTAATAAAGGCATCTAACTCAGCCAATGGCGTCACAAACTCATCTTTTTCAACTGGCAGTTTACTTAGGATAAATTCATCAGTCGCACCGCAATAGGCGATGGCTTTGCAATGATTGTACGCATCATTGAACCAATCTAATGCTGAGCTGTCTTTTGCGAGCTTTTTAGCTTGGTCAGGCATGATGATACTAACGACGGCATCAAACATCACTGACGGACCACCAGCGAGGCGCTCATCAGCTTGTATGCGTGTACCATCATCTAATACGACTTCTTTGTTAGGCGCTACAATCTTGACACTAGCACCCTGCGCTTTGGCAGCATCTTCAAATTTTTTGACTTCACTACTATTAGAACCTTCTGCGACTAAGATACCAATCATGCGACCTTTTAGGCTATCAGGCGTTAGGCCAATAGTTTGTACCGCTTTAGAGGTTCCCAAGTCTTGGACAGGTGCAGCCGCGTCAGCTGGCTCTGGTAGCTCCATACCCAAGGCCGTTGCTACGCGATTGGCCAAGTCTTCATCGATATGAATCAAATGGCTAAGCATACGCGTACGCACATGGGCTGTATCTACTTTACCTAGCTCAAACGCATAAGCGGTTGCAATATGGGCTTGCTCAGTTGCTGTCTGACTACGGTAGAACATACGTGGCTGACTATAGTGATCGGCAAAGCTCTCGTCACGTACGCGGCCTTTTACGCCATCATCTAGTTGCTCATGGAATGAATTGAATCCACGTTTAGTGCTTTCACGAGGACGAGTTGGATCTAGGCTTTGTGGCTCATAGAGTACACGCGTCTTTGGCACTTGCATCTGCATATGACCATCTTGCTGATTGTTAGCAAACGGACATTTTGGCGCATTAATAGGAATCTGGGCAAAGTTTGGCGAGCCTAGACGTGATAGCTGAGTGTCTAGATAACTAAACAAACGACCTTGTAATAATGGGTCATTACTGAAATCAACACCCGGTGGCAGATGCGATGGGCAGAATGCTACCTGCTCAGTCTCTGCAAAGAAATTATCTGGATAACGGTTCAATACCATCTTACCCACGACTTTTACTGGTACCAATTCTTCTGGAATCAGTTTTGTCGCATCGAGATGATCAAATGGGAATTCGTTGGCTTCTTCTTCAGTAAATAACTGCACGCCAAATTCCCATTCAGGATAGTCGCCATTATTGATTGACTCAAACAAATCACGGCGATGATAGTCAGGATCAGCACCTGAGATTTTCACTGCCTCATCCCACGTGGTTGACTGTACGCCCAATACTGGCTTCCAATGGAAACGTACAAAGGTGCTCTTACCGTCTTTATTGATTAAGCGATAGCTATGAATACCGAAGCCTTCCATCATGCGTAGGCTACGTGGCAGACCGCGATCACTCATCAGCCAAATTAGATTGTGCATGGTTTCAGGACTTAGTGAGACAAAATCCCAAAACGTATCATGAGCAGAAGCTGCTTGCGGGAAACCACGATCTGGTTCTGGTTTTACCGCATGAATCAAATCTGGAAACTTCATCGCATCTTGGATAAAGAAGATTGGCATGTTGTTACCAACAATGTCCCAGTTACCTTCTTCCGTATAAATTTTCACAGCAAAACCACGCACATCGCGTGGCGTGTCTTTTGAGCCTTTATTACCCGCTACTGTTGAGAAACGCGTAAACAATGGCGTTTGCTTACCTGTTTCGGTCAACACTTTAGCAGTCGTATACTCTTCTAGTGACTCTGTTAGCTCAAAATAACCGTGTGCTGCGCTACCACGAGCATGGACGATACGCTCAGGGATACGCTCATGGTCAAAATGATTGATTTTTTCACGTAATACAAAATCCTCTAACAGCGTCGGTCCACGTGAACCTGCTTTTAAAGAGTTTTGGTTATCAGCGATAGCCACACCTTGCTGCGTGGTCAATACTTTAGTGTCGTCGCCTGCACGCTGATGAGTTTCACCACCATTGCCACGTTCAGTATTCATGTTTTTGGCGGGGTCAGTATGATCGATATTATTATTCATAAAAAATCCTAGCTAATAGATTGAGAGTGCTCTTTTAAATCATTAAAAGAGTGCCTACACAGGTTTAATATCCTTTGAGATAGTGGTGACTTCATCTGTCATTTATTTATCTGTGTCTTCAGCATTGTCGAGCGTTAAATTAATACCGCACTAAAATTCGTAAAGGAATAATAGGCTTAGGACTTATACTACCCAAAAAATAAGTCAAATATAGTTGCGTATATAGTAAACCTTGTTGATGTTTGGTTAAGGTCTATAGACGCTATAAACCAGCTGCTTTAGATGGTCTTAAAGGCGCATAAACGTTAACAATAGAATCTTGTAATGTAGTTATTCTTTAAGGTATGCTTTTTACGCAGTACTAGAGACTATTGATAAATAAATTGGCATGGTTTTAGCCTTATATTTATCTTTTTTATATCGTTGGATTCAGATAATTTCGATACAAGAAAACCGAGCGCAAGTTATACATTAGTATGGTTAGTGAAAATGACGTTGTAGCGGTTTTATATGGATTTGACAATGCGACTATTTTTTATATAACTATAAGGCTACCTACCATGTTACCAACTCTAAGCTCCCCGATTAAAAAACCTTATCACTCATTGCTAGTAGGCGCGTCAATGGGTCTAATGGCATTAACGTTCAGTCAAACAGCTGCTGCTATCACGACCAAAAACGTGACCTATACGGTCGATGATAAAGCGTACGAAGGCTATTACGCCAAGGCGGATAAGCCAAACGCACCTTTTATCTTATTGATTCATGATTGGGATGGTCTAACTGACTATGAGCGCAAACGTGCTGATATGTTAGCGGCTGAAGGCTACAACGTATTGGCAGCCGATATGTTTGGACAAGGCATTCGTCCTACTTCTATCGAAGAAAACAAACGCCTAACTGGGGAGCTATATGATGATCGTAATAAAATGCGTCGCATATTGGCAGGGGCACTGACAGCAGGACAACTACAAGGCAATGATGTGCGTAAAGGCACGACCATGGGTTATTGTTTTGGCGGTACGGTCGCGTTAGAGCTTGCCCGTTCAGGTTTTGAGCAAAAAGCCTTTGTACCCTTCCACGGTGCATTCGACATTCCAACCGGTCAAAGCTATGACAAAACTACAGGAGAAATCCTAGTATTCCATGGCTCTGCTGACCAATCTGTCTCGCTAGAGAGCTTTGCGACTTTGGGCAAGACATTAGAAGCAGCCAAAATACCTCACGAAATGGTTACCTACAGCGGCGCACCACATGCCTTTAGCGTATTTGGCAGCGATAGATATGATGCTCGCGCCGATGAGCGCTCTTGGAAACGCTACTTAGATTTTTTAGCAGAAGAATATAAATAGTCTAACAGCGTAAAAAATAAGAAAGCCTAACTAAAAAGCCACTTCAATCGATCATCTTCTGATCTTAATTGAAGTGGCTTTTCTGTTCTAAGAATTCGATGCTTTATATTTTTTGAAATACTAATAGCTGATTATTAGCAGGCATTGCATATGTTTTTGAAATTTGTAGATGATGAGCATTTGCTAGACTGACAATGTCTTCTTTATCACGAATGCCGCTGGCAGGGTTGCCTGCTCTCAACATCGCATCAAATCGCTGATTACCTTCACTGGTATATTTACTATGCTCATTAAAAGGACCATATACAATCAGCTTACCGTCCACAGGTAGCGCATCACTAGCCAATGCAAATAATCGCTCTACCAAAGCCCAGCTAATGATATGCAAAGTATTGGCTGTAAATATTACATCATAAGGTTTGTCTACATGACTGCTATTTAAATGACCACTATCTAAATGACTACTAACAGGTACTGAGTCATGCGCCAAATCAAACGCTAATGGCGAATATAAATTAGGTGCAGGATACGCATTATGCCAAGCAATGATATGGCGATGATTACTAATCACATCGCTGGTTTGCCATTGTATCTCAGGCAGATTAGGGGCAAAGTAAACACTATGCTGACCTGTTCCAGAGCCAACTTCTAATACATGATTAAAGCCTTGTAGTTCTGTCTGGAGTACTTCTAGAATAGGCTGTTTATTATTTTCACACGCTTGAGAAAACGGCAATGCAGAAATATCTACTTTATTATTTGGATTATCACTCTCCAGATTATCGTCATGCATTACTATCCTCCCAGACCTTTTTTTATGCTCTCAGTATTGATAGCAGTAGATGAATAAGCACTGTCTAATACTGCCTGACTACCAAACAACTGACTACTAGTAAATACCTGCCTCTACCCCAGCAGCAAGCGTCATAGCAAGCTCTTCTACTTGCTCAACAAAGCTCTCTTGCCAATCGCCTTGTAGTAACAGCGCCTCTTGAATCCATGACCAACGTAGCCCCGTTGTAATCGTTTTGAGCGCAAGCTTGGTACCTGTACCATCATGCCCTGCGCGTATATATACCGCAAATGGCATGCCCTGCTTTTTCTCTAATATAGGATAGTAGCAACGATCAAAAAAGTCCTTGGTCAGCCCTGCCATATACGCCAGATTCTCAGTCGTACCTAGCAGTAACGCATCAGCAGCCAACACGTCTTCAGGCTGCGTATCCTGCGGTGATTTCAAAATGACAGTGATATCTATATCAGGATGATTGGCACCGTCATAAGCTGCCTGCGCCAATTTCTGAGTATTGGGCGATGGCGTATGAGCGACGATGAGTAAAGTCTTAGTAGACATATTAGGCGTCTGTGCCATTGTTAAACACTAGATTTTGAGTAATGGCAGGATCCAAGCTATTGCCTACTGGACAGGTCAACGCGGTTTTATAAAACCGTTTTAAGGTACTCTCGTCCAATGCTTTCGAAAAATTAACCACAACGTGTATTTCACTTACACGTCTTGGTTTCGCCGCCATGACTTTGGTAACTTCTGCGGTCGTACCTGAGATATCGATGTCCATCGCTTCGGCTTTGATACCAATAATTGTTAAGATACAACTACCCAAACTGGTCGCTAGTAAATCAGTCGGTGAAAACGCTTCGCCCTTACCATGATTGTCCGTTGGCGCATCAGTAATGATTCGATTATTCGACTGTAGGTGAATGGCTTGGGTGCGTAAATTGCCTTGGTAGGTTACTTTTGATGTTGTCATGGGGGTTCTCTTTGATAGTTGTTGTTGAACTACTGGTTTTCAATAGAGTATTGTTTTTTGACTATAAAGTTAAATGCACAATTTAAAATAATATATTTAAAACTAATTGAATTGCTTGACATTACCAGTATCCGCACGATCTACAAAAAAGGCTATTGTTTTGGTTGTCTACACAATCGACCTGAGCGCCAACTATGGCATGATATGAGGACAGAGCAACAACGCGAGGTATAAGGCTTATCGCTGGGTGCAAGCTGCGTATAGAACAGATGAGACAGCGTAAAGATGAGCAATTGAGGTTTGATTTTAAAGAAACGATAGAGATAGGTGAATTATTTTGAGGGATAAATTTATAAAATACATACAAGAAAATTTCGTTTTTATTAGTTGAAACGTCTAGTTTTGGACTTAGATGATTAAAAAATGGTTTATATATAACACCCTATCTAGCAATAAAAGTTGTGATATCTTACTGATAAACTTTCTCTAAAATTGTATTAACTAAAAAAAGTTTTCTGGCCATAAGTATTCTGGTAAGTATTGACGAATTAAATTTGCTTGAGATTGGTACCCTCTTGCTTCAAGTTCTCTAACAAAAACTGGCCAAGGTGGAATATTGCTTTTATATACATTGCTTGAAGAGGTAGACATACCACCACCTTGTGATGTTGACAAACCACCATACTGTGATGTTGAAAGACCCCCATATTGGGATGTAGACAACCCACCATATTGAGATGTAGATAATCCACCGTACTGAGAGGTGGACAAGCCTCCATATTGAGATGTAGACATACCCCCATATTGAGACGTAGATAATCCACCGTACTGAGAAGTGGACATGCCTCCATATTGAGATGTAGACATACCCCCATATTGGGACGTAGATAAACCTCCACCTTGAGCAGTGCTCAAATTTCTTGGCCAAGTTTTCATGTTCTCTATTTCAGGTCTAGACATTAATAACTTTCCTTTTTCAGTTTTATTCAAAATACCGATTTTATAAGGGTATCGTACCAAATCAATATACTAGTAATATTGTCGCCAAAATTAAAACGTCGAGTCATTAATATTTAATCTATCTGACTGTAGTTTGATTGATTTACCCGAAGCTGATTTTCTTTAGGCTCTATACCATTCTCAATAATATCAATTTTGATAACATACTTTGGTAAACCAAATTTCTCTAAGAAACCTGTAGCAACTTTTTTGGAAGTCTCGTCAAATTCTAAATCCAAACCATTAAAGTAACGGCTCGCAAGCTGTAATGACAATGGCGTACCATAACGATAAAGTAATGTATCTTTATTACCTGTTTCTAAAGCTAAATCAAGAGGTACACATACAGCTCTAGTGACCGCAGAAAATGGAATTTGAGAACCTCTATGATAATAGTAATACTTTAACTCTTCTTGATACGAAGAAGCTGACAGGAAGTTTGTAATTTCTTCATAATCATAAAGTAAGTAATGAGAACGAGGAGCATTCTTTAATATTCTTTTAGCTTGGGGTATTTTCATTGCACTGAAGGATGTTTTTCTCCAGTCACGCTTTTTCGCTTCAAGGAATGCTACCCCATGAAGGTCAGTACCATCTTTATAGTTAATATTCACAATTAGAGCAATATCACCAAAATTATTCTCATAAGCTCCCTTTAGTTTGTATATTTGCCAGTCTATTTTGCTCTTTCTATCTTCACTAATAAAGCATATACCATTTATTTCATGTCTTAAATCACGAAGTAAGTTTAGGGTAATGAAATCTTCATCCCATTCGTGTCCTGTTAATCCACTAATAGAGCTTCTAATTGTATTCTCTATTCGACCCGTAAGCGTACTTAGATTAGATTCCATTCAATATTTCTGCTTAGTCTATGATACATAGTAGAACTGTATTTTTATTAATGTCTAATTTCGTATGATATAAAAAACCATAAATAGAATAGTACCTGACTTATTTAAAAAATAAAAATTTACTCTCCTATAAATCTAGCACTAATACAATGAAGCGACAATCTAAATATAACAATAAGGTAGAAAAAATTTGTTAAGAATCTCGGAACCTAGCTAACATTTTCAAATCCCTCTTAAAGAAAAGCCCTTTAATACTGACGTATCAAGGGGCTTTTCAAGAATAGAGAGCTGACGATGACCTGAGCGCCTTTAAGTTAAAGAAGAACATGCTAACTGCAAGCACAGCTCTTGTCTTACGTCGGGCGAAACAGTGTTTCGCTTGTTCCTCCTCAACGTAGCGCAAGAGTAAATCCTTTTAATAGGATTTGCTGTGTAGGCCACTAGGAATAAAAGATAAAAAAGGAAGATCTATTCCAACCAAAACCTTCTCACCTACCCTCTACACTAGTCGAGCACTCCAGCCTATCTGAAGATTATGCTATTCTATATTGGATATATAAGCATTTATTTAGTTTTAGCATATTTTTTAGTTATTGCTAATTAAACTATAAATCCAGACTCAAATACTTTAAATAGGCGTTCCATATGTTTATAAAAAAACATTTTTTTCATTTATCTATTTTTACCATGATATTCATGTTTTGTAGTAACGCACAAGCTGAAACTCATCAAGATAAAATCCAAGTAAAGGTATTTATCGCAGCGATGTTTGAGATTGGTGAAAATAGTGGAGATAAAGCAGGCGAATTTCAGCATTGGTATAATCAATATTTTACAGATAGTAAGCCTATAAAAGTAGAAGGTGCCCATAGCCCAGTTTATTGTAACTCAGAAGGTGTCTGTGGTTCGGTATTAGGGATGGGTAAAGTAGGATCTTCAGCGTCCATGCAAGCAATCACACTTTCTCCTAAATTTGACTTTAGCAAAAGCTACTTCGTTCTAAGCGGTGTCGCAGGAACACCACCGAGTAAAGGCACGATAGGTGATGTAAGTTGGGCGTCTTGGCTCGTAGATTACGACTTAGGTCACCGCTGGAAAGCCGAAGAAGGTGAAAAAGGTGCACCTACGTTTACACCCCGCAAAGGCTATGAAGATATTCGCCGCTATCAACTTAACTCTGAACTGCTAAAATGGAATCTACATTTAAGCCAGTCAGTTGCTTTAAAAGATTCAAAAGAAGCCAGCGCATATCGAATGAAATATCCTGATGCAGCAGCACAACGAAGCCCAGCTATCACCGTAGGTACTCATATGACAGGAGATACCTTTTTTCATGGTCCAGGGTTATCTAAACAAGCGCAATACATAGCTGAGTTATATAATGCAGATGATTACATTATCACTGAAATGGAAGCCACTGCAATAGCACAAGTACTTAACAGAACGGTAGGTATTGAACGCATAATGAGCTTACGTGGTGCAGTGAATTTTGACCAAGGTAATCCAAATGAGACTACGCTTCAACATCTAGATCCAGCGCCAGGGGAAACAGCTGGTGGCTTTGCAGAAACAGTAGAAAATATCGTGCTAGTAGGATCAAAAACTGTCGATCACATCGTTGATAACTGGGATGTCTGGGAAAAAGGTGTGCCAAAATTCAAAGAAGAATAAAGAACTTCAAAGTAAATTTTAAGTAGTACAACAGACAGTGAATAGTTAGCAGTCAGTAAGTAGTTTCTAGAGTGGGTTTACGCTCATTCTAAAAACTGCTATGGCTAAAAGCTCTACTACAAATATAGCTCTTCCATTTCAGCTTCATTAAAAATAATTAAGCCATCGAACCGCCTACGCTCGTTAGATAGCATACGATTGAGTAAGCTATAAGACTCATCCTTGATATAGACCTCTATTCAATATAAAGGTTTTTATAAAGCCAATCAATCAAGGTATTATGAACAGATAACTAATCAAATTCATATGCTAGATATAAAGTCTCTGCCTCTATCAATAAAAACCTGCTTAAGATGAAAACATCACTCCGCTTAATAATTAAGATACTGTATTACTCGTAGTAAAGGGTAGAAGCGGATATTGTGGCGTCGTCTATCGCTTATAAACTCTACTGGCTAGGTATAAATCTAATACAGTTGGTTAGATTTAATGGCATAGTCTTGACTAATGATAGATACTTCTTTTGTCTTAGGGCACAGGTTTCGCTTTCAAATAGTATATACGCAATGAAAGCATCTCTGATTCTGTCAGTGGTAAAGTTCGCATATACGTTGTAGCATTGGCAAAATAATTCTTAATGTTAGATAAAGAAAAGCCCCCAACGCTCACGCGATGGTGGCTTTATCTATAATAGAGAGCTGCCGAACGAGAAGAGCACTGTTAAGGCAAAGTATTGCTAACTGCAAGCATAGCTCTTGTCTTGCGCTACGGACGACTGTCTCCCAGACAGCCGTTGCTCCTTGCTCATCTTTAAATAGGATTTGCTGCGTAGGTCACTAGGAATAAAAGATAGACACAAAGAAAATCCCCCGACAAGCTAATGTCGGGGGATATTTCAGAATAGAGAGCTGACGATGACCTACTCTCACATGGGCGAACCACACTACCATTGGCGCTACGATGTTTCACTTCTGAGTTCGGGAAGGGATCAGGTGGGGCCATCGCGCTATTGTCGTCAGCAAAG
>NZ_CAJHBL010000002.1 GCF_904846625.1 Psychrobacter sp. JCM 18900
TGATGACACCATCGTCTTTGAGATCTTTCAAACAGGCGCAACGGACAAAGACAGTACCGTAACCGTCAAGCTTGATTTGCCAGGCGGCATTGGCGGCGCAGTAGCAGCGGACATTCTTGATCAAGAAGTCATCTTCACGGACGCTAAAGGCTTAGAAACCACCTACACAGTGGCCGAAGCCCTTGCTGGTATTGAAGTGACCATACCAGCAGTTGGCGCTACTAACAACCCAACGTTTACCATTACCCCAGCCAACGATGGTTTCTATGAAGTCTCAGAAGTATTGGGTATGAGTATCACGGGCGCGGTAAATGCGACAGTAAACACCGATCCTACTTTAAATAGCGCCACCGGCACCATCTTAGATGAATCAGATGATCCACAGAATCCAGCTGCCAATACCGACGGTGACAAACCGACCCTAACCGTTGGCAATGCGAGCGCGACAGAAGGGGACAATCTGGTCCACCAAGTCACAGTGAATGGCACCACCCAAGCGGACGTCACTTATGACTTTGCACTGACAAACGGCAGTGCGACCGCTGGTGATTACAGTAGTGACCCTGCTGATGTGATCTTTAGCGACGGCGTCATCAACAATGGTGATGGCACCATCACGGTACCCGCTGGGGTCACAAGCTTCACGGTCAGCTACCCGACGTCAAATGACACTATTCTTGAGAATAATGAAACCACCAAGCTGACCATTGATGGAGTGGCTGGTACTGGTACGATTCTTGATAACGATATTGTACCTATGTTAACGATCAATGATAATAGAGTTACTGAAGCAACAGGCGATACTGTCATTGGCATATTTACTGTTACTAATCCTCAGAGCGTGGCAAGTCTAGATATAAACGATCAGGATGTGACGCTAGCAACTCCTAGCAACCCTATTGTTATCTCAGGAGGTAGTGCAGGTTCGCTTTCTATTACCAACTATGACTCACAGACGGGTATTTTGACTTATGAGTACACTGAAGATGGCAATGCAAAAGACCATAATGTATTGAATCGTGAAGTATTCGAGCAGTTCAACGTAGTATTAACCAATACAATTGGTGGCACAATCAATGATACTTTAGATATTGAGATCATCGATACTGTACCTGTTGCAAATAATGACAAGAATAGCGTTACTGAAAATGTAAATGTAGATGAGCAATCTAACAAAATTATAGCAACGGGTAACGTAATATCTGGTGCTGCGCCCACTGAAGCTGATGACTTAGGTGCAGATGCCACCATAGTAACAGCAGTAGAGTCATCAGGTGGTGATGTTGGTATTGCTGATGGCATAACTCCAACTTTAGGTAATTTTGGCGAACTGACGCTAAGTCGTGATGGTGACTATACCTATAGTGTAGATAATGCCGCTATAGAGTTTTTAGCAGTAGGCGAACAGCGAAAAGAAACGTTTGAGTACACTATCACTGATGCTGATGGTAGTACTGATACCGCTAAGCTTACTATAACTATTATAGGTACTAACGATCAGCCAACTATTAAGACCAGTTCTAATGGCTTGATTGCTTCAACCCAATTTATTGAACCGACAGATGATACAACGCTCACTCAAAATGGCATTATCAGTTTTAATGACAAAGATACGACTGATGGTTTAACCATTAGCTATTTAGAAGATGCCAACACTACAATCACTACTTCTTCAGGTCTAAACTTTACAGAAGATCAAGAGGCTGTGCTCAGAGGATTGTTTGAGATTGATCCGGCGACAGTAACAGATACGACAGCAGATTGGGATTTTGAAGCACGAGCTGATTATATCGATTTTATTCCAGCTGGCACAACCGTGACCATCCGTTACGCGGTACAAGTTAACGATGATAAAGGTGTCACTACGGCTGTTAATGGTAACGAGCTGAGCAAAAGTGAGATTCGTTATGTCGAAGTCACTATCACTGGTACCAACGATGGCGGTATTGCACTTGCCGATAATAGTATTACTATCAATGAAAATGGCACGACGACCTCAGGTGGTGTGCTTGCTACTATCTTTGATGAAAATGACACTGATGATCCGGATTTTGGAGAACAATTAACTGTAGAAAGCTTCCAGATTGGTAATGGCTCAGCTATTACTGTAGATCCTGATAACTTAAATAACTTATCTCAGAATGTCAATGTAGGTACTAATAAAGTCGGTGAAATTACTTTCAATAGTGATGGCACTTATGAATATGTGGCGACTAGCGATTACAGTGGTACGCTACCAGTTATCACTGCGAATGTCTCAAACGGTGTTACTGGTGCAACTCGTGAAGAAACAAGTCAAAAATTGACTATCACGGTCAATCCAGTATCTGACGCTCCTCAGCTCACTAACGTGTCCGTTACAACTGAAGAAGACACCGAAGTAACGCTTGGTTTGAAAGCACCGGTTATTACTGACGCAACTGACCTAAACAGCAGTAGTCCTGACGATACTCCAGAACGTATTGGTCTAGTTACCTTAACAGGGGTACCGAATGGCACCGTATTGGACTATGGTGTTGGCACTATTACAGCGACAGGAGCGCCTATTACCATACAATTGGATGGTAACGGCGTCATCAATAATTCAGGTCCAGCTACAGCCTCTATGACGGTGGATCAATTTGAAGCCATAAAACTCACGCCACCTAAAGATGATGCGAGCAATATCTCAATCACAATGTCGGTGACCTCGTTTGAAGTGGATAGTAGTGGCAATAGAGTCAATGTTGATGGTACTGGCGCAGTGGTGACGACAGGAGGGTCTCCTATTACAGGTAAAACTAGCACATCTACTATTAGCATCGATGTCACAGCGGTCACCGATACTGTACTTAACAACGCTGCTGGTGATGATGCTAGTAGCTTTGGTGTCGATTCAAGTTATGTTATTGAACCTAACGATGGTATTAGTTCGATTATTGGTAATGATGTTATTGCTGAAGTCGAGGAAAACAAGTCTGTTGATATACCAATCACTACCACCTTTGGTGATTTAGCAGGAAGTGCTGCTAATGGCAGTAGAGAAACCTATGGCTTTGTTATTACAGGTCTTAAACCGGGAACAGTAGTTGAATTTATTGATGCTAGCGGCAATGTGATTGCAACTAGCGGAACGGTAGATGCCAACGGAACTACCACAATTGGTGCTAATGCGAATAAAGACGGTAGTGGTAATATCATTTTAGATAGTAATACTGGCTTAGCTACGGTTACTGGTACGAACGAGCCAGTATTTAACACTAGTACTGGTCAGCCCATAATACGCATTAAACCCGATCAATATAACTCACTTGATATGAATGATATCGAGGTATCTTTATATACCCAAGATCATGATTCTGACTCTGATCTTGATCCGAACCTAGCGGGTATTCAGAAAGATGCTTCTGTAGAGCTGATTGATACGATCAATGTCAACCTAACTGTCACTCCAGTAGCTGGTCAAGTTGGGCTTGATAATCAAGGCGTTCAAACTAAAGAAGATACACCAGTTACCCTTGATACATTTGGTTTTACTGTGCTGGATAAACCAGATGGTGCTAGCACAGAAGTCATTGATAGTATTGTGTTTGATATACCAGTAGGCTGGTCTTATGTGGATGGTGTTGATAGTGCCAACAACGTCACAAATGCAGCAGTTGTGACCACGATCACTATTGATATGACAAGTTCACCTGATTTGAGTACGTTCTCTATCAAACCGCCTGCACAGTCTTCAACCGATACTGAGTTTAGCTTTACCGTGACAACGACAGATACTGATGATGATGGCGGTAACACGGTGACCAGCACATCAGAAAGCCCATTAACGCAAACAGTAGTTGTCACTCCAGTTGCTGAAGTAGTGGGCGGACGTAGTGATAACGATACTATAGATGACCTAACCATCAATCCAGACCGTGTTTATACCGCTACCGCCCAAGAGGACGCTGCCTTTAATCTTGGTAGTGGTATTGATGCCAATACTAGTACTACGTTTAACCTAATAGATGGCTGGTCAAACCAAGATGACATGGTCGACTTCGGACAGGAAAGCCATACCGCTGCCGCTAATGACTCTGAACAGACTTACGCGCATCTGACGTTTGGTAGCAGGGACAACGGTGAATTTACCGCGATAGCAGGCGCGGTCTTTACCTATAGTGTTGATGGTGGTGCAACTACTGAGCCTGCTCTAACAGATAATGGGACGGGTGTCGATATCCCAGCCGCTTATCTGAATACGGTTACTGTGACCCCGCCGCAAGACTATAGTGATTATACAGTCACTTCAGAATCGGCTACTGCTCAGACAGCAGTTAAGGTAGAAGCCAAAACCATCGATTATGATGAAGATGGTGGTGCTAGTGTGACAGCGACCAGTGGTGGGAGTTATCTAACCTTTACCGTCACAGGTGTGGCGGATCCAGCTACCTTAGCCGTTGACCCTGCCGAGGGGATTGAAGATCAGGCCATCATTGGTGGTAATACGCGTGCCACCGCTGCAGATATGGGGGATGTAACAACGGGTACTATTGGAAGTGATATCACTCCTATCAATGGCATTGCACTTAATATCCGTCCAAGCTCGCGTGATAGTCTTTCAGAGACTTATGATGTAACCATTTCAGAAATACCACTAGACGGGCAGCTGTATCAAAATAATAAAGGTGTAATAACACTACTAGATACCAGTAGTGGCTCGGTCATCATTCCTAACTATACTAATGATGTGACTAATTTATATTTCGTTCCTGCTGAAAATTACAGCGGTACAGTAACTCTAAAAGTATCAGCAGTTAGTCAGGAAGAAGGGACAACCGGTACGCAAAGCACTACACTCAACTTACCTATTAAAGTCATTGGTAAAGCTGATCTTATCTTAAATGATGATCTGGCTGTTGACCTCGAAAATGTAAATTACACTAAAGTAATTGCCGAAGACCAGCCCAATTCTGAAGGTTTGAGTACCAACAGTATCGCAGTATCAGACTTCTTTGATGATGCTATGTCAATAGCGCCTTATGATAGTGGCTCACCGCAACCTGAAGCGATAAGCTATAGCATAACAGGACTACCTGAAGGTTTTAATATCATAGGCGCTGGTGTGGTGTTCTTAGGAGGTAGTGGTGCGGATCGCGTGTGGTCAGTGCCGCTTGCTGCTATTCAGAATGGTGGTGCTATGTTGACCACCCCAGAGCACTTTGCAGGTGATATTAGCTTTGATATTCAAGATACTACCACTGAGCGTGTATCGGGCAATAGTGTCACACATTCTCCTAAGACAGTCTCTGTATTGATAGTTCCAGATGCTGCTGATGGTACAGTCAATAACCCGCAAGTGGTAGCGTTCGAAGATGAATGGACGACGATAGACTTTAATGCTGCTTTTAAAACCACGGATGCATCTGCAGGCGATGAAGTACTTGATACAATTACTTTAAATCCTGATGATATAGCAAACGTGGTATTACTTGTTAATGGCGAGGCTCCTGAAGTTGGCAACTACACCTTTAATGCCAGCGATAAAATTGAAGTAAAATACAACAGTGCTAACGAACATAGTGATGCCCCTTTTAATATCAGGTTTGACTATACTTACACCGATACGGCTACATTAACAGATGGCACAAAGCTCATCACGACATCATCGTCTCAAACGGATAATGAGGTAAATGTCACATTCCAAGCAGTCACTGATGACCCAACAATTGCTCTAGCTGAAACTGATGTGAGTATTGATAACAGTGGATTCAATGATACTGCGACGGTTACCGTCTCATTGACCTCGGCTGACCAAGACGGCTCAGAGATCTTTACTCGATTGGAAGTCAGCGGTGTGCCTGATGGTATTATCGTACAAGGTGGTATCGTATCCAATGGCGTGTGGTATGTGGATGTGCCTAATCCAGCCATCACTACAGGGATTGCGCCAAGTTATGATTTAGTACTGGAGCGTGATAATGGCGCTGATTTTTCTATAAATAATATAAATACTATTACTGTAACAGGGGTTACTCAAGATATTGCTGGAAAAGGTATCGATGGTAGGGAAGAGGTAGACAGTAAAGACTTTATCCTAGAGCTAACACGCACAAATCCAGGTAACAATCCCCCTCCTGCTGACTTGGTTAATAATTTAGTTATTAAACCTATTGAGCCTAATGAAGATAGTAGCTTTAATCTAGGGGATGTGATTGATGCTACGCTGGTAGGGACCAGTGCTAGTAGTGTCACTGCTTATAACATTGCGCTAAGTGGTGTGCCAGAGGGAACAAATCTATCTGTAGATCCGGAGGCTTCAGGCCAGGTGAGCGCTATAAGAATTGGAGACCAGTGGATTATCAGCGTGAATGATGCCAGTACGCTGACGCCACAGAAAGCGCTTAATGCAATAAGTGTTTCGCTGCCAGAAGACTTTAGTACCAATGAGACGGGGCAAGAGCTAAGCTTCAATGCAACCTTTACTGCTCGCGATAATAAGGGGCGCGAAGATGTATCTCCAACTGAAAACATCGCTATCACTGTCAAGCCAGTCACTGACACGTTTGATAATCATAATGGCATATCACCAGTTGTCGCAGCCGAAGATGCTAGAGTTGATATAGATATCAATCTAACGAATAGTGCTGATGGTGATTATGTCTCATTGATTAATGGGAAACTGTATATCGAGATCGATGAATCTAATCTAAAAAGAGGTAATGGAGACGCTGGGATATTAGAATATAACGGTACGAGACTGAACTCAACTGAGGTAACAGCTAGTGAGCTTGCTGGTACAGGTATTGCACCTGGAGAGTATTATGTCGTAGATGTTGCAGATAGTAATGGTGCCATAGATGGTGTCAATCCACCTAGTAGTGTCAAGGTTCAATATACTCCTGCCGCAGATGCTAATGGTAGCGCTATTATTTTTGTTAATGCCGCTCATAAGGAAGTGAGCGATGTGGCTATTGATGGTGACATAGAAACTTATAAGCATCAATATACTGTTGACGTTACTGCCCAACCCGACAAGCTTAATGTCTTTAAACCTGATACAGAAGATACCACCGTTACAGCAGTGGGTAATGAAGATACCCTTATCCCTATTCCTTATGAGATTAGTTCAAGGGATACTCAAGGAGATAATGATGGTAGCGTAAATGGTAAGTTTGATAAGGCTACTGGTATTAGTATCGACAATGTACCTGATGGTTATTTGGTATATTACATAGATAGTAATGATATACAACAACTTGCTAACAACAATGGTAATAAAAACAGTAATGGTAATTTATGGACAATCAATGCTACCGATCTAAGTTCAGAGGCTGACAGTATTTTCATTCAGCCACCAGAGAATATCAGTGCTGAGGTGACTGGCGTTGAGATGAGAGTCATTAGCGACAGCGGTCTAGTCAGTGAGCCATTAAATATTACTCTGCAAGTCAAACCAGTTGCTGATGGTCTTACCTTTAATCCTACTGATACTATTGGTAATCAAGGTAAATGGACAGCATTAAATTTGAACGCAGTATTAGAAGATACAGATAGTAGTGAGACAGTAAATATAGTTATCACTGATAATGGTGTTAACTTAACCGATGATGTCTTACGCTTTAGAGTGAATAGTAACAAAGAGCTATTGACTGCGATTTGGGATGAGGCGACTAATAGCTACACTATTATCGGTATCACTCTTAAACAGATCAATGACCTACAAATTAATTCGTCTGTACCGTTAGAAGCTGATCTAGAGTTTGCGCTTAGTACTACCGATACAGTTACCTATACCGAAGGGACTGTGACGGATACATCTGATGTTTATATTGATATCGATGGTAATGTGCCGTCTGTCTCTGTTGATATAGCGTTTAGCAAAACTTTTGTAGGTACAGAAGAAAATGATATCGTTGATGCTTCTGGACAGTCAGTATCTGTCAACTATAAAGGCGGCGCTGGAGATGATATCTTTATAGGCGGTAGTGGCAATGACTTCCTCGACGGCGGTACTGGAGCCAATACGCTAAGAGGTGGTGCAGGCAATGATACGCTAGTATTCGCAGCTGATAACTTGTTGATGGATGGTGGCGCAGGTATCGATACTTTATTGATTAATATGGCCAATACTACTATCGATTTTGGTACTTTTGATTTATCTAAGTTTGAAAGTATTGAAGTTATCGATATGACAGGTAATGGCGCGCAATCACTAACCAATCTGTCGACCATTGATGTGCTTGATATTATTAGTGATACAGCCATGATTAATAAAGATTTAATCATCAAGGGCGATGGCGGGATTAATGGTGATTCAGTGACATTGACTGATGAGTGGATCAGTAGCGGTACTAGGAGTCAAGGTGGCACTAGCTATAACGTTTATAGCTTCTCTGATACCAATGGTACTCATGATCTGTTGATTCAGACTGATGTGAATACTACTATTCTATAGGTTTATTCACCTAGTACAGATTTTGATTTTTCATAAAACGCCATTGGATTCAATCCAGTGGCGTTTTTTTGCATTCACATTAGGGCTTTTTCTAGATGTATTTTGGTATGTAAAGTTATATTGACTCTATTAATAGCGACTCTTGTAAACTCACTCACTAGGATCAGCGCCTGGTGGGAAGTCATGGCGTAGCTGTGCGACATTAGCAGTGGTTACTATATCAATGAAATTATTTAGATCGCTATGCACGTATTGTGTGACAGCTGCTATTTGCTCATCATTCATCATGCTATGGAATGATGGCATGCCGCGTAGGCCATTGATAACGACACTAATAATATAATACTTCGATTGCATCTTGCTGTTATTGGCTAGCGGTGGATAGTAGCCTGCGCCTTGCGCACCTTCACCTTTTTGCATATGACAACCAGCACAAGAGTCATCGTAGAGTTTTTTGCCATTGGTGGTAAAAAACCCCGTGTTACCTTGTGTGCTGCCTTCAAATTTAGTGAGCCACTGCTGCATGCTGGCATCTTCACTCATGTTTGGTATTGAGCGCACATCGACAATATTGCTGGTAGGTTCAGCCAACTCTTTTTTGGTCATATATACGCCGCCCCATGCGCCCTGATTGCGACTGGCTTGATTGTCGACACTATTGTTAAATAGCATTGGTGCTGTCTGCGGGTTGGCGATAGTGGCTACGTTTTCTGCTTTATACTGACTACAGCCAGATAGGGCTATCGACCCACCAATCATGAGCATCGTTATTGCTTTGCCCGAGCTGAGTGAGCTAGATGGTTTGATTGGATTTACTACCACTATGTTCATGACTGTTCCTAATGTGCTTAGTCTCATTGTTATCATCCTTGCTTCAACGGCAGACTGGTTATTCAAAGCTCATTACTCAAAATCTGGCTATCCAAGCTTTTTGACTTTTTGATGCAAGCGTTTGGCGGCATCCATTCCAGATAGGATTGCACCTTCTTGCCACGCAGGAATATGCGAACAGTGCTCACCTGCCAGTATGATGCGGTGATCAATCTCGCAGAGTGTGTCGTAATACTGCTCACGACTGGACTCGCTCCAAATGCCGTAGCAGCCAAGCGACCAAGGGATACGGTGCCATGCGACAGACGTGCCAGCGCGAAATTCCTTAGTATATTGCGGATGAATCTGTTTGCCATAGGCGAGCGCGGCATTGATACGTTCTTTGGGTGTCAATGAGTTAAATTTGTATGAGGCTTCCCCAAATCCATACGCGCCAAGTATCACGCCCGAGCCTGAGCTAAACATATCTTGTGACGGATAGGAGATTTGCGAGATAGGCATATCAGTATAAGTGATGCCGCCATAGATCCATTCATCCTCTTCCCAAAACCGTCGTTTGAACTCCAAACCCACTTTGTAAGAGCTATCATAAGGAACGGCTGCCATGGCTTGCTTCATTGGTGCGGAGACATTGATATCAATCTGCGTCAAGATGGATAAGGGGATGGTGCAAATACACCAATCGGCGCGCACGGTTTTGATAGCACTATCAGGGCTATTGCTATCAACATAATCAACAGTGACGCCAGTTTCGTCTTGATTGATTTTGGTGACTTTGGCATTGAAGGTAATCATCTCGCGACACTCACGCGTGAACGCATCACCGATTTTTCCCATACCGCCGACGGGCTGAAACATCGCTGGTTGATGGACATGGACGGTATAGTTGGTATAAATGTCCGACCACATGCCTGAGTCTAATAATTTGTCCATCGGTATGGGGGTTGATGGCTTGGCATCAGGCATCAGACCACCACCGGGATATACACTATAGCCACGATGCTTACCAGTTTCTTGGCTTTTGACGTAACGGTAGTTGGTATCTAACACGCCCCAGCCCTTGAGACCTTCGAGGAGTTTTTCTTTGTCCTCTTTATTGACCGTACTATCGAGACTGCCTTTATTGACGGCTTTGGATAATAACTCTGATACATAACCGCGAATATCGCTTTGCACTTCGCCCAAGCGCTGAGGCGCACCATCGAAATGATTGGTACGATGTAGATAAGCACGATCATTGGTCTGGATAAATGGCTGTAGTGCCACACCGAACTTTTTGCAGTAATGGAAGACCGCGTAGTGGTGGATGGGCAATCGCCATGGACCACCATTGAAGTAATTGCCTTTTTTAAAGTCGCACGTGACCTCAGCGCCGCCCAGCTCTGTATACTTGTCACCACTATTGAGTGTCCAGCTACGTCCACCGCCACGATTTTGGTACTCAAGCACAGTCACTTTATAGCCTGCTTTGCGCAGCTCATAGGCAGCAGTTAGACCACCCAATCCTGCGCCCAAAACCACGATACTTGCGCCAGCTGGTGCGCCTTTGAGATTCATCTCTTTTTTAAAGCTCGACTCAGATGCAAACCCCAACGTGGTCATCGCTTGATACATCGCGGTCGCGCCTGCCGTCTTGCCTATCATTGAGAGCAGTTGTCGTCGCGTGGGAGATTGGAGCAGGTCATTCATAGAATTA
This sequence comes from Psychrobacter sp. JCM 18900, assembly GCF_904846625.1. Classification (GTDB taxonomy): domain Bacteria; phylum Pseudomonadota; class Gammaproteobacteria; order Pseudomonadales; family Moraxellaceae; genus Psychrobacter. The sequence goes on from NZ_CAJHBL010000002.1 coordinate 10,947, forward strand.
TCCTTATCGTGCTAGTATTTGCCATATGATAAAAGGCGAAAATTAGAGCGCATTTTTTATAGTTAGTCTTATGGTTAGCTTTTTTCTTTTATCACACGTGTGACATCCGCCGCGCTGACATCGCTGTTGGGTAAACCACCAAAGGTGACTCGTACGTAGTTAGTAATGCTAGCGATTTGTGCAGGGCTTAAATCTTCTGAGAAGCCAGGCATCTTTGGTGCGGTATTAAATGCGCCTTCTGCACCGAACGCAATCACACTGATAAGTGCATCAGGTTTTACGCGGCGAATACTACTGAGGCCAACGATGGATGCATAGCGTGCATCGGGCTGGGCGTAACCATCGACCCCATGACAACTGGCGCAATGGATGAGATATAAATCTTTTGGCGAATTGCTATTATTTACATAGTGCGAACTGACCATACTATCTACACTAGTAACCGTCTCAGATTTTGCCTGTGCCAAATAGTTTTTTTGCTCCAGTAAGTTATAAGTAATGGAGTTGCTGACTGGCTGCGGCAGGCGAGACACATTGACTGGTATCAGATAATCATCGGTCTTAATGGCTGGGACGACTTTTAAGTAGTCAGCCATCGCGATCAGGTCTTCATCAGTGAGATAACGCGTACTGTGCGCCACGGCTTCTGCCATCGGGCCGCCCGCATAAGCGCGCTTATCAAGCGTGCCTGTACGCAGGTAAGTTACGATATCCATTTCGTTCCAAAGGCCGATACCCGTATCGTTGTCAGGCGTGATATTTGGTGCAAACCATTTACCAAGTGGTGCGCCGGATAAATAGCGGTCTTTATCGAGGCCTTGAGTTAAGTTGCGCGGTGTATGACAAGTGCCGCAGTGCTCTAAGTTATTGACCAAATATTCACCGCGCTGCTGAGTTTCAGTTAGCCCTGAACGATTTTCAGTAGAGGGCACATTGATGACATTCCATGCCAGCATCAAGCTACGAATATTTAACGGGAAAGGCAAATGAGTGGTTTTTTCAGGTGGTTTGTCTACGATAGGAACGGTCTGAAAATAGGCGAACAAGGCGCTGATATCCTCATCTGTCATGCTATGATAAGACGGATAAGGCATCGCAGGATAAAGCTGATGATTGGGTGCACGACCTTTTTGCAACGCCTTTTTGAAATCGGATTCGGTATAGTTGCCGATACCATAGCGCGTCGATGGTGTGATATTGGTCGAATAGATATTGCCAATGGGTGTCTCAATCGGTACGCCGCCACTATAGTCATCACGGTGGCAAGCCATACAGTCAGCGGTACGCGCCACGTAAGCCCCGCGGTTGGCAAGCGCACTATTAGCAGGGCTGACATTTGGCAGGGTTATTCGACTGGGCAAAGTGTCTATTGGCAGGCTGACCGTACCTGCCATCACGACGGTAGACACTAAGCTGAATCCCAATGTCAGTGTTATTATCGAAGAAAATGACAATGCTGGCATGATTGCAGACAATGGTTTCGTAATGCTTTTATAATACCGATGAATCATGTCTAATTCCTTTTTAAGCTTTCTGCAAATCACTACCAGTATCCATTCAGACAGTGGCGAAACATTAAAAATACTACTGTCTGGCGGCTTCGACCTTGATACTTAAGTCAAGGTTTTTGGTCAGTCCGAACCAAGCGAATTTATTGATATTCCATTTTGTGCGATTAATCGTAGCAGTGAACTCGCCACCGCAAACATCCTTTCTGATGCTCGTGTTTAGATAACAATCAAACTTAGTTGCGGTTAGGCTAATTGGGTGGGTCTCGCCATGCAGGGTCAGTTGTCCATCTACCCGAGTGACCTGCGGGCTTTTTTTATCTTAATTGAAATGCCATTTTGTCGATTCAAACTGCGCTGAAGGAAACCTCTGCATATCAAAAAACTCAGGCCCCGTTAGACTATTATTAAAAGAAGGGTTGCCCGTATTTAGGGAGTTTATCGGTATGATCAGTGAGATGTCGCCTGTTCTTCGGTTTGGATCGTATTGCAATTGACCTTTGATATTATAAAAGCCACCAGTCGTGGCTGAACTCTTAAAGCGTTCGATAGCAAATCGAATATGAGTGTTGGCAGGATTAATAGCGTAACTAGCAGCTTGACTGCTATTTGCAGTGCCTACGAATAATAATGGAATGGTCAAAAAAGAATAGATATGCGATGATTCTGGCCTAGTAGACAACAAGCGCATAGCTACATTCCTTTATCGACTATTGATATAGAAGAGCTTATTTACAAGCGCTATCCTTGCGTTTGCTTAACAATAAGCCAGTGATTGTTTATTATTTATACAGGGTTTTTCAAATACTTAGTAGTGCTATTTTAGTAAAGAGATAACGAACAACTCTGTCATGCCCGAACGTCAATTCCAAGTATGGATGCTAAGTACTGATACCTAATTATTGAAGCTGAGTACTTATGCAACAGTACTGATGCATAATTATTGAACCTAAGTGCTGACTTTAAGTGTTAGAGTGCTCAATGCTAGACAAGCTAAGACCAGTATGTCTTTTATCGTCGTTGGTGCTGTGTGCTTTATTTTTAATCAATTGTTTGAAAAATAGGGCTGCGAGCGCACAGGCTATGGTTAATGACAGCAGCATTGAGACCAAAGTATGGCTAAAGAAATGATCACCAAACAGCATCTTATACAGTCCCATTGTCCAGCCCAAAACGGTTATTGATATGACTATCTGGTAGCGGTATTTTCTTAATGTCGGTAAAAAAGCCAGTCCATATAAGGAAAACCCTGCGCTGGCGTGAGCTGCTGGGAAGCATCTGGCAGGTGTTGCTGCTACGATGTTTTGCCATAGGTTGAGGTAGGGCAAATCCCCATTAAAAATAACCAAGTCATTTGGGCAGCTAACATGGGTGACGCCTTTGAGCGTGGCAATGGTAGCAGGTACAATCGCTAATATAATCAGTAGGTAGCCAATCTCGCGCATAGGTAAAGGAAGCAGAAATTTATCAAGCTTACTATGGTTGAGCTTACTGTGATTTAGCTTATGGCAGTTTAGGGCATTAGCATTAAGCCTTGACTGTCTATACTTGATGATTAAAACCGCTATGAGGTAGATAGCCAATAGAATCAATAATGCTTTGGGCAAATCATAAAAGATAAATGCGTAAGGCTGCGCGCCTTTTTCGAGTAGCCAGTGTCCATTGTTATAAAAAAGCTCACTGATGCGTACATCTAACTGACTATGCTCAAAAATTAAGGTGGCCATGATGGTCACGCACAGTAGTTTTAGCCAGTCCCAAGTCATTGCGTTGTTTTCTGAAGTCATGACTACACCTGTTAACATATATGCGATGTTGATGGATTTTAATACGACCTTCGTTTTATTATTTAAGATAGTGCTAGCAACGCGTTTCGCTGTTAGACGAATGCTCGCCATGCTTTAATAAAATAGAGCAGATAATGCCATTACCCATAAAACCATTAACAAACATAAAGACAAAAACTGTGCTGCAGAGCCGACATCTTTTGCGATTTTTGCGAGCGGGTGTTTGGCGGTCGAAGTATGGTCGACACAGGCTTCAACTCCTGTATTGAGCAGCTCAACAATCAACGACAAAAAAGAAGCGACGACTAGCATCATTTTTATACCAAGCGCAAAAGGCATAACGATGACAGCAGCTAGCAGTACAAGGTTGAGCCACACGACTTGTCTAAAAGCCGCTTCAAATTTATATGCGGCTTTAAAGCCATCTATAGAGTAACTAGTGGCTTTTATAATGCGAAGGATTCCCGTTTTACCTTTGGCATGACTTGCAAAGCTATCAGCTGCGAGTGCATTATCATGCGTCGTCTGATTGATAGAACTATGCTCGGCTGATGGGTCTACAAGGTTGGTATGAGTAATTTGCTTCATAGGGCATTCTTAATGGTCTATTAAAATTAAGATAGCCTGAGTATAAGACGGGAGAGGTTAAGAAAACGTTAAGAGGCTATATAGGAAGGAGAATAAAGCGTAATGGTTGTTTAAGCCTGTCGTTTCCCAATCAGTAATTATGATTGGGAAATGAAGATGTCTTTGGACTATCACAAGGTTATTTATAATAAATACTAAAGGTGCTACCACCTGAGCGATTGGCTTGGTGAGTGAGCTGCCAGCCCATATGTGACATGATACGCTGGACGATACTGAGTCCTAGACCTGATCCTTCAACCTTATGTTTTGTCTCATGCTCTGACAACAGAATTGTTTGCTCGTCTTTATACTGAGACTCTAATCGCTCAAACCGTTCATAGAGTAAAGGCATCATTGCTTCAGGAATACCTAAGCCAGTATCAGTCACCGTGATTTTTTCGTCATCGATAGTAATGGCTACTTCGCCATCATCAGTATATTGAAACGCATTTTTTATGAGATTGCCTAGTGCCATTTTTAGGAGTTCGGGGCGTACGTAAGCGCTGTATTCCTGCTCAGCAATTACCTGACAAGTGACAGACTTATACCGCAGCGAATACTTCAGGCGCTGCATTTCTGCTAAAGCGATATTATTGATAGAGGTTTGCGGTGCGTCTAACTTTTCAGGCGCGCGCGATAGTAGAAGCAGGGCAGTGATAATCTCAGAAGTTTCTTTGGCAGTAGTGCTAATGCGATTGGTAAATTCATTTAAGTGGCTGTCAGCGTCTAATTGCGAGGCCAATACCTCGGAAGCCCCCATGATAATAGTCAACGGTGTGCGTAACTCGTGGCTGACATCACCAGTAAACAGTTGCTCGCGCTTGAGGTACTGTTCTAACTTGTGGTTTTTATCATCGATAGCCCGTGCCAAGACACCAACCTCAGATGGCAAATGTGTTAAATCGCTTAAGTTGTGATGATCGGTCTCGACGGCCTGCTTTAAGTCCAATAGAGGCTTAATGATTTGTTTGGAAGACAACTGAGAGAAGATAGCGGCGATAAGTAAGCTTAAAATAACGGCTACTTTTAGCGTATCTGCAAATATGTCTTCTAGGTGCTCAAATATCGCCAAGACTGGATAATTTCCCATCACCATTTCGGTGTTTTCTAGGTAAGTCAAAATATAGGTTTGACCGTCTTGGGTGTAGGCAAAAAGATGCAGGTTGGCATGACCTGCTCCAGAGGCTTTATTAACAGTGACAGAGGTCTCTTGCACCGTGTTATTGGCTATCGCTTGTAAACTAGCAGGTGCTTTGTCATAGCGATAAATCTTGATACCTGGGTCAGCGACATAAATAGGCTGCTCACCATGCTTTTCTTGGCTAAGCTCTAGCTGCTGCAATAGGCGAGCCTTGACCAAATCTTGCTCTATTCGGCTCTCTGCGTACAAGAAAATACTGACAAAAGCTGCGCACAGTAATAACGCGAATATGAAGTAAGACAGTCTGAACTTATTGGCTATCGAGTCTATATTGAACATGGCATGGGACAACCTAATAGAAGAAGGCGATATATAGCTGGGCGATATATAACAGAGCGATAAATACGATACGGTCAGTCAGTTAGTAAGTCACATGAGGTTTATTTAATTCATGCTGCAATCACAACTACGCGCTTGCTCATTTGTTAGGGTCAACAACTTGGTAGCCCACGCCAGGTACGGTGACTATCATGGGTGTGTCAAATGGCTTATCAACCTGTGCGCGCACGCTATGCATATGGGTGCGCAGTGCATCACTACTGGGTATGTCTAGCCCCCACACTTTTTCTTCAATTTCAGCTTTACTGACGACTCTAGGCGCTGTACTCATTAGGATGTGCAATATTTTAAAGCCAGTGGGGGTAAGCTTCAGTGATTGTCCATCGCGTATAATAGTATGCTCACTATTGTTTAAGGACAACGCTCCGACGGCAATACTGTGGGCAAAATGATCGTCCTCGGTGCGACGTATGAGCGCTTTGATACGGCATTCCAGCTCAACCAGCGAAAATGGCTTGACCAAATAATCATCAGCGCCGCTATCAAACCCAGCCACTTTATCCAAGATTGTATCGCGAGCCGTGAGCATTAGCACAGGCGTTTTGTCATGCAGCTCTTCTCTGAGTTTTTTGCACAGCTGCGTGCCATCCATACCTGGCAGCATCACATCTAGCAATATCACATCATAACGATTGTTTGAGGCGAGTGTTAGCCCGCTATAGCCGTTGTGCGCGTTGTCCAACTCAAACCCTTTTGGCTCAAAAAAAGCATAAATATTGGCCACGATATCGGGGTTGTCTTCAATAACGAGTATCTTGTACATGATGCTGACCTAAAAAATAGTGGTTACCTAAAAGAACTGAACGATATAAAACGAATGTAGTGAGCTACTTTTAACAAATTATTTGAATTAAATTATTTTTAGCCACTCAACTAGAATGACCCAATTTAAAAAAAGTTGCTGCACCTTTGACTTCATCGGTCGTAATACCAAAAAAGCTAAGCAATGTCGGGGTAATAAAATCGTGCGACACGGGCTGATTGACCATACTAGAAAGACTTTCAGTATCGATACTATTACTATTGGGCGACCAAATTATCGTAGGCACGTGTTTTTGGGTATCGGGTGCGAACTTATAGGGCAAGCCGTGCAAGTAGATATTATTTTCACCCAAACTCTCCCCATGATCACTAATATATACCATTACCACATCATAATCTTGCTCATAAGGCTTTAACGTATCAATCACATTATTCAAAAAGTAATCGGTATAACGAATCGCATTATCGTAGCCATTTATCACAGACTGAGCATCACATTTAGACAGCTCATTGGTCATGCAGACAGGGTTATACGTTTCAAACGTTTTAGGATAGCGCTGATAATAGGCGGGGCCATGATTGCCCATTTGATGCAGCAGAATAAGTGTGTCTTTTGGCATATTTTTCTGTGAGCTGCCTGACTTTACAAGTTCATCAAACCCATCAAGCATACCGATATCTCGGCATTCAACATCGCAGTTGGGGTTTGTGTCAGCTGTTTTGTAGTCTTCAAAAGTAACACGATCCGCCACGCCTTTTGAGCTAGAGTTATTGTCCCGCCAAATGACATTGACCCCTTGCTTGCTTAGCGTATCTAGTACGTTTTCATTATACTTGGCGGTATCGATATCGTAGTCTGTTCGATTTGCATAGCTAAACATGCAAGGTACGGAGTAGGCCGTAGAGGTTCCGCAGGAGACGGCATCTTTAAAGCTATAAAGGTCTGACTGCTTTGAGAGCAGCGGTGTGGTGTTGCGTGTATAACCGTTCAAGCCGAAGTGATCTGCGCGAGCCGTTTCCCCAACCACAAACACCATTAGTTTTGGTTTGCCGCTGCCACTCACACTATTAGCAGGTGCCACGCGTTTCGCATCTGTCGCATGCAGCGTCAAAGTATCAGGACGGCGTAGCTCATCGACATAGCTTTCACCAAGTTTGATCGTAGAGTAAATAGGCGTGATTGGGTTGGCATAAGAACGGACTTGTTTATGCTGACGGAAGAAACTGGCGTATTGATCACCAAATGGCAAAATACAAACGACGATTAGCGCTATCGACAGTATCAAGGTGACTGTTTTTTGTAGAATACTGCGTTGCCAAGTAAAGCGTTTTAAACGAATTTTGCTAATGATAAATGCTGGCAACACGCCCAGTAGCAGCACACGAATGACCATGCTGGGGGCAAACAATCCCATCGCCTCTGCTTGATCGGTCTCCAGACTGTTAATCAACATGTTGGTATCAAATATCGTTCCATAGGCGCTAGTAAAATAACCACAGATGGCAGCGATAATCAGCAACGTAGCTAGTACGGGTTTGGCAATTGGGCGATAGCACAGCAGCTGTAATACCAGCCACATCAGTCCAAATAACAAGCCAATAATAGACAGGATAAATCCGACGTTTTTGCTAAATGGATAGACAGCCAGCACCTGCTCAAAGAACGCAATATTTGCAGTCACTACCAAATATAAAGCCACGATAATAATAAGATAACTGAGACTTATCTCACGATCATAGAGCTTACTAAGGTAGCTGGTCTTTGTATTGGCGTTGGGTGCGTTGATTTTTAGCACATTGGTCTTGATGACTTGAGGTATGGACATACAGATACTTCTCAACAGATGGTAGGAAACGTCATTCCTTACCATAGCAAGTGGTCTGTTAAGAAGATGTTAAGGCAATTGATGCTAACTATCATAAGTTAGATGTTGTATGAATTGTTGAGACGGCTTTATATATTCAAGTCAGGCAGGATTCATCATTGCCATCAACTGGGGTTTGTCCTTTATAGTGATAAAACCATAGTGCATATCGATAAGATGCTGCTTTTGCCACGATTGGATGATTTTATTGATGGTTTGTCTAGTAGTGCCAAGCATAAAGCCAAGCTCTTCTTGCGATAAGCGCAGATCTATTTTGATATCGTCTCCTATTTGCTGTCCATAAGTGTCAATCAGCCCAATCAGCATGCTAGCCAGTCGCGCTGAGGTATTGAGTGAGGTAGCATCGTCAATCCAATCAAATGCTCGTCGGATTCGCTCGCAGGTTATAAGCGCGAGGTGCTTGTATAAAATCGGATGCAACTGCGCTGTTTGAATCACCAGATTTCTAGGAATTGAGATTAGCGTTACTTTGTTAATCGTCCACGCATCATGGGTGCGAGGATTGTCATCTATGATAGATATCTCACCAAACCACTCGCCACTAGATAGATGCGCCAGTGTCATAGCATGGCCACTAGCGCTCACATTACAGACTCTAATTGTACCCGACATGACAAAGTGTAGTGCCGCATCATCGTTGTCACCGATGGCATGAATCATTTGGCCTTTTTGGTATACCTTTAGCACCGCATCGCCTGCCAATAGCGGCTGCACAATGGCTGGTAATTGACTAAACCATGGGTCGTTATTTAAATAATGATTGATATTCATAAGTGTAATGTTTTTGACAGATTTGGTTTTATGAAATGGTGTAAAGTAATCATTCAGGATATCTAACACAGTAAAGGAATACACCATGCAAACAACTATGCAAACTGCGACATCAACCGATTCAATCTCGAGTGTACACCATAATATGAGCGAACAAGAGTGGCAGATGCGCGTAAATCTTGCCGCCTGTTATCGAATGATTGCCTCTTATGGTTGGGACGATTTGGTATTCACTCACATCTCTGCGCGCGTACCAGGTACTGAGGATGAGTTTTTAATCAATCCGTACGGGATGTTATTTGAAGAGATTACCGCCTCTAGTCTGGTAAAGGTTAATAAAGCAGGCGAAAAAGTAGCGCCATCAGAGTTCGAAGTCAATCCAGCTGGATTTATCATTCATAGTGCTGTACACGAGGCTCGTGATGATGCGCATTGCGTCATTCATTTGCACACCAATGATGGGGTTGCCGTCTCAGCGCAAGAAAAAGGCCTACTACCCATCTCGCAACAATCATTATTTCCGCTATCCAACTTGGCATACCACGACTACGAAGGTGTCGCATTAAACCCTGAAGAAAAAGTACGCTTGGTTGCTGATTTAGGCGACGCTCACTTTATGATTTTGCGTAACCATGGTCTGCTCACCTGTGCCGATACGGTTGCCAATGCGTTCTTATACATGTATATCATGCAAAGAGCTTGTGAGATTCAGATCAAAGCGCAGAGCGGAGGAGGTGCCTTGACGCCGATACCAGCACAAATATTGGCAGGTATCCAAGCTGCATCAGAGCAAGTCACCCGTGGCGCGAATGGCGATATCGCCTGGCCTGCATTGTTGAGAAAATTGCGCCGCACTGATCCATCGTTTGAGGAGTAAGTCTTTAATGATAACTCTTGATGAGTGGCAACGGCAGGGGCAATATGAATCCATTAACGGGCATCAAATCTTTACTCGGTATGCAGGGGATAAAAGTGCACCTGTATTGCTATTGATTCATGGTTATCCTAGTGCCAGTTGGGACTGGGAAGGCATGTGGGACGCGCTAACCGAGCACTATTATGTCATCACGCTTGATATGCTGGGGTTTGGGTTGTCAGATAAACCTAAAAACGCGCGCTATCTAATCAGTAAACAGGCTGATATTTATCAAGCGGTTTTAGAAAAACTGGACGTCAGTGATTATCATATATTAGCGCATGACTATGGTGATACGGTGGCTCAGGAGTTACTAGCAAGACAAGTCGAAGGGAGCGCTGAGCGACACATTGCTAGCGTATGCTTCTTAAACGGTGGTCTGTTTCCTGAGACGCACAAACCTATCTTGGTACAGAAGCTACTGCTATCGCCATTGGGTCCTCTGGTATCAAAGCTAATTAATAAGCAGAAATTTGCGGACAGTCTACAACGGATATTTGGCCCCGACACGCAGCCCACAGTAGAGGTGATAGATACGCTATGGCAGCTGTTAAATCACAATGATGGATTGGGTGTGATGCATAAGCTGATTAACTATATACCACAGCGTCAGCAATACCGCGAGCGATGGGTAGGTGCGATTATCGACAGTACTGTACCGGTGAAATTGATCGCAGGTGCCAAAGATCCTATCTCAGGTCAGCATATGATTGATCGTTATCGTCAACTGATACCCAATGCTGATATAACCAATATGCCTATGTTAGGTCATTATCCGCAGATAGAGGATGCAGCGGCAATCACAGCGGCCTATCTACAATTTAGACGCAGTATTCTGTAAATACCGTTCAACCTAACGGACGCAGGGCATCAAATGGTGCTCTGCGTTTGTTATTCTCTTATCATCCTTTAACTCTCAAAAAATGCATCATTCTAAATGAGACTAATATCCGTGAGCGTAATCACAAAACTGTGCAAAAGGTTTTTGATAAAATGATCACCAAAAAACGGCGAGTTATCATTAAGTGGCCTATATGCGCAGTGCTACAAAATACTGATGACTTGATAAAAAGATATTTTGAAAAACTTGAGGTTCTGGAGCGTAGTCTAAGAGTCTATCTTTTAAGTTTATTATGAGAATATAAAGTAATCGAGTAAAGCCTAACAGATATAACTATTCTTAAAAGTTGTTATAAGTGGTTCCATTATACCAGTCTGTTTTAAGTAGTCTGTTAATAGGTTTTTGGGGTGAAATAGCTGGTTCCGCTGGGGTATACCGTAACTTCACATTGTAGATACTAGCTTAACAGCAAAGGTGTTAAGCTCAGTCATTATCTATAATTCACTCAAACTATAATAATTATCACATCCTATCTGATTTCCATTTTCACAACTTTTTTTAAACCATTCTTTCGCGTCAATACTGTTACTCTTTACACCTTCCCCTTTAATATACATAAGACCAAGATTATATTGTGCATCTGCATTATTTTGCTCAGCAGCCTTTGTAAACCATTTTATTGCCTGAACATAATTTTTTTCTGATCCCTCGCCTAAGTAGTATAGAAGACCAATGCTATATTGTGCATCTGCATTATTTTGCTCAGCAGCTTTTGTATACCATTTCATTGCTATATTAGGATTTTGCGGTACACCAACTCCCTCTACATAATGATAACCAAGATTAAGTTGTGCTGGTCCATAATCCTGTTCAGCAGCTTTTTTGAACCACTTTACCGCTTTGGTGTAATCTTGCTCAACTCCCTTACCCGCATCGTACATAAGCGCTAAATTATATTGAGATAATGCAAAACCTTGTTCAGCAGCTTTTAGACGCCACTTTGCTGACTCATTATAATTTTGCTCGACTCCCTTACCTTGTTCGTACATAACACCTAGATTATGTTGAGATTCCACGAAACCTTGTTCAGCAGCTTTTTTGAACCACTTTACCGCTTTGGTGTAATCTTGCTCGACTCCCTTACCTTGTTCGTACATAACACCCAGATTATGCTGTGCGAAAGCATCACCTATTTCAGCTAGTTCTTTTAAGCTTTCAACGTCATGGCTTTCGTCTTCAGCCACTAATTGCGCTTGATAAACACTTTGTTTATCAACATTTGAATCCTTCTGACAACTTATCAATGATATAGATAAGGATGTAAGGACTACGGATAATGAAATTTTAAACAAGGTCATTTAATACATTCACTCAGGAGGTTTTATTTGTTTAGATTATCATCTAAGTTAGAATTGTAGGGTCTAGCTACCATAACATCCATTATGGGAATATGTTCGATGCCTGTATAGCGCACCGATCACGAATAGAATATGCATGGTAAGTACACCATGAAGTACACTGAGACTATCTCAGCGAGTTAAAACGTTGATACCATTAGCCCACAGCTTAGTGTTCAAGTCCTCACTAGGGAACCGAACCTTTAACAGCCGTATTTTGGCTTTTTTCACTGACTATTTTAGATAAGTTTAGGCTTTAGCGCTGTCTACCCAAGAGAACTCTTCTAAGATACTCATCCATTGATCGTCTAATCCTGCTGTTAGTACTAGTGGCTCACCAGTGACGGGGTGGCTGAGCGCCAAAGTCTGTGCATGCAGCAACATACGCGTGCAATCATAGTGAGTACGAAAAAACCGTGTATGACGTATATCGCCGTGACTGGTATCACCCACGATATGATGGAATACATGTCTCATATGCCGACGCAGCTGATGTTTGCGTCCAGTTTCAGGCGTTAAGCGAACCAGACTATAGCGGCTAGTGGCATGCTTTTTTGATACTGCAAATGGCAGCTCAATTTGTGCCAAACTTTGCCAGTGGGTGACCGCTTCTTGAGCAGGTTTATCTAAGTTGGCAAATTTATCGGCAATGGCGTCAGGCTTAAAGCTCAACGCATAGTCAACAGTACCTTGCTCAGACATAAAGCCGCGCACCACAGCCAAATATTGCTTGGTCACTTTGCGTTCAGTAAACGCTTCGGTAAGGCTACGTGCCACGGCTGAACTCTTGGCAAACAACAACACACCTGATGTGGGTTTGTCTAACCTATGCACTGGAAACACATGGCAGCCTACCGCGTCACGGGTGAGCTGCATGGCAAAGCGTGTCTCACCTTTGTCCAGCCAACTGCGATGAACCAACAGACCAGCTTCTTTATTAATCGCTACTATATACTCATCTTCATAGATAATTTCTATTTGATCAGCCGTATTGCCTTCGATATCCATGTTTTCAGTGCTCATATTTTAGATGCGTCAATTATATATCCTTTTTATTGTACCTGTAGTGGCATAATAAATTTAGATAGTACTGCAGAGAAAGTAAGCAATAAAACTACCGTACCGTTGTTTATCTCTTTGCCATTAGCAGCAGCGTTAATATAAATGGTAAGACGCTAAATGATAATACGTCAGTTGCCGATGTATTGAGCATGGAAGTACCAACAACCATTCAACACTTTTCTACGCTCATTCTTTGTAATATATAGAGTATCAAGAAAGGAGTAGATTCATGAGTATTCAAACGTTTGAGCCAAAACTGGCTAATGTCGGCGGTATTCCAATCGCACGTTTACTACCTAACAAAGGCAAAAAACCTATCGGTGCGTGGTGCTTTTTAGATCATGCAGGTCCTGCTGATTTTGGTCAAGATGATGCAGGGATGCAAGTGGGTCGCCATCCGCATACTAACTTGCAGACTTTCAGCTGGATGCTAAATGGTGAGGTGCTACATAAAGACAGTTTGGGCAATCATCAGGTTATTACCAAAAACCAAGTTAATGTCATGACCGCAGGTACGGGCCTACACCAAGGCATCAGTCATACAGAACAAAGTGTCTTTCCAGATATGGGCGGTTCAGAAAATGCTGCACGTGGTATCAGTATGGTGCAGCTATGGATTGCGCTTCCCACCGATCAGAAAATCGAACGCAGTTTTCATCATTATCCTAAGCTACCGACATGGAGCGAGGGCAATGTAGAGATGATACTAACGACAGGCAGTTATACCAATACATCAGGTGAGACATTTAAAGCGCCTACCATTCAGTATTCTAAATTGGTTGGTATAGATGTGTACTTCAAGCAAGATGGCGAAGCGAAATTGAATTTAGAGCCAGGCTTTGAGTACGGTATCTTGGTTTCAGAAGGGGAGGTAGAGTCTGAAGGCAAGGTTTGTCAGCAAGACCAGTTATTCCGTTTTCATGATAGCGATGTCGCTAATAACAAAAGTATTAAGCTGGTTGCCAAAAAGGGCACACGTATCATGTTTATCGGCGGCGAACCGCTTAATAACCGAGTGCTAATGTGGTGGAACTTCGTTGCTGATAACAAAGCTGAGATTGAACAATCTATTGTTGATTGGAATAATGGCCATGAGCGTTTCGGTAATGTTGACTCTGATATGAAGCGCTTGCCTGCACCTGAACTACCGAAAGGTTTTAAAGGCTGATTACAGTTTGTCTCGCCCCCTCACTATTTGACCTTAACTCGTAGAAAACTGCTTAAGTAAAATACTGCTTAAATAAAATAAGGGTAGTTTGACGTAAGGATTAGAAGGGGTAAGCTGACCGAAAATCAAATCTTGATTCACACATAATTACCACGATGTTAAATCATATATGAATCAGGACAATATTTGAGATATAGCTCAGTTGGCTTACAATCAAAGCTTCAACGCTTAAGTTCTATAAAGGACTTTTACGACATGCCAGCCAAATTTGGTCTTTACTAAATGCGGGGTAAATAGTTCGCCGGTAAAGCAAACCTTATCGAATGGCCCTACCATATCGCCTTTGCCAAACTCACCTAAGCTGCCACCTTTTTTACCTGATGGGCAGGTTGAGTATCGCTTGGCCAGTACATCAAACTTAGCGCCTTTTTTAAGCTTGGCAATAATGTCCTCAGCTTGTTCTTTATGTTTTACTAAAATGTGCAATGCGCTAGCGGTACGAGCCATAATGTAACCCTTTCATAAAATATCAATTATCAGGACATTATATCACTACTTACCTTGGTTGCTAACCTCACTTGCAGGTGCTGAGTTCTCCCAAGTCATCCTTATACAATCGTGACTATAGGGGTTGGAAATAAGAAGTTTTAGTCATGTAAATTTTTATTTAAACTATAGTCTTTATTTAAACTACAGCCCTTAAATGACGGACATAAAAAAAGCCTCAATCTTTAGATTGGGGCTTTCGAATTGGGGATCTGTACTTTACTCATATCAAATCACGGAATCAAACTATCTACCAAAAGCTGAGTACTAGTGTTTAATGCCTCGTTAGCGAACTTCTTATTTCTCAAACTATGATTACACACCGCTTCAGTTTGCGTAGAAAAATCAGAATAGTGCTGAGTGACTGCCCAAATATGGAAAATCAAATGGATGGCAGACACGGACTTAATCTTGTTGTCTGCAATCCATCCATCAATCACTGCCACCTTTTCACGAACCAAAGATTTCAAAGGGCCTTTTAATACAGCCATCAAATGAGGTGCTCCTTGTATAATCTCTAACGCATACAGTCTCGATGCTGCAGGCGATTTTTTTGAGATTTTATACTTTTCTTCAATATAGGTCTTAAGGGCAACCCTTGGATCTTGGTTGACGTTAATCTCACTCAAAGGTGATAACCACTTACTCAGCACCTTTTCTAAAACAGCAACATACAGAACTTCTTTACTTTGAAAGTAATAAAATATATTCGATTTAGATATGTCAGCTTCTTCGGCAATTTGCTCCATGCGCGCGCCATTTAACCCCTCTTGGGAAAATACGATCAATGCAGCATTGATGATATGTTCTTTCTTTTTTAATATCTTTGCACTCGTCTCTGTCTCTTCTTTTAGTGCGTATTCTTTCACTATATTTTCCCTCATCGTAAAGCCAAAAAACCTAGTTTTAAATGATAGTTGATTCAATTTAAAAAAGGGTAGAAGTAACCAAATGCAGATGCTACTGGCTGATCAAAACAGATATGCCAACTACTCCAACAGCGAGCAATACCATATCGGTTTGCAGGTTCACTAACTATAGCAACCTGTTGTTGACCAGTCTTTTCTGCTGCTTATTCCACCTTATCTTCATTCAAACCATCATCAAAATGTACTTATAAATAATTTATACATTTGTGCACTATTTTATAACACTTTGCACCAATTTATAACAGCCCGCACTATTTCTCTGCATATTTTTAGACCATATGGTTTAATAATTTTTGTATGAAAAAAATATAAGTTATTGATAAATAACAATTAATTTATTTGGCATAAATTATGCTACATAAAAAACATGAAATAATCTTTATTTCTTTTATCGCTCTTTTCTTCCTCAAACGTATAGGTGAAATCATGGAAATAGGTATTTTTTGTCCGATTGGCAACAACGGCTGGTTAATCTCAAAAAACGCGCCGCAGTACAAGCCAACATTTGAGCTAAATAAACAGATTGTGCAACGTGCTGAGCACTATGGGTTTGATTTTGCCCTATCGATGATCAAGCTGCGCGGTTTTGGCGGGGAAACTGAGTTTTGGGATTACAACCTCGAGAGCTTTACCTTGATGGCAGGACTCGCGGCAGTCACGTCTAAGATAAAAATCTATGCCACATCGGCGACGTTGGTCATGCCACCGGCAATCGTAGCGAGAATGGCATCAACGCTTGACAGCATCTCAAACGGGCGTTTTGGATTGAATGTCGTGACTGGCTGGCAAGAAGCAGAATATGGACAGATGGGCATGTGGCCAGGCGATGATTATTTTGGTAAGCGCTATGACTACCTATCTGAATATGTACAAATTCTAAGAGATCTTTGGGCAACAGGCCAATCTGATTTGAAGGGTGAGTTCTTCCAAATGGATGACTGTCAAGTGAAGCCTATTCCACAAGCGGATATGAAGATTATCTGTGCGGGTCAATCAGATACAGGCTTGGCATTCTCTGCGAAATACGCTGATTACAACTTTGTCTTTGGTAAAGGTTTAAACACGCCAACTGCCTATGCCGGCATTAATGACCGCTTAAAGGTACATACGGATCAGACGGGCCGCAATGTTCCCACTTATGTCCTCTTTATGGTTATTGCAGATGAGACCGATGAAAAAGCCCAAGTAAAGTGGCAATCATACAATGATGGCGCGGATTTTGAAGCCATTGATTGGCTGCAGTCACAAGGTGGTAAGGACAAAACTTCAGGTAAAGATACCAACGTTCGCCATATGGCATCAAGCGTTTCACCAGTCAATATCAATATGGGTACGCTGGTTGGCTCCTTTGAAAATGTCGCCAGCATGTTAGACGAAGTCGCTGAAGTACAAGGTACGGATGGCGTTCTACTGACCTTTGATGATTTCGTGCAAGGTGTTGAAGATTTTGGTAGCAGAATTCAACCCCTTATGAAGAGCCGTATCAATGTCGATACCCCAGTTGCCAGTCAAGCTGTCAGCGAAGCCTAATAAAAGGAGCAGATATGAATTCGGTTAATACAATTTGTGCAGACTTTACCAAGGAATCCTCTCCTGTTTTAGAGTCGTTGCCTGAACCTATCAAGTTAGATCCCACACAGACGGCACTGATCGTCGTGGACATGCAAAATGCATATGCCAGTCAAGGTGGTTATCTGGATTTGGCTGGGTTTGATGTCACAGCGACCAAACCCGTCATCGATAAGATAAAGCAAGCCGTGGATATTGCGCATCAAGCTGGCATACAAGTCATCTATTTCAGAAATGGCTGGGACAACAAGTATGTGGAAGCGGGTGGTAGCGGATCGCCCAATTATCACAAGTCAAACGCCTTAAAAACCATGCGTAAGAATCCTGAAATTGAGGGAACGCTATTGGCAAAAGGGGGCTGGGATTATGAGTTGGTCGATGAGCTTATCCCTGCGCCTCAAGACATCGTTATAGATAAACCTCGATATAGCGGCTTTGCGAACACCAATTTCGATAGTGTATTGCGGTCACGTGGCATACGTAATCTATTGCTCACAGGTATCGCGACCAACGTCTGTGTTGAATCCACGCTTCGAGATGGATTTTTCCTTGAGTATTTTGGGGTGTTATTAGATGACGCTTGTTATCAGGCAGGACCAGTAGAGGCTCATGACGCCACACTATATAACGTAAAAACCTTTTTTGGTTGGGTGTCCGATGTTGCCAGCATGCAGCAGTGTTTTTCGAATAGTTAACGTTTTACTTAGCCAGTTTTTAGCAACCTAAACCACGATTTTCATACTTAACCTAACCGTAATAGGAATGTAGATATGTCTAAACAAGTGATTATCCCTGAAGGTACCAGCAAACCATTAGCCCCTTATGTACCAGCGACTAAGGCCGACAACATCGTCTATGTCTCGGGCACTTTGCCCTTTGATGAAAACAACGATGTCGTACATGTGGGTGATGCCGCTGCTCAAACTCGCCATGTGTTAACAACGATTCAAAACGTTATTCAAACTGCTGGTGGCGATATGGATGATGTGACCTTTAATTCGATCTTTGTAAAAGATTGGGCAGATTATGACGCGGTCAATCAAGTCTATGCAGAATTTTTTCCCAATGAAAAGCCAGCAAGATTTTGTATCCAATGTGGATTGGTTAAACCAGATGCTTTGGTCGAAATCGCGTCCATAGCGCACATTGGATAAAGACCTGTTTAAAAATAACTGCAGTTAGTGAATTTAAAGTTACCTGACATTGAACCCCTTAGCATTGGACTGTAGTAGGGCGCTTTAGTTGACTACACATGTGGCGGAATATTGTTTAAAAGGAAATGACAGATGAATACAGTAATTAAAGAAAGCCAAGTAACGCAATCCTCATTAATGAAACATAAGTCTAAAGAATCATTCACCTCTACGGCAGGAAACTTAACCGACATGCAGCAGTCTTTTAGAGATGCAATGAGCAAGTTGGCTGCTGCCGTGAACATTATTACCACTGAAGGTCCAGCAGGGCGGGCAGGATTTACAGCCTCAGCGGTATGCAGTGTCACTGACGAACCGCCAACCCTATTAGTATGTCTAAACCGAAGCGCTTCTGTATACAAATTTTTTAAAGAAAATATGGTGCTATGCGTCAACACACTTGGTCTTGAACATAAAGACTTAAGCGGTGTGTTTGGCGGAAAAAAGGCGTTGGAAGAAAGATTTGAGCAAGGCAATTGGTCCACGCTGTCAACTGGATCGCCTGTATTAGAGGATGCCAGTATCTCTTTTGATTGCAAAATCAAACTCATCAGCTCGGTGGGAACTCACGATATTCTTATTTGTGAAGTATTGGATATCAAACACAAGCCTGATTGTGAAAGTCTCATCTATTTCAATCGAGACTACCATCAATTAAGTAAGTGCAAAAACTAAGTATCACACCTCTACTTTTTAAGGATATTGAAAATGGATAAATGGTTTGTGAAATGGCGTCCTTACACCGGGAACCTAGAAACGACACCGGTAGGTATCAATGAATACTTACCAATGGGTAAAAGTGTGGTGTTAGGCGCACAGCACTCATTCGCAATGTTCGGTGCGACAATCTTAGCTCCCTTACTGATGGGCTTTGATCCTAGCTTGACCATGCTGATTACTGGCATAGGTACGATACTTTTCTTTCTGATTACTGGTGGTCACGTACCAAGTTATTTGGGTTCTAGTTTTGCATTTATCGGAGCGGTCGCAGCAGTAACAGGGTATAGCGGCACTGGTATAAACCCAAATATTGGTATTGCCCTAGGAGGTACCGTTGTTTGCGGAGTTTTATATGCACTGATGGGTCTGCTGGTGATGAAAACAGGGACAGAGTGGATTGAGAACTTGATGCCACCTGTGGTCACTGGGTCCATCGTCATGATTATTGGGTTGAACTTAGCGCCTGTCACCATACAAAGCGTCATCGGCAGTAGCTTTGATTCTTGGATGGCGTTGGTCACCGTATTATGTATTTGTTCAGTCGCCGTATTTACCAGAGGTATGGTCAGACGTCTATTACTGTTAATAGGACTGGTAGCTGCATATTTTATTTATTTCCTATTAACGAACGTCTTGGGCATGGGCACGCCTATTGATTTTAGTCCAATTGCAAATGCCGCTTGGTTCGGTATTCCAACCCTTTATTCTCCTGTCTTTGAGACCAGTGCCATATTAGTCATTGCACCTGTCTTTATCATCTTGATCGCTGAGAACCTTGGACATTTCAAAGCAGTAGAAGCTATGACTGGCAAAAGTATCTCACCTTATATGGGTAGAGCGTTCTTCGCTGATGGCCTTTGTACCACGCTTTCAGCCTCGGTAGGCGGCACTGGTATGACGACTTATGCAGAAAACATCGGCGTGATGGCCGCGACCAAAATCTACTCTACAGTTGTCTTTGTCATAGCAGGTGTCTTTGCAATCTTATTGGGCTTATCTCCTAAATTTGGCACCTTGGTCAGTACTATTCCTGTACCTATTTTGACTGGTGCCTCAATCGTTGTCTTTGGTTTAATCACGATCGCTGGTGCGCGCATTTGGATGAATGCAAAAATTGATTTTAGTAAGAATGGCAATATGTTGGTAGCCGCCGTCCCAGTAATCCTAGGCACTGGCAACTATTCACTAAACATTGCAGGATTTGATTTAGGTGGTATCGGTACCGCTACTTTTTTAGCCATTCTTATGAACCTCGTTTTCAATTTTAAAAACAAACAAAAAGAGGTGAGCGTGACCACTGAGAGAGAAATCGCTACATCAGAGCCGCTCTTAAAACTCAATCCATAAATTTAAATCACTACTTGATATTACCTTAAGGAATCGTGTCATGAATACAGAACCACGCAGCGTACAACAATTGATCAATGGCGAGTTTACCGAATCAACTACCACAGAATGGATTGATATCACCAATCCAGCCACTCAAGAAGTTATCGCCAAGGTACCACAGTCAACACCTGAGGAAATCGAGCAAGCTATCAAAACAGCATCTGAGGCCTTTCAGAGTTGGCGTGTCACACCCATTAGCAAACGAGCCCGTGTTTTCTTAAAGTATCAACAACTGATACGTGAAAATATGGATGAGCTGGCAGCGCTACTGACTGAAGAACAAGGCAAAACGCTGGCAGATGCGAGAGGCGATGTATTTAGAGGTCTTGAGGTCGTAGAACACGCATCCGGTATCGGTAACTTGCAACAAGGTGGCTACATCGAAAACGTCGCCAGTAGTGTCGATATGTATACCGTGCAGCAACCAATAGGTGTCTGTGCAGGTATTACCCCCTTTAATTTCCCTGCCATGATACCGCTATGGATGTTTCCAATGGCCATCGCCACAGGCAACACGTTCATCTTAAAACCCTCTGAACAAAATCCAATCGTTACCATGAGATTGGTCGAGTTGGCGCTTGAGGCAGGTATACCAAAAGGGGTATTAAATGTGGTTCATGGTGGTAAAGACACAGTGGATGCGCTGTGCGATCACCCTGATATAAAAGCGATATCTTTCGTTGGTTCAACAGCAGTGGGCAAGCATGTCTATGATCGAGCCGGTCAGGCTGGCAAACGTGTGCAATGTATGATGGGTGCGAAGAACCATGCCGTTATCATGCCTGATGCCAATAAAGAACAAAGTCTGAATCAGCTAGCAGGTGCAGCATTTGGTGCAGCAGGTCAGCGATGCATGGCACTGTCTGTTGTGGTATTGGTTGGAGAGTCTAAACAGTGGGTTGATGAGATTGTAGAAAAATCAGCACAGCTAGTAGTGTCTGCTGGCAAGGATGATAAAGATTTAGGTCCGCTAATATCTAAGCAAGCCAAAGCCCGTGTCGAGCGCTTAATCCAAGCGGGAATTGATGAAGGGGCGCATCTAAGACTCGATGGCCGTGGTTGTCAGGTAGCAGGTTATGAAGATGGTAACTTTGTTGGTCCGACCATCTTAGACAATGTAACAGCTGATATGAGCTGTTATACCGAAGAGATCTTTGGTCCTGTCCTATGCATTATGTATGCCGACACGCTTGAGGAAGCCATTGAGATTATCAATACCAATCCAAATGGTAATGGCACTGCTATTTTTACCCAGTCTGGCGCCCATGCACACAAGTTCCAACAAGATATCGATGTTGGACAAGTTGGTATTAATTTACCAATTCCAGTACCGCTACCGATGTTTTCGTTTACAGGATCTAGAGCCAGTAAGCTCGGTGATTTAGGTCCTTATGGTAAGCAAGCGGTGCAGTTTTATACACAGACGAAAACCGTGATATCACGTTGGTTTGATGAAGATGCTAGTGAAGGCGTAAATACTACTATTTCTATGAAGTAGCTATACGGCCTAGCAAACGTAGGACGTTATGTAGAGCGTGTGATTAATTGACGATAGGCTCTACATAACAACATACAAAAGCAAATATAAATGCAAATGGTGGATTTTATGAATATCAATACAATACCAGAAATCATTGAAGATATTAAAGCAGGCAAGATGGTCATAATCATGGATGATGAAGATCGGGAAAATGAAGGTGACCTGATCATGGCAGCCACTTTAGCCAAGCCTGATGATATCAATTTTATGATTACCCATGCCAGAGGTTTGGTTTGTTTGACCTTGACCTCCGAGCGTTGCAAAAAATTAAAACTACCTCTCATGTGCAAAGACAACCAAGCACCTTATAGTACAAATTTCACCGTTTCCATTGATGCAGCGGAAGGGGTAAGTACCGGAATATCAACGGCAGACAGAGCTCATACCATTAGAACTGCCGTGTCTCAAGACGTTACCTTTGATGACGTCGTAACCCCAGGTCATATTTTTCCATTAGTGGCTAAAGAAGGCGGTGTCTTAGAACGCGCTGGGCATACTGAGGCAGGTTGTGACCTAACGAGACTGGCTGGTTTAGAACCTGCTGCGGTTATTGTAGAGATTATCAACCAAGATGGTGAAATGGCTCGCAGAAATGATCTGATGAAATTCGCCGATACTCATAATCTAAAGGTTGGCACCATAGATGCATTAATCAAATATATCAAGTCTCAAGAGGCTGTTGAAAATAAAAGTAAAAATGAAAGCGAAGTCGAAAATTTAGAAGAAACCGTAGCGTATGAATATGATGAAAGCGATGAGCGTACCGTTGAATTGATTTAATAAATTTAATTTAACTTGATTTTATAAGCTATTAGATACTTTTACCGCAATTTGAATTTTGCTGAAATTGGATGAAACCCTATGTTAGTTAAAAAATATCCTTGTAAGAACGACACGTCAGAAACGGTCGTATTTAGTTCAGGTTTAGGCGGGCATGCTGATTTTTGGTTACCTCAAATTGAGAGTTTTACCGAGCATTACAATGTGATTTGCTATGAACAAGAAGGGGTGTCGCCTGATAGTGCTCTCTTACCTGATAACTATTCTATGCAAGATTTAGCAGAACAATTAATCGAAATTTTAAAACAAGAAGAGCTGTCTAACTGTCATTTCGTCGGTCACGCACTTGGCGGATTTATCGGTATGGAAGTCGCTTATAAAGCGCCAGAATTGTTAGATAAACTGGTCATCTTAAATGGATGGGAAAGCCTAGATCCTCACACTATTAAATGTTTTAGCATGCGAACCAGTTTGCTACAAGACACAGGGGTAGAGGCATTTGTACGTGCCCAAGCGATATTTTTATACCCACCGATCTGGATCTCAGACAACATAGATACACTCACGCAAAAAGAAAATAAAGCCATCGCTCACTTTGCGCCAGTCGAGAACGTCTCAACGAGACTAAAAGCCTTGCAGGCTTATCAACCCCTGATAAATGCCAAGCATATCAAAAACAAAACACTAGTTTTAAGCAATCTTGATGATGTTTTGGTGCCATGGCAACGCGGTCTGGCTTTAGCCGATAATATACAAAATGCTCAATTTGAGTTGATGGTAACAGGTGGCCATGCCAGTACAATCACAGAAACCTGCTCAACCAATAGCAAAATCCTTCAATTCTTATCCAAAAATTAATATCAATTAGGACGTACTATGACTGATTCCCTATCGTTAACCTCAGAAGGTCTTGACCAACTGTTTGGTAAGGCCAGATCCTTTAATGCTTGGCAAAAAAAAGACGTGCCAGATGCACTACTTGAAGAGATCTATCATTTAGTTAAAATGGCACCTACCTCGGCCAACTGTTCACCGGCACGGTTTGTATTTCTCAAATCTGATGACGCTAAAGCGAAATTAGAGCCAGCACTGTCAACAGGTAATATCGAAAAAACAATGACAGCACCTATCACAGTGATTGTCGCTTATGACAATGAGTTTTATGAGCAACTTCCCAAATTATTCCCACATACGGATGCCAGATCATGGTTTAACTCTAGCCCTGAGCTCATAAAAGAGACGGCGTTTAGAAACAGCTCTATGCAAGCCGCTTATCTAATCTTGGCTTGTAGAGCATTGGGTTTAGACACGGGCCCTATGTCTGGATTTAATAATGAATTAGTGGACGACACCTTTCTTAAAGATAGCAAATGGACCTCAAATCTACTCATTAATATAGGGTATGGCCAAGAGGATCAATTGTACAGCCGCCTCCCAAGATTGGACTTTGATGAGGCTTGTCAGCTCTTATAAAAACAAGCGATTCATCTATGTGAAAGGGTAGCTGCTTTCGACTGGGTTATTAAGTGAACCATAATGACGTTTAATAACCATTTTTGGTTAAAGATCTCTAAAAATAAAGGTTTTCCGCTACAGCCTTTATACTATAGGCACTAAGAAAGCCCCAATCTTGAGATTGGGGCTGTTTAAATTTGGCAAACATAATATGACTCGAACCAACGATCTCTATCATGTTTGAGTAGGTTGACCAAGCAACGTATTATTACACTCTCTTATAGATATTTCTTGTATCAGCCTATGGCTATCTGAGCTATGCTACATATATTTCTCTATATATGACTATATAGTAGGCTAAGCGAAACTGACATGTATCCAAGTTATAGAGGACTGGTTATATTAAAATATAAACAAACTTCCGAGATTCAAGGTTTTTATATTTCTTACTCTACAGCGTTAGCTGATAAGAAAAGAGATTTTGATAAAGCCGAGAAAAAATCTTGATATATTTTGGGATTTTCAATTGGTTTCAAGTTGTATTGCGCGTTTGCTCTAACAATTACAGATTTTCCAGAACTAGAAGGTCTTGCAGTAACAGTCATTCTAACTTTATTACCGCTGACTAGTCTGGTAGCTGAAACTGTACCAAGATCTGTATCAGCTTTATCAATGACAAAACTCAAATCTTGTAAGGTTGATATTACATTTCTAACTACTATAGTTTTATCACTAGTATCAAAAGCTCGCGTTTGCATACTGCGTAGCTCTACTTGATTGTCAGCGCCCAAAATTCTAGCATCATGTGTTGCACAACCTGTAATAGCGAGGAAGGCAGCGAAAAAAGTTATTTTTAATGATTTCATATTTCTTGAGCCTCTAAAAATACTGATTTAGATAATTTACTGAAGAATTCAACATATAGCTCTTCTGTCTTCATGGTTTCGGCTTTGGTTACTTGTCCTTGAGTATTTGTCACAATGCGCTGAAAAGTAGCTCTAGCTAAATAACCTTCATTGTTGAGCTTAGAAGGTAGTGTGACGAAACTAACTTTAATTTGCTGCTCGCTATCAACTGACATATTGCCACCACCAAGGACGGCTAATAGTACCGCGCCTGCTATCTGCGCGTTATTAGTGGCACTTACAGTCTTAGACGCTGTAATAACACCTGATTTTGTTTCGGTTTCGTCTATCGAATATCCCATATCTTGTAATACAGCGACTCCAGCTGAAAGAAGTGAGATCTCATCTTTTGTTTCAAAGAATCTAGACTGCATTTGTCGTTCTTGTAGAGAGGTCTCAGAAGCTTGAAATAAGTTTTCTGGTGCAGTTGTCGCGCAACCAGTCATTGCTAAAGTACAAGCGACAAAGATATATTTCATTTTTTTCATTAGTTTGACCCTAGAACTTTGATGAATGATAGGCAAAGTCTCTTACCAAGTTTTGTTCATCAAATTTTATTATTATAGTAAGTGTTCTCTGTGAGGTAGATGACGCACCTGAACTAGATTGACCACCAGCTAGAACAGCAAATACCCAACCTGTACTTGATGACTGAACTCTATCTGTAGCTACTTTATCGTAAACCCAGACCTCTCTTCTTTGATCATCTGTAGAGACCATATTCGGTGATCCAAGTGCTTGTAATACATCTGCACCACTCATGCCTACTTTGATTTGTTTTTGAACAACGCCCACAGATATATTTGAGTTGCTTTGAACTTGTTCAGCATGATGTGCTGCTGAAACACAGCCACCAAGTGATAAAGCGGCTATTAAAATAAATATAGCTTTCATCTTATTTCCTTTTTAATAGAGTGATATGCACAGTATAAGTTAGGTGTGAAAACATTATATTTTCACACCTAACTTAGATAGACACAATGTAACGGTTTAGTTAACAAATGTAAATAAAAAACTATAAAATACAAGGCTTTTGTTCTTTATTTACATTCATACTTTTATATGATTTAAGAAAATAAACTTAAAGAAATCTTTTATTTATTTTGATATTCACGTGAATAGTAGACTTACCTATAATGGCAAAGGGAGTGCCAACTAAGTATTCAATATTATTGGTGATACAAGTGTCGCTATATTACAAACTCGAAAGCAGAACGCTTGTTTCGCTATTCAAAATGCCATCAATTTCTCTGACTTGACGCAGCACTTCATCAAATTCTCTCAAGCTTGTCGTGTGTATCTCTCCTACCAAATCCCAGGCCCCGTTGGTCGTATGCAGCTTAATCAATTGCGGAATACCCCGCAGTTTCCTAATCACTTGTGAAGTAGACTTTCCTGTTACTTCAATCATCATCATCGCTTTGACCGTTTCTTTATCTAGTGCCTCATGCACTCGAATCGTAAATCCTAAAATAGCACCGTTGTGAATCAGTCTATCCAATCTGTTTTGGATAGTGGCACGAGAGACTTTGAGTTTTTTAGCAAGGTTTGAGATGGTTGCTCGACCATCTTGTCGAAGTTCAGATATCAGTTCGCTATCTAAAGAATCATAAATGTAATACGCCATAAAAATGCTTCCTTCACTAGATTTTGACATTATGCTAAGTAGCACCTAACAATGTGTCAAAAAAACGTCCATATTTGGTAAATTATTGACATTTTAACTGACAATTATAATTGGTAGCATATTAATTGTCGGTTAAATAAATAATATTCATGGAAGGGAGCAAAATTAATGTCTAAATTTATCGTATCACAGAAGCAGGGTGTGCCATTTGTTAGCGTACAGGCGATGGCTGAAATTATTAGTAATTATGGTATAGAACAGACCATAAAAGAATTGGTAGATGCTTTAGAACAAGATTTTTCTCGTTGGGATAGTTTTGAAAAATCCAGTCGTTTTGCTTCTCATTCCAAAGACGGTGTCATAGAGTTGATGCCTGTCAGCGATGGTGAAATGTTTGCGTGCAAATATGTCAATGGTCATCCGATCAACACCAAGCGTGATTTGCAGACGGTAGCCGCTTTTGGCTTATTGTCTGATGTCGATACAGGCTATCCCATTCTGCTGACAGAAATGTGTATTTTAACCGCCTTACGTACTGCGGCGACTTCTGCATTGGTTGCCAAACATTGTGCGCCCAAAAACGCCCAGACTTTAGCGCTTATCGGTAATGGTGCTCAGGGTGAGTTCCAAGCAATGGGTATGAAAGCAGTCGTGGGTATCTCAAAAGTGCGTTTATATGATGTCGATTCAGCCGCGTCTGAAAAAGTAGCGCATAACCTTGCCGATTCAGGCCTAGAGATTACTATCTGCAAAACGGTAGAAGAAGCAGTTGAAGGTGCAGATATCATCACTACCTGTACCGCAGATAAGAAAAATGCCACGATTCTTCGTGATGATATGGTCAAAAAAGGTGTCTACATCAATGCCATCGGTGGTGACTGTCCTGGAAAAACGGAGCTGGATGCCAACATCTTGTTAAGAGCCGATCATGTGATTGTGGAATTTGAACCGCAAACCCGTATTGAAGGCGACATTCAACAGCTCTCTCAAGATTTCCCTGTGACAGAGTTTCACCGCATCGTAAATGGTGAAAAAGCAGTACGCACCAATGAAGATAACTTGGTTGTATTTGATGGTGTTGGTTTTGCCTCAGAAGACTTTACGGCTTTGGTATTTTTGCGTGATTTGATCAAAAAGCAGGATGCATATGAGCTGCTTGACTTGATTCCTCAGCAACAAGACCCTAAAAACCTCTATTCGGTAGTCAAAGCTCATAGCAAAGATCGTAGCCTAGAGACGGATGAAGCGATGGCCGCATCATAAGTAGTTTGAATATAGAAAAATAGGAGTTCAATGCCAGTTTTGGACTCAAATGATGAAAAAATTGTTTTATTTAATAGAGACAAAATAATGAATGATTTAATGAAAAACGTGCGAATAGTAGAAGTTTATTCAGACGTCGCAGGGCATAAAAAAGGCGCGTCATTAGGAATCGATGCATTGCGCGCATCATCAAAAGAAATGAACGCAGACTATTATGAAAAATTGCAACTTGATAGTATAAAAAATGAATATATACATGAAGAAGAGTCGCCATTTAAGCATGCAAAATACGCTGATGTAATTGAACCTGTTATTTCTAAATTGGCGCATAAAATCAAAGATATAAGAAATGAGAATCAATTTCCGATTGTTATCGCAGGTGATCATTCTAGCTGCGCAGGCACCATGCATGGCCTAAAAATGGCACATCCTGATGCTGAAATCGGCGTGGTTTATATAGATGCTCACGCTGATTTTCATTCACCATATACCAGTGGGTCAGGAAATATGCATGGCATGCCTTTGGCGATGGCTTGTGCCATTGATAATTTGGAATGTCAGCGTAACGAGCTTTCTGAAAAAGAAAAAGAGTATTGGGAAAAGTTGAAGTTTATGGCATCGAACGAGCCATCAATTAAGCCAGAAAACGTGGTTTTTTGTGCGGTTAGAGATTATCAAGAAGAAGAAATGGATTTAATTAGAAGACATAAAATCCCTTTATATAGTGTGGCTGAGATAACCCAAAAAGGTATCAGTTCTACCGTAGAGGAAATCTTCAAAAAACTAGAATATTGCGACCATATTTATGTGTCGTTTGATGTTGATAGTGTCGATCCTTTATATGTGCCAGGAACCGGTACGCCTGCAATGAATGGCCTATCATACGAACAAGCGATGCAACTTAACATAGAGTTAATTAAGAATAAGAAAGTATGCTGCTGGGAGATGGCAGAAATAAATCCTTTGTATAACAACTCAAAAGATGACTCGACCAGAATATTTAAAATTTTGGAGAAAGTGACCCACACACTTTTGAGCAATTACTAGTACTGAATATTTAAAATGAGTAAAAGAATCTAGCCTAAAGGGGTTTGTTAAAACCTTCTTTAGGTTGGTTAAAAAGGGACTGCGAGTAAAAATAATATGGACATTATTAAAGCCAGCGCTGCAAGTCGAGATGTTAGCGGTATCAATATCAGACAATTTTTAAAGTTCTTTATCCCATCTATCATAGGTTTGATGCTTTTCGTATTTCCAATTCCTTATGTTGACGGTAAGTTTGTCACCTATGCAGAAGGATTTACCATTCCTATATCTGTATTGAAGGATTATATACAGGGTTATATCGGTGACCTTTTACCGTTATTGGTTGTCACCTCAATCATGATTACCTTGTGTTGCACCTTATATACTAAAATCATGAAACCTGCATTTATTCTGAAGAATGCGTTTCTAAATAATTTATTAAACGTTACAACGCCTTGGCTTGTTATTAGGATGCTTGGTGCGTTCTTTGTTGTCGTGACCTATTTTAAATTTGGGTTTGAGTCAATATATTCAGACAATATTGGCGGCTTAATATTATATGAGTTAATGCCTATACTTTTTATCGTATTTTTCTTGGCTGGATTGCTGCTACCGTTATTGCTTGATTTTGGCTTATTAGAATTCTTTGGGGTTCTACTAAGCAAAGTAATGAGACCTTTATTTGGTTTACCAGGTAGGTCATCTGTAGATTGTTTAACGTCATGGTTGGGCGATGGCACTATCGGTGTGTTATTAACCGATAAACAATTGGAAGGTGGGTTCTATACCAAAAAAGAAGCGGCAATTATTGCTACAAGTTTTTCAGCAGTGTCGATTACATTCTGTTTGGTTGTCATTTCTCAGGTTAAGCTCGAAAGCTACTTTATCAATATGATTGGCGTCGTTGCTTTATGCGGAATTGTTTGTGCGCTAATAGTTCCAAGGTTATTGCCTTTATCTAGAATTGAAGATACTTATACTATCGAAAACAGTGATAGAGATCATGAAACCATTCCCGAAGGAAAAACGTTATTCACCCACAGTTTGCATAAAGCTGTCCAAAAAGCAGATAAGAGTCCAAGCTTTCTTACTTTTTTAAGAGATGGTCTAAAAAATATTTTGGATATGTGGATTGGGATATTGCCTGTCGTTATGGCAATCGGCACGATGGGTCTAATCGTTGCAGAAGAAACACCTGTATTTGATTATCTAGGTATGCCGTTTATTCCATTCTTAGAGTTATTGAATATACCGTTTGCCGCAGAAATGTCAAAAACGATCATGGTAGGTTTCGCAGATATGTTCTTGCCGGCTATTATCGGTTCTTCAATAGAGTCAGAACTAACTCGATTTGTTATCGCTTGCTTGTCAGTGTCTCAATTGATCTATATGTCAGAAGTCGGCGGATTGATTTTAGGGACAAAAATCCCAGTAAGCTTTTTTCAATTATTGATAATCTTTCTACTAAGAACAATCATCTCGTTACCAATCATTGCGGTATGTGCTCACATGATTTTTTAAATAGAGCTTTCTAAAAGCTAGCTGCACCACGTCTAAAAAAACCACCTTAATAGGTGGTTTTTTGCTATCAGTCTCAAGCTATAGTTGAATTCACATGATTTCAATACAAGGAAATCGAGGTTGAGCGATACGTTATTTCTTGCAACCATACAAAAATAGATATACGATTCATATACGTTTCGTATATCAAGGTATTTTTATGGGTATTGTGAAAATTGATGATGAACTGCATGAAGATATTCGTAAAGCAAGTGCAGTCATGGTGCGCTCCATCAACGCACAAGCTGAATATTGGATGAAGATAGGCATGCTCGCTGAAGCCAACCCGAATATGTCTTACAACCAGATTATCAATGAGCAAATGAGACAGGCTGATGTCAATATAAGGAACCTTATAGATGGATAAGGTCATACTTAAAAATGCAGCAGAATTGGAAATCATGCGCGAGTCTGGCCGACTTCTAGCCTCTGTCTTTGATTATCTAGATGAGAAAATTACAGTTGGTACTTCTACGATGGACATCAATAACCTTGCTGAGCACTATATCGTCAATCAGTTAGGTGCACGTCCAGCCAGTAAAGGTCAGTATGGTTACCAATATGCATTGAATACCTCAGTGAATAACGTGGTCTGTCATGGCATTCCTTCAGAGCAGCAAATACTCAAATCAGGTGATATTGTGAATGTAGATATTACCCTAGAACAAGGGGGTTTTATCGCTGATTCTAGCAAAATGTATTTGATAGGTGAGGTGGCACCACTTGCAAAACGCTTGGTTGATCAGACCTATGAAGCCATGTGGGGAGGAATACGAGTGGTGAAACCTGGAGCAACGCTAGGTGATGTTGGTCATGCCATCCAAAGTTACGCTGAGCAGCAGGGCTATTCAGTAGTGCGAGAATATTGCGGTCATGGTATTGGACGCGAGATGCATGAGGGACCGCAAGTTTTGCATTACGGATATCAAGGAAAAGGTCTAGTCCTACAAGAAGGTATGACATTTACCATTGAACCGATGGTCAATCAAGGTAAAGCCAAAGTTAAAGTCAAAAGAGATGGCTGGACTGTAATCACCAATGATAAAAAGCTATCTGCTCAGTGGGAGCATACGATTGCGGTTACTTCTGACGGCTATGAGGTTCTCACTCTGCGTAACGATGAGCTTATTTAAGCGATTTAATATTCGAACGACGATTCGGTAAGGCGTTTCTGTAATTCAGAAGCGCCTTTTTTAGAGCTTCCTGTGACCGTTATTTAGCCAGTTATGGCTGAGAAGAAAGTGACTGACATCAAGAGTAGAAGACTATTTGATACATATAAATATACCTAGCTAGAGAACTGCTTTGGTCGCGCCAGCTGCCCGTTCGATCAATAAATCTACAGGAGCATCAGGACTTAATGTACCAAAGGCTAGCCCATGCTCATTCCCAATCCTAGAACGACAGAATGCCTGAGCGATCTCCGTATGTTCAGTCTGTAGTAATATCGAAGCCTGTAGCATCAATGCTAGGCGCTCAATCACATAGCGACTACGGAACTCCAAGGTTTGAGTGTCCTCAAATCGCTCTATCAGCAGGTGTAATTCTGCATCATAATCAGCACTTTTTCCTGCTGCCTGCTGCAGTTCCTTAAATAAAGCTCGCTGAGTTTCTGGCTCCTTTTTTAAGGCACGTAGCACATCTAGACACTGCACATTGCCGCTGCCTTCCCAGATTGAGTTTAGCGGCGCTTGCCTGTACAAACGCGGCATAATAGTCTCTTCGACATAGCCATTACCGCCCAAACATTCTTGTGCCTCATTGATAAAAATGGGGGCGCGTTTGCATATCCAATACTTTCCAATTGCTGTCGCGATACGAGCGAGCGCGGCTTCATGAGGGTCTGTTTCTATCCTATCAACAGCGCGTGCAATACGCATTGTTAGGGCCAAAGCCGCTTCTGACTCTAAGGCTAAGTCTGCCAGCACATTACGCATAATAGGTTGGTTGACTAATAATTTACCAAAGGCTTCGCGCTGGCTGGTGTGATGAATCGCTTGAACGATCGCTTGGCGCATTTGAGCTGAGGAGCCAATCATACAATCAAGTCGGGTTAGCGCGACCATCTCGATAATGGTAGGAATACCGCGACCTTCAATGCCCACTAGCTCACCGAATGCACCTTGAAACTCTACCTCGGAGGAAGCGTTTGCCCAATCTCCTAATTTATCTTTTAAGCGTTGAACTTGTACGGCATTGCGTGTCCCATCAGGCCGAAAGCGTGGTACTAAAAAGCAACTAGGACCACTGTCAGATTGGGCCAAGACGAGATGAGCATCACACATTGGCGCTGAGAAAAACCATTTATGCCCAACGATTTCATACGAGCCATCTTCTTGTCGTGTGGCTCGAGTCGTATTGCGACGTAAGTCTGATCCACCTTGTTTTTCTGTCATGCCCATGCCCATCGTACAGCCTAGCTTTTCTTCCATGGGCAAGCTGCGCGGATCATAGTGTTCAGATGATAGCTTGGGCAGCCATTTTTCAGCCAGTGCTGGCGAATGACGTAGGGCAGGGATAGCGGCATAGCTCATAGACATGGGACAACCAAACCCAGCCTCAGGCTGTGAGCCGAGATACATGACTGCCGCCCGAGCCACGTGAGCACTATCACGCTCTTCGTTGCGCCAAGCAAAATTGCTCATGCCGTATTTCATTCCTGCTCGCATCAGGTCATGGTAAGCCGGATGAAACTCTACTTCATTTATACGCCGACCATAGCTATCAAAGTTGCGTAATTTAGGCTTGTTTTCATTGGCTAAGAATCCGCTGCTGATCAGCTCTCCACCAGTCAGTGCGCCAAACTCTTTCAAGTGACTTTCTGCCCAAGCAGCACCCTCTCGTGCGACAGCTTCTTTGAGCGCCGTATCTGTTTCCCATGCATTATAATTGGCTAAGGTAAAAGGTTGATTCTGCACCTCATGGGTCTTAAATTGATTTACAATTGACATGATAATTGTCTTCCCTGATTTTGAATGTCATTCCCTAAGTTTCAGTAGTTCAGCAACTTACATGATCAGTATTACATATAAAAAATAATTCCGTCAATAGGTGTAATATGAACAAACCAACGCCTCGTTTATTGCTTTTACGCTTACTTATGGTGGCAGAAGCAAACACACTTAGTGCCTCCGAAGCGGTGCTGGCAGGCTCTATCTTTGGTATGACAGAAAACAGTATACGTGTGACGTTGGCTCGTTTGATCCAAGTGGATCTTGCTGAGTCGATTGGTCCTGCCACCTACAAACTTGGACCAAAAGCTCAAAAGTTGGGCGCTGATGTGGCCTTATGGCAGACAGCGGATAAAAGAACGATAAAATCCGATGGCTCATGGATAGCGGTAGCTACAGGTGGACTACCCCGCAGTGATCGTAAAGCGCTGCGTGCCCGTGCTCGCGCTTTGTCATTATTGGGGTTTCGTGAACTTGATAAGGGGCTTTATCTGCGTCCCAATAATTTATTAGGCGGTATTGATGTCGTCCGCAAGCGTCTATTGGACTTGGGCTTAGAAGAGGAAGCTGCAGTTTTTAAAGCCAATGACTTTGATGAGGTTAGGCAGAAAAAAGCACGAGCACTTTGGTCAGACATGCATCTTGAAAATCATTATAACGAGAAGTCGCAGCAGCTCACCGACTGGTTAAGTGGTTTGGACGACTTACCGTCCCATGTGGCGCTGCGAGAAATATTCGTCCTTGGAGATGCAGGTATTCGTAGTGTTGTTTTTGACCCTCTGCTTCCTGCTCCCCTAGTAGATGAGGACGCACGGCAAAAGTATTTTGAGACGGTGCGACGTATTAATGAGGAGGGTAGGCGCTTATGGTTTGCCTTTTTTGAAGAGGCTAAATCGTTAGAATCCGTTTAACCAAGTCATTAGAATGCGCTTAAACAGAATAAAGTGAAATGGTGGCACAGTAATTAACAAGCAGCAGAGGCGTTATATATAGCGATGAATAAGCATTAGTTATTTGCACCTATTCAGATAGTATTTAATGTGAGCCATATGGCGAATTTTCATGACAAGAATGATCAGCAAGTGCATTCAATATGCCACATGACTTCGCTGGTGCGCTACTGACACATTTCTGCCGCAAAACACTTAAGTGTTTTTTTAACTGTTTTAGCTCTTCTATACGTGTTTCCACAGCGCGGATATGTTCATCCAACAAGGTATCGACATCAGCGCAATCTCTGCTAGGTTCTGCCCAGTACTTAAGTAAAGTCCGTACTTCATCCAACGTCATATCTAGTGTACGACAGTGCAGAACGAACTGTAGACGCTCGATATGACTTTCGCGATATAAGCGATAATTCCCTTCACTACGCGCAGGCTCTGGTAATAGCTTTTCTTTTTCATAATAGCGAATGGTTTCTACTGTAGCGCCTGTACGCTTAGCGAGCTCTCCAATTTTTATTAGCATGGTTATCTCAAAGTCATTTCAAAACTGAAATCATTAAAGTAACTATAAGGTTTAACCCTAAGGAAATCAAGTTTATACAATTGCATATAAATGGCCTTGACCCTGAAGCCACTAGAGGGTTCACAATAGCGTTATCAAATGAATTCTTATAATGAGGCAGTTTATTATGCAATATCGTATTGAAGGTATGGACTGTGCCAGTTGCGTCAGAAAAATCGAAACTGCATTAGCACGTATGCCTGGCGTCTCTGACATACAGCTTAATTTTGCGACTGAAAAGTTAGAGCTATCGCTTGCCCCTAATTCAGATACTCAGTGCAGCGATATTGAAAAGACCATCAAGCGTCTGGGTTTTGGCATATCTGCCACTACTGATCAAGCAAACGCAGCAGACAGCATTAGTGATAATCAATTGAAGACGCAGCAACAGTATTG
Organism: Psychrobacter sp. JCM 18900; assembly: GCF_904846625.1. Lineage (GTDB taxonomy): Bacteria > Pseudomonadota > Gammaproteobacteria > Pseudomonadales > Moraxellaceae > Psychrobacter. Next base: position 46,567 of record NZ_CAJHBL010000002.1, read on the forward strand.
GTGGCAAACTAGAAAAGGTAAGCAAGTCGTTAGTCTCGGTATCTTGATGAGTGTCGCCTACGCGTTGGCACTAGTTTTTCCTGATTATGGCATGTGGGCATTTGCTATTGCTGTCATTGTGGGTGTTTTCCCCTTCACTCGAAAATCTATGACCTTGGCAATGACAGGCACCCCGTTTTCAATTGAAATGCTGATGTCTATCGCGGCAATTGGTGCGCTTGTCATTGGTGAGGCTGAAGAGGCGGCGGCGGTTGTCTTTTTGTTCTCTGTCGGTGAATTGTTAGAAGGTGTGGCAGCAGATCGTGCCCGTGCTGGTATCAGGGCATTGGCATCATTGGTGCCAAAGAATGCGATTTTGCTTGATGCACAAGGCGGACAGCGTGACGTTCTTGCAGCTTCGTTGCAGATCGATGATCTGGTATTGGTACGTCCTGGCGATAAAGTATCTGCTGATGGTGTCATTGTTCAAGGTAGCTCTAGTCTTGATGACTCACCTGTCACTGGCGAATCCATACCCGTTGCTAAAGACATGGGCGATGCAGTATTTGCAGGATCAATCAATATGGATGGGGCGCTGCAAATCCGTGTACAAAAGACAGCTGCTGACAACACTATTGCACGCATTATCAATTTGGTAGAGCAAGCGCAAACCTCTAAAGCCCCTACGGCTCGTTTCATTGAAAAATTTAGTCGTTATTACACCCCAGCGGTGATGGCTATCGCTGCACTGGTTATTATTGTTCCGCCGCTAACGATGGGAGGTGAATGGTCGACTTGGTTATATCGTGGTTTTGCACTATTGCTAATCGCCTGTCCTTGCGCGCTTGTACTATCTACTCCGGCTGCCATTGCATCAGGATTGGCTGTCGGTACACGCCGCGGTTTACTTATCAAAGGGGGCAGCGCTTTAGAAACCATTGGTCGCGTGAATGTCGTGGCTTTTGATAAGACGGGTACATTAACTGAAGGTAAGCCACAGGTAACCGATGTGATCGCCTTTACACAGAAGCAATCAGTACAAGAGCATATAGGGCCTGAAGGTCAGAATGAGATACTAGCGCTGTTTGCCAGTGTTGAGTCTGCTTCTAGTCATCCACTGGCAAAAGCGATTATTGATCATACCAAAGCCGCTAATATCTCTATACCGATAACTTCAAATGCCTATGCTACTGCGGGGAAAGCAGTACATGCAACGGTAGCCGGGCGCCCTTTAGCCATTGGATCACCAGTCTATGCAACTGAGAAAAGCTTGCTGTCAATTGACCAACAGGCAGACATTGAAGTATTGCAAAAGGAAGGCAAGACGGTCTCCGTTCTGTTCGATGAGCAGAGCTGCGAAGTGCTTGGGTTGGTTGCGCTACGAGACGAATTGCGAGAGGATGCTCAGGCAGGAGTGGCACAGCTCAAAGCGATGGGTGTGCGCTCTGTGATGCTTACAGGTGACAACCGTCTGACCGCTCAGGCACTTGCTAGTCACTTAAATATAGAATGGCAAGCTGAGCTATTGCCCGAAGATAAGCTACGTTTGCTCAATGAGATGAAGGATAATAGCAAGATAGCGATGATTGGTGATGGTATTAACGATGCGCCAGCATTAGCAACAGCAGACGTAGGTATTGCTATGGGTGGCGGTACGGATGTCGCCATCGAGACAGCCGATATCGCGTTATTAAAAAGTCGTGTTACAGACGTTGCTCATCTCATTGCCTTATCGCGTGCAACCATGGCCAACATACATCAAAATGTAATTTTTGCTCTAGGACTAAAGGCCGTGTTTCTAATCACTACTGTACTGGGTATTACTGGGCTATGGATTGCTGTGATAGCGGACACTGGTGCAACGGTACTAGTGACTCTCAATGCTTTACGCTTGCTAAGGTTCAAAGGAGCTCAACCACTAACAACTTTGTCCAAAGCAAAGTAAGTATGAAGTTCTTGTTAAAATGGCGGTTTGATTCTCTATTCTAATGACTAAGAGTGGCATTGTTAAGATTTTGGTTTAAAAGGTTTTGAGAATTGTAGAATTAAAAAACCAACTACTGATAATATAATGGCAATCTCATAGCGACCATAAGCCACCGATATCCCAATGGCGGCTGTATTCCACAATCCAGCCGCAGTAGCAGTGCCCTTTGCGCCGCTTTCATTTTTAAAGATAGCGCCACCGCCAATAAAACCCATTCCAGTGATTATGCCATACATAATTCTAGCCTCAGCATCGGCGTCTTGATAAATGTCCATGCCCACTAGCATAAAAGCACACGAAGCAATTGTTACTAAAGGAAAAGTCCTCAAACCTGCACCATTATCTTCAAGTTCACGATTGAGAGCGATTGGTAGTGACAATATGAAAGCAATACCTAATTGAAAGGCATGATACACCAGAACATTTAGACTAAAATCGAAGTTAAACATAGTAATAACTCAGAAGATATTTAGGGTATGGTTTACTTTAAAAAATATAAGTATAAATAAAGAATAACAGAAATTAGCAAGTCGCAGTGTCTAAGATCTAATTGATAAAATTTGTGAAGCACTAGATATTAGGGCAGGGGATATTTTTGAATATTTAAAAAAGGATAAAGAGAAAAATACTCAGAAATAGGTTTTAGCTTACAGTTTAAAGTAGAGGTCAAAAAGAGGGTTTTAATTTTAATGGTTTTTAAGGGTCGGTCACCATTTGGTCACCGTCACTTTTTTAAATGATTTAAATCTGATTGTATAATCATGACTATGAGTCGATGTAGACAAGTATTTTCCGCTACAGCCCATATTTCACGGACAAAAAAAGCCCCAATCTTAAGATTGGGGCTTTTCGAATCTGGTAGGCGTAATCGGATTCGAACCAACGACTTCTACCATGTCAAAGTAGGTCGACTAAAATACATATTATGACGATATCTTACATACATTGATATAAAAAGGCTTTAGATATTATAAGGCTGAATAATTAGAATGTAAATTGTAATAAAATAAAATTTAAATCGTATTTAGGCACTGTATTTTTATAGTACTTTTACCTCTACTCCATTGTCAGATTAGACCAGAAATATTGAAAATAAGTCATTAAATAACAAGCAAATAGAGTCTTCTGTTGCTCGATATTCAGGGGTAGGTGACAGTAGGCTCAAATTTTATTAAAGAATTCAGGTTTGGCTTGTATTTAAGTGAGTATCTATCGATGGATACGGGTGGTCCCTTGAATCCCGAACAGCTTTGACAAACAAGTTGTAACGCCAACTACTTTTAAGAAAATCGACTAATAAGTCGTGAGTTTCGATATTTTTTTTCGTTGACTTCGATTGTTTTCCCAAACTATCACAACTATCGTTTACCCCAATCAACGTTGTGAGAGAAATACGCTGGATAAAATATTCACCATATGGACGATTCGAAAACATTTCTACAAATATCATCGCAACCAACGGCTGTGTCCTATCCTTAAGATTTCTCGTCATCCCACCGTGCCATCACACTACTCAAGGTTTGTCGTTACCAGTTAACTAAAGCAGCCGAGCTGGTAACTATTTGAACTTTGTACTCGATCTCAGGATTCATGTAAAAACTTAGCCCACCAAGATCGAAATGACAACGTTCCTAAAACTAAGTCATCAATCCGTTGTGTCTGCTATAAGCTCACTATAGCTATTTTAGCAATATCCTACCAATTTCTATAAATAGCAAAATGAAGTGGAGAGAAACCTATCTCGTTTCTTACGCTAGTGTTGCCTTTTTTAGAACACAAAAGGTTATTTGTTGTGATTCTTCTTAATAATTTATTAGTCATAATAAGACTGACAGAAAACATAAGACTAAAGGAATAGACATGACGAATGGAAATATAGGTATTGTCGGTTTAGGCCGTATGGGTAATGGTATGGCTCAGTCTTTGCTTCGCAAAGGTTTTAAAGTATTTGGCACAGACATAGGAGAAACCCAATGCCAAGCTGCCAAGGGAATCGGCGTGAATGTGGTTGCAGATCTTAAAGCGCTTTGTACCGAATCTAGCGTCATCATTCTGTCTTTGCCAATGGCAAAGCATGTACAAGCAGTTGTTAAAGGTAAAGATGGCATTATTGACTGCGCTCAGCCTAATACTCTGATTATTGATACCTCTACCTCAGAACCAGAGGTAACGCGGGCACTCTCTAGGGAGCTAGATCGGTTAGGCCATCAGTTATTGGACTGCCCTGTAAGTGGCGGTCCAGCGGGTGCTGAAGCCGGTACTATGGTGATGGTTGTTGGCGGCGAACGCAGCTCCCTTGAACGTGCTCAGTTGTATCTGGATGCGCTAAGCTCAAAAGTGGTCTACATGGGCAAGTCTGGCAATGGACATGCCGCTAAACTCATTAATAATCTACTATGTGCCGCACATCTCGTGACCACTGCCGAAGCAGTAGCTTTGGGCACCAAGGCAGGCCTCGATCCTGCAGACCTTATTGCTGGTTTGAATGCCGGCTCAGGTCGTAGTGCGATCAGTGAAGTAAATTTTCCTCGTTGGATTCTCGATCAAAGTTTTGATTCCGGTTTTACGATGGAGCTGATGCGTAAAGACGTACGTCTGGCAAAAAATATGATCAGTGAGATGGGATTAGAGTTGCCTTTGGCGCAACAGGTAGCTGAGATTTGGTCGCAGAGTGAAGAAAACATACCTGATCAGGATGATTTTAACTGCATTGTTAAAAATGCTGGCTTGGGAGAGTAGGTTATGAGTTTTATCGTAGAAGGAAATGGCGAGCAGCAAGTTGACATATTGCTTAATGAACTATTAGGTACTTCTGAATTTGGCAGCTGGATTGATGGAGAATTAGTTACAGGTAATGGAGACAACATCGATCTGACTAACCCAGCGACTGGCCAAGTATTTCTAAACTATCGTGATGCGGGAAAAAGTATTGTTGCTGATGCCGCTGATGCCGCTATGAAAGCTCAAAAAGTATGGTGGTCAATGACTGCCAGTGCACGAGGTCAGTTGATGTGGAAGTGCGGCATGAAAATACGCGAAGCTGCAGAACCTTTGGCACGTTTAGAGTGTCTCTCTGCAGGCAAGCCTATTCGGGATTGCCGGGTTGAGGTGGCAAAAGTTGCAGAGATGTTTGAATACTATGCTGGCTGGTGTGACAAAATTATGGGGCAAGTTATCCCCGTACCAACAAGCCACTTGAACTACACTCGCCATGAGCCTTATGGTGTCGTGATTCAAATCACCCCTTGGAATGCACCTGTATTTACTGGAGGCTGGCAAATCGCGCCAGCCATCTGCGCCGGTAATGCTGTCTTACTAAAGCCATCTGAATTAACCCCACTAAGCTCAACAGCACTCGTTAAAATTCTTGAGCAAGCAGGTATCCCGCGTGGTTTGGTCAATGTCATTAATGGGCTGGGACACACCACAGGATCTGCTGCCATTGCTCATCCGGCAACTAAAAAAGTGGTTTTTGTTGGCTCACCGAAGACTGGTGCGCTCATTGCTTCGGCATCTGCGCAACGTGTCATCCCTTGCGTATTGGAGCTGGGTGGTAAGTCAGCCAATATAATTTTTCCAGATGCTGATCTGGATCGCGCGGTAGTGGGCGCGCAAGCTGCGGTATTTTCTGCTGCTGGACAGAGCTGTGTATCGGGTGCTCGGTTATTGGTCCATCGTGATATCTATAAAGAAGTGTTGGATCGGGTTGCCTCGGCCGCGAGTAAGTTGCCCGTGGGTTTGCCATGGCATGAAGGCACGATGGTGGGACCGATCAATAATCAAAAACAGTTTGACCACGTACACTCGTTAGTATCGGACGGTATTGCTGAAGGTGCGGTTGTTGCCGCAGGCGGAAAGGCAGGTGCTATTTGTGGCGGTAAAAACGGTTACTTTTATCAGCCAACCGTTTTGGCCAATGTGAAAAATGATATGCGAGTCGCGCAGGAAGAAATTTTTGGACCTGTGGTTTCTGTTATTTCATTCGATGAAGAAGAAGAAGCGGTAGCGATAGCAAATGACAGTCGTTTTGGTTTAGCGGGCGCTGTTTGGACGGCTGATGTCGGCCGCGCGCATCGGATGGCCGCTCAAGTAAATGCTGGAACATTCTGGGTAAATAGCTATAAATCAATCAACGTCATGTCGCCATTTGGCGGTTTTGGTGAGAGTGGCTATGGTCGATCGAGTGGCTACGAAGGTTTACTCGAATATACACAGACCAAAAGTGTCTGGGTCGAAACAGCAAAAGACTCCGCTATCCAATTTGGTTACTCAATTCAATAGTATGTAAGGAGAAAACACATGTTAATTAACGAAACCCTACTAGGTGAAGTAAAACAGTGGCGTCAGCAAATCCATAGTCAACCAGAGCTTGGCTTTAAAGAGTTCAAGACCTCAGCATTTATTGTTGATAAATTACAGAGCTTTGGGATGGAAGTGCATCAAGGATTGGGCGGCACGGGCGTTGTCGGTGTTCTAAAGAACGGCTCAGGTCCTACTATTGGCATACGAGCCGATATCGATGCGCTACCAATAAAAGAGCAAAACGATATTGAGCATAAATCCACTCATGAAAACTGTATGCATGCCTGTGGCCATGATGGTCATACTTCAGTTCTGCTTGGTACGGCAAAGCATCTGAGCCAGCATAAAGACTTTAACGGCACTATTTATTTTATCTTTCAACCTGCTGAAGAGGTCTTAGGCGGTGCAAAGGCTATGATTGATGATGGGTTGTTTGATAAGTTCCCTATGGATGCTGTTTACGGGTTACATAACTGGCCAGGTCTACCTGTGGGAGAGGTTGCGGTCAACAACGGGCCTATGATGGCGTCTTTTGATACCTTTGAGATTACTTTAACTGGTAAAGGAACTCACGCAGCTATGCCACATTTAGGAGCTGATCCTATAGCAGCAGGTGCGGCATTGATTACTAATATTCAATCTATTGTCTCTCGTCGAATATCTCCACTCAAGTCAGGTGTTATCAGCGTCACTCAGATGAATAGTGGTGATACAACCAATGTCATTCCTGATTACGCCATTCTAAAAGGAACCGTTCGCAGCTTTGATATGGACGTAAGACAGTCCATGCAGGATATGCTGACAGAAATGGTTGCAACACTACCGCCTTTATATGGTGTCACAGGAGAGATGGATTACCATATTCGCTATCCAGTAACCACTAATGACAGCCAAGCCTATCTTGAAATTAAAGAGGCTGCTACTAAAGTGTTGGGTGCTGATAAGGTAAATACTGATGTGGAACCATCAATGGCTTCTGAGGATTTCTCATTTATGAGTCAAGTCGTTAAGGGGGCTTATTTTTGGTTAGGCGTTGATGGTAATAGCCCCTCTAAACCATTACACAATGCGGCTTATGATTTTAATGACGATGCTATTGAGACAGGAATCAAAGTATGGGTCTCTTTAGTTGAGTCTCAGCTACCAAAACTTTCTGCATAAACCAAATCATCAAAAAACGTAGGCATCATAAAATGCAAAAGGAACTGCTATGAATAATACCACTATACTATCAAGTACAATGACGAAGCACTTATTTGATTGGAAGCTGCATTTACTAGTAATTATTACATCGCTATTTGCAGAATGGATAGGGATCATTAAGATACCTATTGGTATTGGTACACTAGTCTTACTGCCTTTGCTATACGCATTCATATTTACACTACTATTGAACCCCAACGTTATACCTTCAATGAAAGCGGTAATTTCTAGAGACCGAGTAAAATTTGCAAGCTACGCCGTCCTTTTGAGCATCATGCCATTCATTGCAAAATTTGGTGTTGGTGTCGGTCCTAAAGTTGAAGAAATCATAGCCGCAGGTCCCGCTCTTTTGCTACAAGAATTGGGCAATGTAATGACTGCTCTTATCGCCTTACCCGTTGCGGTATTGGTATTTGGAATGGGGAGAGAAGCTATTGGCGCCACTCACTCAATTGCTCGTGAACCAAATATTGCGCTCATTGCTGATAAGTATGGACTTCAGAGCGCCGAAGGTATCGGTGTCATGGGTGTCTATGTAATGGGCACCTTATTTGGCGCAATTTACTTTTCATTAATGGCGGGTGTTATTGCCTCTATGGATATCATGGATGTTCGAGCGCTCGCTATGGCTTGTGGTATTGGTAGTGGTAGTATGATGGGTGCCTGTTCAGCAGCGCTCGCAGAAACGGTACCTGCTCAAGCGGAAACTATTACTGCGTTTGCAGCGACTTCTAATTTATTAACTTACGCCACAGGGCTATTCGTCAGTTTGTTTGTTGCCCTACCATTCACAGAGTTTTTATATAAAGTTATTAATAAATTTAAGAAGCATAATGATATTACTGCTGCCACAAAAACAGATTTTGGTTTAAAGGTACCAGAGCAATCTATTTTATCAGTAAAGCAGTCCCTATCCCTATTGGCGGTTATCTGTATCGTTCTATTACTAAGCAATTGGGTAGGGCAAGGCGTTGATCCAATCTCTGCGCTACCTGCCATGTTGATTCTGTTCGCTTGTTGTATCGCTGGCGTTTTATTAAAGGAGGTTATTCCTGTCAATGTCCCCGCTATTGCTTGGATATCAATTGTGGCCATTCTGATATCTTTACCACAGTTTCCAATGAGCGAGTATGTCTTAGTAGAAACAGACAAGTTGGGCGTATTACAACTCATTACTCCTGTGCTTGCCTATGCAGGGTTTGCAATTTCTCAGATGGAAGTGACTTTGTTTAAAAAATCTGGATTTAAAATCGCAATGGTTGCGCTGCTTACTTTTACTGGCACTTTCTTGGGTTCTGCCATAATAGCCCAGGCTATGCTGTAAAAGGTGCGAAGCCGTTCAGTTCTACGTTAACAGCTATTTCAAAACAGCATCCAGCAACTCAACGTTGCTGGTGTGCAGCCCACTTACAAAGCTTTCATCCATGACTTCATATGCTGTAGTAATTCATGTGGACCTTGGGATAGATGACGACCCAATCGAGTGACGATATGTGCTTCACCGCTTGACAGGAGCGTATTGTCTATAGGGATAGCTATCAAATGTCCGTCTTTCACTTCTTTGGACACTACAAAATATGGTAAAAAGGTAAACCCCATATTTGAGCGAGCAAAGTTCTTTAGCACCGTGAATGAGTCAGTGGTTAGGATAGGGTCAAATCGAATTTTTTGTTGAAATTCTGCCATCGCTAGTAACTGACGCACGCCAAAACGACTTTCAGCCAGCCCCACTGGATATTCCAAAAGCTCCTTTAACTGCATAGGTTTACTTCGATTGGCCAACGGGTGGTCGGGCGAAACAATAATATACATTGGCTGACAACTGATAACCTGTGAGCGGATGCGCGGATGACTGCTGGGATGAAATACTAGCCCAATATGCGCTTCATCTTCCTCAACCTGACGAATCACCTCGTTTGATCCACCAGTACTGATTGAAAGTGTTAGCGCCGGATATAGACGGGAAAACTCAGATAATGGACCTAACATCAAATCCCCAACAAAACCATCACCCATTGCTAACTTTATATGACCCCGCTGTAATCCCAATAACGCCTGTAATTTGGAAACACAAGTCTCTTCAGCGGAGAGTGATTCTCGATAAAACTGTAAGAGAATACTACCAGCTTCTGTTGGTGTTACTCCTTTTCGGTGCCGCTCAATAAGAATGCATGCTAACTCTTTTTCTAACAGAGATATTTGTCGGCTGATGGCTGAGGGAGCAATATCTAGCTTATCTGCTGCAGCCCGGATCGTCCCCATAGTTACAGCTTCATAAAGATAGGATAACCGCTTTCCATTGATCTCTGTCATTGTTTTCTCTTGCCCTGTTCTCGGTTTCATTGAATAAGTACAGCACTTTGACCCATGGATGGAGTAATAAGGGACAGTATCGGTATACTATTTAGTCAGACCTATAAAAGTGTCCATGATGTATAAAAAAGTATACCTTAATAAAAACAAACAGTGACCTAGACTTGTTTAAAACGATAATCTTTCAAGTTTACTTGTACAGTTTTTTCATCATAGCTCAATATGATCTAATACACTTGGAAACTCTTTAAGCTTATCTTTACCTAAGAAGTATTTAGAATCTTGACTTGTATATTCAATACCTAATTCTTCGATGAATCGTGGCAACACTTTAAATGGCATACTCATGACCTCTAATGCGCTAAATAATCAGCAATAAATTGCCTCTATGATAATCTACTCGAAGAGCCATCAAGCCTAGGTTGTCAAATACACTCAGATGTACACTAATGCGATATCGAGTATTATGATAAACGGGTTCGAGGCAAAAAAACCTAATTCGCAAGATGCGTGTATATTAAAACACTAAAATACTCTTTTGACCTAGTCTAACCAGAGGTGTCTAAAGAGTTCATCAAAGCAGTCACCACTAAATTGTTTACATTTTTGAGTGAAAAGACCACCTCATCATAGTCTGAAGGTAGCTCCGCAATGGGTACCTTCACAAAACCACCTTTTCTGATCGCGCTTTCGCTCCATGCAAATCCCACACCTAAGTTTTGGTAAACCGCATCGTAAACACTTTCTTGGGTGTTTACGATATACGTAGGGGTTATCTCTAAATTAATTTTTGCTAGCGCCTCATTTATAAGTTTTTGAGTGGTGGAACCGTGCGTGCGGAATATAACAGTTTCAGTCGATAATTCAGTTAAGCTTATAGATTCTCTTGATGCAAAAGCATGGTTCGGTGAGCACAAAGCAACAAGCCTTTGGGTAGCACATTTCTTAAATTGAAACTTATCACCTTTGGGAACATTTGCAAGAATACCAACATCTACCTGACCGTTAACCACTCTACTAAACGTTTCATGGAAATTACCAAAATAGATTTCAGTCTGTAGCTTGGGATAGCGCTTACTAAACTGTTTAATAATTTCAGTGCCCGGCAGCGGGCTGCATAGACCTACCTTCAATATAGCTGATTCAAAAATTTTACTTCTTTGAATCAGCTGATCTAGTTCGTCTTCAACTGCTTGCACTTTACTCGTTAACGTTCCAAGCTCTAAGCAGTAATCTGTTGGCACAAAGTGCCTGCCACGCTGCATAAATAGCTTAAACCCAAGATTGTTTTCAAGCGTAGATAATGCTTGGCTAATGGCAGATTGAGACACGCCCAAACGTTTAGCCGCCTGCGTGTAATTACCTTCCTCAAGCACAGAGTTCAAGATATTTAACTGATTATAGGTGTAAGGTTTTTTCGTCATATGACCCCCGTCTTTCATATAGGTTTCAGTTGCAGAGATTGTCAGGCTTATCTCCGGGAAGTACGAGAAGTTATACACGATAAATAAGACTGAATGATTAAATGTATAAGCTAACCTTATATTTGACGCCAAACTGTCATATTCATCTTCTATATTAGTTACGTGTAAACGATTAAAGCATTGAACAATTTACCTAAATGTATTTGCTTGAGCTATCACTCACTGCTAATACCAAAATATAAGTTTGGGCTTGAATTATGTTAGAACTAAGAAATGTGACTAAGAAGTATGATGGCAAAGTTATTTTTGAGGATATCTCCCTAAAAGTGAATAAGGGTGAGATTGTTTCAATATTGGGCCCATCTGGCTGTGGGAAAACCACGTTGCTACATATTATTTTAGGTCTAACCGATATTAGTTCTGGTCGACTTGCCTATGATAAGGAAGACATCACACGTGTGCCTATGAAGCACAGAGGTTTCAATATTGTATTCCAAGACTATGCGTTGTTTCCTAACTTGAATGTAAAGCAGAATATTGAATATGGGCTACGTAATAGACCTAACGTCAGCACACAAGCGGAGGTTGATGAGCTAGTTGACCTTTTGGAGATTAAGCCGCATTTGAACAAGCGAATCAGCCAGCTCTCTGGTGGGCAGAAGCAGCGTGTTGCATTAGCACGTACTTTAGTGATGAAGCCTAAAATTTTATTATTAGATGAGCCTTTATCTGCTTTAGATGGGGTTATTAAAGAGACGATTAAGGCACGTATTCGTGAGATTGCAGAGCGTTATGAGTTAACCACTTTGATTGTGACACATGATCCTGAAGAAGCGATGACACTCTCTGATCGTATTTTGTTGTTATCAGACGGCAAAGTAGCTCAATATGCTAAGCCATCAGAAATCATTCAAAACCCTGCGAATGACTTTGTTAAAAGCTTTATCTTGAACCAGCTAAATATCAAACGCCGTAATATCTTGAGCCTATTTGAAGCGGACGATGCGCCAGCTGACCCTTTAGAAAAATACACTCAAATGAGACCTACACCAACTGGTAGCTCAGTTACTGAAGATATCAACGCCATAATCCAGCGCACAGCTGCTAAATCCATTAAAGACACTTCCACAAGTTAATCGCACTAGGCCAACGCTGGTCTCTCAAAACTTACTTATTTTGCGCGTAGGTCATTATGAAACTTAATAACTCATCGCTAATGAAAGCTTCGTGGCTTTTCATTGGTGCGCTATTCATCGTCTTTATGTTTGTGCCTTTGGGCAAAATGTTGATGCTGTCATTTAATGTGGCTGATGGATTAGGTCTCAGCCATTACGTCGATATCATCAGCAGTAATGACTTCAGACAAGTGATGTTAAATAGTTTTTTTGTCGCCATTGTTAGTGCGATGAGTGCCACCTTTTTGGCATTTATCCTTGCCTATACGGTGCACTGGACTAACTTGCCAAAGGGTTTTAAACAAACCATTAAGCTTGCATCACTGTTCCCTATGCTATTGCCAACAGTGACTTATGGATTTGCCATTATTTACACCTTTGGTAAGCAAGGTCTACTCACTAAGATAATTGGCTTTCAGTTGTTTGAAGACATATATGGTTTCTATGGTATGTGGCTTGGCTACACTATCTATACCTTGCCAATAGCCTTTTTACTGCTTAACAATACCTTTCAATATTTGGATAAGAAGTTTGTGATCGTATCAGAACTGATGGGCGATTCACGCTTACGCCAGATAGATATGACGGTCATTCGTCCTTTAATTGGTACGTTTGCAGCCGCTATTATTCAATGCTTCTTTTTGGCCTTTACTGACTTTGGTATTCCAGCCTCTATTGGTGGTCAGTATAAGGTTATAGCCACTGAGCTTTATACCCAAATACTGGGTGCATCTCCCTCGTTTGAAAAGGGCTCTGTGGTTGCTTTGTTTATGCTAATCCCCTCTGTTTTGAGCATTCTACTGCTTTGGTATGTGGCTCGATTTAATGTCAGATATGACTCAGTAGAGCATTTTGACTTGCCTACATCTAAAGTCAAAGACAGAATTCTGAGTGTGTTGTCCAGTGGTATTTTGATTTCACTGTTATTCGTATTTGCTGTGATATTCATCATTCCATGGATTAAGACATGGCCTTACGAGATGGCGTTTAGTACAGACACATTTACTAAGGTGATTGAGTCCTCGAACCTAATGCGAGTGTATAAAAATTCACTTATTGTCGCGACCTTAACGGCTGTTTTTGGCACTATTATTACCTATGTTGCCGCGTTGATATACGAGCGTTCAGGGCTATTCAAGATAGGAAAGCTGACGATAGAAAGCTCAGCATTAGTAACCAATACAGTGCCAGGTATGGTTATTGGTATTGCTTACCTGATGGTTTTTTCAGGGTCATCGATATCGAACACCATCTTCATTATTGTGATTAGCAATATCATTCATTACTTCTCGACACCTTATCTCATGAGCAAAAACGCACTATCAAAAATGAATCTAGGTTGGGAGACTACAGCCTCTTTACTGGGAGACTCATGGCTACAGTCTTTACGCCGAATTGTTGTACCCAACTCAATACTTACGCTTATCGAAGTGGCCTCGTACTTTTTTATCAGTGCGATGGTTAGCATCAGTGCAGTGATATTCATTTCAGGTGCAAAGACGATGGTGCTAACTACAAAGATTGTCGAACTACAGCACTTCGCCCGCTTTGATGAGATCTTTATCTTGTCACTGATGGTGCTACTCACAAATATCACGGCATTAATATTCTTCGCAGCGGTGCGATACCTTTATACCAGAAGCATATATGGAACAAAAAAAATAAAAGTGATAAAGACGACAGTGACGACAGTCGCTTAGATATTTCAACACAATTTAGGCCTTAATGTGACGAAAACCAATTGAACCGTTAACCACTCAAATAATTAGGAACAACAATGAACTTATTCAAAACGATAGTAATGGGATTAACTTGTGGAGTTTTAGTAGCAGGTTGTGGGTCGCAAAGCTCGGACGATACAGCTGGCGAGGAGGTGATTATTTATAGTAATGCTGATGAAGAGGCAGTCGAGGTTATTCAAGAGGTGCTTGATGAGGCAGGCTTTGAAGATCAATACATATTTCAATCATTCGGAACAGGTGAGCTTGGGGGACGACTATTAGCAGAAGGAAAAAATATTGAAGCTGATATGGTGACAATGAGCTCGTTTTATATCGAAAGTGCTCAAGCAAAGAACCCGATGTTTAAAGCGTTAGCATTTACAGCAAACCCACAGATTGCGACGCCTAATTACTATGCACCGATTCTCAGCTTTACGGGTGCTATCTTACTCAATACCAAAGAGATGGAAGCCAATAATCTTCCAGTACCTACTAGTGCCAAAGACTTAGCGAATCCTATTTATAAAAATCAAATTTCTATGGTTGATCCAAATGGTTCATCAACTGGTTGGTTGTTTGTACAAGACATTGCTGCTGAATATGGCACCGATGCTGAAGGTCAACAAATCATGAATGCTATTCGTGAAAATGCAGGACCTAATTTAGAGCTATCTGGCTCTGGTCCTCTTAAAAAGGTAATGGCAGGTGAGGTGCCTATCGGTTTCGGTCTACGTCATCAGGCAGTCGCTAATAAAGCAAAAGGTTTACCAATTGATTTTGTTGATCCTAGTGAAGGTAATTACACATTGACTGAATCGGTTGCTGTTATTGATAAAGGAGAGAAAACCAATCCTAAAGCAATGAAAATGGCTGAGTTAATTGTCACTAAAGCTCGCCCACGTTTATTAGAAATTTATCCAAATATTGTGTATGACGGTGAGACAGTAGCTGCTGAAAATCAGATTGATAACTCTAAGACCTATCCAGAGCCATTAACTGCCGAGCTGTTAGATAAGCACCGTGCTTTTTTCCACGGTGAGTAATTTTAGTTGAATCAAAATAATGACCATTCAGGCTTAGCTATATTAGTTCATAGGTTAAGCAAGTAGAGGGCTAATTAATAAAGATATATGGGAAGAGCAGGTATGACAATGAGCAAAATACTTTCTGATAAAACATACGATGTCGTTGTCGTAGGTGGGGGTATCGTTGGGCTGGCAAGCGCCTACGCCGCCGTTAAAAAGGGGCTGAGTGTTGCGGTTGTAGAACGCCAATCTCAGAACAAAGATGCTTCTGTTCGTAATTTTGGATTTGTGACCGTTAGTGGTCAGCGTCGAGGTAAGCATTGGCAACGCGCCATGCACTCGCGTAATGTTTGGGCCGAAATTGCCCCAAAAGCAGGTATTCAGGTAGAGCATATCGGTCTGCATATGTTAATGCAGCGACCTGAAGCGGTAGATGTTGCACAAGCTTTTTTAAAGACAGAAATGGGTGAAGGTTGCCGACTACTGACACAGTCTGAAATTAATGAAGCCGCGCCTTATCTGAACAAGGGAGAAGGGGTGTTATATAGTCCACATGAGCTTAGAATAGAGTCCAATACTGCAATCGCTAAGCTGACTCATTGGTTACAAGAGACGCAGAGTGTGGATTTTTACAACCATACTACGGTGACTTCAGTGGAATTGCCAAAAGTGCATACCAGTCGCGGTGTACTTAACGCTGAGCACTGTGTGGTCTGCCCCGGAGCGGACTTTACCAGCTTATATCCAAACGTGTTCGCTAAGACCAAAGCTAAAATGTGCACGCTAAATATGATGCGAGTCATGCCCAAAAAAACATTTAAATTAAATGCTGCTGTCATGTCAGATTTAAGCTTTGCCCGTTATGATGGATTTGCTCAGTTACCTGAAGCTACGGTACTAAAAAGCTTACTTGACGATATTCAAAGTGCAGAGCGTCAAGCAGGTGTCCACCTAATTGTGGTTCAGTCTGAAGATGGCTCACTAATCATTGGCGATAGTCATGATTATAGTGATAGAGAACTACCGTTTAGAGACACTCGAATTGATGATCTAATCATTAATGAATTTAAGCAGGTGATGGATATTGGTGAGATAGATGTTACTCAGCACTGGTTGGGTGTATATCCAAGTGCAGATGATGTGGTATTTAAGGCATCACCTGAAAAAGGTGTGGTGGTCGGTGCAGTCACCAGTGGTACAGGGGCATCAACAGGTTTCGCATTTGGCGAAGAGTTAATTGAATTGGTATTGGAATCAAAGTAATGAATACAGCAAATAATAATATAATAAGCAGCAGCTCACATAGTGATAGTTTAAACAGTATTAAAAACAAATTTTTTGATATTAAGCTCTGTGTATTTGATATGGCTGGCACAACAGTAGATGAAAGTAACCTGGTCTATA
Organism: Psychrobacter sp. JCM 18900; assembly: GCF_904846625.1. Classification (GTDB taxonomy): domain Bacteria; phylum Pseudomonadota; class Gammaproteobacteria; order Pseudomonadales; family Moraxellaceae; genus Psychrobacter. Next base: position 63,100 of record NZ_CAJHBL010000002.1, read on the forward strand.
AGACCGTATGTAATGCTATCAATGAAGCATTGAAGAGCACTGGCAAATCAGATAAGCAAGTGAGTCTTGAGTTATGTCTAGAATATGGTGCAGGTAAAGAAAAACGCAATGCCATCCGTGATATTTTGAATATGATAGATTTATCTAATGCTGATATTGAATCATTAACGGATACAGCGTTTGCAGCCTTTAAAGTCAATCTTGCAACTGCTTATAGCAAGCACACTCTATCTGAGTTTGAAGGCATGTCAGAGTTGTTCGAGCAGTTGAAGGCGAGCGGTCGTAATGTCGTATTGAATACAGGATATGATGCTAAGACTGCTAATAAAATTTTGACTATCTTAGGTTGGTCTGTGGGGGATCAAGTAGATGCATTAATAACAGCCGATGATGTAGATAATGGGCGCCCAGGTCCTGATATGATTACTCTTGCGATGAAACAGTTCAATGTTGATAACTCACAGCAGGTGTTAAAAGCAGGGGATAGTGGTATCGATATTGAAGAGGGTAGGAATGCAGGGTGTGGGATAGTGTTAGGTGTGCTATCTGGTGCACAAAATGAGCAGCAGCTAGTGAAATATTCACCTGATGCGGTTTTAGACAAGCTGACTGAATTAAAGGAGTTCATTTAACTCAAAGCTAAGTCTAAGCTTCAATATATAAAAAATAGTAAAGCCATAAGAGCAATGACTTTTATGGCTTTTTTAATTTGGATAAAATATCTCAGATTCTGTGTAATTGACGTTTAAGTTAAAGGCTTACTGATACAGTCATCAAACATAAAGCGATCTAAAACAGACGTCCAGTCACGGATCGACGCTTGCTAGGCTGCTAAGTACATGACCTTAGATACAGCCTGACATCCATTATACGATTCGATGAATAAGCTTGAGTCTTTGATAATCTCAAAACTATTTAGAGACCTCAGACGAGATATTTTTTGCTACGCTGTGGTATTACCCTAATATTTAACTATGGAGTACCACATGTTTTTTATACGGAAAGCAGACCAGAACGATGCAGCAGATATTGCTCATATACACTTTGAAAGTTGGAATGCTACGTATTCGAACCTTTTACCCGAAACGTATAGAAACAAAGAAAATAACTTATCTCAAAAAATGGAGATGTGGGGGAAAATATTACCTAGCCCTGGTGTGAACACATGGGTAGCATATGATACTGAGAATACCACTGTAGGGTTTATTTCTTACTTTAAGAAAGATCATGAGTGTGAAATAACCACTCTATATCTTTTACCTCAATATCAGAATTTAGGTATAGGTACTAAGTTAATTAATGCAGCTTTAATTGATGCTTTTCAGTGTAATATCTGCTCTAGTCTATCTTTATGGGTTTTACAAACCAATCTATCTGCGATTAGTTTCTATAAAAAATTTGGTTTTGATTCTGATAGCCAATGTCATGAAGAGCTATACGAGGGCACCAAAATAACAGATATCAGAATGATAAAAACACTTTAATATCTGTTATTTTAAGCATACCTTTTCCTATACTGTCTCAAACTATCTTGGGACGGTTTAGTGATAGAGTACCCCGGCTCTGGCACTAAAACCAAATAGATTAAGTAAAGTTTATAGCTACCTATTATTAATAAAAACCATAGAAAGAGCTTGATATGCCAACCTTTATAGTTATAGACAATGGAATTATTAACCTATCGGAAATTAAAAAGATAACTGCGGATAAAAAGCGACTTACAATCACATTTCATTTAGGATTTTGGAATGGTAATGCGTTTAAAAGATGTACTGATAGCCAGCATTTTGAAGAAGTTTTTGAAAGTATAGTAACTAAGTTAGAAGCTGAACAGATTTGAGTCCGCTACTTGGAATGCCCAGTTTTAAGTAGCAAGCCTTTCATTATATTAGTAATCTATAATAGTTTTGTTATGGCTTACTAATATAATTCAGTTAACCAAATATGCTATAGGTTATGAAAGCAATAAGCAAAAGAGACGAAATATCATCACCCAGTATTATTAATTTATGCCAAGTTTTACCCTTGGTGTTATTATGAGTAATAGAACTACTGTTGTAATGACTTATGAAATCATCATCACTTATAGAGTACCTTTTTTTCGATAAAGATAGTTTTTGATCTAGATCTATAGGTATGACAACTTGTTTCAAAGCTCCTAAAAATAACCCTAGCCACATTAAGATATTCTGTATATCTCTATCTATAAGGGAGTGTATAAAAAAACCAAAACTTAGGATTAAAGCCACAATAAAAAACTTGCGGTAACTTCCCTTTGGGTAATCTAGGACAAATTTCCGCATCAAAAATCCTAATAAATGAACGTATGTTTATTTAAAATATTGAATAGTAAGGTTAGTGATAACCATTGTCAATAAAGATATTTATAACATACTGTAGATACGGTACCCTAGTGAGGACTTGAATGTTTGGCTGTGGGCTAATGGTATCAAGGTTTTAACCTGCTGAGATAACCACAGTGTACTTCATGGTGTACATATACTAGATTTTTCAATAACTTCTATGTCTGAGTTCATTAAGAATAGAGAAGGGCAATAAGCAAAGGTTTTTTTAACAGTTAGGCTTGTGCTTCTTTCCTCGGTAAGAACGAAGCATACTGGATAGCTTGGTAAAATAGTCTCTACGCTTGTTATAAGCAAACTATTTCTTTAGCCAAGAAAATAGTCCCTTTTTCTTCTTTTTCTCATTAGCTACTCTCATACGTTCTTGCCACATGTTAATCCAGTCTTGTTGCGGTTGGTTATAATTAAACTCTGTCATAAAATCATAAGGTTGAGAGTAGCTTGATAAAGGTTTAAATTCTATCAGCTCTTTCGGTGCAATTGGACTATTTATACCTAAATCATAGCCATGTATTGCTGCAATCTTGGCATATAACAGCACTTGTATCTGAAGATAAAAGTCAAACCAAGTATTCGCGTTATACGCTGCCTTTTTTGCTAGTTTAGGTTCAAGTAGTTTAGTTAGTGCCATTTGCATAGCTTTTATGTTTTTATCACATAGAGCAATATAAAACTCATGATCAGGTATTCTTATGATATCTCGTTTATCCTTGTTATCATCTTCTAAAAAAACCAAGCTACGTTCTTTTAATGCAGTCCATTCTCCTGCTAGTGCAAGTAAGGTGTTCTTATTAAAATAGGAACGGGTATCTTTGCGATCATATAGCTCATTAACTTCAACAACCTCATCTCGGTGCTCAATCAAAAATCTGATTAAATCAAGATTATCGGACATGATGGCTATAAAAAAGTTATTAGTATTATAGCCATTGTATGCCCAATAGATTTCTTCTTTACCCATCATTTGCAGTTTGGCTGCCATATAAGCATCTTGCTTAAATGCATCAATATCAGCATGCAGTAGCAAGTCAGAGGAGGCTTTTGCTTCGTAATAAACACCTAAACCACGCATACAGGCTAAAGGATTACCTTCGAAAGTTTCAATAATTTTTAATTTACGTTTTGAACCTGAAAGGTCCTCATTTTCACTTGGGTTAATAATAAAATTAGCTATGCCCATAACATGCTCAAAACTTTCTTGATAATCTCTTCCTGCCTCACTACCTAAATATACTTTATAGTTGTTAGTCATTTGAGTTCTCACTTTTTTATTAATTTTTGATATGGGTATACCTATAAAAGACTACCTCCAGGTTAAAACTACAAGAAATCTTGATCTGCTCGAATGTAGTGAGACTTCATAGCAAAGTACTTAGAATTCGCTGACTTCATTAACTACAAATTGACGAGAAGCTTCCCCATCCTTCATATCATACTGAATTTGGCGGATTTTACCTTGGGGGTTAGCATTGCTATCGTCTTCTAAATAGAGTGGAAAATGTCTAACCAACGCATTCTCAACCAAGGCAAATTCATCATGACCCATATAACCTTGTTTGAGTGCATCAGTCAGCTCTGGATAAGAGACTTGACTCCACGACAGCCCTTTATTGCTCGAATAAGCAATCACATCACCATATGAACCGCTACCCACACTTTGAGTGAATACTAGAATTTCAGGATATCCATCGCCATTTATATCACCCACATCGGCACTAACAACAGGATCGCTAATTGGTCGCTCGATAATGTCTTCGCCCATTGGCTGAATCTGCAAGATATAGCCACCATTACCGTCAGAGGTACTGGTCACTTGAGTAGAAAAATCACCATAGTTGAGTGAGGTAGCGTATTGCGAGTTATCCACTTGTCGAGTATCCAGCGTATCGCTTAATTTTTGATATACGCCACCAAGCGTTGCACCGCCGCTACAATAAAAAGCTGTTTTTTGTAGATAGGCTTCTTCACCTTCAATGGATAAGCTATTGTCATTAAAGCGCAAATAAACGGGGTTATTATCTACCCAAAACTGATACCGTCCATCATGAGCTTTATGAAGTACGGTGTCTAATGTACAAATAGGTTTCTTTTTGTCTATGCGAGAACGAATAGACACACTAATAGCATCTTGACCAGCATCACGTACGCTGATCGCAAACCAGTCATAACCCTCGTTACGCTTTGTATAGCCATCTGTGACGTAATCGCCCGTTATATTGTTAGTATACTTATCGGTTGAGGTTGTCGTCGGTAGGTCGTTATGTAAAACCGTTGTTGTCTCAAGGCCCTGTGTATTAGTGTTCTGGCACGCAGTCAGACTTAATAACAGCATGCTGGGCAGTAACGTTTTTCTCATCATAATTTTTATTCCTTCAGAAGATCGTTATATGGGCCATTCATAATAAATTCATTACAGCCCACATCATTTAGCAATTTAAAAAACCATTATCCATTCTTGGCATGGAATATTGGTTTTTACCCATTTTTCTCAATGGGATTCAAGTCAGGGCACTAGGCTAGTGGAGTTCAAAGCCTGCGACCATGTGTATTCAGTAATTTTTTTACTTGTTTATGAAAATTTGATGCTTACGCATAAGCCGCGATTTATGCTTGGGAAAAGCAGTACTTTTGCATATAAAGTAACAATAATGTTGCACTATTTTTGCTTTCTCGTTGCTAGAGTAAATCAGTGCTCGATGCTTTCAAAATGATTCAAATTATCATTCGTAATACACTAACTTTATCTTTACAATCCCCCTTTATTTACATTATCAGATAGATTTAAGGTGAGTATTCCATGCTTTTGAGTATAGTTTACATTATTGGTATTACAGCAGAGGCAATGACGGGGGCACTAAGCGCGGGACGACAGAATATGGATTGGTTTGGGGTTATGCTTATCGCGAGTGTAACAGCGATAGGCGGTGGTAGTGTAAGAGATATCCTACTTGGTAACTACCCTTTAACTTGGGTAGAACATCCTAAATATTTATTAATCGTTTGTGTGGCTGGCCTTATAACGACTTGGTTGGCTAAATGGGTTGTTAAATTTAATGGCGTTTTCATACGTTTGGATGCTTTAGGACTAGCGGCCTTTAGTATCATTGGTTGTCAAGTAGGGCTTAACATGGGACTCCATTACGGTGTTTGTATAGTTGCGGCCATTGCAACAGGTGTGTTTGGTGGATTGCTGCGTGATTTAATATGTCGCCAAACCCCATTGGTTTTACATCATGAGTTATACGCTTCAGTTTCTTTAATCATTGCTTGTTTATATTTAACACTTCAGTATTTTGCTGTTAGTAGTAATATCAGTGTCATTATTAGTTTAATTGCTGGTTACTTAATCCGTATGGTAGCGGTTAGAGCAAAGTGGCGATTACCCATATTTCATTTGTTAGAAAATTCCAAATAAAATAGTAACCCTATCGTTATAAGAATTTCTACGAGCAAGCTGTGTTATTTTAGAGAGTCGTTACTACCTGTGAACATCTCATTTTTAACACAGCTATTTAATACAGTCTGACTACAATTTATCTCATTTTTATCGTCATGTTCAAAATGAGGACACGTCCGAATACTACTATACAGTGAGAGTAATTTTACCCACTGCTTTACCTAATTCAAGATGGTCATGCGCGCGCGCTACTTCCCAAATTGAGTAGTTACTATCATCTATGATAGGCGTGATTTTGCCACTATCAACCAGCTCTGCAATCATTGTCAGGATACGACCGTGCGATTCATGGTTGATGCCATGAAATAATGGAATAAGCACCAAAACACCATGAAATGATAAGGCTTTGAGAGCAACTTGCAATGGATCTGCAATCGGTAAAATAGGGGCGACATGGCCATTGAATCTAACGGCTTGAAACGATTTTTGAATATTATCACCAGCCACCGTATCGAAAACTTTGTCAAAACCCACGCCGTCAGTATACGTCGCCACATAGTCATCAACCTCCGCTGTTGTATAATCCACTAGATGATCCGCGCCTAGTGATTGAGCTAATGCACTATTAGCAGGAGAATAGGTAGCGGTGACTGTCGCGCCAAGTACTTTTGCTAGCTGAACGGCAATATGACCAACGCCCCCTGTTGCACCATGAATCAAGACATTATCGCCTTCTTTGACATTCATTTTTTGTACGAGTGCCTTATAAGAAGTGAGTGCGACCAACGGCAGGGCTGCGGCTTGCTTCATGCTGAGTGTTTTAGGCTTTTTAGCCATTAAACGCACATCGACCAACATGAATTCAGCAAGTGCACCATCAATACCGTAGAGGCCACCAGCCATACCATAAACTTCGTCACCAACACTAAATTCAGTGACGTCGGCACCTATCTCGCTCACAATACCAGCTACATCACCGTGTAGTATCTCTGGCAAATTCTCCGACCAAGGCAGCTCGACTGAGCGCAGCATGGTATCAATAGGATTCACACTAGTGGCTTTCACTGCCACAACCATGTGACCTAGTGTTGCCGTTGGTTTTGGTTTTTCTGCCAATTGAAAAACTGCAGTTGTACCGATTTCTTTAATGATCATCGCTTTCATGTTATTACCCTTTACTGGTGTAAATGTCTTATTGTTTGTTTCAGGAGAATCAGTTTAGACGTTGCTAATCCAGCAAACCATTATCCAGTAAACAAATTACTTTTGCTTTTTGAGCAAGCCATGGTTACAGTTAAATGGAATACCTATCAACTTAATAAAGGAGTGGCAATGAGCTCAATAAATCGATTGGCATACTTCAATAGTGTTGTCGAAACCGGTAGCATTTCAGAAGCCAGCCGCATCTTTGATGTACAGCCGTCTTCCATTTCACGGCAGTTAGCAGTGCTTGAAAAGGAGCTGGGAGTACGTCTACTCAATAAAACGACCAGAAACACCAGTTTGACTGAAGCGGGGCACAAATATTACGAATACTCTCAGCGAATTGTGTCAGAGTTTGATAATGCCAAAAGAGCCGTTAATGACTTACAAATAACGCCACAGGGTAAGCTGAAAATCAGCATGACAGTCGGTTTTGGTGAAAGTATGGTATTACCATTGATACCGAAATTTATGTCGTTATATCCAGATATTGATATAAAAATTGAGTTAACAGAGCGGGTTGTAGATCTTATAGAAGAAAATATTGACGTGGCTATTCGAAGTGGACGCTTATCTGATTCGACCATGGTTGCCCGACGCTTGGTATTTAATGATTTTTTACTGTGTGCAAGCCCCCAATATTTAAAAAATAATGGCACGCCTCTTAGGGTTGATGATCTAGCTAATCACCAATGTATCCGATATGGTTATAACGGTTGGAAAGAGTGGTTTTTGATAGCAGAAGATCGTAAAAAGTTGATGATTAATAGTCAGGTTTCAGTGAACTCCGTGAATGGTCAGAAGCAGCTGGTATTGAATCATACAGGTCTGACGCTAATCCCATTGTGGGCTGTTAAAAGTGAATTGGCGAACGGGTCATTGGTTCAAGTCATGCCAGATCATATTTTCAGTCCCTATGAAGAGCTTAGTGCTACTTACGCTATTTATTTAAAGCGAGATATGATCTCACCAAAAACACGCGTTTTTTTAGATTTTTTGGTAGAATACATGATAGCGATTTGAGTTTGGGTCTATAGCTTGGTCGCACAAATTGTTATAGTCGATGACTGCCTAAAAAGACCCAAATACGGTACCGAGTATGATGACTAGAGTGAGAGCAATTAAAGGAATGACCACAGCAGTAGCAAATATATCTTTATAGGACTCTCTATGAGTCAAACCACAAATAGTTAGCATTGTTATTATTGCCCCATTATGTGGTAATGAATCCAAACCGCCGGAAGCCAAAGAAGCAATGCGATGCATTAATTCGGGGTCAATATTATATTGTTCTGCCAATTGCATATAGCTTGCACCCATAATTTCTAACGCTATACCCAAACCACCTGAAGCTGACCCAGTAATACCTGCTAAAACGTTAATCATGATTGCTTCTGATATGAGAGGGTTTCCAGGTGAAATTCCCATGAGAGACTGTTTGATAATCGCGAAACCTGCCAGAGTTGCAATCACAGAACCGTAACCCACCTCTGAAGCTGTGTTAAAAATAGGCAGTAAAGACCCGGTAGCACCTTTGTTTAAACTTTCTGCCACACTATCTATTCTTTTGAAACTCGAAGCAATAACAAACATACAAGCTAAGAACAACGATAAAATAATGGCCCAAATGCCAATAACTGAACTTAACGCTACCCCACCAAACTTTTCGTCAGCTAAGTAACTGTTGTTCCATAAGGGTATTATAATTTTTGAGAAAGCATAGTTGCCTACTATCACAATGAGAATAGGCGATAATGCGAGCCAAAAATTGGGTATGTCGATACCTGAGTGAGGCTCTTTTTCATTTAACGTATGATTTCCATAACCTTCATTATTTGCACTTGCAATACGCGTTTGGCGATTCATCCACAACATACCTCCGCCTAGCATGACTATCGAGGCAATAATGCCTAAACTAGGAGCTGCAAATGCATCGGTCTTAAAATAAGGCATCGGTATAACATTATGAATGGCAGGTGAACCTGGTAATGCCGTCATGGTTAAAGTTAGGGCACCAATACAAATGGCTCCAGGTATCAGTCTTTTAGGTATGTTCGTCTGCTTAAATAAGGCGGCAGCAATGGGGTATATTGCGAAAGTAACGACAAAGGCTGATACACCTCCATAAGTCAAGATTGAGCATGCTAAGACGACGGCTAACAAAGCATGTTTGTCTCCCAGTTTATCCACGATGTTGTGTGCGATACTATAGGCATAACCAGAATCTTCCATCAACTTGCCGAAAATCGCACCTAAGATAAATAGTGGGAAATATTTGACGGCAAATCCGCCAAGCCCCTGCATAAATACTTCAGTATAAATCCCCATCGTTTGACTACTATCACCACTTAAAACAACAGCTAAAATAGCGAGTAAGGGCGCTAAGACTAATACGCTGACACCTCTATAGGCAAAATATATTAAGAGTGATAAAGACAAAAAAATAGCAAAAATGCTCATAATTTTAATTTCCTTCCATGGAAAAATACGCTGTAAAATTATACTTTGTGAATAAGATAATGCTTCTGATAAACAGAATTTAGTCTGGTTATTATGTGATAAAAATTTCTAGGATCTTCTTCGTAGTTGCTATTTAGACATGGAACATGTCGTAGTGAGTAACGAATGGATGAAAATATCTTATGCCATAGCGTAAAGGATCACTGATATCTAACCATTTCGTAGATAGAGCATTAGGGTTAATGCCCAGCCGATATATATGACTCGAATTCTTCTCGATATTAAACGTACTCATAGCATAAAACACAAACCACTAGGGCTTTATAGCGCAAGTTGATACTATTTTATTGTTACCTGAAAAGGTTTGGCTTATAAGATTGAACTGACGGAATGGTTGTTCATAATCGCTATCCTTAGCATGAATGAAATGTGACTAATACAACTGCTATAACAATGTGATGTGCAAACACTGAAAGGTTTGCCACTATTTATATACAGTTATAAATAAAATGATACATTATGTATCGAGTTAAAATCTAACAGAGATGTAAACAAATATCAACTATTTAACCTTAACAGTCATTAGATGGTCTTAGTGGTTTATTCTGAAAAATAAGACGGTACTATATTGAAACGATCGTAGAGACAAGTTTGATAAATTAATGATGCAGTGATGAGTGTGCTATGAGTAAGAACAAGCAAAGCGATAGCTTGGTATTTCCAGTACCGCTACTTTGATAAATTCTAATAATTAAAAACCCATCATTTTAAGATATCGACTATATACCCTGCTATCATTACCTCACTATAACAACCAGCAATTTTCCAGCGTGTTAAGGAATAATCAATGCCTGCCAGTACTGTTAATTGTTAGCTGAAAGAAGGCTAAAAGTAGCGGATGCTGTACGAGCAACAGGGGTAAGCGAGACGACATTACATAAGATATATAACGATCAATCATCTAGAGTTGATTTTGATACTATAGATAAGCTTTGTGAGTATTTAGAAGTAGAGGTGGGGGATATTTTTGAATATATAAAAGAGGATAAAGAGAAAAATACTCAGAAATAGGCTTTAGCTTACAGTTTAAAGTAGAGGTCAAAAAGAGGGTTTTAATTTTAATGGTCTTTAAGGGTCGGTCACCATTTAATCACCGTCACTTTTTTAAATGATTTAAATCTGATTGCATCATCATGACTATGAGTCGATGTAGACAAGTATTTTCCGCTACAGCCCATATTTCACGGACAAAAAAAAGCCCCAATCTTAAGATTGGGGCTTTTCGAATCTGGTAGGCGTAATCGGATTCGAACCAACGACCTCTACCATGTCAAGGTAGCGCTCTAACCAACTGAGCTATACGCCTATTTAGGTTGAGCATTTTAGCAAGTTTCCCAGACTTTGCAAGTCTTTTTTAGCATAAACCTCTTTTATTATCATAATATCTGCTATTCAGGCTCATATTAGTTATTTAGATATATTTTTGTGTATATTTACTAAATATTGAATTTAATACGTTTAGTTTTTATTGTTAATAAAAAGGGTAACGCTAATGATTAAACCCTTATAACTGGTATGATATCTCTCTAAACAACGTAATCGTCATGATAATAATGGCTTAAAGTCAGTCATGCTGACTAAGCGTTAAACAAATATTAAAAACAGTTGGAGAATAACATGGGTCTCTTGGTAGACGGGCAGTGGCAAGACAAGTGGTATGAGACAAAGGAGAGTGGCGGCCGCTTTCAGCGTGAAGATGCTGGTTTTAGAAACTGGGTAACGGTAGATGGTAGCGCAGGGCCTACAGGTATTGAGGGCTTTAAAGCCGAACCTGACCGCTATCATTTATACGTGTCGCTAGCCTGTCCTTGGGCACACCGCACCCTTATCTATCGCAAGCTTAAAGGCTTAGAAGACATCATTCCGCTATCTGTAGTACATCCGTATATGGGTGAGTATGGTTGGACGTTTGCAGAAGGTGCAGGCGTCGTTGCTGACCCAGTTATCAATGCAGACTATGCCTATGAGCTGTATACCAAGGCCAAGCCAGACTATACAGGCCGTGTCACCGTACCTATCTTGTGGGATAAAAAAACAAACACAATCGTGAGTAATGAGTCATCTGAGATTATTCGCATGTTTAACTCTGCCTTTGATGAGGTTGGGGCACTAGCAGGTGATTTTGTGCCAGCAGAGTTATTACAAGAAATTGATGATATCAATACCTTCGTCTATTCTACTATCAACAATGGCGTGTATAAGACAGGATTCTCTACCACACAAGAGGCTTACGAAGAGGCTTTGATTGAGCTATTTGCGGCATTAGATACACTTGAGACGCGCTTAGAACAACAGCGTTATCTGACAGGTAGCACCATAACTGAGGCAGATTGGCGACTGTTTACGACGTTGGTTCGTTTCGATGCTATCTATGTTGGGCATTTTAAATGCAATCTGCGTCGTATCGTTGATTATCCAAATCTGTGGGGCTATCTGCGTGATTTATATCAAGTGCCAGGTATTGCAGAGACGGTAAATATGACGCATATCAAGCAGCATTATTACACCAGTCATGCCAATATTAATCCCACGCGTATTGTCCCTGCTGGCCCAGTGATTGATTTTAATGAACTACATGACCGTGCACGTCTATAGTTTTATTTTAATAGAGTAACCGCGTAAAGAAGCCCCAGCTACTAATAGGTAGCTGGGGCTTTTACATTATAGAAGATAGTACAATGACTATTAGGCATTGTTTAGCTGGCGTGCTGCTTCTAGAGCAAAGTAGGTCAAGATACCATCAGCGCCAGCACGGCGGAAGCCAATCAGCGACTCTAAAATCACTGCATCACTTAACCAGCCGTTCTGAATGGCTGCCATATGCATGGCATATTCGCCTGAGACTTGATACGCAAAGGTGGGTACGCCAAAGGTATCTTTGACTTCACGAATCAGATCAAGATAAGGTTGACCAGGTTTGATCATGACCATATCTGCGCCTTCGTTGATATCCATAGCCACTTCATGCAAGGCTTCAGCACGATTGCCAAAGTCCATTTGATATTGCTTTTTGTGGCCACCTTTTAAGTTGCCAGCACTGCCAACGGCATCACGGAATGGACCATAGTAAGCAGAAGCATATTTGGCTGAGTAAGCCATGATAGCCGTATTCACAAAACCTTCTGCTTCAAACGCATCACGCATGGCTCTGATACGGCCATCCATCATGTCACTAGGAGAGATGATATCTGCACCGGCACGCGCATGTACTAGCGCTTGCTTGACCAGTACTTCGATGGTTGCATCATTGATGACGTAACCGCTGTCATCAAGCAGCCCATCTTGACCATGTGAGGTATAAGGGTCTAATGCTACATCAGTCATAACGACCATTTCTGGCACAGCGTCTTTGACCGCTTTTATCGTACGTGCAGTCAAGGCGTTTTCGTCATAAGCGGCGCTACCGTCCGGTGTTTTCAAAGCGTTATCGATCACAGGGAAAAGGTCGATGGTTGTGACACCTTCTGCTAATAACTCTTTGGCATAGTTGATTAGCAAATCAATCGATAAGCGTTCAACGCCCGGCATACTAGCGATGGTTTCGCGTTGGTTTTCGCCTTCTAAGACAAAGACAGGGGCAATAAAGTGCTTAGGATGCAGCTCTACTTCACGAATCATTGAGCGTACATTGTCATTGTAGCGTAGACGACGTAAGCGAGTAGCAGGGTATTGACGGTTAAAGGTATAGCTCATAATAATTCCTTGTGATTGTTTTAGGGCGTGTCCTCATTTTAAAAATGGTGATAAAAATGAGATAAATTGCAGTCAAACAAGGAAAATAGCGCAGATAATATCGGGATATTAACCAGCTATTTAACGATGTTTGGCAAAATTTAGCCATTTTTAGCCCGTTTAGATATGATCAATTGAATTGAGGACACGCCCTAATAGTTATCATGTTACATAGTTAAAATAATATCGCTATAAGCGGTATTTTATAGAATTAGCTTATCAAAATCTGTGCTTTATAAGTGGCTATAAATAAAGAGAGCTTGTATAAAGTGAGCCTACTATAACCAAAAGACGTTAATAAAAGCAAAAAGCCCCACCACGTTAAGTCGGTAGGGCTGATAGTACGTATCGACTGTCAATATGATGATAGAGCTGCGTCATCAGATTAAGGTTGGGTCATTTAAGGCTCAACAATCTGGGTCACAGGAACTTGCTCAACACTATTGTTATTGAAGCGAGTCTCTTCAGTGATCACGCCGACAGCGGCATCTTTCTTACCATCGTCATTCACATCGATGATAGCAGTCGGTTCAAAAGTAGTCGTTTCTACCGCTTGCGACTGCTTAATGGCGATAGCTTCTTGCGGCGTAGTCACACGCGCTGAACCAGCTGCTTTGATGGCGTTTGTCGCTTTGGTTTTTGCACTAGTAGCAGTTCCAGTGACAATCTGCGCCAAGTTGGTGTGCTGCGGTACAGGAATGACAGACGGTACATCAAGGTTCGCACCGCCACCAAGCGCTTGGTACAATTCAATCTGGCTAACGATTTTCTGTAGCTCTAAATCTAGGATACCTTGCTGAGTAGAGAACAGTGAACGCTGCGCGTCAAGTACGTCCAGATAGTTCGAGATACCGGCTTTAAAGCGCGCATCTGCTATCTGATAGGTCTGTTCAAAATTATCCTGCAGACGATACTGCGCCTCTAACTGCTCACCAAGTGTTGCACGCGTGGCAAGTACATCTGACACTTCGCGGAATGCCGTTTGGATAGAGTTCTCATAACTAGCAAGCGTTTGCTCACGTTCGATTTGAGCCACATCATAGTTGGCATCTAAACGGCCTGCATCAAAGATAGGGACGCTAACGCTAGGTCCAAACGACCAGCCAACGGCACCATTTTTGAACAAGTCATTTAAGCTGCCGCTACTGACGCCCACACTACTGGTCAAGCTAATAGATGGGAAGTAAGAGGCACGCGCCACTTCGATATTCGCACCAGCAGCTTTTAGGTTATATTCTGCCTGTAGTACGTCAGGACGATAGCGTAGTAATTCACTTGGTAGGCCGGCATTAAATATCTGCTGGCTGGTGATATTACTGACGGCAGGTGTTGGAATAAGCTCGTTTGGAATAGCGCCACCAACCAAGTACTGCAATGCATTGCGTGATTGAAGAACGCTGGTCTGTGCACGTAATACGGCAAGCTTGGCATTCTCTAATGAAGCAGAAGACTGTAGTGAAGGTAGCTTAGGATCGATACCTGCTTCAAAACGTTTATCCGCGATAAATAGCGAACGCTCACGACTCTCGACTGTGGCTTCAGCCAGTTTTAATTGCGCTAAGCTGTAGCTTAGGTTGGCGTAGCTTTGGGCAATATTACTAATCAAGCTGATTTGGGTCGCATCTTTGGCTGCTGTCGTCGCCAAGAAATTCTGCAATGCTTGATCTTTTAAGCTTGAGATTTTACCCCAAAAGTCGAGCTCGTAATTGGCAAGGCCTAAGTTGACACTGTAGCTACTACTAGCGTTTCGATCAGTACGATTCTGTGCTGAGCGAGTATAACCAGCACTGCCGTTGATAGCTGGCAAGTCATTAATATCGGTAATCTGATACTGTGCACGTGCTTTTTCAATCGCTAGGCGCGCACTTTCAAAGTCTTTATTATTTTCAAGACCGAGAGCAATCAGACCTTTTAGGCGCTCGTCGCTATAAAAATTCTGCCAGCGCTGACTGGCGATGCTTGCTTGGTCAGCACTACTGACAGTCTCTTTATCAAATGCACCGTAAGATTGCTGCATAGGAATATTTGGCTCTGCTAGCACAGGACGCATATCCGCTTTTGGAATGGTGTTACAAGCGGCCATGCTGATTGCCAATGCAGTCAGCCCTAATAGGCGACCACTATTTTTGCGCAAACGAGATAGTGCTGGCTGCGCATCGATAGCTGTAATAGCTACCGATGACGAGTTGATGATAGATGTTTTTTGAGCACTCATTGTGTATTGTCTCCAAGACTTGCAGGCTGATAACTCTCAGAAGGTGTTAGGTTATGCGAGTTAGGCGTACCATTGCCACCATCTTTATCATTGGGTGTGTTGTTCTCATATTTATGCGGGAACGCACTACGCACCCAGATATAGAACATTGGGATAAAGAAGATACCTAAGAGGGTTGCTGTGATTACCCCACCAACAACACTAGTACCAATAGCGTTTTGACTGCCTGAACCTGGCCCATTCGCCAAGAATAATGGCACAACACCCAGACCAAAGGCAAGCGAGGTCATGATAATCGGACGCAAACGCTGGCGTGCTGCGGTCATGACGGCCTCTCTGAGACTGTAACCTTCCTCTTGGTGTTCTTTTGCAAATTCAATAATCAAAATGGCGTTTTTGGCGGATAGACCAACGACAGTCAGTAGACCAACCTGCAAGTAGATATCATTGGCAAAACCACGTAGCCAAGTAAATATCACTGCACCCAATACCCCAAGTGGAATAACTAGTAGCACAGAGAAGGGGATCGACCAACTCTCATACAAAGCTGCCAAACATAAGAAAACAACTAGGATTGAAAGCGCATAAAGCATCGGCGCTTGGGCACCTGACTTTTGCTCTTCCAATGACATGCCTGTCCACTCGTAACTGATACCCTCAGGGAGCTTGTCTATCATCGCTTCCATTGAGCTCATCGCTTCACCAGTACTGAGACCGGGTGCGGCGCTACCTTGGATGTTCATTGACGGTAAGCTGTTGTAACGAGTAAGACGCGGTGAACCTGACTGCCACTCACTACTAGAGAATGCATCGAACGAAATCATATCGTTCATGTCATTTCGTACATACCATTTGCCAATATCATCAGGGTTGGTACGACTGCTGGCTTCACCTTGTACATAGACACGTTTGATACGGCCACGATCGATAAAGTCATTAACGTAGCTTGAGCCCCACGCTGTTGAGATAACACTGTTGATATTGCTTAGTGACAGGCCATAAGCCGCCGCTTGTTCTTGATTGATATTTACTTTAAGTTGTGGCGAATCTTCTTGACCGTTAGGACGTACACCAGCTACTTGGTCGTTCTGTGCAGCCATACCTAAGAGCATGTTTCGGGCTTCAAGTAGCCCATCGTGTCCAAGGTTACCACTGTCCTGAATCATTAAGTCAAAACCACTGGCGTTACCAAGCTCGGTAATCGCGGGTGGTACGATGGCAAATACTTGTGCTTCGTTTAGCTGAGTAAAGAAATACCCCATCGCTCGACCAGCGACAGCTTGAGCGGTGTTTTCATCGCCCGAGCGTTCCTCCCAGTCTGATAAGCGCACAAACGCCAGACCCATATTCTGACCTTGACCTGCAAAACTAAAGCCTGCAATGGTAAAGACCGAAGCGATATTATCGGTTTCTTGGGTATCGTAATAGTTTCTAACTTTATCCAATACGTCTTGCGTCTCATCTAACGTAGAGCCAGCCGGAAGCTGAACCAAGGTAAACATAATGCCTTGATCTTCTTCTGGTAAAAACGAGCCTGGAATACGTAAGAATACGACCGCCATAATACCGATGATGGCTGCATAACCAATCATATATAACCATTTAAAACGAATGCTTTTGCCTACAAAGTTTTCGTAAGAACGGCTAAGTTTAAAGAAGCCGCGGTTGAACCAACCAAAGAAGCCTTTTTGCTTTTCGGTACTGCCTTTTTCATGGCTTTTGCCACGTTTTAGCAAGGTTACACATAGGGCAGGGGTGAATACAAGCGCGACCATGGCAGAGAGCACCATGCTGGTAATCAGCGTGATAGAGAACTGACGATAAATCACACCTGTTGAGCCACCAAAGAAGGCCATCGGTACGAATACGGCAGACAAGATAAGCGCAATACCAATAACGATTTTACTGATTTCACCCATCGACTGGATAGTTGCATCTTTGATAGAGATGTGAGGATCTTCTTCTAGTATTCGCTCGACGTTCTCTACGACTACAATCGCATCATCGACCAGTAGACCGATGGACAATACCATGGCAAACATGGTCAATACGTTGATACTAAAGCCAGCAACGTATAGCACCGCAAAGGTACCTAATAGAACCACAGGTACTGCAAGCGTTGGAATAATGGTTGCGCGCCAGTTCTGTAAGAAAATGAACATGACGATAAATACTAATACAATGGCTTCGATGAGCGTATGTACAACTTGCTCGATAGAAAGCTTCACGAATGGCGTTGTGTCATAGGGAACAACTGATGCTAGACCTGTTGGGAAGTTTTGCTCCAGCTCTGCCATACGCGTAGCAACCGCTTCGCGAGTTTCAAGCGCGTTAGCACCGCCTGCAAGCGAAATACCTAGACCGGCGGCTTCTTGTCCATTATATAAAGACAAAATACTATAGTTTTCACTACCGATTTCAACATCTGCTACATCACCCAAACGTACTTGTGCACCAGAGGTGTCCGTTTTTAGCAGAATGTTTTTGAACTCTTCAGGCGTTTGTAGATAGCTTTGTACAGTAACAGTGGCGTTGATAACCTGTTTATCTGTGTCGGCAGGTGCTTGACCCAATTGACCAGCAGATACCTGAGCATTCTGTGCTCGTATCGCATTGACGACATCTGAAGGTATCATGTTGTAGCTACGTAGGCGTGATGGGTCTAACCAAACACGCATCGCATAAGTAGAACCAAAGACCTGAACGTCACCCACACCTTCGACACGACTGATCGAATCGAGGACGTTAGAGTTAATATAATCGGCAATATCAGACCGATCCATATTGCCGTCTTCAGAGATAAACGCCTGTACCATCATAAAACTGCTAGATGATTTGTTGACGTTGACACCTTGACGCTGCACTGATTCAGGTAGCGAGCTCATCGCGGCTTGTAGTTTATTCTGTACCTGCACTTGCGCAGTATCAGAGTCGGTACCGTTTTCAAAGGTTAGCGTCACAGACGCACTACCATTTGACGAGCTCGACGATGACATATACATCAGGCCATCTAGGCCTTTCATACGCTGCTCAATGATCTGTACTACTGAGTTTTCTACGGTTTGCGCATTGGCACCAGGATAGCTTGCACTGACTGAAATCGTTGGTGGTGCGATACGTGGATATTGTTCAATCGGTAGATTAAGAACGGATATCACCCCGATGAGCATGACCAAAACAGCCAGCACCCATGCAAAAATAGGGCGATTAATAAAAAAACGTGACATAGTATATCCCTAAGTCTTCCTGTCTTGAATGGAATTAGTTGGCAGCGGCTTCTGTTGGTTTTTTGGTAGAAGTCTCATCGCCAGCTGGCTTTTTATCCATCGTTTTTGCGGCTTGCTGCGGCGTTTTGGTATTAGGCGCATTCTTTGCAGCAGCTGGTGCTGGATTTGCGCTTTCTAACGGTTTGGCGACTACCTCTTGGTCAGGCTTGACCTTAGCACCGCCAATCACAACCACTTTGTCACCTGCTTTCAAGCCTTCAGTGACGACCCATTGTCCATCGTAAGTACCATTAATGGTGACCGGACGTACTTGGATTTTATTATTTTCGTCAACGATATAGACTTGCGTCTCACTCTTCGGCGTACGAGTGACCGCACTTTGCGGGACGAGAGCTGCGTTGGTAATAACGCTCTGCGTCAAACGTGCCGTGACATACATACCTGGTAGCAGGATGTTATTGCTGTTTGGGAAAATCGCACGCAAGGTGACAGCACCTGTTGACTCGTCAACTTTGGCTTCCGACAGTGCAAGCTTACCGCGTACTGGGTAAACAGAACCATCTTCTAGCACCAATTCGACTGAGTTCATACCCGGCTGAGCAGTACCATCTGCGATCTGCTGACGAAGCTTTAGCAATTCAGAAGAAGACTGGCTGATATCAACGTAGATAGGGTCTAAGCGTGAAATAGTCACCAATGGATCTGCTTGACCAGCACTGACCAGAGTACCAGCAGTGACGCTAGAGCGATCAGTACGACCGGTTAGCGGTGCGCGTACGATTGTACGGTTTAGATCTAAGGTACTGGCTTCCAAACCTGCTTTTGCGGTCTGAATGCCTGCTTTTGCACTCTCAATACCTGCTTGAGTTTGACCGACAGCGGCGGCGGCACTTTGTACTGCTGCTTGTGCTGTACGCACGGCTGTTTGTGCTTGATCGTACTGCTGTTTTGAGATGGCATCAATACTGACCAGACCTTGCAGACGTTGTAAGTCATTTTGCGCTTGTGCTAATGACGCTTGACGACTGACTAGCTCAGCTTTTGCATTGGCATTGTTTGCCACAGCAGTTTGATAGTTAGCCTGTGATTGCTGTACGGCAGCTTGGCCACTCGTTACAGACGAGGCATAGTTATCGGTGTTGATGCGATACAGTGGCTGACCTTTTTTGACGTTGCTTCCTTCACGGAATAGTACTTCGTCAATCACACCGTTGACCTGTGGGCGGACGTCAGCAGTTTGATAAGCTGCAGTACGACCAGAAAAAGTTTGTACTTGAGGGACGGTATCGAGAGTGACTGTCTGAACGTTGACAACCGCGGGCGGCATTTGCTGCTGTGCGGCTTGCGCACCAGCGGCGTCCTCGTTTTTGTCACAGCCAACCAGTACAGCTCCAGATAGTACAGATGCTATTACAAGCGCAAGATAAGAGTGCTTCATCAATGTCCTCGGCAATATATATAAATAGTGACAGTATAAAAATCGATCAATAAGTTTGGCGTACTGAATATAAGGGTCTTGCTAATGCTAAATGAAAAGAATAAATAGCCTAAGCTAGCATTATTTATTCCAGTTTCAGATTATTCCGTCAGTGAAATACGACTAATAGAAAATCTGACATCGATATGGATTAAGTATCGAAAGGATTATTTAGCATTAATTGTTTAAGCAAACCACAGAATGGATTAATAAATTTAATGAGTCATTATAAACTATTGGGGTAACCCCACAGTCAAGTAGTTTGCGATATGAGCTGGACCGAAAAGCAGCAATATTACAGTTTACGAATTAATAGATTACCGTCATAGTAAGCGTCGTCTCTATTAACAGCTAATAGAACCATGCACAACCTAGTATCAAAATATATTGTAAACTTTTGTTATAAATCTAAAACCCTATAGTAATTAAGGTTTTTAAACGATAGAAAATCAACTTTGTCAACAAAATGACAATTTTAGCAACCCCTAATTACAGTCATAAAAAATAACTATCGCTATCCGCGTTAGCAAACTTTAACCGACTGTCAAAAAGCCTTATACGATTATAGTACTGCAAGGATGTATGAAACTTAAAGAAAGGTAACGATTTGGCTGACACGCTATTTTTTAAGAGGGTAATTTCTAATTTATGGGCTTTTATTTATCAATTGCTATAGAAGTTTGCTAAAAAACCCTGTTAAAAAAAGAGTCGTCTTAGTTAATAACATAGACGACTCAGCTTCAATTATACTAGTCGGGCGCTAGCGAGTTCAGTCAATTGATATAAGCCTGTACGATAACGGTTATCAGGTAGTGTGCTCAGTGCATCTTGCGCCAGTTTGGTTTCTTCCAACGCGCGCTGCTTACAATAAGCCAATGAGCCAGAACTGCGTACCAATTCAATCAGCTGCTCAGCATTTGGTGTCTTACCTGTCTGAACGGCGATCCGTAACTGCTCATAACCTTCAACGTCGCTGTCTTTAAGTAACTCGAGTGCTTTGATAGTCGGTAGGGTAGGCTTGCCTTCTGCTAAATCATCGCCTAGATTTTTGCCCATCACCTCACTATCACCACTATAATCAAGCACATCATCGATAATCTGAAAAGCATTGCCAAAATGCTGCCCAAAATCGCCCAATGCCGTCATGTATTCTGTTTTGTCTTGCAAGATAGCGGCACCTTGGGTTGCCATCATGAACAGGCGTGAAGTTTTGCCATCGATAATGCGTAAGTAATCTTCCTCTGTCGCGGCAGGGTTATGCTGGTGCTGTAGCTGTAACACTTCGCCTTCGGCAATATCACAAGTCCCATCTGAGAACACTTGCAACAATGGTAGGCTTTGAAAACCAACCAATAGATTAAAGGCGCGGGCAATCAAATAATCACCGACTAACACTGCAGTGGCATTGTCCCACGTCGCATTTGCCGTCGGTTTTCCACGGCGTTGCCCTGACTCATCAATGACATCATCATGGACTAGGGTAGCGGTATGTAGCATTTCCGTGATAGCAGCTAGATGCATGGCCTTTTCTGATGGATTATCATCAAACATACGTGCGCAGAGCAAGGTAATCAACGGACGCATACGTTTGCCGCCAGCATTGATCACGTGTTGCGAGACGCTCATGACGAGTTGTACTTTTGAGTTCAAACTGCCAAACACTTGCTTGTCCATTACCTCAAAGTCATTGGCTACAATACTTTGAATATCAGCATAGCTAGGCGTCGATTGAGAGGCAGGCACGGTATTATTTAAAGAGGTACTAGTCATAATAAATAGTCATATTAATAAGAGTAAAGAGAATTGTTATAACCTTGACTTTATCTATCTATAGGTAAGGTATTATTTCGCTTATGATAGCATAGCTATCTGCTTAAATTGTTGGTTAAAGTATATAGCACAAGTAGGTCAGGCGTATGATATATAGGGCTTACTATGCCTATTAAATAGAATAAAAACGATAAGAAATGTCTTATGTTTTACAGGTATGTTATCTAGCGCATTTTAAGCTTATTGGTCACATAAATGATTCATAAAAGGCTGTAAGTAACTGATTGCATAAGTTATAATGGCCGCTGTTGGGCTTAATCTATCACTTATCATTACTATTTCTCATGTTTATATTCGTATTGTCGTTTATCGACTTTCTTTGACGAGCAGCAGTTATAGCTAAATGAGAGATGGTCATTAGTGTAACCACCTTGCAAAAACAAGAGGCGCGGCTTGCTTTTATGAGCAAAAAGCCGTAAAATCTTGCCTTTAATTTTTCCCTGTCGTGTTCGTCGTAAAAGCGTTGGTATAACATCAGCCACGGCACACGGGTTAAACGGAGTCATACAATGTACGCAGTAATCAAAACTGGTGGTAAACAGCACCGTGTAGTCGTCGATGAATTGCTTAAAGTTGAACTACTAAAAGCAGAAAAAGGCGAAACAATCAAATTTGAAGACGTGTTGATGGTTGTTGACGGCGATAACGTCAAAATCGGTCA
Organism: Psychrobacter sp. JCM 18900; assembly: GCF_904846625.1. Lineage (GTDB taxonomy): Bacteria > Pseudomonadota > Gammaproteobacteria > Pseudomonadales > Moraxellaceae > Psychrobacter. Next base: position 85,725 of record NZ_CAJHBL010000002.1, read on the forward strand.
GCCTGTTGTTGACGGCGCTAGCGTAGAAGTTGAAGTTGTTGAGCATGGTCGCGGCGAAAAAATCCGTATCATCAAGCACAACCGTCGTAAGCATTATCACAAAGAACAAGGTCACCGCCAATGGTACACCTTGTTAAAAATCAAAGCGATTAATGCCTAATTATCCATTTAGCAATTATTGCTAAATAGCGCACTAAATGCTTAAGAGTTATCGCATCAGCGATAAGTCAAATTAACAAGGAGATTTTCTCATGGCACATAAAAAAGCTGCCGGTTCGAGCCGTAACGGTCGTGATTCAAACCCAAAAATGCTAGGCGTAAAAATCTTTGGTGGCCAAGCTATCACAGCTGGTAACATCATCGTTCGTCAACGTGGTACAGAATTCCATGCAGGCGAAGGCGTTGGCATGGGTCGTGACCATACTTTATTTGCACTGAATGACGGTGTTGTAAAGTTTGCGACCAAAGGTAAATTTAACCGTCGTTATGTTACGGTTGAAAACGCATAATTATCTATTTAGGTTATTTTATTCGTTGAATAGAATGATCAGATAATTAAAAAAGCCCTTACTGCCTTATGGTAGTAGGGGCTTTTTACGTTTGTAGGGTATCGTAAGTTAATAATGATTCTTCTAAGCGATATCTTTAAGGCCATTATTGGCATAATTACTGTAGCTAAGAATTCTAAATGCAAACTTTTACTGTGTAACTGCATTGGTTACAAGCGTGTATGGCAGCCGTAGTAAAGATTGCAAATCATGACTAGGCGCGTAATAAAAAAACTGGCACACTGTTGCCATTGCTGATGGTTACCAGCTTTAGCTTGGTAAAATCAGTACTTATAGAAAACAAAAATTTCAATAGAACATTTTATTTTTAGCGACAACTTTAAAGCGATTATGCTTTTTTAGAGAGGATTTATGATGAACTTATCTACGAAAAAATCAACCAAACAAAAAATGATGAGTGGTGCTTTAGCAGGTGTATTAATGACATCGCTAGGTATCGCAGCGCCAATGATGGCATTGACTCAAACGGCTACCGCAGCTCCTGCTGACAACCTAACAGCTGCTAAACGTTTGAACAAATTGCTGACCAATACCAAGAGTATGACGGCTAACTTTAGCCAAACGACTAAAGGCGCGAGTAGTGGTACATTTACAGGCTCTATGAGTGTCCAACGTCCAAATAATTTCCGTTGGGAAACCAAGTCACCATCAGAGCAGCTGATCGTGGCTAATGGTAACTCTATGTGGGTTTATGACAAGGATTTAGAGCAAGCGACTAAGCAAAACGTCGACAGCCAAGTAGGTAATACTCCAGCCTTGCTACTGTCAGGTGATCCAAGCAAGATTGATCAAAACTTTAAGATCACTCAGCCATATGACAACAAAAACTACTATGTGCTCTATCCTAAGTCAGACAGCGCAAGTTTTAAAAGTCTTTCAATAAGCTTTAGTGGTGGCAAACCTGTCATGATGGTATTGAATGACACCTTGGGTCAAACAACCTCTATCAAGTTTAGCAGTATCAAGATGAACCCAAGTATTGGTAGCAGTCAGTTTAAATTTACACCACCAAAGGGTGTTGACGTTATCAATCAGTAATTAATAGATATATTGCTAGGTTTTGATATCAGTTCAAAATTAGTAACGTAATAAAAAGGACAGATCCTATGCGGTCTGTCCTTTTTTGTGTGAGTAACTATAGTTTGTTCAGCAGAAATTTTAAGACATGGCTCGTATGGTTTCCATATCTGGCATAGGCGGTAGTTCATCCAGATGGCTTAATCCAAACGCATCTAAAAACTGCGCAGTAGTATGCAGCAATGCAGGACGACCTAGAGTATCTTTAAAACCTTTCTCCACAATCCAGCCTTTATCAAATAACTGGCGCAGTATATTGCTCGATAATGTCACTCCGCGCACATGCTCGATATCACTGCGTGTCACAGGTTGTTTATAAGCAATGACACTTAGGGTTTCAAGTAAGGCTTGGCTCAAACGTTCCTGACGCTGCGGAAAAATACGCTGAATTAGACTGCTATAGTCATCAGATATCTGTAAACGATAACCGCTGGCGGTCTCATGTAGCCTAAGCACACCTGTATCTAAGCGTTGTTGCAGCACTTCCAAGGTTTGCTTTAATTCTTTAGTAGATAATGACAAATGTTTCTTTAATGCGTGAGCGGTCAGCGGTGCTTCTGATGCATGCAACAACACCTCAATACGTCTACTCAACTCTTCCAAAGAGTCACGCTGCGCTTCAGCTGATGGAGATGTGGTCATAGTTGTTGATTCTTGGGTCTCATCATGTTGTTTTAGGTCTTCAATATCTACCATCTAAAGTATGCTCTTATTTCAATATTGTGATTTTGATAGAGAATAGGCTAGGAGACAGTTTTAGAGCCTACTAGGCTAACCACTGTAATGTGAGATTTGTGGATTCATTATTCATATTAGTCTGATCAGAATTATTGGAAACAGAGTTGACGATATCGCTATCTGTCTCAATGTTAACCACACCAACCAACTGCCGCTTTATAAGCTCAAGTACGGCGACAAAACTCACGACCACGCCTATTTTACCTTGTGCTTTATCTAGTAGTTCATAAAAGGAGCGCGCCCCATCTGTACTTAGTTGCCTACTAATACTGGCAATACGATCGGCAAGGGGTACAGCATCAACTTTGATCGTATGCATTTGATAGTCGGGCTGTAGTTGCATTTTAAATAAGCTATCAATCAGCAAGTTAGGTGAGTAGCTTGGCAGCTCCGCATTCATAACGTCTTGACCAGGCATACTGACCATTGCCAAAAACACATCGCGCTCTAAGCGTACTAGATTATCTAAACGCTGACTAACCACTTTGATTTGCGCGTACTCTTCGAGGCGCTCGATCAACTCTGCTTTTGGGTCACGCTCGTCGATTGGGGTATCAGGGGCAGGCAATAACAGTTCGGTTTTGATAGCAATGAGCGTTGATGCCATAAGCAGATAATCACCCGCTAATTCAAAATGCTCGGTATCCAGTTCACCGATATAAGCTAAGTACTGCTCAGTGATGGGCAGAATGGGCATCTGAGTCAAATCGACGTTGTTCTTTTTGACCAAATACAACAGAAAATCCAATGGACCAGCAAACTGCTCTAACCAAATAGCAAAGGCTTGCGGTGGTACATACAGGTCTTCTGGCAAATGCTGCACAGGCGTCTGATAGATACGTAGCGACATATCATGGTTGACTGATTCATCATGCTCGCTCTGATTGTCTGTAAGCTCGGAGGTTGAATCAGCCATAGCAGATAAGGCGGCTTTAGACAAAGCCGCCTGTTTGGTGTTTGGTTCAGTTTGCACGTTTAGCACCCGCTTTGATAATAAATTGCGTCAGTGAAACGACTATTCCAGCAACGATTATTTAAGCTTAGCAAGCGGACGGATGCCAATAGCACGGCGAGCTTTGTCTAGTTGCTTACGACTATGGCGACGGGCTTTATCCGCACCCATCTGCAAGATTTCTTCTAGCTCTTTTGGATTGGCCATCAGCTCTTCGTAACGTGCACGGAATGGCGCGATTTCGTCATTAATCTTATCAAATAGGGCTTGCTTAGCGTCACCCCAGCCAATACCAGCGGCATAACGCGCACGCATATCAGCAATCTCTTCAGCGGTCGCAAATGCTTTATAAATCTCAAAGATAGCTGAGTCATCTGGATCTTTTGGCTCATCAGGTAGCTGTGAATTAGTCACTATTTTCATGATGGCTTTATGCATTTGTTTTTCAGGACTGACCTGTGGATTTGGCTCACCGAATAGGGGAATCGTATTGCTGTAGCTCTTACTCATCTTGCGGCCATCAAGCCCAGTAAGCAGCGGTATATCATTATCAACGACTGCTGACGGTAGCGTGAAAAGCGACTTATAACGATGATTAAAAGTACCTGCGATATCACGCGCCATCTCAATATGCTGTACTTGATCACGACCAACAGGCACGTGGGTCGCATTAAACATCAAGATATCAGCCGCCATTAGCACGGGATAACCAAACAGACCCATGGTGACACCTTGATCAGGATCGACATCGGCTTTTTCTGTATTGATATCAACGGCTGCTTTATAGGCATGGGCGCGGTTCATCAAACCTTTGGCACATGAGCAGTTCAAAATCCAAGCAAGCTCTGGAATTTCAGGTACGTCTGACTGACGGTAGAATGTCACACGCTCTGGGTCTAGACCACAAGCAATCCACGTAGCGGCAATAGCTCTCGTCGATTCATGAATGATAGCAGGGTCATAGCAGCCGATGATGCCATGGTAGTCTGCCAAAAAGAAAAACGCTTCATGATCACTATTTTGAATAGACTCAATCGCTGGACGAATCGCGCCAACATAGTTACCTAAGTGCGGAATACCAGTCGGTTTGATACCAGTCAGGATGCGCTTGGCTTCAGTTGAAGTATCAGAAGCTTGATTGTCAGGAGTACTGTTATTGCTCATGGAAAATCCGTTATTTTGTTTATCAAATTATTATCAGTGCATAGCTAAAATGCAAAATATTAGCCGCAAAGTATAGCAAACTTCACCAGTATTTTTGGGAATAAAGGCTTACTTATAGATATCAGTACGACCGTTTGGCCCATGTTTGAAGCGGCGATGGAACCACATCCACTGAGTGGGATCAATACGAATGAGTCCTTCTAAGACTTCATTGACCCGAGTGGCATCAGCGACTTCATCTTTACTTGGATAATTGTCTAATTCTGGCGTAATTGTTAAATGATAATGAGGGCGTTTACCACGCGGCAAATTGTCAGGTGTCTGCCGATAAGTATGTAGTGCCATAACAGCTGGTGGCTTTTCTTTGCTACCCAGTTTTGCCATGCGACGCGATGCAGTAATCGTCGCAGCAGGCACACCGAAGAATGGCGCCATGACACCTTGCTTGAGACCATAGTCTTGGTCAGGAGAGTACCAGATGACGTGTCCTGCTTTAATAGAGGTAACTAAGCTTCGCATATCACGACTTGAGATTTGCTTACCAAAGATATTGGTACGACCATTATAAATAAACCAATCTAATAAAGGATTGTTTTGCGTACGATACATACAATCTACTGGGAAAAACTGCGCACATAATAGGCCACCCAAATCTAGCATCGTATAATGTGCACCGAGCAGGATAACTGGTCGCTGCTCATTTTGCGCATTAACAATATGCTGTAAACCCGAAATGGATACAGTTCTAGTAAATACATCTGGTCGGAACCAAGCGCATAACGTTTCAAACACACCAATGCCTTGATTGACAAAGACTTGCTTGGCCATTAATTCACGTTCAGCTTCAGGCTTCTCTGGGAACGCCAACTTCAGGTTGATTAATGTATCGCGTCTACGTGAGCCAGCAACTTTATAAATCAATATACCGAGCTTACGACCTAGCCAAAACTGCCAACGTAACGGCAGATATATCATCGGTAGCATTATTAAGAATAATAACCAAATGCCCCAATTCTTTGGTGATAAAAACTGCCACTGAAATGGCTTGTTATCTGCTTGCGCTGTACGCTTATGATTTTGGGTAATTGTCGGTGTGCCAGCAGGTATCGCAGGCGACTTAGCCGACTGTTTCATGCTAGGCGGCACGCTGCTGTTGGCAGATGGCTTGCTAGGGTCGAATTGTTCTGGCGCTTTCATAATATCCTTCTGCAGCACGGTTTGAGGCATCATGGCTAATAATAAAAAGTTACTGATATGATGGGGTAGCGTTTAATGCTTTGCAAGTTAGAATTTCTACAGACGATCTACTTTATAGTGTCGAAACAAGGTGCTCATGTTAGTTATTGCTGTAAAACAAAGCTGGTTTGATGAAGACAATTAAAGTGCTATCAGTAGGCATAAAAAAACCTTATAAGCTGTGACCAGCTTATAAGGTTTTGCAAAACCAGACTCTTATTTAACTTTGCCACTGAAGCTCTGAGAAAAAGACAACAGCAGCAAAAAGATAAGAGAGAGTTTTGATTAACGTTTTGAGAACTGTGGACGTTTACGTGCTTTACGTAGACCCAGTTTCTTACGTTCAACTTGACGTGAATCACGAGTAACAAAACCAGCTGCTTTTAGGGCAGGCTTCAAAGTTTCGTCAGCTTCGATTAATGCACGTGTGATGCCGTGGCGGATTGCGCCAGCTTGACCACTAATACCACCACCTGCAACAGTTACATATAAGTCATATGCGTTAACAGAGTCTAGTAGTTCTAATGGCTGACGTACAACCATGCGTGAAGTTTCACGGCTGAAGTATTCGTCAAGTGGCTTACCGTTAACAACGATACTACCAGTACCTTTTGATAAAAATACACGAGCAGTAGACGTCTTGCGGCGACCAGTTCCGTAATTGCGTTCCATAAGTATATCCTTAGATGTCTAGTTCTTTAGGTTGCTGTGCAGTATGTGGATGATCAGTACCCGCATAAAGTTTCAGCTTCTTGATCATCGCATAGCCAAGAGGGCCCTTTGGAAGCATACCCTTAACTGCTTTGTGTAGAACATCTTCAGGCTTATGTGCAAGCAACTTATTGAAGTTGGTTTCTTTAATACCACCTGGGTAGCCACTGTGACGATAGTACTTTTTGTCTTGTGCTTTTTTACCCGTTACCGTGATTTTGTCAGCATTGATGACAACAATAAAGTCACCAGTATCAACGTGCGGAGTAAAAGAAGGCTTGTGCTTGCCACGTAAGCGAGTTGCGATTTGAGTGGCTAAGCGACCAAGGGTTTTGCCGTCAGCATCTACGACATACCAGTCATGGGTCACTTCAGCTGGTTTTGCACTAAGTGTTTTCATGATAAAACCTTAAAATTAGAATTCGTTGAGAGTTTAGCTGGGAACGGGGCTCTCAAAAAACAGACTGCACATTATAAGCAGTAGCGCCTACGCTTGCAAGCTGCATTGGGGTTTATTTTCGCCTTATATACATTAAACTGCAGCGTCGGCCAGTTTTTAGCGGTTCTAAACATTTGTAAAATAAGTTAACGGCTTTCATTAACCCGACAATTATGACGATGATAGACGATAAAGTCCAGCAACAACTTGTCCGACTTTGGTTTGTTTCAAGCATTCAAAAGCAATTGGTTGCTGAGTAACGCTTGATTGGGGGGCTAAATTCTCATTTAGCGACGCTTCCAATTGCTTAAGCTGTGCTGACAAATCTTTATCAGCTTCTAAATAAATCAATGTTTCAGTATTGATTAAGGTATTGGTAATAAGTGCAGTCAAAATAGGCTGCCATAAATCTTGAGCATAAGGCGGATCGATAAATACAATGTCAAAGGGGCGCGCAGTCAGCTGCTCTTGACGCAATATTTGCTCAGCAGTGCCAGTGATGACTTGATAAGCAGCAGCCTCAAGGCGTAATTGCTCAGCGCTCTGACGTAGCATGTTGCTTTGTGCTGGGTTGATTTCGATAAATGTCGTGTGGGCAGCGCCGCGAGATAGCGCTTCAAATCCTAGTACGCCACTGCCAGCACAGCTATCAAGTACATGGGCATCATGAATGTCAGCGAGTAGCCAGTTAAATAAAGTCTCCCGCAAGCGATCTGGGGTCGGGCGCAGGCCATCTGCATCGATAAAACTTACAATACGGCGCTTAAACTGACCACCAATGATGCGCACATCACCCGCTGCCGCACTTTTCGCTTTACGGTTGTTCTTTGGTGCGCGTCCATTTGAAGCTTTTTTCATTATTGTGTCTCGCTTACCAATTCTTTGCTAGGTTTTACCTTTACTAGGCTTTTCTTTGCTAGGTTTTGCTTTTTATACTATTAATCACTTAAACGTCTAGTTACTCAGATGTCGCTGCTGCCGCTTCGGCTTCCGCGGCTTCTTTTTCTTCCAATGCTTTTGCTTCTTTATCGCGAATAGCATCACGCATGGCTTTTTCAAAAGCTTTTTGGCGTTTAATAATTTTTAGCTCATCAGCAGAAGGTGGTAGCACAGGATCTGTCTTACGTTGTAATACCCAGTAATCAAATAGAGCACGGCCGATAGGCGCTGCAACAGCACTACCACCGCCGCCATTTTCGACCAATACTGCAAGGGCAATCTGCGGGTCTTCTACTGGCGCAAAACCATTAAACCAAGCATGATCCCAGTGACGCTTATCGATTGCCGACTTGTCATAGCGCTGGCCTTGAGCGATAGACTTTACCTGTGCAGTACCTGTTTTACCAGCAATACGATAGCGTGGAGTATAGATGCCGCGGCCTGTCCCTCTTTTGACGGTGTCTTCCATAGCATCATGCATTCGTAGCCAGTCAGACGGCTTACCGTTGTAGTCTATTTTGCCATCTGGCTTAGTGATGATTTTGACGTCCGCAGCACCGTCACTGCTCTTTAATAAATGCGGGGTAATGTGCTGACCTTTACTGGCTGTCATGGCTGTAGCGTTGGCAATCTGTAGCGGCGTTGCCAAGAAATACCCTTGTCCAATACTGACCGAGATGGTTTCGCCCGGTAGCCAATCTTTATCGTAAGTGTCTTTTTTCCATTTTGGCGATGGCATGATGCCTGATTTTTCGTTGGGCAAATCAATGCCTGTTTGTTGACCAAAACCAAAGCGTGTCATCCAATCATGTAGACGTTGTATGCCCATCTCGTAGGCCAGTTTGTAGTAATACGTATCGACCGACATCATGATGGATTTTTTGAGGTCTACCGTGCCATGACCGCCACGTTTCCAGTCACGGAATCGATGCGTGTCACCAGGTAAGCTAAAATAACCAGGGTCATAGATAGTGCTGTTCCAATCGCGTAGACCATAATGAATACCGCCCAAACCTTCGAACGGTTTAATAGTAGAAGCAGGGGGGTACATCCCTTGGAGTGCCCGATTGTATAGTGGCTGATCTAAATCTTCGCGCAGATCGTCATAATCTTTAAAAGAGATACCTGATATGAAAGGGTTAGGGTCGTAGCTTGGATTACTAACAAACGCCAAGACGTCACCGTTTTTGGGATCTATCGCAACGATTGCACCGCGGCGTCCATCAAGTTGCTGCTGGGCGATGGTTTGCAGACCATAATCCAAGCTCAACGTAATATCGTTACCCGCTATCGGCGGCTTGGTATCCAGTTGACGTAAGATATTACCATGTGCGTCTGTTTCTACCGATTGATAACCCGGTTGCCCAAGCAAAATATCTTCGTAGTAATCTTCGATACCAATCTTACCAATCAAGTCAGTACCAGCGTAACGGTCTTTATCAATACGCTTTGACTCTTTGTCATTGATACGTCCGACATAGCCGATGACATGAGCAAACAGCTCATCATAAGGATAAGAGCGCGTAAGCTTGCTCTGAATAGATACCCCACGGAAGAATGGCTTACGTTCACTAAACTGAGCCAACTGTGCTTCTGTTAAATCGATCTTAATCGTTACCGGGTCATTTTTATTTTTACTTAGACGCGCCAAGATATCAGTGATATCTGTATCGGTTAAATCAAAAATTGGCGCGAGTAGATGCAACGTGCGCTCAGGATTTTCGACCTCATCAGGGCTGAGCATCGCTGTAAATACAGGCTGGTTGTCCGCCAGTATTACCCCGTTACGATCATAGATATACCCACGACTAGGCGGCGCAGATATCAGTTTGATACGGTTGTTATCGGCTTGCGTTGTGTACTGATCATGAGCGTAGACTTGCAAATACCCATAGCGTGTTATCAAACCGCCCAAACCAATCAATATTATAATCCCAAAAATAATAATACGGTTAGTAAAGGTACTGTTGACCTGTTCGGTATTGGGAGTTATCGGTTTATTCATAGAAGATCAGAGCCCAAACGGTCAGTGAGTCAATAAAAGAAAAATAAGAGGGCAGGTTGGTTAACCAAAGTGCGGTGAGTCTAAAAGATAATGCAAATGGTTTCAATCACATAGAAGGGTATGGGGTGAAATCGTTATGCAGTCATTTATACGCAGGTAGTCTTTGTTATTGCACTACAAATTATAACAGAACAAATGAGCAGACGCAGTACTCAGTCATATATTTTGTCTTGATTATCTACTGACCAAGAACTGGCTTATATTCGAGTTTTTTATTGGGTAACAGACGATATGAATCATGTCATCTTTAGTCACAACTTGCCGCTGGTCTATATGTGCTAATAAATGGCAAGTATGCTAAAATCAGGCGATTTATTTTATAGTAGTTATTATGGGCGGAGCGTCTTTTGAAACGTTCTCATTTTGCTAAAGTCTCGTTATCAGTAGCGACAGTATTAGCAACGACAATCAACCTGTCAGGGACTAGATAAGTCATGGACGTAAATTCATTATGGCAGACGATAGCTGAACACCCAGAGTTCTTTGCCATGCTGACCATCCCACCAGTGACGGCATTCGTCACTTGGGTACATGTGTGGATGGCGCTCAAGATGCTGTTCTATCCGGTCAAGTTTTGGGGTATTCGTATTCCTAACTTCCCATTTTTTGGGCTGCCAGGTATCGGTTGGCAAGGTATTGTTCCGCGCAAAGCGGGCAAGATATCAGGGGTTATCGTTGACCAGACGCTCTCAAAACTCGGTTCGCTTGATGAGTTTTTTAAGGCGATGGAACCTGAGCAAATGGCGATATTTGTCACTGATACGGTGGACAAAAACCTTGAGCCATTGATTGATGAGATTATGCTAGATCACTCGCCAGCATTGTGGGGCAATCTACCTTACGCCCTAAAGCGCCGTGTCTATGCGCAAGCCCATAAAGAGCTACCTAGTATTATGCAGTCGCTTGTGACAGATTTGACTTATCATGTCGAAGACTTGGTCGATATGCGTAAGATGATTGTTAACACCATGGAAAACGATCGTCGCCTGATGGTCAATATGTTTCTAAAAGTCGGACAAAAAGAGATCGATTTTATCTGGCACATCAGTGCTTTGATTGGTCTGGTATTTGGTATTATCCAAATGTTTATATTTTTGGTGGTGCCGCAGCATTGGACCGTACCGTTCTTTGCCGCGATTTGGGGTTTTCTCACTAATTGGATTGCCATTTGGATGGTGTTTAATCCAGTGGAGCCACATTTTATACCTTATTTAAAGCTGTTTTCGGTGCAGAGTCGCTTTCCATTTATCAAACCCGTTATACCGCATATCGCAAAGTATCGCTTGCAAGGCGGCTTTATGAAACGCCAAGAGGAAGTTTCTGAGGTTTTTGCTGAGATTGTGGTAAAGGATTTGGTCACTCTAGAAAACATCATGAATGAGATGATGTATGGTGATCGCTCAGCGCAAACCCGTGATTTGATGAAATCGCATCTATATACGGTGCTAGAGTCACCAGTGATTAGTACGACATTACGTGTGGGATTGGGTCGCCGTGATTATGGACAACTCAAAAATACCATTATTGACAAGTCTATTGTCGCAACGATGGTACCACTGCGAGATCCTGAGCTAAATGAAAGCCGAGCCAGTAAGATATTTGGTCTGTTTCGCGATAGAATACGTGCGCTCACGCCAAATGAGTTTCAAAATTTGTTGCGTCCAGCTTTCCGCGAGGATGAGATGACGTTGATTGTTTTGGGTGGTTTGACTGGTTTTCTAGCAGGTTGGTTGCATTTAGTGTTAGTATTTTTCCCCTCGATGCAGTAATGCATCAATAAGTATTTTTAATTAGTCATGAACGGCTGTATTGAATATGCTTTGAATAACTAAAAAATGTAAAATTAGCAACAGATAAGCATTTTGTATCAATCATTCATATTGGTACGTCACAATGATAGTAGCGGGTTTTATGTGCTTCTACAGCAATTGAAACCTCAGTTTTTAACCGTAAACTATGACCGCATAAAGGACTATTAGCGTTTGCCAGTGGCTAGCAATGCCATCGGTGAACCCTTAATTGTATCCAAGGTAAACAAGGTTAGACCGTATGTTAATCACAGAATTGGGTTATTTTGCCTTGCTGGCCGCTTTTATATTGGCGATTTTGCAGGTGGTACTACCAACCATTGGCGTCATGCGTGACCACGTCGCTTGGCAGCGTTTGGCGCCAAGTCTAGCATGGGCGCAATTTGCAGCAATGATTACCTCATTTGCTGCGCTGATGGCAGGCTTTTATTACAACGATTTTAGTCTCGTCTACGTCACTCAGCATTCCAATACATTGCTGCCTTGGTACTACAAGCTGTCGGCGACATGGGGCGGGCATGAAGGCTCGCTGCTATTGTGGATGACCATCATGGCCACTTGGTGTGCGCTGGTCTCATACTTCAGTCGTGGGTTGCCGTTGTCTATGCGTGCGCGAGTGCTGGTGATATTGGCAGGCGTGCAGATGATGATGCTAGCGATGCTTATCTTTACCTCATCGCCATTTGATCGCACATTACCCAATCTACCTGTTGATGGCGCGGATCTAAACCCTGTATTGCAAGATTTTGGTCTGATTATTCACCCACCGATGCTTTATATGGGCTACGTGGGTATGGTTGTGCCATTTGCGTTTTGTATGGCAGCACTGTGGGAAGGGCGTTTGGATGCGGTATGGACACGTTGGTCGCGTCCATGGGCATTGGCTGCTTGGGGTTTCTTAACAGTCGGTATCGCGCTTGGCTCGTGGTGGGCTTATTATGAGCTTGGCTGGGGCGGTTGGTGGTTCTGGGATCCAGTAGAGAACGCCTCATTGATGCCATGGTTGGCAGGAACAGCGCTACTGCATTCACTTGCTGTCACCGAAAAACGCGGTGTATTTAAAGCATGGACGATTATGCTCGCGATCTTTGCTTTTGCGCTTAGTCTGCTTGGTACGTTCTTAGTACGTTCAGGTGTCATTACCTCAGTGCATTCATTTGCCGCTGATCCGACGCGTGGTCTAGTGATTCTAGTCATTCTCGGTATTATCGTCGGTGGTGGTCTGTTGATGTTTGCTGTACGTGGTTGGCGTTTGACGGTCGAGAGTCAGTATCGACTTATCTCACGTGAATCATTTTTAGTGATTAACAACGTTATTATTCTAATTTCAACCTTAGTCGTACTACTTGGTACGCTATATCCTATTATTGCTGATGCCTTTAATTTAGGTCAGGTATCTGTTGGCCCTCCATACTTCAACGCTCTATTTGTGCCGTTGACATGGCTGCTACTGGTGGCGATGGGTATGGGCTCTAATATCCGCTGGAAACAAGACAGTCGCCCGTTATTGGGTGCTGGCATGGTTATCGCGGTAAGCAGTTTGGTATTGGCCGCCATTATCACCTATTTTACCAGTCCATCAGCGATGCTAAATATCGGTGTCACATTGGCGGTGAGCTTTTGGGTGTTGCTATGGATGGTTGTCGATTTCAAAGACAAAACCAAAAACGCACCGAGTCGTTTAAACGGTTTACGTCAGTTGCGTCTGAGCTACTGGGGTCAGCAGACCGCTCATATTGGCGTTATCATTGCAGTTATCGGTGTGGCATTTACCAGTACGTTGAGCATTGAGCGCGATGTGGCATTAGGGCCTAATGACAGTGTCAACGTGCAAGGCTATGACTTTACGGTAAAAGGCTTTAGTGAAGTAAAAGGCAGTAACTTTGACGCTACGCAAGCAGAAGTAACAGTCAGTAAAGACGGTCAAGAAGTGATCACGTTATATCCTGAAAAGCGTAACTATATTATCAGTATGATGCCGATGACGGAGGCTGCCATTGATGCCAACTTGATGCGTGATGTTTACGTAGCACTTGGTGAGCCAATTGCTGAAGATAGCAATGAATGGGCTTTCCGTATCTATGTCAAACCGCTTATCCGCTGGATATGGTTGGGTGCACTTATTATGGCGTTCGGTGCCTTGCTCAGCATGCTAGACAGTCGTTACCGTATCAAAAAAACCAAAACACCTGCACAAATCGCGGCCAAAAAATCAGGCTTTGCGACGGTTGCAGATTTGGATACGTCAGCTACAAAGATAGGGGAGCGTTAATATGACTACCTCAAACAATGAACCTGATAAAAAAGCTCAGCAAAAGGCTGTCAACGACCCTAAAGTTGCGAGCAGCAATAAAGTAAAAACTAAGAAAAAACTTAAAATTGGGTTTTTGATTCCGCTGGTTATCTTTATTGGTTTGGTCGCTATGCTTTATATGCGTTTGGGCAAGCCGACTGATATCGTGACCAATACAGCGCTTGAGCGTCCAGTACCTGCTTTTGAGTTGCCATTGTTATCAGATACCAGTCGTATCATGACCAATGACAACTTGCCAGATAAGCCATTCCTCATGAATATCTGGGGCTCTTGGTGTCCAACTTGTATCATTGAGCATCCTTTTCTAATGAAACTAGAAGAGCGCGGTGTAAACTTGGTGGGCGTAAACTACAAAGATGATATTGGTGATGCGTTAGGGTATCTGAATCGCGGTGGCGACCCGTTCTCTATGTCTATTCAGGACTTATCAGGACAGTTCGCTCTTGACTTAGGTCTGACCGGTGCACCTGAGACTTTCATCGTCGATGGTGATGGGATTATTCGTCAGCATATCATCGGCGAGATCAATGAGAGCAATTGGCAAAGTCGTATCACGCCTTGCTTAATGGTACTCAACGACGCTAGTAACAATGGTGTCAGTCCAGATCCGAGCCAAGTTGCGGAGGCGTGCAAATGATAGCCTACCAAATAAGAAATGCGACCATAAAGTTAGCAAGCTTGTTTATCGCTTGTCTATTCAGTATGGCAAGCTTTGCTGCCATTGATGTCTATGATTTTGATTCTGTGCAACAAGAAGCCCAGTATCGCGGTCTTATCGAAGAGCTGCGCTGCCCGAAATGTCAAAACCAAAATTTGGCAGGGTCTGATGCGCCCATTGCGCAAGACTTAAAGCAAAAAACCTATGACTTAATAAAAGATGGACGTAGTGATGGCGAGATTCGAGCCTATATGCAAGAGCGTTATGGCGACTTTATCAGCTATAAGCCGCCAGTACGCCCTTCAACATGGATTTTATGGTTTTTCCCACCATTATTATTGATCGTTTTATTGGTCGGTTGGTTTTGGCAAAGTAAACGCCGTCAGCTTGTCGCCAGCGGCGAGAGTGGTGTAGCAGTAGACAACCATGTTAAAGCGTTGTCTGCCGCTGAAAAAGCAGAACTTGATCGCTTATTGTCACGAGCCAATAACGATGACAAAGACGACACTACAAGCCTTGGGGGCAAAAAATGACCATATTTTCTACTGTTGGCTTATTTATTGCGCTGAGTTTACTTGTCGCTTTGTTGTTGGGCGTTATCACCATTAAGCCATGGTTAAGAGCACCGCGTTCGCATAGTAAGCCTGTGGACAATCAACTGCTGGATATTAACGTCGCTGTGTTTCGTGAGCGACTAGCAGAGCTGAAAACAGACAAAGACAGTGGTATCATTGATGATTATCACTATCAAAACCAGAAGCTTGAGCTTGAACGTCAGCTTTTGGACGCTCAGCGTGAAGTGTCACCGATGGTCACGCCAGGTATCAAAAGCCGATTGATTATTATGGTTTGGGTACCTGTATTAACTGCTATGGCATATCTGATGGTCGGTGATCGCACACCTGTCTTTGAGCTTTGGGCTGCCGAGGACAAAGTCGGTCAAGTGGCGGATGACTTACTGACAGGTAGAATCGATCAACCACCAGCTTGGGCAATTGAAGATGGTAATCAGCTGATTAGTGCCATGCAGACTAATGTATATCGTCATGCTAGCGACTATAATCGCTGGATGCGCCTATCGGAGCTGTTCTTGTCATTAGAGGCGACTGATTCGGCATTAGAAGCGTTGTCGCGCGCTTATCGTCTATCACCTGATAATGAAGAGATTGCGACCACTTATGCGCAGATCAGTTTCTTTGCTAATAAAGGTCAGTTAGATGCCAATAGCCGCCGAGTGTTAGAAAACATACTGGCCACAAACCCAGAGCATGAGGGGGCACAAATGCTTATGGCGATGGGTGAAGCACGTGCTAGTAACTTCGATCAAGCGCAAGGCTGGATTAAACGTCTGCGTGACAGTATCGCGGCCAAACCAGGCGATCACACGCAAGCGCTATCAAGTCTAGATGAGCTTAGTGCTAATGTAATCATGCAGCAGCAGCAAGCCTCTGAAGGCGTCGAAGTGACAATTAAAATAAATGCTAGTCTGTTACCATTGGTAAAAGCTGACGATACGCTGTTTGTAGCGATACGTGACGTGAAAGGTGGTCCACCATTTGCTGCTAAGCGCCTACCGATTAGCAATATCAAACAAGGCGAAGCTGTTATTAGCCTAAGTGATCTTGATGCTATGATGCCAGAACGTACCCTAGGATCGGCTCGTTCTGATAAAGTACAGTTAGCGGTCATCGCTCGTATCAGCCATAGTGGCAATGCTACCGCAGAGTCAGGCGACCTCTCAGGCAATCCAGTGGTTATCAGCGCAGAACAAAATCAGGTCAACGTGGAAATCAATCAGCAAGTTCCATAGCCATAGTAGTAATATAAATACTGGACGCTAATGGTATTTATTATATAGACGCTGTTGCTCAGTATGGACGCGAGCAACAGTGCTATGATTGTTCTAATTTGATAGAGATGTGAAGTGAACCCAGAAAGATAAATGGGCACTCCAAACGCAGTCAATGCTGCTGCTTTTTATCTTGAAGTGACCATGTATGAACAGATAAGTCATGCCAACTTATCACATCAATAATGAAAATACTTGAGCTTTGCAGGGCCACAAGGTAAGGTAGCTTTGCAAACAACTAATCCCAGAGTTTTATTAATCCCAAAATCCTATCTATTAAGGAGAGTCGTGTAATGATGCGTATTATTTTACTAGGACCACCAGGCGCCGGTAAAGGTACCCAAGCCCAGTTTATTTCTAAAGAATATGATATTCCACAGATCTCAACTGGCGACATGCTACGTGCAGCAATTAAAGAAGGTAGCGAGCTTGGCAAAAAAGCCAAAGATATCATGAATGCTGGTGGTTTGGTTTCTGATGACCTCATTATCAACCTAGTGAAAGAGCGTATCGCTAAGCCTGATTGTGTGAATGGTTGTATCCTAGATGGCTTCCCGCGCACTATTCCTCAAGCGCAAGCACTTGCAGACGCTGATGTTGCTATCGACCATGTTATCGAAATCAGTGTACCTGATGATGAAATCGTGAGCCGTTTGTCTGGCCGTCGTCAGCATCCAGGTTCAGGCCGCGTTTATCATGTCGATCACAATCCACCAAAGGTTGAAGGCATCGATGACGTCACTGGTGAAGCGCTTATCCAACGTGAAGATGACCAAGAAGCGACTATCCGTGACCGTCTATCGACTTATCATGAGCAAACGTCAGCATTGGTTGGCTTCTACCAAGACAAAGCTAAAGAAGGCGATGATGCGCCTAACTATGACAAGTTTGATGGTACGCAAGGTATCGATGACGTTAAGCAGCAAATTTTGTCTGCACTAAAAGGCTAATTATCGATGTTAGCTAAGTAATTTAGCCAGTCGATGTAGTCGTTGAAGACCCTGTTTAATAGCAGGGTTTTTTTATGGCTGATGATTTTATGCCTTATAAAAACATACCCACAAAAAAACCGCTTACTCATTATAAGTAAACGGCCTTTTATCAAATATACGACTGGTAGAGCTCATATATTTTTGGTTAGCGCTTAAGCATTACCTTGAGCATCAACTTGTGCTTGCTGTTGGCTCTGTGCATATGCTTGATCAAAGTTCACAGGTGCTAGTAGCAATTGTGGGAAGCTACCACGCGTCACGATGTCACTGATGACTTCACGAGCATATGGGAACAACACATTAGGGCAGTATGCGCCTAGGATTTGACCGATTTGATCTTCTGGAATATCTTTTAGTAAGAAGATACCTGCTTGATGCACTTCAGCGATAAATGCTGCTTCTTCCGCATTTTTGGCAGTAACGCTCACAGTTAGGATGATTTGATAATGATCGTCATCTAGTTTTTCAGCGTTGCTAGACAAATTGATATCAAGCTCTGGGTTCCACTCTTTGGTGAATACGCTAGCGCCTGGGACTTCAAGTGACATGTCTTTTACGTAGATGCGTTCTAGTGCCAATTGTGGTTGTGCTTGTTCTTCAGCCATGGTAAATCCTCTAAAATTAAATCAAATGATTGGGCAAATCGTCATTTTAATAAAAGTTCATTGTAATATAAATCGAGACGAAAACTCGATATTTTTTATCGTTACTTCTTACTGCTCTATTAAAACCTGTCACTGTCTATCTTTACATAAATAAAGACAGACAGTAAAGAAAGGTAGCAGATTAACCTGCCAATAGCTCGTCAAGCTTGCCTTGTTGGTTCATTTGGTTGAGCTCATCAAAACCACCGACAAAGGTTTCACCAACGAAGATTTGCGGCACAGTGCGATAGTTATTGGTTTTTTTCATCAACGCTTGACGCTCTTCGCTGCTCATATCGTGCATGCCGATTTCTTCATAATCAACGCCTTTGGTTTTTAGTAGTTGTTTGGCGTTTGAGCAATATGGGCAGATAGGGGTAGTGTAAACTTTCACAGATACAGTCATGGTAAATCCTTATTTATAAATTTATGGGATAACAAACGTATTATAGAGAGCATGATAAATTATCATAGTCTAAGCGTTGGTATAGTCTGTTATCAATGAGTAAAGCAAAAATGCATTCGGTGATGCTCATTACTAAAGTGGGGATGTGCATAACAAATTCAAGCCGTTTTGGCTCAAAACGTATTTTAGTGCTGTAAAACATGATAAATAGAACATAAAAAATAAACCACAAAAAAAGACACCTGATAAAAAGGTGTCTTTTTTATAGAGCTGATAATGTTAGTCAGGTCGCATAAACGTCAGCTAAGCGATGTGTATAAATGCTTTATTTAAGCGCCTATACAGGTCTCTTACTTGCTTAGACTCGGTTTTGTTTTACCTTTAGCCTTTGCTTTGGCGTCTTTTACACCAACCAACGGCATGCCAGCGCCTTGCCAGCCGCCAATACCACCATCTAAGCGATAGACACTATCTTTACCAATCATCTGAATCGCAGCGCCTGCTTGGACGCCCATGTCGCAGATGATAATCACTGGCTGCTCAATCGCGCGAATCTCTTCTAAGCGGTCTTTGAGGTCAGTGAATGGTATGTTACGGCTGCCTTGAATATAGCCTGATTCAAACTTCTTCTTAGCGCGAATATCGATAAGCTGCGCGTTTTGAGAGTTGACCATCATGCCAAGCGTGTTAGGCGATATTTTTCTACCGCTACGTTTGTTTTCAATCGTAAAAAACAGTATAGCAAGTACGGCTAATATACCAAATAAAAACGGGTGGTTGCCCACAAATTCCAGCGCACGATCCAAACCATACCTCCAAAAAAATAAGTGTTCTATTAAGCTGAGAAGACAGCCCAATGATATTGAACAAGGCGCTATTATACCGATAAGGCCATCCATAGTAAACGGGCGATGACGCGGGCAGTAATTGAGCGGTTATTGTACCTATCTATGGATCTTCTTAGCTTAATAAAGATATCTATTCACAAGACCGTGTTTAATTAAGGCGGACACTCACAAGCCAAATATTAATAAGGCTTCGTATCTGCCTCTTCTCGTAGCGTGACGAGGTTTTCAACGCGGCGCTGCAATACTTCACCATCCGCTACTGCTTGCCATAGTGCACAGCCTTTGCTGTTATGGGTATGGCGACAGTCACGGAATTGGCAGTCACCAGCCAATGGTGCTAGTTCAACAAAGCCTGAAATAATATCGTCAGGGGTAAGGTGCCAAATACCATACTCACGAATCCCTGGTGTATCGACGATACCGCCTTGGGTGAGGTCTTCTGGGTTAAATGGCAGCAGTCTACTGGTCGTCGTGGTGTGCTGACCGAGCTTAGAATTTTGTGAGATGATATTGACGCTCTGTCCAGAGTCAGGCAGAAGGGCATTGATTAAACTGCTTTTGCCGACGCCAGATTGACCCGCGAAGATGACTAGCTTTTTATCTATATAACGCTTTAGTTCATCAAGGCCTTCTTGCTCATCGCTCTCAGCGATATTTTCAGGGCAGTCGACCGAAGTTAGAACACTTTCATAACCAAGCGCGGCATACTGCGCCAATAGCTCATTGGTATCCACACCGTTTTCTGCTGCCAATAAGTCGGCTTTGTTGAGTACCAACAGTGGTTTGACCCCTGCATGATGGCATACCACAAGATAGCGATCGATCAGCGTTGGCGCAGCGGCAGGCAATGGCGCAAAAACAATCGCCAAAATATCGACATTCGCGGCAACAGGTTTGAGCTTATGATAGCGGTCAGGACGAGAAACCAGCGATGTACGCGGCTTGACCGCTTCGATACGACCAAAGCCAGTATTAGAGTCAGCATTCCAGCGTACTTGATCGCCAGCAGCTAGCATCGGTAGATTGGTACGCACATGACAGCGCCAGATATCATTCAATTCAAGCGTTTGCCAAAACGGCTCAGGATCATCAGGGGCAATCTCTGGCTGCTCAGGTATGACAGCTGGCAGGCTAGTGACTTGTACTTCTAGTTGCTTACCGTAATGCGCCATGACCACGCCATCCATCAAACTGTCATCAATACTATCTTGATTGGACAGTTGCTGCTTGTCGATGCGACGAATCTGTTGTTTAGTCAGTTTGCGTTGCCGGATTAATGCCATGGGTTTTTGACCTATTATAAAAATATTGCTAAGTGTAGCGTGAAAATTTGCTAACATACAGCCTAAAGCGTCTGCGGCAGACAGGGGTTTTGTAATATTTTGGCTGCTTGCTAGATTTTTTGAATCAATCAGTGCATTGCAATGCTGTCTGAATATGAGTATTCAACCGCAATACGTTTTTTAAATTATGTTTAAAACTGTCCCAAAATTTAATGACCATAGGATATTGTATGACTACCGGTGACCATCCCAACAAGATTAAAATCAAAAATCAAGGCAAAAAAGGGCTGGTGTGGATTGATTTAGAAATGACCGGACTTGATACCTTAAACGATGAGATTATCGAGATTGCTACTGTCGTTACTGACGAAGATTTGAATGTACTTGCTGAAGGGCCTGTGTTTGCTATCAAGGTATCAGATCAAGTCTTAAACAAAATGGATGACTGGAATACCAAGCAGCATGGTCAATCAGGATTGGTCGATCGTGTGCGTCGTAGTACAGTGACATTGGCAGAAGCCGAAGCTGAGACTATTAAGTTTTTGAATAAGTGGGTCGATAGTGGTAAGTCGCCAATGTGCGGTAACTCTATTTGCCAAGATCGTCGATTTATGGCGCGCCAAATGCCAGAACTTGAGCGGTTCTTTCATTATCGCAATCTTGATGTGTCATCAATTAAAGAGCTTTGTTTCCGCTGGCGTCCTGATATCTTAAAGAACTTCGAAAAAGGTGGCAGTCATTTAGCCTTAGACGATATTCGTGACTCTATCCGTGAGCTAAAGCACTATCGTCAACATTTCTTTAAGCTAATACCTTAAAAAACTGGCAAGAGATAAGCTATTTAAAAGTGTAGTAAAAGAATTGTAGTAAAAATAAAAAGGGTCTGTTGATATTTCAACAGACCCTTTTGTTTTCTAGATAGGTTCAACGATCAAGTCAAACAAGCATTGTAAACTTAAACAATCCAAACTCAGCAGCATTACTGCTTAAATCGTTACTACTAAAACCGTCATTTGAATGCTCGTCGCCTGTTACTGCACCAATCACAGCACTGACTTTCGGCTGGCGTGTGTCGGTATCTATCAAGCGCCAGTCACCAAGCACGTAGCGCTTTTTATCATCAGTCGCCTGATGAATGTCTGGACGATGAGTATGTCCGTGTAATAATGCATCGCTAGTAGTAATGGCTTGACGTACGGCTTTATCATTCACGTCCATGATATGCGCAGCTTTGTTCGCATTGTTCTGCTGGCTTTTTTTGCGCATGTTGTCTGCGATGGCTAAGCGTTTTTCTAATGACTTATTAAGCAAATACCACTGAGTTAAACGGTTGCGCATGATTTTACGAAAAAACTGATATTTTTTATCATCAGTACAGAGTGCGTCACCGTGTTCTAAGCGATAATTCTGCTGACCAATAGGCAAAGTATACGGCTCGCTGATTAGCTCACCGCCGAACAGATTACAGAATGGCTGACCCAACAAGAAGTCACGATTGCCATGCATGACCAATATCTCACAGCCATTGATACGTAACTGTTTTAACTTCGCAATCAATGGGGTTAGCCAATGCGTTATTTGTTCATCCTCTGACCTTTTCTCTTCTAATAGGGATAAGTAAGTATCATCACCTAGCCATACCTCAAACCAATCACCCAATATAAAGAGGCGTTTTAGTGCAGGTAGGGCAAGACAGTCATCTAATAGCGCCAAAAAAGCCTGCACTAAGGCAGGCTCCTGAGGCGATAAATGCAAATCGCTAATCAATACTTGCCGCACTTGGTGAGGGCGGGTCGTGATTAAGTGATTAAAACTTTGCATTTATCTTGGTCCTCGTGACTTATCGTATAGCGAGCATTACTTAATAAATTCTACTAAAAAATGCTCGCTCATTCACAGCTATCGCTAAGTAACTATTACTGACTAGCTGCTGTTGAATGAATATTACTGAGTAATGATGGTTGCTGAGTTGATAACAACTGGCTCTTTTGGCACATCAGCATGCATGCCAAAACGACCAGTTGGTACGCTGCGCATTTTTTCGATAACGTCCATACCGCTTGTTACTTTACCAAATACGGTATAACCCCAACCTTGCATGTTTTTGCCAGAGTGGTTTAGGAAGTCGTTGTCTTTTACATTAATGAAGAACTGGCTAGTTGCTGAATGCGGATCTTGGGTACGCGCCATTGCGATAGTACCTTTGTCATTTTTTAGACCATTGTCCGCTTCATTTTCGATAGGCGCATTGGTTGGTTTTTCATTCATCTCAGCGTCCATTCCGCCGCCTTGAATCATGAAACCATCAATGATGCGATGGAAAATTGTACCGTCATACTGACCAGATTTTACGTAGTTTAAAAAGTTTTCTACGGTTTTTGGTGCTTTTTCTTCGTTGAGTTCGATAACGATCGCACCCATATTGGTTTCAAGTTCTACTACTGGTGGCATGTCTACCATGGGATATTCCTTTTTGATTGCAGCGCCTTAAATAGCACTATTGTGAGTGGTGGTTAAAAAGTTACGGGTAGTCTAACGGCTTTTTTATCCCGTGTCATGTATCAGGCTGTTAATGCGTTTGCGAAACCTGATAGAATAACGCAACTTTACCCATTTTTGACAAATTTTGATAATGCGGTCGCACTATCTAGGTTTTAATATTCTCGTTTTATTTTAACACTTTAGTTTAAACGTTTCGTGATGCGTGATGGCACGCACCATGAACTGACAATTTGCGTTAGGAGCAATGCCCGATGAGTGATCACTCAAGCAACAATGCACAAAAAGACGAAGCAAAAAACGATTTTATTCGTAATATCATTCGTGACGATGTTAATGCGCAAAAATATCAGCAAATTGTAACGCGCTTTCCGCCTGAGCCAAATGGCTACTTGCATTTAGGTCACGTAAAATCTATCTGCTTAAACTTTGGTGTGGCTAAAGAGTTCGGCGGTGTGTGCAACCTGCGTTTTGATGACACCAACCCAACCGCTGAAAAGCAAGATTACATCGACAATATTAAGAACGATGTGCAGTGGTTAGGTTTTGAGTGGGCAGGCGAGGCGCATCATGCCTCAGGTTATTTTGATCAATTGCATGCATGGGCAATTCAGTTGATTGAGCAAGGCGACGCTTATGTTGATTTGCAAACCCCTGAGCAAATCAAAGAAAACCGTGGTTCATTCAATGAAGCCGGAACGCCTTCACCATATCGTGATGCCAGTGTTGAAGAAAACCTAGCCCTTTTCAACGATATGAAAGATGGTAAATACGCTGAAGGGAAGGCTATTTTGCGTGCCAAGATTGATATGGCTAGCCCAAATATGAACCTACGTGATCCTGTCATCTATCGCGTGATGCATCAAGAGCATCATCAGACTGGTGATAAATGGTGCATCTATCCGATGTATGACTTTGCTCATCCACTCTCGGATGCGTTAGAAGGGATTACCCATTCATTATGTACGCTTGAGTTTGAAGATCATCGTCCATTCTATGATTGGGTCATCGAAAAAATCGGCTTTGACGTACCACCACGTCAGTATGAGTTTAGCCGCTTAAATGTTGACCATACATTGACCAGTAAACGTAAGCTAAAGCAACTGGTAGATGAAGGTATCGTTAGTGGTTGGAATGATCCTCGTATGCCGACCGTCGCTGGCATGCGTCGCCGTGGTTATACGCCAGAAGGTTTGCGTGATTTTTGTGAGCGTGTGGGTGTGACCAAAGCGGATAGTGTGGTTGATTTCCGTTTGCTAGAATTTAGCGTTCGTCAATCGTTAGAGACGACAACTGGTCGCGGTATGGCGGTACTAAAGCCATTGAAAGTGACTATCACTAACTTTAGCGAAGCGGTCAGCAGTTGGAAGTCGCAAAAAGCTGATAGCGTTAATGCACGTTTTGACGATGCGACTCAGACGCTTTGGTTGACTCAGCCGAACCATCCTAACGTCGATATGGGTGAGCGTGAAATTCCGTTTACCGAGACGCTATACATCGATCAAGGTGATTACGAGATTGAACCGCCAGCAGGCTATAAGCGTCTCTCTCCAGAAAAGCCAGAGATTCGTCTGCGTAATACTTATGTGCTAGCCGTCACTGAACATATCACTGATGAAAATGGTAATGTCGTTGAGCTAAAAGCGACGATTGACCCTGCTACTTTGGGCAACAACCCTGAAGGCCGCAAGGTCAAAGGCGTGATTCATTGGGTATCAGCCAGTCAAGGCGTACCAGCGACTGTGCGTATGTATGAGCAGCTATTCAGTGCTGAGAACCCAAGTGGCGTCGCTGATGTTCATCAAGCGCTAAACCCGAACTCGCTCACTGAGTTAAATGCAGTAGTTGAGCCATCTTTGGTCAATGCAGATGCTGGCACGCGTTTCCAGTTTGAGCGTGAAGGTTATTTCATATCTGATAGCGAAGATCACAGCACGGATAAGCCAGTCTTTAACCAAATCGTTAGCTTACGTGATAGCTATAAGCCAGCTTAATTTATATTGGCTTAGTATTTAAAAGTATCCTTATCCAAATGGATATTTTGAAATAATACTGAACAATAGTAGTTTGCAAGTTAGCCCATTTCTAGTACGCTAGGAATGGGCTTTTTTATGTGCAGTTATAAAGTTAAGCATAGTAAGATTTGAGGAAATAAGAATGGCAAAGTTTCTAAACAGCAGTGGTACAACGTATCATTTAGAAGAGTTGATTAAAAATGCTTCTGACAGGTTGATTATTATTAGCCCATACTTGAAGCTTAATGAACGTATCAAAGAGTTATTGGAAGACCGCAACCGCCTCAAGATCGACATTCGCATTGTTTATGGTAAGAATGATTTACACCCTGAAGAAATAAACTGGCTCAAAAACCTGACCTTTATTCGTACTAGCTTTTGCAAAAATTTACATGCGAAATGCTACCTGAATGAAAATGAATGCATTATTACCAGTTTAAATCTTTATGAATTTAGCCAAGTTAATAACAATGAGATGGGTGTACTGATTTATCGTAATGATGATGCCAAACTTTATGCCGACACTTATGAGGAAGCGCAGCGCATCATTCGTATCAGTGATGAAGTGAGAATGTCCCTTGAAAAAGTGACCGAAACTGAAAGTAAGTCTGAGCCTAGTACCAAAACAACAAACTCTACTACCAACGTAAATGGTAACTCTACGACAGAAACCACACCCAATTATTCTAAACTGACCACCGCCAAGCTTGCTAAAGAGTTGGGCTTTAAAACTCAAGAGTTGAATGAAAAGCTGCTTGCAGCGGGTTACCTACAATCGCAAGATGGTGAGCTAGTATTGACTGATGCTGGACGCGCAGCTGGTGGTACCAGTAAAAAGGGTAAGTTTGGCGAGTTTTGCTTATGGGATGCAGGGATGGTGGTTTAATTATTTAACAAAGCTGCTGGTCCATAAAATTCATTAGAAAATTTGTCCATCAGCTTAGAGGTAAAAGGAATAACCGCATTACAATCCGTCACAAGACATTCATAACCAGTTTGTTAAGATAAAGTCAGTTTTTACGGATGTGCTTTATGTTATATTTGATAACTGAGCACGTCGATGATAATAATAGAACGCGAGGCCGACGTGTCGATATAAGCGTTCATTCACATAGCTAAGGAATCAAGCATGGCACATTTACGTTTAGGTGATACCGCACCAAATTTTGACGCTACAACCACAGAAGGTGACATCAATTTTCACGAGTGGGCAGGTGATCATTGGGTTGTTTTCTTCTCGCATCCAGCAGATTTTACGCCAGTATGTACCACTGAGCTTGGTCGCGCCGCTGCATTAAATGGCGAGTTCCAAAAGCGCAATGTAAAGCCGATTTGTATTTCTGTTGATAGCCTAGAAGATCACAAAGCGTGGGCGAGCGATATCGGTGAGACTCAAGGCACAGATATGAACTTCCCAATCATCGCTGATCCTAATAAAGAAATCGCTGAGCTATATGACATGATGCATCCTAATGCCGACAGCACTCATACAGTACGTAGCGTCTTTATCATTGATCCAAGCAAAAAAATCCGTCTAACGCTGACATATCCTGCTAGCTGTGGCCGTAACTTTGATGAAATTATTCGCGTAATTGACGCACTACAGTTGTCGGATGAGTATAACATTGCGACACCTGTAGACTGGAAAGATGGTGATGACGTAATCATTCCACCAAGTGTGAAAAATGAAGATATCGCTGCAAAATATCCAAAAGGACATAAAGAGATTAAGCCGTATTTACGCACCACACCTGCACCAAACAAATAATTAGACTGATGTATAAATGTGATTAAATAAAGCCCCATGACTCAAGGTTATGGGGCTTTTATTATTTCTACTTTATGATTAATAACACTTTGCCATGATGGCCAGATTAGGCTATAACTGTGGTATAGCGTATCAATATTTGTGCTTATCAGTACAACAACCATAATAAAGCGTATCAGCGTCAAATTGCTGTCCAATCATTCTTACAAGGAGTTTGCTATGAAAAAACTATATATTACCCGTACAGCGCCCAATCCGCGTAAAGCGCTTATCTTATTGGCTTCAAAAGGTATCGATGTCGATGATATGGATGATGTCGATGTGATCGATATTGATTTTGCGGCAAATGAGCAAATGTCAGAAGCCTTTACGCAAATGAATCCGATGCAGACCGTACCTGTTTTGACCTTAGATGATGGTACCGTATTAAATGATTCTCAGGCAGTTTGTGAGTATCTGGATCGCGTTTACGGTGAGCGTTCAGTCATGGGTAATGATGTGGTACAGCGTGCGCAAGTTTGCTCTATGCGCCGTGTTGCAGAGTTTGAGGTGATGTATAACTTGATGCTCGCATTTCAGCACAGTCATCCATCTAAAGCACAACGTGTTGAGCAAGTGCCAGAGTTCGTCGCACCATCAATTGCTCGTGCTGTTAAAGCCATGGCATATTTTGAGACGATATTAGAAGGTCGTGAATACCTAGTAGGTGAGCAATTAAGTTTTGCGGATATAGTCCTATATCTCAGCTTGGATTTTGGTAAAGTATTGAAAATTAATCCTAATGAGCAAGGCGAAAACTTGGCTCGTTTTTATCAAAAGATGAATGAACGCTTCAGTATTAAAAATATGGCTAAAGCCAAACCTGCAAGTATGAATGACTAAAAGGTTCTAGGGCGTGTCCTCAATTCAATCGATAGTTATCTAAATGGGTTAAAAATGGCTAAATCTTGCCAAATGGCGTCAAATAGCTGACTAATGTCTCGATATTATCTGCGCTATTTTCCTTGTTTGACTGCCATTTATCTCATTTTTATCACCATTTTTAAAATGAGGACACGCCGTAGAAAAATAGTTTAAATCATAAAATTTATCTATTAACCTATCC
Source organism: Psychrobacter sp. JCM 18900 (assembly GCF_904846625.1). Classification (GTDB taxonomy): domain Bacteria; phylum Pseudomonadota; class Gammaproteobacteria; order Pseudomonadales; family Moraxellaceae; genus Psychrobacter. The sequence continues at coordinate 113,804 of NZ_CAJHBL010000002.1, forward strand.
GATAAATTGATCGCTATAAAGCAAAACAGCTAACCTCAATCGTTAGCTGTTTTTTTATGAAATATAATAAAAATCAACATTTCGTTACATAGGTTAATAGTGCCAAGGTTATAGTGGGTAATCTAGCTTAGTTATATCAATTATGTTTTTAAAACGTTTATTTAAGAGGAATGCTTTTAAATTGTGACTTCTTTTGAATAGGTTTTTTAAAATATAGATGGTACGCGAGATAAGTTGTACAAGCTTACTAAGAGGTATGTAATATGGTAGGTAGCCGAAATAAGCCAACGTTAAAATTACTGCTATTACCCAGTATGATGGCAGTTAGTCTGATGCTAAGTGCGTGTCAAAAAGAAGCGGCGTCTAGCGAGAATGATACATCGCAGGGTGCTGAAGCTGGCGAGATGACAGACTCAGCCGTAAGTGAAGGTCTCGTATCTAGTATGGGCCCTACATCAGACGAATCTGAACCTGTTGAATTAACCGCTCAAGACAAGCTGAAGACCACCTTATCTCATCATCGTTGGACGTTAGTAAATGCTGTTGACGCCAATGAACAACCTATGGCTGAATTTGCGAATATCAACAGTCAGGTAACGCTTGCATTCAACCAGTATCAAGGGCAAGACACGTTAAGCTATAGCGTAGGCTGTAATACGATTAGTGCTGGCTATCAGCTAAAAGGGCATACCGTAACCACTGAAGAGGGTATGAGTACGAAGATGTCTTGTGGTGAGCTAGATATGGCAGAAAACACCTTGAATACGTTGATGCAGGGCAGTAGTGAGTTCAAAATTGATCAAGGCGATAATCCAGTATTGACCCAGTTTACTGACGATGATGTGACTTTAGTATGGAATGGTAGGTTCACTGCACAAGCGAAATATAACAGTAAGGGTGAAACAGTATTTTGGGCAGTAAACTCCGAAACAGTACCTTGCGAAGCAGGTAACTCTGAGCAGTGTCTACAAGTTAAGCCTATTACTTATAATGATCAGGGCATTAAAACTCACGAAGGACAGTGGCGAGTATTCGTTGGTGAAATCGATGGCTATCAGCATGATAATACGCATGAGGAAGTGCTGCGCTTACAACGCTATCCGCTAAACATCGATGAATTATCAGAGGCTAATGAGCCAACTAAAGATGATACTGCTGATGAAAAGTATGCTTATATACTAGATGCTGTCATTGAAAGTGCAGTTGTAGAGTAGCCTACTATAGTTTGAGCATTTGAAATGCTCATAGTTATAAAAAACACGCGTCTAGTAGCGCGTGTTTTTTGTGGGGTGTCTACTTTGCCGTTTATCTATTTTGACGCTTTTCTGCTTCAACACCTCGCTATCTTAACGCCTCACTATTTTAACGCTGATCTTTAACGTAAGTTACCCAAATCTTCTTCGGTCAAACGCCAACGGCCTTTCTTTTTAGAAGCACCGCGACCACGCATGGCGCTATTCAATATCAGTTTGTTCATTGAATGGCTTGAGTGAGCATGACAGATGGCGCAGGCAAGACCATCGGCAGCATCTTGTTGCGGTACGACTTCTAACGCTAATATCCGGCACACCATCTCCTGTACTTGTTCTTTGGCCGCCGCTCCATAGCCACAGACGGCTTGTTTGATTTGCCGAGCCGTATATTCTGATACTTCTAAATCTAGTGCAACCATCGCTGCAATCGCTGCACCTCGTGCTTGCCCAAGCTTAAGTGCGGAGTCAGGGTTTTCTGCCATAAATACTTGCTCAATCGCTGTATATATAGGCTCGTCTGCGTATTTTAAATGATGCTGTGTGATACGGGTTAGTCCATTAAAGATACGCTTGAGGCGTTCAGGCATCTCTTTGGTATCTGTGCGAATCGTCCCTGCATCGATATAGGTCAGCTTGTCACCTGTCTGCTGTACTATCCCATAACCCGTCATGCGTGACCCTGGATCAATTCCTATAATAATTGCCATAATATTCCGTCTTACTTACCTGTCATTTTATATTCAATCCTATATAAATCGGATACGGAGTCAGACTCGCTTAGCCTACTATTCGTAGTACTGACGTTCGCCTTCCTTGTGTCCAAATTATATTGTACCGACTATATGGCTTAAAAATCAGCCTTAAGTTTGATAGTATAGCAACCAATCCCCATATACATCATATGTTAGCCATTTTAATTTTCATGGCGCTCAATTTATTGGTTTTTATTTTATAGGACGACACTTTATGGGTCAGATAGTTGGTATAGCCATCGTTTGGTTTATTATCGAGATGCTACTGTGGTATTTGCTTGCTCAGTTTATGAGCGGCTGGTGGGTGTTTATATGGTTTATTATCGCCGCGGTTATCGGTATCTCCTTGATGCGCAAAGGTATGGCTGCTCTTAATCCAATGGCACAGCAAATGAAAGCTGGTGGCATGATGAACCCTGCGATGCGTCCGCCAGAGACCACGATGATTAAGAGTATCGCGATGGCAGCTGCAGGTATTTTGTTGCTTATTCCTGGGGTACTTAGTGACTTGATGGCGTTGTTGGTAGTATTGCCACCTGTGCAGAAAAAGCTAAAAGACTTGGCCAATAATTACGTCATGAATAATCAGCAGAAAATGATGGAAATGATGGCCAAGCAGATGGGTGGTCAAATGGGCGGCGGTCAAAACCCATTTGGCGGGGCTGGTGGCATGGGCGGTCAAAACCCGTTCGGTGGCGCAGGTGGCATGAATGGCCAGAATCCATTTGGTCAACAGCAGCAAAACCCATTTGGTGATGTGTTTAAACAACATACTACGGTTGATGGTACTGCTAAAAACATCCCTAAAGATGTGAAAAAGATTACTAAATCTGCTAATGACGAATAACTATTTAGTTAAATCATAAGCATAAAAAAAGCCCCTCTCGTCGATGACGAAAGGGGCTTTTTAGTGGTAGTAAATAAATTATAAGAAATATATTTACTAACCGAATGAAACAACCGAAGTGCCGCTGTAAGATGGTGACCCATGAACCGTGAAGTTCAGGGCGGATGCGTCATCATCTCTGCAGGTTTCCTGATACACCGCAAGCGGTGCAGGCATACACAATGAGACAATAGGTACCACATCCTGGTAAAGCATTATCGGCTCAGGGAATAAACATCTACTAGCCAACACTTCAGAATAGTTTTATCTTAACCAATGAAAAGAGTGATTGCAAGTCTGAATTACAGATTGATACGTAGCTTGGTTGGTTGACTGCATTCGTATCGCCTTATCTAGAAAAATCATCATAAGATAACCCTATAAAATTATTCATAAACTCACGGAAAATGCTCAGTTTTTCAGCTATTTCAAGATGTGTGTTAATATAGAGGGCTTTATATTCCCTTACACAGCATTATAGGCGTTCATTCACTCGAGGAGCGGTAATATATGACCAGTACCCAACAAGCATCAGACTCTATTGATAATAATAAGACACAGCTTAGCAATAACCAAGACGGTGCACAGAATAAAAAAATACCGCATGTCTTGATGATATTGGACGGCTTTGGTCATCGTGAAGAAGATAAAGATAACGCCATCGCTGCCGCCAATATGCCAAATTTAGACAAGATTTATCAGCAATATCCTCATGGGCTGATTTCAGCTTCAGGGGAAGATGTTGGTTTGCCTGATGGACAGTTTGGTAATTCAGAAGTCGGTCACATGAATTTAGGGGCAGGTCGCGTTCTGTATCAGGACTCAACTCGTATCTCAAGTGAGCTTGCCAATCGTGAATTTTATAAGAACGAAGCATTGGTCAATGCCGTAAAAGCGGCCAATGAGCGTGGCGGTAATGTCCATATTATGGGCTTGCTCTCTGATGGCGGCGTCCATTCACATCAAGACCATATCGAAGGCATGTGTCATTCAGCATTGGTCCATGGTGCCAAGAATGTCTTTATTCATTGTTTCTTAGATGGCCGTGATACCCCGCCTAAATCTGCTGATAAGTACATCAATCGTCTGCGCGACTATATCAATAAGTTGAATGCTCATTACGAAGGTGGCCGCGTACAGATTGCAAGTATCATCGGACGCTACTATGCAATGGATCGCGACAATCGTTGGGATAGAGTGCAAAAAGCCTATGAGCTGATTACTGAAGGTAAAGCTGATCGTCTATCGACACGGGCAGACGGCGCTGTCCAAGCTGCTTATAAAGCGCGTGAGACCGATGAGTTTGTCAGTCCAACGACCGTAATTGGACGTGATGAAGTGCCATATACTGTTAATGATAACGACGCACTTATCTTTATGAATTTCCGTGCTGACCGTGCTCGTGAGCTTGCCCAAGCGTTTGTCTTGCCAGATCATGAGTTTTCTGGATTTGCACGTCAAAAACAGCCAAAACTGGCGGCATTTGTGATGCTAACTAAGTATTCCGATGTCCTAGCTGACAATCCAAAAACCAGCATTGCTTACTACCCAACGTCTTTGGCCAATACATTGGGAGAGTACTTGCAAGATCAAGGAAAAACACAGCTTCGAATCGCTGAAACTGAAAAATATGCGCATGTGACGTTTTTCTTTAGTGGTGGCCGCGAAGAAGAGTATCAGGGTGAAACCCGTATATTAGTGCCATCTCCAGACGTTGCAACTTATGATCTACAGCCTGAGATGAGCGCGCCTGAAGTCACTGATAAATTAGTAGAGGCAATTGAGTCTGGTAAGTATGATGTATTGGTGGTCAATTATGCCAATGGTGATATGGTTGGGCACACGGGTATCTTTGATGCAGCGGTAAAAGCGGTAGAGGCTTTGGATGTATGCGTTGGCCGTATCGAGTCAGCAGTCCGAGCTGCTGGTGGTGATATGCTTATCACAGCCGATCATGGTAACTGTGAGCAGATGCAAGACTATGAAAGCGGACAAGTACATACACAGCATACGACAGAACATGTACCATTAATTTACGTAGGTGAGCAAAAGTTGCAAGTACGCCGTGGCGGTAAACTCAGTGATGTGGCACCGACTATTTTATCATTGATGAATGTTGACGCCCCTACCGAAATGACAGGTGAAAGCTTATTGGTTCCAGCAGTCTAGGCCAGTCGAATTAAAACACAGTACTTGAATGACTGTGGTTTATACTGACTTGACAGCTGTACCAGAAGATATCAAAAAGGAAAGGATAACCTATTATCCTTTCCTTTTTTTGTGATACATTTTACTTAATTTACTTGCAATACTATGCTAGTTCGAAATATGCGTTTGGTGCTATCTTATAAATCGCTATATAACGATAAATTCGTATTCTCTATTATTCAAATGAGTTCTTTTATGCAGCCTATTTCTTTTGCACGTTCTTTTTTATCCAAAGAGTTAAGTAAATCAGTAGGGAGGGCATCAGTCGTGTCCAAGGTTTTGCAGCCTGCAATTTTAATAGGTGTGCTTGGTTGTGCGATTAGCGTAAATGTACAAGCAGCAGTGGGAGCTTCTACAAATAATGATAATCCTACGAATGGTCTACAGCTCATCAGTTTGAATGCAGATGAGATAGCGGATGAAAACGACGCTGATAACTTATCTAACATTGCTGATATGTTAGATGTCGCTGATGAGCCAGATGACTCGATAGATAGTGTGCCAGATGAAAGCGCGCTGACAGATGATGCTGATGATATTGATACGGAGATTCCAGCAGAGGTCGCACAAGTATCGCTAAATGCTATCTCTCCTGAGACGCTAAAGACATTTGTGGCTGTGGTGGATTTAGTACGCCGTCAATACGTCGATGCAGTCAATGACGAAGAGTTATTTAGCAATGCGATGAGCGGTATGCTGACCAAGCTTGATAGCCATGCTGAGTTTTTGGACGCAGAAGCCTATGAGAACCTGCGTGCTTTTACTGAGGGCGACGTTGGTGATATTGGTATTAAGGTTAATTACCAGCCAGAGGCGGGGTATTGGGTCGTGACAGAAGTTATCGACGACTCACCTGCAGACAAAAAAGGCATCGCAGTTGGTGATTATTTGCATCAGGTTGATGAATTTAAGCTAGACGAAGGACGACAGGTCAATGATGTTGAGCAGCTTTTGACAGGTATTGCCGGTACGCAGGTAGATATTATCACTTCCAAAGCTGGTCGCCGTAAGCACACAACGACGTTGCAGCGTAATAATAGTCATCCGCAGATTGTCGAGACCAAACTGGTCGATGGCATTGCTATTGTTAAATTACCGGCGTTTCAAAACAACAGCCGTGAAAAATTACTAGAAGGTTTAATTAACTTAAACGCTCCGATATCAGGCATTTTACTAGATATGCGTGATAATCCAGGTGGCGTACTGACATCGGCAGTGAGCGTGGCCAGTTTATTTATGGATGATACTGATATAGTGCAGGTGCAAGCACGTCAAAATAAATCACGGGTACTATCGACCCAAGGTGATGCGATACTTAGACCTTTGCCTTTAGTGGTATTACAAAACCGCTATTCAGCATCAGCGGCAGAGGTGCTTGCCAGTAGTTTACAAGCACAAAAACGCGCTACTATTATCGGTGAAGTTAGCTATGGTAAGGGCTCAGTACAATCGGTCATACCGTTAAACGATGAGCAAGCCGTTAAATTGACTGTGGCCAATTATATGACGGCAGCAGGCAAACAAATAGATGAGATCGGCGTAGAACCTGATGTGACCTTATCAGGCAGCGAGAACACGTGGGAGCAGCAAGCTTTAGCATTAGTAAAGGCGCGCGCACTTGATTCTGGCATTCGCTTTGTTAGAAAAAATGCTACGAAAGAATAGATTTTCGTAGCAATTAATTAACAGCACATACCATTCAACGCTTAAAAATATTTGAAGATGTCGCTTAACAGAAGCTAATCAGACGCATCTTCAGAAATTTCGAGCTTTTTCATACGGTAGCGTAAAGAGCGAAAGGTGGTTCCTAATAATTCAGCTGCTTGGGTTTTGTTCCAGCCAGTTTGTTTGAGTGCTGTGATAATCAGCTGCTTTTCCTGTTCCTGCAAATAATGCTCTAACCCTTGAGGCGGTAATTGACCGTCAAACAATTCTTGTAAACATGATATGTCTTGAGCGGTTTCTTGTTGGGCGGTGGAGTCAAGGAGCGACTCTTTGTCATGAGTACTTGCTACGTTGGTTGACGAACTGTCATTACTAGCTGACGAATGCTGTACCATTGAAGGGTAGTGGTTGTTGTTAGTACGATAAGGGTGTAAATTGGTCACCCTTTGCTCAACCGGCGTTGCCATATTGCTAGATTGAATGGCTTGCTCACCGTCCTTTGTTGATTGGGCTGTAGATTGAACGTCTATTTGATTTTCTACGTTACGAGCAGGTGGCTCAGAGCTATCGATAGCTGAGCTATGATCTTGCTCTTGTGTATTTACAAGCTCAGGTTCAATGTCAGGAAGACCTAAATGACTAACGTCAATGTGTGAGGTTTCAGCTAACGTAACTGCACGCTCCAACAAGTTGCGCAGTTCACGGACATTACCCGCAAAATCGTGACGTTGTAGGCGTTCGCAGGCTTCCATCGTCAATGACGGCGGCGACTCTAGTTGCCAGTCGTCAGCAATCATAGCCAAAAAGTGGTCTGCCAACACAGGGATGTCATCACGACGTGCATTAAGCGTTGGAAGCTTTAGCTCAATAACATTGATGCGATAATACAAATCTTGTCGAAATGCACCATCCTGTACCAATTGGCTCAGGTCTTTGTGAGTGGCAGACAAAATGCGGATGTCTACTGGAACTTCTTTTGTATCACCAATTGCCCTTACTGTTTTTTCTTGAATGGCACGTAACAATTTAACCTGCATGGCTAAAGGTAAATCCGCTACTTCATCTAAAAATAACGTGCCGCCATTGGCTTGTTGGAATAACCCCTGTTTGTCAGCGACAGCCCCTGTAAAGCTACCCTTTTTATGACCAAAAAACTCCGACTCCATTAACTCCGATGGTATTGCACCGCAGTTTACTGGTACAAAGCTGCCATCACGCCGTGGACTTAAATCATGGATCAATCTGGCGACCACTTCTTTACCTGTGCCAGAAGCGCCCGATAAAAACACAGGTGCCTGTGAGCGCGCTAGCTTTAAAATAGTGTTTTTAAGGGGATGCATGACAGCAGAATTACCAATCAATCTACTATCTAGCATTTTTTGTTCAGGAGAGCATTCCGGTGCAGCCTGTACTTCGTTATCCTGATGAATAACTTTTAGGGCATTCTCTACCAGTTGGCGCAAACGTGGTAGTTCTAGCGGCTTATTGACAAAATCGAAGGCACCAAGCTTTAATGCCTCAATAGCCAAATCCATGCTGCCATGAGCCGTAATCACCGCTATTGGAATATTAGAGCTATTGCTAATTTCTTTTACCAGCTCCAGTCCCGAGCCATCTGGCAGTTTTAAGTCCGTCAGACAAAAATCGTAGTCATTGTCTTGCCAAAATGTTCTTGCTTGCGACAATGTATAAGCCACATCACTTTTGATACCCATTTTAGTCAAGGTAATTTGCATCAATCGACATAAATCTACTTCATCATCGACGACTAGCGCGGTTGTTGTCATACATCATCTCATCGTATTTTATGGCTATAAAATCAATAGCTAGGTCTAAATAGGTGTAATAGTTTTCGAAGGATAAATTTAGGAAAGGTTTTCTTCGATAGTTTGAAATTTATTATCAGACTTAATAGAAGGTACAATTAATCGAAAGCATGTTTTCTCATGTTCAGGAATGTAGAGTAAACGTGCTTGATTGGCTTCACAAAATGCTTGTGATAAATAGAGCCCCAGTCCTGTACCAGCTTTATCTGTTGTAAAAAACGGATCGAACAAAAGTTCTAAATTTCCAGCACTAACACCATTACCATTATCTAATATATCGATTATAACATCGTTGTCTGCGCAGTAAATGTCGATTTCCACATAAGCGTGAGGATGAGCATAGCTGCTATAACGCAGGCCATTATTGATTAGGTTGATTAATATCTGCTCTAACTGATGAGTATCAAATGATATGATGGGTTTGGTTTTTATTCGTAGAAAAATGTCGTGTCCTTGAAAGTAATTCTTCAAAAACGATGGCATCCATTCAGCCAATTCGAGCACCTGCTGGGTAGCCGTCTGCTGACGAGACAGCTTTAAAATATCTTCGATGATACGGTTTACACGTTTTGTTTGTGAAAATATCATTTCATAAAGCTCATGGTTGCCGGTCATGGCAGCATTCGATTCACTTGTTAATGCACTGTCATCTTCCATTTGTTCTGCAACATCTTCCATTAATAGCTGACTGGCTTGCGATATCGCTGCTAATGGGTTTCTGATTTCATGGGCAATACTGGCAGTTAATTGCCCTAAAGAAGCCAGTTTCAACTGTTGAGCACTGGCTTGCTCACGGCGTAAGTCTTCTAATATGACAAGCTTACTATCGTCTTTTAGTGGAATAATTTGTACACGTAATTTGCCAAATATTGAGGCATTTGCCACAGCTGGCACGTCGTAGGTAAAAGCGCGTGACTGCCCAGATGCTACCGACAAGCAGGCATTAAACAACTGTGAATGCTGCTTATTGAGTTGCTGCTCGAAATTAGAGAGAAGCGCTTTGTTTTGAGTCTCTTTCACATCTTCAAAGGTATTCTGCGCTGTGGTGGGCGTGACAAGAGAAAGGCTCAGTAACTGATGTGCGGCAAGATTTGCTAAGACAATATGTTGCTTATCGATAACGATAACACCATTTACCATCTGCGTGATAACCTCTTGATTAATCACGTTTAGTCGCTCAACTTCCCTAGCATGGTTTGCCGCGACCTTTTCAAGCTGTACCAATCGCTGAGAGATAGACCAGCTCAAACCGCCTACTGCTAAAAAGCTCGCTGACATCAGTAGCGCATCACCTAAATTAGCTAGACTCATGCTATTAGCAATAGCGTAAAAAAATTGCTGATAAATAACGAGAATGATGGCAAGTAAAGTAATAACCAGCGCTTGTGAGCCATGTAGTAGCATAAAGCTGGCCGCTACGACTACCATGTATAGCATGGTTAACTGCAAATCAGGATTGCCTGTCGTGTAGAGCAGCAGACTTAATATAATAACGTCTAACGCTAGTCCGAATGCGAGCTGCCGGCGCATATGTTTTCTAACAACATAAAATAATCCAAGCAGTATTAAACTTAGTAGTACGTAAAAGCTTAGAGTTGTTTGTTGTAAAAAACTCGGTAAAGACGCGCTATCACCGGTACGAGCAGAAATGTATAGCATGAGCATAGAGAATAGGCTAACGACGAAGCGATAGCTGCTATAAATCAGCCCCAACTTACGCAACTGCGGCAGAGGAAGCGTATCGTCATGATGAACATAACGAGTAATGGCAGAGCTCAGATTGGTAGCAGGGTTCATAAACTGGCCGTAATAAAATAAACGCTAAATGGTTTATGGTTGAATCAGACCATGACGAATGGCCAAATGAGTTAATTTAACATCACTATCAACCCCAACTTTCTCATAAATACGGTAGCGATATGTATTAATAGTCTTGACGCTAACAAACAATTGATCGGCTATTTGCTGAGGGCTCTGACAATTAACAACCATCATCGCCACTTGTTTTTCTCTATCACTTAATAAGTCGAAAGGTGAGTTGGCATTATCAGACAATAGAACATCTGCTAACTGTTCAGCGACATCTTGACTGAAGTAGCGACCTCCCTGATAAATCTTTTTGACCGCACGTATCATTTCATCAAGTGGCGTGCCTTTGGTAATGTAACCATTAACACCTGCTTTGATCAGCATTGAAGGATAGGGCTGTGCAGACATACTACTGACAGCCAAAATCTTGATACCTATGTCGAGTTGTATCAGACGTTTGGTTGCTTCGAGCCCGCCAATATTCGGCATATTGACGTCTAGCAAAATCACATCAGGATGTAGTTGTTTGGCTTGTTTAATAGCCATGTCACCGCTGTCTGCTTCACCTACCACTTCGATATCGGGGCTGTCTGACAACATACGGCTAATACCCATCCGTACCAAATCATGATCATCTACCACTAATACTTTAATCATAACCATACTCTTTATTGATTGTCAGAATGAACGCTTTATTAGGTCCAGATAGTATAAAAAATGAATATATTTCAACCATTGTTTTTATCTTTGTATATTCAAAATACCGCCGATTAATATAACAAAATACGAGTAATCATAACATTCGAAGTTAAATTATATTGCTGCAGTGTGAATTGATGTTTCTAGAATATAAATTGGTTGTAGCAAAGTTTGAATGAAGCCAAAAAAAACTACTAAATCAGTTTGATAGATTAAACTTAAATGTAAACCATGATACACTAAAAATACAAAAGCTCTATGTGAGTACTTACAAACACATCTATAAACGCTACGTACGTTTTTGGCGTCAGACAATATGTAACTGGCGTAATAGCGACAGCAGGAGGCATAATGAAGCAACTACCATTAACCAAACAGCAATTGATCGCTGCTATGATTTCATTGAGTTTGGGCAGTGTTGCACAAGCCGCACTTACAATTAATGGTAGCACTGACACTGCCTCTAGTGCACGCCTGAGTTGGGGCGGCGCTGATAGTTTGTCTGAAGCCCGCAATATTATGTACAAGTCTAATGGCTCTGCTATTAAGAAAGTCGATAATGGCTATGGTACTACCAATATTACGAATACTAATAGTTTTGCTAGTAGTAATAACACCAATAGTGCTCGCTATAACACAACCTATCGTGGGGCGTTTGGTAGTAGCGATATGATTCCGATTAGCACGGATTCACGTAGCGTTGCGGTGATCGATGCTGAAACTGGCGAATCTATCTACGAAAAAGATGCTGATATCGCGCGTCCCATGGCCAGTATCACTAAAGTTATGACGGCGATGGTTGTATTGGATGCAGGCCTTGATATGCGTGAAGAAATCACGCTTGATCCAGAGGATTTTGTTGGTCCTAAGCGTGCAAGCTCGCGTTTGAAATCAGGTGATCGTTTAAACCGCGCTGAGATGCTATTGATGGCGTTGATGAAGTCTGAAAATCCAGCAGCGAAGAGTTTAGCGCGTAATTACCCAGGTGGCTATGATGCCTTTATGCGTGCAATGAATCGTAAAGCGCAAGATTTGGGCATGAATACGGCATTTTTTGGTGATCCAACTGGACTTGATAAGCGTAACGTAGCTTCTTCAAAAGATTTGGTTAAGATGGTACGTGCCGCTGGTAACTATGATGTGATTCGTCGTTTTTCTACCACTAAGAGCTATGACTTTTTTGTCTCAAATTACTCAAGTGGTAACCGTACCTATAAAGCCAGTAATACCAGCACGTTGGTTCGTGACGGCAGCTATCCAATCGGGATTTCTAAGACAGGATTTATTAATGAAGCCGGACGTTGTGTGGTAATGGAAACTCGGGTCAATAACCGTCCTGCGATTATCGTTATCTTAGGTGCAAACAGCTCAGCAACACGTTGGGGCGATGCTAAAAATATCTTAAATAGTTTGGCTACACGCCGTACAGTATAAGCTATCGGTTCTAAATGTATAAAAAAGCTGTTATATCATATAACAGCTTTTTTATTGTGTTGAATTTAAGAATTAAGGATACATGCTATGGGTCATTCACTATTCTCTTCTCCTACACCTAAGCTATATCTATTGACCAACGATGATGAGTTCGAGCTGTTATATCAAAAGCTAGAGGCAGCCTTGTCGACAGGGTTAATTGCGCTATTACAAATTCGTCGTAAGCAAATTCTTAATCTGCCTGATGGAGCTTTGAAGCTCTTTGATGAGGCGCAAAAAATTGTTGAGTTAGCTAAAACGTATCACGTGCCAGTTGTTATTAATGATGACGTGAAGTTAGCCGAAAAACTTGGCGTTGGGGTACATCTTGGTCAAACAGACGGCAGTATCGGTGATGCTCTACAGTCTCTATTGCCACATCAAATAATTGGTCGTACCTGTCATGGTGATATAGCACTGATTAAAGAAGCAAAAAATGATGGTGCAAGCTATGCTGCGATGGGTGCTGTATTTACTTCTACAACTAAGCCAAATGCTAATATCATTTCACGTCAGCAGCTTGTGGAAGGGTGTCAGCAAGGCATACCAATCTGTGTGATAGGGGGGTTAACCGCAGAAAATGTCTCAGATTTAGTAGATTTGCCCATTGCGCTTGTAGCAGTAGTCGGGGATATCATAGATTTGCCAGCAGCAGACATAGCTCAGCGCTGTTGTGAGTGGCAGCAGGCATTTTCTAAATGGAAAATACCTACTTGAAGTACTCTTATTAGAGAGGTTTTAGAGTAGCAATAGTCTTACAGTAGAGTACTAATATGACAGCGCTACTCAGCGTGTTCCATACATAAGGTAGCATAGGGTAGCGCTTCTAAGCGTTGCTCTTCGATCTGTTCACCGCAGACTTCACACTCGCCATAAGTACCGTTCTCAATCCGACCTAATGCATTTTCGACATAGATTAAGCTTTGACGTGCCTCACTCATCAAGTTTTTACGCATGTCGTTTTGACGATAGGATATGGCCTGATCTTCCCAGTGTTCATTGAGATCATCTTGCGGATTCTGAATATGATCTTCTATCTTATCAATTCGAGATTCGTACTCATCTTTTAATTTTAATAGGTTTTGTTTCGCAGTGTCTAAGTTGATGCTCATTGTTTTCTCCTAATAGATTATTTTTATTGTCAATGTTTCTATCATAAAGAGCTTGACTGCTGAGTACCACCACGAAATGTTACGGTTTATTGACTATGCTTAAAGCTAGCAACTGCAATTGTTGCCATCGAATAATGCTCTGAGAATATAGACTAAATATCTTAAACGTGCTGAAATTTGTGTTAGGTTGCTTGTGAGACTGCGCTAGAAAACTGGTAGAATACACCGCCGCTGAATTCTGCTTATTTGATCAACTCACCAGAGTGGCTTGATAAGTGTCAGAGCCAAGCGTTAAAAAAAACATTAAAAAGTAATAAAGCTGATAGTGACTATATAGCTTGGCTATAAGATAGCGTGATTATAAGACAGACGAGCGAGAGTGCTACAAAATAGTGGATTGATCGAGTTTAGCACTGAATCTGATTTATATAGAGCTGACTATAATGGTTATATCAGTAACGACAGTAATCGCAAATTAACAGATATATTGATGCATAGGAGCAGGTAATGAATTTTTTGCGTATGAGTGAGTTGAACTTAACGGATAAAGTGGTGTTGATCCGAGAAGATTTAAATGTGCCTATTAAGGACGGTAAGGTCACGAGCGATGCGCGCTTGCAAGCCAGTCTTCCTACCATCAAAATGGCGCTCGAAAAAGGCGCTGCGGTAATTGTTTGCTCACATTTAGGCCGCCCAACAGAAGGCAGTCCTGAAACTGTATACTCATTGGCACCAGTTGCTGACTATTTGACGGATAAATTAAGCTCGCAACTATCGACACCTGTACGTCTTAATAGTGATTATCTTACCCAAGGTGCCAATGTAAAATCTGGCGAAGTGGTTCTATTAGAAAATGTACGCTTCAATGACGGTGAAAAGAAAAACGATGCCACGCTAGCGAAAAAGTACGCTGATTTGTGCGATGTGTTTGTGATGGATGCTTTTGGTACAGCGCACCGTGCACAGGCTTCAACAGAAGGCGTTACGCAAGCAATGCATCAAGCAGACAAAACCGTTTGTGCAGGGCCATTGTTAGCCGCCGAACTTGATGCTTTGAGCCTAGCGCTTGAAACACCAGCACAACCAATGCTTGCTATCGTTGGTGGGTCAAAAGTATCAACCAAATTAGAAGTGCTACACAGCTTGGCTGAAGTTTGCACACAGATTATCGTTGGTGGCGGTATTGCTAATACTTTCTTAGCAGCACAAGGTCACAGTATTGGCGCCTCGTTGTATGAAGCAGATTTACTCGATACTGCACGTGACATTATGATCAAGACTGAAATTTTGCTGCCTGAGTACGTCGTCGTCGCTGATAAAAATGACATCGATTTCGCTGACTTTACTGGCTCATTGCAAAAAGCCACCGCAACGATCAAATCAGTTGATGCGATTGGTGACAATGACATGATATTGGACATCGCACCAGAAAGCGCAAAGCAGCTTGCTGATGCCATTATTAATGCAAAAACTATCTTGTGGAATGGTCCAGTGGGTGTCTTTGAAGTTGATGCTTTCGGGCAAGGCACACAGATATTAGCTACTGCGGTAAGAGACAGCGATGGTTTCTCTATCGCGGGCGGCGGTGATACGTTAGCAGCTATCGATAAATATCAAGTTGCTAACGGTGTGAGCTATATGTCAACAGGTGGTGGTGCGTTTTTAGAGTTTGTTGAAGGTAAAGTACTTCCGGCAGTTGCTGCACTGCAAATAGATGCCTAACTAATTAACGATACTCTGTAGCTTAGTAACATTAGACGTACAACTAACTTTAAATAACTAAGGTAGTCTGTAAAAATAATATTTTGACTGTTGATTTGCTTGTTTTTATTAGCATAAGTAAGTCAAATAGCCATTGAGTATTATTAAGCAGTAATTATTTATCTATATACTGAAAATTATTATTGCATGTCTGATTCGCACTCTATAGAATAGCGCGACCATGTATTTTGACATGCATTATTTACGAGAGGTTTATTATGTTAAAACGTCATTTATTACTTGCTAGCGTACTTGCTGGTACCTTTGCAATCACTGCATGTAGCCAACAAACAGAAGAAAACACTGAAGCTGCTGTTGAATCTGCTGGCGATGATGCTGCTGCAAACGCTGATGCTGCTGCCGCTGAAACAGACGCTGCTGCTGCTGAAGCTGAAGCTGCTGCTCAAGACGCTGGTACAGAAGTTGCTGAAGGCGCTGACACTGCTGGTGCAGCTGCGACAGACGCTCTAGAAAACACTGGCGATGCCATTGCTGAAAGCACTAACACAGCGGTCGAAAATACTGCTGAAGCTGTTGCTGATGGCGCTAACGCTGTCGCTGATGGCGCAAATGATGTTGCAGTTGATGCAGAGCAGCAGTACTAAGCTACGCGATAACTAAGCACTATTAACTAAGCACTATAATGACTGATTTACTGGGAAGCTATCGATTGATATGTAACCTTTAAGAATAGTCATTGCTTTATAAGCCTCAAAATACTAGAAAAGCCTTGGTGATTGCCAAGGCTTTTTGCGTTGTATGTCGTTGTGGCAGTTTATAAAGTGACAGTTTATAAAATTAAACTGTTATCAAGAGACGGTATAGACTGACAAATAGTCGGTCAACTGCTACGAAGACAGAACAATTTTTGCTATAATCACCGCGTGGTAATCATATCCAATATCATTCAGACTTTTACTAACTTATATACTGTCAGTATGGTCGAATATACAGTGAAATGATTGCTACCAAGCTGTTTTTTAAAATACTATTCAAAATCTAATCAGAGAGCGTCTTATGGCCCTAATATCCTTACGTCAACTTCTAGATCATGCCGCTGAACACAGCTATGGTGTTCCTGCCTTTAACGTCAATAACTTAGAGCAAATGCGTGCAATCATGATGGCTGCGGATGCTTGTGATTCACCTGTTATTGTCCAAGCCAGTGCAGGCGCACGTAACTATGCAGGGTCAGCATTTTTGCGTCATTTGATTATCGCTGCGATCGAAGAATGGCCACATATTCCAGTGGTGATGCATCAAGATCATGGCATGTCACCAGCTATCTGCCAACGCTCAATCCAGTTAGGTTTCTCATCAGTGATGATGGACGGCTCACTTGGTGAAGATGGCAAAACGCCAATGGACTATGACTACAATGCTAGCGTTACGCGCGAAGTTGTTAAGATGGCTCATGCTTGCGGCGTCTCTGTAGAAGGCGAAATCGGTTGCCTAGGTAGCCTTGAAACCGGTATGGCTGGTGAAGAAGATGGTTCTGGCGCTGAAGGCGTATTGGATCATGAGCAGCTCTTGACCAGTGCTGATGAAGCTGAGCAGTTTGTAAAAGATACCAATGTCGATGCGTTAGCGATTGCTATCGGTACTAGCCATGGTGCCTATAAGTTCACACGTCCACCGACAGGCGATATCTTATCTATTGAGCGTGTAAAAGAGATTCATGCCCGTATTCCTAATACCCATCTTGTCATGCATGGTTCTTCATCAGTGCCACAAGAATGGCTAAAAGTTATTAATGAAAACGGCGGTGATATCGGCGAAACTTATGGCGTGCCAGTTGAGCAAATCGTTGAAGCGATCAAACATGGTGTTCGCAAAGTAAACATCGATACGGATTTACGTCTGGCATCAACTGGTGCTATCCGTGAATTCCTTGCAAAAAATCCAAGTGAATTCGATCCGCGTAAATACTTCAAAGCGTCTATGGTAGCGATGTCAGATATCTGTACCAATCGTTTTGAAGCGTTTGGTTCTGCAGGTCAAGCACACAAAATTCGTCCAACCAGTCTTGAAGGTATGGTGAATTTTTACCAATAAGACTGTGTTGTAGAACGTAGTTGTTAATCATGAAGTAGCAGCTGATTTTATAATATTCCACATAAGAGGTCGTAAATAATGATTGGATTGATTACCGGACAGGTGCAGTACTTGATGGCACCGACGGCTTGTATCATGACGACCTCGGGTGTGGGTTATGATATCGAACTGCCATTGCCTTCATTTTGTCAGTTACAGCTTAATGAACAAGCCAGCATTTGGACACATTTCCATGTTCGCGAAGATGCCCAGTTGCTCTATGGCTTTATCGATCGAAAAGAGCGTGATGTTTTTCGCCAGTTAATTAAAATTAACGGGGTTGGGGCAAAAATGGCCTTGGCTATGCTGTCTGCAATGTCAGCAGCTGAGCTAAAGATGCACGTCGAGCAAGAGTCGGAGACAGCATTGACTCGTATCCCAGGTATCGGTAAAAAGACGGCGCAACGCTTATTAATTGAGCTAAAAGATAAGCTGAAGAATATCGACATTGATAATGGTGCGTTTGAATTGACGCCTCAGGAAACTACGATTTCTCACGAAGGTAGTATCATCGCTGAAGTAGAAGGCGCGTTGATTAGCTTGGGCTACAAAGAAAAAGAAGCTCAGCTAGCGATCAAGGCTGCTAAAAGTAAAGGAGATACTTTTGCTGATACTCAAGGCTTGTTAAAAGCTACTTTGCAGCAGCTATCTGGCTTTTAATTCATATTAATTAGCCGTCTATCGATGACAACCACATAATGTATCAAAGTAATAAGCGACATTAAATGTCGCTTATTTTCGTTTTAGTGTTCGCTTAATCAGGTTTTGCATGACTTATGCGCAGCGTTTGGTTATGCTATTTGTTAACTAATTTTTTAATATAATGATAAATTCTATGACGCAAGATCGTTTAATTAATCCGCTAGAAGGTGCAAGTGACGCTCCTGATGCCAATATCCGACCAGCATTATTGGCTGAGTATATTGGTCAGCCGGTGGTACGTGAGCAGATGGAAGTGTTCATCGGTGCTGCTCGTGGCCGTGACGAAGCGCTAGATCACACACTTATATTTGGTCCACCGGGTCTGGGCAAGACGACCCTCGCCAATATTATCGCTCGTGAGATGGGTGGTAATTTACGTTCTACTTCAGGGCCTGTACTTGAACGCCCAGGAGATTTGGCGGCCATGCTGACCAATCTAGAAGCGGGTGACGTACTGTTTATTGATGAAATTCACCGTCTGAGCTCGGTTATTGAAGAGATACTTTATCCAGCGATGGAAGATTTCCAATTGGATATTATGATTGGTGAAGGGCCTGCTGCGCGTTCTATCAAGCTTGACTTGCCACCGTTTACCTTGGTAGCAGCAACGACTAGAGCAGGGCTACTGACGTCACCGCTACGTGACCGTTTTGGGATTGTACAGCGCCTTGAATTTTACAATATCGCTGATCTAACGACGATTGTCAGTCGCGCCGCACGTCTAATGCGTGTACCAATGAGTGAAGATGGGGCTGTAGAGATTGCGCGCCGTGCCCGCGGTACACCAAGGATTGCTAACCGCCTATTACGCCGCGTGCGTGACTATGCCGAGGTAAGAGGCGACGGTAGTATTAATGGCGCGATTGCAGGTAGCGCGCTAGATATGCTGGCAGTGGATAGACGTGGTCTTGATCATCTAGACAGACGCTATATCGAAATATTGCATGAGCGCTTCGATGGTGGTCCTGCTGGTGTTGAGGCAGTGGCAGCAGCGATGGCTGAAGACCGTGGTACGCTTGAAGATGTGATTGAGCCGTATCTGATTCAACAAGGTTATGTGCTGCGTACTGCTCGTGGCCGCGTACTGACACAGATGGCAATCGACCAGATGCTATAGTAATCAGTATTCAATAGAAAAATGCGCCTGCTTTTGATTAGAAGTAGGCGCATTCTTTTTGGCTATTGCTTTGGTTTTAGTACGGTTTTAGTTTTTCTAATAGTATTAGGAAATAGATAAAGCCTCAGGCCATATCTTCCCTGGATTAAGGATGTTTTTAGGGTCGAGGGCTGCTTTGATAGCCTCCATAAGTATCAGCGCATTACCATGTTCTTGCTGCATGTATTTTTGTTTGCCTTGTCCGATCCCGTGCTCACCCGTACAAGTACCATCCATCTCGATAGCCCGCGTGGCGAGACGACCGATAATACCCTCAGCAGTAGCTACCTCTTCAGGATTATTGGTATCGACCAATAATAAAACATGAAAGTTACCGTCGCCTACATGACCTACAATTGGTCCAATCATCCCTGATGCTTCAATATCTTTTGCAGTGGCGCTGACACATTCTGCCAAGCGCGAAATAGGTACGCAAGCGTCAGTCGATAGGGCGCTTGTCTCAGGACGTAACGCACAGCTAGCATGATAAGCATTGTGTCTTGCCTGCCAGAGACGTTTACGCTCAGCTTCATTGGTATCCCAAGCAAAATCACGACCATCAAACTCTTCGATAATATCAGCAAACATTTGCGCCTGTTCAGCAACGCTTGCCTCTGTACCGTGAAATTCAACAAATAGCGTAGGCATTTCAGTCAAATCGAGATTGGCATATTGATTACATGCTTTGATTTGCATTGCATCAAGCAGCTCGATACGAGCAATAGGCAAGCACATCTGAATAGTCAGCATTACTGCCTGGCAAGCATCTTCGATGGTCGAAAAATGACAAACGCCGCTGCCTATACACTCGCTAATACCAAATAGTTTCAGCGTGACCTCAGTGACAATACCAAGTGTACCTTCTGAGCCTATCATCAAGCGTGTCAAATCATAACCGGCCGCAGACTTCTTAGCGCGTGTGCCTGTTCGTACGATATCGCCACTTGCGGTCACTACTTCTAATGCGAGTACCACATCTTTCATAGTGCCATAACGCACCGCATTAGTACCTGAGGCACGAGTGGCTACCATGCCGCCAATACTGGCATTGGCACCGGGGTCTATCGGAAAAAACAGTCCTGTATCACGCAGATAGTGGTTTAGCTGCTCACGCGTCACGCCGGGCTGAACGGTAACAGTCAAATCTTCATTATTGACCTGTAAAATAGCATCCATCGCATGCATATCGATGCACAATCCACCATAGGGAGCATTTAATTGTCCTTCCAAAGAAGAACCGATACCAAAAGCAATCACTGGCATTTGATGCTGATGACAAATTTCAACGGCCGCAGCTACTTCTTGTTTGTCCTGTACTGTTAATACTGCATCTGGCGGCTGATTGGCTAACCACGTCATGGTATGGCCATGCTGCTCACGAACTGTAGCGTTCACACTCAGTTGTTTACCAAAACGTTCCTGAAAAGCTGTGATAGCCTCACTATAGTCTGGTTTATTAGTATTATGGGTCTGTGACAGTGGCAACGATGACATTAGTGCTCCTATAGATAATGCGACTATTTAGCATTAACTTAGCATATTCAATATCCACTTAATATGCTTTAATAACAGACATTTGTTCTTTTGTAATTAAATTAGGATACGCCAAACAACTATCAGAACAGCCAGTATATAAAATATAGGTGATAGCCAACCGATAACTTGCGTAGCGATAGCGATAAAAATAGCAAACCCTGCAAGTGCCAACCAATCGCGGCGACGGTCATTTAACATGTCAGCACGAATTTGCTGTATTTCACGTAGTTGACTGTCCTGACGAGAGCCCTGTGAGGCAAGGCTTTGTAGTCCTTGATCTAATAGTTTAGGAATATCAGTGGTAGAGAGTAGCATTTCAGGCAGTTGTTGGCGCAGTTGCTGTAGATTACGCATAGGATCTAACTGCTCTTTAATCCAACTGCTTAGAATTGGTTTGGCAAGTGACCAAATGTCTAGATCAGGATATAAATCACGACCGAGTCCTTCCACATGGACCAAGGTTTTTAGCAGAAGCATCAGCTGCGGTGGGATACTCATATGATGTCTACGCGCAATGTCCAAAATCTGCATCAGTACGCCAGCAAAGTCGATATCATCGATTGACTTTTGTAGCATAGGGCCGACGGTACGTTTCATATCACGCATCAGGGCATGCTTATCAGCATTTGGTGGTATCCAACCTGCACGGCTAACAATATCAACCACAGCGGTAAAGTTATTGTTCATCACGGCAAGTAACATCCGCGCCACGATGAGCTGATCGTCTTTTGATAAAGTGCCCATGATGGCGCAATCAAGCCCGATATAACGTGGTTCATGGCCTAAATCCACTGCTTCCATACCTGCATGTAAGGTTTGCACAGGTGGCGTCTCTACGAACACATTGCCTGGATGCATATCAGCATGAAAGAAGTTATCACGGAAGACTTGGGTAAAAAATATCGTTAGGCCTTTTTCTGCAAGCGCTGCACGGTCATAACCTAACTGATCAAACATCTCAACTTGTGAGATAGGGACACCTTGGATACGCTCCATGACCATCACGTTTTTGGCAGCGTCGTAAACTTCAGGCACATACATCAGTGCTGAACCCAAGAAGTTATTACGCATCTGAGTAGTATTATCAGCCTCAAGTGTCAAATCAAGCTCATTGAGCATGACTTGCCGATAGTCTTCGACAATATCAATGATATGGATGGCACGTGCCGCCTCAATACGCGCAGATGCCCAACTTGCCAATTCTCGCAGTAGCTCAAAATCAGAAACAATCACAGTGCGAATATCGGGGCGAACCACTTTTACCACGACTTCACGCCCATCATGTAGGGCAGCTGTGTGAACTTGAGCGATAGAAGCAGCCGCTAACGGCTTGATATCGAATCGAGCAAACAAGGTTTCAATGGACTGGCCAAGACCATGTTTAGAATGTTGAATTTGAGCGACAGCAATATCAGCGTCGAAAGGCTTAACTTTGTCTTGCAACTGAATCAACTGAGCGATAATCTCAGGCGGTACCAAGTCGCGACGCGTTGAGAGTAACTGGCCAAGTTTCAAAAACAGCGTACCCATGTCCTCAAGCGCATACTTAATCGCATTTGGTTGGTGCTTTTTGCCCCATGCTGCTGGATGAATGCGAATTAATCGCGCCAAAGGTTGCAGCTGCGGTGCTTCTTCGATAGAAAAATGGGTATCAAGGCGATACATTGCGGCGATACGCCAAAGCTCAAGTAGACGAGCGCGGTGCGATAATAGCATGAGGTTAGGTACTCTAAACAAAGACGAAAATGGGGTAAGCGCTGCGCTTAATCATAAATAGTGCCATCGGTAATAGCATTCATTTATGATGGATGCAATCGGCTATTGATGAAACGAGTTATTAAGAAACTGCGCTTGCTCTTCTTTGATAGCAGCAAGTTTGGCTGCTTCTCGTTCGACGTCCGCACGTAATTTTAACAGTTGCTGTTTAAGATCATTTACTTCAGCCACCTCGATAGGGTCAGGTGTGCTATTACCAGCCACTTCATTGGCCCAATCACTAACGTCATCAAAAGCACGTTTGGCACTATGACGCCAGCTACCTTTGAGCTGAGAGATAAGAAGATGTAACTGGCTAGCCATGGGTTTACCGATAAACGGTTCAAGCTGTCCAGCCACATCAGGATCAAACCCTGCAACCAGTTGTTTGAGCTGCATTAGCACCTTGTAATCACCAGCGATTGGCAAGTTGCCTTCCGCACCGCGCATTAGATTAAGCAGTTGAGCGGCATTATCTACAGTGATAGTACAGTCTGGACGACTATGACCAAAACGTGCGCGTTCCATGCTGGCTTTTTGGCGCTCATTCATCTGGCCACTTGGCTCAAACACGCTATCCGTCGTGACCGGCTCAAAGCGCAAACGCTCTTGAGTAAACAAGATGTCTAAATGAATTTCAGGCATTCCCATATTAAGACGTAACACCTTACCTGCAAGCGGCGCTAAACCTGCTTTGGTAATCTCATCACTAGCAATGGCAATGTTAATTAGCTTTTCGGCTCCAGCTAATAGAAGGACAGTCAGCATAAGGCTCTCGCATCGGTAAGTGAGCGCCTTCGCATTAGCTGCATCAGCGCATCGTGTGTTCGTGTTAGGTTCAATAGGGTCTGTTAAACGTAATAGTCTTGCCAATCGTACTTTATGTTATGCTTTAAAGCCGCGATGGACAGCCACGATACCAGCAGTCAAGTTATGATAATCACAGTTCTCAAACCCAGCTTGTTGCATCATCTGCTTAAGTGTCTGCTGATCAGGATGCATACGAATTGACTCAGCTAAATACTGATAACTTTCAGCATCATTAGCAATTAACTTACCCATTACTGGCAGTGCGGTAAATGAATACAAATCATAGGCTTTAGAGAGCGGCTCAAATACTGGCTTGGAGAATTCTAAAATCAATAGACGACCGCCTGGCTTTAGGACGCGATACATAGATTTTAGCGCGGCATCTTTGTCTGTGACGTTACGCAAACCAAAGCTAATGGTGACCAAATCAAAGCTTTCGTCATCAAAAGGGGCCAACGTTTCAGCGTTCGCCAATACAAAATCGACGTTGTTACAACCAGCATTGATCAAGCGCTCACGGCCCACTTCTAACATCGCAGCATTGATATCAGATAGTACCACGTGGCCATTTCTACCGACTTCACGGCTAAATACTTTGGCCAAATCGCCCGTACCACCAGCGATATCAAGGACATGCTGACCAGCACGCACGCCTGATAGACTAATCGCATAGCGCTTCCATAGACGATGAATACCAAATGACATCAAGTCATTCATGATGTCGTATTTTTTGGCAACAGAGGTAAATACGTCAGCCACACGTGCTTGTTTTTCTGCTTTATTGACTGTCTTATAGCCAAAATGCGTCTGCTCGTTGCCGTCTGTTTCAGGCGTGTGCGGATTATTGATATCATCACGCTGATTGAATAGCGTTTGTTTTATGGTTTGCTCTGAAGGGTTTGTGCGAGTCGTTTGATCGTTGTTTGGCATAGTAGTTTGTTGGCCTTGCGGCGTTCCAGTTGGTAGATCTTGAACTTTAGTAAAGTCGCTATTGTCGTCATTAGCAACGCTATTATTCTTGCTCGGCACGACATTGGTTGTTTGGTTACGTAATATCTGCGCGCTAATCTGCTGATTATGAGCAATGCTGTCTTTTACCAGTTTGTCTTGCAAATGACCATTAGTCGTTGTGGCTTGATTAGAAGGAGCGCTGCTATCTTTTGAATTATCAGTCATCATGTTGTCCTAGAATTTATTTTTATGATTGTCTTTATCGGAGGAAGTCGTTAAATAGTAAGCATCAATTGGCTGTTTAGCATATTGACCTTATGATACACCAAACGCTACCGGCTTACTGCCATTATCCGTATCATGAACCTGATCGATAATGGACAGTTCACGCTTGCAGAACGGCTCAATAAAATCGCTGACGCTGCTCAGAGGTTTCATGGCCTTAAATCCTGTATCAATAAAATCATAAAGCGGCTGGTAGCCATGACGATAGGCTGTACTTTTTGCTAGTGCAAAGGCTTTTTTGAGCATAAACGAATTTAGATGTTTGTCCGTGCGATAGCAGACGTCTTTTAGATTGGCAATCTGAACTCGGCGCTCGTCTTCTTCATCGACAGTACGATAGGCGGCTAGCATGTTTTCTTCATTCACTGGCAAATCTTGAGCGAGCAACCACTGGGCTAAATGCAGATCTAGCTCAATGGCAAAAATCGCTGCTTGGATACCCATGCTACCAGCCTCTAGAGCTGACTCTTTGGCAAGACGTTCTAGCTTTTTTGCTTTTGGCAGAATACGTGCTAACTGCTCTGCCAATAACTTGAATTCTTCACCGCCATACAGTTGGGTGAGGAAGTAATCTGCCATTAGCTGGTTTTTGGGTTGTTCAAATAGCTCACGATGCGTCTGCTGGAGACGAGCTTGTTGCCATGATTGTACTTCTTTGAGCTTAGCATTTAACTCATCATCTTGGTGATGAGGCATCGCCCAAAAACGTGTTAAATGCTGTTGTAAATCAGCTAAAGCGGTCATGGCAGTGAATCCTGTAGAAGTAAATAGGGTGATCAAATTTGAGTATGGTTGTTTTAAGTATTGTGATTCAGGGTTATAAGGTTTTCAACAACTGTTCTATCCTATACCCAAAATTGTGTTCACCTTAAAAGAAAATAATTAAGAATACAAATACCAATCTGTTACACAGCAATATTATTTACTCGATTGGTGCAGTGCTATGATTAAATGAGATAAAAATGAGTGATGAGGTCGAAATATGGAAAGTTGTCCTATTAATAGCTATCCCATAAGTCATTCAACGGTAAAGCAGCCCAACAACAATAATAGCGAGTGTAATCATGTCTCAAAAAAATGATACTACTGAACCAAAAGCACCACAAGCGGTAAGTACACAATTTAGTGAGCAAGTTGTGGAGCAGCGTCTAAAGCCCAATCCTTTAAGTCAGTTTTCACTGGATGAGGATTCGCTTAGATTGGCATTGGTAACAGCTCAGTATGCTTTAAAAGCCACTCGCCAGCAAACGCCGCCGACCCTCAACAAGCCAACAGGTCTATTGGTGCTAGTTAATGGAATGGAGCAAGCAGGTAAAGGTACCGCCGTTAAGCAGTTACGGCAATGGGTAGATCCCAGGCTGCTTAAAGTTGAGGCAACCATTGGTCATTCGCCATTGAGTTATCAACCCATTTGGCAAGCGCATACTAGCGCAATGCCACGCCATGGTGATGTCATGGTGTATTTTGGCAACTGGTATGCTGATTTATTATACAACGTCATGCGACTAGCGACATCAGATAGTGAGAACCTTGAAGCATTATCAAATGATAAAGGTCAAAAAAGTAAAAATCCGCTCCCTATCGCTCAGTGGCAAGACTATCTACAGCAGCAGTTAGACACGCTAAAGGCATTTGAAAAGGATCTCATTGCCAATCAAACTAAGTTATTAAAATGTTGGTTTCATGTCGATATTGAAACGTTGCACAGTCGCTTAAAGGATGATGAGGCAGATCCGCAGTTTCTGTATCAAATTGACTGGAATAATAAGCAAGTCATTGAGAAGTTTAATGAGGTGGCTGCGACCTTGCTGCGTCAGCAGGATGATTGGGTCATTATTGATGGTGATGATAAGTTAGAGGCCGCTGATAACTTTTGCCATTTGGTGCTACATGCTATGCAAACCGCGCTAGCGAGTAGTCGGACAGATAGCGATGACAACGACAAGGAAACGTCAGAAAACCATTTCCAGTCCGAGACACTGGAACTTAGCTTAGATACTAAACAAAAACAGTTTGAACCTGTACCGATACCTAAGCAACTGACGTCTATTAAAGATAAAAAAATCAGTAAGTCCGACTATCGTGAGGCATTGGCGGAGAAGCAAGCAAGGCTCGCTGAGTTGTTACGTGCACGCCAAGGTCGGCATGTGGTGTTTGCTTTTGAAGGAATGGATGCCGCCGGCAAGGGCGGTGCAATCAAAAGGTTAGTTGCACCGCTAGATCCCCGCGAGTATCAAATCTATAATATTGGCGCACCGATGTTATATGAGACCCAGCATCCTTACTTGTGGCGATTCTGGACAAGATTGCCTAACGAGCAAACGAACCGTATTAGCCGTATCGCCATTTTCGATCGTACTTGGTATGGGCGTGTGTTGGTTGAGCGCATCGAAGGATTTGCGTCTCCTAATGAATGGCAACGAGCATATGATGAAATTAATCGTTTCGAGGCGGACTTGGCAGCAGCAGGAACGTTGGTTATCAAGTATTGGTTAGCGATTGATAAAAAAGAGCAGCTTAAACGGTTTGAAGATCGCCAAGAAACACCGCATAAGCAATTTAAACTAACGGATGATGACTGGCGTAACCGTGATAAATGGTCAGACTATGTGCAGTCTGCAGCAGATATGCTGGCACGCACGGATACAACGACAGCGCCATGGTGTGTTATTGCGACCAACGAAAAGCGTCAGGCGCGTTTAGACGTGTTAGATCATGCTATTGAGCAGTTGTCTGCACTGACTGAAAGCAAATAATTGTTAGAAATGATTGAAGTTTAAGGACTCTTATAGATTTATATAACTGTATTTTCCACGTATTTTCTAAATAGGGTGGCTCGAAACATATTCGAGCCACCCTGTCTTTTAAAGAGTGTGGTCTTGTCCGTATACACTCGCAGTTACAAATCTCGCAATATCATTATGCATTATGTGCTCATATTTAATATAATAGAGCGCAAAACAGCTTCTGCTAAATAATAATTTTAATTTAGCAAACAACGTGTTTTAGTTATTTAGTATAGATAACTTAATAATTACGACAAAAATTGTTACAATAGCTGTTAGTAGTACCACAAATATCGCTAAGAAATATATAAGCCGCAAGATGCTGTAATCAGACGATTTGGCAATATCACTTGCGGCTTTGTGACATGTTGAGAGATGTATTATTTACTTTCGCTCTAGTCGGTTTAAGACCTTCTAATCGCATGTTGTATATTTTATATATGCTACTTCATTAGATGCCGTAACAAGTACTGTGAGTAGCAGCGCAATATTATCAACCTCATATAATTTTAATCAGCTTACGCAGGACGTACTAACGTATGGGTATTAGCAGCAGTTCTACAGAGTCAGTCAAGCCAGTTGGCTCTATGAGAATCAATCTATTTTTTGCCATTTTACTGATTGCGATGACTTCCTACTTTTTGTGGTGGGGTTTAGATTACACCATGCGTCAGCAAACGACGCTATTCATCGTGGCGACCGCTTTTGGTGTCTTTATGGCATTCAATATCGGTGGTAACGATGTCGCCAACTCATTTGGTACTTCGGTGGGTGCAGGGACGTTGACTATCCCGCAAGCATTGGGTATTGCCGCGATATTTGAAGTATCGGGGGCAGTCCTTGCAGGCGGGGAGGTGACTGATACGATTCGAAGCGGCATCGTCGATCTAGATGGTCTATCAGTGACGCCCAATCAGTTCATTTATGTCATGCTCTCCGCATTGGTTGCAGCAGCATTTTGGCTGTTATTTGCGACCAAAAAAGGTCTGCCTGTTTCGACCACTCACTCCATTATTGGCGGTGTGATTGGTAGCTCCATTGTCTTAGGTATCACGTTAGGTGGTACGGACATGGCGCTATCAACGGTAGACTGGGGAACGGTTGGAACTATCGCTATTTCTTGGGTGCTGTCACCGCTACTAGGTGGCGTGTTGTCTTATCTTTTATATG
The DNA here is from genome assembly GCF_904846625.1 of Psychrobacter sp. JCM 18900. Classification (GTDB taxonomy): domain Bacteria; phylum Pseudomonadota; class Gammaproteobacteria; order Pseudomonadales; family Moraxellaceae; genus Psychrobacter. The sequence goes on from NZ_CAJHBL010000002.1 coordinate 142,493, forward strand.
GACAAATCAAGAAAAACATCATTGAATATAATGATAAAACCGAAGCCTATATTGCGACGCTAAAAGGCAATAAAAAAGTCTTAAAGCAAAACCATAAAGAGTTTTTGGATGGTTTGACAGAGTCTGAACAATTGGCCTATACGTCAGCGATGCTACGTGATCAGGAAATCTATAAAGATGACGATTGTATCGTTGAAGACCTAGAAACTGATTACTACAAAAAGCTTTATGATATTGAAAATGAACGTAGTAGCCTTGATACTCTAAAAGCACTTAAGCAATGGGTACCTATCATTGCTGCCGCAGGTGGTGCGGTAATGACTTCTCTAGTCGTCTTTAAAGGTCTGAAAAATGTTAATAGCGGCCTGACCACACTACAGGGCTTCTTGATTATGGGTATGATAGCGGCGCTAGTATGGCTAGCGACCTATATCTATACCAAGAGTATTCGCGGTAAGCACAAAGAAGATTTGACCAAAGCGACGTTCATTATGTTTAGCTGGATGCAGGTCTTTACCGCGTCAGCTTTTGCTTTTAGTCATGGTTCAAACGATATCGCCAACGCGGTTGGTCCTTTTGCCGCCATCATGGATGTGATTCGTACTAATAGTATCGCTACTGAAGCTGCGGTGCCACCTGCTGTTATGCTGACTTTTGGTGTGGCACTAATCGTTGGTCTTTGGTTCATTGGTAAAGAAGTGATTCAAACTGTCGGTACCAATCTAGCGAAAATGCATCCAGCTTCAGGCTTCTCAGCTGAGTTAGCTGCTGCTGCTGTTGTAATGGGCGCATCGACTATGGGTCTGCCTGTATCAAGTACTCACACGCTAGTAGGTGCGGTACTGGGTATCGGTATCGTCAACAGAGATACGAACTGGAAGCTTATGAAGCCGATTGGTTTGGCTTGGATTGTGACGCTACCTGCAGCGGCTACTATGTCTGCCATCAGTTATCTTGTATTGAGCAACATTTTTTAATGCGCTGTTTTCATCAGTGAATTATCATAATTGAGTTTGAATAACTAGGTTCAACGCAATAAAAAACGCTTATCAGCATCATGCCGATAAGCGTTTTTTTAATGATATATGACGATTTACTCGGTACCAAACTGCTTACGTTTTTTGGCAAAAAATCTGTCCAATCTATCCATCGCATTTTCTAGGTCAAGCAAGTTAGGTAAGAACACCAGGCGGAAATGGTCAGGTCTGTCCCAGTTAAACCCAGTACCTTGAACCATCAATACGTTTTCTTCAACGAGCAAGTCCATCATAAAGTCCATATCATCGGTGATAGGGTAAACCTCTGGATCCATTTTTGGGAAACAGTAAAACGCGCCTTGAGGCATGGTACAAGAAATACCTTTGATAGCATTTAGACGTGAGACAGCCATTTCACGTTGCTTATATAGGCGACCCTTTTCAGAGGTTAGGTCTTGCATGCTCTGATGCCCACCCATCGCGGTTTGAATGGCGTACTGTCCTTGCACGTTAGAGCAAAGACGCATGGATGCTAGCATATCTAAGCCTTCAATAAAGTCAGCTGCGTGCTGTTTGCGGCCCGATACCATCATCCAACCTGAGCGAAATCCTGCAATACGATGTGACTTTGACAAGCCATTATAAGAAAGTACCAGCACGTCGTCAGTCAAGGTGCTCATCGGGGTATGTACATTATCATCATAGAGAATGCGATCGTAAATCTCATCAGCCATGATGATCAAATCATGCTCTTTAGCGACTTCAATAATTTGCTTTAATAACTCATCACTATAAAGGGAGCCTGTCGGGTTATTTGGGTTAATAACCACGATGCCCTTTGTTTTGCTCGTGATTTTAGACTTAATATCTTCAATATCAGGGTGCCAGTTATCTTCTTCATTGCAGCGATAGTGCACCGCAGTACCACCAGCGAGATTGGCTGCTGCTGTCCAAAGCGGGTAGTCTGGCATCGGAATAAGGACTTCATCATCATCGTTCATCAATGCCTGCATGGTCATGACAATAAGCTCAGAAACCCCATTGCCCAAATATACGTCACGTACGTCAACGGCCGACAGCAATCCCTTTGATTGGTAATATTGCAAAATGGCTTTGCGCGCTGAGAAAATCCCCTGTGAGTCTGAATAGCCAGTCGCTTCAGATAAGTTCATAGCGACATCGCGTAAAATCTCATGCGGGGCTTCTAAACCAAAAGGCGCTGGGTTGCCCACGTTTAGTTTTAATATGCGTTTGCCTTCTGCTTCCATCTTATTAGCAGTCTGCAATAGAGGACCACGAATGTCATAGCAAACGTTTTGTAATTTATCAGATTTTTTTATAGTGTTCATAGCATGACCGTTTTTCGGATTGGTTGTCGAATTGGTTTTTGAGCCTTTAGGAGCAGTAAAAGGTTTTGTTGATTGAGCGTCAGTTGCTTTAATATCTGACTGGGTGTAGGAAATCGTATCCATCTCTTGATGTTCACTGCGCTCTATAGATGATGTCGATTCGTCTGCATCAATAGCTTCATTGTTGAGGTCGCCGCGCAACAGATATCCCTCACTACAGCCCAAAATACGCGCGAGCGTAGGCAGCTTGGATGAGACAATGCCGTTGGTACTGCGCTCCCAGTTTGATATAGCACCACGACTCACTTTTGCACCAGCGGCTGTCATGGCTTGTGCTAGTTGCTCAGCAGTAAATCCTTTATCACGGCGCAACTGTACCAGTCGTTCCGCTTGCGTACTTTTACTATTGTCGTCAGACATTGTCGTTTGAGCCTTTATTAATCAGTAGTTATTCAGTGTAGAGATATATTAAACATTTTAGTTAAACACTAATGCAAGATATTATTGCATTGATAGTTAATTTGCAAATAATTTTACAATCAGCTCTATTAGTCTTTGCAAGTATATCTTGCAATTAACATTTAGCTTATATTCATACGGCTCTAAATCTCATATAGACTATAAAATGTATAGATATCAAAATTACATCTTTACCCATCATTATCTAAAATTAATTTGGTATATTTAACTTAGTTAATCTCGCCAATCATGCTGTCTATCTCACAATACAAAGAGTACTTTTCTTATATATGCCTTGAATAGTGTGCCGATAACCAACAGATAGAGCACGTCGTTCTCATAATCATATGGCGATAAAATAGTTACCGAGATTAGATAATAAATACTCGAATAAGGATAAATTATGCAAGACAACCAACTAAGCAAAGAAGAAATCAGCCAGTTGACTGAAGCTGACTGGAAAGAGCGTTTAACCGCTGATGAGTATCATATTATGCGTGAGAAGGGCACTGAACGCCCATTTACAGGTGTATATAATGATGCGACAGATGACGGCGTTTACCGTTGTAAAGGCTGCGGTGCAAGCTTATTTGACTCAAGCAATAAATTTGATGCGAGCTGTGGCTGGCCAAGTTTTGATCAAGGTATCGATAACAGCGCGATTGAAGAGCACGTTGATAACTCGCTAGGCATGACTCGTACCGAAGTCACTTGTAGCAACTGCGGCGCACATTTAGGCCATGTGTTCCCTGATGGTCCTACTGAGACAACAGGCATGCGCTATTGCATCAACTCAGTATCTATCGATTTAGATAAATCTGAAAAATAAGTAGGCTGAATATTATTAGAAACGTGAAAGGGAAGTACAAGGTGCTTCCTTTTCAATAGTTTTATTATGTGTATGATAGAAAAAGAAATAGTGCATAAACACCCAAAACAATAAAAACCTCAATTTAAGGATAAATGATGAGTACAATTTACGATTTTACGGCTGAGCGCATGGATGGTAGCTCGCAAGCGTTTTCAGATTACCAAGATAAAGTATTATTAATCGTCAATACCGCAAGCAAATGTGGATTTACGCCGCAGTTTGAAGGCTTAGAGTCGCTATATCAACAGTATAAAGAGCAAGGACTGGTTGTCGTCGGTTTTCCTTGTAATCAATTTGGTAGCCAAGACCCAGGTAGCAATGACGAGATTGGTGCGTTTTGCCAAAAGAATTATGGTGTCAGCTTTCCGATGATGGCAAAGACTGATGTCAATGGCGCAGATGCTCATCCTATCTATGAATGGCTCAAAGAACAAAAGGGTGGCGTGCTGACAGATGGTATTAAGTGGAATTTCACCAAGTTCCTAGTCGATAGTAAAGGTCAGGTTATTGACCGCTATGCACCAACGACCAAGCCAGAAGCCATCAAAAACGATATAGAGCAAGCATTAGCCAATAAGTAAGCATCAAATCTAAAAAAACATTGGTTTTGTATGAGAATATAAAATCAATAAAAACAAATGCTTGCTGGATATCCTAATAAAAATTGAAAAAATATCTAAAAAATTGGCAAATACTGTTTGACACCCAACAGTAAATCTATATAATACACACCCACAGCAACGGAGCTTAGTGACAAACTTAAGAGCTCAGTTGATGTTGAATAAATTGCATCGCAATTGTTCGAAGGGTGATTAGCTCAGTTGGTAGAGCGTCTGCCTTACACGCAGAATGTCGGCGGTTCGAATCCGTCATCACCCACCACTTCTTAGCAAGTGGCTAAACAAGCTAAGAGACCTAAGCAGCGGTAGTTCAGTTGGTTAGAATACCGGCCTGTCACGCCGGGGGTCGCGGGTTCGAGTCCCGTCCGCTGCGCCATATTTAAAACGAATTTAAACCTTTGGGTTTAAGCAAGTTTCGCCTCAAGCATTAGATTGTTTGAGGTTTTTTTGTGTCTGTTTTTTATGTATCTATGTTTTATGAGTGATAAGTCAGGTAAGGAAGTACGGTAAGAATTAGAACCTAGTACTATGATTTATATGTACTTAAGTCGTATCAATCAAAGGTCAGCTAAAACGTAAACCCTTCTTTTATATCAGTCTGATATTGAATAGAAGAAGGGTCGTCGTATTTATCTTAGGTATAACATGTCTTATTTACAGCAATTTAAAATGCCTTTGCTTAAAACTAATTATCTAAAACTTGAGATGCGTTTTAGCTCATTGCAAATTTTATCTACGAATAAAGAATTATTCATGCGTTGCTTGCCATGCGCCCATTGACCCTAGATAGATATCAATGTTCTCAAAACCTCGACTAGCGAGCCACCCTGCTGCTATTGTTGCCCGAGCACCACTGGCACACATCAAGGTATAGTGGCGACTTTGGTCAAGCTCATGCCAACGCTTGTTCAGGCGACCAACATAGATATGCTGTGAGCCTTCAATCGCATTGGTATTTCTCTCATCGATATCGCGCACATCGAGCAATGTCCAGTTCTGAGCATTATTAAGACGACTCTCTACCTCGGTTGTATCGATCATAGGGGTTTGCTGCATCTGTTCCCCTTTAGCAGCGGCAGGGACGACACCCACATAGCCACCTATGATGTTATCAAAAGCAATACGTACCAGATGCTCCATCGCAATCGCCAGTTGCTCTTCATCAGAGGCAATCAGTGCCAAGCTTTGTCCTTCCTCGATAAACCATCCAGCAAACGCAGGTAACATGTTGACAGGTAAGCTCATAGAACCGGGCAGGTGTCCTGACACATATGCCATGGGTTCACGAATATCGATGAGATGATCAGCATCGCAGTCATGCAGCTGTTTGAGCGAAAGGTTACGCGGACGCATAACGACTGGAGGCGCTTCACCACCTTCCATATTAAGGCGCTCCATCAATCTGAAGTAGGGCGGCTGATAATGGTTTTCGCTCGTCTTGAAATCAATAAATGCCTCACGATCGGTAATCTGTAAACGTGGATTGTTCATTCTTTCGTGACCAACGGTAGAAAACTCTCGCTCCGCCATACCTGATCCGCAGACGGACCCAGCACCATGAGCCGGATAAATAATTGCCTGATCACCGAGCGCTAGAATGTCTTGTAACGAATCATAAAGTAAACCTGCAACTTCTCTCCGACGCTCAGGATAGAAGTCCGTACGACCGACATCACCTACAAAGAGCGCATCCCCAGTAAAAACGCCAACCGCCTTATCTGGATACGCCGTATCAAACAGCGCATAAGCAAGATGATCATCGGTATGACCAGGCGTTTCTAGGACGTGGATTTCCAATTGGCCAATTGAAAAGCAATCACCATTACGTGCGGTCTGAGCGTAGACAACAGGTTGCTCTGGATTAGGGCCATGCAAAACTGTTGCTCCTGTCATTGCGGCCAAGATAGGTGCCCCAGAAACCAAATCCTCATTACGATGTGTCTCAAAAATATGAGTAATCTCAAGTCCTGCTGCACGCGCCTTTTCTACATATATCGCGCAGTCACGACGTGGGTCAATTACCGCTGCTTGACCACCAGAGCCTACCAAGTAGGATAGGTGCGAAAGTCCAGGTGTCTTAATTTTCTCTAGTAGCATGGTCATTTCCTTATTGTTGTTTTAATCATAATAGTTATTTTAATCAGGTTTACTGGCAGTACAGAGCGAGAGCTACCAGCCAAATCTAGTTTTACTGTTGCATAAACTTGTATTCAATCTAGCATGAAATTCTAAGTATCATCAATATACAATAACATATATTAAACTTGTTATTTACATAAGGCCAAACGTAGAAGGCTTTAGGTTGAGAAGGTGAAGGGATCATTATTTTCACTATTTGGTTAATCGCTTTTACTCGTTGATATATATAGTTTAATCACACAGATATATCTTTTTTAGAATAAAAATATCTGTAAAACATTGAATTATTTTAATATGTCTGTATTATTGGACATATGGAAATAACTAATGCTATCGCAAGCTTTGCTGCGCTCTCTCAAGATACTCGTTTAAAAGCTTTTAAGCTGCTTGTCAGCCATGAGCCTGAAGGCCTACCTGCGGGCGAAATAGCCCGTCAGCTCTCTGTACCTCATAACACAATGTCAGCCCACCTATCGGTGCTAGCACGGGCAGGGTGGGTAGTTTCACAGCGTTATAGCCGACAGATTATCTATCGTGCTTCGCTATCACATATGGAAAACGTCATTCAGTTCCTGTTGCAAGATTGCTGTGCGGGACATCCAGAATTGTGTGCGTCACTCATGGATAGCCTGAGTGGGTGCAGAGTAAATGAGTCTGTTGAGCAAGGTAACGATTAAACCAATTATCATTTCGATAAATACATAAAATAGGTGTAAACACTATGAAGCCATTAATCTTTCATAATCCTAAATGCGGAACCTCTCGTAACACGCTTGCCATTATTAAAGCATCAGGTGAAGAGCCAGAAGTGGTGGAATACCTGAAAAATACACCAACGCGCGACCGTTTAGTGGAGCTGTTGGCACAAATGCAGATTTCGCCTAGAGAACTATTAAGAAGCAAAGAAGCTATCAATGATGAGCTTGGTCTAGATAATCCTGAGTTGTCTGACGACCAAATTATCGACGCCATGATTGCGCATCCTATTTTAATCAACCGTCCTATCGTGGTGACTGATAAAGGCGCTGCTCTATGCCGCCCGTCAGAGCGTGTGTTTGAATTACTAGCCAATCCAGTAAGTAGCTTCACAAAAGAAGACGGCGAGGTTGTTACTCATGACAAACACTGAGGTTGACCAAGCATTGGAAGCCAAATCTACTGCTTCGCCAGAATTTAGCTTAGACGATTTGCCCAATATTGATATAGATAATCTTCAACCTATCGACATTGATTCTTTGGTTGCACCGAATGATTCACGTCATCCGCCGAAAATATTAGTGCTATATGGTTCTGTCCGTGCGCGCTCGTTTTCTAGGTTGGCCGCTGAAGAGTCAAGCCGATTGCTGCGTTGGTATGGTTGTGAAGTAAAAATGTTTGATCCATCTGGCCTACCATTGCCTGATGATGTAGATTCAGACCATCCTAAAGTACAAGAATTGCGGGAGCTGGCGCAGTGGACAGAAGGCATGCTGTGGGTGAGTCCAGAGCGTCACGGCAGTATTACCAGTATCATGAAAGCGCAAATCGACTGGATACCGCTGTCCCTAGGTGGCGTACGTCCAACTCAAGGTAAAACCCTAGCACTGATGCAAGTCAGCGGCGGTAGTCAGAGCTTTAATACGGTTAATCAGATGCGTATTCTTGGGCGTTGGATGCGGATGATTACTATCCCCAATCAATCTTCGATACCCAAAGCGTTCTTAGAGTTCAACGACGACAATCGTATGGATATGTCTCCGTTATATCTGCGTCTTGTCGATGTTTGTGAGGAGCTAGTGAAGTTTACTTGGCTCACACGCGGACGTTCAGATTATCTCACTGATCGTTATTCAGAACGCGTTGAGAGTGCTGAAGAACTATCGAGCCGCGTTAATCAAAAATCGATCTAACCTCCTAATCGATCTAATTCCCTATATTAAATCGGCTGAATAAAGTCAGCTCAAGTAAGGTCGTATAATGCTTGCATTTGCTATTTTTGTGGTCACTTTAGTCTTAGTTATCTGGCAACCTAAAGGTTTGGGTATCGGCTGGAGCGCCATGGGTGGTGCCTTAGTCGCGTTAGCACTTGGCGTCGTGCAGTTATCAGATGTGGGTATCGTCTGGGATATTGTCTGGGATGCGACCTTTACTTTTGTGGCGCTGATTATCATCTCGCTTATCTTAGATCGGGCAGGGTTCTTTGGCTGGGCTGCATTACATGTGGCACGCCTTGGCAATGGGCAAGGGCGTTTATTGTTTCCGATGATTGTCGTGCTCGGCGCCTTTATTTCTGCATTTTTTGCCAATGATGGTGCTGCGCTATTACTAACCCCGATTGTCATTGCTATCTTGCTGCGTCTGAAATTTTCGCCACCATCAGCTTTGGCATTTATCATAGCAACTGGTTTTATCGCTGATACGGCAAGCCTGCCATTGGTTACCTCAAATTTAGTCAACATTGTCAGTGCCAATTATTTCGATATTGGCTTTGGTCGTTATGCGGCGGTGATGGTACCAGTCAATATCGTGTCTGTATTAGCGACGCTACTGGTGTTGTGGGTTGTCTATGCACGTCATATTCCAACAACTTACTCGACTAGCGAGCTCAGCGCTCCAGAGTCTGCTATTACCGATCCATTGGTATTCCGAGCTGCTTTTCCACTATTAGGCTTGCTACTGGTCGCCTATTTTGCGACTGAGCCGTTAGGACTACCTATTTCACTGGTCACGGGCATCGCTGCTGTCGCGTTAATGGCAATCGCTGGCCGCATATGGCAAGGTGGGCACGGTGCGGTAGTCTCTGTGAGCGATGTAGTACGTAAAGCGCCTTGGCAAATCGTACTATTTTCAATCGGTATGTATTTGGTGGTATATGGTCTGGGTAATGCAGGGCTTACTGCTTATGGTGCGCAAGTACTTAACTGGTTGGGTCAACAAGGCGCAGTCATTGCTACCGTTGGAACTGGATTCTTGTCTGCTATAGTCGCGTCTGTTATGAATAATATGCCAGCAACTTTAGTCGGCGCGCTTGCGATTGATCAAGCACAAGTGCCTGCTGCAACGCGAGAGCTAATGATTTATGCTAATGTCATCGGTAATGATTTGGGCCCTAAGTTTACGCCGATTGGTAGTCTGGCTACTTTACTATGGCTACATGTATTAGCAGAGAAGGACTACAAAATCAGTTGGGGACAGTATATAAAGATTGGTCTATTGATCACTCCGCCTGTGTTGTTAGTGACACTGTTGGCATTGGTATTCTGGTTGCCACTGTTGCCAAGCTAAGCTAGCCAATAGAGAACTTGCTATATCTATTTAGATAGTGAAATGATGAAATCATCAAAAAGTGATAACAGAAATAAGCTGGAAGAACTGCACCAAATTGCTCAGCAACTTAGTAGTCGTGCTACGCTTTTTGGTGAGTTGGCCACTAAAGAAAGGGATGTAACGATAGAAATTAAGAATATCGCTGCGAAATTGTATAATAGAGCTAAGAATTTAGATGAGAAAAGCTTTAAAGATATTAGGGATATGAGGGGTAATTCAAAAGACCTTATATTAATCTCAGAATTTAATGATGCTATTGAACAATCAAAGGCTATTATGATTAATTATTTTAAGCATTAAAAAGCTCCATAAATCTTGAGAATGCAAAGTTTATGGAGCTACGTATACGAGGTTACTTTGAATCAAAAACAATATATTCGATTATCAATAGTCTTAGCCGTTCCAACTTTAGCTTTTAGTCTCTATTTAGGGCAACAAGATGTTATTCATGAGAGAGGGCAGTTTGTACAATGTAGTGTGAGTGAAGCTAATTGCTCTGCAATGATAAACACTTCCACACAAGTACTTCACAAACAATTGAGATATTTTGTTTATCCCACAGACAGGCTTTTAGGGTTATATAATATTGATATTCCTATGAAAATTTCTTTTGAGACTATTGATGGCGAGATGCTAGATGTAAGTAGTTTAGTAGACAGTAAAATGCTAGAAACAAACAGTTGTTACATATGGTCAAATAAAGATGTTTACTGTGAGTACGAGGATATGCGCCGTATTCTTCCTTATCTTCTAACAAGAGGACGAATAGAGTTTATCAATCCAGAAGATGAAATAGCATTTAACAATATAGTTGAAGAGGGTGAGTCGTATTTTGAAGATTATACCTTACATCGCATTTTCGAAGGTTTCGGACTATTCTTTATATTTGCTACTCCCTATCTTATATTTTCATGGTTAGTACATTTTGTTATCTATGGAGCACGAATAAGCTCAGAGAAAAAAGACCCTATCAGTAGACTGTAAGAGATTAAGTGGCTAGCTACAGATCACGTTTTCTATATTGATCATTGCAAATGATCTAGGATATTGCACCATTTCACTAGTAGAATAAACTTCAGAACGTGTAAGTTTATGAGTCTTCTTATCGTAATAGGTTGAAGATAATGCCTGACGCGCCTTATACTTACAGTCGTGCTTAAATTTTATGAGACTGTAATTTTCGTATACATCAGCATCTTTCATCGTATAGTAAGTAAAGTCACCTTTTATTTGTATAGAATCTCTATCAATGTAATCTACATACCCTTTAGGTACGTTTAGTTTAATCCATGATTCAGCATTTGCCATTGGTATAAGTGCAAATACAAATAATATATATTTCATAATAACTTTCTCTCTCTGGTAGCTTCAGTAATATTCTATCGTGACAATGATATTCATTTTTAAATATCATTGTCATAATCAAGTATGAGATAAAGTAGTGATTAGCGCTTATCAAAATGGCAAAATAGATAACCAATATTAGGGTCTGTTGAACATCCAAATATTAGGACTGCTGATCGCTAAAATCGCATCAAACTAGGTGTAAACCGACGATAATGTCGAGACCTTAACTAGGCTTGCAACAACGTTTGAGGTGATTTTAGCATCAGCCTTTCAGAACAGGGCTATTTTTTGCCAATACCTGGCGAAATTGTCTAACCTAGAACGACTAGGCGTCAAAAATTTCACTGCGTATTGTCTAAAAAATAGTCACTGCCAGTACCACATTTGAATGTTCAACAGACCCTAAATGATACGCATAAAAAAACCCTCATCAAATTGATGAGGGTTTTGGCAAATGCCATAATTGAATCAAAGTTGACTCAAGAAATTTACTACTAAAATGTGGCTCTCCAACCTGGGCTCGAACCAGGGACACACGGATTAACAGTCCGTTGCTCTACCAACTGAGCTATTGGAGAATAGGCTGTAAGTGTTTAATCGCTTACAACGAGCCTTAGAAGTCTCTAACGAGTTCTTGCTAAGTGGGGCGTATTCTAGCAAAGTTAAAAAATACGTCAAGCCTTTTTTTGCATAATTAGTAAAAATTGTCATTTTAATGATGAGATAGCGTGTTTTTCCTATTTATATCTAAAACTCGTAAAAAAAAGACGCCCTATAGAGTGTATAGGGCGTCTTTTTTATGAACAGCGGTAAGACTTGTTGCTATTTACAATTTATTCAGCAACGTCCAAATCAGCCACTGCTTTTTCGATACGTGATAGTGCATCTTTTAACGTCGCCTCATCAGTAGCGTACGAGATACGCATATAACCGCCAAGACCGAACGCATCACCAGGTACGACTGCCACGCCAACTTTGTCCAATAACCATGCTGAGAATTCAGTACATGACGACAGGCCAGCCGCTTTGATGAGCGGTACGATATTTGGATAGACATAAAATGCGCCATCAGGACGCAAGCAAGTAATACCTTTAATGGCATTTAGACCATCTACGACTAGGTCACAGCGTTTCTCAAAGGCGGCTACCATCGGCTCTAGTACGCTCTGATCACCACTGATAGCGACTTCCGCTGCCACTTGGCTGATTGACGTCGGGCATGAGGTAGATTGTGACTGTACCTTTTTCATAGCGCCGATTAGCTTAGCAGGGCCACCCGCATAACCGATACGCCAGCCTGTCATCGCATACGCTTTAGACACACCGTTCAAGATAATGGCACGATCTTTTAGCTCAGGTGCCGCGTTTAAGATATTGTAGAACTTATCACCTGTCCAGCGGATGTGCTCGTACATATCGTCTGAAGCTACATAGACTTGTGGATGCTTTTTCAATACTTCAGCGATGGCCTTTAGCTCATCTAATGTATAAATCATACCTGTTGGGTTAGATGGGCTGTTTAATACCAACAATTTAGTCTTGTCAGTGATGGCTTCTTCTAACTGCTCAGGGGTGATTTTGAAGTCTTGCTCAGCTGGGCATTTGACAATGACTGGCACGCCTTCTGCGATGATAACCATATCAGGATAGCTGACCCAGTATGGCGCTGGGATGATGACTTCATCGCCAGGATTGATAAATGCTTGGGCAAGGTTAAAAAACGACTGCTTACCACCGACCGATACTAGGATTTCGTTTGGCTCATAGCTGATGTCGTTGTCGCGTTTGAATTTCTCGATGATGGCTGTTTTCAGTTCTGGCGTACCATCGACAGCTGTATATTTAGTGAAGCCATCATTGATTGCATCGATTGCTGCTTTTTTGATGTGTTCAGGGGTATCAAAATCAGGTTCACCAGCGCCCAAACCGATAATATCTTTACCAGCTGCTTTTAGCTCTTTGGCTTTATTGGTAATCGCTAGCGTAGGTGATGGTTGGATGTTGTTGACGCGGTCAGACAGTTGCAACTCGCTCATGAGAGATCCTTTTTTATATGAGGGTGGGGTTGGTGGAAATCTGATATTAATTATATAACGTTTTCATTGCTATCAGGACAAGATGTCAGATAGTTTAAGAAAAGATAGCATCATCTTACCGTAATACGGCGGTCATTCAATTATAGATGATGGTGATGATGCTTCGGCAAACGATGCGATTGCTAATTTTTGCATTGTAGCATGCTGATATTGAGCTGTCTTATGACGCTAGTAACAGAATATTGTGTCGTTGCTTGTGATAGCAGCATCCTTGTGAAAGTAGTAAACAACACGCTTATATTAAGCTTGAGCCCAGACGATTGCGAAGACACAACAATAAACCTGTAGCCGACCACTATAATTATTTAGATTTGTTAAATAAAATGGCCTATAGCTTAATAAAATGCGACCAATGATATCTGCCAAGAATAACGATAATAGATAGCTGTTATCAAAAATCTAAATTTTCATTAAGCAATCAGTTTAAGCCCAGTAATTCCATATTATGAAAATATTTAAAAAGATAAGAATACTCAAAAAGGATATTTACGATGACAGATTCTACTGAAAAATTACATATTCTCATTACTGGGGCGACGTCAGGCATTGGTAAGCAGTTGGCAAAAGACTATCTGCTAGCAGAACATCATGTATATGCAGTTGGCCGTGACGACGAAGCGTTGTCTGAACTTCAGGCGTTAGGCGCGGAAACGATTGATTTAGACTTAATGGATCGAGAAAAGGTCATCGAAGCTTTTGAAAAAATCGACAATGTCGATCTAGCGATTTGCGGTGCTGGCATGTGCGAGTACTTAGATATGCCGAACTTTGATAGCAGTGTCTTTATGAAAGTAATGTCGGTAAACATGGGTACGTTGTCCCATGCGATCGAAGGGGTATTACCAAAGCTAATCGCTTCAAAAGGTCGCTTGGTCGGTATCGGTTCAGCGTCTGCTTATGTGCCTTTTGCGCGCGCTGAAGCCTATGGTAGCTCAAAAGCTGCTATCCATTATCTAATGAAGACTCTACAGATTAGCCTTGCTCCGCATGGTGTGTCAGTCAGCTTAGTCGTGCCTGGTTTTGTTGAGACACCGATGACCAAACAGAATGACTTTCCGATGCCATTTATCCAGACGCCAGCGCAGGCCAGTCAAGCCATACGCGATGGTATCGAGAGTGGGCATGACGTGATTGAATTTCCAAAAAAACTAACCATGCCTTTGAAAGCATTAGGCACATTGCCTGATTTGGTCTGGCAGCAAGTTAGTGAAAAACTTAATAAAAAATAATCTACCATTAATAGAGATCTTAGCTAATAGAACTCTTAGCCATCATATCGACAGAAAAATATAGAAGGGAATGCTTTTATGCCGTTTACTCGTTTCAAGCCTGCAAGTAACCAAAAAAATGCTACCAAGGTTGCAACAGATTCTGACCATCAGACTACCCCAAAACGTATCGCTATCATCGGCTCAGGTGTATCAGGACTGACATGTGCCCATTATCTAGGTACGCAACATGATGTGACGGTATTTGAAGCCAATGATTATATCGGCGGGCATGTAAACACGATTGACGTGGCACTACAAGACGGTAAAAAAGCGAAGAGTAGCAATGTAGAGAGTAGTGCGATAGATACAGGGTTTATTGTCTTTAATGAGCGCACATACCCGAACTTCTTTCGTTTGCTTCATGAGTTGCAGGTGCCGTTTCAGGCAACGGACATGAGCTTTTCTGTCAAAAACACTGCACGTCATTTTGAATATAATGGTCATACGCTTAACACTTTATTATCGCAGCGTAAAAACGTAATCAATCCGAAATTCTGGCAGTTTATCAAAGATATTTTACAGTTTAATAAGCATATCAAACAGCTACGCCAAGATTATGATAGCGCGCGCTCTCAAGGACAAGATGTCAGTAGCTTTGCAGAGCAAACGCTTGGCGGTTATTTGACACAAAAAAAATACGGTCAGCTATTTACTGATAACTATCTATTGCCAATGGTATCGGCCATTTGGTCAACCAGCCTAGATGAAGTGCAAGAATTTCCTTTGGTGTTTTTTGCACAATTCTTTGACAACCACGGGTTGCTCGACGTGGTCAATCGTCCGCAGTGGTTTACGATAAAAGGCGGTTCAAAACAGTATGTCAACAAATTGATTCCACGCTTTATCAAAGCGGGTGGCAAGATACGGGTCAATAGCCCAGTACAGTCTGTAGTTCGTGATGGCGAGCAAGTGATTTTGACGGTACAGAATGCTTTGACAGTGCAGGATAAAGGTAACGCTGACAACCGTAGCGAAAAACTTGTATTCGATGAGGTTGTTTTTGCTTGTCATGCAGATACCGCATTAAAGATTTTAAAGGATGCGAGCACCGATGAATCTGAAGTGCTAGGTCGTTTCCGCTTTACCAAAAACACGGCTGTACTGCACACCGATACCAGTGTTTTACCTAAGAAACCATTGGCATGGGCAAGCTGGAATTATTTAATAGATGAAACAGTTTCAGGTAATGCTAAGGATGAGCAGGCGTCTGGAAACGCACAGATACCTACAAAGCCAGTGCTGACTTATCATATGAATATTCTGCAACGCTTAACCAAAAAACACAATTATTTGGTTACCCTAAATCCAGCTTTAGACAATAAAAGCGTTGATGATAAGCAGATAGTTAAGAGCATCGATTACAGTCATCCAGTATTCGATCTTGCGATGATTGATGCGCAGACCAAATGGTCGAGTATCTCGGGTAATGGTTTGCACACGCATTTCTGCGGGGCTTATTGGTTTAATGGCTTTCATGAAGATGGCGTACGCAGTGGATTACGCGTCTGTCAGGCGCTTGGTCTTGATATTGATATAAAAGACGAGGTTGACCCAGCTCATTTACCTGACGCTGATAGCGCGCATACACCGTTTCGTTATAAAGACTTACCTATAAAAGCGGATACCAAATTACGTAGGTTGAATAAGCGCGAAGTAACCACAGCGACGACCAATCGGGAACTGGTTGAGTATGCCGATCGTTTGCAGAGTTCAACTGCTGATACGAGCCAATATAAGAAACGTGGCTTATTCGGTCGCCGTAAAACCAAATAATATGACGATTAATGCCGTTATGTATTCTAAGTGTTTTGAAAGATTCGCCATATAAAAGTATGCCGTTATATAAGAGACTATTTATGACCACGTCCGCTCAAGATACCAATGCTATGCCAAGTCATGAGTATTCTTATGATACCACTGCATTGCCGCATCAGCTGTTTGAGGGTACGACATGGCACAGTCGGCTGCTACCTAGTTTGAATAAATTCGTTTACCCTTATCGCTACTGGGGCGTCAATATTAGCGCATTGGCGACAGGGCAAGAACTTCCTGAAATTAGCACGGCGTCATTTGATGAGAGTAAGTTTTTAGAAAAGTTACCATTACGTAAAGTATTACCGAAAAAGCTACTAGCAAAAGGTCTGCCTCTATTTTCAGCAAAGAAAAAGGCGCTACAACAATTCTGTCCTGATGACTATCTACAGCATACTGACCTACAGAGTGCTAATAGCCTAAGTAACGATGAAAAACATGATAGTAACGGACAGTCTATTCAAGCACTAGAAAAACGTCTAAGCCAAGCATTTGAAAAACATGCAGGTAGCGCGCCTGAAGGCGATATGTTGGGATTGCTTGTCTGCCGTAATGCGGGCATGTACTTTAGCCCAGTTAATTTTTACTTGGGGTTTGATGCGCAGCAAACGCCCACTCATTTACTGGCTGAAGTGTCTAATACGCCATGGGACAAGCGTTATTACTACGGGTTTCTGTTAGAAGGAGAAGACACTGAGTTCTGTCATGACAAGGACTTTCACGTATCCCCTTTTAACCCTATTGATCAGCTGTACCGCTGGCAGGTAAATGTAAAACGTACTAAAACTGATGAGCAACCTAATACTGGCTTACAAGTGCGTATCGCTATCAATATCAGCGATGAGCGCGGTGACGTTCTAAAAACTGGTATAAAGATATCAGGCGTACTGATGACAGAGGATGCTGTTCGTCATAGCTTGCGGAAAAACCCTTTGATGAATATGACGTCATTAACCCGTATTTATTGGCACGCGTTTAAGCTCTATGCGATTAAAAAGGTGCCATATATCAACTACGATGAAAAATTAGCTGACAGTCAACAGAAAGGCGGACATCAGAAAAGTAGACAGTAGAAAAGCAGCTAGCAGAAAAATAATAGTCAAAAAAGATGTCTTATAGTTACAGCAATTTTTAAATATCAACAATCCAAAAATCTCGTCAATGTAATACTAAGAATGAATCACTAAAAAATAAAGCATTTAAACAAGGATAAATACACGATGCCAGCACGACCGACCGATCGAGCACCAGTCACAAAACTAGAAAAATTAACTGCTCGTGTGAGCAAAGTAGTTAATGAAAGTGCTGTACTACAGCCAGTCAGCAATAGTGTGAATCACTTAGCGAGAAAGCTTATCTTTCGTGCGTTACAGCACGTTCAGTTTGGTAGCCTCACGTTGATTGAGACATTCGATGAGCAGGAACCTAAGACAAGTAGCTTTGGTAAAGTAGCTACTAATGACGCTAGTAGCTCGGCGGTTGGTCGCCATTCGCTACATGTGACGTTACAAATTCATGATCCTGCTGTTTATCGTCAGCTATTACTTGGTGGCTCTATCGCGCTAGCAGACAGTTATATCGATGGTGAATGGGATACGGATGATCTAACAGGTTTGATTCGCTTGGCAGCTCGTAACTTAGCCGTACTCAATAAACTAGAGAATCGTTTTGCTGGTATTAGTAAAGCATTTGAAAAAGCGAAGCATCAGCTGCGTAGCAATGACAAATCTGGCTCCAAATCCAATATCTTAGCGCATTATGATTTGGGCAATGACATGTATGAGCGGTTTTTGGACGATACGATGATGTACTCATCAGCAGTTTATCCTACACCTGACGTGACGCTCAGTGATGCTCAGCAGCACAAATTATCTCTTATATGCCAACGTTTACAGCTCAGTGCGGATGATAATGTGATTGAAATCGGTACAGGGTGGGGCGGTTTTGCTATCTTTGCGGCCAAGCATTACGGCTGCCATGTGACCACCACGACTATCTCTGATGCCCAGTATGATGAAGCGAAGCGACGAGTCGAGGCGGCAGGGCTGTCTGACAAAATCACGCTACTCAAGCAAGATTACCGCGAGCTGACAGGTCAATATGACAAGTTAGTCAGTATCGAGATGATTGAAGCGGTGGGGCATGAGTATTTGCCGACGTTCTTTGCTAAATGTAATAGCTTGCTCAAGCCGACAGGTCTTATGGTATTGCAGGCCATCACCTTTAATGATCAAAATTATCAAGACTATATCGATTCAGTCGATTTTATCCAAACGCATATCTTCCCAGGTGGTTGTCTGCTTTCAAACCAAGAGCTGACGACACAATTTACTGAACAAACCGATATGGTCGTCAAACAATTGCATGATTATGGTTTTGATTATGCGTATACGCTGCGTGACTGGCGTGCTGCATTTATGGCCCAGCGTGCAGAGATTCAAGCGCTTGGCTATGACGATGCCTTTATACGCCTATGGGAGTTTTACTTCTGTTACTGCGAAGGGGGATTCTTGGAGCGCACGATCGGTGTGGTGCAAGTCACTGCGGTGAAGCCTAACAATATCGACACGCTGCATTTTTCTGATCTGCCATCTGCCGTCTTAAATCATAAAACGGTTTTGAACGATGAGACAGCCTTTAATGATGCAGATATGACAGACACCGCATCGGTATAAGTTAGGTGATATAGATAGGGTTTGCTTATAACTTTCATAGGGTCTCATACTGTCTAACAGTTTGAGACCCATATGTTGAGAGGTTGTACATTGAAAGGTTTTACATCGAAAGGTACTACGATGCTTGCAGGGCACGCTTATCACGCAGACCTGAATAGCGTGTGACCGCTAATGCCATTAAAGAGATGACAGCGCCGATCCAAGCTGTATCTTGCAACGACATATTTTCGACCACGCTACCACCGATGATTGAGCCTAATGCAATACCGACATTAAATGCAGCAATGTTCAATCCAGAAGCGACATCGACGGCGTTCGGTGTATATTTTTCAGCTTGTTTGACCACGTAGATTTGTAGGCCTGGTACGTTACCAAAGGCGAAAGCACCCCATACCAAAATAGTCAGCACAGCAGCAATCTTGGATTGCATAGTAAAGGTGAACAATAAAAGAATGACACTTAAGGCGCTAAATATAATGCTAAGCGCACTAATAGGGCCACGTTTATCTGCAAGTTTTCCGCCCCAGATATTACCGATCGCAACAGACACGCCATATACGAGCATGATGAGACCAATGGCTGATGGTGCAAATTTGGTCTGCTGCTCTAAGATAGGTGCTAGGTAGGTAAACGCCGTAAACGTACCGCCATAGCCAAGAATAGTCATTAGATAAACTAGCAGTAGTTGTGGTTTTACAATGACTTGTAGTTGCTCTTTGAACGTTGCAGGGATAGATTTCTTAAGGTTTTTCGGTACCAATATGGCGCTACCAATTAAAGCGATTAAACCCAGTACTGAGACGACTAGAAACGTAGCGCGCCAACCGAAATGCTGTCCAATCCATGTGCCAAGAGGTACACCAGTGACGAGCGCCACGGTAAGTCCTGTAAACATAATGGCAATTGCGCTGGCTTCTTTTTCTTTACTGACAAGACTGGTAGCAATCATGGAACCAATAGAGAAAAACACACCATGCGCTAGACCAGTCAAGATACGGGCAAGTATTAAGGTTTCATAACTGGGTGCTTGCCAAGCCAGCAAGTTGCCGATGACAAACAGACCCATTAGGCTCATCAGTACTATTTTACGGTTCCAGCGGCCAGTGAGTGCGGTAAGTATAGGGGCACCGATAGCAACACCAACAGCATATAGGCTAACGAGCAACCCTGCTGAAGGTAAGCTCACGCCTAGATCGGCGGCAATAGTTGGCACCAATCCAACGATGACAAATTCGGTTGTCCCAATTGCAAATGCGCTTAGAGTAAGCGCCCATAAAGCGAGTGGCATAACGACATCCTAATAATTAAATGATGCGCGTAGTTTGACCGATTTATAGTTTGCAAAAAACAGCATAAATGACAAAATACCTTTGTTAATTTTGTAAAGGTAATCATGATGATGGGACATGCTAAAACAGAAGATATAGAGATATTTTTGACGGTAGTAGACACGGGCAGCTTTACTGGCGCTGCCAACTTACTGAATCAGCAAGTAGCTAAGGTATCTCGTGCAGTGTCCAGACTCGAAGATACACTGCAATGCACGCTGCTAAATAGAACGACACGGCGCTTGGAGCTGACGGAGGAAGGGCATGTCTTTATAAGATATGCGCGTGAGAGTTTAAATACGTTATATACCGGTGAAGAGGCGATTAAGCTGTTAAAACAAGCGCCGAGTGGGCATCTACGAATTGACGCCGCCAGCCCGTTTGTCTTTCATCAACTGACGCCTTTGGTTGGTGATTTTGTGGCGCAATATCCACACATTACGCTCGACCTTACCTCGCATGACAATATTATTGATTTGCTTGAGCACAAGACGGATCTGGCTATCAGAATTGGCGATTTAAAAGACTCAAATCTGCATGCGCGTCTATTAGGTAACAGTAAGCTGCGGCTAGTAGCCAGTCCTGAATATTTATATCAGCATAATGAAGTAGCTCATATTGATGATTTGAATATTGAGGATTTGAGCACTCATAAATTAATTGGCTTTAACGATGCGTCAAAACTAAATAGTTGGCCACTAAAAACATCAGTGAAGCTCAATTTTCATATGACTGGCAGTAGTGGCGAGACCTTGCGTCAACTATGTTTAAATCACCAAGGTATCGCTTTACTGTCACATTTTATGATTGGTGAAGATTTGGAGTCTGGCAGATTGGTTGAAGTATTGCCTGAAGCGATAGTCAGACCAAATAACCGCGAAGCCATACAGGCGGTATATTACAAAAACAGTGCCGTATCTTCGCGTATTCTGGCATTTTTAGACTTTATCCAACCAAGATTAACATTGTAACTTTTATCCGTTTTTATTCATTTTATAAGAGGTAATATCATGGGTTACGTTTTTATTTATCTCGCTGCTGTGGTTATCTTTTTGGGTGTCGATGCTGTATGGCTAACGACTATGAAAGGCGCCTTTTATGAGTCGCGTATCGGGCATCTATTGGCTGATGAGCCAAACATGATGGCCGCTGGCGTGTTTTATATGTTTTATATATTGGCACTTTGTATTTTGGTTTTATATCCGCAAATTAAAGCTGGCGCATCCGTTGGTCATATCTTCTTACTCGGCGGGCTGATTGGCTTGATGGCTTACGGGACATATGACTTTACCAATTTGGCACTGTATAAAGGCTTTACGCTAGATACAGCGTTGGTTGACTTTGTATGGGGTGGTATTTTGACCGGTTCAGTGAGTGCGATAGTGGCATGGCTTGCGTATCGCTTTCATTGGTTAAGCTAATGCTTATATCTTGGCCTATATAACGCTGTTTAAATAGCCCTGATTTACACAATTTAGACTGTCCAATGACAGAGGTCTGTTTGTGCTATATGGCGACCTGCTGTATAAATGGTAGACATAATAAATAAGTGTCAAACCATTAAGGAATATTATGCCGCAATACAATACCAGCTCCACTGCCAAAAAAGCCCCGTTAAACCACGAGCTATACATGTCAGTACTGATGACGCCTGATATGGCGAATTTCATTGGCAATGTGCATGGTGGGGATTTGCTCAAGATGCTTGATCAGGTCGCTTATGCTTGTGCCAGTCGCTATAGTGGTAATTATGTGGTGACACTGTCTGTCGATCAGGTGATGTTCCGTGAGCCGATATATGTAGGTGAGTTGGTTACTTTTGCAGCCAGTGTCAATTATGTTGGTAACACTTCAATGGAAGTAGGTATCCGCGTCGAAGCAGAAGATGTGCGTGGTCGTACTGTTCGTCATACCAATAGCTGTTACTTTACGATGGTGGCTATCGATGACAATGGTAAACCGACATCCGCACCGCCACTCGATATCAAAAACAAGATGCAGCAATGTCGAGCTGATGCAGCTAAAGAACGAAAGAAGCTGCGTATGGAAAGCTCGCATCGTCCAAGTTGTGATTTCGAAGAAATTAACAAGCAGTTTGGCGAACACGAAGCAGATGCCGAGGTAGAAAAGTAGCCCAAGTTATTCAAAGCTATCTAAAGTTATTTAAAGCTATCTAAAATTGTATAAAGTTATCTAATTTTATTGAATTAATAATTCATACAACGACTCACTAAAAAGACACTGTTATTGTAGAGCGCTTATTTTAAGCTGATATAGATTTCAAGCCATTCATCTATGGCAAAATTCTACTATCAATACGTTATTTCAGTGAGTCTAGCATGAGTCTAAAGCCATCTATTGCTAATCCCCAGCGCCATTTACCAGCCTCTCCTAAGGCGCAAACACCTCGCGCGCGTGGGGCAGGTAATCCTAAAATTTCAAATGATCCTGAACTAAAACATACCCTTAATCAAAGCCCTGAAACTAATGATGAGTATTCAGGCTCACTGATCACTGTGTTGATTGCGGTCGGGGCCAATCTGGTTATCGCTATCGCAAAAACTGTTGCCGCCTTTATGACAGGCTCAGCCTCTATGATTGCGGAAGCAGCTCATTCATGGGCGGATGCTGGCAATGGTACTTTGCTAATCGTCGCAGAAAAAAAATCCATCAAACCTGCTGATAAAAGCCATCCGTTAGGCTATGGCAAAGAGTCTTATGTTTGGTCGATGATTGCTGCTTTTGGTGTATTTACGGCAGGTTCGATTGTCTCTATCTATACCGGTATTAAGGAATGGAACGCTACTGAGTCTGAGGCTAATTATACGATTGGCTTTATCGTATTGGCAGTGGCATTTGTGCTCGAAGGGATCTCATTGGTTCAGGCTTACAGACAAAGTAAAAAACATGGTGAAGCGCTTGATATCAGTGCGCTTGGCTATGTCGTAGATACGTCTAACCCAACGTTGCGCGGTGTATTCTTTGAAGATTTAGCAGCGGTTATCGGTTTGGTGATTGCCGCTGCTGCTATGGGTATGCACGCTTATACGGGTGAACCATATTGGGATGCGTTAGGGTCTATCATCGTCGGGCTATTATTGGGCATTGTCGCCATATTTTTGATCAGTCGTAACCGAGATTTCTTGGTCGGACATAGAGTCACTGACCGTATGCACGAATATGTTTTGAGCGAGCTGTTGAATCATCCAGATATCGATAGTGTGTCCTATCTGCACCTAGAGTGGGTCGGCCCAAAAAAGATATTTATGGTGGCAGCAGTAGATATCGCAGGGAATCAAAAAGAAGAACATATCGCTCAGAAGTTTGAAGAGATTGAAAATTTATTCAGAGGTAACCCAGTCTTTCAAGAGGCTATCTTGACGCTGTCAGAACCTAACGCTGAGCTACTAAGTTTAGAGAATATTTAATCTGGGGTTTGATGAATTGAATATGTAATATGTATGTTTTATCGAATGCTTCTAAGTATTCTTTTTAAATTAACAAAACACCAAACAAAAAAAAGCCGTCAATCATGACGGCTTTTTTTATGACTCTAGTACTTAGTAATTATTTAACTTAAACGATACTATTTTTTCGGCGCGTTTGCGCCGATGAACCATGCATCTTTATCGATGATACGGCTAGCTTCTGTAAATAAGTCAGCGGTGTCTTCATCACCTGCGTCGCCAGCAGTAGCAATCGCTTCACGCAATGTCTCTGCGACTTTTTTATAACGGCTTGTTAGCTCACGAACATGCTGATCTACTTCAGTGATATCGGTTGGGTAGTCATCTAAAATAGATTCTCTCACTACGCGACTTGCTAAACCGTTTGGTTGACCGCCTAAAATCACAATGCGCTCTGCGATAGTATCTGATACTTCGAGGATACGATCTGATGTCTCATCTAATAATTGATGCACACCGATAAAGCCAGTACCTTGTAGATTCCAATGACACTGTTTGCCATCTAAGGTCAAATCAATAACGTTTGCTAGGTTAGCGTTTAGCAAATCAATCATTTTTTTCGCAGTTTCGTCTGAAATACCACTTGCGTAACGTTCTCTCATATTTTACTCCGTCATTTATTTAAAATTATTATATTGAATGAAAGTTCAATGTATTTTTATTGGTCTTCTATTCGATGACAATCAAGTTAAAACTAATGATAAGAATTGCTGTACAGCTATCAATTCATTAGTACTGATCACTAATACTTAGAAGTCATCAACTTGTTAATTCAATAACGATAATAGCAGCTTAACTCAGTGTTGGAACCGTTGAGTGTTAGGCTTTGTTAGGTGGTCGTGTAACGAGTTTGTTAACCATGAAAAGCTTTGTAAATTTATCAAATACTGTGTGCGTTTTTTATAACGATGTAAGTTTTATCCGCTAATATTAGGCTTTAACTTTTGATAAATCGTACATTTATATACTCATGTTTTGGGCAGCGAGAGAGCGTTTCGACTATAGGATAAGACTCCTTATCCTCCTTTAAAAACCGCTGCTCAGACCCCATATTGTTATAAACCTTAAGAAGAAGAAAGCCA
Organism: Psychrobacter sp. JCM 18900; assembly: GCF_904846625.1. Classification (GTDB taxonomy): domain Bacteria; phylum Pseudomonadota; class Gammaproteobacteria; order Pseudomonadales; family Moraxellaceae; genus Psychrobacter. The sequence goes on from NZ_CAJHBL010000002.1 coordinate 167,292, forward strand.
TTATGCGAATGCCTGAACCGCGCTCATCGCGTCAGTTAAATCAATTGGCCACTCAGCTCCAAGGCGAAGCTGAAATTAGTGGTGTTAATGCGTCAGGGACGCAAATATCAAGTCGTGCCTTTGAGATGGTTACTGACTTTGAGCCAGCAGGCGACCAGCCGCAAGCCATCAAAAAGCTGGTTAACGGTATCAATTCGAACATGGACGAGCAGTTGCTACTAGGTGTGACTGGCTCTGGTAAGACCTATACCATGGCAAAGGTCATCGCTGAAACTCAGCGCCCAACCATTATTATGGCGCATAATAAAACGCTAGCCGCTCAGCTATATGGTGAGTTCAAATCGTTCTTTCCTAATAATGCGGTCGAATATTTCGTCAGCTATTATGATTACTATCAGCCAGAAGCGTATGTCGCTGCTAGTGATACCTTCATCGAAAAAGACAGCGCTATCAATGATCATATTGATCAGATGCGCCTGTCAGCCACGCGTGCCTTGTTAGAGCGCCGTGATGCGATCATCGTCGCTTCGGTATCCTGTATCTATGGTTTGGGTGATCCAGAGAGCTATCTAAAAATGCTACTGCATGTCGTTGTAGGCGATAACATCGACCGTACAGCGACTATCAAGCGTTTGGTTGAGATGCAGTACACACGTAATGAGCTAGATTTTGGTCGTGGTACGTATCGCTTGCGTGGAGAGCTGTTAGATATTTATCCTGCTGAGTCTGAGCAGCTAGCCGTACGTGTGCATTTATTCGATAACGAAGTTGAGAAGATTACGTGGTTTGATCCCTTGACGGGTAAGACGGTGCGCAGCGTGCCACGTATTACCATTTATCCAAAGTCGCACTATGTGACGCCGCGTAATAAGCTAGAAGCTGCCAGCCACACGATTCGTGCTGAGCTAGAGCCGCGTTTAGAGTACTTCCGTGACAACAACAAACTGATTGAAGCACAGCGTCTCAAAGAGCGTACCCAGTACGACTTAGAGATGATTCAGCAGCTTGGTTACTGTAACGGTATCGAAAACTACTCGCAGCATCTCTCTGGCCGTCCATCAGGAGAAGCACCGCCGACGTTGTTTGATTATATTCCAGAAGATGCCTTACTGTTCCTGGATGAGTCGCATGTGACGGTTTCACAGATTGGTGCGATGTATAAAGGCGATAGATCGCGTAAAGAAAACTTGGTCAATTATGGTTTTAGATTACCCAGTGCGATGAATAACCGCCCGATGAAGTTTGAAGAGTGGGAACGTATCAAGCCCAAAACAATTTATGTCAGTGCCACGCCAGCATTGTATGAGCTTGAGCACAGCGAGCAAGTCGTTGAGCAGGTCGTCCGTCCGACGGGTCTAATTGACCCTGAGATCGAGATACGTCCTGTCTTGACGCAAGTTGATGATGTGCTATCAGAGATTACCAAACGCCGTGAAAAGGACGAGCGTGTACTGATTACCACATTGACCAAGCGTATGTCAGAAGATCTGACCAGTTACCTCAAAGAGTATGATGTAAAGGTCGCCTATCTACATTCGGACATCGATACTGTTGAGCGTATGCAGATTATCCATGAGCTCCGTACTGGCGTGCATGATGTGTTGGTCGGTATCAACTTATTACGCGAAGGCTTGGATATGCCTGAGGTATCACTGGTAGCGATATTTGATGCTGATAAAGAGGGCTTCTTACGTTCAGAGCGTTCGCTTATTCAGACGATTGGTCGTGCCGCCCGTCACTTGAATGGTAAAGCCATTCTCTATGCCGATCGCATTACGCCAAGTATGCAAAAGGCGATAGATGAGACGGATCGTCGCCGTGATAAGCAAATTGCCTTTAACCTTGAGCATAACATTACGCCAAAAGGTGCTCGTCGTAGTATCACGGACAAGATTGATACGGGTGAAAGCTTGGATGCCAATGACAATCAAGCTATCCCAGTTAAGAGTAACTTGCCAGATGTCGATATCAATATCTTGCGTAGTCCTGATCTGCTTGCCAAAGAAATCAAACGTCTAGAGAAGCAAATGCAGCAAATGTCGCGTGATTTGAAGTTTGAAGAAGCAGCAAAAACGCGTGATAAAGTGCTTGAGTTAAAAGCACACTTAATCTGATAGCTTGGGTTAAATATTAAGGCTAAACAATAGCGTAGGTGAGGTGCTTTTTGAGTACCTCACTTTTTTGTGGTTTATTCAATATCGGAATGTGCAGAATACTTGTAATACAACGCATTGCCACTTACCATATCCGCATAAACCTCACCATCCATATAATATTTCAAAAATTTAAGGCACAAGCTAAAAAGCTGAGCGTGAGTAATGATCTTGTTAAGCTAGGCTAGGCTTATCGTTCTCATAGCTCATATTATCAACACAGACTAAATTTTTGGAATGGACATAATCTAGGCGTATTATTCACTGTGCTTACCAACAACTTAATAGAATTAAACTCTAACGAAAATTCACTCGGCATGTCAGATGCGGCCAAACAAGCCGTTATCGACTCTTTAGACATCGGCTTTCGTTATCCCGATGACCAACGTTCGGCTCTGATTACCAAAGTCGCTGAGATAAACGGTGTAGCAGAGAGTCAAATTTCTCTAGGCAGTGGCTCTAGTGAAAATATTCGTACTGTCGTCCAAATGCTACAAAATCAAGCATTAGTAGCAGGCAAAAAATTCCAAGTTATCGTGCCGCATCCAACCTTTGCCTATGCTGAGTTGTATGCGACATCTATCGATGTACCTGTGGTAAAAGTACCGCTGATGACTGAAAATTATGCCTTTGACTTGCAAAGCATGCAAAAAGTGGCTGATGACTTTGACGGTATTAGCTTGTTTTATCTGTGCAATCCAAACAACCCAACGTCGACTATTACTGACACAGTAAAGCTCAAAGAATGGGTAGGGCATACACCAAGTAACCATTACTTTTTATTAGATGAAGCTTATTCGGAATATGTGACTGATCCAAGTTTTGAGAGTGGTGTTACATGGTTACGAGAGGAGTACTCAGAAAATATTATTGTGGTGCGTACTTTCTCAAAGCTATGTGCACTCGCTGGCATGCGCGTCGGCTATGCAGTTGCTAGCCCGAAAATGATTGCTAGATTAGAAGCATTTATCTCAATTGATAATACCAATTTGTCAGGTGCTGTAGCTGCATTAGCGACCCTTGATGATGAGTCGTTTTTAGCATTGAGCTTACGTACGACCAATCAATCGCGTCAGTTGGTTGAGCAAACATTAGATGAGCTTGGCTTACGCTATTTGCCATCACAGGCCAGTTTTATATTCCATGAGATAAAAGGCGATGTACAAACCTATATCGACAGAATGCGTGAGCATGGTATTGCGGTCGGGCGTGAGTTTGCGCCAATCACTGGCTTTAATCGCTTAACACTTGGCAGACCTGATGAGATGGCAGTATTTGTAGAAGTACTCAAATCATTCCGTGAGAAGGGCTGGGTCTAATTAAGTCAGTTAATGGAGTTCAATAATAAAAAAGGAAGTTGCTTATTGGTAGCTTCCTTTTTTGTTGTGTTTATTTCGGTTGTTGGAACTGTATTGAAGCCAAAGTTAAGCGCACATTTTTACCAACATCAAACGCAGTTTTACATATCGCACCTTAAATAATCTAACGCTATCTTATAGGATAACTGAGTAAAGCATGACCCGTTAATCACGCAGATGAATACTGAGTAACAGTGCTCGGCATGCTCACGTATCTTATAATTATAAAGTTAGGGATGTACCTATGTTCGATATCAAATCATTTTTTAAACGAGAAGTAGAGAAAAAGCTTATCAATGTAGATGACTATATTTTTATGCCAGAACGCGTAGAGATGGAAATTGAAGGCGGACTATTAAATTGTGTGTTGAATAGTGATGGTCGCGTAGATATTTTTTATAGTAAAGACGGTGTCACTGAGGTGGGTTCAGCGTCGCGCAAGCACCCATTTACAGCATTTGAAAAAGAGCTATATCATGGTATCTATGATGACGTGATTAATGATTTAATTAAGGAAGTAGATAAAATCATTGATAGCACCTCGAAGTATTTCCGTCGTAGCCAATCATTGCCTTTTACGGCTTCTATAACGTCTCAACCATCTGATACAAATAAATTTTAGGCTAATTAATTGAACCAATCTATTAGCAATAAAAAGGGTGCGTTATGTATAACGCACCCTTTTTATTATTTTTTATTCTATTGAATAATTTGATTGTTCTATTGAACAAAGCTTGTATAGCAGCTCTGTAGAGATTTGGCGACGACTTGTGCGACTAACTGAGTACGGTACTGAGAGTCAATCGCGGCATTGCCCAGCTCAACAATGGTTACTTGCTGCGGTGCTTGCTCACTGACACACCCACAAACATTGGTTTTAACAGATTCTTGCTGTGCTTCTGTCATGGCGACGCTTGCAACACGCCACGCGTTTTGTTTTTCAATTTGGCTACGGCATTGGTTGTCGATCGCAGCTCTAAAAACATTCATGCCGATCTCATTTGCAGTACCGATTGCTGTACCTGTACCATTGTTTGTCGCACCTGTTGTGGTACATCCCGCCAAGGCAAAAGTCGCTAACATCATCGTTGAAGCCAAGATTTTTTTCATAAGTTAGTCCTTTAAGGTGTCTGTCATAAATAAAGCTGTATATTATCAGTAAAACCTAGCAATGACATCATTAACCACAAGCGCATGTTATTTTAAAACTCTATAACCTATATGTATTAACCACAAAAAAGCCAGCTAAGTAATCACTTAACTGGCTTGATATAGACTAAGCTATTCGGCTTATTTACACGTTTTTGCCGTGTTCTTTTTGCTGAATATCTTTTGCCAATTTATAGCATTCATTGATATGGTCATTAGCGATTTTCTTAAAAATCGTATAACCCATAGTTGCAGCAACCAGTTGACCACCAAGTGGGATAAACTTGGTCACTTGTTTGGCAGCGATACGACCACCGAAACCTTGGATGGTTTTTTTGACGATGCCACGTGTTGCCATTAGCCCAGCGAAATCTACGGTACGGTCTTTTACTGCGCTCCAATGCACTTCGCGAGATTCCAGATTAATGGCTGATTGACGGTCTTCAATGAGACCGAAACGCTCACTAATTTCTGGAATCAATTGCGTCAACATCCCTGCATCAACTGCCACATCAAAAAATGGCACTGGCACAACCGCTACACCAGCAGAAACTCTAGCGCGTCTTTTTACCATTCCCTGACATTCTTTTTTAACCTTATCAAGGTCTAGGTTAGGGTCGATAGTATTTGGAAGTTTTTCAGCAAGTGGCGTGGTTTTCATAAAGTGTCCTTATAAATAATTAAAATATAAATGATAAAAAGTTCAATAGATAACAAATCCTTCAGTTGCTTACTATTTTATGGATTTATGCGTGGCTTACAATCATTGCTTTGTAGCAAAATGAATGAAATTACTCACACTGTGCACCTTTTTTGTAAGTGATTAAATGAATGTGGTTTGTATAAGCTATAAAAATGGCAGTCTCAATTATCACTAATATATGGGCATTATTCATCAGGTTGCACAATGCCTAATGATATACAGAGGTAGTATAAATTGTCATTGTGAGCCTCTACTAAAGCCAGTAGAATACCCTCATGCTAAATTTAACCCCCCGTTATACCAGCACTCGCATCGACGAGTTGCCCGCCGCGCTGCAACCATTTGCCGCTCAATCATTCACGCTTGCCCGTCTGTATGCAGGGCGAGGTATCACTGCGCCTGATGAGCTGGAGACTAGCCTGTCAGGTCTATTGCCTGCTGAGGCATTGCACGGTGTCACTGAAGCCGTGCGCTTATTAGATGTGGCCATTGATGAGCGTCAGCGTATCTTGATCGTTGGTGACTTTGACTGTGATGGTGCCACCAGTACAGCCTTAATGATGCGTGCGCTCACAAAGATGGGTGCGGTCGTTGATTTCCTAGTACCAGATCGTTTTAAGTACGGTTATGGCCTGACGCCAGAGATTGTCGAGTTAGGTATTGAGACTTTTCAGCCAGATATGATAGTGACGGTTGATAATGGCATCTCAAGTCACGAAGGGGTGGCGCGTGCCCAAGCTGATGGTATTACGGTGATTATCACTGACCATCATCTCACGACCAAAGAGACGCCACCTGCGGAAGCGGTGGTCAATCCCAATCAGCTAGGTTGTGACTTTGCTAGTAAAGCATTGGTCGGAGTTGGAGTCGCGTTTTATGTGCTCGGACGCTTAGCAAAGCTGCGCCGCGAAGCTGGCAAGTCTACGGTACAGGTGAGCCAATATTTAGATTTGGTCGCACTTGGGACGATTGCAGATGTTGGGGTACTGGATAAAAACAACCGTATCTTGGTACATCACGGATTATCAGCTATTCGTCAAGGCCGCTGCTGTATGGGAATATTGGCATTGCTTGAGCAAGCGGGCCGTGATCCCAAGCAGCTTCATGCGCAGGATTTCGGTTTTGTATTAGGCCCACGTATCAATGCAGCTGGGCGTATGGACAATATGCGCATTGGTATCGAGTGCTTATTAACCGAAGACTGGAGTACCGCGCAACGTTTGGCACAAGAGCTTGAGCAGCTGAACCGTACGCGTCGTCATGTAGAGGGTGAGATGCGTGCGCAAGCTGATAGTATCGTACAAGCACTGGCTAATAAAGATGATAGCGACGAGAGTGTGAGTGGTGATAGCGACAACAATACCAGTAATGATGACACAATTGCTCAAGCTGTCCCTACTGCTAAGTCCAGCAATTCAGGTGCGCGTAGTATTATTCTGTACCAAGATGACTGGCATCAAGGAGTCATCGGCATTGTCGCTGGTCGTCTAAAAGAAAGCCATTATTTACCCAGTATCGTATTTGCGCCAGCAGACACTGAGCAAACAGATGAAGATAGTGCCATTAAAGGCTCTGCACGTTCTATCGCTGGCGTACATATTCGTGATGCGATTGAACAAGTTGCGGAGCGCTATCCAGACTTAATCAGTCACTTCGGTGGGCATGCGATGGCGGCAGGTTTAACCCTCAAGCGCCGCAACTTTGAGGCATTTGTCACAGCTTTTAATGAAGTGATGGCTCAGATGGATGATGAGGTATTTGCAGAGCAAAAATTCACCGATGGACCTTTGCAAGCGAGTGACTTTAGCTTATGGTTTGCCGAGCATTTAGCCGATGCCAGTATCTGGGGTCATGGATTTGCACCGCCAATATTTGATGGTGTGTTTGAGGTACTGAGCTTCAAGATTTTAAAAGACAAACATCTTAAGTTATCGCTGCGCTATCCAGACGTTCAATATCCGATAGAGGCCATTTGCTTTAACTTCGATAATGACGCGTGGGATTACCGTGCCAAGCAAGTCCATTTATTATTTCAGCTAGACATCAATGAATGGAATGGCAAACAAAGCTTACAGCTGATGGTCAAAGATTTGGCTGTGGTAGAGCAGGGGTAAAATGACAATGTTAAATCGATAGTACCAACGCGCTCAAATATGGGCGCGTTGGTATTTTGGAAATGAAGACACGCTCTAGTATCAGTATTTCCACTCTAGTGTGGGGAACTGCCAATCGTAACGAATAGCCAGCATACGCAAAGTAAAAATCGTACTCATCGTAGAGATATCAGCTACCCAATCTGTCACGCCTAAGTTCTTTAGAGCAAAGTACAGAACCCCACCTGTCAACGCTGCCGTGATATAAATCTCTTGCTGTAGTACCAATGGAATCTCATTGCAAATCATATCGCGAATGATGCCACCAACCACGATGGTAATCACACCTAATAATAGCGCTACAGGCACATTGGCACCCATACTATCAGCGACTTTGATACCGATCAGCGTAAATGCTGACAGACCAATGGTGTCAGATAGTTTGAGGAACTTATCCACTCGTCTTGAATTTGGATGAAAAAATATCTGCATCGCTAAGGATGAAATCGTAATAAGGGTCAGATAGCTCATATCTACCATCCAAAATAACGGATGGCGATCTAGAATGACATCACGTACCGTGCCGCCGCCGATAGCAGTGACAATAGACACAAGCAGACAGCCGAAGACGTCAAAATTTTTGTGCTTGGCAAGTATCGTGCCCGAGACGCTACAGGCGATGATGCCAATCATATCAAAGAAATATATCAAAGAGCGCGGGTCAAAAGTAGTGATCAGTACGGTAGGGTCCAATACGATAGCCAACATGGGCAGTTCTCACTATTTTCAATTATTGTCAGTCAAACAAAGGCTATCTACGCAGAGACTTGCTCAATTAATCAGTTTACGAGTCGAATAGAAGGCAGATGCCAGTCGAATCTAAGCGCGAGCATACGTACTGCAAAGATGACAAACAGCATAATAAATTCGTTGAGACTGGCGCCTACCCCAAAATACTGTAAGCATAAATAAGTCACAGACCCTGCGATACTGGCAGTAATATAAATCTCACGCTGTAGCACCAGCGGAATCTCATTACAAATGATATCACGTAGCAGACCACCAATAATGGCGGTCCAGACGCCCATCATAATAGCAATCAGGGGAGACATATCTAGGGTTAAGGCCACCTTAAAACCAATGACACTGAAGGCAGCCAACCCAATGGCATCAAAGAGCTTCAACGCATTATCAATCTTATGATAAAGGTGAAAGAATATTTGTAAAATAAGAGAGGTCACTGTGATAACGATCACGTAATTAAGATCAGTCATCCAAAATAGAGGATGACGGTCGAGAGCCATATCACGTAAAGTACCACCGCCGATGGCATTGACCATCGCTACCAAGATACAACCAGCAATATCAAAGCCTTTATGCTGCGCAAGTAAAGTCCCTGCAATCGCGCAGGCAATAATGCCAACCATGTCCAATAAATATAATAGAATATCAGGAAAAATCAAAGCATTACCCATGGTTATAGCGCCAAATCGTGATCATCAAAGTGATAGGTGTTTTTTAGGCGGTTATTCAATGCATGACTGTGACGAAATAGGCTTAGTTTTACAGTGCCATTTAGCCGTCTTTTGCAAATAATATCAGCCCCACAATAATCAGCCCTATACCGACCAGTCCCATCGCCGAAGGTATGGCGTTATCTAATAATACTATACCCCCACTCAAAGCAAAGATAACTTCACTGGCTTGGGTTGAGTCAACGCCTGCAACCTCGCTTGAAGTAACAGCTTGCTCGCGCGCATACAAAAATATAGTGGTTGCTGCCACGCCTGCCAATAGAGCAACGAGCAACGTATTGATTATTTGTGAGGGGTGGGGCTGGTCAGGGCGCACTATAATGCTCAAAAACAGCCAAAATGGCAAACACCCGAGAGTCATTAGCCACACTTTGTTAAAGGCATTTTGCAGTAGCGTGGTTTCGATAGAAGGAATACGAGTAGTTAGATTTTTTATGGAGGAGGTTGCCGCAGTGTTGTCACTTTGAAGTACGCTATCGAGGTCGGTAGCATCATATGTCGTAGCTGGTAAATCATAAGCTTCGGATATGAGTGGTTCACTCTGCTCGTTAATATCAATGTTAGCTCGTTGAGCATTTAGTTCCGCCGTTTTTTGTAGTTCAGTATTGCGCTGGCGGGCATTATGAGAGGCCTGCCAAACCAGCTGGTTACCAATTGGGTAACTAAAAGCGGCGATAAGAGCGGGTAGCGCACCGTAGAGCAGCATGTCAGACATTGGAACGGTGTCAGTTATAGCAGCAGCATGCAGACCTTCACTGATATTGACGAGTGCCACACCGATAAAGACAATGACAGCATATACGATGAATTTTTTGTCAAAACATTGACCAAATGCCAATAGCACAAGCAAACTGGCGACGACGGTAAACATAAAGGTGGCCGCTACCACCCATCCTGCAACATGATCTGCGGCATAGCAAATACCGGTATAAAACAGCCCAAATCCGATACTGTCAGTAATACACCAAAAGCCCCAATGCTGTAGAAAAATTTTCATTAGCGCTTTAATACGACCAAAGCCATGTTGCATCGTAATAACGGCGGTAATAATTAACAGCATGAAGACATAGCGTAGACTCGCTGACCAAAACCAATGTCCACCTGCGCTACTCATAAGCTCATTTAAGATAAATGTCGAGCTAAAAAACGCACCTGCTAGCAAGCCCAATAAAATGAGTTTGATCATACCGCTACCTTATCCATGGCACTCTACGTATTCACATTTTTTGTTTGTTACTTGCTGATAGTTACTTGCCTTTGGCATCTGCCCAAATGATTTTGTGCAATTGTAGCTGAAAGCGAACTGGCAAGGCATCAGCCAACATCCATTCTGCTAGCTCGCGCGCCAATACAGGTACTTCCGGGCTTAGCTGTTCATCGACATCATCTGCGACGTTAAACATTGGAGAGAACCACACCGTGCCGACCAGTTCGTTTAGCTTATACTCGGTCAATTTAGCTTTTGCCCAGTCGTAATCTGTACGATTCATAATGACAAACTTGATTTGATCATGCTGAGTGAGATAGTCGAGATTTGACCACAGATTTTTATTGACTTCGCCTGAGCTTGGCGTTTTGAGATCCATTACCTTGCTGACTGCTGCTGGCACGTTTTCTACCGTGAGCGCGCCTGCGGTCTCAAGGGATATCTCATAACCATCGCTCAGCAAACGTTTCATCAATTCAACAGCATTTGGCTGTGCTAACGGCTCGCCGCCCGTTAGGCAGATGCGCTTGCACGGGTAACTTTTGATAGTTTCTATGATGGTTTCTAATGATTGACGTTCGCCGCCAGTAAAAGCATATTCGGTATCACAATAGACGCAGCGCAGCGGACAGCCCGTTAGACGCACAAATATCGTCGGCAAGCCTGAGGTGATTGCCTCACCTTGTAAGGAATAAAAAATCTCAGTCAGACGTAACCCTGCTTCAGGGTCAGTGACAGGGATAGCGGCGGTGCGTAATGATGATTCACTCATAATATTTCAAATACAGTTAAAGGTCGATAAGGCGATGAAGCGCTTATCAATCGTAATAAAAAGGCAGGGGATGGTACGAATGATTTTGTGTTTGTATAAAGACAAACTAAAAGAGGATTATAACGTAACGCGTTATATTAAGCTGCAAAAAAGATGCTGGAGTCATCCTCCAGCATCTTCATATAAAACAATATTATGTGCTAAATAATGGTACGTGCCAAATATTTAGGCTAGGCGTAATAGCTCGTTTACTGATGTTTTTGCACGAGTTTGCGCGTCAACTTTCTTCACGATGATGGCAGCGTACAAGCTGTGCGTACCGTCTTCTGACGGTAAGCTACCTGGTACGACAACAGAACCTGCTGGTACACGGCCACGATGAATCTCACCAGTCTCGCGATCATAGATGCGCGTTGATTGACCGATGTAGACACCCATAGAGATGACAGCGCCTTCTTCAACGATAACACCTTCAACGATTTCAGAGCGTGCACCGATGAAGCAGTTGTCTTCGATGATAGTAGGGTTTGCTTGCAATGGCTCTAATACGCCACCGATGCCAACGCCGCCTGACAGATGCACGTTTTTACCGATTTGAGCACATGAACCAACAGTCGCCCACGTATCAACCATCGCACCTTGATCGACATATGCACCGATGTTGACGTATGACGGCATCAATACTGCGCCTGCTGCGATGAAAGAACCTCTACGTGCGACAGCTGGTGGTACAACGCGTACGCCTGCTTCTTTAAACTGCGCTTCGGTCCAGTTAGCAAACTTAGTCGGTACTTTGTCATAGAACTGTACGTGTTCGCCAGCGGCTTGGACGTAGTTGTCGTTTAGACGGAAAGACAATAGTACGGCTTTTTTGGCCCACTGATTGACAACCCATTCGCCATCTTTCTTTTCTGCTACGCGCAGGCTACCGTTATCTAGTTGCTCAAGTACTTGATTGATAGCATCACGTACGTCTTGTGGCATATTAGCTGGGCTGTATTCATTGCGATTTTCAAATGCTTGTTCGATGGTTTGTTGTAATGACATAAAGGTTCCTAAAATGAATGAAAGGGAGGGTGATCTTAATGTTATGGTTAAAGACTTATATGACCCAGCCTAAAGAAAATTCAAGGTACGGCTTGGTCCAAAAACTTGCTTGCCGTATTGTCGCTAATTTGACCACTTTTAGCAAACACGTTGAGGGTCTTATGGTGACAATATTGAATGAGTTGTTTTCAGGTATCCTCTCAAAACAACTCATTTATCATGATTTAATCGTCTGTCGTGTTGGTCTCTATCCATTCTAAAATATCTTGATAAACAGTCTGCTTATCCTTTTCGTGTAGCACTTCATGACGCATATTAGGATACAGCTGAATATCGACATGACTGAAATGACGCTTGTCCAGACGCGTGACAACCCTACGTATACCGCGACCCATTTCACCAATCGGATCATCTTCACCGCTGATAAATAACATCGGGAAGTTTTTGGCAATAGTAGTAGCCCAATTTTTATTCAGTCCAGTATCCATTAAGGTAAATAATGTCATAAAGCCATTATTGGTAAAGTCAAAACCAGTCTTAGGATCGGCTTCATAGGCTTCAATGTTTGCGGTGTTTTCACTGAGCCACGCAAACTGTGAGGACGAATTGCGATCAGGGAGTTGGCTGTTAAGGACTTTGTTCATCACCTTGGCAAAAACTGTATTCGGTTGTCTTGGAGCGACTCTGGCCAGTAGCTTGTTAATAGGTAATAAAACCTTGGCCAGTGGGTTGGCGTCTGCGGAACCCATGAGGATGGCGCCTGTGAAATTATGCGCATGATGCTTGAGTACATTGCGCACAATAAATGAGCCCATCGAGTGACCCATCACAAAATGCGGGACGTCTGGATGACGGTCTTTTAGGCTATCGGCCATGACAATCACGTCTTTCAAAAGTGACTGTACTGGATGCTCTTCACCGAAAAACCCAAGATCGGCCTCAGTCTTGATAGTCTGTCCATGACCCAAATGATCATAAGTGGCCACAGCGATACCATTGTCTGCTAAAAACTGTGCAAAATCGCTATAGCGACCGCTGTGCTCTGCCATGCCATGCACAATCAGTAAAGTCGCGCTAATCTCGACGTCTTTGCTACTTGGTTCAAAAAAGTCATGATGCAAGTAGTGAATATTGTCAGAAGACAAAATGTGATCGTTACTGGTATCGATACTGGTACTCATGTAATGTTCCTTGATTACTTATAATTTTCATTAACGGTTTTGACGATGTTTCTCAAATAATGGGTCAAGTAGCGCAATTTATCCTGCGGCTCTTATAATGTCCTATTGTACTGGGCGATGATAAATAATTTCACCTTATTTTATGATTTTAATTCAGTTATACAAAATATCGTTCTAATAATAACGGTTAACGCAGTGACTATGATTGAATCTGTATAAGTCACATGAATCACATAAGTCATTTACGCTCTTACTGTTCGCCCGCAACAGACTGGTCTTATTTATATGATACTTTTAAATGAGTTTTTAAAGTCATTTATATCAATCAACACTCCATTAAACACTAACAGCAACCAACCGCCTTGATAAAATCATCTATGACAAAATTTTTACCGAAAAAGACACTACTATTGGCAGGCGCAGGTCATGCTCACATTGGCATGTTACGCCGACTTAGCGCAGCGCGTTTAAAGGCCTCCGAAACTATAGATGCAGATATTCACTTAATTAGTGAGCAACCGCAAACCATCTATTCTGGCATGTTACCGGGTTGGATGGCAGGGCATTATCAGCTGCATGATATCAGTATTGATATCAAATCGCTTTGTGTACGAGCAGGGGTGCGCTTGATTCAGCAGTCGCTTGTACAAGTAAACGCAGCGTCAAACAAGGTGGTTACGACTGGCGATGAACAAACGGATTTTAACTACGATGTTTTGTCTTTAAATACGGGCGCAGATACAGATATGCGTTGGCTACGTGACCACAATGGCTACAACGAGCATAAAAGCGATAGTGATGATAGAGATGTTGGCGCTGTTAATACCTATGCTAATACTGACGTGATTGCCATACGACCGTTATCAACATTTATCATTCAATGGCAGCAGATTCTAAAGGCCGCTCAGCAGTCTGAAAAGTATCAATTGGCTATTATTGGGGCAGGTGCTGCGGCAATAGAATTGGTCATGGCAGCCCAAGTCGCGCTACGGAACATCAATCGTAATCATCAAGTGACATTAGTATGCGGTCAAAATCTATTGTCAGGGTTTAATTCGGGCTTTCGACAGCGGGTTATCAAGCAGCTAGATCGACATGACATTACGATAGTTCGAGAACGAGCGACCGATTATCGTGACGGTAAATTATCAACTACGCATAAATCATTGCCCATCAATGCGGTCATCGCTGCGACTGGCGTCATAGGCTCGGCATGGACGGCTTCTACAGATTTGGAGATAGAAGGCGATGGGTTTGTCGCGGTAAACGATAAGCAGCAAAGTGTCTCTCATTCTAATGTCTTTGCCGTTGGTGATGTGGCGACACGAATCGATAAATACGTGGCGCACTCGGGGGTTCATTCAGTGCATGGTGGTGCTATCGAAGCTGATAATTTATTAGCCTATTTGAAAGAGAGCGTAATGAAGAGCTATCAGCCAAAGTCACGCACGCTATATCTGCTGTCTTGCGGTGATAAATACGCCATTGGTAGTTGGGGTAATCTAAACCTACAAGGTCGCTGGGTATGGCATCTCAAAAAGTATATTGATAAACGCTTCATAGAGGCGGATAAGGGTTAATGCTCATTTGGAATAAACCATAAGATCCACATGATTAGTTGTCAATGCTTATTGATAATCAGGTATGATTGATTAGATAAACCGTAAAGCGAGAAAGTGGGTTTTACGTTGTAAATCTTAAAAATAAACAGTAAAAGCAATGCGCTAACTTTGTTTTCTAATCTTTAATGTCACGTTGCTATCCTTTTTTAGTTGTACTGCTAACAGGATTTTATACCACCATGAAATCAACCATCGAGCTACTTGAGCATACTGATTTTCCAGCGATAAAACGACGCCAATTGACGATATTGCAAGTCAATATGGGCTACTTATGCAATATGTCCTGTGTGCACTGTCATGTGGCTGCAAGCCCTTATCGTACCGAGCTGATGTCACGTGAGTTGGTTGAGCTGATACCGAAGGTATTACAAGCACAAAACATCGATACGCTTGATTTGACGGGCGGTGCGCCTGAGATGCATGAGGATTTTAAGTATTTAGTCACGGCAGCTCGGGCATTAGGTGTCAAAGTGATAGACCGCTGTAACCTGACCATTCTGATGGAAGAGGGTTATGAGGATATGGCGCAGTTTTTAGCAGACAACCAAGTGGAAGTGGTGGCTTCTTTGCCTTGTTATTCCTTAGAAAACGTAGACAAACAACGCGGTAAAGGCGCGTTTGACGACAGTATATTAGGATTGCAGAAGCTCAACAGCTTGGGGTACGGCAAGCCTGATTCAGATTTAACATTAAACTTGGTTTTCAATCCGCAAGGTGCGACACTGCCGCCCAATCAACAACAGCTTGAAGCCGACTATAAGCGTGAGTTAAAAGCGCACTTTGATATTGAGTTTAATCATCTATTTGCCCTAACCAATATGCCGATTCAGCGTTTTGGAGCGGTGCTATTGGCAAAAGACCAGTTCCATCCGTATATGGATTTGCTCAAAGCTAATTATATGGCTGCCAATTTAGCCGAGGTTATGTGCCGTTCGACCATTAGTGTCAATTGGTTGGGTGAGTTATTTGATTGTGATTTCAATCAGCAGTTAGAGATTCCTGTCCCAAACAAGTTACGGCGACACCTAAGTGATTTGTTAACGCAAAACCCTTCTGGTGATGACATCGCCATTGCTGACCACTGCTATGGCTGTACAGCAGGACAGGGCAGTAGTTGTGGCGGCGCGTTAGAAGAAGAGGCAGTAGAACCAGCGTTAGCAGACACGCCTTAGCAATTCTAATGTTAGTGCTTTTAATATAAGCATTTTAAACATAGGTGCTTTAAGCCTAAGTGCTTTTAGCATACATAAAAATTTAGATAAAAAACAATCAGTATAAACGGAGTAAGCCTTATGTCAGTATCTAACTTTTCAGCGAAGACATTTTTCGCCCAACCAGTGATTGCTACGACTATTTTATTAGCAAGCGTGGCCGCTCATGCTGACTTTAACCATCAGAGCTGGGATAGCTTATTAAATAAGCATGTGACCATGACCAACGGTGGCAAAGCTTCAATGGTCAATTATGCTGGCATGAAAGCAGATCAAAGTAAGCTGACAAGCTATCTGGAAGCGACAAGCAAAGTGTCTCAATCAGAATTCAATCGTTGGAGTAAAAACGAGCAGTTGGCATTTTTAATCAACGTTTATAACGCTGGTACGATTGATTTGGTATTGACGAAATATCCAAACGTCAAATCTATCAAAGATATCGGCGGACTGTTTGGGTCACCATGGAAGCAAGAGTTTGTTTCGGTACTCGGTAAGACGCGCTCACTTGATGATATCGAGCACAATCTCATTCGTGGCTCTAAACGCTACAACGATCCGCGCATTCACTTTGCGGTCAATTGTGCCAGTATTGGTTGCCCAGCACTGCAAGATGATGCCTTTACTGGCAAGCGCTTAGACCGTCAATTAGAGCAGGCAACGTCTAAGTTTTTAGCAGACAGTAGTCGCAACACTCTCAAAGGCAGTACGCTAAAAGTGTCGCCAATTTTTAAATGGTATAAAGAAGATTTTGCAACCAACTGGCGTGGCACCAAAGATTTAGCAGGGTTTTTGGGTCGTTATAGCTCGTCATTAGGACTGAATAAAGCTCAGACAGCAGAGCTAAAACAAGGCAAGATAAAAATAAGCTATACCGACTACAACTGGAATTTGAACAAAAAATAAGCCAGTTTTTAATCTTAATTGCTGATTAACGTGACGGTATATCCATTGAACCTATCAATTATTGTTCCTTTATTAAATGAAGCGGATAACTTGCCTGAGCTTATGGCTCATATTGTCCGTCTCGATCCAGCACCGCAGCAAGTAGTATTGGTCGATGGTGGTTCAGTGGATGGTTCGGTTGCTATCGCCGACAGTGTGCTCAAAAGTATAGAGACTGCTCAATCAGCTATTGATTGGCATATTATCGAATCTACCGTAGGACGTGCTCACCAAATGAATGAGGGCGCTATGTTGGCAACAGGTGACGTGCTGCTATTTTTACATGCTGATACCGCGCTGCCTGCTGACGCGATAGACAACGTTCAACAAGCAATAGCTCAGTACGATTGGGGCCGTTTTGATGTCCGTTTAGATAGCCGTGAGCCATTGTTGAGCATCGTCGGATTAATGATAAATCAACGCTCGCGCTTAATGGGTATAGCTACTGGCGATCAAGCAATATTTATCAAAAAGTCTGTGTTCGAGCAGATTGGTGGCTATCCTGATCAGCCACTGATGGAAGATATAGAACTGTGTAAACGGCTAAAGAAAATTTCTCGACCAGCTTGTCTAAAAAGTAAAGTCACGACCTCAGCGCGGCGTTGGCAGCAGTATGGTACATGGCGGACAATTTTCTTGATGTGGCATTTGCGCTTTGATTATTGGCGCGGCGTATCGCCTGATGTCTTAAAGCAACGCTACTATAATTAATGAAGTTGTTTGATTTATCAACATGATAGACAAGATAAGAAAGAGTTCATCCTCGTGCATTTGACTAATTGAGAGACCGTTATAGTGACAGCTGATTTATCTGCAAGACAGCAAGATACCTGTATCATTCTGTTTGCAAAATATCCAGCGCCTAATAAGGCAAAGACTCGTTTGCAACCAGCGTTAGGGGTAGATGGTGCTGCACGTATGGCGAGGCAACTATTACTGCATAGTATTGAGCAGGCTATTGATACGGGCTTTTCCGTTGAGTTATGTATGAGTCCAGCACCAACAGATCCATGCTGGCATGCGCTTGATTTGCCCAACTCGTTGCGCTGGTCTGCTCAGGCCGATGGTGATTTGGGTTTGCGTATGTTGATAGCCAGTCAGCAAGCATTAGAATGTTTTCAAAAGGTTGTGTTAATTGGTACGGATTGCCCTAGTCTTACGACAGCACGTATTCAGACAGCGGTACAGCAGCTAAACCAGCACGATGCGGTTATGATTCCAGCGACTGATGGTGGTTATGTGTTGTTAGGGTTTAAGCGAGTTGATGAAAGCCTGTTTTCGGACATTATTTGGAGTACGCCTAGTGTTGCTGCTGTCACTAAGCAGCGCATGGCGGCATTAGGTTGGACACTTGCGCTATTTGATCCTTTGCATGATATTGATGAGCCTAAAGATCTAAAACATTTACCGTCAGGCTGGCTAGATTCTGACATTAATGTTTAATGTCGATAAAGACTGATAGCTGATTACGGATAATTGACAACTGTGTTAATAAGCTCACTAATGTAGTTGCATATTCTAAGACGATTTACTAGGGCGTGTCCTCAATTCAATCGATAGTTATCTAAATGGGTTAAAAATGGCTAAATCTTGCCAAACGGCATCAAATAGCTGACTAATATCTCGATATTATCTGCGCTATTTTCCTTGTTTGACTGCAATTTATCTCATTTTTATCACCATTTTTAAAATGAGGACACGCCCTAATACTTTTAACCGGATGGTACATTCAATAAGGATATTGTTATGCATGACGTCGTACAAAATTACTATGGCAAAGAGTTACAGAGTACCGATGATTTAAAGACTTCCGCTTGTTGTGATGTCAGCAATATGCCTGAGTGGCTTAAGCCGCTACTGGCAAATATTCACGATGAAGTATTGAGTCGTTATTATGGCTGTGGTCTGGTGTGTCCAGCACTGCTTGAGGGCTGCCGAATTTTAGACTTGGGCAGTGGCTCAGGCCGAGATGTCTATGCATTAGCGCAACTGGTTGGTGAGAGTGGGTATGTGGTCGGTGTGGATATGACCGATGAGCAGCTAGCGGTCGCCAAAGAGCATCAGCAATATCACATCGACAAGTTTGGTTATGACAATGTGACATTTTTGCATGGCTATATCGAGAAACTAGATGAACTAGAGCTGGCGGCTGGTAGCTTCGATATTATCGTCTCAAACTGCGTTATCAATCTATCACCAGATAAAGCCGCGGTTATGGCCAGTGTGCAGCGTTTGCTGAAACCTGGTGGGGAGTTTTATTTTTCTGACGTCTATGCTGATCGCCGTATCCCGCAACACTTAATCGATGACCCAGTCTTATATGGAGAGTGTTTGAGCGGTGCATTGTATTGGAAGGATTTTAACCGTTTGTCACGAGATGCAGGTTTCTTAGACATACGTTTGGTTGAAGATCGCCCACTTGAGATTACAGATCCTACCTTATCAGCTAAAATTGGTGATATTCAGTTTTTCTCTGCGACTTACCGTTTGTTTAAGATAGCATCGCTTGAGGATGCTTGCGAAGATCACGGACAAGCGGTGATATATAAAGGAACTATCGAGCAGTCACCGCATCGGTTTGATTTAGATAAACATCATGCTATCGAAGCTGGTCGGGTATTCCCAGTATGTGGCAATACGTTTCGCATGCTGAAAGAGTCTCGCTTTGCACCGCACTTTGAGTTTATCGGTGATGACAGTCGTCACTACGGTATTTTTGCGGGTTGCGGTGAGCTACTGCCATTTAATCAACCTATGATGCTGGCATCTGGTGCAGGTGGTTGTTGCTGATACTAAAGAGAGATAGTTAGCATACGTTCTAAATATACAGATTAAAACCACAAAAAGGGCCGTTAGTTCATATAACGGCCCTTTTTTATATGCATAGTATTATAACGTTTCTCTTGCTATCTTTATTTCAGATAAACATCTATTCAACCACTTTTTATTGTCTAAGGTAGCAAGGCGGCCAGTCTAATCTTGGTATGCTCGTCCATCGCATCTATAGGTGTGACCAATGCTTGCGCAAGGGCATTATGGGCGATTGACTCAGGCAGCTCAGCGGCAATCAAAGCGACGGCTTCTTTAATCACTTTTTGAGCATTGTCCGCATTTTTCATGAGGTTTTTTATTGCATAGTCGGCACTGACGGCTTCTTCAGTCGGATGCCAACAATCAAAATCTGTCACCAGTGCCAGCGTAGCATAGGCAATACTGGCCTCACGAGCCAATTTGGCTTCTGGCATATTGGTCATACCGATAATATCTGCCTGCATTTGGCGATACCACTCTGACTCTGCACGAGTTGAGAACTGTGGCCCTTCGATACAGACATAAGTCGCCTGTGGGTGACTAGTGCCTTCTGTAATATCCGCTTGGTCATAAGCACGCGTCAAGATATTTGCTAGGGCAGGACATAGTGGGTCTGCCATTGATACATGGGCGACGGCACCTTCACCGAAGAACGTACTCACTCGCTGCTTGGTCATATCAATCATTTGATCAGGCACGACCATATCTAATGGCTTAAGCGATTCTCGTAGAGAGCCTACTGCTGAGACGGAGACGATGTAGCGCACGCCTAATGTTTTTAGTGCGTAGATATTGGCACGATAGGGCACTTCAGACGGGGTCAGTCTGTGGCCCTGACCATGCCGTGTTAGAAATGCGACTGTCACTCCCTCAAGCTCACCTAAGACAATATCATCAGATGGACTGCCATAAGGCGTCTGTATCGTCACACTGCGTTTGTTGGTCAGCGATGACATTTGGTAGAGACCGCTGCCACCGATGATAGCAATATCAGCAGATAACGTTGCCAGTACTTCCGTGTGGGGTATTGTCATAAGGACTATCCGAATGGGTTAATAAAAGAGAGACACAGACTAGTGCCATGTAACATCCTGAACCAAAAATAGCTCAGATAAAATATAGCAGAACTTTTGCCCTTATAGTTATAAATCGAGAATTCTCATTAATTTGCTATATCTAAAAATTCTTAAGAAATAATGGGATATGACAATATTTTTCAGATATCGATAAAGGTTTACAATAGCGACAATTTTTGTTTTAATGTTTATTAAATGGAACTTTGTTTCGCATAGCAAAACATACGTATATATTAGCTCAATTAATGAATTGCCTATATTTTCTCTGATAGCTTTAAATATAAGGTATTGAAAGAAAAAGAGAAAGTAAGCTAAGGTTTATTTATTGACAGAATTACTATATTATTACTCGTCTGTAACGTATTTATGTATAAATACGGATATTGTTAAACGTATAAAACCGATCACTTCAAGGATGAATTCAATGCTTAATTCTTTAAAATCCCCATTACTTTTGTCAGCTATGTTGAGTGCTGCGTTAGGTCTAACCGCATGCTCATCTCCAAGCTCAGAGGGCAATGATACTGCATCTGCAGATAGTGCGGCAACAGATACTGCAGCAGCTAAGCTTGATACTAAGTTTTTGACCATCGCTACTGGCGGTGCGTCTGGCCCTTACAACATTATTGGTACTTCATTGTCTGAGGTCTATGTCAAAACTTTTGGCGTAAACTCAAAAACTCAAACCACTGGCGCATCGGTTGAAAACGTTAATCTATTGACCCAAGGCAAGGTCGACATGGTCTTGGCATTGAGTGACGTGGTGACGGATGCTGTCGAAGGTAAAAACAACTTTGAGCAGCCAATCACTAACATTCAGCAGATTGCTGTTTTGTACCCTAACGTGGTGCAAATCGTAACCTCGAAAAAATCTGGTATCAAAAATATTGAAGATTTGCGTGGCAAGCGTATTGCTGTAGGCGATCAAGGTTCTGGTACAGAAGTCAATGCTCGTACTCTACTTGAAGGGTTCGGTATCACATATGATGATGTCACCGTTGATTATCTAGGCTTTGCTGAAGCTGCTGATGGTATGAAAGCAGGTAAGATTGAAGCGGCATTCTTTAGTAGTGGCCTACCAAACTCATCTTTGATGGAGTTAGAGCAAGGTTTAGATTTACAGATTGTCACTATCAACCAAGACAAGCTAAAAGAAATCATCGCGACCAAGCCTTATTTCAAAACCTTTGAGATTCCTGCTGGCACTTATGGCAACGAAACAGCCGTACCAACTGCAGCAATCATGAATGCATTATTGGTTAGCTCTGATCTATCTGAAGCGGATGGTTATAAACTAACCAAAGCATTATTTGATAATTTAGATGGTCTAAAAACAGCTCACCAAGCGGCCAATGATATCAGTCTAGAAACCGCTCGTGATGGCATGGTAGCCCCAATCCATCCTGGAGCTAAAAAGTACTATGACGAACAAGCAGCCAAGTAATTCATTATGGTTATCAACTGGCGCGGCATTTATTGCAGCGCTGGTTTTTTTTACGCTATGGTTAGGCTCTACGCTTCAGTCTGTCGTTGAAGTGCGAGTCGCAGGCGTAGACGGTGCTGATGATAAGGTTTGTTATTTCACTGAGCCTGATTTTCAGCTACGTTGGATACATTCTGTAGAAAAACAGTGGTGGGAAGAGCAGTATCAACGTATAGACGGCAGCAGTACAGCAGGTGCGGAGCTGTTACTGACCACGACCTATTTTGAAGCGTTCGGTGCAGGGACACCCTCCACCGAAATGCTCGCTCCTATACAAAAGCCTGGCTATCTGGGTTATCAAATCAACGAAAAACTGCCTCGCCTTAATTGGGTCGTATCTAGACTAACCAAAGGTGAAATGGATTATGGTGGTCATCGTGTCTTGATTCACCAGTGGGTGCCAGACTATTCTGAAGTGGTGATCATGCCTAAGACGTATGATTTAATTGATAGATTTAAAAAGGACTTTTGTCATGAACTCCCAAGTGACGGATCAAGGTAGTGTGACTACCATGCCAGATGCTCAAGTTGATAACGATGCTGAGGCGGATGCGGTCAACCGAGCAGTATTGGAAAAATATGACCGAGAGTCAATCACGCGTCATATCACTCAAGGACCAGTAAAATATTTTATCGCTGGCATTTGTATACTCTATTCACTGTTTCATTTATATATCACTTTTAATCCAATGCCAGCACTGTTGCAGCGCTCTGTGCACGTGGGCGTTGGTTTTGCATTGATATTCCTAATTTTTCCAGCCAGTAAAAAAAGCAGTCGCAAACGAGTGGCATGGTATGACTGGATTTGGTTTGCCCTGTCTCTATCCGGTATGGGCTATCTCATCTATGAATATCAAGATATCGTGACCTCGCGTGGCGGTATGGCCAATCAGGTCGATGTGATATTTTCTTTGATTACGGTAGTCTGCGTGTTAGAAGGCAGTCGCCGTATTACTGGTTGGATTTTGCCAATCTTGGCCGGCATATTTTTGGCCTATCCATTTGTTAGTCATTTAGACTTTATGCCTGACAGGCTTTTGACTCGTCCTTATGATATGGGTGATATTTTTGGTCAATTGTTCTTAAAAACAGAAGGTTTATATTCTGTCGCGATTGGGGCATCGGTAACATTCATTTTCTTATTCATTCTCTTTGGTGCATTCTTAGCACGTTCGGGAATGGGGCAGTTGTTTAATGATTTGGCATTGGCTATCGCTGGTCATAAAAAGGGCGGGCCTGCAAAAGTAGCGGTTATTTCTAGTGGCTTTATGGGCAGTATCAACGGCTCAGCTTTATCGAATGTGGTTAGTACAGGTGCCTTTACCATTCCGTTGATGAAAAAGGTCGGCTATCACAAAGATTTCGCAGGTGCAGTTGAAGCCAGTGCTTCGGTTGGCGGACAGATTTTGCCACCGATTATGGGTGCCAGTGCTTTTATTATGGCTGAGACAACAGGCTTGCCGTATAGCACGATTGCCTTAGCAGCATTATTGCCAGCGATATTGTACTATTTAGGCGTCATTGCACAGGTGCATTTCCGCGCTGGACGTCGCGATCTAAAAGGCATTGCTAAAGAAAATTTACCAGCGGTCAAAGAAGTATTAAAAGCCCGCGGTCACATGCTATTGCCGATTGTCTTCTTGATTTTCTTATTAATCAGAAACGTACCTGTGGGATATGCAGCAGCTTATACCATTGGCTTTACGGTTGTGATCAGTATGCTACGTGCTGAAACGCGCATGAGCTTTTCTGATATTTTGGGTGCATTAGAAGATGGCGCGCGCCAGTCACTAGCGGTCATGGCGGCTTGTGCCGTCGTCGGTATTATCATTGGGGTGGTGAGTCTGACCAGTTTTGGTACGGTGATGACATCCTCTATCGTCACGCTAGGCGCAGGATCGCTATTCTTTACGCTTATCTTAACAATGTTGGCATCAATGGTTTTGGGCATGGGGCTACCCTCTATTCCTGCCTATATCATTACGGCGACGATGGCTGCACCAGCATTGGCCGGTTTTGATATTCCAATCTTATCAGCGCACATGTTTGTTTTCTATTTTGGTATTTTTGCCAATATTACACCGCCTGTGTGTCTTGCAGCCTTTGCGGGTGCAGGTATATCCGGTGGTGATCCGATGAAGACAGGGTTCTTGTCCCTCAAACTTGCCCTCGCGGGATTCATCGTGCCGTTTATGTTTATCTATAATCCAACGATGTTGATGATAGATCCAACTGGCCTAGCAGTCACGGCAAAAGATTTCCCGCTGCCACCTATTGTAGATATTATTACAGTGGTAGTGACTTCGGTGACAGGTGTCATTGCGCTGAGCTCAGCACTTGAAGGCTACTTCAGAGGCGGTATGAATACGGTAACTCGTATCATCTTAGCTATTGGTGCTTTACTATTGATTTATCCTGAGATTACGACTGGTATCGCAGGTGGTATTGTTGTCCTTGGTATTGCTGCATTCAATATAAAAACAGCTGGAAAGCCAACGCCAACTTTAACCGTGTAAAGCGTTAGGTTTAGTCATTCGTAAATCTAATAAAGCTCAAAAAAAGGGTGAATAGCAAATCTGTTATTCACCCTTTTTAACATTCTTAAGAAATGTTTTAGCGACTGCTGTTCGCAACTACTTTCATATCACTTTATTAATAAATTAGCAGCCAAGTTTGCCTTCAGCTTCTAATGCTTTTTTGCTACGGATAGGTGCTGGGCAGTCTTCGCCATAGTACTGACGATCGGCAAAGTAGCTTGAGCGTACCATTGGACCTGCCCAAATGCTAAAGAAGCCAATTTTTTTCCCGTAATCCATATAGCGTTGGAACTCGTCTGGATGGACATAACGATCAACAGGTGCGTGGTTTTTACTAGGCTGTAGATACTGACCGATAGTAATCATATCTACATCATGAGCTTTTAGATCATCGAGTAGGGCATAGATCTCTTCTTCTGTCTCACCAAGACCAACCATAAAGCCGCACTTGGTGGCGATATCAGGACGACGCTCTTTATAAATCTTAAGTAAATCTAGCGAATGCTGATAGTCAGAACCTGGACGGAAAGCTTTGTATAGACGTGGCACCGTTTCGATATTGTGGTTAAACACATCTGGTGCGGTCTCTGTCAATAAATCCAACGCAATATCCATACGACCACGGAAATCTGGTACTAGGATTTCAATCAAGCAGTTTGGGCTAAGTGCTCTTGATTCGTTTAGGACTTCTACAAAATGTCCCGCACCGCCGTCTTTGAGGTCATCGCGATCGACAGAGGTGATTACGGCATATTTAAGCTGTAAACCTTGAATCGTCTCAGCGGTATGACGCGGCTCATCCTTGTCTAACTCATTAGGACGACCATGACCTACATCACAGAATGGGCAGCGACGCGTACAGATATCACCCATGATCATAAAAGTGGCTGTACCATCAGCGAAGCACTGTGGCAGGTTAGGGCAGGCCGCTTCTTCACAAACGGTATAAAGCTTTTGCTCACGTAAGGTTGCTTTGATACGAGCAACTTCAGCAGGCGAGGACATTTTTACCCGAATCCAATCAGGCTTTTTCTTTGCCTCGACAGTCGGGATCACCTTAATTGGGATACGGGCAACTTTGTCATAGCCACGCAGCTTTTCGCCTTGGATGGCTTTTTTTGGTTTGGCTTTAGCAGCAGGTACATGTGTTTGTACGGCAGTTGTCATAATGGAGTTATCTCTTAACCCTTTATATTATAAGGGTTTATGGAATTATCAGAATGTTTTATGAGTGCAGATATTATAGCAGAAATTTGGTCGTCAATTTTTAAACAATATTGTTAAGATTACTATGATTGCTCGGACGACCATAGTTTTAAATATCTATATCGATTTCCAACTCATTCAGTATATCTATGGCGGCGCGAAACGCTTCTTGAGTAGCAGGTGCACCGCAGTACGGCAAGCTATGCATGAGCACTTCTCTAATCTCGGCGACACTAGCCCCGTTGTTAATGGCACCGCGTATATGACCTTTCAACTCGTTTGGGCTTTTTTGGGCAATTAAAAAGGCAATAGTGATTAATGAGCGATACTTACGCGGTAATACTGAGTCATCTTGCCAAGTGCTGCCCCAAGCGTGTTCGATAATCCAGTCTTGCAGCGGTTGGGTAAATCCTGTGGCAGCATCAAGCGAGCGTTTGACATGCTGCTCACCCATCACCTCAGTGCGTACCTTGAGACCATTGTCATAGTTAGGAGTGTTGTCCGTATTGCCATCAGTCATATCGTCGTCCTTAATATTTTTACCAGAATGTTTTTACCAAATCGACTACTAATAAATCGATGCTGCTACATTTCTTTAAGAGAAATTTTATCGAAGTTATGTCTTACAAAATCGTATATCAGTCATATGGTGTCTGCTCAGTCATAAAGCAAGTACTTATTGGTAAGTGTAATCAGGCAAATGCCAGTTATAATGAGCATTACAATCATATTATTGATGGCACTATTTTTATAATAAATGTTCAATATGGCCTTACTATGCGCCTTTTCAGAGCTGAGCCATTAACATTTAAAGCGTTTTAAGCTATGATTGCACGGATAATTATTTCATATAGTATATAGACGCAGGCAGTCATGCTGACTACCCACGTAATGTGCTACACCCCAACTGACGAGGACGACTATTGTGTTAGAAGCTTATCGTAAACATGTCGAAGAACGTGCTGAGCTAGGAACTGTACCCCTACCACTAAATGAAAAACAAGTAGTAGAGTTGGTTGAATTATTAAAGAACCCGCCTGCAGGCGAAGATGCGTTCTTGATGAACCTATTAGAAAACCGTATTCCTGCTGGTGTTGACCAAGCAGCATACGTTAAAGCGGCATTTTTGGCTGCTATCTTAAAAGGTGAAACGTCATCACCACTTATCAGCAAGCAAAAAGCGGTTGAAATTCTAGGCACTATGCAAGGTGGCTACAACGTTCAGCCATTAGTTGCTGCACTAGATGATAGCGAAGTTGCACAAGACGCTGCTGAAGCACTAAAGAAAACTTTGCTAGTATTTGACGCGTTCAATGACGTGACTGAAAAAGCAGAAGCTGGCAACACTATTGCGAAAGAAGTGATTCAGTCTTGGGCTGACGCAGAATGGTTCTTGAACCGTGCTGAAGTACCAAAGAAAACCACTTACACGACGTTCAAAGTAACTGGCGAAACCAATACGGATGACTTGTCACCTGCGCAAGACGCATGGAGCCGTCCTGATATCCCATTGCATTCACTAGCTATGCACAAAAACTCTCGCGACGGCATCAATGCTGACGAAGAGGGCATTGTTGGCCCAATGAAGCAAATCGAAGCGCTGAAAGAAAAAGGCCATCCGCTAGCCTATGTTGGTGATGTTGTTGGTACTGGTTCTAGCCGTAAGTCTGCAACCAACTCAGTATTGTGGTTGATGGGTGAAGATATCCCTAACGTGCCAAACAAACGTGGCGGCGGTCTCGTACTTGGTAACAATATCGCTCCTATCTTCTTCAACACGATGGAAGATTCTGGCGCATTGCCAATCGAAAAAGTGGCAGTCGATAACCTAAACATGGGTGATGTATTTGACATCTATCCATACGAAGGCAAAATCACTAAGCATGACTCTGATGAAGTATTATCAACGTTCTCACTAAACTCACCAACATTGCTTGATGAAGTTCGTGCTGGCGGCCGTATTCCATTAATCGTTGGTCGTGGTTTGACTAACCGTGCTCGTGAATACATGGGTCTTGGTCATTCAGACATCTTTGCTAAGCCAGAAGAGCCAGCTGATACTGGTAAAGGCTTTACGCTTGCACAGAAAATGGTTGGTAAAGCTTGTGGCCTGACAGGCGTACGTCCAGGTATGTACTGTGAGCCTAAGATGACGACTGTCGGCTCTCAGGATACGACTGGTCCGATGACGCGTGATGAGCTAAAAGACTTAGCATGTTTGGGCTTCCAAGCGGATCTCGTGATGCAGTCATTCTGTCATACTGCCGCTTATCCAAAGCCAGTTGACGTTGAGACTCAGCACACACTACCTGACTTTATCATGAACCGTGGCGGCGTAAGCTTACGTCCAGGTGATGGTATCATTCACTCATGGTTGAACCGTATGCTACTTCCAGATACCGTTGGTACTGGTGGTGACTCGCATACCCGCTTCCCAATGGGTATCTCGTTCCCAGCGGGTTCTGGTCTAGTTGCTTTCGCAGCTGCAACTGGTGTTATGCCACTTGATATGCCTGAATCTGTTCGTGTTCGTTTTGTTGGTGAGCGTCAAGCTGGTATCACCCTACGTGACCTAGTACATGCTATCCCTTATCAAGCCATTAAAGAAGGTTACCTGACGGTTGATAAGAAAGGTAAAATCAACGAGTTCAACGGCCGTATTCTTGAAATCGAAGGTCTAGAAGATTTGACCGCTGAGCAAGCGTTCGAACTATCTGATGCCTCAGCTGAGCGTAGTGCTGCTGGTTGTACCATCACTTTGTCTGAAGCGTCAGTGACTGAGTACCTAAACTCAAACATCACGCTGCTTAAGTGGATGATCTCAGAAGGCTATGGCGATGCACGTACGATCAGCCGCCGTGTTGAGCAAATGCAAGAGTGGTTGGCTAACCCAAGCCTCATGCGTGCTGACGACGATGCTGAATACGCTATCGACATCACTATCGATATGAGCGAAATCAAAGAGCCTATCCTTTGCTGCCCGAACGATCCAGATGATGCAAAAACGCTAGCAGACGTGGCTGGTGATACCATTGATGAAGTATTCATTGGTTCATGTATGACTAACATCGGTCACTTCCGTGCCGCTGGTAAATTGCTACAAGACGTACCAGCAGGTAGCCTGAAAACTCGTCTATGGATTGCACCACCTACTAAGATGGATGCACGCCAGTTGATGGAAGAAGGTTACTACAACATTTATGCACAAGCCGGCGCTCGTACTGAAATGCCAGGTTGTTCACTATGTATGGGTAACCAAGCACGTATCGCACCGAAATCTACAGCGGTATCGACCTCAACTCGTAACTTCCCGAACCGTCTAGGTCAAGGCGCTAACGTATACCTAGCTTCTGCAGAGCTTGCAGCAGTCGCAGCGGTACTTGGTAAATTGCCGACTAACGATGAGTATCAGCAGTATGCTGGCATGCTAAACAGCATGGGTGATGAAGTCTATCAATACATGAACTTCGATCGTATGGAAGACTATACTGAAGAAGCAGATAAGATCAACGTTGCTCAGTTGACCTAATCTTGAGTATACAAGCTTTTAAAATTAGAAGCTTTATACTAAAAACTTTATACGTAAAACAAAAAACCCCGTATCGTCATGATGCGGGGTTTTTTGTTAATGACTCTAAGAAAACTAGTACTCATTTACAAATTTTTATTGAGTATCTATAATCAAAGCCAATTGTTGATAATCTTCATTGACAACTTCTACTTTCTACGACTGAGATAAAAAGCCCTATGGAAAATAATATTAAGCTTGATAAAGCGACTCCGCCGCCACTGCCCAGATCTACGATGGCTAACAATCATAGCGCTGAAGCAAATTACGGCATCATTGATTGGTTTAAAAAGGGCATGAGAAATTACACGAATTTTTCTGGTCGTGCTCGCCGTAAGGAGTATTGGTATTTCTTTCTAGTGCAAATGGGGGTGATGATCGTTGCAATGCTGCTAGACGCAATAATATTCAGCTCAGAGACAGGTTTATTTTACATAGTAGCGGCACTTGGTTTATTTCTGCCTGGTCTTGCCGTGACTATCCGTCGCTTGCATGATACTAGCCGCTCAGGATGGTGGTTTTTGATAGGGATAGTGCCACTGATAGGCTCTATTATATTACTGGTATTTCTAGCGAGTGATACCAAGCCTGAAACCAATAAATGGGGTCTACCAGCGAAATAGTCCGGTTAAAACAGGCGATAATCGTTAATAAAACGGCTTACGTCTGTATAAATGTACAGGCTGATTTTTTATGCCATCTTATGTATAATATAGGGGCAGGCGGAAACCGTGGCTCTGCACTTTATTTATCTTTTCTAACTCGGGACGGACCGATACTTTGATATGCACTTTGCTGTTTAAATACAGGTGCTTTGGAGTCTTGGTTGATGACCTTATCACCGCTTAAACGTCGCTTAATTTATGTGACCGCTTTCGAAATTATCGCGATTATCTTATCTACCCTCATATTGATGAAACTCAGTCACAGTGATGCATCAGAATCCTTACCAATCGCCGTAATGATGTCGGTAGCAGCCGTCGTTTGGAACTTTATATATAATACCGCTTTTGAAGCGTGGGAACGCCGCAGACGTATTGTACGTCGCACGTTATGGATACGCAGTGTTCATGCTTTTGGTTTTGAGGGTGGGCTAGTGTTGATCTGCTTGCCACTGTATATGATTTGGTACGATGTTGGTCTAGTAAAAGCCTTTATGATGGAAGTAGCGCTACTGCTGTTTTTCTTAGTTTATACGTTTACGTTTACTCTGATCTTTGACAAGATATTTACTTTACCTCATCATTCTAAACCAGCGACCGCTTCTTAATTAAAGGCATTAACAAAAAAAGGGCTACCATATTGGTAGCCCTTTTTTGATAGCATCATTGCTTATCTTCTTATTTACCTTGATATACAGGCTTACGCTTTGCTATAAAGGCGCTAACCCCTTCGATAAAGTCATCGGTTTTTGCCATCACTGTCTGTTGCTCTACTTCCGTATCTAAAGCCGCGCTCAAACCAGCGAAGGCGTGTACATTGAAGCTCTCTTTCATAGCGGCCAACGCTTTGCCTGGTAATTGGCTCAATCGTAGCGCCAATGCTTGTACGGTGGCTTCTAGCTCGTCAATACTTACCACGTTGTTTACTAGGTTTAAGCGTGCCATATCTTCGGCTTTCAGTTTATCACCTAGCATTACAAGTTCAGTGGCTTTTGCTGCACCAACCAATTGGTTTAATAAGTAAATACCACCTGCATCTGGAACTAGGCCGATATTGACGAACGCTTGTACAAACTTCGCATTGTCTGCGGCAATTCGGAAGTCACAAGTAAGCGCCAAGTTCATGCCAGCACCAGCTACAGCGCCTTCTAATTTAGCAATAATCGGCTTATGGATATGACGTAATTTTAAGCTGACTTCGCCTGCGCCTTCTACCATGCCTCTTAATTTGTTTGAAACAATATCCTTGTCTAATCCTTCAGACAACATCTCTTTAATATCGCCGCCGCTTGAGAAGTTACCACCAGCCCCTTGCAAAATAATTACACGCACTTGATCATCTGCAGCCGCTTTATCTAGCGCTATCAAGACTTGGTTTTTTAAAGGTGTGCCAAAGGCATTTAAGCTTTTTGGATCGTTAAATGTAATGGTAGCAATGTGCTCTGCAACTTGATAATCGACGAGAGACTGTGACATTTGAGATTTCCTTATTTTAAATGACTGTTTTAATATTTTGTATCAATGACAATACTTTGAGATAAAGGTAAAAATGGTTCAATGCTGATTACTATAGCAGCTTGCTATGATTATAAAAGCGTGTTTTGTGGGCGCTTAAGACACATCTACATACTGGTAAACTTTACTATTCTATCGTAAAAGCTGATGCTAGCTAATGAGACAAAACGACTGGCTCGTAAAAAGGCTATGACCTAAGGGGTTAATGGATTATGCTAATATGCCAGGTTGAGCGTAAAAGAGTCGTAAAAGACACAAGGGTACGCTCGAACTTTCATTGATCAAACAAGGATGTGGTTATGCCAACTATAACTGTAAATAACGCTGATATTTATTACGAAGACAGTGCACCGAACGACACACAAAAGCCCGTTATCGTATTTGCTCACGGTCTATTGTGGAGCTCACAGATGTATGATAAGCAAGTAGAGCATTTTCAAACAGACTATCGTTGTATTGCTTTTGATTTTCGCGGGCAAGGTCAGTCGCAGGTTACTAAGTCTGGCTATGATATGGAGACGCTGACTGAAGATACGCTTGGCTTACTTGCAGCGCTTGGTATAGATAAATGTCACTTTGTTGGGCTATCTATGGGCGGGTTCGTGGCTCAACGTATTGCGCTCAAACGCCCTGAGTTACTGTTGTCATTAACGCTGTTAGAAACCTCTGCTGACCCTGAAGATCCAAAAAATATACCTCAGTATCGTAAGCTGGTCAAAGCGATTCGCTGGTTAGGTATGAAGCGTGTGAGTAATAAGGTGATGCCAATTATGTTTGGCAGTACGTTTTTGGCAGATAAGCTGCGCAAATCTGACCGTAAGCAGTGGCTAACGATGCTACAAAGCAATCGTAAGGGCGGTGTGGTCAAAGCAACAATGGGCGTGATTGAGCGTACCGGTACTTATGAGCAGTTGGGTGAGATTACAACGCCGACACTGATTGTAGTAGGGGATGAAGATGCCGCCACGCCTTATGCCAAATCTGAACGCATGCATTTTGCTATCGCTGGGTCCAAGCTTGCTATTATCAAAGGTGCAGGTCATACATCGACAGTAGAAGAGCCTGATCAAGTGAATCAAGTACTTCGTCAGTTTTTGGAAAGTTGTGCTTAATATAGATACTGTTCGAGAGCTTTAAAGCCTTATATCTATAGAAAATCCCAAACAAATATCTATATAAAAAAGCCGCTACCTGTATTTGATAGCGGCTTTTTGTATGGTGTAAGTTGTTAAATGGCAGACAGTTATCTGTGTTAGCGATGACAGCTACATTCGTGAGCTGTATTGGCTATGTCCGTCATCAATGGTTCCAAAGGCTTCTGCACGATTGACAATCTCAGTCGCCCAAGCACGGTGCGTCGCAGGCTCTAGCATTGTATTATTGTACTTAAATACCGCTTTGGCCTCAGTGTGAAGGATCGCTTGTGCTTCATCCAGTGTACTCAGTGGCACACAGTAAGCTTGCTGTACTAGGGCGATTTGGCTTGGATGAATGACAGTTTTGCCTACCATCCCTAAGCTGACGTCTCGGTTCAGCTCTTGCATAAACAGCGTCGGCTGATCCAAGTACTCAAATACTGGCGCGGTAAGATAAAAACCATGCGGCACAAAACAGCCAAGCATTTGATAAGCCAATGTACCGATAGGCGAGTCATAGACAATACTGTTTTTTGGGCGGCGTAAGCGCAATGCTGCGAACAAGTCATTACCGCCGATACGCAATGCAAAAACTGGTTGGCTAAACGCTTCTTTAAAAGCGATGGCAAGCTCCTGATTGTGATGCGGATTAAACAGCGCTGCGGTTTCGAGCGTCGGCATAAGTAGTTGATCTACTTTTAGGTTCTGACAAGCCATGCGCCAGTTAGATAAGCTATACATATCAACTTTTGGCATAACGAAACCATCGATAAGATTGATATGGGTATAGTCAGCCAGTTGCTGTAGCATCATCGGGCTACGTGGACGTATAAAGACTAGTGGACGTGTCGGATGCTGGGCATGAATTTTCGCCGATTTAGATGGCGCATTAATGCTATTCACATGCTCAGCCCACGTATCCAGTAGAGTGCGCAAACGCTCAAGCGCTAACTCTACATCTTGCTGACTGACCGCATCCTCTAGACAGATAATAATACTATTAATCGTCGGTAATTTATCCCGCTTGATGACTTGCCAAATATCTTGGCGAGTCGCAGGCATGTACAAGCTAGCACCGAGCTGATATGGATGGTGCGTGTGTGGTTTGACCATCGCATGACGCTCAGTGATCAGGTGCGCATAAGATTGGGTATCATTGTAAAGGTCTGACTCGGTTTTTAGCATATCTGACATAATTGGCATCATAAGTAGAGGGTATAAGAGAGCGAAAAAGAAAGTATTTAATACTGGTAAATGTATTAAGTGTCTTGGGAGCGCTGCTTGATAAGCGTGATGGCTTGATAAGGCAGTATTTTATCACCTAATACACTGATAGTGATGTTTCGTTGCGCACATAAATGGCGTAGCAGTACGGTATCAGGGTGCTCAGCAGTGGCGAGCAATATACGCTCTGGATCACGGCGTAATATGGCACGTGTTGCCTCGGCAATAGTCGGCTTAATACGGTTGCGATTGACAATATGATAATCTGCTGCCAGCGTCTCTATCAACGCCGCAGTCTGGTAGCGTGGCTGCTGGTAAGTCGGTAAACGCGCTGGAGTAGTAGCCAATGATCGTCTCGCTGCATCGATATGATTAATAAATGCTAAGCTGTGATCTACCTCAATTAAATCATCATAAAAGACACTGCGATGCAGGCCTGATGACGGCTCCATGTATAAGCTGCGCGAAATTAATCCTGATACGGTGCTGTTTAACAAACCCGATGGGATTAACCAGTCTTCTTCACTTGCCGCCAGCCAAGCAACGCCAGCCGGATCGGCAAGAGTCAGTAGCGGAATGACGTCAGCGCCTTGATGAAAAATGTTGGCAAAATTAACATGGGTGGAATCACTAAACGTCTCTAGACTACGAGCCAACTCTTGATAAATAGCGCCTTTACCTGTCCAACCATCGACGAATACGATTGGACTGTTTGGATAAGCATCCAGTAGCATTTGCAGGGCCACTGGATCAAGACCACGATCACGAATGATACTGATGCCATAATGCACACTTGGCAGGTGATAGCTACTGTCTGTATCCGACAGCGCACGTTGCAATAATACCCCGATCGGTAGACCAGCTCGCACCAAACTGACCAAAACCAGTGGGTGCTCATCACTCACATTCTGCTGAAAAACCTGATGTAGCGTATGAGACAAATGAGCGATATCGGTCGCGGTCCTTGTTGACCCTTGCTCTAACGCCTGTATGTATAGCTGCTCATGCATTGCAGTAGGTGCTTGCTCTAAGGTCAACATGTCAGAGTAATGGCGTTGTCCACTTTGGATAAGCGCTTCTTTTTGACTGACTGGTACATCAGCAACCGCGTCCTTATCTACCATATCGAGTAAGACAGTGACATCGCTTGC
This sequence comes from Psychrobacter sp. JCM 18900, assembly GCF_904846625.1. Lineage (GTDB taxonomy): Bacteria > Pseudomonadota > Gammaproteobacteria > Pseudomonadales > Moraxellaceae > Psychrobacter. The sequence goes on from NZ_CAJHBL010000002.1 coordinate 202,634, forward strand.
AAGATAGCTGCCTGAGCCATAGTTTTGCAGAGCAGCTCTTTTTATCTGTATATTAGGTAAAGTCATAGTATGAATAATAGCACTCGGAATGATAACAGTGGATTTGCGTGGCTGTTGTTTAAGCTGATGGTTTAGCCTGACGATTTAGACTGGTATTGCTCATGCAGTTGGCCATGATTGGGCATACCGTACCAGTCCAATAACTGCAAGAAAGGCAGATCAGCTAAGCTATCACCAAAGCCAAAACTGGGACGCTGATGGTCTAAATGATGCTCTAATAAAAACTGTACCGCATGACGCTTATGAACTCCATGGGGCAATATCGCTAGGTTATTAGCATTCACATGTACATAGAAATCTTGATCAAAATCACGTATCAAAGTGGGCAGTTTCTCAGCTAAATCTACGAGCGCTTGATGATCTTTCTGTGCATGTTTGATAGCCAGATAAATGGTGAGCTCTTCATCCGTAGAGCCATTGTTAAAGCTATCGATATGCGGTGTGAATACTAAATGACTTTGCTCGCTTTGACTATGACTGGCAAACAATTCGCTTAACTTATTAAGCTTATCTTGCAATGGCGCGAGCTTACTATACATATGCTGCTGCCAACTGCTTAGCAGCGCTCCGTCAGACGTTAAAATAATCGCCCCATGGGTCAATACCTGCCAGCTATCAAACGGCAGCTTGACGCGTTTTATTTCACTACGATCCCGTGCCGTCACTACAATTAATTCAGTGCTAGCAAGCAACCAATTAAAAAAGATTGCTTGACGCTGGCTCATAAAGCTCAAAGGCTCGTCTTGTTTATTGACTGTCGCACATATCAAAGATTCAGGCTCAGTAGTGGGCAAATCCCAAGCGTCGATTTTACGCTGAGTTTGGAAAAGCGTATCATCTAGATCCATCAAGGCATAAGGCTTAATAATGTCTGGGTTGGCTTTAAAAAAGGAGGTAGTCATGGCGTCGTCCGTCAATAATAGGTTTGAAAGTTAGAGAGCAATTTTAGGGCTCACCATCAGCACGTTATCCAAACCTCGCCACATAGCATCCACACTATCAGCTGATGTTTCTATACACAACACTATCAAATCCCAATCACTAGGCTCGACGTTATAAGCAAAATTGGTCATACCAAGCCCGTAATTGTCACTAAAGCTCAGCATCGTGGTAATCGCTCCACCAAGCGCAATCGGTGAGCGGGTTAATGCGCTAAAATTAACCATGGATGCTGTATCGTCGTTGAGCTTGTCGGACTCTGTTTCAAGCCATTCAGCCAATAGAAACGGCAACCAAACAAACTCATTGCTGCCCAATACTAAGATTCTTCTTGGCAACTGAGTAACATCAAAGTTTTCTTGATCATTAAAACGGGTAAATGCAGCCTGAAAACTCGAAAGATAGTTAGCAAATCCCTTTGTACTGTCTAGCGTTGGAAAACGCCCCCAGTTGCCCGTATAACCAAGCGCTTGACTACCAGCGGCCGTAGTATCAACTGATGGCATCGTAATGGGTTCAGGGTTGGGTGCGTCTGTCCATTGCCATGCGCCAGACAATAAATGATGGCGATGAAACTCAATACCAGCGAGACGATCGGCCATACGTGCAGGTTTAGCATCTGACTGTGGATTAGGTTTCTCTTGATCTAATGACCAGTCGACCAATGTTGTTAGATGCACTTGCTCTAACTGGTTAAATCCTGCTTCACGTAGGGCCGTGACGACATTAACACAGGTATTGCCTGTTGAGGCTTCATCATCGACCATAATTAGTGTTTTACTGGCCAGTAGCTGCGCCTGAGTAACGCTATCTTTGCTCTGATAAATCAAATGCTGGCTGGCATGACTATGATCTTCACAAAACGTCGTCAGCAAGGAGTCGGTACCATTGGCATCACTACTTTCATCGTGCTGTGCATGACGCGTAGAGTTCAATAGCAGAGCTTGAGGATAGCGCGTTTGTAGCGCTTGATGGACACCAGCAGATAGACCAACAGCGGTCTCTGCCATACCAATGACTAGCACTGGCTCGGCCAAGTCATTAGGCACTAAATCAGCCAAATCAGTAAATGCGTTTCGCATAGTGCTTGGCGCAACGGGAATATGACGACCTAGCACTTTTGAGACAAACAAAAATGCCCGTTTTGGATTAATACGCTGGGCAAATCCAAGTAAATCTTCTAACTGATAATGGGCGCGTTGTTCTGCGCCATTTTTATTGGTGGCTGAGTTGGTTTGATAAGTTAGATCTAGCGTACCACGGGGTAGGGTGATGGTCGTACTGTGTTGCTCATTTAACATTCATATTCCTTGGCGCTTTTAATTATATGTCGTCGTAGATTTTTAACCCTGACAGCCAACCAGCCATAAGGCACTGCGACTTTGCTTGCTTAGCTGAGGTGTGGTAAGAGGCGTAGCATTGGTCAAATCAGTCGTGTTCTCCAAGCTGACGCCAGCGCTCGCCAGTAGGGCAGATAATAACTGAAATTTCACCGCATAGTTCATATTTTGTGCATGTTCATGAACCAGACTTGATGTGACCATACCGACTACCTCTCCAGTCGGCAATAATAAAGGACTACCACTAGATCCAGGCTGAATGGGTGCGGTGAATTGCATATGACGGATATCGTTATTTAAACCTGTCAATCCTGATATACAGCCTTGAGTGACTTGCAGTTGGCTACTCAGTCCTGACAACGGAAACCCCAGTGTGGTGATGGTCTCACCCAATATATCAACACACTGCTGCGCCAATGGAAGGTAGCTAGGCAAAGGATCACTAACTCTAATAATAGCTGAGTCGCTTCCGATATCGCTGAGCACGACTTGTACCTCGCGATCAGGCTGACCTTGCTGACGTACGCCAACCATCGCTGCTGACTCAATCACATGATAGCAGGTGAGCAGATGATAGGGATCAATAGCAAACGCTGTTCCTGTCCAAGTTTCGCCTGCTTGTACTTGACGGGGAGGGCGAGCTTCGTTGTTTGGTTGAGTACGCTGCTGATGCTGAGCTTCTTGAATAAGCGTATGTGTGCTAGGTGGACGCACATCCAGACTAACCTGTACATGATGTTCAAGGCTCGCCAAGCCTTGCGTTGATGCTTCGCCAAGTGCTCGACATTTGAACTGTCCATTACGATGATATATTTCTAATATAATCGCCGCTTTGATATGCCGCTCGTTTGTTGTGAAGTTATATTGAATATCTCCGTTATTGAGCGTGAGACTTACGTCGTTTAACTCTACCGCTGGCAATTTTAGGCTTGGCTCATGATAAACATAGGCAATCAGTTGTAAGAAACTAACGCCAAGTGTATCAAATAACTGGGGTAAATCTAACTGCCATGTATTTGGATTATCCTTGTTATCGAGCTGAGCCCAGTCTTTAGACTCATGTAAATAAGCAGGACTACAAACGGCTTTACGATTGGCATCTAATGGCAACCATAATAGCCCAAGCTGCTGTCCAAACTCTAATGGTTTAGTAGTAGAAAATGCGATCGAACATTTAGTGTTTTCGATAACCGTATTGGCCCCTAGCCTTAACTCAACTTGCTTCGACATCACATTTCCTTAGTTTATTTACGCGATTATAGTTATTTTTATTGTTTAATGATTTTATCCTTGAGACTAAAGTCTGACCACATAAAGGGTTTTGATTTTATTTTGAAACTATCATTCTACAAAGAGAAAACAGTAATAGGTGTTTTAATATACAGTTAAGATTAATTGCATAATAGATATATCAAGATATATAGGTTTTAATAGTTTCGGAATTCCTTTTAATAATTAATTACTTTTAGAAAATAATAATGAGGTTTTATAGTCTAGCCATTTGTCGGCTAATGTAGCCACTTATCGGACAAAGCCGTATAGTGTATTGCTACAGAACAAGATTCCGGTGATAATACAATCAAAATCTATTGCTGTTTAGTAACTTTACTGTGACCAAGTGTTATTTATAAAGTTTAAGAATAGTATTTGATTCAAACCTATTTATCTCAATCTTATTTTCAAGCTTATTACTGTTTTTCGATTAATGAATTTCTAGTAGTTAGAGCGCTTGTATGCTTAATAACTATAAAAATCGAAGTTTCGTCTACTGAAGATATTTCATTTCTTATAATATAAAAGATATATAGAAACTGTTACATGGTTGATGTCTGCATATCTTTTATATTGTGAGAAAGCCAGTTGGTCGGACCTTTGAAACGTTATTCACATTAGTTTATCTAGATAGCTTGATATAAGAAAGCGTAGCAGTATTTTAAGAAAAGGAGTGCTCTGTGAAATTCTCTTGTGCATTAGAAACGTCTTCTGAACGTATTCGTCTGGTCAATGTTATTTCGCCGCTTATCAAAGCAGGTTATCAGCTGGTCTCCCAAAGACAAGAGGCTTCAGAGAATGGTGGTAATATCATTCATGTGATCGCAAGAAGTCTAGGCTCTAAAACGCAAGCAGATCTAATCGATGACTTATCTTCAATTGAAGGTTGTACGCTTTTTAATCTAGAAATAGATGAAGAGGGCGGATCGTCAACTGCCCCTGCAAAAAAGACATTAGATGAAAAAAGCGTCTTATCAGCCATTGGTGCTTATTACCCTAAAATAGCAGATATTGTCAGTCAGTATGAAGATAGTTTACCTATTGAGCGACGTGTGACGGCATTGCAGGAGTTGGGTCGCAAGGTTGGCGGCGGTATTTACCAGCGTGATTATTCACTTGGTAGTCCACTAAAGATGCCTACTACTATCACTCGTGAGCTTGTACCAGCACTAAAAGGTCTGTCTAAAGTTAAAGCAAAGAATAATGTAATTTATTTAATCAAATGTCCGTTCTGTAAGTCGTCAGATCATACTCACTCAGGATGCCATTTTATTGTGGGCTATATAGAAGGCTTTTTGGCAAGCAACCCTGCTATAGATGTGGTTCAAGTTGAAGAGACTAACTGCGGCGCAGGTAGTACCAATATTTGTGAATTTACCATTGGGTAAAAAATTATGCATAGATAATTTCATGTCTATGCAAAAAATCAACGAGCGAATGACGCACCGTGTTGCAATAAAAGTAACGTTATTTGACTCAATTCTTATGATAGATAAAAGGCAAAAAAATGATGGAAGTTGAATATAACTTACTTTTGGTGTTGGTCTCATACGCCATTGCAGTATTTGGTTCTTATGTTGGCTTAAACCTTGCCATTCGAGTACCTTCTGCTAAGCCAGGAACGGATTTGTATTTCTGGGTAGCGCTATCATCGATTGCTATCGGTGGTGCGATTTGGTCTATGCATTATATCGGTATGATGGCAGTAGATATGAAAATGCCTGTGACTTATGACTTGGGTCTGACGATTGTCTCAATGTTACTCGCGATTTGTTTCGTTGCAGTCGGTATTGTCATCGTAGGTCGCGGTGAATCAAGCGTTGCTAAGTTAATCGGTGGCGGCGTACTTACTGGACTGGGTGTTGCAGCCATGCATTATACCGGTATGGCCTCTATGCAAATGGACGCTACTATGTCATACAATATACCGCTGCTTATCTTATCGATTGTAATTGCTATTGCAGCCGCTATCGCTGCGCTATGGTTGGCATTCAATCTACGTGGTACATTACAGCGTTTTGGTAGTGCGTTTATCATGGGTCTTGCAGTTTGTGGTATGCATTACACTGGTATAGCCGCGATGGAAATGACGATGACTGATCACTCAATGTCTATGGATTATACGCATGCAGGTGCCATTTCTTCATCGATTATGATCTTCATCGGTTCAGCAATCGTATTGAGCTTACTATGGGTCATTGCTTCTAAAAATGCACCTAAGCAAGCGACACTAGCATTTGGCGAGTAATTTTAAACGCTCATTTTTAATACCAATTGAAAGTGAAAATAAAAAAAGGTTTTTAGATTAATATCTAAAAACCTTTTTTCGTGTTTGTTCAAATCCTCTGCTAATCACATGCATGCTTAGCGGACTATTTATTCGTCATCCTTTTCAATTTTGACACTCATCATAATAGAGCGTACTTGGCATGGTTCAATATGCTGAATATTGGTCTCTAAGTTAGGTCTCTCTGATAACCCCAACCAATAAGAAAAGCCGACTTGCGTCAGGTCAGTTCCACTATGAGAAGTATAACCAATACCACCTGATGGACGACTATTGATCTCAAGAACACGGTGCTGACCGCTATCATCAGCTTTGGTCTGTACACTGACGATACCATCACAGCCAAAAGCCCTAATCAATGGGATTACGACATCCATGACAGACTGCTCATAACCAACATGTTGTATTTTTCCTGTTTTATGACGAGTGACAGCAGCTAGGACTTCACCATATTCACAAACTACATCGATAGAGTACTCTTGCCCTGACAGATAAGGCATAAGCAACATTGGAATAGGGCGATCGTGTACCATTTCGCTGTTAGCATAGGCATTCACAAATTGGGCTGTATTTATTTTTTTCTCTTCAGTGAAATATAAGTGCTCAAAGCTATCGTACGTAGTACTATCTGCTTTACCCGTGTCTAGTCGCCAAAACCCTTGGGCGAAAATACCGACGACAGGTTTCACACATAGAGGCTGGTCACCATGCTCGGCTAGTAAAGCCTCAAGCTCTACCGTATTGTCAAAACGCCATGCGTCTGCCACTGGGATATTATGAGTGTGACAATGCTGCATAAAAGCAAATTTATCATCGATCGACTCTAGTGCCGCCACGCTGGTTGCGCCCGTCAATAAGCGAATACCAGCAGCGTCAAATTTTTCACGATGCGCTTCATAGTCAATACCATTGCGCCCAGTCAGTAGTACTTTTACGTTATACTTTTGAGCTTGTTCTAATACGAACTGCCAGCGTGGTATGGCAGTTTCATCAGTCATTTGGATATCAGTATCTACGATCGAGTCAGATGGCTCGCGATAAATCATATCGGCGAATTCAAAAATTTCAGGTCTATCATGACGGTGTGAGGCAATAACTTGAAAAGGGTTGTTTGAAGGACTGCTTGATTTGCTCTTTAGACTTTGTAAGCTCTCTAACATATCACGCTGGCTAGATTGGCCTTCAGCTAACCACGCCGCTACTGGTATTGAAGGGTTACTATTGTCAGCAAGATTATTCATAATTCTCTCAGCGTTATCATTAGGTATCGGGGAATGGGTAGGTCAATATTGCTACTGCAAATCTAGTAGTAATATTAGCAAAGGTATACGGTTTAATAGGACGTATTATATACAAATGATATGCGTTATAAACGCCTCTAATAAAATAGTCATAGGGATTTGTAAGGATGACTTTATCGCTTATATCACGATTGCCTGATTCAAAACTTTCATAATATCCATGCTACTATATGATGATAGTCGGCATGACAATGACAACAGCATAATAAATAATCTAAAGGATGTATGATGAGTCAAAACCAACCTCAAAAACTAATTGCAGGTGCCAATGCGCCACTACCGACTGACAATATTAGCATTCGTATTTTAAGCCAAAATGCTATTGATTGTGCCGCTTATCGCCTGACTAATGACGGCAAAGTACGCGGTGATGGAGACATGATATTTTATGGTCAGACACGTAGTGATGATGGTAGCGTTAGCTTCCGTGGTCATGACAGTGATGGATTTTTTGATGTCAATTTGTCTGCACAGCCTGCAAGTATTGAGAAAATTGCCCTAGCGTTCTCTAGCGCGCAAACACTGTCGCAAGTTGGCGATGTGGATATTCAAGTATTACAGGGCAGTCAAGTGCTGATGACCTGTCAGCTGAGTAGCGCAGGCCGTAATGAAAAAGCCATTATATTAGCTGAATGCTATCGCAGACAAGGAAGCTGGAAATTTCGTTTTATCGCCCAAGGATTTGAGGGAGGGTTAAAACCTTTATCTGAGCATTTCGGTGTGGAAATAGCTGATGACGCACCTGCCCAAAATCATAACCCTGAACAAAGCCAACCTCAACCTATCAACACGCAGCGATCAATCAATACGCAAAAAGCAGGCAGCACGTCTCAAGCTAACAACCCGCCACCGATTCCTGCTAACCCTTCGATTAACTTAAGTAAAATAACATTAACTAAAAACCAATCTAGCATCAATCTTAAAAAACGTGATGACTTTGGCAAAATTTCGGTCAATTTAGATTGGAATCAACGCCCGCAAAATGATAAAGCAGCGCCCAAGAAAGGCATACTGGGTGATTTATTTAAGCAGCATCAATCAAGCGGTATCGATCTAGATGTCGGCGCTATGATTCATCTAAAAAATGGTGAAAAAACCCTTATTCAAGCGTTGGGTAATCGCTTTGGTAGTTTACAATCAGCGCCTTATGTTTGCCTACGTGCGGATGATAGAACGGGGCAGGTAAGTGGCGGTGAATGGCTGGATATCAATGGTCAGCAATGGTCACAGATTGAAGAAGTATTTATCTTTGCGTTTATTTACGAAGGCGCACCCAACTGGGAAAAAACCGATGGGGTTGTGACTATTCATGTCCCAGAGCAATCACCGATTGAGACACGTTTGACCGAAGGTGCAGGCAATCTACCAATGTGTGCCATTGCCCGTTTGGTTAATCAGCAAGGCAGTATTAATGTTGAGCGTATCAACCAATATTTCAAAGGTCACCAAGAAATGGACAAAGCATTTAACTGGGGCTTTAGCTGGAAGCGTGGACGTAAATAGTATTCTTAACTATAAATAATAAGCATAAAAGAGCGGCCCAACTATTGATAGATGGGCCGCTCTCTTTTGAAATAAACTATTTAACTAGATTGGTAATAATCCAGTCAAAGTCTCAAATCAATTATGCATGCGGTGTGATAGCAGGCATTAAGTCGTGGAAGGTGCGGCCAGAAGCTGTCTCGCCAATCGCATGCATTTTCCACTCATTATTATGACGATAGACCTTTGCCATTACCATCGCTGTGTGTCCACCTTGCGCAGACAAGTTATAACGTGCTACTTCGCTATTATTATTGGCATTAACGATACGGCAAAACGCATTTTCTACGGTTTCAAACGTTTGACCAGTAAAGCTATTGACCGTAAATACCAATGAAACCACATTGGCAGGTACTCTTGAGAGATCGACGTTGATGACTTCATCATCACCATCACCGTCGCCAGTACGGTTATCGCCAGTATGCACGATACTGCCGTCTTTCGATTTTAGCTGACTGAACCAAATGGCATCGACTGCTTGCTTATTAGCATCAAACATAATGCATGAAGCATCTAAATCGATAGAATCGCCGCCAGAACCGCCGCCGAATAATTTTCCTAAGAAACCACCTTTTTTATCCTGTGGCCCTTGAGCGACATCCCAACCTAGACCCAATTTAACTTGAGTAAGCTCGCCACCAGCTTCTTTGCTTAGGGAGATTTTTTGACCTTTTTGAAGACTAACTGCCATGTGAGTATCCTTATAATAATTGTGAGTAAAATCGTTTAAAAATAAAGTTAGAAATTGGTATAAATTGCGAAATGCACTATAAGATATTGTCTAAGAAGCCACCGCCGCCGCCACGTCCGCCTGAGCTACTACCTAGGACGCTTTGTATCCAACCTTGATAACTGTCACGATTGCGTGAGCAAATAATGACTTTACCACTTCCTGAGAAGTTCAGAACCATACCTTCACCACTAGTGACGGAGTTGATAATATTGCTCATGATGCCTTTTTTCTTACTGGTCGAAACTGACAACTTGTATTCAAGATTTGAGTCCCAGCAGACCACATGACCGTTATCAATAATGACGTCTTTGTCTGGTGTAACATCAATCTCAAACAACGAGCCAAAACCAGATACCACGACTTGACCTTGGCCTTGGGTCTGCATCACCATAAAGCCGCCTGTATCACCGAATACTGCACCGCCTAAATTGCGCTGAATATTGGCTCTGATATCGACGCCAGTTTGAGCCGCGACAAACGCACCATCACTCAATGTATACTGCTGCTTGCCAACTTCTATAATTTGCATATCACCATCAAGCGTGGGCGCAAGCAGACAATCGCCCTCACCATTAACCGCTTCAATTTGCTGTTGAAACAACGATTCATCGTTTGCAAAGCGGCGCATCAGTGACTGCATCAGGCCACCTTGTAGCTTACCTTTCAGCTCAAGATTGGACTCCATCATCACCATCGCATTGGCTTCACAATAAATTGAATCGCCTTTTTTAAGATTACAATGCAAAAAAGGTTCAATAGTACCGATTAAACTGAATGTTGCGGCCATGGCTTGCAAATCCTTATTCTAATATCTTTGTTAAATGCTTTTAATGTGTGCGTGTGCTTTTATGTGCTCTATAGCTTTTAATGATAAGCCAATTAAATTTAAAGCCATCAAATGCGTTAAAGGGGCACACTTGATGGCTCATTAGATCATAACCAGACGTCTGTTTATGATAATTGGCTTGCTAAACGTTTACGTTGGTTTTAACGTTAAACATTTACGCCATAAGAGGCTGCTAATGGTCCAAGACCACCGCTGAAGCCTTGACCAACCGCACGGAATTTCCAATCACCGCTGTGACGATATAATTCACCGAAAATCATCGCTGTTTCAGTGCTGCCGTCTTCTGATAGGTCGTAACGAGCGATTTCAGACTCACCATTGTCGTTTACAACGCGGATGTAAGCATCACCCACTTGACCGAAGTTTTGGTTACGTGCTTGGCCTTCATAAATGATGGCACAGATAGCTACTTTGTTGACGTCAGCTGGGATGCTCGCAAGATTGATTTTGATTTTCTCATCATCGCCATCGCCTTCGCCAGTACGGTTATCACCAGTATGCTCAACAGCGCCGTTGTCTGATTTTAGGTTATTGAAAAAGATAAAATCTTGGTCGTTACGGACTTTGCCTGCTTCGTTAATCAAGAAACCGATTGCATCTAAGTCAAACTCTTGGCCGTCAGTGGCACGTGGATCCCAGCCTAGACCGACTGTAATGTTAGTTAAACCTGGCGCTTCTTTTGATAAGTTTACGTTGCCGCCTTTTGTTAAGCTAATAGCCATACAAATATCCTTTGGATTAATAGTTAAGTGGATTGATTGATAAAAAATAAACTAAAAGTTGTGCAGTGACTGATATCTCAGAGCAAATAATAAAAACTTACCTGTACGCTATGCCCTGCATATCATTAGGTTTTACTATACTAAGCGTTTGCTCACTAAGCAAGGCGTATTTTGTGCGCTTACTATATGCTTACTAAGGGACATAATACTTCTGTATCTTTGATAATTTCTAATCAACTTAGCAATAGTCGTTAAGATATTGTTATGAAAAGTAATGTTTCATACAAAAGGGATTTAGCACAAAGGTAGCTTAGATAAAACAATCGCTTTAAAAAGCACCGACTGACTATATAAGCTTAGAATAAACCAACTCATGCCTTAGGTATGCTTCGCAGCTAGTATGAGAGCTTGGCATTATATAAAAAACCTATTTAGACAAATAGACATGTATATCTTATTCTGCAAAAACCGACCAGCCAGTTTTTTGTACGAAGCGCTCTAGTGCTTTTAGTCCAAGCTTGGAGTTACCTACATGATCAAGCCCTGGTGACCAGACAGCGATAGAACCTTTACCAGGTGCTATCGTCAAAATACCGCCACCAACACCACTTTTGCCTGGTAAGCCCACGCGGTAAGCAAATTCGCCAGAACCATCATAATGACCACACATCATCATCAATGAGTTAATACGGCGTGCTCGTTTTTCATTGATTACACGTACTCCTGAGTGCTTATCAACTCCATTAGACACTAAATAAAGACCGGCACTGGCCAACTGTTGGCAGTTCATTGCAATTGAGCACTGATGAAAATACGTACCTAATACATTATCCACATCGTGTCTTAAACGACCAAAGGATTTCATAAAGTGCGCCAGAGAGGCATTTCGGTCCTTGTGCGCCATCTCAGAAGCCGCTACTTTATGATCAAAGCGAATTGACTCATCATCTGCAATGAGGTGAACAAACTGCAGGATTTCACCCAGTGTTTCTTTGGGTTTATGCCCCATCATGATGGCGTCGACAACTGCGATTGCCCCAGCATTGATAAATGGGTTGCGCGGTCGGCCAGACTCATGCTCGAGCATCACAATTGAATTAAAAGGATCGCCAGATGGTTCGCGTCCGACGTGTGTCCAAAGTGTATCGCCTAGCTTGCCAAGACCAATGGTTAAGGTAAATACCTTAGAGATACTTTGGATGGAAAACAGAGTGCTTGCATCACCTGCTGCATACATATGCCCATCAGGAGTCGCTACGGCTATACCGAACTGATTAGGATCAATATGAGCCAATTGAGGGATATAATCTGCGACTTTGCCGCGGTCAGTTTCTCTTGCCATCTCTGCGGCAATATCATCAAGAATTTTTTGCATATCGTTTATAGGGTCTTATTTCGACAAGTTATTTAAAGATGAGGATTTTAACTGAAGATAGGACAATAGTAACAGGGCGAACGTAACTTTAACCATTGATTGTCTCAATTATCGGTTATTCCGATATTTTGGGGCTTCAATATGACCTAACAGTAAGGCAAAATTGTCAAAAAAAACAGGCCATACCTGATGATATGACCTGCTTAGATGTATAACTAGATACAGACTACACTGAGAACATGCCTTAGTTCAGGCTTGCTTTCTCAGCTTTACGATGCTGAAGTGACGCTAGCAGCGCCCAACCAATAAAGGCAATACCAATCAGACCAGTGATAATCTCTGGTACATGGAACTTCACTGACAATAGCATAATCAGTGCCAATGCGCCGATGGCATAATGTGCGCCATGCTCAAGATAGATGAACTCGTCAAGCGTGCCTTTGTCTACCAAGAAGATAGTCATAGAACGTACGAACATCGCACCAATCGCAAGACCTAACATGATAACAATCACGTCATTAGTGATTGCAAATGCGCCAATCACACCATCGAAACTGAATGAGGCATCTAGAACTTCTAAGTATAAGAAACCAATGATACCGCCCTTCATAATGGCACTGGTCGCCGCAGCGCCCGAACCATTCTCTTCGTTTTCTAGGTCTTCTTCCAGATCGCCCTCAAGCATACCTGATACAACCTGTACGCCCAGATAAACCAAGATACCCCAAACACCTGCGATTAGAACAGCACTTGACTGCTCTGCATTAGCCCACGATACCGCAATCATCAAGACGATAAGCGCTACAAATACGCTCATGGCATCGACTTTACCTAGCTTGGCTAAACGGCTCTCAAGCCAGTCAAACCAATGTACTTCTTTGTCATCAAAAATAAAGTTCAAGAATACCAATAGCAAGAAGATACCACCAAATGCTGAGATTTCCGCATGGTGTGCCATCAGTCTTGCTGAGTACTCTTCAGGGCTATATAAAGCCAAGTTGATGACTTCCATCATACCAAGGTCGGCAGTAACCGCGACGATGACAATAGGGAAGACCAATCGCATACCGAATACGGCGATCAGGATACCAACGGTTAAAAATATCTTTTTCCAAAATTCGTCCCAGCCCTTAAGGACTGAAGCATTGACCACCGCATTATCAAAAGATAATGAAATCTCCATGACGGCCAAAATAGCGGTAATAGAAAGAGTGGCTATCATGCCACCCATACCGCCATGTGAATATCCCCACCATGCTGCTATTGCCAAAGCAATTGCGGTAAAGATAAAGTCTAAATAAAAATGTCTCATGACACATCCTGTATGGTTGCGTAAAGCTAAGGTCTACCTAGTATAGGCATGAACCGCAAAAAAGCGGTTATTACTAACCACTTTTTATGCATAATTTTAAACGAAACGTAAAGCATTACTAGTGATTTGGCCATTAAAAATTGTGACTATTTGCAACGATGGCGGTTTGCTATTTTGGACGTGATGACGGTGACTAATAACAGACTAAATACCAGTAAATAATAGTTTTAGATATCGACACCGTATTGCTGACACATCGCTTGCAAGCCGCCTGAATAGCCTTGACCAACAGCACGGAATTTCCATTCGCCGTTGTGACGATATACTTCGCCAAACACCATTGCTGTCTCTACAGAGTAGTCTTCTGCTAAATCAAAACGTACGACTTCAGTACCTGTTTCTTCATTAACGACACGGATAAAGGCGTTGGCGACTTGACCAAAGTTCTGGCTACGCGCTGCAGCGTCATGAATAGTCACTGTCACGACTACTTTATCTACGTCTGCAGGTACTTGAGTGAGGTTGACTTTGATAACTTCATCATCACCGTCGCCTTCGCCAGTACGGTTGTCACCAGTATGCTCGACAGCGCCATTGTCAGACTTCAGCTGATTGTAAAAGATAAAGTCATGATCGCCGCGCACTTTGCCTGCGCCATTTAGCAGAAATACGCTAGCATCCAGATCGAACTCAGCACCAGAAGTGGCACGCTCATCCCAACCAAGACCAATAAGTAGCTTGGTTAAATTTGGGTCAGTTTTCGTTAGCGATAAATTACCGCCTTTATTAAGTGATAAAGCCATGGTGTTATCCTTTTTATTAGACGTTAGTGGTTTATGAGGGCATCGAAAAAAGGCGATGCTTACGCAATAACTGCGCAAATCCATCGCCTAGTAACGCTCTATCATAGCAACAAAAAATGGCCCAATCAAAGCTGATTGGGCCATTGTTATATTTCATATACATTCGGCAAAAAACAGAAGTTTCAGGTACTTATACTGCCACTATAAATCTATAGTTTTATTTATCAAAATCCTATTTACGGACTTTAGATTCTAAACTGTAAATCTAAAACTTCGAGTTATAGACTTTGACGATGACGAATCTCAAAGCTTTGATGAATCGGTTTTTTGATATTGAAATCAAAGCCAATGGTTTTTTGCGTGATATCAATGATGTCATAACGCTGAGTCAACTGCTCATCTAACTCAAAACGCGTAAAGTTGTTAGAAAAGTACAAGACACCATCAGAGGTGAGGCGGTTCATGGCACGATTAATCAATGCAGCATGATCACGTTGCACATCAAAAGTACCTTGGAATTTTTTAGAGTTTGAGAAGGTCGGTGGATCAATAAAGATAACATCGAACTGTTCGGTATTGTCTTTAATCCACTCAAAGATATCGGCAGCAACGAATTGGTATTTATTGCGGCTAACGTCCAAACCGTTCAAGACAAAGTTTTGTTTGCCCCAATCTAGATAGTTCTGTGACAAATCGACGCTAGTGACTTTTTTCGCACCAGCAAGCGCTGCATGCACACTTGCAGTACAAGTATAAGCGAACAAGTTAAGTACGGCTTTACCGCGGCTGTTGTCCTTGATACGAGCACGCATATTACGGTGATCGATAAACAGACCAGTATCTAAATAATCTGTAAAGTTGACATACAGATAGGCACCATCTTCGCGCGCAACATGGAACTTACCACGTTTTTCTGTGGTGTTCTGCTTGCTGTACTGATCGTTGCCAGACTGACGGGCACGCGTTTTGATAAAGATCTGTTCACGGTTAATATCAAAGACTTCACGGATACCCATTAACGCCAAGTTAAAGCGCTTTTTCGCAGTCTCAGGTGGGATAGTCTTTGGTGGTGCATATTCTTGCACATGCGCATAATCACCGTACAAGTCGATCGCGACTTTAAAATCAGGTAAATCAGCATCGTAAACACGAATATTGCTTACGTTGTCTTTTTTGGCCAGTTTCTTAAGCTTAGCAAGGTTTTTTTGCAGACGATTAATAAAGTCTTGACCATCTTCTACTTCAATCTCGCGTTTCTCAAAACGACTAACAAGATTACCCGTTTGTCCAGCGATAAGCGTTCCGTAGCGGAAATAGACGGTAATAGCACCATTATGACAGCGTAAGGTTTTTGGTTCTTTAATCGGTAGAATATCTACTTGTTCGACATGAGAGGCCAATATGCCAAGCATCGGGTCAATGCCACTACCGGCAAAGCTGTCTTGCAATATCAGCCCAATCGCTTGATACAACGGCTTAATCATTTCTTCATCACCCAAACGCTCACCATACGGTGGGTTGGTAATGACCAAAGGATTGCTCAATCGACCATCATTGACTAATGGCTTGAGCACGTTACTAAGTTGGTCAAGCGCACGATGCTCAATATCGAGTAACGGTAAAAGGTCTTGTAGACCTGCGGCAATTAAGTTTTTTTCTGTGGCGAGGATCGCACCACTATCAGCATCAAAGCCCAGCATAAGTGGCAACGTATCAGGCTGCTCGTTGGCAATCTCTAATGCTTCGCGGAAACGCGTTTGAGCATCATCAATCATCTCTTGCCATAGCGTCTCATTATGATGCTGCCACTGGTAAAAACCAAATTGATTGGCAGCTTTGTCGATACCCACAGCATAGTCACAATGCATCAATAGCGCTTCAATAAGGAACGTTCCAGAGCCGCACATTGGATCGATTAACGCATTATAGAAAGGTGCGTCGCCAGCTTCGTTTTTCTTGTGCCAACCAGCGCTATAGAGCAGGGCGGCTGCCAAGTTTTCTTTCAGTGGTGCTTCTGTCATGGCCACACGGTAACCGCGGCGATGCAAACTGGTACCAGATAAATCTAGATATAGCTCGGCTTGCTTATCATTGATAGTGGCAAAAACCGAGAAGTCTGGGTTTTTACTATCGACGTTAGGACGGCTGTCGTAAACTTCGTTAAAGGTATCGGCAATCGCATCTTTGATACGTAGCATCGCAAACTGCTGACTGACAGCGACACGCTTATCGACAGACAGACGGATAGCAAAGGTTTGCTCTAGGCTAAACTGCTCAGTCCAATTGACCGATTTTGCCAAGCCGTATAGCTGCTCCGCAACGTCGTATTCTGCATTGATGTTTTTACGTTTAATCAGCATCAATACCCGCGAGGCCACGCGTGACCATAGGCAAATAGTATATAGCTCACGTAAGCCACCAGTGACAGCTAGACGGCCGGTACTTTTGATTTCGCTGTCAATGCCAAAACTGGTTAGCTCAGTCTGCAGTGGTGCCTCAAGCCCATCGGCACAGGTAATAATAAGATCAAGCGACAACTCTGGTGAAGCTGCTGTTAGAGATGCGGGCGCGGTTTGTTCGGTCATACGGGTACCTGTGGGCTAAATTGACAAAAAAGCAAATAATAAGATAATCGGTGTAACCAGCAATTTTACCATAATTCACAGTAGGATGGTTCAAAGTAGCCGTGTTTAAGATTTTAAGATGTGATAGTCAAATACGGGAAAACAAATTCTCTACTCACCTTTCGTCAGTGGTAATTCCTCTGGGACGATTTGAGTGGTGGTTGCAAAGGGTTTGGTTGCAATAGGGTAGTCGACATCTTTTGGCATCAGCAAGCGCATATGCGGATAGGGCGTAGAGATATTAGCCGCGTCAAACGCGATTTTAATCTCTTCTTGCAGCACTTCTTTAATTTTGGGGATGCGGGCAACGGCTGCTGGTTTGACCCAAAAGCGTACGATAAAGAACACCCCGTACTCGCCGATTTCTGCTACGGTCGCTGAGGTCTCAGGACGATTAAGCACCGCATCGGTATCGCTGAGTACTTGCAATATTTCCTTGCGAGCCGTTTCTATATCATCTTCGAACGCGATACGTACACGAATATCAAAACGGATAAAGTTTTTGGAAGTCAGGTTGATGACTTCTGATGAGGCAACATTGGAATTTGGGATAATGACAGTAATATTGTCTCGAGTGAGAATATGAGTGGTGCGCAACGCGATAAGTACCACCCGCCCTTCATTGTCATTGATATGAATCCAATCACCGACTTGAAAAGACTGCTCAAGCAGAATGGTGATACCAGCGATAAAATTAGCAAGGGTAGACTGAGCGGCGAAACCAACCGCTAAACCAACAATACCTAAACCCGCCACTAACGATACAATGTCAAAGCCAAATTGAGCCATGACGCTGGCAAGCCCGAGTACCAATAGTAGTACAGATAAAATATTTTTGAGCAGCTGCTCTATGGAAGCATTGAGACCATAATGCTGTAGGACTCTGTGAATGATTTGTCCTGATGATGCCCAAAGTACGTAATAGATACCTGCCCAAGTGCTTGCCTTTGCGGTGGCTTTGATGGTCTCTGGTTCAAAGTTTATCTGACTCATAATCGCTATCAGACTGGCGACAATCCAGACATAGCGCAAAACTGAACGTACAATCTTGGTGCGGCGCTCATTTAATCGAATTTTGGCACGGCTTTGTCTAAGGATATAATTGGCCAACCAATAAAAAAATCCCAATACCGCAAGCAGTATTAGGATTTTGATGCCAGTGCTCGCCAGTTCTACTGCCTGAGAGGACCAATTAAGTGACTCTTCATCGATAGAGCCGCCGAGAGCAAGATATAGGCTAGTATGTAAGTCGCGAATGATCTCTTCAAAAAAGTCAGTAACACTAGCGATTGGCATTTTTTCGTCCATGCAGGATGTGTTTGTACAAAAAGTTATAAAAGAATATCTATTTATAAATTACCTCAAGTCGTCAAAGCAATCAAATAAAGTAATGGTTAAGACTAGCTACTATTAATTTAAAGGCATTGCTGACTTGAGGACTTAGCTAAAGGGTCGATTAAGAATTATCCTTTTGGGTATCTAGAGATTGGAAAGGTATCTCCATTTTATACTGCACATCACGTAACGCCGTACGTAGTCCCTCTAGTATTGTCGGATGATAAAAAGGGGTGTCGAGCATATCTTTGATGCTCAAATCATTGGTAATCGCTGTAGCAAGTATATGACCGATATATTCAGCATCAGGACCGACCATACTGGCGCCTAAAATTCTGTCTGTCTTTTTGCAGCCATAGATATGTAGCAATCCGCAATTGACACCCATCACACGGCTACGTCCTTGATTATCAAAGCTCACACTACCGATAACAAATTCGAGTTCTGAATCTTTTTGAATCTCTGGTAGCGACATACCAACATTGACGATTTGCGGTGAGCAAAATACGATAGAAAACGGCGTTGCAGGTGGACGAATATAGGCTGCTTCTGTGTTTTCGCAGACCATACTGCCCGCACTATAGCCTTCATCGCTGGCCACGTGCAGTAACGGAATATTAGCATTGGCATCACCAACGATATAGACGTTTAAGTCACCAATCTGACCTGTTTTTTTACTCAAGTTTTTTGGGCGGTTCTTATCGTCTAGCTCGACACCTAAGTTTTCAACACCTAGCTGCTTAATATTGTTGCGACGACCAGTAGCAACTAATACGTACTCGCCTTGCCATTGCTGAGACTCACCAGAGCTGTCTTCATACTCGATAAATGCATTTTTATTACCGTCATCTGCTGTTGTACCTACATCGGTAATTTCGCTGCCTAGATGCATGGTTAATTCATGACTTAAGCAATCCATGGCTTTATTATTAATATCATCGTCTTTTAGACCAGCCACTTGTTTGGCACGGTTTAGCAGCGTGACTTCTACACCCAAGCGTGTAAACGCTTGTGCAAGCTCTAGACCAATAGCACCAGCACCGACGACAGCCATAGTCTTTGGCAAATCTTCAAGCTCAAAGACACTATCAGACGTTAGCATGGTATCACCAAGCTTGTCCGCCCATCCATCAGGAATAAATGGCGAGCTACCGGTGGCGACAATGATTTGCTCAGCAGCAATTAGCTCATCATTGACCTCGATTAGCCCTTGCTCATTAATACGAGCACGACCGTCGATTTTCTTATGATCAGGCCAGCTGTCTACTTGCTTTTTAATATAGCTGGCAAAATGACTGCGTTCGTCACGCACACGCTCCATGACTCGTTTGCCATCAATTTGCGCGGTCGCATGAATACCAAACTCAGCAGAATGGTTGGCATCATGTGCGCGATCAGCAGCTGTAATTAACAGCTTACTAGGCATACAGCCGACCGCAATACAGGTCGTGGTCCAAAACCCTTCATTAATAATGACTACGTCATCTTTGATTTTACTCGCTTGGCGAAAAGCGTTTTGACCTGCGGTACCCGCGCCAATAATAGCGACAGATACTTTACGTGTGACTTCTTTCGGCGTATCGTCGGTGGTCGTGTCAGATTGTTTATTCATATTATTCTCTAATAGGGGCAAAGTTATATTCAGTAATAGACTGAATGCTTGGCTTATATTTGCTATTCGGTTTTTATCGTTCTTATGATCAATACTGATTTAACTACAACATCAATAATACTGACTTAATTACAAAACCAGTAATTACGGCGCCAATATAGTCAGTAAGCGGCTGGTGTAGTCTTTGGCACGTAGGTTACGCTGGGCATGAGTCAGTTCACTGTTTTTATTGAATACAAATGCCGAACGTACAAGGCCTAGCGTAACTTTGCCATACATGTTTTTTTCTTTGATAACATCAAAATACTGGCATAGCTTTTCATCAGCGTCACTGATGAGAGGAATCTGTAAGTCATATTTGTCGATAAATTTTTCATGAGATTGAACACTGTCACGAGAGACGCCAATAATGTCGTAGCCCAATTCATCGAAGTCGTGAAGGTGCGAGGTAAACTCTGTTGCCTGTGTGGTGCAACCTGGCGTGTTGTCTTTGGGATAAAAATAGAGAATAAGGCCTTTATCAGTATTGGCGACCATTTCTTTTAAATTGATTTCATCATGAATAAAGTTACCAGCAAGTTTGCGTACTATGGTTACTGGAAAATCAGGTAGGCGAATGGTTTCTGTTGTTGGCTTGGCCATTATAAAATCCTTATTAGTTTTAGTTATGTGTATTGGCTTAATGATGGTTCTATTTATAGTGTTCTTATTATAGGCAGATTAGTAGAAATAAATAATCAGTTTTACACTTTGCCCATTCATTGGCAACAAAAAAGACTGGCAATGGCCAGTCTTTTGTATATCGAACGATTAGAGGTTACGCAGGTTTTTGTGGCTTCTTCAAATCCAAGCCAACGGTGCACTGCTGCAAATCTTTTTGCATCGCTTTCACATATGGCAGATTAGAAGGGTCTTTCTTATCTTGCGCGTAGCTTTCGATTTCCCACATTTGACCGATAGTCATGTTGCTGCGCACGCCAATAGTACAGTTACATAGTTTGGTTGCGTTGCTTTTGTCAGCGACTTTGTATTTGACTGCGCCATTGACACATGAATTAATATTGTCTTGCTTAATGTCAGCAGCGTTGGCTTGTGGCATGGCAAACAGGGCCGCTAAGGCTAGGGGTAGTACTGGCAACAACTTCATAAATTTCCTCTTACGGGTAGCGTCAATTTTTTATCTTTTGCTCAATGCAAAGTCAACTCATCAATATATGAGTGACCGATATCGTCAGTTACATCTTTCGATAAATATAATCGTTCATACGATAGCAAGTATGTCGATTAGAATACAAGAACGACGTGCTGTGTTAATGCAAGCGAATGTTGCGCGAATGTTGATGCATATAATCATACCACGCAACATTTAGCGTTAATACATAGTCGGCCTTATATGATTTGGGTACAAGGGAGATAAGTAGACGTACTGCAAGTAGTGGACTAAGCACGCCTTATACCGTATATAACTGATATAGGACTGACTAAAATTAATTAAGACTGATAATGAGTAGGGTCAGTGACGCCAGCTTGGGCGAAGCCCTGACGACGTAATGCACAGCTATCACAAACACCGCAAGCAAGACCATTGGCATCTGCGCGATAACAAGAAATCGTCTGGCCGTAATCGACACCTAGTGACAGACCAAGCTCGATAGTCTGTGCCTTTGACAATTGCTGCAATGGCGTTTGAATCGATAAGCGATGACCAGTAACGCCTGCTTTTGTCGCAAGGTTGGCCATATGTTCAAAGGCAGCTATATACTCTGGGCGACAATCAGGATAGCCAGAATAGTCAACTGAGCTGACACCGATGACGATATGGTTGGCATCAGCGACTTCGGCGACTGCTAACGCGTATGATAAGAATATTGTGTTGCGCGCAGGCACGTAGGTATTAGGAATAGCGTCGTTATCAATCTCATCGCGCTTTTTGCTAGGGAATTTATCCGAATCACCGTCTGGCACAATCATGCTGTGATCTGTTAGTGATGAACCACCCAGTTGTGCGATATCAATATCGATGATTCTATGATTGACACCTGCTGTCTCAGCGATGGTCTTTGCGGCCACAAGTTCACTATTATGACGCTGACCATAGTTAAAGCTGACTGCTGTCACTGATGCATAGCGCGCTTTTGCCCAATATAAGCAAGTCACCGAATCGAGACCGCCTGATAAAAGGACAACCGCATTTTGGCTTTTGGTAAGAGCAGCTAAATCAGCATCTGATACTTGATTGGGGGTGTCTTGCAAAGTAACGTTAGTCATAGTGATATCTATTATTGGTTTACGAAAACGGCTATTTTAGCAAAAATACGTCTACTACAGAACCACGAAGCGACCAATCACCCGTCACTAAGCTGCCAAAGCAAATTTAAACAGCATCGTAATAAAATAAAGTAGGTATTACTGTCATCTTTTCAATCTGTTAGCAATATTTGTTATAATCGCAGCTTTTAAAGTATCAGTCACATGACATCGGTGATAATGCTTTAAAAGCTTTATCGCAAATCGCTTTATAGTAAAATCACCCTTATAAAGATATTGAGTAACTTATGACCGCAGCAACCTTATTTACGCCAAATATTCCTTCTCAAGCTGATGACGTATCGGATGCAACGAGCTTTGATAGTCAGGCTTTGGACACCGATACTGATAATAGAGAGTACGATGACGTCTCTGAAGATGGCAATGATGAGGACATGATTGACGAGCAGTGTGCCGATGCGCAAGCACCTACTGAATCAGCGTACTTTCGTAAACTACAAAAGAAGCTGCGTCGCCAAGTTTCTTGGGCAATCCGCGATTTTAATATGATTGAAGATGGCGATGTGGTGATGGTCTGTGTTTCGGGTGGTAAAGACAGTTATACCTTACTCGATATTTTATTGCTGCTAAAACGCATTGCGCCGATTCATTTTGATATCGTCGCGGTCAATCTCAACCAAAAGCAGCCAGGCTATCCAGAAGATATTTTACCTGCGTATCTAAACGAGCAGGGCATCGCCCACTATATTTTAGAAAAAGACACGTATAGCATCGTCAAAAGCGTAGTGCCAGAAGGCAAGACTTACTGCTCTGCGTGCTCACGTCTGCGCCGCGGTTCATTATATGGCTTTGCCAAACAAATTGGCGCGACTAAGATTGCCCTTGGCCATCATCGTGACGATATGCTGGCGACCTTCTTTTTGAACTTATTCCATGGTGGTGCGCTCAAATCCATGCCGCCCAAACTGCTGAGCGATGACAAGCAAAATATGCTGATTCGCCCATTGGCTTATGTCGAAGAAAAAGACATCATCGAATATGCCAAATTAAAGGAATTTCCAATCATTCCTTGTAACCTATGTGGCAGTCAAACCAATCTACAGCGTGCCATCATCAACGATATGCTGCGTGAATGGGATGACGCTCACCCGCAGCGTCTGGCTTCTATCTTTAAGGCAATGCAAAACGTAGCGCCATCACAGTTAGCTGATCGTGAATTGTTTGATTTTGAAACACTCAGTCTTGATCGTGATAATGATGAGCGTTTATTTGAAGGCGACAATATTCAAGCTGGGCAGATGGATAGTTTGGCTGAGATTGGTTTACCTGTATCGCCAAGGACGCAAACGTTCAATCCTAAGTTTGCTAGTGACAAGCCTTATTCGACAGAGACGGATAAAGCCGCGCAAAACGAGCGTAAAGCACAGAAAATTCCAACGATTAATCCTGTGATTTAGTAATTGAAAAATTAGTACGATATTAAATAGCTCAAAAAAAACCAGCCGATCTCTGACGAGTGGCTGGTTTTTTTATGTCTGGATGCTACTAACAGCATTAACTTTTAGCGAAAACTGGTAGCGGGTCAAAGCTGACCTTTGAACGAGGCAGTTTTGCGACATCTTGCATACGCCAATCATCTTTACCGTCGTTGCTAACCTGTAGGTAATACTTGGCTTTTACAGGATCGATATCGACTTGTGCGCTGTATTTATTGCCCTCAACATGCTTAAGGACAACGTCGCGGTCTTTTTTGATATCCGTTGCATGAGAAATAGAAAGCTCTAACGTATCAGGATAGGTAAGGGGAGTACCATTTAACAGCTTGCCTGACTGGACGCTTTGCTCAGGGTAGTTAAGATAAAACACAATATCGCCATTTTCTGCAAACTGCATTTGTCCATGCAAGTCTAAGTCATACGTGAGCTTGTCACGAGACACATCGTGATAGAGCGTTTTGCCATCCATATACCAGTCGTCACGTACCACGCTATCACGGATCTGGTAAGAGTAATAAACAAACCAGATACAAGCGATCACGACCGCAGCAGGCATGCCAATCACAAAGATAACGACCATGTAATTTTTATACCATGGCTGTTTATCTTGATGTTTAAAGTTCGGTGCTGGAGTAGACATAAAATACCTATGCATCAGATACGCATTCAATAGATAGCTGTTCATTAGACATCTACAAATGGTATCAACGGATAATTTGGCGGCTAAGCGCTACCAGTTTAATGGTAAAACATTTATTCGATAGTCTTTAGCTAGAATAGTCATTTAACTACTTGCCCTAACTACAGACGACCGAATGATATACATGAAATTAAACAATAGGTCTGCTAATCATTTACTGACCTTGGGTTGTAAAGATATTTTGCTTACTTACCTTGTACTTACCATTTTCGCTGCTCACATTTAGCGTGACAGGCGTTTGGCCAAACTCTATCACATCAGGATCACCATAAATACTGACTGGCATATCAAAGCTTTCGCCCGCTTCTAATGGTACATCATTAAAGCGTAGCTCTAAGCTCAGCCCTTTTTGCGGTGCAAGCGTTATCGTATAGGTATGAGCATCCTGTGTCTTATTGGTTAGCTTGACGATATAGCTGTTTTCGATCATGCCTTGATTGTTGATAGACGATAACTGATTGCGGTCACGGCGGATATCAATTTCCAAGGGCACGCGATCGGTTAACGCATATATCACACCGCCACATAGTACGGCTAATAATGTCAAATAAGCAAATAGTCGTGGGCGCAGTACGCGGCTTGGCTCTTTTTCTGCCAGCTGACGTTCGGTCGTATAACGAATCAGGCCACGCGGATAGCCGACCTTGTCCATCACTTCGTTACAGGCATCGATACAAGCCGCACACTGAATACAGGCAACTTGCAGACCATCACGAATATCGATACCAGTAGGGCAGACCTGCACACACATGGTACATTCAATGCAGTCGCCTAAGTGCTCTGGATTTGTGCCTTTTTTACGAGCGCCGCGCGGCTCACCGCGTTCATAGTCATAAGATACGATCAATGTGTCTTTATCAAACATCACACTCTGAAAGCGGCCATAAGGACAAATCTGTACACACATCTGCTCACGCATGTAGCCTGCATTGGCATAAGTAGCAAAGGTAAAGATAAACATTGAGACCCATACCCACGTTGGCCAATCAGGGAACGGAATCATTCCTATTGACTGCCAGCTATGATATAGAGAGTCTGTTCCCGCCACATAACTAACAAAGGTCGCTGCTGTAATCACAGAAAGCAAGAACCAAATTGAATACACAACCGTGCGTTTGAATACTTTGCTCGCACTTAATGGCGCTTTATCAAACTTGATGCGTTTATTACGATCGCCAATCACCCATTTTTCAACATATTGGTATAGATGGGTCCATATCGTTTGAGGACAGGCGTAACCACACCAAACGCGTCCTGCATATACCGTCACCATAAACAGCGTAAACGCTGCAATAATGGCAAATGCAGCAATAAAATAAAAATCTTGCGTCAAAAACGTCATGCCAAAAATATAGTAATGCTGCGATGGCACATCAAACCATATCGCTTGTCTATCATTATAGCGCAGCCATGGCAAAAGTAAAAAAGCCGCCAAAAGAGCATACATCGTGATGACACGAATATTTTGATAAAAACCTGTGACAAACCTTGGGTGTACACGATGCTTGGTTGCATCAAGATCGACTTGTTGTACAGGAATTTTATTGGATTGTTGTGCTGACATAAACGTGCCTCTTTAAAAAAAGAATCAGTCTGCTGGCATGATGAACAAACACCTCTAGCGTCGAGGTATATGAGTGTATGATGTTATCAATGTCAGTAAATAGCGGATAAAAAATTCGATAAAAAATCTTCTAATCTGCTTACCAAATGATCGATTGTAAATATAGTCGGTTCAACATAATCTTGATACAAGCAAAGGGGAGCAAAGGTACTACAAATAGTAGACTAAACAAGCCTGTATCTAATTTATGTGAAGTTGACTATCGTGTTATGTGATTGAGTCAGAGCGATATAAAGCCATGACCAATAGACTATTTTAAAAAATAGCTATTCTAACATTCTCCCTACTAATAATGGGGTGATAATCGTAAAAAGCAACGAATATATGAGAACGTTTTATAGTGTTTATAGCCGCTCATCATCGTCATTTCTAAATGAAAATCAATACCACTATACGCAAAAGGGAGAACTGCAATAACAGTTCTCCCTTCATTAAATCTCGTCCATATTCAGTACAGTAACAACGTCTTAGTTAGCAGTTGCTTCTTCAGTTGCTACAGGCTGAGTAGCAGCAGTAACCGGTGCTGCTTCAGGTGATTTGCCTGTTTTATCTGATAGTGAGTAGATATAAGCAGCAAGTAGCATGATACGCTCATTACCTAGCTTAGTTTCCCACTGAGGCATAACGCCAGCACGGCCATAACGTAATGTATTACGTACAGTCTCACGCTCACCGCCATATAACCAGATATTGTCAGTCAAGTTCGGTGCACCTGCTGAAATCATACCTTTACCGCTTTCAGAGTGACAAAGTGCACACTGTTGCTTAAAGATCGCTTCGCCTTGATTAACCAAAGTTTGATCAAGTTCACCGTTACTCTTACTACCGTTGTTTGGAGATAGTGACAATACATATTCAGAAGCTGCACGTACACCGTCTTCGCCGATCTGATCACGCCAAGCAGGCATACCGCCAATACGACCATTGTGTAGCGTGGTCAGAATGTTGCTAGCTTCGCCGCCATATAACCAATCATTATCTGTTAAGTTAGGGTAGCCTGTCGCACCTTTGGCGTTAGAGCCGTGACATACAGAACAGTTCTGTAAGAACAAGCGGCTACCAACTTTTAAAGCATTTGGATTTTCAGACAGTTTTTCGACATAAGGAGCAAGTTCTGCAACTTTTTCGTCAATTTTAGTCTGTAGATCTGCTGGTGGGTTTTCGCTACGACGCATGGTCGCTTGTAACTCATTCAACGACCCTAATGTCGCAGTCGCGCCTGCAGCATCTGCTTTTACCAAAATGCTTTTTTCAAAGTTATCAGTAAATACTTTGTTGTTGCTTTCAAGCTCACTGAACAACTCGTTTTTAGAGGTCCACGGTACAGTTTCACCGTCAACTTCTACGGTAGCGATACCTTTCCAATGTGCTGGGAACATAGCTGGAAAGAATACCCAGTAAGCCACACCCCAAACGATTGAACCAAAAAATATCACCAACCACCATTTAGGAAGTGCTTTGTCGTATTCTCGGATACCATCGTATTCATGACCAGTGGTACCGTCTTCCTCAACGTCTGGTTTGTATTTTAGTACAAACAGCAGAACGCCAAGAATAAAAAGCCAGCAACCGAAACTGATTAGCGTGATCCAAGAACTCCAAAAAAATGTCATCATTTATCCTTATTGCGCTGCTCTTCAGACAGAGATTTTATATCCTCGTCATCAAGCGCAAGTTGTGCATCTTCTTCGAAGCGTTTTTTGTTTTTTGGCGAATACGCCCACCATGCAACGCCTACGAAGGCAATAAAGGCAGAAACGGTCGCAATTGTTTGTAATTCACCAATACCCATTAGCGCTGTCCTTCCATTGCGGTACCTAACTGCTGTAGATAGGCGACCAAAGCGTCAAGCTCAGTAGCGCCAAGCACTGCATCTGGAGCGCCTTCAATGTCTTCTTCAGTATAAGGAACACCGAAGCGATCGCGGAATAGACGCATTTTAGCTTGAATGTTTTCGCCATCTACTTCGTTAGTCGCCAACCAAGGGAAACCTGGCATAACTGATTCAGGCACTAGCGAACGTGGATTGATCAAATGTTGCTTTTGCCAATCTTCAGAATAACGGCC
Organism: Psychrobacter sp. JCM 18900; assembly: GCF_904846625.1. GTDB lineage: Bacteria > Pseudomonadota > Gammaproteobacteria > Pseudomonadales > Moraxellaceae > Psychrobacter. Next base: position 230,893 of record NZ_CAJHBL010000002.1, read on the forward strand.
ACCAACACGTGCTAAATCTGGTCCAGTACGTTTCGATCCCCATAAGAATGGATGATCCCACGTCGACTCAGCGGCACGTGAATATGGTCCATAACGTTCAACTTCTGCACGTAATGGGCGAACCATTTGAGTATGACAAACGTGACATCCTTCACGGATATAAATATCACGACCTTCAAATTCAAGCGCTGTCCAAGGCTCCATAGCGGGAAGGGGAGCGTTCACCCCACCTTCTTCAGGACCCTTGTTGTCATAGATCAATGGCACGATTTCAACTAGCGTTGCAAAACTAATAGCAATCACGATACCAATGACTAACAAGCCTGTATTTTTTTCAATAATTTCATGCGGTGTACCAGCCATGATCGCTCCTTATACGTTAGCTGTCGAAGGTTTTTCGACACTAGGTTCATGATCCGTTGGATCAGCGACATCTACAGGCTTACCTTCTGGCATTTTGAGTGTTTTATAGCAGTTATAAGCCATTACAAACATACCCGATACATATAAGAAGCCACCAAATGCACGGCCAATATATGGGAAATGCGAGAATTCAACAGTATCAACGAAGCTATATACCAAAGTACCGTCTGGGTTAGTAGCAAGCCACATCATGCCTTGGCCAATACCTGAGATCCACATAGACACGATATAGAAGATCGTTCCTGCAGTCGCTAGCCAGAAATGCGTGGTGATTAAGCTGATAGAGTACATCTTCGGTTTGTTATAAATACGTGGTAACAATACGTATAGCGAACCAATAGTAATCATACCAACCCAGCCAAGTGCGCCTGAGTGTACGTGACCAACTGTCCAGTCAGTGTTATGCGATAGCGCATTCACTGTTTTGATAGACATCATTGGGCCTTCGAACGTCGACATCGCGTAGAACGACAATGCAACAATCATAAAGCGAATGATCGGATCGGTACGCAGCTTATCCCAACTACCTGATAGCGTTAGTACACCGTTAATCATACCACCCCAAGATGGTGCGAATAGGATGATTGAGAAGACCATAGCAAGAGACTGCGTCCAATCAGGAAGCGCTGAATAATGCAAATGGTGACCACCAGCCCACATATATGAAGCAATCAATGCCCAAAAGTGAACGATAGACAAACGATAAGAATAGATAGGACGGCCAATCTGTACAGGAACGAAATAATACATCATTCCAAGGAAGGCTGCCGTTAAGTAAAAACCTACCGCGTTATGCCCGTACCACCACTGCACCATCGCATCAGTTGCACCGCCAAATAGCGAGTAAGATTTGAACGCACTAACAGGAATCGCCATGCTGTTTACGATGTGTAGTAGTGCAATCGTAATGATGAAGGCGGCAAAGAACCAGTTAGCCACATAAATATGTGAGGTTTTACGTTTGATGAGTGTACCGAAAAATACGATGGCATAAGAAATCCATACCAAGGCAATTAAGATATCGATAGGCCACTCAAGCTCAGCGTATTCTTTACTTGAAGTCAAACCTAGAGGAAGCGTGATGACGGCAGCAACAATGACTGCCTGCCAACCCCAAAAGGTGAACCAAGCCAAGTATGGCGCAAATAAGCGCGTTTTACAGGTACGCTGAACGATGTAGTAAGACGTTGCGAACAGGGCAGAACCACCGAACGCAAAAATCACCGCATTGGTATGCAGTGGTCTTAAATGACTAAAGGTCAGCCATGGAATGTCAAAGTTGAGTGCTGGCCATGCTAACTGTGAAGCAATGAACACACCAAGACTCATGCCGACGATGCCCCAAACGACAGCCATGATCGTAAAAAATCTTACGACAGTAATTTCATACTCACGGTCAACTGGGGCGACTGCTGTGTTTTGTAAACTCATTGGATGATTCCTTTACAGCCCGAATTATCAACAGAATTAACCAACAATCTATGCTGTCTGCACTATAAATACTCTCAAATTCATATTTATACTGGTGCCAACACATGTTGTTTTTTGACTTACTTAGCGCAATGACATCATTAAATATCGATTCAGGCCCTTGCTGTCTATCAGTTAATACTAATAAATAGAAATAGGCACTTCATGCACCTTACTCAAGGTCAATCGATAATAGGATTGTTAATAGATCATCAAGGTAAATAAGAAGACGCGCCGTTTTGAGCATCAAACATCTCATAAGGCTAAATATGTATCTTAATTATTACGAAAAAATCTGTACTAATGAAGATAGATACCCATATCTATAGGGCTATTAAAACGCATTGACCATAGATGTATGCTAGCGGCGGCTGACAAAAAACACGATTATGTAATGTTTGGTTAAAACTCCCGACTCTGTTTAAGGGTATTGTAACGCAATCCTAATTAAATATCATCAGAACTATGCGCCAAAATACAAACTCTTTGGTATAAATGTTAGCGAGCAACTTATTATTGCTGTGCTACTCCTCTATTTTATACACAATTTTGTCACTATTCTAGATGCTCATCTTGATTGAATAGGGGAGGCGCTCGCTAAACATAAGCGTAGACCTGCAAAGAATTTTTGTAACAATAACATTGCTGAGCCGATAAATAGGTTTTACTTCTTATCAAGTCGCCCTTTATAATGAGGCTGAACGTCATTAATGGCTATGTATTGCATAGGTCTATTGATAGCAATCATTTTAATAATTCTAATAGTTAGGCCAATAGTGCCTCAAGGGATATTGGTCTGACATAATATCAATTAAGGATAATATAATATGGCAGTTTTTTTGACAGATGAATGGTTTGAGCAAGTAGAAAAAATGGGCAACGAAGCAGGTGAGTTAAACTTACCGCCAGTACTTGCCAATATGGTCGTCAACTTAAAAGTGGCTGAAGCTGATAAAACTATCGAAGCCAATTTTGCAAATGGTCTGCTGCATCGCGGCTTAAACGATAATGCAACGACGACGCTGCTATTAGATCGCGATATCCTACAGTCTATCATCACTGATTTTGATACCAATCAAATCATGGGTGCATTTATGAGTGGTAAAATCCGTGTTGAAGGCGATATGTCACAGCTAATGGCAGTACAGACTGCTCGACCAAGTGCAGAGCAAAAAGAGCTATACACTCGCATCAAATCGATGACGACGATGGCTTAATCGTATATTTATACGAATTTTACGTTACGTTTTTGGTTTGTAAGAATCCATAAGACACAAAAAAGCCCCTAATTCATATTAGGGGCTTTTTTATTGCGCAATCAAATAGGCATAAAAAGTCTCTCAAACAGCCTAGCTAGCTTTTGATTGCTGCGTCGCATTTGATTGGTTTTCTTTGTATATTGCTGCTTGCAGCCATACGTTTGCTTGGACGTAGTCATGTACTTTGATGCTATTGGTTTCAGCAGTATTAAGCGCACCGATACGCACCACAAAAGGATCTGCATCTTGCTCACGTAGCGTCACCACGTCAAACAATATGATAGATTTACCATTAAATACGGTTTCTTGCTTGCCAAGCACTTGACCCTGACACCAAGCTTCATCTTCTTGTCCTAGCGTATCGCCAAACAAGTAAGCGCACATATGGCCTAAGTTGATCTCGACAGGTGCCATTTGCTCTTTAGTTTCAGGCTTCCATTCGCTGATTTGCTCTTGTAGGTCATCAGGGATTTTTCCGTCATTTGCCGCCACAATATCGTTAAAGGCACGATGATAACGGATAGACTCTTGGTCTTCGACCATGATGACTTCGTTTTGCTCGCTTAGCTTAATTTCGTGCGCCCAAGCACTAAAGTTCACATAGTAAGAGGTGTCGCGTTGATAGAGATGGCGATTAGTCGTATAGAGTTGATCAAACGCATAAATAATGCTGCCATCAGCAGTACGTAAGCGCAACACGGCATCGTGTGAGTTGTCATTAGCGATGACACGCTCAATTTTGCAGTTCAATCCGTAAGGGCTATCGACACAAGGATAGGCGTTGATGAAGCATTCTGGCTTACCATCTTTCATCGCGAGCACTTGATTAATATGACAAGGCTGATCTTCTGATAGAAGCAGGCAGCTGTCTTTTGCACTGACGTTGTTGTTCAGGCCTTTAGGCATCGCCGCGACTTCGATCATTTTTTGTAGCCATTCAGGCACATCATGACTCATATCATCGGTCAGAATACGCCAGTGATCGGCGTGACCTGCAGACTGCTCATCGGTCAACGTGATCTTGGTGGGAGATTGAATGTTTTTGTATTGATAATTTATGGTCATGAAAATACTCAAAATTAAGTCAGCGTGAGGTTTGTATCTAATACTGTGTTTGCTTGTGTACCATCCAACATTTTAAATGATTGGTTTATGATGGTCAGCGATATTATCAGTAAATAGTGAGTAAACCTCAATGAGGGGTTAATGACAATTGTCTTTAGCATATAATATATAGGTATTGGTACAGCTAATAGCAAGCCCCCTATAAAAAATAATAACAAAACCCAGTTTTTTGGTAAAAAATACTCTCAGTTGTTGCTAATGACTGGCACATATCAGCTAGTTTGTGTCAAACTAGCTCCCTTTTGACAGCTGTTATTGGCTCGTCTGACACCCTGTTTTTGTGTTTGATTTATATGTGAGTAGTAGCAACTGTATGATGCATTTACTACTGCTCGTTATGCAACCTATATAAAGTCGCACGTAGATAAGATAAAGAGTTTGAATATGTTTCGTCCTTTAGCGTTATTTATCGGCTTACGATATACCCGAGCAGAACGTAGTAATGGCTTTATCTCCTTTATATCACTCATCTCGATGATTGGTCTGACGCTTGGGGTTGCCGTATTGATTACGGTGCTATCAGTGATGAACGGCTTTGACCGTGAACTGAAAACCCGTATTCTGGGAATGGTACCGCAGGCTACTGTGGTCTCATCAGAAATTATTGGCGACTGGGAACAGCTAGCTGATCAGATCAAAGAAGACCCAGAAGTGGCAGCTGTGGCACCATTCATTCAACTGCAAGGAATGCTGACATCAAATGGTCAGGTCGCAGGTATCATGGTGACAGGCGTCGAGCCTGAATACGAGAAAAACGTCTCCATCATCAATGAGCACATGATTGAAGGTAGTATTGACACCCTGAAAAGTGGTGACTTCAGTATTGTGTTGGGCGAGGAGATGGTGCAGTCTTTGGGTCTGCAAATAGGGGATAAGGTGACGCTGGTATTGCCAGAAGCGTCACCATCACCAGCAGGCGTGATACCGCGATTTAAGCGATTTACTCTGACAGGCATCTTTACGATCAGCCCAGAAGTAGACAGTCTCATGGCGTTTATCCCGATGGGAGATGCGGCAAAGTTACTGCGTCTGCCAGAAGGCGCACAGGGCGTACGCATGAAGCTTAACGATATCTTTACTGCGCCGATAGCTGCGGAAAAAGCGGCTGCTATCGCACCTGAAAAGCTATATCCAAATGACTGGACACAGACTCATGGCAATCTATTTGGGGCAATTCAAATGGAAAAAGCCATGGTCGGCCTATTACTATTTTTGATTATCTTAGTTGCTGCTTTTAACATTGTCTCAAGTTTGGTCATGCTAGTGACCGATAAAAAAGCAGATATCGCAATCTTAAAAACCTTTGGTGCGTCTCCTCGCTTGATTACGCAAGTCTTTATGGTCCAAGGTGTGGTCATCGGGGTTATCGGTACTATCGCTGGCACGATACTGGGTGTGATATTTGCGCTTACGGTCAGCGATATTTTAGGCTTTATTAACCAAGCCTTTGGTCTGAACCTATTTGATGCGTATTTTGTCAATTACTTGCCATCGCAGTTGCGTTTGTTAGATGTGGTATTAATTACAGGTGCATCGTTTGTACTGAGCTTTTTGGCAACGATTTATCCAGCGCGCCGAGCGGCTAAGATTCAGCCTGCTCAAACGTTACGCTATGAGTAATCGCAAACGCCTAAATGTTGAAATAAATACCGAAATAAATAAAATAAAGGAAGCGCTATGTCTGCCATTTTAGAAGCGACCAATATCAATAAGATATATGATGAAGGCGCGGTCAGTACACAAGTATTGACTGGTCTTGATCTGACTGTTCATGCGGGTGAGCGCATCGCTATCGTTGGAACCAGTGGTTCAGGTAAAAGTACGTTGCTACATTTGCTTGGTGGTCTAGATACGCCAACCAGTGGTGAGGTTTGGTTGCATGGTCAGCTATTAAATAGCATGAATGAAACTGAGCGCGGGGCAATGCGTAACAAGCATTTGGGTTTTATTTATCAGTTTCACCACCTGTTGGCAGAGTTTACAGCAATCGAAAACGTAGCTATGCCGTTGCTTATGCGTCCAGAAGTATCAACGACTGATGCTCGTAAGCAAGCGGTTGAGATTCTAGAAAATGTCGGTCTTGAGCATCGTTTGATGCATAGACCAGGTGAGCTATCAGGTGGCGAGCGTCAACGTGTGGCAATTGCACGCGCGCTAGTGACTAAGCCATCGCTTATTTTGGCGGACGAGCCAACAGGTAACTTGGACTATGACAATGCACAAAGCGTCTTTGGCCTGTTGTCAGAGCTACAAAGCACTATGCAAACGGCGCTACTTATGGTGACGCATGATCGCAATTTGGCGGCGCTTGCTGACCGTCAGTTGTTGCTACGCAATGGGCATTGGGAACAGTATTAATAATTTTTTATATTATGTTGAAAAACTGACCGAAACGCCATCTATTGGCGTCTGTCATAGATGTGATGGCTATTATATTGAAAAGTTATTGTTGTATTACTAAGAAAACATATCATAGAAACTAGCGATTAAGCGGTTGTGAGCCAGCCGCCTTATCTATTTTATAAGGATGCGTAAAATGCGTGAAGATGATAATCCAATTGCGGCTTTTGGCAGTGCGGAAGAGGGTGATGAGCCGTTAAAGCCTTACATCGATCCAACTTTGTTTGAAGCGCTCGATAGACAGGCACAAACTGAGCTACTGACCCCTGTGTTTGATGCTATCACTTTGGCTGGGGTTGATTATGACCTAAAAGTCCAAGATAGCGCGACAGGTAAGCGTTATACGCTCTGTAAAAATGATGAAGTCATTGAGATCGTACCGATGGATAGTAATTTCACTGACAAAGTTTTGAATGCTATAGAGAACAGTAAAGAAGAATAAGCTGTGTTAGTTTAGCTAGGGCGTAAGCGTTATAGCCGTGTAATAAAGATAGATTGCCTTATAATTTGTCAGATTCATCAGAAGGTTTTTGCTGACGTTTCTGCCAGCTCGCCACGGTCTTATAACGCCAAATGGCCTTAAATGCCAAACCGCAAATAAGACTGGTGACTACGGCTAAAATCGTTAGCCCGATACAAAATGCAGCAAGTGATACTGTACCGCGATAAGTAATGAACGGATTGGCACCGTTTGATAATGCCCATAAGCTAAAATCAGCAATCATTCTACCGATGAATCGCAAGCTAATCACAGGTGCATCAATAATTTTTGCGCCGATATAGTATCCAGCATAAAATATTGGCAAGCTAGTGACTGGGTTGGTAATCCATGTTAAACCAAGCGCCATAGGGACATTGGCACGAAAAATAAGCGAGCCAATAAGTGCCAGTAACATCTGTCCTGGCAGCGGAAAAAATGCACTTAGTACACCGATATAGACGGCCTTATTTAGGCTGTGTCGATTGAAATGCCATAGCCTTGGATCAGCCAAGTGCGGTGCAAACAGCTTTAAAGTGCGACTTTCTAAGATTTTCTCTGGTGTAGGAAGTAGGTCTTTTAGACGTTTTTGGGGCACAGGATTGCCTTTAATCATTAACTACAGTCTACTCAATGGTATTGAGAAGCTGGTATAAAGTAATATATGGTGAGTAGGATAAAGGTTAGAACACACAGAATGGTGGTGTCAGATAGTTACCACCTAATACGTTGCCTCAGTATAGGGTAATATAAATATAAATGCTATTGCATCGCGTACCATTTGCTATAGTAAGTAACCATATTTGGCCGAATAATATCTAAGTCATCAAGCAAGGAGTGCTGGTGTACTGGTTGATTGGTAGCCTCATAATTATAGTTATGATGGGCGTATTGGCAGTCGCAGATAATGTGATAATGCCAACCGACTTATCTTTGCTAGATATGATTGATCCGTCTAATCTGTCGTTGGCGCTGATTGTATTTGCTACGTTTCTGTTGGCGTCTGCTCAACTCAACATACCTTCGATAGACAGTCACAGCGCTGATAAAAAGACCTCTAACAACGCAACTCTTCATACTAAACTTCCTTTCCGTATTATTAGATATTTAGTCTTAGCTTTGCTAACGGCTGCATTAGTGATAGGCAGCGCACTGCAAGCCTTGGTTACTCATCAACAAGCAGAAAGCGCTGAAATAACTGCACCGATACGAGTACAAGCACTCGTTCGTATCGAAGGGTTGAGCGACAGTGTTTATGATGCCACTACAGATAGCGGGTATCGCCAAGTAGCGGTGATAACGAATATCGCTCCGTTAGTCGCTGAGCTAACGCCCCAAGAGTTAGCAACTAAAACATCCGACTATTTAGAGGTTAATAAAAATAGCCTAAGCACTAATCACGATGTTAATCCCAATGAAGTTAATATCAAAGTCAGCGAGCACCGAGTCCTACTTAACGCCTATCCAAGAAAGTCTGCGAATAAGAGCCAGTTTGCATTCTTAAACGATTTGCAGCCCGGTGATGAGATATTCATGAGCCTAGCACTAGCGCCATTGGCTACTTCTGAACAAGCAGTCAATAACCCTACTGGTTTTGACAGTTATCGCTGGTTGCGAGGTCGGCATATTGATGGCGTTGCGAATATTTTGGCCATTAGTCCTACATTGGTAAACAGTAACGAAATTAGCAATGAAATCATCGATGAAAAATATTCGAAGCAGTCGCTAGATTCTGACTCATATCTTCAGCGCTTTCGTACTCGTATTGATCAAGGGCGTTGGCGATTACGACAGCATTTCTATCAAGACTGGTCAGCGCAAACGATAGCAGAGCAACAAGCAAAAGCCGTCACATTAAGTTTGCTTACGGGTGATCGTAGCTTGATTAATCGTGATACTAAGGATTTATATCAACTGGCGGGTATCTCACATCTGCTCGCTATTTCAGGCACGCATGTACTGTTTTTAGCTATTGTGTTAGCAGGTATAGTTGTACTGCTGTTTGATCGTAATTATTCGGCGATTTACCGTCGTATTCCGCGCTGGCAAGTGCGCTGGTGGGTAATGATTGGCGCCGCTTTTATTTATGCGCTATTTACTGGTTTTGACGTGCCTGCTGCCCGTACGGCTTGGATGTTATTAGCGATTGGATTTGTCAGATTAACATTGCTCCCTATTAGTACAATGCGCGTGCTATTGGCGCTAGCTGTGTTGATGGTTTGGCGTGAACCTTACGTATTGTGGCAGGCAGGTTACTGGCTATCTTTTATTGCAGTGGCATTATTACTCAAGTATGACGATAAGTCGTATCAGCATCAGACTACTGCTGCAACGACTGTACATGATAGTAAGCCACGTACTCATATCAATAACGCGCTATCTGACCGTGTTTGGCAAACGTTCAAGCGAGTGTTTAAGCTACAGTTTTGGCTGTTTCTTACTTTATTACCCGTTACGTTGCTTTTATTCGGTAAGGCGTCGTTATGGGGTCTTTTTATCAATTTATTTGCTATCGGGCTATTTGGTTGGGTGATTGTACCACTCAATTTATTAGCAGGGTTGTGTTACCTTTTAATGCCGAGTATTGCTGATATTCTTTGGATGGTTATTAGTACGATTGTCGGTCATCTACACGATTTGATGAGTTGGCTGACGTCATTGCTAGCGTTGTCGGATGCGTGGCTCTATACACCAGTTAATATCGCGATACTATCGATGGCTTTGCTAAGTGCATTGCCTTGGCTACTGCCACAAGGTTTGCTTAGTCGTTGGTTAACGTTGCCACCATTAACGTTGCTGATGATGACGGTGTATGCCAATCAGCAGTCATTTGTCACGATGCCGACCCTATATATTTTGCCAACGGGTGATTCGTATATAACGGCGGCATTGCTACAATATCCTACCGTCAACGAAGAAAATACCAATTGGTTGTTCTTAGCTGATCATAGACCAGCCTCTACACGAACGATGCCAAGCAGCCTGACAGCAGACAAATTATCTGAAAATTTAAAGCAGCAACTGGGCAGTTTATCTGTCAACAATTTAGAGAGTATTGTCGTACAGAGTAGCAGTGTCGGCCTGACTGATACGTTAATTCCTGACGATAAGAATATTGCTAGTACCAAAAATTCTGAATTACTACCAATGACCGTTGCGCAATTAAACGAGCAGTTATCTATTAGCCAATATTGGCAAGCAGGGCGCTCCGATCGTTGGTCTGCATTTCAGCAAGCTTACAAAACAGTTAAGCAGTCTGAATATACGCCCACTATCAGTGCCCAACGTTGTGAGCAAGGCAAAATATGGCAGTCGGCCAACGATGAGTTGTCAGTACAAGCCATCACTGGTTGGAATGAAATAGGTGATACCAGCGTTTGGGATTGTACAATTGCTCTTGATACTAATCTGCCTATACGCGTTCTTAGATACAATGCAGCAGATCCACTCAATTCGTTACCTGCCAATTCACCTGTTAACCCTCAAGCACAAATAGCATCTAACCAGTTAACTGGCAAACAGTCAGCGTCTTCCCAGTCGCGTTTGATTCTAGATACTGCTACTCATCAACGCGTTTGGCAACTGTGGTCATTACTATGTTCAGTTGAATCGAATAATGAGAATATGCTATTCAAAAATACACGTTGGCTTGGTCATAGTGCCTCGCAAATTACAGGCGATATCACAAGTCGTCAGAGAATCGATGAAGTTATAACCTATGATAATAAGCCGTTAGAAGCTGCATTATCGCTAAATAACATTAATAGCACTCCCAATGCCGAAACTACTCACCCTCAAAAATAAGGCTTATATTATCAGCGTTACAATATAGTGATATTTCACAGTTATACTATTGAACCATTATCGAAATACCACCATACTTAGCAGCCTATTAATACAGGTCACTGACTATTAACATAGGTCACAGGTATGGTGAGACAGTATAAGGTATACACTACCGCTTTAACTGTATTTCTCAACAACCTCATTTTATTGTTTTAGATTGTTTCTAACTTAGGAAGTTATATGCCCAACTGGCCACCAGACCCTAACAAACGTCCTGATAACTCGGCAAATCAGCCAACGCAACTGCAGCAACCAAGCCCGCCAAGTGGACAAGAATGGAAGGTGCTGGAAAACACGTTATTAGCGAGTGTGGTTGAGCAGCGCCGCGCTCGTCGCTGGAGTATCTTTTTTAAACTACTGACCTTTGGTTATATCCTATTGATATTTTTGACCCTTGGTCGTGGTTGCAGCAGTGCACCAACAGGTATGGACGCAGTCGATACTAGCGATCCGCATTTGGCAGTGGTTGAGCTACAAGGCGTCATCAGTAATGATGATGTAGCGAATGCGTATGATGTCAATGAAGCATTGAGAGATGCCTTTGCAAACAGTAACTCAAAAGCAGTGGCCTTAGATATCAATTCACCTGGCGGTTCACCGGTACAGTCTGACGAGATTTGGCAGACCATGATGGACTTACGCCAAGAATACCCAGACAAAAAGCTTTATGCGGTGATTGGTGATATCGGTGCGTCAGGTGCTTATTATATTGCGTCTGCCGCCGATGAGATTTATGTCAATCCATCAAGTTTGGTCGGCTCTATCGGTGTCATCATGCCAAGCTACAACGTTAAAGGTTTGATGGACAAAGTTGGCGTAGAAGATCGTACGATTACGGCTGGTGAGTATAAAGATATCTTAAGTTTATCTCGTCCGTTGACTGATTATGAAGAAAATCATGTCGAAAAAGTACTAGCAAACACGCATAAGCATTTCATCAACGCTGTCAAAGAAGGTCGCGGTGACCGTCTGAAAAATCCTGAGCAAAACAAACTGTTCTCAGGGCTATTCTGGACAGGTGAGCAGTCTATTGAGCTAGGCTTAGCAGACAAAACAGGTAGTATCACAAGTCTAAGTAAGCAACTTGACCTTGATACAATCATTAGCTATAGCCCAACCGATCCGTTCCAAATGTTTATGGATCGTTTTGCAGTGAAGTTAGGTGCAGGTATTGGCTCTAGCGTTAGTCTTGATGTATTGCCACAAGAAAGCAACACTGGGCAGATGCGTTAAGCGTTTTATGTTTTAGATATAATGTGTATGATTGTTAAGGCTGAGCATATGATTGTGCTCAGCCTTAATTGTATGTAATACCAAATAAAAAACCTTGGCCCAAGTGATAGCCTGATTAAATTAGCTATACAACTATAACCATCAAACACAGTCGTCAAATTTGTCATATAAACATGGTTAGTTTTGAAGGGATTAGTTTTGATGCTGTTGGTTTTGAAAATAGTACAAGGTTCAATCATTAGAATAATATATAACATAAACGATCCCACGAGAGTCTGTCATGAGTGATGAAATAAATTTGCAGTCCTTTGCTAAACTACCTGTCTCTAAAATAACCAATAAACCTGTGCTGCATTTTGCTCATGCTAATGGAATGCCAAGCGCGGTATATGAGCCATTTTTTAAAGGTTTATCAAAATTTTTTACGATTGAATATATTGCGATGTTGGGTGATACGCCTGATTATCCAGTGGACGATCATTGGCGTAGTCTGACGCAGCAAATCATTGATAGCGTAAACAGTGCCTGCGAAAAGCATGGCGTAGCGCAGGTGGTAGGAGTAGGGCATTCGCTTGGAGCCATGTGTACGTTGCAAGCCACGTATCGCCAGCCTGAACTATTTGCACAAGCAGTACTTATGGACCCGCCTTGGATTTATGGCAAAGTCAGCTTGTTATGGCATTTGGCAAAGACAGCAGACAGATTACCGCTTATGAATAATCGTCTGATGGACAAACTGTCACCAGCTGGCGTGTCTAAGCATCGCCGTGATGTGTGGGATAGCCGGGATGAAGCATATGAGAAAATGCGACATAAAGGGTTTTTTAAGAATTTTGATGAGCGTAGCTTTCAAGGATATATCGATCACGGATTACATGAGCGTGCTGATGGCAAAGTGACATTGGCTATCCCTAAAGCTAGCGAAGTCGCTGTGTTCCGTACCAATCCATCTTGGTATTGGCTGTCACCGAATCGTGGCCCCAAAGTGCCTGTAACTTTAATCATTGGTCAAGACAGCATCTTTTTGAAACGTCGCTTTCCGCAGCAGATAAAATCGCGCTTGGGCATTCCTTATGAGACTCACGAAGGGGGCCATATGTTCCCACTTGAGTATCCAGAGTCTGTCTCAAAGCTAGTGTTAGGATTGATCAAGCAGCAATTGTCCAAATAAACGCAACATACCATCAGTCATGCTTGTAATGGATATGAGCTGCCAGAGTATTTTTAAGTGATACCTTTATGCCAAAGAACCTAACTGCGCCATCTAGTAAGACTGTCTCACCTAAGTCTCTGCCGCTATTTTCGCGCGTGGCTACATTCGTGCTAACAGTAGGAATGGTGCTTGCGTTTTTTATCAGTCAGTTGGTAGGTGTTTATGTCGCTGGCAAGCTGGTATTACCTGCCGATGAACAGACATCGATAGGGCGGATATTCTATTTTGGTAGTAATGATGGAACGGTTGTGAGCCTGTCTATACTTATCGGCTGTGTATTGCTAGTGACAATTAGCATGCTTATCATTCGTTTAAAAGGTGGCAGTCTGCGTCAATATCTAGCGCTAAAGCCGTTCTCACTGTCGGTAGGTATAGGCATGCTTGGGCTACTACTGATATTTATGATTGCCAGTCAGGCACTGACGTATGTACTCGATATGGCGCCGTTGGTGTTTGTCGATCCTCTCTACCAGTCAGTAAGTTCGGTTTGGCTATTGGTCTTTGCCATGGTGGTCGTCGCACCAATTTATGAAGAGGTTATCTTTCGCGGTATATTGTGGTCAGCCATCGCAGAACAGTTCATAGCACCATCATATTCAGCGAATCATGGGGCGATTGTCGCCAGCATTGTGACAAGTTTGATATTCGCTGTGATCCATGTGCAGTATGGTATCTACGAGATTAGTACCATCGTAGTGTTGGCATTGATATTTTGCTATGCACGGATTAAATCAGGCTCGCTATTACTGCCAATCGTACTGCACATTGTCAATAATGGCGCGGCGATGTGGCAGTATATTGCGCAAGCGACGTAGATAAAATGCTGTCCACAACAACGGCTGGCATGTAAATTCTATCGAGACAGTCAGATATGAAAATTTAGCTACGCGTTAGGATTATGCATCAGGATTTAATAGTAGCACTTCATCGGCCGCTCGCTTAATATCATCAATCGTCAGCTGAGGTTTGCCGCTCAATGCTTGGCGCCATTTACGCGCGCCCATCAAACCTTGGAAGAGTCCCAAATAATGCCTTGTCATCGTTGGTAGCGCTTCGCCTTTTGCGAGTTGTTCTTCTAGGTAAGGATATAGCTGCTCTAAAATCTCTGAGCGCTTAGGTATTGTCTCAGGAGTTGCCTCGTTCCATAAGCTATTGGCCTCTGCTAATAGATAAGGATTGTGATAAAACGCCCGGCCAATCATCACGCCATCGATATGCTGTAGATGCATTTTTATATCTTCAATTGTATCGATACCGCCATTGATTTCGATATCCAGCTCAGGAAAGTCCTGCTTTAGACGATACACATCATCGTAACGCAGCGGTGGTATTTCGCGGTTTTGCTTAGGGCTGAGCCCCTGCAACCATGCTGTACGCGCATGTACGATAAAGCGGGTACACCCTGCCGCTGCGACTGTCTGTACAAAGTCCACCATAAACTCATAACTATCAAAGTCATCGATGCCAATACGATGTTTGACCGTCACTGGAATATCGACTGCGGCTTGCATATGCTTGACCAAATCAGCGACAGTCTGAGGTTCTGCCATCAGACAGGCACCTATCTTGTTGTGCTGTACGCGATCTGAGGGGCAGCCAACGTTGATATTGACCTCGTCATAGCCATACTGCTGAGCAAACTCTGCGCATTGTGTCATCTCATTGATATCTGCACCGCCGAGCTGCAATACAAGAGGATGCTCAAGTGTATCGAAGCGCAAGTGGCGTGCTCGATTGCCATGAATCAATGCACCAGTACTGATCATCTCAGTATATAGATAGGTATGCGGATTAAACAGTCGTGCAAAATAACGATAGTCTGTCGTAGTCCAGTCGATCATTGGCGCAACTGAGAGGCGTTTGTTGGTCATATCAACCATGGTTATCAAGCCTTAATATTTATGTCTTAAATAAATGGAGAAGGTGCAATGGATGAGACAACCCATTGCACCTTATTTTCAATCGTTTCCAGAGCTTCAAGCGTTATGCAAAGCGGCGATTGACTATCTTACTTATACAATAACGTGGTCAATCTTTTTCAACTCGGGCAAATTATAAAAATAAAGCCCCATGATAATACCGATAAAGCCAATAAAGGCAATGTACAGTGCTGGTGAAAAACTGACTAGAGTCGTGGCGTATCCAAGACCAAAAGGTATTAGCACACCAGTAATGCCCTGTGTGACATTGTTGCAAAAAGCAACGCCAGTTAGACGTACATTGGTCGGAAACAGCTCTACAAGGATAGCAGGGACCATACCAATCACGCCAGCACAGAAGCCCAAAATCGCATACATGATCAGTATATAATCACCGCCCGCCTGCAAATGGTAAAAGAACGCCAGCATTTGGGCAATCAGTAAAATCGAACCGATTACCAACACTTTACCAAAATTCTCATGATTAGAAATCATCCCATAGAATATACAGCCAAAAATGATAAATATGATGCCTAGACTATGGGAAAATCCGAATAAATCACTGTCCAACGAAAAGTTTATCTCTATCAAGTCTGGTAAGAGCAAAACGATAACAGTAGAAATACTAGAGATTACTAACGTCAGCACCATACCGATAAAAATAGAATGTTTGCAATGTTTAAAAAGTAACGTCAGCGGCTTGCCTGCATTTTTACCTGTCTTCGGTTTTACGAGTGCCAAGAAGAAAGGCGTCTCTCCAACCATGCGCCACACCAATAACGGCAAAGCACTTAGTACAGCGGCCACTAAAAATGGCAAGCGCCATCCGTACTCGGTTAACTCGGCTGTAGTCATAAAGCTAGAGAGCCACATGAAAAATGCATTTGAGAATAAAACGCCCACAAAGAAGCTGGCAGTCACGTAGCTACAAGCTACTGATAAATACTGCCTAGGCACATGCTCTGCCACAAATACCCAAGATAAGGGAACATAAAGTCCGTATGCCATACCCTGTATGATTCTTAACAAAATGAATAAAGCAGGCGCAAAGATGCCCCATTGTGCATAAGTGGGCAAAAATGCCATTGCTAGGAGACTACATGCGGTGACTACGATACTTAGCAATAAAACGGGTTTTCTACCTTTTATATCACCATAACGACCGATGAGAACACCTCCGATTGGACGTGCTAAATAACCGATAACAAAAAGCCCCATTCCTTGCAGCTTAGCAACTCTAGGGTCAGCATTAGCAGGAAAAATCGCCGCTGAAACAATATCTGAGATATACAAATAAATCAAAAAATCAAAAAATATCACAGCGCTGATGAAGCTAATGAACATCACTATGTTTTTGTCTTTAGTAGACATTAGGGCGTATTGAGAACGAGACGGCATAATAGATCACATATCCACAGAGTAAAGTGGTCATTAAGACGATCATCGTTTGGATAACCGGCCATGGTAAAAACGGCAAATCAAGATATATAAAAGATGATTTGCCGAAACAATAAGTTGGGTGTTTAAAATAAAAGCACTTTGAATAGTACTTTGTTTACTTAATACAACTGAGTCGCAAAACTAAATTTTCTATAATTGTCGAAATTAATAAGTTATGTATTTACAATAGCCAGTCAATGGGTAACCAAGACATAATGGTTAGCCAAACATGGTCACCCATGTCCACTCGTGGCTCGGAGTCATAGACTACTTTTTCGCCTTTCTCCATGGTATGCCATTGCAGGTTGCCATTTTCTAGCAGCTTGACCTCATACGCTTGATTTAATAGATCGTCGCTCAAAGCACCATGCAGCTGCCTTGCTAGCTCATCATCATTAATAATCACGCCCATTTCGGTATTGATATTGGCAGAGCGTGGGTCAACGTTGTATGAACCAATAAAGACTTGATAATCATCTACTGCAAACGTTTTTGCGTGCAAACTGGTCGATGATTGGCTACGTGCTCGCCACAGTTTATTGTCACGCTTTTCTTCAGCAGCGGTCGATTTAAGTTCATATATTTTGACGCCTGAACGAAGCAGTCGAGGTCGCCACTGGCTATAACCAGAATGCACGGCAGTCACATCGGTCGCATCAAATGAGTTGGTTAATATTTTGATATCGACACCAGCTTCAGCCAGTTTAACCAACGTATCGACGCCATCTTTGGTCGGTACAAAATAAGAAGAAATAATCGTCAATTTCTTGGTTGGACTACCAAGCAAGTTACGCAGCTGATGAACCAAGTTGGTATCGGCAGGAACCGTTTTGCTTAGTTTGCCAACATCATCACTTAAGAACTGCATGTCGGTCCAACGGAAAGGCACACGTTTATTGATCAAGTCACTATCGATCGTAGAGTCTTTGATCGCAGCTTTATAAACCGTCAAGCTGCTGCCTTCGTTGTTTTCTTCATCCAGGCCGAGCTTATCTAAAGCTTTTAAAAAATCAGGCGTAACGTCATCATCAAATTTCGCTAAGGTCTCGATATCAAATGATAAAGGCGATGACCAATAGTCATAAAAACTGTTATCAATATCTGCGACGACTTTACCGATAAGTAAGACATCTAAATCTGCAAACTGGCTGCTTTGGTCATTGCTAAGATATTCGTTGCCGATATTACGCCCACCGATGATTGTAATTTGCTTATCAAAGGTCATGCTCTTGTTGTGCATACGACGATTGATACGTGGCAAACCAGTCACATAGTTCAACGTCGGAAACTTACGATGCATCAAAGGATTGATAATACGCACCGCGATATTGGGATGACTGGCAAAACGTAATAAATGCTGGTCGAACTTGGCACTATTATTAAAATCATCTAACAATAAGCGCACGATTACGCCGCGCTCAGCCGCGTCCCATAAGTCTTTTAACAGAAGCTGGCCAGCCTGATCGTTATGCCAAATATAGTACTGCGCATCAATATTACGCGTGGCCATATCCGTCAGGATGCTACGTGCCGCAAAAGCATTTGCTCCTGTCACGATTGGGTGATAGCCAGACAAGTCAGGATGAATATCGTTCTGCGCACTAATAGCAGAGACCAAATCCGTACTGCTGGTCTTAATCGGCTCACCTTGCGTCGTTTGCTTATCTGAATATAGCGCCTCTATACGCGCTGATAGTGCTTGGCTTTCCGGTAAATGTGGCTGCTTGGGCAAACTCTGGCAAGCACTAAGACCTAAAGTCAGTCCTAGGGTTAGACTCAACGATAAGCTGCTTGGTTCTATACTGAACATCGACATAACGAATTTACCTTAATGAGCCTAAATGTACTGATAAATAATGATTCTGAGTGCTTAAATCACTCTTGTTAGATGAATTACCAAACTGTTGTTGTATTACGCGTGGCAAAATCTAAATCGTCGCTAAGCTTAGCAGCTGTTGCGATATCTGCCTATTATAAATACGTTATTTTTGTTAGATTTAGCGCACGAAATCATTGTTTTTTAAGTAGTGTTTAATTGTATATGTGGCAGATTTTAAGCATTAAAATTGATACATCTTTGGTATTCGAAAATAATATTTAGTGGCCATTTGAAACCAGCTGTGCGGAATAAGTCGACATGATATGATAACGCTGATAGATTCGGTCGATAATCAGAAGAATAAGCAGTCATTTTATTTCAATTAAAAGACCAACCAATAAAGTATTAACCAATAAAATACCAACCAAAGTAACGGAACGTTTATGAGTCAGTCGCAAAACCATGATGAGAGCAGTTTGAACAAGTTAGATCCAAACTGGCGCAACGATGCCTTAGATTTAGGTCTTGATTATGGCATGCAGACCATCGCAGTGCGGGCAGGTCAACATCGTACGGACGAAGGCGAGCATTCAGAGCCTATTTTTACCACCAGCTCTTACGTTTATCGCTCAGCCGCTGATGCCGCTGCTCATTTTGACGGTACAAAAACAGGCAATGTCTACTCTCGCCATACCAATCCAAGTGTACGTACTTTTGAGCGTCGTTTAGCTGCATTAGAAAACGGTGAACGCGCGGTTGCGACGGCCTCTGGTATGGGCGCTATTTTGACCATGTGCTTGGCATATCTAAAAGCGGGCGACCATTTGCTAGCGGCCAACCAGTTATTTGGCTCATCTATCGGTCTATTTAATAATTATATGGCCAAGTTTGGTGTTGAAGTCGGCTACGTTGATTGCTTCGACAATGAGGCATGGGCCAATGCTATTCAACCAAATACCAAGGTGATTTATTGCGAAAGCCCAAGTAATCCATTGGCGCAGATTTGTGATATCGGTTATCTGAGTCAGCTATGTAAAGCCAACGACATATTACTCGTCGTTGACAACTGCTTTGCGACACCAGCATTGCAGCGCCCATTAGATTTGGGTGCGGATGTGGTCATTCACTCTGCGACCAAATATTTGGATGGTCAGGGTCGAGTATTAGGCGGTGCGTTGGTCGGTAGTGATGAGCTGATGCAAGAAGCATTTACCGTGGTGCGCTCGGGCGGTATCAGCATGAGTCCATTTAATGCTTGGGTATTTACTAAGGGACTTGAGACGCTCAAATTGCGTATGCAAGCGCATTGCCAAAATGCCAATCAAGTGGCAGAATTTTTGGTCAATCATCCTAATGTCAGTACCGTGCATTTCTCAGGCTTGAGTGACCATTCTGCGCACGAACTTGCCACACGTCAGCATCATATGAAAAATGGTTACGGTGCTATCATGGGCTTCGAAGTCAAGGCATCTGATAGCCGTGATACCAAAGAAGCGGCGTGGCATGTGATTGATTCAACACAAATGGTCTCTATCACCAATAACTTGGGCGATGCCAAAACCACGATTACTCATCCTGCAACCACCACGCATTTCCGTCTAACTGCTGAAGCTCGTGCCGAAGCTGGTGTCAAAGACGGTCTGATTCGTCTATCGGTAGGTCTGGAAGATGTGGAAGATATTATCAAAGACTTGGCACGTGGTTTAGACAGTTTGTAAAGATAACGGTATAATCTGCACTAACGCATTGCATTAACTTTACGTTATTAATTATTCATTACTATACGCACTAGCATAAAATACAAACCATAAATAACAAAAGAGGCAACTATGAACATTCAAGCATTGATGCAACAAGCACAAACGATGCAAAAGAAAGTAGAAGCAAACGTTGAAAACGCTAAGAAAGAACTTGCTAATAAAGAAGTACAAGCAGAAGCGGGCAGTGGCTTAGTTAAAGTCACGATGACTGGTCGTCATGTGGTTAAGCGTTTGACTATTGATCCAAGTCTGTTAGAAGATGAGCCAGATATGATTGAAGATCTTATCGCTGCTGCTATCAATGATGCGGTTCGTCAAGCAGATGCACTATATGAAGAAACCATGGCTGGCGCGACTTCAGGTATGGGTCTGCCACCAGGTATGCAAGGCATGTTTTAAGCATTAAATACTTCATACTAAAGACAAAAATGGGGTTGTTATCGACACGATACGACCCCATTTTTATAGCTACGATTTATAAATTCAGTTAGATAAAGTCAACTAAAGGAAGCTACTTTGCTTACAGCCAAATTTGATCAGCTGGTCAAACAGCTGCGTATATTGCCAGGCGTCGGTCAAAAAAGTGCCCAACGAATGGCGTTACATCTGCTCAGTAAAAAACGCCCACAAGGCATGGCGCTCGCCCAAGCACTAGATGAAGCCATGCGTGATATTGTTGAATGTCAACGTTGTCATAGCTTTAGTGATGAGGCTGTATGTCCGCTATGCCAAGACGTTAGACGTGATGACAGTCTGCTATGCGTGGTCGAGACAGCAGCAGATGTGATGGCGATTGAGCAGACAGCTGGCTATCGTGGACGTTATTTTGTGTTGGGCGGGCATCTATCGCCAATTGATGGTGTCAGCGCCGATGACTTAAATATTGATCAGCTCGTATGGCGAGTGAAGCAAGAACCTGTCGAAGAGCTCATACTGGCAACAGGTACGACTGTCGAAGGTCAGACTACGGCGCACTTTATCAGTGAGGCTGTCAGTCGTCATGTCAATAAAGTGACGCGTTTAGCACAAGGCGTCCCGATGGGCGGCGAGCTTGAGTATCTGGATAGTATGACGCTTGGTCAAGCCATGCAAAATCGTTCTTTTTTATAATGTTTTGATTGCTTCAAAGTCTTACCCAATTCATTTCTTGGAATTGCTATAATTACTTTATTATTGTTTATCTTTTAATTTTATTAAGGCGCGGTTTAGCGTTTTATTTTCTCCTATTAATGCAGGTATCTGCCCGTGTCCAATAACGTTTCAAACGCCTCAGCTCAATTAAATGCTTCTGATATCAATGATGGCTCATCGCAAGAAGCCGCTAATACTGAGCCAATGTCAGCAGCCACTTCATCTGAGTCAGTGTCTAATACTCCAGATGCTGAGGTGCTAGATATTGATTCACTATTGGATATTGCCGATGACGTCGCTATTACTTGGGTACGTAAGCAAAGCGATTTAGATGAGGTTATCGATGCCTTAGCGACTTGTGGACGCGTGGCCTTAGATACTGAGTTTATCAAGCGTGATACTTATTATCCACGTTTGGCACTGGTGCAGCTGAATACTGGCGATCATGTTTATTTGTTGGATGCACCACAGTTGCAATTGGCTGATCTTTGGGAAGCGCTACGCAAAGTAGATGTGGCTATCTGGCACGCTTGCGGCGAAGATTTGGGCATTTTTTATCTGTTGTCTGGCTGTCCACCGTTGACCAATATATTTGATACGCAAATAGCGTTGTCTTATCTAACCGGTCAATTACAAATGGGGTATCAGCAGGCACTGGCTGATCAGCTAGATATGCATATTGATAAAGAACATAGTCAGTCTGATTGGCTCCAGCGTCCGTTGACAGATGAACAAGAGCAATATGCTATCGATGATGTGCGTTATTTGCCAGCGCTATATCTCAGTATCGAGCATGCGCTTAAGGCTCAAGGTTTATATGATTATGTTTGGGCTGACTGTCAGCTCTATGCCAGTGATTTGTATGACTCGCAGCACGTCGAAGATGAAGCGATGTATCTTACGATGGCAGATTATCGCTATAACTCGCAGCAAATGGCGATACTCAAAGGGGTGGCTACGTGGCGAGAAGAGCTGGCACGTGCAACCAATCAACCCCGTACCTTTGTGATAAAAAAACAAGCAGTACGAGAGATAGTCACTGAAAAACCAAACAGCATGCGCGAGCTAGCACATAAAACGACCATGCACCGTAGTATGCTGCGACTATATGGCGAAGAGCTGCTGAAAGTAATCAGAGATGCCAAGAGTCTACCGCCTACAGAGCATCCAGACTGTCTAGTGCCGCCATATCGCTCAAAAAATAAAGTACTCTCAAAAGCAGTGCAGCAAGCGATTGATGAGCATGCGCGCGAAATCGGTATACCTGCCAGTGTATTGATGCGTAAAAAATGGCTAGGGCAATTGTATGAAGTGGTTGCTCTTGATAAAGACGTGAGCGAACTGCCACAAGGGCTAAAAGGTTGGCGTAACGACTGGGTTGTTAGAACCTTAATTCCAGTCATCAAGAAGCATAAAACTGAACTGCAGCAGGGCATGGGTATTCGTGTTCAATAAAGCAGCGTTCAATAAGACAGCGTTCGATAAGGCGTCGTTTAATAAGGAAGCGTTCGATAAGACTGAAAACTGACACTCAAGTATTCATACAGCTCTTAGCGTTTAAATTGTCCATGCTCTAAAAAGTATCGAGTCTGCTCGGCGACCTCTGGGTTTACTAGCATGCCAGTATGTGAGACTGGCATGACAATATGATCAGCTGCAGCCTCTATTTTCGTTTCCTTTATATATACTGTCCCGTCATGTGCAAGCTGCTCATTAAGGGGTGGCTTGTCAGATTTGCGCAGTTTGCGATTGTGATATTGCAAAAATAACTGACCTAGACCATAAGGGCGGTTGCCAGCGATGACGCCTAGCGTCATATGTTTGGGCAGTGGTGCGACTGTACCGTCGAGTGCGTCGACATATGAGCGACCTACGACAACAGGAGTCAATCGCCAGATATAATCTGCACAAACACTACCTATATGCGGTGTTCCTAGAGTCACGCAACGTCCAATTTGCCATTTTGGATACTGAGCGACAAAGTCACGAATGATCAAACCACCTAAACTATGCCCGACCAAATCTATAGGATAATCTGGGTGATGGTTTGTTTTTAGCCAGCTATTTAGGCGAGCGCTATTGGTTTTGATACCATCACGCATACTACGGTAGCCATACTGATGGGTATCAAATCCTGCTGCTTGCAGGCGCTTGGCTAATGGCCGCATGATCCATGGGGTTTGATGTAGCCCGTGGATTAGAATGACGCGAGTTTTTTGTTTAGGCGCTTTATGTTGCATAGCATTGTCCAAATGATTGCTTCAGAAATTTAAGATAAATAGCTTATTATCAATATAAGCTTTTATCGCACTGAGTTCTTATTGTTTATTTTATTTATAATATTACCTGCTAATGTAATAGATAAAAAGTCAGACAAATAAAAACCTCCAAGTCAGCTGCTGACTTGGAGGTTTTTTACTACAGAGAATAACTATCGAAAATGATAATTACATATAGTTTTCGATACTTGGGCAAGAGCACATTAGGTTCTTATCACCATACGCATCATCGACACGCGCGACACTTGGCCAGAACTTGTTTGCACGAATGTACGGCAGTGGGAATGCAGCAGTCTCACGGCTGTAAGGATGCGTCCACTCTTCACTAGTAATCATAGCAGCCGTATGCGGTGCATTGACTAACGGGTTATCTTCTAGCGTCCAGTTATCTTCACCAGCTTTGGCTTTCATGGCTTCAGCTTTGATAGATTTTAGCGCACTGATAAAGCGATCCAACTCTTCTTTTGACTCAGACTCTGTTGGCTCAATCATAAGCGTGCCAGCGACTGGGAAGCTCATCGTTGGTGAATGGAAACCATAATCCATCAAGCGCTTAGCGATATCACTTTCCGTGATGCCAGTTTCTTCTTTTAGCGGACGAATATCGATGATACATTCGTGAGCTACGCGGCCGTTTTTGCCAGCATATAGGACAGGGTAGTGACCTTTTAATTCAGCTGCCACGTAGTTTGCGTTAAGTAATGCCAACTCCGTTGCTTTTAATAGACCATCGCGGCCCATCATAGCAATGTACATCCATGAGATAGGTAAGATGCTCGCTGAACCATAAGGTGCTGCTGATACTGCTGAGCAGTCCTTTTGTGCATTGTGTACAGGGCTCAAGGTATGGTTGGCCATAAACGTTGCCAAATGCGCTTTCATACCGATAGGGCCCATGCCTGGACCACCGCCTCCATGTGGGATACAGAAGGTTTTGTGCAGGTTCATGTGCAATACATCAGCACCAACGTCTGCAGGTTGCATCATGCCTACCTGAGCATTCATGTTCGCGCCGTCCATATAGACCTGACCGCCATGTTTGTGGGTCAAATCACAGATATGACGGATGCCTTCTTCGAACACACCATGCGTCGATGGGTAAGTGATCATTAAAGCACCTAGGCGGTCGCTGTACTCTTCACATTTGGCGGTTAAATCGTCGATATCAACGTTGCCGTTTTCATCAGTTTTGACCACGACCACTTGCATACCCATCATCATAGCGGTAGCAGGGTTGGTACCGTGCGCCGACATAGGAATTAGGCAAACATCGCGATTAGTTTCGCCCAATGACTCATGATAACGGCGAATCGCTAACAGACCAGCATATTCACCAGAGGCACCAGAGTTTGGCTGCATAGAGACATCATCAAAACCAGTGATGGCTTTTAATTGATCTTGCAAGCTATCGATCATTGCGATATAGCCAGTAACTTGGTCGCGCGGAGCAAAAGGATGCACATTGGCAAACTCAGGCCAAGTAATCGGTAGCATTTCACTGGTGGCATTTAGCTTCATAGTACAGCTACCCAGTGAAATCATGCTGCGGTTCATCGCCAAATCTTTGTCTTCAAGCGACTTTAGGTAGCGTAGCATTTCATGCTCGGTGTGATGCGAGTTAAATACTGGATGAGTCAAGATGTCATCCGTACGCAGGTGTGCGCTATCAAGTGAGACGCGAGCTGTTTCAGGTAGATCGTGTGACTTGTTGACGAATAGCTGAGTCAAAGTGTTGAAGTCTTGCTGATCGCTGGTTTCACTAAAGGCAACGCTCAATTTGGTGTCGCTTAAACGCCATAAGTTGTAGCCAACGTTGTCTGCATTTTTAAAGATTTGAGTAGCCAATTTCTCTGAACCACAATCAACCACGACTGTGTCGAAGAATTGATCATGTACCACGCTCAAGCTGCTGTCGTTAGATTCTGTGATAGCATCAGCAAACGCAGTGGCAAACGCATGAATACGAGTGGCAATACGCTTCACGCCACCTGGGCCATGATATACCGCATACATACCAGCGAGGTTGGCTAGCAATACTTGTGAGGTACAGATGTTTGAGTTGGCTTTTTCGCGGCGGATATGCTGCTCACGCGTTTGTAGAGCCATACGCAGAGCTGTATTGCCTTGTGCGTCTTTTGATACGCCAATGATACGACCAGGCGCTGAACGTTTGGCTTTATCAGAGAACGCAAAGTAAGCAGCATGCGGACCACCAAAGCCCATTGGAATACCAAAACGCTGAGTACTACCTAGCGCTACGTCTGCACCCATATCGGCTGGTGATTTTAATAACACCAAGCTCATGATGTCACTGACGACGCTGACGTAAGTTTTGTTTTCTTTTACTGCACTGATGACGTCTGTTAAGTCTTTAACGTCACCTTCAGCACCAACGTACTGGAATAGCGCACCGAAATAGTCGCCAGATTTAGCGGTTTCAAAATCACCAACAACCACTTCCCAACCAAAGTATTTCGCACGAGTATTAATAACATCTAGTGTTTGTGGATAGACGCGTTCATCGACGAAATACTGCATTGATTTGCTTTTGCTCACACGCTTTGACATCGCCATCGCTTCTGCCGCTGCTGTCGCTTCATCAAGCAATGATGCACCAGCTAACTCAAGACCCGTCAAATCGATACATACTTGTTGGAAGTTCAGCAGTGCTTCTAGACGACCTTGAGCGATTTCCGCTTGGTAAGGCGTATAAGCGGTATACCAACCTGGATTTTCAAGAACGTTGCGCTGAATGACCGCAGGCATACGAACTGGAGAGTAGCCTTGACCGATATAGCTTTTGTTGACAGTGATGTCGTCTGCCATCGTGCGCAGTTTGGCAAGTGCAGCGTGCTCACTCATCGCTACTGGCAAATCCAATTCTTTGTGCAAACGTACTGGCTCAGGCACAGTGTCATTGATAAAGCTTTGCATATCTTTATAACCAACAGCGCTGAGTAGGTCAGCTTGCTTGGTCTCGTTCGAACCTAAGTGGCGATAGACAAATTCAGCTTCGTTGAACAATCCTTGAAAGGTATCAAACGATGGGTTTTGAGAGATAGTCATGACAATCCTTGGTTAAGGGAATAATAAACAAAATAGCAATTAAGGGAATAGTGTGAGCGGTACGTTATACGTAATGCACAAACTGTTTTTGATCAAAGCGGAACTGAGTGTTGTAAACGCCATTGTCAGCACGTTCACCTGCGCCAATCATCATAATGATATGCTGATCGTCGCCCAGACCTAGTAATCGCTTCATAGCAGGCTCATCGAAGCCGCCCATTGCACAGCTATCAAACCCATGAGCACGTAGTGCTAGCATGAGGTTTTCGGCGGCAAGTGCGGTGTTATTGGTTGCCCAGTTTTTGGTGTCTTCAAACGTATAGTAAGGCGACTTGATTGGGCCCTTTACGCGTCTGACCACTTGCGTCGCGCCCCATTTCGCAGCCGAAACCACGTTGGCTGGGCCGCGCAAAAAGTCCATTGTGACGACTTTGTTGTAGTAGTCTTTCACTTTCTTTGGCACTGGCTGATCAGGGTATTCACGCAATACTTGCTTAGCGTGATCATGCCAAATGTCCGTACGAGCAACGATGGCAATCAAACGGGCTGATGTTTTTGCTGCGTTTTGATTCATGCAGTTTTTGACAGCGCGTTTGCGATTGTCAGCATCATCGATAACATAAAATTCCCACGGCTGTAGGTTGCTAGAGTTTGGCGCTAGCATGGCCAAACGCAGACAGTCTGCCAATACATCGTCAGGGATAGGTGTGTCAGTAAAACGACGCACGGAACGGCGTGACTCTACGATATCGCGAAATGCTTGTAGCTGTGGCGTATGGTTTGGTGTGGCAATGGGGTCTTTATTATCGGTGTTGGCATTCATATTAGGATCCATGCTGAGAATTGGGTTATCAGTTTGCGTCGTTATTGATAGCACGTATTCATTGGGATTCGAATAGGTGATCAATACGAGTCAATGAGATAACGCTTGGTAGCAATAACATCGGACGATAATGATTGTTGGAGATCTACATATAAAGCTGCTTTCAAATAACAAGCATGGTCAATGAGCCAATACTTTTAATGAGAAAGGTTGTTCAAACAGTTTAAATAGAGAGTATAGATACCAGCTGCTGCCAGTATCTATGATGTTTAGTCGGGGCTAGTACTTTGTACGAGCTAAAGTCTTACAAATGCTAATGTCTTGTGAGAGCATGCTTAGCTTACGTGCTTAGCTTATAAGTCGCTTTCGTACTCGTCAGCAGTCATCAGTGCTTCGTAGTCAGCGATGTTGTCAGGCTTCATTCTGAAGAACCAACCTTCGCCATATGGGTCAGAGTTGATGATTTCAGGATCATCTTCTAGGCCTTCATTGATAGCAACCACTTCACCTGAGATCGGTGCATAAACGTCAGAAGCCGCTTTTACTGATTCAACAACTGAGATTTCGTCATCAACAGCGATGATGTCGCCTACATCTGGTAGCTCAACGAATACCACATCACCCAATAGCTCTTGAGCATGGTCAGTGATACCAACAGTGATCGTACCGTCGTCTTCTAGGCGTAGCCACTCGTGACTCGCAATGTATTTTAGCTCTGCTGGGATGTTGCTCATGGTCTCTCTCCTAAGTGATAGAGGTTAATTAACAAAAATAATGGAGGCTAGGCGTGTCGTCATTTTTATAATCGTGTGTAAAATGACAACGCGCTCTAATGATAGAATTTATAAGACCTAAGAGTCAAACTGTTGCTTGCCGTTACGGACAAAAGGTAGCTTCAGTACGCGTACATCGACGAATTTACCTTTGCCGCGTAGATCGACTTGTACACTGTCATCTTCTGATAAGCTGGTAGGTACACGGGCAATCGCGATTGAGTTTTTTAGGCTAGGGGAGAATGTACCGCTGGTGATAATGCCAGTTTGCTCATTGTCAGTGCCTTGATTGATAGTCACCGTCATGCCTTCACGCAATACACCACGCGTGGTCAATAGCAGACCCACTTGCTTCATAGCAGTATTGTCTTCTTTTGACTGCTTACGTTTGCTGACCAATGCTTCACGGCCGACAAAGGCACGATCGTCTTTTAGTGCAAGCGTCCAGCCCATGTTGCACTCGTAAGGGCTGATGGTCTCGTCCATATCATGGCCATAAAGATTCATGCCCGCTTCCATACGCAAGGTATCACGCGCGCCAAGACCAGCAGGTTTGATGCCATTTGCTTTTAGCTGCTCAAAGAAAGCAGGCGCATCATCGGCATGCATAATGACCTCGACGCCATCTTCACCAGTATAGCCAGTACGAGCTACAAACCAATCAGTGCCTTCGATATCGGTCAAGTCAGCACCAACGAAAGGTTTTAGTGCTGCTAAGGTATCTGCCCAACTTGGTTTGGCTTGAGCCAGTTTTGCAATAGCATTTGGACCTTGGACGGCGAGCATGGCAAGTTCAGGACGCTCGGTAATCTCAATATTGAAACCTTCGGCGACTTTATTAAATTGTGCTAAGTCTTTATCACGAGTGGCTGCGTTAGAGACGATACGGTACTCAGTTTCTTCTGCATTCATCAGGTAGACGATCAAATCATCGATGACGCCGCCTTGCTCGTTGAGCATGCCAGAGTATAGCGCTTTACCAGCGGTAGTGAGTTTGTTGACATCGTTTGCGAGCAGTGTTTGTAGCCAAGCTTTGGTATCAGCGCCTTTGATGTCAGTCACAACCATATGTGAGACATCAAACATACCTGCATCTGTACGTACCGCTTCATGCTCTTCAATTTGTGAACCGTAATGAATTGGCAATTCCCAACCAGAAAAATCGACCAGTTTGCCCTCACTATCAATATGAGACTGGTAAAAAGGGGTGCGCTGAGGAGCTTGGTTACTGCTAGAGTCTTGAGAATGGGTATCAGTCATAACAAATCCTTATGTGTACATCAGTCGTACTCAGCAGAGTAAGGAGTGATGCGCAACGTAAAAGTAGCGAGAAGCAATATTGCAAGGTGCAAATATCACATCAAAGGGTGACACAGAAAGCAAAGATGAAGACGTAAGCCAAACAGACGCTATACGTCAGTTTAAGCTAAAGCCCTATCTGTCCTGTGACCTGAGATTTTCAACACGAATCATCATTTTTGGGCAGTTATATGAGCCCAATCGTTGATGATAGCGTATTTTCTCCCCTTCGGTGGGTAAGACGTCGTCCGTTCTTACCACTCTCCAGATTTGTTATGCCTTATGTTTGATAAAAAAGTAGTGCGCTGTGAGCGTCATGCTACTAAACACTATCAAACAACAGTGACATGCGTTTTTCAGTCCTTTTACCTGAGCGATTGGCAGGGTGGATGCGCCTTCGGTGGTTATCTAACAATTGCGATAGTTGTATAACCAATAGGGTTTAATACAAAAACGATGCTGATAAACTCTCTCCTGAAAAACGCTTTTATTATGAAAGGTTCAAAGCGCTTTTACAAGTCATCAAAGCCATTAAAATAAATAAATTTGGCAAAAATAATGTTTTGATAGGGCAGTCTGTTAAATAGGTTATGTTTTACAACGATATTTTTATCGCTCATATCAGCGTTTTATCTGTGTGTTTTGACAAAAATTACCATAGCAAAACGCAAAGCGACTACTGGTATTTGCCTGAAATATGCTAACCTACGCCCATAGTTTCTGATAGGTGGTTTTTATGCATTGCGATATTTATAAATTTCCCAAACACGACGACATGTATATCTACATTGCGCGTCCTGATTATCCTGATGATACTGATGAAATCAAAGACTGGCTTGGTGTGTTACCAAAAGATTTCCGTGCAGGTTTAGGTCGTAGTAAGTTCGTCATGCATTTGGACTTGTCGACTAAAGATAAGCTCGCTCGCGTCGATAAAGAAGAAGTACTGGCAAAACTGCAGTCTCAAGGTTACTTTGTGCAGTTGCCGCCGCAAGACGTGATGCGCCGCCAAGCAGAGCTGCGTGCTCGTGAATCGCAGGACAGCATCTATAATTAATAGATTTGTCAGCAAGTAATTGTGGTAGGACATATCAATGCGCTACCTTGAAAATAACGTCGATAAAAACCTACGACACACTTGCTCACATGCATTTGAGTAGAGAGTCGTGATAAACTGACACCCTACGCAATGTACATATAAGCCTACATAATGCATAAGTTCATTATGTAGTTGGCCTCATTCTGGTTCTACAGAACGCACATATACCGCTAGACACAGATTGTGTCATCGGCGATAAACGCAGGTAAATAAACACGCATGGACTGGTTAAAAAATATCTTACATAGCTTACCGCTAGAGTCTATCAGTGACATTCTCGGTGAGATTGCCATTTGGTGGGGCCAAATGGTAAAGGATGTCCCGCCCGCTGATTTGCCGATGTATGCTTATCTGGGCGGTGCTGTTTTGGTACTAGTACTATGGATACTCGTTGCTCGTGTACTGCCAAAACCATTGGGCGGTATGAGCTGGATGGTTCTGTTTGCAGTATTATTAGCACCAGGCACAGCGCTTGGTGATCCGAGCGAGCTTGCACCAGCCAGTATTAGCGTCGTCTATGCTGTGATGATGAAAGATTACGCAGGTGCGGTTGCCAATATGTTGCCGATATTGGTGATACTGGTCGCAGGGCTGTTTGTTGGTTTTGTATGGCAGCTGATACGCAGCGCATTTGCTTCAAGTTTAGACAAAGCACGTAGCCGCAGCGCAGAAGATACGCAGGCCACGTTACAAATGACCACAGGCAGCTATTTGCCAGAAGGCGCTACCGTAACCGAACAGCCTGACACTAATGTAAGCTTAAAAAAAGACAGTACGTTGGCTAAAAGAACAGATAGCGATAAGTCTGATAAGTGATAAAAATAAGCTAGGCGTTGAGACAAAATCACTGTCTTAAAAGTTATTTGATACCCGAAAAAGAGACACCGCTGCGTGTCTTTTTTTGTGCCAGATTGTTTATTAAGCATATAGATAATAGCTCACTATGAACTATACATAACAATTGTTAATAAATGCGAACGCATGAGTATTTTGGCAATGCATCAGGCTGTGCTAATCTAATTTATTCTTTACTAATTTATCCTTTATTAGTCATTTATGTTTTAGACCTATCCATTTATAACAACTTATCTATAACAACAATCGAGATCTGATTATGACCACAGCTGACAATACTAAGCAAAACTTTACTGGTACCAGTAGTTATATTGCTACCGATGATTTGCAACTGGCCGTAAATGCCGCCATGACCTTACAAAAGCCATTGCTGATCAAAGGTGAGCCTGGCACAGGTAAGACGTTGCTCGCCGAAGAAGTCGCTGAAAGTTTGGGCATGCCATTGATTACTTGGCACGTCAAATCGACGACTAAGGCTGAGCAAGGACTGTACGAGTATGATGCAGTATCACGCCTGCGCGATTCGCAGTTGGGTGATGATAAGGTCTATGACATCGCCAACTATATCAAGCCGGGCAAGCTGTGGGATGCTTTTACCAGTACAGAGCGTAGCGTACTACTGATTGATGAGATTGATAAAGCCGATATCGAGTTCCCAAATGATTTGCTACATGAGCTTGATAAGATGTCTTTTTATGTTTATGAGACTGGCGAAACTATTACTGCGGCGCAGCGTCCCGTGGTTATTATTACTTCAAACAATGAAAAAGAGCTACCAGATGCGTTTTTGCGTCGTTGTTTCTTCCATTACATTGACTTCCCAGAAGAAGAAACCATGCGCCAAATCATCGAAGTGCATTTTCCAGATATTCAAGAAAAACTGGTCAATGATGCATTGGATATCTTCTATAAACTGCGTGGTATTCAAGGTCTTAAAAAGCCGCCATCAACGTCTGAGTTGGTTGATTGGTTAACTTTGTTACTTGCTGATGATATGGCTCAGGATGAGCTAGAAGAAAATCTGCGCGGTGAGAAATCTATCCCGCCTCTATACGGTGCGTTGCTCAAAAACGAGGCCGATGTGAGTTTATTACAGCGTTTTGCCAATATGATGCGTCGCTAATGTTTGCCGCTTGCGTGGGCTTTAATATCTTGTGTCCGATATCGGATGTCTGATGTGAAAGTCAATGCAAATGCTCAACCTGTAACTGTACCAATTAATGATATCAGCAATATCACCAGATAATAATATCAGCCAATAAGTGATACGACTCTTATGTTTATCAAACTATTCTATACCTTGCGTACTTACGGCGTGCCAGTCAGTACGCGCGAGCTGCTCGATCTCAATGCCGCGCTAGATAAAGGGCTGATGATGCAATCGCATCCTGAAGATCCAGCACTGACTACTTTTGCTAGCCGCGAAGATATGTATCGGCTGATTCGACTGTGCATGGTCAAAGACGAGCGCCATTTTGATAAGTTCGATCGAGCCATGGCGGATTATTTTGAAGGCGTCGACAGTTTAGATTTGGATGAATTATTGGCCAAGCTGACGGACGTGCCCAAAGAATGGCTCGACTTGAAGCTAGACCCAAAAAATCTGACAGAAGAGCAACGTCGATTACTCAAAAAATATGGTTCGCTAGAGGAGCTAATGAAGGTGTTAGAAGAGCGTCTAAAAGAGCAAAAAGAGCGTCATCAAGGTGGTAGTAAATGGGTAGGGACGGGCGGCACTTCGCCATTTGGTGCCTATGGTGACCATCCAGAAGGCGTGCGTGTCGGTGGTGAGTCTCGCAAACGTAGCGCAGCAAAAGTCTGGGAGCAGCGTAAATATCGCAATCTCGATGACGACAATCAGCTCGGTACTCGCCAAATTCAAATGGCGCTACGCAATCTGCGTCAGTTTGCACGGACCGGTAGTGCTGATGAGCTTGATATTCATGAGACGATTAAGCGTACGGCAAAAAAGGGTGTGCTCGATATACACATGCAGGCAGAGCGCCGTAACCGTGTCAAAGTACTGATGTTGTTTGATGTGGGTGGCAGTATGGATATCCATGTTGAAGCGCTCGAAAAACTGTTTTCTGCGGCAAAAAATGAATTTAAAACATTAGAGTTCTTTTATTTTCATAACTGCTTGTATGATTATGTGTGGAAGGATAACAATCGTCGCCATAGTGCACCGATGCCAACTTTTGAGCTACTCAATAAATATGGCCGTGAGTATCGTGTCATCTTCGTCGGTGATGCATCGATGTCACCTTATGAGCTGATGACAGTAGGCGGCAGCGTAGAGTATATGAATAATGAAGCGGGCATCGTATGGTTGAAACGCGTACTGGAGCATTTTGATAAAGTAACTTGGCTCAATCCTGAAAACCCATCGTATTGGCAATATACGCAGACCATCGTTGAAATTAAAAAGCTGTTCGAAAATAAGATGTATCCGATGACGCTACATGGTGTTGAAGAAATGACTCAATATATGGCACGGTGATTTTAATATTCAGCCCGATTGATGAATAAATAAAATCTGTTAACACAGCTTAAACCCTTATAACAACAGCCGTTATGACAACATAGCGGCTGTTTTTTTGTCGGTGCCAATGAACTCTATATTGATTGTATATTGGTATGCTTAGTAAAGTGTGTTAACATTCATTTTAAATGAATGTTATAAATCTTTCGAGTTGGTTTGCTAAAAATTTTGATGACCATTGTAAAAAGGTCTGCTCATTATTACCAATTTAGACAGATTGTTTTTGACATCTCAGTTTATCAATGTAGTTAATGACTAAGAGAAACAACATGGCCTCACCAAAAACGTTAGAAATCGTCACCGCAACTGTTCCTGTACTCGAAGAGCATGGCGTTGCGATTACCACTGTGTTTTACAAAAATATGTTTAACGAGCATCCTGAGCTGTTAGATATTTTTAATGAAACCAATCAAAAATTGGGAAGACAACAAACGGCACTAGCAATGACAGTATTGGCCGCTGCCAAGCACTTGGACAAACTGGCTACGTTGTTGCCACAAGTGACTCAGATTAGCCATAAGCATAGAGCCTTACAGATATTGCCTGAGCATTATCCTATCGTCGGCAAACATCTAATTGGGGCGATAAAAGAAGTGCTAGGAGAGGCAGCTACCGATGACATTATTGATGCTTGGACAGAAGCTTATAATGAAATTGCCTCAGTATTTATCCAGATTGAACATGGTATGTATGAAGAAGCAATGTGGCAGGGGTTTGCACCGTTTAAGGTAATTAAAAAGGAAGCGGTCGCTACAGATATCGCAGCCTTTACCGTGGTACCAGTCGATAAGAGTGAGAACAATAAAGGCAATGATTTAGCAAACGCTCAAGATATTGATTTAAGCAAGTTAACCTTAACTGCTGGTCAATATATCACAGTAAAAACAGACCCAAAAGACAGCGACCATATAGCCTTGCGCCATTATTCTCTATACTCTGCCAGTACTGATGCAGGCATTCAGTTTGCGGTTCGACGTGACAGCCGTAATGAGCATCATGGGTTGGTCTCTAACTATATGCATGACCAACTAGAAGTCGGTGACACGGTTTTATTATCGGCACCAGCTGGTGACTTTGCGCTCAATCAAGATTTGGTACACCAGAATGAGATTCCATTGGTGTTGATGAGTGCAGGAGTCGGGGTGACGCCTGTACTGTCTATGCTAGAGGCGCAAGTATTAGCCAATCCTAAACGTCCTATTATTTGGGTTTATGCATGTCAAAATATCGCCCATCATGCTTTCTCTGATCAGGTAGAGGCATTACTTGCTAAGGCTGAGAACGTAGAAAAGCATATTTTTTACTTTGAGTTAGGACAGTTATTAGATGCTGCATGGCTTGAAACATTGCCTAAGCCTGCTGATATCTATGTATGTGGATCAATGCCGTTTATGGAAAGTATGATTGATGGGTTAGTGGGATTAGATCATGGTGTCGATAGTGTCCATTATGAACCGTTTGGCCCTAAGATGAGCTTGGGTGGTTAAGTTTTTAACATATAGTCGGTGAACTACTAAACCGCTACGGCGTTACCCTCCTTAGATGTACTATTTGTACAATCTGCAGTCGGCTGCCTTGTAGCCATTTTAGAGTTCTTTGACTATAGTATTCAAAATAAACGTTTATAAAGAAGCACTTAGCGTGAAATAATCATGCTAAGTGCTTCTTTAATCTTAGTTGAAAATAAAGAATATCAGGACACATTACTCTTTATTTTCAACCACACCAATCATGACGCCCATCTCTTTTTTATCATGCTTATCGATGCTAGGCGCATATAATGCCGATGCAATTCCGCCATCTAAAAACAGTGCATTCGGGCAGCTTAAGTTGTCTTTAAATAGGGATGCAAATTGATAAAACGTGACGGGTTCATCGCTATTCACAAACTGTATGCTGCCATCATCACACACGCCTGCACCATTACGAATCTTAAGTGAGGTGCTATCAGGTTTGAACTGTGGGTGTATCTCGTTATTGATGACGAGCATGGGGCCTGATTGGGTCGCATACCAAGGCTGTGCTTTGCCCTCTGTCAGTAACTCATCTAACGCATTACTTTCGGTGATTTGCACGTTGCCAGCTTTGTCCCACCACATAACTCCATTAGGTAATAGATGAAAATTACCGCCACCTTCTTTTGTATTTAGCGATTTGAGTTCTTTGCCTTCGATAACGGTATAGCCAATCGGTGCATAGTTTTCATTATACATGCCCGCATTCATCGCAAAGTTGAGGGTCTCATTATTCGGTAATGCGGCCAATAACGCATCAAAGGTCAGCAGAGGCTCATTGTTATCAGAGGATTGCCAAAACAGTTGTAAGGAATAACGCTCGCTCGCTAATGCGGTAGCATCCACACGGCAAACACTATAAGTAAAAGGCGTGTCTTTAGTCTGGCACGACCAGCTATCGGTGTCGCTGCTAACTGCGTCAGGATTTGTCTGCTGGCAGGCACTAAGGCCTAGCGTAAGCACTATCGTTGATAGGGATAAGGTAAAAATAGAACTTGGCATCAATCACGCGTCTTTTAATGTACAAATTATTTAAGTTTGGTTGCTATCTACTGCTTAATTACACTTTCATTACTACCTTTTAAGTACAACAATTCAGGAGCTTATTCAATCGCTAGTAGGCGGGAAGTCACGGATTGTATTGTTCACATTACCAATTAATCGCCCACCATCGGTGAGGTTGGTCAAATGCTCAGAATTATACCCAGCGCTGTGTTCTGTTGGCGCGCCAGTTTCTTTACCCTTATCGCGCGAGTCTTTGTTATAGGCAATGAGCGCATCATTATTGGCTAAGAAGCTATCAGGGTTTGCCATGACCCACATCTGGTTAAATACGTCGGCACGAGCGCTATGATCAAGTAATGCGCCTTTATCAGCAAAATAGAAAAACTTGGATAACAGCTTAATCTGCCCATCGTCTAAGCGGCGTGCGATATGGTACGGCTGCAATTGGCTAGGATGCTGTAAACCGACCGCGCCTACGATACTGGCAAGCGATTTTAGCGTGTTTTTATGGAAACTTGCAACACGCTCAGCCTTACTAGGGACGTCGAGCGCCTTTTGACGATATGGATCTTGGGTTGCCACACCCGTCGGGCAAGTGTTGGTATGACAAGAGCGCGACTGAATGCAGCCGACTGCAAACATAAAGCCACGTGCTGAGTTGCACCAATCGGCACCTAGCGCAATCATGCGAGCAATATCAAAGCCTGAGACTATCTTGCCACTGACGCCAAGCTTAATTTTGTCACGAATGCCTGCACCAACTAAGGTATTATGTACTAGCAAAAACCCTTCGACCATTGGCATGCCGACATTGTCCATAAACTCGACGGGCGCTGCACCTGTGCCGCCTTCTGCACCATCGATAACGATAAAATCAGGATAGTTATCCGTCTCTATCATCGCTTTGACAATCGCCATAAATTGCCACGGCTGACCAATACATAGCTTAAAGCCAACTGGCTTGCCGCCCGATAGGTCGCGTAGCTGCTGCCAAAAGGCGACCAACTCGCGTGGGGTACTAAATGCAGTATGCGAAGAGGGCGAGATACAGTCTTGACCTGTAGGTACTTGGCGTGTGTCGGCAATCTCTTGGGTGATTTTACTAGAGGGTAGGACACCACCTTTACCAGGCTTAGCACCTTGTGAAAGCTTAATTTCAATCATTTTAACTTGCGGATCGACGGCTTTTTCAGCAAAAGACTGTGGATCAAAGTTACCATCATTATCGCGGCAACCAAAATAACCCGTACCCAACTCCCAAATCAAATCACCACCGAACTTGCGATGATAGGGGCTGATAGCGCCTTCGCCTGTGTCATGAGTAAAGCCGCCGAGTTTTGCGCCTTGATTAAGTGCCATGATAGCGTTCGCTGACAGACTGCCAAAGCTCATCGCGGAGATATTGAATACCGACATATCGTGCGGCTGCTGACAACGCTCACCGCCGACCATGATACGAAAATCTTTGTTCTCTAGTGGTGCACTGATGGTGGATTGCAAAAACCATTCTTTACCATGAGTATAGAGGTTATCCAACGTACCAAAGGCATTGGTGTCACTGACGTTCTTAGCACGTTGATAGACTAGCGCACGCTGCTGGCGTGAAAACGGCACTTGTTCTTTATCGTCCTCAAGCAAGTACTGGCGTATCTCAGGACGGAAATCCTCTAATACATAGCGAATATGTCCAGCGACAGGGTAGTTGCTCAATATCGCATGCTTAGACTGAATCAAATCATAGATACCAAGTGCCACAGCCAAACCACCGATCACAATCAGCCACCAACTTACCAATAATAAACCCGCCAATAGAATTAAAATCGCCGCGCCAAACGTGCTATAGCGAAGTAATAATCCGATAAAATACGGCGAGCTGGTTTTGGGTTCAGGGTTTAGATTAGTACGAGATTCAGGCATAACGAGGCTCAATAGTAATGATTGATATAGATAAGATGCTTACATTTGTCGCGTACATCATACACGCATGACGTCATTACGTCGGTATCAATGGGTAACAGCTTGCCAAAATCACTTTCATTAGGAGCGGCATTAATTCGATTGCACAAATAAGTAATGACAGTATATGCAATAAAGTGATTAAAAATAGCCCATATGTTACTTTAAACAGCAAAACCATCGAGCAGGGTAGCCATAATATTTTAATAAAATATCTAGATGAAGACATGCTGACAACTATTGATCCATTTGATGCGGTGCAATTGGCATATGTGATTGAGATTTGCATTAATCATAGAAACCAAGCGGCGGCTGGGCGCTATCTGTACGCCAACTCCAGAACTCAGCTGAAAAGCAATAACGACAGCGACCGACTGCGTAAGTATCTGCTAAAGTTTGGGCTGAGGTTTGATGGGTTAAAACGATAATATTAAAAAGGATAAGACATGAATAACACAGGATTCGTGGCAGGAACGCTCGTTCATACGGATAAAGGGTTAGTACCTATTCAAGATATCGAAGTGGGCGACTTAGTTTTATCAAAGCCTGTACTCTCCAAGCCTGAAGATGGTAGCGGTGACATAGAGTATAATCCTGTGGTCAAGACCTTTATGCATGAAGACAAAGAGATGTGGATCGTGCGTTTAGAGAAAAATAATACTTCGCCTTATAGATTAAAACCAGATGATGAAAATTTTGATATTCACAACTATCTGCTTGTCGATGAAAAAATTCAAGCAGCTAGCCGCTTTAGTAGTTTTCTAGCGACGCCCAATCACCCTGTTTGGATCGTTGGTGCCATGGAAAACCCACAGGCGGACATTGAGTTCTATGACCAGCCTCACTTTAAACGTGTGGATGAACTACAGCAGTATGAAATTGCTGTGAATACTGATGGCGTAATGTATACCGTTGAGCGTGTACAACCTACCTATCAAGTCGCTAATGATAATTTAGAATTCAATCCAAATTATTACTGGTATCAAGAGCACTATCATGAAGACTACTACGATGATTATGTACAAGATGCCGAAGCGCATATGCTCGACTACAGCGAAGTAGAATATAAGGGTATGGGATATGTTGATGACATTAGCTTTTATCAGGAGAAAGGCTATTTGGGTCAACATATTGAAGATAATGGAGGCACCATGCGTATGTTCAATCAATTGACCAACGCGCAAGGTGAACATATTTTATATCAGGCAACTGTCTATAATTTTGAGGTGGCAGACAACCATACCTACTTCATTGGTCGAGCAGGACTATGGGTGCATGACGCCAGTTTGAACAATCAGCCAAATCGATAATAAAAAATAAAAGGAAAATTAATGAATAACAAAGGATTTGTCGCGGGAACGCTCATTCATACGGATAAAGGGTTAGTACCGATTCAAGATATTAAAGTTGGCGACTTAATTTTATCAAAGCCTGTACTCTTCAAGCCTGAAGATGGTAGCGGTGATATAGAGTATAAGCCTGTCATAAGTACGTTTACATCTCCGAAAAAGGAAAGAATCTTTAAAGTTGAATACTTTAACGAAACGGTAGCCAAACAAGGTAAAAAAGGTAGAAACTATATCTTATGTACCAGTAACCACCCATTTTGGGTAACTCGCCAGCCTGAAGATTTAGAGGGTGAATGGCTATCGGCGGAGCGTTTGCCATCAGGTTATCTAACCTCTGCTCATGGCGATACCATTGCGCTAGATGATTACTCGTTTATCCCTGTGCGTACCTTACCGAACTACCCTGAAGGCTGTGCTTATATACAAAATATACAAGACAAAGACTTATGGGAGACAGATGGTCTGGTTCAGTTTGTGAGATTTACGGATGATGGCTACCAGTTTGTCAGTTTAGCCAATACAGAAGAAGCGTTCAAAGAAGAAATCAAAACTGTCAATCTGCAAACTTCTGATGCCAAGTTGCTCATCAATGAAAAGGCACCCTTTATTATAGACTCTGATCTTTATAAAACATTGAATGTCCGCTTAGTTCAAGATATGACTCCGTCCGCTCATTCTTTAGAGCGTTATATTGAGTTTGTAAACGCTCCGTTAATGTATGAAGGTAGGATAGTAAGAGAAAATAAGATTACCAATAAAAAGTCTCATGAAATAGCGCTATATACTATTGATAAATATGGTGATGCAACAGGATTATCAGAAGATAGTATTCACGAGCAGATACGACGCTATAACGATGTCTGCCCCAATCCTTATGAAGACCATGTCTATAACATAGAAGTGGCGGACCATCATACGTATTTTGTCGGGCATGATGCGGTGTGGGTACTAGACGCTAAAGAGCCAGCCAATTAACCAGCTATTTAGTTTATATCAATAGAAAAATTATGACTGGCTGGAAGGCTTATATCTTCACCATATTACTGTTTTAAACCCCACCGCCAATCCGCTCCGCCAATGCCTGCAATTTTGGCACTATCATCGCCGCATAGTCATCCGCTTTCCAGTTGGCACTTGGCACACTAGCATTCAGAGAATGAGCATATTGTCCTGTTGCGACATCATAGACCCCAACCGCGACTGCTAATATGTCAGTAGAGAATTCCCCATCAGACACGGTATAGCCATACTTTTCATAATGCTCTGCCGCGCTGTCTAGGGCAGTTTGCGCATGGTTATAATCTTCATCAGACAAATTCTCTTGTAGGTTGCTAATGATGACCGCCTGTCTCGCTTGCGTACTTACCGCATAAAAAGCACGTCCAATGGCAGTTCGTGCGACAGGTACGGCGGAGCCAACTTGTAAGTTGACCGATAGACGAGCAGGACTACGGCAACAGGCGTGATAGCGCATTTCTCCTTCGACTTCGGTTGCCAAATTCACAGATACTTCGTTTTCACTAGCGAACTGCCGTAATAGTGGTTCAGCTGCTGCCACCATATCGTGACGACTCCATGCGGTCGCGCTTAGGCGTACCGCACTACTGCCCAATTGATACTGTCCGTGCTCAGTGACACGTAAAAAACCAAGCGTGGTCAAAGTATGGATAAGGCGAGTAATGGTTGCTTTTGGTAGTTCGGTCATTTGACATAGCTGTTGATGGGTGAGCCGCTCATGGTGCTCAAAAGCCGCCAGTATGATCAGTCCCCGTCCCAATGCCGTCACAAACTGTCGGTCATTCTCTTCCTTATTTTGACTCATCGTTGCATGCATGCGTTCGAGTAGTGGAGTAGCTGTTGATAAGGGTTTCGTCATTTTATACT
This sequence comes from Psychrobacter sp. JCM 18900, assembly GCF_904846625.1. Lineage (GTDB taxonomy): Bacteria > Pseudomonadota > Gammaproteobacteria > Pseudomonadales > Moraxellaceae > Psychrobacter. The sequence continues at coordinate 272,853 of NZ_CAJHBL010000002.1, forward strand.
CATCTTTTTTTGATAAAGGTTTACAGCGCAGCGAAAGTTTGGTTAAATGGTTTTAAATTATGAAACTAAGTTTCGCACAGCGGAATAACGAAGTCAATGACTTGTTAGACCAAATGATGTATCAATCACTATTCGTCAGTCAGGATGACTGATACCAAGGAGATCCACATGGCAACATCTACTAGCCCACGCTTTGATTGGGAAGATCCTTTTTTACTACGTGACCAGCTCACTGAAGAAGAGCGCATGGTCACCGACAGCGCGCGTCAGTTTTTTCAAAAAGAGTTGATGCCTGGCATTATTGAGGCTAATCGTAACGAGAATTTTGACCGTAATATCATGCGTCAAATGGGTGAAATGGGTCTGCTTGGTGTTACGATTGAGGGCTATGGCTGTGCTGGTCTATCAAGTGTCGCCTATGGCCTGATTGCCAAGGAAGTGGAAGCCGTTGATTCGGGCTACCGTTCAGCGATGAGCGTACAATCAAGCCTAGTGATGCATCCTATTTGGGCGTATGGCACAGAAGAGCAAAGAGAGCATTATTTGCCTAAGCTTGCTTCGGGTGAGTATGTAGGCTGCTTCGGTCTGACTGAACCAGACTCAGGATCTGATCCTTCGTCGATGTCTACTCGTGCGCGCGCTGTAGATGGCGGTTATGAACTGACCGGTAATAAAATGTGGATCACCAACAGTCCGATCGCTGACGTGTTTGTCGTGTGGGCAAAAGATGATGCGGGTGAGATTCGCGGTTTTGTTTTAGATAAAGGCATGAAAGGATTATCAGCACCGAAAATCGAAGGCAAGTTCTCACTACGTGCATCAGTCACGGGTGAGATTGTCATGGACAAAGTATTCGTCCCTGAAGCCAATGCTTTCCCAGATATCCGTGGTCTAAAAGGACCATTTGGCTGCTTGAATAAAGCCCGTTATGGTATCGCTTGGGGTTCGATGGGTGCGGCTGAATTCTGCTGGAAAGCAGCTCGTCAGTATACGCTCGATCGTAAGCAGTTTGGTCGCCCGCTAGCGGCAACGCAGCTGGTGCAGTTGAAGCTTGCCAATATGCAGACAGAAATCACCTTAGGCTTACAAGCCGCGCTACGCGTGGGTCGTCTGATGGATGAAGACAATGCAGCACCTGAGATGATCTCACTCATTAAGCGTAATAACTGCGGTAAGGCACTGGATATCGCTCGCATCGCTCGTGATATGCATGGCGGTAACGGTATCTCTGATGAATTCCATATCATTCGTCACGTGATGAACTTGGAAGCCGTCAATACTTACGAGGGTACACATGATATTCATGCGCTTATCCTAGGTCGTGCGCAGACAGGTATTCAAGCGTTCTTTTAAACTGAATTTAAGTTAAATATTCAGGTTTAGCACACGCCCTAACGTACGTTGCTGCTCGGCTTTTTGTTAAAAAAGCATTAGCAACAGCGTACGTTTTTCAGTTATTCTTCATGATTTAACGGCTTAGAAATTACATCCTGAAGAATAATTTTATAATTAAAAAATCAAAAAATACGCCACAGAGTAAGGGAATCTCATGACAGATATGATTGATATGGCTAATATGCCAAAGGGCGCATTGCATGGTATCAAGGTGCTCGATTTATCGAGAGTGCTGGCTGGCCCTTCTTGTACTCAAGTACTTGCTGATCTTGGTGCCGAAGTCATTAAAGTTGAGCGTCCTCATATCGGTGATGAGACGCGCCATTGGGCACCGCCAACATTCAGCGATGATACCTCCGCTTATTACGCTACCATTAACCGCAATAAAAAGTCGCTCACGGTAGATATCACTACGCCGACAGGGCAGACCATCATTAAGCAGCTAATCGCTGACAGTGATATTTTGGTTGAGAACTTTAAAGTCGGTGGTCTGAAAAAATACGGCTTGGATTATGACAGCTTAAAACAAGACAATCCGCGGCTGATTTATGCGTCATTGACAGGCTTTGGGCAGACAGGTCCCGATGCCAAACGCCCCGGCTATGATTATATTATCCAAGGATTATCAGGGCTGATGAGTATCACGGGTCCAAGCGATGGCGAGCCGCACAAAGTTGGCGTGGCAGTCGTCGATTTGTTTGCAGGTTTACAGTTGACGATTGGTATTCAGGCGGCACTATTGGCGCGTCAAAATACGGGTGTTGGTCAACATGTCGATGTGGCATTGCTCGACAGTGCACTGGCTATGCTGGCCAATGTCGGCATGAATCATTTGGCATCCGATAAGATACCGCCAAGGTTGGGTAATCAGCATCCTAATATCGTGCCGTATCAAGTATTTGCGGGCGAGGGCGAGCAGCACTTTATTTTAGCCTGTGGTAACGACAGTCAGTTTGCCAAACTGTGTGAGGTGCTCGCAGTTGATTGGCATACCGACGAGCGTTTTACGACCAACCCACAACGCGTTGCCAACCGCGAACTGCTGTGCGGTGAGCTGTCTAAGCAATTTGCCAAGCAGCCACGTACCTATTGGTTAGAGGTTTTAGATCAAGCAGGTATTCCATGCGGCGCGATTCATAACGTTGCTGAAGCCTTGGCCATGCCGCAAGCGCAAGCAAGGAATATGATTGTTAATTTCACCGAGCAAGGCAGCCCAGTACGTGCACTTGGTAACCCTATTAAATTGTCCGCATCACCTGTCAGCTATCGTACGCCGCCACCGCAGTTGAGCGAGCATACTGATAGTACGCTTGCTAATTTGGGTTATGACAGTGAGATGATCGCTAAGCTAAAAGCTGATGGGATTGTTTAACAGAATTTTTTGAATTATATTTTTTAGACCTGCACTGGTATTTAATCCTAGCGCTGCCTTTCAGCGTTAGAATTGAAGCCTAAATGCTGCTCAATTTGCTCGGCCAATTCAATCAATACCGCACTGACCTCAGCCCGTTTAGACTCATACTCTCCTTGCAAAAAACTCACTGCCATACCAGCGACCGCATTGCCTGACGCATTACGGATATAAGTGCCCAAGCAGTACATCCCATCTCGCAACTGTCCATCATCGAGTGATACTCGACTATCCTGAATCACCGCAAGCTCAGTTGCCAAATCGGTAAAATTCTTGACCCCATGCTGGGTCATAGGCGTCGGAAACGCATCTTTATACAATGATTTGATACTGTCCATCGACAACGTGGATAGCATGGCTTTGCCTGTCGCCGAAAATACCGCAGGTACACGAACGCCTGCACGAAAGGTGAAGCCAAGCGGCGCAGGGGACTCATGACAAGCCAAAAATACCACTTCGCCCAAATCAAGTTTTGACAAGGTAACCGTGTGCTGAAGAAGTACCGGATACTGCACAATCAAATCTTTAAACAACTGCACTACGCCTTGCTGCTGCTCATACTTGCCTGCCCAATACATCAAATATGAACCCAAATAAAAACGGCTTTCAGGGTCTTTGTAAATGACGTGTTTGGATAATAGACTTTGCAGAATGTTGTGAGTGGAGCTACGCGGTAGCCCAAGCTCTTTTGCGATATGAGCCGCTGTCAGAGGCTGTGAGCTATCGGTAATCAAGTCCAAAATCTGAAACGTTTTGTCTAGCGCAGGCACGGCAGTCGAGCTCATAAGTAACCTATAGAAATGAAGTAAAAATGAAATAAAAGAAAGAAGTACAAGATAACTTTTAAAATAATGAGATTAAGGGTTGCAAATAGCGTCATATCGTTCTTATAATGACGTCTCGTATATAGAATACGTGTTCAGTATATTGAACAAATAATGAATTATCAATAATTATTTACGACTTACCAATGTATCCATTCTTATAAATACATCCTATATGACAAGGAGCGTCAACATGTCACACGCGCTGCAGTTATCAAATCCAGATTTACTCAAACAATCTTGCTTCATTAAAGACGGCTGGCATGCTGCTAGTGATGAAGCTGTGCTCGATGTCAACAATCCTTTTAATGGTGAGCTCATTGGTACTGTACCAAGCCTCACCACAGAAGATGTCAACGAAGCCGTTGCTTACGCTCATGATGTCCAAGCAGACTGGGCAGCAAAAACCGCCAAAGAGCGTGCAGAGTTATTGCAAAAGTGGGCTGATCTAATCGATGCCAATAAAGAAGATTTGGCCATCATTATGACCGCTGAGCAAGGTAAGCCGCTGACTGAATCACGTGGTGAAGTGGGTTATGCCAACAGCTTTATCCGTTGGTTTGCTGAAGAAGGCAAACGCGTCTATGGTGATGTGATTCCTGCTAATAGCACACAGCTACGTCATGTCGTTCTTAAGCAGCCAGTCGGTGTTTGTGCCGCTATCACGCCTTGGAACTTCCCAGCTGCGATGATCACGCGCAAAGTTGCTCCTGCACTAGCGGCAGGCTGTACGATTATCGTCAAACCTGCTACCGAGACACCTTACTCTGCATTAGCACTGGGTGTATTGGCAGAGCAAGCGGGTATTCCTGCTGGCGTCATTCAGGTCGTCACTGGTAAGTCTTCTGTCATCGGCGACATCCTAACGGGTGATGCACGCATTCATAAGCTGTCATTCACAGGCTCTACAGAAGTAGGCCGTACGCTGATGGCACAATGCGCGCCGACTATTAAGAAGTTATCGTTAGAGTTGGGTGGCAATGCGCCATTTATCGTCTTTGATGATGCCGATCTAGAAAAAGCCGCAGCAGGCCTAATCGCTTCTAAATATCGTAATGCTGGTCAGACTTGTGTCTGCGCCAACCGAGTATACGTTCAAGACAGCATCAAAGATAAATTCTTAGACGTATTTGTCAAAAAAGTCGCTGAGTTAAAAGTAGGTAACGGCTTAGAAGAAGGCGTAGATATCGGTCCTCTTATCAACAAAAAAGCGTTAGATAAAGTTCAAGCCTTGCTAAAAGATGCGCTAGATAAAGGCGCAAAACTGGTCACTGGTGGTAGTGTCAATGACGCATCAGAGCTGACTTATAACCCAACGGTTATCACAGATATTAGTAGCGATATGGACATCGCTTCTGAAGAAATCTTTGGACCAATTGCAACCATCTTTACCTTCAAAGACGAAGCGGAAGTTATCCGTGCTGCTAACGATACGATTTATGGCTTGGCCGCTTACTTCTATAGTAGCGACTATGCCCGCTCATGGCGCGTTACTGAAGGGTTAGAGTACGGCATCATCGGCCATAATACTGGTTTAATTTCTACAGAAGTTGCCCCATTTGGCGGCGTGAAGCAGTCTGGATTTGGCCGTGAAGGTTCAAAATACGGTATCGAAGACTATATCACGACCAAATACTGGTGCTCTGATATCACCTAATAGCCATAACCTAATGAGTTGGCTTAATGGTTAGCAAAGTAGCAATTAAAAAAGAAAAAACTAGCACAAATTTTTAGATATCTATGGTGTTTTGGGTCAAACAAGCACCATTTGATATCTACTGAGTACAAAGATAAACATCAAATAAACCGCCAATCACTAACTGGCACTTATGTTACGAACAAAGAAAAGGACATTCCCATGACTACCAATCAATCATTACTTGAGCGCCGCAAAGCTGTTTTACCAACAGGACTTGGGGTTGCCTTTCCTATCTTTGCAGAAAAAGCAAAGAACTCAGAAATCTGGGACATCGAAGGCAAGCGTTATATCGACTTTGTCGGTGGTATCTCAGTATTGAACACGGGTCACAGCCATCCAAAAATCACCCAACGTGTCCATGAGCAGTTAGACAAATTTACGCACACTGCGGCGCAAATGATTAACTACGAATGTTACGTGGATTTGGCTGAAAAGCTATGCGAAAAAGCGCCCATCAGCGGCGACACTAAAGCATTCTTTTTGACCACTGGCGCAGAAGCGGTTGAAAACTGCATCAAGATTGCTCGTGCTAAAACCCGTCGTCCAGGCGTGATTTCTTTTGTTGGTGGCTGGCATGGTCGTACCATGATGTGTATGAGCCTGACAGGCAAAGTATTGCCATACAAAAAGAACTTTGGCCCGATGCCAGGACCTGTGTTTCATGCATTGTTCCCTGCAGAAGAGCTGAACGTAACAGAAGCGCAAGCGCTACACAGCCTTGACATGATCTTCCAAGCAGACATTGATCCTAGTGAAGTGGCTGCAATGATTATCGAGCCAGTCCAAGGCGAGGGTGGTTTCCATCAGGTAACGCCTTCATTTGCCAAAGCATTGCGCGAGATTTGTGATGAGCATGGCATCGTACTTATTTTTGATGAAGTACAGTGTGGTTTTGCTAGAACCGGTACCTTGTTTGCAGGTGAGCAGCTAGGTGTTGAGCCTGATTTGATGACGACTGCCAAGAGTTTGGCGGGTGGTTATCCTATCTCTGCGGTCATCGGCCGTGCTGACATTATGGATGCGCCGCAAGTAGGCGGCTTGGGCGGTACTTATTCTGGTAACCCACTTGCTTGTGTTGCGGCGCTTGCTGTTATGGAAGTGATCGAAGAAGAGAACTTACTTGAGCGTAGTGTTGTGATTGGTGATACCATCGCCGCGTTCTTAAAAGGCTTGAACCTAAGCAGTATCGGTCATATCCGTTATAAAGGCGCTATGCTAGCGTTTGAACTAATCGATAGCGAAGGCAAACCTGATGCAGCCGCCGCAGCCAATCTAAAAGCAAAATCATTTGAGCAAGGCTTGCTACTAGCGTCTTGTGGTATGTATGGCAATGCCATTCGTGTGATGGTGCCATTGACAGTTGAAGATGAAGTGTTACAAGAAGGCCTTGATATCATCAAAGGTATTCTAACGGCATAAGCAATACTGAGTGTCATTTACTTTAGCGATGGATCGCTTTTAACCAAGTACAGCTAATTCAAGTACCGATATTGGTTAAAAGATTGTACGAAAGATAACGGCAAGGTTGCCCTTATGACGCTCGCTTTGAGTAAGTTTTTTAACGGCGCCTTGCAAGTCAAGACGCCGTTTTTGTATTTGCTGTTTGAATACTATACCGACGGCAAATACACGTTTTTCGGCGACGCGACAGACACAACAAACATGATGGGTATGATCCCATGAAACAAAAATAGTGTAACTGTAACAGGTTCACACGGATGAAACACAGACAAGGAGTAGGTTATGTCTGAATTAAAAAAGTCGCTAGGGGTGTTCGATATCATTGCACTGGCATTCGGTGCAATGGTCGGTTGGGGCTGGGTTGTACTGGCAGGTAGTTGGATCATCTCGGCAGGTATATGGGGCGCAATTAGCGCCTTTTTGATAGGCGGTCTAGTAGTCGTATTGATTGGTGTGACATATGCTGAACTTGCGGCCTCTATGCCAATCACTGGCGGTGAGCATACTTATACTCACCGAGCACTAGGGGTTAATGTTTCCTTTATTTGCTCATGGAGTATTTTGTTCGGTTATTTCTCAGTCGTCGCGTTTGAGGCCGTGGCACTGCCCACCGTCGTCGAATACATTATTCCCAATTATAGCCAAGGGTATCTTTGGAATGTTGCTGGCTGGGATGTTTACGCCACTTGGGTAGGCGTCGGGATGCTAGGCTCAGTGATTGTTACTTGGCTGAACATACGCGGTATGGAAGTCAGTGCGTGGTTCCAAAAAACAGCAGTCGTCGGTATCTTTCTAGTTGGTATATTACTATTCGTGGGGGCGTTACTGTTTAGTCCTGAAACTTCTAATACCGTACAAGCGCCTAACTTTATTGGTGGTATGGGTGGCATCATGACGGTGATGGTAATGGTACCGTTCTTGTTCGTTGGCTTCGATGTCATTCCCCAAGCTGCAGAAGAAATCAATCTATCTCGTCCGAACATCGGTAAGTTTTTGATCGTCTCTATTATTATCGCTGTACTGTGGTATGTAGCAGTCGCTTGGAGTGTGGGTAAGACTTTACCGCTATTACAGGCGCAAGACTCAACATTGGCAACGGCTGATGCGATGACCAATGCTTGGAATGGTAAATGGGCTGGTACGTTACTGGTTATTGGCGGCGTGCTAGGTATTTTATCGAGCTGGAATGCGTTTCTTATCGGTGGTAGTCGTCTGCTATATGCTATGGGCAAAACGCACATGTTGCCACAGTTTTTGTGCAAACTGCATCCGAAATACAATACGCCCGTCAATGCGATTTTATTGATCGGTGGTCTCGCGACACTTGCGCCATTATTTGGTCGCAAAATGCTGGTATGGATTGTAGATGCTGGTGGGTTCGGTATCGTTATTGCTTATACTTGTGTTGCTCTGTCATTCTTAGTGCTGCGTTACCGTGAGCCTGATATGGTACGTCCGTTTAGAGTACCAGCAGGTAAATTGGTTGGTATTATCACTATTATCCTCAGTCTTGGTATGTTGGCACTATATCTACCAGGTATGCCATCAGCACTTGTCGCTATTGAGTGGTGGATTTTCCTTGGCTGGATCGTACTTGGTGGCGTATTGTACGGTTATGCCACGATGAAGAATCCTGGTAAGAGTAAAGACATTATGGATCATGAGCTGCGTGAGCTAAAAACGGCTAACCAGCAGTGGTTAAAAGACAATCCATATAAAAAGTAGACTTACTTTAATTAGCTTTCATAAAAAAGCCTAACGTCAAACGTTAGGCTTTTTTTTCATTCAACTAAGGTTTTAATCTATTAAGACTTATCACGAATCAACTTATAGTTTAAGAACTCAGTGATGCCAAGGGTGCCAAGCTCACGGCCAAAGCCTGAACGTTTAACACCGCCAAATGGCGTATTGGCCTCAGAACCAGAAGGCGCATTGATAGTGACCATGCCCACTTCTAGTTTGTCAGCAATTTCAGCAGCCAGTGCCGCATCTTGCGTTTGGATAGACGCACCCAAACCGAAAGGCACATCGTTGGCAATCTTGATAGCATGGTCGATATCATTTGCTTTATAGACGACTGCTACAGGACCAAACAGCTCTTCACGATATACATCCATGGATTCAGTTACATCTGTCAGTACCGCAGGCTTAAACCAAGCGCCAGGCTTGTCTTTGTCCATGCCGCCTTCTACTAATACTGTCGCACCTGCTTGGATAGCACTGTCTAACTGCGCTTGCAAGTTGACCGCAGCGGCTTTTGATGACATTGGGCCAATAAACGTATCTTCTTTAAGCGGGTCGGCCAAAGTCATGTTGCTGACCGCATCGGTAAAACCTTCGACGAATTTGTCGTAGACTGATTCGATGACGATCAAACGCTTGGCTGCGTTACAGGCTTGTCCAGTATTACCAAAACGACCAGAGATAGCGCCTTGTATCGCTTGCTCGATATCGGCATCTGCTGCAACGATAAAGGCATCTGAACCACCCAATTCTAAAACGACTTTTTTAAGTGCGCCGCCAGCTTCTTTCGCAACGGCTTGTCCAGCGCGTTCAGAACCCGTTAGCGAGACACCTTGTACGCGTGTGTCATTGATGATGGTCGCTGATTGCTCATTAGTCGCGAAGATATTGTTATAAACACCTTCAGGTACGCCTGCATCTTTAAAGATATCGACGATCACTTCTGCGGTGTTTGGACACTGCGGTGCGTGTTTTAGAATAATTGTATTACCTGCCATAAAGTTTGGCGCGACAAAACGGGCTACTTGGTAATGTGGATAGTTCCACGGCATGATACCTAATAGCGCGCCTACAGGGTGTTTTTCTACCGATGCTGATCCTGAATCAACTTCAATGGTACTGGTTGCCAGTAGCTGCTCAGCGTTATCTGCATAGTAGCGATAGATATCAGCCACCAGACCAATTTCGCCTTTTGCTTGGGCAACAGGTTTGCCCATCTCATTTGCAACGATACGTGATAGCTCGTCTTGACGCTCAATATAGATATCAGCGATTTTATGCAGTAATGCACTGCGCTCATTTAATGGCACTTTACGCCAGTCTTGATAAGCGGTATCTGCTTGCTCAATGACTTGTTGGATATCTTGTTCAGTGGCAGTAGGGTAAGTGGCTTCTACTTCACCAGTGGCTGGGTTATTAACTTGATAATCGCTCATATTATGTCCTTTATTTTAAAATATTATTGGGTTCAAAATCCATTTGGGTCTATATTTTTATGCGTGTGCATTAATCAGGTGCATCTGATTAATGCTTTTAGTTATTGCCTTTGATCGATGGTTTTGGTTGCTGCTGCGTAATACAGTGAATATTACCGCCACCAAAAACAATCTCTCTTGTTCGTACTCCCACTACCTGATGCTGAGGAAAGACTTTTTCAAGCTGCTCGATGGCGAGTGCATCATTTATATCATCATATTGCGGTACGATGACCGCGTCATTACAAATCAAAAAATTGGCATATGAGGCGATACAAACATCACCCGTTAGGCGAGGTTTGGCATCATCAGACTGCACAATGTCATAATCATCAGGCAAGGTCACTGGCTGTTGGGTACAGCACAGCTTATGGACTGTTAGTCGTCTGCCTTTTGCATCGGTCATATTTGAGAGCTGCTCGTAGGCTTTTTGCGTTGCTTCATAAAACGGATTCTCAGGATCATCAGTGAATAAGCAAACCACTTCACCAGGTCGTGCAAAGCAAGCGATATCATCGATGTGACCTGTAGTCTCATCAGGGTCGATACCATCATCAATCCAGAGCACTTTTTGGACATTGAGATAGGCTTTTAGCTTGTCCTCGATTTGCTGCTCGCTCAGATGTGGATTGCGCCCCGGGCTTAGCAGACACATACGCGTGGTCAGAACCGTGCCTTCACCATCGACATGAAACGCGCCGCCTTCCATGACAAAGTCATCCGTTCGATAACGCGGAATATCTAGATGCTCACATAAGCGTTCTGCGAGTTTATCATCGTCATCCCATGGCGAGTAGAGCCCATCATAGTCTCCGCCCCACGCATTGAATGTCCAATCACAAGCGCGTAGCTCGCCTGCGTCATTGATTAAAAATGTCGGCACAGTATCACGCGCCCACGCATCGTTGCTAGGCATAGAGATAACATCGATATCATCAGGTAAGCTATCGCGGCACTGTTGATAATCCTCAGGATTAACCAGTACGCCGACTTCACAAAACTTGTTAATTGCCAATGCAACATCAGCATAAGCCTTCTTGGCAGGGATTGCTTGTTGTCGCCAGTTATCAGCACGGTATGGCCAGACCATCCATACCTTTTGTATTGGCTCAAACTCTGCTGGCATATAAAAACCATCTTGCTGCGGGGTTGAGTCTGTCAGTAATATAGACATAAAATCACCTTATCGTACACGAGCGACTATAAAAATAGTGAGAGTAAACTAAAGAGACGGAAAACAAATTAACCGTGAGTGAGCAGTGTGCCATACATCGATGGACGACGGTCACGGAACACACCCCATTGCTGACGATCGATAGCCAGTTGATCTAAGTCAAAGGTGGTACTAATCACTTCGCTAGTATTTGCTGAGGCTTCTTTTATGATGTCGCCGCGGCCGTCGGTAATGAATGAGCTACCATAGAACTGCATCGTGCTGTCATTGCCATTTTGGCTGATGGTTTCTGTGCCAATGCGATTGGCTGCAATAACTGGCATCAGGTTGGCGGCAGAATGGCCTTGCATACAGCGCTGCCAATGGCCTTTTGAGTCGATACCGAGTGTTGGCTCATCACCAATGGCAGTCGGGTAAAACAGCAACTCGGCACCCATCAATGCCATACTACGGGCGCATTCAGGGAACCACTGATCCCAGCAGATACCGACACCAATCTTAGCGTATTTGGTTTGCCAAACCTTAAATCCTGTATCACCAGGGGTAAAGTAGAATTTTTCGGCATAAGGAATACCATCTGGTATATGCGTTTTGCGATAAGTGCCCAGTATCTCGCCATCGGCATCGATCACAGTGATGCTATTAAAGAAAGTATTGCCTGATTTTTCATAAAAGCTAATCGGTAGTACCACTTCTAACTCTTTTGCCAACTTTTTGAAGTGATTGATAGCTGCATTGTCTTCGACTGAAGTTGCCAGTTTAAAATAATCAAAGTCATGAACTTGGCAGAAGTAGGGCGTCTCAAACAGTTCTTGAAGTAAGATAATATTGGCACCATCGTTGGCCGCTTTTTTGACCAAGTCAGTCGCGGTCGCAATGTTTTGCTGGATGTCCCAGCCGCATGTCATTTGCGTAGTCGCCACAGTAACGTTTCGCATGATCTCAATCCTTTTATTGATAGATAAGTAATACTATAGGTAAATGATGATTCGTATTTGCTAACGAACAATTTCTCATCATTCGTTAGTGTATAGCGACAATAGTTAAGTCCATATTGGTTAAGTTTTATCGGCTTAAGCCATCATATAGCCCAATCCTAAGAAGGTCACGACGGACAGTCCCGCACCTAACATCGCATACGGGAATTGGGTAAAGGCATGCTGCATGGGTGAGCAGCCAGCACCTTGCGCGGCAAGTAATGATGAATCACTAAAGAAACACGCATGACTACCGAATGATGAGGCTGATAACAATGCGCCAATCATAAGTGGTGTGCTCACGCCAAGGGCGAGCGATATTGGGAACACGATAGGCATCGCCAACACGTATAGGCCCCAGCTTGATGAAGTAGCGAAGGTTAAGAAGGCCATGACCGCAAAGATAACCGCAGGGAAGATAATAATGGTCATATAAGGCGTGATAGCTTCAATCACATACATGGTCATACCAAGCTCATCGTTGATTGCTTTTAGGAAAAAGCCACCAATAACGGTCGATAGTGGATAGAGCATGACTTTAAAGCCTTTAAAGATGGCTTCAACTTGTGTCTCAAAGCTTAAGATACCTTGCATCCAGTAGACAACGACAGTCACAAAACAGGTCAATAGTGCCCCGCGTAACAGGTCGATTTCAAAGTAAACGGTTGAGACAATCAATAGAATCATCGGAAAAGCAAAGTTAGCGATATTGGCTTTGAATGACAGCTTGCGCTTGGCTTTGACGTTTGAAATCAGTTGTTCTTCAACAAATGCTTCAGGAACAGGGTTACCAGCCTTGGCACGTTTCTCTGCTTTTTTCATCGGCCCCCAATCGCCCAATATGCCATAAGCAACTAAGAATACAATAAGTAAGGCAAACCAAGCATAGGCCATATAAGGAATAGCACTGATATAAAGTCCAATGCCTTCGCCATCTGCTGCTACGCCATTTTCTTCTAGTAGACCTGCAAAGTAGACTGCCCAAGTAGAGATAGGCACGATAATACACATAGGGGCAGCGGTCGAATCGACGATATAGGCGAGCTTTTCACGAGAGACGTTATAGACGTCGGTGAGTTTTTTGACGGAAGTTGATACGGCCAAGCAGTTTAAATAATCATCGATAAAGACCACAACGCCCAAAGCAAAAGTGGCCAATAATGACTGACGACGTGACTTGATAATTTTTTGTAGCCATTCACTAAAACCATCTAGGCAGCCACTGATTTCCAGGAGTTGAATTAACCCGCCCATCAGACCACAGACGAGGACAATCCAAATGATAGTCTCGTTGCCCAAGACCATCGACATATTGTCTGCAAAGGGGGAAACCAAATCAAAGGGGTTGAGCATCACAAGGCCAGCGACGCAGCCTGCGATCATAGATTCAAACGGTCGCCTAGAGACAATGGCGGTGACTAATACTAATAATGTGGGTAATAAAGATAAAGCACCCCAAGATTCATCTGGACCACGGCTCATGGATAGCCAAGCAAAGGCCAGATAGATGACGACGGCTACTATTACGGTGAGAAAGACTCGCTTGTTATGATAGTGCCCTTCGACAGCATCATTGAGTTTCATGTTCATACTTACGCTCCCTGTAGAACCTCATTTTTTAAAACAAACTCTATTCGGTGGTTGATGCTCGACAGCCAGTAGCGAATCAACTTTCTATCGAGCGTCCTATCACAGCAATCCATTACTGTGATAGGTCAAGGCAACAGTAGTTTTTATGATAAAAGCGTTGTCTATGTCGACCGCTTTTATGCATGGTTGGTCATGTATTTACATGCCGGTGGTGTCTTTTAGTGCATACCACCATGAGCCCATGACCGAGTAAGGAACTCGTAGAGCCCTGCCACCTGGGAACGGAATCCAAGGAATCTGTGCAAAGGTGTCAAACTCTTTGGTTTTGCCATTGATGGCATCGGCCAAGATTTGCCCGAACAGATGAGAGCCTGTTACGCCATGTCCACTATAGCCGTGGGCGAAATATACGCGCTCATGTAGTTTGCCCATTTGCGGTACACGAGAGAAAGACAAGGCAAAGTTACCACTCCACGCGTAGTCGATTTTTACATCGCGCAGCTCTGGGAAAATCTTATTCATATTGGGTCTGATTTTGGCGGTGATATCAGCAGGATCTTGACCGCCGTAAACCGTACCGCCGCCAAACAACATGCGTTTGTCTGCTGAGAGGCGATAGTAGTCAAGAATGTAGCGCACATCTTCGACACAGACATCAGTAGGGAGCAGTTGATCGGCCAAATCACCCAATGGCTCGGTCGCGATAATCTGCGTCGATACTGGCATTACGCGATCAGTCAGCTTAGGAATGACTTTATTGAGATAAGCGTTACCGCATAGAACGGCTTGCTTACAAGTCACCGTGCCAAACTCAGTAATGACTTTAATAGAGTCGTCAGCGTACTCAATATCTACGACTAAGGTGTTTTCATAAATCGTGCCGCCATTTTTTTCGATAGCTGCCGCTTCACCCAATGCAAGGTTCAATGGATGGAAGTGTCCACCTGAATGGTCGATGACACCGCCCACATAAGCATCTGACTTGATATGCTCTTGAATGCCGTTTTTGTCTAGCATCTCTCGGTCGTGCATACCGTGGCTTTCCCACAGTGCATGCGTTTCTTGCAAATCTTTTAGCTGTCCGTTATTCAATGCTGCAAAGATGTTTTTTTCTTTCAGATCGCAGCTGATATCGTAGTCACTGACAAAACGACGAATAATTTTGCCACCGCGAGTCACGAGCTGACCGACGAAGTCTGCACTTTGTTGACCATAAGATTTTTTGATTTTTTGCAGGCTGGCATTTAGACCGTTGACGATTTGACCACCGTTACGACCTGATGCGCCCCAACCAATCTGTGCGCCTTCAAGCACAACGACTTCATGATCTGTTTCGATAAGGTGCAGGGCAGTCGATAGGCCGCTATAACCGCCACCGACCACGCAGATTTCTACCTGAATATCGTTTTTAAGCGTTGGTCTGTCAGGCTTAGGGTTACGACTGGCTGCATAATAGCTGTCAGGGTATTGACCCTTATCCGAGTAATGCGGGATATTGCGCGTGTTATTAGAAGGTGGGTTTTGGTTCGTTGCCATATTGCTACTTTGATTGCTATTTGGGCTGCTATTTGACATATCAAACATCCTGTAAATAGGTGAGGTATTCAAGGTTGGTCACTTGCTGAGCAAAGCGTTTGGCCTCTTGCTTTTTGACCGCAATCAATAGCTCAATCATCTCGCTTGGAAATAGTGAATCAACCACATCGCTGCTCTCAAATTGACGAATGGCTGAGAGCCAGTCCAACGGTAAGGTTTTTAGTTCTGCTGCATCATAAGTAATGCTGTTAATCGGCTCAGGTGCTTCAAGCTTGTTTTCGATACCATACAGCATACCCGCCAGTACTGCGCTACAAACTAGATAAGGGTTGGCATCTGCGCCAGACACCCGATGTTCGATACGGCGTGCTCTGGTGTCACCGCCAGGGATACGTACAGCTGCGGTGCGGTTCTCATAACCCCATGACACGTTGTTTGGGGCCAATGTACCGGGAGTAAAGCGGCGGTAAGAGTTGACATGCGGTGCAAACAATAAGGTGCAATCTGACATGGTCTTTAGTAGGCCAGCCACGGCATGACGCAACATATCTGAGCCTTCATCTGATCCATCATCGAAGACGTTGTTGCCATCTTTATCTAATAAGCTGCAATGCACATGAAAGCCATTGCCAGACTGTAGGCCAAAAGGTTTTGCCATAAAGGTGGCGGTAAGCTTGCGACGAGCTGCCACGGCTTTGACCACTTGTTTAAACAAAATCGCGTCGTCAGCGGCTTTTAATGGGTCATCTACGTGTAATAAATTGATTTCAAACTGACCACAACCATTTTCAGCCAGTGCCGCATCCACAGGGATATCGAGCTTTTCACACTGCGCGTAGACTTCGTCTAAAAATTCATCGAATTGTAATAGGTCATTGATACTTAAGATGGATGTTTTATTTAGTCTTAGACCGCTCTTGGGGCGGATAGGTGGCTTAGGTGTCTCTCCCTCGGTATAGTCAACCAAATAAAACTCTAGCTCCGTTGCCATCACTGGCGTCAGTCCCAGTGCTTTGAACTTTTTGCTAATGTGGTCCAAAACGTGGCGGGCATCACCGTAGTAAGGCTCATTGTCTTCGGTATATAGCCAAATCGGTAGTAGCGATGAAGGGGCGCTGGTATTGAGAAGCGGATAAGCAGCACGACCAGTTGGACGGGCAATGGCATCGATATCACCATTGCACTGCGAAGACTCGATGACATCAGCGCCCCATATATCGACACCTAAGATTGACAGAGGTAATCGGATTGCACCGTTTTCTGCTTTTTCCATTTGATCAAAAGGGATGCGCTTACCACGAAGTAAGCCATTGATATCTCCTGCGGCAACATAGACGTACTCTGTGCTGTTTGCAGATTTGACCATTCCATTGGTTGTCATCATGTCTGTTCTTCCTATGAATTTGTAGAATTACTGGGTTTGTTACTGCTACTACGTTTTGGCTGTGGTGTCTAAACTCTATGCTAGTGGCATTTATAACGAACACTTAATAAATAAGTATTTGATAAATGACGGGTTGAATATGAGGTATTTGTACTACTGCTAAATTTTTTATCAATGATATTAGTGACTTATAGGCTGTGCTCTTAGGCGTTTTTATTCAGTCTAAAAGTTAAATTCTGTTGGTTATCATTGCTGCTGACTTTTAATATATGGATGAAAACTATAATTGTCAATTTTTATTTAAAATTATCTTAAAATAGCTCGAATTCGGGTTTTTAGTATAAATATCGATATTAATGAAGTTTATAGTTTACATTTTACGAGGCGTTGTGTTAAATTTTAGCTAAATAAGGGATTAGACAACATAGGCAGCTTGGGTCTAGTTGTTACAACGAGGGAAAATGATATGAAAAATTCCAGACCTATTATTGCTATTGTGTCTTGTCATAAGATGGTTGACGGACAGCCAGCACAGGCGGTATATCAAAAATATATCGATGCAGTAAACTTTTACGGTGGCAATCCTATACTGCTGCCAAACACAACTGCCGATAGTGAAAACTTCGATGCGCTGCTCGAAATAGCAGATGGAATTTTATTGACCGGTAGTTATAGCAATGTTGCCCCAACTCGTT
This sequence comes from Psychrobacter sp. JCM 18900, assembly GCF_904846625.1. Taxonomy (GTDB): domain Bacteria; phylum Pseudomonadota; class Gammaproteobacteria; order Pseudomonadales; family Moraxellaceae; genus Psychrobacter. The sequence goes on from NZ_CAJHBL010000002.1 coordinate 290,217, forward strand.
ATGGCGCGACACATACCGAAGCCAAACAAGACCTAGGCCGTGATGAGCTGAGCTTCAAGTTATTGGCTTATGCAGACGAAAAAAACATTCCGCTGTTTGCAGTTTGCCGAGGCTTGCAAGAGATGAATGTTCATTTTGGTGGCACGCTATATCCTGATTGGCGTGATATCGATGGGTTCTATGAGCAGCATTTAGAAGACAATACCCAGCCGCTTGAAGTGCAGTATCAGCCCATACATGACGTCATCATTCAACCTCAAGGAAGGCTGGCAGCATTTGGTGAAAAGTGGCACGTCAACTCATTGCACAAACAAGCCATCAGTGAGGTAGGCGAGCGTTTATTTGTAGAAGCGTTAGCGCCTGATGGTCTGGTGGAGGCTATCAGCTTGTTACAACATCCATTTATGATTGGTGTACAATGGCATCCTGAGTTAAATTATGCGCAAGATAGCTTTTCCAAATTTCTATTCACGGAATTTATTCACCATGCCAGAGAACCACAAACCGAGTAGCACAACTAAAAGTAAGGCAGAAACTGCTGTCACTGATAGTGATAACATTGAGAACGATGTTGATAGTGTCGATGACAAAGATGTAGCTGATGTTGATACTGAAATAGATGATATCGATGATGATGAATTGAATGATTCTGAAACAGCGTCTACTTCTGAAGCAGATGAATCGTTGAAAGAAGACATTGGCAAAAAGATTAACCAGCTGCGTCTAGCAAAAGGTTACTCGCAACGTAAATTGGCAAAGCTGTCAGGATTGACGAACACGTCTATCAGCTCAATTGAGCGCAATAAGGTCAGTCCAGCGGTCAATACGTTAAAGGCGATTTTGACAGTGTTGGGTTCTGATCTGACTACGTTTTTTAGTGACGAGTGGAAAGAGCCAAAGGCTAGAGTGATTGTAACGCCAAAGGATCTATTAGAGCTTAATGAACCCAATAGCAAAGTGTCGCTAAAGCAGGTTTATAACTGTAGCAGGACAAGAAACTTAGGGTTCTTAATAGAGACCTATCAGCCAAATAGCTCAACAGAAGAAAAAATCGCTCACGAAGGCGAGGAGATTGGTACGGTCATCGAGGGTAAGATTATTATCCGTATCGAAGACAGTACCTATTTACTAAATCAAGGTGATAGCTATGTGATTGATACCATTCAGCCGCATACTTTTATTAATCCTACCGATAGCATCACCCGTATCGTAAGCGCCCATACACCGACGACTTATTAAACCTAAGCTAAATTTCGTTAGGTTTGATATTGCCCAATGATGATTGAACAGAAAAGGCTACTTCCATTTTAGAAGTAGCCTTTTTTTAATTAAAAAATTACGTAACGAATAAAACGCTTAGTTTATGGTTGATGATTATCTTCAGTTGTTTCTACCCTATCGACATTATCCGTTGTCTTCGATTTTTCTTTAGTCAGCTTTATTTTTGGATTTTTAGCAACAGGTTCGATGTTTTTTACAGCGACATTTAGGGCGGGTTTAGATGCTTTTTTTAGACTGCGTTTGATGCGTCGAACTGCGATAGCATCTGCTTCTGCTTGTTCTTTGGCAAGCGCCGTATCATGTAAGCCTTGATATACCTCAAGCGTCTTTTCAATCATTTCACGCATGGTAAATTTGTTGGTCATTTCAGGACGCGTCACACTCTCCAGCTGATTTCTAACCGCTTTACAAAGCGCGTTGGCATTATATTTTTTTACCAGTCCTTGCGGGTAGAGTGGTTGTAAAATCTCGCTAAAGGCTGCTTGATCCCAACCAATGACTGGCGTACCTAGATGTATGGCTTGTAGGGCATTGATACCGATTGACTCGGGCTCATTAGCAAGTGCCATGACAATGTTGGCCGCCGATAGCCATTCCCGCATATCATTACGCTTGCTACCCACATAGGTAATGCGCTCCGCCAGTCCCAAGCTGTTTGTGCGTTGGCGAAAATCTTCATGAGCGACATCGCCGTCTTTATAGTCTTCATCCATAATAATGACGTGAATATTTGGGAATTGCTCTTGCAGGTTACCCAAGATATCTATCAGCCACTCTTGCCCGTACTCATTACCGATGACGGTTGGGAATACGAGCCATTTTTTGTGCTCAAGCTCAGGGTATTCAGCAAAGGTATGACGTAACCAATAAACCGAAGGATTATGACGATAGGGGTAGCGGCGAGTGTCGATACCACGATAGATACGCGTGATGACTTTAGGATCTACGTCTTCGATGCGCAGTCCTTTTTTTAAGTATTGAGTGACACTATCAGATACGGTGATTATCGTATCAACGTTGAGTAGGGCTTGAGAGTACTTATTAATAGGATAAAACCCATACATGGTCGAGACCAGTTTGGGAAAACGTCTGACACGTGCGCGGCGCAGTGCCAAATGCAATATCCATGCAGGGGTACGCGAATGTACATGAATGACATCAGGCTCGTACTTTTCTATCAAATGCCGTAGGGCAGAGACTTGCAATAGCGATAGCCAAGACTTTTTATTCACGTGTAGCTGATGGTAGATATTGCCATCGCGCTTGAGACGTCTAACCAAGTCATTGTCTTCATCGGCACTCGAGACAATGATAGAGGTATGCTCATTTTTGACCAATGCTCGCCCAAGATGAAAAATGCCGCGCTCGGATTCATCATGCTTTAGAGACGACAGTAAGCGCATAACTTTCATAATAGCGTTGGTCACCGGTTAGTAATATCAATTTGCTATTGTCAGTTAAAAGCGATTAAAACTCAACCATCAAGATAAAAAGATGAGGTCAGATAGGTAGTTTTTAGACTATATAAGCGTAAGACGGGGATTAATAAACACCAAAAGCCGTTAGCGTCGTTTCTGTAAATGCTCAGCATTGGGCAGTACTTGTTTTTCACTCAAGTATTTCCAGTAACGCTGCGGGAGATATTGCTTATGCAGCTTAGGGTTTTTGCGCTCTTTGATATTGACGTTAGTAAAGTAACCTTGCCAGAACTTTTGATAGCGCTGCTCATCAGGACTGTGGATGCTAGCAGGATTGCGTAGTACCGCATCATCGAGGTCGGTGATGGTTTGCAGCTTTGCTGGACGTGATGGCGTACTATTACTTTTATCATAATAGATGCCATAGCCTCGCGTTAGATCATAGATTGCCCAGTGCTGATCCTGATAGCGCTGCCGAAAGTGCTCTCCAATCAATGGTAATACATTAAAATCAGGCTCTACACGTGCAAAATAAATATCATCAGTCGTATGCTCAAAACGTACAAACGCTTCCATGCGATGTTTCTCACGGCCGACAGATTTGACTGTCTGCACCAGCTCAAGCACGTCCAAATTACCAAGATCTTGCATAATCTGACGGCTAGGGTAGTCGATGGCATATTTGACCACACGAAACAATGTCGTGCCGATATCGTCTTTCTCTGATAAGAACCCCCATAAGATATTTCGCATGCCTGAACGACCCAATAAGGTATTTAATTTGACCAACACGCGCTCGGCTTTATCCTCATCAGTTACCACGCTAGTCGCCTGAGCGATGAGTGATGGTACATAGCAATCTTGCGCGGTTAGTTTCAGTGACATATCGTTTTGTAGGCGATTGACATAGACATAAAACACGGCACTCAGCCAACCTTCAAAGCTAGGCTCATACAGTACAATGCTAGGCGTCAATTGACCGACAGCGTAAGAGTCATTTTGCATAAGTGCTGACATGTTTTATCCTACATTTCTATCATAAATACAGTAGCCAGATGGCAACCTTCTCTAGCGCACACTATCTAGAGCCATTCTAAAATAAAGCCAACTGCCCAGTACGCTGATCATTAAACTTGGTCTGCGTTTGAGCCAATACATATTGACGGAAATTATCGCGCGTTAAATGAGCAAGGTGTTCGTTTTTGCCAGTGGTCGCGATGAAGTATTTAGCACGGTTGACCGCAGCGCCCATCTTTTTTAGATGGTATAGCGTTAATTGATTGAACTTACGTGCTTTGACGATTTTCTTAGCAGTCTTTGTACCGATACCTGGGATACGCACGATCATCTCATAAGTCGCTGTCTGGATATTGACTGGGAAATGCTCGCGATGGCGTATTGCCCAAGCCAGTTTTGGATCGCAGTCCAAATCTAAAAATGGTGACTCCGGCTCCACAATCTCATGCGCGCCAAAACCATAAAAGCGCATTAACCAATCTGCCTGATACAGACGATTCTCTCGTACCATCGGTACAGGCGTTCCAATCGCAGGCAAACGATTGTCAGAGAGCATAGGTACATAACCCGAGTAATAGACCCGTTTGAGATCATACGTTTTGTAGAAGTGACTCGACAGCTGAATCACCTGCAAGTCAGTCTCGTTACTGGCACCCACGATCATTTGGCTGGTCTGACCTGCTGGCGTGAACTTAGGCGCTTTTTTATGAGTCTTACGGCTTTCACGAATAGTAATGATTTCTTCTTTTACCGTTTCCATCGGTGCTTTTAATTGGTCATGTGATTTCTCTGGCGCAAGCAAAGCCAACCCTGATTTGGTCGGAATCTCGATATTGACGCTCAAACGATCCGCATACAACCCTGCTTCTAGCAGCAGTTCTTTTGAGGCGCCGGGTATGGTCTTTAGATGAATATACCCGTTGAAACGCTCACGCGTACGCAAGAGTTTGGCGACTTCTACCAGTCGCTCCATTGTATAGTCGCCACTTTTAAAAATACCAGAACTGAGAAATAACCCTTCGATATAGTTACGGCGGTAAAACTGCATGGTTAAGTCGACGACTTCTTCGACACTAAACGCAGCACGCGGCGTGTCATTGCTCTTACGCGAGGTGCAATAAGCACAGTCGTAAATGCAGTGATTGGTCAAAAGAATCTTTAACAGGCTGACGCAGCGACCATCTTCGGTGTAGCTGTGACAGATACCTGTTGCTGAGGCATCGCCTAGTCCGCCGCCTTGGTTTTTTCGCGTACCAGCGGAAGATGAGCAAGAGACATCATACTTGGCAGCATCAGCCAAGATATTGAGTTTGCCCTGTAATCTTTCATAATTGATGTTTGCCATAAGTCGCGTTTTACCAATTAATTATTGAGAGACTATTTTACCAAAATTATCGCTAAGTCATTGTATTTATAGGTGAAGTTGAAATGATATGCGACAACGGTTGTCGTCACAAAAATATGAATTTTTGGCTATGATTTGAATTTATATAAAGATTTTTTCAGCTAACAATCCAATAATAAAACCGCCAACGATACCTACAATACCGAGTAACAAGAGAGGAATGGCTAGTATCGTGAATATCTGTGATTGGCTTTTTTGAATCTCAATAGAGTATTGGCTTAAATCAATATCTGCTAACGGTATGGCGCCTCCTATCATTGCTTGAAATCTTGAGGTACTTGAACCTGGTACTAACTTTAATTCGTAGTGACCCGCTTCCGCCTTAAAAGTAAAAAGTTCCATTCTTCCAGTATCAAAATTGCTTGAGCGCGGGGACAGTATTGAGCGATTAAGCTTAATTTCTTTATCAGTAGCGGTATTGAGAATATGTGGTCTAAACTGGGTCAGCGGCGTTTTTTTGAAGAGAGGGCCCTTGTGCCAGATTGCATAAATGCCTGATTTTGAGACAGTGAAACTACCTGCATTATCGTTATATGGTAGCGTCAATAATATGATGCCATTAAATGCATTGCTAAACAATTTTATCGCTTTAAATACAATAAATATTCCGATAAAAACAAGGATGAATAGAAGTATTCTAATGGACAGGATGCTCATTATTCATCTTCCTTAGTGATGTAGAGCTTAATAATAACGTGGTATAGCCGATACAAGTATAAGGCTCATTTTTCAGATGAATAAACGTTTATTTATATCACAATAAGTTGGCTATTTTCCAAAAAAAAGGTCTTGTGGACTATATAGCTAGTCCACAAGACCTTTTACATATTTCGATAGCTGTCAAATAATAATGCGCGACAGTTTAATGTTTATTGAACCTTGGCACGTATTACCACGGTTTTGGCTGCATTGGCATCAAAGTTCACCAAGTTCCATTTCAGACCAGAGTAGTTTTCTTGGACAACCACCGTATTGCCAACCTGCTGAATGGTTTGATAGCTGTCTCCGCCAGTGGTAGCAAGCGTCGGCAGAGGACTATTCAACGAGACTAACTGGACGCCACTTGGCAATGAGATCATTGCGTTGATGTCATTAACTGGCTGTGCTGTGGTGTTTGTATAAGTGGTGTGATACTCGATCACATCGCCTGGGGCAATATGATTGGCAGGAACGGCAACTTCACGTCCATCAGCATTTTTTAGAATTTTCATGACTTTGGTGTTGGCATTGACCACGCCAGGCGTACTAAAGGTAGGAGTCAGTTGCAACGTATCCAAAGTTGTCGTCGTTGTCGTTACTTGATTGGTCACTGGCTGCTGCATAATCACTGGCGGGGTGACATTGGTTGCGACAGGTAGTACTTGCGTCACGCTGCTAGCAGGCGTGGTAATCACATCTACTTTAGTGACTTTATTGGTAATAGAGTTAGTCACTGGTACGCTAGTAACGGTCGTTGTACCTTGGACAACAGGAGACTGACGCACGACATAGCGTGGCACAGTGGTCACCTGAGTTACCGCGTACGGCATGCCGTCTTGCATGGTGATACCGTTTGGCGTCGCAGTAATCGTAGCAGTTTTGCCATCAGAGTATTGCTCGACCACCGTGGTGCTACCGCTCGCAGATGAGCTAATAGCAATCTCAGGGGCCGCATTGGCCGATGATGCGGCCAACATGATACCTGTTAGCATTGCAGACATAGCTGCATTTTTTGCCATAGTCGTTTTAGTAGTTAATGCTTGAAAACCATCGTTCGTAATCATAAAAGACTCCTCAAAAATAATAGTAAGTAATACAACAATAGATAATGCCTAGATAAACAAAACCCCCGCTAAATGACACCAAAAAATATGCCAAATAACGAGGGTAGTAGTGCTGATATTAGCCTATGTGTGCGATCAGACCATCATTATTTTTAGTAAAAGCGCCGCAATACTCACTTGTATAAAAGCTATTCAATCTTAACTATTTCTTATTGAATAAACTGAATACTAAAGCTGTTGTGCACTCAAACTCAAATAATTATGCGCCAAAACAAATCATGGATAAAAGCAGCATTGTGTAACCGAAATGGTATAAATGCTATCTATGTGTAGTACAGCTTTCATCTATGAAATTGAACGGCTAAGTAGTCAGTCGCAATCATTGTCATAGAGGCTACTATCTAAAAGTCATTTCTCAAACTGTCTATCTTTGAGAACATCAAATTTATAGATTAGAACGCAGTGTAGCTATTAGTTAGTCGTATATAACTTTCATAACTTCATATTCAACCACGCCTTTTGGCGTTTCGATGCGTACTTCGTCACCTTCGAATTTACCAATCAAACCACGAGCGATTGGTGAGTTGACTGAGATTTTGCCAGCTTTAAAGTCAGCTTCATCGTCGCCGACAATTTTGTACTGTTTTTCTTCTTCGGTGTCCATGTTTTCGATCACGACGCTAACACCAAATACAATACGGCCTTCTTTTGGCAGTGTCGAAGGATCGATGATTTGAGCGCCACCGAGTTTGGCTTCGATGTCACGAATACGTGCTTCACAAAAACCTTGCTGCTCACGGGCAGCATGGTATTCAGCGTTTTCTTTCAAATCGCCGTGTTCGCGTGCTTCAGCAATCGATGCTGTGATGCGTGGACGGTCGACACTTTTTAGCTGTTTTAATTCGGCTTCTAGAGCCGCATGTCCTTGCGGAGTCATTGGGTAACGTTGCATGTTTTTTCCTTAAACCAATAACACCACACCACCTCATAATGAGATGGTGTCAGTGTTGTTGCAATGGATATAAAATATAAAAGAGTGATAATTAAGACGATGTAATGAATAAGTTGGCTATCATTTATGAGTGTATTTCACCTCAATTCAAGCATAGGCGCACTTAAGCTTACGTAATAAAAAGCATAGTCGCAATTTAGCCACTATGCTTTTTAGGTCTATCACGGTAAAGGTATCGTTCCTCAAGCATGGTTGGCTATATTTAAAGCAAACAACGATACTTGAGTGAGCTTTTAGGCAAGCCTAACGGTTATGCTTAATCTACTGAAATTATTCAGCCACGTCAATAGACTTTGCTTGCTCATGCAAATCTTGTAACTTATAGACATCAAACGGTAAGTCAATCGCGTAAGATTTGCAGACGGCATCAGCGGCACCTAACGTGGTGACGTAGAATACTTTGCCCTGTAGCGCACTACGGCGAATAGAGAACGAATCCTCTTGAGCTTGCTTACCTTCAGTTGTATTGATGATAAGGTCGATTTTGCCATTTTTCAAGGCATCAACGATATGCGGACGACCTTCAGTGACCTTGTTGATTTGCTGACTTTCGATACCAGCGTCGCTCAGTACTTTTTGCGTGCCAGTGGTCGAGACAATCTTAAAGCCAAAGTCTGCAAGCTGACGAGCAATCGGAGCGATTTGGGCTTTGTCGCTGTCACGAACTGAGATAAAGACGGTTTTTGTCTCGCCTTCAGTCGGTAGACCTGGCAGACGCTCATTACTACCGATAATGGCCTTGTAGAATGCTTCGCCAAAGGTTTTGCCTACGCCCATAACTTCGCCCGTTGATTTCATCTCAGGACTCAAGATTGGGTCAACGCCCGGGAACTTAGCGAATGGGAATACCGCTTCTTTGACCGCATAGAATGCTGGGACAATTTCAGTGGTAAAACCTTGGTCTTTAAGCGAAGTACCAGCCATACAGCGAGCAGCAACCTGTGCTAACGAAGTACCGATACACTTAGAGACGAACGGTACTGTACGTGCAGCACGTGGGTTCACTTCTAAAATGTATACCGTTTCGCCTTTTACCGCGAACTGTACGTTCATTAGACCGATAACGCCTAGCTCTTTTGCCATAGCGACCGTTTGCGCGCGCATCACGTCACATAACTCTTTAGACAGTGAGTATGGTGGCAGTGAACATGCTGAGTCACCTGAGTGGACACCAGCCTGTTCGATATGCTGCATGATACCGCCGATGACGACATCAGTGCCATCACATACACAGTCTACGTCGACTTCGATAGCATCATCTAAGAAGCGATCTAGTAGGACAGGTGCTTCGTTCGATGCTTGTACCGCAGTACGTAGGTAATGTCTTAGCTCATCTTCGTTGTAGACGATTTCCATCGCGCGGCCACCTAATACATAAGATGGACGTACAACCAATGGATAGCCTACATCTTTTGCTTTAACCAAGCCGTCTTCTAAGCTGGTCGCTAGAGCGTTTGATGGCTGTACTAGGTTTAGCTGCTGAATCATATGCTGGAAGCGCTCACGGTCTTCGGCACGGTCGATTGCATCTGGGCTAGTACCGATGATTTTAACGCCTGCTGACTCTAGTGCACGAGCAAGTTTCAACGGCGTTTGACCACCGAACTGTACGATCACGCCATCAGGGTTTTCGATACGAACGATCTCTAGCACGTCCTCTAACGTGATTGGCTCAAAGTATAGACGGTCTGAGGTGTCATAATCGGTTGAAACCGTTTCAGGGTTACAGTTGACCATGATGGTCTCGTAACCATCTTCACGCATGGCAAGCGCTGCATGCACACAGCAGTAATCAAATTCAATACCTTGGCCGATACGATTAGGACCGCCACCGATAACCATGATTTTCTTTTTGTCTGTTGGGTTTGCTTCACATTCGCTATCGTACGTCGAGTACATATAGGCCGTGCTAGTAGCAAACTCTGCGGCACAGGTATCGACACGTTTATAGACTGGATAGACGTTCAAATCCCAGCGCTTCTTGCGTAGTTGCTTTTGTGAGATACCAAGCAATTTAGCCAAACGCAAATCTGATAAGCCTTTACGTTTAAAGCTACGTAAATTTTTCTCGTTCAATCCACCAAAACCAAGTGATTTTACGGTAGCTTCTGTTTTGACGATGTCTTCTATCTGTACCAAGAACCATGGGTCAATCTTGGTAAAGTTAAACACTTCATCGACACTCATACCGACGCGGAATGCATCAGCAACGTAGTAGATACGCTCAGGTGTTGGAATGGTTAGGCGGTTGATGATCTCGCTACGAGCCTTCTCAGCACTGACTTTTGATAAGTCAATTTGCTCATCAAAGCCATCCGCACCTGTTTCCATGCCGCGCAATGCTTTTTGCATCGACTCTTGGAAGTTACGACCAATCGCCATCACTTCACCGACCGATTTCATCTGAGTCGATAGGATATTGTCCGCTTGCGGGAATTTTTCGAAGTTAAAACGAGGTATCTTGGTGACGACATAATCAAGCGCAGGCTCAAAGCTGGCTGGCGTTTTGCCACCAGTGATATCGTTTTGCAATTCGTCTAGCGTGTAACCAATGGCCAGTTTCGCTGCGATTTTGGCAATCGGGAAGCCAGTGGCTTTTGAGGCTAGGGCAGACGAACGTGATACACGTGGGTTCATCTCGATGACGACCATACGACCTGTATCAGGGTTGATACCGAACTGGACGTTTGAGCCGCCTGTTTCAACACCGATTTCACGCAGTACTGCTAATGACGCATTACGCATGATTTGGTATTCTTTGTCGGTCAGGGTTTGTGCTGGTGCGACGGTGATTGAGTCGCCTGTATGGACACCCATTGGGTCAAAATTTTCGATGGCACAAATGATGATGCAGTTGTCGTTTTTGTCACGAACCACTTCCATCTCGTACTCTTTCCAACCAATCAATGATTCATCGATGAGTAGCTGATGGTTCGGAGACAAGTCAAAACCGCGCTCACAGATTTCAATGAACTCATCGCGGTTATAAGCGATACCGCCGCCTGAACCGCCCATGGTGAATGATGGACGAATGATACACGGATAGCCCATTTTTTCTTGAGTCGCAAAGGCTTCTTCCATGGTTTCAGCGGTTTCAGCGCGAGGACACTCAAGGCCGATACGCTTCATGGCTTTATCAAATAAGTTGCGGTCTTCTGCCATCTCGATTGAGTCTTTGGTCGCGCCAATTAACTCGCAGTTATACTTGGTCAATACGCCGTGCTTATCTAGCTCTAGCGCACAGTTTAGTGCTGTCTGTCCGCCCATCGTTGGCAAGATTGCATCTGGACGCTCTTTGGCAATAATTTGCTCAACGGTTTGCCAAGTAATCGGCTCGATATAGGTCGCGTCAGCCATGACAGGGTCGGTCATGATGGTCGCAGGGTTTGAGTTGACCAAGATGACGCGGTAGCCTTCTTCTTTTAGTGCTTTACACGCCTGTGCGCCTGAATAGTCAAACTCACATGCTTGGCCGATGACGATAGGGCCTGCGCCAATGATAAGAATGCTTTTTATGTCGGTACGTTTTGGCATAATATTTTTAAGTCCTATTTTGGCGGGTTGGGATTTTAAGATGTTTTATATTATTAGCAAAAGTTAAAAATAATAGAAAAATTCGGGCTTAATGATCGTGAATGCCATTAGAAGTATGTTTTATCTAAGAAAATAGCATCTGTTTCACTTAACGTTAATTTTTTCAAAAGCCCTATCTAAACAAGTTAAGAACTCTTTAAATTCATCCAATGAGTATGAATAGTTAGACAATCCGATTTCTAATACATGTTTAAGGACGTCAGAAGACTGTTCTAGGGATAACTCAGCGTTTTTAGCTAAAAGCTCAGCAAACTCTCCTAGTTCACTAATAGTAAAGCCGTATTCATACCTTGCTATTTCTATATCCTCCAACATTATTTTAATAATGTCTGAGTCCAGAGTGCTGTCATGTATTCCTGGAATATCAGAAACAATATCTTTTAATAAATCAAATGGAAGGTTTATATTAAAATCATCTAAAAGAATGAATGCAAAGTACCAACGTTGTTTAGCAGATAGCTTTAATAGTTTTCGTAAGTATTGAGTCTGAAAGTCTTCTAGAAAAATGTTCCATGATTTCTTAAATTTTTGCTTGTTCTCATCACTCATTTTTTTAGAAAACGCTTTATGATCTGATAAAGCATTTTCTAACTTGGTATCATTTTTCTCACTTAAAAAACTAGAGAAAAAGTTCACGCCTTAGCCTTCGCCATCATATCCGCAAACTTATCAAACAATGGCGCGCAGTCATGTGGGCCAGGGCTGGCCTCTGGGTGACCTTGGAAGCTAAATACAGGCTTGTTGGTCAGCTCGATACCTTGGTTAGTACCATCAAATAATGAGCGATGGGTAGATTTAACGTTGTCAGGTAGCGTGTCTTCATCAACCGCAAAACCATGATTCTGACTGGTAATCATAACCGTGCCAGTCGCCAAATCTTGTACTGGATGGTTGGCACCATGATGGCCTGTTTTCATCTTGATGGTATTTGCACCGCTAGCCAGACCAATCAGCTGATGGCCTAAGCAGATGCCAAACGTTGGCACGTCAGTTTGCTCAATGATGTGACGTACCGCATCGATAGCGTAATCACAAGCTGCAGGGTCACCAGGGCCGTTTGATAAGAAGATGCCATCTGGGTTCATTGCTAGCACATCAGCGATAGGCGTCTGTGCTGGTACGACTGTTACGTGACAACCGCGGTCAACGAGCATGCGTAGGATGTTGGTTTTGCTACCGAAGTCATAAGCGACGACGTTGTATTTAGAATCGATGTGAGTGCCAAGTTGCTTAAAGAAGCCGCCAGTACCGCTATCATGACTACCAGGGATATCACGGTTGAGTAGGGTGTCTGATAAATCCCACGTACCTGCTGTCCATTCGAAATTCTCTTTAGTGCAGCATTCTTTTGCCAAGTCCATGCCCTTTAGGCCTGCAAAGCCTTTTGCTAACTCAATCGCTTTTTGCTCATCGTCGCTGCTGATAGTCTCGCCGTTTGAGGCAGTCATGATACAGCCGTTCTGTGCACCTTTATCACGTAATAGACGTGTTAGCTGACGCGTATCAATCTCAGCGATAGCAACTGTCTCATTACGCTGTAAATAGTCGCTAAGTGACTCTGAGTTGCGGAAGTTAGAAGTTGCCATGGTGGCATCACGGATGATCAGACCGTCTGCCCATACTTTGTGGCCATTGCCGGATTCTGTGTCCTCGCTATTGGTGCCTGTATTACCGATATGAGGGTAAGTCAAAGTCACCAGCTGGCGGGCATAACTTGGATCGGTTAGGATTTCTTGATACCCTGTCATGGCTGTGTTAAATACCACTTCACCAATACGATGACCTAGGCTGCCGATACTGACACCGCGAAAGATTGTACCGTCTGCTAGTGCCAAAATTGCTTGTATTTCTGCCGATGAATTCAAGGATTGCCTCCGCTGTTATTGGTGAGTGCCATCATGTTTTGTTGGTCTAAAATTGCTCCGTATCCTTTTATTTACGGCATTTGACTGTTGTCATATAAAGGTAAAAAAAGGGCGATACACAAAAATTTTCCACAAAAAAGCGAGAAGACATTATTGATGAAAACTACAAAACCCACTAGATAGTGAATAGGTAACTTGCATCATGTCCGCTCGCTTAGGCACAGATTTTGCGTATTATATACAAAATAGACGGTTATAGCTAGCCGATTTACTGGATTATTAGTCATTTCATGGCTAATAATGAGGACTTTATAAAGATATTGACTTTATAAAATAGCCTAAGCGAATACTAGCTACTTTCTCTTTTATCGAATTCGACATCAAGCGTGTATTAATAGCGCTGGATTTTCGCAGTTGGCTTTGCCACAATGGACAGCGCAGCGCTAGTCCCAGTTTTTATGATCGTTTGTTATAACAATAATGAAGATGACAAGGAGTCGTTATGATTTATCAGTATTTAGACAAAACCCCAGAGTTTGCCGCACCATTTAACGGTTGGGTAGCAGACTCGGCGCAAGTGATGGGTGATGTATATTTAGGCCATCAAGCTAATATTTGGTTCGGTGCAGTGATACGCGGTGACAACGATCGTATCCATATCGGTGACTATAGTAATGTGCAAGAAAACAGTGTGATTCATACTGATGCAGGCATCAAAGTTACTATCGGTAATTACGTGACTATCGGTCATCTGGCTATGCTACATGGCTGTGAAGTCGGTGATAACAGCTTGATTGGCATTGGCGCTGTGGTACTTAACAATGTCAAAATCGGTAAAAACTGTCTGATAGGGGCGAAAGCCTTGATTACTGAAGGTCAGGTTATTCCAGATAACTCGCTAGTGATGGGTGCGCCTGCAAAAGTGGTCAAGACGCTAACAGATGAGCAAGCAGCCATGCTAAAAATGTCAGCGCTACATTATGCTGAGCGTTGTCAGAAATTTAAAACAGGCTTAACAGAAATAGCGATGCCTGATTAAAGGTAAATAAACGAGCTAAGTTTAAATAGATAGACGGTAGGGCGCATACTTATTTCATTGATAGACTGTTCAATTAATACGGTCAGCCTAAATAGATAACTGTACCCAATTTTATTAAACGATTCATATTTTTTCGCAACCAACGATAAGGTCTCACCATGCAGGCAAATCAAGCACAAACACAACAAAAACAACTGGCATTATTTGATTTAGATCACACATTACTTGATGTCGATAGCGATTATCTCTGGGGCGAGTATATCGTAAAGCATGACCTTGTCGATGAGGCGCAGTACCGCACTGCCAACCAGAAATTTTATAATGACTACATCGAAGGTACGTTAGACGCGACAGAATACAATAAATTCGTCGCGCAGTTTTTGAGTAGTCTGCCGCTTGATAGACTTGATGAGCTAAGAGAAGACTATATCAAAAGCGAAATCGAGCCACATATTCGCCCAAAAGCAATGGAAGCGTTGTGCCAGCATATTGAGCAAGGACACGATGTGGTGATTATTTCTGCGACCAATGATTTTGTAGTATCCGCCATTGCCAAGCGGTTTGGTATTGAAGCTGCCAATGTATTGGCAACGCCATTAGAGATCAAAGACAATCGCTATACAGGTAAGCTAATTGACAGACCAAACTTTCAAGCGGGCAAGATATACCATTTGGATAAATGGCTAAATAAACAGCAAGCCTCTGGTATTACCTTTGAAAAGACGTACGCATATTCAGATTCTAAAAATGATATTCCGTTACTCGAATGGGCTGATGTGGCCGTTTGCGTATCACCTGATGATGCGTTACATGCGCATGCTTTGGCGCATCGCTGGGCAGTAGAAGATTGGTCGATCTAGATTATTTAATCTAGTAATAGTAGCAACATTATCAATAGTGATAATTAGCGAACCATTTAGTATCAATCTCATTTAAAATAGCGCCGTATTCGTTATTTATTTTTATTAGAAAAACAGGAATATTTATGGAAATCAATCCGTATCAAGAACAAATTAAAGATTTATCAGAGCGTGGGCAGGACTTGCGGAGGTATCTTTGACTTCGATGGTAAGCAAGAACGCTTAGAAGAAGTCAATTTGGAGTTAGAAAACCCTGAGCTATGGAACGATCCAGAGCGCGCGACCAAAATTAATAAAGAAAAAAGTCACCTTGATGGTGTCATCGATGTGGTAGTGTCACTTGAGACGACATTAGAAGATGCGTCTGCCATGCTAGAGTTGGCAGTCGAAGCAGAAGATGAGTCATTGCTAGCCGATGTGCAGAGCGAGCTAGATAGCGCTGAGAAACGTGTTGCTGACCTAGAGTTCCGTCGGATGTTTAGCGGGGAGATGGATCCAAATAACTGCTACTTGGATATTCAGTCAGGCAGTGGCGGTACTGAAGCGCAAGATTGGGCTGAAATGCTGCTGCGTATGTACACGCGCTGGGCAGAAGCTCATGGCTTCAAAGTAGATGTGATTGAAGTGTCATCTGGTAGCGTAGCTGGTATTAAGTCGGCAACCATCGAGATCAAAGGCGATTATGCGTTTGGTTGGTTACGTACCGAAATTGGCGTTCACCGTTTGGTACGTAAGTCACCATTTGATAGTAATAATGGTCGTCATACGTCGTTTGCTGCGGTGTTTGTCTCGCCTGAGATTGACGACAACGTCGAGATTGATATCAATCCTGCGGATTTGCGTATCGATACCTATCGCTCATCTGGGGCAGGTGGTCAGCACGTAAATACGACAGATTCTGCGGTACGTATTACCCATGAGCCGTCGGGCGTGGTAGTGACCTGTCAGAATGAGCGTAGTCAACATGGTAACAAAGCCACCGCGATGAAGATGCTACGTGCTAAGCTGTATGAGTTAGAGATGCAAAAACGTATGGAATCACAGCAAGCAGTCGAAGATGGTAAGTCTGATGTTGGCTGGGGCAGTCAAATTCGCTCGTATGTGCTCGATGACTCACGTATCAAAGACTTGCGTACCGGTGTTGAAACCTTTAACACTGGTGCTGTGCTAGATGGCGACCTCGATCAGTTTATCGAAGCCAGTCTAAAAGCAGGATTGTAAAAGGCCGTTTTAAAGTAATAATCAATATTTAATTAAGGAAAATTATGCCAAGCGTTAATAATTATTTTGATGATAAAGTGACCTCTATTGCTTTTCAAACGGCTACTAAGCCTGCGACTGTCGGCGTCATGGAAATTGGTGAGTATGAGTTTGGCACCAGCGAATTTGAAACCATGAGTGTGGTAAGTGGCGCATTGACCGTCAAACTACCAGAGAGTGATGAGTGGCAAACGTTTAACGCTGGCGAGCAATTTACCGTTGAAGCCAACCAAAAATTTCAAGTAAAAGTTGATGTCGAAACGGCTTATTTATGTCTGTACGGTAAATAATTACTTTTAAATTGAAGTAGTATAAAAACAAAAAAAGCCAAGTATTTTATGCTTGGCTTTTTTTGTGTGTCATATTTCAAATGAATTTTAAGCTACTATCCTGAAAACCATGTTTTACACAGCATTACACTTTGTCTGTGCCAAATAAACAGCAAAAACTACCGTCATTAATTATGCTAAAACCATGAACTCTCAAAGGTATACAGGTTTATGACAAAGGCAACAGTAAAGGCAAGCCAGCAAACAATGACCAAAGACGTGCGTCATGATTACGAGCATCTCGCACGCCGTGCTAATTTACGTTATGTGAGTGATAATGAGCCAGGCTACGAGCGTAGACGTTGGGGTCGCGGCTTTACTTATCGTGATGCAACGGGCAACACGGTCAAAGACAAAGCATTGCGTCAGCGTTTTGATGCATTGGTGATACCGCCCATGTGGTCAGAGGTGTGGATATGCCAAGACGAAAGGGGCCATCTGCAATCAACAGGGCGAGACGAAAAATCGCGCAAACAATACTTGTATCATCCGTCATGGAACAATATCCGTGACCAAGCAAAATTTGATGCGATGATAGGGTTTGCAGAGGCGCTGCCTAATTTACGCGCACAGGTGGAGGTGGATTTGGAAGCAGAGTCATTGTCACGCACCAACGTACTCGCTGCCGTTGTTAAATTGCTAGAGACCACTTTGATTCGTATCGGTAACAGCCGCTACGCCAAGCAAAATAAAAGCTATGGTCTGAGTACGCTACGCAGCAAGCATGTCAGTGAAACCGACAATGGACTGGCGTTTGATTTTGTCGGAAAAAGTGCAAAAGAACACCACATTGAGCTGCAAGATGAACGTTTAATAGATATCGTGCAAGCCTGTTCTGAGCTGCCAGGTTATCAGATATTCAAATATCTAGATGACAACGGACATAAGCAAGTCGTCGACAGTAGTGATATCAACGACTACTTGCGGATGCATACGTGCGGCATGGACTGTGAAAGTAAACTATACAGCGCAAAGGATTTTCGCACATGGATGGCCAGTGTACTCGCGGCAAGCTATCTATATGATGAGCTACAAACGACGGCAGGCGCTAGCATACTTGCCAGTGCGCCAGAAAGCGCTGAGCGACAGCAGTTAGTCACTGATATGGTAAAAAGCGTGGCAGCAGAGCTAGGCAACACACCAACCGTCTGCCGTGCTTCTTATATTCATCCCATTGTCATTGAGCGCTTTTTGGCAGGGCAGTTTTTTGAGACTTACAAACAAGCACGCCGTGGACGAACTAAGAAATACCAAAGCTGTGAAGAGAAAGCATTGTTAGGGTTTTTAAGAGCTGATGTTTAGGTGTGAGGTTTTAGATAATAATATTGAGGTGTTAATTCTTTAATAGGAAATCGAAAGTATGTGGCAGTACTTTGGCTATTGATTGTAGGTGTCTTCGCGGACTTATAGCGAATTAATGATAATTAGTTATAGATTATCTCTACTTCTATAAAATAAAAATGATACGTTATGTATTGAAATAAACGTAGAAATGCGTTACTAATAGAGCATGATAAATATGAACCTATGAAACGGTCTATAGGATGTGACCGTTTTTTCAATCATAAATACCATTTTGCCAGTTACCTGCTATTGCTAAAGGATTAGCTTATGAACACCGCCTCTCAAACTCCTACGAATATTGATACAGATACTACCGTCACACCAAGAAACTATATCGATTACTATAATAATTTTGATATGAATACACTGCTGTCAGAAATATTTGGCGAGCAGGTGGACGATCGTCTAAATGCTTATATGGCTTGCTGTGGTCGTCATGTACGTGATGGCTGCGCTGACAATGCTGCTCTAGTACATGAAGACACCGCAGGCAATATAACGCGCATGACTTTTGGTGAGCTTGACAAAGCGAGTGCTCAAATCGCTAACCTGCTACAGTCGTATGGGGTAAAAGCGGGAGATAAGGTAGCGACGATGCTACCGCGTACGCCAGAGCTGCTCACTGTTGTATTGGCAACATGGCGCATCGGCGCGGTATATCAGCCGCTATTTACCGCTTTTGGCTATGATTCAATCAAATATCGGATGGACAAAGCTGATACCAAAGTCGTTTTTACTAACTTAGAAAATCGCAGCAAGTTTGAAGATTTGGCTGAGCAAACCAAAATGGTATTAGTCGGCAGTATAGAGGATGCTCAGACATGGGGTGACGATCACTATATTCAGTCTATGGCAGCACAGTCGCAAACGATCGAACCAGTGATCCTCGATACGGATGCGCCATTCTTGCAAATGTTCACCTCTGGTACAGTCGGTAAATCAAAAGGCGTCAGCGTTCCATTGGCGGCGTTACCTGCTTTTTACCTATATATGCGTTATGCCATTGACTTACGCAAAGATGATCAATATTGGAACATGGCAGATCCAGGCTGGGCGTATGGCTTGTACTATGCCATCACAGGGCCTCTGCTATTGGGTATCACGACTTATTTTAATGAAGCAGGATTTGACGCGACTAATACCCGTGAGTTTATGGTACGTCATAAGATTACCAATTTGGCCTCTTCACCAACCGCATTTCGAATGATGAAGTCTAGCGGCGTATTTGATAATAAAGACGACAATGACGATGATCTTGAAGACAACAGCACCCAACTCGCTTTACGCTGTGCCAACTCGGCAGGAGAGACACTGAACACTGAAGTGGTCAACTGGGTTGAAACCTATCTGGCGTGCCAAGTCAAAGACCAATATGGGCAAACAGAGACTGGCATGACTTGCTGTGCACATCATGCACTGACACATGAATGTCCTGTTGGCTCGATGGGTATGGCGCTCCCAGGTCATACGCTAGTCGTACTAGATGATGACATGAATGTGCTACCGGATGGTGAGCAAGGGCAGCTTGCAGTCGTAGTCAGTCAGTCACCTGCGTTTTATTTCCGTGGTTATAGTTGGAATGAAAAACAAGCCTTTGTAGATGACTACTATTTGACAGGCGACGTGGTCGAGCGTCATAGTGACGGCAGCTACTGGTTCTCAGGCCGTGATGATGACATTATTATTACCGCAGGTTACCGCGTAGGGCCTACTGATGTCGAAAATACTGTCTTAGAGCATGAAGCAGTGGCAGAGTCTGCGGCAGTAGGCGTGCCAGACGAAGTGCGCGGTCACACTATTAAGTCTTATGTGGTACTAAAAGATGGTATCGAAGGCAGTGAGCAAATCGCCAAAGAAATCCAAGAGCTGGTACGCAAACGCCTATCTACTCATGCGTATCCACGTGAGGTCGAGTTTGTGACAGAACTGCCGAAAACGCCGAGTGGCAAGATTCAACGCTTTTTACTGCGTAGTCTGTCTGCCGCATAAATAATTTGGTAAAGCGTCCATAAATTTAATAGAAAAATATCTAATAAAAAGTAAAAATTTAAAGGAATAATCATGCAAGTTAAAGAAAACAGCTTTTTGGTTACAGGTGGTGCATCAGGTTTGGGAGAGTCAGTGGCTCGGGCGATTGTGGGTCAAGGTGGCAACGTCGTTATCGCTGATTTAAATGAAACGGCTGGACAAGCTCTGGTCGCCGAGTTAGGTGATAGTGCGCGCTTTGTACGCTGTGATATCACTAATGGTGATGAAGTGCAAGCAGCAGTTGAAATGGCAGAGTCAGCTTTCGGTGGCCTACAAGGTTCAATCAACTGTGCGGGTATTGTAGTGGTACAAAAGCTGCTGGATCGCGATAACAATCCGGCAGACCTTGAGGCATTTAGCCGCGGGGTCAATATCAATTTAGTCGGTTCATTTAACGTCGCTCGTTTGGTCGCTGCTAGCATTGCCAAGCGCATAGCGAGTGATGGTACTGCAGGTAACCATGTAGAGAAGAATGTAGATCAAGGCATTATCATTAATACAGCCTCTATCGCAGCCTTTGACGGACAAGTAGGTCAAGCCAGCTATTCATCGTCTAAAGCAGGCGTGGTTGGTCTAACCTTGCCACTTGCTCGCGAGCTAGCACGTCATGGTATTCGCGTAATGACCATCGCACCAGGTGTCTTTGCTACACCGATGATGGAATCTATCCCAGAAAAAGCCCGCGAGCAGCTGGAAGCAGGTGTGCCATATCCTAAACGTTTAGGCGCTCCCAATGAGTTTGCCAAATTGGTCACTCATATCATCGATAATGCTTATCTAAATGGTGAAGTTATTCGCTTAGATGGTGCGATTCGCATGGTGTAACAGTCTAGCGAGTGATTCATCACTTTTGCACAAAACGTATCTACAGAATCTGGCATAGTGCTTTGATACATATGATTAATGACAAAAAATTAATTATGGGAATCAGAGTCTATGCCATTTTTTTATAAAAAATCTTACTCCTCAAAAGCGCAGCGTACGCCTTGGTTGCCCATTATTATTGGTCTTAGTCTTGCTGCCATTGTTAGCACCAGCGCCATTGCTTATGCCAAAAGCACCTCAAAACCAGAAACTCCCATTCCTCCTTATATAATTATTGATCGAGTCTTTGTCGATAAATCAGACCGTATCTTAAAATTGATGAGCAATAGTAAAGTTATTAGGTCGTATCGTATTGTGCTAGGGGACAGTCCATCAGGTCACAAGCAACAAGAAGGCGACCAGCGTACGCCCGTTGGAGTTTATACCTTAGATTATAAAAATGAGAACTCTATTGCGCATCGCTCTATTCATATTAGCTATCCCAATGATGAGGACAAGGCACGAGCAAAGTCATTGGGGGTCAATCCAGGTGGCGATATCATGATTCATGGGCAAATGAATGGCTTTGGGTCTTTGGCATTGTTTAATCAACGACGTGATTGGACAGATGGCTGTATCGCTGTTGCCAATGATGAGATGGATGAAATTATGGCAGCGGTGATACTTGGTACTCCTATCGAAATCGTGGAGTAGAATAGTCGGATTATTATCTAATTTATACTAAGTAGGTATATTATTCATTACCGTATTTAATGGAGATTTATCTTTCATTTGCACTAATAAAATGGCGTAACTTATCTACTAACTACCTTTAACTGTTGTTAATAGCTCATTTAAATATTGTTAATAATAAATATCATTGTTTTAAGTAAGGTTTTATTTGGCAATCATCTTGAAATAGGTGTATATATACCTTATATAAGTGACAGATAACAGTGGGCACTAGACTAAGATAATCCTTAGAGGTGCTACTGAGAATACCAATTATAAAAGGATATAGACATGAGATTTGAGAAGTTTACTCAAAAACTGCAGTCCGCCATTCAAGAAGCACAAAGCCTAGCGTTAGGTCGCGATCATACAGGTATCGATCCTGTGCATTTACTTGCCGTGTTGTTACAAGATGAGTCTAATTTATCGATATGCCAACAAGCAGGTGCTTCTATTCCAGCGCTAAAAAATGGCGTTGCTAAAGCTCTAGATAACCAGGCGACCATTTCGGAGCCAACAGGTGACGTTAACCTAAACCCAAACTCGGTCAAAATCTTGAACTTGGCAGATCGTCAGGCGCAAAAAGAAGGCGATGATTTTATCGCGACGGAATGGGTGATGTTAGCACTCGCTGAGCAGGGCGAAACCAAAAAGATATTTGAAAGTGCTGGCGTGACGGCAAGCAAACTAAAAGCGGTAATTGAGCAATTGCGTGGTGATGATACAGTGAATAACCAAAACGCAGAAGATCAACGTGACGCACTCAATAAGTACACGATCAACCTGACTGAACAAGCAGAGCTTGGCAAGCTAGATCCAGTGATTGGCCGTGATGAAGAGATTCGCCGTACCATTCAGGTGCTATCACGCCGTACCAAGAATAACCCTGTACTCATCGGTGAGCCGGGCGTTGGTAAAACAGCTATCGTCGAAGGTTTGGCACAAAAAATTATCAATGGTGACGTACCAGAAGGGCTACGCAGTAAAGAAGTGTTGTCATTGGATTTAGGTGCGCTTATTGCGGGAGCGAAATTTCGCGGTGAGTTCGAAGAGCGCCTCAAAAGCGTATTGAGCGACTTGGCCAAGCAAGAAGGCAATGTCATCCTATTCATCGATGAGCTGCATACAATGGTTGGTGCGGGTAAATCTGAAGGTGCAATGGATGCGGGTAATATGCTAAAACCTGCATTGGCACGCGGTGAACTGCATTGTGTCGGAGCGACGACGCTTGATGAATACCGCAAGTACATCGAAAAAGATGCCGCACTTGAGCGTCGTTTCCAAAAAGTGCTGGTCGATGAGCCAACGGTCGAAGATACCATTGCGATATTACGGGGTCTAAAAGAGCGTTACGAGCTGCATCACGGCGTCGATATTCAAGACAGTGCCATTATCGCTGCTGCGCGCATGAGTCACCGCTATATCACCGATCGTAAGCTACCAGATAAGGCAATTGATTTAATTGATGAAGCGGCCAGTCGTCTGCGGATGGAGATGGACAGTAAGCCTGAATCATTAGGTAAGCTTGATAGCCGTTTGATTCAGCTGAAAATGCAGCGTGAAGTACTCAAAAATGAAGAAGATGCTGGCGCGCAAGCCGAGCGTAAAGTGCTCGATGCCCAAATAGCAGAATTGGAAAAAGAGTATGCTGATCTCAATGAGGTTTGGCAGGCAGAGAAGGCACTGGTCAAAGGCAGTCAACAGCTAAAAGACGAGCTAGATAAAGCCCGTATCGCCTATGACAAAGCCAGCCGCGAAGGCGATTATGAGACCATGAGTAAGCTGCAATACGAAACCATTCCACAGTTAGAACGTCGTATTCATGAGTCTGATTTGGCTGAGCAAAAAGAGCAGACAGGTGAAGGTAGCGGTGTCAAATTGCTACGTAATAAAGTCACCGACAATGAAATCGCCGAAGTGGTGGCAGCCGCGACTGGTATTCCAGTCAGCAAAATGATGCAAGGCGAGCGTGACAAGATGATCGCAATGGAAGAAAAGCTCCATGAGCGCGTCATTGGTCAAAACGAAGCAGTCGAATCGGTGGCCAATGCGGTACGTCGTAGCCGTGCAGGCTTATCTGATCCCAACCGTCCATCTGGTTCATTCTTATTCTTAGGACCTACTGGTGTTGGTAAAACCGAGCTGACCAAATCACTAGCAAACTTCTTGTTTGACTCTGAAGATGCGATTGTACGTATCGACATGAGTGAGTATATGGAAAAACACAGTGTCAGTCGTTTGGTAGGAGCACCTCCAGGGTACGTCGGTTATGAAGAAGGCGGTACGTTGACTGAAGCGGTACGCCGTAAGCCATATAGCGTCATATTGTTCGATGAAGTAGAAAAGGCGCATCCTGATGTGTTCAACATCTTGCTGCAAGTATTGGACGATGGTCGATTAACCGATTCGCAAGGTCGGGTGGTAGATTTCAAGAACACTGTTATCATCATGACCAGTAACTTGGGTTCGCATAAAATTCAAGAGATGGTTGGTGAAAGCTACGAGGATATCAAAGCGGAAGTAATGGATTCTGTTGGGCAGCATTTCCGTCCAGAGTTCGTCAACCGTATTGACGAAATCGTAGTCTTCCATCCGCTTGGTATGTCGCAGATGGCAGGTATTGCGGATATTCAATTGGATCGATTACGTCAGCGTATCCAAGAGCGTGAGATGGATATTGAGCTATCAGTAGATGCGATGAATAAATTGGTTGCCGTGGGTTATGACCCTGTTTATGGTGCTCGTCCTTTGAAGCGTGCCATTCAACAAGAGATCGAAAACCCATTGTCATTGAAGCTATTGGCAGGTGATTTTGTCGCTGGTGATATTATTAAAGTCGATGTAGGTGCCGATGACAAACTAACTTTTGATAAGCTTAGAATGAGCTAATCAGTTTATCCTTAACGTCTTTATGATCTAACTTTACGCTTAAAACAAACCCTTTATCTACAATCGTAGGTAAGGGGTTTTTATTTATAAGGCACGTTTTACGTTACTGTTTTTTTACCATTTCAATATCTCTTAAGTCTCAGGACTATGCTATAACTAAATCAAAGACTAATAGTATCAGTATCAACTAAATGGAGAAACAGAACGATGACAGCCCATATTGAACGTATAAATATACCTTTAACCTCGCCACTAATCATTGCAGCATTGCTGTTTAGCACCGCTGCGTGCTCCAACCCTTCAGCAGTAAGTCTTAGCAATAACAAAAGCACTGCAACAGAATCTAAAGAAGTTTCCACTTCAGATAGCAATGCTCAAACCGCCACACAAACCGCCACACAAACAAAGACTAGCAAGCCTGTTTTTACGACTAAAGCAATCGCCACCTTTGATGAGCCTTGGACTATGACAGCGTTACCCATTGCAGATAACGAAGCGCCAAAATTACTAGTAACACAAAAAACAGGTGAGCTATTTATCGTAGATACAGCGACGGGTAATAAGACCAAAGTCGAAGGCGTGCCTACAGTCGCTTACGGTGGTCAAGGCGGCTTAGGAGATATCATCGTGGCTCCAGATTTTGTGACGTCCAATACCGTTTATCTTAGCTACGCGGAAGCAGGAACAGGAAGTGATAGCAATAAATTTGGCGCTAAAGTTATCAAAGCGACACTCTCAGGATTAGAGACAGCCACACCTACGTTGCAAGATATCATGCCTATCTGGCAACAGTCTCCGAAAGTCACAGGGCAGGGGCATTATAGTCATCGTCTGCTGTTTTCGCCTGATGGGCGCTATCTATATATCAGCTCAGGCGAGCGTCAAGATAAAGATCCAGCACAAGACATGAATGGTAATTTGGGTAAGATAATACGGTTGAGTCCTGATGGTAACACCCCGACAGACAATCCGTTTACTGATAATGAGTTGGCCAAACAGTTTTGGACCATCGGACATCGCAATGTGCTTGGTATGGCATTTGACGATAGCGGGCAGCTGTGGGCGCACGAAATGGGACCAAAAGGCGGGGATGAATTTAATATCATTGAGAAGGGTAACAATTATGGCTGGCCAGTGGTATCCAATGGACGCAACTATTCAGGTTTAGATATTCCTGACCATGACACAAAGCCAGAGTTTGCGACACCTAAAATTACTTGGACACCTGTCATTTCACCATCTGCTATGAGCATCTATGCGGCTGGTACTCATAATGACTTTCCTAGCTGGCAAGGCAATGCGCTTATCAGTGGCTTGTCATCTAAAGCGCTTATCGTAGTGGGCATAAGTAAAGACAATACCGCCGCTGAGCGTTATCGCTATGACATGGGCGAGCGTGTCCGCAGTGTGCTAGCAGTAGACGGGCAAGTGTGGACACTTGAAGACGGTAATGATGCACAATTACTCAGATTATTGCCCAAATAACATCGAAACAATATTGAAAAAACATCGAATTAAAGACGTATTTACCTACCTATATATTTAATTATTTTAATAAAACTATCAAATTCTTTTAGAGTAAATTAATAGTTTTATCAAGTTTTATTTTGTAATAGATTGATAGTTAAGACCTATTTTGTTAAGGTAACGTTCCTTGAAATTTGAGACTTGCACATGGAAGAAGTAAAAGTAGGCAGATTAGGACCTTTTCCGCGGGTAAGTAAACCTGTGTTTATTACATCGTCACTGCTGATTGTTGGCTTTATTATTTTCGGTGCGTTTTTCACCGAAACAGCAGGGGCTGTTTTTAGTTTTTTACAAAACTTTATTACCGATAAGTTTGGTTGGCTATTCATTATTCTAGTTAATACCGCGCTCGCGCTTTGTATCTACTTGGCAATGAGTCGCTATGGTGACATTCGACTAGGCAACCAAACAGAACGACCGCAGTACAATCTGTTCTCTTGGATTGGTATGCTATTTTCTGCAGGTATTGGTATTGGTCTAGTTTATTGGGGTACAGCAGAGCCGCTATATCACTTTATGGCACCACCAATGGGCGATGCAGAGACAGTAGAAGCCGCCAAGCAAGCGATGAATATCTCGTTTATGCATTGGGGTCTACATGCTTGGGCGATTTATACGATTGTAGCGCTATCTTTAGCGTATTTTCATTTCCGTCGTGGCCTGCCATTATCGATTCGATCTACTTTGTATCCTTTACTTGGTAAAAAGATCTATGGTCGTTGGGGACACACGGTCGATATTTTGGCTGTGTTTGGTACGATGTTTGGTGTGGTTACCTCGCTTGGGCTTGGGGTTATGCAGATCAACTCTGGACTCGAAAAGCTGTTTGGTACGCCTAACAGTCTTACCGTACAGTTTGGCTTGATCGCTTTCATCACAGCGCTAGCAGCAGCTTCAGTCTTGATGGGTTTGGATAAAGGTATTAAGCGTTTAAGTGATATCAATATTGGTTTCACTATCGTCTTATTAGCGTTTATGGTCATCTTAGGACCAACGCTATTTATCTTTGATAGCTTTATCGAAAACATCGGCAACTATCTGACTGTAATCGTACCTCTAGGTACATGGGGTGAGTCTTATAGCGGGACAGATTGGCAGAGTAGTTGGACGATATTTTATTGGGCATGGTGGGTTAGCTGGGCACCATTCGTTGGTATCTTTATTGCCCGTATCTCTCGTGGTCGTACGATTCGTGAATTTACGCTTGGTGTACTACTGATTCCAATGCTGATTTTGTTCTTCTGGTTTACCACCTTTGGCGGCGTTGCTGTTCATATGGAGCTTGCTTCTGCTGTGTCAGGTGTTAGCCCAGGATTGGTAGAAGCAGTACAAGCGGATTCTGGTAGTGCCATCTTTAAACTGGTTGAGTACTACCCATTGGCAAAACCGATTACGCTACTAATTGTCGTCATGATTATGCTATGGTTTGTGACCTCGTCAGATTCTGCTAGCTTTGTCATCGATATGTTGACTGCTGGTGGCGATACCAACCCACCGAAAATCCAACGCTTATTTTGGGCGACGACAGAAGGTGTTATCGCTGCTATTTTGCTAGCGGCTGGTGGACTGTCTGCTTTACAGGCGGCAGCGATCGTAGCGGGACTACCATTTGCCTTGGTTGTCTTTGTCATGATGTATGCGCTACTACGTGGTTTGAGTCGCGATCGTCTGATTCTATACAGAGCGCAGCAAGGCTTTATTACGGATGAATCAGCAGACCATAACTCAGCGAATGAGTTCGTCGATGAGCATCTACTAAAAGGGCCGCCTAAGATTGTTAAAGGTGACTAAGAAGTAGATAGCATCAAAACAGCTACTTAAGCTTTTGATAGAAGAAGCCCCAATTTATTTTTAAATTGGGGCTTCTTTATTGGGTAAAGGTATTTATATTTATTCAGGAAAAATTCAGACTGTTGAAATATTATTGCTGTAATGTTACTACGATTTCTATACATTCGGTAGTATTTACATGGTGTTATATTTAGTGATTCGTTCATACCTTGGTATGGTTACGCTCTTTTTTGGGGATATACCTATGGATCATGTAAAAGTTGGCAGGTTAGGCCCTTTCCCTCGGGTAAGTAAACCTGTCTTTTTAACTTCAGCATTACTTATTATTACATTTATTATTCTTGGCGTCTTTTTTACTGAATCTGCCGGTACGTTGTTCAGTTTTTTACAAGGCTTTATTACCGATAAATTTGGTTGGTTTTTCATTATTCTCGTTAATGTGGCCTTAGGACTTTGTGTTTATTTGTCTATGAGCCGTTATGGCGATATTCGCCTTGGTGCTCAAACTGAGACACCACAGTACAGTCTATTTTCGTGGATCGGCATGCTGTTCTCTGCTGGTATCGGTATTGGACTTGTCTACTGGGGTACAGCAGAGCCCTTATATCACTTTATGGCACCGCCACTCGGTGAAAAGGAAACAATAGAAGCCGCCAAGCAAGCGATGAATATTACCTTTTTACATTGGGGCTTACATGCTTGGGCATTGTACGCGATTGTAGCGCTATCTTTAGCCTATTTCCATTTTCGCCGTGGCTTACCACTATCGATTCGTTCAACCCTTTATCCTATATTGGGTAAAAAGATATATGGCTCGTGGGGTCATGCCGTTGATATCTTAGCCGTATTCGGTACGATGTTTGGTGTGGTGACGTCACTCGGTCTTGGCGTTATGCAAATTAATTCAGGGCTTGAGAAATTATTTGGTATTCCTAATAATCTCACAATACAAATCGCTCTAATTGCTTTTGTTACTGCTTTAGCCGCCTGTTCTGTCATGATGGGCTTGGATAAGGGTATCAAGCGTCTAAGCGATGTGAACATCGGCTTAACGGCTATTCTGCTTGGTTTTATGGTCGTCTTAGGGCCGACACTTTTCATTTTTGATAGCTTCCTAGAAAATATCGGCAACTATCTTTCAGTGGTTGTGCCATTAGGTCTGTGGGGAGAGTCTTATGAAGGTGAGGCAAACTGGCAGTCAGCATGGACGATATTTTATTGGGCATGGTGGGTAAGTTGGGCACCATTTGTCGGCGTGTTTATTGCTCGTATCAGCCGTGGTCGTACGATTAGAGAGTTCGTACTTGGGGTATTACTTATCCCTATGACCATATTGTTCTTTTGGTTTTCAACTTTCGGCGGCGTTGCTATCCATATGGAGCTTCTCGCTGCTATTGATCCAGCGTTGGTTAGTCCTGGACTGGTTGAGGCGGTACAAACAGATTTTGGTAGTGCCATTTTTAAATTGGTTGAGTACTATCCATTGGCGCAACCCATCACATTTATGATTGTGATTATGATTGTCTTGTGGTTCGTGACCTCTTCAGATTCAGCAAGTTTTGTCATTGATATGCTGACCGCAGGTGGTGATACTAATCCGCCAAAGATTCAACGTTTATTTTGGGCAAGCACTGAAGGCGTCATTGCTGCTGTTTTGTTGGCTGCTGGTGGATTGAGCGCGTTACAAGCAGCCGCTATTGTAGCAGGATTGCCATTTGCCTTGGTTATATTTGCCATGATGTATGCGCTACTGCGTGGTTTGAGCCGCGATCGACTGATACTATATAGAGCACAGCAGCATTATATTACTGAAGAATCAGCAGATCATAACTCGGCAGATGAATTTGCTGACGAGCACCTACTAAAAGGGCCACCTAAAATTGTAAAAGGTGACTAAAAGCAGATAAAAGTAAGACAGCTACTTAAGCTTTTAATAGAAGAAGCCCCAATTTATTTTTAAGTTGGGGCTTCTTTATTGGGAGAAGATACTTAGATTTATTCAGGGTAGATTCGGATTGTTGAAAATTATTACTGAAATGTTACTACCATTTCTATACATTCGGCAGTATTTACAAGGTGTTATATTTGATAATTCGTTCATACCTTGGTATGGTTACGCACTTTTTTGGGGATATACCTATGGATCATGTAAAAGTTGGCCGATTAGGCCCTTTTCCGCGGGTAAGTAAACCTGTATTTTTGACTTCAGCAATCTTGATACTGGCGTTCATTATTTTTGGCGCCTTATTCAATGAACAGGCAGAAGTGGTATTTAACCAAGCAAAAGCATTTGTCTCTTTACGCTTTGGCTGGTTCTTTATTGTCGTGGTCAATTTAACATTGGTCATGAGTATATATATGATATTTAGCCGCTACGGCGATATCAGACTCGGTCATCAGAATGAGAGACCAGAGTACAATATGGTTTCGTGGATTGGCATGTTGTTTTCAGCCGGTATCGGTATTGGGCTGCTTTATTGGGGCACCGCTGAGCCGCTGTATCATTTCATGGCACCACCATTAGGCGAGGCGGAGACAGTTGCCGCTGCCAAGCAAGCGATGAATATCTCGTTCCTACATTATGGTCTACATGTATGGGCGCTATATGGCATGGTTGCGCTATCGCTTGCTTATTTTCATTATCGAGTAGGTTTACCACTGGCTATCCGTTCGACACTTTATCCAATATTGGGTAAAAAAATCTATGGCGGTTGGGGGCATACGGTAGATACGCTTGCCGTATTTGGTACGATGTTTGGGGTAGTGACCACGTTAGGTCTTGGTGTCTTGCAGATTAACTCAGGCCTCGAGACGTTATTTGGTATACCCAATAATATTACGGTGCAGATTATTTTGATTGGCCTTATCACCATGCTAGCAGGGTTATCTCTGTTTATGGGATTGGATAAAGGCATCAAGCGTCTAAGTGATACCAATATATTGTTCACTGTGATATTGCTAAGTTTTGTGATTATCTTTGGGCCTACGCAGTTTATTTTTAATAGCTTCGTAGAAAACATCGGCAACTATTTGCATCAAATCGTGCCATTAGGTTTGTGGACAGAGTCTTATAGAGGCGAAGAAAACTGGCAAGCCTCTTGGACGATTTTCTATTGGGCATGGTGGATTAGTTGGTCACCATTCGTTGGGGTATTCGTTGCACGTATCTCTCGTGGCCGTACCATCCGTGAGTTTATATTAGGCGTACTGTTAATTCCTATCACGATACTTTTCTTGTGGTTTACTGCTTTTGGTGGTTCTGCGGTAAATATGGAGCTGGTGGCAGCAGCAGACCCTAACATAGTTAGCCCAGGTCTGATCGAAGCGGTCAAAGCCGATACAGGTAGCGCTATCTTTAAATTGATGGAGTCTTACCCATTAACGGGTGCGGTCAACTTGCTCATCGTGGTGATGATTGTCCTATGGTTTGTTACCTCATCGGATTCCGCGAGCTTTGTCATCGATATGCTGACTTCAGGTGGTGATACCAATCCACCAAAGATTCAGCGCTTATTTTGGGCAGGTTCTGAAGGTGTTATCGCTGCTGTATTATTGGCAGCAGGTGGTTTGAGTGCACTACAAGCGGCATCAATTGTCTCAGGATTTCCTTTTGCTATTGTGATCGTCGTGATGATGTACTCTCTATTGCGCGGTCTCAGTCGAGATCGTTTGATACTGTATCGTAATCAGCAATGGTTCACCACAGAAGAGTCGGCAGAGCACAACTCGGCCAATGAATTCCGTGATGAAGAGTTACTAAAAGGCCCACCAGCACTTGAGAAAGATGCTTAAACTTTAGAGTGTATCTTCTAGCTACAAAAATACCCAGCTTATATAGGCTGGGTATTTTTATGGATGTTCAATATTTTTAATACAGCAGATTTCAGTACAGTAGATCTCGATACAACCATTTTATAGATTAGCTACATTCGCCTTTTGTATAACCGATAGCTTCAGGAATATTACAGGCTGAGCAGGCATTACTAGCCGTTCGGTAGCTAACAACTGATCCAACTTTCGTCTTTACACAGACGGGTTCATATTGTGCCGTACAGATATTGTTGGCAGGGTTAGCGGGCGGACATTGAGTAAGAGCACCTTCAAATTGCTGACTGATATCAGGACTGGATGGGGTAGGTGTTTGACCAGATGTTCTGATATCAGACATAGAGCTACAGCCTGTTAAAGCTAGAACTAATATCAATATAAGTGATGATGGTTTGAACGAAGATTGATTAATTGTAGAAAATAGACGAGTAGATAGAGTTTGTTTCATAAGAAATGTCCTTATTAATAATATTCGATAGCGTCCTGTTATCGTTGATGGATTTGCTTACTGAGGCTAAACGCTTAAGCATTTATGGTAGCTCATTTGTCAGTAGCTATCTACTTAAACACCATACAAAAACCCCAAGCTCAATTGAGTTTGGGGTTTTGTTTTCTGCCATCAAATACTGATTTTACGACAGTATGTCTAAATCAAAGACATCTAAACTGACGAGATTTACTTATTCAGCTGGTTTGTCGTCTTGATTTAGCTGCACGTACTTGTCAAAGTTTTGAGCATAATCCGTTAAGTTATCGCTCAGCATTTGGCGATACTGTTTGACATAAAACTCGACAATATCGTCTTTTTCTTTGGCGAAATCATCGCCTTTGACGAATCCGATGGAGGCAACTGACGCGCTATAGCGTGCTGCAGCATACAATAAAGAAGCACCTACTTGACCTGAATGTGCTTCAGGGCCTAGCTGGCTGTTTGCGATACCAATGATAGCATCAGCACGTTGATAGAATGCCTGCATTTCAGGGGTGATTTCGATGTTAGCATCAGCATTTTGGTCTTGAATATTGTCTTGAGACATAAGCAACTCCTAATAATAAGTGTCAGTAGTTTTTAGTATAAAAATGGTTTGTAAACGTTTTAAAGTAGTGACTCTTATAAACCAGCGTCTGCTTTTAAGATATCAGCTTTGTCTGTTTTTTCCCACGTAAAGGCAGTCTCTGAACCTGGACGACCAAAGTGTCCAAAGGTAGCAGTCTGCTGATACATTGGTTGTAGTAAGTTCAACATACGGGTAATGCCGTAAGGACGTAGGTCAAAGTGCGTACGAATCAAGCGAATGATCTCATCGTTACTGATTTTGCTAGTACCAAAGGTATTAACAGAGATAGAAGTAGGCTCAGCGACACCAATTGCATAGCTGACCTGTACTTCACAGCGCTCAGCAAGACCTGCTGCTACGATGTTTTTGGCAACATAACGTACCGCGTAAGCAGCACTGCGATCTACTTTTGAAGGATCTTTACCACTGAACGCACCGCCACCATGACGTGCCATGCCGCCGTAAGTGTCAACAATAATTTTACGACCAGTCAGACCAGCATCACCAACAGGACCACCAATCACAAACTTACCAGTTGGGTTGATATGATAGCGTGTGCCAGCGTGCAATAAGTCAGCTGGTAGCACTTGCTTGATGATAGATTCCATCACCGCTTCTTGTAGATCTGACTGCGAGATGCTTGGATCATGCTGTGTTGATAATACAACAGCATCGATAGCGACAGGACGATTGCCGTTATACTTCAAGGTTACCTGCGCTTTGGCATCTGGACGTAACCAAGGTAGCTCGCCTGCGCGGCGCAGCTCCGACTGACGCTCCATCAAACGATGGGCATACTCGATAGGCGCTGGCATCAATACTTCGGTTTCATTACTGGCATAACCAAACATTAAGCCTTGGTCGCCTGCACCTTGCTCTTCAGGGTCGCTACGATCGACGCCTTGCGCGATTTCAGGAGATTGTTTGCCTAGCATGTTGATGACTGCACAAGTCTCGCCATCAAAGCCTAAATCTGAATGGTGATAGCCGATGCCATTTACAGTGTCACGCACCAGACGCTCTAAATCGATATTTGCGGTTGTAGTGATTTCACCTGCAAGTATGACTGCGCCTGTTTTTACTAAGGTTTCGCATGCCACACGTGCGTGCAGATCTTCACGTAAGATAGCGTCAAGGATAGCGTCTGATATTTGGTCAGCCATTTTGTCAGGATGGCCTTCGCTCACAGATTCTGAGGTAAATAAGTTGTATTCACGCATAATGGGATCGCTTAATTGAATCAATAAGGGTAGGAAAAGCAGCACATCTGGGTGCTGCTCTAATTAATTTTGACCACGCATTTACGCGGCAGATAATCGGTATTTCTTAATTTAAAATCGGTTTTGACTAAAATATTTGCTGATAAATATGACCAAAGGGTGAGCGGACTATCATTCAATCAATATATAAAATGATACTGCCTCGCTCTGATATGGTCTTGGCGGTAACGAGTTGGGTCAGTACTTGCCCTAATAGACAACGCTAATGTGCAGATTGCCTTATCAGAAGCAGGGTAATGGCCAAAATCTCTTAACGCAAAATAGGGTTATTCTACCTTGAAACGTTATAAAACTCTAGTGAGCAACACTTGCTCTACTATAAGAAATGCTCAACAAGCAGTTCACTGCAATCAAAGGTGGTTACTGGATAGCGGTTTAGCTAGCTGAGCAATTAGCTAGCGGTAGCATCTGCTTGAAATGAACAATACGTTACAACTCTAAAAATGCAGCTTTATCTTTAAACATACATTCTTCATAGACAGGGCAAGCGCCGCATTTGGGTGTACGAGCCTGACAGGTATAGCGGCCGTGTAAGATAAGATAATGATGGGCGTCTACGATGAAGTCTTCTGGGATGCGCTCGACCAGCTTTTTTTCGACGATGAGTACGGTTTTGCCAGTAGCAAGCCCAGTACGATTTCCCACCCGAAAGATATGCGTGTCAACGGCCATGGTCGGCTGGCCAAAGGCCGTATTCAACACGACATTGGCAGTTTTACGGCCCACGCCTGCCAGTGATTCTAAATCTTTGCGGTTATCAGGAACAGTACTATCAAATTTCTCAATCAAATCACGGCAGGTTTTGATGACGTTTTTTGCTTTGGCATTATATAGACCAATGTTTTTGATATAGGATTTGAGACCGTCTTCGCCTAGTGCCAGTATTGCCTCAGGTGTGTTAGCTACTGGGTACAATTGCTTGGTAGCAATATTGACACTGACATCAGTCGCTTGTGCGGACAAAATTACCGCGATAAGTAACTCAAAATTACTGTCATAATTGAGTTCGGTGACAGGTTCATCAATAGTCGCTGCCAGTTTTTCAAAGAATGGACGCACGTCACGATTGGGCATTCGTCTAGAGGGCGGCGTGTCAGCTGTTTTATGTTTGACCGTTTTACTCATGGCATTTTGACTATTATTTTGATGAATGATGGTGCCAAATTATATGCTAGCGCTAGCATTCATGTTAATGATTAAAGTATCAATTTATTAACGCATTAGTTGCGTAATCAGCTATTACCGTTATAACGCTACTTGCAATGACTCAAGCTCGGCTTGTAAGGATTCGAGTTCTGCTTGTTTCTTATCGTTTGCACGCACACTCAGTTGCTTTTCCAGTTTTTTGATTTTGGTACGGAGCTTGGCAGCCGCAATGGTATTTTTCGCTTGCGACTCACTGATGTTTAGAGACTGGCTTGCTGCATTATTGAGCTTAGCCTCTACCATACTAACGACAGGTCTACTATTGCTCGTATCGGCAAGCTGTTCTGTGACACGTTTCAAATGGGTATGGTAGCGTTGTCTCAAATCTTCTTGCTCTGCTATTCGCTCAGGCTCAGATATTTCTCGCTCAATCGTAACTAAGTCAATACAATCAACAGGGCAGGGCGCGATACATAGCTCGCAACCCGTGCACAAATCTGTAAAAATCGTATGCATATGCTTACCAGTACCAACGATAGCATCGACTGGGCAAGCAGGGATGCATTTGGTGCAGCCGATACAGTCATCTTCACGGATAACCGCACGAACCTCGGTCGGACGTTCAGAGATGGCATCTATTGGCCACTGTGAAGGCACTGCCATAAGCGTAGTGTCAGGAGTATCTATATCGAGAGTCTGAGCAATCGCATTGGTGACTGGCTGACCACCGGGCACACATTTATTGTACGGCTCACCATCTAATACAATCGCAGCGGCATATGGCAGGCAACCATCTGGATGCTCACATAGCCCGCACTGCGTCTGTGGCAAACAAGCATCTACACGTGCAATTTGTGCCTGTATGTCAGCGGGCAAGGTATCAATGTGCAATGCATCGAATAAGATAGGTAGATTAACTAAGCGTATATTGGTGCTACTTTGCATTTAATTAAGGACCTTAATACCAGTCGTTAGAATTGGTATTAGTATAAATAGAGATAAAAGGTTGAGAAAGCGGTCTTTGTAAAACAGTATCTATAAGAGCATCTGCTCTGTCAGCGTTTTACTGCTCAGGTTAGCGTGTTACTTATTAAAAAATAAAGTTTAAAGTAAAACGCTTATCACAGGAGCAGCGATTTTAAAGAGATGAGATTGAAAATACAATACTGTAGCGTAATGTGGTATTTGTAATAAGGACTGATTATAAATCTATATTTTGTTCTTTAGCCACTTGGTCAATCAAATCGCGAGCGATACTACCCTTTGGCGGAATTCTGGGTAGGTTTGAGAAATCAAAGAAATCAGCATGTGCTAACTCATCTTCTTGCAAGATAATATCGCCACTGTCATACGATGCACGAAAACCAAGCATTAAGTTAGAGGGAAATGGCCATGGCTGACTGCTCACATAGCGGATATCTGTTACGCTGATATTGACCTCTTCTGCGACTTCACGTACTACCGCATACTCCAGACTCTCTCCAACTTCTACAAACCCTGCGATCAAACCATACATTGGCGGCAGGTTCTGCTGTCCATGACGATGATGGTGAGCCAATAAGATTTGCATCTCACCTGTCACTGGATTTGGCCGAGTAATAGCAGTGATGACGCACGGTTGTACGCGAGGGTATTGGCGCAATCGACATACTGGACAAACCATGGCACGTTCGCCTTGGTCAGCATGTACGGTAGGGCTAGCACAGCGACTACAAAACTGCGTATCTGCTTGCCAGCTTAATAATTGTATTGCTTGGCTAATCTGATCTGACAAGGCGACTGGCAAATGAGTCATCAGCTTTCGATAAGGAACAAAAGTGTTACTACTGCTTTCAGCAATAATTGGTAGCGTTACGTTATGAGCAACTGCATAGTCATAAGTCATGGCGCTCGTCGCTTGGGCAGTAAAGCTATGAGCCATATTGGCATCAACCGTATCATCTGCATCGTTGCTAGTGCTATCGTCTGATAACCAATGATTTGGTGCTAGGCTCTCGTGCAGCGTTACGTGACCAACCTGATAAGCTTGCTCGCTTAAGTCATTACTATCGGGCGATAGCTGAACTTGCAAAGGCCACCAACCATCTGGCATTTGACGGCATAAGATACTGTCATCACTTAATACAAAAGCATGGGCCATATAAAATTCCAAACATTATAAAGTAAGTCCGCATCGACGTAGACACAGACTGTTTTAGAGTAAAGTATCATTCATTCTATATAAATCAGATACCCAGATATCCATATATGTTGTCAGGCTGGTTCAGCCTAATGACTAGACTAGTTTAACCTAATGACTGTAGCGCTTTCACATGCCTGACTTGTACCTACATTATCTTGAATTATCTATACGTAAATGAGATGTCATAGCTAAGAGATAATGACCATGACATGACAATGAGAAAAGTTAAGCAGCAAGTAGATGGCTCAAGCTCTGTTGACCAACATCAAGCGCTTGCTTGCTGACAGGGCGATTATTCTCAAAACCATCTAAGTGATGATCGACCGCCATGATAACATCAGCGATGCAGGCTAACGTACTGTCTTCGATACGTCGTCCGCCTTCGATACGTTGTTCGATATAGTTAGCTAGCTGACTCAGCATGCTGGCAGGTGTGGCCAACTGTAAAAAGCGTACTGCACCTGCTACTTGACGCATCATCCCAGGAATATTTTGGATATTGAGCATGTCACGCTCAGGCTCCGCCAAATAATCATTAATGGCTTGCTCGGCACTAGCAATAGCAGTTCGGCTTTCTTGTATCAAGGTATCATTGGCCGTGTTAAGCTGATGCAATGAGATATGCGGGTTATTCAGTGGCAGATAGATTGCCCCTGGTGTATGCATCTCTGCCATAGCAATGGTGGCGTTCTCTGCATGCATTAGCGCTAGTAGCAAATGATCAAAATCTTCAGGAGAAGGCGCTTGCCAATGGCTCACAGCTTCTGCTGCTTCGCTAAGACTATTGGCTGCGTTGGACAGACCTAATAAACGTAATGCCGAACTCAGTTCGGTCAGCTCTTTAATAATCTGCGCTGTCTGCATGTCAATAGGATTAATTGAATCGCCACGTGCATAACTGTCGACGTGTTCTTTAATGTTATTGATCTGATGTTGAATAATTGTGTTTAACGTATCGGTAAGTTCGCGGTTAGGACCGAATAAAAAGCGCTTCATTTGTTCTAGCTGAGCACCTTCTAAATGATTATTTGCATACTGTTCACGTAATTGCTGCGCTTGCTCGTTATCACGTTGACAGGCAAAGCTCACTAAATCTGCAAAGCGGGTATCCATGACTGGTAAATAGCTTTGAAATTGCTGCTCTAAATAGATAAGTGTGTGCTTTTGACTTAGGTTTAATGGTAATACTGCTGCGATATCAGTCACGGCGGCAGTCGCCGCTTGCCAAAACAAACTATCAGTATTGGAAGCGATTAATGCACAGGCTGCACTCATAGCATCCAGCTTTTGCTGATCCGCAGAGTCAATTTTGCCATCTTGATTGAGTAGTGCAACCGCAAGGCCACTACGATACGCGTTGGTCAGCAGCTCTGTGTCTAGATTAAGTGCGCTTAGAGATTCAAAGTTTTGTTCAGGATTGGCGATGATGACACTACTGCTACCAAATTCAGAAAAATAGTCTGCTGTAATAGGAGCTTTTTGACTATGCGCATTAAGCTTGTTAATGACAGGTATCAGTAGAGTAGGCTCTACCGATTCAGTCAAGAGGACAAACTCGACATAACGATCTAAAGTCATGATGGCTTCTGATAGATCCATGATCAAATCAGTATCGTTGTTATCACCATTGTCATAAAGTCTCTGTAGACCACCAACAATGGCATCATTCAATGCTTCTGCACCGACCAAAGAAATTAGTTTAAAAATACAAGACAGCTGCTTTAGCACTTCGATAGAGTCTGACAACAAAGGTGCCTGACTACTATCATCGTTGAACTCACCTAGATGAATCTCAGTGTCTTTAAGCGTTGCTATAACCTCATCATGCAGTAAATGGAGTGATGGTAGGTTAAAATCAGTAACACTAAGCGTTGGGGCGGTTAGCTTCATTTGCGCAGACTGGTCCATAAGTATTTTTCCATAATGTACTGATGAGAATAGCAATATTATAAATTTGATTTAGAAAGTATTAGCTAGTGATGTTTTAACGCTTTCTATCACAATAATCAAGACTAAATTATACAAATGTCGGTTCAATAAAAATTCGAACGACAATTACATGCTAGCTTTTAGGGCAGGATAATCTTCTGCCAAAGCGGCATACCAGCTTTGGTCAGCAGCTTCATCCGCCGTTGATGCCAGCAATAAATTTGCTAAATTGGCGAAACTTGCATGAGCGGTTTGTCCGCCATCGGTATCTGTATCTTCTTCGATGGCAAGCGTGACCTGTCCACCAGTCATCGCCAAATAAACTTCAGCTAAAATCTCTGAGTCAAGCAATGCCCCGTGAAAAGTACGGTCCTGCTTACCAACATCTAGGCGACGCACAAGGGCATCTAGCGTGTTTTTTTGCCCAGGATATTGCTGCTTGGCCATCGCCAGTGAATCGGTTACTTGCACTCGATTAGCAAAGTCATTCAGACCAACTTTTGCAAACTCCATATTTAAGAAGTTCATATCAAAAGTAGCGTTATGAGCGATAATCTCAGCGCCATCCATAAAGTCATACAAAGACTGAGCCACTTGATCAAAGGTCGGTTTGTCAGTCAAAAATGCTTCAGAGATACCATGAATACGAATGACTTCATCATCCATGCCACGCTGCGGATTGATATAAACGTGCAGCTTTTCACCAGTAAACTTACGTCCGACCAGCTCCACAATACCGACCTCAATAATACGGTCGCCTTTTAGTGCATCAAGCCCTGTGGTTTCTGTATCCATGATAAGCTGGCGATCTGCTTCATGGCGATGTATCGGCTTTGGTAGTAGCGGCTTGAAATATGGGTTGGCACGGCTAGTATCCCCATCGAACTTAGGGGCGCCAGATTCTACACTTGGCAACATATCATTGTCGACGGTATCATCTAGGTGCGTTTGAATATCTGGCATAGCTTTGGTACTCGTCGGGTTGGATGTATTGTCTTGATGGTTGTTAGATTCTATAGCAATGTTTTTATTCATCTTAAGAGTGTTAGCTGTACTCTGACTATCTTCCTTTAGCGGCTCAGGTTCTAAGAGCTCTTCATCAAACTCATCGTCCATCATATCTAGACCCAATGGGTCAAAACTTAGCCAATCAGCGCTAGATGATTTTTGCAAGGTATCAATGTTAGTGTCAGTATCAATATCAGTCGCTATGTGGTCTTTTTTTTTAGCCGTATCTGCTTTACTGACTATAGCTGAATGGCCGCTGTTTGAGGTGACACCTAAGTTTGCCAGCTCATCTGCTTTTTCATTACCAGCATGTCCAGCGTGACCCTTGACCCAATGCCAGCTAACATCACGCTGTTGGCAGAGCTTATCCAATTGTTGCCATAGGTCTTGATTGGCGACTGGCTTTTTACTGGCAGTTTTCCAGCCTTTTTTCTTCCAACCTTCAATCCATTCAGTGATGCCTTTTTGGACATAACTGGAGTCAGTCCAAATCTCAAGAGTATGCTCGTGCGGGCTATGGGTCAGGGCTTGTATCGCACCCATTAGCTCCATACGGTTATTGGTGGTTTCTTTGTCGCCGCCGTATAAATCTTGCGTGCCGCCATCACTAAATATAAGATGTGCGCCCCAGCCGCCAGCACCAGGATTGCCTTTGCAAGCACCATCAGTATAGGCCACAGTGGCATTTGTTTTAGCAGCCAATGGATCAATCGCGTTGTCTTTATGAGTGTTTGGCATTGAATTACGGTTGTCTGACATAAAAGAGTATGGACCTGATAAGTGGTAAGCATAGGGTAGTACTAGAGCATCTCGTTTACGCTATTCGAACGATGATGATGACGTTGTGAGTATAGCAAATCTATCATAAATATGGACAGTCGTGACGCACAAAGTCATAAAACCCTTACGGTAACTTATAACATAATAGTAACGTCTTGGTTTTCTGTTAAAATAGCGAAGCTCTCTGAAAGGCTCTAGTTTTTAGTTATAGAGCTGCCTTTGCTACCAAGATGCCCAAGCGCATTTTTCGTATCTGCTATTTGATGGTTTTTTGACAATAGTACACTTAATAAAAGTTTTTAATGCATGATTGCAGGATAACCCCATTATGTCCTTACGCTCGAATTTATTGAATAAGAGACTGACGTATTTGATGCTCAGTGTGACTGCCAGCAGCGCGATTTTTCTGAGCGCTTGTAATGATACTAGCCCTCAAGCAGATACCGAAGTCGCGTCCGATCTGTCTGTCTTTGAGGGTTGTTATACAGTGAGTCAAGATGAGCCTGCTCAGATAAAGGTCAGCCAGCAAGACGACACTTGGGTAATGCAGATGAAAGAACCCGTCACTGCTAAGCGCGTCTGGGATACTCCAGAGCCGTTAGAAGTGATTGAAAATAGCGACATACCGCAGTTCTTCTCTATCGATCCAGACAATGTCGATGCGGTTATTGGTCGTCCTGATCGAGTGCTTGTACTGGCGCACGTCAAACCAGCCTATGCAAATATTGATCCGCTCTTAGACAGTGAGTACTTGTCGTATATTTACCGAGGTGCCAACACGATCTACCGTGTGGAGTGTGATGAGG
This sequence comes from Psychrobacter sp. JCM 18900, assembly GCF_904846625.1. Classification (GTDB taxonomy): domain Bacteria; phylum Pseudomonadota; class Gammaproteobacteria; order Pseudomonadales; family Moraxellaceae; genus Psychrobacter. Next base: position 332,192 of record NZ_CAJHBL010000002.1, read on the forward strand.
TGAATACTGATATTTTAGCCAATCCACATGCCAATCTTATTATCGACAATGTCGACGACAGTATTTAAATAAGCGTTGATGATAGTATTTAAATAAGTATCGACTATAAATATTATTGTTGGTCGATGATACTTGCATAGACAGTATTTTGTTATAAACAGTCATACCATTAGAGTCAAGCAATATGAATTTTTTCAGTTACGTGGTGTTAGGCGGGTTCTCTTATGCAGCTGGTTGGGCGGTAAGGACGTATGTATTAGACAAACAACCGACACCTGAACAGCCTTATAATCTGAAACATCCTGCAATTTTGGCATATTTGGGTGCATTTTTTATTATCATGTTGATCGTCTCGTGGTTGCTTGGTCGCTATGCGCTTGGTCATGCTGCCATTGATTTACCTTTCGTTATTGTCAATAGTCTCGTTGCGACCTTCGTTTACTCGTTTGGTCTTAATCCAGAAAAAGCTAATTATGAAGTGCCTGATTAAAATACAGTATTGAATGAGTTGAAAATAACAAAAGCCACGACCGAAATATTAATTCGTGGTCGTGGCTTTTTCGATAGTGCAGTTTTTTAATAGTTGAAAGTATTAATATTTATGAGGCTTTCTTCAGATTAGTACCAGTCTCGTCGCTATCTTGCTCATCACTACTAGTTTTATCGTTATCAGTCTTACTAGTGTCGTTGTTAGCTTCTAACTTATCCTTAGTAGCTGATTGTTCCTGCTTCCATTCTTTGTATTTTTGCAGATCTTTTCTGGCTTGCTTTAAACAAAATTTAAGTACTAATGCATCATCGATATGGCCGATAAACGGAATAGAATCAGGAATGAGGTCAATTGGATTTAGCACATAGAGCGCACCGATAACGCCAGCTGAGATTGTCTTAAAAGGAATTTTACGGTAGTCACCTTTATAATAGTCTTTGACAAGACTCATAAATAGCATTAAATCATCACTAAACGGCTCAAGATAACCGCTATCTTCTAACTTTTCTTTCAGCTTGTCTTCTTTGCCTAGCAAGTATTCCAAATTAGAGTCAAGTGACTTGTTTTTATCGGTTTTTTTATTGAACATAATTATTACCCTTTGTTTTTTGCGATGAATTTGTATTTACAGTAACAAATCTAGTCGACCTATATTGTGTGTCTCAGTAGCGAAAAAGTAAATATCGGTAAAGATTAGGCAACCATCAGTGTCAGAAAAGCGTCTACAATATGCTGCCACAAGGTCTAAAAACACAAGTCATAAAGATAAAAGCGATAAGGTAGCAGCAAGATATGGGGATTAAGCGTCAGTCACGGACAGATGATGGAAATAGTCATGCAACTGAAACAACATCTGGGCTAAACCGTCGGCAGTTTCTACGCCGAATCGGTGTGAGTGCAGGCACAGCAGTACTAGCGAGCCAAAGTATTTCTCAAGCGCTTGCAGCCAGTCCTATCGAGTCTGATCATAGTGCGCAGCTGACCAAGGATGATCTGCCAACTTCGTTATTGGGTAATAGCTCATTAGCACAAACATCACAGGAATCACTGACGCAGGCAGGTTGTATCACGCCTACGATTGAGACGCGACTTTTTGCCAGCTCCAACGTTGGTGGTAGTGATGAGCGTAATCAGTTGGCATTAGATCGCGTGGCTTGTGCGGGGTTTAAAGTAGAGAATCCTGCTATTACCAATCGTCAGTACTTACGCTTTGCGGGAACGGACTCACAGCGTGCTAGCGATTTTCAAAATCTTGCCACTGGGGCAATAGCCGCGCCAAAGCTGCTGTTAGGTGTGCGCGGTGGTTACGGTGCCATGCGCATATTGCCTATGGTGGATTGGGCGACGCTAGGACGGATTATGAAGGAGCGCGGCACGATACTCGCAGGCTTTAGTGATGTAACGGCTATCCAATGTGCGCTATTAGCAAAAGGGTCAATGAGTTCGCTTGCCGCGCCAATGCTCTATAGCGAGTTTGGCAAAACCGCGCCCGATAAAGTCAGCTGTCAGCAGTTTGTTGAAGTGTTAACTAACCCCAATCTAACTATCAGCATACAAAAGGCTACCTTAACCAGTCCTAGTTTACCTAGTATTTTGACAAGTGCTGAGCCAAAATCATTAACTGGTACGATTTGGGGTGGCAACTTAAGTGTCGTATCGTCGCTGGCAGGTAGTGAGTATTTACCGCGTATCGATGGCGGCATTGTGTTTTTAGAAGATGTTGGCGAGCAAGCGTATCGTATTGAGCGCATGTTATATGACTTATATCTCGCAGGTGTGTTCAAAGGGCAGCAAGCGATTGTATTTGGAGCATTGTCTGGTACGGGCGAGGACAGCTATGACAAACGTTATGATGTCGCCACAGTCATTCGTCAGCTGCATGAATTGACAGGGTTGCCGATATATAGTGGTATGCCTTTTGGTCATATCGGCAAAAAATACAGCTTTCCGCTGGGATCGACTTGCCAGCTTATACCTAATACTGATGGTGGCTATCAGTTGGCATTCTCCGATTACCCAACTATTAAAGCTGATGCTATCCAAGTAGAAGGCTTGTGGCAGACTGCTTAAACGCTAATCACTGTCCTTTTTAAATAGCCAACCGCGAAAACTTATCTTGGTACTCTTTAGGCGTTAGCTCTGTCGCGCGTTTGAACAAGCGCGTGAATGAAGAGATATCATCATAGCCCACTTGATCGGCAAGCGACTTTATTGATACATCGCCCAACTCAAGTAAGCGTTTGGCTTGTTCAATTCTGACGGCCTGAATATACTCGATCGGTCGCATTGCCACGCAGGACTGGAAGCGCCTGTTTAAAGTGCGCGGGGTAATATTTACCATAGCGGCTAAACTACTGACCTGTAAAGAATGTTGAAAGTTTTCTTCGATATATTCTTGGACTTGTTTAATCAAATGGTCGGAATGCGGCTTGTGCAGGGTCACATTGGTATAGCTATTTTGACTGCCTCTTTTGCTATCAATAATTTGGGTTTTTGCTACCTGCGTAGAAATCTCACGTCCGCAGTACCTTTCTATCAATAATAGCCCCAAATCATAAAAGGCGCTGCCGCCAGCTGCACAAAATATATTGCCCGACTGGTTTGTTGACTCGCTTCTTGAATGGGTCACAAACTGATTTTCTTGTAAGTCCACCAATGGAAAATCTGCCTTAAACTTATTGGCATAGCCCCAATGTGTGGTGGCTATCTTATGATCTAATAATCCTGCCTTTGCCAAAAAAAATGCTCCGCTACAATTGCTTGCTATATCGGCCTTGGTATTCGCAAGCCGTACTAGGTGTGGCAGCAGCTCACTATTTTGCTTTAATACCTTATCAATAGAATCGCCAATGGTGGGCACGAGCAATAAATCGCACTCTGTCACATCTCGAATATCGCAGTGGGCTTGCATGATTAACCGATTGCTACACCTGATATCGCCACCACCTAAGCTTGCGATCTGCACATTAAATCGTGGCTCTACAGACTCATTCGAGAACCGCTGCCAGCTGACCCCTGTGAATGAAAACAAGTCCAATGCACCAGAGAGGACACTGCCAAGTACACCATCGAAGCCAAGAATAATCATTTTAAAAGGTTTGAAATAGGGCATAAGTCACTCGTTTCCTTTGCTGTGCTTACCAAAATAGCCATTATTTGGTTGATTTTAACCAGTTAGACACTCTGTTTATGTCTTATTTGACCATAATTATGTCATAAATGACAATACGGACAGGTATCAAATTAGACTAATATCAATTGATAACCACATTTAATCAGTTAATGAGAATACTATGGCCGCAGATACCCTCCTAAACGATTTTGAATTACCTTTCCAATTGTATGATGTACTAGGCACAGAATCACTCACTGAGCACGCAAAGTTCTCAGAACATAGCCGCGAGACATTTGATGCTGTATTAGAGACGGCAAATAAGATTGCGACAGATTTATTTTTACCGCACAACCATATTGCAGATAAGAATGAGCCGCAGTTCGATGGTAAAAAAGTCAGCATGATAAACGATGTAAAAGTCGCTTTTGATGCGTTCCGCGAGTCTGGGTTTATCGCAGGTCGTTATAGTTTTGAAGATGGTGGCATGCAGTTACCTGAGACGGTTATGACTGCTGTGGCAGGCTACTTTATGGCAGCCAATCCATCAACGACTGCCTATCCATTTCTGACCACTGCGGCAATCAACGTTATCTCGCATTTTGCTAGCGATGATATCAAAGCAGCCTTTATGCCGCGCATGCTGACAGGCGAGTTCACCGGCACCATGGCATTGACCGAGCCGCACGCAGGTTCGTCGCTTGCTGATATCAAAACCATTGCGGTAAAACAAGACGATGGCTCGTATCGAGTCAAAGGCAGCAAAATTTATATCTCAGCAGGTGACCATGAGCTGTCTGATAATATTGTACATTTGGTATTAGCAAAAGTACCAGGTGGTCCAGGCGGTGTTAAAGGTATCTCTTTATTTGCCGTGCCTAAATATCGCTTGAACGATGACTTATCTGTTGGCGAGCGTAACGATGTACATCTCACCGGACTGATTCATAAGCTTGGTTATAGAGGTGCGACTTCTACAGCATTGAGCTTCGGCGATGAAGGTGATTGTCATGGTTATTTGATCGGCGAAGAGCATTTTGGCTTGCGCTATATGTTCAAGATGATGAATGAAGCACGTATCGCTGTCGGTTTTGGTGCTTCTATGATTGGTTATCGCGGCTATCAGTATTCGCTAGATTATGCCAAAGACCGTACACAAGGTCGCATTGCGCCAAACAATAAGCCTGAAGATGATGCAACGGCTATTATTCAGCATGGTGATGTAAAGCGCATGCTATTAGCGCAAAAAGCTTATTCTGAAGGCGGCATCTCATTATGTCTATATGGTTCAAACCTAATTGACCGTATCAATACCTGTGAAGACGAAACACTAAAAAATGAGCTAACCGAACTATTAGATTTGCTAACGCCAGTGCTAAAAGCATGGCCATCTGAGTATGGCCCAAAAGCCAATGACTTAGGTATTCAGGTATTGGGCGGCGCAGGCTATACGCGTGAATATCAGGCTGAGCAGTTTTGGCGTGATAATCGTCTAAATCCTATCCATGAAGGCACAAACGGTGTGCAGGCACTAGATTTGTCATTCCGTAAGTTATGGCAAAAAGGTGGGTTAGGCATTCAAATCCTAAAACGTGAAATTACAAAAGATTTAGAAAGCATCACTACGCCTGAGAGCGCGCAACTTGCAGGTAAACTGATGCCTTATATGGGTCAGTTGCATGAAGTGCTCGTGCATTTGGGTAAAGTGTTGCAGACAGAAGAAGCACTGACGCTTACCGGTAATGCTCAAGCACTAATGAATATTTTTGCCTCAATTGTACTGAGCTGGATTTGGATTCGCCAAGCCAGTAAAGCCGAGCAGCTACTAAGTACGACGCAAGATGTCGAGCAGCAAAACTTCTACAAAGGCAAGATACAAGCGGCTAAATACTTCATTGATTGGGAACTACCATTAGTTAAACGCGACATCGAATTATTAACCAACACCAACTCGGTTTGCACTGATATGCAAGCGGACTGGTTCTAAGGACAACTCTAAGGAAAGAGACATGACAACGATAAACAAACAATGGCGCCTAAAAGCAAGACCAGTAGGCGAGCCAAGCGCTGGAACTTGGGATTATACCGAGACAGAAATACCGACTATCACCGATGGTCAGCTACTGATTAAGGTTGAATACATCTCTATCGATCCGGCGATGCGTGGTTGGTTGAACGATGCCAAATCTTATATTGCACCGGTACAGATTGGTGAGGTCATGCGTGCTGGCACTGTGGGCGAAGTGATAGAAAGTAAACATGAAAAATTTGCAGTAGGTGACTATGTCGCAGGTCACGACGGCGTACAGTCGTATGCGGTCAGTGATGGCACAGGTCTACATAAAGTTGACCCAAATCTAGCGCCGCTGTCTTACTACTTAGGCGTCCTCGGTATGCCAGGTATGACAGGGTATTTTGGTCTCCTAAAAACGGGTCAGCCAAAAGCTGGCGAGACCGTGGTCGTCTCTGGCGCTGCTGGTGCCGTTGGTAGCTTGGTTGGTCAAATTGCCAAAATTAAAGGCTGCCGAGTCGTTGGTATCGCAGGCGGCGCTGAGAAATGCAAGTTCTTGGTCGATGAGCTTGGGTTTGATGCGACGATTGATTACAAAAACGAAGATGTGAAAAAAGCACTAAAGAAAACCTGCCCAGACGGCGTCGATGTGTACTTTGACAACGTAGGCGGTGATATCTTAAATGACGTCCTTACTCAGATTAATCTACATGCGCGTATCGTCATTTGCGGTGCGATCAGTCAGTATAACAACACCACAGAAGTCAAAGGCCCATCGAACTATTTATCATTATTGGTCAATCGTGCTCGCATGGAAGGCATCGTGGTATTTGATAATATCAAAGAATATCCAGTCGCCATGAAAGATATCGCTGGCTGGATTCAGTCAGGTGATATGAAAGTGAAAGACCATATCGTTGAAGGTATCGAGACGTTCCCAGATACTTTGATGATGCTCTTTAAAGGTGAAAACTTCGGCAAACTAGTACTTAAGGTAGAGGGATAGATCATGACACTGAATACAAACGGAATTGCATCAGATATAACGGGTAAACGAATTTTAATCACGGGCGGTGCATCAGGCATCGGCGCAGCGAGCGCATTATTGCTAGCCAGTCGCGGCGCAAAAGTCGTGATCGGTGATATGGCAGAAGAAATGGGAGAAGCGGTTGCCAAGCAAGGTCAAGACGCTGGCAACAGTATTGTCTTCAAAAAAGTAGACGTGACCAGTGGTGATGAAGTACGTGCGTTGTTCGACTTTGCAGTAGAAGCGCTTGGCGGCTTAGATGTTGTGGTAAACAACGCTGGTATTGACCACAAGCCGTCACCAATGCATGAGCTAAGTGATGATGACTTTGATCGCAATATCGCAGTGAATTTAAAAGGTGTTTGGCACTGTATGCGTGCTGCAGTCAATTGTATGATACCTAATGGCGGTGGTCATGTGATCAACGTCGCATCTATTGCAGGTCTGCGTTCAGCGCCTATGATCTCAGCCTACAGTGCAGCCAAACATGGGGTCATGGGTCTGACCAAATCTGCTGCCCATGAGTATGCTCGTGCCAATATTCGTTTTAACGCGGTATGCCCAAGCTTCATTGATACGCCAATGGTTCGCAATACTATGGCAACGATGGATGAGCGTACGCAGCAAGCAACGATAAAGGCCAGTCCACTGCGCCGCCTAGGAAACGTCAGTGAAATCTCTAGTGCTATTGCGTGGCTTGCCAGCGATGAAAGTAGCTTTATGAATGGTCATGCCTTTACACTCGATGGTGGTATGCTAGCGTAACTGTGATCGTTGAGCGCTCTTTGTTCAGTTGATTAGTGCTCGATAATCGCTGTTAGTTTTGACAGCGATTATCTGCGTTTAGTTATCTGATTTTAGATACACGTTTTAGATACATGTTTTAGATATATGAGTTCAGCGCTCAAAAATTATCGAAAATATGAAGTTTATAAAAATATAAGGAATAATGATGAAAGATTTATTTGATTTAACCGGTAAGGTTGCTCTAGTAACTGGTGCTAGCCGCGGTATTGGCGAATCTATTGCTCGTTTATTGGCATCACGAGGCGCGCATGTGATTGTCTCTAGCCGTAAAATTGATGCCTGCCAAGCAGTCGCTGATAGCATCGTCGCTGATGGTCACAAAGCCAGCGCCTTTGCTTGTCATGTAGGTGAGATGGCGCAAATTGACGCAATTTTTGAGCATGTCAAAAGCGAGTTTGGCCAAATTGATATTTTAGTCAATAACGCAGCAGCCAACCCTTACTATGGCCATATCTTAGATACAGATTTAGCAGCTTTTGATAAGACCGTTGAAGTTAATATCCGCGGTTACTTCTTTATGTCGACGGCCGCTGGCAAAATGATGAAAGAGCAAGGTGGTGGCGTCATCTTGAATACTGCCTCGGTCAACGGTTTAGTAGCAGGAGATAAGCAAGGTATCTACTCAATTACCAAAGCGGCAGTCATCAGCATGACCAAAGCCTTTGCTAAAGAATGTGGCCCACTTAATATCCGTGTCAATGCGCTATTGCCAGGTTTGACAGATACTAAGTTTGCCTCGGCTTTGACTACCAACGATAAAGTCTTAAAAATGGCGCTACACTCAATTCCTCTAGGACGTGTGGCTGAGCCTGATGAAATGGCTGGTACCGTATTGTATCTAGTATCTGATGCCTCAAGTTATACCACAGGCGCAACGATTGTGGTCGATGGTGGTATGCTGGCTTAATTAGATAATCTATAAGACATAGGTTAGATAAGAAAGTAATTGTTTAAAACTGCATTAGACTCAAGAACCGCATGAGATTAATTTTCATGCGGTTTTTTTGATTTATTTTTTAATGGAATGTCTAAGTAATCTTGGTTTTGCACTATCGAATAAATTGCTAATTTTAAATGAGCATCAGCTGTATAGTGGCATAATAAATGTGCTAATAGCTACTTGGACAATATAATGGGGTCACGCATGGATTCAGTTATCAACAATAAAATAAATATAATTTCTCAAAATAAAATATGGCTGTTTGTGCCCGCGACTCGCATCGATAGAGTGGCGAAAGCATTTGCTAGTGGCGCAGATGCTGTTATTGTCGATTTAGAGGATGCAGTGGCTCTAGAAGATAAAGCAGACGCCCGCGAAGCATTACAACAATATTATAATAGTGCAGATTATCAGCCAATTTGGCTACGTATTAATAAGGCAGGTAGCAAAGAGTTCTTTAAAGACATAGTGCTCTGTCAGAAAATGTCCAATTTGGCTGGCTTGTTATTGGCCAAAGCTGAGCAAGTCGCCGACATTGAGAGCGTATATCAGCTCACCAATTTAGCTGTGATTGCCTTGATTGAGAGTGCGATGGGATTGTATCAAATTGATAGTATGGCAAAAGCAGTCGGGTTGGCCGCGTTTAGTTATGGATTTTTGGATTTGTGCAATGATTTGCGGGTACAAGTAAGCACACCTGCCGCCGATATCGTTGCCAATCAAATACGCTATCAATTAATTCTGACGTCAAAAGTACATCAGTTGTCGCCACCGATTGATACGGTCTACTCTGATTGCAATGATGAAGTAGGGTTAAGCGCGCGAGTAAATTTATGGTCACAGATGGGCATGTCAGGGATGCTGTGTATTCACCCCAAGCAAGTGGCTGTCGTCCAGCAAGCACTACAACCAACAGATGAGGCCCTGTTATTCGCACAGCGTGTGATTGAAGAATATGAGCGGAGCGGGCAGGCAGTATTCAAAATAGATGGCGAGATGGTAGATGCGCCAGTGATTGAGCGCAGTCGTCAACTGTTGGTAAAGTAACAGACTAAGCCATGTTTAGTTAAATATAAGTAGTCGGTTCAATATAATTTGGATACTAGGGCATGTCCTCAATTCAATCGATAGTTATCTAAATGGGTTAAAAATGGCTAAATCTTGCCAAATGGCGTCAAATAGCTGACTAATATCTCGATATTATCTGCGCTACTTTCCTTGTTTGACTGCGATTTATCTCATTTTTATCCCCATTCTTAAAATGAGGACACGCCCTAGAAAGCCGAGTGAGAGTATTACAAGCAGTATACTAAGCGAGACTGACACCGTACCTAATTTATAGAGGGTTGACTATATAATGCTTTGTCATAAACCATATCCATTCACATTCGATAAAAGCAAACTATGATTTTCATTAATAATAATATCAGTCTCAATGATAATGAGGTAGAGATCAGCGCCATACGAGCGCAAGGCGCAGGTGGGCAGAATGTCAACAAAGTATCTTCTGCCATTCACCTGCGTTTTAATATTAACAACTCAAGTCTGAGTGATGAGTACAAGCAGCGACTGCTAAATAGCAAAGATAGCCGAATAACAAAGGAAGGCGTGCTGATTATCAAGGCGCAGCAGTTTCGTACGCAAGAGCGAAATAAAATAGATGCGCTTGAACGTTTGCAAAGTTTTATTGCCAAAGCCACTTACGTTAATAAAACGAGAAGGCCGACCAAGCCAAGCAGAAATGCCAAACGTAAACGGGTGGATAAAAAGACCCAGCGCGGTAAGACAAAGGCTTTGCGCGGTAAAGTAGATTTTTAGAGAGTCATTTGGTTAATAGTTTAGTCATCTAGCTACTCAACTTGGAAAACTGCCCAATCATAAATAGTATCAACGCAGTAATCCATAATAAGATAATCAGGCCAAATGCGTATACAGATGTCACTGGCTGCAAGAGTAAAGTATAGCTAGCAGTATCAATATTATAGAGACTGAAATTAAGCTTGTTTTTGTGGACGCAATAATAGGGCAAGCCCAATCGCTACAAAAGCTGCGATACCAGATATCATATAACTGATACTAAAGTCCCCAGTGATTTCTGCGAGATAACCTGCGGCCACTGGCCCAAGAGCTTGCCCACCTGAAAATGCAAAAGTCAGCGCTGCGAGTGCACTTGCCGCCGCTGCAGGACCGAAATAATCGCCCGCCGAAGCTGCCATAATGACAGGCACACTCCACACCACTAAACCAAACAAGATAATGGACAAATACAGCCCTAAACTCCAATCAGTAAGTCCGACCAACAGATAAGCGATGGCAAGGAAGAAAAAAGCCAGCGCCAGACCAAGGCGTCTACCAATATGGTCAGAAATCCAGCCAAACAACATGCCTGAGAACATGCTAAGCAGTCCAATCCATGCCCAAACACCACCAGCAGCCGCTTCACTTAATTGATACGAGCCAACCATACTGGTCACGATGAAGGTGACGTAAACCATATAGGTGGCGCCATAAATAGCAAAGATGACACCTAAATGTACAAGCAGCTTAATATTGCTGCGTTCTAGTTTTTTCTTATTTTTAACAGGTAACGTAGGTGCGCGCCCAAAAGGGCTTTGGCTGACATCGTCTGGATGATTGCGAATCAAAGTAAAGGTGAGCCAAGCCACCGCAATATTAATCACGGCAAAAATTAGCCAACCTGTTTGCCAAGACAGTAGAGTAGAGATGGGTAAGAGTTTGGGTACGACAAAGCCTGATAAAATGATACCAAAGCCGGGTCCCGCCATGACCAATCCTAGAGCGAGCCCGCGGTGTGAAGGAAAAAACCAATGCGACATGACGCTCATCATTGGTAAGACCACGCCGCCGCTACCAATGCCTGTCAACACATAGAGCGCGCAAAGTATTGGAAAACTGGTGGTAAAAGCCATACCGAACATAGAGACAGCAATGAGGAGGAGGCTTGCCGTCGCAGTCGTTCGAGTACCCAGCCGAGGTAGAATAAAAGGGCTTAGAAGCACTGCAACCAGATATCCTATCAGGTTAGTGAATCCCAAGATTCCACTTTGAGTATAATTTAACCCTAAAGAAGCCGACATGGACGGCAGTAACATGCCAAATGCGAATCGTCCTAACCCAAGTCCGCAGAACATTGCTACAGAGCCTGTAACGGCAACGATCCAAGCATAATGCAATTTACCCAATCTAAGAGGCGCAGTGTTATCTTGGTTTCCTTGATCTGGATTGTCTTGTTGCATCATTCCATCAGGCATCACGAATCTCCAACAAGTTGAAAATTCGCAATATATATCGTCACTAAATTTAAATTGTATGTAATGACTTCCTTGTTTTGAATAGTATCCATTTCACACTCATCCTTTTGTGCTTAATCTCTATCAGGCTTTTATTACATATACTGATAGCCTAAGTATACTTATGTCCAATAAAATTAGTATAACTGCACCTGAACGTTCGTTCAATGAGTATATAAGCAATCCTCGTAATGCTTTCATAGACCATAACAAAAAATGCCAGCCCATTTAGATGGCTGGCATTCTGCTTGTTATTTTCTGACGGTTACTTACTGTCTGCTGTTTTTTGGATACTATCTAATATCAGTTTATTAGCTAGCCAAGTCGCTTACTCAACTCAGGAAAGCGTTTGATCATAAATAGCATTAAGAGTAATGCCACAACTGCGATAGCCGCACCTGTGTATCCTACGCTAGATAGTGAAAGATGCGTCACGGCATAACCACCGAATAGTGCACCCGTACCAATCCCCAAATTAATAATACCTGAAAACATCGACATCAGCATGTCTTGCGCATTGACATCGACCATGATGACTTTGGCTTGCATCGAGATAATCAGTAGCATGAGTGCCGCGCCCCAAAGCAAGGCGATAAAGCTGAGCGCCCATACAGAGGCCACTGCTAGCAATAGTGCAAGCATAGACACGAGCATCAGTATGGTCGATATCAGCATCAATCTGGTATTGAACCGATCACCCCACCGACTGAAAATAACACTGCCTACAATTCCAGCTGCACCGAATAATAACAGTACAAAAGTCGCAGCGTTTTCACTGATATTACCGACTTGGCGCATGAATGGTTCTATATAAGAATAAGCTGTGTAGTGCGCTGTAAAGACCAATAAGATAAGCAGGTATAGACAGACTAATAGGGGATTTTTAAGGAGTTCTGGAATCTTTCTAAAAGACCCCTCAAACATACTAGGTAGCGTTGGTAAGAGTCTCGCTTGTAGAATAAATACAATTAAGGCAATGACGCCAATACCGCCAAATGTCGCTCGCCAACCAAACCATTGCCCAATTAAGCGTCCTAGCGGCACACCCAGTACCATTGCTAACGACGTACCCGTTGCTAGTACGCTAAGCGCCATGGCTTTTTTGCCTTCAGGTGCGACGCGTATCGCGATTGCAGCTGTGATCGACCAAAATATCGCATGCGATAACGCAATTCCAACTCGACTAATGAGTAGCACGTCAAAGCTCCATGCAAATACGGAAAGTACGTGACTGGCAATAAATACGGCAAAAAGACCCAAGAGCAAGCGCTTGCGCTCAAATTGACTGGTCAATAGCATTAGTGGCAATGACATCGCAGCGACAATCCAAGCATAGAGTGTTAACATCCAGCCAGTCTCTGCCGTCGTAATAGAAAAGTCTTGAGCAATGTCGCTCAACAGCGCCACAGGGACAAATTCTGTGGTGTTCATAATAAAGGCACTAACGCCCATCAAAAATACTTGAAAATACTGAGTTCGGCGAGCTTTTGAGCTGGCCTCATTGTTATGTGTCATAAAATCCAATACAGATGTAAATACTACGTATGATAGGTCAAAGTGGGGTAAGCTTAATTAGAATACAAGGTTTGCGGGGCAAGATAACAAGCCCAAGCCAATCGTGAAAGGTGTTTTTTGATAAGGATTGTTAATTGGACGTTTATTGAGGATACTTGAATAATATGAAACTATCGTTAATCATATTTAATGCGTTGGGATACTTGCTAATGACTAAACTACAATTCATTTAAAAAGGAGCGACACCAGTTGTCGTAGAAGGTTTTAAACAGCTTTATTTTTATGTGAGCTTATACTATAGTTATTAAGTCAGGCAAAATGACATGAGATAAAAACTAGTTAACCCTCGGAGCGCAACGCTTCACTTCTTAACTAAGTTTTTGAAACGCTATTTTAGCGAAGTCTTTCTAGTAGTGTTATTTACGTTTAATCCTAAACTTCTACGCCTGTACAAACCCAAAAAACCATATTTATTAATAAACAAAAAACCTAGCAGAAAAAAGCTCGTTGGCGTTGCAAAAATATTAGCAACGTAACAGCGAAAAACTGTGGCTAAAAAGCCTATCAGAATTAAAGGCTACTACCTTACCAAGTCGATTAATTTACTTAACTTTATAGATAATGACGTCATTTAAACAATGGCGAATAGATTCGGCTGGCTTGAAATAAGCATTCAGACCAGACAATAAAAATGAAGCGACATGCAAACTAAAATCAAAATAATAAGGATATAAATATGACGAGATTAACGTATCAGTTTGAACAAAAGCGGTTAGACAATATGCAATGGTCGGGTGGCTCAAAGCTATCTGGTATAACGGCATTAGCAAATGATGAGAGAGATCGAGTACGAAAACAGCCATTGTTTTACCTCGAAACGGTTTCTATAGACAGTTATGAAGATGACATTTACTTCGTGAACAATACCGATGAGACACTCAGATGGGTAGCACCCTTTAAACCCTATCGAAGCATAACTGAAGCCAGAGCAAAGCTAGGCGATACCAGTGATGAAAACTTACGTAAAGTGACGCTCTATAGTGATGATATGGATAGTGTGTATCAGGATGTACTGCCTAAGCAGGGCGTGCGGATTGGTAGTACTCATATTATGTATGACAGTGATGTGATGATGCAGTGGTTCGTACATGTGCCCTATAAGGGGCCAGATACTCATTATGCGATTTGGCAATTTAATGTAGTGGAAAAGGGCGAGATTCGCGGAACTAATCCGTTGCTGTGGGATGATTTTAGTAAGCCCTCGCACATGGTGAGTTGTGACTGTCTGTCTGAGCGGGCTGATATGCCGATAGAGGTCAGTATTTATGAAGAGCGCTGTGCAATGCTTGACAGGCTTATCGGTTCATTTGGCATATCAAACGCCATATTCATATTGGCAATCAATGATGTGCTCTATCGTTATGGCGTGGGCTGGAGCGCGCCCTATAGCGAGTCGGATATACAAGCGCAAGACATTGCGATGAAACTAACAGAACAAAAGCCAGAAAATGCAGAAGCGGTGAAAGCCATTGTCCAAGCGGTTTATGATTTTTGGTTTAACGAAGGTTTTGCAAAAAATACCTCAATGCAGGCTTGTGAGGAGCTTTTAAGCTTGTATCAAGCGCAGGTTGCTAGCCAAAAATCGGTTTAATTTATAAGCCAATTTATCGTGAATAAGCCTAAATAATAATCAAAAAAGGAGAACCTTATGATGTTTCCTATTGAAAACAACGATACGTTTTTACTGTTTTTTCATGGTCTTGATTCAAGTCATGAGACCAGTAAATATACTTGTATCACGCGTGAGCCAAAATACTGTCAAACGGTCAATTATAGAGAAAATTTTGCAGAAATATTTGAGATTTACGATGCATTGATTCGTGAGAAAATGACACAGTATCCTCGAGTGGTATTGGCAGGGCATTCGCTTGGTGGTTGGTTTGCCAATCATTTTTCCTATAAATACAGCTTGCGCGCACTGTTGATTGCGCCTTGTATCTACCCAAGTGAGGTGTTGGCTGACCGTATCCCTGACGTAGTTGATATGAAGCTGTCTTTTCCCACAACCAATACCGAGATGGTACGAGTTATGGTAGAAGTCGACGATGAAAGCTTAGACGTAGCGGTCGCTAGACGAACCTTAGTTAATCTGCCTGACAGCTGGGAAGTTGATTACTTTGAAAGCGGTCATCACCGTATCGCTCGTAGTAGTGATATCTGGTATCACGTAACTCATCTGTGCGAAGACCCTATCGTTTGGATGGATGAGGCGACGTATCATGGTGAAGACTGATAGCGAGGACAATCAAAAAACTGTTGCGACTGATGGATAGATAGACTGCTAAAAATAATTGATTGACATTAAAGACTATCGGTCATAATATTCATGCATGACGATTACTAAACCAAAAGCCCGTCGAGGGCGTCCACCCAATGTCGAAAGAGAGTTTACGGATACTCGTGAAGCTCTTTTAAGATCTGGGATGGAGATGCTAACAGAGCAAGGCTTTGCGACCACTGGTATCGATGCCATACTCAAACGTATCAATGTGCCTAAAGGCTCTTTCTACAATTACTTCAAAAACAAAGAAGCATTTGGACAGGAAGTATTACGGCAGTACGCGTTGTATTTCGCTCGCAAGCTAGATTATTGTTTTCTGAATGAGCAAGTGTCTGCTATGCAGCGTATCAGTGATTTCGTTGAAGATGCTAAGTCGGGAATGATCAAGCACGAATTTCGACGCGGCTGTTTGGTAGGCAACTTGGGTCAAGAGATTATCGTGTTGCCTGACAGTTTTCGTTGTGAGTTAGAAAACATATTGCTTGATTGGCAGGAGCGTTTAGCGGTTTGCTTGCGTCTGGCAGTACAACAGGGACAAATACCTTCGAATAGTGATTGTGATGAGCTGGCTGCTTTCTTTTGGATTGGTTGGGAAGGTGCGGTTTTGCGTGCTAAGTTGACGCAAGATGTCAGTCCATTAGATACTTTTTTCCGAGGTTTTGTAGCAGGAATACAGAAGTAATTTTTTATTTATATTTTTAGACGACCGGTCTAAATTTTTTTACTCATTTATAGACGATTGGTCTAAATAGGAGCTACTATGTTTAATGCAATATTAATTGAAAAAAATGATGGTGTTTATCAGTCTAATTTGACAGAGATACAGGATACACAATTGCCAGAAGGCGATGTCACAGTTCGTGTGGCATATAGCACGCTCAACTATAAAGATGGATTGGCCATCACGGGTCGTAGTCCTGTAGTACGCACATTCCCCATGGTTCCAGGGATTGATTTAGCGGGTACCGTCGAAACAAGCAGCCATCCCCGCTACAAAGCTGGCGACAAGGTGTTGTTAAATGGTTGGAGCGTGGGTGAGAAATATTGGGGCGGTCTATCACAGAAAGCACGATTAAACGGTGACTGGCTTATCCCGCTCCCTGAGTCGATGACTGAACGTCAGGCGATGGCAATTGGTACAGCAGGATATACTGCGATGCTTTGTCTAATCGCATTAGAGCGTCATGGACTCACACCAGAGCGCGGTGAAGTATTGGTGACGGGTGCTAATGGCGGTGTTGGTAGCTTTGCCATCGCACTTTTAGCAAACCAAGGTTACTCTGTCACGGCGTCTACGGGACGTCTGGAAGAAACCGAATACTTAAAGAGCCTCGGTGCAACGACGATCATTGACCGTGCTGAACTGAGTAGTCCGGGACGCGCACTTGGTAAGGAGAAATGGGCTGCCGCAATTGATTCTGTTGGTAGTCATACGCTGGCCAACGTTTGTGCTAGCACGTGTGAAGATGGTTTAGTCGCTACTTGTGGATTGGCTCAAGGCATGGATTTCCCTGCTACTGTTGCGCCATTTATTTTACGCGGTGTCAGTTTGCTTGGTATTAATAGCGTGACGCGACCTTATGATGAGCGTGTAGAAGCATGGCAGCGTTTGAGCACAACCTTGGATATGACGCAATTGGATGCAATCACCAGAGAGGTTGGTCTAAGCGAAGTCATTCCGACAGCAAGCGAGTTATTGGATGGTAAGGTTCGTGGTCGAATAGTCGTTGATGTCAATCGTTAAGCGTTAAGCGTTAATACTTCAACATTAAAGTTTCGGTGTTGAACCTCGTGTTAGCACATGAATAAGTGGTTCATCGAAACGTCTAAGATTGAATGCGCAAAGTGAAAAAGAATTATTCACAAATGGTCACAAATATCGGTATTTATTTTTTGTCATCTGATGTGCTATCATCATTGAACGATCTATCGTGGGTTTAACAGTTTTGTTATTGCCGACCATGACAATAGTCTAATGGCGGCATGACAAACCTTGCAACTTCCAGCACGATATAAAACAACTCTGGTAAAGCGCATGAGCCTGTACTCCGACAACCTCATTTGTGCCTGATTTTTTGCCTATTTGGGCGTATATCATACTTTTTCGTCGGAGTTACAGGAGTCTAAGGTGTTCAATATCATGAGCCACATTGCTAATCCATCTAAATATACCCGTCGTTATCACCCACGCCATTCTCTAGCGCAATATATTATCAATCAAATAGAGTCGCTTGAGCTGCGCCCGCAAGATATCGTCAAGCAAATGGGCTATCCTCTTAAACATACCATACCTGCCTATGACCGCCTGCGCCATGTACTGTCGAGCAAATACCTTGGGCTTGATGGTAGCTATATGGACAAACACTTTACCGCTGATGAGTTTTTGGCAAAATTGTTTGCCGTGCTTGAGATACCGTATCAGCCATTCGCAGAAGATATTGCTCAAATTAAATACGACTTAGCGAATTGCTCTAATACGCTACCCAGATATAGCTTACGAGCGGAAGTAGATTTTACATTTACGAGTGCTGATAATTGGATGTCTCGTGGCGCGGCTTCACGTTTTGCCCAAGTGCATTTACCTAGCGGTTTTGCCAAATTAGACGATGCTGCACGTAAATCAGCGATTCAAGACAGCATCTGCGAGCATTATCAGCAGTATGAGGGCAGTTTGCCATACGACGGTATCATCAAAGGCTATCGGCTGACCATTGAAAAAAACAGCCATGTGGTCGACCATGCAGAGTATGGATTGCCAAAATCTAGCAGTATCTAAATTTTTTTGAGTGTATAAGTAGCGTGAGCTTTTAATTACATTGATTAAATAATCACATTGACCGAAAAAAAATATAAAAATGCCTCACTTTATCGTGGGGCTTTTTGGTTTTTTACGTTATGTTTTATTCTAAGAGTCAAACACTGCTAAATATCAGTTTTATAAAATTCATTTTAAGCGTCAGGTTTCAAGCGTCAGGTTTAGAGATGGCCCGCCATAAAATCACAAATAGCGCATCGAATTCTGCATTTAACGGTGTTTCTGTTTGGCGAATGGTATGCATTAAGCCAAGGCGACTGATAAACCCCATAAACACATCGAAGAGTATGTGTAGTGGGACAGTGTCATTGAGCACCCCACGATTTTGTCCATCTTCTAATACCGCCAAAAACGCGCCAATTAACTCTTTGTTTTCATAGATTGCGATATTACGTATCCGTGAGGCAGAGACCGAAGACAGCACCATCACCGCATCTGGGTGCGAGTCTACAAAATCAAAGCAGACCCACAGTGTCTTACGTAGACGATCTTGTACGCTATCAATCCCTTGCAGATGATCCATAATCCGAGCCGCTAATCTGCCGAGCACAATATCCATAATGGTATAAAACAGCGTCTGCTTATCTCCAAAATACTTGTAGAGTGTTTGCAAAGAGACGTTTGCAGACTTTGCAATCTGCGCCATCGTCACCTCATTAGCGTCAAATCCTGCAAAGACTTTACGAACAGCTTGCTCAATTTTATCCAAAGTTGCGGGCCGCATATCGGATAGGGGCGCTAGAGATCGAGTTTGCGTGAGGCTATCTGACTGACTAAAGGTTTTCATATTTATCGCTTCTTAAAGTATTGGCTATTTGATACGTCCTACCAGTTAAATGATTTGCTCGATAATTTAACATGATTAAATCAATAAGTAATGTAGATTACTATTTTTATTTAATTGATTGCGAAGTAGTTTTTCGTAGCCTATTATAAGACTTGTATATTAATAAATACAAAGAATTTATCGTATATCTACAACGGTAATATAAATTACCATAATTTAAAAAATGGCTTAGATATAGTCAGTTTAATATAATTTCGATACAAGGAAACCGAGTGCAAGTTATACATTAGTATGCTTAGCGAGGATGACGATGTAGCGGATTTATATAGACTTGACTATATAGTTGTTATTCACTCCACCTTGTCAAGGATAGACACCATGAGTATCGAAAAATTTACCCCAAACTGGATGACCGAAGAGCATCAGATGGTGTATGACAGCGCCTTAAAAATGTTTCAATCTTGGGATCCTAAAGATGAGCAGTGGCGCAAAAATGGCATGATTGATCGCGCTGCTTGGGAAGAGGCAGGCGAGATGGGGTTTTTGTGTGCGGCGATACCAGCTGAGTATGGCGGCGGCGGCGGCGATTTCGGTCACGAAGCCGCGCTTATCTACGCACAGACCGAAGCCAATCAATCGGGATTTGGCGGTATGGTGCATTCAGGCATTGTCGCGCCTTATATTTTAGACCATGGTACTGAAGAACAAAAACAAGCGTGGCTACCAAGAATGGCAACGGGCGAATATATCGGCGCTATCGCCATGACCGAGCCTGGTACTGGCTCCGACCTACAAAACATCAAAACCTATGCGGTAAAAGACGGTGATGACTACATTATCAATGGCTCTAAGACCTTTATTACTAATGGTCAGCATGCCAATCTTATCTTATTAGCATGCAAAACAGACCGCGAAAAAGGTGCGCAAGGTGTCTCACTTATCATTGTCGAAACGGATAAAGTAGAAGGGTTTGAGCGCGGACGTAATCTCGACAAGATTGGTCTGACGTCGCAAGATACCTCAGAGTTGTTCTTTAGCAATGTACGTGTGCCGCAAACCAACCTGTTGGGTACGGTAGAAGGCATGGGCTTTATCCAAATGATGCAAGAGCTGCCACGTGAGCGTTTAATCATTGCGCTATCAGGGGTCGGCTCGATGAAGCTTGCTATCAATCTAACGCTAGACTACGTAAAAGGCCGTGAAGCCTTTGGCAAACCTATTTGGAAGTTTCAAAATACGCGCTTTAAGATGGCGGAATGCTATGCTGATTATCTTGCTGCCAGTACCATGTGTGATGCAGCAGTCGATGCGATGTTAGATGGTAAGCTGTCTGTACCGCATGCTTCATTAATTAAATACTGGGTCACCGAAAAACAGTGCGAAGTCATCGACGAATGCGTGCAGCTGTTTGGTGGCTATGGTTATATGACAGAGTATCCTATCGCTCGTCTATATGCCGATGCGCGCGTACAAAAAATCTATGGCGGTACCAATGAGATTATGAAAGAGCTAGCTTCACGATTTATGTAGACGCTTATATTATAAGACTACGATAATTATTGTTTGTTTAAAAAATAAAAAAAGGATTTTTTATGACTGAGACTGCTTATATTTATGATGCGATCCGCACGCCACGTGGCAAAGGCAAAAAGGACGGTTCGTTGTATCAGGCATCACCGATTTGGCTGACGCGCACTTTATTAAAGGAGATGCAACAGCGTCACAACTTGGATACCAGTTTGGTCGATGATGTGGTACTTGGCTGCGTGACACCAGTGGGTGAGCAAGGCTCTGATATCGCCCGCATTGCTGCTATCGATGCTGGCTGGGCACAGAGTGTGGCAGGTCTTACCTTATCTCGTTTTTGTGCCTCTGGTCTAGAATCTATCAATTTAGCTGCGGCCAAAGTCATGTCAGGTATGGAAGACATGGTCGTGGCGGGTGGCGTTGAGTCTATGAGCCGTGTACCGATGGGCTCTGATGGCGGTGCTTGGTACATGGATCCGCGTGTCAATGAAGCGACGCATTTCGTGCCACAAGGAGTGGGTGCAGATACCATCGCAACGCTCAAAGGCTTTAGTCGTAGTGATGTCGATGCCTTTGCCACTGAGTCGCATCACCGCGCTGCGCAGGCTTGGGAGAAGGGCTATTACGATAAGTCTGTTGTCCCTGTCACCGATATCAATGGCATGATGCTATTGGATAAAGACGAAACCATCCGACCTAATACCAATGTCGAGACCTTAGCTAGCCTAAAACCTTCTTTTATTATGCCAGGCAAAATGGGCTTTGATAGCGTTATCTTGGACAGATACACCACAATTGAAACCGTCAATCACGTGCATCATGCGGGTAACTCTTCAGGCATTGTTGATGGGGCTGCCATTTGTTTGGTTGGTAGTGCAGCGGCTGGTCAAAAAGCAGGGCTAAAACCACGCGCCAAAATCACAATGGCCTCAGTTGTTGGTTCAGAACCTGCCATTATGCTGACAGGTCCGACACCAGCTTGCCAAAAATCCCTCGATAAAGCGGGTATGCAAGCTTCTGATATAGACCTTTGGGAAATTAACGAGGCATTCGCTGCTGTCCCGATGAATACTGCTGATGATTTCGGCATCTCGCTTGATATTGTCAATGTCAATGGTGGTGCAATCGCTATGGGTCATCCGCTTGGCGCAACAGGCGCGATGCTGATGACGACTGTCCTTGATGAGTTAGAACGCCGCGACTTACAGACCGCTATGATTACGCTATGTGTGGGCGGGGGTATGGGAATTGCTACCATTATCGAGCGTGTTTAACTTTTTTCTAGAATAGACTAAAAAACCAATTAGACTAAAACGCAATATACAAAGAATCATTTAAGGGATAAAAATGATGACAAATAACCAGACAGCAGATAGCGTAACAGCCATTAATGAATTAGAAAACTTCTCTGCCCAGCGTGATGACGACGGTATCGTCACCGTCACGATTGGCCAAAGCAAACGCAAAATGAATGTCATCGGTGATGGCTTTACGGAGTCGTTCGCCACGATAGTCGATAGTTTCATCAATGATGATGCAGCCACAGGCTTGATTCTCACATCGGCCAAAGAAACCTTTGTGGTTGGCGCAGATATTGATCAATTGAACCAGATAAAGACAGCCGAGCAAGCATTTTCACTGACCGAAGAATTAAAGGGAAGTTTGCGCAAGCTTGAGACCTCAGGTAAGCCTGTGGTCGCTGCTATGACAGGAACCGCACTAGGCGGCGGTTTAGAGCTTGCACTGGCATGTCATTATCGTATTGCCATTGACACGCCCAAGACCAAGCTTGGTTTGCCTGAGGTGAAACTGGGCTTGCTACCTGGCGGCGGCGGTACTCAGCGTTTGCCTCGATTGGTCGGTATTCAGGTAGCACTGGAGCTGATGACTCAGGGCAAAGAATTACGACCAGCTGCGGCAAAAGACATTGGACTTATTGATGCGACCGCTACTGATCGAGCAGATATGCTGAAGCAAGCAAAAGACTGGATTCAAAGTAATCCAAGCGCGCAGCAGCCATGGGATAAGAAAGGTTTTAAAATTCCTGGCGGCGATAGTAAGCATCCAAAGGTGGTTCCTATATTCTCTATCGCCCCAGCCATGGCCAATCAAAAATCACATGGCAACTATCCAGCGATTACTCACATTATGTCTTGTGTGTTTGAAGGATGCCTCGTGGATATCGATACAGGGCTTGAAATTGAGTCGCGTTATTTTGCCGCTTGCGTGATGTCTACTGAATCTAAAAACATGATTAACACCTTATGGACGCAGCTGAATAGTATCAAGAAAGGTCAGTCTAGGCCCCAAGGGTTTGAGCGAACCCAAATTAAAAAGGTCGGTATCTTGGGCGCTGGCATGATGGGCGCTGGCATTGCTTATGTCACTGCCAAAGTAGGTATAGACGTTGTCTTATTGGACACAGAAATTGCCAATGCAGAAAAAGGCAAAGCGTATTCTGCTAGTATTTTGGATAAAGCCATTAGCCGAAAGCGCGCTACCGAAGAGAAAAAACAAGCCCTCCTAGAACGCATTACGCCAACCGTTTCTTACGATAATTTGGCAGATTGCGATCTTATTATCGAAGCGGTATTTGAAAACCGAGAAATTAAAGCCAAGTGTACCCAGCAAAGTGAAGCAGTGATTACAAACACGGCCGTCTATGCTTCTAACACCTCAACACTACCAATTACAGGATTGGCAAAAGCCAGCACGCGACCAAACCAGTTTATCGGTCTGCATTTTTTCTCGCCAGTAGACAAGATGCCGCTCGTTGAGATTATCATGGGCGAGCAAACCGACGATGCAACATTGGCCAAAGCTTTCGACTATGTTGTACAAATAGGTAAAACGCCTATCGTCGTCAATGATAGTCATGGCTTTTATACTTCGCGGGTATTTGGCACCTATGTTTCAGAGGGTATTGCGATGCTAGGAGAGGGTGTGCATCCGCGTAGCATCGAAGTCGCCGGACTAAAAACAGGTATGCCGATGCCGCCGCTAGCATTGCAAGATGAAGTGTCGTTGAGCCTCGCATTGCATGTCAGCGAACAGCAGCAGCTTGATATGGCAGCCGAAGGTAAGCCAATCGTAGTGCGGCCTTCTTATGACATACTAAAAACATTGGTTAATGAGCATGGACGCGAAGGTAAGAAAAATGGCAAAGGGTTCTATGACTATCCAACAGAGGGTGATAAATATCTATGGCCTGAGTTGGTAAATTTATACCCACCAAAGTCAGAGCAACCATCGCAGCAAGATTTGGTTGATCGCCTGATGTTTATTCAAGCCAATGAATCTGCTAAATGCTATGAGGAAAATGTCGTGCGCTCAGTGGCCGATACCAATATAGGGTCTATCTTTGGTTGGGGGTTTGCACCGCAGCATGGCGGTACGCTACAGTTTATCAATGCAATGGGCGTGAGTGCGTTTGTTGAGCGTAGCCGTGAGCTGGCTGCGAAATATGGTGAACGTTTTGAGCCTGCTCAAATCTTGCTAGATATGGCAGCCAAAGGCGAGGCGTTCTCCGATGACTGACATGCATGTATCAAATCATGATCAAATGGCGGACTGTCTACAAGGGTTGCAAGTGTTAGATCTGACTCGTAACCTACCTGGGCCTTTTGCCACGCGTTTGCTTGCGGATTTGGGCGCGGACGTCCTTAAAATCGAGCCCAAACAAGGCGATCCTGCTCGGGTATTTGGTGAGCTCTTCGTAGCTCTAAACCACGGTAAGAAGACCGAAAAGCATGACTTTCATGATCCCAAAGCGATTGAAGCTATAAAAGCACATCTTAAAGAAGCTGATGTGATGCTGGATAGCTTTCGCCCAGGTGTCTTGGCAGAAATGGGGCTAGATGCTAAAACCCTGCATGCCATCAATCCAAAGCTAGTAATAGTGTCAATCACTGGCTATGGCGTAGCAGGCAATTACACAAAAGAAGGTACTTATTTAGAAGATGCTGACTCAACAGGTGGTTCTGAAGTGAATCATGACTGGGCCAACAAAGCCGGTCATGATATTAATTTTATGGCTATGAGCGGTGTACTAGATCAGCTAAAAACAGCGCAGGGTGAGCAGGCTATGCCTAATATCCAGTTTGCGGATTTGGCAGGTGGTAGTGATACAGCAGTGATAGCACTGTTGGCTGCCGTATTTGCCGCGCAGCGTACGGGTAGGGGACGACACATTGCTATTAGCATGACGCACAGTTTGTACAATCATATGGTCATGCCAAAGGTCACAGGCAAACTGATTAATAGCCTTTCAGGACATGGCTTAAACGACACTCTACTGCCGCAACATGACTTTTTGGGCGGTGCATTACCATGCTATCGACTGTACCAAACCGCTGATCAGCGTCATATGGCGGTTGGTTCCTTGGAGCTGAAATTTTGGCAAGGGCTATGTGAGGTATTGGAGCTACCGTCGCTTGAAGAAATACACTGGCAACTTGGTATCATGCCCAATAGACCTGAGAGTGAGGCCGCGACCAACACAATCGCGGAAAAATTTGCCAGTCAAACGCTTGAGTATTGGCAACTTGTATTTTCAGTAACGGATGTCTGTGTGACCCCTGTGTTGAGTCTACATGAAGCTAAAGCTCACCCTTTATTTGCACATCAAGATAAACATCATGCAACATCAGGATGGCAGCAAGTGAATTAATAATTAGTCTGTATTATTCTGACTGCCTGTCTAAACTAGAATGATTGAACTTGTATATTTATAACTGTCTATCTAAAATTGTCTGAATAAGAGACAATACGCCCATAAATCCTAAAGCCTTACGGTATTAAAAAATAGTAGCGCGTTCAAAGGCTCTTAGAGATTGAGCAACACAGACATTTAATAAATTTAACTTAAGCAAAAAGGCAGTTCTGAATGACCAAACATAACCCGTATAATTTTTTACCTTTGCAGCCAACAGGTAGAAACGAGACCAATACTGCTAATACCTATGCTCCTGAAGATATGATTAAAATATACGAGCAGCAGTTTCTCATTCAAGTGCCTGAAGAAGAGCTGACCGAGTTTTTGCCAGCGTTAAAAGCATTCTATGATATCGATAATCATACCTTAGATGTCAGTGCCATTATTTTTGATGCAATCGCAGACTCTGCTATCATTTATAATCACAAAATCAAAGTCGGCGACTATCAGATATTAGGTGAGTTGATAGAAGAGGCGATTGAATATGATGAAGACAACAAAGGTGATGAAAGCGCTGAAAACAAAGAGATTCAGGCCTATACATTAGAGTGCCAACGTACATTTTTTATCAATGATGTAGAAATACCTTATCATTTCAACCTATTCATTTATGGCGACGGTTATTCTACTTTGACCAAAAAAGAAACCGTACTAGAAAAAATGTACTGGTTTGTCAGAGGTAGATTTGAAGAGGATTTATTAGATGATACTGAAGATAATGACAGCTTAGAATCGATTAATGCGCAACTAGCCAGTTTAGGTATTCGTGAAATGGATCTGACGACTGTAGATGAGATAATCAGCTATGTAGAAGGCAGTATCATTGATGATCCCATGGTGGACGAGCTTAATAAACTGTTGGATGATGCTGAGTAGTGTGGAAGATAAGTTAGTAGAGTAATCAGCAAAAGAATAGATTTGAAAAATTATATAGCTGAAAAACTAGAAAAAAGCCTCACTGCTCGTATGATGAATGGTGAGGCTTTTTAAATTCCCAACCTCATAAATAAGTTCTTTCGACATCATCCAAAATTATATGACGCTATACATTTCTAGGTTTTTACCCGTCTCCCCTCAAAGGGTCAGTCGATTTCCTATATAATGTGAGCTATTTCGTTATTGTTGATCCATTCAATTTAGGCTTTTTTCTTAGCAAAAAATGCTTCTTATCAGGTAAAACGGTGCTTTATGTTCAACGCTTCCTCGACTCGTTTAAATAAATACATCAGCGAAAGTGGTATTTGCTCTAGGCGAGACGCTGACCGCTTTATTGAACAAGGTAATGTATACATCAATGGCAAACGTGCGTCAGTAGGTGATCAAGTGGTTGCTGGAGATGCGGTAAAAGTCAACGGGCAGCTTATTGAGCCACGAGAGCCTGATGATTTTATTTTTATTGCATTAAATAAGCCAGTGGGCATTGTGAGCACCACGGAAAGTTCTGAGAAAAACAATATTGTCGATTTTGTACGACATAGTTTACGTATTTTTCCGATTGGCCGTTTGGACAAAGATTCTCAAGGTTTGATCTTTTTGACTAATAATGGTGATTTAGTCAATAAGGTATTACGTGCTGGTAATAACCATGAAAAAGAGTATCTAGTTACGGTAAATAAGCCGTTAACTGATAGTGTTATCGAAGGTTTGGCGGGCGGTGTGCCGATGCTTGGCAAGATGACCAAAAAATGCCCAGTGACTAAAGTGGCGCCTAATGTCTTTAACATCACGCTCGTTCAAGGCTTGAATCGTCAAATTCGCCGTATGTGTGAGCACTTTGGCTACGAAGTCGTCAAGCTTGAACGTACGCGGATTATGAATGTAAGTCTCAAAGGTCTTCCCGTTGGTGACTGGCGAGACTTAACGCCAAATGAGCTGTCCGTGTTACTTAAATCTGTAGAAGATTCTTCTTCGCAAGACAATCATGCGGGCAAGAAATCTCGCAATGCGCCACGAAAGAAACCACGTACGGATGCTTCATCAAAGTCAAAACCATCTACAAAATCAGCAGGGGCAGCAAAGGGGCGTAACAAATACGCCAAAGATGATGCTAGAAAACCAGCAGGTTCTAAAGGTAGGGATGGACGTCCTACTGGTCGTGGTAAGCCGTCAGGCAGTAATGGTAGGTCTGGGGGAAATGGTAAACCTGCTACCAATGGCAGGCGTCCTTCGAAAGGTAGAGGCTCTTCACGGTAATAATTTTTCACAATGTGACGGCTATATTTATTGCTGAAATAGCCGTAAGCTAAATAACTTTAATCTTAATGAGATCATATTATGTTTAAAATAAAAGTAGAGCGCATTGTCAAAAAACCGATTGATGAGGTGTTTGAAGCACTGAGTGACCATGCCAGTTATGGCTCATTTAAAGCGGTGGGAGTGGCTAAGTTGGTGAATGAAGGTGACGAGGAACGCAATGGCGTTGGAGCTTTACGTAGCATTCAAACGGGACCCGTTAAGTTCTGGGAGCGGATTACGGCGTTTGAGCGTCCTACTCATATGCAATACCAAATCAAAAAATCTAAACCTATCAAAATGCAACATGATAAAGGTATCATTGACTTAAAAGACTTGGGCGATGGCACCACACACGTGACTTGGGTATCTGAAGGTCGATTGACGGTACCATTGCCATTAGTCGGTCGCCTATTTGACCGTCAAATGCAGAAACAAGG
Source organism: Psychrobacter sp. JCM 18900 (assembly GCF_904846625.1). GTDB lineage: Bacteria > Pseudomonadota > Gammaproteobacteria > Pseudomonadales > Moraxellaceae > Psychrobacter. Next base: position 360,261 of record NZ_CAJHBL010000002.1, read on the forward strand.
AACCATAGGGTTTAGTAGCATACTCAAATCTATAGAAAGCCGCTAATCTAGCGGCAATGTTGGATTTTTTGATATCACTCTCTAGTGGTGGCTTATTTTATTTGAGCCATCACTATCAGTTTTAATCCGTTTTATTCTTAGCAGCTTCAATCTCGTTAAAACGCGCTAACTGCTCTGGCGTTGCTTTCTGTTGATATTTTTCTTTCCACTCAGCATAAGGCATACCATAAACAAGTTCGCGCGCATCCTCGTAGTCGATGTCAATACCACGCTCTTCACCAGCCGCTTTATACCATTTGGATAAACAGTTACGACAAAAGTCAGCAAGGTTCATTAGCTCAATATTTTGTACATCTTTACGCTCGTCTAAATGAGCTAATAAGCGACGAAATGCCGCGGCTTCTAATTCGATGTTTGATTCTAATTTTGCCATAAGGTTTTTCCTAATTGTAATTGAGTCATTTCAAAACTGAAATGATACTAACGATATAAATATTGCGCAACCTATGTCGTTCTATATTAAAAAAGGTATACAAGAAAACTTGGCAAACTCGTTGTATTAGCTATATTTTAAATAGAATGAGGTGAACAATATCACCTCATTCTAGGTAGTCAAAATTGTTATATGTCGGAATTATTGAAAGCCTTTAAGCTAAGTTAAATTACTGCATCTGACAAAGTGTTTTGGTGACTTCTAAAAATTTTTCTATATCTTGTAGATTATGGCAGTGGATAGGTGATACACGAATTGAACCTTTCAAACCAAATGATTCCAACATTCTTGATGAGTAAGGGCTTGATAGTAAACGTTCGAAAGTGACGACCCCTGCTGCTTCATAATGATCTACCGCTTTTTTATATTCTAAATTGTCAAAACCAATCGCCATAATAAAGTCTTTTTGGGTTAAGTCTTTGCAATCTAAATAGACATTTACGCCGTCTATATGCCTTAACCCTTGTACATTTTTAGTGCCTTCTAACATTGCGTGCATTAAAGCTCTTTCATGCAATTTGATACGGGTCATACCTTCTACAAAAAGATCTCTTCTTTTCGTTGAAGTAATGAACTGCTCTCCTAACCAACACACGTAATTGACGACTTCAGTGACTGCTGCAAAATGTGCTGGGGCAGGGCTACCAAGTTGCCAATAATCGTGTGGTTTCGCAATTAACTTATTGTGTGGTAATTTCGCCAATCGCTCTGACACATAACCAACTCCAAAACCACGTGGACCAAAAAACTTATAAGGCGCAAAATTAATCCCGTCAACGGGAACTTTGCTCACATCGATAATCCCATGTGGTGCATGTTGTACTGCATCAGCCACAATATACAGATCAGGTTTAATCTTTCTTGCTTCGGCCACTATTTTGGCTTCATCTAACAAGGCACCAGACACATTTGATGCATACATAAAGCTTAATAAACACGTATCTTGGTCAATCAGTTTGATCACATCCTCAACATCGACGCCACCCGTCACAGGGTTAGTCTTAGCCACTCTTAACTCTTTCCCTGTCGCTTTGGCATAAGAAGCCATTGCGTCATAAGCCGAAGGGTGTTCTAACAAAGTCGTCACCACATTACTGCCAGGTATATTCTCCATCACAGTTCTGACTATATCAAACATGACCATAGAGGCAGTGAGCGATGTAACGATACTGCCTTTATCAATATTTAAGATGGTTTCTATGGAACGATACCCTTCTTCTTGGATATCCATCAGCCATTTCGCAGTTGTATTGCCATGCTCTGGACAGTCTGGCAATTCATCTAATTCTTTAAAAATATTACTGGCCGCTTTTAATCTAAACGAGCCACCTGAGTTATCAAAGAAAAGCCTTTTTGTTTTATTAATTGGGTCGATATCCACGTGATAAAATTTGTCTTTAATCATCTCACTCAAGGACTCACTGAAAAGCTCACCTTGTTCAATATTGTATTTCATGACGATTATCCTATTATTTTTTTAAAATTAAGAGTACGCAAGCAAAGCAGGTAATAAAGTCACAACACCATATTCTCTGCTTTGTTTAATAGTTTTAGCTCTATTTTTTAATGTAAGAGAGTTATGTTTTGGCTAATTTTACTTCTTGATTGGGTTCAATCTCGTCTTCAAATAAGTTTTCTATTCTGGCAATACAAAGCGTTGAAACCATGTCGCCTGTTACGTTGAGTGTGGTATGTCCCATATCAATTATTCTGTAGATTGCCGCAATTAGGCCGATAATATCAGCAGGTAACCCAATTGAGTCCAATAGAATAACCATCATCACAATGCCACCACCTGGGATCCCCGGTGAACCAATGGCTATTAGCGTTGCCATAGTGATGGTCATAAATTGTTGAAAGAGTGTCATTTCAATGCCATATATCTGAGCAACAAACATAGTCCCAACGGCGAAATAAACGGCTGCGCCATTCATATTAATCGTTGCGCCCAGAGGAAGAGAAAAACCTGCTAGCTCCTTTGTCACACCAAATTTTTCTTCTGCGACTTTCATAGTGACGGGAAGAGAGCCTGAACTGCTTGTTGTGCTTGCCGTGATAGCCCAAACGGCAGGGATATGTTTGAAAAATTCTTTTAAGCTCACTTTAGCTACGAACTTTAATAGGAAGATATATAAGAATAGAACAACGCAGATCATCGCTACATAATCAGCCAAAATAAATTTAGCCAACGGTCCAAATATCTCCAAGCCATACTCACCAACTGAGGCAGCGATTAGTGCAGCAACACCATAAGGAGAAAACCCCATAATAATGTCAGTAACCTTAAGCATTATTTCCGTTCCACTATCAACAACCTTCTTGAAGGGCTCGCTTTGTTTGCCTAGTATTGTCATCCCAATACCAAAAAAGGAAGAGAAGATAATAATTTGCATCAAATTACCCTCAGCGAGCGCTTGAATAGGGTTAGTCGGTACCATGCTTAGCAGAGTTTCAGAAACACTAGCCATCTCTTTTACTGCCACTGGATCTGTTGAAATAATATTCATCTCAAAACCTTGTCCAGGCATCAATAAATTTGCAACAATAAGTCCAATGACTCCTGATAACAAAGTGGTTACGACATAAAATAGTAACGTTTTACTACCCACCCGTTTTAACTTCTGTATGTCTCCCATATTGGAGATTCCACTTGCTATTGAGAAAGCCACGAGTGGTACAACTATCATCTTGATTAGGTTTAAGAACAGATCTCCAATGGGCTTTGCGATCAGCGCTTGCTCTTTAAAGAAGATGCCTGCGGCTATACCTATGGCAAATCCAATGAACACTTTAGTACTTAGTTGCATCTTTTTTTTTCGCATAATGACACTTCCTATGTGTTACGTTCATGTGAGGTTCTAACCTGCTGCAAGGCTAGTTAATGCTGTAGGAACAATGTTGCAACTATTGGTACAAAATTTATCCACCCCTAAATCTACCATTACAGTTAATATTATAATAATGAATTAAAGCGGTTAGATATATTCAAACTATTAATATATAAACATAAGGTAATCTAATGAAGACTGAGCAAATAGAAACATTTTTGATGATTACAGAAACAAAGAACTTATCTTTAGCGAGTAAAAATCTGTTCATCTCTCAATCGGCAGTTAGTCATCGTTTGCGCGCTCTAGAGGAACATCTTGACTGTGAGTTATTCATACGTGGACGTGGTGAAAAACTAGTCACCTTGACACAAAAGGGAGAGGAGTTTGTTGAAATAGCAATGCGTTGGAAAGCGTTATGGCGGGAAACGAAAATATGGGCATTACAAGAGTCTAAAATGAACTTAAGTGTAGCTAGTATTGATAGCTTGAATACTTGTGTGTTTTCAAATCTATATAAAGAATTGATTAATAACAATAATACAGATGATAAGAAAGCTAGTGAAAGTAGCAATGGGATTACTTTAAATGTGAGTTCTCACTGGAGCAAAACTATTTATGACCTCATTGAGAATAACGATATCGATATCGGCTTCACACTTAATTCATTAAAATATCCAAATGCTATATCTAAACCTTTATTTAAATCTAGAGGCGTTGTTATTTCTTCCATCTTCTCAAAATATGCTAGATTGGTTCACCCGCATGATTTAGATACAGCTGATGAAATTCTTTTTTCAAGTGTTTCTGAATACCATATATGGCATAATTTTTGGTGGGAAAAAAATCAGAATGAGTATTCTAGTGTTGATACGGTTTCATTATTATTCACTGTTTTTGACTTTGAAGAAAAATGGGCTATTGTCCCTGTTTGGATTGCACGTGTGTTTGAAAGAATCCACCCTGTTAAAATATCTGAGCTTAGTGTACTTGCACCCGAATATACTTGTTATCAAGTGACGAATCGCTACCCTAAGTCAAGTAGATTGAAAGCCATTGAAAGGTTTACAACGGCCCTAGAAGATTATATGAAGACAGATGCTTTCATTAATAGTGTGCAGTAAGAGGTTGAATGTTAAAAAATCACAATCTTATATAAAATCTTAATAGTATCTCTTTCGAGCGCAATTTATTAGCCCACTAAACTCAAACTGTATTTGAGAGAAGTTATAGGAGTTTTACATTCATCACATTATGCTTAATAGCCAAAGTATGGTCTGTTATATACATGAGGTTTTAGGGCAGGGCACAGTTTGGGCACCAAATGGGCACCGTCATGAAAACGGGATTTTTGTTTGAGTAGTTAGACTTAACTATATTCAAAAAGATATTTCGAGAATTTCTCTAAAAGCACCGAAAATCAGGCAAAAAAAATCCTCACTTCTTATTTAAGAAGTGAGGATTTTAGTGCTCTTTCAAGCCATATTTGGAGCGGGAAAAGAGATTCGAACTCTCGACCCCAACCTTGGCAAGGTTATGCTCTACCACTGAGCTATTCCCGCTAATTATCAATTAACTATCGTCAGTTGATGAAGGCGTATTATACGCAGTTTTTTTTAGGTGTCAACACCTATGACGAAAAAAATTAAAGTTATTAAAATAGGCATGTCTTCTGGCCATGGATATATGTTATAACGGTTTATTATAATATGTATTCCAAAAGCTTTGTAGTACATAAATAAGCTGGGACGCACTTTATAATTTAATCGTAATCACATTCACAATTATCAATACTTACAAAGATAAGTCATAAGGATAAAAAATGAGTCAACAATATACCATCGCTGATTATTTGTTTGATCGTGTCGCAGAAGCGGGTGCATCTGAGATATTTGGCGTACCTGGTGATTTTAACTTAACTTTTTTGGATAACGTTCTAGCCTCTGACAAGCTACGCTGGGTGGGTAATACCAATGAGCTAAATGCTGGCTATGCTGCCGATGGCTATGCACGCGAGCGTGGGTTTGCCGCTATGGTGACGACCTTTGGTGTAGGCGAGCTGTCAGCGATTAACGCGACCGCAGGTTCTTTTGCTGAGTACGCACCGGTATTGCATATCGTCGGTGCACCAAGCACAGCGCTACAAGACTCAAAGCGCCGTATTCATCATTCGCTTGGTGATGGTGTATTCAATCATTTTATTAAGATGGTCGAGCCTGTAACGGTGGCACGAGCGCAGCTCACCCCTGAGAACGCTGCCTCAGAAATTGATAGAGTGATTCGCTTAATACTTAAAAAGCATCGCCCAGGTTACTTACTATTATCACCAGACGTCGCGCGTCAGCCTATCTACCCACCAACGACCAAGTTGATCGATAGCCAAGAAGACATTACTAGCCAAGCGGCATTATCAGATTTTAAGCAAGCACTAACCGAGTTTTTGCCAAACAAGACCACGACACTAATGGCAGATTTGATGGTGCATCGTTTGGGGTTACAGCCACAGCTCAAAGCATTGATCGCTGATACCGATATTCCTTATACCACGCTATCTTGGGGCAAGACGCTGCTTGATGAAAATAGTGATCGTTGGGCAGGCACTTATGCGGGTGTTGCTTCGCGTCCAATTGTCAAAGATGCGGTAGAAAACTGCGAATGCCTTATTAAAGTAGGGGTGCAATATACTGACACTACTACCGCAGGGTTTAGTCAAGATATCAATGAAGATGTGGTCGTAGACTTGCATTATGAGCGTGCTTCTATCAGTGGTAAGAACTTTGCACCGATTGCGCTAAAAGATGCGTTGCAAGCCTTACATGAAGTGATGACCTCTGGCATTAATATCGTGCCAAAACCTTTCTGTGAAGAAGTTAAGCCACACGAACAAAAAGGTAAAGACAGTGAGGCTATCCGCCAAGATGACCTATGGCACATTATCGCTGGCCGCTTAGATCACAATAACTTGGTGTTTTCTGAACAAGGGACGGCTTATTTTGGTATCAGTGATGTGCGTCTGCCAGAAGGGGTGACGTCATATGGGCAGCCGATGTGGGGGTCAATTGGTTACACGTTGCCTGCCAGCTTGGGCGCCGCAATCGCATCGCCAGATAAACGCAGTGTTTTATTGATTGGGGATGGTTCAGCATTGCTAACGATCCAAGAGCTAGCGGTCATGATTCAAGAGCGCATCAATCCTGTGATCGTCTTAATCAACAATGACGGCTATACGGTAGAGCGCGCGATTCATGGCGAAAACCAATACTATAATGATATTCCTAAATGCGATTGGCAAATCATGCCGCGAGCGTTTGGCGCGACAGATGCGAATAGCCTATTACTCAAAGCAGAGACGGTGGGCGAGCTAAAATCTGCTTTCGACAAAGCTGCTGCGACTACCGATAAGCTTATAATGATTGAGGTGATCGCAGACAAGCATGATATTCCGCCATTGCTGGCAGACATCAGCGCGGCATTAAAGCCAAAAAAGGATTAAGCAATTCGTAGAAGCTTACTTAATAGAAGTGAATAGCCCCATTTAGCAACTTAGCTAGATGGGGTTTTTGCATTTTTTTATCATACGGATTAATTAATCAGCGATTGCTCTTATGTCAGTTTGCAGACTTTAGTATCATGGCGGATTGGGCTACGTTCAGCCTTGATAGTCAACAGGAGATGGACCCGTCGTGATTTGGTTAAAAATGCTTATCGGCGCCTTGATGGTACTGGCGATTCAAATGTTCGCCCAAACCCGATTTTTCTATTTGGCGGCACTTGCGCCACTATTCCCCACCTTTACGTTAATCAGTCACTTTATCGTTGGTACTGAGCGCAGTCCTGCTGATTTAAAGGTCGCGCTGATATTCAGTATGCTTGGTGTCATACCGCATTTAATTTATACCTTTGTGGTGTTTTTTAGCATCAGTTATATGAGTTTATACAAAGCACTAATGCTAGGTGTGGTCGCTTGGACGGTTGCGGCTGCGATTCTGGTACTGACATGGCAATACATTCAAGGTTAAGTAATATTAAGACGTAAACTCTTTTAGCACAGCAATGATATTTTATAGGCTTCACCTTAATATCTGAGCGTTTTTTATTGAAGGATTTTTTATTGATCTAGGGCGTGTCTTCAATTCACCCGATAGTCATCTAAATGGGCTAAAAATGGCTAAATCTTGCCAAACATCGTCAAATAGCTGGTTAATATCCCGATATTATCTGCGCTATTTTTCTTGTTTGACGGCAATTTATCTCATTTTTATCACCATTTTTGAAATGAAGACACGCCCTAGTATTGGCTGCTAGTTCTGATGGTGATGCTAATATCATTACAAATAATTGTCATTCATATTTTGAATAATGGCCGCTTATGATAGGCTCACTGGTGTAATATCTACTAACAGCAAGATAACGAAAACCCCATCGCAATCAATTACTATTCTTAATAATAAAAAATAGGGCTCAAAAAAAATGGATACCTTAAATATCCTGTATCTCGTAGGCGCAGTATTAATTTTTGCCAGCATCATGGCGAGTACATTATCGGCGCGCTTGGGCGTACCATTGTTATTGCTGTTTTTGATAGTGGGTATGTTGGCAGGCGAGCAGGGTATATTGGGTATTGAGTTCTCTCAATATGCGCTAGCCAATTTCGTTGGGCAGGCAGCCTTAGCTTGTATCTTGCTAGATGGTGGTTTACGTACGTCCTTTAAATCGTTCCGAGTGGGTCTAAAACCTGCGATTACGCTGGCTACATGGGGCGTATTAGTCACGGTCATGGTGTTAGGGGTATTTGTCACTTGGCTGCTCGATGTCGATTGGCGCTTTGGTTTGCTGATGGCAGCGATTGTGGGTTCGACCGATGCAGCAGCGGTATTTTCTTTATTACGTAATGGTGGCGTCAAGCTTAACGACCGTGTACAAGCAACGCTTGAACTTGAGTCTGGTGCCAACGATCCCTTGGCTATTTTATTAGTCACTGGTTTGATTGCCTTAAATGTTGATCCTGATGGTCAGACAGTATTTGGCTTTTTAGTTTTATTGCTACAGCAGCTGAGCTTTGGGCTAGGTATGGGCTTATTGTTCGGTTATTTCTTATCCCGATTATTGCCCAAGGTGCATTTAGCAGAAGGCATGTACGCCATTTTAATCCTCTCTGCTGGTTTGGCTGTGTTCGCCGCGACCAATCTCATTGGCGGCAGTGGATTTTTGGCGGTATACCTCACTGGCGTGCTAATCGGCAACCATAAGGTACGTTCAACAGAGCATGTCATGCGAGTGATGGACAGCTTTGCTTGGCTGTCTCAGGCCGTGCTATTTGTGGTATTAGGGCTATTGGTCACTCCATCAAACGTCCTCAATGTCTGGCATTATTCGGTGGCGATCGCGCTCTTTATGATCTTTGTGGCGCGTCCCATTGCCGTCTATACCAGCGTAAAACCATTCAAATTTAAAGACAGAGAGATTGGGTTTATCTCTTGGGTTGGCTTGCGCGGTGCAGTGCCTATTACCTTGGCAATTTTACCCGTCATGGCTGGTATAGATAACGCCTTTATGCTGTTTGATATTGCCTTTGGTGTCGTGGTTCTGTCGTTGATTTTGCAAGGCACAACCATCCCGACGATGGCCAATCTGTTTAAGGTACGTATTCCAACCAACAAAGATCCCAAAGAAGAGCATGAGGTTTGGGTATCGGATAAGGCCAGTATCACGCTGTATGAGTTTGAGGCAAAATCAGGTGCATTTGCCATTGGGCGTCATCCTATGGGTATCTCCAAAGGCATCAATCCAGATGAAATCAGTGTCTTTGCGCTAGTCCGTAATCAGCAAATCGTAGTAGTCGATGACAATACAAAGCTAAAATTCGGCGACAGTGTCTGGTATGCCATGAGAGGTAATCACGCGAGCAAAATCGCCAAGATTTTTAATGACACAACATTAGATCGCAAAGCTATCGATGATTTCTATGGCGATTGGTTGCTATCACCGAGTGTTAAGCTTGGAGACTTGCCGTTTTTTACAGGAATTATGGCGTCTGAGACTCTGGTAAAAACACTCAAAACGTCTGATGAAGACAGCGCAAAAAACATGTGGGAGCAGACGGTGGCCGAGTACGTGAAATCACACTTAGGTACTGCGCCAGTGTCGGGCGATACTGTTGTGATAAGCGATGAATGGTCATTGGTTATTAAGGAAGTCGATGACAAAGGGAAGCTAAGAACCATTGGTCTAAAGTATCAAGACCAAGTAGCAACCGCCTAAAATTTCATCAAAACTTTTTAATAGCTAATGATCAAAATAGTAAGGCAATTAGCTATTAAAAGTATTCAGTTAGAAACGACTCACTAGCTACTAATAGCTTGAAAATAGAAAGCAGTTAAAATAAAAGGAGCCAGTTTTGCTGATAAATTAGGCCTTGGAATAATTCTCTGACAACAAATTTATCATTTTATTCAAAAAATCTGCCACATGCTTGTGCAGATTCTCTCTGTATGCCCAGTGATGCTTCACCTCGTAACTTGCCTCATCAGGCAGTAATATTTTCATCAGCCCCATCTCTTCGTAGCGCATTGCTAGATCGCGTGGCAAATAACCCACATGGTGACCTGCTAGGATAAGCTGCGCGGTGGCTTCCATCTGATAGGTAGTTGCGCTCAGTATCTTTGGACGAATATGATTGATGCTGACATCAGTAATATAGCCTCGTTTCACCCAATGATGGTCTTGCTCTAATTCCTCAAATGTTAGCTTGTCAGGCTCATGAAATGAGCGATGCTCACGCCCGCAGCAGACCACTTGTGTTTCGATAAAAGCAGGTTGAAAGGTCAATAGCGGTGGAAAGCTACCAAAGTATCCCACACCAATATCACTCTCGTTACCGAGGAGTTTTTCTATCATGCTCTCAGGACTTTGCACGTCAATCGAAAAGTGTATTAATGGATTGTCACGGTAGCTAGCAGCCAAACACTGACGCAGCGCATCATAAAAAAGCGTCGGCATCTGATCGATTAAACACAGTCTGATGTGACCACCACGCACAGAATCTAACTGACGGATATAGTGCAACTGATGTTGAAAGCTGGCAACGGCCTCGGTAAAGCTCAAACAAGCCTCATACACTGCTGCGCCGTCCTCTGTCAGCTTAAACCCTGCACGACCACGATGGCACAGCGTCATTCCTAAGCGGTCTTCTAAATGCGTCAAATGTCCACTGATCACAGAAGTAGTAACATTTAAGCGTGACTGAGCGGCTGTCACGCCCTGACACTCCACGATCGCCATAAAGCTACGTAGTGTTTTTATATCTATTTTTATCAACTCATCTAGCATCAATCGCCACCCTATATCAAATTAATTAAATAGTAATGGATAAGGATTGAGTAATTTTCATAATCCTTACTTTTCTATATGTATTCGTACCATCTACTAAGAAATAAAAAGTAAAAGCTAATTTTATCAAGGTTTTAAGGTTACCTAACAAAACATTCTGCTTGTCAAAACTTCTGATAATAATATGTAAATTTCGTTTACTACGAAAAAATAGAAGTTTGCTTCTGAATTTTACCATGGTTCATGCTCTTATATTTATGTATTGTCAATGGCATGTAGCAAATTGTGTACTTAAACCAAATAGAACAAGGAAGTAACTTATGACATTCAATCAACCATTAAGCGGCAATGATATGCCAAGATTTGGCGGTTTCGCTTCTATGATGCGTCTGCCAACTCAAGCCGATGCTGAAGGGTTAGATGTGGCGTTCGTTGGCGTACCTTTAGACATTGGTGCATCCAACCGTAGCGGTGCAAGATTGGGTCCTAGACAGATTCGTGATGAGTCAAGAATGATTCGTCCCTACAATGTGGCCACTCGCGCTGCACCTTTTGAGTCATTACAAGTCGCTGACATCGGCGATGTGCCTATCAATACATTCAACCTGCTAAAAAGCGTTGATATCATCGAAAAATTCTATACCGATAAAATCGTCAAACACGGTGCGATCCCTTTAACATTAGGCGGCGACCATACCATTGCACTGCCTATCTTGCGCGCACTTGCCAAAAAACACGGCCCTGTCGGTATGGTGCACATCGATGCCCATGCTGATATCAATGATGATATGTTTGGCGAAAAAATCGCGCATGGTACGCCGTTCCGCCGCGCTGTTGAAGAAAACCTCATCGATGGCAATCGTGTGGTACAGATTGGTCTACGTGGTACAGGCTACAGTGCTGAAGAGTTTGACTGGTCAACTGAGCAAGGATTCCGTGTGGTACCTGCTGAAGAGTGCTGGTATAAGTCACTAACCCCGCTCATGGCTGAAGTACGCGAAAAGCTAGGAGATGGTCCTGTCTATTTGAGCTTCGATATCGACGGTATTGATCCTGCGTTTGCCCCAGGTACAGGCACTGCTGAAATCGGTGGCCTGACCTCTACTCAAGGTATCGAAATCATTCGCGGTATGCGCGGTCTAGACGTGGTAGGTGGGGACTTAGTTGAAGTATCACCACCGTATGATCCATTTGGTAATACCTCGGTATTGGCGGCGAACTTATTGTTCGAGATGCTATGCATCCTGCCGGGCGTACGCTATGACGACAAGGTTAAAGCGGTTTACTAATCGTTATGTCTCAATATGATAACCATAAAAGGAATGGGTTATTGACAGTCTCTTATGGGTGAGATGTGGAGCATAAAGTAGCTTTATCGGCACCAGTATAACTACTGGTATTAATATAACTCGGTTAAGGAAGACGCTAATGAGTAAACCTTCTTCATTTTTTGGTCAAGATACCCTTTCTCCAAATGAAGCTGGACACAGTTTGGGTTCAATTGGTACGTTTGCGCTGTGGTTTGGTGCCAATATCGTAGTCACGACCATCTTAACTGGAATGTTGTTGGTACCAGATCTACGATTTACCACTGCTATTACGACCGTACTCATTGGTTCTTTAATCGGTGCAATTCCACTGCTTTTGGTTGGTTTGATGGGCCAGCGTACCGGCCTACCATCGATGGCTCTGACACGTAGAGCTTATGGACCACTTGGTAGCCAGTTGATTTCACTGGTAAACATGGGTGTGCTCATTGCGTGGAGCTGTATTCAGGCGCTGCTCGCTGGCATGAGTCTGAACTACGCGATTGAAGCGACCACAGGTTATAGCAACCTACCACTGTTTGTGATCTTGTGTGAGACAGTCGTGGTACTGATTGTGCTACGTGGTCACCTCGGTATTGAGCTTGTCGAACGTTGGGCGGCACTAGCCATGGCAGGTCTTACGGTTGTCGTGCTCTATCAACTTAATCAACATTATGATGTATCGACCCTGTTTGAGATGCCAGTTGAATCACGTAATGGTATTACGTTAGGTATCGCGTTTGATATCGTCATTGCCACTGCGTTTTCTTGGATGTCTTCAGCAGCTGATTACAACCGTAACTGTAAGACTTCAAAGATTGCCGTATGGGGTACTTACTTTGGCTACATCATGGCGGCTATCGTTGCGATGGGTTTGGGTGCGACGATATCAGGGCTTTCTATCTTAAGCGGTATGGAACAGACTTACGATCCGACTCGTCTGCTTGCTGACTTTGGTTTTGGTTTGCCAGCTGCGCTAGTTATCTTCTTTTCAGTCATGACAACCAATGTAATGGCAGTCTATAGCGCAACGCTATCCTGCATGAACATCGCTCCTAACATGAGCTTTTGGAAACCTGCACTTATCATTGGCCTGGTCACTATCTTTGGGGCGCTGATACCAGGCATTTTAGACCAGTTCCAAAACTTCTTATTGATCGTAGGTGCACTATTTATCCCAGCATTTTCAGTCATGATTGTCGATTATTATCTTGTTGGCCAAGAAGGCTACACCGCAAAGCTGCTTGATTCTACTAAACAATTAGGACGTCCTACTGCAAAGATTGCTATCGCAGCATATCTAATCGGTGCAGCGCTTGCCGCATACTGGACTTTGATAGCGCCTCCATCTTTCGGTGCTTCATTACCTGTCTTTATCATTACTGGTGGACTTTACTGGTTAGGTGCGACTCTGTTCACTCGCCCTAGTAGCGTTGTCACTTCAGCTCAAAAGGAGCCATCATTGTGAAATTGATGATTGCTCAAACCAGTCCTTTACTGGCTGAAGCGACGGCCAATCTAGAAGCTTTAGAGTCGCTTTGTCGCCTAGCAGTAGAGGCAAAAGTAGATCTGCTCGCGTTGCCAGAGCTTGCATTCACAGGCTACAACATCTTTGAGCGTCTTGATCGCTTAGCGCAAACTATCGATGGTCCAATTGTCACTGAAGCAGCTAGGCTTGCTAATAAATATAACTTGCATCTACTATTTGGTCTCGCTGAGCGCCAGTCTAATGGTGAGTTAAGCAACTCTGCCATACTGCTAGATGAGAATGGGCAACACCTTGCGACTTATAATAAGCGTCATTTATGGGATCGTGAAAACGAGTTCTTTACAGCAGGTAAAAAGTCCTGCGTGGTTGATACTAGATTTGGCAAGTTAGGTTTAATGATTTGCTACGATAATGAGTTTCCAGAGGTGGCACGAGAGCTAGCTCAAGCAGGCGCAGAGGTCATCCTGTCACCTACAGCAAATATGCTGCCAAATGCAGAGCGTCAAGTACTGCAAATTCGCGCTCGTGCCATGGACAATCAATGCTTTGTTGCTTGTATCAACCGCTCAGGCGTAGAAGACATCCTTCATTACTGTGGTAATAGCATCGTCGCTGGTCCCGATGGCGAGGTAATCGGAAGGCTTGGTTTGACCGCTGGCACGATGATAATAGATATCGATCTTGCCCGTATTGATGAGAGTCGCACGCACCAAGACTATCTCAAAGATCTACAGATTCGTGATGGAGCTGACTTATGAGTGAGCAGTCATTACCTCGAATCAAGCCAGAAAACTGGTATCGAACCACTACGTTCAGTGACGGAATCACACTTATTGATGAGCCATGGATTAAGCCGTTTTTCCGCTGTAATTTGTGGCACGTACGGGGTAGCGAACGCGATTTATTAGTAGATTTTGGGTTAGGTGCTGTACCATTGCGCCGCCATGTCGCTTTGCTCGCTGATCGCGATATCGTTGGTGTAGCCAGTCACACCCATTTTGACCATATTGGCGCAGCAAATGAGTTTGACTGCTGTCATGTCCATTCTGCTGAAGCACACATCTTAGCTGAGCCAGACAATGCTCGTACTTTGGCAGATATGTTTGTTAACGATGAGATGTTTGACGCGCTACCGCCTGAACCTTATGCCCATTGCGGCTATAAAATTGCTGCACCAGCGAAAATTATGCAGCTTGAAGATGGTGACGTGATTGATTTGGGCAATCGTCAATTTGAAGTAATTCATACGCCGGGTCATTCTCCAGGTGGTATCGCCTTGTGGGAAGCTGCTAGCGAAACGCTGATTTCTGGTGACCTTATCTATGATGGCCCATTAATTGAAGATACGTGGCACAGCAATATGTCTGACTACGCTAAAAGCATGCGCCGCTTAAATGCACTGCCGGTGCGAGTCGTTCATGGTGGTCATTTCCCTAGCTTTTCAGGTAAACGCTTAAACATCATGATTGATGATTGGTTACGGCACCATGACTTGTAATGAATAGCACTCAATAACGATTAAAAATAAACCATTAGCCAATATAAAAATTTTAACTTAATACTAATTATATTTTTCAGGATGACTGACCC
Organism: Psychrobacter sp. JCM 18900; assembly: GCF_904846625.1. GTDB lineage: Bacteria > Pseudomonadota > Gammaproteobacteria > Pseudomonadales > Moraxellaceae > Psychrobacter. The sequence continues at coordinate 375,297 of NZ_CAJHBL010000002.1, forward strand.
ATGACCCAATTGACGCAAACGCCTTCTTCTTTGTCTGACACATTATCATTGACCTGTGGTGAGCTATTGGTGCAGTGGCTAGAGTATTATGGTGTAGAGACCGTTTTTGGTATCCCTGGTGTGCACACGGTAGAGCTGTATCGCGGTCTACCTAATACCAATATTCGTCATGTGACACCGCGTCATGAACAAGGCGCTGGGTTTATGGCGGACGGCTACTATCGTGCCTCTGGTAAAATTGGGGTGTGTTTTATTATCACTGGCCCTGGTATGACCAATATCATGACGGCGATGGCACAGGCATTGGCTGATTCGATACCGATGCTAGTGATTTCTAGCGTCAACAAAGTCAAAGACACGGGTAGTGGCGAAGGGCATTTGCATGAATTGCATGATCAGCAAGGCATGGTCAGTAAGGTGGCACTCACGAGTAAGACCATTTGGCAACCTGAGTCGCTACCGAAAGTGATTGCAGAAGCTTTTGCTTTGTTTAACGGTGCACGTCCTGGCCCTGTACATATTCAGCTGCCTATCGACATTATCACCGCTGATGCTAGCCATGTTGCTAAACCGCCTAAGTTAACTGCTATAGCAAATAGCGAAGCTGGTACAAATAATTTGAGCCTACCACAGGTCACAAGACCATTGCCGAATCCTACGCAGTTAGACCTAATCGTAAAGTCATTACAAACCGCAAAAAATCCTGTAATACTTTATGGGGGCGGCTGCGTCGATGTCGATCACGATGCACAGCGATTGGCAGAGCTGATAGATGCGCCAACGTTTTTGACAATTAATGCCAAAGGTTTGCTGCCACCTGGTCATCCATTAAGTTTGGGTAGTAACCAGTCGTTAGACGCAGGCCGAGCCGTGATTACCGAGGCGGATTGGGTATTAGCGATTGGGACTGAGCTTGGGGAGACTGACTATGATGTGTTCTTTAATGGCGAGTTCAAAATCAACGGCACGCTGGTACGTATCGACTGTGATGCCCAGCAATTGCAGCGTCCATTTAGAGCAGATATCGCGGTACTGTCCGACGCACAAATGGCGATTAGTGGTTTATGCAGCCGCCTAGAAAATCAGACATTCGATCATCAAGCACTGTCACGTGTCAATGAGGCAAAGCAGGCCATCTTGAAAGATGTAACGACAGACTTTTCAGGTCAAAATGCCTTACTAAAGCTGATCAGAGATGAAGTGGAAGACGTCATTTTCGTTGGTGATTCAACGCAGCCTGTCTATAGCGGTAACCTTGGTCTTGAAGCCTTGGCGACGCGTAAATGGTTTAACTCATCGACGGGTTTTGGCACATTAGGCTATGGTTTGCCTGCCGCTATCGGAGCCATGATTGGCTCAAACTTGCCTGTCGTCAGCCTGATGGGTGATGGCGGTATTCAATTTACGATTGCTGAGCTCATCTGCGCCGCCGAGCTTGAGCTACCATTGATTGTCTTATTATGGAACAACCAAGGCTACGGTGAGATTCGTCGTTACATGGAAGAGGGTGGTTTACCACTAATTGGCGTCAGTATTAAAACGCCAAATTTTGAGCCATTAGCGGCAGGGTTTGGGGCTGGCTATCGTAGAATCACTGACAAACAGCAACTGCTAGATGCATTAAAGACAGACACGAAAGGTAAACAGCCGATCATTTATGAGATTGATGAGACTGATGATTTTCTAAAAGAAATGGCTGCGACAGTGACTTATTTTAATTAGTGGTGTTTATTTTAATGGTCATGAGCGTAACAGTATTGGTATCAACCGTGCTGACGTAAATATACGAAAGGCTAGGGCATGTCCTCAATTCAAACGAGTGTCCTCTAAATGGGCTAAAAATGGCTAAATTTTGCCAAACATCGTCAAATAGCTGGTCAATATCTCGATATTATCGACGCTATTTTTCTCGTTTAACGGCAATTTATCTCATTTTTATCTCCACTTGTGAAATGAGGACACACCCTAGTCATTCAAGGAAGAACGTCTATCATGCCAAATGCTAAAAAATTGTCAGACGATAGACACGAGCAGATACCGAGTTTATTAACGGATTTAGCAGCGATTGTTGGTACGACCAATGTGCTAACAAAACCTAGCCAACAGCAGTCTTATGTGCAAGGTGCGATTGAGGCTATCACAGACGCTACCGTAGCAGTTGTGATACCGCACTCTCTTGTGGCACTATGGCGCGTCATTAATATCTGTGCAGCCGCTGACGTGATTATTATTGCGCAAGCGGCCAATACAGGTCTGACGGGTGGCTCAACGCCGAATGGAGATTATGATCGACCGCTAATCGTCATTTCTATGCAGTTACTAGCCGGTGTGCATTTACTCAACGATGCAGCAGAGCTGATCGCTTTGCCCGCTGCCACCCTTCAGCAATTAGAGTCTACCCTTACGCCATTGAGTCGTGAGCCGCATTCAGTATTGGGCTCTAGTTGTGTTGGCGCATCGGTGATAGGTGGTATTTGCAACAGCTCAGGCGGCATGTTGGTGCAGCGCGGTCCTGCTTATACTGAGATGGCGTTATTTGCTAGACGCAATGCATCAGGAGCGTTTGAATTAGTCAATCATCTAGGACTGGATTTAGGTACTCAGCCAGAGGAAATGCTAGAGAACCTGCAAGCTGGCACGTTTAATAAGGTCTCGAATAGAACGAGCAACAGTAACGCCTGCACCAACCATCATTATCAACACAAAGTCCGTGATTGTGAGGCAGGGACACCTGCTAGATTTAACAATGATCCCAACGGTCTGTATGAAGCATCTGGTTCAGCTGGCAAGGTCATTGTATTTGCGGTGAGGGTAGCGACCTTTGCCAAGCCTAAAAACGAGCAAACGTTTTATATCTCGACCAACGACGCTGATACCTTGACCACACTCAGAAAAAAATGGTTAAAAAGCGAGTTGAAATTGCCTGTGTCGGCTGAGTATATGCATAAAGACTATAACGACATTACCATGCACTATGGCCGAGACACTTGCTTGAGTATGCGTAAGCTCCCTGCCAGCAAGATAGGGATGCTGTATCGTCTACAAGCAAATATTGGCTACTATCTGGATAAATGGCATCTCCCAAAGACGCTGCCAGATCGGATACTGCAACTATCATCTAGGTTTATGCCAACGTCATTACCAGCCACTTTGACTACGCAGGCACTCTCATATAACTACCATTTGATTATTAAAGTCGCAGATGGTTTTGATAGCGACTTTGATAATGGCATTAATAAAAGCTTTGATAAAGGTATTAATAAAGATTCCAATAAAAACGACGGCAACAATATCGCTGCTGCGCAGGCATTTTTGCAAAACCATATGCAGCAGTATCAAGGTGCGTTGCATATATGTACAGAGCTTGAATCGCAAGCATTATTGGTATTTCGCAGTGCCGCGACCGCTGCCATGTCTCGTTATCACAATTTAAATCAAGATAAGTTTGGTGAGCTGCTATCGACGGATATTGCCTTACCTAGAAATGCCGTAGATTGGGATGAAGCGTTACCTAATTACTTAAAAAGACAAGTCAGCAAAACCTTTTATTTGGGGCATTTTTTTTGCCATGTCATGCACCAAGACTATTTATTGAAACCAATGACCAATGCCAAGCAATTCAAGGATGAGCTGCTGGCATTTTATGACCAACGTCATATTGAGTATCCTGCTGAGCACAATGTGGGGCACGTATACCCTGCAAAAACGGAACTACATTATTTTTATAAAAAACTGGACCCAACCAATTCGCTCAACCCAGGTATTGGTCAGACAGAAAAATGGAAAAACTGGCAATCATCGCCCATTAAGGAGAAATTAAATGACGAGTTACATGGATAAGTCGCAGCAGCCGATTTTAGGGAATAATACGGTCGATCCGGAAACGCCAAAAGCAGGACAGTGGCGTGCGGCAATGTGGAAGTTTTTGTTATTTTCAGCGTTAGGTATTGCGTTATTTATCATACCGTTCGAGTGGGATGGTAAAGTCACGATTTTACTGGGTGTATTGACCGATACGCTACAAACCGCATTAGGTGGTTTTGTGACCTATATCACGATGGCGCTCGTGACGATATCTTTTTTTGGTGCGCTGGCAGTCAAAGCGTTAAAGCCAAATCTGAATGAAGGTTCGCTTGCTAAAAAACTCTTTGATGTTGAGTGGTTTTGGCTTGCTATCCGGTTTTTAGGAATGGCATTTGTTTGGATGATTTTTCTACAAGTTGGCCCTGAGTTTATTACCAATCGCAATACGGGCGGTGTCATTTTTGAAGATTTGATTCCTGTTTTGATTCCGTTGTTCTTCTTTGCCATTTTATCGCTACCATTTTTGACTGATTTCGGTTTGATGGAGTTTTTGGGTACTTTAGCCAGTAAAGTATTTATCAAGCTTTTTAAACTGCCTGGTCGTTCTGCTGTCGATGCAATGTCTTCTTGGTTTGGCGCAGCGTCTATCGGCCTGCTAGTCACTATGCAAGAGTATGACAAAAGCTTCTACAGCCAGCGCGAAGCCGCCATTATCGCGACCACATTTTCAGTCACTTCTATCGCCTTTACCTATGTGGTTGCCAAAACCATCGGCGTAGACAATAACTTTGTCTTCTTTTATCTGACCATTGCGCTAACTGGTTTTATCGCTGCGATTATCATGCCACGTATACCGCCATTGTCTCTCAAGCCTGATACGTATCATTCTGGCAAAAGCATGCTAGATGAAGGCATTCCTGCTGAATATACAACGTACCAGTGGGCGGTCAATCGTGCCGTCACTCGCGCGCATTCTATGCCTAGCTTAGGTAAAGTGTTCAAACGCAGTGTACATAATCTGTTTGATATCTATTTGGGATTGATTCCAGTAACGTTCGCTATCGGTACGATTGGTCTTGGTTTAGCAGAGTACACGCCTGTCTTTAATTGGATTGCGACACCGTTAGTGCCAGTACTTGAATGGTTACAGATTCCAGAAGCGGCCAAAGCTGGCCCGGCCATGATTATGGGCTTTGCAGATATGTACTTGCCAGCATTGGTCGGTAAAAGCATTGAAAGTGAGATGACACGATTCATCGTTGGTGCTGCTTCAATTACTCAGATTATCTACATGTCTGAAGTAGGTGCGCTGATTTTGAAGTCAAATATTAAGCTAAATGTATTAGAGCTATTTTTAATCTTTATACTTCGTACGCTTATCAGCTTGGTAGTGATTACATCAGTGGCGCATCTACTGTATTAGTGGCGTGTCTAGTATTCACAAGGCATCTAGCCTGACGATAATATGAAAATGATCGGTTTTTCTGTAGTCAGTTAAACCGACCATTTAGCCAATTACGTTACGGACGTTACGCACATAAAGACAATTTGATCAAAAATATAAGGCGATTGACCATTATGGAAATGCTGAACTCTACAGACTTAACCAGAGAAACTGCCATACAAACGGCTCAAAACGAAGTTGTATTAAATGCCGCTTATATCAATGGTGACTGGGTTACGATTGAAGCATCTGTGACTGATTCTAATCATTCAAATATCCAAGCATTGTATGATCCAAATTCAGGCGAGGTGATCGCAACGACTCGCTTATGTACCAGTGCTCATGTAGAGCAGGCAGTCGAAGCAGCTGATGAAGCCCTTGCTGGCTGGTCACAGGCTAGTGTAAGTGAGCGTGCCCGCTATTTAAATGCGATTGCAGACTCTATGGAACAGCAATTCGATAAGTTGGTTGGACTGTCTGTATTAAACAACGGTAAGCCAATTGAGGAAGCAAAGATAGACGTCGGTGATGCTATCGCTTGCTATCGTTATTATGCCAATCTCATCACAGAGCAGGCAACGTGGTCTAAGGTCTCAACGCTTGAGTCGGGTATTCGATTGTTAAAAACATACTCGCCAGTAGGTATTTGTGCGCTGATTACCCCTTGGAATTTCCCAATGGTGACGACCTCTTGGAAGTTGGCACCTGCGCTAGCGGCAGGCTGTACCGTGCTATTGAAACCGTCTGAGGTGACACTATTACCAGAGCTTATGCTAGGTAATATCTTATCTGAGATAGGTTTGCCAAAAGGGGTAGTCAATATTTTACCGGGTGCTGCTGAAGTGGGCACTGCTATGACCAGCCATCCGCTGATTGACAAAGTATCGTTTACTGGTAGTAATGTAGTCGGCGAAAAGGTGATGGTTCAAGCAGCAAAAGGCATCAAAGACATTAGCCTAGAGTTGGGTGGTAAGTCTGCTATTGTGGTCTGTGCAGATGCTGATATTGACTACGCTTGTGATTTAATCATTGGCGGTATATTTACCAATGCCGGTCAGATATGCTCGGCCACGTCGCGTTTGGTTGTCCATCAAGATATCGCTGAGCAGCTGTTTGACACATTAAAAGTCAAAACGGAAAGTCTGCAGATTGGTGATGGTTTTGCGACAGAGACGCAAATGGGTCCATTGGTGAGCGAGCAGCAGCTGAACCAAGTTAAGAAATTTTTTGATGTTGCGACAGCTGAAAATCTGGACTGCTTAACCGGTGGTGAGTTATTAGAAGTATCTGGTTATTTTGTAGCGCCAACTGTCTATACAAATGTGCCAGCGACCAGTCAATTATGGATGGAAGAAGTGTTCGGCCCTGTATTAGTCAGTACAACCTTTACTAACGATGCAGAGGCTATTCGCCTAGCCAATGATAGCAAGTTTGCTCTAGCAGCAACCATCGTGAGCGCCGATGAGACTGCTGCGCTTGAGATGGCACTACAAATCAAAGCTGGGCATATCTGGATTAACGAGCAACAAATCGTACTGCCAGAAGCAGGCTGGGGCGGATTTAAGCAAAGCGGTATTGGCCGTGAGTTGGGCGGTGATGGCTTGTCCGCTTATCAGAAGAGCAAACACGTATTACTGACCGATTAATTGGATTTCGATTAGATTGTCACTAGCCACTATAGAGTGGCTATTTCCTAGCTATCAGCATGGCTATTGAATTATTGTAGAGTGATTGTTGATAGCTAGGTCAGCTAGGTCGCGTTCTAACATTACGTTTGTTTACCAGACCGTTTCTTATATTAACTTTACTGTCGCACCCATTCAGGATAAAATTGAGCAATCATTCAAGTTTTATAGCCGTGCCCATTTTTATATGAGGTCACGGCTTTTTAAATGGGGCACATTATGTCACGCACCGCACTTTATAACCGTCATGACGCCTTGGAGCGTGCGCTACAGCTTTTTTGGCAAAAGGGCTTTCATGCCACGTCTCTAAAAGACATAGAGCAAGCGCTCGATATGCGCCCAGGCAGTATCTATGCCGCTTTCGGTAATAAAGAAGGCCTGTTTCAAGAAGCACTAGAATACTATGCACGTCTAGGTTTGACCGAGCTTGAGCGAGTATTGAGCCATCATGAAACGCCTTTACTAGGCCTTGCCGCTTATATACGTCAGCTTGGCGGGATTCGTGACAAAGCATTACCGAGCCGAGCCTGTATGTTGGTCAAGAGCTTACTAGAGCTTGGTGCGCGTGAACAAACAGCGTTAACCAAGGTGGAAATGCTGCTGGCAGGTATGGAGACGCGATTTATAGAATGCTTTAAAGAAGCGCAGAATGTCGGTGAGATGGATAGTCAGCTGGATGCGGTTCGACTTGGTCGCCGCTTACAGGCAGAAGTCATGGGACTGCGTGCCTTTGCACAGCGTGACATAGAGAGCTCGACGGTACACGCCCTTGCTGAAGATATGGCCTTATCTATAGAAGCACTGCGAATAGATGATTCAGTAAATGCTTAGAGGTTCATTGCTGGGTTTCAATATAGTGTATATCTTCAGACGTTTACTTGGTAGATTCGAGCTGCTTGAGGGTATGATACCCACCATGTATACGAGTAAAAATAGTAATAGCGCAGGCAGTAGCAAAGATACCAGCAAGTAGCACAAAATGCTGCGGCCAAATACAGAAAGCAATAAACAGAGCAATGGTCTCAGTGCCTTCGGTGAGGCCGTTGAGATAATAAAAGCTCTTATATTTAAACTGCGGCTTGTCTAATTGAAACTTTTCCGCAGAAATCGCAAACGCCAAAAAGCTCGAACCTGTCCCAATAAATGCTGCTAATAACAACGCGCCTGCAATAGCGTTTTGTGCAGGGTTGGCCAAAATAAACCCTAGTGGCACAGCAGCATAAAACAAAAAATCGAGGGTGATATCTAAGTAGCCGCCTGCGCTTGAGCTTTGCTTTGCGTAGCGTGCCATTGCGCCATCCAGCCCATCAAAGATACGATTCAATATAATCGCTGCTAGCGCGCCATACCATAGCTCAAACGTGAGGAGTGGTAGTGCCAACATACCAACCAAGAATCCAGCTACCGTAAGCTGATCAGCTGTGATGCCGAGCTTATGCAATGTCGCTACTATTGGGGTTAGCAGCGGCTTGATAACGGGCGTAATGAACTTGTCTAACATGCGAGCTGCCTTTTATATTTTGCTTATTTTGCTTGGGTATTTAGCGTTGATATTTGACTCTGATGTCCAAAACTATTGTCCTACATAAATAACTTTGCCATTGGCTGCTTCAGCGTCACTTTGGTCGTGCGTGACCATAATAGCAGGCAACTTATGAGTACGAATCTGATCGAATACCAATTGCCGCGTATCCATCCTCAATTGAGTATCAAGTTTGCTAAAGGGCTCATCAAGTAGTATTGCTTTGGGCTCACTTAGCAGCGTGCGTAGTAGGGCGACACGTGCTTGTTGACCACCTGATAGGTTATCAGGATGACGATCTCCCATCCCTTCTAATCCTACTTGAGCTAAAGACTGCGCTATTTTTTCAACTCGCTGTTTTTTGTTTCCTTTTGGCATGGCAAAAGCAATATTGCCCGCCACTGATAGGTGCGAAAACAGCAGTGCGTCTTGATACAGAACACCAATACGGCGCAAATGGGCAGGCAGGTGAGTCACGTTCTCATCGTTTAACCAGACAGTACCCGTCGCGGTGAAGTCATTCGCTAAAGTACCTGTTAGCCAGTTTAGTAAGCTGGACTTGCCACTACCAGAAGGGCCCATCACGGTTAGGATGTCGCCACCAGCGATGTGCTCATTGATACTCAATAGCTGCTCGTTTTGACGAAACAGCTGTAAGTCTTTTATCTGTAGAGATGATGGCATCAGGAACCCTTTATTTGCGTTTTCTATGACTAATTATTTTAGTATTTTTAGCAGCTAGTTTTTTCATAACGGCTGTTTTCGATAGCTGATACTTTTCACAACTGTTCTTATTCATGAGCAGCTTGCTACCGCGCACCACTTCTAAAGAAGTATTTGGGTAGCACCCAAGCCACTATAAAACCGATGAGCGGTAGCGCCATTTGCATGATGGCATAAACGGCACTGGTACGCCTACTGGCTCCATTTGCCAGTGTCACCGCTTCTGTTGTGATAGTAGCAATACGTCCGCCACCTGCCAATAGGGTTGGCAAATACTGACCAAAGCTGATCGCTAGACCGAGAGCAATGGCAATCAAAATAGGGGCAAATAGCTGCGGCAGCTTTATTTGGAAAAATACCTTGATGGGTGCAGCGCCAAGGCTAGCGGCCACATGAGCGAAACGTGAGTCTAAGCGTCGGTAGCTACTGGCCAATGATAAAAACACGTACGGTAGCACGAATAAAAGATGGGCGAATGCCACGTTAAAAAATTCTGATTGATGATTGGCCAACTGCTGTAACCATACCAAGCCAAATAAAAACGCGATACTTGGCACCAAGAGCGGTAAGTAAATAATAAAACTGGTGAAGTGCGACAGTGGTTTATCACTCAGTTGCTCAGCTTCCAAGCATAGCAACGTCAGAAAAACAGCAAAGGCAGTACTAACGGCACCAATGCTAAGCGTGTTGACCAATGGTGTGCTCATCTGGGTAAAAGCACTTTGAAAGTGTAATAGCACAAATTGCTCTGGTAGCATCGCCGGAAACCGCCAAAATCCTGCAAATGCCCATAACACAAGGCCAGATAGTGACAGTAGCATAAAGCCAATCACGCCTACGGTAAGTATGGCGGTGACTTTTTGCCAAATAGTATCTGCATAATGACGTTTGCCATTGACTGACGAAACATTAAATATTGCCTTGATAATTTTTTCGCCGCCTAGCCAAAAGGCGACTAAACCTGCTGTCAGTACGAGTTGTAATAAGGCGCCTGCTGATGCTTTGATACGTAATGTCAGGTCAACATCGTTGAACCATTGTATGATAGAGACGGCAAGCGTTGGTGGTGTGTTAGGGCCCAGTATCAATGGCATCTCGACACTTGCACTGGCATACGCCAATACGGCCAAAATCGGTAAACGCAGAAAAGGGTATAACAGGGGCAAGACCGCCTTAAAAAAAGCAGTAATTGGGTAATAACCTAAATTGAGCGCAACAGTATATTGTTGAAGCAGTTTTTTACCAAGCTCAGGCTGAGCAAGCGCGCCCAGTGCCATTAATAATAAAAACGGCAGCTCTTTTAAGGTTAAGCCCAAGATGATACTGATACCGTATGGATCATGCGGAAACATACCATCGGGTGCCATCTCCCAACCAGTTAGCCACGGGGAGATGAGCCGTGCAAACATGCCTGACGGCGCAATCAAAAACCCAACGGCAATGGCTGCGGCTGCATGAGGAATGACCAAGATAGGGCTTAGTAAGTGCTCAATACGCTGCAACCAAACACTGTTAAAAAACGCGGCCAATATCATCAGGGCAATGACAAAAGCAAGTAAGGTGCTGATAAGTCCTGTAGCGAGACTTAACGCAGCCATATGCGTGATGCCAGGCGTTTGCCACAGGTCTATAAACCCTTGCAGATTCAAGGTCGTTTTTTCTAGGGCAGGAAGCCAGCTTAGGGCAGGCAACAGTACACAGATGAGGCCACAGAGTACGGGTAATATTAATATGAGAATTAAGAGTTTGGGGCTAAAAGACACGATACGCGTAAACAGGTCTTTTTTCTCAAGCGTAATAGGTCTAGGGCTATCACCTTTTTTCGTGATTTTATCAAAACCTTGGCTCATGGACTCACCCCATAACGTGCTTGCCAGCCTTGCTGGATGGCCTCTACCCAACTTGGATGCGGCTCGCTTACCGTGCGTTTGACACTATCAAAGGGCAGGGCGCTTGGATGGGGCTGCTTGGTTTTGAATAATGCTTGTTGTGCAGGGCTAAGTGTAGATTGAACCAATACGGTTTTGTCACCCCATACCGAAGGGGTTTGTTTTTTTGCTTGGGCTTCTGGACTCATCAAAAAATTGGCTACTAATTGTGCCGCCTGAGGATGGCTAGCGTTATAAGGGATAGCAACAAAATGAGTATTGCTTAAGCTGCCATCACTCATGGCATAGCTGCGAATGCTCTGGGGTAAGTCATAACGCTGTACGGCTGCAGGAACCTCTGGTGCCGAAAAGGTAAACGCGAGACTCAGCTCCGTATCATCGACCAAGCGCCGCATCTGCGCGCCTGTCTGCACGAACTGCTCGCCATTACGCCATAAGGTTGGATGAAAGCCATCCAAAAACGCCCATAGCGGATCTAATACGAGCGCGGTGTTTTCTTCAGTGGCAGGCAAGTTGAGCTGTGCGCTAGTGTTCTTACCCGTTTGAGCGTCTTGTTGCTCATGCAACATGACTAAGACGTATTTTAAGAAACTCATACCCAAAAAATCAGGTGGTTTTGGGTAGCTAAAACGGCCAGGGTTTTGTGCTGTCCAAGTGGTCAGTTCAGTTAGCGTTGTTGGCGGTTTACTGGTCGATAGGCTGTCGTAATAAAACGTCAGAGAGGCTTGTCCCCATGGTGCTTCCATACCGTTGGTCGGCACACCAAAGTCAAAGTTTACGGTTGGATTATTGTCCGGATCAGTCAACGCAAAATTGGGCAGCTTGTTTGCCCATTGCTTGAGTAGTAATGAGCTCTCACTCATGGTGGCAAAGTTAGCACCATTAATCCAGACCAAATCAACACTGCCTTGATCGTCATTATGAGCAGATTTTTCTGCCAGTACACGACTGACTGCTTCGCTGGTATCGCTCAATTTGACATGGACTAAGTTGATATTATATTTATCATCGACTTGATCGGCGACCCATTGTAGATAGGCGTTAATTTGCGGATCACCGCCCCATGCATAAAAGTAAACATCTTGGTTGCTGCCTTGGGCTTCTATCTGCTGCCAAGGTGACAAGTCTTGGTTAATATTGGCAGTAGTTGGCGATGCTGTGCTTGCTGATATACCAATACAAATGCTCATCACCATAGCGTAGGTGCTATATCGCGTAAGACGTTTGAGCATCGGTAAAGCGGTAATAACGCGCATTCAAGTTTCCGTTATGATTTAAATGTTAGTAAAGCTGGTAAAGATTTCATAGTCTGCCATGTCAAACCAAACAGATATCACAAAATCTAAACCAGCTTTATTGGAGTCTTTTAGAACTTTCCTACCAGTCGCGTCATTTAATGACATTAATCAGCAAACTGCTCTTAATTCGCTGCTATTAACTAACCGCGACGCCAAGTATGGTATTTCTCTAACCAGCTTAATACGGTCTCAGGCGCATGAGCACGTTTCCACTCACCAGCGGCGTATTTGTTGCCTTCTGCCCAAGTAGGGTAGCTATGAATGGTGCCCAAAATCTTATTGAGACCCAGACCATGTTTCATGGCCAGTACAAACTCTGCGATTAGGTCGCCTGCATGTTCAGACACCACCGTAACGCCCAGTATTTTGTCTTTACCTTTTGGTGTGATGACTTTGATAAAGCCTTTAGCCGCGCTATCTGTAATGGCGCGATCCAGCTCTTCAAACTCAAAACGAGTAATCTCGTAATCGATGCCTTTATCGATGGCTTCTTGCTCGTTGATACCGACACGAGCGACTTCTGGGTCGATAAACGTAACCCAAGGAATGACGCGATAATCTACTTTAAACTTCTTCAGATTGCCAAATAAGCCATTGACTGCAGCGTACCAACCCTGATGGGCAGCGACATGAGTAAACTGGTATGGACCGACAATATCGCCTGCAGCAAAGATATTGGGATATAACGTCTCGAGATATTCATTGGTCACGATAGTACGATTGGTTTCGATACCTAGCGCCTCTAAACCATAACCTTCAAGGCGTGCGCTACGACCAACGGCACAAAGTAGCTCATCATACTCGATATCGATTTCTGTTTCATTGTGTTTGACGATAATGTATTTTTTGCCATCACGCATCTCGCAGCGCATCGCTTGATGCGAGGTCAAAATATTGACACCGCTTTCAGTGAGCGACTGATGAGCAAAGGTAGACACTTCAAGGTCTTCTTTACCCATAATGCGATCGCTCATCTCAATTTGCGTCACATTAGAACCCAATCGAGCAAAGCTTTGCGCAAGCTCGCTACCGATTGGACCACCGCCTAGTACTACTAGCTTCTTAGGGGCTTCTTCTAGCTCAGAAAACTTCGTCCACAGCGTGTCACTGGTTACATAGCCAGTTTCTTCTATACCTGGCAGCGGTGGTACAAATGGGCGAGCGCCAGTGGCGATAACGATGGTGCGCGCTGTTAGGGTCTGCATGCCGCCGTCATTTAGCTGGATTTCTACTGTCCACGGGTCAACTAATTTAGCATAGCCTTTGACCACATCGACGCCCAGATTGGTATAACGCTCAACACTATCGTGCGGTGCGATATCAGCCACTACTTGCTGTACGCGTGCCATCACTTTTTTGAATGAAAACTGCGGTACGGTGTTCTCTAGACCGTAGTTTTCCCCATGACGAATTTGGTCAGCGATTTTTGCGCTCTTAATGATGGCCTTACTAGGTACACAGCCATAATTGAGACAATCACCGCCCATTTCACCTGCTTCAATCAGTGTGACTTTCGCTTTGACTGCTGCGGCAATGTAGCTTGTAACCAATCCGCCAGCGCCTGCGCCAATCACAATCATATTGCGATCGAACTTTTTAGGTTTGGTGTGGTTTTTATAAACACGGCGTTTTTTAAACATGTTCAACACTCCTTTTGCTATTAATGGGAAGAAACCTAATAACGCAAACGAGACAATTAAGTTGAAAGATAAAATACCCGATAAGCTGTCTATCTGTGCCAGCTGTGTCCCTGCATTGACGAAGACAAACGTCCCAGCCAGCATGCCGATTTGACTGACCCAGTAGTAAGTCCATGTTTTAATAGACGTCACACCCATCAATAGGTTAATCAAAAAGAATGGAAATATGGGTACCAGACGTAAGGTAAATAAATAAAACCCACCTTCTTTTTCGACGCCTGCATCAATAGCTGCCAACCGCTCAGGAAAGCGCTGTTTGATGGTATCACGCAGTAGATAACGCGATGCCAAGAAGGCAATAGTAGCACCAATACTCGATGCAAATGAGGCAACGAGTAAGCCCTGAACCAAACCAAATAGTGCACCAGCGGCTAGCGTTAAAATCGCAGCGCCTGGTAAGGAGAGGGCAGTAACGACGACATATAGTAAGAAAAACCCACCGATAATCAATAGCGGTGACTGCGCTTTGTATTCATTAAATTGCGCCATCGACCCTTTTAAGCCATCAAGCGTCAATAATTGATTTAGGTCAAAGTAAAAAAAGCTTGCCGCTAATATCAATATTAATAGTATTAAAAATATTCTTTTAATCATGAAAAGTCCGGCCAAATAAGGGAGCGAAGGCTAAAATCGTAGTTATTACTCAAACTGTAGAATGCTCATCATCTGAATAACTAAACTTAAGTAACTATATTTAAGTAACGTGGCGATCAAATCGAATTGTCTGAATCGCCTAACTACGATAAAAAATTTAAGTCGGCAGTCTTAATAGTATATAAATTATGTCTTGTTGTCTGATGTTTATACTACTGTAGCAATAAGCACTGCCGCTGACATTTATACTGGAGACGTATTTTTACCCAATGTTAGGGTGTCATAGTCTCTCATTAAGAACAGCACTAGACAGGCTGCCAGCATTGGCCATGCAGCAAAGAACAATAAGTTATCAAAAGGTGTTAGGTAAAGACCAAAAGATGCAAAAGTAGAAGCGGCGTGTAGTAATAAGATAATGCCGTATGTCCACTTTTTGAATAGACCCATGACAAACGAGAAGATAAGAATGATTTGTAAGCTACCAATCAGGTAAACAATAGTGATGCCTAAATTTTCTAAAGCGTAGAATTTAGCAAATACATTGGCGGCATGCTCAGGATTTACGAATTTGTCGAGTGTCCAAAAGAAGAACACGATGAAAATACCAAGGCGAAGAAACAATAGTGAGAGTGGCAAATGTTTTGGCATGAATTATCTCTTTTTGAGAAAAAGTAAAAGTGAATTGGAACAAATTAAGCAAATAAAACGGGCACGATGGCACCGAACTATCAGGTAACAAACATAGGTAAAATATGAACAATATTGAGCAATTACTCAAAAATAAACAAAGTATTACCACAAAATGTACTAAAAACGCATTGTAGTAGTTATTGAATAACTGTTCAAGTTGATTATATCCATATTCTAGCAATTATAGGGTTGGGTTACTTTCTTTAACCAAACCAGCAATGTTAGGTTAAAGAAGCCCGATTTGTGTACGTTTGATTGAGTCTATCGACACATTTAACGTTTATCTTGCGCTATAAAGATTTGCATAACCCGTATAAACGCAAAAAGCCCTTTATAGAACGTAAATCCTATAAAGGGCTTTTGAGGGGATGCTTATAACACTATAGTAAAGCCAACAGCAGTAAAATAATGCCTTACCACATCAAGTCATCTGGAATCACATAAGCGGCATACGGATCGTCTTCTGCCAATGCTTCTTCAGCAGTGTCGTTGGACACAACCATAAAGCCTTCCATTTTTGAATCGATACGGTCAGCTAATGGGCGAGGCAGTAGCGCGTAGCTTTCTTCCAAGCGTGCGATAACCACGTGACCAGCCACTATTTGATCGTACAGTTTCTGAGTGATAGCGATTTTCTTTACTTTGGATTCATCGACAAACTGATAGCTAACCTCACCTGCTGTCTCAGTAATTTGATGCTGCTTAATCATTTGGAAAATATTGGCCTTTAATGCTTTCACTTCCAATATGCGTTGTTTCTCTTGATTAAGCTTTTGATCCTTTTCTAGCTTTTGAGCTTGCGCCTCTGCCAGCGCTTTCTTGGCTTCGACGCTTTCTGAGTCACCAGTACGCTTGGCATGTTGCGTTTGCTTGCTGATCTTCTTGGCCTTTTTGCTATCAACCAAGCCAGCCTTTAATAATTGAGCCTGTAGGGCATTTTTTGCCATAATCCAATCACCTAAATAACGATACCGAAATCATAAATGCTAAAAAATACATTGTAGCAAACTTTGCTAGCGCATGTGGTCAGACGATGATAAGACTTTATATATAGCTAGATATCAGTCTGCGGTGAGCCATGCACGATGCTGTCAGTAACAAATTGCAATTATTGCAAAAGGGTCGCACACATCGCTGGATGAAGCTGTGTAAATTGGTTATTATCAAATGAAGGGGTAAATTTACTTAATAAGATAATTTTTGAAAGGGTAACTATTATAAGGTAAATGAAACATACCTCAGTCAGAATACATAAGCCAAAGAGAATGAATCAGAGTACATAAGCCAAAGAGCATAGCTTGGTCAGAACTAACAAGCTGTATAGGATTAAATAATTAAATTTAAGGACAGATTATGACAACATCACAGCACATTTTGGCCTGTATTGACGGCTCGGCAGTGACTGAATCGGTTTGTGACTATGCAGCGTGGTATGCCAGTAAACTAAACGTACCTGTTGGGTTGTTGCATGTCAGTGACATACCAGCATCGACCAGACGGGATTTATCAGGTGCTATAGGCATAAATAGTCGTCAGTTTTTATTAGAAGAGCTGTCCCAACTAGATGAACAAAGAGCAAAAGTCGTCAACAGCTATAGCAATGCGTTGGTACAAGATGCAAAAAGCCATATTCAAAGCAGTTTCGCTGATGTCAATGTTCGCGTTTATCAACGTCATGGCAAGTTGCTTCCTAGCATTGAGCATTTCAAAGAAGAAAATCGTGCGATTGTGATGGGACGCCGCGGAGAGGATCATAAGAACAGTCGGATTAATATTGGTAGTCAGATTGAGACGGTCGCTCGTGGGTCAGATATTCCTATATTGATTTGCTCAGAAAAATTTGAAGAGCCAAGCTCCTATATGATTGCCTTTGATGGTAGTAAGACCTCTATTAAAGCGGCACGAATGGTGTCAAAAAGTCCACTATTAAAAGGTTTAAAAGGTCACATCGTGATGGTGGGCAATCATAACGACGCCGCCAAACAAAGTATGAGCGCCGCCGCTGCACAGTTAGAAGATGCAGGGTTTGTCGTTGAAGCACATCACTTATATGCTTCTGATGCGGTGGATGGATTGTTAAAGTTTCAGGTAGAGAACAATGTCGACATTATGGTGGTGGGTGCGTACGGACATTCGAAATGGCAGCAACTGTTTCTCGGAAGTACAACGACAGAAATTATCGCTAGCACGTTATCGCCGGTCATTCTAGTGCGGTAATAACGTCATATATTTGTGTTTATCGTCTAGGGCGTGTCCTCAGTTTTATATTGTGGGTACGCCCTAATTGTTTAATATCTTTGGAATATTTTATGCTAATTAATGCAGATTTTTCACAACGTGCTTCACTGGCCCCCGAAGCACATCAATGGATTAAGTCACCACAAAATGGTGTGGAGCGTGTCATGCTTGATCGTGTGGGCGCAGAGAAGGCTCGCGCTACCAGTCTTGTACGTTATGCGCCAAACTCTTACTTTCCGCATCATATGCATCCAGGCGGCGAAGAGATTTTAGTATTATCAGGCACTTTTTCTGCAGATGACACTCATTACCCAGCAGGTTGGTATTTACGTAATCCACCGTCTTCAGGTCATCGGCCTTATAGTGATGAAGGTGCTGTTATTTTCGTTAAATTGAGGCAAATGTCGTCTGACGAAACGCAGCACGTGGCTATCGACACTTATAATGATGCTAATTGGCAGCAACAAGGCAACCGTACTGTCTGCCCGCTTTTTTCCGATGGGGTGGAGCGCGTTAGTCTACAGCGTATCGATGCAGGCGAGTTGCTATTCACTGAGACAGTTCATGGCGGTGCAGAAATATTAGTTGTAGCAGGTGAGCTAATAGAGGGTGGACAGGTATATCAGCAGGATAGTTGGATACGCCTACCGATAGATGCAAATGTACAAATAAAGGCAGGGGTGGAGGATGCAACCATATACTTAAAAACTGGCCATCTTAACCATGTCATCGGTTTAGACATTGAAGAAACTTAAATAGCACTTATTAATTGTATAGACAAAATATAAAAATAATTTGGTACTTCTAATTCTTAATCATGACGTACCAAATTATCACTTCATAAAATTAATATATTATAAGCAATACTCACTTTTGTGTGAGCCTTATCAAAAAAAGATACCAAATCAAAAAAAGATACCAAGTATCATCTTTTTTCATCTACCTTCAAAAAATAACAACCTTCCAAGTATCTTCTTATAGAAAATTAGCCTAAGCAATTAAATAGAATGCTTTTAAACAGCGCTTTTGGCTAATATTGTCTTTTTACCATCAAAAATTCTATTTGTTTTTATAAGCAATGAGAATGAATATTATTTATTTCCTTGCTATCTATTTATTACATAATCTTAATTTATAAAAAATATTTATTATGGTTTTTTTCTCTTGTCGAACCTACTCGTTATCTACGACGTTAACTACTGAAACGTGTCTATACAGGTTGATTCAGGAATTATGTCCCTTCTAAAAAGCAGGCTATATTTGTAAAATCGAATATTGTTTACAATTTAATAAAGAAACTATGTTGACCTGTAAGCCTAGCGTATTATTATAAAAGTAATAGCACAAAATATATCCGAAGCTTACTATGAAAAGCATACAAGTATTTTCTAACGAAAAACTAATATTTACAAAGTCTAATAATAAGTAACAAAAGTTCTCTAAACTATTTTTAAATTGGATATTTGTTGATAGAGTGCGTCGCTAAGAAAGATTAATATTTCTCTTACGTTACTATCATGAGTTGAAAAATATTTTGTTTTTATATTCGTTTTATTAAATATAAATAGTTTGTTAAGTTATTTTAAATAGTAAAATATATAGTAAAGTTTTTTTAATGAAAGGTTTGTAGAAGACTGTGAGAAAGCTGGCTGTTTAGTCAGGATTTCAGTTAAGTTTTAGTAAAAGATAGAGAATAGTTAGCTTTATATATAAATATATTTTTACAAGTGCATTTAACCAAAGTTCTTTGGAAAAAATGATTTAGAAGTGTTTTTCATTATCGCCTTATGAAATATTAATATTTTATCAAACAGCTATGTTTATATTTGGTCAAAATTAGTCAATCAAGGATGGTTTTATGAATACTATAATTGTGAAAGTTAATAATAAAGTTGAGACAGTTGCTGAGCATACAGTGGTCTTAAAAGATGAAACGCCTACAGTGATTAAAGCTGTTAATAGAACTAATTACGAGCTGCTTGATACAACCGTTAATCGTGCACCAAATAATGTTGTTACTAAAAGAGTAGATAAAAACCTTCATATTTCTTTTGAAAATGATGGACAGGGTCCAGACCTCATTATTGAGGGGTTTTATGATAATGCAGATAGTGCATTAATAGGTATTGCTGAAGATGGTAGCTATTACTACTATCTTCCCGATACAGGTGACGTGACAGACTATGTCACTGAACTACAAATGGGTGAAGCTCAAAGTCAATCATTAGCTGGAGATTCACAAATAAGCCCTTGGTGGGTTGGGGCCACAGAAGCTGAAGGTTTTGCGGCTTTACCATGGTTGTTGGGTCTAGCAGGTGTTGGTGTGGCGGCAGCGGCTTTAGGGGGAGGGGGCGGTGATGATAACGATAGCGCACCAGTAGACACCACCGCGCCTGATGCACCAACTGATATTTATGTTGGTAATGACGATGCCTTTATTAATGCTGCTGAGATCGATGACAATGGCAAAGTAGATGTAATTATCGGTTTACCTGATAATGCATCTGTTGGAGACATTATTACTGTTAATGGTATCAAGCAAAAATTGACTAATGATGACATCGAGAATAAAAACGTAACTGTTAAAATCAACGCACCAGCAGAAGGTGAAGCGCTTGACGTAACGGCAAGTATCACAGATGCAGCTGGTAATGAGTCAGACGAGCTGTCGGAAACAGTTGGTATTGTTGACACTATCGCCCCTGGAGAACAAGAAGATGCTGATCCAGTGGCGCCTGTTGTAGCCCTTTCTGATGACGAAGCTGGTGGAGTAAGTGCGTCAGAATTTGAAAATGGTGTTCAAGTTAATGTCACCTTGCCGCTAGGTACTGTGGCAGGCGACACTGTGACGCTGACCGTCACTCCTGATGGCGGAGTTCCGATCACTGTCGACTATGAAGTGACTGAAGATGATCTTGATGCAAGTATTGGTAACGGTGTGGCCATTGTCACCATTCAAAATAATATAGAAGATGGCATAACTGCCGATGGTGATTATAGTGTGACAGCCGTCGTGACCGATGTGGCAGGTAATAGTAGTATGACAAGTGAATCAGTTAACTTCACGGTAGACACGGCTCCACCTGGTGCTCCAAATATTGCTATCGGCAATGGTGACGCTTTGATCACCGCTGATGAGATTAGAGATAGTCAAGTCACTATCTCTATTGGTTTGCCAGATAATGCTTCTGTAGGTGACACTGTTACTGTCAATGGTGTTGATCAGCAACTAACTAATAATGACATCGCAAACAGTACGGCAACTGTAACTATTGATGCTCCATTAGAAGGTCAATCTCTGCAAGTCACTGCCAGTATCACAGACGTAGCTGGAAACAAGTCTACGGCTGTTACAGTTAGTGCAACTCGAGATACAGATGATGCGCCTGAAGCACCAGATGGTGTAGCTATCGGTAACGGAGATACCTTTATCACGGCTGATGAGATAGCGGGTAACCAGGTAGATGTTATTGTTGACTTGCCAGAGAGTTCGAGTGTTGGTTATACCGTGATCGTCAACGGTGTCGAAAAAGTTTTAACTAATGACGATATTGAAGCTGGTAATGTTGGGGTTGAAATACCCGCACCAGAAGAAGGAGCCGCATTAGAGGTTTCTGTCAAAATCGAAGATACGGCTGGTAATGTTTCCCCTACTGTAACAGCCAATGCTGTTCGAGACACCACGGCGCCTGACACACCGCTTGCAGCACCTGTCATCACCGACAACGTAGACGGCAATGGTGATCCGCTTGACCCTGCAGAAACCATTGCAAATCAAGGCATCACCAACGACAACACCCCAGGCGTGGTCATACCAGATAGTGAATTGGCCAACGGCACACCGACATTGTTGGTTGATGGCGTGGTCGTACCAGCCACCTTAGTGGGGAATACCCTAACACCAAACACACCGCTTGCTGATGACACCTATGCTATCAGCTATACCATCACAGATGCCGCCGGTAACGTGAGTGACGCATCTTCTGTGACGACCATAACGGTAGACACCATCGCCCCTGGCCAACAAGACGATGCAGATCAAGTGGCACCTATCGTGGCCCTTTCCGCTGACGAAGCTGGTGGAGTAAGTGCGTCAGAACTTGCAGATGGCGTTCAAACTCAAGTCACCTTACCAACGGGTACAGTTGCAGGCGACACCGTGACATTAACAGTAACATTGCCTGACAACAGTACTATCACCGTTGATTATGAATTGACCCCTGCTGATATCGCTAGTAATAGTACCAATGGCTTTGCCGTAGTCACCATTCCAAATACTGAAGAAGATGGCATCACTGCCGATGGCGATTATAGTGTGACTGCCGTCGTGACTGATGTGGCGGGTAATAGTAGTGTGACAAGTGAGTCAATTGACTTCACGGTAGACACCATCGCCCCTGGCCAACAAGACGATGCAGATCAAGTGGCACCTATCGTGGCCCTTTCCGCTGACGAAGCTGGTGGAGTAAGTGCGTCAGAACTTGCAGATGGCGTTCAAACTCAAGTCACCTTACCAACGGGTACAGTTGCAGGCGACACCGTGACATTAACAGTAACATTGCCTGACAACAGTACTATCACCGTTGATTATGAATTGACCCCTGCTGATATCGCTAGTAATAGTACCAATGGCTTTGCCGTAGTCACCATTCCAAATACTGAAGAAGATGGCATCACTGCCGATGGCGATTATAGTGTGACTGCCGTCGTGACTGATGTGGCGGGTAATAGTAGTGTGACAAGTGAGTCAATTGACTTCACGGTAGACACTAACGAAATCATTGCAGCGGCTGATAATTTCGTTGACTTCCAACTAACAGCTACACCTTTAGAAACTGAGAATCTGACACCAAGTGATCTGAATAAAACTGGTTTTACCGTGGTTAATGTAGGTTTAGGCCCAGTATTAAATGCAGGTGTGCTTGATGATGTTATTGCCAACTCAGTGATACTTGAAGTAGGTGAAGATCAAGTACGAGAAGTTAGAGTTCAAGGTGCAGCACTTGGAGTTCAAGTTCTGAGTACCATAGATTTGAGCTTGTACAAATTGAATGAGTCTACAAATGAATGGGAGTTACAGGAAGTAAAAGAAGACTGGGTAGTATCTTACTTATTAGGCGGCGCATCTCAAGAGACTGATTTTAGCTTGGATGAAGGAGAGTGGCTGTTTGTTATGTCTAGTGGTGAAGGTGTCTCTGCGCTCACTAATTACACCTTAAACTTTCTCTCTGATACTGTTTTGGACTATTCTCAAGCAACAGCGGTCAGCGGCTCTATTACAGGGAATGTGCTAGACGATGTCGATGCAAGCTTTGGTTATGATGAACTACCGACGAATGCGACGGTTACCTCAATTACGTCGGTCAATGGTGAAAAGCCGCTCGTAGAAGGTGAGGAGACTATTCAAGGAGAATACGGTACGCTGACAATATTCTCTGATGGCAGTTATGAGTATGAAGTGGATAGCAGTTTCCGTGGTCCGTATGGCAGCGAGGATAGCTTTACCTATACTGTGACATCACCTGATGGTAATAGCTCTTCTGCAGATCTTACTATTCAATTGAATATCTTACCGGTTGATAATCAAGTTAAAATAGATGAGAGCCTTGTAGTAGATATTGTGCCAAGCGTTGTCTTTGATACGACAGATTCTACGATCGTCGATGCATCAGGGTTTAGTATTGCTAATATAGGAATACTAGGGCCAATTCTTGATGCAGCTGCTTTAAGTGGTTCGGGTGTCATGCAATTCGCTGTGGGTGATAACCAAGTACGTGAATTAACTTTTAGAGGTGATGGCTTTAGTTTGGTTGGAGTAGATGTTGATTACGATCTGGCTGTCTATAGACAGGATGAGTCAACAGGTAATTTTGTCCAAGTGCATTTAGAAGATAATTGGTTTACAGCCGTTGGTCCCTTAAATCTTCCTGTTCTTGGGCAGGGTAATGGATCGTTAGAATTACAGTTCGGCGAAGGTGAGTATAGAGCAGTACTGATTGCTGGTGATGGCCTAAGTGTAATTGAGGGCACTAACTTGGCAATTACTTCCGATAAACTCTCTGACTATGATAACCCATCTACCTTTGAGGGTTCGATCGCTGGCAAAGATGCAACTGAAGATACAGGGATTGTATTACTAAAAGTGGACGATCAGATAATGGAGTCAAATGGAGCCACGGTGGTACAAGGTGAGTATGGCAGCTTAACAATTAATATTGATGGCACCTACGATTATACTGTCGCAAAACCTACTGATGCAGGTCCTGACTGGGTGCCGCCTTATGGAGAAGTAGAATCTTTCAATCTAGTGACTAAAGATGCAAATGGTCTGGTCGCTGTTGACACATTGAATATCAAAATCAGCACTCATACTGCGGTTGATGATTTCAATAACGTCACAGTGCAAGAAAGTAATGTCATCTCGACAATTAAGTATGAAGAAGAGGATGGTTTATTTACTAGTATTAATAACCCTTATTCTAAAACATTCACAGTTGCTGAACATGATGCCGCTGCTCCTGTTGAGGTGGAAGCGACCGCAAGTTCCCTTAATGCTCTTGGTTCTAAGATAACTATTACATATACTTTATTGAATACTACAACTAACGAGCTCTTTACTGAGTCAGTAGAAGGTGGAACGACAAATGCATCATTGAGTTCTTCATTACCTGATTTGCCAGCAGGTGATTATGTGCTTACGATCACTACTAGCAGAGGTAGCCTGCAGAGTATAGATTTTAATGCCACAGTTATTCATTCAGAAGATTATACATCTACAGTGGTCTCTGCTGTTACTGGTTCCTTGATTGATGGTAATGACAATGATCAAGGGCGGGACAATATTAGTACGCTAAAAGTGGATGGTAAGTCTGTATTCGTTAGTGATCCAAATCAAGGTGCAGAATCGATTGATATCGAAGGCTTGTATGGCACCTTGACAGTTAATAAAAATGGTAGCTATAGCTACTTACCAAACGGCGAAAGTTTTGGAATTGAACGCTTTACCTACGAGACGACTTCTGTGACTGGCGATAAAGAAACCGCTACCCTAGAGCTCAATGTTGGTAAAGGTATCACTGCTTCTGAGTTTGCTGATATTGCAGTTAGCTCTGCTGCAAATGACAGCTTTGTTATGGGCACAGGAGCTGATACCTTAGTCTTTGATAACTTAAATGGTATAAATGGTGGCAATGGCAACAACGGTGTTGATACTTGGAGCGACTTCAGTGCTCAACAGGGCGATCAGATTGATATTACTGGCTTACTGGACGGTAACCAAACGCTAGGTAATATCGGTGACTACCTGAAATACGAGAGTGGAACACTCATGGTAGATCGTAATGGTAACGCTGAGTTTGAAGCGATGTTGGAAGTAGATGCGAACGATCTTGATGATCTATTGGGTAGTATTAACTGGGGAGCGGAAGCTGGTGGCAGAGTCAACTTAATTGGAACGAACGGTGATGACGTCGTTGATATTGCTTATAATATCTCTGATGTGTCGCTCATCAATCTAGGTGATGGAGTAGATGCTATCAATCTAACTGGAGCAGGTCAGACGCTAAGTCTATCTGATATCTTCCAAACGGAAGTGCTCGATATTGGCGGTACTGGCGCCAATGCACTGTTAGTTCAAGCAGCAGATATAGCCAACTCAGGAACCTCTGATCCTATTTACGTGAAAGGAAATAGCGATGACACAGTAGATTTAGGTGGTGTCGGTGCTGATCTTAGCGACACAGATGGTGCTAATAGTCCTTCAGTTTGGATAGATTCAGGAACTGATGTCACAGATACTAATGGTCAAGTATATAATGTGTGGCAATTAGATAGTAATGCTGCTACGCAAATTTATATCGATACTGATATTACTGTCATCTAATATTGTCTGATTATCTTTTAATATAGAAAACGCTTCCAAAACGGAGGCGTTTTTCGCACTATTCACTTAATTAATTTTAAATATGAGATCAATGAAAAAATAGATTTTATGGGTGTTTCTATCGTGAGTTGCCCGTCCTTTTAGGGTAGCAGTTTACTCAAGAAGTTTTTTATTCAGTGTTATGCCAATGACGATGACTAAATAAACTTCCGTTATGCACAATTCTACTCCGTAGAGTACATTAGACTTTATTTAAATTATTATCTTATTGCCTTATAAGGTAAGTTTTAGTAAGGTTTAGTGCATAAAAGATCAACATTTATTCAAAAAACATTCATAGAGCTGATCACTGAAAAATAATATGAAAAATTCGTCAAATCGTAAGCAGTCACTTCGTAGTATTTCAGTGCGCCATTTTATGACCGCTTTGGCGACTGGTATATGTTTTACCATGACTTCACACGCAGTAGTAGCAGATTTCCAAATCAATAGCCTAGTGGCGCAGGCAATTCAAACGCATCCTTTAGTAGGGTCGGCTCGAGCGAGTCAACAAGCAACTACCGAAGGAATTAATGCGGCCAAATTAAACCTTTTACCAACGCCAAGCGTAAGCTCAGGTTACGATAGAGACAATGATTTCGTCTCAGAGGTGACCATTCGCCAGCCCCTATGGACAGGGGGTAAGCTCACCGCAGATGTCAATCAAGCCATATTCGATGATAAAGCTGCTGTAGAGTATATCTACGAGCAGCAAAACCTAGTGGCCAAAACAACGATTGATGCTTGGCAAAGCTATATCCAAGCCGTCGCTACACAAAGCGTCCATGTGGAGAATTTAAAAGAGCTGAATGATTTTGAAGCCATGATGCAGCGACGCGTTGGTCAAGGTGTATCGGCTCGTATTGAGCTTGATCTGGTGACTAACCGCATCCTACAAGAGCAAACATCTTATCAAGCGGCAGTTGAGCAGCAACGTATCGCCGCTGCTAGGCTAGAACAAATCATTGGTCAACCATTGTCTCAGATGAGTGTCACGAGCATACCGAATCTTAAGGTGTTGGTAAATCAAGCCAAGCAGCAATCCGTTGACTTTGAAAGAATGGCATTTGATAGAGCTGGATTTTACAATCCTACCGTTGTAAAAGAGCACTTCCAAATTGAATCCGCTAAGCAAGGTGTCGAATCACAGCAAGCCGCTCGTTACCCAACCATCTATGCCCAATATGAGCATGCTTACTATCATGAGGATAACGAAAACGATGGTAAGTTCTCTGTAGGGTTGAGCTATGCACCAGGTGCTGGATTTTCCAATTTTGCGCTAGCACGAGCTTCACAGGCAGAGGTCAACAGCCTAGTGCAAAACCAAGAAGCTGCACGCCGTAATGTTATCGAAAACATTCAAGTACAGTATCAGCAGTTTGTCAGTGCCAAAGACCGAGAAACCTCGTTGGTCGCTGCTGTAGCAGGGGCACAAATTGTGGTCAGCTCTTATCGCCGGCAATTCATCGCAGGACGCAAGTCATGGCTTGAAGTACTAAACGCTGTCCGTGAGCATAACGATTATCAAGTCCAGCTGGTACAAACTCGCTCAGAAATGTTGGGTGCATTTTATAGACTACAAGTAGATTTTGGCATTATGCAGTGGCAGCAGTTCTCTCATAATCGTGACCCAGTGACTTTGTTTAGCCCAGCCAACTCTGTCAAGCAATGGCTCAATAAGCAAGACAGAAACAGCGCTAGCAGTCATTTCGGTTATGGAAACAACGCAGCAGAAGAATATATCGATATTAAGCTGCCCGAGACGGCAGAGCAAAGCTTGAACAATGGTGAGTATCTCATGTTAAATGATGATTACAGTATTACGCCGATAACTGATCAAGAGAATATGACAAATAAGTAAATCAGAAAGTCATATAAATAGGCGTAAATTATCCTACATACGCAACCATCTAAAATATTAAATAAGCGATTAATATGAGTGCACAATTACAAAAGACACCGTCTCAGTCTGTTGACCACCATGAGCTGCAACACTCAGAGCAGGTTGATCTGACCGAAACGCTGACTGATGCGATTAAGCATTTACTCGGACAGCAAGGCTATCCAGTAGACAATATACGGCTCCATGATGTCGTCAAACGTCATAGTGAGCAGTCGGACAGACAAGGTCAAAGTATTCATGAGTTAGGCGGTGTCATTGCAGTATTACAAGGCATTGGCATAACCGATACACCAGAAATACTAGAGCACCCTGATGCCGCTTTTTTGCCCTTACTAGCGTATCGAACGGATTTAGGTTGGGGTGTGATTGATAGCCAAACGCCGCAAAAAAGCTGGAACTTTAGACAAGCAAACCAGCAGGTACATACGCGTACCGAAGAATTGACTTTGGTCATGCGTATTCGTCTAAAAGAAGATCATATTAAGCAGCGAAAGGCCTCATTTTCTGATCTATTAAAGTCTGATTTGGGTAATTATAAAGGTATTTTAGCTGAAGCCGTTATCGCCACTTTTCTGATTAACATGCTGGCATTAGCCGTTTCTCTGTTTTCTATGCAGGTTTATGACCGTGTCATACCAACGCGTAGTGAATACACGCTAATCATTTTAGCCAGTGGCGTCTTCTTAGTGATCATGTTTGAAGCGTTTATGAAATTTTCTCGCTCAAGAATCATGGATAAGGTCGTCGTCGGTCTAGACCAGTATCTATCTCGAGAAGTATTCCAACGTCTACTCAAAGTACGTATCGACCAAATGCCGGGGTCAGTTGGCTCTATGGCAGCACAATTACGTGGTTATGAGCAGGTACGTAGCTTTTTTACGGCGAGCACGCTTTTTGGTTTAGTCGATTTGCCCATGACCATTATTTTTATCAGCTTAGTGGCTTTTATTGGCTCACCATTAGTCGCTGTTGTGCCAGTAATAGCGGCAGTAATTGCAATTACGATGGGGCTAATTGCACGCAAACGCATCGATGCCATTGCATCAGAGGGCGCGACTGCTTCTTATTATAAGACAGGTCTGTTAGTAGAAGCTGTGGAAGGCGTCGAGACAATAAAAGCTGGGGCAGGCAGCTGGAAGTTTCTCTCGCGTTGGTTGGACGTGATGGATGTCACCATCAAAAACGACTTGGATATGAAGCATGCCAATGACAACTTAACGTATTTTACGCAGATGCTACAGCAAGTAAGCTACGTTGGTATCGTGATAGTCGGGTCATTTGTCGTTATGCAAGGTGATATGACAATGGGCGGACTGATTGCCTGCTCGATACTTGGTGGTAGAGTGTTGGCGCCTGTTATGGCGATACCCAATCTGCTAGTACAGTATGCTCATGCCAAAGCCGCCAAAATGAATATCGAGAGTCTGTTTGCACTAGAGCAAGACAACCAAGGCGTTGCATATCCATTATCGCCTACGCATATAAAAGGCGCGTATCAGTGCGATGGATTGTCGTTCAATTACCAAGGCAACGATCGACCAGCCATTACGGTTCCGCAACTATCGATTAAACCAGGAGAGCGTATAGCGATACTTGGGCCTATTGGCTCAGGTAAATCTACCTTGCTTAAGGTGCTAGCAGGACTGTATGCACCAACGGAAGGGCGCGTGTTGTTAGACGGACTTGATATACATCAGATCAGCCGTGAGACACTTAGTGAGCGCTTGGGTTATCTGCAACAAGATCATCGATTGTTCCAAGGAACCCTGCGTGAGAACCTATTAATCGGTATGGCAGCGCCCAATGATGATGTCCTTCAAGAGACTTTAAACAGGACAGGGCTAATCAACTTAGTATCTAGTCATTCAAGTGGTCTTGACCTACCGATCAGTGAAGGCGGTAAAGGACTATCGGGCGGACAAAAGCAACTGGTAGCATTTACCCGTTTATTATTGACCAAACCTGATGTGTTTTTGCTAGATGAACCAACAGCTTCTATGGATAACCGACAAGAGCAGCGCTGCCTACAAGTGCTACGTCAGGAGTTGACGCAAGGGCAAACGTTTATTGTATCTACCCACAAGACAGCATTGCTAGACTTGGTAGATCGGCTAATCATTATGGATAACCAGCGTATTATTATCGATGGTCCAAAACAAGCTGTACTTGATGAGCTCAGAAAAAACGATCAAGCAAAAAATAAAACCACCGTGCAGCAAAAAGGTAAAATAGTTAACAAAGCTAATCAACCGTCAAAAGAAGGTGCCGACGAAAATAAGCCTGCTACCTCTAGAGTTAGAAATATCAGTGTAAAACCCATCAGTGCTCAACATTCAACAGACGATCAAGGGAAGTAGGCATGTCAGAGTATAAGTACACACCCACTAAACCACAGGTTAATCGTTCAAGGTTGAGTATTTGGATAGCATTAATCGGGATCGTCACTTTAATTGTCTGGGCCTCATTTGCCAAGATTGACCAAGTGACCCGTGCGCAAGCAACGGTAATCGCCAGTGCTCGAACGCAAGAAATCCAAGCGTCAGAAGGCGGCGTATTGACTCAGTTGGCTGTCACAGAAGGTGAAGAGGTTAAGGCAGGTCAGTTATTGGTAGTGTTGGAGGAAGAACGTGCTAAAGCGGCTGTTGATAATTCTGCTTCTAAAACAGCTGCATTGACTGCTAAGCTAGCAAGACTAAATGCTGAAATTTTTGAAAAACCGTTGGTATTTCCTAAAGGGGTACAGGACTATCCTGAGTACGTGCAAAACCAAAGGGCGCTATATAACAGACGTCGTCAAGCCATCAATGAAGAAGTATCTTCCCTTGAAAAAATGCTAGTGCTGGCACGTCAAGAGTTGCGTATGAACGAGCCTTTATTAAAGTATGGCGATGTGAGTCAGGCTGATGTTATCAAGCTCAGTCGTCAAGTTGCTGATATCGAAGCGCAGATTAATAACAAGCGCAATAAGTACTTTGAAGAAGCACAGGCTGAAATGACCAAGGCTCAAGAAGAGTTAGATACAGAGCTTGAGCAATTGCGAGATCGGGCGCAAGTACTTGAAGAGAAACGTTTGATGGCTCCCACAGAAGGTAAAATTAAAAACATCAATGTGACCACTATTGGCGGTGTCGTCAAGCCCGGCGAGGTCATCATGCAGATTCTACCGACCAGTAGTGACTTGGTTATAGATGCCAAGGTCAGTCCTGCTGATATTGCTTATGTCAAAGAAGGTCAAGAAGCGACGGTTAAGCTCGATGCTTATGATTACTCTATCTTTGGAGCCATGAAAGGGACAGTCAACTATATCAGTCCAGATACGCTAATGGAGCAAACACCTAAAGGCGAAGAGCCTTACTACCGTGTATTAATTGTGATTAATGGTGCTGAGTTTAAGGGGCGCGGTGATGAGATTGTCATCAAACCTGGTATGACAGCTTCTGTCGATATTAAAGCGATGGAGCGTACGGTATTGTCTTATTTGACTAAGCCAATTACTAAAACCTTATCAGAAGGTTTGGGTGAGCGCTAACAGTTTAATATTGAGTATTTATTGATAAGATAATAAAAACCCCAGTTAATCGCTGGGTTTTTTTATATAGAGGTATTGAGTCTAATTGTGCTACTGCTTATCACTCTTATATTCTTAGTTAGAATTTTCAGGAAGTCTTTGGCTAGTCGTCTCTTTTCTTAACTGTTGTTGCTCATCAATTTTCTGCTGATTGCGCTTTTTAACTTCGTTGATAGCCGCACTCAATTGATCATTTATTGCTTCCACTTCAGATTTTGCTGAAAGATAGTCTTTATCTATTTTGACATTACTTTTTTGAGCAGGGACGTCTATATCCAGCAAGCTTGCATTGTTTTTAATTTCTTCTAATTTATCATCAGTGTTCGCAACTATAGACTGGGTATTGCTAACTGTTTGAGCATTTGGTGTCCTGTCCTTTTGCGGAGGAGTTTTGTTTGCTTGAGGTGATTCTATCGATGTAGAAGCTGGTTTTTTGGGCTTATTATCGATGTTATTGGCAGTTGAAGAAGTGGGTGCTTTTCTGCTTTCCACGTTGGCTGTTTGCTCATCACTACTTGTTAGCTGAGATGCTTCAGGCTCATTACCAATCTCAGATTTTTTATTGACCGTGTCTTCTATATTGTCGTTAGTGTCATTAGATGTCTTAGTGCTGGTGACAGTAGTGGTATAGACTTTTTCAGGTAGATCTACATTGTTGATAAGAGCAGGTTCAGTCGTGTTCGTTTGGCTATCAGCTACTTCTACTGAATCCGTCTGATGAGTGTTGAGATAGAAAACAAAGAAAACCCCAACATGTACTAATACTGCAAGGCACAACGCCCAAAACCATTTTTCGAGGAACTTCATCATTATATGGCTTTACCTTTATCATATTAGTACACGTGCGACACACCTTGAGGTTATCAAGTAATTAGGATTGTTGGTAGAGAGAATAGGCTAAGCCTGTTTAATATTATCTTTAATTTCAGAGTCTCTATTTCCAGAGTCATTGCTCTCAAAGTCAGCCAGCATTTCTGTGATAAGTTGATCCTTTTGATGCCATATTTGCTCTACCCAATCAAACATTTGCGCTTTTATCGCTTCATCTGTTTCGTAACCGCCGTTTTTGATCGCAGTAAACAGATCTTCGGGTATCTCAATATGTCGCACATCGACGCCTAGACGTTTGATATTGCCTTTCCATAGATCGCTATAAGTGGGTACACCGTCTGGGTAGACAATCGTCATGTCCAAAATCCCATCGATCTCTTCCCCTAAGGCACTCATAGCCAGTGATAACCCGCCAGCGCGTGGTTTAAGTAAATGCGTATATGGGGATTCTTGCTTATCGTGTTTGCTAGGGGTAAAGCGAGTCCCTTCTAGATAGTTCAATAGCGTAAAAGGCTTGTCCTTGAGCAACGCACACGCTCGTTTCGCTTCTTCGATATCCTTACCCTTTAGAGCAGGGTTTTTGGCTATGGCTTCTTTGGAATGTCGACGCATCATAGGAAAGTCGAGAAAGTAGAAAGCCTGACCAATGACAGGGATGTATATGAGCTCAAACTTGGTAAAAAAGCGCGTCAATGGTAAACGTTTTTCGCTAATATATTGCACGATACTGGTATCAACCCATGACTGATGATTGCTCACCAGTAGATACTTACCGTTGGTATGCACATCATCAGGTAAGTTAATGCGCCAGTCTTTGCGCGGTAATACGTTATCGATCAATGCATTGTTACTATTGATCCAATAGTTCGTCACATCGATAACGGCTTTGTCAGCGATGGCAGCACCCGTAATAGCCTTGGTAGCACCCATTACCCATACAGGTAAACCAGCTAACATACTATTAAAAGTGATAACGCTGGTTGCTGTCGTCAGTGAGGCAGCTTTGCCCAATTTTGGAGCGCGTTCATGTAGTTTTTGAACGATTGATTTCAATCGCATATCGAATCCTTTTACTCATACCTATGATGAGATATTGATAATGTTGCTGCATGATTTTAGCAGAAATCAATCTCAGTGTACGAGTGTTAACAACAAATAATAAACAGCATTTATAAATCAGAACGTACAATCGTATCAAGATTTAGCCGAAACGAAAGACAAATCAAACCATAAAAACAGTCTGTTTTATCTATAAAAATAAATCGATAAAAGAAGAAATAGAGATTACTTAAAAGGGAAAGTGGTTGTAGTTGATATTTCGAGCTCAAATATAGCTCTTATATGTTGGCTAGTCTATGAGTTTCGTTTAGAACCTCTTTTTATAGATTGACCTTACTACTCAAACATTAGTACTGAGCAAATACTAATGAACTTAGAGATGAAGCGACTGCGTTTGATAGCAGTTAAGTTATCAATAAACAAAAAAAGGGCGTATCAAGAATTATCTCGATACGCCCTCTATAATTTAACTGGTTAGATATTGATCAGCTAAATAATCGAGTGAATCAACACTCTATATCTACTATATCAATTAACCGTGCATACCACGGATAGGGTAGTTGTTTTCTGGATTTCTAACAAAAGCCAAACCGTTTGCCAAGGCTTCAAGATCTGGTCTAGAGAATGGTGCGTTCGAGATATCAACGATATGCACTTTTCCTTCAGCATTGATAACGAACACAGCAGGCTCAGCGAAAGGATGATCAGTTTCTTTTTCTGAACGTGGGTCAGAGATGTATAGACCTAGCGTGTTCATCTGCTCGATAGTCAAACCATAAGCCATAGGGAAGCTGACATCTATTTGATCTAGATGACCTTCTAACTGCTCTTTGCTATCTGCAGATACTGCGATGATATCGACGCCGACGTCATAGAAAGATTGTTTTACTGTCTCTAAGGTATTTAAGTATTTTGTGCAAATTGGGCAGTGCTTACCACGGTACACAACGACCAGTTTCCAGTCATGACCGTTTTCGGGTTTGCCTAATGAAGTCATTTCACCGTTTAATACTTGTACTTCCATTTCAGGAAACGTTGTGCCGGCTTGAATTTTTTGAGCATAATCTGTTGACATA
Source organism: Psychrobacter sp. JCM 18900 (assembly GCF_904846625.1). Classification (GTDB taxonomy): domain Bacteria; phylum Pseudomonadota; class Gammaproteobacteria; order Pseudomonadales; family Moraxellaceae; genus Psychrobacter. Next base: position 409,242 of record NZ_CAJHBL010000002.1, read on the forward strand.
GTTCTTATCCTTTTTAATAGTATTTTTATGGTTGGTTGGTATTTAACAGCCTTACATTAGCAGTCTTAAGTGCAAAAGTATTGGATGTTTACAGTAGTCCCAAGTAGTAATAGGAAAAGTTAACATTACCTTTAAAATCGATTAATAAGACTACTTAGGTAAGCTAGGGCGTGTCCTCATTTTAAAAATGGTGATAAAAATGAGATAAATTGCAGTCAAACAAGAAAAATAGCGCAGATAATATCGAGATATTAGTCAGCTATTTGACGCCGTTTGGCAAGATTTAGCCATTTTTAACCCATTTAGATGACTATCGATTGAATTGAGGACACGCCCTAGTAAGTCATAGACGAAGCGTCTATTTTTTTGCTTCTTCAGTTGTCTGAGCGTCTAATTTATCTTGAGTTTTTAACTCAAAATCTGAAGCATCATGACGTTCGTGTAATTGCTCAGCAGGTTCACCCCAAGTGCGATTCACCTTGCGACCACGTTGCACAGCAGGACGTTCTAAAATCTCAGTTGCCCAGCGACGCACATTTGGATAGCTCTCAACTTGTAAAAACTCTCCTGCATTATATGCTTCGCCTAGTATTAAGTTGCCATACCAAGGCCAAGTGGCGATATCTGCAATCGTATACTCATCGCCACCTAGATAGCGATTTTCTGCAAGCTCACGTTCTAGTACATCTAATTGGCGTTTTACTTCCATCGTAAATCGATTGATAGGGTACTCAAACTTTTCTGGTGCATAAAAGTAGAAATGTCCAAAACCGCCACCCAAGTAAGGAGCAGAGCCTTGTAACCAGAAGAGCCAATTCATCACTTCAGTGCGTGCTGCTGCATCTTTAGGCAGTAGTTTTCCGAATTTTTCGGCCAGATAAAATAAAATAGCGCCACTCTCAAACACACGACTACCAGTCTCTGTATCTAAAAGCACAGGAATTTTTGAGTTTGGATTTAGCTCAACGAAACCTGATGAGAACTGTCCGCCTTCACCAATTTGAATCAGGTGCGCGTCGTACTCAGCTTCTGTCACACCTAACGCCAACAACTCTTCGACCATAATGGTGACTTTTTGGCCGTTAGGGGTGCCCATTGAGTAGATCTGCAACGGATGTTTGCCGCGAGGTAGTTCTGCTTCATGCGTTGGGCCAGCGATAGGGCGGTTGACGCTTGCCCACTTACCGCCGCTTTCTGCATCCCATGTCCAGACGCTAGGTGGCTCGTAATGATTAGTGTTTGACATAATGATGATACCTTTTTATATACTGTGCTCAGTAGGGTGTAATTGGTAAATCAGATCCAGTTTATTGTTTTTATTCTGGCATGTCTGCTAGTTGCTTTAAGATGTTTTTGTAGTTTTCTACACCTTGTGCGCCGCTCACCAGATGCCGACCATTAAAGATAACGGATGGTACGCTTTGAACACCTTGCTGCTTTGAATGCTGTACGGCTTCACGTATCACATTGGCAAAGCGTTGATCTGCGATAACGGCAAGCGCCTCAACACGATCGAGCCCAATATCTGCTGCGACGTCTGCCAGTACGGTACTATCAGCCACGTTTTTATTATCAACGAAATGCGCAACGAACAATGCTTGTTTTAGGTCGTGCATACGTCCTTTCTGATCAGCCCAATGCAGTAACTGATGCGCATTAAAAGTATTGTAAGTACGAAAATCATCGGTAAACTGAAAATTAAATCCAGCTTCTGCACCTGCTGCTGTCATTCTAGCTCGACTCTCTTTAACGTCCTCAGCAGTCGTACCGTACTTCTCCATAATATGCTCACGATAGTTTCGTCCTTCGTGCGGCGTATTAGGATTTAACTCAAATGGATGCCAATGAATCTCGTGAGGCGTGTTGGTTTGTTTTAGTGCCTCGGCCAGTTGACTATAGCCGATAGCGCACCAAGGGCATACAACGTCTGACACGATATCTATTTGTAAGGGTTTTTTTGCCTGTTCCATAAGATCTCTCATTAGCGATAAATTAAAATGAAAAACTGCTGCCCGAAGATGTTTCGAACAACAGTATGAAAACATCAAATGGACTGTGTCAGCGTTAGACGAAAAACGTATTAGTCAGCTTTGTGCCATTCAAATTTCTGGAATGGTTTGTCGACTGGGGTATTAGCTAGGTGGTTCGTGTAGTTGCTCATGACTTTTTGAGCAGCACCAAGAATAACCTCAAGAATCTGACGCTTAGTGTAGCCAGCATCTAAAAATGCTTGAACCGCGCTGTCATCAACGTTACCACGATTACGTACGACAGAAAGTGTAAAGTCACGTAGTGCTTCTAGACGTGCAGTTGGTAGTGGCGTCTCATCACGTAATGCATCCGTGATAGCGTCATCTACTTTCATGCTTTTAGCGATACCAGTATGCGCAGGTACACAGTAATGGCAAGCATGTTCAACATTGATAGTTTGCCATACAACAGTCGTTTCTTCATCATCAAAGCTACTGTCTAAAAACAGTTGATGTAGCTGTTGGTAGCCTTCTAGCAAGCCAGGCGCTTCAGCCATCACGGCGTGTAGGTTAGGTACCATGCCAAATGCTTTGATAGAAGAATCAAGTAAGTCTTTGCTTTCTGCTGGGGCTGTGTCTTTATCGTGTAGAGTAAATTCGGTCATAACATAATTCCTAATAATAGGTTTGAGATTTAGTGTGTTTTAGAGTTTTCATGCTCGCTTAAAAGCAGTCGCTGATTTACATTTAATTATTGGCTTGAGTAGTTACTCAAAATTAGCAACTTTGCTTAGTAAGCGAGTCAATAGAGACTACTATAAATGATATTGAGCAATCGCTCAATAATTATTTGAGTAATCGTTCAAGTAAATTGTAATGGATCAATTACATTCCTCTGATTAATTCATATTATTCTATTAATATCAGTATCTTAAGAAGGTAACACTGTGTAAGTAATAAGAGAAAATAACGGTAAAAAAGTGATTGTTAGCGTTAATAACGTTATTTTCCCTAGTATTACGGACAAAGCTTATTGAAATGATTGAGTGAAACAAAATTAATTAACTTCTGTCATCTCATGCAGCACGAATGATTCAACTGCGCCTTCTGTTGCGGCAGAGAAGTCTTTTAGATGTTGGTTTTCCATATGGATTTGCCATAGCTCGCGGGTGGCCCAGCTTTCATGAAACATAAAGTGAGAGGGTTTTTCATTATCTTGGAACAAATCATAACGAATACAGCCTTCTTCACTGCGGGTAGCTGGTATGAGTTTTTCGAGCTCAGCTTTTACGAGAGTGATGCTATCGTCCTTTGCTGTTATATGGGCGATGACGGTCAATGTAGTCATTTCTAATCCTTTGAATTGGTGTGATGGTTAGATGAGTTTTGAGGGTGACTGTTAGTAAAAAAGTCTATATAAGAACAGAGTTATATCGACACTGTGTTTATTATATCAATATATAACATTACTTGAACGACCGTTCATTTGTGGTTATAGTGTATATCAGACAATAAAAATGTGCTTCAAATTTCGACGTCTATTTTTGTTATCTCATTACAGCTTTTATAGTCATTAGTATAGTCATTAGATTTGATAGTCATCAGACGACTGTCTTCATATAATAGGATAAAGTTATGCTTAAATTTTATTTTCATCAAACGCCAAACCCAATGAAAGTAGCATTATTTCTTGAAGAAACTGGGCTGCCTTATGAACTTGTTGCAGTAGATACCCTAAAAGGTGAGCAGCATACATCTGAATACCGTGCTATCAACCCAAATGGCAAAACACCTGCCCTAGAAGATGACGGCAAACGCGTGTTTGATTCTACGGCAATCTTGATGTATCTTTCTGAAAAAACAGGCAAGCTGGCAGGACAACCAGAAGATCGTAGCGAGATGCTGTCGTGGCTAATGTTTGTGGCATCTGGATTGGGCCCTTTTTCTGGTCAATCTGTTCACTTTAGACATAAAGCGCCAGAGAAAATCCCGTATGCGATTAATCGCTACCTTCGTGAGGCCGAGCGTCATTATGAAGTGCTAGATACGCATCTAGAAGGCCGTGAATATATGGTTGGTGATAGTTACTCAATCGCTGATATTTCTACTTGGGGCTGGATTGATAAGGCGACTGTCGTGCTAGGCGAAGACGGCTTGGATAACTATCCGAATCTAAAGCGCTGGTTTGATAGTATTAATGCTCGTCCAGCGGTACAAAAAACCCGTGACATTCCTAAAGGTATTGATTTCAAAACTGAGTTTGATGACGTTGCTGCACGCGCGCTTTATCCGCAGAACTTTGATAAAAACAGTTAATCGATAAAAATAGTTAATCGAAGCAAAGAGACTTAATAAGTCTTATAATATAAAAAGTGATTAAAACCAGTAACTAAGGTTGATTCTACAAACTTTGCCTTAAAATAGATTTTAAGGCAGAGATATTAAGGTGAAAATTATGAGTGCTCCGATAAAGTTCAATCGTGAGGATGTGATCGAAAAAGCAAAAAATCTCTATTGGGAGAAAGGCTATCACGCGACATCAATGCGCAATTTGCAAGATGTGGTGAATATGCATCCAGGTAGTATTTATGCAGCTTTTGGTAGTAAAGATAAACTATTTACAGAGTCACTGAATCGCTATGCTGCAGATGGTGCCAAGAGATTGGCCGACTGTATTGAGCAAAAAGACACAGTGTTAGATGGCTTAAAACATTTTATCCATACGGTGATTGTCTGTAATAGTGCTACTGCGCCTAGTGGTATGTGCATGATCGTCAAGACAGTCGCTGAGCTTACTCAAAACGATAGTCCAGATTTGCTCGCACATGCAACGAATATCTTAGAAGGTATAGAGGCGTCATTTGCTGTGCTCTTTGGACAAGCCATTGATAGCGGTGAGATTAGCGCAGAAAAAGACCCAGTTGAGCTGGCGCGTTATTTCCAAATTCAAATTATAGGTCTCAGGACTTATGCGCAGGTCACTAACGACAATGATGCAGTAGAGAAGTATATCGATGATATTTTTAAAAATATCGTATAGTAAAGTTGTATAAAAAGCGGATTTTTTAGCGTCGATCACGCCGTTGCTTTTTATAAGGTGCTGTTTTATAAGACACTACTTAATAAAATACAATTTGATTAAATGCTAATGATTTGGTTTTGACAGCTCGCGCATTTTGTCGTTGACCAATCATTATAGTATTACTAAAAACCCTGATTGCTAGTACATTAGCAATCAGGGTTTTCTGTTATCTATTACTGTGCTTTCGGATTGTCATTGATGAACTTCAGCAGAAGCTCAGCCAACGTTTCGCCTTGGTCTTCTTGCAGGAAATGACCGCCATTAGTGATAGTCGTATGATTTTGACCTTTGGTACCCGGAATTAGCTTTTGCATGATGCGATCGCCGCCACCAGTTACGGGGTCGGAATCACTAAACAGTGTGATAAATGGCTTGTTCCATTTGCTTAGCACGCCCCAAGCTGCACGGTTGTTTTCTGAAGCAGGATCATCTGGTGTCGTGGGCACTAGGATAGGAAACTGTCTGGCGCCTTCTTTATAGGACTCATCAGGGAAGGGTGCATCGTAAGCATCCAGTACGGCTTGAGACAATGTTGTTGTGGTACCGCTTTTGATGGTGCCTGCTACATTGAACTGCGGCGTCTCCTGAGAGAACTTCTGCCACTTGCGAAAACCTTCACCAGGATCGTGATCCCCAGTCGGTAGCATCGTATTGCCTGCTGCGACGCGCTCAAATTTATCAGGATGCGCTGCTACTAAACGTAGGCCGATCAAGCCGCCCCAATCTTGACAAAACAGCGTAATATTTTTTAAATCCAATTGATCAAGCACCGATTGCATCCAATCGACATGGCGCTGATAAGTGTAGTCAGTACGTGATGCAGGTTTGTCTGAACGTCCAAACCCAGGAAGGTCTGGCGCGATAACGCGGTGTCCTGCTGCTGTTAGTATTGGAATGACTTTGCGGTACAGGTAAGACCAAGAAGGCTCACCATGTAATAACAAGATAGGGTCGGCGTCGCTTGGACCTTCATCAAGGTAGTGTACGCGTAGCTCGCCACCTTCTGTATCATCGACCATCAAATAGTTCGGTTCAAAATCGTAATCTTGCAAGTTAGCAAAATACGAATCAGGCGTCCTAAGTTTTTTCATATATCATCCTTGGTTTAGAAAAATAACAGTGCATTCTGGCACTGGTGTTAGATAGTCTATTAGAGGTGAGTCTCTAAGTGCTACTCGACTATCACTGGTAATGCTAGTGATAAGGCTATCTAACTATAGTTTATATTGATTAAACGTTCAAAATGAAAACTATACCCTACATGCATTCGTTGCTGCAAACATTAATAGTGGATGCGCCAGTAGCATCCACTATATATAGGATAGGTTTTGAGTTTCATTTTATAAGGCTAAACTAATCGTGACGCCAGTAGACCTTTACCACAACATCTGCGCGACTTAGCCCAAGTCGATCTTTCAGCAATGGACGCAATGCTTTGGCAGTATTCGCTTCTAGCGCTCCCCAGACTTTATCAATCTGTAGAGGATTGTCAGTCAAATAATCGCCTAATTTACTGTCAATTAGCGTGGCTAACTCTGCTCCCGAGTTTGGTTGATTGGTTACTATAGGCAGTACGGTAAAGTGGTTATCCTCGCGGCTTTCAGTATCGCAATCAAGGCCACTGCGCATTTTTACATTATCAAAATAACTTTGATCGCCTGCATCTTGCGTCACACAAACGACTAATGGTGGCGTAGGATTGTTCCATAGCTCTAGCAGTCGTGCTGCCGTTGGCATTGATGTCTCATCGACAATCAGTACCGCTTGACCGTCTCGTAAGTGCTCTACCTTTTCTGGAAACTCTCGTTTTGTGACAACGGTCTCGCCTGCTTGGAGTGCTGCTGCCCAGTTGCCGCCTGATGTATCCCCATGTAAAAAAACATCGACCCATGCTCGTATTCCATCATCAGCTTGCCATGCTTTTCTCAAAGTGTAATAGCAGTGAGGACGTGCAGGGCGTATGTTTTCCTTTGCACTGTCATCAGCTTTGTTGCCATTAGCTTTATTGTCATCAGTGCTGTCAGTCATCAATGCGTTGGTCATTGCATTGTGTTCTAAATCAAACAAGTAAGCGTAACCCGCTTCGTTGGTAGGTACTGACGTCGAGCTTGTGACGCCCTTAACATTACTTAACTGAGCGGTATTATTTAATGGCGTATCACTATTTAATGACGGCATGCTCAATTCAAGGCGCAGCATATTTTTGCTGACTCTATAACTACTTTGCACATCAAATACTTGCTTGGTCAGTTTGATTGTTTTTTTGCCTAGCTTTTTATCTGCTCTTTGTTTTAGCAAGATATATTGGGCTTGCAAATCATCAAGCTGGGAGATAGGTGCAGCAAAAGCGATAAAGAAAGTCTGGTTATGAAGCGAGTTATTTTGAGCGTCAGTTGATTGATTCTCTACGCCTTTTGGACAAGCCTGTATGGCAATACCTTCAGCATAAATATCAGTTATTTGGGCATCGACCAGATCCGATTCGGCGGTAGATAATGAGGTAAATGCACTCAAAAATCCAAGCAGTTCGTCGAGGTGCTCCTCATTAATATGAGCGACCACACTTGCTATTTCAGGATCGTTTAGGGAAGTGTATTGGCTGTTTTGGTTATCAGTGTTTTCTGTAGTAGCTAAAAGAAGGTTGGTCATATAAATACTCGCAATCAACAGAGCGTTGAAATTAAAGTGAATGAGTTTATGGTTAATGATAATTGTTTTTGTTATCATTTACGAGTAAAATCAATTTTTATTGTGGTTTGATCGTCAAAAATTGGTCTACAACCGATGGTCGATGAACCATCATTTTTATGACATATTATTTTTATCAACAATGAGTGCTTATATGCTACGTGCAAACCAGCTGACTATCAGCCGTCAAGGAAATACTCTATTAGACAACGTGACTTGTGAGATTGATACCAATCAGCTGGTGGCTCTGGTTGGGCATAATGGGTCTGGCAAGTCGACCCTGATCAAAGCGCTAGCAGGTGAGATGGCAAGTAGTAGCGGCAATGTCACATTAGATGAGCACAGTATCAATGACTACGGCAGTAAGGAGTTAGCGCGGCAAATGGCATATCTGCCACAGCAATTGCCAGAAGCTGCTGGATTCACGGTGCGTGAGCTGGTCATGCTAGGGCGCTATCCACATCAAAAATGGCTACAAAAGCCAACTCAAATAGATAAAGACAAAGTCGCGCAAGCATTAAAAGTGACTCAAACCGAAGCGTTTGCTGATCGAATTACTGCCACGCTATCAGGTGGTGAGCGCGCTCGTGCGTGGCTTGCGATGTGTCTGGCACAGGATACCCGTTACTTATTGCTCGATGAGCCACTTGCTGCGCTTGATATGCATTATCAAATCGAGGTCATTCAGCTCATTCGTCGTTTGGTGGATGAGCAAGGCTTAAGCGTAGTGATTATTATCCATGATATTAATCTGGCCGCGCAATATGCCGATCGAGTCATCGCGCTGAAAAATGGTCAAATATGTCACAACGGCGATATCGCCAGTACCATGCAACCTACCGTGCTACACGATATCTTTAATGTCGATATGCAGCTACTCAGTCATCCTATTACTGGACAGCCTGTCGCAGTCGCTTAACGTCTGGTTTCTGCTCTTTCTTTTTAATTCGCCTACAAAGATACGCTTCTATGCCTCCCGTTTTTTATACAGATAAATTATCGAAACGTCCAATAGTGACGTCAGTATCAGTAATGACAACATTGAAATGGTTCGCCCTCACATTGTGCTTGGTATTGACCGCCTGTAATAGTCAAACATCCACTACCTCAGAAGTAGAAAACAGTCACAGCGGTAGAATGAATATCGTTTCTCCTGACTGGGGTAATGCAGCGACTTTGACAGCGATGGGGCATGCACCAATTGCGACAGGTGATGTCAGGGTTTGGGACAGATGGGTGGGAAGCCCCAAACTGCCAACATCGATAACAGACTTAGGCATCCGCTATCAGCCCAACGCTGAGCTAATCGCTCAACTGCCTGTCGATATGGTCATAGATAATTATTTTTATGAGCATGCACGCAATTTATATGGCGATGTCCCTGCGGAGTCTGTGATGTTTGCTGCCAAAGGAGAGACGGCAACGTGGGCTGACTATACGGAACCGACGCGGGAGCTTGGCGTACTGATCGATAACCCAAAGATGGCTGAGGACTATATTGTACAAAGTCAGAAAGACATACAGCTGGCCAGCCAGCAATTCAAGGAGCGTTATCCAAAAGCCAAGAAATTCGCAGTGGTACAGTTTGCGGATGCCAATAACATGCGTATGTATGTGGCGAACAGCCTATTTCAGCCTGCGCTAGAGCAGATGGATAGAGAGCTTGTGGTATTGGGCAAAGGCAATAATTGGGGATTTGTGCCGATACGGATGGGAGATTTGGCGCAATTAGATGATGAGACTTGTCTATTAATTATCGACCCGCTGAGCCCAATCACTAGAGCTGAAATTGATGACAGCTTAATTTGGCAGCGCCTGGGTTATGGTAATACCCGCTGTGTGGGCGAGCTACCACCAGTATGGATTTATGGTGGGATGTCATCATTGGTTAGCCTAGCAAATAACTTGTCAGACGTTTCATTAAAAGGCGGGGAAGTACTATGAGCGCCAATGTAGACACTCACAACAAAAGCAATAATATCAATAACCACACCGACAGTTCTCATAACGACAGTGCTCATACGATGACATCAGCCTCTCAAGCAGCAATAGTTCCAAAACCCTCATCAACGTCATTGAAACAGTCATCACCACTGAATCAGCCACCGAACCAACCCAAACCACAGACTTCTTTATTTGCCAATTTGTCTTGGCGACTGTGGGCCATGCTCATCGGACTAGCGGCTTTGTCGTTATGGAGTAGTTGGGTACTGATAGATCAGCAGTGGACGCTCCCACTTCGTGATTTGTTGATACCAAGCTCGCAATTAGATATTGCCAGTATGGCGATACAGCTACATATAGTGGCAACCAGCGTAGTGGCGTTGTTGGCTGGCGGGCTATTAGGCGTGGTCAGTATTTTATTACAGCAATTGGTAAAAAACCCACTAGCATCAGATACGACGCTAGGTGTGGGCGTGGGTGCACAGTTGGCCATGCTCATCGTCACGTTATTTTTGCCAAGCTTAGCTATTTATGGCGGAATTTACGTGGCCTTTGTAGGGGCTATCATTAGTATGGGTCTGGTATTTGCCTTATCAGCACCCAGTCGATTTAATCCATTGATTTTGATATTGGCCGGTTTGGTGGTCAATATTTTGCTGGCGGCCGTAGCCAATGTACTAGTGCTATTTTTTGCTGAGCGTAGTAATGGAATGCTGTCATGGGCGGCTGGGTTTTTGGCACAAAACAGCTGGCATACCAGTATCGCGCTAGTCATCACTGTTATTTTGATGGCGGTTGTATGTCTTACATTACTAAAGCCATTAACGCTGATGAGTCTAGATGACACCCAAGCAAAACGTCTGGGTGTGCCTATTAATGGGATTCGTGCACTTGTTATATTGGTGGTCGCAGTCGTGACGGCTTTAGTAATTAGTGAAGTTGGCTTGATTGGTTTTATTGGTCTTGGTGCAGCAAGCTTGGTCAATGCACTGGGCATTTCTTCTATTGGTAAGCGTTTGGCCGCAGCCTTTGGGTTGGGAGCGCTGCTGTTATTGTTGACCAGTAATGTCGCGTTACTGCTTGAGCCGATACTGGATATGCAGATTCCAGCTGGTGCCATGACAGGTATCTTGGGTGCACCGTTGATTATTTGGCTGATTTTGCGTCAGCGTCGCGAGCGGATAGAGACAGTGACGCCTATGTTTGCGGGTAAGCATACATCCATTGCATTTTGGCGATGGGGTGTTGGGGTGCTCGCCCTTATCCTGCTTGCTTGTCTGTTTGTACAAGATATCAATGGTTGGGGGCTTAGTACGGACTGGGCGCTCACACAGCAGTACCGCTTGCCTCGTAGTTTGAGCGCTGCGGCCACAGGTTTGATGTTGGCAGTTGCAGGCGTGCTACTGCAAACTTTAACGCGTAACCCCATGGCCAGTCCTGAGGTATTGGGTGTCAGTTCGGGTGCCGCACTTGGGGTCATTTTAGGGTTTTTATTACTGCCAAGTTTAGGGCTATCTGCGGGAGCAGGGACGTTGCTGGTTTCAGGGCTGTCGGGGGCGATGGCCGTGCTGCTATTGATTATTTGGCTAGCACGTAGGGTCAGCTCAGGTTATTTATTGTTAGTAGGTATAGGCATTGCCGCCATGATGGATGGGGTGATGCATATGGTCAAGCTCTCAGGAGATCCGCGTCTAGAAGCGATGCTCAGCTGGCTGTCAGGGACGACTTATAGCGCGCAGCCCAGTACGGTATGGTATCTCATTGGTATTGCATCTATCTTATTTTCACTCAGTTTACTGCTGATTAAGCCTTTGCGCGTTCTTGGACTAGGTACAGGTGTGGCGCGTAATCTAGGTGTGGCGGTTACTCCAGTGACTTTGTCGTTATTGGCATTAGTGGCAGCGCTTAGTACGGCCAGTACGCTTGCCGTTGGTCCATTGAGCTTTATTGGTTTGATGGTGCCACATTTGGCTACTTCACTCGGTGCCGTCAAGCTTGAACGACAATTGCCATTAGCTGCACTTTTAGGGGCAAGCGTGATGGTAATAGCAGATTGGATTGGTCGTTATGTTATTTTCCCTTATGAGCTACCGGCGGGTACGATTGCTGCCATTATTGGTGGTGGCTACTTTTTATGGCTCATTCGTAAGGTGCCAGCCTCAGTAAATAGATAGCCGCTGTCTTTAGATAGCTACTAGCAAACGAGCATAGATGGTTTTAGAACTGTCTGTGCTCATTGGCTGTGTGTTACTGAGCGGTCGACGGTCTGTGATGGTCACCCAAACACTTTTCTTTATTATTTTTACCTCTCGAAAAACCAATAAATTGGGTTGACAGCAAATCATAGGTAGTAGATACTACACCGCATTAAAGATAATGATTATCATTTATATTATCATTCAATATAAGAAAACAGTGTTTTAAGAAGTAAGTGTCAAAATTTACTTTTGAATGTTTACCCAAGACGACTGACAATAACAAGGCTGAAGCTATGGACACGATCCTCTTAGACGAACCACTTGATAACGAATGCTACTTACATCGTCAAGAAAAATTTGAATCGAAGGTTCGTAGTTATCCACGTAAGCTACCTTTTGCGATTCAATCAGCTAAAGGCGCTTGGATTACCGATGTAGAGGGTAATAAGTATATCGATTGCCTATCTGGTGCTGGCACGCTGGCACTTGGGCACAATCATCCCGTAGTCATAGAAAGCATCAAAGCGCTATTAGACAGCAATCTACCGATGCATACATTGGATATCACCACACCGTTAAAAGATAAATTCAGCGAGTTCATGTATAAACTGCTTGCAACCAATAGCGATGAGTATTGCTTGCAGTTTTGTGGCCCGACGGGTGCTGATGCGGTAGAAGCCGCTATCAAACTGGCCAAACAAGTCACTGGTCGTTCAGGTGTGGTTAGCTTTAGCGGTGGCTATCATGGCATGACGCATGGCGCGCTGGCGGTGACAGGAAACTTGGCACCTAAACAAGGCATCGAAGGTCTGATGAGCTCGGTACAGTTCTTGCCTTATCCCAATATGTATCGCTGCGCGTTTGGCTTGCCTTTTGAGCAAAGCATCCACGCCCATATGCGCTATTTTGAAAACTTCCTAAAAGATGTAGAGAGTGGCGTGGTGAAACCAGCCGCGGTCATTTTGGAAGTCATACAAGGAGAAGGCGGTGTCAACCCTGCGCCGATAGAGTGGCTGAAGCATGTGCGCCGAGTGACAAAAGAGCTAGGCATCATGCTGATTATCGATGAAGTACAAACGGGGTTTTGCCGTACCGGACGTTGGTTCGCTTATCAATATGCGGATATTGATCCCGACATGATTGTGATGTCAAAAGCAATCGGTGGTGGTCTGCCACTTGCGGTACTGGGTATCAAAAAACAATACGATGTATGGCAGGCGGGCAATCATTCTGGCACGTTTAGAGGCAATCAATTAGCCATGGCGACTGGCCTTGCTACCCTCAATTACTTAAAAGACAACAACGTTGCTGACTATGTTTTAGAAATAGGCGCGTGGTTTATGGCGCAGCTAAAGATACGCCAACAGCGCTATCCAAAAATGGGCCAAGTCAGAGGGCGTGGTCTCATGATTGGCATAGAAATCGTCAATCCCAGCCTACCTAAGCAAAATGATGGTAGCTATCCAGCAGACAGCGATGTGGCTGCCAAAATCCAACAAGCGTGTTTTAAGCATGGATTGGTGATTGAAAAGGGCGGGCGCGGTGGCACAGTACTGCGATTATTGCCGCCACTCAATATAACTAAAGATGAGCTGCAGCAAGTCTTGCAGAAGCTTGATATGGCGCTAGAAGACAATCAATAGTCTTGCCAGCGCTTTAGCATGATTCACACATTTATAAAAAAACTCTGATAACAATTCTAATAACGACTCTAATAATAAGTCACTTATTTTCGATTTATACAATCGTGGAATAGGACGGGTGAGGATATTTTGCATTTATTAAATCAGCAAACCAGTGAGCAATATGTCACGCATATGCAAAAAACCAGCGCTGTCATCAAACAGTGGCTAGACGATAATAACGTGTATTTGGGCGGCACACCGCAACAAGTGCAAGCAACCAATGCCTTTAGCATCCGTGAGAAAGGCCGAGACATCGACACGATACTCGCTGATATTCAAAGTAAGTTTTTACCCAGTTGTGTGTCGACGGCCAATGCGAATTGCTTAGCTCATTTGCATCCGCCGACGTTAGTCATCGGACAGGTTGCCGAGATGATTATAGCGGCCACTAACCAAAGTATGGACTCGTGGAACCAAAGCCCAGCCGCGACCTATATCGAAAAAGACTTAATCAATTGGTTATGTCAACGTTGTCAGTTTGATGACATCTCTGGTGCCCTCTTTGATGAACAAACAGGCAGTAACGCTGGTGGTGTCTTTACCAGTGGCGGTACGCAAAGTAACCTGATGGGTTTATTGCTAGCACGCAATCAATTCTATAAAGCTAAGGGCGTTGATGTGCAAAAGGACGGCCTGGTGGGTCAGTCTAGCGGCAGTATTCTATGCTCAGACCAAGCGCACTTTTCTATTGAAAAAAATGCGGCGCTACTAGGTCTAGGTCAAAAATCTGTCATTAAAGTAGCGACTGATACATCAGGTGCCATGCTGATGTCTGACTTACAACATCAGATAGATAAGCTGGGTGCTGACAATGTGATGGCCATCATCGCAACGGCTGGCACCACCGACTTGGGTGCGATTGATCCTCTAATGGCTATCGGAAAAATTTGCCATGATGCACAGATATGGCTACATGTCGATGCAGCATGGGGCGGGGCATTGCTATTATCACAGCGCTATCGACACTTGATTGAGGGTCTGAATCAAGCTGACTCTATCACCTTGGACTTTCACAAGCATTTCTTCTTGCCGATTAGCTGTGGTGCTTTTCTCTTACGAGACAATCGGAATTTCGAGAGCATTCGCTATCATAGCGAGTATCTAAACTCTGCTGATGACGAACAGGACAATATCCCAAACTTGGTGACGTACTCTTTACAGACCACACGCCGTTTCGATGCCTTGAAACTGTGGATGGCGCTGGACTTACTGGGAACGGATGACTATGCAGCCTTGATTGATAGCTGTCTAGATACTGCTAAGCAAGCGGCACAGCTGATTGATACAAATGAAAATTTTGTACTGGTACATGAGCCTATTATCAGCAGTGTTTTGTTTTACTTTATACCCAAAGATACCGCGCTATCTGATGAGCAACTCGCACAGCTCAATCGCCACATTGTACAAGCATTATTGGTCAATAACATCGCCAATGTGGCCACCACCCAGTTTGAGCAGCGCCTTTGCCTTAAATTCACTATTCTAAATCCCAATACCCAAATCAATGATATTGCAGACATCATTGAGCAGATGGCTATTGCTGGTTTTAACCGACTCAATTCTGACAACCTGAACGTTGATGGGAAGAAATAACATGATGCAGCATAAAACGCTTGATCGACTTACACTACAAAATCTAATTAATGCTTACTGTTTTGAGACTGGGCGCGGCGATATTATTGCCGTAGAACAGCAAGATGATATACAGAAGCAGGCCTCACAAAACAAGCCTCTATTAGTGCTAATGCTATTGCCTTCGAACACGGTAATGGTCGTTCCTGTCGACAGAGTGAGCCAATTGGGTCAGCATCGTTTGGCGGGCACGCCGCTTATATTGAATAAGCAGGTAAGCATACGATCAGACTCAACATTAGACACGCAACTGGACGACCCTTTGCAAAACAGCCGATGGATAAAATCCTCTGCTATGAGCCTAGCGTCTTTGATGATTGAAGACATCGTGCATCGTTATAAAGACAAAGCGACGCTAGATGCCAATGGCGTATTAAAGCGCTGGATTGAGAGTTATGAGGGGCTACAGATTATTTTAGAGCATCGCAATGATGAGATTGATGACATCGTTGACTATCAGCAAGATTTTATTCAGACCGAACAAAACCTTATTTACGGTCATGCCATGCATCCTACACCCAAAGGCCGTTCTGGTTTTTATGGTACCGAATGGGCGAAGTATGCGCCCGAGACCAGTAGCAAAACCCAGCTGCATTATTGGCTAGTGCATCCCAGCTGCATTACAGAAGAATTCGTAGATGGCGAGAGTATTACCACAGCGCTCAAATCAAAGCTACAAGCTGATATGAGTGGCTATCAACAGCAACTTGTGGATGAGCATGCTGACTATAAGCTGTTGCCATTGCACCCTTGGCAAGCAAGGTTTTTGCAGCAGCAGCCGTGGTATCAAAAGCTGCTAGAACAAGGCCAATTGTTTGACTTGGGCGAGCTCGGTTGGTATTTGCATCCAACCACATCAGTACGCACGCTAGCGGCCTTTGATGCACCTTGGATGTTTAAACTGTCGTTGTCTGTGGCGATTACCAATTCGGTGCGGATTAACCTGCCCAAAGAATGTAAACGCGGGATGCATGCCTGCCGAATCTGGCGTAGCGACTATGGTACTCAGCTCAAAACCGAGTACCCTACGATTGCGGTATTGAATGATCCTGCTTGGATTGCCTTACGTGTCGACGGCAAAATCATTGATGAGACTATTTGCATCTTACGTGACAACCCTTTTACAGAGGATACGCAAGTCACCAATCTTGCCAGCTTAAGCCAAGACCATCCAACTCGTCTTACGAACCGTTTAGAGACATTGTTTAAGTCTATCCATAAACAGACAGGTGAGCCTTTAGAACAGGTGGCTATCCAATGGTTTGACACTTATTTGCAAGTTGGTTTTATACCGCTGGTTCATATGTATTATCAGCATGGTATTGGGTTTGAGGTACATCAGCAAAACAGTCTGATTGAGCTAAAAGACGGCTATCCTACTAAATTTTGGGCCAGAGACAATCAAGGCTTTGGCTATATTGCGGAGTACGCCACGCCACTCATTGACGCTTATCCCGAGCTTATTAGCGAAGGAGAGTGTGTCATTCCAGAAGACTTTGCCGACTCACGCTTTGCCTATTATTTAGTTGGCAACAGTATATTTGGTCTTATCACTGCTATTGCTCGTACTCAGCTTGTGAGTGAGGAGACATTAATCACGACGTTTAAAGAATGTCTAATGGCGTTAGAGCAACAATACCCACATCGTTCGTTATTTGACTTGTTGTTGCGTAGCCCTACATTGCCGTTCAAGGGCAATCTACTCACCAGACTCTATGCGCTCGATGAGCTAACCGCACCTGTTGAGACCCAGTCTATTTATGTCGATATCCCAAACCCTATGATGACATAGCACGTCATATTGAGACGGCAAAGATAAAAGTTAGGGTTCAACAAGAACTAGCATCAGAATTAACGTGACTATCAAATCACTACCACCAAATCACTAAGGGGCGACCGTGTTAGACATTATTGGTATTGGCGTAGGGCCGTTTAATCTAAGTTTGGCGGCATTACTGACAAAGACCGACGTAACCGCCAAGTTTTTTGAGCAAAAGGCTGAGTTTAATTGGCATAAAGGCATGATATTGCCAAACACCACACTACAAGTGCCTTTTATGGCAGACTTGGTGACATTGATAGACCCAACCAGTCCGTATTCTTTTTTGAATTATTTGCATACTCAGCACCGATTGCTCAAGTTTTACTTTTTAGAAGAGTTTAAAATTTATCGTAAAGAGTACAACCACTATTGCCAATGGGTAGCAGGGCAGTTGGATAGTCTGAATTTTGATGCAGCAGTGATCGACGTGGCATTTGACGATACCAATGATGGATTTGTAGTGACAGTCTCTGAACAAGGCACACAAAACACCTATCATGCTAAAAATCTGGTCATAGGAACGGGCACACAGGCCACGCTACCACCATCGTTGCAAGACATTGCCAAACAAGCGCCTAACCGCTGTATGCATACCGCCCATTTTGCAGATAATTTTGATTTGGACAGCCTCAATGCTAGTAGCCTTGATCTGAATAGCACCAAGACCGACAACAAGCTGACCAAAATATTGGTGTTGGGATCTGGGCAGTCCTCAGCAGAGGTGTATCGAACGCTGTTTGATCAGCAGTTTGATGGCGATGATAGTACTAATGATGACCCTAAGTTTCAGCTAGATTGGATGACGCGCTCGGCAGGATTTTTCCCCATGGAGTACTCGCCATTAGGTTTAGAGCATTTTAGCCCGGCTTATACAGATTACTTTTATCATTTAGACTCAGCAACCAAGCCACAAGTTACTGCCAAGCAAGACCTGCTCTATAAAGGCATGGGCTTTGAGACCATACGCGATATTTACCACCGCCTCTATGAGCGCAGTATTACTAATCAAGATTTGTATTCGACGTTGCTATCCAACTGTGAAGTGGTTGAGGCTACTCTGATAACAATGCTAGAAGATCCAGAACCGACAGACACCATAAAACTGGTAGGTAGACAGCGTGAACAGAATCAAGATTTTACTGCTGAGTATGACTGTGTGATTGCTGGTACAGGCTATCGTTACGGTCTGCCTGCGTGTTTAAAAACGATACTGCCTGCCATCGCGCATGATGCGTTTGATCAGCCAGTCATTGATAGAGACTATGCACTGAAGTATGTGCTAACAGATCAAAAAGATAATGCGACTGATGGCAAAATTTTTGTACAAAACCAGGAAGTGCATACCCATGGCGTTGGCGCACCAGACTTGGGGTTGGGGGCTTATCGAGCAGGGTGTATCGTCAATCAATTAACGGGTGAACAGACTTACGATACCGATGCCTTAAAAGTGTTTCAAAATTTTGGCGCGTAATGTTTTATAAGACTTGTATTTCATAAAAATCCTATTAATCACATAACAATATAACTGTATAACAATCAGGAGTCAGTCATGCCGACTATCACCCAAAACCTACCCGATACGTTTAGCATTGAAGCTTATCAAAAGACGTTTGCGTTGAGACCTGTCAAATACCCAGATGATATGCCATTGCTGTATAAATGGATGCATGCTGAGCATGTGGTCGATCAGTGGCAGCTACATCTCCCGATGCCGCAGCTAAAAACACATTTTGAAAAAATGCTAGCCGACGATCATCAGCGTCTCTACCTTATACTTTGTGATGATAAGCCGATTGGCTATACAGAGATTTATGAAACGGCTCGTGACCGGTTGTCTCAGTATTACAAAGCCAAAGAGACGGACATGGGCTGGCATATTTTGCTTGGCGATCCAGCGGTGGTTGGCAAAGGCTATCTCAAGCCAACAGGCATGATGATCAGCAAGTTTATATTTGAGCATACTGAGGCCAAAAAAATCGTAGTCGAGCCGGATAGTAAGGTTGAGGTATATCAATGGATTGCTGATAGCTTCGCTTATAGAGTGCAACGTCTGATTGAGATGCCAGAAAAAACCGCCTCATTGTATTTTTGCAATCGCGATGAGTTTCTAGAATCTAGAGGTTATCTCAGCTTTTATGGTGCCGTTGCTTAATGAGCAACGCCCCTATAAATAAAGCCTCTACAAATGACTCTCCTATAAACGAAGCCTCTCAGAGTAGTAGTGATGGCTTGAGCAACAAACAAGTACAGCAGGTGTTACTGACACTACTGCTCGGCGGTACGGTTGTCAGCTTTAGTAATAGTGCGCTTAACCCAGCCATTCCTGTTTTTATGTCGGTGTTTGATGTCGATATCGTGATGGGCGGCTGGGTGTTAAATGCTTATGTTTTAGCCATGAGTGTGGGGCTGATGCTGAGTGGCTACTTAAACAAAAAGTTTCCTTTTAAGCATGTTTATTTGGCGGCAATTTTTGGATTTATGCTGGGCTCAGTCATTGGCATGCTGGCGTCTAGCATGAGCTTTGTCATCTTTGCCAGAGCCATACAAGGACTGAGTGGCGGTCTGATTATCCCGCTGTCTATTGGTATGCTATATCAGATCTATCCGCAGCAGCAGCACGGTAGAGTAATGGCACTATGGGGCATTGTTATTATGATGTCGTTGGCGTTTGGCCCTTTGGTCGGTGCTTACTTGGTTGAGCAGTTTGCGTGGTGGACACTGTTTGCCATTACCTTGCCACTCAGTGCAGCGGTCATGGCGTTGGTGTGGCGATTGATACCTGACATACGCTCACATGATAAAAAAAGCCCTTTCGATACCATCGGGTTTGTCAGTTTGCTTATTTGGCTGCTTGCGATGATGGTTTGGCTGAGCACGCTGAAGATAGACTTCACTGGCCGGCTACTAAGCAGTGATGGCTTATTAAAGATAGCCACTTTAGGTTTATTGTCTGTCGGATTTTTACTGTCCGCGATGGCTTGGTGGGCATATGAGCGGCGGCAGAAATATCCATTATTAAACGTGCGCTTATTTAACAATAAAACCTATTTGCACAGTAATATCATTAGCATTACTCAAACAGTCGGTTTGATGCTGTGTCTCTTACTATTACCCGTGTTGATACAAGATGTGATGGGCGAGAGTGCTTTATGGACAGGCATTGTCCTGATGGTCGCGACGCTTGTAGCCAGTGTCACCACCCATTACGCTGGCAAGATGGTAGATAAGCAAGGTGCCAGAGGGATTGGTATCGTAGGAATTGCGATTAGTGCGCTATCTACTTTGATGCTGGCATGGTGCTTGTATCAGCCCACGCTTTGGCTATTAATGTTGATTATGAGTATGCGAGGTATCGGAGTGGGTCTAGCATACCTACCAACCACGACCGTTGGATTTAGCAGCTTACCAAAAGACTCTGTCACTGAGGGAGCTGCACTTAATAACATCAGTCGCCGAATTATCTCTACCATATTTATCACGCTGTCGACCCTTTATATAGGCAGTCGAAGTGCGCAGTTATTAGCAGCAGGTAGTAGTGACGGCATGGCAAGCGCGATCCAAGAAATACTGGTGGTCATCGCGGTGATTTTATTATTCACGATTCCTTCAGCGTGCAAATTACCACGATCCCCATAAACAAACACCCCGTATCGGGGTTTACTTTAACTTATTAACGTAAATAATTATCATTCGCTTTACACGCATCTAAATTCATACTTTTACTTGATTCAATTTTCAGACAGGAAGCTTATATCTATGTCCAATCATCTAACAAACTCTACCAAAAATAATAATAGTGCAAATGTCACTTATGCAACTAAACCGTGGCAAGCACCTGTTAATTCTAAAATCATAGCACGCGCTGAGCAACGGGTGATCAAGCAATTGCTACAAGCATTACTATATGAAAATATCATTGATTTTGAATCTAAAAGTGCGAACAACGCTAATGACAGTGCTAGTAACGAGACGCTGCTGAATTTTGTTATCAAAGCAGGTGATGATATCAGTTATACCGCGCAAGGCCATATTCATTATAGTTTTGACATCATCCGCTTAAATGAGTTAAATGTGCAGCGAGTGGTTAATGGTGTTGCCCAAGACGCCATTCTTGAACATGTAATCAGTGATATCTTGCTCAACATTGAGGGTGCAGAACTCAAAGACAGTTTTATCAAAGAGCTGCGCCATACCTTAGTGAACGAAACACAGTCTCAGATACTGGCTTCTAATATACCTATGCCTATTGATACGCTCACTTATGAGCAACTCGAAGGCTATTTGACGGCAGGGCATCCTTATCACCCGTGTTTTAAGTCTCGTATCGGTTTTGATTTACAAGACAACTATAACTATGGGCCGGAATTTGATCAGAACATCGACGTAGTGTGGTTGGCGGTCAAAAAAGAGCTACTGGTGAGCAATACCACTACTGGTATCGATATAAATGAATGGGTGAAAGATTATGTGGGTGCTGATGAATTCGATGCACTTAATGCCAAACTCACAGAAGTGCTTGCAATCATAAACGAGCCAAACGAAGGTACGGCTAGTCATGAAGTAGACGAGACGGCTAATAATTATTGCTTAATACCTGCGCATCCTTGGCAATGGCAAAACACCTTAATTCAAGTATTACAGCCACTGCTTGCCACGCAAGAAGTTATCTACTTAGGTAGTGCAGGTCATCAGTACCGCGCTCAGCAGTCTATTCGCTCACTGACGATGCTTGGTAATGCTGATGACAATGTAAATGGTGATACTGACGTTAGTAATAATAAAGCTTACTTAAAGCTGAGTATGCATCTGATTAATACCTCAAGCACGCGAATACTAGCAAAGCATACCGTGATGAATGCGGCTGTTGTCACCACTTGGTTAAATCAACTGATTGCAGATGACAAGACTGCCCAAGCATTACCCATTGCGTTTTTAGGTGAGACCGTTGGCGTTAGTCTAGACCATGAGGCGCTACGCACACGTGGCTACCAGCATCCAAATATGTATGGCGGGCTAGCTGCTATTTGGCGAGAAAACGTGAACCAGTATCTATCAAAAGGTCAAACCGCATTTCCGCTAAATGGTGTCAGTTATATCAATGCTGATGGCTCGCATTTAATAGCACCTTGGCTTGATAAATATGGCGTAGAAACATGGATTGCGCAGTTAATTAAGGTCACTGTCACCCCTTTATTACATATCCTGTTTGGTTATGGTGTGGCATTAGAGTGCCATGCGCAAAACATCGTCTTGGTACATGAAAACGGCTATCCCATAAAAGTCTTGTTAAAAGACTTGCATGACGGGGTTCGCTATTCACCTGAGCACTTAACCCAACAACACTTGCGTCCAAATTTTTATAGCTTGCCACCTGCACATGCAGCCTTAAATAGAGGCTCATTCATCGAGACCGAAGATACCGATGGCATTCGGGATATGACGGTTGCTTGCTTGTTTTTTGTGGCGTTGTCAGATATTGCGATTTTTATGCAGACGCATCATAACTATGCTGAAGTGGCGTTTTGGCAACAGGTTGCTGACTGCGTGACTGACTACCAAACCTCTCATCCAGAGCATCAAATACGGTTTGACTTGTTTGATGTATTCGCTGAACAAACGCGCATTGAGTCATTGGCTAAGCGCCGATTATTCGGAGATAAAGCATTCCCAATTAAATATATCAACAACCCATTGTTTAAAAGTCAGGGGTAAGACGATGCATACATTATTTCCTGTGCAAAATTCTGTGCAAAACAACCACCTTAATGTAAATCCTGAACCAGATATCGAGGCCATACAATGGTCTTCGATTAGCCATTTGGTAGAGTGCTTTCTATTAGAGCAGTGGGTGGAAAAGCGCTATATTCAGGTAACAACCACCGCTGAGTATTTAGAAAACCATCAGACGACTCAAGCTCAATACGCGCATCAATTTTTAGAGTCTCAATTTTTAGAGTCGCTACCACAGCAGTATCAAGATTTTTTTGACCAAGACAACACGTTAATGGTGATGCAAGTTGACCAAGATAGACAGTTATTACTACTGGTCGAGCCTGCTTACGCGTCACCGTGGCGACTGTCTAAATCTTGTCTGCCTGTCATACATAACGTCAATGCCAGTCTTAACAGCAATCTTAAGAGCATCCTTAATAATAGCCATCATGTGAACAGCGCTCTGCTAGAGCCAGTAAGCTCAGCACAGCAGTTGTTAGATATCTTTTTATTAATGATGAATAGTGCCAGCTTATCTGACGTTGGTGTCTTAAAGCTAAAAGAGAGCTTAGAGGTTTCATTTATAGCGCAGCAACAGTCATCACTGGCAAATATCACAACGGCAGTTTGTCAGTATCCGCATTGGCATCAAACCTTGATTGCAGCGGAGCAGTGGGCATCACTGATGGATCGTCCGTTTCATCCACTGGCAAAAGGTAAGTTAGGATTTACGGCAACAGAATACCAATGTTATATGGCAGAGTTTAATCAGCCTATCAAGCTGGTATGGGTCGCCATCGCCAAAAGCCATGTCATGGTGGCAGAGCATGTTAAAGACATGACAATACAAAATCCAGCGTCTTATCTTTTGGATACTACGCAGCAGCAGAGTTTGATGCGAGAGCTAGATGACAAAGGTATTGCAGACACGCACATTGCGATGCCCGTACACCCTTGGCAAATGATTCATGTGGTTGATGACATGTATGCCGACGATCTTGCCAGTGGCACAGTTGTCGCCCTGACTTTTGAAGCGCTTATCACTTATGCCAGCTCATCCATGCGCAGTATGTTAATTGATGCTGATACGCCAAATAGCATTAAGCTGCCTATAGGTGTATACGCACTAAACTCAAAGCGCTACTTGCCAGCCCTCAAGCTGATCAATAGTGAAAAAAACCAAGCCATATTGATGCAGGCAAGAACGTTAGACCCTGTACTATCAGCACAGCTACGGTTATGGGATGAGCGCCTATGGTGGGGCTATATGTCTCCGTCTCATTTGCATGATAAAAGCGCTATCAATCCCTATTTTTATCAAGAAAAACCCACGCATTTAGGCGCGATGCTACGCCAATTACCAGCAGATCTGTGTGACGATGCGATTCAACTGTTACCCATGGCAAGCTTGGGTATGTTGGTCTACAAGCAAGGTGTTAGCCATCATATTTTTGACGGGATTGTTCAGGAGGGTATTCATAGTACTACCCAGAATAGTAGCCAAAACAGTGCTCAAGATAGCATCGAAGGCGCGCTACAGAATAAAAAACTTGCTGTCATAGCGTGCTTTAAGAATCTTTGTGATGTATTTTTGGGGACGATGCTGCGCTGTCTACGCCTAGGGTTTGCGCCTGAGATGCACGGGCAAAATATTGTTATCGTATTAAAAGACAATCGTTTTACCAGTCTATTATTGCGTGACCATGACTCCGTACGTATCCATCTACCATGGCTGGCACGTCATCAAATAGCAGATCCTGAGTATTTAAGCCCACCAGATTTTAAAAACCGTCTATATCGAGAGACGCCGCAAGCACTGATATTCTATCTACAGTCGCTAGGGTTATTAGTTAACATCCGAGCGATTATCGAGTCATTGGTTGAGCACTATCATATTAATGAAGATACGCTGTGGCACAAGGCAATGATAAGTATCGAGGAATCCTTGGTTACTATCGATTTTGATGACGATCAGCGTCAGGTTATTCGTAATGAGCTATTGAACAGTTCACATTACCCGCATAAGACATTGCTATTGCCTGTGATTGCCCGTGGCTCTGATCCTCATGGCAGTATGCCCGCCGGAGAAAGTAAAACAATCAATCCATTCAAGCGTGTCAAGAATAGTGGGTAAAATTATGAAATACCATAATGAGAACATAATGAATGATATTGATATTCGCGACCTTATAAACAGTTATAAAGAGATAGGTACCTCTACCATTGGTCATCTGACGGAAAAGGGGTATTTACCAGATATCAAAGCACTGAATTCATGCACGGCTACTATAGTCGGCCGAGTGTTGACGGTGCAACTAACCTCGGACAACACGGATGTGATCAATCAGGCATTGATTCAAGCAGCGCCAAATGATGTGTTATGTATTGATGCTCAGATATTGGGCGTGAAAGCATGTTGGGGAGCACTACGCACTTGCGCCGCTATCTACGAGAAACTGTCTGCGGTCATTGTTATTGGACAGGCGACTGATTCGCTACAGATTCAACAATTGGGATTTCCTGTATTTGCACAAGGTATCAGTGCTGTGACCACCTTTAAAAGCGATCACATACAAGGCACGCTAGCATCCGATATTGCCTATCGCTTTGGTGAGCAGACAACGATGATCCGTTCAGGCGATATCGCTATGATGGATAATGATGGCGTGTTTATACTGCCTGTTGATGTCGCGCAGCAGCTATTACCAGATTGCCAAAAAAAGCACAAAGAAGATGAGGTGAAGTTTCAGATATTTTTTGAGGCGTATCGTAATAATCAGCTAGATAAGTTGTTTGAGAGCTAGGGCGTGTCGCTATTTTGAGATGAGGATACACCCTAATACCATGAGAAGATAAACTTACATTATTGTAAATACACCTAGAAATAAAAACGATTATCATTTAGAATGCGATTCACAAAGTTAGTACACACAGTATTATTAGCTAAATATAACGCATACCACTATTTGACTACCCAACTAAGTGAAATAACCTAAGTGAAATAATTATGAAAAGCCATCATCAAGTTGCTCTATCCGTTCTAACCCTCTGTATTAGCCAGCAGTTATATGCACAAACCAATGATAATACGGCATCTGTGGCTGAAGATACTTCAGCAGAGCTGGCGTCGAGTGCAGCATCAACTGAGACGCCCAATGTGACTTTAGACGCCATAAACGTCACTGCACAAGCCAGAACGGGGACTGCGCTGGCGCAAAAAATCAGTGAGATGCCAGCCGTCACGCAAGTGATTACTGAAAACGAGATTCAGATGCAAGCCACGGGTGACCGTACCACTGGCGACATATTGGCACAGCTGGTTCCGAGCTTGGGGGCGAGTAGCGGCTCAACTAGTAACTACGGCACCACCATGCATGGCCGCCCTGTGCAGTTTTTGTTGAATGGTGTGCCGTTGAGCAGCTCACGTAGCCTATCACGCGAGCTAAACAGTATTGATCCTGCGCAGCTTGAGCGGGTAGAAGTGCTCTCGGGTGCTACCAGTATCTATGGTGCTGGCGCGGCAGGTGGTCTTATCAACCTTGTGACAAAATCTCTCGTGGGTTATGGCCCGATCAGACAGACCAGAGTCGGCATCAGTAGCAGCCGAGATTTTGACTCAGATTCATTGGGTTATCACGTTGGGCAAACTTTAGGATATGGTGGCGAGCGGGTTTATGGGCGTTTAGATGTCGACTATGATAGCAAAGGCGGCAAGTTTGATAGTCATGGCGATCGTATCAGCCCAGACGCCAACCAAACGGATCAACAAGATACCGAATCACTAAGTGTGAATGGTAGCTTAGGTATAGAGCTAACGGATAGCCAACGTCTTGATCTCGCAGCGACTTATTATAAAGATGAGCAGGACACCGACTATGGCCCAGACTATGGTAAGGGTTTAGGCGTATTATTTGGCGAGACACCCTCTCTAAAAGCTATTGATGGCGCGAATGTAAAAAACGAGCCTTATACGACTAAGACATCAGTCAACCTAAACTATAATAATGATGATATTGCAGGCTCAAATCTGAGTGTTACTGGTTATTATCGTGACGAAAAAGGCCGTTTTTATCCTTCTGCCAAAAGTGCAGGAAGCCAAGCAGCTGAAGTATGGCAGGCGAATGGCCTTACTGACAAAGCCACGCTGAAAAAGCTTAAAAATGCCGCCGTATTTGTGACTCAGTCAGAAGCGGATATCGAAGTCATGGGTTTGCGTGCTGCTATGCAAACAGATAGTGAAATCGCGGGTAAAAAGACACTGTTTAGCTACGGCGCTGATTTCGAACGCGAAAACAGCGAGCAAACTTACTACGGTCAAGACCTAAATACGTTTCTTGCTAGTAATGGCTTGACCGCCCAAACCAATGGGCTTACCTACAATGGTGGACCAGATACCACCATCGATAAATGGGGCGCTTTTGTCAATGCAGATGTAGATCTAACCGACAAGTGGCATACTAGCGCTGGTGTGCGTTATCAAAAGCTAAAATCTGAGACTGATACCTTTACGCCCATCTATGAGCAGCTGCTTGAAGAGTATTTTAATAGCCCTGCTATCAGTGGGACAAGTGCAGCTTATGGCATTGACTATCAAGCAGGCGACGTAGAAAAAGGCAGCACAGATCACGACAAAACCTTGTTTAATCTCGGTACTAGTTATCAATTGACACCAAATGACCAAATCTTTGCTAATTTTTCACAAGGGTTCACCACAGCGGATATCCAGCGTGCGCTGCGTGATGTGCGTGCAGGTTTTGTGGTTAACTCAGACAATGTGCAACCGATTACAACCAATAACTACGAGTTTGGCTGGCAAGGCAAACATGGCGATACCGCAGCACGCTTGAGTGGATTCTATAACGAATCAGACAAAGTCGTGCGCTTTACTGACAGCTATACCGTAGAAGTTGTCGATACCGATGAGCGCGTTTATGGCGTGGAAGGGTCACTTAGTCATGACATTAGTGATAAATGGCAAGTAGGCGGTAGTGTGGCGTACACTCGTGGTCAGTATGACAAAGATGGCGATTGGTTGGAGCTCGATGCAGTACGTCTAACACCGCTAAAAGGTACCGCATTTGCTCAGTATAACTTCGATGAAGGCAGCAATATTCGTCTACAAGCATTGGCAATCGGTGGCGATGATAAAGCCTTTAAAGACCAACAACAAGACCCTGACTCTAGTGCCTTACCTGTCACTGGTTATATGACCCTTGATGTATTAGGGCAAGTAAATATGCCAGTCGGCCGAGTAGACTATGGCGTTTATAACTTGCTTAATAAAGACTATCTAACGGTCTATCATCAAACCACATTTGGTGATTTAAACCGCTTACCTGCATCAGGCACGACTTATGGCTTAAGCTATACCGTCGATTACTAAAAAGCGCCATACATTAAAAAACCCTTCAGGCTATGTAAATTTAGAGTAAAGGGTTTTCTTATGTTCATAACTATCTAAATCATTCATCTGCTCCAAGAGTATTTGTTAATGTTTCCAACTTTACGCTTTATCAGGTGCAAAAATTATTTTTTGGCATTTTATGATTGACTTATAGCGTATCAATGCTAATCTAATCTCTCTTTGGGGAGTAGCCTGCTTTCGTACTGCGAAAGCGTTCGTATCAACATACTTGGCCACATGCCATGGTGCGAACACCTCTCGGTTGGCGAGACCATCGATATATCTACACTGCAGGTCGGGGGTGTGGCTATGTCGTGGACTCTATACTCGACCAGAGAAAATCACATGAATCCTATCGCACTTCTATTACTTACGCTTTCTATGTCTACGGATGCCTTTTCTGTGGCAATCAGTAAAGGCGCAAGTCTCAAAAACCCTCGTTTTACCGAAGCTTTCAGAATGGGTGTTATTTTTGGCACCATGGAAGCGATCACGCCTATTATTGGTTGGTTAATTGGTCACTCTGCCACATCCTTTATAGATGCGTCTTTTATTGAGGCATGGGACCACTGGGTCGCGTTTGTCATACTTTTTGCGCTCGGTCTGCACATGCTGTATGAGGGAATGAAGCCAAGTGATGAAACGGCAGAAGCACCGTCGAGACATTCTTTTTTCAAACTTGCTTTGACTGCATTTGGTACCAGCATCGATGCCATGGCTGTCGGTGTGAGCCTAGCATTTGTAAAGGTTAATATTTTACTGGCGGCAGGTCTTATTGGCTTGGCCACTACAGTAATGGTCACGCTAGGGGTGATGTTAGGAAAAGTATTGGGCTCCCTAATCGGTCATAGAGCTGAAATATTTGGTGGTGTGATGCTAATTGCTATCGGTGTATGGATTTTATTAAGCCATCTTCAATGATTATATACAAACTGCCTACTACGAACAGATGGTCATTGCGTGTATAAATTTATTATTGACTTTCAGATGTAGAAAACCTGTTTACCTAAGAAAAGCCTATCTATATTAATAGTTAGGCTTTTTGGGTCTAAAACTAGTACATTACGCTGTAGCGGCTCGCAAGAGGTCTGAAAAAAATCAGCACTATAAAACTATTAATAATTATCCGTTGTCAGCGAAGAGGCTTGAATAAAGTGCCTATATCTATGCTTATACACATGGTTGTTATTTACTAAAAAAACAGTAGACAATAAAAAAGACCTTCAATCTCTTGAAGGTCTTTTTATTAATACTTAAATGTGGTGGGCCCAGTAGGACTTGAACCTATGACCAAAGGATTATGAGTCCTTGTTTTTACAACAACAATACACAATATATAGCGATAAATAGCTGTAATTTCCGGTTGTAAGTCAGTTGATATAAGGGTTTAGATTGTAATATAAACATATCTGTCAACAAGTAGATATATCTATCAATAAATTCAAAGTATCAAAATAGTATCAAAATTAATAGTGTTAGCAGTTTTTCGAAAAGTAAGGGTCTACAAATAAAACTTTTAAGTGATTAGCAATAAAGGATATATCTTCCGTTCAATGTATGAAAAAAGTCCACATGTAGTTGGACTTTCAAATTAAAGTCCCTCAAGTATTTTTACGGATTTTGGCAGGGGTCAGATCGACTTATCAACTTCCGAAGGAAAGGTTTGAATATTCAATTCACGAATAGCAGTAGCTCTATTTTCAAACCCCAATATTAAGCACATCATCTAAGCAAAATACCAATTAAAGAAAAGTTGCTAACACTATGCACAATATAGTTTTGGCAACCTTTCTTACTTCTATAAAAATCAGTCATACCGTATATGGATTTATGATATTAATATTCTTATAACCGCACTAATTAGGTAGTTGGCATCTGACAAATCTCAAGCCAGCCTATAGAGTGATTTCTCTATAGCGCTAAACTTAGTTAAAGACAGCATGTGTCTTGAATATCAGTCAAGAGCGGTAAACATTGTCATTTGTATACGAACATGATTCATCTAGCTTAGCGGTTATGAGCCAGTCACCGCCACAATATGTGCGCTAGTCTGCGTCATAATGCAATCTAGTATGCACCCAAGCGGTTCGATTCACCTGCTGATACGTGATGGAACTCATCAAACCCCAATTTTTACAAAGCCATCTGACAAATCTTATGATTAGCAATCTGTAGTGTTAATTTTATATAAACAGGCTTAGATGAATTATCACTATAGTATTTTCATATTCTGGTTGATAATCATTATGTCTATAAATGCTACTTATAGATCCGTAATATTATAGGTAATCACATCTGATAACTTTTAAACATATGGATATAAGTTAATGCTGCAAGAGATCATTACTTCAGAACCACCTTGCCAGCCACACCATCCATTCGATAGTTTTTAATATCCTCCTCAATAACCAAGTTAATTGCTTTTTCGATCTCATTAAGGAAAATATTGAATCATTCTGTCGCTTTGTAGAGCTTATAATTGTGTTTCTTCAATTTTCGACTAATTAGTCCTATCAGATTTATAAGTTTAATGTTTTATTAACGAGCCAGCCTGTTAGGAAGCTTATTGCTTCGAGATATTGAATTAGCCACGCTTGGATAGGTGGAGTGGTTCAATAAAAAGCGTCTAAGTAATTTAATTAGCTATGGAGCACCATTTGAGTTTGCAACGCAGTATTGAGAGGATTTAATTCCATCAGGAAAAGCAGTCTGACTCCAATAAAAAACTTTAGATATTGTCGTGGCAGTTCATTAAGAATCTTCGAATATATGTATTACATTCTGCAGATGTTTCTTCATCGCATCGTGTGCTGATTGAGCATCCTGATTTTGAATGGCAGTCATAATTTCTTGATGCTCTAACTGTGAGCGTAGTGGCATATCTTCGGGAGTATAAAGACTGCGGAGCCGGCTGAAAAATTCCGTATAGTGTTTACTGAGTAAGAAACTGAGAAAAAAAGCGAAAGCATCATTTTGGCTAGATTCAGCAATACGGATATGAAATAAACGGTCACCAATATGCTCAGTAGAATGCTCCAAATTGTCTCGAACATTCATCAAGAAGGCTTCCTTAATACTTTCTAACTGTTCCTCTGTGCGGTTTTTAGCGGCCAATTCTGCCAAATGAGGCTCAATCAGCAGTCGCGCTTCCAATATTTCGAAGGGCGTAATCACTGCATCTTCTTGTAAATATGGAAGTAATAGCGGATGCACGGTTGTGTTAAATCCTGTTTGTGGATTGGCGGCATCTTGATGATCATCGATGACATATACACCACTTCCTAGTTTTACCTCAACAATTCCATTGACTTCTAAAGCAATCATAGCTTCTCGAACTGAGGTACGGCTAACACCTAATTGTAGTGCTAAGTCCCTTTCAGGTGGAAGCTTAGAGCCGATCTCATAGATTCCAGCTTTGATATCATTTTGGATCTCATTGAATATATGTTGATAAATCCGAGGCTTATGCATAAATTTCAACTTAAATTAAAAATTGGTCTTGCCAATTAAGCGAAAACATCGTAAATTGGTTGGACCAGGTATTGGTCTGCTCAATTTCAAAATTAGTTCATTATAAAGTAAAAATCAGGGAAGAAAAATGAGATTAATAAATAAAACTTGTGTCATCACAGCAGCTGCTCAAGGTATCGGTAAAGCCACTGCATTAGCATTTGCGCGCGAGGGTGCACATGTGATTGCTACAGATATTAACCAAGAACTGCTTAATGAGCTTAAAGCCCAGTCTGACAACGTTACAATTGAATATCTAGACGTCACCAATACAGAGCAAATATTTGAGTTCGCAAAAAAATATCAAGAAGTGGATGTGTTATTCAACTGTGCGGGCTGGGTACCTGCGGGTTCAATTTTAGAATGCGACCAAGAACAGTGGGAACGCGCCTTTAAGATTAATGTGGACTCGATGTATTACATGATTTCCGCGTTTCTACCGTCGATGCTCAAAAAAGGCAATGCTTCAATAATCAATATGTCTTCTGCAGCCTCGAGTATAAAAGGCGTACCCAATCGCTTTTCCTATAGCGTAACCAAAGCGGCTGTTTTGGGTATGACCAAATCCATCGCTGCCGACTACATTCTGCAAGGCATTCGTTGCAATGCCATTTGCCCCGGTACAGTCGACTCCCCATCTTTACATCAACGTATTGAAGCGCAAGCAAAAGAGCAAAATAAAACTGTGGACGAAGTGTACCAACAGTTTGTGGCGCGTCAACCCATGGGCCGGGTAGGCAAAGCAGAAGAGATTGCTGCTTTGGCGCTGTTCTTGGCTAGTGATGAATCTGCATTTACCACAGGCACTATCAATATGATTGACGGTGGTTGGTCGAATTAAAAGCGTATTCGACGAAATAACGAATTAAGTCGATAGCAGAGAGAATAAGCTATCACAGCCATTTAATAAATATTAGATTCTCAAGGAGTTAGCAATGAAACTTTTAAGATTCGGTGTAAAGGGACAGGAAAAACCAGGTATTCTGGATCAGGATGGAAATATTCGTGATCTATCTGCAGTGGTCAACGATATTCATGGTCCAGTACTAGCAACTGAGCTGGATAGAATCCGCGCTTTAGATCTAAGTTCACTGCCGAAAGTAGACGCAGAAGTACGTATAGGAGCATGTGTTAATAATATTGGTAAATTTATCTGCATCGGCCTGAATTATTCGGATCATGCGGCTGAAACGGGTGCAGAAGTACCAGATGAGCCAGTTGTATTTAATAAATGGACTAGCGCAGTGGTTGGACCAAACGATGATATCGAGATTCCGCGTAACTCGCTCAAAACCGATTGGGAAGTTGAGCTTGGTATTGTAATTGGTAAAGACGGTAGTTATATCGGTAAAGACCAAGCTATGGACTACGTAGCGGGTTATTGTGTAATTAACGATGTTTCTGAACGAGCTTTTCAGCTAGAAGGCACAGGTACTTGGGATAAAGGCAAAGGGTGTAATACTTTTGGTCCAACCGGTCCTTGGTTAGTGACCAAAGATGAAATAGAAAATCCTCATAATTTAAAAATATGGTTAGAAGTAGATGGTCATCGTTATCAAGACGGTAATACCAATACTATGATTTTTGATGTCCCAACCATCGTTAGCTATCTCAGCCAATTCATGTGCCTACAAGCCGGTGATGTGATTTCGACAGGCACTCCGCCAGGCGTAGGTCTGGGGCAGACTCCACCCGTTTATCTTAAGCCGGGACAAGTGATGCGTCTCGGTATTGAAGGGTTGGGCGAGCAGCATCAAAACGTGATTGCTGCCCAATAACTATCATTCCGTAATTTAAATCTAGCCTCCTATCTTTCACTTGCATGGTAATCGATGCAGGAGGGAGGCTCTGTTTGCAAAAAATATGACTTATCGATGCTAATTATCGATGCTAATCGCCAAAAATAACGTTAAAAATGGATTTTTATCATGCTTAAAATTACAGACCTAGAAGTCTTAGACATCAGATTCCCCACCTCACAACACCTAGACGGCTCGGATGCCATGAATCCTGATCCGGATTATTCTGCCGCTTATGTCATTTTAAAAACAGACGATGCAGCACTGTCTGGTCATGGCCTCACTTTCACTATTGGCCGTGGCAATGAAATTTGCTGCACGGCTATCGAAGCGATGCGTCATTTGGTCGTGGGCTTAGATATCGACGAAATTAAACAAAACCCAGCCTTAATGTGGCGTCATTTGACATCAGACAGCCAATTGCGTTGGATCGGTCCTGACAAGGGCGCAATGCATTTAGCAACAGGCGCGGTGGTTAATGCCATTTGGGACTTATGGGCGAAAAATGAAGGTAAGCCGGTATGGAAGCTGGTAGCTGACATGACCCCTGAACAAGTGGTGAATTGTATTGACTTCAGTTATATCACCGACTGCATTACCCCGGAAGAGGCGCTGATACTACTAAAAGGGAATGAAGCCTCTAAAGATCAGCGTGAGCAAACGCTGCTGCAAGAAGGCTATCCCTGTTATACAACTTCCGCAGGCTGGTTAGGCTATAGCGATGAAAAGCTAGCTCGCCTGTGTCAGGAAGCGATAGACGAAGGTTTTAATTACATTAAGTTGAAAGTCGGTCGTGATGTGGCAGAAGATATCCGCCGCGTGAGTATTGCTCGTGAAATTATGGGTCCAGACCGCCATTTGATGGTCGATGCCAATCAAATTTGGGAACGTCAAGAAGCCATTGACTGGATGCAGGAATTAGCATTTGCCAAGCCCTGGTTTATTGAAGAGCCCACTTCTCCAGATGATGTAGAAGCCCACCGTGCTATCCGTCAAGCCATTGCTCCTATTGAAGTGGCCACAGGAGAGATGTGTCAAAACCGCATTATGTTTAAGCAGTTCATTATGCGCGAAGCCATCGATGTAGTGCAGATTGATGCCTGCCGTATGGGTGGTATTAATGAAGTGCTGGCCGTGTTATTAATGGCCGCAAAATATGATTTGAAAGTATGTCCACATGCCGGTGGCGTAGGCTTATGCGAATATGTTCAGCATTTATCCATGATTGATTATCTATGGTTCTCTGCCAAGAAAGATGACCGAGTCACAGAATTTGTCGATCATTTGCATGAGCATTTCGTTGAGCCATGTGTCATTGAAAACGCTGCTTATATGCCACCACAGATGCCAGGTTTCTCAATTGAAATGAAGCCGGCTTCCATTCAACAGTATTTATTCCGCAAGGAAAAGGCGTGAGTAAAAAACAGGTCTAGCCGTTTTAATAGGACTTAAAGCTATTTATGTCAAAAGATGACTGAATACACAAGCCACCATTGAAGAATTGCGGCAAAAATTATAGTTA
Source organism: Psychrobacter sp. JCM 18900 (assembly GCF_904846625.1). Lineage (GTDB taxonomy): Bacteria > Pseudomonadota > Gammaproteobacteria > Pseudomonadales > Moraxellaceae > Psychrobacter. The sequence goes on from NZ_CAJHBL010000002.1 coordinate 444,210, forward strand.
GGCTTTTTTGGAATGACTATATTATGGTTGCTCAAGCGCGATTAGAAAATGTATAAAAAGCCATTAACAAGGAGCGTTAAGTGATCGATAGTCATTTACATTTTTGGCAGTATTCTCCGGATGATTTTCCTTGGATTAAGGGGGATTTAGCGCCCATTGCAAAGGATATGCTGCCAAAGGATTTATGCCCTCAACTTACCGATAATATAGACGGTATTATCGCAGTGCAAGCAAGACCATGCGCAGCAGAAAATGACTACCTCAATGACCTTGCCCAGCAACATGAGTTGATCAAAGGGATCGTTGGTTGGTTTGATTTTGAACAGGATGCCGATAGGCAGTTGGAGGTATTTAAGCGCAATCCAAAGATGAAAGGCTTTCGCCATATGCTACAGGACGAAAAAAATCCCAGTGCGTACATAACCCATCATAAAGGGTTTAACGCAGGCGTTGAAAAAATTCAGCAGGCAGAATTGTTATACGGTGTCCTAATCCATCAAAAAGATCTCGATGCAGCCGTACAATTTTGCCAGCGGCATGACCGTCATGAACTAGTGGTCGATCATCTAGCAAAACCGCAAATGTATAGCAAAGCAGGTTTTGAGTGTTGGATTAAAATGATGCAACGCCTTGTACCATTAAAACATGTCAATCTAAAAATCTCTGGTTTAGTCACTGAAGGTGGTCCCAACTGTAAGGCAGAAGATTTCCAAGCCCATCTCGATATGGCGTTAGAGCTGTTTGGTCCAGAGCGCTTGGTTTGGGGTTCAGACTGGCCAGTGTCTTATGCCACGCATTCTTATACGCAGTTGATGGATTTTTGGCAACAATGGTCGCAGCAGTGGAGTGACTCAGAGCGTCTACAAGTCGAGAGTGGTACCGCTCAGCGCCTGTACAAGTTGTAAAAATATATAAGTAAGCTCAGGTGAATTCGAGACATTAACATCAAAAAAATCAGGAGTACGTTTAAATGGATTTAAAACTAAAGAATAAAGTATTTATCGTGACGGGTGGTGGCGCAGGTATTGGCGGCGCTATCAGTTTGTCATTGGCGCAAGAAGGGGCTGTAGTGGCTATTTTTGGACGTTCAGACTTGAAACCGGCATTTATCGAAGCGTTAGAGGAACAGCAAGCTGTTTACTCCTTTCATAAGCTGGATTTGCAGCATGAAGAGGCGTGCAAGCGAGAAGTGGCGTCCGTGGTTGAGAAGTATGGTCGCCTTGACGGCTTAGTGAACAACGCTGGTGTCAATGACAATGTGGGCTTGGAAGATGGTGTAGAAGCTTTTAAACAGTCGCTAGATAAAAATCTAATTCACTACTTTATTATGGCGCATTACTGCATTGCTCATCTCAAAGACAGTAAAGGCAGCATCGTAAATATCGGCTCTAAAGTGGCGGTAACTGGTCAAGGCCATACCAGTGGTTATGCAGCATCTAACGGGGGTCGTTTGGCGCTAACTCGAGAGTGGGCGGCGCAGTATCGCAATGATGGTGTGCGTGTGAATGCCGTTCTACCAGCAGAAGTCATGACGCCGCTTTATCAGCGTTGGATTGATAGCTTTGACAATCCACAAGAAAAACTGGATCAAATCACCAAAAATATTCCTTTTGGCCATCGCATGACTACCGATCAAGAAATCGCAGACACCACTGTATTTTTATTGTCAGTACGGTCATCGCATACCACCGGTCAATTACTATTCGTAGATGGCGGTTATACCCACTTAGACCGAGCATTGACTTAATTAAATAGGCTTGGGAACAAGCCAATCTCGCTAGAAGATCTTAAGCAGGAGAGCTTAAATGAAACGCTATTGTTTAGCGCTTGATCTCATCAAGGATGTGGAAAAAATAAAGCAGTATCAGCACTTTCACCAAAACATCTGGCCTGAAATTGCTACCAATATTAAGCAGCGTGGTGTGCTAGATATGCAAATTTGGCAAATAGAAAGTCGGCTTTTTATGATCATGGATACTCGCGACGATTATGATCCCGCCGTAGCCAATGAGATTGCGCTGTCTGAGCCGAAGAATGTGGAATGGGAGACCTTGATGTCTCAATTTCAGCAATCATTGCCAAGCTCTGCGGCAGATGAAAAATGGGTAGAAATGACAAAAATATTTGATTTAAACCCATGAATTAAAAACAAGGACGTAGCTCTTTACAAGGATGTAATACATGAAAGCGAAAATAACGGAACCACAATTCCGATTAGGTTTTATATTGGTCACTACACTGTTTTTTATGTGGGGGCTTTCATATGGTTTAGTCGATGTTTTAAATAAGCATTTTCAAGAGGCATTACACATTACTAAAGCGCAATCAGGCTTAATTCAGGCCGCCTATTTTGGCGCTTATTTTGTCATTGCCTTACCTGCAGGCTTGTTTATCAATAAGATGGGCTATAAAGCTGGTATTATTTTAGGCCTGTCCTTATATGCCGTTGGGGCTTTGCTGTTTGTACCGGCAGCCATGCAGTTAACCTTCGGTTTTTTTCTATTTGCTTTATTTGTATTGGCATTAGGATTAGGCTGTCTAGAAACAGCTGCCAATCCGTATGCCTCGGCACTGGGTGATCCGGCAACCGCAGAACAGCGTTTAAACTTATCCCAATCATTTAACGGCCTTGGCCAGTTTTTTGGTCCATTAATTGGTGGGCTATTCTTTTTCAGCGAGGGCGGTTCAGCCGCTTCAGGCGATTTTACAGCGGTAACCTATACCTATGTAGGTATCGCGTTGGTGGTCGTGGTATTGATTGCCTTATTTGCCAAAGCTAAACTACCTGATTTACTTGAAAATGAAGAAAAGCTCGATGCCGTTAATGCGCAAAAAGATAACGTCTCAATGTGGTCTCATAGCGAATTTAAATACGGTGTTATCACCTTGTTTTTCTATGTAGCCGCCCAAGTTGGGGTGGGAGCGTTTTTTATTAACCTAATGGTAGAAACGTGGCCAGACAGTTCGAGCCAGCAAGGTGCTTACTTCCTATCGATCGCGATGCTAGCGTTTTTGATTGGCCGCTTCGTGAGCACGGCATTGATGTCTAAGATTGCGGCAAACAAACTGTTGATGATCTACGCTATTATTAACATAGTACTTTGCGCGGTGATCCTTTCAGGCGCTGCCTATATTGCTGTCATTGCTGCCATTGCCATCTTCTTCTTTATGTCGAGCATGTTCCCAACTATTTTTGCAATGGGCGTGAAGAATCTAGGATCCAAAACTAAGATTGGCAGCTCGTTTATGATTATGGCGATTGTTGGTGGTGCGGTGATGCCATACTTCATGGGTAAAATGGCGGATCATTTTGGGACTCATATTGCTTATGTCTTGCCATTAGTTTGTTTCATTATAGTGTTAGCTTATGCCTTCAGCTATAAAAATACAGCATTAGTCAAAGCGGAATCGGTAGCTCATTAAGGCTGTATATAGATAGACAAGCCACTCTATATTTGCTGCAGAATCACTGGTGTAAAGTTATAGCTGCTGTGAGTCTATTACGACTTCTAATCAGTCATTTATACTAGTGATTTGCACCATATATCAGTTTTAGTGTGCATTGGCTTTATGGTTTATTAAATTAAAACTATTCGTGCAAAAATATATCTCACAATTTGAGTTTCAAGAATATTATCTAGACATTGAATAGAATACAAAAGGGCAAACGTATGATTATTTCATCTGCAAATGACTACAGAGCTGCTGCCAAGCGCCGACTGCCACCATTCTTGTTTCATTATATAGATGGCGGTGCTTATGATGAACATACCTTAAAACGTAATACTGAAGATTTATCACAGATTGCCCTTAGGCAACGTGTACTGAATGATATGTCACAACTGAGCTTAGAGACGCAGTTATTTAATGAAACCCTGTCTATGCCAGTAGCATTATCACCCGTGGGTCTGACAGGCATGTATGCGCGCCGCGGAGAAGTACAGGCCGCTATGGCAGCCGATAAAAAAGGCATTCCGTTTACAATGTCGACGGTTTCTGTTTGTCCGATTGAGGAGGTGGCGCCTAAAATCAACCGTCCGATGTGGTTTCAGCTTTATGTATTGAAAGACCGAGGCTTTATGCAAAATGCCCTAGAGCGTGCCAAAGCTGCAGGATGTTCGACACTGGTCTTCACAGTAGATATGCCAGTACCAGGGGCACGCTACCGCGATGCACACTCTGGTATGAGTGGTAAAAACGCAGCTATGCGCCGTTACTTACAGTCTATGACGCATCCCCAATGGGCGTGGGACGTAGGACTAAATGGCCGTCCGCATGATCTGGGAAATATTTCTACTTATTTAGGTAAGCCTACAGGGTTAGAAGATTATATAGGCTGGCTGGGTAATAATTTTGATCCTTCTATTTCTTGGAAAGATTTAGATTGGATTCGAGAATACTGGGATGGGCCGATGGTCATCAAAGGTATTTTGGATCCAGAAGATGCTAAAGACGCAGTACGTTTTGGGGCAGATGGCATAGTTGTATCTAATCATGGTGGGCGACAGTTAGATGGTGTTTTATCAAGTGCGCGGGCACTGCCTTCTATTGCCGATGCGGTGAAAGGAGAGATTAAAATTTTAGCAGACTCTGGTATACGCAATGGCTTAGATATTGTGCGAATGTTGGCTTTAGGGGCCGATATTTGTATGCTAGGGCGCGCATTTATATATGCTTTAGCGGTGGGTGGCGGTGCAGGGGTAAGTAACTTGCTAGATCTGATAGATAAAGAGATGCGCGTCGCGATGACTTTGACTGGCGCCAAAAAGATTACTGATATTAATTCAAACTGTCTGGTAAAACCCTGATATTAAAAGCATTGTCTAAGAAAATGAAACCTCATATCTAAGCCCTACATGCTGTATAAATATTAGCATGTAGGGATTTTCCGATTTGTCAGAGTAAAATTGATCTATGGTATCTGTAGATATTGATGATATTTTAAGTACCGCAATATTGAAGGACTTACTACCTAATAAGTTATAGTTTTAATAAGAACTTGATGTACTTTAGCGATAACTATTTCTAGTATCAATCTCAATTTTTAGCATAGGTCGACTACAAAATTGACTATATTAGTGTATTTGCACCGACTCTAACACTTGCTGGCATGCTTGAGCCAAATAAGGGTCAACACCGTCATGTTTAAGCACCCATTTAATATAACCAGTACCTTCAGAGCTTGTAGCTAAGTCTGCGATAGCCTTGCTCTTATATTTACTAAAACTTAAATGTATGGGTACATGTGCTATTTGTCTAAATTATATAAGTTATCCAAACCAGTGATAACATAACCTTGATTGTTAGCTAGAGTAATCAGACTACCAAGCACTAGTTCAGTGAAGTAAATATCAGCAATGGCAGCATGCATTTTCTTTGCTTGAGCACGTGCCACATCTCGGTGGAAGGGTAATTTCCCCGAAAAATAAGAATACTCATAAATATGTAATTGCTTTATACAGTATTAGAAGATCAATTTGTATAGAACTTACTTCTTTAGAAAGTAGTTTCTCAAACCAAAAAAATCACTCTAGCTATTTAAGCTAGAGTGATTTTTTGTCTACGCAATAAGATAGGTAGCATATCAGTTACGTAGATACAGCAAGATTTTGATTTCTTACAAAGACAGAGCCTTTATGAAATACCAGTCTAATTATAAGAGTTCTGACACAGGTGATGCTTTACATGCACACTAATCATTTTTCTCTTGATCTTATATTATCTAAAATAAGAGCTTTCAATAAGCTAATTGCCATCAAAATAATGATGAGTGAAAAGGGTATTGCGGCAATAATCATAGCCGAGGTAATAGCACTCAATCCACCAGCTAATAACAATGCTGCAATAACGGAAGCTAGAGCAAGACCCCACACGATGATGTGTTTTTGGCCATTTTCAACTTCGACCTCACCTCCAGCATTTAGCATATTGACAACTAGCAGAGCAGAGTCAGCAGAAGTAACCAAATAGGTTAATAGCAATACCACCACCATCGCTGATAATATTTTTGCCATCGTTGGCTCTAACATAAAGCCAATAATCTCGAATAGCTGAGCGGTTAACCCTGACTCAAATATTTTGCCACCAGCAATACCACTTAATTCTAAATCGATGCCAGTACCACCAATGAAAGAGAACCAGACAAACAGTGTCAGACTAGGCGCTACGATACCAATCAATCCAAATTCACGAATGGTACGGTTTTTGGAAATACGTGCTAAAAACATACCAACGAATGGTGCAAAAGCAATCCACCATGCCCAGTAAAAAATAGACCAACTGGTTTGCCAGCTACCCAATTCAGTATTGGGATCCCAGACAGTAAGTACCATGGCAGGTAAGTGCAAGACGTAGGTAAAGATACCTTTGCCCAGCATTTCTAGGGCGAACATAGAGGCCCCAAAAATCAAGAAAAAAGCTAAAAGGGAAAATGACAATACCATATTGATATTACTTAGCCATTTGACGCCGCGTCCAACACCTGACAAAGCAGAAATCATCGCTAGGCACATGACCACAAATAACGATAGTAACAATGCTCCGGTGGTTGGCTCAGGGGTATTAGTGTTGGTCACTAGCCAAGTAATACCAGTAATACTGTATAGCCCAGAAGCAAAAGAACTTAAGCCAATACCAATCGTTTGTGCAATACCAAATATCGTGGCAATTACTGCAGATATATCAATGATATGACCCAATAACCCTTCTAAGTGTCTACCAAATAAAGGTGTTAATGCTGAGCGCATGGTTAATGGTAATCCACGAGAATAACTGAAATACGCCAAACAAATACCGACTAAGCAATAAGTTGCCCAAGCACTGATACCCCAGTGAAGAAAAGAGTAGCGAAAGGCTGCGTCTAGTGCTGACTCAGTTTTGGGTAATACCACGCCATCGATAGCAGTTAAAGTACTGGCCGCCACTTGGTCTTGATAAAAATTGAATACATCAGCACCTTGAGGTAGCTTGAGACCATTAGCATTCAACGCTGACATGATTATTTCTTTGGACATAATAGTGTCGGGATTGTTTGCCAAATGCCAAATAGGTTCGGCAGCACTATAGGTGAGTACACCAATACCAATACCTGCCCCAAAAATCATGGAAAACCATGAAAAATTTGAAAATTCAGGTTTCCCATTAGGGTCGGAGCCAAGTTTAGTGCGTCCAAACGATGGCCATAAAATAGCGGTCAGGCAAACAAATATATAAAAAGCGATAGAATACGTATAGTAGCTATTGAGATTGGTATAAGACCAATTTTTCATATTATCCAGAATCGCACCGGAACGATCAATGTCGCTTAAAATCCAGATAACAACTAATGTCACCAAAACCTTCGATGTTATGGTGACAATACGGTTAAAACCTTTGTAGAAACCTTTGTCATGAGTTTTTATATTTAACTCTGTCAATGGGGGACGAATAGGCATAGTTTCTTCCTTAAAACTAAATGCAATGAATTATTAATTTATAGCCATTCAACGATGGTATTGCTCAGATACTTACCCTTTATATATTTTCCTAGTCTCAATGCTTCTTTATAGGCTTTTGTAGCACTGTCATGAGTGAAATTAGCTAACTCGTCAATACATTTATCTTTATCTAAAGTCGCCAAGTTATTATTCAAAGCCAACTGTTCAGAGAAAAATGTTTGTTGCAACTTGCTGAACTCAGGCTTTACTAATTTGTTGGCTATAGCGTCATAATTTCGGTAACAAAGTTGCCCGACTTCTTGAAATGCCCACCAAGCTGAATCTAAGTCATAATCACCAGTGTTTGCTATTTGATAAGGGTGAGGTATGTCACTTGTCACTATATAAAAAGGGACGAAGCAACTTAACTTACTAGCTGCAGGTGCTATCCACATACACCCTTCTTGCATTTCATCAGCTTCAGAAAAGCGCTTATTGCCTTTAAATTCAAAGACCATGGAAAAGACGGTCCCACTCTGTCCAATACTGTGGCTTACCTCCATCCAAAGAGGGTTGCGAGCCATCCCTGCTTCTTGGTATTTGGATAAGTCATATTCAGTTCCTTCAAAGGTATCGCGCAAAATATCCATCATATTTAAAATAGATATTTTTTTACTAGGCTTGCCTTTATAAATGTATAAACTAGGATTATGTTTTAACTCACATAATCTATGTACACAGTTATATCTTCTCAGTCTGTTTACATCCTTATCTGTACCACCGAAGGCCTCCGAAACAATCGGTCCTTGACCAAAAATTTTGGAAAAATTAAAAGTGTCGCCTTCATGATATAGGTCGCTCGCTAGAGCATATGAGCGCAGATGTGATGAATACATGAATGTATCATCGTCTAGAAAATCAATCTCTTGTGTACCAAAACAGTTAGGGCGGCATTCAACTTCATCATTATTTACCTTTCTTGCTACCCATAGCCCACCTGGAACAACCTCTAAGAAGAATCCTTCATTGGGGTCGGCTACTGCTATGGTAACGGCACCAGAACCGCCTTCTATAGAAGATACGGTGTAGCCGTATTGATCGATTAGTTCACCAATCATTTCAATAGATTGCCTAGCCGTTTTACCTCTTTCTAAAATTAAAATTGATAGATCATCAGCTTCTAAGATGTCTGTATCTTGTTGGTTGTTGTGAAAGTTATAGACACCTGTCATGCCTACTGCAACCTGATTTTCGTTCATACCATCAGCCCATGAAAGATGCCGAGTACCTGTCTCATAGTCACAAACTGTATATGTGTAGGCAAATGTCTCTGGCAATTGTGGTATTTCTATACCCTTTACGGTGAGAAAAGTATCTTCACTGCCATACGATTTATGAGGTTTGTGATGGACTTGACCTGGACTACCTGGCCAATCATTGTTTACACCCATAATCACGCAGCCAGTTGTGGTGGTATTACGCCCTGCTATGACCGAGAAACACATGGTTATTACTCCTTTTTATGCTGTATATCTCTCAATATTCATATCTCAGATTCAGACTGAAACGTTCTGAGTGCTAGCTGCACTCTTGTTTGCTGCACCTCTACCTAGAAGGTAATAAACAATACAAGTCACTAAGAAACTAAAGAACACACTACCTATAGTATTACTGACAAAAGAGATATTCGGAGCAACGAAGTATGACCCTGCACCTATAAACCAAGAGATAATAGCCATGATATTGATGCCATTGCCGTACCAGTACGGTCCAGTTTTGTCGTTGAATTTAGTAATGTCATAGTTTTGCTTACGCATTAGATAGTAATCAACCAACATAATAGCGATGCAAGCTGGAAAAAATGCGCCTAGGAAAATGAGAAAGACTTGGAAAGTATCTAGGAAGGAGCCTAGTATTAGAGGAGAGAATCCAATGAGAGCAGCTAACACACCCACGCTAATCATTGAGATTTTGGCTGGTAATTTTTCGATAATATTGGCAGTTGAAAAGCCACCCGAATATATATTGATCATATTAACGGCAACGGTAGAGATGACAATTAATATGTTTGCTACCATGCCCATGCCCAATGTGCCAGTAATATAAGCTAAATCTGCAGAGTATGGGTCAAACAAACCATTGTTCATAACGGCAACGGCGATTGCACCAGCGGCACCAACAATAAGAAACCAGAGCATACCAAATGCTGCACCAAGCATTGGCCAAACTGTAGCTGCTCTTTTGCTAGTCGTATAGCGAGTATAATCAGCGATACACATGACCCATGCAAAGCCATTAGCCAAGACAATATCTAGACCACCACCCATGGTTAAGGACCAAGTAGTGTTCTTTGGGTTGTCTGCTAATGACCAATTCCATAGATCAGCAAAAGAAACTAAGGTAAAGACTTTGTATGATATCCAAACACTTAACACTACTAGACAAACGACAGCTATCATTTGCGCTTTGGAGATATATTTAGCCCCGTATACAGCGGTAGCAGTTGAAACAAATAGAATTAGAAGAACAGAGATAATAATATTACCCGCGGAGTAAATATCGCCGCCAGTAAAGGAGGTGATTATCGTAGATAACGCTGTGGCTGCAATATAAGTATTTACACCACACCAACCAACGAATTGTAACGCATTAAGAACGGACGGTAATTTACTACCTTTGATGCCAAAAGGTACTCGGCACAAACCCATGTTAGTTGACGCTATTTTATAGCCCATGAATCCCACTAAGGCTAGAATAATATAAACGATCGGATTACCTATTAAAGAGGCAATAATGACTCCACTCAAACCCAAAGCACCCATGATGGTGCCCATATACCAAGTAGTAGGATTCGCGTTTGCGCAGATCCATGTGGACATCATCTCCTTGCCACCATAGTATCTTGCGTCTAAGGGTACATATTCATCAATCGCATAATCGCGAACTTTGTTTTGTTGAGTATCATTGGTATTTTCCACTGTAAATTCCTTTTCATATCTTATTTAAGGTAGATCTAAAATCATGGAAGATTTTTTTAGCAAAGATCAGACAAATAGCTATAACATTCTCTTCAAAACAAAGTCCTCTAATGACATTTATTCATTACCTCATGATAAAAGGATTGGCCATCGGCTCCGCTGAGATATTGATCCATGTCGTTTTTGTACGAGTATATTGAAGTACAGATTCGCTACCAGCTTCACGGCCATAACCAGACTGATTGTAGCCACCGAAGGGTGCTGTAGGAGAGATAGCTCGATAGGTGTTTACCCAGCAAATACCTGAACGAATCTGTTGTGAGACACGGTGAGCTCTCGCTAAGTTTTGAGTAAATACACCAGAGCCTAAGCCATAGACGCTGTCATTTGCCATAGCAATGACTTCGTCTTCAGTGTCGAAAGCCACCAAAGACATTACAGGTCCAAACATCTCAACGCTTTGGGTTTCGATATCAGTATGAGGACATTCGACTAAGGTAGGAGTAAAGTAATTGCCGCTAGCTAAAGCAGGGTCGGTAGGAGGCTGACCACCGAAACGAATGGTAGCGCCTTGTGAAACTGCCTTCTGAAGAGTATCTTTAATACGATCGACTTGAGCTTTAGTACATAAAGGACCTACGTGAGTACTGGTATCAAGAGGATTGCCGATGACAATATTTTTCGCTTTTTCTTCTACACGTCTGATAATTTCAGGCAGGATAGAGCGATGAACAAACCCGCGAGAACCCGCCACACAAGACTGTCCAGAAGCACCAAAGTTTCCAGCAATTAGACCGTTGGCCGCACTTTCTAAGTCAGCATCATCAAAGACGATAATTGGCGATTTACCACCTAACTCTAAGCTAGTAACTGCAAAGCTATTGGCAGAGTTTCTGACTACATGTCTTGCTGCATCGGGCCCACCAGTAAATGCAATTTTATCTACGTCGGGATGGCTAGTAAGTGGAATGGCACAGTTTTCAGCATCACCTGTGATTACAGATACGACACCTTTAGGGAAGCCTGCTTCTTCCACGAGCTCTGCAAAAGCAAACATAGGGCAGGGCGCTATTTCAGAAGCCTTCAAAATGATAGTGCAACCTGCTGCTAGCGCTGGTCCTAGCTTAGTCGCTGTTAAAAACATTTGCGCATTCCATGGAACAACAGCAGCTACTACGCCAATAGGTTCACGTGTAGTAAAAACGTGCATATCTGACTTATCAATTGGTAGTGTAGCGCCTTCTACTTTGTCGGCTAGCCCTGCAAAGTAACGATAATAATCGCTGACATAACGAGTTTGAGCCACAGTTTCGTGAGCCAGTTTGCCACTGTCTGTCGTTTCAATTCTTCCTAGTTTTTCGGCGTTTTGCTCGATTAGATCTGCTAATTGATACAGTAATTTTCCGCGTTGAGTGGCAGTCATCTTAGCCCATTCAGGGTTGCTCAAAGCAGCCTTGGCACCATCGACAGCGCGTTCGACGTCAGCAGGGCTAGCACAGGCAAAAGTTGCCCATGCTTCATTCGTCGCAGGGTTATAGCTGTCTAGGACTTGGTTGGTGCTCCCTTCGCACCACTCGCCATTGATATAGAGTTGATAATGAGGTTTGGCCATGGTGGTTCTCCAAATTTCTTATTGGGTTATCTGTTTATCATTTACTAGAAACTAAGTATGGTTATGCAAATGCTGGCATGACGTCATCAATAAAACGGCGCAAGGATGCCTGTTTCTGCTCGAAAGTCATACTAGAGTCAATCCAAAATGCAAACTCGTCATAACCCAATCCTTCATATACTTTGAGTTTTTCGATGACCTGATCAGATGTGCCAATAGGCATGTTTTCTAACATTTTTTCAGGAGCATACATGTCGATTTTTGCCATTTCTTCTTCGCTCAATGGCTCAAGCAGTCCTTGACGAATAGGACGTTCGTTTTTGAACCACGCGCCAAAATAGCAGTAGAAACGGCTGATACATTTGGCCGCTTCAGCAACGTCATTCGCATCACTACCAACATAAGCATGTTGCAAAAGCATGATTTTCGGGTTTTTACCTTCGCCGTGTTCAGCTTTGGCATTGTTAAAAGCAGTCATTAGATTTTGAATCTCTGTCATCCCTTGCCACAGTGGAGTGACTTGAACGTTACAACCATTTTCTACCGCAAAGTTGTGGCTGTGAGGGTCACGTGCTGCAATCCACATTGGTACGCCACCTTTTTGTAAAGGTTTTGGCGCTGAAGTTGTCGATGGGAATTGGGTATATTTTCCATCATGGGTATAGTCGCCTTTCCACAATTGCTGTACAGCAGGAACCAGCTCACGCATACGCCCGCCAGCTTCCATTGCATCCATACCAGGCATTAAACGTTCGTATTCGAAATTATAGGCGCCGCGAGCAATTCCCAGATCCAATCTTCCTTTGGTGAGAATATCAGTCATTGCTGCTTCACCAGCAAGTTTGATAGGATGCCAAAATGGCGCAATGACTGTACCTGTACCCAGTCGCACATTTTTAGTGTGATGAGCCAGATCAACTAGGTTTAAAAACGGATTAGGAGCAATGGTAAAATCCATACCATGGTGTTCACCAGTCCAGATGGCATGCATTCCACCTTGGTCAGCCATTTTTGCTAGCTCGATAAAATCGTTATGGAGCTGTTGATAGCTCTGTGATTCATCAATTCTTTCCATATGTAAAAATAAAGAAAACTTCATAACACAATTCCTTTGTTTATTTTTTAGTGTGACTTTTAACTTAGTATTGACGATAAATATAAAGTTTAATGAACATTGCCGTGTTCTTCTTGACCGACATATACACCGTACAACCCATTTTTATTTTCAGTTGCGTAGCGTGTCATCATCGAACTCATGGCCGGTGTAATAAAATGCTGTTCGGAAATACTATCGATTGAGATATATTCACCTAGCCCTTTAGGGTCAGCCGATTGAGCGGTAGCTCGATAAAAAATGTAATTGGTATTTGTTTTAGTATTCTCATAAATAGAGAAGACAGCGCCCAACTGAACGTCAATATTACTGTCTGCTAAAAACTGTTGGATCGTGCTAACGGCATTGGTATTGTCATCGGTAGTCGTACTAGGCAAGGTTGCTTTGCCATCCTTTTGACTGAGTAGGATTTTTCCATTGTGCTCTATAATCACACCCACATTGACATGTTTTTCTTGGGTACTGATTTCTGCGGCTTCACGCTCTAGTGCTAAGCTGAAATAACCTCCAGACGCGTAGCCCAAGCCATATCCTTCACGAGATGAAAAATCAAGCACTTCACCAATCAAGAGGTGATGATCACCAGCGTCGAGATTACGGTCTGTTTTACAAGAAAAATGTGTCAAGGCACCTTTTATAATTGGATTGCCGTATTCATCTTTATGCCACTCAATTTGACTAAAGCGCTCGTCTTTTGAGCCCGCAAAGATGTTCGAGATGTTCTGTTGATCTTCGCTCAAAATATTGACAGCAAAATGTTCACAATTAGCGAATACATCGAAGCTAGATAACGATTTTGCTGGGCATACTAGTAGAAGTGGTGGATCCAGTGATACTGATGTAAAGGAGTTAGCAGTGAAGCCAACAGGTTTGCCTTCATTGGACATCGCAGTTATCACAGTAACGCCAGTCATATAGCTACCAAAGGCTTTGCGTAGGGTTTTAGGATCAAGTTGCTTCATGAGAACCTCTTTTTAAAAATAGGCGTGCTTTTAGATTAAGCAAGCGTCATATTGTGTGAGTCACATTGAGTAAAAAATGTTGCCAATGCAGCGTTAACCGTATTCGAATGTGTCATTTGAGTCATATGACGGGCTTCGGGTACGATAACGGCATCAGCATTGGGTAATATATTTGCCATTGCCAGTGACATTTCGGGCTTAGAGTTAACATCCAGTTCGCCTGTTAGAAATAACGCAGGTACTGTAATGGGTCGCAAGTCCGCTTCTGTAATACCACGTAAATGTGCAAACATCTGATAGGCTCGTGCATATCCTAAGCGACTGCCATTATCTAACCATTTTTGACATAGCTCTGCCTCTGAGCGGTATTTAGGATTGCCATCGAACCATCTGGCTATTGGTTGCTCAGTGACATTTTGATTGAGATCATTGATGAGTGATTCGGCTCTAGCTTGTACATTTTGAGCCGCCTCATCTGGACGATTATAAATCGCATTCAATGCCGCGATACCGAGTACTACTTTGGGAGACGATACGGCAGTCTGTAACGCCATCATCGCGCCTAATGAGTGACCAACAATGATGGCTGGTTGACCCACAACATTATTAATGAATGTTGTTAGCACATCAGAAAAGTCTTCCAACGTCAGGACAGGGTTGGATAATAAATCGCTCTCCCCATGTCCTGGCATATCAATCGCATAACAATGATAGTGTTTAGTAAATACAGACAGCTGTTGGTACCAACTCTCTGCTCGTAAGCCCACACCATGGATAAAAACAATTGGGGTGGATTTTTCATTAACGCTATCACTGGCATTTACACTGTAATGATAAGCGATTCCGTTGGATGTTTTACGTGACCACTTCATTAATATCTACTCCCTATACGGCTGCTGGATTATCTAGATCGCGGCCCAAATCTTCTAAGTCTTGATAACGATCACCAATACGATGATGCGGACGGCCACCAGTAGCACCTCCTAAGACGATGATTACCTCATCATCACGAGGGGCATCTGGAATGGCGAATTGAATGGTCAGATAATGTGAACGTCGACCGACATCATCTTTATCCATCAACGGCACCATAATGGGGGAGTTTGCACCGCCACGCATGTTAGTAAACGATAAATAACTACTGGCAGATAAAGCTTCACGATAAAAATTGCCAAAACGCAGCGTATGAATCAGGCCTGAGGCGTGTTCGATTTCACCATTAAGTCCAACGACAGCCGCTTTGCCATACGCTTGTATTTTGTCTGCACCGCCAGCTAGAGCGATGATCTTATCGGTCATTAGCTTACCTAATACAGGACCGAAGGCTTGAATCTCAGGTTTTAGATCTTCGACATAACGTCCTGCCCACGGGTTAGTAATCACCGCCGCAACAGCAAACATTCTAAGCGGTGTATCAGCGGCCTTGAATCCTTCAATAAACGTTTCTTCCTCAAAAGTTACGATTTTTCTGATTTCTGGTTTTAGCATTATTGGTCCCCTACAGTGATGAATAATCTTTAACAACATTGGTATACCATAATACGGTATTAAATTAATTACTAGCTTTTTTTGAAAAAAAATATTATGGTATGCCGTAATACTATATTAAAGCGTACTGTTTTTTTGCTTCACAGTCGTTATACTCTGCATTTACATCTTACAAAATAGAGGTCGTATGTTAGAGAAAGTGGAAAAACCAAAAACGTTGAAAGAGACAACATTAGAACAGCTACGCTTAGCGATCATGATTGGACAGCTTGAACCAGGTAAGCGTTTGGTTGAGCGCACTATCTGTGAGCAGTTGGGTGTCAGCCGGACTGTTGTACGTGAATGTATAAGACATTTAGAAAGTGAGCACTTAGTGACGTTTTCTGCGGGAGGATCTTCAGTTGCTGTTTTAGAAAGTGATGAGATTCGCCAAATTTACCATTTACGTACGATGCTAGAGAGCGAAGCAGTTCGCTATTGTGCTGAGCAAGTGACACCTGAGCTAGTAGATAAGTTACAAAACCACTTAGTCCAGATTCGAGAAAACTTACATGCAGGAGATGTGGTGGAGGCGCTTGCGCATTCTTATTCATTTTACGAGCATTTATTCGTGACGGCTGGTATGACGGTCGCATGGGAGTTAACGGAGAGATTGAATGGACGTATTGGTCGTTTGCGTTTTATGACTTTATCTACACAAGAGCGTGCTGCTAAAGGTCCCAATAACTTGCAAGATATCGTTAATAGTATTGCCAAAGGTGACAGTAAGTCGGCAATCGAAGCTTGTCGAAAACACATTGATGAAGCCTGCCATATGGGGTTGCATCTTAATAAACAGTAAGAGGGGGTAGTAATGGACAAACAACGATTTGAATTGGGGCTTACTCAACGCAAAGCCACTTTGGGTGCTGAGTACGTCGAGAAAAACCTACAAGCTGCTGACGATTTTAACCGTCCATTTCAAGAAGCCATGACCGAATGGTGCTGGGGATTTGGATGGGGCGATGAGACGATTGATGCCAAAACCCGTTCATTAATGAATTTAACCATGATTGCTGCCTTGGGGAAAATGCATGAATGGGAGTTGCATCTAAATGGAGCAATTAATAACGGTTGTTCTGTTGAAGAGATACGCGCTGCTATACATGCTATTGCGATTTATTGCGGTGTACCACAAGGTGTAGAGTGCTTTCGAATTGCCCGTGAAGTGCTGACCACACGCGGACTGTTGTAGTCCTAAAAAACCAGTTGGAGTGAGAAATGCAATTAAAGAATAATGCGTTGTTTAGACAACAAGCCTTTATCGATGGCGTGTGGTGTGATGCTGATAATCAAGAAACCCATGAAGTACTGAATCCTGCAACGGGAGAGCTGATTGGTACTGTACCAATGATGGGAAGTGACGAGACTCGACGCGCCATTGAAGCTGCAGATATTGCTCAATCAACTTGGTCGAAAAAAACAGGTAAGGAACGTAGTAGTATTTTGCGTCGTTGGCACACGCTGATTGCTGAAAATATGGAAGACTTGGCTGTCTTAATGACCCATGAACAGGGTAAACCCATCGCTGAAGCAAAAGGTGAAATACAAAGCGGGCTGGATTACTTAGAATGGTTTGCTGAAGAAGCGAAACGTATCTACGGTGATTTTATCCCTGGGCACATGCCAGATAAGCGTTTAGTCGTGATTAAACAACCTGTTGGCGTCACTGCAGCTATTACCCCATGGAATTTTCCGCACTCTATGATCAGCCGCAAAGCAGGTCCTGCGCTAGCAGCGGGATGCCCGATGATTGTCAAGCCTGCAATGGAAACGCCTTATTCTGCGTTAGCAATGGCTTATCTTGCTCAGAAAGCTGGTGTTCCTGACGGTATATATAGCGTAGTCACAGGTGATCCGATAGCGATCGGAGAGGAGATGACGACAAACGCTTTAGTTAAGAAAATCAGCTTTACTGGGTCCACGCGGGTGGGGAAAATTCTAATGAAACAGTGTGCTGATACTGTCAAAAAGATGTCATTAGAATTGGGAGGTAATGCACCTTTCATCGTTTTTGATGATGCAGATATAGATGCTGCTGTGATAGGCGCAATGATGAGCAAGTATCGTAATAGCGGTCAAACATGTGTATGTGCCAATCGTCTTTTTGTACAGGCCGGTGTTTATGATGAATTTACCAAAAAACTAGCAGAGCAAGTACGAGATATAAAAATTGGTAACGGTTTAGAAGAAGGAATAACACAAGGACCTTTGATTTCTCAGTCTGCAGCAGATAATGCGGAGGCGCTGGTTGCTGATGCGAAAAGTAAAGGAGCAACTGTATTATGTGGTGGTCAAAGAGTTGAGGCTGGTAGTAATTTTTTTGAGCCAACTATTTTGACCGACGTCAACAACGATATGCGCGTCGCAGATGAAGAAATTTTCGGTCCTATTGCGCCAATTTTTAAATTCGAGACAGATGAAGAGGGTGTTGCTCTCGCAAATCGTACTGAATATGGTTTGGCAGGTTATTTCTATAGCCGAGATATCGGGCGTGTATGGCGTATTGCTGAAGCACTCGAAGTGGGTATGGTCGGAGTCAATACTGGGATGCTGACGACAGAGTTGGCACCGTTTGGGGGTATCAAAGAATCCGGCTTGGGACGTGAGGGCTCAAAGTATGGTATCGAAGAGTATGTTGAGACTAAGTATATTTGTTTAGATATTAATTAAAACTAGATTAAAGTAAAGTACTATTCAAGTCTCGATATTCAGCAGATCATCTAAGTAAAATACTAAATAAAAAAAGGCTGCTAACACTATGCATAACATAGTGCTAGCAGCCTTTTTTACTGTTTCAAACCCCGATATTAATAGCGTCACCTAGGAAAAGTAAGTCTCATACCCCAGCTCTCTATACTATATAACTAATAGCATGTAGAGCTTTTTCGATTTTTCAGAGTAAGATTGATCCATGGCATATGCAGATATTGAGGATATTTTAAAAACCACAATATTGAAGGATTTACTACCTAATAAGTTATAGTTTTAATAAGAACTTGATCTACTTTAGTGTTAACTATTTCTAGTATCAATCTCAATTTTCAGTATAGCTCGACTATAGAACCCACTACATCAATGTATTTATACCGATTCTAATGCTTGCTGGCATGCTTGAGCTAAATAAGGGTCAATATTGTCCTGTTTAAGCAGCCATTTAATATAGTCAACACCTTCAGAGCTCGCAGCTAAATTTTTGCTGCAAATAAAGCAGAGTCCGATAAATGGATGGCAATATTTGGTGCATTATTAAACTAATAATGACTATAATATATTACCAAACTAAAATTGGTAAATAACTAAATTTGGAGAGTATTTGATGAACCGTAAAATTATCGCTTTGAGTACTGCTTTGGGATTAAGTATGAGTATGAGCATGAGCACGACAACTATAGCTGCAGAATATAATCAATTTTTATCGCCAAGCTCTTTAGGTAAAGATGTTAAAGCTTTAAGTAGTCAATATAAGCTCGGTCTTAAAAAGCAGAGCTGGGGTGGCTATAGTAATAGCGAAGCCTATGACTGTATGTTAAACGTTGAAGTCAATAGTCAGGGTAGAATTAATAGTATTAGAGCCGAACCGAACAACTAAAAGTGTAGATTTAAGACCGCGTCAAGCGGCGTAACCTACAACACCGAGTCTACGAAAATTATAGACATACTCAATCAGGCTAATATAGATAGCATTAAATTTCTACCCGGTTGTTTCAACTGTCCTTCCGGTCTTGAGCTTGCAGACAACCTCGTTATCAGTAGATCTCAGGACAATTACTATACTGAGTTTGAGATAGAAGGTTACAACAATGAGTACCTGAAGTTCATGGGTACCAAGCTCATTGGTGGTCTTAATCAAAATAACTACTACTCAATTATGGATAAGCTAGATGCTAAGCTTAATAGTGATTCCCCTGAATATAATCGTAAAGACTTTAAGCTAAAAGCTATAAAAAGTTATGATCTGCAGCAGCAGCCCTGGAGCTATTATAAGATTGGCTTAAAATAAATATTAATCGCCATACTATTTGAGAACTTATAAATAACAGCTAAAAGGATTTCTACTGATGATATTAAAAAAGATATCTAGTATACCCGTCAGGGCTATGACGTTGACACTTATAGTGAGCACGGTGTTAATAGGCTGCAGTGATATGAATACGTTTATGGATGATTTGCAGACGACGACTAGCTCGACAATGCCAAATCTAAATGCATCTAAGGTCAACAAAACATCGCCACCACCTACTGAAAAACTAGATCTAGTCGGATTGCTTAAATGGTTTGAAAATAGTTGCGGATTTAATGAGGTGGCTTATACTCCGGGTACTGAAGAGAGTAAGAGACAGCAAGCTTTCAATGCTTTTGAAGAGAGTTTTATGGGCAAGCGCTATCAGGAGAATGGCGATTATACACCATATGTTAAACCTGATTATCGTCAAAATTTACCTGCTTTACTGACTAATGTTATCAAAGACATATCAGTAGTCCAAGATGATGAGGGCATCCACTACTACGTGAATTTCAACAATGCAACTTATCGTGGGTATGATTTATCACGCTTAGAGCTATTTAATCGGCCAGAGTCTGACTATGTCTACAAATCATTATATTTCAAAAATAGTAACTTTATGGAACTAAAGCCAATTTTTAAAACCACGAGAGATGATCTAGACATCTCTCGAGGGGGTGAGTTTGATAGTAATAGTCGTTCGGTAATGTGTTATTTGGGGTTATAAATTGATCTTATAGTTTTAAAAATAAAAAGGAGTACGAAGAAATTACGTTTTCGTGCTCCTTTTTTAATAGGTACGAAGAAAACAAGGAAGATTTTAGGAGTAAACGTGGCTCAACCTGAGTAAGTAAAATTAATCTAAATATACTCTAACAACTGAAAGCTACAGCTATCAGTTTTAATCGTAATCACTACGATAGACACTAACTGTGCAATATCAAACCCCAATTTTCGCAAAGCCACCTGAGTATTCCGCAAAATATTAAAAATTCAGCTGAGTCATGTCAGAAGGCGTTTAGCAGCACTTTCATGTGTTAGATTGCGTTGAATACACGGTTCTGTGTTTTATTGAAGTTGGTAATAGCATACCCAAGAAAACGCTGATATTGTCATCTGAGCAGTAGAGTTTACTTGATCTATGATTATAGATAAGAGTAAATCATTTCGTTATTTATTATATACCAACTTTCTATATAGTTCGCCACATACCAAGATATTCGTAAATCTCGCAAAACCCCATAAAAAAAGGCTTGCCGCATCGCTGCGAACAAGCCTGATTTAATATATGGTGGGCCCAGTAGGACTTGAACCTACGACCAAAGGATTATGAGTCCTCTGCTCTAACCAACTGAGCTATGGGCCCTAACGTTAGACGCACAATGATACCTGATTTTTTTAATTTTTCAAGTAAAAGATAGGCAGTAATTGAGATATTTTTTATTGAGCCATATTTTTGTATTACAGGTGACCACCAGCTATGGTTAGACTACGACCTCCATCCACGGTGATGATCTCTCCTGTGACATAATTTGCCTGCACAAGATACAGTACGCTATGAGCAATCTCATCAGGTTGGCCTATACGCCGCAGAGGGATAGCATCGATGATACTTTGTTGTTGCTCGTTATCAATAGCTTGGTCGCTAGTAGGGTCAGGTAAAATATTGACCCCAGGTGCCACCCCATTGACCCGCACTTCTGGCGCCATCTCTAACGCTAGCGACTGTACCATCATTCGATGCGCAGCCTTTGCCATGTTGTAGACAGTATAGTTGTTAAACGGTCTATCATGCGCGTGTATATCCAACAAACTGATAATACAGCCTTGTTGTTGCTTTAGATAAGGTAATAGGGCTTGGCTTAGTAATAAAGGGGCCTTGGCATTGGTTAAAAGCAACTCATCCCACTGTGCATGATTGATACTACCGAGTGGGCTAGGATAAAATCGCGAAGC
The DNA here is from genome assembly GCF_904846625.1 of Psychrobacter sp. JCM 18900. Lineage (GTDB taxonomy): Bacteria > Pseudomonadota > Gammaproteobacteria > Pseudomonadales > Moraxellaceae > Psychrobacter. The sequence continues at coordinate 465,780 of NZ_CAJHBL010000002.1, forward strand.
ATTATGCACCAATACATCAAGCTGACCAAACGCCTCTACGATATTTTTAACGAAGCTGTCTAAAGCCGCCCCATCGTTGACTATCGTTAAATTAGCAACGATAACTTTTGCACTATTGGCACGGATATCGTTCAGATAGTCAGCTAAGTCATTAGCGTCTTGTTCACTACGGTGACAATGAATGATGACGCGATAACCCTGCCTATGAGCTTTTTTAACAATAGCAGCCCCAATGCGCCTAGCACTACCTGTGACAAGCATCACTGGCGCTTGGCTACTTATATTTTCTGCTTGGTAGGCATTAACTTCTTGGTTCATAGCAATACTACTTTTTTCTATAAGGTGCTTGTCTATATCATTGTTGCGCTTGCAAGCGTTCAATCCTGCTTTGGCGTAAGGCCGCACCAATAGCGGGGCCTTTAAGGTCTGGCGCAATGTCAGTCATACCGATGGCGTGAAAGCTGTTTAGTGCTAACATCATTTGGCGATGCTGTGTTGCTAGCTGTAACACATGACTGCACACTAGCAGTTGAGATAGTTTGTCAGGCTCCTTATGCGCACCGCAGGCTTGGATTAGATCGATTTTTTCAGCAGCACTAAGACTATTTATAGCACTTATTTTCTCTGCTTGTTGCACGAATAAGTTGGCAAATTGGGTATGTGCTTTTGGTACTTTGGCTATATTACCTATGTTATTAATTTCTTTTAGATTAGCTGCTGCGTTAACATTTTCGTCTGTAGGCTCTGAGGTAAATAGAGATGGATTAAGGCTGCTCATTAGCAGTGCCCAACGCTGTGACAAATTAAGCTGCATTTGCCCTGCGAAATACAGCGCCGTCTGCACCGTTTCTCGTATATGAGCATTGTCCCAAGCATGATGCAAAGGCGCGAAATACTCTGTGAGGGCACCAATTTCAAACAGTTTTTGCCAATAGACTTGCGGTGATAGTTGCATAGTCGCACGGCTCGACTCTTGCCAGATACGCTCAGCACTTAAATGAGCAAGCTCTCCTGTATCGACCAATTGACGCATCAGAGTTAAAGTGTCATCCGCGATGGTAAATCCCAAATCGTAGTAACGGCTATAGAAGCGCACTGTTCGAAGTACACGTAATGGGTCTTCATTAAAAGCACTGGACACATGACGTAATGTCTTGTCTTTTAAGTCTTGTAGTCCGCCATAGTAGTCGATGACCTGTCCATTAATCGGGGTATCATCGGTTAAGCTGGTAACTTCGATTGCCATCGCGTTGATGGTTAAGTCACGACGGCGCAAATCATCCTCTAGACTAACATCAGGACTGGCATGTACGCTAAAACCTTTGTAGCCTGAGCCTTGCTTGCGCTCTGTACGTGCCAATGCATACTCTTCATGAGTGGTCGGATGCAAAAACACGGGAAAGTCAGCGCCCACTTGTTGAAACCCTGCATCAATCATTTCTGCAACAGTAGCGCCGACGACGACAAAGTCCTTGTCCTTGATAGGACGCTTGAGCAGTCGATCGCGTACAGCACCGCCTACGAGGTAAATTTGCATAGAAGCCTCTTGTTATTATCGAGCTTTATATCATCAGTTCAATTTTTATAAATCAAAAAAACAGCCAATGCTCTATAAGTTGCATTGACTGGTTTTAGTATAGCAGAAGGGCTCTATCAATGGATGACAGAGCCCTTCTTAATATAGTAAGTCCTCTATAAATTGGGTCCGGTGTCAGCCTCGCTCAGTCTACTATTTGTAGTACTTTCACTCGGCTTCCTGGTATCCAAATTATATTAAACCGATATAGTGCATTCATACTGTGTATGATATATGACTATTTTTCGCTTTCTAAGTCTTGAGCTTCAGTCACTGTCAGTGCAGTCATGTTGACGATACCACGTGCAGTCGCTGATGGTGTCAAAATGTGTACCGGCTTGCTAGTACCTAACAAGATAGGACCAATAGAAGCACTACCAGTTGCTGTTTTAAGCAAGTTGAAGGCAATATTCGACGCATCGAGTGTTGGCAAGATAAGCAGGTTCGCGGCACCTTTCAATGGACTTGATGGCATATCGTTTAGACGAATATTTTCGTTAAGCGCGGCATCACCTTGCATTTCGCCTTCAAATTCGAAGTCGACGTTCATATTGGTTAGTAGCTCATGAACCTTACGCATTTTGACAGCGCTGGCACGATCTGAAGCACCAAAGTTAGAATGAGACACTAGCGCAACGCGTGGCGTGATACCAAAACGACGTAATTGATCCGTTGCCAAGACAGTCATTTCAGCCAATTGTTCAGCCGTTGGGTCTTCATGGACATAGGTGTCAGCAATAAAGATATTACGATCTTGCATGAGTACTGCATTCATCGCATAGAAGTCGTTCATACCTTGTTTTTTGCCAATGACGCTTTCAACGTATTTCAGATGCAATTGGTAATGGCCAAATGTACCACATACCATACCATCTGCCGCACCGTTTTCGACTAGCAAAGAACCAATCAAAGTCGTCTTACGGCGAACATCACGACGAGCAAGCTCAATGCTTACACCGCGGCGTTTGTTCTTCTCGTAGTAGCCCTGCCAGTAGTCTTTGTAGCGAGGATCATCATCAACGTTGACGATGGTAATATTTTCGCCAGCTTTTAGACGTAGGCCCAGTTTTTTAATATTGGCTTCGATAACTGACGGACGACCAACCAAGATAGGTTGCGCTAATTTCTCATCAACGACCACTTGTACAGCAAGCAAGATGTTGTTGTCTTCACCTTCACAGTACACAATGCGCTTTGGATCAGCTTTAGCACGAGCAAAGATTGGCTTCATCACAAACGCTGAGTTATAAACAAACTCAGACAGACGCTGACGATAGGCTTGCATATCATCGATCGGTAGCGTAGCAACGCCTGAATCCATCGCTGCTTTGGCAACAGCAGATGCGATCTCAATGATTAAGTTTGGTTCTAGAGGGCCAGGGATTAAGTAGTCACGACCAAAGCTCTGCATCTTTTCGATGTTTCTAGCGCTGGTAGTTGGAGTAGCTTCGACGTGTGCCATCGCAGCGATTGCTTTTACGCAAGCGACTTTCATCTCTTCGTTAACAGTGGTTGCACCAACATCTAATGCACCGCGGAAGATATACGGGAAGCATAGCGCGTTGTTTACTTGGTTTGGATAGTCTGAACGACCCGTTGCCATGATGACGTCTGGACGTACCGCATGTGCCAACTCTGGCATGATTTCAGGTGTTGGGTTGGCAAGTGCAAAGACGATAGGGTCTTTTGCCATACGGCGAACCATATCTTCTGATAGTGTGCCTGGCATTGATAGGCCTAGGAACATATCGACATCGTCCATGACTTCTTCGATAGAAGTAGCCGTGATATCACGAGCATAACGCTGTTTGGTTTCATCAAGGTTTTCACGGCTAGTACTGATGATACCGCGTGAATCTGAAACAATAATGTTGTTCTTATTAACGCCAAGTGCGCAAATAATATCTAGGCAAGAAATGGCTGCTGCGCCTGCGCCTGAACAGACAATTTTAATCTCTTCGATTTTTTTGCCAGTGATCAACAAAGCATTTAGCATGGCTGCAGCAACAATGATTGACGTCCCATGTTGGTCATCATGGAACACAGGAATGTTCATGCGCTCACGTAGTACGCGCTCAATTTTGAAACATTCTGGTGCTTTGATATCTTCTAAGTTGATACCACCAAAGGTAGGTTCAAGCGAGGCAACCGCTTCGATGAACTTATCTGGATCGTTCTGAGCAATTTCAATATCAAAAACGTCGATACCTGCGAACTTCTTAAATAGAACGCCTTTACCTTCCATAACTGGCTTCGATGCCAATGGACCGATATTACCCAGACCCAATACAGCAGTACCGTTAGTGATAACACCAACTAGGTTGTTACGTGCCGTGTATTTAGACGCAAGTTTTGGATCTCTTTGGATCTCAAGACAAGGTACAGCAACGCCTGGAGAGTAGGCGAGTGCTAAATCACGTTGGTTGGCCAGCTGCTTAGTAGGGGTTACCGAAATTTTACCTGGGCGTGGAAACTCATGGTAATGTAAGGCAGCTTGTTCAAACTGCTCTTTTTCTGTACTGAGGTTATCCGTATTCGAAGTGGTATCGTCATTCATAATAATTGCCATGGTTGGAATAAATTGGAATAAATTAAATGGTGATAAAAAACAACGTCCAACCCTCCAAAAATCATTGAATGATAATAATTGAAAAGTATAAAGACGTTAAACGACTCACGACCATTAGAATCATGGTCGACGATCAAAGATCAGGTCAAAAAAGCAAACTAGCTAAAATATTCATTCTAGCATTATTGCCAATTCACTGCCTAGTCAACAACAATGAATTATGCGAATAATATAATAAAATGATATTCGTTATTTATCTCGTTGATAATGCCAAAAAATGCGTCTAGATATCAACCTTAATTTCATAATGTTTCAAAATATTACAGAATTGAAAGGTGCTAAGACAAGCAACTACTAAGATGAGCAACTAATAGGCATCTGCGGTGTATCAGGCGCGGGCGCACTGCTATCTAAATCATTAGCAATATCTTGCACGCTATAAGGGTTGGCTAGTAAACGGAATACCCGGTCAACTTCTTCAAACTGGCCTTGCTCTGCGGCAGTAATTGCTCGCTGCGCCATGCTATTACGAAGGACGTAGATAGGGTTATTTGTCTGCATGTCGTTAACTACCTGCTCAATTGGCAGCTGCTCAATCTGTGCCAGATAACGTGTTGACCAGTCTTGCCATACTTGCTGCGCATCAGCGCTTAATTCAGTGGTCATAGTAGCCAGCAGCTTTTGCTCATAAGGATGATCTGCTGGTGCGACCAAACCGAGTAGGGCGCGGAAGCTATTGGTATAATCGAGCAAATTGTCTTCTAATAGTGTTAACCATTCAAAGGCCAAACTGAGGCTTTCTCTTTGATGCGGTAGGCCAAGCTTGCGGCACAGACCTTGCTGATAGTGCTGCATAAAGGTTGCTTCATAAGGTGCTAAGCAATCAGCAAGCGTCTCACGAGTGACGCCTTCTAGACGCATAAAGTGTGGCAGCCAAACGTTTAGGTTCCAATGCCCGATAGCAGGCTGATTCTGATAAGCATAGCGACCCGTATGGTCTGAGTGATTATTAATCCATGCAGGATTAAAGCGCTCCATAAAGCCAAACGGCCCGAAGTCTAAAGTACTGCCTGTGATAGATAAGTTATCAGTGTTCATCACACCATGAGCAAAGCCAATCAATTGCCAATCAGCAATCATACGCGCCGTACGCTCGACCACTGCGGTCAAGAAAGCCAAGACAGGCGTTTCGCTATCGCGGCATTCTGGATAATAAGTGTCAATCATATAGTCGGTGAACTCACCCAGTACATCAGGGGCAAAGCTGGCAATCCATTCGACATGACCGAGACGAATATGACTGTCTGCCACACGCATCAACGCTGCACCTGCTTCGATACGCTCACGGCGCACTCTCGTATCAGATACCACAAACCCCAAAGCGTTAGACGAAGGGATGCCAAGCTGGGTCAATGCATGACCGCACAGGTACTCGCGAATAGTACTACGTAATACTGCGCGTCCATCACCCATGCGTGAGTAGGGCGTCAAACCAGCACCTTTAAGATGCAAGTCTTGTGGCTGTCCATCATTATCGAGTACCTGCGCCATTAGCAAGCCGCGTCCGTCGCCCAATTGCCCAGCCCATTGTCCAAATTGGTGACCGGCATAGGCCATCGATAATGGTTTAAAGTCAGCTGGCACGTATTGACCGCCCAATATCTCAACCCAATTGGTCATCAGGTCCTCGTCGTTTGTCCAGCCTAACTGCTGAGCAACTTGAGTGTTGAAGTGACCGACACGAGGATTGTCTAGTGGCGTCGGTGGCTGCTCATGATAAAGGCGCGTGTCTAGGTTGACGTAAGTGTTTTGATAACGCATACAGGCCGTTTCCATTAAAATATAAAAGTGAGAATGTCACTATAGCATAGCTCTCATATGGCATCGTTGCACTCTGTCCGTCTCTTGTAATATCTGACCAAAAAACAAAATTATCGGTCTTTAATTAACTGAATATGATGGATGAGATGGTTATTGTTTTTGGATTAGAGAAAGCAATGGTTCAGCCAAAGTATTTGACCATTTATTATGATAATAAGGTCATTAGAAGTAGCTAAAATGACATAAGCAATAAATTATAAGCAAAAAAATCCCCCTATCTAGGACGGATAGGGGGATGGAGAAGCTTCAAAATTATAAAACAAATCAAAGGTTAATTAAGCCGCTTTTTCATTCGCGCCAATAGAGCGGAAAGCGGTTTTTAGATTGCTGTTATGCTCAAGGATTTTCTGTTCGATTTTGGCATAATCATGCTTTAACTTATCATCAACTTCATGCAAACGATCAGCAAACTCTGTCTTCTTAAGCTCGATAGTTTTTGCTTTTAGTGCTTGCCATTCTTCAACAGTCTGCGTAAAGGCATCATATTCAAACTTAATACGGTCTTGGAAACTCTTCATCGCATGAGGAAGATCAATGCCGCTTACTGCTGCTGTATCGATTTGCTGCTGAGCTTTCTTAAACTGCATTTGTACTTCTGCATGCTTGATAGTCGTATCATCAACGGTACGCAACTCAGAAGTCAAACCAAGTTTTGATAAACCAGCGATTAACCATTTGGTTGGGTCATATTGCCACCATTTCACGCCATTACGATAGTCGTATTGGAAGAAGTGATGATAGTTATGATAACCCTCACCCCACGTAAAGATAGCCAAGAAGAAGTTATCACGAGCACTGTTGGTATCTGTATAAGGACGTGTACCAAACATATGGCAGAACGAGTTGATAAAGAACGTAAAGTGATGCGTCAATACCAAACGTAGTAGGCCTGCGATAACCAACGTACCCCAAACATCACCAAGCAACCAACCGATAGCGGCAACCATACCAACGTTCATGGCAACTACCCATAGACCGTAGTATTTATGCTGAATCTGTAAGACTCTATCTTTAGTCAAATCAGGAATGTTTTTGTAGTCGAACTTGCCGCTAGGGTAGTTACGTAGCATCCAGCCAATATGACTGAACCAAAATCCACGCTGTGCTGAATACGGATCATCCAAACGATCATCTACATGACGATGGTGAGTACGGTGACCAGAAACCCAATCAAACGCAGAACCCTGTACCGCTAGGGTAGAACCAAGCAATAAAAAGTTTCTGACAATTGGATGCGCTTTATAAGCACGATGCGCCATTAGACGATGGTAACCTGCCGTAATACTGATACCAGTCCATACCATAAAGGCACCAAATACACCCCAAACAGGTGCGCTCACTTCATGAGTGAACAAGTACCATGGCGTAATGATAGCAGCAGCAATCGGCGTCGCCACCAAAATAGTTGCCGGAATCCAGTTGATCGGTGCTTTGGTAAATTCAAACTCGCGCATATCAATGCTTTGCTCTTGCGCAGAAAGATCCGCTTGCTCAGAAGCTTTAGCATAATTGCGTTTGGCAACAGGCTGCTCATCAAGCGCCATTTGCGCTTTTTTCTCATCAAAACGAGTTTTAAAACGCGTTACTTGAGTGCTGGCGGTTTTTACAAGCGTGTCACCAGATTTGATAGCGAAACGTAAGCCTTTAAGCGGTAAGCCAAGTGCTTTTTTTGCAATCATATAATATCCCTAACGGTATTAATTTAAGCCACCATAGTACCTTAAAATGCGTGTAAAGTGAACACTTATACACTATAAAAATATTGCTAAATAACAATAACTTGTATGGATTATAGAATGTATTGGTCAAAAATACGAGTGACTTATCAGACATGAAGGAGAAGTGTAACAATGAGGGTAGATATGTAGGAAAGAATGCGTTTATCGAAAAAGTGATTAAATATCAAAAAAGTACAGTTAAGTCAGTTAAGGCAACAGCAAATGACTTGGAAAATCCGTAATGATGACATCGGTTTCCCATTTTATGAGCTGTTCAATGGTGGGAATATCATTAACCGTCCAAGCACTTACTGGCAATCCGTAACGGTGGCTATGCTTGATGACAGCTTGGGTCAAAAGCGGATAATGAATACCCAGTTGAATACAACCGAGTTGCAATGCGGTATTGGTTGCGCTTGCCAACGCTTCTGGCGTACGAATAAGCAAGCCGCGAGGCATATGAGATAATAGTTTGTGACGTTGCAAACGGTTGTGTAGCTCGACATCGAAGCTCGTCAATACAACTGGTAAGCTGGCAAGAGGTGTATCAATAAATGCCTGCCGAAGCGCTGCAATCAATACTGCGTAGTTGGTACGGCTATGCGTCTTAATTTCAAGCTCAATAACGTTAAACCCACTAAGCGCAGGTGCTATGCTTGCCAATGTCATAATAGGTTGACCAAACTGCAACTGGCATTGAATCTCAGTCAGTTTTAACTGGTCAATACGTGATTGCCGACCGCACATACGCTCTAGATCGTCATCGTGGAATACGATTAAGTGACCGTCAGCGTTTAGTTGTATATCAAATTCTACGCCTGCTAAGCCTCTTGACTTGAGGTCTTGAGAGTATTGAAAGCCTGAAAAGGTATTTTCTAACGCCTCACCGCGTGCGCCTCGATGACCTAATAACAACGTATCTCTAAAATTTATCATATGCACCAATTATCGATGATTTTTATGCCCAATCATATAGCGTCATATCCATGACGTCTAACAAAAACTGCGATGCAATCCGTACTTTTTTAAATATGACTTTTTAGAGTCCAAATCTGCGAATGTTTGTTATGTTTTTGCAACCAAACGCAGGTTTTTTCCATAGTGAGGGGCACTATTTGTATATCCATGGGATACACTAATGACCATTTGATTTAAACACCGTATAATGATGTGGTTTTCATATCTGTAGCAGCTAGCGTTGCATTTGAATGTTGAACACTGTCAGTCAGTGGCGGTACGAACCTGTAAATTGGGAGTAGAGTTAGTATGAGCGTAGCAAATATAAGTTTGAGCAAGTGGCATAAAGTTGCTGGGATTGGATTGGTATGTGGTTTGGCGCTTGCAGGCTGTGATCGCTCAGATAAAGAAGACACTACTGAGCAGGCAGAGCTAACAGAACAAGAGACTGTCGACGCTGAAAATAGCGTTGCACCTGCGATCAGCTGTGATGATCCTATGGTGCAAGATCGCCTTAAGTCAGCTCTAAAAAATACGCTCAATCAACAAGCACAGTCATTGGCTGCCAACTATGCAAATGATGCTGAAATCAGTTTAGCCAATGGTGTGGTTAGCGAAAAAACCAATGGCGTTGTCATTGATGTCCAAAACGCTGCCATCTTGCAACAAGCCAATGAGAACGGCATGACCACTTGTCAAGCCAGTGTCAGCATGACGCTACCCAGTGAAGACTTGTATCAAGCCAGTCAGGTACAAGCGGCCAATAATCAGCCAAGTCTACAATCGCGTTTAGCGCAAGACAATATCCGTATCAATAACAATATGCTCGTTGATGACGCGTTTACTTACATCGTCGGGACTCAAGGCGGTCAAGTGCGTACGCGTATTGCGGGTCAGCCTGCTTTGATTACTGTTGTTGCAGATGTAATGGCAGGTTCTGTATTTAAAACTGCAATGGATGAGCAACGTGCCCAACGTGCTGCTGAGCGCCGTGCAACGCAGAACAACGATACGACTCAAACAGCCCCAATCCGTCAGCCACGAACTGTAACGCCAGTTGAGCCAATTCGTCCAACTGAACCTACGCCGCCGCCAACCATCAATAAGCCTGCTGAAAGTCAGAGCAGTTCGACTGCAAACACTCAAGCAGCTGCTGTTGAGCCTAGTAAGCCTGCCACGCCAAAAGCCGTACCTAAAGATGAAACCATCGATATGGTTATCATTGAAGACAACAGCGCGACTTATTAATTTATCATTGTAGTAAGAGATAGCGATTTCTAGTAAGCTGAATTGCTATCGCTCAATAATAAAAACCCCGCAACAATTATGTCGCGGGGTTTTTAGTGTTTAAGTGTTTAAGTATTTATTGCTAAATACTTAGTTTGTATTATTGACTGTCAGTGAACGTTTTCAAGGCTTGACTGTCCCACAACACCTCAGAGATTTTTTCTGGATCTGTACAAAAGCGTGCAGCAACAAACAGCCAATCGGATAAGCGATTGATAAAGCTGACAGCAGTACGACGAATCGCTTGTGGACGCTGCTGTTGCAATATCACAGCTTGACGTTCAGCGCGGCGGCACACACTACGCGCCACGTGTAACTGACTGACCAATATAGAACCTGTCGGCAAAATAAAGTCTTTTAGCGGTAGCAATGTGGCATTCATCATATCTATTTGCTGCTCTAACCATTCAATATGAGTGGCATTAACCCCTTCATACTCTGGCATAGCAAGCTCGCCGCCTATATTGAATAACAAGTGCTGAATGATGACCAAGGCTTCAGAGAACTCTTTCTCTATAGATTGCCCTTTATTGTGCTTTAGTTGCGCACGTACCAAGCCAACATGCGAATTGAGTTCGTCGATGTCACCCATGACGCTAAATAGATCGTCCGCTTTACTAAGGCGGCTGCCATCAGCCATACCAGTGCTGCCGTCATCTCCAGTACGTGTGTATATTTTGCTTAAGCGATTGCCCATCTCTACATCCTTAACGGTTTTTATGATTGAATAGCGTTAGTTGCACGCTCATTGTAGTATTTTACGCCTGTTTTCGCTAAGATAATGGGTTACGTTTTATATCACGACGTTTTTGGTCTGAATTTTTTATTTTCTGGATTTATAGTTACAGTCGTTGGTATGGCTTATTCATACACGGCGGCTGAGATTTCCCATTTCTCTATTTTATTCACGTTACAAGGCTTTTTTACTATGACCACACCACTTGCAGATGCGATGTCCCAACTTGCCATTTACGATTCATTGACTGGCAGAAAACGTCAGTTTGTACCACTTAAATCAGGGCAGGTTGGTATGTATGTATGCGGCATGACCGTTTATGACTATTGTCATATTGGTCATGCGCGAGTGATGGTCGGTTTTGATATGGCCGTTCGTTGGTTGGTACGTTTGGGTTACGACGTGAACTATGTACGTAATATCACTGATATCGATGATAAAATCATTGCCCGTGCCGCTGAAAACGGTGAAGAGATTGGTACATTGACGCAGCGTTTTATTGAAGCGATGCATGAAGACGCAACAGCCCTTGGTTGTGAGATGCCAAATGCTGAGCCACGTGCGACCGATCATATCGATGATATGCAGAATATGATTGAGACGTTAGTCACTGGCAACTATGCGTATGCAGGCGACAACGGTGACGTCTACTATGCTGTTGATAGCTTTGACGGTTATGGTAAATTATCTAAGCGCAATCTGGACGATATGCAGGCAGGTTCGCGAGTCGAAGTTGAGAATGATAAACGCAATCCATTTGACTTTGTACTATGGAAAGCGGCAAAACCTGACGAGCCGCAGTGGGCATCGCCATGGGGTCAAGGGCGTCCAGGCTGGCATATTGAATGTTCAGCGATGTCGACTAAGTGCTTGGGTAGCACCTTTGATATTCATGGCGGTGGTCATGACTTACAGTTCCCGCATCATGAAAACGAAATCGCGCAGTCTGAGGCAGCAACTGGTTGTGAGTATGCACGCAACTGGATGCATGTTGGTTTTATCAATGTCGATGGCGAAAAAATGTCTAAATCATTAGGCAACTTTTTTACCATTCGCGATGTCATGGCGAAGTACTTACCTGAAACGGTGCGTTTTTTCTTATTATCGAGCCATTACCGCAGCCAAGTTAACTTCTCTGATAGCGCATTAGATGAAGCGCATAATAGCCTAAGCAGACTGTATAATGCACTAAAATTGGCTGAGCAGCAAAAAGGACAAACAATCGTAATCAATGAAGACTTAGTGACTGAAGCTTATAATAGCGCGGTTGGTCAAGACTTCATCAAGGCGATGAATGACGATTTTAATAGCTCGACGGCTATCAGCGTCTTATTCGGATTGGCACGTGATATCAATAAAGCAATCAAAGCGGAAGACGTCGATACCGCATGGCAATTAGCCCAGCAACTAAAAGCATTGGCGCAAGTATTAAATATTTTACAGCAGCCAGTGCAGCAGTTTTTGCAAGCAGTGACTGGTGATCAGGCAGAAGATGGTCTAACGGATGCCGTTATTGATAATTTAATCATCGAACGTGCAGAGTCTAAAGCCAACAAAAACTTTGCTCGTGCTGATGAGATACGTGAGCAACTAAAAGAGGCTGGTATTGAGCTCGAAGATAGCCGTGCTGGCACGACATGGCGCCGCGCTTAAAATAATTTTTGCCGTTTATAGGGTAAATAGCTACAAATCTCGTAATAAATTAAGTCAGCTTTAGGCTGGCTTTTTTTTGCTTACTGAATTAGGTTAAAGCAGCACCGATATATTTTTTATACTTTCCTTTTGTAGACTGATGGCTTTGAAAACATGAATACTCTTAAACACAACCCTATGGACAATCATTGTGCCGTTTTGCGCTCAGATGATAATCATCAAGTAGATGTAGAGAAAAGTCGTTTTAAAAGTCATGTGCTGCAAGTATTGTTGGGCTTTTTGATTGTCGCTATAAGTGTCATCTATTCACCTGTTTATGCAGCAAATAGTGAAAATGGACAGAGTACGAGCGAGCCGGAAAAACAAACGCCTAGTAAGCCTGATAGTTTTACTGAATATGCCGCACAGCAAGTCAATGCACTTAAAGATGAAAGTGTCAGTATTTCTGGTATTACTGAAGAGATCTTCGATCCTACTGAGCGTAACGCAGTAGAGCAGGCAGGCAGGCTACAAGGTGATACGGCACTGACCGGAGAATATAGTGAGAGCTACTATATACTCGATAAGCTAAATGCTGGGTTGCCGCCGTTATCTGAGCCACCTAATTTAGAAACGCCGCTTGCAGCCTTAGAGTTTTTTCAATCAGCGTTAATGAAGCAGCAGTATGATTTGGCCGCTTACGCGCTAAACATGAACTTGATTGATGAAAAAAGTCAACGTAGCCGTGCGCTTGATCTCACAAAGCGACTGGATTTCTTATTGTCTGAAAAAGAGCTCTATGTATTCGACGATATGCCAGATCGCCCCGATGGCTTAATTGAACCACCGCTTGGTAATAATAGCAGTGTCATGGGTATTGCTAGACGCTCTATTCAGCTTGGCTATGTTGATTATCGCGAGCGCCGTGTCCCTATCTATTTGCAGCGAGTGCGGGTAGGGGATCAAGCCCCTGTTTGGGTGTTTTCGGCGCAGACAGTAGGCAATATTGATAATCTCTATGAGCAGTATCATCCAGCTGAGTTTGAGCGTTATTTGCCCACTTGGTTAAAGCTAAAGTTTTTTGGGATTGCGCTATGGGAATTCTCAGCGCTGATATTGTTCTTTTTATTAACCATGGGTATGGGTTGGCTACTGAGTAAAGGTACTGCAAAAATCATCAATCATTATATCGATGAAGAAAAATACAGCATGTATGTTGGCAGTACCAACGGCGTCGCAGATTTGGTTAGCAAACTGACAGTACCATTAACCTTCACAATTAGTTTTTCACTCGTTTTTACCTTGGTTTCTGGTGGCTTTCCTTATTTAGATGCAGTCGCCTCATCTACTCGTCCATTGATTTGGATTGGACTGGTATTTAGTACCATGTGGTTAGGCATTCGTATCATTAACTTTTTTGCCAATCGCTATCAAGACATGCAGATTGAGAATCTAGCTGCAGAGCATTTTGATAAAGAACGTCGTCGCCGTACTTATGTATCGATATTCCGTCGTGTGTTTATTTTCGCGATGATTTTGGGAAGTTTCTGGATAGGTCTTAGTGAATTCGCCAATATGGAAGGCCTTGGCAAGACATTACTGACTTCAGCGGGTATTGCAGGTGTGGTTATCGGTATTGCGGCACAGCCAATATTGGGGAATATCATCGCTGGTGTACAGGTAGCAGTGACGCAGCCAGTACGGATTGGTGATAGTGTGATAGTGGATGGTAATTTTAGTACGGTCGAAGACCTGCGTTATACGTATGCCGTGTTAAAAACATGGGATGAGCGTCGTTTGATCGTGCCGATGCGTGAGCTAATCACTGAACGAGTGGAGAACTGGTCGCATACGGAAGTACATCAGACCTGTCCTGTGTTTTTGTATATTGATTATGGCGCAGATATCGACGCTATCCGAGAGGCATTTATATCGATGGTCAAGGACAATAAGCTTTGGGATAATAAAACAGAACCTGAAATGTACGTGGTGGACGTGACTGAGAATACCATTCAACTGCGCGGCGCTGTTTCATCGGTAGGGCCTATAGAGGCATGGACACTGGCCTGTGAGATACGGGAGCAAATGCTTGGTTATTTGCATGCACAGCAAAACAAGTATCTACCTACAGAGCGTTTTACGTTAACAAAAGACGACTAGAAATTGGGAATAGCGATGAGCCTTGCGAGCCGGATTGTTTTCAAAAGGGAGCTATTAATGGTTTGAGATATGACTGACATCGATAAAGACGCACTTGTGTAAAATAATCTGACAAATATAGTGTGTCAGCGAGGCGCTTATTTGTTATAATGTGGCGTTATTTTTATAGGATAACTGAGTGGTTGGCGATGAGTCGGCACTGTGCTTGCAGCTGCAATGATTGATACGCTTAACCCTGAGCTCCTACCCATCAAAATAACCACCACTAGGGGTCTGTATGTTGCGAATTGTCGATGAAGCCTTAACCTTTGATGACGTTTTATTATTACCAGCCTATTCTGAAGTTCTGCCAAAAACTGCTGATCTGTCTACTCGTTTGACCAAAAACATCACACTTAATCTTCCGCTAATCTCTGCGGCGATGGATACTGTGACTGAGTCTGAAATGGCTATCACTATGGCACAGCTTGGTGGCATGGGTATTTTGCATAAGAGCATGGACATCGAAAAGCAGGCCACCCAAGTACGCCGTGTCAAAAAATTTGAAGCGGGTACCGTTGTTGATCCTATCACTGTACATCCAGAGATGACGATTGGTGAATTGCTGCGTTTGACGCAAGATAACAATATCTCAGGTGTGCCTGTGGTCGAAAAAGGCACAGATAACGTTGTGGGTATTGTTACTCATAGAGATTGGCGTTTTGAGACCAATTTATCGTTGCCAGTTAGTCAGATTATGACACCTAAAGAGCAGCTAGTAACTGTACATGAAGGTGAAAGCAACGAGAATATCAAAAGACTATTGCATGAGCACCGCATCGAAAAAGTCATCGTTATTGACGATAACTTCCGTCTACGTGGTTTGATTACTGTTAATGACTTTGCCAAAGCTGAAAACAATCCAAACGCGTGTAAAGACGAGCAAGGTCGCTTACGTGTTGGCGCAGCTGTTGGTACAGGTGCAGACACGCAAGCACGCGTTGAAGCATTAATCGCCGCTGATGTCGACGTTATCGTCGTTGATACTGCGCACGGTCACTCAAAAGGCGTGATCGATAAAGTATCTTGGATCAAGAAAAACTATCCGCATGTACAAGTAATCGGTGGCAACATCGCAACAGGTGAAGCTGCAATTGCTTTACGTGACGCAGGTGCTGATGCAGTAAAAGTAGGTATCGGCCCTGGTTCTATCTGTACCACGCGTATTATTGCAGGTATCGGTGTACCACAAATCTCAGCCATTGATAATGTTGCTAGTGCTTTAAAAGACAGCATTCCATTGATTGCTGACGGTGGTATTCGTTATTCAGGTGACATGGCAAAAGCAATCGCTGCTGGTGCATCGTGCATCATGGTTGGTTCACTCATGGCTGGTACTGAAGAAGCACCAGGTGAAGTTGAGCTGTTCCAAGGTCGCTACTATAAAGCTTATCGCGGTATGGGTAGTTTGGGTGCGATGTCAGGATCAAACGGTTCTTCAGACCGCTACTTCCAAGATGCAAAAGACGGCGTAGAGAAGCTAGTACCAGAAGGTATCGAAGGCCGTGTTCCTTATAAAGGACCAGTTGCGGGTATCGTTAATCAGTTGGTTGGTGGCTTACGTTCATCAATGGGTTATACTGGTTCTGCCACGATTGAAGATATGCGTACCAATCCGCAGTTTATCAAAGTAACCTCAGCGGGTATGAAAGAGTCACATGTGCATGATGTGCAAATCACTAAAGAAGCACCGAACTATCGAGTAAACTAGATCGTTCCGTAAGACGCTTCACTTTTGTAGATTTACATCGTATTAGTGTTAGCTGAGACGTAAGGCTGCAGCGAGCTTAAGATACAAACAGCCAACAATGCTATGTTATTGTTGGCTGTTTTTTTTGTAAAATACAGAAACAGATTATTACAACAATAGTATTGCCTGCGTATACGCTTGGCCTTTTATTTTTTTGACTTGAGGAACACATAATGAGCTATTTTGGCACTGATGGAATTCGCGGAAAATTTGGTGAATTGCCAATTACACCGGACTTTATCTTAAAACTAGGCTATGTCACTGGGCTTGTTCTCATAGAAAAAAATGAAAATCCTACGCGTAAGCCAAGTGTGGTGATTGGTAAAGATACGCGTCTGTCAGGCTATGTGATAGAGGGAGCATTACAAGCAGGTTTTAATGCAGCAGGTGTTGATGTGTATATGCTTGGTCCATTGCCAACCCCAGCGATTGCGCATTTAACCCGTAGCTTTAATGCAGATGCTGGCGTGGTTATCTCAGCCTCGCACAATCCTTATTATGATAATGGCATCAAGTTTTTCTCAGGCGACGGCAAAAAGATAAGTGATGAGATGCAAACTGCAATCAATGATAAATTGACGGCAATTATGAACGACGTTGGTAGTGATGTTGCCATAATGCCTATTCTTGATCCTGCACATCTGGGCAAAAACAACCGTATTGATGATGCGAAAGGTCGCTATATTGAATTTTGCAAAGGTAGCTTCCCTTATCAATACGACCTCAGTCATCTGACGGTAGTAGTGGATTGTGCCAATGGCGCGGGCTATAGCGTAGCACCTAGAGTGATGCGCGAGTTAGGAGCAAACGTGATTGCCATCAATAATACGCCAGACGGTATCAATATCAATGCTGAATGTGGTTCTACCCATCCTGAAAGCTTACAAAAGGCCGTGCTTGAGCATGAAGCAGATGTCGGTATTGCACTAGATGGTGATGGCGATCGTATCGTAATGGTTGATGAGACGGGTAAGCTAGTCGATGGAGACGGTATTTTATATGTGCTTGCTACCCAAGGTAAAACCAAAGCTGAAGGTGTTGTCGGCACGCTCATGAGTAACATGGGGTTAGAGTTGGCACTGAAAGATGCAAATATCCAGTTTACCCGTGCAAAAGTGGGTGATCGCTATGTGATGCAGAATTTAGAAGCTAATGGCTGGATATTGGGCGGTGAGCCATCTGGTCATATTTTATGCTTAGACAAAAGTCGTACAGGGGATGCTATCATTGCTGGTTTGCAAGTACTAGCAGTGATGCAAGCTAGAGAGCGTGCGTTGAGTGAGCTTGTTGAAGGTTTTGAAGTGTTACCGCAAAAACTAGTCAATGTACGCTTATCTCAAATGCAAGATCCATTCAAACATGAGGAGTTGGTTGCTGCTTTTGACAAAGCACAGGCAACGCTAGAGGGTCGTGGGCGTCTGTTGATACGTCAGTCGGGCACAGAGCCTATGATTCGTGTGATGGTAGAGTCAGATGATGAAATAGAATGCGATGTAATGGCTAATGACTTAGCTGATCTTATAAAATCAGTACTAGGCTAATAGTATTTGAAGCAATAACTGGTGTTAAAGATAATGACTGTTATCTAAATGACCGGTATTTAAGACAACAACATTATAGTTTTCAAATAAGGAACTGCTATGAGCATGGACTTTACCGACCAACGCCTCTCATACGAGAAAGGCGAGCTTGACCAACAGTCAGTACCAACGTCACCATTCGAGCTTTTTAAAGCTTGGATGAGTGAAGCGTTAGCGCAACAGGTGCAAGAGCCTTATGCAATGAGTTTGGCAACATGTGGCGCAGACAATAAGCCTAGCGTCCGTATTGTGTTATTACGCGAAATTACTGAGACAGGTATTGTTTTTTATACCAATTATGAAAGCGCAAAAGGGCAGGATATTGCAGAGAACCCTAACGCTGAAGCGTTATTCTTCTGGCATGAACTCGAGCGACAAGTCCGTATCAGCGGTAGTATCGCTAAAATTGCTGCTGATAAATCGGCTGCTTACTTTCAAAAGCGTCCCCATGATAGTCAAGTAGGCGCTTGGGTCAGTCAACCGCAAAGTGGTGAAGTGGCCAATCGTGAAGTCATGGAGCAAACGTTTGAACAGCTTCAAGCAGAGCACCCTGACAATACCACTGTACCAACGCCAGAGTTTTGGGGTGGGTATGAGATTACGATTGAAAGTATTGAGTTTTGGCAAGGTCGCGCCAATCGAATGCATGACCGAATTGTGTATATGCAGAGTGGCGGCGACGACAGTGAAGGCAGTACAGGCTGGACAACCAAACGCTTATTACCATAGTTGTTATAGTTTGAAGCTATAGATTATAGAAAAATAAAAAAGCCACTCTAAATCCAATTTCTTTGGTGTCTAAAGTGGCTTTTTTACGTTAAATACTATTTACCTTGTTTGGCATTATTCTCTATTTATTTTTTTATTCAACCTCTCATTTAATATCGGTATCGACATCCACTGAGACTGACATACCAGGGCGTAAGCGTGCAAGTTCAGGCTGGTTTTGGTCTAAGTCAATGCGTACAGGAATACGTTGAGCGATTTTTATGTAGTTACCTGTCGCAGGGTTGGCAGCAGCAGCACTAAACTCGCTACCAGTTGCTGGCGAGATATTACTCACGTGCCCCGTAAATTTGGCACCGCCAAGCGCATCGACATGAATGGTCGCAGGCTCGCCGATTGCCATATTGGCTATTTGAGTTTCCTTAAAGTTTGCAATGATCCAAATGCCTTTTGGCACGATATACATAAGCTGCGTACCAGCGCTGACGTATTGACCTTCTTTGACACTGACTTGGCTTAGCTGGCCAGATTCAGGCGCAGTGATGATAGTATTGTCTAGATTGATTTGCGCTTGCTTGACGCCTGCTTCAGCATTTTTGATATTTGCGTCCAGCGATGAGCGACTGCCGCTAGTCTTTTCACGGTTTTCTTGAGCGGCTTGTAAATTGGCTTCTGCTTGCTGTACGCCTGCTTGTGCTTGAGCCAATTGCGCCTTGATGTGAGCAACTTCTGCTTTTGATACCGCACCAATAGCATCCAAACCTTGGTAGCGGTTTACATCTTCACGAGCGCTCTGTACGTTGATTTTGGCACTATATAAGTCAGCTTTGCGTGCTTCGATTTGTGCTTGGCTGGTTTGTGTGTCTTGATCGTTGGTAGAGCGGTTGGTGACCGCCACCTCAGTATTCGCTTGCGCTTGTTCGAGCTGCTGCTGAAACGTTCGATCGTCTATCTTTATGAGTAAGTCACCCGCTTTTACATTGGCGAAGTCTTGCACTGCTACTTTGGTGACATAACCAGAAACCTGCGGGCTAATAATAGTCGTCTGACCTTTGACAAAAGCATTATTGGTTTGCTGTACCGTTGGGGTAAATGGTGGGAGCTTCCATGCATACAAAATCAATGCCACGCCAATGACAATCAATAAAATTAATAAGCCTAAGTTTAGATAGGATTTTTTCTTGGGCGACCAACCAGTAGTATCGGGGATTGGCTCTTTTGGCGGCATTGGTGTTTCATTGCTGTCTGAACTGTTTTCTACATCACCTTCTACTGTCTTAGTTACTGATGGCGAAGAAGTTGTAGCAGACTCTTCTTTACCTATGTTGGACGTTATAGGTGTGTCTGTTGTTGGAGCGCCAGTGGACGTCTGAGGTGTTTGATTAAGCTCATTTGGTTTTTCTTGGCTCATGACGTGCTCCTAAACTTTTAATAAATATTAAAATAGACTGGCTATAAACGAACAGGGTGAAACATTATTAATAGAATAAACTGAGTTATTTTGACTCACGCATTTTTGCAATAACGGCAAGCTCTTTAGCAAGTGGATTGCGCTTGTGGTAACGGTTATAAAAATAGTTGATTAATAAAATGGCTGTAACGAAAGTAGCAAAACTGGCCATCAAAAAGAACAGGTCGCTATAAGCGGAGACAGTTGCTTGGCGTTGAATCCCTTGCAAAACTTGGCTCATCGCGGCCACATTCGCTTGCGCTGCGTCCGTCGTTTGGTTTGACAATACACTACGAGTACCAGCAATTTGAGCGCTGAACGTAGGATCACCCAAATTCAGTGAGCTGACCATATCTGCATAATGCATTTGTGTACGAATGGTCGTAAATGCCTGAATAGCCGCTGCACCTGCCAATCCACCAACCGTTTGGGAAATACCAAAGATAACCGAAAAACTAATGATATAAGCAGGGCCACTAGCAATAGCCCGCAAAAACCCTTCAAAAACCAAAGGGCCCATGAAGTATACTGCGGCAAATGCAATCAAAAACTGGCTAATATAAAACATATAGGGAGCGGAGTTGATAGAGACCCCAACGTCCATCCAAGAACCTAAGGCAATCAATGCCACTGCAAAAATAACGGGACGGCGCAAGTCCATCGGATTGGTACTAAAAATACTAATCACCAAAGCCAGCACACTGGCAGCCATTATGACAGCATAAAAAGTAACCAGCTGATCGTTACCATAACCCAAATTGGCAAGTAGGCCTGCAGCACCGACATTTTGCTCAGATAGCAAAATTCGCATGACTGCGCCGGTAATCATAAAGGCAATAATATTGCGACTACGCATCCAGCGAACTTGTAGCATCGGGTTTTTGCGATGCGTTTCAATCCATAAAGCGACGCCAATTCCAACAATGGCAATCATTAGGGGATAGACGAGCCAAGGCGTCGTCCACCATAAAATCCTACCTTGCACCAAAATTACAGCCAGTGCCGCCAAACCGCTCGCAAAAAAAGCAAAGCTTAAAAAGTCGAGTTTTTCAAATACTTTTTCGGTATTGCCTGGTGGTAGTTCCAATATATTAATCAGTCCAAAACAAATCAGTGCCAAACCAAATTGAAATAGAAATAAGTTTTCAAGCTGACCGTCGATGGCGAGATAGGGCGAGATGATTCGTGATAATGGAATACCAAACTGCACCAAGCCAAAACCCAATATTAAGCCACTAGTACGCTTGACGGTTGGCATACCTTGCAAACAATAGAATAACCCTAAGATGGTCATGCCACTTGCGACCATACCGCTAAGTCCCCTGGCGACAATTTCTAGGTAATAAGGCTCAATTCCTATATTAGGTGTATCTAATAAATGACTACTGATCAGCCACTGTAAACTCGTGGCGGCTAATAAAAAGAACAGAGTGATTTTACTAAAAAGTGACATACCAAACTGCTGGCGAATTTTGTATAGCAGAACGGTGATACAGGCATTGGTCATATTGTAGCTGACAGATATCCAACCACCTTCGGCTGGTGTTAAGCCCAGTTGACCTTGAATTTGAGTAAGATTTGCGACAAGCAGACCGTTTTGGAAACTGGCTGTGAGACCAACGAAAATTCCGATCAGTAAGTAAAATAATTTGCGGCGTGCAGGATGATCAGGATTGGCAGGAGAGCCCACCATTATCGGTTGTTCGTGGGGCTTAAATTGATATTCGTTACTCATGGACGTACCATAATCTGTATAAGGAAATAGAATGGCATAGAACAGATTCCAGACGCAAAATCAGGTCAGTACGATGAATGTTCATAGCTTAAAAACAGCGGAGTTACTGATATAAATGCTGGTCAAACTGGAAAGATAACCCAAGAAATGTAGGGAGTATTTTATCATAATCTTTATAACGCTTTTGTCATTAGCGCGTAACTCATTGGCGCTGCTGAATAAAGATATAGCAGTGTCTCATGCAATTTAACGAACCGTAAAACGGGTAAAAAATGCTATACGCATAAAAAACAGCTCTATACAGAGCTGTCTTTATGTAACGAAAAATTGGTCAGTCAGTATATAACATGTCAGTTAATAGATAATATCAATTAATACCAAATACTAAATTGATT
Organism: Psychrobacter sp. JCM 18900; assembly: GCF_904846625.1. Taxonomy (GTDB): domain Bacteria; phylum Pseudomonadota; class Gammaproteobacteria; order Pseudomonadales; family Moraxellaceae; genus Psychrobacter. The sequence continues at coordinate 487,971 of NZ_CAJHBL010000002.1, forward strand.
CATCATATTTTGCTTCTAGCTGCATCGCACGCTGATAGCTATCAAGACCAGCCAGTTTTTCAGCATACTGTTTGATATGCGGATAGGCGTCAAGTTTCTGACGCTTAGCAAGAATAATCAAATCGAATGATAGCATAAAGTCAGCACCGCTCAACTTATCACCCACAATAAACGACTTACCTTCAACTGAGGTATCCAGATACTTAAACAGTCTGGTTTTTTCTGTCTCAATATAGCCGTTTAAAAACTCATTGTCATTGATGCCTGCTTTGTTAGTAAATAACTCAAGCATTAATGGCAACATGAGTGAGCTTTCTGCGAAATCAATCCACTGTAGATAGTAACCATAGTCTGAGCTTCCTGTAGCAGGGCGCAGACGCTCTGGCGCAAACCGTTCAATCAACAGCTCAGTGATAGCACCTGACTCAGCATAAATTTGTCCATCCATTTCGATAACCGGAGACTTACCGAGTGGATGTACAGCTTTTAGAGAATCTGGTGCTAAATGAGTCTTGGCATCGCGCTGATGACCAACGACTTCATAAGGAACGCCTAGCTCTTCCAAGAGCCATAGCGTACGTAATGAGCGTGATTGATTGAGATGATGTAAGCGAATCATAGTATCGACCTTATTGCGTAGTGAGTTTGACTAACCTTTCAGCTTCGCCATTAGACGCTTAGCAGCTTCTTCTGATGATGCAGGGTTTTGACCTGTGATTAGTAAACCATCTTCAACGACAAACGATTCCCAATCAGCCGCTTTTTCGTAGTTACCGCCATTGGCTTTCAATGCGTCTTCTACTAGGAACGGTACTACGTCTGTTAGGCCAACTGCGTCTTCTTCAGAGTTCGTGAAACCAGTCACTGTTTTGCCTTTTACTAAGTACTCACCATCGACTTTAACGTTTTTAAGCGCTGCAGGAGAATGACAAACAAAAGCAACAGGCTTGTCTTGCTTAACAAAAGTCTCGATCAGATTGATAGAGTTTTTATCTACTGCCAAATCCCACAATGGGCCATGGCCACCTGGGTAGAATACTGAATCGAAATCTTCAGCGTTCATATCAGCAAGTTTTTTGGTATTAGCCAAATGCTCTTGCGCGTCTTTATCGTCTTTAAAACGAGTGGTATCTTTGGTTTGCGTGTCTTCTGTGTCACTACTAGGATCTAGTGGTGGTTGACCGCCAGCTGGAGAAGCTAGAGTTACATTTACGCCAGCGTCAAGAAATGCGTAGTAAGGAGCAGCAAATTCTTCTAGCCAAAAGCCAGTTTTCTTACCAGTATCGCCTAAACGGTCATGAGAAGTTAGTACCATTAAAATGTTCATAATTATCCTTGTTTATTATTTATGTGTTAGTAACTATATAGCCAACAGTCATAAGTTTTACGTTACATCATTAGCCGTTTTTACTTAATTAGCCTAAATGCAAATAATGACTGTTAGCATTATTCCTGCTTTGTAAGCAACTTTCAGTAGTGATATTAGCAATTTATGTTGTTAAGTAGTTATTCACAACGATTGCTAACTGTCAGTAGCTACTTAAATAGTCAATGTTTAACCAGTAACTATTTAACGTCAGATACTTTGATTACAGTCTTACCAAAGTTATCACCGTTTAACATACTGACAAATGCATCTGGGGCATTATCTAGACCGTCAGTAATATGCTCTTTGGTTTTCACTTCGCCTGACTCTACCCATTTGCTCATGGTTTCCAAGAACTCGGGGAAGTGGTCGCCGTACTCTTCAAAGATAATGAAACCTCTGACAGTTAAGCGTTGGCTTAAGATAAGACCCATCAACATACCTAGGCGATCTTTGCCATCCGGTAAATCAGTTGCGTTGTACTGCGATACCAGACCACATACTGGAATACGTGCGTGGTCGTTAAGTAATGGCATTACCGCATCAAATACTTTACCGCCAACGTTTTCATAGTAGATGTCGATACCATCTGGACACGCTGCTTTTAATTGCTCAGCGAAGTCGTCAGCTTTGTGATCGATACAGATATCGAAGCCAAGCTCATTGACCGCAAAGTCACATTTCTCTTTACCACCTGCCACACCGACAGTGCGCAGACCATATTGATTGCCCACTTGGCCGACAGTGGCACCGACCGGTCCAGTTGCTGCTGCCACAACTAAAGTCTCGCCTTTCTGCGGTTTACCGATATCAGTCAGCCCCATGTAACCAGTGAAACCTGGCATACCTAACACGCCTAAACCATAAGAAGGGTTTGACATGTTTTTGTCCAGTTTGAGGACGCCTTCGCCATCACTGACACTGTAGTCCTGCCAGCCTGAGTTTGATACGACTAAGTCGCCTACCGCGAAGCTATCGATATTTGACTTGACCACTTGAGCAACGGTACCACCCATGATGACGTCACCGACTTCTAATGGGTCTGCATAGCTTTTTGCATCGCTCATACGCCCACGCATATATGGATCTAGTGATAGATATACAGTGCGTAGTAGCATCTCGTTATCTTTTGGCGTAGGAATGTCGCTAGTCGCCATGTCAAAGTTGTCAGCAGTTGGCTCGCCATTAGGACGGCTCGCTAATTTGATTTGACGGTTTGTTTGTTGATTCTGTTGTTTGTCGAAGCTCATTGTAAGACTCCTTTATATTTATTAATTGTCATTATTATAGTGGTGGTAAATGTAGTAGCTACTCAGCATGGAATAGCTACTCTATAAATAGCATAACGATATGTACTTATTGTTACTGTCGCGATTTTTCTTATAATTCTTTAAACAGTTCTTGCTAAAGCGCTTATTAAGACGCTTTGCTAGTTACAGCGCGCTGCAAGATACGACGTGATACTTCTAAGTCGTTGGTACCATGTTCACCAAGCTTAACCATGTTATGCACTTCAAGTTGCTTGATAATTGGATCAATCGCTGATTCCGTCAAGTCAACGTCTTCTAGGCTAACTGGCAAGCCAAGCTCGCGGAAGAAGTTTTCAGTGTAAACAATAGCAGTTTCGATGATAGCATCGTCGTCTAGGTCAGTATCGGTAATGTTCCATACGTTACGCGCATACTGAAGCAGTTTTTCTTTTTTGCTTTCTTTTAGCTCACGCATCACTGATGGCAATACGATGGTTAGCGTACGTGCATGATCGATAGCGTGTAGTGATGTTAGCTCATGACCAACCATGTGAGTTGTCCAGTCTTGTGGTACACCAGTACCGATCAGACCGTTCAATGCCATGGTCGCTGTCCACATAATGTTCTTACGTGTTTCTAGGTTTTCTGGATCTTGCTTAACAACTAGACCTTCATCGATAAGAATTTTAAGCAAGCTTTCAGCAAATGCATCTTGTACTTTCGCATTTACTGGGTAAGTCAGATACTGTTCCATTACATGAACAAATGCATCAGCAACACCATTCATAACCTGACGCTCAGGCAAGGTAAGTGTTTTGATTGGATCTAGAATTGAGAATTTAGGGAAGGCAAGTGGGTTACCAAACGGTAGTTTTGCTTGGCGTTCACTATAGTTGATCACGCCGCCTGAGTTCATCTCAGAACCTGTTGCTGGGATAGTCAATACTGCGCCCAAGTCGACAGCAGAATCGATGTTTTTGCAATAACCAGTTAAGGCATCCCAAGCTTGGTCGCGTGAGACAGTGCCGTCTTCTTCAGTCAATGAAGAAACGAGTGCGACAAATTTACTACCGTCAATCACAGAACCACCGCCAACTGCTAATAAGAAGTCGATGTTGTGCTCATTAACCATATCAGCGGCTTTAAGTAGTGTGGTGAACTCTGGGTTAGCTTCGATGCCACCAAACTCAAATACAGTACGGTTACCGCTTGCCGCTAATGCTGTTTTTACTTCATCTAATGTACCAGTACGCTGTGCTGAACCACCACCATAAGTAATAAGTACACGCGCATCAGTAGGGACTAGATCTGATAATTGTTCGATTTGACCTTCACCAAAAACGATACGGACTGGGTTGTAGTATTGGAAGTTATTCATAAGATTCCTAATTAGTAATAAAAAGTTTTTAATAAAAACGGTTCAATTAAATTGTTTTGACATGAGATATTGTCTGATATCAATCAATGAATGATAAGCAACGCTCGTATAGACATTCATTCTTAATATTTGTGCGCATTGTACACCAATTAGACCAGTCGTCTAGTGATATTTACAAAACTCTTGTATAACTGTCTAAGCCGTCTGCAAATGTCTTTAAGAAATTCGTTCAGAAAATAGAAGGCAATGAAGCACACTGAATACTCAAGCATAGTACTGACAGCTACTATCTATGAGCGTTATAAATATTCAATGTGCCTTAATGGTTACGTTAGAGGTGCAGTCGCTAGAAATCCGAACAGTTAACGATTAGCGTCCCATTTGGGTCGTTGTCATTTGCCAAATTTCTGCTAAAGGCGTATTGGTTTGGCTAATCTTTGCAATCAAGCTTGCGCCAAGCCATGCAAAATACCAACGCTTGGCCATACTCTCAGCCGAGATGTTATCGTGACGAGGGACAGACTCATCGAGCCAGCCAGCTTTGATCTGCTTGGCGAGCCACATGGTCGTCTGCTGATAGCCAGTATCGAGTGCCTTACGCATGGTTTCTGACATATCAGCTACCTCTGCGCTGAGCTTAACCACCAAGCACTTCTCATGGTCACAGCCGTTCTGCTGCGTGTCATACCAGTTTTGAAAATAATCATATAGCTTTTGCTGCGCACTGACATCTTGTGCATCGATGACATCTAACCGAGTCTTATATAAACTAAAATAATGATTGATAATGGCTTCACCAAAGGCTTCTTTAGAAGCAAAGTAGTGGTAGAAGGAGCCCTTTGGCACACCTGCTGTATCTAAAATTTGCTTTAGACCAACAGCGGTAAAACCTTTTTTAGCAATTAATTGGTAGCCAGTAGCAAGTAAATGAGCTTTGGTATCTGGGGTAGTTGCGTCTGTATTAGACATAAACAGGATTGTCTCCCTTAGTAGTCGCTTGTATTAGCATATGTATTAAACAGTCAGTTAAAACAGCTAGCGTTCATTTGAACGTCACGTTGATGGCGTATTGTAATAGGATATAGTTATATATGTTACGTTTTATCAACAATATTCACTGACAAAGTAGTCTTGTTTTATTAGTAGCTATGGTAGCATTAGACCAGTCGTCTAGCAAGGTAGGTTTTGTTGTTATCCGTTACCGTTAGTATTTATTGCTAAAGATCATTTTTCATTAGAGCTCTTTTTAATTGATAACTATTGATTGATCGCTCGGTAACGATTTTAGACTTACTACTTGCCAGATATTTTCTCATTAAGATATCGCCGACTTCATAGTTTTATTTTAATAATTGAAAACCAATACTTAACATAACAAATTAAAAATAAGGATGATTATGCCAACCAATACTACGAGTGCATACAGTGACTTCCATTTGCAGTTCATCGCTGGTGAATGGCAAACCGGTAAAGACGATAGCACCAACACCAATACCAACCCATATAACGGTGATACGCTGGTAGAGATCCAGCAAGCGACCAAGGATCAGTTGAACGAAGCCTATGATGCTGCGACCCAAGCTCAAGAAGCGTGGGCCAAGCAGACGCCAGCAGAGCGTTCTGCAGTGTTGTATAAAGTCGTAAACATACTTGATCAGCGCCAAGAAGAAATCGTCGATTGGCTAATCAAAGAGTCGGGCAGTACCCGTATCAAAGCCATGGTCGAGTTCGGTGCGACGCGCGCGATTACCCTTGAAGCAGCGACATTCCCTAATCGTGTACATGGTGAGATTCGTCCATCGAATACCCCTGGTAAAGAAAACTTCATTTATCGCGAGCCAATCGGCGTTGTCGCTGTCATTAGCCCATGGAACTTCCCACTACATTTAACTCAGCGCTCTATCGCGCCTGCCTTAGCACTTGGTAACGCGGTGGTACTCAAGCCTGCTAGTGATACGCCAGTGACAGGTGGTCTGTTACTTGCAAAAGTGTTTGAAGAAGCGGGTCTGCCAAAAGGTCTATTAAACGTCGTGGTCGGTTCAGGTAGTGAGATAGGTGATGCAATCGTTGAACACAAAGCGCCAAGTTTAGTGTCGTTCACAGGTTCGACCTCAGTGGGCAAACATATCGGTGAGCTGGCCAATGGTGGCGAATACATCAAACAAGTGGCGCTTGAGCTAGGTGGTAACAGTCCATTTGTGGTACTAAAAGATGCTGATATCGAGCAAGCGGTAAAAGCAGCTGCCTTTGGTAAATTCTTACATCAAGGTCAAATCTGTATCGCGATTAACAGAGTCATCGTAGAAGACGAGATATATGATGATTTCGTAGAGCGTTTCTTAGCACACGTTAAAACATTGAACGTCGGTGATCCTAATAAGCAAGATACCGCTGTTGGTCCAATCATCAACGAAAAACAAGTTAAATCGCTCAAAGAAAAAATCGCTAAAGCGCAGGAAGAAGGCGCAAAAATGATACTCAGTGGCGAGATTGAAGGTCAAGTCGTGCCACCGCACATCTTTACAGAAGTCACTCGCGAAATGGACCTATCACGTAATGAAGTGTTTGGACCACTGGTCGGTATCATCCGTGCTAAAGATGAAGACGATGCACTATCGATCGCCAATGATTCTATGTATGGTCTGTCTAGTGCCGTGTTCACTGCTGATATGCAAAAAGGTCTGCGCTTCGCTCGCGGTATCAGAGCTGGCATGACCCATATCAATGACATCTCGGTCAATGATGAAAGCAATACGCCATTCGGTGGTGAGAAAAACTCAGGTATCGGCCGCTTTAACGGTGAGTGGGTACTAGAAGAGTTTACTAGAACACATTGGATCTCAATGCAAAATGAGCCACGTGAATATCCATTCTAATTGTCCTAAATTAAAATCTAGCTAAAAAAAAGACCGCTTTGATAGCGGTCTTTTTTTGTATGTCATTTGGCAATTTACTAATAATGACGTATTTGAAGCTGGTCAATCTCTTATCTGGCATGAAAACCAAGTAACCCTTCAATCTCTTCCATCGTCATTCGTCTTACCAGTGCTTGTTCTTCTACCGACAGGCGATTGGTGTGTTCTTTTATCATTGTATGAATACTTCGCGATATCTCAGAGGTGGTCGCGTAATACATTTGAGGCTGTTCCTTTGTCAACCTCATCAGAAATCGATTGATAAGTTTACGCTTTTCATCTGATTTATTTTCTTCAGTCGTAGTATTATTTTGAGTCATGGTGTTCTCCTAGAGGTAAGCCATTTAAGCAGTCAGACACATGAGAGTCAATGCTTATAAGTGGTTTCTGGGGCTGAGCGCATTGCCTTACAAGTGTTAGGCTCGCATCATAGTTGAATGCTAAGTATGTTTTACATCGTATATGATATTTCAAGATTAAAGACTAAATATTAAAAATAATAGATAAGCTCTAAACAGCCAGAAGGATAGGGTATGCTAAATCAAGCAGCGAACAACTCAGAGAATAACTCAGCGAACAGAAATGTCACATTGGTGCTATTTCATAATGACTTAAGAGTGGCGGACAATGCCACTTTATTGAAAGCATCTGAAATTTCCACTGATGGAAGGCTGCTATTTGTTTATGCTTCATCTTTGACAGATATATTAGACGATAAAGACTATTACGATGCTTATTATTACGACAGTATGGGGCAAGCTCGTCAGCAGTTTTTGCATGAGAGCCTAGCTGATTTAAATGCGTCATTGATGCAGCGGGGTAATAGATTGCTGTATTTACAGAAAGACGAAGAAGTATTGGACGTCTTTACTCAGTTGAGTGATCTAATAGCGCAGCAACAAGTAACAGATATCTGCGTCAGCCAGACGGCAGATTATAATCAAAACAAAGTATATGACCTTCTACAGGCGAAATATCCAGAGATACAGTGGCATATACATACAACAGCGACTTTGTTTGACGAGTTACCGCTAGAGAGATTACCCAAAAGTTTTACACAATTTCGTAAACAAATCGAAACCGATTATGATTTGCTGCATGCAGAAAAAGATATTGTCATTTATCCAATGCCAGAAACACTTGCTCCATTGCCTGACAATATGCAGAGTAGGGACGAGTACTTTTTTGAATCGCAGTTGTCTAATCAGGCAGAGCTTGATAAGCCATCGCAGCCGTCATCCAGTTTTAGAGGTGGAGAGTCAAATGGTGTCAAGCATTTAGATGCTTATTTTGATTCCGATGCGCCGAGCACTTATAAAACAACCCGAAATGCACTAGATGAGTGGGCGCATTCCACAAAGTTCTCCGCTTGGCTTGCAAACGGCTCACTGTCTGTAAACACAGTATTAAATCGTCTGCGTCGCTATGAGCGCGATATTATCGCAAATGACTCTACCTACTGGATATGGTTTGAACTGCTGTGGCGTGAGTATTTCTACTGGTATGCTGTGACCCACCAGCAAAAGTTATTTTGGTTTAAGGGCATCGCTCAGCACGCGCCTTCAACTCAATTGATTGAGAGTCTGTTAGCACAATGGAAAAATGGTACAACACCATATCCTATCGTCAACGCATGCATGAACCAACTGAACGCGACAGGTTATATGTCGAATCGCGGACGACAACTGGTTGCCAGTTGCTTTATCCATGAGCTAGGCCTTGATTGGCGTTACGGGGCAGCTTACTTTGAGCAACATCTTGTTGATTATGATGTCGGCAGTAATTGGGGCAATTGGCAATATCTGGCAGGCGTAGGCGCTGACCCAAGAGGATGCAGGCAGTTTAATCTCGACAAGCAAACCCAGCAATACGATCCAAACGGTGAGTTTATTCGTCAGTGGCAAGGCAACACTCAAAAGAGCGATTAATGTATGTTGCAAACGCCCACTCGACAGGTGATAACTATTATTAGAGTAATCATAAGATAGGTTTAAACGATGAAAAAGCCCAGTCCTTATTTAACTTTTGCAGGTGCTATTCCGTTTGTCGCCTGTGCATTTTTGCTGATGATAGACATTGTTACCGTGCCTATGCTTGGTTCAGTACTCGATGTATTGAGTGCTTATGGACTAGTGATTGGCTCATTTATGGCAGGTGCGCATTGGGGTAATCATTTAGATTTAGCTGAAGACAATAAGTGGGCAGTTAGGCTTCCATTATATAGCAATGTCATTGCGCTTGGCCTTTGGCTTGGGTTTTTAATCTTATCAGCCAGCAGTTTTATTTGGCTATTAGTGATTGGGTTTATAAGTCTGTTGGTTATTGATTATAGCCTTCATCAAGCGCAGATTATCAGTCACACATATTTTAAAGTTAGGCAGTATGTCACGGCGATAGTGGTCATATCGTTAGTCATCGCGGCATTACAGTTGTAAGTGAAATTAACTAAATAATGGCTAAAGAACAGCCAGCCTGATTTCTCTATTTTTATACTTGGGACGCTGATTTTAGAGATTTCCGTAAATGCTATCTCTAAATGTTATTACCAAAAATGCGACTTACTTTGTCGAGCTTAATATATAAAATTTATAAAAATAGGAGCGCAAGTACATGCGACTGACCAATTATAGTGACTACGCGCTACGTTCGTTAATTTACTTAGCTGTGAGACCAGATCCGTCGCTACTAGCTAATATTAGTGATATCGCTGACAGCTATGGTATTTCTAAAAGTCATTTGACCAAAATTATTCATCAGCTGGGTCAGCTTGGTTATATAGAAAGTGTGCGTGGCAAAAACGGTGGCATACGCTTGGCACGTGCGCCTAAGGATATCAACTTGGGCGTATTGATCAAACAGATAGAGCCTGATTTTAATCTGGTAGAGTGCTTTGCCGTACCAGTGTCTCATAATGATAGTGAGCAGTGCGCTCATCAGACGGATTTGCCAGTGATATTCATTGAGGAAAAAAAGAATAAATCACTAGGCTGCGTGATTAGTCCAGCCTGTCAGCTTAAAAGCGTGTTTTTTGAAGCACTCACCGCATTTTTCAATGTGCTTGAGCGTTATACGTTGGCAGATATTCTGAACAATGAAGATGAGTTAGCGACATTGCTGTTTCGGTAACAGCTTCGATAATAGTTTCGATATGATTATAACCAGCTCACAAAAATGGGTCACTACACTAGTAAATACAGTAATAGCGACCCATTTTTATGTTTATTAAGAATATATGTCTAAAGTGTGAGAAATTAGGCGTTTTCTAGTTTTGGACGTGCTTTCTTAACGGCTTTCACCAGTGCTTTCTCAAACCCGCCTTCTTTGAACTGAACAAGATAAGAATGTGCAGCGCAGAAGTTGCGAACGTCACGCCATTCATGAGCCAAATTGGTCGCCCAGTCGCAGTATTGCGCGCCAGCGTTGGGCTCGTTTTTCAGAGCTTTTTTGGTCGTAGGATGCAGTATTAGCTCAGGCAATACAGCTTCTAATAGCTTCGTTGGTGGACTCATAAAAGTATCATCTACGTGCAAGCTTTGGCTGGCAGGATGATAAGCCAATAAAGAACCTGCATGAATCATCTCATTGGGTGATATATAGTAAATGCCCTCTGATATTGAAAACTTAAGTTCAGGATAGCGTGCAGCGACTACGTCACTTTCTACCAAATCATCTGCCCAGTTGATTTCTGGTACTTTTTTATGATGACGGCTACTGCCATAAAATGTCGCTTGCGGAAAGTCTTTGGCCATTTGAGCACAGCTGACTGTATGAAACGGATGTACGTTCAGCACCGCTTCGACATCTTGACCATTATTGGTCAATGCCATAACCTCATCTCGAACATCACCCGTTAGGGCGTAACTGTCCAAAAAGATAAATTTTCCTGATGGTAGCTTGACCAGCGAGCATTGAGTGCCGATATTTAACACGCCACCGAGACGGAATGTTCCGCGTATGTTCCAAAATCCTGCACCTAAATCATGAATGTGATCAGTCATTTATAATTTTCCTCATCTAGTAAATGAAATAAAATATGTAAATAAAACGAAGCTACTTTTTCACTGTAAGCTTCATCTTTCGAGTTGTTTTAGTAGTATGTTTTCTAAAGGTTCACGCTTTTATGCTTTTTCAAGCTCAGGGCGAGCCAGATCAATCGCCGATATAAGTGCTGATTCAAATTGACCTTCTTCAAATACCACCAATCCCGAATGCGCACCGCAAAAATGACGACCATCACGCCACTCGTGTGCCAGCTCTACTGCCCAATCACAATAGTGCTTAGCTGCATTTGGCTCATCTGTGAGCGCTTTTTTGGTAGTAGGGTGTAAACCTAGGTTAGGCTGCACGGCGTTCAATAACTTGGAAGGGGGTATCTCAAAGGTATCATCGACATAAATGCTCTGGCTAGCAGGATGATAGACCAATAAGGAGCTGGCATGAACCGTTTCATCCGGTGAGATGTAATGGATGCCTTGAGGTATAGAGAATTGGAGTTCAGGGTAACGCGCAGCAACGGCATCGCTTTCGACCAAATCATTTACCCAATTGACTTCAGGTACTTGCTCTGGATGTCGGCTACTGCCATAAAACGTCGCTTGCGGAAAGTCTTCTGCCATTTGAGCACAGTGTACTGTATGAAATGGATGAATATTGAGGACGGCTTCGACATTTTGACCATCATTGGTCAATGCCATGACTTGCTGACGCACATCACCAGTTAATGTATAGCTATCTAAAAAGATAAATCGCTCTGATGATAGTCTTATGAGCGCACATTGGACACCGATATCAAGGATACCGTTTTTGATAAATGATCCTCGAATACTCCAAAATCCTGCACCTAAATCATACATTTCATCAGTCATCAACATTGCTCCTTAATCGTTCATTTATTCAATCATTTTACTTGTTTGTAGCACCCTACAATCGGTCCAATATAATTTGGATACAAGGAAAGCGAGTGAAAGTACTACAAGTTGTAGACTAAGCAGGCCTGACACCGTATCCAATTTATAGAGGATTGACTATATGATTATTAATTTTTATGACAGTAATGTCTGTAAGAAAAAAGATAGAAGCAATGTAAATGTGTAAAAATAAAAAAGTGTTGTTATTCAAATGTCATCATCAGCAGTGAAAGCTGTTCTTCCTTTCGTAACTAGGTTAAAAATAGCTTATAAACAGTCTTCGTAATCATAGGCAGATATACGAGGATTATCCTTGTAGCTTTCATTGCCACATAAGAATTTATCGAAACGTGTGTCACCGTTAATATAACGCTGCATCCATGCAATAGCAGGCTTACTTAATAGTTTCTCGTTAAAACGATGGCTGGCACAGAAATGACTGCCGTTGTTAATCTCGACCTTCATTTTTGGACCGTCAGCTTTTTGATAGAAAGTATTGGTATATTTTTTATTCGGGGCGATACGGTCATTTTCACAAGCGATGAATAGAGCAGGCGTATCCATCGCGCCATAGCTCGTATCGTGATAGGGCGTTTGTGCAATGATGGCTTGCACCGTACTGCGCTCAGTTGCCAGTCGTAGCGCACCGCCGCCGCCCATTGACCAGCCAATAGCGCCCAAACGATTTTGATCTATCATATGACCCACTGTTTCATCAGCGAGGAGATGATCGAGAGCTGCGCTCAATTGCTCAGCACGGCTATCTGGGTGATCGTAAATGGAGCTAGTATTAATAGTAATAACGACAAATCCCCAAGAGGCCAAACGCGGTCCCCACCATTTGATAGAAGACTCATAAGACACGTAACCTGGTACCACCGCGATGCCACCTAGCAGACCACAGCTAGCAGCATCTGTTGGATAATGTATGGTACCGCCAGCGAAGCCATTGGCTGATTGGCGACTCACGTGCTTGGTACTGATAGAAAACGGACCGTTATCGCGTGTTTTAGTGAGCTCAGTAGCAGTGATAGTATCATCCTTTATACAGTCTACTGCCGCTAGTGAGTTTGTAGCGTCGAGTGTTGATCCAACTGGACTGAGACTTTTAACGCTAGTTTCGGATACAGTTATTTCTGCTACAGCCATTGTAGAGAAAACCAATGTACTCATTGCGATCATAAGTTTTGGAAGCATCATATTTTTTGTCATAGTAAATTGTATTTTAAAAGGTTGTGTGGTCGTGCACGTCTCCAGATTAGAAAAGATAGACGTAGGTAGTGATTGTTAACTGTCATTGTTATCAATCGTTAAAGCAGTTAAATGCGTAGCAAATGCGTCAATAGCATCTAACCATACTATCCTGTATATGCGATAAACGTAACGTTGATCTTGACCTTGCGAGTCGAAAACTGTCTTCACCGTCTCAAGTCGAAATGTGATTCCTAGCCAAGTTTTTCTACGATAATCTTGAACCCGAATAAAGAATCTATCAAGCGTTAATAACACTTTTAAACCTGAGTATATTGATGAATGTGCTACCATAATTTGCTTGTCATTATGATGAGCATTTATCGTTTAATAACGGTGCTTTTGCTCATACATTTAGCATAAATCACCGTTATTTATCTCTATCATCCACGCCAGTGACGGTTATTATTTGCAGTCATGGTATAACCAATATAGTCAGATCCCCTGTGAATAATTCTAAAGATCAGATTCAAGATATAACAGCTGTGCCACCAGTCACATCCAATCATTCAACGTCGTGGATATTGAAGCTCACAATTGGTTTGATAGGTATGTTTGCTTTTTTGCAAGTGTATTCTATTCAGGCAGTACTACCGGTCATGATGGTGGACTTTGCTGCGACCGAAGTACAGGCTGGCATGATCGTTGGTGCCACTGTGTTAGCCATTGCGATTATGTCACCATTTCTAGGCATGCTCTCAGATGCGGTCGGGCGCAAGTCTTTTATCGTTGGTGCTTTATTGTTTTTAGCGATACCAACAGCGCTTATTGCCCAGAGCTCGAGCATTGAATGGGTCGGCATTTGGCGCTTCATGCAAGGATTGTCTGTACCGGGTATTACGGTGGTGACAATTGCCTATATCGGTGAGGAGTTTGAGGGACGGGCGATGACTGAGCTGATGTCCTTTTATGTGTCAGGATGCGTGCTTGGTGGCTTTATGGGTCGGTTCTTGTTGGGGCATTTGCATGAGCTGATTGGCTGGCGTCATGGCTACTATGTGATGACGGCGATGACGCTATTGGGGGCAATATGGGTTGGCAAGATGCTACCGTCGTCTCGTCATTTTGTGGCCAATCCTAATTTTCGCTCAGCGATCCAGACGCTGGGTGAGCATGTCACCAATCGCTATGTGGTAACAGCTTGTCTGCTTGGCGCTTGCGTGCTGTTCTCCCTTGTAGGCTGTTTCACTTTTATCAATTTACATTTGGCAGATAAGCCTTATGAGCTTGGTACTGGTGCGCTCGCCAATATTTTTGCGGTATATTTGCTTGGTGTTATTATCACGCCATTGTCTACGACATTGCTACGTCGGTTTGGCTCAGCGCGTACAGTACGGGTGGCTATTGTCGTATCCATGGTCGGAGTATTATTAACTTTGGTCACGCCATTATGGGGGGTGATTATAGGACTGGCTATTATGTCGTCAGGTGTATTTATTACGCAGTCAGCGACTATCAGCTATATCGCGGTCAATGTGAAAAAAGGCCGCTCATTAGCATCGGGTCTATATTATATGGGCTACTATACAGGCGGTACGCTAGGGGCATGGCTGGGTGGCATAGCTTATGCGCGAGGGCAGTGGTCTCTTACCGTATGGTTGTTATTGTTTGTGCAGGTACTGGCGTTATTAATAGCCAGTTTTGGGATGATTAAAACCACAGTACGGGCAAAGTGATTGGCTGTCTGATGTAGCATATGTTTAGTTAGCTATCTTATGATACTTAATGTAAGACCACTTTACACAGCGTCACTTTTTTCTTACTATCAATAACGATGCTAGGGTCTGTTGAACATTAAAATATTAGGGCTGCTGATTGCTAAAGGTGCACCAAACGAGGCGCAAGCCGACGATAATGTCGAGACCTTAGCTAGGCTTGCAACAACGTTTGGGGTGATTTTAGCATCAGCCTTTCAGGGCAGTACTATTTTTTGCCAGTATATGGCGAAATTGTCTAACCTAGAATGACTAGGCGTCAAAAATTGCACTGCATATTGTCTAAAAAATAGTGACTGCCAGCACCACATTTGAATGTTCAACAGACCCTATCATTATAAAAATTAAAATGGTTAGCGCAGTAGATTTTATGCTGCTATTAACTTGATTGTTATTATTATTGTTATTTATCCCTTATCAGTACGACAAACAAGGAAGTCAGTTCTATGTCAAACATTTACCACAGTGCACCATCTGCCTACGATTATCCATTACTGGTCAAGCAATTATTAAGCCGTGCAAAAACGGTATCGCAAGATCAAGAGATTGTGTATGCGGACAAAAAGCGCCTGACTTATAAAGAGTTGTTTGAGCGTATCAATCGCTTGGCCAATGTATTGGCAGACTTAAAGCTTGATGCAGGTGATGTGGTTGCCGTAATGGATTGGGACAGTCATCGCTATCTTGAGTCTTATTTTGCCGTACCAATGTCAGAGTACGTTTTACAGACCGTCAATATCCGTCTATCGCCTGAGAAAATCCTTTATACCATCAACCATGCCAAGCCTAAAGTGCTCATGCTCAACTCTGAGTTTGCGCCATTGGTTAAAGACTATCAGTTCGAGAACTCAAGTATTGAGCATATTATCTGGCTTGATGACAATGGTGTCACTGCTGAAGGCATCTTTGGTAGCAATCAAAGCCGTGTCACAGGCGAGTATGAAGCACTATTAGAAGCTGCCAATAGCAACTTTGATTTCCCAGATTTTGATGAAAACACTATTGCGACGACCTTTTATACGTCAGGCACGACAGGTGATCCAAAAGGGGTTTTCTTTAGCCATCGTCAGTTAGTTCTACATACGTTAGCAGAAGCGGCAACCTTGGGTATGCTGCCTGATAAGCAAGGCGTAAGCTATGGTGATGTCTATATGCCGATGACGCCAATGTTCCATGTGCATGCATGGGGTTTTCCGTTTACAGCAACGATGGTCGGTCTAAAGCAAGTCTATCCAGGTCGCTATGCGCCTGATACCTTGATGGACTTAATTGTCAATGAAAAGGTCAGTATCACCCATTGTGTACCAACGATTTTGCAAATGGTACTCAAAGAAGCACAAGATCGCGACGCTAGCTTTAATGGTCTAAAAATGATTATTGGTGGTTCAAGACTGACAGAAGGTCTAGCAAAAACGGCGATGGCACAAGGCATTGAGGTCTATACAGGCTATGGTATGTCGGAGACAGCGCCGCTTATTAGTTTAACGGGATTTAGTCGCGATGAGCCTGAAATGACAGAGGAAGAAGACATTGCCCGTCGTTGTATGACAGGTAAACCAGTGCTTATGGTTGATGCTCAGGTATGGGGTGAAGGCAATAAGTCAGTAGGAACTGGACCAGACAATACAGGCGAGCTGGTATTGCGTGCACCTTGGTTGACCCAAAGTTACCTTAAAAACGACGACGCTGGCAAAGAGTTATGGGAAAATGGCTATATGCATACCCAAGATATCGCGTACATACGTCCTGATGGCTATATCAAAATCACCGATCGCTTAAAAGATGTGATCAAATCAGGTGGTGAGTGGATTTCATCACTAGAGATTGAGACGATCTTGTCATTGCATCCATCCGTAGCCGACGTATCCGTGATTGGGGTGCGTGATAAGCAATGGGGCGAGCGTCCGTTGGCGTTGGTGGTATTAAAGCCTGATGCTCAAAATACCAGTGCTGATGATATCAAAGCGATTGCAGAAAAAGCGGTAGAGCGCGGCATCATTCCTAAGTATGGTGTGCCAAGCCAGTTTAAATTCGTTGATGAGCTACCAAAAACTTCCGTTGGTAAACATGACAAAAAAGTCATGCGTGAGATGTATGCCAATCAAACTGAGATATAATTAGTATTAGTTAAATGTTCAAATATTTGTATTCGTCAAAATGTAGCGCGTATTACACGCTTAATAGTTGACCTTTCCGATAGGCTCTGCTACATTTTAAACCGATACGATATGTATCGGTTTTTTAATTCTGGCAAGGATGACCAGTATTTACTAAGACATGGTTTTTTATAGTTGAAGCATTTTAGAGTTGGTATCAGCCAGTTGCACGTAGACAGTGCGTTGCGAGGTGAATACCGTTATAACTTATTGAGTGCCTTAACTATAAAATACTATTGCCTCATTTCTCGTTTATGCTAAGGACAGCTACTATGAGCGACCATTCCCAATCCCCAGTTTCTACCCAAACGACAGACACGCCAAACTTCGCTGATATTTATCATGAGTCTATTACGGATCGAGAGCAGTTTTGGGCTGAGCAGGCGAAGCGTATCTATTGGCATAAAGAGCCTGAGCAAATTCTAGATGACAGTAATCTGCCTTTTGCCAAATGGTTTGTCGGCGGTGAGACCAATCTTTGTTATAACTGTGTCGATCGTCATCTGGCAGACCGTGCAGAGCAAGATGCTTTTGTGTGGGTGTCATCAGAAATTAATCAAGAATTGATAGAAACCTTTCCAGCAGTTGTTGATTCGTTTAAAGACCTTGGCAATAACGTTGAGTTTTATACAGACTATACCAAGCGCCGCCTGACTTATAATGACTTGTATAAAGAGGTTAATTATTTCGCCGATGTGCTACAGCGTCACGGTATTGGCAAGGGTGACCGTGTCATCATCTATATGCCAATGATATTAGAAGCAGCTTATGCCATGCTGGCGTGTGCGCGTATTGGTGCCGTCCATTCAGTCGTATTTGGTGGGTTTGCCGCCCATAACTTGGCTATCCGTATGGATGATGCCGAGGCCAAAATGGTCATCACAGTGGATGCAGGGCTACGCGGTGGTAAGGTCGTCAATTATAAAAATCTAGTCAATCAAGGCGTCGAGCAAGCGACTGTCAAGCCAGAGCATGTACTGGTGGTCAATCGCGGCATATTGCCATTTGAAACCAAAGCGATCGATGTTGATTATGCGACCGAGCGTCGCCATAGCTGTGAGGCCAATGCAGTCGTGGATCCAATTTGGCTTGAGTCAAACACCCCGTCCTATTTGCTTTATACTTCTGGTACTACTGGCACACCAAAAGGGGTGCAGCGCGATACGGGTGGTCATGCCGTCGCGTTGACGACGTCGATAGATTATGTCTATGACGGCAAGGCTGGCGAGACGTTCTGGGCAATATCTGATATTGGTTGGGCTGTCGGGCACTCTTATACGATCTATGCGCCGTTACTGGCGGGTATGACCAGTATTATGTATGAGGGCTTGCCGCATATGCCAAACCCTGGTATTTGGTGGCGTATTGTTGAAGCTAACAAAGTTAATATTTTGTTCACTGCACCCACAGGCGTGCGCATGCTCAAAAAACAAGACGAAAGCTGGATGACGCGTTACGATGTCTCCAGTGTGAAATCGTTCTTTTTGGCAGGTGAACCGCTTGATGAATCAACGGCTAGTTGGTTGACTCAGCACCTAGGCGTGCCAATTTTAGATCACTATTGGCAAACAGAATCTGGTTGGCCAATCTTGAGCCATACGCCAAAATTCAATCATAAGCCGCACAAGCAGGGGTCACCTGGTTACCCGATGTATGGCTATGAGGCACATGTCATCAACGAGGAAACGGGCGATCCTTGTCAGGCTGGCGAAAAAGGATTGCTTGCAATTAAAGCACCATTACCGCCTGGTTGTCTCACCACGGTATGGCGTAACGACGAGCGTTTTATCAGCAGCTACTTTGGTCTGTTTAATGGTCAGCAGTACTCAACCTCGGACTATGCAGTGACAGACGAAGAAGGGTATTTTTATATCTTAGGGCGTACCGATGACGTGATAAACGTTGCAGGACATCGTATAGGCACGCAAGAGATTGAAGAGGCAATCAGTACGCATCCAGAGATGGCAGAGTGTGCCGTAGTGGGTATTCAAGACGAGCTAAAAGGTGAGCTACCTATTGCATTCTGTGTCCTAAAAGATCAGACGCAAATTGAAACTACCGAAAACCGTTTCCGTATCGAGCAACAAGTGATAGGCGCTGTCGTCAAATCTTTGGGTGGCATCGCGCGACCAGCTGCTATCTACTTCCCGCAAGCACTGCCAAAGACTCGCTCGGGTAAAATCCTACGTCGATCAATTCGTGCGCTAGCGGAAAACCAGCCAACAGGAGATATGTCAACACTTGACAATCCTTCGGCCATTGATGCGATCAAGCAAGCGATGAAGGACTATTGATTGGTATAAATTAGCCTCATACAAAAATAGTGATGTTGTTCATCGCGTATCAAAGTCAGGTTAATCTCAAAAAGCTCATGAGTCATCATGGGCTTTTTTTGTTTTTGTTATTTAAACAATTTTTATAGGAACACGTGCCATCAAAATAAACTTAGATAAAATTTTGATAAAGCGCTTGACCATAAAAATGATTTATTGTTATAGTCAATAACGATACAAAATAAATCATTTTAAAATTCAATTTTTAACAATGTTTTATAGACAAACCCTCATCGCTTTTATTTTTCTAATAAATATCTAGGTGCCGTCACACGGTAGTCTCGCAAAAAAGATAAGGATATCTTATGCATCACGTTCAACAGCTCATTAATGGTCAGTTCGTACAATCAAATACCGACGAATGGATTGATATTACTGATCCAGCGACGCAAGAAGTCATCGCCAAAGTGCCACAAACCACCAATGATGAGATTAACCAAGCGGTCGCATCCGCACAGACAGCGTTTGAGACATGGCGAAAAACGCCAATTACCACGCGTGCGCGTATCTTTTTAAAGTATCAATCTCTGATTCGTGATCATATGGATGAGCTGGCAGAAATCTTGACCGCAGAGCAAGGCAAAACGATTGCAGATGCGCGTGGTGATGTGTTCCGTGGCCTAGAAGTGGTCGAACATGCCGCTGGTATTGCCAATCTGCAAATCGGCGATTTTGTAGAAAACGTTGCCTCAGGTGTCGATACTTATAGCATTTGGCAGCCACTTGGCGTTTGCGCTGGTATCACACCCTTTAACTTCCCAGCGATGATTCCGCTATGGATGTTCCCAATGGCGATCGCTACGGGTAATACATTTATCCTAAAACCGTCTGAACAGGATCCGATGGTGACTATGCGTCTGGTAGAGCTAGCGATTGAAGCGGGCGTACCTGAAGGCGTGCTAAACGTCGTACATGGTGGCAAGGCAACCGTCGATGCAATTTGTGACCATCCAGATATCAAAGCCGTCTCTTTTGTGGGCTCTACTCATGTAGGCAAACACGTCTATGAGCGTGCCAGTCAATCAGGTAAGCGTGCCCAGTGCATGATGGGTGCCAAAAACCATGGCGTTATCCTGCCTGATGCTAATAAAGAGCAAACGCTCAATCAGCTAGCAGGCGCAGCATTTGGTGCAGCGGGTCAACGCTGTATGGCGCTATCGGTCGTCGTACTAGTAGGCGCAGCTGGCGAGTGGATTGATGAGATTAAAGCCAAAGCAGAAAGTTTGGTCGTCTCAGCTGGTAAGCATGACAAAGACTTGGGTCCACTGATTTCGCCTGCGGCAAAAGCCCGTGTTGAGCATTTGATTAGAACTGGAGTAGAAGAGGGCGCGAGTTTAATTTTGGATGGTCGCGGAATTACCGTTGAAGGGTTCGAAAAGGGTAACTTCGTTGGGCCGACTATCTTTGATAATGTCACAAGTGATATGCAAATTTATCAACAAGAAATCTTTGGCCCAGTACTATGTATCATGCGTGCTAATAGCTTAGATGAAGCGATTGAACTACTGAATGCCAACCCACATGGCAATGGCACAGCGATATTTACTCAGTCAGGGGCGGCTGCACATAAATTCCAGCAAGACATTCAAGTAGGTCAAATCGGTATTAACTTGCCAATACCTGTGCCCCTACCAATGTTCTCATTCTCAGGCTCACGTGGTAGTAAGCTTGGTGACCTAGGGCCTTATGGCAAGCAAGCCGTCCAGTTTTATACTCAGACAAAGACAGTGACTGCGCGTTGGTTTGATGATGAAGCGAGCCGCGGTGTTAATACAACGATTTCAATTTAATCGTCAGCTCATTGTTTTATCAGTATGACATTTTGTGTTTTCGGTATGACGATAATGCGACTTGCGGTAATGTTGAACGCAATTTTATTATCGTTATACCGCTATCATGTCGCGCTAATGTCTTATAAAATCTCTGACCAACCTTTTTATTAGTATTTTTATTAATGTTTATCTGAGATTTAAGCCCTCTATTTGATCTATAAGAACAAGGATGACCCTATGGATTTTTCATTGACCGATGACCAAGTCGCCTTTCGCCAAACGGCTCGTCAGTTTGCGCAAAAAGAGCTCAAACCAAATGCTGCTGAATGGGATCGCAACTCGCATTTCCCAGTCGATATAATTAAAAAATCTGGTGAGCTTGGCTTTTTGGGACTGTATGCTAATCCAGAGTATGACGGCTTGGGCTTACCAAGACTTGACTCAGCAATGGTATTCGAAGAGCTTGCATGGGGCGATACGGCTGTAGCAGCGTATATGAGTATTCATAACATGGCTGCATGGATGATTGGCGAATATGGCAGCGATACTTTGTGCAAAAAATATCTACCCAATATGGTCAGTGGTGAGTGGCTTGGCAGCTATTGCCTAACAGAACCAAATGCAGGGTCTGATGCAGCCTCCTTACGTACCAAAGCGGAAAAGCAAGACGATCATTATGTACTGAATGGTGAAAAAACCTTTATTTCTGGCGCAGGCTCAACCGATGTATTGGTAGTGATGGCGCGTACGGGCGCGGCAGGGCCAAAAGGCGTGTCAGCGTTCGTCGTAGATGCCAATAGTACAGGTATCGAATATGGCAAAAACGAGCATAAAATGGGCTGGAAAGCACAGCCGACACGGACAATTAGCTTTAAAGATGTCAAAGTACCAGTAGAGAACTTGATAGGTGAGGAAGGCCAAGGCTTTCGTATCGCGATGAAAGGACTAGATGGTGGTCGTATTAATATCGGTATTTGTGCGGTAGGTACGGCACAAGCGGCGTTAGAGACCGCAACCAGTTACGTGCAAGAGCGCAGTCAATTTGGTAGCCCGATTGCTAGCTTACAATCGGTACAGTTTAAACTTGCTGATATGTTGACTCAGACCATTGCCGCGCGGCAAATGTTGTATCTAGCAGCTGATAAAGTCGATAACAACGATGGGCAAGCGTCTACCTACTGCGCGATGGCAAAACGTTTATCTACGGATCTTTGTTTCGATGTTGCCAATGAAGCTCTGCAGTTGCACGGCGGCTATGGTTATCTAAATGAGTATCCGCTTGAGCGCCATGTGCGAGACTTGCGTGTCCATCAAATCTTGGAAGGCACCAATGAGATCATGCGAGTGATTATTTCACGTCAGGTCTTGCAAGATGAAGGGTTAAGTCAACTGCGCTAATTTATCTGGATCTACTGAAACAAGGATGTTTTATGACAGAGTATACAAATCTACAGCTCTCAATTGATGGCCATACCGCAACATTGACGTTGAATAACCCACCGGCACATACGTGGACGATGGACAGTCTACATGCACTTAAGCAGCTCATTACCGACCTCAATGCCAACGATGATGTTTACGCATTAATCGTGCATGGAGATGGCGAAAAGTTCTTTTCAGCTGGTGCAGATTTAAATAATTTCTCAGACAGCGATAAAGGCCGTGCCATCAGCATGGCGATTGCATTTGGTGAGGCGTTTGAAGCATTGTCTGCCTATCGCGGTGTCAGTATTGCAGTTATCAATGGCTATGCGATGGGCGGCGGACTTGAGTGTGCGCTCGCATGTGATATCCGTATTGCAGAAGCGCACGCACGGATGGCATTGCCAGAGACAGGCGTAGGATTGTTGCCATGTGCTGGCGGCACACAAAATTTGCCTATGTTAGTAGGGGAAGGTTGGGCCAAACGCATGATACTGTGCGGTGAGCGGGTTGATGCAGATACGGCATTGCGTATTGGTTTGGTTGAAGAGGTCGCGCCCAAAGGTGATGGTTTGCAAATCGCTCAAGACTTAGCAAAAAAAGTCGCAAAGCAATCACCCGTTGCTGTCAGTTATTCCAAGCAACTCATTCAAGCGGCTAGAGACACTCCGCCTGCGCAAAATCTTATCCATGAGCGTGAAGCGTTCGTGAAGTTGTTTGATACCAAAGATCAGCGTGAAGGGGTACAGGCCTTTTTAGAAAAGCGTCAACCCAATTGGCAAAACAAATAAACAGCGGTCAAAACGCTTAAGCCATTTTTATTATTTAATTTTGTAGGTCACTTTTATGACAGCAGCTATGACAGCGACGAACGATACTAAACAAGAAGCACCTGTGTTATTTAATACTGAGTCGACAGATTGCGGGTATTTGATTGGTGTAATGACACTTAATACACCCAAATCACTTAATGCACTCAGCGTTGATATGTGTCAATTGCTCTCAGCGCAGTTAGAGCAGTGGCAAGCGGACGAGCAAGTGGTAGCGCTTGTATTAAAAGGTGCAGGGGATAAAGCGTTCTGTGCGGGCGGCGATATTCGTAAGCTCTATGACAGCATGTCTACCAGTGCACCAATGCCAAACCCGTATGCTACTGAGTTTTTTAGTCACGAGTATTGTCTCTATCGTCAAATGCACTTTTATCCGAAACCACTGATACTTTGGGGCGATGGTATCATCATGGGCGGCGGAATGGGGCTGATGGCAGGATGCAGTCATCGTCTGGTCACTGAGCGCACACGTTTCGCCATGCCTGAGGTTACTATTGGACTGTTCCCTGATGCTTCAGGCAGTTGGTTTTTACAACGTATGCCTGCCAAAGTGGGGTTGTTCTTAGGACTAACGGGAGCGATGTGCAATGGCAGCGATGCGCTATTGG
Organism: Psychrobacter sp. JCM 18900; assembly: GCF_904846625.1. Classification (GTDB taxonomy): domain Bacteria; phylum Pseudomonadota; class Gammaproteobacteria; order Pseudomonadales; family Moraxellaceae; genus Psychrobacter. The sequence continues at coordinate 511,874 of NZ_CAJHBL010000002.1, forward strand.
CCAATCTGGCAGAGTATGCCGTTGCTAGCCATGATTATGACGCTGTCATGCAGCGCCTCAAACAGAGCGATTGGCAAACGGTAGATAGCGCTAGCCGTTCGAATAAGTGCCATGACAATAGTGCGCATAGTATTGTTAGCCGTGCACTTGCTGAACTACCTATTGCCGAACTGCCTGATAGTAAGCTTGCAATATATTGGCAACCTATTCAGCAACTAATGAATAGTGGTGGTCTGGCTGATATCGATGCGTTGCTACAAAGCGATGAAGCACTCATGCAGCTCAATAAAGACTTTGCAGCAGACAGCTGGACGCAGCGCGCAGTCGCAACCTATCGTCATGGTTGCCCAGTAACGGCCGCATTAACCTATGCGCTGTATCACAAAGTCGCTGACCTATCGATCGAACAAGTCCTGTATTTAGAGACCAATGTAGCAGTACATTGTGCGGCCAATCCTGATTTTAAAGAAGGCGTGCGGGCGCTATTGATTGATAAAGATAGAAATCCTAAATGGTCGCGTTCATTAGCAGACTGTCTAAGTGTAGAAGGACAAGCGTATATCGATGAACACTTTGTAAATCCTTATTCTAAAAACGAGCACCCTTTAGAAGGTTGGTTGGGTGATAACGCACTAGCTAGTCAAAGTGTCCGCTAACTGCCTAAAAGCACTCTATCAAGTAGAATATAAGCAAAATTCACTAATAAACACTGTTAAATAGTATGTAGCAATAGTTACATCATAAATCATCAAGGAGTGATGAGATGGGTACAAAGGATATAAGTACAATGAATAATGACCCTAGCAAACCAAATATTGCCTTTATTGGGCTTGGTAATATGGGTGCGCCAATGGCAGAGAACTTATTAAAGGCAGGTTACACGCTATCTGTCTTTGATTTGTCTGAGGTTGCAACCCAGCGCCTAGCACAAGCAGGGGCTAGTGTCGCAAAAAGTCCTAAAGATGCTGCAAGTAATGCTCAAGTTGTGATTAGTATGTTGCCTGCAGGTCAGCATGTACATTCGGTGTACTTGGGTGATAGTGGCTCTAATGGTCTGTTAGCAGAGTTACCAAAAGGCACGCTTGTGATTGACAGTAGTACGATTGCGGCAGCCGATGCAAGGACAGTAGCAGAGGCGGCAGATAAGCTTGGTATAGACTTCTTGGATGCACCAGTCTCTGGCGGTACAGGTGGGGCAGTTGCTGGTAGTTTGACCTTTATCATCGGTGGCGATGCTGCTGCTTTTGCTAAGGCTGAGCCAATACTTGCTGTGATGGGGAAAAATATCTTTCATGCTGGCGAGCACGGCGCAGGACAAGTCGCAAAAATCTGCAACAATATGCTGCTAGGTATTCTGATGGCAGGAACGGCAGAAGCAATTAATCTAGGCGTCAAGAATGGTTTAGACCCCAAGGTACTATCAGACATTATGCTACAGAGCTCAGGGCGTAACTGGACACTAGAAGTTTATAATCCTTATCCAAAAGTCATGGAAAATGTGCCTTCTAGTAATGGCTATCAAGGCGGCTTTATGAGCAAATTGATGCAAAAAGATCTGAACCTTGCGATGCAGACAGCTCAAGACACTGAAGTAGACACGCCAATGGGTGCCAAAGCAACAGAGCTATACGCATCACATGCTGTAGAGAATGGTGATAAAGACTTTTCTAGTATTATCGGACGTCATGATGTCTCATTATTGTCTTAAACATACTAATATTAAGAATTTTTCGTATCACTAGTAGGTGGCATTAATTAAGAGAATGCATTTGCTAAAAAGAAAAAGGTCTACGCTAAAATCATAGCGTAGACCTTTTTTAATGGGCAATAGATAGTATTAGCTTTGTAGATCGTAGACGAGCGTTTGAACGTCTTGCGCTGCTTTTTGTAGGCGTGGTACATGAGCTAGCAGATCGTCAAGTGATACCCGTATGGTTGGTGCATGCAGATAGAGAGAAGCCAGATAGCGTTGCTTTTTATCCAAGATAGGTACAGCGACTGCGACCATCTCAGAGATAAACTCCTCATTGTCGATGCCGATACCAGTATCAGCAATGCGATCAAGCTCGGCATTTAATACATCGATATCAGTAATCGTATTCTTAGTAAACTTATCTAATGGTAACCCTTGTAGTATTTTCATACGGCTAGTTGTAGATAGTTGGCTTAGATAGAGTTTGCCAGTCGCTGTACACCACATAGGTGACTTTGCCCCGACAGGAAGATAAATCTGTAGTGGCAAGGTCGTCTGAGCACGGTTGGTATAGATCATATTCATATGATAGGGAATGCCAATACCGCAAGTTTCTTTAAGCTCATCAACCAGTTTTTGCAAAATCATCTGTCGCTCGTTAAAGAACAGTCGTTGTTGCCATAGCTCAACGCTTAAATTACGTACGCGCTTACCAGGGATAATGCCGCCACCAATATCAACAGTCAAAAAACCATCATCAACCAAGTTTTGAATCAATCTATGAATGGTTGGTTTAGGTATATCTAGCTCTTGTGAAAGCTCGAGTGGAGAAAGCGGTTTTGAAGCATAGGACACTGCTTCGATGATTTCTAGTACACGGGTAATCGACGATACTTTAGGCATATATATGGCTCATTAGGAGTAAAGAAATAGACCAGGCAGCATCACAAGGTTTTCATAAATAAGACAAATAGTGACAATACTGACGTTCTATAACAAATCTATTATAACAACTAATTTAGCATAATATTCGCTTGAGGCAAGCGTTAGTCGCGTTATATGAGATCATTTATATCGTTTTATTTGTTAGCGTAGATTTTCTCATGTAAGTAACAATAGATACGTCAACTCACAAGGCACACTATTCTGTAAGGTTAAGCCATATAACTGTCATTGATTCAAAGTGCGTTCTAGACAATTATGTGGACATGTTTTGCAATACCCTTACATAAACATTAAGCAAGCGAAGTCTCATGTTTACGCTGTTTGGTTACTTTAAGGACGTTATGTAACATAAAGGCGAATTTTTGCAGATTGGTGTAGCAATTATTACAGTACCTATGCAATCTTTACATAATGGCAAATAAAAACAGCATCAGTAGGGGTGACTTTTTAAGTCAGAATTGTTTTAATCACCTCAACAAAATGATGGTTTAACAAAAGCACAATCATCGTTTTTTATGGGCGGGTTTATTTCACACTTTAGGAGAATAATTATGAAATTGATTAAATTGACGGCAATCTCTGCTGCTGTTCTAGCATCAACTGCTGCATTAGCTGCTGATCCAGTTATCGTTGTTGATGACAATGCTGCAGTTGCATATGAAGCTGAGCCAGTCGCTGTAGCTTATCAAGCAGAACCTGCTTCTTATGCATACGATGCTAACGCTGGTGTAGTAAGCAACACTACTGGCGCTGTTGTTGGTGGCACTAAAGGCTTCTTCAATAAAGTAGTAAACCCAGCATCAGTTAGCGCTGAAGTTGGTACTCTAGGTTATGGTGCGAACATCGGTTGGTCACTTAACGAAAAAACTGAATTGCAAGCTGGTTGGGCAGGTGGCGATGTAGCTGACCTTTTCGGCGGTGATTTCGATGCAGACGACGTAAACTATGATGTAGATGCTGACTTTAGTAACCCATACCTAGGTGTACAATTACGTCCTACTGGTAACTGGTTCACAGTTGGTGCTGGTATCATCGTTCCAGACAACGATTTTGATGTAACTGCTAACTCTGAAGGACCAAACTTCAGAATCGACAACGTTGATTACAACGCTAGTGAAACTGGTACCCTACAAGGTACTATGGAGCATCGTAACAAACTAGCTCCTTATGCGACTGTTGGCTTCCGTCCAAACATCACAAATAACTTCGGTCTATTTGGTGAAATTGGCGCAGCTTATATGGGTAAAACAGATGCTACCGTTACTTCAAGTAATGCAGATGCAGATGTAACAGCAACTACGGTAAATGGTACTACTACTGTTAAAGGTAGTGATGTAGCCAAAGCTGCTGAGCAAGAGCTAGAAGATAAAGACTGGTTAGAGTGGTTGCCAATCGTTAAAGTTGGTGCAACTTACCGTTTCTAATCTAATCACAGTTTAAATACTGTCATTAGTAGAAAACAAAAAAACGATCCTTTTTAGGGTCGTTTTTTTATGCCTAAAATAAAGTATTAAAAGGTATTCTAAAAATCAGGTTTGAACTTTACTGAAAAAACTCTGCTCAAAAAACGATGACAGTCTGCTGTGATTGTAACGTGGCAATATGATAAATAGATTGGTAATCTATGTTCTTAATATCAGTGATTACAGAAGAAGCGTTAATCTCTCTATTATTTTCAATCAAGCTAGGAATAAGGTGAGAGTAATCCATACCCAAACCTTGAGCTAATGTATATTGGTTCACTTTGATAAAGCTTTCTTTTATTTGCCATAACAGTTTGGCAGTGCGTTCTCTCTGATCTGTAGATAGCTCCTGTAAAATAGCCAACTCGCTCTTTGAATAGAAACGTTTGACTACATGCCATGCAATATTATTGGCCTCTATATCGATACCAGCAGGGCGCTGACAACTAATAACGACCGCTATTTTACTGTGTAAACGCGTAAAATTTGTCTGATTCGATTCTGTAGTTTGCTTTGAGCTACCAGCTCCTGTATGGCTAAAGCATACATAATGCTGACTGTTGACGAGCCGATAGGGAAAGCTTGACTCATCCAAGGTGTCATCTATTTCTAATTTTTTGAGCAGCTTTTGCAATAGTTGCCTGACGCCTTGCCTCTGCTGCTGACGTTGTTTACGCGCTAGAGCAGGTACTGAGTGTCTAGGTGCTGCTGTCGCCACCTGATAGTACCAATTTAGGCTATTGAACTTGATGATGTCTTTACATGGCGTATTACATGATGATAACCATAATGACTTGTTCCACAAGCTTCCAGTGATTAAATGACTCACTGACTCGCTCACTTGAGCCGTCACACACCATGTCGTGGTGTCGAGTTGAGTGTACTGTATCTGGGTAAGGTTGGAAGTCGGCATATATTACTAGTCATCAAAAACGATTATTATAGAATTGAATATATAAGAATGTGTAAGTTTGAACGTAATGTATTTGAGATGTAGATAGTTATATCTCAATTGCTATATTTAAATAGTTTATATCTAATTAACCTACTAAAAATCCAAAAAGCCCAGCAATATACTCTTGCTGGGCTTTTATTAAATTATCGAACGCTATAAATAACGCTAAATCACAATTTAGTAAGACAGCTCAGCACGACGGTTTTGTGCATACGCGTCTTCTGTGTTGCCAGCTGCTGCAGGGCGCTCTTCGCCATAGCTAATGACACGGATGTTGTTTGCAGTGACACCTTGAGCAGCAAGGTAGTTACGAGCAGCTTGTGCGCGTCGCTCACCTAGTGCCATGTTGTATTCACGGCTACCGCGCTCATCAGTGTGACCTGCGATAACGACAGTCGCTGCTGGGTTTGAATTTAGCAGGCTTACGTGTTGGTTAAGGACGCTCGCTGATTGAGCAGTAATTTCGCTGCTATCAAAGGCAAAGTAGACCACTGCTTGAATATTCTCAGCGCCTGTAATGACAGCGTTTGAGTTATCAACGATAACCGCACCATTGTAGCCAACTTGTCCACCTGGAATACCTAGTGGGGCAACGACAACTTCTGAGGTAGAACGCTTGGTAGCACAACCGGTGGTTATTGCAACAGCGCTTGATAGCACAGCAAGAACAGCGATCTTAGAAAAACTGATTGACATGACGAGCTCCTAAAATTTTAATTAAATTTGTTTTTTTAAACTGCTTCCGATAAAACTTAGGCAATCTCTATCTATAATATACTAAATGTTAATTTATGTAAGTATTTTTACTGTAAATTACGATAGATAAAATCGAGCGTATTACCAGCGGTGCTTGCCCCAGTTTTCAGGGTTGGCCCAGTAGTCAGCATTGAGCCAATTTGGCAGTTGTTTGTAGTCATATAGATTAAATTGCCAAAGCGTCGCAGTAACGGTTGATGAGGTAATAGATTGAATATCATCAATATTTAGAGATGGCTCACTCAATATATCAAATGGCGTAAAGCCATAAGGTTTCAAATCTATCGAGCTGTCCAATGCAATAAGCAAGTGCGCGGCATACAGGTCACGATAGCGCATGAGTAGCGGCACATAGTGTTGAGTCAGCTCTTCTGACAAGGTGGGTAGCCAAAAGCAAGCAAGCTCATAACGATCGGGTACGTGTTGTTTAGCAAGATCTGATAACGTTGATAATTTTTGTGCGTTCAGCCTCGCTTCAGTGTTCTCATTAGTAGATGTAGTATCGTCAAGTTGGGCTTGTAGTGCTAATAAGTCCGCATTGTTATGTGCTACCCATAATGCTTCACTATTATCTTTGCTATGTTCAGGTGATAGTTCTGTCTGAGTCGTCAGTGAGGGTAGTAGCGCGTCAACATACTCTATAAGCAAAGGTAGGGTAATGTCTGCGCGTTTCACCGTATTTTTTGTCATATAATAAGCCGTTAGTTAAATGATTGGTCATCAGTATGACTATTAAATCATTTTCAACGACATTATCCAATTGATAACGTATGTTTCATATTTAAATCATATTGAACCGACGATATCTTATTCTACATACTTGAAATTTGGCGATTTAGGTCAATCTAGCTATAAGCTTGATGAGAAAATCAATTTAGTAATAAAAACTAGCTTAATCATTGCAAAGTTTTGTGTATGTGCTTAGCTTATTAAGCGCTTAGCTGATTAGTTAACCTAGAGATAAAGCCTTTATTTACACTATTGCCTTTTGCAAATAGCGAAATGATACTACTCATTATTATATTATTAACCCCTAGTAAAAATAACTTATAACCAAACCACCGATAATAATAGGACACCATATGTCTACTGTTGAAACTGATGCACAAATCATCAATCCTGAAATGCCAGATGTGCCGCCACATGCGCCAAGTAAGATTAACTTAAAAGACTATACGAAACCAAGTTTTGATGTCGAGACAGTACATTTAGATATTAAGCTGTTCGAAGACTATGCGCAGGTAGACAGTACGCTTGAGATGGTACGTCAAACGGCAGGGGATATTGTCTTATTTGGTGAATCATTAGAGCTGCTAACGATTACGATGAATGGTAAGCCGTTGACCACTGAGGATTATCAGCAGGAAGTGGGTAAGCTGACGATTTATAATACCCCTGAGCGAGCTACTTTAGATATTCAGGTGCGTATCTGCCCACAGACTAATACGGCGCTTGAAGGCTTATATATGGCGGGCAGTGGCGACGACACGATGTTTGTGACGCAGTGCGAGCCAGAAGGTTTCCGTAAGATTACTTTTTATCCGGATCGCCCTGATGTGTTGGCGATATTTACCACACGACTTGAAGCAGATAAGCGCTATCCGACGTTATTGGCCAATGGTAACTTAGTCGAAGCAGGTGAAGTAGCCAATGAGCCCGACCGTCATTATGCCATCTGGCACGATCCAACCAATAAGCCAAGCTATTTATTTGCCTGTGTGGTTGCTGATTTAGATGTATTGACAGATTCTTATACGACTAGCGAAGGTCGAGAAGTGTTGCTTGAGTTGTATGCCAAGTCTGCTGATATCGATAAATGCGATGTCGGTATGCAAGCCCTAAAAGATGCTATGAAGTGGGATGAGGTCAATTACGGGCGAGCCTACGATCTAGATCGTTACATGATTGTGGCGGTCAGCCAATTCAATATGGGTGCAATGGAAAATAAGGGTTTGAATATTTTTAACACCGCTTGTGTGTTATCTAGCCCTGAAACAACCACCGATGCACGCAGTTTTAGCGTAAAAGCTATTATTGCTCATGAGTATTTTCATAACTGGACTGGCAACCGTATTACTTGCCGTGATTGGTTTCAGCTGTGCTTGAAAGAAGGCTTTACCGTTTACCGTGATCAGTCATTCTCAGCAGATCAACAGTCAAGTGCGGTACAGCGCATTGATGACGTAGCCACCCTACGTGCACATCAATTCAGCGAAGATGCAGGTCCATTAGCGCACCCAGTGCGTCCAGAAAGTTTTGTTGAGATTAATAACTTTTATACGACGACTGTCTATGAGAAAGGCGCTGAAATTGTGCGTATGATTGCCAATACGTTAGGGCCAGATGATTTCCGCAAAGGAACAGATGAGTATTTCCGTCGCTATGATGGACAAGCGGTAACAGTTGAGGACTTTTTATCAGCGCTGAGTATCACTGATGACAAAATCGAGAATTTCATTGATTGGTATCGTCAGCCTGGTACGCCAGTGGTATCAGGTTCTCAAACCTATGATAGCGCAGCACAGACGCTGACTATTACTTTGAATCAGCAAACACGCCATGTCAAAGGCTTTGATGCACCAAAACCATTGCCAATACCTGTAGCAACCGCCTTATTTGACAAAGACTCAGGCGCTATCGTTGCTGAGCGTATGTTGTTGCTTGACGAGGCGACGCAAACCTTTGTCTTTGAAAATGTCGCAAGCGAGCCTGTTGTGTCATTACTGCGTGATTTTAGTGCACCAGTACAGCTCAGCTATGACTACCAAGATGCAGACTTAGCGTTTTTGCTTAAGCATGAAACCAATGGGTTTAACCGCTGGCAGGTTACTCAAATGCTGGTAAATCGTATTTTGCTGCAAGGCCAAGGTACGAAGAGCAGCCCTGGTGTATACTTAGAAGCATTGGCGCAGACATTACCTGTCTTAGCCGCTGACGATGCGATGCTAGCAGCACGATTGCTTGATATTCCATCAGCGCAAGAGTTGGCTTCTGCTATTTCTAAAGACTACGATCCAGTGTTGGTTAAAGAGCAGCGCGATGGGCTATACAAGCAAGTAGCTGATAAGTTAAAAGGCCAGTGGGCTGAGCTGTATAATAACCTGCCAATACAGTCTTATGAGGATAGCGCTGAAGCTCGAGGCATTCGTGCGCTGCGTAATGTCGTGCTTGATATGGCGTTGACTGCCAATGTAGATGATGCAGCAGACTGGGCACAGCAGCAGTATGAGAATGCCAGCTGTATGACTGAGCGCTTTGGTGCATTGAAAGCCATGGTCAATCACCAATTGGTAGAAGCGGATGAGTACTTGGCTGATTTTTACGAGCGTTTCCAAGCAAACGATCTGGTTATCGATTTGTGGTTTAGTATACAAGCTGCCGCTGACGATGTGACACCTGATATGGTCAAGTCACTACTGACGCACACGGACTTTGATTGGAATACGCCTAACCGTGTCCGTTCGGTCATCAGTGCTTTTAGCTCGCAACCGACGGTACTTTGGACGGCAGAAGGTCTAGAGATGTATACAGGCGTGATTCAGAAATTAGATGATGCCAACCCTGTATTAGCATCGCGCTTACTGCAAGTACTGGCTCGCTGGAATACGTTGGCTGAGCCTCGTCGTCAAATGGCGCATGAGCAGCTGATAGATTTACAAAAGAATGTCTCATCTAAGCATGTGCTCGAAAGCTTGGAGAGTGTATTAGGTGCTGCAAATAGTTAATTGAGAGCAGTATGAAGTGAGTTGAGACAGAGTGTTCATAAATAAAAAGCCCCCTTCGTACTAATACGAAGGGGGCTTTTTATTTTTTGCTCGACGATAAATTATCGTGAATAGCTATTAGCGATTTGGTAGCACATCTTTTACCATATCACGTAAGTCACGTAATGCTGTGACGGTGCTATCCCAATCTAGGCAACCATCGGTGATCGATTTGCCGTACTCAAGCTGGCTTAAATCAGCAGTCAATTTTTGATTGCCGCCTTTCAAGTGACTCTCAATCATCATACCGATAATTGATTTATTACCATTTTGGATTTGTTCAGCAACGTTTTTGATAACCATCGGTTGTAGGTAAGGGTCTTTACCAGAGTTGGCATGACTTGAGTCAATCATAATCTTGCTATTGGTTTTGCCTTTTGCCAGCTCGTTTTCAACTTGGGCTACCGCAGTTTCATCATAGTTAGGTTTACCGTTACCACCGCGAAGTACCACGTGCGCGTAAGGGTTACCTTTAGATTTGATGATAGAGACTTTACCATCTGACGACAGACCTAAAAAGCTATGACCTTCTTTAACCGCTTGCATGGCATTGACAGCAACTGTCATGCCGCCATCAGTACCGTTCTTAAAGCCAACTGGGCATGATAAGCCAGAGCTCATTTCGCGATGCGTTTGGCTCTCAGTGGTACGTGCACCAATGGCTGACCAGCTGATTAGATCTTGTATGTACTGCGGTGTATTTGGATCAAGTGCTTCAGTCGCGCAAGGTAAACCCTTTTCATTCAAATCAAGTAGCAATTTACGAGCCGTGCGCAAGCCTTTTTCTATATCAAAGCTGTCATTCATGTCAGGGTCGTTGATCATGCCTTTCCAGCCAACCGTCGTACGAGGTTTTTCGAAATAAACACGCATGACCACAAATACACTGTCTTCGATTTCTTTTGCCAATACGGCTAAACGATCGGCATATTCGTGAGCGGCTTTGATATCGTGAATAGAGCAAGGGCCAATGACCACAAACAAACGCTTGTCTTTACCATCCAAGATATCTTGAATAGTATTGCGACCTTTTAGTACGGTGTTATACGCGTCGTCTGACAGAGGCAGCTCGGCTTTTAGCTCGGCGGGGGTAATCAAAGGAATAAATTTTTCAATATTCACGTCGTCAATATCTGCATTATGGGTAACTGATGTTGTCATGGTTATATATCGTCTAGCTGATTTATAGGAACATTCATTATGCGGACAAAAGTGTTGGTTGACAAGGGTAGTCGAACAGTTAATTGACTGATAACTGGAATGAGAAAACTAAAACTTAGTTATACTTATAGAGACTTAGCGTGATATTTGACGTTCTAAATGCACGTTTAGCATTTGGTTTTTCTATCTATTAATAAGAGTTGGTTGAGTTTTTGGTGCATAACGCTCAGATTTTATGCGTGAATTTAGCTATTTGTATCATCGTCACGTATGATAGCAACATTAGCGATGGGTGGACCAAACTGTGGCATTAAAACAGTACGGATGAGTGCGCATATTATTCATAAGGCCATATCGCTGATTTATTACGTTATATTTTATAATAACGGTTTATTTTATTTTGTGTATTTCTAATATCGAGAGCTTGTCATGACAGATTCTGCTACGTCTCATCACTATACTGACCTCATTCATCAAGCCGGGACGGATTCTCAAGTAGCAAACATAAATGCTATGCCGCTAGTGATAGGTATCGTCGCAGGTGAGGTATCTGGTGACAGCTTAGGCGCAGATTTTATGCGGCAAATGAATAATCTACGTGATGATATTGTCTGGGTAGGCGTAGGCGGTACAAAAATGCAGGCGCAAGGGCTACATAGTATTTTCCCATTAGAGCGCTTGGCAGTGATGGGTCTGGTTGAGGTCATGTCGCAGTTACCCGATTTGCTTAAAGCACGTCGCGAGCTATTGAGCGCATTTAAGGCTGCTAATATTGATTGGTTTGTCGGTATTGATGCGCCTGATTTCAATTTGCGAGTATCCAAAAAATTAAAGCCCCAAGGCGTGTTCTGTGTGCAGTATGTCAGTCCTTCTATCTGGGCATGGCGCGAGTCGCGTATCCATAATATTAAGGCGGCGACCAATTTGGTGCTATGTCTATTCCCGTTTGAGTTGCCAGTTTATGAGCGACATAATCATCCGGCGATCTGTGTGGGTCATCCATTACTACGAACCATTGATCAGGTCCTGATCGATACACCAATCAACCAACGTCGCAGTGAGCTCGTTTGGGACAATGATGGGTTGCAGCAGTTTTTTATTGAACGCTTCGATGATGTGAGTCAGCTTATTTGTGTGATGCCAGGCTCTAGGCGCGGTGAAATTACAGCGATTCTGCCATTGATGCTTGATGGTATCCAAAAGTTAATCCTATTAGATCCTAAGCTGTGCTTTATCATTCCAACGGTCGATCAAAACCATCAATATATCGTGCAAGAAGTGATCGACCAACGCTCAGAGCAGCTACGTGAAGCAATTGTGGTGGTTTACGATGATACCCAGCCAGAATTTAGCCAACATGCCATGGCGGCATCAGATATCGTGATGCTGGCTTCTGGGACAGCAACGCTGGAGGCAATGCTGCTTGAACGGCCGATGGTAGTAGTCTATCAATTAAATCAGCTGACTTACCAAATAGCCAAGCGTCTGGTAAAAGTACCATATGTGGCATTGCCTAATATATTGGCTAATGCGCCAATCGTACCTGAGCTGATTCAAGAGCAGGCGAGTGGCGACAATATTTGCCGTACCGTAATGCGATTGCTGCAACCACGCGCTTATGCCGAGCAATTACATGACTTACTAGTGACAAAGCAGTCGCTACAACAGCAAAGTAACCATGAGCCTGCAAACAGCGTGATTGAACAATGGTTTATCCAAAATACTAATACCGTCAATCCTAATTAAACAAGAAAGACTGCCTAACATTATGTATATTCAAAACAGTACAGAAAGCTCAGCTCAGATGATTGACATTAATATCGAGCATATTGATGTCAAAGGACAATATATTCAGTTAGCAGCGCCCATACGTTTATATGGGCAAATGAATACCGCTGAGTTGCTTACTCAATATCTGACTAATGATAACCAAGAGACGGAGCAGTCAATACTACAAATCGGCGTTGATGAAGCAGGGCGCGGCCCATTACTAGGCAGCGTCAATGTGGCGGCGGCAATATTACCTGCGACTTGGTCAGGGCTCATTGAAGAACAGCCGCTTAAAGACACGCCATTGTCGATACTGACAGACTCCAAACAACTGAGTGAAAAAAAGCGCGATATCCTTTATCCATTGGTTCAGCAGCATGCTATCGGCTATATCGTCGCTGATATACCAGCAGCAGTAATCGACCAGGTGAATATCTTGCAGGCAACAATGCTTGGTATGCGCTTATGTACTGAATCATTGCTAGAAGTGATTTTTGAAAAATTCTCGACTACTGGAAATGATAACAGCACGTCGCTCAATCAATTAAAAATCGAAGTACTGTTTGATGGAAATCGTTGTCCTGATTTGAACTATAATAGCTTTGAAAATTTAGAGGTAGCGCCATCTGCGATTGATTGTCAAGCGTGGGTAAAAGGTGATGCGCGTCATACTAGTATTGCAGCGGCCAGTATATTGGCAAAAGTAAGTCGTGATGAATCGATGTATACACTGGATGCTCAATATCCGGAATACGGTATTGCTAAACACAAAGGCTATCCGACGCGCGCGCACATGGAAGCAATCGAAAAATATGGTGTCTTGCCAACGCATAGACGTAGTTTTGCACCAGTAAGAAAAGCGCTAGAAATACAGTAGCTATAAACAAGTGACTATCACAAAGTAGTGATGAAAAAGCGATTATGAAAAAGCGACTGTATAGTGGATACAAAAGAATCGTACTTTAGATGATATCTTTGCCTTAAAAATAGCCTAAGCTTAGTGTTGATTTATATACTTAAAAAGAAACCTGTTACTTGCAATTAGCGAGTAGTAGGTTTTTTTACAAAATAATGAGCAAAAGTTCATAATTTGTAATACAATAGATATTATATTGAAATAAAACACTGTTAAATCAACCACTAACTACCCTGTAGCTGATTTTTATTCTCATTGCTTTTCACAAGCAGGTTATTATTTTATAGGATGAGCGATGACTTCTTATACTTCTCAAAAAAATCTTGCGGCAGTGCTATTTTTAACCATATTTCTCAGCGCGTGCGGCGGAGGCGGTGATTCTGACAGCAGTTCTACATCTGCTAATACAACAGATAACTCACAAAGCGATGAAGCTGCCCAGCCAACAACGTCGGAACCTATTATTTCTGCTCCGATTATAGCGACACCAACTAGTCAGGGTGACGAGCCAAGCGATGGTAATCCTAACGTTGATGGCAATGGGTCAGCTGATAATAATGTACAAGCAGCACTGAGTGCAAATAATCAGTTTAGTTTGGCAAGAACCAGCTGTGGTCTAAATGGTTTATCCGTTGATACAGAACTAGATGATATTGCTATTCAGCACGCAAATTACATTAAATATGTATTTGCTAATAGCTCACCAACTAGCTTTAACGCGCATTTTGAAAATGAAATCAGCGATATTGCTAGTGTGACAGGTTCTAACAATCCTTTTTTCAGTGGATTAGATCTGGCAGATCGATTGATCAATGCAGACTATGGTAACTCTCAATATGGTGTCACTGAAAACATTGCCCAGTCTGTCTATTACAGTTCGGCAGGCAATTTTTTGAGTACAGAAGCTGTAGCAAGCTCTATGGCAAAGTCGCTGTTGTCAGCGCCTTATCATCTACGCTCTTTAATGTTGCCAACCTCAGGTGTAGTAGGAACAGGAGTGGTTACCTATACGCCTAGTAGTAAAAATGCTGCTAACAATAAAGGCTATGTTTTGGTAAGCAATGCTGCAGGGACAAAAACCACGACAAATAAAACGCTTGAAGGTGTTTTTACGTACCCATGTCAAGATGTGACGGGAACAGTTACTGCACTTTATAACGAAACCCCAAATCCAGTCAGAGGCTCTGGGCGCAATTTACGTACTGAGCCTATCGGACAGCCTGTTTATATTAACATGCCATCCGCTGATAAAGTTAAAGTGAGTAACGTTAAATTCCGAGATGTGCAGCGTAATATAGATGTGCCGATTCAATTGCTTGATTCTGACAATGATCCGTACAAAGGTACGAATTATGCGCTACCAACGAATGAAGCATTTATTTTGCCATTAACTGATGCGTTGAAAAGCTGTGAATCAGGTAGTAATAAAGGTGGTAATTGTGGACTTTATGGCAATAGCCAATATAAGGTCAGCTTTGATATTTTGGTTGACGATAAAACATTAGAGCAGCAGTCATTTACGTTTACTACTGGTAAGGTAAATTATTAATAATCATTTAATACGCTCTAAATATTGATCGTAAAAAAGAAGGTCTGAACCAGTGATATGATTCAGACCTTCTTTTTATGTGATGATTTTTTTTGTAATAATTTTTTGTGTAATAACTTTAATTATCTTCATACAATACTAGGAGTCTCGCCTAAAACGATGAGTTAGGCTGTTTTAAAAAGTTTTTTTCATCTTCGGTTGAGTCGCGATTTAGTACCTCGTTGCGATGTGGGTATCGCCCGAATTGATCAATGATTTGTTTGTGACGATGTTCAAAATCTAATGTATTTGCATCATCTAATTGCTCAAATAGCGGTAGATAACGCTTATGAATCATGGCCGACTCGGAGTGCATAAACGGTATAATAATAAACCTACGCCATTGCATCGGTAGAGTATCAAAATAAGGCTGTTGAATGGCTTCTTGGGCGAGTGCTAAGGCCATACCATCTTGTGCAAATGAACTTGCTTGTCCGCGACATAAATTGCGTGAAAACTGATCCAGCACAATAATTTCTGCCAAGCGTCCTGCCAACGCCGTTATCGAGCTATTACCATCCAATGAAGACTCTGCGATACGCCAACTGACACATTCGCCTTGTTTCGCTGCTTCCCAAATGTCGCCAAACTTATCTTGTATTTGCTTATCAAAACGATCGTTTTGTTCAAACCAGTAAGCTTCATTGTTTTTATCAAACCAAAAATCCAACACGGCACGCGCATCAGGATCTAGATAAGTCAAATCTATGTTTTTCGGATCCAATTGTGATGAATGGGATCGACTGGCTGAGGTGGAATAATCGGTTGAGAGTGCCATAAGATATTCTAATTATGATGAATTTAGTCTACTATAGCGCAAATATTTATATCTGTCTGTCAAGATACCAACAGCAGAGTGTCTATTAGGTAATCTATTATGAATGCTAAAAATCTAGAGAATTCTATCAACGCGACATTGCCACCAACGCCTTACTATGTGCTTGATGAAGCGGCCATCGTTGCCAATATGAAAATCATTGCAAGGCTATGTGAGCTGTCTGGTGCAAAAGCATTATTGGCACTAAAATGCTTTGCCACATGGGGCGTGTTTGATGTGATGCAGCCTTATCTGCATGGCACGACTTCATCTTCACTTAACGAAGTCAGATTGGGCTATGAGACCTTTGGCAATAACGATGATGCCAGTAGCAGCGATAAAAAAGAAACGCATGCTTATAGCGTCGCCTATAGTGCAGACGAAATCCCTGAAGTGTTGAACTATGCGGATAAAATCATCTTTAACTCAATCTCACAGCTCAACGCTTTTAAAGCGCAAGCCGCCGCACAAAATATACCTGTAGGTCTACGACTCAACCCTAAGACCAGCAACTCATCGTTTTTGATTGCTGATCCTGCGCGTCCATTTAGTCGTCTTGGTGAACACGATAAAGATAAAATCGCAGCAGTACTTGGCGATATCACTGGCGTCATGATTCATAACAATTGCGAAAATGACAGCTTTGAAGCCTTTAGTGAAAGCTTGGCTGATATCGAAGAAAGATTTGGTGATGTCTTAGCGCAGCTTGAATGGGTGAGCTTGGGCGGCGGTATCCACTTTATCGCGCCTGATTATCCATTAGAGAAGCTAGCTGCACGTTTGAAAGCGTTTAGCGAAAACTATGGCGTGCAAGTGTATCTTGAGCCGGGTGAAGCCAGTATTCACGGTGCGGGCACGTTGGTAACTACTGTATTGGATACCATGCATAACGAAAAAAACCTAGCAGTCGTCGATGCTTCTATCGAAGCGCATATGCTTGATCTATTGATTTATCGTGAGTCCGCACCGATTGCCGCGATTAACCATACAGCTGTCGATATTGCACCTATTGGTAATCCTGCAGAAGCTGCATCGTCTGAAGCTGATGCTGAGTCGGCAGACCATACCATTATCTATGGTCGTTCTTGCTTAGCAGGTGATATTTTCGGCGAGTATGCATTACCGAGTAATCTTCAGATAGGCGATCAGATTGCCTTTGGCAATGCTGCTGGTTATACAATGGTTAAGAAAAACTGGTTCAATGGTGTCAACATGCCAGCGATAGTCATCTGTCGATTGGATGGCAGTATCGATATCCAACGTGAGTTTGATTATCAAGATTATAAAGCCAGCTTGTCTTAAAGCGTTACTTTTGCGCCTTTTCTACATTAGAAAACAAAGGCTTAGTCTTAATAATGGGTAATTTTAAGGTATCTACTATTGATACATTATTTTTTACCGATAAGGGAATAAAAATTGTTATAATCGCGTCGGGCAAATAATGGAGTATTATTTGCCCGACGGGTGCGTGGGTTTTCCTCGGTCTTCCTTTTTAATTCACGCATATCATTCACTCGTTTCTGTTTTGCATAGCCGCTATCAATGGTATCGACAGGGACACAAAGGAGGATTGTTCATTGAACACAAACCAACAAGCTAAGCCCAACAAAAAAGACGTACTGATCATCGGAGCAGGCGGTGTCGCTCAAGTGGTCGCGCATAAATGTGCGATGCACAATGATGTACTTGGTGAGATTCATATCGCCTCACGTACAAAAGACAAATGCGACACCATCGCCCAAAGTGTAAAAGAAAAAGACAGCTTTAAGCAGGCTGCGGTCTTGCATACGCATCAAGTTGATGCGATGGACAGCCAAGCACTTGTGCAGCTGATACAAGACACTGGAATACAAATAGTTATCAATGTTGGTTCGGCATTTATCAATATGACCGTACTAGAAGCCTGCATTGAGACAGGTACTGCCTACATAGATACGGCTATTCATGAAGACCCACGTAAGATTTGTGAGACACCGCCGTGGTACAACAACTATGAATGGCAACGTAAAGAGCGCTGTGCAGACAACAATGTCACTGCCATTTTAGGTGCAGGGTTTGATCCTGGTATGGTCAACGCCTACGCGCGTCTGGGCTATGACATGATGGATGCAGGATCTGTGACGGATATCGATATCATTGATATCAATGCGGGCAGCCATGGCAAATACTTTGCGACCAACTTTGACCCAGAGATCAACTTCCGTGAGTTCACCGGTACGGTTTACTCTTGGCAGGATAGCAAGTGGCAGTCTAACAAAATGTTTGAAGTCAAACGTACGGACGATTTGCCAGTTGTGGGTGTGCAAAACAGCTATCTAAGTGGCCACGATGAAGTGCATTCATTGTCAGCCAATCTAGATGTACCAAACATTCGCTTTTGGATGGGTTTTGGTGAGCATTACATCAATGTCTTCACTGTCCTACAGAGCTTAGGATTGTTGTCTGAGCAGCCAGTGATAACTGCTGAAGGCCAAGAAGTTGTACCACTAAAAGTTGTTAAAGCAGTACTACCAGATCCAAGCTCACTTGCACCGAACTATACAGGCAAGACCTGCATTGGTGATAAAGTCAAAGGCAAGATCAATGGTGTTGAGACTGAAGTGTTTATTTATAATGTTTCAGATCATAAAGATGCTTACAACGAAGTTGGTAGCCAAGGTATCTCTTATACCGCAGGCGTGCCACCTGTTGCTGCTGCGATACTGGTCGCAACTGGCGAATGGGATGCAGGTAAGATGGTCAACGTCGAAGAGTTAGATGCCAAGCCATTTATCAATCTACTAAATAAGATTGGTCTGCCAACGCGTATCAAAGATAGCGAAGGTGATAGAGCGCTTGAGTTTGATATTTAATTAGCAAATTTTTTTTAGAAAAGCCTGTCTTATATAGATAGGCTTTTTTTATGTCTAAGTAATGAGAGCTAGCGGTGACATTACGTTCTTGCTACTATCGATCGTGTTTGAATGCATGAGCGGCTTATAGAATGGATATAATTTCCGATTGGATAGAAAATGTTTTACGATTTTACTTCATAAGTCGTGGTTATGAAACGCATGACGATAAGCTCTTCGATGTCCTTTCGCCACAGCATCAGCAACAGTACGTACATAAAAACGTCTTGAATCTTTATTGATGCCTATATTATCGTATTGTTGGTCAGTAGGGAGGTGATATATCTTTTCACCATTTTTGGTAGTTGTGCATTTTATCTTAGGATAGTTTTTATCTAAATTGAAATTTTCCGTAAATTTTACATCTAAAGTTTCAGCGCTATTTCTTGCAATTGCTCCTAGTGTTGTCGAGGTAATTATGTAGGCGTCTATTTTTTTAAAGCCAAATTCATTATTTTTAACTCGTAGCTGCCATGTACCGTATAATTGGAATATACTGTTTTCAAATAAACTTTTGTTCTGTGACCAGTACTTACATTGAACTAAGCGCACTCTATCTTTTTTCATGCAAATTAGATCTATACCTTCATCTTGCTTTCCTTTTTTAGCTCCATGATATATTACGTGCCATCCTTTTTTTTCAAAAACATACCCTACATACCTCTCGTAGAATAAACCAATTTCTTCTTTAGAATGATTTTTACTAATGTATCTATCAAGCTCTTTCTGATTTAGTTCGTTTTCATTAAATACCGTGTTTTTATGTTTATTATTATTCTCTTTTTCAGGTATGTCATGTATTTCTCTGTATGTAAAGCCGCGATGTGACTCCTGCTGCTTACTTTCAGTATTTTTATCAGTAGCTTTATCTTTTTCATTATGTTTGAAATATTTGTAAGCAAGAAAAATACATATCGCTATCGAGGTTAGGCTAGCATAATCATCATTAAAACCAAGAACTTCCCTAAGAATCGAGTATATAAAGCTACCTAGAGCTACATTTAAGATAATGGATAGAGCAATAATCCAGACAATGTTATTGCTGGGCTGTTCAGCTTCACCTTGTTTTTTGTCAGACATAAATATCTCAATATTGAGCCTTGGATTAATAGAGACGGTATAAATCAGCACGTTTTAAAACTATGTTTATAGTAATTCATAAAAGAGGTAGTTCAATCATCACCCCTCACTAGGATTATATTCTCGCAACGCCACAATACGATCATCCAATGTTGGGTGTGAGCGGAATAGGTTGGCAATACTAAAGCCTTGAGTTTGTCCTGATGAGATCGCAAATGCTTTCATACTCTCAGACATTTGATCCGGTCGCTGTGCAGAAGGACGCAACGCATCAAGCGCACTGATCATTTTTTCGCGGCTGGCAAGTTTGGCACCCATTTGATCCGCACGGAATTCACGTAAGCGTGAAAACCACATGACGATGGCAGACGCCAAAAATCCAAGCAAAATATCCATCACAATACTGGTAATAAAGTACCCAACACCTGGGCGATCACTGGTATTTTTGAACACAGTACGATCAACGAAACTACCGACAATGCGTGCAAAGAACATCACAAACGCATTGACCACGCCTTGAATGAGAGCGAGGGTTACCATATCGCCATTGGCCACATGACCAATCTCATGCGCCAATACGGCTTCGACTTCATCTTGATTCATATTTTGCAATAGACCAGACGAAACTGCCACTAGCGCTTTATTTTTATTCCAGCCAGTCGCAAAGGCATTTGGCTGCGAATTATTAAAAATACCAACCTCAGGCATACCGATATTTACGGCTCGTGCTTGTTTGGCGATTGTATCAACTAACCATTGCTCAGTAGCGGTGCGTGGCGATTCTATAACTACCGTACCAGTGGATCTTTTAGCCATCCACTTCGATATAAATAGCGACACCATCGAGCCGACCATACCGTAGATACCACACATAACAGCAAGGCTAATGTAGTTAAGACCACCTGCGCTGTGCACGCCGCCAATCCCAAAAAACCTCGATAAAATACCAAACACAATGCTAAATACTACAATCACTGCTAAGTTGGTTAATAAAAATAATCCAATGCGCATCATGACGCTAGCTTCCTATTTACAATGTCGGTATGGCCTCGATAGAGCGCTCTCTAAGAGGTTTGTTTGCTATGATAGATTTTACTGTGATTTTGACTGTAATGTCAGACAAAATAGCTTTTTATAAGAGGTGACAGAGATAGGGTGATTATTCTGGGAAATGCCGTACAATACCTGACTGGTTTTAGCAGGTTAGAACAGTAGTAGATGAGGAGTAGTAATTTTTGACAGAATTAAAGACGGTTGGGCTATTTGCGCTTACTGCATTGGCTGAGATAGCAGGATGTTATCTGCCTTATCTGTGGCTGCGAGAAGGTAAGTCAATCTGGCTACTGATACCTGGTGCGCTGAGTTTGGTTGTATTTGTTTGGCTGCTGTCATTACATCCGACTGCTGCGGGCAGGGTTTATGCTGCATATGGTGGTGTTTATATATGCATGGCGATTTTATGGTTATGGACGGTCAATGGTATACGACCAACCATGTGGGACATAGTGGGTTCGATAGTTGCGCTATTAGGAATGGCGATTATTATGTTTGCACCGCGCGGAGCTTAATCAAAACCTAAGCTTAATAAGACAGTGCTTAGCTAAAGGCCAATGACGAACCAAAAAAATACCAATCAAACGGTTAGGTCAGATTGGCATATTGATGTATTTATTATTAATGTTTGCCTAAGATGCTACCATTGTCGTCTTTCTTGGCTTGTTTGGCAGCTTTCTTCTCTTTAGCAGTCAAAAGGGGCTTTTTCTTAACGTTCTTCTTGCTGTCTTGACCTTTGCTCATCATCGTTTCCTTTTTTACAGCACACTACTCATTACGCAAAGTTCAGCGAATTCAAGATAGTGTGAGTACAGCTAACATAGCTGTTTACTGAATAGAGTATAGGCTTAAGCTTTAGTAATAGATAGCGCTCGCACAATTCGTCTACGATTCAATTATCATTCAAATCGTTTATGGTTTTCGCTAAGTGTTCTCTGCGCAGAATGACGAGCAACCCCAATACGGTTAGTCCTAGTTTATCAATTGATTCGTTCAATCAATCATTGTATTAATAAGTGCTTACTTACGGATACATGGCGATTTGCTATAATGGACTATAAACCGATTCATAAACACGGCAAACTCTTATTTATTAACATTTAGCACCATAGTGCTTACTGTTTTGGTCAAATTATTATGCGTATTCGTAAACTGTTCAAATTTGAAAATGCTCACATCGTTCGTAACTGTAGTTCTGAGCGTTGTAAGCACTCGATTCATGGTCATAGCTATCAAATTGAGCTGATCCTTGAGGCCACTCGTTTAGACCATGGGCAAATGGTTTATGACTTTGGTCTACTAAAGTCTTCTATCAAAGACATTATTGATAGCTTTGATCATGCCATTTGCTTTTGGAACAAAGATGATCCTGAGTATGTCGCAGCGTGTAAGAAATTTAGCGCACGTTGGATAAGCCTACCAGTTTCGCCATCGGCAGAGCAGTTTTCACGAGTAATATTCTTTTGGGCGCAAGAAATACTGCGCCAGACACAAATGCAAAATGGTGAAGCAGATGTCAGCGTGTACTCAGTAATTGCTCACGAGACGGCGACAGGGTATGCGCAGTGTTTTGCTGATGATGTTGCAAACGATCAAATGGGTAAGCTGGTCTTAGAAGATTTTGAATTCAGTGAGCAGGTTCGTGCTGAGTGGACTGACTCTGAGCTGTATGCCAAACTGATTCGCGGTGAAAGCTTTACCAATCCAACTGTGACCATGCAGGTACAGACAGAGCAGGTTCAGTCTGATGTGTGATGGTCAATCTATAGAAAATAGCAAATACTTAAAGACTCTGATACTCAATTCTGAGCAAGATACTCAAGCATTAGCTAAGCAATTAGCGACATTGCCGCTGACAGGTAGCGTGTGGCTGGCAGGTGACTTGGGCGCTGGAAAGACTACATTGACGCGTTATTGGTTACAAGCGCTCGGTCATACAGGTGCAGTGAAAAGTCCAACCTATACTTTGGTTGAGCCTTATAGTATTCAGCGAAAAGATGGTTCGATCAAGCCAGTTTATCATGCAGATTTATATCGTCTGCAAGATCCAGAAGAACTGTCTTTTATTGGATTTGACGAGTATCTGGATGAGCCTGAAGCATTAGTCATCATCGAATGGGCTAGCCGTGCTGATAGCTATCTTCCGCCGCCCACGTTATTTATCGATATGACTCAAAGTGTAAGCGATGATAACGGCACTGAAGCTCGCCAAGTGCAGTTGAGACTGTCAAAGGCAGGTCAAGCGCAGGGTCTGGATCTATCGCAACTTATCATCTAAATGAATATCTAAATTACACCAATCGCTACTTTCCAAAAACATGACATATATCTATGCCAGATAATCATCCTAATAAACGCATTAAAAAACTATCGCCGTTGCTGATCAATCAATTAGCAGCAGGTGAGGTGGTGACACGTCCAGCAGCAGTGGTCAAGGAGTTGCTTGAGAATGCCATCGATGCTGGCGCGACCAATATTGAAGTGCGCATCACTCAAGGCGGTATGGGTTTGATTGAAGTGGTGGATAATGGGGTCGGTATTCATCCTGATGACATGGTTATGGCCATTACTCGTCATGCGACCAGTAAGGTTGCTGACGTTGCTAATTTGCATGGTATTACGACGTTGGGTTTTCGCGGTGAGGCGTTAGCGGCCATGGCTGCTGTCTCGCGTTTAACCTTAACCAGTAGTCATGATGAGAGCGGTATCGGTCGTCAATTACAGGTCGCTGGCGTATTGGATGACACACCGAAACTGTTACCAGTTGTCCATAACCGCGGTACTACGATTGTCGTAAAAGATTTGTATTTCAATGTGCCTGCCCGCCGTGGCAACCTAAAATCTATTGCTACTGAATTCGGTCATATTGAAACCATTGTTCGTGAAGTCGCACTGGCGCGTGCCGATGTTGCTTTGACACTTTTTCATGACAATAAACAGCGGCTATCATTATCTGCAAGTGCTACGGGTATTAATGGTGACAATGACAGTCGCTTGCCACTGCCGCGGTTGGAACAAGCAACGGGTATGGCATTGACAGATAATGCATTAGCAATATCGATAGATTTGTCGAGTCTGGTACAGTCGTCTGTAGCGTACGATGATAGCAATGTTAATCAGGCAGCGATTAGTGGTTGGTTATGGCCATTGCATCATGAAAAATCTGACTTACCAAAGCTGATTTATGTAAATGGCAGACTGGTAAAAGAAGCGTTGATTAGCAATCAGATACGTCAACTGGCACAAGGTGCGCAGCTAGCAGGTATGGGGTATGCACTGTATTTTGATTTACCAACTCAATGGTTAAATATCAATGTACATCCATCTAAACAACGTATCAAAATCAGTCCATTGAATAATATTATGGCGCACTTAGGCCATACAGTTCGTGCGCAGTTGAAAACGATCGATGTAGCTAAGTTTGGGTCTGAGTCTGCATCTGCGTCCGTAGCGACGACAGAAACTGACAGCCAATATACTTCTGTGGCAAGAACAAGTAATGATGTTCCTCTAAGTCGTTCTTCTGGAATACCCATCTCAAGTAGTCAGTCTAGCAATAACCAAAGGCAGAATAATCAAGTAGAAGCTACTAGACAGGCTTATCAGCCTACTGCAAACCAATCATCTTCAAATAATCCTTTATTGCAAGAGTCATTGCGATCTCATATCAATGAGCGGTCAGATCAAAGTAACAACAGCTCGTCACATTATTCCGTTGTAGCAGCTACTTCTGTCTCTTTACCAATTTGCTTAGATATTATTGAAAACGTAGAGACTATTGGTATTGACTCAAGTACAGATAATAAAAAGCTACCTTGGCTATTATTTTATCACCAAGGGCAGTGTGTACTGATAGGTGCTAAAGACTGGCAGTCTAAAATAAACCAGTTGTTTGAATCACTTACCTCTAGTCAGCAAGTATTCAAAAAATATAGATTGCTAAGCAGTGCTACTAAGATTAATCAGCAACTTATGACGGTTAATACGCAAATGTCTGCGCAAGATTCAATAGTTTTTGCAAATGATCTTACCGAAATAATCATGAGCAATGCTATTAAAGCGATAGATAGCCACCACTTAGTAAAGCTAATGCTATCCTGAATATCTTAAAATAATTACAACATCTTAAAGCAATTAAACCAATTGATATCTGAGTTATCCATATATTATGAAAGGCCACTTTATGCAACATTCGTCTGATAGCCTACCTCACAAACTGACGGATAACAGCGTGGTTTGTCTTATGGCACCAACCGCTAGTGGCAAAACGTCACTGGCATACGAGCTATACGATACTGGCCGTTTTGAATTAATTTCTGTGGACTCAGCGCTGATATATCGTGACATGAATATTGGCACAGCCAAGCCAACAGCGGCTGAACTGGCGCGTTATCCACATCATTTGGTCGATATCATTGATCCTAAGCAAAGCTATAGCGTGGCTGAGTTTGTCAGTGATGTTGCCCGTCTAATTGACGAATGTCACAGAAATGGCAAGATACCACTATTAGTAGGCGGCACCATGATGTATTACATGGCGCTACTCGATGGGTTGTCTCCTGTGCCCGATAGCGATGACAGCGTACGGGCGCGCGTAGAGCAGTGGCGTCAAGAGGAAGGTATTAGCGCTCTATATGATTATTTGGGGAGTATAGACCCCATAAGTCATGAGCGTTTGAATGCTACTGATACTCAGCGTATCACGCGAGCAATTGAGGTCTACCTACAAACAAATATTCCAATAAGTGACTGGCAGCGCAAGCCAAAGCAAGCCCTAGCCCACAACCCAGAGCAGCAGTGGCACGCGCTATCGGTAATGCCAGATCGTTCATGGCTACATAATCGTATCGAACAACGTCTAGATATCATGTGGAATGAAGGACTAGTGACTGAAGTCATAGACTTACTAAAAAAGTATCCGCTCACGCCTAATATGCCTTCGATGCGCTGTGTGGGCTACAGGCAAGTACTAGAATACTTGGTGCATATTGATCATCCGATATTTGACGAAACTCATCTGAATAAAGCTCAATTTTATGAAGCTTTTGGCAAGCATACAGCTGTCAACGGAGAAGAAATCCCAGCTAATGTTGCTCAGTCAGCTGCTCAACCAAACATGGCTAACCAAGAGACCGAGGCGCTTGCTTGTCAGGAAATGCAAAATAAGGCATTATATGCTACAAGACAGCTAGCAAAACGTCAGTACACATGGCTGAGAAAGGTAATGCAATTGCCTAGCGCACCATCAAATGGGATAGCAGAATCTGAGAGCAAGGCTGATGCTAGCAGTCGTATGATATTACAAACGTTTAAAACCATGGCCGAAGCACGAGAGTACTTGTCTTAAGGTACAATGATAGCTAACACAATTAGTTTCAAAAATTGACATAGATAGCTGTTATAATTTGGCTCAGTGCTTTGAGCATTGTTATTATGTCTGGTTTATGAACTTTTGTAGACAGAAAATATTAACGAAACAACTAGTTACTTAATTATTTACAATAATAACGTATTCGCGATAAAGTGGAATCACTTAAGAGCAACGAATATTTATTTAGATACGTTTTATAAAGAAAACACCTTATTGTATCTACCTTTTAGCCATTATAATTAAATTAACACTTAAAATAATTGGCACTCAAAACATAACTATATAATATTTAGGAGAGATTTCATGTCAAAAGGACAAACTTTACAAGATCCGTTCTTGAACTCGCTGCGCAAAGATCGCATTCCTGTCTCTATTTTTTTGGTAAATGGCATTAAATTACAAGGCCAAATTGAATCATTTGATCAATATGTCGTTCTCTTAAAAAACACAGTGAGTCAAATGGTATATAAGCATGCTATTTCAACAGTCGTGCCAGCGCGTAACCCGCGTAGTAGTACGACGACAGGTACAAGTGCTCAGCCTCAGAGCGCAGCACCGACTGGATATCAAGGCGGTGGTTTTGAACGTGGTAGCAACCCTGCTGCTAGCGGCTTTGAAGAGCGCGGATTTGCATCGAGTCGTAGTGGATTCAATCGTGGTGGTTTTAGCCAAGGTCAGGATCGCGGCTTTGAACGCGGTAGCTTTGGTCAAGGTCAAGAGCGCGGGTTTGAGCGTGGTGGCTTCGGTCAAGATCGTGGGTTTGATGCCACGGCAGATAATACAGGCTTTGAAGATAAGCCAAGCGATGGTTCTAATGATAGCAACAGCTAACTCATTGCCCTAATCGAGCATGTTGTCTGAACAAAGTGTTAAGACATGATTTATTCGTTTAAAACCTGCTGATATAGTGGGTTTTTTTTGTATAGATAGCAGCAAGTTCTTTGTTCAGTACGAAGTGCTATATTAGTGTAGATTTTGTAGACCATTACTAATATGAAACATAGTGTAGTAAAATAGCGTATTGATTCATTATAAAAACAGAGCGGATGCATGAGTGATACCAAAAACAACTTAACCCATGAGCAATTTATTACCACTGCTATCGAGGCCATTAACACAGAGATATCTGCGTTAGCACTACTAACAGAGCAGATTGATGACAGATTTGCACAAGCATGTGACATCATTCTGACTTGTAAGGGTCGAGTAGTGGTTACGGGCATGGGTAAGTCAGGGCTAATTGGACGCAAAATTGCAGCGACCTTTGCCTCAACTGGTACGCCTGCTTTTTTTATGCATCCTGGTGAAGCAGGGCATGGTGATTTGGGGATGCTTGTGAAAGGCGATGTGCTGCTTGCTATTTCAAACTCAGGTGAGTCAGATGAAATTAAGATGCTACTGCCAGTTGTTAAGCATCTAAATATCCCTCTCATCAGTATCAGTCGTGATAAGCGCGGTATGCTACCGCGAGCAGCTGATATTGTATTGACACTCGGTCAATCGCAAGAGGCTTGTCCACTTAATCTAGCGCCTACCTCCAGTACGACGGCTACTTTAGCGCTTGGAGATGCATTGGCGGTTGCTTTAGTACATGCCCGTAATTTCACTTCTGAAGATTTTGCATTATCGCATCCTGCTGGTGCCCTGGGTCGTCAGCTATTAACGCGTGTTGAAGATTTGATGCATACCAACTCAGAAGACTTGCCTTTGATTCATCAGCAGGCCCCATTGCAACAAGCTTTATTTACCATGTCTGCTGGGCGATTGGGCATGACCGTAGTGACTGATGATAACAATAAGGTCGTCGGTGTGTTCACAGATGGTGACTTACGCCGAGGGTTAGAAAAAGGCATCGATCTACAAACGCCAATGCATGAAGTAATGGTCAGCAATCCACGCCATATCAGTAAAACCATGCGTGCGTCAGATGCGCTGAGTGTTATGAATGAAAGTGGTATTAGCCAGTTATTGATTATTGATGATGAAGATCGTTTAGAAGCTATTATTACCGTGCATGATTTGCTGCAAGCTGGGGTCAAATAAGGTTTGTGAGTTGCCGTTGAAATAGTTAAGCTATATAGAATAATGCTTCGAAAATAAATATTAAAAAGAGACAAATAATGCAGGACTTGATACAGAAAGCCGGACAAGTAAAACTATTGGTCATGGATGTTGATGGTATTTTATCCAATGGTCAAATTATCTATGATGCCAATGGTGTTGAGACCAAAGCGTTCTCCGTACAGGATGGTGTGGGTGTTAAGTCTCTAGCGCGCTACGGTATTTTGACAGCCATTATTACCGGCCGTAGTAGTGCGATGGTGAATAAGCGAGCAGCAGAAATGGGCGTCGACCATGTGGTGCAAGGCCGTGATGATAAGCTCATTGCACTAAACGAGCTGCTATCGTCTCTAGATCCTGCCCTGAATATCACTGCTGCCGACTGTGCCTATATGGGCGATGATTTACCAGACATTAAAGCGATGCAAACAGTAGGGTTTGCGGCCACCGTACCTAACGCGCATGCTGAAGTCATCAAGCGCAGTGACATGGTAACGACTCGTGCTGGCGGTACTGGTGCAGTACGTGAGATATGTGATCTTATTTTAAAAGGTCATGGACATTATCAAGACTTTATCGCGCATTACACGCTTGATGAGGCGCAAACTCAGGATAAACAGTCGTGAATACACGTGTCTTAATTGTATTAGCCTTAATTATTGCTGGTATCGCGGGTTGGTTTTTTCAGCAGCAAGGCGACGTAACGCCGCCAGTCAATATTGAAACGACAGATGTCGATTATGAAGCTACCGATATCAAAGCTGTACAGACTAATGAACAAGGTGAAACCGAATACGAGCTTACTGCTGAGTCTTTGACGCATAATCCTGAGACCAATCAGGATGAAATGTCAGGCATTACCATGAATTGGGAACCATCTGCAGAGCAACGTTATCGTATTCAAGCGGGCAGTGCAGCCATCAGTCAACAGACAGGGGAGCTTAGTTTATCAGGTGGATTTACACTGGTTAGCGAAGGCAATAAGAGTACCCCCGATATCGAACCAATAAAAGTAACTGGTAGTACGCTAAAGGGCAATACGAAATCAGGCAAGGTATACAGTGACGCGCCTGTGAAAATCGAACAAGGCATGAATCGATTTGAAGCCTCTAGTATGACTGCCAATCTTGAGACGGGAGAGTATGAATTTGGCCAAGTTGCTGTTGCCTTTTCTCCATCTGAACGCCAAGATAAAGCATTGTTTTAATCAAAGTACTTCTTATTTACTGTGTTAAAAAATAGCAGCTAGCATAAAGTTTGCAAATCCTACCACCTATTATGAAATGAGTTATTTATATGAAACTTAAATTTTTGCCTACTTTACGCGCATCATCACTCTGCTTGCACAAATTGCGCGCACTGCCAATGGTAATGTTATTGGCGCTACCGCTATATAGTCATGCATTGCCATCAGACTCTAATCAGCAGATTAAATTGCTAGCAGATAAAGCCACTTATAGTGAGCGTACTGGCGTGACCAGTTATGCAGGTAATGTCATTATTACTCAAGGTACGTTTAAGATGACGGCCGATAACATCACGGTCAATCTTTCTCAGCAGCGCAGCATTAACTCAGCGGTAGCAACTGGCCGTCCAGCGACTATGCAGCAAGTAGTCACACAAGAGAAAGGCTTGGCAAAAGGGCAGGCTAATAAAATTGACTACAACGCAGTGTCTGGGATTATTACACTAACTGGTAATGCAAAACTGGTTCAGAATGGTGCAAGCTTTGCTGGTAATGTTATCCGTTATAGCCTAAAAGCAGGTGATGTTGAAGCAACTGCTGGTGGCAATCAGCGCGTTGAATTGGTATTCCCGCCTAATAACGGTACAAACCAAAGTGGCGTACGTTAATCCAAATAAACAGGCTATGAGTAAATAAGTCTGCCTTTAGCAATGCTTAAATTTTGTGAAAGTAAGAGTAAGTTATGAGCGATGATAAAAATCTAGACCTATCGGCATCAAACACCAATACGGCGCCTGTCGCTCGATTGACTATGCAAAATCTAGGCAAACGCTATGGTAAACGTTGGGTAGTCAAAGACGTTTCATTTTCTGTCGAACAGGGTCAAGTCGTCGGATTGTTGGGGCCTAATGGTGCTGGTAAAACGACTAGCTTCTATATGGTGGTGGGACTGGTCAATATGGATAAAGGCCGCGTTACATTAGGTAAAATGGATTTATCTAAATACGCAATGCACGAGCGTGCGCGTGCGGGTATCGGCTATCTACCGCAAGAGGCATCAATCTTTCGTAAATTATCTATCGAAGATAATATCTTAGCTATCCTGCAGACTCGCACAGAATTAAATAAAGCTGAACAACAGCAAGAACTTGAAAAGTTGATTGGCGAGTTTCATTTAGAACATGTGCGCAAGTCTCAGGGTATGAGCGTGTCAGGCGGTGAGCGTCGTCGCTGTGAGATTGCGCGAGCATTGGCTGCTGATCCTAAGTTTATCTTATTGGATGAACCTTTTGCAGGGGTAGATCCTATCTCTGTTGGCGATATTAAAGATGTTATTTTGACGCTTAAAAATCGCGGTATTGGCGTTTTAATCACCGATCATAATGTTCGAGATACACTGGCTATTTGCGAAAAGGCTTATATTGTATCAGAAGGCGCTATCATTGCAGAAGGCACTTCAGCTGAAGTGTTAGAAAATGATTTAGTGAAATCTGTTTATCTAGGTAAAGACTTCCAAGTATAAGTTAGAACGTTAAGTTGCTTATCTCATACTCTATTTTATATAGTGCGCTTAAAACAAAAAGGTGCCGTTAAAGTAGAGTTATGCTGGTATGGATTTTCCTTACTTTCTATGCATTCTGCTTTCCAAATGCTGCGTAAAATTTATACCAACAGTTTTGTATTTTCTGATTAACTAATAGATCTGGTTAACACTATTCTATATAGAGCCTGTAAGCCAGTTACTATTTATATCTACAATTAATATCTCTACAATTAACATCATCCTCTTTCAAGTACAGCTTGCAAAACCAATGGCTGACTTATCATAACAAATATTTTTGAATCAGCGCTTATAAAGCGTGACATTATTACCTTCATTATTCTCGATTGATCCTCTGAATAAGGCTTATAAGCTATGGCAAAAAATAAAAGCAGCTATGTCTGTCAGCATTGCGGTGCGCATTTTGGTAAATGGGCTGGGCAGTGTACGGATTGCGGGGAATGGAATAGCTTGGTCGAAGCCCCAAATGTCAGCATGCCACATCATAATAAGAGTACCGCGAAGCCTAATAACGCACGAGCTGCTACTCGTGGTACCAGTGCGCCAGCTGGTAACTACTCTGGTACTCACAGTGCTGTCATGCCGCTTAATGCAGTAAGTGTGACGCTCGACACGCGCCTACCAACCGGTATCAGTGAGTTTGATCGCGTACTCGGCGGTGGGTTAGTAGCGGGTTCCGTAGTGTTAATCGGTGGTGATCCAGGTATTGGTAAATCAACTATCTTGCTGCAAACGGCGACCAATATGGCACGGGCGGATTCACTAGCAGGTAGTGCATTATACGTGACGGGTGAAGAGTCACTTGCACAGGTGGCCATGCGAGCCAAACGTTTAGACTTGCCTGCTGATAGACTGCGTGTACTGGCCGAAACTAACGTAGAAACCATTTGTGCTGCATTAACGCAAGAGCAGCCAGCCATCGCTATTATTGATTCTATTCAGACAATTTATACGGACGCTATCAACTCTGCACCAGGTGGTGTCAGTCAGATTAGAGAGTCTGCAGCGATTTTGACTCGCTATGCTAAGCAAACAGGGACAGCGCTATTTTTAGTAGGACATGTGACCAAAGAAGGTACGCTAGCGGGTCCGCGAGTATTAGAGCATATGGTTGATACCGTACTTTATTTCGAAGGCCAGTCTGACTCGCGTTTTCGTATGATTCGTGCGGTCAAGAATCGCTTTGGTGCGGTTAATGAGTTGGGTATCTTTGGTATGACCGATATGGGGCTCAAAGAAGTCGCTAATCCATCAGCGATATTTTTGAGTCGTTATGACAAACCTGTTGCTGGATCTGTAGTAATGGTCAGCCGTGAAGGTACAAGGCCGTTACTAGTAGAAGTGCAGGCCTTGGTCGATGATTCACAGGGCTCGCCTAGAAGGATGGCATTGGGTCTAGATTTCCAACGTTTATCCATGCTACTAGCAGTGATGCATCGTCACGGCGGGATACATACCAGTGGACAAGATGTCTATGTCAATGTCGTTGGTGGCGTTAAAGTCATAGAAACAGGATCTGATTTGGCCGTACTGTTGGCTTGTGCTTCAAGTATTAAAGAGAGAGCGTTACCATCTTCATTAGCCGTATTCGGAGAAGTGGGTCTGTCAGGCGAGATACGCCCAGTACCTAATGGACAAGAGCGCCTAAAGGAAGCGATGAAACATGGGTTTAAGCATGCCATCATTCCAAAGGCCAATGCACCTGCTAAGAATGCGCCTCAGTTTAAAGGTATCAATGTGATTGCTGTTGAGCGTCTGGATGATGCTATTGAAAGCGCATTTGAGTTATAAGGTATACAGAATTAATAGTACTTCGTTTTGAGTAGCTTAGTCGCTACTATTAGCTTAGTCGCTACTATTAGCTTAGTCGCTACTATTAGCTTAGTCGCTACTATTAGCCTAGAGAGATAAATATAAACCATAAAAAAAGCCTAATTAATGATTAGTTAGGCTTTTTTTGTTATATGGGCTAGCAATATTATTGGTCTCTAAAGCCGATACTTAAAATTAAGGTCCTGCAACGCGCTCAATAGCAACGTTACCCACGCCTTTACTCGTAATACCAAGTTTTTTGGCAGCACCATAAGATAAATCTAAAACACGGTTACCATGGAATGGTCCGCGATCGTTCACTTTTACCACGACACTTTTGCCATTGGTCTTGTTAGTGACTTTGACATAGCAGTTCAATGGTAATGAGCGATGCGCTGCAGTTAAACCGTTCATGTCGAAAGTTTCGCCACTGGCAGTCTTGCGACCATGAAACTTACGGCCATACCAAGAAGCAAGACCAGTCTGCTTAAATTTGCTGACAGAGTTAGAGGCAACAGCTGTTAGGCGCTCTAGTACATCTTCATCATTGGTGACTTGTGTCGTATCATTGGCTAACAATGAGCTGCTAAGTGCCAATGAAGTCGGCTGACGGGCTGATTTTACCAAGCTTGATGCACCATCATGTTGACGGCTTAATTCACCAAGTACACGGTCGATGTGGGAGGCGTTATCTTGCGAAATCATAGCAAGTGTGGTCTTTGCTTCTACAGCATTTGCATTGGTAGCGACTGCAGAGCCAGCAAATAACATTGCTGACATTGTAAGTAAACCAGATAAACGCTTGTTCATAAATACCTCTATAACTTATACATCAAAACCTAACTCTAAATATTTTAGATTGAGCATGGCATTAATCTCTTATTTTCATATTGATTAATGAATAGCTCTTATAGGTATTAATATATGGTAATTTTTCATTTCATTATCATCAGTGTTCAGCAGAAATAGAGCTAAAGTGACTAACGATACGCTCAAATGATAGTTAGCGATAAGCATTGAATACAAAGTCCAAAATCAGGACTAAGTGACAATGTCACTATATGTCGTATTTACATGATGTGCGATATACAAACTTCTTTAGAATGCTACTTTAATAAAAGGTTTAGAGGATATCGCGTATTGCTTTGTTATCAAACCGTTAATTAAGTAGTGTATTTGAAAGTCTGGAATCTACAAGATGCTAACTATACGGCTACGCTACAACCTAAATATATTTAAATGCAAAGTTTATTAGTAGCTATGTACGGGTTATGTATCAGAGTACAGTAAAACGAGGTTAACGCAATTTTTTGTAAAAAACAAGGAATAAAATCTTTCTGAACTTATAGGTGGTTAACTTATATTGGAAATTATGCCTGTTTACTATTAAAAATAAGAGGCGCTAAAACGAACAATTATTTCAGATTTGTAACTATTATTGTTATCTATACGAACATAAATTATATGAAAACCATTAAAATAAAAAAGCCATAGCGCTAAGGATAAAACTCTTCTTCGCGCCATGGCTGCTCATTGTCTTTTATCAAATTATTAGTAGTACAAAACAATTTATCTTAATGGTACTACCATAATTATTACAACGACTTACTTTAAAGTTGGTTTGTATAAAAAGTACCTGATACAAATTAGCCGGATTTATGTGTATGAATAGACATGAGCAAGCCAAATCCTGCCATCAGAGTCACGATAGCCGTACCCCCATAACTAATAAATGGTAGTGGAACACCTACGACAGGCAAAATGCCGCCAACCATGCCGACATTGACGAATATATAAACAAAGAAAGACATGGCGATAGCACCAGCCAACAATCTACTATAAACATCAGGATGAGTGAAAGCGATATATAAGGCACGTGATAAAAGGCAGAAATAAATGAACATCAGTAGCATCACACCGAGCAAACCAAACTCTTCGGAGAAGGCAGCAATAATAAAGTCAGTATGGCCTTCTGGTAGGAAATGTAGGTGTGATTGCGTGCCTTCTAAATAGCCTTTTCCAGTGAGGCCACCAGAACCAATGGCTGTCTTCGATTGAATGATGTTCCATCCAGCGCCTTGTACATCTGCTTCAGGATTAAGGAGTGTCAATACCCGCGTACGCTGATAGTCATGGAGCAAAAAGTTCCAAGCAAAAGCAATAAACGGCACAGCCAAAATTACAGCAGCAGAAATCAATCGCCATGAAAGGCCCGCTAAGAAAAGCACAAATATGCCACTAGCAGCGACCAGTAGTGACGTACCAAGATCAGGCTCTTTAGCAATTAATAGCACCGGTACAATGATCAATGCTAAGGTAATAGCAATGCTAGACGCTGACGGTGGCAAATCACGCTTAGATAAAAACCAAGCACACATCATTGGCATGCCCAGCTTCATGAACTCTGAAGGCTGCACACTACCGAACCCAGGCAAATTGATCCAGCGCTGAGCACCCATACGTACTTCACCGATAATATCTACCAGCACTAATAATATAAGCCCTAAGACATAAAATATAGGCGTAAAAGTACGATAGAGACTAGGCGGTATCTGCGCCATGGTAAACATCACAGCGAATGCCACACCGTAACTGACCATTTGGCGAATAACCATACCAATATCTTGGCTGGCGGCGCTGTATAGAATCGTCAGACCAATACAACAAACCGTCAATAACAGTAAAGTTAACCATGGGTCGATATGAATGCGTTGCCATAGTGTCGGTGCATGACCTTGACCCAAATGATGGCTTTGACGTGAAAAACGATATTGCAGGTTAGAAGACATAGGCAGAATTTGGCTAACAATTGGTGTAGGAGGGAAGTACTAACTAAATTAACTCATTATAAATAATGATGATAAACGTACTAAAAAGTACCGACTTTAATAAAAGTATGCGAGCACGCGATGGCTATATCATTCACAAATAATAATAAAGTCACTCAATTATAAAAGTTGTAAGGATAAGTGTTAATTATCAATATTGGACTTTAAATTAGAAGCGATAGTTTAGCCTGCTTGTTGAAAATTTGATAGTATCGATAAAACGTTTTTAGCGGTAGTTTCTTGCAATGATAAAATCAAAAATCCATGCGTATAGGCAAATTTGCCAACCTATTATTACTCTTATCCTATGTGCTGGCAGTGTCAGTGCTCATGCCGTTATTATCAGTGACGATAGTGAACGCCGTATTCAAATACGTCAAAGTAGCAGTACAAGCAATAACAATAATGCGTATATAACACCTTCTACTAACAGCTCAAGTCAGCGTCCTGGTGTCACCATGTTGAGTGGGGCGAATACATCAAGTGGCGACAGTATTCAAAACTTGATTGTACAAAAACAGCGTGATTTCGAGATTGATGCTAGGTTGTCCATTGAAGAAAACAAACGTGTGAATGTAGTGAGACGCGGTACTACTTATAGTACAGCAAACAACACCTATAATGGTGCTTATAACGATTCTATGAATATGGACTTTAACGCATGGTTAAATAGCAATAGCTATCGTGCCAGACAAGTAGCAGAGTATGAGCGTTATCTTAGCGCACGAGTTGGATCACAGAATGTACCGCCATTGTCTCAACTGCTGACGACTGCCCGTAGTTGGAGTAAATGCGGGTATGAGCCGTATCAACTGCCGCCTCAAGAGCTATGGTCTAACATTGTACCAACATTGCGCCTTTATAGTGAGTTGAAAAACCAAGGTGTTTTACCACTCAGCAGTGAGATACGTTCGGTATATCGTAACCCAGGTTTGAATGACTGTGCAGGCGGGGCAGACGGTAGTAAGCATATGAATGCAAGTGCTATGGATATCTGGGTACCTGAGTACGAAGACAATTTATGGCGCTTGAGTACCATGCATGATGGCTTATGTCAGTTTTGGCAGTATCAAGGACAGCCTTATAACTTTGGCTTAGGATTATATGCGACAGGGGCTATTCATTTAGATACTGATGGTTATCGTAAGTGGGGGTTCAATCACGCTAGTAGTTCTTCTTCTTGCCGTTATTAATTGACTTGTCAAGAATCGAAAGTTCGAATAAATATAAAGTTAGCCGAGATAACACTAGATATATATTCATTTTTATATATACTGTTCCGGTGTTTACTAAAAATAATAATATTGTAATTATTTGGTAGGATTCATAGGTTAGACGCATGAGTTCATTAAAAATTTGTTTGGTATTTGAAAACTATGCTTTAATAATATGTCTTATCAATCGCCTTTATATTTTCATGGCTTATAAAGAAAACCACCAAATTTACTTTAAGCGAAAACTATGAAAAATCAGCGCTCGACAATGAAAAGCTATCATAAATTAAATAACAAGAAGCAAGGTCTTTTGCACTCGAACTATAAGTATGGCGCTTTGTTTACTTCTGCACTTATGTCGGTATTGCTGATTAGTGCGTGTAGTACAGAAATGTCCTCTGAAAACAATATGATAGTGACGGATAAGGCTGATAGACATATACAAAGCTCTAAAGAGATAGAAGACAGTATCAAGAACTCTTATGCTCGTTTGGCCTCTAAGCGCTCTGATGTCTGTCCAAAATTAATTCAAGAAGAAACAGGTAATCAGGTTATCGAACGTATATCAGAGGTCATGGTAAATGACTACTGTGATTATTTTTTATATCCGCGAGAGGGTCAGCGCCTCAATGTTAAAGTAGATAACCGTCAAATAGAAGCGCTATTAATTGTGCCGACGCTACATAACTTTGCCAATGGTAATTATAAAGTGACGTCTTATGATAAGCATGTTATCCGTTTGAGCTATAACGGGGCCACCCATAAGCCAGAACATTTTGTCTATGATGTTGCGCTAAAAATTTCTGACGCCAAGCATTCCTAATGCCAAGCATTAAGAATTTTCTGCTTCTTATTAATGCATCATAGTAATTCAAATATTTAAATGGACATGTTATAAGCAGTATTCTTTACCACTTATAATACGTTCACAAAATTAATGAGCCTTAACTTTTCTAAACTACTTTCCTAGCAACTTATTTCTTACTGGATTTTTTTGCCGCTTTATTTTCTTTCCACGGATCTTCTTGCCCAACCGTAACTATCAAAAAGTTATCAGGTTTTAGCGTATTTCGCATGGTTTGATTGACCTCTGAAAGAGTGACTTGATCAATGCGATTGGTATAGTCAGCTAAGTAATTATTCGGTAATTGGTAAAAGTTCATCATTCCGAGTAAGCCATTAATACCTGCATTGCTTGCAAATCCCATCGGGAAGCTGTTTTTCAAATTATCTGTAGTCAGGCGCATCTCATTATTAGTAATGCCCTTTTCCAACGTTTCATTGATAACCGCTAAGCTTGCACCAATAGCC
The DNA here is from genome assembly GCF_904846625.1 of Psychrobacter sp. JCM 18900. GTDB lineage: Bacteria > Pseudomonadota > Gammaproteobacteria > Pseudomonadales > Moraxellaceae > Psychrobacter. The sequence continues at coordinate 550,070 of NZ_CAJHBL010000002.1, forward strand.
GCACGAGCCTTGTCATTACGTGTCGAAAAACCAATCTGATAGGGACCTCGAGAGAGCATTGGGTTCATCGACCCCGAGATACCATAAGTATAGCCAAGGTTTTGTCTTACCTCCGTCATTAACCGCGCATTAAAGTCACTGCCTGCCATGACTTCATTTCCAACAGCAAAGTTGGTCTGCTGCTGCTGTGCTATTGGGTCAGTTGCCCGTTTGCTACCCAATTGTCCCATAAGGACAGTGGTTTGAGTGCTTGGGAATGGAATATGAACATGCTGCGCTTTAGTCAGCGGTTTCGGCTCAGGTAAATCAGTGGCAGCTTGGCCAGTAGGCAATTTAGCAGTGATGTCTTCTGCCAGTTTTTTGGCTTGTTCTAGTGTCAGGTTACCTGTCATAGCAACAGATGCGTTTGCTGCTACCAGATATTTGTTTTTAAAGTCTATCAGTTGCTGTTTCTCAATCGTAGGAACGCTTTCTAGTGTGCCGACTGATGGATGCGCGTAAGGGTGAGTACCGTACAAAGCATCATTGAAAGCGATACTTGCTAGACTATTGGGATCTTGTTTTTGTTGCTGCAGGCCTACCAACAGTCTTGCTTTATTGCGAGCTAGAACTTGCTCGTCAAACGTAGGCTCACTTACCATCTGTGTCATTAAGTCAATGGCTGGCAGAAGATGCTTGTCATCAGATAGGCTACGCAGTGAAACGATAAACATATCTTTATACGCGCTACTGCTTAGGTTGATACCCAACGTTTCCACTGCACGTGTAAATGCGTTTTCATCTAGGCTTTTTGAGCCCTGTTCGAGCATCGTCGCTGTCATATTAGCAATACCAAAACCATCCTTTTTGATACTACCATCACGCGCGCTACCCGCATTAAAACGCAAATCAACATCGACGATTGGCAAGGTGGTCGTTTGTACAAACATAACAGGTACGCCAGACTTGGTCTTAAACTGTTGAATGGTCGGTACGGTGACTTTTAAAGGTTTGTCATCGTTTAAGCTGGTTAGCTTAGATAGAGCAGCAATTGGCGCACTTGCATCGACTGCAGCAGGTGCGCGGTAATCTTCAGCAGCTGTTGTATCTGCCTGCGCAGTAGTAGCTAAGACGCTAAAAGCAAAAACTACGCTAGCACTGAGGTAGGCTCGCTTTGTAGATGCGATAGTGCCTTTTATAGAGGATGAAGCAGTCTTAAAAGATTTTTGTCTTGCTTTAGAGTCGTATTTATTCTGAATCATGAGTTTCTTCTTATTAAGAATACGGTGTTATGGCCATTTTTATGAGACGTTTGATAATAGGCAGCGACTATTTCGCTGAGGTTTTATTGTCTTTAGGTGGCACGACATGCATCACCGTCAAGTTATCCTTGACCAAATATTTGTTACTGGCAGCCTGAATATCAGCCACACTGATACCATTGAGCTTAGTTGGCAGTTTAGCAAGTAATCTATCATCTAGACCGATAGATTGTAACGAGCCAATCATACGTGCTCGTCCTTCCATGCTGTCTTGCGCATAAATCAAACCAGTAACCGTATTGGTCTTGGCGCGACTAATTTCATCATCGGCAATAGGATCTGTTTTTAGCTTTTCCATTTCTGAGGTTATGGCTTGCTGTGCTTGCTCTAAGCTGACGCCTTCACGAGGTGTTGCTTGAATCAAAAACAGCCCATCACCGCGATCTAGCAAGTCGTAAGAAGTACCAACCGTCGTCAATATACCTTGCTCACGTATCAGTCGACTCTCTAAACGTGCAGATAAGCCACCATCGAGCACATCTTGCGCAAGTGACAGGGCATAAGCTTGTTTTTCATTGTTTGAGCCTGCCGTGGCAAGGCTTGGCACGTTGTAACCCATCAGTAGAACGGGCACTTGTACGGCTTGCTCAGAGTCTACCTTTTGATAACCACGGAAGCCTTTTTGAGTCACAGAAGTACGTTTGGGTAGGTTGCTTTTTTCTAAATCACCAAAGTAACGTTTGACTTGAGTAAGTACTTCTTGTGGTTGCACGTCACCGACGATGACTAACGTCGCATTATTTGGTGCATACCATGTCTTATACCAGTCTTTTAAATCTGAAAGTTTAATCGATTCTAGCTCGTTCATAGGCCCAATGACAGATTCACCTTTTGGGCTATCAGGTAAGGCCAGCAGACGAAACGACTCATACGCTTTGGCAAGCGGATTGTCATCAGTACGTTGGCGACGCTCTTCCATGACCACTTGATGCTCTTTGGCAAATTCTTTTTCATCGAATATAAGATTTTTCATGCGATCTGCTTCAAGCTCTAGCGCTAACGGCATACGATTGGCAGGGAATAGCTCGTAGTATCCGGTATAGTCATAGCTGGTAAAGGCATTGTTGACGCCGCCAAACTTAGCAATTAGCCGCTCATAATCATCACTAGAGACATTGGTCGTGCCTTTGAACATCATATGCTCGAGTAAGTGAGAGATACCACCTTTATCAAGAGGCTCATCTGCCGAGCCCACTCGGTACCAGATTTGTGTCATAGCGACTGGGGCACGGTGGTCTTCTTTTATAACGACTTTTAGACCATTTTCTAACTGATATTCATGTCGACCTGACATGTCCATTGTCAACTCAGACGACTGTGTGTCTTTGCTCGTTTTATTTTCATCTGATATGTTTTGAGCCAAGCTATTTTTTGCAATTGAGCTTGTCGCAGTTGCAGAGTCAGTAGGCATCGTATTGGTTTGACATGCAGCAAGTGAGGCTGCTACTGCTAAGGCACAAGCAATGCGTAATGGCGCAGCTGCTAGAGGTAAAGACAATGGCATAGTATGGTCTACTTATATAAAATAATGATAGAAGAATTAGATACTAATCATAGTAATAAATGGCATTACAAAGAGGTCTGAGCACCAACCATAACGCTAGCAGTCGGTCTAAACTCTTGCGTCGTGGTGCAACCGGTCACTAATATAGTCGTCGTTAATAAAACCGCTACACTGATGCTGCTGATTTTCTTATAGTGCTTAGAGAATAATGACATAACGGATTCCTAATAAGTATGTATCGAATAAGTCTTGGTAGAGTAGGCGAAGTCTGACGAGTAACAGGTCAGAATTTTGTGTCTAAACCTTAAGCAAAACTTTCTCAAATCACTGAGTGATTTTTTAAACAGATAAATTTTGACGATAGTCTAATAGGGTAAGGGCTGAGCATGACTTGAATTATGCTAAAATAGATAAAAATTAAGCGTCATGTCGCTCGTAGCCAGATGACAACCTATAAATCCATTAACAATAAACAAATAATTAATCGTGATAACTTTTAGGGCAAACTTATGAACAACCCAAACAATAGCAACCGCGTAGTCATTAACCTTGATGCTGGTCTTGACGACTTAGATGACGATGATATTACCTTACCCAGTCTACCGGTGCAATCTGTGCCCATTATTGATGAAACAGAGAGTGTTGCTCCGCAAAAGGACAGTACGGTAAACCAAGACGTCTCTAGTAATGATGCTGCAGACAATATTGCTTTAGCGACGCCAATTGTAATGACAGAAGAGCATAATGTCCCTAAAGGTAATTCTGAAAGCTTTTCGAGCGCTACAGAGACAGCCGCCGCTACAAGTCAAACTAATACTGCGTCAACCATTCCTGCTATGCCGTTGCAAGAGCAATTGGGTGATACGCCAAGTGTAAATCCGGTAGCTGACAGCGACACACAGGTAGCTACTAGCAAAGAGCCTGCTACAGACTCACAAGAGACAAAAGAGAATAAGAAAAAGGGCAGCTGGTTTAACCGTATGAAAACGGGACTCAGTAAGTCACGCAAAAACTTAGCCGAAGGCATGGTCAGTATCTTAATCGGTGGTAAAGAGATTGATGACGAGCTATTAGAAGAAGTTGAAGATCAGCTATTGGTGGCCGATATCGGCGTCAACGCGACGAACCGTATCATCAAGAGCCTCACCGAGCAAACAGATCGTGGTGACTTGATCTATGCACATTCTTTATATAAAGCATTGCAAAGTGAATTGGTTGATATCCTCACACCAAAAGTTGAGCCATTGGTGATTGATACTAGCAAAAAGCCGTTTGTTATATTGGTAGTAGGGGTCAATGGCGTAGGGAAAACCACAACGATTGGTAAGCTTGCCAAGCGTCTACAAGGCGAGGGCAAGTCAGTCATGCTGGCAGCGGGTGATACATTCCGTGCGGCAGCTACTGAGCAGCTACAGATTTGGGGCGAGCGCAATCATATTCCAGTAGTGGCGCAAGGTCATGGTTCTGACAGTGCTTCTGTCATTTTTGATGCGATGCAGTCAGCCAAAGCAAAAAATATCGATGTGCTCATCGCTGATACTGCGGGACGTTTGCAAAACAAGACACATTTGATGGCAGAGTTAGAGAAAGTCGTACGTGTCATGCGTAAAGCGGATCCAAGTGCCCCGCATGAAGGTATGATTGTGCTGGATGCTGGCACGGGTCAAAATGCTATCAACCAAGTTGAGCTGTTTAACAAGGTTGTGCCGCTGACAGGTATTACTATTACCAAACTAGATGGTACTGCTAAAGGTGGTGTGGTGTTTAATATTGCCGAAACGACAGATGTGCCTATCCGCTATATTGGTGTGGGTGAGTCGATTGACGACTTGCGTTCTTTTAGTCCGAAGCAATTTGTCGCTGCTTTGTTCGAGACCGACGATAAAGAATAAGAGAGCCAGTTTTATCTGGTAAATCATTTTTAAAAGAATAGGGAAGTAGACGCTATGATAGTTACCACAGCATCCTTTGGGTCACATCGATTAACACTGATTGCTCGTGACAATGCGCATGGTCAGCCTATGCTCGTTGAAGCCAACTGGCTGCTGCCAGGTAACTCATGGCATAGCTCAAAATCTGTACCCAAACTTAAAAAGTACTATGGCCTGACAGATGAAGACTTTACTTTTATAGATAAAAATAGCCTAAGCATAAATGAACCTGATCAAGCGTTATTAATAGAAACGATTTTCCAACTCAAAGACTATGCTGATGGTAAACGTAAGACGTTAGACTTGCCTTTAGACTTCTCTATGGGTACTGATTTTCAGCAAAGAGTATGGCAGGCACTACAAGGTATTGAGTATGGCGAAACCATCAGCTATGCCACGCTCGCGCAGCGTGTCAACAGTCCAAAGGGATTCCGTGCGGTTGCGCAGGCCAATGGCAAAAATCCTTTTAGCATTATCGTGCCTTGTCATCGAGTGATTGCAAGCGACGGTAAGCTCGGTGGCTATACAGGCGGGCTAGATAAAAAAGAGTATTTACTAGCACTAGAAGGAAGTTGGACGTAAAACTAAATTTATCTTAATAAAAAAGGGCCAAATACTTTTAGTATCTGGCCCTTTTTACTGAACAATTAATAAGTTTATGCTTCAAGCTGAGCCATGACTTCAGCAGAGAAGTTCACGTTAGTATAAACTTCTTGCACATCATCAGCATCTTCTAGCATATCAATCATCTTCATGATCTTTTCAGCATCATCAACATTGTCGATCTCAGCCGTGGTAGATGGTGACATAGTGACCTCGGCGTTGTCAGAAATAAGACCAGCCGCATTAAGGGCATCTTGGACTTGACCGAAACTTTCCCATTCAGTGATAACAAGCAAGCTTTCGCCATCATTTTCGATATCAACGGCGCCCGCATCTAGTGCAACGAGCATGACCTCATCTTCTAAGCTGACATCGTTAAAAGTGATTTCGCCACGTTTAGTGAATAGGTACGCCACTGAGCCTGATGTGCCAAGATTACCATCATTCTTGGTAAAAGCATGACGTACTTCGCTGACCGTACGATTAAGGTTATCCGTCATGGTTTCGACCAGTACAGCCACACCACCAACACCATAACCCTCGTAACTGACTTCTTCCATATTCTCATTATCGCCGCCACCTGTACCACGATCGACAGCACGATTAATCGTGTCGCGCGTCATATTGACTGATAGGGCTTTTTCGATAACGGCACGTAAGCGTGGGTTTTTGTCAGGATCGGGATCGCCTTGTTTGGCAGCTGAAACGATTTCGCGAATAATCTTGGTAAATATCTTACCCCTTACTGCATCCTGACGGGCTTTGCGGTGTTTAATATTTGCCCATTTTGAATGGCCTGCCATATAACATCCTTAAGTTCTACGTACTATTTTTATGGGTAAAAAAAGTGATCAACAACAACCTTCGATATCTGATTGCCTAATTTTATACTATCATTACTTTGTCTATTTTAGGTAGTAGCGCTACTGGCACGTTAACGATTTGTATGTTGTTGAGAGTGCTTTTTTGCTACACTGTGGCAACTTATAGATTGTATTCACTGTGATAGGTGAGCGATATTATAAACCAGTTTTAGCTATTTTGACCAACTTGCCCTTATCCATCACATTTTAAGTCATTGCGTGCTATCAAGCCATTGATTTTATAAAGTACTGATTCTATGAAGCAACCAACCGCCGAAGCTCTTACACACTTGCGTAACCGTACGCATATCATTATTGAAGGCACAGATACTCGTCTGGGTAAGCTCTTTGATATTGTATTGCTGATTGCAATTTTAGCCAGTGTGGCCGTCGTCATGCTTGATAGTGTGCTATATATGCGTTTGCAGTATGGCACGTTGTTCTTTTATGCAGAGTGGTTTTTTACCATTTTGTTTACCATTGAGTATGCGTTAAGACTATTCTCAGCACCCAACCGCTTACGCTATGCTTTTAGCTTCTTTGGGATAGTAGACTTACTATCTGTATTACCAAGTTATTTGAGCTTAATGTTTGTAGGTGTGCAGTATCTACTCGTGATACGGGTATTACGTATTTTACGTGTGTTCCGTGTTCTTAAGCTCAAAGCCTATATGCAACAGGCTGGGTTCTTGGCGTCGGCATTAAAAACCAGTCAACAGAAAATTACGGTCTTTTTCTTATCGCTTGTATTATTGGTAACCATCTTTGGTTCAATTATTTATGTCGTAGAAGGGCCGGAAAATGGATTTACCAGTATTCCATTGTCTATCTACTGGGCCGTTGTTACGATGACGACGGTTGGCTATGGTGATATGTCACCCAAGACACCGCTCGGCCAAGCAATTGCAACCATGGTCATGATCACGGGTTATTCGATTATTGCGGTACCAACAGGTATTTTTACGTCAGAGTTAGCACGTAATATGCGTCCACAACTTAACCCAGTGACTTGCCCCAACTGTGGTAAATTCGGTCATGCAGTAGGGGCAGACTTTTGCGATCGTTGTGGTCACGCGCTACATATCTAGGAATAGATTTAATCGTGACAGTCAATACATCTACTACGCATCGATATATTCATCAACCAGTGGTGACAGGTCGATCTCGACGCCTAGATTGACCAGATTCCAATATTGTCCTGATACAGTACGGTCTAGCATCATAGTGGTGGCTGAGGGTTGAAACTGACCAAAGTACTTCAAAGACGTACGCATCTGTGCAATGGCCTCGTGATGGACTTGGCTACTCCCAAAATCAAATTCGCCTTCTTGATAAGGACTAATGGATAAAGGTTTGAGTCCAATTGATAACCACTTTTCATAAAACTCACCAGGGATGTTTTTGTCATCTTCGCGGCGAATATCTAGCGCAATCAAATCTTGCTCAAGTGCAGTGACGTCACCTCTTAGTGCATGTTTGACAAAGCGTTTGAATAGCTGCACTTCGCTATCACTATAACTTCGGATACCGCCAAAGTCATAAGCCACGACACTACCGTCATGACGGAAAGCGAAGTTACCTGGATGAGGATCGCAGTGCATACGGTATAATCCAAATAGCTGGCCTGCGGTAAAATGAAACAGACGCTCTGCTATTTTTTGTTTGACGTCATTGTCCCATGTCGCAGCGACAGTCAATGTCTCTCCCATCTCTTCGGTCAGCGTTAAAATCCGTCTAGACGAATGGCTGCTAATCACTTTTGGAATAATAAGGCCTTCATCTTCTGCATGAAAAGCGCCGAATACGCGTAAGTTATGAGCTTCTTTAACATAGTCCAATTCATCGTGCAGACTCTGGCGAATCTCATTGAAAAGCTGCTCTTGTAGTTGCTTACTCATATTGAGCACGCCAGCGATTTTTAATGCCATACGCACTTGTTTGAGATCGCTATCGCAGTTTTCATCGACATCAGGATACTGGACTTTAACTACCACTTTTTGACCCGATGGCAACGTCGCTTTGTGCACTTGTCCAATAGATGCTGCGGCAAAGGGTTTCTCTTCAAACTCGCTGAATAATTCTAAGATTGGCGCTTTCAGTTCGCGTTCAACTTGAGCTCGTATCTGCGCATATGGCATTGGCGGCGCATCTTTCTGTAGCTTTTCGAGCGCTGACGCAACCTCAGGCGGGAACACATCCTTATATTGTGAAGCAATCTGTCCGACCTTCATCACTGCGCCTTTCATCTCACCCAACGTTTCGGCAATTTGAACGCCCACGTCTTGCATCAGATCTGAGCGAGCTTGCAGACGTTTTTCTTCGTCACTTGAGAGATGCTTAAATGAGTTTTTAGCGGCTTTGCCAGCAATACTCGCTGTCATGCCAGCGAGTTTCATAAAGCGTTTTCCGGACGATTTTGCCATTCATGTCACCGTATAATGGGTTATTTGCTCAGTCGTAATTCTATTATTTTAATTGCAAGATTACTGTTTGACTAATGTGTGAAGACGCGAGTAATCATTTATAAAAAAGTAAGCACAGTCATATTATCTATTTGTGTCAACTGCATACATATTGCTCAACCAGTAATCAAGCGCCATTTGATAGCCTAATTGTCCCAAGCCGCAAATGACTCCGACCGCAACGTCACTTAGATATGAATGATGACGGAAAGGCTCACGGGCATGAACATTGGATAAATGTACTTCTATAAATGGCTTTTGGGTAGCCAATAGCGCATCGCGCAGAGCCACTGAAGTATGCGTAAATGCAGCCGGATTGATGATGATAGCATCGACTTGAGCAGATTTGTTCGCCAATAATCCATGATACTGAATGTCGTCTACTAGCTTACCCTCATGGTTGGACTGTATACATGTTAACTCTACACCGTGGCGTGCGGCGCGCTTGACTAGTTGCTTTTCTATATCAGCAAGCGTCGTATAACCATAAATATGCGGTTCTCGCTTGCCTAGTAAATTCAGATTCACTCCATTTACCAGTAGTAATTTATGAGTCAGTATTTGATTTGAATTTTCGTTAGTCGGTTGTTCGGCTGCTTTTATCGAAGTAGAGGAGGTCATAATGGTCTCGGTAACTATTGAGCAATGTTAATAATTTATTATAGTATAAGAATAATCTAAGGTGCGCGGCGTTAAGCTAAAATGGCTTCGACGCATTTTGCTCTTTATCATAACAGCTTGATAGCTAGGTTATAAAAATTTGTTTAAAAAATTATTTAGATATCAAAAAGCATATTAAAAGTCTTTATGTTGCTAAAAACCCGTGCTATGATATTTTTTATGCAATAAATATTGCAAGTTTGTTGCTATCATCAAATTTCATTACGATAAGTGTGTTTGGCGAATTCGTTATGGAAACACTATGTAGGTAATTAAAGCACTGCATAGATGATGGTAAGTAGAGTAGTAATACTCTTAATTTTTGATTTCATAATCTTAGACCCTGTTTATATGCAATGTCGCAAAGGAAGCTAGGGCTAAGCGGACTTTTTTAGGAAGTAATATTATGTCAGCTCGTGAGCAAGGTATCGTTAAGTGGTTTAATGACTCAAAAGGCTTTGGTTTCATTCAACGTGACAGCGGAGAAGATATTTTTGTCCATTTCCGCGCGATTCAGGGTGATGGCTATCGTTCTCTAAAAGATGGCGAAAAAGTTGAGTTCAGCGTAGTAGAAGGTGACAAAGGTCTGCAAGCTGAAGAAGTCAGAAAGATAGAAGAGTAATTTACTCAGACATTAAAGCGGTTTAGTTATAATGTCTGTACAAACTACTGATATACTACTGAGTCAAGCCCATCTTATCTTACCTATGTTGAGTGAACTGCAGCATATTTGGTAGGATTGGATTTGGGCTTGGCTTTTTTTATGCTTATATGTCTGATGGTTTTCCACAGACTCGATAAGGCTACTCTTACTGATTACGGTTTAAATGCTGCATTTGACACTATAAGGGTTCATTTTGAGCCTATTTACAATTAATAAAATACGAGCAATTCATTTAAAAGGATATTTTTTTGAGCAATTTTACAACGTTTACTGATTTGCCACTTTCAACAGCGACCCTGCGTGCAGTAAGTGATCTAGGTTTTACTGAATTGACGCCCATTCAAGCAAAGATACTACCGCATACATTGGCACATCAAGATGCTATCGGACAAGCACAAACGGGCACGGGGAAAACAGCGACTTTTCTACTGACTATTATGGAAGCCTTGCTTAAGCGCCCATTTGCCAATGACGAAGAGCGCTATCTTGGTGAGCCGCGTGCTGTGGTCATGGCGCCAACTCGCGAATTGGCTCAGCAAATATTTGATGACTGTATTGCATTAACCAAATATACCTCGCTACATAGTGTTTGTATTATGGGTGGTACTAACTATGAAACTCAGCAGCACGAGCTTGAACGTCAATACGTTGATATTTTGGTAGCGACGCCTGGTCGTCTAATTGACCTTGCTAATAAAGGCATGGTGTATCTAGATAGAGTAGAGGTATTGGTACTTGATGAAGCCGATCGTATGCTAGATATGGGATTCATTCCTGATATCAAGCGCTTAGTTGGTCGAATGCCTGCCAATACCGATCGTCAAAGCTTGTTGTTTTCTGCAACCTTTAACCAAGATGTCATGAATTTAGCTTACCGCTGGTTACATGAGCCTCAGTTTGTTGAAATTGAGCCTGAACACAAGACCAGTGAGTTAGTAGATCAGCATTTTTATTTGCTGACAGAAGATCAAAAGCTGGACGCCTTGCAGCGTATTATCAGTGATGAAGCAGTAGAGAAGGTCATCGTCTTTGCCAATCGTAAAGACCAAGTCAAGCGTCTGTATCACAAGTTGCGTCAAGCGCATAATATTGTGATGCTCTCGGGCGATGTCATTCAGCAAAAACGTGAGAAGTACTTACAGCGATTTAAAGATGGTCATGCATCTATTTTGGTGGCGACAGATGTAGCAGGGCGTGGTATCCATGTCGATGATATCAGCCATGTGGTTAATTTTACTTTGCCTGATCAGCCAGATGATTATGTACATCGCATTGGTCGTACGGGCCGTGCGGGTCAGACAGGTATTAGTATCAGCTTTGTGAGTGAAGATGATGCCTTCAATATACCGGCATTAGAGAAGCACTTGGAAACCAAGTTTACGCTTGAGCAGTGGCAGGAATAATTGCTATAAATTGAGCACTACTTAACAAGCAAAAGCCCTCAATATCGCAAATGGTATTGAGGGCTTTTTTATATGCTAAGTGTTAATAGTATCTGTTTAAATGACTTTATTGAGCGTGTTCCATCATTTCAGTATGCTCATGGTGATTCATGTCCAGTGATTTATCACTCATGTCATGCATGCTATGATCCATATGGTTGTCCATATTTTGCATGCTCTGATCCATGTCTTCTGCCATATCCATATCGTGATTCATTTGGCTCATGTCATGAGAGTCCATATCAGACATCATAGCAGTGTGGCTACCATGATTCATCTCACCATGGCCGCCATGCATATTTGCCATGACCATCGGCACGACCGCTACTGCCAAACCTGATATGACCATAACCGCACCATTTAACTGCCTTAGGCGAAAACGTCCAATCTTATCACGTAGCCAACCGACCGTTTCATGCGTCGCAACCAACATCGGTATGGTTCCTAGACCAAAGACAAACATCAACGCAGCACCGCTTAGTGGGTTATGAGCAACGACCGCAATCAATAGAGCGCCGTATACCAGGCCACAAGGCAGAAAGCCCCAAAGCAAACCTGCTGTTAGTGCACGCGGAAAAGTATTAAGTGGAAATACCTTTTGACGCAATGGGCTAAGATACTGCCAAAAGCGCATACCAAAACGTTCAAGCTTAGTCAAAAACGGCGCACCAAGCATCGTCACACCGACGAATACCAGTACCAATCCTAATAAAATACGCGGTGTACTATTACCCATCATCAATGGCTTTAACACAGTAATACCGATAAGCCCTGCGATTAAACCCAATAATGCGTAACTCGTTAAACGCCCAAGATGGTAAGTGGCCACCAAAGCGCGCCGCTTGGCGGGGCTGACATCTTTCATAGACAGACCAAACGCGGTCACAAGACCGCCACACATGCCTAAACAATGCGGTGAACCAAAGAATCCCATTAGTAATGCCGCCACAAGTAAAGCGATGGTCATGAATGCGTCTCCTAAGAATAGTAAAGGGCGAACTTGCTAGTGCTGAATTATTTAATAAAACGGTACCAATGAATTACGCATCTATAAGGTAGATAAATTAGATTTCTGAGTTTTTATCTATCTCAGAATGTTCGTTATTTCCATCAGTTGCCGCTGTTTTATCTTTTTGCTGGGTAGGTGCTGAGCTTTCGTGAGCCTGCATGGTTTGGCGGCGTTCTTGACGGTCATCCAATATAATACGCTGTGATGCATTGTCCAGATCTTCGAATTGATTTGACTTGACCGCATAACGCACTGCCCAAATAGCAACCACAAACAGCATGAGACTTAATGGAATTAATAAAAATATACTGAGCATGGCAAATCTCTTAAATAGCAGTGTCTCTTATTATTATACACCCATCACAAATGTAGTGGATGACCGGTAGCATTTAGAATGAGTCTCTCAAGGGTATCGTATACATCTTTAACGTTTATTCGTCAGTGTTTTTTGCGGCATTGCCTCTTGGGGTCAATAGCTGCTGTGAAGTCACATCATTGGCGTGGCGACAGTCCATCTGTGGACGTATCACATCGCGGAGGTAGGCTGCGACTTCATAGACAGCGCGCCGTGAGTGACTTAAGTTGTGGGCAGGCTTCATCCAGTCGCGTCTAACTGGCAGTGGCGCAGGGAGTGGTGTGCTATTGATACCATTTAAGGCAAACTGTCTGCGTGCACGTGCCATATGATAGCTATCAGTAATCAGATATACATGGCGTAGCGGAATGCGTTTGGCTGTAAAACGGGCGTTTTCACATGTATTCATGCTGGCATTTTCACTTATCAGTCCGTCGATACCGTGTTCCATCAACCATTGACCGAGCCATGGAGCTTCAGCACCACTCAGCACGATTGGTAGGGGTAAGTCATGGTAAGCACCTGCAGCGGTACGGGCACGATTGAGACTATAACGATTTAGGATAATTTGGTTGTTGTGGTCATTGGTCAGACCGCCGCCTAGGACTACATAGGCGGTAGGCGGCGAGCTCATGGCAGCAGCAGGCATATCAGGAAGCGGCAATAGAGAAAAGATATAAACGATTGCTTGCGAAAACAGCGGAGTAAATAAGCTAATAATCACCAAAATGACAGACGTGGAGCCTAGTATAAAAGTAATATTGATAATGCGAAAAAGCGTCACCATGCGTTCAGAAAACCGCAAGTAATATCGCCATAATCGTTTAGATAATAGCCGCTTAGACCATGATTTTTTAGGCCACATGCTCAGCATATCCAATTGAGCCATCAGCATTTACCCAGACTGGCTCACGTGACAATTGAATGGCAAATTTTTCATAGACAGTAGCAGCGATATGTTTCTGTGCTACGGCTACATCCTCTTGCGTGGCTTGCTGAGGCGTATGGTTGGTTAGTACTAGTGCTTGCTGTTTATGCGTAAAAATAGGTGCAATGCCGCCGCCTTTTAATCCTGCTTGCTCAATGAGCCACCCTGCAGCCACCTTTACCATTGCATTAGGCATCGCATAACCAACGATAGCTGGATAAGTTGCTTGCAGCGCTGTGAACCGCTCCTGAGCGATAATAGGATTTTGAAAAAAACTGCCACAATTAGGTAGCTGCTTAGGGTCAGGCAGCTTTTGTTGTCTAATATCTATAATAGCTTGCATAACGTCAGTAGGCGTCGCTTGCTTACGTCCTTGTTGCTCCGCATAGCGCTGCGCTACAGTCTGTACATCACCATAACTGGCTAAAATATTGGCAGAATCAGTATGTAATCTGAAACCCACACGACTAATAAGCCATGTGTTTGGTGTGTGTTTAAAGATACTGTCACGATAGCCAAATTGGCAATCAGCAGCTGACAAATAGTGCCAAGTTTGTGTCGGCAAATGATAGGCGCGTACATACTGTAAGCGGTCTTCTAGTTGTACGCCATATGCACCGATATTTTGTATGGGTGCTGCGCCCGTCAGACCTGGTATTAAGGCAAGGTTTTCCAACCCATACCAACCTTGATTGACCGTATGAACGACCAAATCATGCCAGTTCTCGCCAGCCATTACCTCGATATCAACATAATCGTCAGTTTGTTCGGTCAGATTAATACCACGCATCTTTGGCTGTAATACTATGGCTTTCAAAGCGGCAGGTAATAAGACATTACTACCGCCAGACAGTACAAACAGTGGTAGCTTGTCTGCTGTATCCTCTATATAAGCTGCCATAAAGTCATCAAGCTGCGCCTCATTTTCTAACGTCACGACAGAGTCAGCAACACAGGCCAATGCCATAGTATTGTCATATGACAAGTCGATTGAATCATTGACTACGGCAGTCGATGAAACATTCGAAACATCAGAGCTGATGGTAGACTGAGTACTGTGGTCAAGGCGTGCAGCTTGGGTCATAACATAGCCTATGTGGCAAAAGGATAATAAGTAATAAGGTAGTTATAGTTGTTTCAATTTAAAAGAGATACAAGGCAACTGAGTGCAGATGTAACTGTGATACTTCAAGCGAGGTTAACGCTGTAGCTCTTTTGTAGAAGCTTAACCATATTATAGAGGATACCGGATGCAAGAGTAGCAGAAATATAGACAGTATGGCTAGCAGGCTTTCCAGCTTTCTATCCAAGCTTGCGCGCTTGATTCGATACGCTCGATCACTTCTTCGAAATCATCGTTATCGCCTTTATATGGATCTGGTACATCACTGCCGCAATAGGTAGGGTCTTCTTCACTGAACAGCGCTAGTGTTGCTAAACTATCTTCTGACTCTGCAATGCTGTCTTTGATCGCTTGCAGATCAGCTAAATTCTGTGAATCCATGGCTAAGATTAGATCAAAATCACGAAAGTCATTGGCACTGACTTGACGAGCGACCAGCTTATTAATTTTATAGCCGTGTGACTTAGCATGACGTTGTGAGCGAGCATCAGGCGCACTGCCAACGTGCCAATCACTGGTGCCTGCTGAGTCTACTTTTATAGATAGTCCAGCAATCGCTGCTTGCTGACGAAAAACTTCTTCAGCAGTAGGGGAGCGGCAGATATTTCCCAAACATACCAATAATACAGACGAGGGAGTACAGGCTTTCATCAGCATAATATGACCTTCTATAACAAAAAAAACATGCTATAAGAGACCAGCATTGTTAATGCGGCTTTTATTAGCATGCAATCGATTGAATCAGCTGCTAGCGTAACGCTTAATGCTTGGAATGGCAAGGATAGAGACTAAACAATAGCGTCATTTAACAATGGAAATTTGGCCATATGATGCATGGCCAAAAGGCGAGATAATGAAACGGTTTTAATCTTGATTACTTTTAAAACGCTGTAGATCGCGTCGCTCTTTTTTGTTGGGCTTGTTGTCAGGACGAGCAAGATTAGCCAGTTTGCGCTGTTCGGCATAGTACGCACGCCGGTTTTCGCTCTCTTTAGTCTCTGAATATAGTACCTCAGCGGCGGTCGCATTGCCACGCTGTGCAGATAGCGCCTCAACAACGACCGTCTTTTCGGTCATCGCGGTCGCTGAGCCTTGGCGAATGGTTAGCTCATCTCCGACTGAAATCTCTTTACTGGTTTTTACTCGGCTACCAGCATAGTGCACGCGTCCACTTTCAATCGCTTGCTTGGCAAGGGTGCGTGTACGATAAAATCTAGCTGCCCAAAGCCATTTATCGAGACGGATTTTCACCAAACCTGAGTTATTGTTATCAGCACTTTTCTTCATAAGAGTCACTCTGCATTCGTTTTATATTAAATTATAGTTTTATATAAACAATATTAGGGCAACTTTAATATTTGCAAATAGATTTTATGGTTGTGGGTTAGTTGCACCATTGTTGTTCACAAGGTACACCATCGTGGTTACCATCCATTTTGGTATTAGGACAGTAGTTTGTAAAATAAGTGGCTTCTGCACAGGATGTCATTTGTGAGCAATGTGTTCTGCCATCACATGAAAAGTTTGAGGCCGGTTGTGTTGATAAGACTGGAGTTGCAGTTGGCGCTGATGTTGAAGTAGTACCCAAATCAACGTATGTCGGCGGTATGTCATCAATGTTATCGACGTCAGTAGAGGTAAGAGTAGGTTGCGTTACGATATCTGCCGCTGCATTGGTTGTAGGTTGATGTACCGTGTTTTTAGGTTGAAGGACTCTATAACCTATAAGCACGAAAATCAGACAGGTCAATATCACCAATACTTTGTTTATCACTATGCCATACCTGCCAGCTCATAATCATTATTAATATGAAAATGGCAGTTTTTAATCGACTTAAAAACTGCCATTAGGTAAGAAATATTACGTCTATTTTTACTATCTCAAAAACAACTGATAGCCAATGTTGTCATTGACTGTAGCACAGTCATAACCAATATCTAAAAGCGCGTCTTGTAGCTGACGAGAATTGCCTTCAGAGGCTTGTAGGCCAACCAGTACACGACCTTCAGCAGCACCATGGTTGCGGTAATGGAATAAGGTAATATTGAAGTCATCACCCAACTTTTCTAAGAACGTTAGTAATGCGCCTGGACGTTCTGGGAATACCACTTGTAGCAATTGCTCGTTTTCGACATGAGCATGACCACCAATTAAATGACGGATATGTGATTTGGCGATATCATCATCAGTCAGGTCATGAGCAGTGTAGCCATCGTCTGACAATTGGTTACTGATGGTTTGACGCTCTTTTTCGCCTTCTTTTAAAGCAATGCCAACGAAGATTGAGGCAGGTTCCATTGAGTCTGGTGATTTTTTGCTATCGGCACGATAATTAAACTCTGTGATGTTACGGCCATGTAGACTGCGACAGAAGTTCAAGAAAGCGCCTGTTTGCTCGGGGATAGTGACCCCAAAGATAGCTTCTTTTTTCTCACCAATTTCGGTACGCTCAGCGATATAACGTAGGCGGTCAAAATTCATATTGGCACCGCAAATGATACCGACGCAGTTTTTATCTTGAATATTATTGGCTTCGATATATTTTTTCATACCAGCGACTGACAGTGCGCCAGCAGGCTCAACGATGCTGCGGTTTTCTTCAAAGATATCTTTGACAGCGGCACACACTTCATCATTGGTACAAGTGATCACTTCAGGCTCAACGATAGGGCCTGAGTTATCGCTTTTTTGTGTACGAACGACATTAAAAGGTAATTCGCCAATCTGCGCCACTGCTACGCCATCAACGAACAATCCTACTTGCTCGAGCTTGACACGTTCACCTGTTTCAAGCGCTGCTTTTAGACAAGCTGACTGCTCGGCTTCTACCGCAATCACTTTGACATGTGGTGCAACTTCGCCTAAGAATGCGGCCACACCAGAGATTAGGCCACCACCACCCACGGCAACAAATACATAGTCCATGTTGCGCCACTGTTGGGTCAGCTCAAGGCCAATGGTGCCTTGTCCTGCGATGACCAGCTCATCGTCATAAGGCGGAATAAAGGTCAGTCCTTCGCGTTCAGCGCGGTCAATCGCATAACGGTTTGCTTGATCAAAACTATCACCGTGCAGATCTACATTGCCACCAAGTGCTCTTACCGCATCTACTTTGATGTCAGGAGTCGTGGTTGGCATGACGATGATGTTGTTTAATGATAATTTGCGTGCAGAGTACGCCACGCCTTGTGCATGATTACCTGCTGAAGCGCAAATGACGCCACGCGCTTTTTGCTCATCGCTCAACTGACTGATGCGGTTATAGGCACCGCGCAATTTAAATGATTTGACTGGTTGTAAGTCTTCACGCTTAAATCGAATATCATTGGCAAAACGTTGGGTCAGCTTGGGCGCCGTTTCAAGTGGTGTTTGAATAGCAACGTCATAGACGGTGGCTTGTAAGATGGCTCGTACCCAGTGTGACAGCATAGTAATCCCTAAACAGAGTGAATATAAAAAGTGTAGATGAATATAAAAACGAAATAGATTAGCCTATGCCGATTTTTAGTATCTTGCAAGACTCAATTGCAGTTTTCTTGGGATTTCGTGCTTGAATTTACATGAAGTGCAGGTATTTGCATACGTTAAGTCTTAGGTAGGCACGATAGGACTCACAAATTAGCGTCATGATGCGCTAACATCCGTTAATATCATCGGTTATAATAGCCGCGCATTTTATCTGTTTTAGCCTTTTACTTTTTTTAAGACCATACGTTTATTTTCCAAGGATTTATGATGAGTGATCAGCAAGCACAAAAGCAAGCCGCGGCCAAAGCTGCTCTAAGCTATATCGAAGACGATATGATACTTGGGGTAGGGACAGGTAGTACGGTCAACTGTTTGATTGAGTTGTTGCCACAATTGAAGCTTGCTGGCGCCGTCGCTAGCTCACAGGTGACAGAAGACAAACTTCGTGCGCTTGGTATCGAAATAGTCGATTTGAACTTTGCTGGCACGTTAGATGTTTATATCGATGGTGCGGATGAAGTTAATGAGCACTTGCAACTTATCAAGGGCGGCGGCGGTGCATTGACTCGCGAAAAGATTGTGGCTGCAGCTTCAAACAAGTTCGTCTGTATGGTCGATGATAGCAAAAGCGTTGATATATTAGGTCGCGCGTTTCCAGTACCAATTGAAGTATTACCACAAGCACGCTCGTATGTGGCTCGCCAATTGGCCAAATTGGGCGGTGAGCCAGTATATCGTGAAGACTTTGTCACTGATTATGGTAACGTTATCTTAGACACCTATGACTTGGATGTGAGTAATCCAATCGCGCTCGAAAAAGAGCTAAATAATATCGTGGGTGTGGTCTGTAATGGTATCTTTGCAGCAAACCAAGCAGACGTTCTGCTAAAAGCAGGTGCTAATGGCGTGACAACGCTCACGCGTTAATCTATGATCAAATCATTTGTATAAACA
This sequence comes from Psychrobacter sp. JCM 18900, assembly GCF_904846625.1. Lineage (GTDB taxonomy): Bacteria > Pseudomonadota > Gammaproteobacteria > Pseudomonadales > Moraxellaceae > Psychrobacter. The sequence goes on from NZ_CAJHBL010000002.1 coordinate 569,338, forward strand.
AAAAAGCCGTCCAGATCTGGACGGCTTTTTTGTTTGGGAACTTACTTAGAAGTGTACTAGCAAGTTATTTTACTATTGATCTCACGGTCTTTTTATAGAATAGTCTAAGTTATGCAGGTAACTTGATTTTGTCTTTGAGTAAAAACTCCATCAATGCTTTTTGGGCATGTAAGCGGTTTTCAGCTTCGTCCCATACCACAGAGCGTGGATCGTTCAGCATATCATGAGAGATTTCCTCGCCGCGGTGCGCTGGCAAGCAATGCATAAACACCACTTCAGGGTCAGCTTTGTCTAGTAGAGATGGCGTCACTTGATAAGGCGCAAAACGACGTGCACGCGTGTTTTGCTCTGATTCTTGCCCCATACTTGCCCACACATCGGTGACAATTAAGTTAGAATCTTTTGCCGCGTCTTGTACGTTTTCTACCAAGCTCACGCAGTGTGAGAAGCGTTCCATAAGTTTCGGATCAGGCTCAAACCCATAAGGTGCTGCCACGCGTAATTCAAAACCAAACTGATTAGCAGCTTGCATAAATGACGAGCACATATTGTTGCCATCACCGACCCACGTGACGATCTTATTTTCAATGCTACCGCGATGCTCGTAATAGGTTTGCATATCAGCAAGCAACTGACATGGATGATAGTCATCGGTCAACGCATTGATAATCGGTACGCTTGAGTATTCAGCAAAGGTTTCAACTTTTTCGTGCCCAAAGGTACGAATCATAATGATATCAACCATGCTAGAAATCACGCGTGCTGAATCTTCTAATGGCTCACCGCGACCGAGCTGTGTATCGTTTGGTGATAAAAATATGGCGTTACCACCAAATTGACCCATGCCCGTCTCAAATGAAATACGGGTACGCGTTGAAGATTTTTCAAATATCATGCCAAGCGTACGACCAACAAAAGGCTGATATATCTCGCCTGCATGTTGCATCTTACGCAATTCGCTTGCGCGTTTGATTAAGTTTTCTAGTTCTTGTTTGGTTAAATCAGATAAGGTTAAAAAATGGCGCAAACTCATAGTAATCCTAGCAGTCGATCGCAGTCAGTGAAACGTCATCAGTCTTCAATAGCATCGCGTCAGTGCGTATACTGGGTTGACAACAAACTTTTAGTATAGCGTATTTACTTTCAATGTAAACGTTCATTTTTATCAAGATCAAATGGCTTGCCAAATAGATCGAAATCACCTTTGCAAGCCACGATACCTTGTATGCTAATGACTGTACCGCTAATGATTATGCCTGTGTACGGTTTGGACGTATGCTAAGGCGACATAACAGCTCATAGCTAATCGTCCCAGCATGACTTGCAACTTCGTCGACACGCGGCGCATCGCCCCAGAGCATGACCTTGCTATCTATAGCAAGACTCTCAGGTGCGCTACTGATATCAATGACAATCATATCCATCGCTACGCGCCCAATCACTGGGCAACGGTAGCTTTGGCTGTCGTTAGTATCCATGACAGTGACATACGCATCATCAGTGACCACACGTGGGTAGCCATCACCATATCCAACGCTGACCAATGCGGTTCTGGTGTCTTGCTGCGCACGCCAGCGGCTACCATAGCCGATCGCATCATTTGCGCTAACGGTTTGTAGAGCAATGATTTGAGCAGTAAACTCCATCGCGGGCTGCAAGTCTAGTTCTTGTGCACTTTTATCGACGACAGGTGAGCTACCGTATAAGATAATGCCTGGACGTACCCAGTCATAATGGTACTCTGGGAAGTTGACGATACCAGCAGAGTTGCATAATGAGCCTTGGATATCTGGGCTAATGGTGTCTTTCAAAGTCGCTAGTACGCTTGAGAAGCGCTCAATCTGCATCGCATTTAATGGATGATCGTGGTCATCAGCATTGGCAAAATGCGTGGCTAGAATTAGCTGATAACCCGCTTCATGTAGGCGTTTTGCTGCTGACAGCACACCCTCAGCATTGAAACCCAAACGGTTCATACCTGTATTGTATTTGAGCCAAGCTACTCTAGTTGCACTGCCAGCTGGCGGGATGTTTTGTAATGCCCACTCTAGCTGTGGTTCATGGTGAATCACGCAGCTAATCTCATGATCAATCGCTTGCTGCCACTCATCAGCGGTAAACGCACCCTCCACTAGACCGATCGTTTTCTCCCAACCTAGCTGCCTGGCTTCTAGCGCTTCAGTTAAGGTAGCGACACCGATACCATCTGCTTGCTGCAGGGCTGGCAAGACTGCCGCCACGCCGTGTCCATAAGCATTGGATTTGACCATAGCCAATACTTTAGACTGGGGTGCACGCTTTTTTACTTGATTTAGGTTATGGGTAAGGGCTTTTGGTTTTATAGTGATTGTGCGCATAATCGCCTTCTGTATGAGTAGAATTATGAAGTTATAAAGCCAGTACTACATCGATTGGATTGATGCGGTACTGGCTATTGTGCTAAAAACTGATTATATAAAATTATTTATTAAACTATGATTAGACCTAATTTTGATGCTTAGTATTGATCAGGCTTATAATTTATATGGTTAGTTACTCATCATTCTCAAAACTCACGCCTTGGTAGTACTCTGGCGTTAGATTGATAAAGCGGGTAAATTGACCTTCAAAGCCTAGACGAATAGTACCGATAGGGCCGTTACGCTGTTTACCAATGATGATTTCCGCCACGCCTTTGTGGTCCGAGTTTTCATTATAAACCTCATCACGATAGATGAACATAATCAAATCGGCATCCTGCTCAATCGCACCAGATTCACGTAGATCCGACATGATAGGGCGTTTATTTGGACGGTTTTCTAGACTACGGTTAAGCTGTGACAATGCAATCACGGGACATTCAAGCTCACGTGCGAGCGCCTTTAGACTGCGAGAAATCTCAGAAATCTCACCAACACGGTTACCATCTAGACTGGGTACTTTCATCAGCTGCAGATAATCGACTACGATTGCACCCAAGCGACCGTCATGGTTTTTGGCGATACGGCGGCAGCGAGAACGCATCTCAGACGGCGGTAGGGCAGTACTATCATCAATATATAAATGCTTTGATTGCAAATGTTGAATGGCGTTCATCATCTTTGCCCATTCATCTTCATTCATTTGCCCAGAACGCAGGTGCGTCTGATTAATCGCACCCCATGAGGACAGCAAACGCATGACGATTGATTCAGCGGGCATCTCCATCGAAAACACCACGACGGGCAAATCTTCATTAAACAAGATCCCTTCTGCCAAGTTCATCGCAAAAGTGGTTTTACCCATCGAAGGACGCGCAGCGACGATAATTAAATCACCCGCTTGTAGGCCTTGGGTTTTGTTATTCAGCTCGGCAAATGGTGTCTGCAAACCAATCATGCCATCGGGGTTTGATTTGAGTTCTTGAATCTTATCGATAACATTGGTCAAGACAGAGGTAATACCAACAGGTCCGCGCTGTTCCGCGCGCTTGTTATGCTGCTCATTGATACTAAATATCTTACCCTCGACATTGTCTAGAATGTCACTAACGCTTTGGTCTTTTGGATTATAGGCAAGCGTCAGCATGTCGTTACCAGTGGTAATTAACTGGCGCAGCGTTGATAGTTCACGCACACGCTGGGCATAGGCAGTCAGGTTAAACAAGGTTGCAGGACTTTGGCTCAAAATATCAGCCAAATAACTGTCCCCACCTGCACCTTTGAGTAATTTCTGCGCTTCTAACCAGTCGTGTACCATGACCGTATCATAAGGCTCATTCACTGCCGCCAAATGGGCAATGGCATCAAAAATATATTGATGTCGCCCAGCATAAAAGTCATCTTTGGTGACAATATCGGCAATCTTGTCGTACGCCTCTTCGATACTCATCAAAGACGCGAGCAATGCCTTTTCAATATCAATATTGTGCGGCGGTGTCTGATTGAGTAAGTCGTCGGTTTTGTCGTTTTCTGCCATGAGTGCCTAATGAGTTAAAATGGGTATGAAAAAGGATGTCGATGATAAAGCAATACAAACGTAGCGCGCCTCTACGATAGAAGTACCAAAACGCGGTTTCAGGTTTGTCTGTAAATGCTACAATCAGATGCGAAAGTTTAACACATAATGTGGTTTTTTAGACTTGATAAAGCACTAAATCTGAAGTGATTGTTTTTTATGAAGTAAGAGATACCATACAATGTCTAAGTAAAAAAACTTAGAATAATAATTATAAATACAATAAAATCAATAATTTGAATAAAATAAGGCTATTGTTATGACAGAAGAAAAGCGCCCACTATTAATCACTACAGGTGAGCCTGCAGGTATTGGCATGGACGTAGTACTAGGACTAGCAGCAGAGGGTAAGTTGCAAGATTTTTCTCGGCCAATTTGGGTGACTGCTGACGCTCAAGCGATGCAAACTCGCGTGGAGGAATTGATTGCATCTGGTGTGCTCAAAAGTACACCTAGTTGGCATACTATCAATACAGATATAAATGCCGATAGTTTCGATGTTAACTTGGTAGAGCAGATATCGCAGCAAGATATAGACGCTGATAGTGCTTTTATCCTACTAAATATCCCTTGTGCCGCACCCGTTGTCTGCGGGCAAATCAATATTGCTAACTCAGCGATGGTGGCTCAGCAGTTAGATATTGCTCATAAACTGGCAATAAATAATACAGTCGCTGCCATCGTCACCGGGCCGTTGCAAAAATCAGCGTTGATAGATGCTGGTATCAAGCTGTTAGATGGCACCATGTTTAGTGGTCATACTGAGTTTTTTATGCAGCAAAGTGGTTGTGAGAAGGTCGTCATGATGCTTGCCAATCAAGCGATGAAAGTCGCGCTTGTCACTACGCATTTACCATTAAAGGACATCCCTGCTGCCATCACCGCGGAGAACGTGCGCCAAACGGTACAAATTGTCATCGATGACATGAGAGAAAAGTTTGGTCTCGCGCAGCCTCGTATCTTGGTTTGCGGCCTCAATCCACATGCAGGCGAGGGTGGTCACTTGGGAAGTGAGGAGATTGAGATTATCAATCCCGTGTTGCAAGAATTCATCGATGCAGGTGTCAATATATCAGAGGCGATGCCTGCCGATACGTTATTTACCACCAGACATTTAGCAAACTGTGATGCGGTCATTGCCATGTATCACGACCAAGGTTTACCAGTATTAAAATCGCACGGTTTTGGTGATACCGTCAATCTAACCTTAGGCTTGCCTTATATTCGTACTTCTGTCGATCATGGTACGGCGCTAGACTTGGCAGGAAACGGCGGTGCGAGTGCGACCAGCTTATATCAAGCACTAAGTATGGCTAATGAGATGGCTGATAAGTCACTTATCGATGTACCTGCTGTATAAAATAGTGCTTATAGATATTTTTCACGTAGTACTTAATAATTTTATTATCAGTAATGCCTATCTAAAAAGGCAGCCACTTAAGACGATTTAGTAAAGTTTATATCGTGCATGACGGGCAGCATCTGTTTTAAACATAGGCTCGAAAGCCTAGGATCAGGACCCTAAGCTTGTCTGGTTACGGATACCGATTGGTTAATCAGCTCCATGGATCCGAACGAGGTTAAGAACGCGACACTGGACGCATCGGACCCAACACCGATGCGGGCCATTGTGTCGGCATCTGCCATGCCAGTCGGATCAATGAGGTGCCAGCTCCCTTCAAGATAGACCTCGGCCACGGCATGAAAGTCTTGCGGTGTCACATCGGGCGCATAAACACTCACAAACCTAGCTGGTATCGACGACGCGCGCGCTAGTGTTACGAGAACATGCGCAAAGTCGCGGCATACGCCCTGACGTTGAGCAAAGCTGTCGAGTGCGGTGGTCTGTGCATGGCTCGATCCAGGTACATAGCTAAATGCCGACTCGATCCAGTCGCGCATCGCGGCAATCCGTGCGCCGCCAGTGAGATCGCCAAACTCGGTGTCCACGAAGGCATGGAATTGTTCTGACGGGCAATAGTGAGACGGCATTAAATGCCTGATCGTCTCTCCGGGCAAAAGATGCAGGGGCGTTTGGGACAGTGCCGATATGTCTAAGGCAGGACGGTCAACGGCGATTTCTGCGAGATAAGTGCAGCTAAAATCCCCTTCAGCGTGAATCCAAATCCGCTCTCCTATGCCATCATCGGCGGTAACCCGTGAAAAATGCGCAACGTCTGATGTCCAAATTTCGGCTGACTGTACCCGTTGATCCGCAAGATCGGCAGCTTCAATCTGAAGCAAAAGATCCATTGGCTCTGAGAGTCGATAATGGAGGGTGACGTTAAGTTTCAGAATCATATGTGAATTCCCTAAGGGTATTTATCTGGCGGGCTGACGATCGCGTGGGGCTGAACCGCTCCCGACTATATCAGAGACTGGTTTACTGGAGTCAGACACCAATACCTGACAGGATTAAATTATCATAATACCGCTTTTCAGAATCAAAAGGTGAGACATAACCAATTGCGTTATGCAGTCGGGCTTTAATGAACCTGAGAAGTGTTAAAAATCGATTAATTATCGATTTAGTTTTACGCCGCGATTGTTATGAGGACTCCATCTTTGGACCTGTTTCTGTCTGCTAGCACTTGATTTGACGCTGCCATTTAGCATGATCAGAGTTTATATTATATGGATTTAGAGGTAAAAAGTTACCGGGTTGGTTACTCGAAAGCATGGCTCGTCTATCGATAATAATTATTCAAAAACACAGCCTAATTATGAGCTGTGGTATAATTTGTTATTATAAAGTCAGTATATCGCTGCCATTACATTATCATAGCCCATTTCTCCTTTATACATTAAGACTCTTTTATGTCCAAAACTTCATTTGATGCTCAAACTATTTCTAACAGCTTACGTACTGCCAAACATCAGCCGCGTAAGCGCTTTGGCCAGAACTTCTTGCATGATACCAGCGTCATTCGCGAAATCGTCGAAAGTATTCGTCTAGAGCGCGATGACAATTTGATCGAGATTGGGCCTGGTATGGGCGCATTGACCGAGCCGTTATTGGCAGAAGTGGATGCGATGACAGTGGTGGAGCTAGATCGCGATTTAGCAGATAGCTTGCGTATTCGTATTGGTGCCAATAGCCACCCAAACTTTGAGATTATCAAAGACAACGCGATGCATGTGGACTACCGTGAGCTATATAGTGAAGAGCGCGGTAAGCTGCGCGTGGTGGGTAACCTACCGTATAACATCTCAACGCCTATCTTATTTCATCTGCTTAGCTATGCCGATGTGATTCAAGACATGCATTTTATGTTGCAAAAAGAAGTGGTCGAGCGTATCACAGCCGACGTGGGTAGCAAGACTTATGGCCGCTTATCGGTCATCATGCAATACCACTGTGATACAGATTACTTGCTGACCGTTCCTCGCGGTGCGTTTAATCCACCACCCAAGGTGACCAGTGCCGTCTTCCGTCTGACACCGCATATCAACAAACCAATAGTTGCAAATGATGAAGAGCACTTTGCGATTGTCGTACGTGAGACTTTTAACCATCGCCGCAAGACGCTACGTGCTATCTTCAAAAAATCAACGTTGCTGCCGACATTGAGCGAAGACGATTTTGCAGCTTGTGGTATCGATCCGCAGGCACGACCTGAGACATTAAGCGTCACGGACTTTGTGAACCTAAGCAATCATTCACAACAGCTAGACGTATAATGTATTTTTGATACATAAAAGCATGCTACTAACCGTCAATTATAATGGCGGTTTTTTATGCTTTATTTTTATGACCAGTACTTAAGTATTTATTTCTTATCGAGCTGTCTTTAACTATCGTGTTTAAATCGTTGAGGTGTTATGAGTTTTCGCCATCAGTATGTTATCGGTGACTTGCAGGGTTGCTATGCTGCGTATCTACAATTGCTAAAGACACTGGATTTCGATCCTGCCCAAGACAAGTTATGGTTTTCTGGTGATTTGGTAGCACGCGGCGAGGACTCATTGAACACGCTGCGTCATGTCAAAGCGTTATGTGAGCAAGGCGCTGCGGCAACGGTATTGGGCAATCATGATCTTAATTTGATAGCTGTCTGGCGCGGGGCCGCCAAGCTTAAAAATAAAGACAAAACCGCACCTATCTTTGCTGCGGATGATTGTGATGAGTTGCTCGAATGGTTACGCAGGCAGCCGATATTAGCCTATCCTGATGAGTACACGGTGTTGGTGCATGCGGGTATTCCACCGCATTGGAGTATTGAAGCTGCCGCAGGATACGCGCAGCAATTAGAAGCTCAGCTGCAAAGTAATTTGAATCAGCTAGATCAATTGCTACCGAATCTATATAGCAAAGAAGCGGATGAGTGGCATGCAGGTATCGAAGGATTTACTAAGATGCGGGCGATTGCTAATTACTTTACGCGTATGCGCTTGTGTAAGCAGGATGGATCGCTTGAGTTTAGCTTTTCAGCAGGCTTAGATGAAGCTATGCCAAAGGACTTTTTGCCTTGGTTTGAGTGGCAAGTACCGCGCACTCGTAAGATACTATTTGGTCATTGGGCTGCGCTAAAAGGCGAGATTGATTTGCCACATGCGCACGCACTCGACGGTGGCTGCGTGTGGGGTAATTATCTATTGGCTTATAGATTGGGTGACGGCAAGGTTTTTACTTCAAGCGCACAGTGCCCGAGTCCATAAAGAGGGTTATAAGCGTCTTAATATACAAGGCTAAATAAACAGTCTGTTATAAGTAGTTCCATTATACCAGTCTGTTTTAAGTAGTCTGTTAATAGACTTAAAGGGTGAAATAACTGGTTTCGTTGGGGTATACCCTAATTTACAATCTTTACTTTGAATCGATAAGTACAAAAATATTTACTGATAATTTTTAGATGATTTACAAGATTCCTTGTAAAGGTGCCATTTTATTGACTTCTAATGGATAAAGCCAACTTACGCAAGAGATCTATTATAATATGAAATATATTCAGCCACTCCAGAACAAATAATACCAATGAAAAAAGTCATTAACCTCAAGCTCGGACTAGAGTAAGGAATTACTATCAAAGTGAATAACATAGATACTATTCCTCCAAAAATTAAGATCAGTCCTACCTCTGTTGCTTTATTATTAAATTTTAAAAAGAATAATAATTCTGAAAAAATATAAGTTATAAAAGCTGGAACACAATACACTAAACCTAAAACAGGTGACCCAAGTAAAGGAAATAAAAGACCACTCCATAAATCATTATGAGTATAAAAATTTTTATTCATTTGTGTTGTGAGCAATATATACAATATAAAAATAAAGCCTCCTATACTTGGTGCAATCAAACAATAAACGACGAGCTTATTCCTAAATATTTTCCTCATCATTTACATCCTTATGAGCTATGCTGAAGGAACCGTACAAGTAAACTTGGTAAACTAAGCGTATTAATCGGAGTTTATCATGACCAAGAAAGTAAGAAACTACAGTGACGAATTTAAAGTAACCGCAATATAAAGTAAATATTGAGTATGGCTACTATGTAGCGCACTGACCATAGACAGAACATGTATGATAGGTACACCATGAAGTACACTGTGGTTGTCTCAGCAAGTTAAAACCTTGATACCATTAGCTTACAGCCTAGTGTTCAAGTCCTCACTAGGGCACCGAACCAGTGAAAGCATCTGATTGGTTCGCTGTAGATACATCTTAATATGATAATACCTTTAAAGTATTTAGTTTAGCTGGTTCATATCCTTGTCTATCAGAGTAGAGTGGTCAATTTTAAATATTGGATACACATCAATAATAGTAAGTCTTTTAGCGTATAAATCCTGATAATTCAGATATTCTATAATGATCTGATTTTCATATATCATGACCCTCATCGCTCCTTCTTCATATATCTTAAATATTAATGCTTCATCTTGATATATATAAGCAGATATTGAGTTCTGAATATCACTGATAGAAAAAACCATTTTTTTATTTTGTGTATCAATGAATGTGGATTCTAGCAAACCATCATTATCTATATGACTCTCGCATCCAAACATCTCCATAAAATCTACATCTTTAGGATAAAAGAACGACATTTTCTTTCCTATGATCAAAGTCTGTGGTCAATTAACTTAGTACAATTTAGGATAATAGACAAAAGAATGCTAATTACATAGCCAATGCTTCGCTACCTTTATAGCGCATCGAACATACTCTGATAACAGACGTTATGACAAATAATTTTAGTAACAACAGTCGATCGAGCATAAAGCCACCGCAACTACCTATTTAACTAGGTAGCTTTGGTGGTTTTTTAGGTTTTGGTAGAGGTGTTTTTGCGTCACCAGTCTGCTTGTCATCAGAGTCAGTATGGTGTGGCTCATCACTAACAACATCGTTATCAATCGTACTTATCGTTTTGGTGGCCTTGTCGTATTGGATATCATCGGTATAAGGAACGCTGTTTAGTTCGTCATCGACTAAACCATCGTCCAAATCCATTACCTTTTCAGGAGAGTTGTACGGCTGCGTATGCTCATCTGTCGGCTGCTTTTCATAGTTGATGTCGGTATTCGTCTGGGAATGTTGAGCATCAGCATGTTTAGATTCAGGTAGTATCCTGACATCAGACAGACGCCTTACCACATAATTACTTGGTATAGATTTGCCGTTTTTTTGTGCGGAGGTATCATCAAATATCATATGGCCCTGACTATCGATACGCGCATATTTCATTGGCTTATCACGTGGCCAGAAAAAGTCAGACGGATGACTAATAATATGGCCAAACACCAGTTTTGTGAGGCGACTCCATTCAAAAAAGCGAACTTCTTTAGAACGTAGGGCGACAAACAGTGCCAACGAAAAGCTAACGATTAAGTTGACCAGACCAATAAGTGCCACGCCAAGTATAGAAATTAGGATGAGACTCCAGCTGATGTCATCAGCAGATATATTGAATAGCCCGTGTGCCAAGTTTGCTGAAGCAAAGGCAATGTGACGAATATCAATTGGTAAGCCGAAGATATAGCCGATAGTCGCGGTACTACCTAAGAACACCCCGAATAAGAAGTTACCCATGATAGCGCCCAAGTTGGCTTCTATAAAGCCGCCTAAACGTTGAAGCCATGAGCTAGGCAATATGTATTTCAACAATCTGTGACGTTGTATACGCGCGCCTACGTTGTTATAGACTGCCAAGTTATCGTAATAACCGGCAATCAAACCAGATAAGAACAGGTAAACCCCAGCAATGGCAGCATGGGGAAGTGCTAATGAGTGGAACGGGTCGAGATCATGTAGCAAGTGTCCTGCTTTTTCGGTATCGATCATTGGCGCACCAGTATATTGCAACCAAGCAAAAGAGATAATCAAAGCGACGGGTACGGCTAGCATGACGTTACCCATAATAGCGACAAACTGGGTACGCAAGATATCGACGACCAATTCTGATAGCTTGGTCAATTGATGTGATTTTTTACCAGAGCCTTCAGAAATGGTAGAGGCAATCGCCGCCGCGGTCATGGCTGGCTGCTTGGTAGCGACTGTGCCACGAATAACATGAATAAATACGAAACCCAAACCATAGATCATACTGTTGATGAACGCACGACCCATAGGTGCGAGCGCTAAGTGATACGCCAGTATTTTTATGGTTGCCATAAATGCGATGATAAAGCCACCGATAGAGGCTTTTTTGAGCATCTTTTGATAGCCAGCTTTATCGGTACTAATATAATGCTCACCGACGCGACTGGCATTTTCTGTGACTTTGCGAGAGAGCAGTTTGGTATTGTTATCAATCAAATAGCCAATACTATAGCGCTGATTGGCCGTAGTGATGAGTGCCTGTATCAGTTCGATAACAGCACGATCTCGCTTTTGATTATCGTCTGTGACCAGTTCAGTTAAAATCCGCATACGCTGCAAGCTTTGATCTAGACGCAGCATCATATTGGTCAAACGGATAGAGATACCTGTCTTATAAATCCGCTTACGTACGGTAGCGACGATATCTTCACACTGTTCGAGCATAACCAATAGGGGTGCAGGATCGACTGCTTGCTCGGGCGTGATATCTGTCAAGGTATCAAGCTCATGTGCTTGACGATATTGATTGACGAAGAGTACGGCTTCTTGATTTTGTGCAACAAAAGACGCGGAATAATTCAGTATCTGCGGATAGGACTCCATCAAATCAGGATGCAAGCCGATACCGCTGATGCGGTAAGATAAGATGATAATGGCGTTTAAAATACTGTTTTTTGCGGTAGCGACTAGGTTTAAATGTTTCTCTTCTACGCGAACCAGCTCAACCAGTTTGTCCCATTTTTCCTTTTCGATATTGGCCAGCCAGCGTTCATCAGAGCGTTTATTAAATAAGTAGCCAACCAGCTCAACGACAGAGTCATCTTGTGGTAATAATGGTAAAAATCTATGGCCAATTAACCGGCGTAAACTATTGAAGAAACCTTGGTCGGACATGATACCAGTATCGGTATAGAGCGCAATTTGTCGATATTGAATAATCAGTTTTAGCACGAAACTAGACAGCCCATCTCCATATTCTGGATGCTGATGTATGATATCAATAAGGGATTGAATTTTTTCGTTGGCCAATGCAGGTTCTTTATCACTGACTCGTAGCTCATCAATCAAGCGTTTGAGTACCGCAGGATCTGGCACGTCGCTCAAGGCGGTAATCTGTTGTAAAATGCGTTTTAATTCTGACACGTCGCACCCTTTATCATGGTTGTTTCAATCGTTTTTATTATTTAAATCGGTATAAGTGGTTAAGTAATGTTTGCCAATCGTTCAATTGTAGTCGAGCGACATCTTGTCTTGCGTTATTTTAATCGGAACTGCCTATTGATATTGAATTATTTTGTTAGCAGTTATTTTGACAAAAAAAAGGACAGTAACACGACTGTCCTTTTAATCAAGGTATTTTAGGTGAGTTGTAAAGCTAGCTTAGCTTGCAGGAACGTCGAAATAAGCAAGATCAAAGTTCATCATTGGGTCACTACCAGCTTTGACCATTTGTGCATGCGCATCGATACGCGGTAAGACACGACCGACAAAGTAATCTGCAAGCTTGGCTTTATTGGTATAAAACTCACCTTCTTTCCCATTGGCAGCTTCTACCATCAATGCAAACATGTATGAGTAAGCAAGGTAGCCAAACGCATGCATGTAGTCAACCGCACAGCCATTGATTTCGTTTTTGCGTTCGCCAATGTTGTTAAGCACAGTGGTGGTTAGCTCTTCGATGGTATCTGCTGCATTTAACGTAGCTTGTTTGATAGCATGATCTGCTTGCATATTGCTAACAAAGTCACGAATCTCACCTAAGAAATGAGTGACGTACTTGCCGTTGTTACGAGCAACTTTGCGACCTAATAAGTCAAGCGCTTGAATACCGTTGGTGCCTTCATAAATCTGTGCAATACGTGTATCACGAACGATCTGCTCCATACCCCATTCACGGATATAGCCATGACCACCAAAGACTTGCTGACAATCAACAGTGGCTTCTAGTGCTTTATCAGTCAGGAACGCTTTAGCAACCGGTGTCAGTAGGGCAACACGAGCCGCAGCAGCTTTGGCTGACTCAGGATCGGTACTAAACTTCTCTTCATCAAGGTTTTTGGCAACGTACATCGCAAAACAGCGCGAAGCTTCAGTGTTTACTTTGGCATTCAATAGCATACGACGGACGTCAGCATGATGGATAATAGCATCAGCAGGTTTTTCTGGGCTTTGTAGCTGTGTATCGCTACGACCTTGACCGCGGTCATTGGCATATAACGCTGCATTTTGATAGGCAAGCTCAGAACCACCTAAGCCTTGCAAGCCCATAGTGACACGCTCATAGTTCATCATGATGAACATTGATGATAGGCCAGTGTTTTCCGCGCCAACCATCCAGCCTTTGGCATTGTCAAAGTTCATGACACAAGTCGCAGAGGCTTTGATACCCATTTTGTGTTCGATAGAGCCTACCGCTAACGTATTGCGCTCGCCTAAGCTACCATCTGCGTTGACCAAGAATTTTGGTACGACAAATAGCGAGATACCTTTTGAGCCTTCTGGTGCATTAGGTGTTTTTGCCAATACCAAATGAATGATGTTATCAGTAAGGTCATGCTCACCACCAGTGATAAAGATTTTGGTACCAGAGATATCATAGCTACCATCATCATTAGGCACGGCTTTGGTTTTGATAATGCCCAAATCAGTACCAGCATGCGGCTCTGTCAAGCACATGGTGCCCGCCCATTCGCCATTGTACATTTTTTCTAGATAAGTTTGCTTTTGCTCTTCAGAGCCAGCCGCATTTAAACAAAGCGTCGCACCGACTGTTAGGTTTGGATACAGGGCAAATGATTGGTTGGCAGTGAAAACCATCTCTTCGGTGAGCATGGTAACCATTTTAGGGAAGCCCTGACCGCCGTATTCAGCATTACCGCTTAAACCAACCCAGCCTGATTCAGCATATTGCTTGTAGGCTTCTTTAAATCCTGTCGGAGTCGTGACGACGCCATCACCTTCGAAAGTTGCGCCTTCTTCATCACCGCTACGGTTAATAGGAAGTAGAATGTTTTTTGACAGTTTTCCCATTTCTTCTAAAATCATATCGACAGTTTCCATGTCGACATGAGCCAAGTTTTCGTTGTTTTGCCAAAACTCTGGCGCTTTGAATACGTCATTTAAGATAAAGCGCATGTCATTAAGAGGGGCATTATAAACAGCCATAAACATTCCTTTGGTTCAAATAATTAAAATTGAAGTTGTTAAGATTATCAACTGTTTTCTTGGTATAACCTTAGCGATTAATAATCAAAGTTTAACAAATAAGCTTGTGAGCGAGTGTATTTCTTCGTGAATTGTGCGTACACCAAAAGTTAGCAACGGCTATTGAAGTGCTTATAGACACCTCACTGATAACTAGAATGTGAGAAGGTAGACAGGTCGGTACTTATAGACAGTTGCTATAGACAAAACTATTTTGATAGTTGTCATAAGCACGCGCAAAACAAAGCGGCAACACACCGAAGTATATTGCCGCTCAAGACTATACGATTGCAAAGTTTAGCGCTTTAATCAAAAGGCAAACTGATCAACGTCCATGCTCATGTATGGCTCTACACCAGTGCTGATACGCTGTACGTGCGTAGTAGTACGTGGCAATAGCTTAGCAAAGTAGAACTGAGCCGTTTTAACTTTAGCGTCATAGAATGCTTTTTCGCCAGTACCGTTTGCGATAGCAGTCTGAGCAACCAGTGCCATACGCGCCCATAAATAGGCTAGGGTCACATAACCACTGAAATACATATAGTCTACTGCAGCGCCGCCGACAGCATCTGGAGTTTCAGTTGCTTGCATACCGATGCGTGCAGTTAAATCGCCCCATTCTTTAAGATGCTTGGCAAGTGGGCGGATAAACTGACCCATCTCGTCATTTTCTTTGTTTTCTTCACAGAATTCTTGGATAACGTTTACAAAGTTCGCAAGTAGCTTACCTTGTGAACCCAAGACTTTACGACCTAACAAGTCAAGCGCTTGAATCTCTGTGGTACCTTCGTATAAGCAAGAAATGCGTGTATCACGTACGTTCTGCTCCATACCCCATTCGCTAACGAAACCATGACCACCATAAACCTGAATACCATGGTTAGCGGCTTCTAGACCTGTTTCAGTCAAGAACGCTTTAGCAATTGGCGTCAGTAGTGACAACATTTGATCAGCAAACTTCAACTCTTCGCCTTCGCCTTTTGCGACGGTATCTGCAAAGTGTGAGAGATAATAAACTAGCGCACGACCACCTTCAGCAAAGGCTTTTTCAGTCAATAGCATGTTACGAACAGCTGGATGTACGATAATAGGATCAGCTGCTTTCTCTGGTGCTTTCGTACCTGATAGTGAACGCATCGCTAAGCGGTCTTTTGCATAAGTCAATGAACCTTGGAATGCATACTCTGCTGCAGTCAAACCTTGTACAGCAGTACCGATACGTGCCACGTTCATAAAGGTGAACATGCACTGTAGGCCACGGTTTTCAGGTCCAATCAAGTAACCCGTTGCGCCATCGAAGTTCATGACACAAGTTGCAGAGGCTTTGATACCCATTTTGTGTTCGATAGAGCCACAAACGACATTGTTGCTTTCGCCAACGCTACCATCTGCGTTTACCGTCATTTTAGGAACGATAAACAGGGAGATACCTTTGGTGCCAGCAGGAGCGCCTGGTAGACGAGCCAATACAATGTGGATAATGTTACCGGTTAGGTCATGCTCACCGGCAGAGATGAAAATCTTTTGACCTGTGATGCTATAGCTACCATCTTCTTTAGGCTCAGCTTTGGTACGGATAATACCTAAGTCAGAACCCGCATGCGCTTCAGTTAGACACATGGTGCCTGACCATTCGCCAGTGACCATTTTTTCTAAGTAGGTTTGTTTTTGCTCGTCAGTACCATGATGCTCGATGGTTTGGATAGCACCATGTGATAGGCCAGGGTACATAGAGAATGACCAGTTAGCCGTACCAACCATTTCATTGATGACAGTAGACAATGAGAAAGGCATGTTTTGACCGCCAAAATCTTCTTCAGCAGATAAAGCAGGGAAGCCAAGCTCACAATACGCATCATAAGCTTCTTTAAAGCCTTTTGGCGTGGTGACCTTACCATTGTCAAACTTACAGCCTTCAGCATCACCGCTTTGGTTCAATGGTGACAGTTCGTTTTCAGCAAAGCTTGCAGCCATTTCAAACAGGCTGTCCATTAGCTCACGGTCAGCTTCTTGGAACGCAGGCAAAGTTTTGTAGTGGCTTTCACTATCGAGTAGTTCATGCATAACGAATTGGATATCACGTAAGGGCGCTTTGTATTGCATAACTTCCTGTCCTTTTTGGAATGTAACCGATTATAGCCAATAATGAGCATATGGTCGCACTATCCTCTAGTGCGTTATTCTTACCTAGTCAATCTGAAAATCTAAATAAATGATAAACAGTAAAGCAGGTCAACCATGCTATCGATTACATAAAATAGTGTTGAAAAGAGTGGTGATTGTCAGAGTCAATGATAGATTAAATGTGCTCTAACAAATTCACTATAAAAGATAGGCTTTCATAGGTGATTATACAAGTTTGGTGACAGGACTGATAAGTCATGAACCTATCTTGCATCGGTTATGCAATCGACGTTAGGCGCTAAGAAACAGCAGCATTAAGCATATGAAAACTCTAATGTTACTAAGACAGATAGTCCTTTATATGATTAGTATTAACATGAAAAAACGACAGCCAAAAAAATAGCGTTTGCCATAAAGACAAACGCATCGGTATAAATTACAACACTATTTGGTAGAACCGAGTATGTAAGTTATTTCACAGATATAAACGTGATAAACATTAAACATGCTCGTATGCTAGGAGTCTGAACATAGTAGTTTATGATTAATAGCGAATAGCGAATAGCGAATAGCGAATAGTGAATAGTGAATAGCTTAGCGTTTACTCAGAAGCATTTTGTTTAATCAGCATCGCAGTGGCGACATCAGCAGCCACGGGTTTGCTAAACCAATAGCCCTGACCAATTTTGCAACCCATATCTAACAACACATCGCGCTGCTGCTCAGTTTCGATACCTTCAGCCACGACCTGCATATCTAAAGCGACTGCTAAGTCTAAAATGGCTTTTACAATCGCGTACTGGGTACGATCGGTTTCAATATTGGAGATAAAGCTCTTATCGATCTTGATAAAATCAAATGGGTATTCTTGCAAGTAGCTCAATGATGCATAACCAGTACCGAAATCATCGAGCGCTAGACGTACGCCAAGCTCTCTAAGCGAGTTAAGCTGTTTTTTTACATTATCATGACGCTGAATCAAAGACGACTCGGTCACTTCGATATGTAACTGATGGGCAGCAACGTCATTCTCTGTCAGTAGTGTGCTGACCATATCAAAGAAGTCAGGGTGGCTAAACTCAGCGGCATCAGCGTTGATACAGACGTGTTGATGGAACCCTTGCTGTTGCCAAACGGCTAGTTGTTTGACAATTTTAATGGCCAGTTGCGAAAACAAATCAAAGGAGAGCTTGTGCGCGATAATGGCATTGATAAAATGAACGGGTTTGAGTAATCCGCGAGTAGGATGTTGCCAACGTACCAATGCTTCAAAACCTGTGATAGCCCCAGTCTCTAATGAAAACTTTGGCTGATAATAGGGAACGAATTGACCTTCAAGGGTAGCAGTCCTAAGCTCAGACTCTAGCTCTAAGCTACCAGCGGTGGCGCTTTCAATGGCCTCGTCGTACCAGCGAATATCATCGCCACCATGCTGCTTGACATAGTCCAATGCTTTTTCTGCTTTGGTCAATAAACCCGTTATTTCGTTATCGTCTTTTGGAAAACAGCTGACACCCACAGAAATATGGTAATAGATATTTGTATCTGTCGCATGGCTCTTATCAGTAGAGAAGGGACGCTCACACATTTGCATCAGTGTGTCTAGCTGATGACGTACCATATTGGCATCTTTAACTTCAAACAGTAGCGCAAAATCATCACCACCAAAGTGAGAAAAAGAGCGTAAATTATGCAGTTTGAGCTTTTCGACTTCTTCTACAAAGTTTTTTATCAAATCATTGGCACCATCAGGCCCTAGTAGGCTGGCAAGATTGCGATAGCGGTCAATATTTAAGCGTACAAGGACAACCTCTTGGTAACTATCCAATAGCATGTCACTTGTCTGACTCAAAAATACCTTGCGGTTAGGGAGACCTGTGAGCTGATCATAGTTGAGTAAATGCGCGACCTGTTTTTGGTCTTTGATAACCGATGACATGTCACGTAGCATACCCACATGGTAGGCCGTCTGCTCGACATAAATCTTGCGATAAGTGACATGGCAATCAATAGGCTCGCCATAACGATTGATCATCGAAAAATCAAGTTCGTAAAATCCATGACTGTCTAGGTTTTTACTGATGTCTTTCAAGATCAGCTGCTCTGCTTCTGATAAAAACTCAGCAGCATAAATACCAAGTGGCCGACCAACCAAGAACTCTTCTTTGTAGCCAATCATAAGCTCATAACTGGCATTGACCGCTAAATAACGTAAATTATCATCTAATACAAATATGGCGTCTTCAAGCTGTTCACATAGCGTACTCATCAACTGCTGCTTGATTGATACTGGAATAGTGTCAAAATTGCTCATAATAGTGGCTCACAAAAGATAAGGGCTTATAAAAATAAGAACTGCATTATCAATTTATTAACATTGAGTTGGCATCGCATTTTACTATGTACGATACAGAACAGACGTTATTTTTGACTATAAGCATAAAAGATAAAAACTACGATAGTCAGGCTAGTACTTATCAGTTTTTACTAGGTGCTTAAAGCATGTAGAGTAGCTAACGCTACCACTGGTGCAGTCTCGGTACGCAAGACCCTTGTGCCGATTTGCCAAGGCTCAAATCCAATACTCTCCGCCTGCTGACATTCATCGTGACTCAAACCACCTTCAGGCCCGATCAACAGTTTGATATAAGGGGTCTGTTGTTTAAGAATATCAGATAGAGCGTTAGGCATGGCAGGTTGTCCTGCTGCTGGTACACTCATCTGCATACATAGATCTGGAGCGTTTGCTAATACTTGATAGTAAGAATCAAGACTAAGCACAGAAACAATAGAACTGACGGCCATTTGCGTCTTTGTAACGTCAGTAGCCATAGTCTCAGTAGTCTTAGCGTCAGAATTGGTATTACTTAGCCATTCGTTAATAGATTGTGGCGCAAGAATAAGAGGTGGACGATTAAGGCCACATTGTTCACAAGCGGCAATCGCCACTTGTTGCCAGTGCGCCAGTTTCTTTTCAACTTGAGCAGGTTTTAATGTGACTTCGCCATGGTGGCTGCTGAGCAACTGAATGGCAGTCACTCCAAGCTCAGTTGCTTTTTGAATAGCGTAATCCATACGCTCACCGCGGCTCATTACCAAACCAATCTGGGTGATAGTAAGCGGCGTACGATCGTCGTCTATATGTGTAAGCAAAGTAGCAGTGGCATTTTTTTTACTAATTGCCTGTAGCTCTACTGTATATTCGCCGCCAAATCCATCGAACAAAATCCCTTGATCACCAATATTGGCACGTAGCACACGGCACCAATGATGGACAACACTATCGGGTAATTCGACATCACTACCTAGCGGTAACTCACCCAATTTAGGTAGTGATGAGGCATCAGCATTGTCGTTGTTAACGGCATAAAAAAAACGTCGCACGTGGTCTTATTCCTATTATTTGATTGAGTGTAATTATTATTAGATCTATAGAATATCACTTGAGCCAATTAATGACATTTGTTTTATGAGAATTTTTCTTAATAAAGAAAATTATTTTTAGAGCAGCATTATTACACAGTGAAGAAATTTTTAAAAATCAAATAAGATAAAGTGTATGAATAAAACGGTAAAGGGCTATTGGTCAAAATTTTGACAATAAAAAACTGGCGCTCCTAGAAGCGCCAGTCATTAATAATATATTCAGGAATGATCGAGGGATATTTTAGAATGCTTACAAATTTAAGCAGTCAATCCCAATGCTTCTACCAAGCGTTTGTTTGGCTCAATTTTGTTCATGCTATAAAAATGCATAGCAGGTACGCCCTCGGCAATCAAGCGTTCACACAAGCGATAAACCACATCAAAGCCAAACTCACGAATAGCCTTACGGTCATCACCAAAATCCGTCAGCTGTTTACGTACATAGCGTGGAATATCAGCGCCACAGCTATCAGCAAAACGCAAGAGATTGCTCGAATTAGTAATTGGCATGATACCAGCGACCAAAGGCTGAGCTACTGTATCAATACCGCGTTTCTCTAACTTATCACGCAAGTACAGATAGCTGTCAGCGTTGTAGAAAAACTGGGTAATCGACGCATTGGCACCAGCTTGGTATTTATTTACCAAGTTATCAATATCAAACTCAAAGCTACGTGCTTGTGGGTGCATTTCAGGGTAGGCGGCCACTTCGATATGGAAGTGATCACCTGAATGCTCACGAATGTACTTTACCAAATCTACCGCAAATGGTAGTTCACCCATGCCCACCTGACCTGATGGCAAGTCGCCGCGTAGCGCTACTAAACGTCTAATACCTAAAGTCTTATAATACTCGAGCAATTCAGCGATTTCACTTTTATCATCACCAATACAAGACAGGTGCGGCGCGATTTCAGTGGTACCACGCGCACTTAGTGCCTGTACGATATCTAAGGTGCGGCTACGGGTTGAACCGCCCGCACCGTAAGTTACCGAAAAATAAGCTGGTGATAACTTATTAAGCTCATCATAAGTGCTAAGAAGCTTTTCGTGACCTTGCTCGGTCTTTGCAGGAAAGAACTCAAAGGAGAAAGCAGGCTTACTCACAGTCAGGCTCCTTTTAGTATTTATAAGCGTCAGGCTTGAATGGACCTTCAACTGGCACACCCAAATACTCAGCTTGCTTTTGGGTCAGCTTAGTTAGCGTACCGTTAAAGCCTGCAACCATCGCAGCGGCCACTTCTTCGTCTAACTTCTTAGGCAATACTTTTACGTATAGGTTGTCAGTACGTTGGTCAGCTGGCAAGTCAGCGAATTTTTCTTCGAACAGATACATTTGAGCCAATACTTGGTTGGCAAATGAGCCGTCCATCACGCGTGATGGGTGACCAGTTGCGTTACCTAGGTTTACTAGGCGACCTTCAGCAAGTAAGATCAAATAATCGTTCTCATCGTCTGAGCGGAAGATTTGATGAACTTGTGGCTTAATCTCAACCCAGCGCCAGTTGTCACGCATGAATTGTGTGTCGATTTCGGTGTCAAAGTGACCGATGTTACATACAACAGCACCAGGCTTAAGGGCTGCTAGCATATGACGGTCACAAACATGGTAGTTACCAGTAGTCGTGACGATCATGTCAGTGTCTTCAAGCAAGCGCTTGTTGATGCTGGCTGCGCCGCCAGTATTGTCACCGTCGATGTATGGTGATAAGACTTCAAAACCGTCCATACATGCCTGCATAGCACAGATAGGGTCAACTTCTGAAACACGTACGATCATGCCTTCTTGGCGTAAGCTTTGCGTAGAGCCTTTACCTACATCGCCATAACCGATAACCAAAGCACGGCGACCAGCAAGGAACATATCGGTAGCGCGTTTAATAGCATCGTTTAAGCTATGACGGCAACCGTATTTGTTGTCGTTTTTAGATTTGGTCACTGCATCGTTGACGTTGATGGCTGGTACTTTAAGTGTACCTTTACCAAGCATCTCAACCAAGCGATGAACGCCAGTAGTGGTTTCTTCTGAGATGCCATGAATGCTATCAAGAAGCTCTGCATAATCGCTGTGAATTAAAGCAGTTAAGTCACCGCCGTCATCTAAGATTAAGTTAGCATCCCAAAGTTGGCCTGACGCTTCGCCGCCAACATGTACTTGCTGACGTAGGCACCATTCATACTCTTCTTCTGTTTCGCCTTTCCAAGCATAAACAGAGATACCAGCAGCAGCAATTGCAGCAGCAGCATGGTCTTGAGTTGAGAAGATGTTACATGATGTCCAGCGTACTTCAGCACCTAGAGCGACTAATGTCTCGATAAGTACGGCAGTCTGAATAGTCATGTGGATACAGCCAGCGATTTTCGCGCCTTTAAGCGGCTGGTCTGCTTCGTAGCGACGACGCAAGCCCATTAGGGCAGGCATTTCGGCTTCAGCAAGGGTGATTTCACGGCGGCCGTAATCAGCAAGGCTGATGTCAGCGACTTTGTAGTCAGTGAAAGAGGGATCGATCGTATGGGCAGATGGTGTAGTAGACACTGCGTCCATAATATGCTCCTATCAGTGGTTAACGAATGATAAAAAGAATAAAAACGCAGGTGCCGTTGTTTGCGCTGTGAGTGACCAAAAACATGGACTATCGACAGTTAACCGAGCCTAACATAACCTGTGATTGCATAACTATAGAACGTTAATGCAGTAAATCACTGTTATGGCGCAACACCTCTCGGAGGTCGTTATTGTAATAGATGAGTGGTTAATTGTCACCTATTGACTGAGATAAATGATAAGCAGCCATGGCATAAGTACCTGTGTATTTTTCATAGGTATAAAAAAAGGCCACCTTTAGATGACCTTTTATATTTAATTAAGCGCTAGATTTTTATAGTGCTAAGTCAGCTTAGTACCAGTTATAAGTTAGAGAAGTAAAGTAGTTGATACCGTCAGTATCATAACCAGGTAGCGTGATGTATTTCTCATTGGTGATGTTATCCAAACGAGCAGTCATAGTAAGATTATCAGTTAACTGATAGTTACCGCTAATATTGAACAATCCATAATGATCGACAAACTGCGACTCTGCATTAACAGTATTACTATAATAATCGCCTACGTATTCATACTCGGCACGAATATCAAAGCTTGATAGACGATAACCTGCATAAATCAGACCTTTGTGCTCAGGGCGAATGGCAAGGAAATTACCATCATTACTACCACCACTGCTATCTTTTGCTTGCTGGTGGTCATAACTCGCACCAAATAAGTAGTCATCGATTATCCAGTCTGATGTTAGCGTGATCCCTTTGATTTCAGCTTCATTGACGTTTTCGCTAGCACCTGCATATGGGTTGCTAGGAGTGGGGTTTGATACATAGCTGATTAGGTCGTCAACTTTATTATGGTAGCCAGTCAAGCGTGTAGATTGAATAGTTGTGTCATATTCAATAAATGCTTCATAGTTATCGCTGGCTTCTGGTGTTAGTTCAGCATTGCCGCCGAAAGGTGAATATAAGTCATTGAAGCTAGGTGCTCGGAAACCTTTAGCATAACTGGCACCAATACGTAGGTTAGGATTGATGTGTAGCGCACCACCTAGGTTGTAGGTAGTCTCATCACCATACTGTGAGTTATCATCATAACGTAGGTTTGCTTGTGCATCGAACTTATCGTTGGCTAGCACATAACCCAAAAAAGCACTGGTGACATCACGATCATCAATATCATAGTCAGTGGTATCGATACTTTGATTTAAGTATTCTGCGCCGTATATACCTGTACCGATAGGTAGTGAGTGCTGACCTACTAAGCTAACTTGATCTTGTTCGGTGTCATAGTTGCTGGCATAGGTTTCTGTATCTATATTATCAATAGAATGACCATATTGCAGCTTCACTGAAGAGCCTGGTTGATAGCGCCAATCGACAAAGGCTTGAGCTGCGCCCGTCTCTTGATCAGAATAGACATTCTGCGCCGCACCATTATCAAAATAAGTTGTTGACTCACTATACAAGGCACTAGCGCCTGCTGACCATTGATCGTTAATACGTTGATTCAAAGCAATGCTCACATTATCACTTTCAAAACCGTCATCATCTTTGTTGTAAGGAGCATATTGGTTACTAGGATCGGGTAGCGTGGCATTGATACCGTCTGTTTCATTGTGGCTGGCTGATAGGCTAAGGGCTGTGCCAGTATCATTGGTAAACTGTGCACTCGCGCCATATAGGTACTGATCATTCGAGCCGACACCCGCAGTTACAGAGTAGTTAGTCTTTTCAACATTGCTGCCTTTGGTAAATACTTGAATGACGCCGCCCATTGCATCTGCACCATATATACTAGAGCCTGACGCGCCGTATAATATTTCGATACGATCGATCTGGTCTGCTGGTAGTAAGTTTAGGGCACTAGTACCTGTACTTAATGAGCTATAGCGTATGCCATCAATCAGTACTAAGATCTGCTTGCCATCGTAGCCACGCATATAAAGGTTTGAAACCGTCCCCATGCCGCCGTTTGTATAATGGCTGATACCAGGCTGGCGTTTTAGTACTTCTAATACTGTTTGACCTTGATAACGTTTGAGCTCTTTACTATTTACAACACGTGTCTGAGCAATCACATTACTGACTTTAGTAGGTGTGCGAGTCGCTGTTACTACGATTTCGTCAAGCTCAACTTGTGGTAAGTTACTATCGTCAATGGAAGTGTTTTCAGAAGTGGCTGCCATTGCAGTATTTACTGCTAGTAAGCCAAGCGCGCTCAAAATACTTAAACGAAGATAGGTACGTGAAGATGCACGTGATACAGACATAGTCGATTCCAAAGTAATCAAGTTAAAAATGCAGAAATGAGAGGTAACTATTATGACGTAAAAGGGGTCAAAAGTTACAAAAAACAGTATATAAGCAAAACTGTGCTCATTATCTACAAATTGTCCTGCTTTATAAACTATTTTAACCTAATGTTTACTCAGGTTAGGCTGAATGTTATTCAGGTTAGCTTGCTAAATAGTCAGTTAAAAATTACTTTACTTAGAAATTCTAGGAGAAATAATTCAACTTTATAAGAGAAGCCTATCCTTAAAAACACCTATTATTAGAAGCACACCTAGAGTAAGAAACCAAATACCAATACAGTTAGCTACAAAATTGCGTAATCAAAAGCACTGCTGTTATAAATAATTGTTACTATAGTATGGACGCCACCTGTCATTTATCATGCCATTTAAACTAAGAGGTTTGTTTTGTCTATCAAGCACAATCTGACTCCCAGTCCTTCGCCTAATTTATTCCCTGTTATTACTAAGATGCCATTTATAGTCGCAATGCTATTACTGACTATGCTGTTGAGTATTGCCTTGCCAAATAATGCCTATGCTGTCGAGGCTGGTGCGCTTGGAGTGGGTAATGACAGTAGTGGAGAGACAGTAAGTACGCCATTGCCTGATTCATTCGGACGAGATACGCCGCGTCATACGGTACAAGGATTTATCAGTGCGTTGGGCGAAAATGATTATTTGCTGGCAAGTAATTATCTCAACTTATCAAAGTCCGATAACCCAACGACCGTTGTGCGACAGTTCAAACAGGCACTGGATGCAGGAGGGCGTTTTCAGCCGGATCTACAGATTAGCAATTCACCTGAGGGTAATCTAACTGACCAACTGCCACCTAGCCAAGAAAATGTCGGTGTGATTAATATCGGGGAGCGAAGTGTTCCGCTATTGCTAGAAAGGGTGGTCTCAAAACAAAACGAACAATATTGGCAATTCTCTAGCGATACACTGACCTCAGTACCAGAAGTGATAGAAAATACTGAGCCGACCTTGGTCTCTCGCTATACGGTTGATTCTTTAGATGGTAAAAAGCTTTTTGGCTATCAACTAGCTGATTTGGTCGCCGCGCTCACTATGATTGTGACCAGCTTTGTACTCACTTATGTCGCGGTATGGTTGCTGTACCATTTATTAAGGATTGTCTATCCGTACTTGCGTGGTACGCCATTGCCGTTACCTAATAAGGTAATATTGCCACTTTCTGTGGTCATTATGGCCCTGATACTATCCGAGGTGATGGTTTATGCAGGCGTATCGGTGACCCTGCGTGAGCCGGTCAATCGCTTTACGGATATCGCTTCTTGGTTAGCGCTGACTTGGCTACTATTGCGAGTGATCGACGCGATATTTACCCGAGCGGTAAATCTAAGCTACAAGAAAAACTATACTGAGCGAGTCTCAATTTTGGGACTGCTGCGTAAGGTCGTCAAAGCGCTATTACTGATATTTGCAGTGATTGTTATTTTTGGCAATTTGGGTTTTGATTTGACCACTGGTATTGCCGCACTGGGTGTGGGTGGTTTGGCGTTGGCCCTTGGTGCGCAAAAGACGATTGAAAACTTAGTTGGTAGTGTCGTCGTCGTCGCAGATTCACCTGTGCGTATCGGTGACTATTGTAAGTTTGGTACTTACGAAGGCACAGTTATTGATATTGGTATTCGCTCATCGCGCGTACGAACCTTGTCGCGGACGATTGTTACGGTACCAAATGGTGATTTTTCATCGATGCAGATCGAAAACTTTACCTCTCGCGATATGTTTCGTTTTTTCCATTACTTATATATTAAGCGTACCGCTGATCTTGACGTAATATTCAAAATGGTTAATGACTTGGATGAATTTATAAAAGAGCATGATTTGACCAATCAAGAATGGAATCAGGTCAATATTTTGGAGCTGCGCCAAGATTGCTATGTTATTCAGTTGCAAGCTTATGTGAATGCTATTGGTATCATTGAGTTCTATGACAAACAAAACGCTTTGTTTGTAGATATATTAAAGAAAGTCGCGAAATATAAAGTAGAACATGCATTGCCGACTCAGCAGTTGATTGTTAATCAAGCTGAACTTGAACATCATGTGGGAAGCAGTACTGATGAATCAGCAGAAGGAAATGAATCAGATAACAGTAGTAACTCTGCTAGTAATGAAGTGTCTGATAACAAGGAAGTAAACACAAGCGTATACAGGAAAGATTACAACGACGATGGCGTTAATCTTCGTAAAGATAGCGACAAGGCTAAAAATGATGCTGTAAGTCACCACAAATTCTCTATGGCGACCGTCAGCAGAAGTGGTGCGCTTAAGGCACTAAAGCATAAAAGTCATATGCTAAGAAAAAGCAAGTTTAAGCATACTAAAAACAAGTCTGGCTTTTCTATATGGAACCAGCCTTAAAAGAGACTCTTTGCTCACGAATGGTAGTGAATAACACTAGCTCAGTTTTTGCTCAATTAGTTATAAAGGTAGTGCGGTTTTATCACGTAATGAGCCGTAGTACGACCAAAGCAATAGACTGGCAGCGCTGCGATAAGGTGACCAGTGCTGAGTTAGATCTTTAAGCTGCTTGGGTGTTGGGCGCTCTGCTAAACCTAACAACTCCATGGCTGCAACTTTAATGGCCAAATCATCGACAGCAAGTATGTCTGCACGTTTTAATGAAAATAATAAATACATCTCAGCTGTCCAACGCCCAATGCCTGTCACAGCTGTCAAAGTTGTTATGACTTCTTCATTTGGTAAGGTTTCCAATGCTGCAAAGTCTATATCATGATCCACTAAAGAGCGTACATAACGAGTTTTCTGCTTAGACAATCCTTGCGTCTTCAAACTATCGTCTGTCGCTTCACGTATAGCTTGCGGTGTGATCAATTCTGCATCAACCAGTCGTTTCCAAATGCTAGCAGCGGCAGCTACTGATAACTGCTGACCAACCATCGCCCTCATTAATTGCTCAAAACCACCTGCGTTATGCCTAAGGTTAGGTGTGCCAACCTGCTTATGCACAGAAGCAAACCTTGGTTCAAGTACGATCAACGCAGCAATCTGCCGTTCTAGTTCGTTGGTGTTTTCAATAGTCTGTATGCTCATAGTGATTTCGCTTTGCTAATTAGAAGGTGCTCAAGTCAATATATTAATAGAGGATGAGAAGCTAACATTAAATGGAATGTACATTAAAGAGAGCATTCATTAAAGGAAGCATTGTTGCAGTCTACGTCTAAACCATTAGTAAGTGATAAAAAAAGGACTGCAAATAAGCAGTCCTTTTTATGTAGTACCGTATAACTAACAGTAGACCTATTCGCCGTCTGCTTTAGGTTTTTTAAGTAGTACTAGTACGGCACCGTTACCACCATCTTTTGGTGGCGCAGAGCAAAACGCCAGTACTTCTGGCAATTGACGCAACCAGCCATTGATACAGGTTTTTAGAATCGCTTCACTACCTTTACCATGGACGATTTTTACCATAGTTTCGTTGTTCTGCTTGGCTTGGCTCAATAGTTGAGTCATCGCTTCGCGTGCTTCTTCTATCGTACAGCCATGGATATCTACCGCATCATACCAACGCAGCTTGCCTTTTTTGAGCTGATCAAAGATTTTATTTTGCAGTGTAGGCTGCTTATAAGACAAATAAGCTTCAGCAGCGACAGGGTTTAGTAGTGCTTGCATATCTGACAAGCCTGCGCCTAAATCACTGGCTTCACTACCTTGAGCCGCCGCACGTTTTGATAGTGTCGCTGCATCAGGTTTGCCTGCTCTAGTTGCACTGGCAGGTGAGCGAACATTTTTATCTTCTAGCTGATTGACACCATGCATGGCTTGCATAAACAGAACTTTATCGTCATCGATATGTTCACTATCTAGCTGCTTAACTGTCTTTTTTACTTGTTTTTGAGTCGGTAGCGACACCGGATCAGTTGGCTTTTGATTCTCACCTTCAGGTGAGTTGGTATCACGGCCTTTGCTCAGCTGGCCTTTGAGTTCTTTGAGCTGATCTTGCATTTCTTTTGAAAACAGAGAGTTTGACATAAAAGTTAACGTATCGTTGATTGATGAATGGTTGATTGAACTATGTATATAGCGCAGACATTGTTCAAGCTATTGAGCATTTATTGAAGCATAAGTTATTGAGTTACTTTACCCGTCTGCTGCGACGCCCGCAAGTAAGGATTGTAACGCTTGTCCAGGATGATCAGTTTTCATAAATTGCTCACCGATTAGAAAGTGCTGAATATCATTACTTAGCATGAGACAGATATCATCACTGCTATGAATACCACTCTCGGTCACGATAAGTGGTTTTTGTTCAGCGCTATCAGTAGCGAGTGCGTCGTTTAAAATATTTTTCAGATCAAGCGTGGTTTGTAGGTCCACATCGAAGGTATTCAAATCACGGTTATTGATACCATAAATATTGTGCGCTGAGCTTGGCAACTGTAGCGCCCGCTTAAGCTCAGATTTAGTGTGCACTTCTATCAATACGTCCATACCAAGTTCAATACTGAGTGCATGTAGCTCTTGTACTTGGGCATCATCTAGGCAAGCCATAATGAGTAGGATGCAGTCAGCGCCCATTAGGTAAGATTGATAGATTTGATAGACATCAATCATAAAGTCTTTACGTAATATCGGTAAGCTTGAGGTATTAGCCGCTTGAATAAGGTAGCTGTCATCGCCTTGAAAGTAATCACGGTCGGTCAATACAGACAGACAACTAGCGCCCGCTTGCTCATACTGCTGCGCAAATAGAGCAGGGGTAAAGTTATGATTAATAATGCCTTTAGATGGTGAGGCTTTTTTAATCTCAGCAATGATACCGATACCGTTTTCTTTAGTGCCAGCAGCACGTAGCGCCGCGGCAAAGCCTCGACGCGGTTTATCATCAGCTGCGACCTGTGCTTGCAAGTCCTCTAAAGACAATGCTTCGCGAGCGGCTTTTACTTCTTCTACTTTGGTGGCGACAATACGCTGTAGCACTGATGGTATGTCTGAATTGGTTGTGGTCATACTGGTATCCGAATATCGTTAAATGTAAATACAGTCAGAGAACTATTAATAACTACTAAATGGCTACGGCATTGACCTTCTTAGATATACGACTTGTGCAATCTATGGTTGGCTGCCTGTTATCCTTTTTAAATTTCTTTGACTATAGACAGTATATAAATGCGTATAGATTAACCTTGAGCGACTAGCTGTTGGGTATAGTTGGCTAAAGACTCAAGTTTGAGTAAAGCATCGCCATTTTGAATGATTTTCTGTGCTCGGCTAACACCATTAGGGTAGTTGCTGGCAAGTCCTGCGGTGTATATCGCGGCACCTGCATTTAGCGCAATCATGTCACGTGCTTTAAGTACGGCACGGTCATGAGTGTCGGCTCCAGATAGCGCAGCACGAATCAACTCAAGACTTTGTGCTGGAGAGTCGACATCGAGGCCAATAAGAGTTTGTGACTCGATACCCGCATCTTCTGGCATCATGTCATAGACTGATATCTCGCCATCTTTTAGCTCAGCGACTGTAGTCGAAGTCGCAAGACTGATTTCATCAAGACCATCTTTTGCGCCTACTACCATAACATGACGTGCGCCTAGGTTTTTCATCACCTTAGCAATCGGCTCACATAACTGCGCGGTAAACACACCGATGACTAAATTTGGCGTGCCAGCAGGGTTGGTCAATGGGCCTAAAATATTAAAGATGGTACGTGCCTTTAGCTCACGGCGTACAGGGTTGGCGTAACGCATGGCGCTGTGATGATTGGGTGCAAATAAAAACCCGATACCTTGGTTTTCAATACAGTCTTTTGCTTGCTCTGGAGTGAGCGCAAGACTGATACCTGCTTGCCCAAGTAAGTCTGAACTACCAGATTTGGTCGAGACGCCTCGATTACCGTGCTTGGCAACTTGTGCACCAGCTGCCGCAACAACCAACGCCGATGCAGTTGAGACATTGAACAAGTTAGCACCATCACCGCCAGTACCAACGATATCTACCAAGTAATCGCAGTTCTTTGGTTCAATGTTGGCGGCTAGTGCACGCATGGCGCTGGCTGATGCAGTAATCTCGTCAATGGATTCGCCCTTCATGCGCAGCCCCGTCAAGATAGCGCCCATCATAGCGTCGCTGCATCTACCTTGCATGATAATCAGCATCACTTGATACATCTCATCAAAAGTTAAATCGATGTGTTGAAATATTCTACCCAAAGCTGTGGTTAACAGTTGATGCGTTTGCTCGTCAGACAATTTTGCAATACTCTCTGGCGTGTGTGTTTCTTCTGTTTTTGTCGTACTCATTATGGTCTCGCTTACTATTATTTTTTATATGAATCTGTGTGAAATTTGGTATGGGCTTATGAAAGCAGTATTTTTTACCGACGTGCTTTTAGTCAAATCTAGCCAACTTGTGGTAGCTCATCGGATGTCAGAGTAGCCAATCCGTGAGTTTGTAAAAAGTTATTGAGCAATTGGTAACCTGCTTCGCTCAATATCGACTCAGGATGAAACTGGACGCCTTCTACAGCAAACGCCTTATGGCGAATACCCATGATTTCCTCAATACTACCATCAGCATTCTGTGTCCATGCGGTGAGTTCAAGGCAGTCTGGTAGGCTTGTCTTATCAATGACGAGTGAATGATAGCGCGTAACCTGTGACGGGTTAGGTAATCCAGCAAACACACCTTGCTTGTTGTGATAGATAGCTGATAAGCGGCCATGCATGACTTCCCCAGCTTTGACCACTTGACCGCCAAAAGCTTGACCGATAGCTTGATGACCCAAGCAAATACCCAGTATAGGAATAATTCCTTTAAATGTCTCAATGGCTTGCAGCGAAATACCCGCACGGTCAGGATCGCACGGACCTGGGCCAATCACAATGACATCAGGTGCAAGGGTTTTAATCTGCTCAATGCTGACCTGATCATTACGCCAGACAGTGATGTCCTGCTTTAGCTCACCGAAGTACTGTACGATATTGTACGTAAAGCTATCGTAATTATCGATCATCAAAATCATTAAGGCTTCAACTTATCAGTTTCATTATATTTTTAACGTAAAATTGGTTGTCACTGTTATCGAGTCACTTGATTATCAAAGACAAGCAGCTATGACTATAACAGAGGGGGTTATTGCGCGCGGTTATCTTACCACTATTTTGTTTTCTATCAAATGTAAGGTATAGGCTATCTAAGTAAGCACCAAGTAAAAACACATTTTTTATTATTATGTCGATAACTAGGATAGTTTGCCCAGAGACAATGTTATAAATTCAGATATTAACATTGCACCAGAAAGTAGCATTGCAAGAATTCACATACTTGTATTTGCACCAATTAAGTGCCTTTGGTTCTCAACTGGTGCTCTGATTAAGTGCTATTCTAAAACCGAACTAGATGAGAATTAATTAATATATAACGATATTAATCGTATAAATCACTGTAAATATTGATAATTAAATTTATCTATAACTATATCTGTTATCAGAGTGTCAATACATTGGCATAGCCTTTGCATTATTGCTGTTATGATTATTTTTAAAGCCAAAAAATTGGTCTAAAAATAATTATTAACAAGAGCCCGAAGAGTTCAGCATTATGAGTTGTATATTGCTAGAATGTCGTTAGGATTGAATTGGCGTATATTAGACCATGTGCACAAATATTGGTCTGATCGAATAAACGCTTTAGATGAGCATCTTGACTAATACGCAAAATAGTGCTGATAATAAGCATAATATCGAATGCGCTGTTTTAGTATTGAGAGCACATCTGACATTCTTGGACAAGAACATCATATTAATAATTTTAAATCGCAATTACGTGATCAACACAACGGAGACTATTC
This sequence comes from Psychrobacter sp. JCM 18900, assembly GCF_904846625.1. Classification (GTDB taxonomy): domain Bacteria; phylum Pseudomonadota; class Gammaproteobacteria; order Pseudomonadales; family Moraxellaceae; genus Psychrobacter. The sequence continues at coordinate 602,300 of NZ_CAJHBL010000002.1, forward strand.
ATGTCGAATAAACTATTAGATCTTATCCAATCCTCTAATGCTAAATGGGTTGATTTTCGCTTTACTGATACACGCGGCAAAGAGCAGCACATCAGCTTCCCAGCGCATACCGTTGATGAAGATGTCATGGAAGATGGCAAAATGTTTGATGGCTCATCAATCGCTGGTTGGAAAGGTATCGAAGCGTCAGATATGATCTTGCGTCCTGATCCAGAAACTGCTTTTGTTGACCCGTTCTTTGACGCGGTGACTGTGGTAGTGACTTGCGATATCATCGAGCCATCAACGCTACAAGGTTATGACCGTGACCCACGTTCTATCGCACGTCGCGCTGAAGAGTATTTAAAGTCTACTGGTATCGGTGATACTGCTTACTTCGGTCCAGAGCCTGAGTTCTTTGTATTTGACGATGTTAAATGGTCAGTCGATATGTCTGGCGTTAGTCATAAAATCACGGCTGAAGAAGCAGCATGGTCGACTAACGAGACTTACGAGTGGGGCAACATGGCGCATCGCCCACGTGTGAAAGGCGGCTATTTCCCAGTACCACCAATCGATAGCTCACATGATATGCGTGCTGTTATGTGTGAACGCATCGAAGAAATCGTTGGTGAAGGTTCGGTTGAAGTTCATCACCATGAGGTTGCTTCTTGCCAGTCTGAGATTGGTGTTGCATTCAACACAATGGTACGTAAAGCGGATGAAGTTCAGCAATTGAAATATGTTGTTCATAACGTTGCGCATCAGTTTGGTAAAACAGCGACCTTTATGCCTAAGCCAATCGTTGGTGATAACGGTTCAGGTATGCACGTACATATGTCAATCTCAAAAGACGGCGTAAACACATTCTCTGGTGATGAGTATGCTGGTCTATCTGAAACAGCATTGTATTTCATTGGAGGTATTATCAAGCATGCTCGTGCGTTGAATGCGATTACCAACCCATCAACGAACAGCTATAAGCGCCTAGTTCCTCATTATGAAGCGCCTATTAAACTTGCTTATTCAGCATCTAACCGTTCAGCATCTATTCGTATTCCACACGTAAGTAGCCCGAAAGCGGTACGTGTAGAAGCCCGTTTCCCTGATCCAACGGCTAACCCATACTTAGCGTTTGCTGCACTATTGATGGCTGGCCTTGACGGTATCCAAAACAAAATGCATCCAGGTGAAGCTGCTGATAAAAACTTGTATGACTTGCCACCAGAAGAAGAAGCACAAATCCCAACGGTTGCAGAGAGCTTAGACGTTGCATTGCAAGCACTGCGTGACGATCATGACTTCTTATTAAAAGGCGATGTATTCACTGAAGACATGCTAGAAGCGTTTATCGCTTTGAAAGAAGAAGAAGTACAACGTCTGAACGTAACTGTACATCCTGTTGAATTTGACATGTACTACAGCTGCTAATTAGTCGCTAAAGCACTCAGTTATTTTGAGTCAAAAAAACCAGCTAAGTTATTCTTAGCTGGTTTTTTTATGCGTATCAATAAAGTATATCAGTCCAATTGCTGAATTTTCTTTGAAATCGCTACTGATTTCATGTCAAAACTCACGCATAATAGTTTTATAAAATTATATTAATAGTAGACACTATCTAGGTTGACGGATTATGACTTTATTAGCAAAACCGAGTTTTTTAAAGGGTAAGATAAGAGTTGGGTTATGGACTATGGTTGCTCTCGCTAGTCTTTGTGCACCTCTCACGAATGCTGCGCCTATTTACAAAGTGGTCGATGAGCAAACCGGTCAAGTCACCTTTACTGACCGTCCACAGGATTATGAGCAGCAAGCTGGCAAACAAATCAATCAAATGGCTATTACGACAGGTAATGAGACGAGCAGGTCAACTAATCTGAATACGACAACCAATTCTAATACAAGTCGCCAATCATCAAATGCGTCGCAGACAGCGACTACTACCGAGTCGCCTGCGATAAATACTAAGGTTGCCACGCCAGTAAACTATCAATTAGTCATTACTGAACCTAGCGAAGAGAGAGCCTATCGTCGTCCAGTACAGAATATCGATGTCAATGTGCAAATTAAGCCTGCGTTACAGGCAGGTGATAGCGCTCGTATTTATTTTGATGACAAAGAGGTTGCACAAGGTTTGAGCGCATCTATTGCTACTGTTGATGTTTTGCCAGGTGCTCATACAATCAAGGCGGTTGTACAAAGCGAAACTGGCCAAACACTTGAGCAAATCATACGTACCGTATATGTGATTCAAAACACGACCACATTGCAAGACAACAAAAGAAAGGCAGCGCAGCTGTTGGCTTATCAAAAGCTCGCTTGGTATCAAAAATTGATGCTAAAGCTGCGTCAACAGGAAGTTGCTCAGTCACAATGATGGTCTCAATAATGATTGAATATAATGAATAGATATTGCTAGCAAAATAAAAGGGCAAGCACCGTTAACGATGCTTGCCTTTTTTGATGTAAATCACTTATTTTATTTAACTATAAGCTGTCTTATTTAGTTAACTCGATGGTACCGTTAGCAGTCACCGAAATAGTGCTATTGCCAGACTCAAAGCTTTGGCTTGGTACTGACTCGTCTGCCATTCCTGATTTCATGCTCATAGCGCTATACATCGGACGTGGATAGTTGCTACCTGTGTTTAGGTTAACATTGACGACGCGGTAGCCACGAGCATCCCAAGCACGGGTAAGGCTCTTAGCTTGCTGCTGAAAAGCGCGAGAGGCTTCGGTCATTAGCTTTTGCTCTAGCGCATCTTTTTTGGTATCTGATACACCAAAGTTAAGATTGTCCATCACTAAGGTTTCTTGCAAATCAGCAATTAGTTGGCTGGTCGCTGAGAAGTCTGTACTTTTTAAGTCTATGTTTGCTTGACCTGTCCAGCCAATGATTTTATCGTTCTTGTCGTAGCGTGGATAGGTACGCTGTTGCCCTGTGCTCACGGTCACGCTAGGGTAGCGCTTGGCGATTTTCATGGCATTGTTGATTGAGGTGTTAAGCATTGTGGCTAAAGTCTTAGAGTCAGTTGCTTGTGCTTTTTTGTACAAGCTGGCGCGTACTTCGTCGTTCTGAATTTCTTCTTTTATTTCTGTCTGAAACGTCAGTTGATCATAGCCTGTTGGCTCGGCATGGGCGCTACCCATCATCGCTGTCATGAGACAAACCGTACCAGAAGCTAGTGCTGCTTTATTCAATAAAGTATTTTTCATTATTATCTCCTAAGTTGATTCTAATAATATATAAATGACAATTATCAACGCTCATTGCTCATTTATACACGAAAAGTTGTCCCTATTATTCTCTAGAAATCGACATGGGTGCAACTTCATTCACTAAAATAGCAAAATTCATATAAGTTGCTGTGAGAATTTTGTGACCTAAGTTACTGATATAATTTGTGCTCATACATTGCGAACATGAGCTAATGAACTAAATGACAGTGCTATTTAGGGTCTAAAGCAAACAGTTTTAAGATAGGGGTTGTAAAATTAAAAATTTCTTGTATAATTTGCGACTGGTGGCTCCATTGGTAGCCTCGCAACATTGTTCTATGAATCCCGCCAGGACCGGAAGGTAGCAACGGTAATAGTTATAGTGTGTGCCGAGGATGTGCTTTTGGAGTCGCTTTTTTTTGCCTAAAATTTGATAATTATATTTATAAAGTATAAAAGACATATTTGTGATGTATTAAGCCCTTCATTGTAAAGGGCTTTTTTTTGGTCAAAATTTTATCTGATGGTTATCTATTTGCTTATGTAGTTTTCAATTTAATTCCCTGTTCGATTTCCTTTGTAGTTCCGATCTAGTTCTAAGGTTTTATTGATTAATATGAGTTAAAATACAATGTATTAACTTTTTATTAACATTCTAGACACTTTGGAGTTTGATTATGAAGATGTTTGTTTGGCTATTCATTGCATTTGTGGTGTTGGTAGTTGTGTTTGGGGTATCTATTTTTAATAGATTGGTACGCGCACGTAACCAAGCAAAGAACGGCTTTGCGCAAATAGATGTGCAATTAAAGCGTCGTCATGATCTGATTCCAAACTTGGTCGAAACTGCCAAGCGTTATTTGAGTCATGAAGAAGAAACACTCACTCGCGTCATTAGCGCACGTAATCACGCCCAAGATCTACAAGACTCTAATAAACATCAGCCAGACTCACTAGAGCATATGGCACTGTTTGCAAAAGCAGAAGGTATGTTGTCCAAAGCATTGAGTCAATTCTCCGCTGTCGTCGAAGCCTACCCAGAGCTCAAAGCCGATAGTATGATCAAGGAACTCATGGACGAATTAACCAATACGGAAAATCGCATTGGATTTGCGCGTCAGCATTATAATGATAGCGTGATGTTTTATAATAATGATCGTGAAGTATTCCCGAATAACCTCGTTAGTACGACGTTTGGCTTTCGTCCGCTCAGTCAGTTGGTATTCGAAGACAGAGAAGCGATTGCTCAGGCACCGATTGTCAACATGGGCTAAGGTTTAGACAATTTTGGCGAACTCTAGGCAGCCTAATCTGATGGATTTTTTTGGTGAACAGCGGATACGTACGCGGCGCAGTCTATTACTCTATGGACTATTTTTCCTGATTGTACTTGCTCATATGGCTGTAGGACTGGCTGTCATGTCTATACTGCTGACAGTATTTACAGGCAGTATATATCATTGGGTATTGGTTCTGGTCATTGTCTTGACGTTAGGCAGTTTCGTTGGTGGTAGTTTTTTAGAGTATCGACGCCTGCGAGCAGGTGGCCGCGCTATTGCTCAGCGAGTAGGAGCAGTTAGGCTGTTTATTGATAACAGTCAAGAAGCATGGGAGCACAGTCAAGGAGTCGCTCATCAACACGAAGCAGAAGAAAAGGTTCGCTATAGTTCACGTAATATAGCAGTACGTGACGAGCGCGATTTTCCGCCCGTTTATCGTCGCTACTATGAGATTGCACAGCAACTGGCTATTGCTTCAGGTTTGCAAACCCCTATTTTGTACGTGTTACCTGACGAGCAGGGTATCAATGGTTTCGTCGCTGGTCGCCATAGCTCAGATATGGTACTCGTCGTTACTCAAGGTGCGTTAGATAAACTGTCTGATGAGGCGCTATACGGACTCATTGGTCATGAATATGGTCATATATTGCACGGTGATGCTACGTTCAACTTACAGCTGATGGTGGTATTGGCAGGCTTGCAGATACTATACGACTGGAGTGACCCAATCTCTAATCGTCTCTCTAATTATAGTCACTTTGATAGCGATAGTATCTCTCAAAAGTCTCTATCACAGAGACAGGTTGATATGCTAGCGCGTAACACAGAAGCGCAAACGGCCAATTTTACTACGCATAGTGAATGGGTCGCTTACTGGCAGCAGCAATCACAACAACAGCAGTCCTCAGCCAAGCGTCAGTCTAAATGGGTACAAACGCCATCTATAATAGAGCGTCAAGCCCCGCGTAGTGTCTGGACATTGCTACTGCATGGTTTAAGCTTCTCTAGTATGGCAAGCGCGCAGTTGATTAAGCACAGTTTTAATCGTGAGCGCGAGCTACTTGCTGACGCCACCAGTGTTCAATTGACACGTACGCCTGCGATTATAGAAACCTTAAAAGCCATTCATCAAGACTCGCTCGGCTCGCGTTTGTCTGGCATCGCCGATATCAATGGACTCAGTCATTTTTTCTTTGCTAGTAGTGGGGCAGACTTGGGTGATGTGTCATGGTTTGCCACCCATCCAAGCTTGACTGAGCGTATGAGCGCTATTAATGCGGATGCTTATCATCAGTTTGCGGTACAAGTTGCCAAAGAAAAGCGAATAAATCAGCAAAAGGTTAAAGAAATATATAGGCAACGCCGCTTAGGTGATTGGGGAATAACAAAAGAAAATAGCCTAAGTGAAGATTTACTAGAAAAAAACGTGCAGCATTCGTCAATATTTGAGACTCAAAAAGCTGCAACGATTAATACAGGTGACACTAAACAGACAAGTGACGGAAAAGTTCTTGCTGAGTCTACAAGAGACAGTCGTAATAAAGATAGTAGTAAATCAGAAGGTGATGATGGTTTAGAGTTTACCGTAGACGCTGATGTGGTGGTCGATGGGCGGCTTCAAGTACAGGCCGAAGACGTTGGCGTTCATCAGCTATTAAAACCGTGGCAGTCCAAACCTAACGCTGATCTACCAGAAAACACACTAATTGGATTTAATGATATTCAGAAGGTGTCACTACCTCAGTATATACTCAACCATAGTCATCATCCTCTAGGTGCGCTAGCATTAATAGAAGCTGTCTTGCTTTGTCATCAGCATCAACTCTTATCAACGACTGCCACTTATAGTTTGAATGATATTTGGAATGAAGGCTTCTCTGATGCGACTGACTCGACTTCCCATGAGAAAATATTACCACATAGGATAGATACTAAGCTGATGACAGTAATAGCCAGTTTGGACAGGCGTTTAGACAGCGCTTTGATTGAGCTCGCCTTAAACCAATTGCATCAAAAGAATTTATCTGAACTATCTATCGAAAATCTACAGCTCAAAAGTAAAAACGATCATAGTCACGACAGTCATCAGTACTATAAAAAACAAGAGAAATGCCGTACGATGTTGTTGCGTTATCAGCAGGGCATATTTGAGTTATTTAACCAACAGCTGACATCTGACTTAACCAAAAGCTTAGCTTATGATTCGTCAGATCAAAATATACCTAGTGATAACGCTCATGCAATTGCTCTGAATAACTCGTTAGTTTCAACACTTCAAAAATCGCCAATATTATCATTATGGCGAGCGCTACATTTGCAGCAGTTGCTACCGATATTGTCTGAAGTTTTACATGATACAGACGCGCAGTCTCTATGGCCGCAAATACTAAAGACTGGTATGGAAGACGTAAGGGCGCAACTAGATCCTTCGGGTCAAGTGTTTACAGGGCTTAGTAAATCAGAAGTATCAGTTGTTATCTTATTGGCTTATCGACTATCAAAAGATGCAAAAGGCCAGATGATCTCAATGCATGACCGATCGTTATTGAGTGAAGGTAACGACAGTGTGGCGCATTATATTGTAGATTTGAGACGGCATGCGCGCTTGATTGATATTGATCTTATGACAGTAAGCGATGTTAATTTACAGTGGCTATTATTGACCGCACAGCACTTGAATAGCATTCAGTTATTGGCGATTATTTCTGCGGTTCCTGTCTCTGCCAATCACTTTATCAAGCGCGTGATAGGTGCTCAGAATGCTGATAATTATCGAGAGAAGCAACAGGATGGTAGCCAAATAGATTATAATGAAAGTGAGATGAACCAGCCGACTCATAATGAGTATCGCCAATGGCTAAGTACGTTGCATACAGTGATGTTACACGATACGATAATCAGCCAAGATGAATACGATTGTTTGTTGGCAATATCAGAGCGTTGGCTCGGTATTCGACAGCTGTTTTGATGGGCATGTATTTATTACTTAATTGATAGTACAGCGCATGCTTAATGAGAGCTGCCAAAACCATAAAAACATCTATAAATGATATAAACAAAATGAGTAGGATAGTAGAGTCGAATGAGTGATACCCAAGACCCGCTAACTGTATTACAGCGCCATATGCAGCAACGCCAAATTTTAGCGATGATGGGTATCAATCAGTGGGTGCAGCCTGAGTCAAAAACCATCAATATGGCTGACATTGCGACAGCTTCGGTTGAGCAATCACATATTGATTCCACTGATATTGAGTCTAATAACAATGAAGTAGTAGCGAGCGTTGGAGTGGTAGATACAGTTGATCAACCGACTGATGGTTATGATATCAATGATTACAATGCTAACGGCTATGTTGCCGATGAGTATGATGCTGATTTGCAAGCTACCACTGAACAGACGGCTAGTGAGCAAAGTCCTGTTACCTATAGTTTTGATTCCGTTGATTCGAGTGCTGCTAGTTCAAATATTGTTAGTTCAAGTACTGGGTCTAACTATCATGACATCCCAAGTACTGCATCGAACCAAACTGCTGTAACCTCTACGAATGCACCTATTGAGCAACCTCAATTTGCGCAGAATAATTTTCTACAGAGCGATTTTCCGCAAAGTAATAATGATGACAGCATAAATGATGATAGCTTAAAAAAAGTAGCACCATTTGACCTGCAAGGTGGCCGCTATGGTGACTGGGTAATATTGGTTGATATCAAAGCGCTAAATAGTGACAGTCAAAAACTATGGCAAAACATCACCCAAGCGCTATCAATCACTTGCGAGACCACCTCATTTCCGATTTGTGATGGTATGGATACTGCTGAGCTTGCCAATGCCAGTCTTGCAGGATATATTTTTCGAATTGGCCGAAGCGAAGAGATAAAAGTTGCTGCACTGACAGCGTTACCTGACGGCCTCCAACATCCCAATCTGACGACTGTGCCGACATTAGAAGAAATGCTCGTAGACAGTGATACTAAACGTCAGCTGTGGGAACAGATATCTCATTGAGTTGTATAAAAACTAACATCGATACCAATGCCTTTATCAACAAACTGAAATAAAAAACATCCTTTTATTTCATCATACCTAGGACTGTGATTATGCCTACAACCCCAACGTCTACAGCAACTGCCACACCGCATCGCCTGCCAAATTTTTGTGCTGGACCTGCTACCATGCCAACAGCCGTATTAGAGCGCGCACAGAGCGAACTGCTTGATTGGCAAGGTCGCGGCCTATCGGTCATGGAAGTCAGTCATCGTAGCAAAGAGTATATGGCCATTACTGACAAAGCAGAAGCTAAGCTACGCACGCTTATGGAAATACCAGATAACTATAAAGTGCTGTTTTTGCAAGGTGGCGCTAGTTTACAGTTTTCTGCGATTCCATTGAACCTGTTAAATGGTGGACGCGGTGACTATTTGACGACAGGCGCATGGTCAGGTAAAGCGATCAAGGAAGCCAAGCGCTATGAAGCACTGGGTCTGGGCGAGATTAACCTAGTTGCGACTGGTAAAGAGAATAACTTTACTGACGTACCAGCGCAAAGCGATTGGAATATCAGTAAAGACGCCGCTTATTTTCATTATTGTGCCAATGAAACAATTCATGGTCTACAGATATTTGAGCCACCACAAATAGATGCACCAATCATTGCTGATATGTCATCTTGTATCTTGTCGCAGCCGATAGACGTGTCTAAATTTGGCATGATCTACGCGGGCGCACAGAAAAACATTGGTCCTGCAGGTCTGGTTATTGTCATTATCCGTGATGATTTGATGGGGCAAGCAAGTGAATGGTGTCCTATGCTGCTGAATTATGAGCATCAAGCTGATAAAGAGTCTATGTCTAACACGCCAGCGACGTACTCTTGGTATTTAGCTGGGTTAGTGTTTGATTGGTTGGAAGAGCAGGGTGGTGTGGCTGCCATCGGTAAAATCAATCAGCAAAAAGCCGACTTACTTTATAAGACAATCGATGAGAGCAGTTTTTATAATAATCCAGTAGATTCTAAGTATCGCTCTATCATGAACGTGCCGTTTACTTTAGCAGACAGCAGCCTTGATAAAGTATTCTTAGAAGAGTCAGAAAAAGCTGGCTTGTTAAATCTGAAAGGTCATCGTGATGTGGGCGGTATGCGAGCCAGTATCTACAATGCTGTGCCACTTGAATGGGTACAGCAGTTGGTTGACTTTATGATTGCTTTTGAAAAAAAGCACGCCTAAGCAAAATAGTAACCGCTAGCGTAGAAAGTCTTGCTATATAAAATGTACATCAAGAAAGGCGCAACTAATCATGGTTGCGCCTTTTTATATTTATAAAGAGACAGTTTGGTTATGCTAGCGCGTAGTAATAATGTTTTGCCGTGGATATCGTTTAATGCTATCACCATTAAACGATATCCACGGCAAACCATTAGGTTAAAAAACCTAAGTTTGTTATGATAAAATTTTGCTATAACGCTGTTTTGCTGTCAGGCTTTACGTTTTGATATTTATATTGGTTAGCATAGAGGTTTGTTATAACGTCATGATAATAAAAAATGCCCTGTTAAAGGCTGTATTGCTAACCATCACCGTCAGTTGGATACCGAGCAGTATCGCTGCACCTATCACGACGACCGCGCTTGGTCACAATAGTCCTACTGAGTACATCGATGCACCTTACTTACCTTATGCCAATCCAAAAGCGCCATCAGGGGGTACGCTGTCTCTAGATGCTCGCGGTACGTTTAATAGCGCCAACAAATGGATGACCACAGGTGTGGCGATGATTGGCACAGACTATCTGTATGATACTTTGATGACTGGTTCATTAAATGAAGCATTTACCATGTATCCACAGCTGGCAAGTAAAGTGACATATGATCCAGACGATACGAGCTGGATTATCTATCATCTCAATCCTAATGCTAGTTTTTGGGATGGGTCGGGTGTGACCAGTCGCGATGTAAAAGCAACTTTTGAGGCGATATTGAACAAAGGCCCCATGTATATTCGCAGTTATCTAAGTGATATCAAAGACATTCAAATCATTAATGATCAACAAGTAAAGTTTGTCTTTGCCTCTGCTGACAACAAAGAGATTTTACTGACCGTTGGCCAGTTTCCTATATTTGCCAAATCTTCCATTGATACCGATTTTGAGAAAATCAGTCTGTCACCATTGATGGGTAGTGGTCCTTATAAATTGGGACGCGTCGATGCGGGACGTTCGGTAAGTTATATACGTGATCCCAATTATTGGGGGCGTGATTTGATGGTCAATCGTGGCCGCTACAACTTTGATATGATCAAGTTTGTTTATTATCAAAGTGATGAAATTGCCTTTGAAGGTTTTAAATCTGGTCAATATCGTTTTCGCCCCGAAAATAAAGCATCGAACTGGGTAACTGGGTATAATTTCCCCGCAGTGAAAGTAGGGCTTATCCAAAAAGAGACGATAACCAGTCAAAATCCGGTTCCGATGCAAGCATTGGTCATGAATTTGCGCCGTCCAATCTTTCAAGATATCAAAGTTCGCCAAGCACTGACGGCTGCTTATGATTTTGAATGGATGAATAAAACCTTATTTCACGGGCAGTATGAACGTTTGCAAAGCTTTTTTCATGGATCAGAGCTTGCTGCAACGGGTACGCCATCTGATGCAGAAATGCAGGTATTGACACCGTTATTGTCTGAGCTCGAACCGATTCAACGTAAAGCAACATTAGCAGAATGGCAGCTACCCACCAGTGATGGGAACGGCTTTAATCGTCAAGGGTTATTAGAGGCGCGTAAGCTTCTATTAGAGGCTGGGTTTTATTATGAGGATATGAAACTATATCAGCCTGATGGATCGCTTGCCCAGATTGAGGTTTTAATGACAGGCGAGACCATGGGCCGTGTATTATTGCCTTATATTCGCAATCTAAAACGCTTGGGATTTGATGCAACATTGCGCCAAGTCGATGGGCCGCAATATTATGAGCGTATGCGCCGTTTTGACTATGACATGGTCGTGGACGTATTTGCTCAAAGTCTATCTCCTGGTGCTGAACAAGCGGCATTCTGGGGAAGCGCTGCTGCTGACGAGCCGGGTAATCATAACAGTGCTGGTATCAAGAATGCAGCCGTCGATAAAGTCGTTGCTGCCCTTGGTAATGCTAAAAATCGTGACGAGATTGTACTGTATACACAGGTGTTAGATAGGTTATTGCGGGCAGGACATTATGTTGTACCGCTATACGGCAAATCTGGTACCAATGTCGCCTATTGGGATCAGTATCGCCATACCGAAAAGCTACCGACCAATGCTGTTGGTATCGATTATTGGTGGGTCGATAAAGAGGCAGAAGGGCGCATCAATAAATATTTAAAGCAGTAGACAGTATTTATTATAAAGTTTGACCCGATAACAACGGACAGCTGAGCATAGATGCTGTTGTTATCGAATATATTCTGTTGGTATCAAATAACAGTTAGATTAGGGCGTGTCCTCATTTTAAAAATGGTGATAAAAATGAGATAAATTGCCGTCAAACGAGGAAAATAGTGCAGATAATATCGAGATATTGACCAACTATTTGACGATGTTTGGCAAAATTTAGCTGTTTTTAGCCCATTTAGAGGACACTCGTTTGAATTGAGGACACGCCCTAGATAACTCAAAATAACACGTAACAAAAATAACTACCGGTAAGGATTTAACATGAGTATCCGTATTCACCCAATCAAAGCATTTAGCGATAACTATATCTGGACATTGATTAATGAAAATAATAAGCAGGCGATTGTTATTGATCCAGGTCAAGCCCAGCCGGTCATTGATTATCTAGAGACGCATGAGCTTGAGCTAACCTCGATTTGGACGACTCACCATCATCATGATCATATCGGCGGCGTCGCAGAGTTACAGGAATCGTATCCGATGACTCATCTGGTTGCGCATAGTGAGCATGGTGTCGATGAGGATCAAACTATCAAAGACGGTAGCACGGTAAGCGCATGGGGCTGCTCTGCGCAAGTCTGGGATGTGTCAGGGCATACCGCTAGCCATATGGCCTATATCTTAGATATCGATGGACAAAAGCACTGCTTTTGCGGTGATACGTTGTTTAGTGCAGGTTGCGGGCGTGTGTTTACTGGTACGATTGAGCAACTGCATGAGAGCTTTAAGCGTTTGAACGGCTTGCCTTATGAGGCGCTACTGTATCCTGCGCATGAATATACGGCCAGTAACCTACGTTTTGGCCTGTCTATTGAACCTGACAACGAAGCGATGCAGCAAGCCTTAGCACGAGCAGAGGCGCAAACTGAGCAAGGCATGGCAACGCTACCAGTGACACTAGAGCATGAATGCACGGTAAATGTGTTTTTACGTACACAAGAGCCAAGTGTAATCGCAGGAGTGAAATCCAAAATGTCTATCGATGATGAGAAGTCGTTAACGGTATTTGCAGCGTTACGTGAGCTAAAAAACAACTTTTAAAGCAAGTTTTTAACAAATAGTTTGCTTTTAAGAACCTCTTTAACATAACGCAATTCGCTGCTGAACGTCATTGCCCTCTCTCTTTATTTAGGAAGTCGCCATTATGGGTCGTTATATCTTAAAAAGACTACTACTGATATTGCCGACACTATTTTTGATATTGCTTGCCAACTTTGTGATCGTACAGGCGGCACCAGGCGGGCCTGTTGAGCAGCAGCTGGCACTTATCGAGCAGGGTGCAAAAGACAATGCGCTTGGCGGTAATATCGGCGCGGGCAGTGCAGGTGGGAATGACAGCACTTATCAAGGCACGCGTGGTCTCTCTGAGGAGATGGTCGCCGCAATCAATGCCCAATATGGCTTTGATAAATCTGCCCCAGAGCGATTTTGGCTTATGTTAAAGAACTACGCTCAGCTAGATTTTGGTGAGTCGTTTTTTAAAGGGCAGTCGGTGACCGATCTTATCGTAGAGAAGTTGCCAGTCTCGATATCGCTTGGGCTGTGGAGTACGCTGCTCATCTATATGATCGCCATTCCGTTAGGCGTCTATAAAGCGATGCATCATGGCTCAGGCATTGATAAAGCCACGGCTATGCTGCTGGCGATCGGACATGCGATACCTGTATTTGTCTTTGCTGTGATTTTATTGGTGTTTTTTGCGGGTGGCAGTTACTGGAATATCTTTCCATTACAGGGACTGACGTCCGAAAATTTTGATCAGCTAAGCGCTCTTGGTAAAGTAAAAGATTATTTTTGGCATTTGGCGTTACCGCTGCTGGCGAGTACCGTAGGCGGTTTTGCAGGTTTGACCTATTTGACCAAATTCAGCTTTTTAGAGGAACTGGGCAAGCAGTATGTACTGACCGCTCGTGCTAAAGGCTTAGGTGAGCGTCAGGTGCTATACGGACATGTGTTTCGCAATGCAATGTTGATTATCATTGCAGGTATTCCAGCCGCTATCGTTGGTATCTTCTTTGCGGGTAACTTCTTGATTGAAATTATCTTTAAACTTGATGGCCTCGGTTTGCTAGGGTTTGAAGCCATTCAACAACGCGATTATCCAGTGATATTTGGCACGCTATTTATCTTTACCTTAGTGGGGCTGCTACTGCAATTAATCAGTGATTTGAGCTATCACTTAATCGATCCTCGTATTGATTTTGAGGGGCGCTAATGTCAAATAATAAACCTTCATCAAAGAGCAGTCCTATTAATAGCGAACCAGATAAATCGCCAATGCTTGAGCAGCTATCTACCACAAAAAAGCAACGATTGAACCCTATATGGCAAGCGCGTTTAAATCGCTTTCGCCAAAATCGACTTGGAGTGATATCGCTGTTTGTTTTCGCAGTGATATTTGTCATCTGCATGGCGGCTAATGTCATTGCCAATGACAAACCATTATTAGTGCAGTATCAAGGCGATTATTACTTTCCGGTATTAAAGGCCTATCCTGAAACGACGTTTGGCGGTGTATTTGAGACCGAAACCAATTATAAAGATCCTGCAGTGCAGTCGCTGATTGATGAGCAAGGGTTTTATATGATGCCGCCTATCCCGTTTGCCGACCAGACACCGAATGTCGAGCTTGGTTTGCCTTATCCAGCAGCGCCCAATGCCCAGAACTGGCTTGGTACTGATGATATGGGGCGTGATGTGCTGGCACGGATACTTTATGGTATGCGAGTGTCGTTACTGTTTGGTCTGGCTTTGACGCTTGCGGGCGCACTGATTGGGATTATCGTTGGTGCGGTACAAGGTTATTATGGCGGTTGGGTAGATCTGGCAGGGCAGCGATTTATGGAAGTATGGGGCGGTATGCCTCAGCTGTTTATGATTATTATTTTGGTCAGTCTGTTTAGTCCTAGCATTATTATGCTGTTTGCCATGATGCTACTGTTCGGTTGGATGGGTTTGGTCGGTTTGGTACGGGCAGAGTTTTTGCGAGCCCGCAACTTTGACTATGTGCGAGCTGCACGCAATTTAGGCGTTTCGGACAGCCAAATCATGCTTAGACATATCTTACCTAATGCATTAGCTTCTAGCTTGTCGCAGTTGCCATTTATTTTAACGGCTAATATTATCGCCTTAACCGCGCTGGATTTCTTGGGATATGGATTGCCACCTGGCTCACCGTCTCTTGGTGAGCTAATGGTACAAGGGAAGAACAACCTTGATGCACCATGGCTTGCCTTGTCAGGATTCTTTAGTTTGACCTTTATTTTGTCATTGCTCATCTTCGTTGGCGAAGCGCTGCGTGATGCATTTGATCCGAGGCGTTCTTAATATGACTAAAAATATTATCGCCACTGAGCAACACAACGCACCAGATGAATGTCTGAATCATGCACAAGATAAGCTTATGCTGACAGTAGATAGATTAACTATTACTACGACTACAGGTGTCCAGTTGGTCGATGCGCTGTCTTATGAGCTAAGACAAGGGCAAACTTTGGCTATCGTTGGTGAGTCAGGCTCTGGCAAATCGATCGCCAGTCTTGCGCTACTAGGTCTGTTACCAGATAGTTTAACGATTACTGGTGAAGTTCAGTTGGCAAGTACGGCAGGTATGTCTACCTTGCCCATATCCAATGATAAGGCGCGTAATGCTGCATTGCGGTCTATTCGTGGACAGCGGATTGGTATGGTATTTCAGGAGCCGATGACCGCATTAAATCCGTTGCATACGGTCGCCAAACAAATCGCTGAATCGTTGCGTCTAAGCGGAATACCTAAGAAGCAATGGCGAGACATTAGCATTGCTTTGCTAAATGATGTCAATATTGCAGATCCTGCTGACAAATTGAACCGTTACCCACATGAGTTATCAGGTGGTCAGCGTCAGCGAGTAATGATTGCCATGGCATTGGCTCAGCAGCCTGATATTTTAATCGCTGATGAGCCAACGACTGCACTCGATGTGACGTTGCAGCATGAGATTTTGGCGCTATTAGATGATCTCAAACGTCAGCATAATATGGCGATGATATTAATCAGTCATGATCTCAACCTAGTCAGACGCTATAGTGATGAGGTCATCGTCATGCGTCATGGTCAAACCATTGAGCAGGGTCAAACGTCAGCGGTATTTAGTCAGCCCAAAGCCGATTATACTCGGACGCTTATTCAGCAAGACTTTGGTCAAGCATTGACCATAGAAGACGATAACGCGGATAAGCACCCAAGCGTACTAGAAGTGAAGCGTCTTAACGTACAGTTCCCAATTGAAAAAGGTCTGTTTGGTGGTACCAAGCGCTGGTTCGATGCGGTCAAAGATGTCGATATGAGGCTACAAAAAGGCCAAGCATTGGGTATCGTCGGTGAGTCTGGCTCTGGAAAAACCACCATTGCGCTGGCGCTTAGCCAACTACTGAGCAATCAAGCACGTGTGAATGGGCAGATAGTGGTCAACGGGCAAGATATTTCGATATTGTCCAAAAAAGCGCTACGTAACTTCCGCGCGCAGATACAGATGGTATTTCAAGATCCATTTGCCAGTATTAATCCGCGTATGACGGTCATGCAAATCGTTGAAGAAGGGCTGCTGGTACAAGGCGTGGATAAAGTCGCCCGTCAGCAAGCGGTGCTAGATAGTCTTGCTACAGTACATTTGCCTTTAGCATTTGCGCAGCGTTATCCGCATGAGCTGTCAGGTGGCCAGCGTCAACGCGTGGCACTGGCGCGCGCACTCATTATGAAGCCAAGCTTACTTATATTAGATGAGCCGACCTCCGCGCTCGATAGTACCACACAGATAACAGTAGTTAGTTTATTACGTGAAATCCAAGAAAGACTGCAAATCAGCTATGTTTTTATCAGTCATGATCTCAAAGTAGTACGCGCACTGTGTCAGCATATTATGGTGTTAAAACAAGGCACTTGCGTAGAGTCTGGACGTACCGAAGATCTCTTTAATCATCCACAACATATTTATACTCAGCAACTGCTAAAGGCAAGTACTGACTAGTTTAAACGACTTACTGTAGCCAATTAGACTGAGCAATCAAACTAAGCGACTAAAATAAGCGGCTTGGTATAAAATTGACACATCGCAGTTCATAATAATAGCGACATATTGAAAAAAGCAGTGGTACAATAATTTTAGAGAGCTGCCCATTTTATAATGCTGTGATACGTATCTTTATACATTCTGGCGCTCGTAAATTAGTAATATTTAACTGGCTGCCCAAAACGGTCTTTATTGCAGTTAAAACCATCATTAAAAAGGATTTTTGTGCTCATGAAAACACAAAACAGTATTACTAAATTGGTAAAGAACAACAGTTTGCAGCATGCTGGTTATTTGGCTGTCGCTAAGACTCGGGCAAAGGTATTAAAAGCAGTCTCTTATGTGATACCTATTAGAAGACCAATGCTATTTATCGGTGAGACTGCCTGCGATGAGCTATGCGATATGCTTATCAATGAAGGCAATACCAATGTGTTTATCGTCACGGATACAGTGCTCAACAAACTGGGCATACCTGCAAAAGTTACCGATTATCTAGATGCGAAAAATATCAGCTATCACATCTATGACGGTATTACGCCAGATCCTACTTTTAAGGTAGTTGAAGAAGGGCTCCGTCAATCTATCGAAGCCAATTGTGACTCTATCGTAGCTATTGGTGGCGGTTCAGTAATTGATGCCGCCAAAATGATTGCCATGTCTCAAGGCAACAAGTGCAAGCCAAAGCAGCTAATCGGTATTCTTAAGGCAAGAAAGCCTGCGACTCCGCTATACTGCGTACCAACGACGGCTGGCACGGGTTCAGAGGCGACACTTGGTGCAGTAGTATCGGATGATAAAACGCATCAAAAAGCATTGTCTATTGACCCAAGAATGGTACCACTAGCTGCAGCGATTGACCCAGTTATCATGAAAGGCATGCCAGCCCATATCACCGCAGATACTGGCATTGATGTATTGACCCATGCACTAGAAGCGTGGATGAGTGCCAATGCCAGCGTAGAGACAGATTATTATGCAGCCTCTGCCGTAAAATCTGTCATGCATTATCTACCACTAGCTTATAAAGACGGTAGCAATCTAAAAGCAAGAGAAGAGATGGGTATCGCTGCTCATTATGGCGGGATTGCCTTTAACAAAGCAGGTCTGGGTTATGTGCATGCTATCGCGCATCAATTAGGCGCTTACTATAGTATTCCTCATGGCCGTGCTAACGCCATCGTGTTGCCTTATGTGCTCGACGTCAATCGCAAAGTGAGCAAAAAGAGACTGGCTGCATTGGCTAAAAGAACCGGTATGGTACAGGATGGTCAAGCAGCTAATGGCGATAGTGAGATAGCAGATAACCTTATCACGCAAGTTAGAGACTTGATTGCAGATCTAAATATTGATCCGACTGTCAATGGTATGAAAATCAGCGACTTTGATGATATTGCAAAGGCAGCTGCAAAAGAAGTCAGTGATACTTATGCCGTGCCAACCTATCTATCAGCCGCTGAGATCAAAAAAATTCTAACGAAAATTAAGCAGGCAAGTGACGAACGTGCTGATAGTAATAATGAAACAGCGTCATAGTTTTTGATGGGGCTAGTGACATTACAATAAAAAAGCCTATTGCTTTTTGGAGGATAGGCTTTTTTAATGCATTGAGATAATGAAGTTTCCGTCTTATTTCTATGGTCAACCCATACTAAAATATATAATCGTCATCAAATAATCGTTTAATTTATCTTGTGATTAGGGCGTGTCCTCATTTTAAAAATGGTGATAAAAATGAGATAAATTGCAGTCAAACAAGGATAATATCGAGATATTAGTCAGCTATTTGACACCGTTTGGCAAGATTTAGCCATTTTTAACCCATTTAGATGACTATCGATTGAATTGAGGACACGCCCTAAACTCAGTTGATAAAAAATATCTTAATAAACTGTAAATATATAACAGTATAGGAATGTTTCAGTGATACAAAAGCGTTAGGATATTTAAAGGACATTACGCTTAGGAGATTTTTATGAATCGCATATTACCATCTAAAATTATAGGGTTAGTTATCATAGCGAGTAGTGCGATTTACGCAGGCTGTGCATCAACTGAAAACAGCTCTACTGTAAAAAACACAACTGCCGCTAACCCATATGCACCGACTACGCCAGGATTGGCAGTAGCCACAGTAGCGGGTGGGTGTTTTTGGTGTGTTGAAGCAGGTTATGAAAAAATCCCTGGCGTGGTAGAAGTCGTGTCTGGCTATACGGGTGGCACCGCTGAAAACCCGACATACAAGCAGGTGTCAGCAGGTGGAACTGGGCATACAGAAGCGGCGCAGGTGTATTATGATCCTAAGAAGATTACTTACAATGGCATAGTACAGGCGCTATGGAGAATCGCTGATCCTACTGATGATAAAGGACAGTATGTTGATCGCGGCACACAGTATCGTCCAGCAATTTTTTATAATAATGCGCAAGAAAAGCAAATCGCAGAAGCGGCCAAGCAATCACTGCAAGCATCTGGTGTGTATGAAAAGCCAGTAGTGATCGAGATTGTACCTGCTAGTACTTTTTATCCTGCTGAAGAGTATCATCAAGATTATTATAAAAAGAACCCACTACGCTATAAAGCTTATACCTTCAATTCTGGTCGTTATCAGTTTATCGAGAGTGTCTATGGTAAAAACTATGAGCTTGATTTTAGTAAGTTTACGCCCGAAGCAGATAGCACACAGCAAGTGACGTCAAATAATACATCGGATAGTAAGGTAGGCAAAGGTTTTAACCCAGATACATTCGTAAAACCTTCACAAGATGCGCTAAAGAAGTCACTTAGTGATATTCAGTATAAAGTCACTCAAAAAGAAGGGACCGAGCGTGCTTTCGATAATGAGTACTGGGATAATAAAGAACCTGGATTATATGTCGATGTGATATCTGGTGAGCCACTGTATTCTTCGCGTGATAAATATAAGTCTGGTACGGGCTGGCCGAGCTTTACTCGCCCATTGGATACGAGCTTAGTGGTTGAAAAGCCAGATCGAGGAATATTTGGAACTCGTACTGAAATTCGTAGCCGTTACGCGGACTCACATGTGGGACATGTATTTGATGACGGTCCAGCACCGACAGGCAAGCGCTATTGCATGAATTCAGCAGCGCTCCGCTTTATTCCACTGGCGCAGATGGAAGCTGCTGGTTATGGCGATTGGGTAGATGACGTAAAACCAGTTGGTTAGTACTATTTTTCTATCGCTCAGCCAAATAAAAAGGACGCATCATATGCGTCCTTTTTATTTGGTTGTTATTCACAACAGCCTAAGCAATTAACAGTCAATTAAAACGCTGGTTGACGCTTAGGTACCGCACCCAAAAATTCATTACGGGCTTGATTATTGTGTTGATATTCGCCGAGCATCGCGGTGCTACGCGTGGTTGAATGCTGTTTGCTAACACCGCGCATCATCATACACATATGTGATGCGTCCATAACGACTGCTACGCCGCGGCAGCCAGTAACATCCATGATGGTCTGTGCAATCTGCTCACTTAGGTTTTCTTGTATTTGCAAACGACGAGCAAACATATCAACGATACGAGCAAATTTTGACAGTCCTAGTACTTGGCCGTCAGGTAAGTAGCCGATATGAGCGACACCATGGAACGGTAGCATATGATGCTCACACAGTGAATAAAACTCAATGTTCTGTACCAGTACCAGCTCGCGATTGGCTGATGGAAACACAGCATCATTGACCACTTCATCTATACTTTGATGATAGCCTTGGGTCAGATGGGCAAAGGCCTTTGCAGCACGTACAGGCGTATCTAGCAAACCCGGACGATCTAAGTCTTCGCCAGTTGAAGCAATCAGTTGGCGATAAGATTCGGTACTTTCTTTATAATCTGGGGTTATGATGGGGGTGTTACTCATAAGTTTGGCAGCCATCCAAAATGTGGGTGTAGCTTAACGTTGAATCCTATCATGTGAGGATTCTTATAAAAATTGTGCAAGCTGGGAAGGGCTGTGATTATACTCGAAATCTGCTTAACTTCATACTGCTGTGGCTAGCAGTTGAGTCTTTAATCAATAAAGGAGTGTTTGGTACTTAATCGAAACGGTTGTAGTATCAATATTCGAAGTGTGATTTGTCTCATAAAATAAGCAAAATACTATAGTCTGAGTATTTTATCGTAAAATATTGATGCTAAAATGCAATCTAATAACTCACGAAAAACCCCCACTGTCGATACTACTTCAAGTGATAAACTGCTATTAGTCATTTTGACGTTATTAGTTGTTTGTATCAGTCAATCCAATAACAAGAACCAAATACAGTTTACGACTGTTTACTTAAATTATTTCGTGTATAATAACTCATCTTTTCATTTGTACTATTTAGTAGTCTCAATCTTCTAATTACTCTAAATAAATTCTTATTCTAAATCATCTCGATTGATTCAAAAGGAAATCTTATGCTACTGCAAGGACAAAGATTTGTCGTAACTGGCATCGCAAGTAAACTCTCTATCGCTTGGGCTATCGCAGAAGCGCTGCACCGCGAAGGGGCATCACTAATCCTGACTTACCCGAATGACAAAATCAAAAAACGCGTCGATATGGCCGCTGAAAAATTTGAAGCAGATTTGGTTCTAGAATGTGACGTAGCTTCTGATGAGTCAATTGCTGCATGCTTTGAGCAAGTGACTGCTCACTGGGGCGACGGTATTAATGGTGTGGTACATGCCATTGGTTTTGCACCGATGGATCAGTTGGATGGCGATTTTGTCAATGCCACGACTCGTGAAGGCAGTCATATCGCGCATGATATATCTAGCTATAGCTTCGTTGCATTGGCTAAAGCGGCTCGTGAGTTACTAGCGATGCGCCATGGTTCTATGTTGACATTGACCTATGAAGGTAGCATTTCAGTATTGCCAAACTACAATGTTATGGGTATGGCAAAAGCCAGTTTAGAAGCGAGCGTTCGTTATTTAGCAACGTCTATGGGCGGTGAAGGTATCCGTGTTAATGCGATATCTGCAGGTCCTATCCGCACGCTAGCGGCTAGTGGTATTAAGTCTTTCCGTAAAATGCTTGATATCAGCGAAAAAATTGCGCCACTACAGCGCAACATCACACAGACAGAAGTAGGCAACGCCGCATTGTTCCTATTGTCGCCTTGGGCATCTGGTATCACAGGTGAGATTATGTTCGTTGATGCAGGCTTCAATACAGTAGCTATCAGCGAGCAGTTGATGATGCTTGATGAACCAGCACAGTAATTGTTATATATGATTCGTTTGATAATAGAAAAGACAGCCAATTGGCTGTCTTTTCTAGTTATACTATGAGTCTTTTTGGCTACGTGCTTTTTTAGCAGTGTGCATTTTTAGTTAAGTGCCTTTGAGCGAGGGATATGATAACCAAGTTACCAAAGTGGATACTATGGGGCGGGGCAGTATTGGCATTTAGTGCTGGTTGTGTGAATACGACGGCGTTAATGGGATTTGCCAATTTATCAGTGTCGCACGTAACGGGCAATGTAAGCTTGTTTGCAGCGGCTATCGCTCATTCAGACGCGCGTAGTATTTTATATATTGGTACCTTGTTGCTGTCCTTTTTGGCAGGGGCTATACTAAGCGGCTTTGTCATTGGCCAGACATCATTGAAACTTGGCCGTCGTTATGGGCGAGCGCTATATCTAGAAGCAGCGCTACTGTTAGTTAGTTATTGGCTATATCAGCAGCATGATTACTTGGGGCAATTAGCAGCAGCAATGGCCTGCGGACTACAGAACGCGATGGTGGCAACTTATAGTGGGGCAGTCATTCGTACCACTCACTTGACAGGGCTGACCTCAGACATGGGGGCGGCAATCGGTAACTGGCTTGCGGGTCGTTCTATTAGTAAGCCAACCTTGGGGTTCCAAGCCATTATCTGGTATTGCTTTTGCGGCGGTAGTGCAGTAGGTGCTTTCTTGTTTGCAAAAGTCAGCTATGATGCTTTGTTCGTTCCCATCGCCATTGTGTCGACAGCAGCATTTGTATACAACTATGTCTCAGATCATTTGCCAGAGGTTAGAGAACCAAAAAAAGATAGGCGCTTATCATAATGATAAACGCCTATCGTACCTATTATTAGCCGTATTGGTTTTTGCATGTTTATTTAGGTGTAGAATAGCGAGCTGTTAAAACATGCTTCGGGCTTATTCTTTATGATCTTCGTGCTCATGCATCCCTTGCATCATATCGAGCATAGAGTCGTCAGTACGTTGTTGATCTTCTTTGGCTAGGCCATCTTGATTGATGTCTTTTGGTGCCATTTTGGTCGTTGAGTCCGTTTTATTTGAGTCTGTCATAAAGTACTCCAGTGTTTTTATTTACTTCTTAATAGAGATGTTTTAATTAAATCTTTATTTGTTGACGCTCGTATTTAGTAGCGCTTGGCTTTTATTTAACTTATCTAGTATGCAGTGTGGTCATAGTCTTGTACATATACAGAGTACACTTGTTTAGTGACTATGTGTAACTGATGCTGCACTTAACGATGCAACTAATAATAAAGCTGATCACGTGGTTAACGACTAAGTTTACGGATTTCTAGCATAAGTTGTAGAAAAGCGAGTTTCGACGTATATATCTCAAGTGATGTCTGCAGATAATTAGATTTACCTCAGTAGTAATGTATTTATTAAAATACACTAACCAACCATTTATGTTTTATTTTTAAGTTTCTTACACCGTCTTTGATTCAATAAGGACATTCTATGTCAGAGCAAAAGCTAGATAGTCATCTTCCTAATGATGGCAATGAATATTTATTTACTGATACTTTCCCAAAAGGTACAGGCAAAGGGCTGATCGTTGTCGCTATTGCCGCGATTATTGCGTTGATTATTTATAATGTGTTGCCGTTCGATATCAATGCTAATAAAGGTCTCGCAGTCCTGTTTTTTATAGGGGTACTTTGGCTTACAGAAGCTGTGCACGTCACCATAACAGCGCTACTTGTCGTAGTAATCGGTGCTTTGGTTGGCATACCAGACTTCGATGCTGAAATCGGTCTGCAAAGCTTTGCCAATCCTACTATTTATTTGTTCTTTGGTGGTTTTGCCTTGGCAGCAGCATTGCATGTGCAGCAGCTAGATAAAAAGATCGCACTAAAGATTCTATCGATGTCTGGTGGTAAGCTGAGTACAGCTGTATTTTTGATATTTGGTGTGACGGCATTTTTGTCGATGTGGATATCGAATACTGCTACAGCTGCGATGATGCTCCCATTGGCACTCGGTATCTTGACGCAAGTTGATCGTGAAAAAGATCGCGGTACGTTTGTGTTTGTACTATTAGGTATTGCTTATTCAGCCAGCCTTGGTGGTCTAGGTACGATTGTTGGTTCGCCGCCCAATGCTATTGCAGCAAAGGCGCTCGATATTGCCTTTGTAGACTGGATGAAGTTTGGTATTCCGATGATGTTGGTACTGTTACCATTATTGTTGGGTGCGATGTATGTGTTCCTAAAGCCGAACCTAAATCGTACTATTGTCCTCGTTGATGATGCGCCGATTGCTTGGAACAAGCCACGTATCGTCACTATCATCGTCTTTATCGTTACGGCATTGAGCTGGATATTCTCCAAAAAGATCGGAGCAGCCTTAGATATCACGGATACTGATGCTATCGTTGCACTATCAGCAGCTGCAGCAGTAGTGAGCTTAGGGTTAGTATCTTGGAAGCAAGTATCGGACAATACGGATTGGGGTGTGCTCATGTTGTTTGGTGGCGGTATTGCGCTATCGACAATTTTGAAAGTATCTGGGGCGTCTTTGGTACTAGGGGAAACCGTAGCAACTGCGTTGTCTTCTGCACCACTTATCATTGTGATGATGGCAGTCTCAGCATTTATTATTTTCTTAACAGAGTTTGCTTCTAATACTGCCTCGGCAGCATTGTTAGTGCCTGTATTTGCCGCTATTGCAGAGCAGATGGGTTTGCCACATGAAGTGCTCGTATTGGTCATCGGTATTGGTGCATCGTGTGCCTTTATGTTGCCAGTTGCCACACCGCCAAATGCTATTGTGTTCGGTACAGGTTTGATCAAACAGACAGAAATGATTCGTACAGGTATCATATTAAATATTATTTCTACTATCGTTATCGGGCTATGGGCGTACTTTTTCTTGATATAATCAAGTAGTCATTACAATCCTAGTCATATCTGCTTAGTATAAATGAAACCCCAATGTTCAAGACAAATTGAACGTTGGGGTTTTTTATGGCTTATCATACGAGCTAGCGGTATAGAATGTTTATTATTAACGTCATCTTATTAAATGGATTTGATCACATGACACAGTACTTATTAAAAGCAACTGTTCTGATATTACTAGGCGCAATTGCCGTGTTAATGGTATTTATAGCAAAATACTGGGCACCTGATCGTACCGTCGCTGAGCTAAAACAATGGCAACTACCTAACAGCGAATTTATAGACATACAAGGTATGCAAGCGCATGTAGCGCAGTCAGCTAATTGTTATACAAATCGTGGCAATACAGCCGAAAAAAACCGACCCGAAACAATCGTTTTATTGCATGGTACATCGGCAAGCTTGCATACATGGAAGAGCTGGACCAAGGCGCTGTCTGATCAATACTGTGTCGTGAGCATGGATTTACCAGGGTTTGGTTTGACAGGTCCTTATGTGGACGAGAGCACGCGATACAGCAGCGAAAATTACGCGGCGTTTGTTATTGAAGTACTCAATCATTTGAAGCTGGACCGCGTCACGCTCGCCGGTAACTCATTAGGAGGCAAGGTAGCGTGGCGTACCGCCGCTTTGTATCCTGAGCGTGTCAATCGATTGATACTGGTAGACTCAGTTGGTTATCCAACAACACCCAAACATATTCCTATTGGTTTTAAACTTGCTAAATATCCAATGATGTCACCAATTTTAAATCGTATCCTACCCAGAAATGTCGTCGAAAAAAGCGTTTTAAGCGTGTATGCCGATGACAGCAAAGTCGATGAGAAGTTGATTAACAGATACTATGAATTGACCTTGCGCCAAGGTAATCGACAGGCTTTGAGTCGTCGGCTAAATGAGAGCGATGATGCCAGTGATCAAGCTCAAATAAAGCAGCTGGACATACCGACTTTGATCTTATGGGGTGCAAAAGACGATCTTATTCCTGTAGAAAACGCCGTGTTATTTCATAGAGATATACGTAATAGTCAGCTTAAGATATTTGATAACTTAGGTCATGTACCGCACGAAGAAGATCCGTTAGCAACCGTTGACGTTGTAAAGCAGTTTTTGACGGATGATCCGATAAGTAATTGAAAGAATATTTAAAACGCTTTAATAGTCGTTGTCACTAGAGTTGTTTAGAAGGTCATGTTTTATGCTAACACTATATATGGTTCAACTGGGCGGTCGTCCTAAAGGCCGTCTGATTGAGCAACACGATATCTTCTTTGGTGTGGCCAGTCAGGTGAGTGACTTGATAGGAGATATCAATGAGCATTGGCCTGAGGTAAAAAATAAATGGCATATTGATTCATATCGAGCAATTACTAAAGTGTGTAGTTATGCCATCAAGTTAATTGAATCAAGTGAGCAATTAAAGGCTGCTACTGACTTAAAGTTATTCTTTATCAATCTAGGTGGCTATCAACAGGACAGTTTTGAAGAATTTCATTACAAGCTACTTATCGTTGCACCTAACCAAGCTGACGCCATCAAACAAGCAAAAAAAAGTGATTTTTATAAGCAGTTTACTTTTAAAGATGAAACATCACCTTTTAATGCAGCTTCTCATATTGATGATAAGTTTGCAGTAGATATAAATGACATATATAACGTAAACGATCTTATCTCCAATGTTCAGCTTTCGATTGAGCCTATTAGTGATACAGGTGAGTTAAATGCTAAAGAAGACAAAGAGTACGTCGGCTATCTAAGCATCAAGAATTTAAGGAAATTGGCGCTACAACAGGTTTAATAACAGGTTTATCTAAATTTTATAAAAGTAACCCAATACACGGCTGATTAAATGAACTTAATGGATAGCTTAAGTTCGGATACGTTCTGTAATGTGTGATAGTTTCAGCATTATTGATACAAGAGCAATCAGGACTCGACTAACTTGAATCATACCCCAATTACCCCCATAATCTAACCACTTCTACATAATAAATAGCCTAAGCAAATATGCCCAATACTTCTAAGCCCAATATTCCTAAAAACAGCGATTCAGATACATCTACTGTGAATGAAACTCGAGATACTAAGAAGCCAGCAGTACCACTGGCGGATTTACCAGTACTTGCCAAGGACAGCTATTACTTAAGCCGTCTTGAACGAGAGCTGGCACGTGCTGCTGTATCTAAGAATAAAAAATCTAATCATGATTCTGAGCAAAAGAATAATTCAGATGATGTACTCGCTAAAAAACGTGCTCAGTACGAGAAAATAAAGACACGTTCTCAAGAAGCTGTACAGGCACGTATCAATAGTATTCCAAGTGATTTACCTGCCAAGCTAAATCTAGATCTACCCGTTAGCCAGCGCGCAGAAGACTTAGTACAAGCGATTATCGATAATCAAGTCATTATCGTCGCTGGTGAGACCGGTTCTGGTAAAACGACGCAGCTGCCTAAGCTTGCGATGTTAGCAGGGCGTGGTATCACTGGACAGATAGGGCATACACAGCCAAGACGATTGGCTGCTCGTAGTGTGGCAAACCGTATCGCAGAAGAGCTGGGTGAGCCATTAGGTAATACGGTCAGTTTTAAGATTCGCTTTAATGAGCAAGGGACAGCACAATCTGTTGTAAAGCTCATGACAGATGGTATCTTACTCGCTGAGTTGGGTCATGATCGGTTTTTGAGTAAGTACGATACGATTATTATTGATGAGGCGCATGAGCGTAGTTTAAACATTGATTTTATTATGGGTTATCTCAAAAAGATGCTGCCCAAGCGCCCAGATTTAAAAGTCATTATTACCTCGGCGACCCTTGATACCAAGCGCTTTAGTGAATACTTCAGCCGTTATGATAGCAAGCTCAAACGGCAAGTCCCTGCGCCTATTTTTAATGTCGAAGGGCGTAGCTTTCCGGTAGAAGTCCGTTATCGTCCGTTGACAGATGAGCCAGTAAACAGCTCGGAAGATGACAGCTACGATGATTTTGAAGAGAACCTGCCGCGTGCTGTGGTCGCCGCTGTCGAAGAGTGCTTTAGCGATGCGCAGAGTAAAGGTCACGCCGATCAATCTGATATTTTGATATTTGCTGCGACTGAAGCGGAGATTCGCGAAACGCAGGAAGTGCTTGAGCGTCATGGTCCGCGCCATACAGAAGTACTGCCATTGTTTGCACGGCAGACTTATGAAGAACAGCAGCGTATCTTTCAGCCATCGGGTCGAGGTCGCCGTATTGTTATTGCAACCAACGTTGCTGAGACTGCATTGACTGTACCGGGTATTCGCTATGTGATCGACTTGGGTTTTGCGCGGATTTCGCGTTACTCGTATCGCTCTCGTGTACAGCGTTTACCGATTGAAGCGATTTCGCAAGCAGCTGCCAATCAGCGTAAAGGTCGCTGTGGCCGTGTTGCCCCAGGTGTTTGCATTCGTCTTTATAGTGAAGAAGATTTTAGTGGCCGCCCTGAGTTTACTGAGCCTGAGATTTTACGTACCAATTTAGCGTCAGTAATCTTGCAAATGGCCAATTTACGTCTAGGTAGTGTCGATGACTTTGAGTTCATTGAGCCGCCTGATAGCCGATTGGTTACTGATGGTCATAAACTGCTAGATGAGTTGGGCGCTATTACTTCTAAGAAAGATGCCGCTGCTCAGGACAAAACCAATAAGCCAAAAGCTAGAAAAGGGCTTGATCACCTGCGTTTGACAGCAACTGGTCAGAAAATGGCACGTATGCCAATTGACCCAAGGCTGGCACGTATGCTGGTGGCTGGTTCCGACTTTGATTGTATTCGCGAAATGCTAATCGTTGTGGCCGCGCTCGCTGTACAGGATCCACGTGAGCGGCCTGCCAATAAACGCACGCAAGCGGATCAAAAGCATGCGGTCTTCCGTCAAGACGACTCTGACTTTTTGTTTTATCTGAGTCTATGGAAGGTGCTGTTTGAAAAAGATGAAGACGGTAATAAACTGTCTGGCAATCAGCGTAAGCAGTTTGCTAAGAAGAACTATTTAAGCTTCCCGCGTGTACGAGAATGGCATCAGACACACCGTCAATTGGTACAAATGGTCACTGAGCTGAAGCTAACTGATGTTAATGAGTCAAAAGCTGCTGATAAAAATGTGGCTGTCAATGATCCGACAGCGATCGAAGACGAAGAGTTAAAAGCAGTCAAATATGCCAATCTGCATAGAGCATTATTGACGGGTTTATTGTCTATCATCGCGCATAAGACCGAAAGCCGCGGTGAGTATTTGGCGGCGCGTCAGCAAAAGGCCAAGATATTCCCAGCCAGTACGGTGTTTAAACAAATACCACCTTGGGTGATGGCGTTTGAAATGGTGGAGACTTCACAAGTCTTTATGCGTACTGTTGCCAAAATCGAACCAGAATGGATTATCTCAGCGGCAGGTGATTTGCTGAAATATCATTACTTCGAACCACATTGGTCCAAGAAAACAGGACGCGTCAAAGCCTACGCACAGATTAGTTTGTTTGGCTTGATCATTATCAGCAAGCAGCTGACCAATTATGAGCAAGTTAACTTGGTTGAATCACGAGAGATATTTATTCGTGATGGCTTGGTAACTGGTAACTTTGGGCGCAATGCACCATTTCTACAACATAACATGGATAAGATTGCTCATGTTGAGCGTATCGAGGACAAGCTGCGTCGCCGTGATTTATTGGTGGATGAAGAGACGCTCTATCAGTTCTATGATAAGAAAATTCCTGAGCACGTCGCTAGTCGCAAAGCGTTTGAGGATTGGCGTGCAGAAGTCGAAAAGCATGATGCCAAGCATCTATTCTTTACCGATGAAGATGTACTTAATAGCCAAGCGCCGACCACAGGGGACTTCCCAGAAGTGTGGAAGCTGGGCGATTTAAAACTGCCGCTCCGCTATATCTTTGATCCAGCCAGCGATGATGATGGTGTGACCATACGTGTACCGCTTGCCGCATTACCGCAGCTCGACGCGATTGAGCTACTGTGGGGTGTGCCTGGTTGGCGCTATGAATTGGTATTGCAGCTGCTCAAGTCACTGCCAAAGGAGATACGTCGTCAAATCGTACCGATACCAAATACTGCAGACAGTTTGTTTGACGAATTGCAGCCAAAGGGTGGACAAGGATTGCTGAAGCAGCTGTGTCAGGCATTACATCGTCGCGGTATTATGTCGGTGACGCTAGAGAACTTCAATCCATCTACGATTGATCGCTATTTGCAGCCACAAATCTGTGTGGTCGATGAGAAAAACCGTATCATCGAAAAAGGCCGTGACCTGCAAACCCTACAGATTCGTCATGCATCTGAAACCAGTCAAGCAGTAAATGAGCAGCAAGGCGTGCATACTGAGTTCCCTGAGCATTTTGCTTTTAGCAAAAATCATCATAGCGCAGGTGTGGTAATGAAACAGTTTGCGGCGCTTGTCGCTGATGAAGCGGGAGAAGCTGTATCGATTCATCAATACACTGATGTCAATGCAGCACTTCAAGCACATCGCATCGGGGTGCTGACTTTAATCAAAGGCAAACTTGGTGCAAAGAAAAAGCAGTTAACGAGCCAAATCGACAGTATATTTAAACTGGCATTTGCGCCACTTGGCGACATGGATAAACTCAAAACGATCGTCATAGATGCTGCGTTAGACGCGGCTCTCGAAGAGCACTACGTCTTATTCGATCATGCTGAAAATTTACCAGAAAGCGCCGATGATATTGCAGTCGGATTGAGCGAAGAGCTACCGTTTACCTCTGAAGAGTATGCCCAGACTCTCGAAGTGGTAGTGAATAACTTTTTATTAACTGGTCAAAGCGTTATCAAAACGCTTAAGAATGTCTACACTCGTTGGCAGCGTATTCGCCAAGGACTACTGATGCTAGATCGCGAGATATTTGGTGAGTCTATCGATGATATCGAAGATCAGCTAGAAGACTTACATTTGGCTGATTTTGTTTATCGGATGGATTATAGCCATTGGCAACAGTACCCACGCTATCTTGAAGCGCTACAGATTCGACTAGAGCGTCTGGAGCACAACCTCGACGCTGACCTTGACGGCGTTTACGCGCTTGACTTGCATATGGAGCGGTTAGCAGGACGTGCGGACAAAGAAGCTATCAGTGAGTATCGTTGGATGGTGGAAGAGTATCGTATTCAACTGTTTGCCCAGCCTATGAAAACTCGTATGGCAGTATCGCCCAAGCGTCTAAGCAAAATGTGGGACAAGGTGAGTTAGACTAAATTTTAGTTTTGTATGGTACGTCATGTTATAGAGTGCGCATTTATCTTAAAATACGGACTTTACGACTAAGCATTCTAAATGCCATATGTTACCTACCAAATTGGATATCAATCTCAAATAAAAGGACGATTAAAATGTGGGATGAACGCTATAGCGGCACAGAGTTCGCATTTGGTACCGAACCTAATGATTTTTTGAGAGAGACATTTGAGCAGATACCTGTAGGTGGACACGTACTTTGTCTAGCAGAGGGCGAGGGTAGGAATGCAGTATTCTTAGCTGAGCAAGGCTTCAAGGTGACTGCAATGGATATGTCCGAAGTAGGGTTAAACAAAGCGAACAAGTTGGCCAAAGATAGAGGGGTAGCTATTACCACCCAAGTAGCTGATTTAGCAGATTATAACTTTGGTCAGGATAAATGGGATGCCATAGTTTATATTTGGGCACACGTGCCCAAAACGGTACGTCAATATGTACATGCACAAATTAGCACTGCTCTCAAGCCAGAGGGAATATTTATCGTCGAAGCTTATACAGAAAGACAGCTTGAAACAGAGGCAGTCGGTGGACCGCCAGCCAGTCAAAGGGAACTTTTTGGCGCTTTAGAGAACTTTCAACATGAGCTTGTAGGGCTGAACGAAGTGATTGGTGTAGAGAAGTTGCGTATGGTATCAGAAGGAAAGCGACATCAAGGGCTTAGCGCTGTAGTACAGTTTGTTGGCAAAAAAATCAGCAACTAGCCGTTGTAAGTTAAATCTATTAGTCGTTTTAGTCGCTATATACATAGTTAGAGAAGATAGTTTGCAAACTATCTTCTCTATGAGCTATTGAGGCTTAATGTTTGATAGTTAGTGACTGGTATCTAATGTCTAGTATTTAATGATTGGTACTTAATGGCTCATCTTTTCTGTCAGTACACCCATGCTATAAAGCACATAAGCAATCACAGTTAATGCGACGATAAATGGAGTAAGCATCCAAATCACAATATTGACTAAAAGTGATGGTAACAATCCATTGAACAGCTCAATATCTGGTGCGAAAAAATCGGTCATAATATCGACTGCACGCTTAGCAATAGGGAATAGCAAAGTGCTAAAAGCCAACATGTAAATGTACTTACTAAAGCCAGGGTCACTCATGACTACCATAAAGTAGAACACTGTAAAAAACGTGATGCCAAGTGCCCAGCATTTGAGAGTGTAGCTTAAACGAATCATGTTATCTCCTCCCTAAGCTTTCTATTGATCGTTTTACATCGATCGTATACAGAGTAAAGCTGCTCCTATACATTCATTATTTTAAATATATATCATATGTTATAATACGAATATATAGTCACGTCAACCAATTTTTCTATTTATTTAAAATACTCCACAAATTATTCAACTTAAAAATGATGTTTTTTAAGGAATGCTTTCGTAAATATAATAGTAAATAGCCTAAGCAAATTAAATTAATTCTATTAGAGAACAAGGTTGCAACTACAGCTCATTACTTGGACTTAGACCAAACAATCGCTTATATTCTCGGCTGAACTGACTAGGACTTTCGTAGCCTACTTGCATTGCTACTTGTGATATTTGCGCCCTATGCATCTTAATTAAGCGTCTGGCTTCCATTAAACGTAAGCTTTTTTGATACTGTAGCGGACTCAGCTGGGTTATTTCTTTAAAATGCTGATGAAACCCTGAGACACTCATGCCGCATCTACTAGCCAAGCTCTCAACCATAATAGGTTCATCTAGATGTGCCTTTATCCAGTCAGTCGCTTGGGCAATGCGGTGTGTATGGCTACCGCTAATGACCAATTGCTTAAGTTTGTTGCCTTGCTCAGCCAAGAGTAGGCGATAGTATATTTCTTGTTGAATTAAAGAAGATAGAAAATCAATATCGTTTGGATAATCAAGCAAGCGTATCAATCGATCAAACGCGTCCATTATGGTGTCATCTAAGTGCCACTTTATTCCTAAATGACTGCCTACTACTGGGTGTGTGGTCGGTATCTGCGCTAAGACGTCTCTAATCATAGCTAAATCTAATTTCATTGATAAAACAATGATAGGGTTTTTTATCGAAGCGTGCTTGATATGCATACTTAGCGGTATGTTAACAGGACAGAGCATCAAGTTACTATTGTCAAACCTTTGACAGTCAGCACCCAAGTAAATCTCCCGCTCTCCTTGCAGTACAATACAAATACTTGGCTCTTGAATATAACTCACGGCTTTGCTTGGTTTGTCCGCGCAGTAAAAGAACAAACCTGAAACAGCAGATTCGATGGTTTTATTTCTAGGTAGTACGGTAAGAAGTTGGTCAATAGTCGTTTGATTCATCACGAGTGCTTATTTTATACAATTGCCTGATAGTATAAATATTTGTAGGATTAGGCAAGAGTTATAGAGGTTTGTTCTAACGTATAAATGTTGAGGATTCTATAATAATTTCATCGCAACAGCGTAAGTACGACCTCTAATAATATGAAACAAGGAATAATTAATCATGAAAATATTTTATAAAACGCGCGCAACCGCTACTGGTGGACGTTCTGGCCATACTGGATTAGACGATGGTTCTTTAGGATTTGACTTGGTATCTTTTCAAGAGCAAGACAAAGAAGGCGTGAACCCAGAACAGCTTTTTGCCATGGGTTACGCGGCTTGTTTTGATAGCGCTTTGAGCATGACTGCACAGCACATGAAATTGCCTGTGACCGCTTCAAAGACCTCTGCGCAAGTGGGTATCGGTATGAAAGCTGACGGTAGCTACAACTTAGAGATAGAGTTGTCTGTAGAAGTATCAGGTATTGATGAAGCGCAGGCGCAGCAGTTGATCGAAGCCACGCATCAGGTGTGCCCGTATTCTAACGCCACTCGTGGCAATGTTGATACTCGTCTAGAAGTGACAGTCGTTTAAGACTGTTGTTTAAAGGCTGTTGCGTACAGACGGTTGTTTAAAGACTAGTGACCATAGACTAGCAATATTAAAATAATAACTCGAACATAAAACGCCCCGATTTATGAAAGTCGGGGCGTTTTATGTTGTCCAGTAATGTAATTAGCTTGAACCTTTTTTAGCAAATTGGCTAATGCTAGGTTGTTAATAGCATTATTTTATACCGGTACTTTTTTATTTAAGGTAAACACCAAGACCGCGCCCAAAATGACGGTGCTTGCAACTATAAATGGCATAGTCAGCTGTTCAGACAAAAATATCACACCTAGCAACGCAGCAATCACAGGCACACATAGCTGAACGATAGCGGCTTGTGTGTTTTTCAATAGAGGCATCGCTGTATACCAGATACTATAGCCCAACCCTGAGGCGATTGCTCCTGATGCACAGGCAAGTAGTACACCTTCAGTAGTAATGTCCTCCAAATTGATATTTTTGAAACCCAAGTCATCTAGATACGTCATACCTACCAGTAATAGTATAGGCACAGCGACTAAACTACGCACAAAGTTAAACCCTGTCGCTCGTAGCGGTGAGATACATGCCTTGCCTCGTATACTATATATTCCCCAAGCTATGCCGCTCATAGCCATTAACGCTGCCGCCAATGGTGATGGTATGGCAGCGGATGGCAACATCAGATATACAAACCCTGCCACTGCAACAACAAATGCTAACCATTGTAGTGCGCTTAATTGCTCTTTTTTATAGATACCCCAGCCAATCATGGTGAGCTGTACCGCTGAAAACAAAATCAATGCACCAGTGCCAGTATCCAGCTCTACATACGCAATTGAAAAGCACAGCGCATAAATCACCAAGCTGACGCTACTCAACCAACTGCCTTTATCATTTAAAATAGCGTGAACAGTAGGGTTATTATGATTGGGCGTTTGGCGTCGCAGTCTGTAAGCATGTATAGCCATGATAATGCCTAGACAGGCCGTCGCACTCATTAGCCTGATAATTGTAAAGCTCCAAGCGTCGATATAGCCTTCTGCCAATGCCATTCGGCAAAACAGGGAGTTTGCGGCAAAGGCGATTAACGCGATAATGGTATAAATAGTGGCTTTCAAAAGTAATTCCTACAATGAATAAATGACACAAAACAGGCAAACATAGGATTTTAGTTTTAGGTCTTGAGATACGCTGTTATAACGAAAGCTTATTTCTTAGCAAAGATAATAGATTTATAACTGATTAATCTAATCTATAGCTGTCTCACAGGACAGGATATTTTGTCGTACTTATGGCAAAAAGTCTCTTTTAAATCAGAATAACGATAGTTGTATTGACGATAAGGTCTAAAAATAGGGATGATGTGCGTCGTATCAAACGAACTCTTAGAACAACATTCATTAAACACAATAAATCAGATAAATAAATAGGAAAGATAGTATGAATTGGGCAAGTATTTTTATTTATGACACAACTTGGTTGTTTGCCGTAGAAATTTTAATACGTGTCACTGTAATGTTTGTATTAATTATCACATTTTTGCGCTTCACTGGTAAGCGGGGTGTCCGTCAGCTCTCTATTTTCGAGCTGACCATTATTTTATCGTTGGGCTCTATTGCAGGTGACCCTATGTTCACCGAAGACCTGCCTATTATCCAAGCGGTACTCATCATGGGTACGGTCATTTTACTCTATAGGCTGTGTACTTGGGCGATGATGAAATTCCAGCCTTTTGAGGACCTGCTAGAGGGGCGCTCAATGTATATTGTAGAAAATGGCATGCTAGTGCTTGATAAAATCAAAAAAGGTGAGATGTCACATGATGAGTTTTTTGCTGAAATGCGCCAACAAGGAGTTGAGCATTTAGGACAAGTTCGTACTGGTTTGCTCGAAGCTGATGGCAATTTTAGTATTTTATTGCATACCTCTGAAAAGACAGACTACGGTATGCCGCTTTTCCCCAAGCAATACCGACCAGTCGAGCAAGTGGAAGCAGGGGTTTATTATGCTTGTATGTATTGCGGTTACGTCGATGAAATATCTGACCCCAATCATTGTTGTCCGCGCTGTGAGGATAATTGCAATAATTGGGCTAAAGCGTTAAACAATCATATCGTCAAATAATATAACGATTAGCTGCCTTAGCCCAGTTGATAAGCTAAGGCAGCCAAGTTTTTTTCAAATTATCAGATAGAAACCTTTCATTTACTGACAGTTTGTTTGACTGGTTTCATAAAGTATATGGGTTAAGTGGCTTACATAATTTAGGTGACTTTGTACCAGTCAAGTTTGCGAGTCATCACCATCACGCAGGCAAGTAACACAAAGCAGAATATCGCACCCAGTAATAGATTGAAATCTTCTGTACTTAAAATACCGAAAAACGCAGCGTATAGCCCAGCAAGCGTCGTAGTAAAGATTACTGCCCGTTTGAAACGACCAAATACATAGTAGCTATACCAGCCAATAAGCCCAACACAAGCACTGGCCGCTACCATATAGGCTTGCCAAAATGCGATTTGTTCTGCAAGTGGTAGTAATAAGACATAAAAGAAAAATAGTGCGCAGCCGACTAACAGATACTGAATAGGGTGGATGCGACTTGATTTGAGCACTTCAAATAAAAAGAAAGTACCAAACGATACCAAAATTAATAACAAGGCGTATTTCATGGCTCGTTCAGTTTGTAGATAGACATCGTTAGGGCTTGCAAAACTAACCCCAAAGCTGTTTAGCAGAACACTTTGATTACTACCAGCCACTGCCGTACTGTCTGCCGTCAGACCTCTTGATGCCTCAAACGAATCAGGATTGTACGAATGACTATCGGTATTGAGCGTTGATTCACTTATGACAGTACATTGATGGTTAGGCGCGCTGAGACATTGAGAGAGGTACTGATTGTTTGCAACAGTTAGATACTGATTTTGCCAACTGGCATCAAATCCTGCAGCGGTAATGCTCTTGGTATTTGGTAATGCTTTACCGATGAAGTTTGGTGTCTGCCAGTCACTGTGCATAGATAGAGTAAAGTTCTCACCAGTTGGGACAGTCGTTATATTGCTAATGCCAGCTAATGGCAAGTCGATCACAATATTGAGCGCTTGATTGTCTTTAGGATTAGATAACTGGCTATTTACCTCTGATTTATCTAAATTTATACCCGCTGAGCTTGTGGCAACAAGGCTGTCTTTATTATTTTGGCTAGTAGGATTTTTTAATTGCTCCAATACGTCTTTAGGAATATCTGCTTCGACATAGCTTAAGTTCTCTATTATTGGTATCTGCAGATATTTTGCTGCAATCGATTTTTGATTGATTGTGACAGTAGGCAGGGTAGCGACACCGCGCAAATCAGACACGGGAATGATCAGTTTTGCCTTGTTCCAGTGGGTAATGGTTTTGGCTAGTTGTGTCTTATCTGCATCA
This sequence comes from Psychrobacter sp. JCM 18900, assembly GCF_904846625.1. Classification (GTDB taxonomy): domain Bacteria; phylum Pseudomonadota; class Gammaproteobacteria; order Pseudomonadales; family Moraxellaceae; genus Psychrobacter. The sequence goes on from NZ_CAJHBL010000002.1 coordinate 640,011, forward strand.
TCGTCAATTGTAGTGCCAATCTGATCTAAATTTTTTAAAGTCTCATCAAGCGTATAACTCTGATCGAATGTCAGCTGACCATCATAGCTAGTAGCGCTATAGATACCGCGTTTATAAGTGTCTGTGTTTACTTTTAGGTTTTGTGCAGCCTGCGTCTGAGAGGCAAAAATCGTCTCAATTTTCGAGTATGACGGTTCGCATTTGCTCTTTATATTTGGTGTATCAGATGCATTTGACTGACATTCCGGTGTGACTGTCGTGGGAATAGCGATAAATGGATTAATCACTTCTTGTGGATTGACATGCTGCTCGCTGATTTCTTTTATCACTGATTCTGCGTAGTATTGTCTCTCGTATATGATATCGCTAATCATACTGAGACCAATCGAAAAGACAATACAAAGTCCTACAATGATGGATAACTTAGTCAATAATGTTTTTTGCATGTTGTCGCCTCCTAAGTGTCTTTAACCCACAGCTGCCGAAATAGCAGACTGTGGCTTTAAAAGACATCATAGAGAGGGCATAACGAGAAGATGTGCAGGAAATATGAAATAACTGTGAAAGGGTGAAAGTCGATATTCTCGGATAATTATTTTTCGATTATTAATGTGCTTAATGCTTTTTCGTGTCGCCAACGACTTTATCCATAATAGCGAATAACAAGCCAGACAATACGAAGGTCATATGAATAATAACCTTCCACATGAGTTTGTCAGCATCAAGTTCACTCATTCCGCTAGAGATATCCATAAAGGATTTTAAAAGGTCAATCGCTGAGATAGCAACGATCGCTCCGATAACCTTTAGCTTTAGGCCAGAAAAGTCTACTTTGCCCATCCAGCTAGGACGATCATCATGAGTGCCAGTATCGATTTTTGAGACAAAAATCTCATAGCCACTGAATATAATGATAAGCAGTAAACTAGCAACCAGAGAGATATCAACCAATACCAATATATCTACAATCACACTGGCTTCAGAGGCCGTCAGAATGTCAGCGAACATGTGCCATAGCTTTTGGACAAACTTAATAAATAATAAAATAATGCCTAGCACTAATCCTAGATAAAAGGGTGCCAGTATCCAGCGGCTATTAAATATGGTTTTTTCTAAATAAAGCTCAAACTTCTTTAGCATGGGTATCTCTTAGGTTTTAAAGACAAGAAAGTCTTAAAGACGAAAAATTTGTAAGACATAAATATGGGTAAGCTTGTAGATATAGCTATTTAGCTTTGGTGTGGCGATATGTTGTCTATATCAGCGAGCTGCGCTACTACTTGCCGCACGCGCGCTTTTCTATCGCCACTAATGCGTTGAAATGATTTCTGATGCTTGCTCAATTGATTGGCGAAATAAGCACTTATCTCATCGCGTTGGTGTGGACTGTCTCGCAGGTCATCAGCCACCCATGGCGTATCAATATCAGTCAATAATATCAAATCATAGTGATGGGCCAATGCTGCTTGCTCAAGGGCAGTAGGGCAGTCGCCATAATACCAATAAGAATAAACCATCAGCTCAAACAAACTGGTATCGCAAAACAAATAATGACTGGCATTAGACGACTGAGCGACTTGTTTGGCTAAGGTATTCTCTAGTGTAACCTGCCCCTGTGCGATAGGGAGCAGATCTTCCCACGTACAAGTCAGCTGCTCATCATCCCACTTTGCCTGTAAGTAGGTACGCATATATTCTGACACCCAAGGACTATCAAAATGCGCGGCCAAATCACGACATAAGGTCGTCTTACCCGTACTTTCTGCTCCTAAGACCGCGACTTTGATGACAGATTTAGGCGTATGCTGCTCGAGGTTGTACGCGGTAGCGTCGTTGCCATTCATAGTATGCCCAGATTGCAATAAGAGTGAAGACTACATATTGTAGCGCGGTAAAAGTAAAACCTTTATAGAAGTATAGCGGTACCGATATCGCATCAGCGATGATCCAGAGTATCCAATGCTCAATTTTGCGCCGTGCCATGAGCCACATTGCCATCAGAAATAAAGCCGTAGTGAGCATGTCAGTATAGTCGACCCAAGTAAATAGATGGATTCCAAGTACCGCACCATCGAAACTAAAGCCATTATTAATCACGGGACGGAAATAATAAACCAATCCTACAAAAGCTATCGTTCCTGCTGCCAAGGCAGAGAGTATAGGGATGTCACCTGCATGCAGATGCTCAATACGGACGTTATTGGCATTTGACTGCTTGTGCTCAACAGACTGGTTTTTCTTGTTCTTTGACCAGTTAATCCAGCCATACAAGCTCATCACGGTATAGTAAGCATTGATGAACATATCGCCAAACAGCTGCCACTTCCATAGTAGATACACAAATATAGCAGTGCTGACCAGACCGATAGGGAAGACTAAAATATTGGTTTTGCTGGCGAGTAAGACACTTGCTACGCCAAAGATAACGGCAATCAGTTCAAGAATGATAAATATCGTAGAGTAGTCAGCGTATTGACCAAATAACCAGTTGAGAAGTTCTGCCATTAGCATTCCTAAGTATGAGCGTGTATCGATGTTCTGAATAATTAAGATAGTTCGATGAGTAGTACAGACCAAAATGATGCTAATTATAACGTAGCTACCGAAAAAGGACGCCAGTCTTTGCTAATTTATGGCAAGAAACAGATTATTTGTAACAAAGTATTAGAAAAATTATAATATTCAGGCATAATAAACACACTGATTTTAAGTTTACAGTTATTCACTGAATTTGAATGGCTATTATTTTTCCACTTTTATGCTTATTCCAAGCACCACAGTAGTAGACAAGGAAGCTTATCATGACGACTTGTATCACAGGCACTGGTCTTTATATTCCACCTTACAGCATTAGTAACGAAGAGCTAGTTGAGTCATTTAACCAGTATGTTGAAAACTATAATACCGAACATGCTGAAGAAATAGCTGCAGAGACAGTGACGGCACTTGAGCCTTCTTCAGCTGCTTTCATCGAAAAAGTATCTGGCATCAAATCACGTTATGTGATGGAAAAAGAAGGTATCTTAAATACTGAAATCATGGCGCCAGTTATCCCTTACCGTAACTTGGGCGAAGAGTTGTCAGTAATGGCCGAAATGGGTGCAGCAGCACTTAGAGATGCTTTGGCGGATGCTGGACTTGAGGCCAATGACTTAGACGGTATCATCCTTGCTTGCTCAAACTTCCAGCGTACTTATCCTGCGGTTGCTATCGAGATCCAGAACGAAATTGGTATGATTGGCGGCTTTGCTTATGATATGAACGTTGCGTGTAGTGCGGCGACTTTTGGTCTGTCACAAGCACACGGTTCTATCATCTCTGGTTTGGCCAAGCGTATTGCTGTGGTCAACGTCGAGATTACCTCAGCCCATCTAAACTGGCGCAACCGTGACAGCCACTTTATCTTCGGTGATGTGGCGACCGCTTCTATCGTTGAAGAATTAGATACGCCAAAAGGTTATGAGATTCTAAACTCTAAGCTATTTACTCAGTTTTCGACCAACATTAAAAACGAATATGGCTTTATGGATCGCTCAGAGTATCTAGCAGCGCAGACTGAAATGTATCCAGATATCAAAGCACCGGTCACTGATAAGCTGTTTTTGCAAAACGGTCGCAAAGTATTCCGTGAAGTCTGTCCAAAAGTGTCAGAGATTATCACGGAGCACTTGCAAGAAAACGACATCCCAACATCTGATGTTAAGATGATGTGGTTGCATCAAGCCAATGCCAATATGTTGGATTTGATTCTGCGTACCGTAGTTGGTAAAGATGCCGATAAGTCGATTGCACCGAGTGTTATTGCTGAATTTGCCAATACCAGCTCAGCGAGTCCTATGATTGTATTCCATCGCCACAAAGACGACTTAGTATCAGGTGATTTGGGCGTTATTTGCTCATTTGGTGCCGGTTACTCTATTGGTTCGGTCTTAGTTCGCAAGGTTTAATGCTTTAACTATTTGTCCTGATAAAAATAGCTAAGAATATTCTTAGCTATTTTTTTGTCTGTCGTTTTTGCTATTGAAATTAAGCTGTGACATCTAAATATAAACAGAGATGTTGGAGAAGGTAACGTCAAGATTACCGACAATATCAACAAGAATGATTAGAGGTTTTAATTTACCCCAAAAAATTTGCTATAATCACGGGCTTATTCCTCTTATCCAATTAAAAGTCCTTTTATGAAAGAATCCTTACGCCTGCGTTTAGACCAGATGGTAGACCGTTATGAAGAGGTCACCGCTTTATTATCAGATCCTAGTGTCATCAGTGATAATAACAAGTTCCGTGAATTGTCTGTTGAGCACAGCGACTTGATGGAGATCACGACGCTGTGGCAAAACTACGTGGGTGCAGAAACGGATCAGGCTGATGCAGAAGCGATGCTAGCTGATGCAACAGATCCTGACATGAAAGAGATGATGATCGATGAGATTGAGAGTGCGCGTGATACAATCGTAGAGATGGAAGAAGCGCTCAATCTGATGATGCTACCAAAAGACCCTAACGATAAAGTGCCAGCGTTTTTGGAGATTCGTGCCGGGACAGGTGGCGATGAAGCAGCAATTTTCTCTGGTGATTTGTTCCGTATGTACCAAAAGTACGCGCAGAGCCAGGGCTGGACACTAGAAGTGCTCTCTGCAAATGAAGGTGAGCATGGCGGTTATAAAGAAATCATCACTCGCGTATCTGGCAATAGTGTATATGGTCGCCTAAAGTTTGAATCGGGTGCTCACCGTGTACAGCGTGTCCCTGAGACCGAAAGCCAAGGTCGTGTTCACACGTCAGCTTGTACGGTCGCAGTCATGCCAGAAGTTGAGATTGATGATACCGTTGATATCAATCCTGCTGATATCAAGATGGATACTTTCCGCTCAAGCGGTGCTGGTGGTCAGCACGTGAACACAACTGACTCTGCCGTACGTTTGACGCATATTCCAACGGGTACCGTGGTAGAGTGTCAGCAAGAGCGTAGCCAACACAAAAACCGTGCGCATGCTATGAAAATGCTGGTCTCTAAAATCCAACAAGCCAAAGTGCAAGCACAGGTCGATGTGGCGGACTCTATACGTCGTGACTTGGTCGGTAGTGGCGATCGCTCAGAGCGTATCCGTACCTATAATTTTCCACAAGGCCGCATGACCGATCATCGTATCAACCTTACCTTATACAAGCTTGACTCCATTATGGAAGGCGACTTGGATGAGATTCTTGATGCACTATTACGTGAGCATCAGGCTGATTTGATGGCCAGTATCGGTGCCAATGACTAGTAGTTAGTCTGTAAAAGCACCAACAGTTTTATCGTTTTTATCATCATGTCTGTTCTTATAATAATAAGTATTGATTTAATTTTTCTGTTTTCGTTTATCCATTTAATTACCTAAAAATATTGAGAGTGTTATGTCAAAGCACAATAATCAGAACCAAGATCAAACCCCAGTCGTAGAAGATGCTAACGAGCTAATCGCACAACTGCAAGCCAAGCTAGACGATATCAGTGCTTCAGGTAAACAGCCGTATCCTAATACGTTCAAACGCACTGATTATGCGCAAGACTTACAGACGGCTTTTGATGGTGTCTCAAAGCAAGAAATTGAAGAAAAAGCAGCGAATGGTGAAAAAACACAGGTCAACGTGGCGGGTCGAGTCATGCTTAACCGTGGTTCGTTCATCGTGATTCAAGACATGACAGGCCGTATTCAATTATATGTAGCACGTAAAGAGCTTGATGAGGAAACGCGTGCGAGCATTAAATCACTAGATTTGGGTGACATCGTTGGTGTATCAGGCTATATCGGTCGCTCAGGTAAAGGCGATTTGTATGTGCATATTGAAGAAATTACGCTACTGACCAAATCATTACGTCCAATGCCAAATAAATTCCATGGCTTGGCTGATGTCGAAGCGCGCTATCGTAATCGTCATCTTGATTTGATGACCAATGAGACGACTCGCAATACCTTTATGGTTCGTAGTCAGATCGTTAGTGGTATCCGTCAATTTATGCTCAATGAGCGTTTTATGGAAGTCGAAACGCCAATGATGCATCCGATACCAGGCGGCGCAGTAGCCCGTCCGTTTGAGACACATCATAATGCATTAGATATGCCTTTATACCTACGTATCGCGCCTGAGCTTTATCTTAAGCGTCTGGTCGTTGGCGGTTTTGAGCGCGTATTTGAGATTAACCGTAGTTTCCGTAACGAAGGGGTTTCAACCCGTCATAACCCTGAATTCACCATGATTGAGTTCTATCAAGCATACGCTGATTATCATGACTTGATGGATTTGACTGAGCGTCTGTTTAATCAGTTAGCAATAGATGTGTTGGGCACAACAGAGCTGACTTATCAAGAAGAAGCCATTAGCCTAAAAGCACCATTTGCTCGTCTATCAATGTCTGATGCGATTGCAAAATATGCTGAAAACTTTGACATGACACGTATCAATGATCGTGAATACCTAGCAGAATATGCATCTACGACACTTAAGCAGCAAGTCAAAGATGTGTTTGGTGTGGGTAAACTACAAACGATTATCTTTGAAGAAACGGCTGAGCATCAATTACGTCAGCCAACGTTCATTACTGAGTACCCAGCTGAGACCTCGCCTCTAGCGCGCCGTAGTGATGACAATCCTGAGATTACTGATCGTTTTGAGCTGTTCGTTGGTGGTCGTGAATTGGCCAATGGCTTTAGCGAGCTCAATGATCCAGCAGACCAAGCCGAGCGTTTCCGTGGTCAAGTTGCTGAAAAAGACGCTGGCGATGATGAAGCCATGCATTTCGATGAAGAGTATATCGAAGCATTGTCTTATGGTTTGCCACCGACAGCCGGTGAGGGTATTGGTATCGATCGTCTAGTAATGCTATTTACCGACTCTGCCAGTATCCGTGATGTGATCTTGTTCCCGCATATGCGCCGCAAACAAGACAGTTAAGATGGGTTTGCTTGCTATAAATCCAAACTGATACTTAACTCAGCATAAAAAGCTTTTGCTCATTTTCACAGAATGGGTATAAGCTTTTTTGTGATATATCGTTTATAGAGGTATTATGGATATTCAGCAAGCATCACATACGCTATGGCAAAGAATGATTCAGCAATGTTTTTTATCATTGTATGAGTTGCCTGATGACAAAATCACTGACTCTGATCATTTTCAGGGTTATGATTTTGTTTTTGAGTTTTCTGGCGCTACTATTTATCTGCTCGTCAATACGGTTGTGATGCAAGCGAATAGACAAGAAGTGGATAATGCTAGAGTTCGTGAGTGGAGAAAAGAAGTTGTTAACCAACTCATCAAACGCCACGCTCAGATTTATCAAAAAAACGATAGCCTAGTTGTAGATAGAAGTACCGTGACAACTGATAAAACGGTTTATTTTATCGGTTTAACATCATTGTCCATCAATCATCAAAACGATCAATCGGGCCATTCATCTTATGCAGTTGGCTACGAATATGGCAGTCGGTTTTTTGCAGAAGACTGTGTTTTAGACTTAGATGATGAGCAAAGTATCCTACAAGTCTTTAGTCATCAAAACTTCGTTGATATCCTCAATCAGTTGGTTACTCCAAGTGATTTAACAACCTTTTTAGATTTCCATCGTCGTCAACTATCTAACTTTGCATCATTTCAAAACGAATCAACATTGCTTAAACAGTTTCTACAATCACCTGACTTTCATCAACGAGCGATTAGGGTACAAGAACAGCTAATTGACAACGAGTTAATTGAGCAAGTTGAATTACGCTTACTTAAAGCAGTAGAGCCGAATCAGACTATGTTTGCCGATGCCTTAATGGCTGAGATGCAAAAAAATACTGGGATGTGGTTCAAGCTATTCAACAGTGTGCTTGAGCGTTATTATGAAGCAGGTACACCTTTACCAAATGATCAGGTTGATATTTTGGTAGATGAGTCAATGTATACCTATGCATGTCTAGTAGAAAAAATCTTAGCTTATAGAACCATGGATCAAGACTCGCGCTGGAATGGTTATGTCCGTCATGAGCATTCTTACCATGTATTTGGACGCCATTATCTCATGGTGTTTTATGCGCAAGACAATAGCAGTTCGCTAAGCGCAGAGAATGTTAGGCTCTCTTATAAAGATTTATTGTCAGACATCAACGTCCAGTTACAAGAGCCAGTAATGGACGATTTATTTTTACTAGGCGTAGAGTTTAGGCCGTGCGAAGACAGTGTAAACACTGAGGTTTATCTGGATGTTTTTCATCAAGCAGGCTCATTGATTGATGAAAGCACTCAACGCTTATATGACCGACTGGCCCAACTTCAAGCTCAGTTATAACCTAAACATAGTATGATTCATTAGTTTGACGCTCCCTCTATATTTGTATTATTTACATTGGCATTTCTTATGACGCAGCAATATCAAGTTTTAGCTCGCAAATACCGACCAAAAAACTTTCATGAGTTGATTGGGCAGACGCATGTATCTCAAGCGTTGATTAATGCGATTGATTACAATCGTCTGCATCATGCATATCTGTTTACAGGCACACGCGGTGTGGGTAAGACGACGATTGCGCGTATTTTATCTAAATGCTTGAACTGTGATACAGGTATTACCAGTACCCCTTGCGGCGTGTGTGATAACTGCGTTGCTATTGATCAGGGGCGTTTTATTGATCTTATTGAGATTGATGCCGCTTCTCGTACCAAGGTCGAAGACACGCGTGAGCTGTTAGACAATGTGCCTTATGCCCCAAGTCAAGGACGTTATAAGGTTTATCTGATTGATGAAGTACATATGCTGTCTACGCACAGCTTTAACGCGTTACTTAAAACGCTAGAAGAGCCACCTGAACATGTTAAGTTTTTATTAGCGACGACTGATCCACAAAAGCTACCGATTACGATTATTTCGCGCTGCTTGCAGTTTGTACTGCGTCCATTACCTCAAACGTTACTTAGCGAGCACTTGGCAAATATCTTGACCAAAGAGCAGGTAGGCTATACTCAGCCAGCCATTTGGCAATTGGCAAGTGCAGCCAAAGGTTCTGTACGTGATGCGTTATCATTGACCGATCAAGCCATTGCTTTTGGCCAAGGCGCATTGGATGATGCTACTGTCAATGCAATGCTTGGTCTTATTGATGCTGCTGACTTAGTACGTCTAATCACAGATATTTATAATCATGATAAGTCTGCGGTTGCTGCTCATATTGAGCAAATGCGTGCGCAAATGGTCGATGCGACTAGTATGTTTGACGGGCTTGCTGAGCTGTTGCATCAGTTGGCATTGACCCAACTGATGCCTGAGGTCGCTCTCAATGTCAATGAGGCGCAAGCAAAAGATATTTATACGCTAGCTCAGCATATCAGCCCTGATGTCTTGCAGCTGTATTATGAAATTGTTGTACAGGCACGTGAAGGTGTCAAGCTTGCAAGTACACCGATGCAAGCACTTGAGATGTGCATCTTACGATTACTGGCGTTTCGTCCATTACCAGTCGATGAAGTCTTGAGCAATACTTATGATAGTGATGGGGCTGTTACCAAAGTACCAGCTATAGAGCCAGTATCTTCGGCATCAGCTCCAGATGCTGTTGCACATGAAGCGTCAGCACCGCCGCCAGAGCTTTATAGTGTTGATTATCAGACACCAAGTCACGATGAGCTGCAAAGCGGTATTGATTATAATGACAATTTAGTACAGTCAATGGCTAGTGCTATGCCTGAACCAGTTGTTGAGCCTGAACCAGTTGTTGAGCCTGAACCAGTTGTTGAGCCTGAACCAGTTGTTGAGCCTGAACCAGTTGTTGAGCCTGAACCAGTTGTTGAGCCTGAACCAGTTGTTGAGCCTGAACCAGTTGTTGAGCCT
>NZ_CAJHBL010000003.1 GCF_904846625.1 Psychrobacter sp. JCM 18900
GCTCTTTAAAGAAGCTTCTAAACTTGGCTCATTTAATCTGGCAAAATCGCTAAAAATTATGTTCGTAATGAATTAACTTTGAGTTTTTCTGCTGTCTTAAATGATAATTTTTATAGTTAATAATCTTCCCGAAAAGAAAAGATAGTCAACTTTATTTTTTAGCATTCTGAATCAGCAAAAATCCACACAAGTTGTTCTTTAGTTATGCTTTTAAATAATGTCTGACACTGTCGTCCAGTGCTAGTATTTCAAACTAAATAAGTTAGCCAATGTGGCTTATCCTATTTAGCGAGCTGACCATCATATCATGTTTTAATAGTCTGTCAACTTCTTTTTTTTAATTTGTTTCAACAAGTTAACTGGGTTATTAATGTGTAATCTACACACTAGCTACTTCCAGCTCGTCTTGATGAGGTGCGTATTATAGACGGTTTAACTTTTGTGTCAACCCGTTTTATTAATGTTTTTAAAGTTATTTTAGAAGGAGAATAAATCTGTATTTCTTTCAATGGGTTATAAAACTGAGGATTTCTATTTTCTTTAATACTAGTGTGCAATACCATTTAGTTCATCAGTTTCCATTAAAGACCAGCTTTATCTAATCCTCATAACTGGACTTATTCATCTTGATATTCTTACATATTTCTCTTAAGCAGATGATCTATGATGTTTTTGAATGTTGATATTCATATAACTAGCACTATATAGAAGTTAAGTTATTCGGGGTTATATGATACTTTCAATATATTGTCCTATATAGTTCAGTATTTGATACTACCTTTATCATAAGATATGGCTCTTATATTAGTCGTCGCGCAATCCCTTGATATCTAGTGTTGAGAGACGGTTTTTGCTATAATAGGTATTTTGCTGCATTACTTATATATGTTGGCTGTTGTATTATTCATATAGCGAAATGCATTTTGCTGCAATGCTATTGATTAACTGGCCTTAAGCCTTACATCAGCTCTAGCTTAGATAGTCATAGTAAAACTCTAGGTAATGCGTCCCTTTCACAACATATCACGATGATTAGATATAATTGATGTGGTCTCACGGTTATATGATTGATGGTTGCAATCATCACTGCCAACGGACCCAATAATAGGCGAATAGATTATGGTAGCGATTACTTTACCCGATGGTAGTGTAAAAGACTTTGAAGGTCATACAACAGTCATGGAAGTGGCTCAAAGTATTGGGACAGGGCTCGCTAAAGCGACGGTTGCTGGACGTGTAAATGGTCATCTAGTAGATGCACATGATCCTATTGTCGCTGATGCCAACGTTGAAATCGTAACGCCAAAAGACGACGACGGTGTTGATATTATCCGTCACTCATGTGCTCATCTATTAGGTCATGCTGTTAAACAGCTCTACCCTGATGTGAAGATGGTCATTGGTCCTGTTATTGATGATGGTTTTTATTACGATATCTTTAGTGAAACGCCATTTACGCCTGAGCATATGGAAGCGATTGAAAAACGCATGATGGAGCTGATCAAGCAAGATTATGACGTTATCAAAAAAATGACGCCACGTGCCGAAGCGATTGAGATATTTGAATCACGTAACGAAGACTATAAGCTAAAACTTATTAATGATATGCCAGGTGAAGAAGCGTTTGGCTTGTATCATCACCAAGAATACGTCGATATGTGCCGTGGCCCGCATGTGCCAAACACACGCTTTTTGAAGGTATTTAAACTGACCAAAATGTCAGGTGCTTATTGGCGTGGCGATGCGAAAAATGAGCAGTTACAACGTATCTATGGTACTGCGTGGGCTGATAAGAAACAGCTAAAAGCTTATATCCAGCGTATTGAAGAAGCAGAAAAACGTGACCATCGTAAAATCGGTAAAGCGTTAAACCTATTTCATATGCAAGAGCAAGCGCCAGGTATGGTGTTCTGGCATGCTAATGGTTGGACAATTTATCAAGTACTTGAGCAATATATGCGTAAAGTACAATACGATAACGGCTACGAAGAGATTAAGACACCTCAAATCGTTGATCGTAGTTTGTGGGAGCGCTCAGGACATTGGGGCAACTATGCAACCAATATGTTCACGACTTCTAGTGAAAATCGGGATTATGCGGTAAAACCAATGAACTGTCCTTGTCACGTGCAAGTTTTTAATCAAGGCTTAAAGTCTTACCGTGACTTGCCACTGCGTATGGCTGAGTTTGGTTCTTGTCATCGTAACGAGCCATCGGGTTCACTGCATGGTTTGATGCGCGTACGTGGTTTTACTCAAGATGATGCGCATATCTTCTGTACACAAGCACAAATTCAACAAGAAGTTGCTGACTTTATTAAGCTAACGCTTGCCGTCTATGAAGATTTTGGTTTTGAGAATATTATTATGAAACTGTCTACCCGTCCTGAAAAACGTGTTGGTAGCGATGAGTCTTGGGACTTTGCAGAAAAAGCGCTAGCAGATGCGCTTGATAGCTCAGGACTAGACTGGGATTATTTACCTGGCGAAGGTGCATTCTATGGTCCAAAGATTGAGTTCAGTCTAAAGGATTCTTTAGGACGTATTTGGCAGTGCGGTACCATTCAAGTTGATCCAAACATGCCTGAACGTCTCGATGCTGAGTTCGTTAATGAGCAGAACGATCGTGAAGTACCTATTATGTTGCACCGTGCAATCTTAGGTTCATTTGAGCGCTTCATCGGTATTTTGATCGAAAACTATGCCGGTTGGATGCCAGTATGGCTAGCACCGCAGCAAGTTGTGGTCATGAATATCACCGATAAGCAAGCTGATGCATGTGAAAACGTGGTTAGCGAGCTTAAGAATGCAGGTTTGCGCGCTATTAGCGACTTGCGTAACGAAAAGATTGGATTTAAGATACGAGAGAAAACATTAGAACGTATTCCCTATATGCTAGTATTAGGGGATAAAGAAGTCGAATCGGGCAGTGTCAACGTCCGAACTCGCGAAGGTGAGAACCTTGGCGTGATGAGTGTTTCTGAATTTATTACATTAGTACAGACCGCTGTCAGTAACAAAGGCCGACAGACCCCAAAAACAGATGAGGAGTAATACCTATTAAACAGTCCAACCGTTTGAACATCAACGAAGATATCAATGTCAAAGAAGTCCGTCTCGTTAAAGAAGATGGCGAGCAAATGGGCGTGGTTGATATCGCAACCGCGATGAAAGCGGCACGTGATGAAAATCTAGATTTGGTTGAATTAGTTCCTGAAGCTAAGCCGCCAGTATGTAAGATCATGGATTATAAGCATTTCCTCTATGATCAAAAGCAAAAGGCTAAAGAAGCTAAGAAAAACCAAAAGCAGACTCAGCTTAAAGAGATGAAGCTACGTCCTAGTACCGAAGAGGCCGATTACCAGGTTAAACTGAGAAAAATCGTGAGCTTCTTGGAAGATCAAGACAAAGTTAAAATTAGCATCCGTTTCCGCGGACGTGAAATGGCGCACCAAGATATCGGTCGCAAACAACTTGATCGTATCATTGAAGATACTGCTGATATCTCAAACGTCGAACAGTACCCTAAGATGGAAGGTCGTCAGATGGGTATGCTGCTTGGACCCACTAAGAAAAAGTAATCTCTTTATTGGATTGCTTTGAGTGGTGGCTGTTAGTCTATATAGCTATTTATAACTCTAACCATCAATATGCTGCGGGATATTGATGGTTTTTTATTATTCAGACTCAAAAACTGCTGTAATGAACATAGCTATACTGAACATAATAGCCTAGCATCATTGACTGACGCTATTTTACAAAATCCACCTTCTCAACTTTCTGATTACACGGTAATCTAAAGGTCTAGTTATATTTACTAGTTAGTATTTAGCAGTAACTAATGATCATTTGATAAAAATTAATACGAGCTAAAGACAAACCTATAAATGTATAAAAGCTAAGTGTATAAATAAAAACAATGTATATCACGACTGTCAGAGTCGTTGACAAAAAACACTTCCCTTCTCCGATATCAGAGGATATTTCATGCAAGAATTGACGCCACCAGAAAACGCTACAACTCCCAGTATCTCTCTAACAGCGCCTGAACCTGTCAAAGAAATACAGAAAAGTGAAGCAGATCAGATGGTCAAATTGGATGAAAGCCAAATTCCTGAGCTCGATGCCAAGGTTGATGCTTTTGTTGATCATGTGATTACCAACTCTGTGCATAGCGATGAGTTTCGACAGAACGTGCAGTCTATTCATAATCTAGGTACAAAAGAGATTCGCGAATCTGCACAAGTATCTAATCGAATGTTAGATTTGCCCGCAAAAAGTCTCAATGACAGCTTATTCGACAACTCTCCTATTGCTAAATCGCTAACGGAACTACGCGGGATTGTCGAAGACTTAGATCCAAGCAAAAAGGAGCTGACCAGCTCACGCAAGCTGTTCGGTCTCATTCCATTCGGTAATAAGGTGCAAGATTATTTCCGTCAGTATGAGTCAGCCCAGTCACACATTAATGCCGTTGTGACCAGTCTCTACAATGGTAAAGACGAATTGCTCAAAGACAATGCGATGATTGAGCAAGAAAAAGTCAATATGTGGGAGCTGATGCAGTCTATTCGCCAGTATGTCTACGTTGGCAAAAAGATTGATGAGCAACTTGAGCAGAAGGTCTATGCGATAGAAGCAACCGATCCTGAAAAAGCTCGCATTATTAAAGAAGAGATGTTGTTTTATGTCCGTCAAAAAACCACTGATTTTTTAACTCAGTTAGCAGTGAATGTACAAGGCTATTTGGCGCTTGATACCATTCGCCGCAATAACTTAGAGCTGATTAAAGGTGTTGATCGCGCAACCACAACTACCGTGTCTGCATTACGCACGGCTGTGGTCGTTGCTCAAGCAATGACCAATCAAAAATTGGTACTAGATCAAATCACTGCATTGAATAAAACCACCAGTAGTTTGATTGAATCAACTTCAGCGATGCTCAAGCGTCAGTCAGGTGAGATTCACGAACAGGCGACTAGCAGTAGTATTGAGCTTGATAAACTGCAAAATGCCTTCAATAATGTCTATGACACTATGGATATGATTAGTAATTATAAAATTGAAGCGCTAGAGAATATGAAGCAAACGGTCAATACACTGACCACGGAAGTAGATAAAGCACAAAAATACTTGGATAAATCAAATCAGACTACGGTATTAGAAGTCTCAAAAGAGTTGGATAGTAAAAAGATCACTAACCAATCAAGTAGTGTCGATATCGATATCTGATTTATCCCTATAGCGGTCGTCAGAAAACTGACCGCTTCCTGCTACCGAATACACATAAGACAATTGACGCAAGATATTGCGACGTCGTTCGTGTTAAGATAGCCACTATTAATAATTTTAAAAATAGATACGGTAATTTATGAGTTGGAATGATCCAAACGCCTCAAGTGAGGCAAAAAAATATGACAACCCGATTCCTAGTCGTGAGCTGATACTTAGCACGATTAATGAGCATGGGGAAGTCACGCATCAACAATTGGCAAAAGCCTTTAACATTGATGACCCTGATCAGTTTGATGCCTTGGGCAATCGCCTAAAAGCAATGGCGCGTGATGGCCAGGTGAATCGTGATGGTCGTCCTTATCGCTATCGCACAGTGACTAAGCAAGATATCGTCTCAGGTACAGTTTCTGCTCATCCAAAAGGTTTTGGTTTTGTGGTGCTAAATGATATGCCAGATTTGTTTTTACATGAAAAACAAATGCGCTGGGTATTCAATGGCGATACAGTAGCAGCCGTCGGCACTTCGACAGACAATCGTGGACGTACCGAAGGGCGTATCGTCGATGTTGTCGAACGTCGTCAAAACAACTTTATCGGTACACTTGCTCGTGATGAAGACGGCTATTGTGTTGAGCTTGGTAGCCCAAACAATCATCAACCGATTACGGTTACTGATGACAATGTTCAGTCGCTAAATATCAAACAAGGCGCTCCTGTTAAAGTCGATATCATTGACTGGCCAAACCAGCATGAATTTGCCACTGGTAAAATCACTGAAGTTCTGTCTGACGATAATGATCGTGAATTGATTATTGAGACTACCCTGCTCAACTATGATATTCCATCAGATTTTAGCGAAGCTGCGCTTAAACAAGCTGATGACTATCAAGAGCCAACTGAAAAAGACATAAAAGGTCGCACAGACATACGTCATCTACCGCTTGTCACTATCGATGGTGAAGATGCTCGTGACTTTGATGATGCTGTATTTGCTGAAAAGCGCTCTGGTGGTAACTACCGTGTTGTGGTTGCGATTGCGGATGTCAGCTATTATGTGACACCGAATTCACCACTTGACCAAGATGCCTATGAGCGTGGTACTTCAGTATACTTCCCGCATCGCGTGATTCCTATGTTGCCTGAAGTGTTATCTAACGGTCTGTGTTCACTGAACCCTAATCTAGATCGCTTATGTATGGTTGCTGATATCAAGATATCACGCGCTGGTAAAGTGACTGGATATGAGTTCTATCCATCAGTGATGCACTCACAAGCCCGTCTCACCTATAATCAAGTAAATGATTATCTTGTGAACCCGAATGATAAGAGATTACCTAAATCATTAACAGGTAATAAAGACGTTAAAAAATCTGTTGATACGTTACATCAATTGTATGAGCTACTGCTTAAAAAGCGTGAAGAACGTCATGCAATGGAGTTTGAAACGGTTGAGACGTATATCAAGTTCAATGAGAAAGGCGGAATCGAAGCGATTTTACCACGCACTCGTGGCGACTCTCAGAAGCTAATCGAAGAATGTATGTTGCTTGCCAATACTTGTGCGGCAAACTTTGCGCTTAAGCATGAGTTACCAGTCTTGTATCGTAACCATGATAAGCCTGATAATGAGAAGTCAATGCGTATTCATGAATATGCGAAAAACTTTGGCTTACCATTCCCAGAAGAGAATCCAACGCAAGCGGATTATCAACGCATTATCGAAGCAACTAAAGATAGACCAGATGCCATCAGTATTCATAGCATGCTACTGCGTTCAATGATGCAAGCGAACTATGCACCTGACAATATTGGTCACTTTGGCTTAGCATATGACGAATATAGCCACTTTACCTCGCCGATTCGCCGTTATCCAGATTTGATGCTGCATCGCGCGATTAAGGCAAAAGTCACCAACAGCCAGCAACCTGTTATGGACTTTTCTCTTGAAGGTGCTGGTACACAAACGTCAGATACAGAACGCCGTGCAGAAAAAGCATCACGTTATGTAGAATCTTGGCTCAAGTGTCACTATATGACGGATCATGTCGGTGAAGAGTTCGAAGGTGTTGTGACTACGGTTACTAGCTTTGGTCTATTCGTCACATTGACTGACTTATATATCGATGGTTTGGTTCATATCTCAAACGTTGGCGATGATTTCTTTGTTTACGATGAGCAGCAACAGCAGCTTATTGGTAAAGATAAAGGCACGCTATTTGGACTTGGTGATTCGGTTAAAGTTAAGGTTGCGGGTGTCAATATGGATCTGCTACAGATTGATTTTGATTTGAAGGCTAAATTGCAATCTAGTGCAATGAACCAAACTAAAAAAGGTCAACCGAAGAAAGAGCAGCCTAAGAAAGCCCCAGCAAAAAGAAGCAGCAACCGCAGAGGCGCTGCCAAAAAAAGCTAAGCTTAGACTGATACTTGGATACTGATGTTGTAATACAATAAAAAAGGCTAACGTAATCGTTAGCCTTTTTTATGCTATGTACTTTTCAATCATCAATGATATAGCTATTTATTGTGCCTATTGCGCATCGTCCAATTGGTCTACACGGTCTTGTTCGGCTTGCTGCGCTTGGTCAATTTTACTGGTCGCACTATCTACGATCGCTTTCGGCTGTTGACTAAGTGGCTGGCTAGTAATATCTGTATCAGAGGTAGCTATTGTAGCATCAGGCTGTTCAGCCGCTACGCTACTGGCTGCGATTTCTCTGTTTTGTTCGCGACTATTACCATTGATAATGTTAAAGCCGAGTAATGCCACAATACCAATTACTGCAAAGATAATAACGTGTTTCATTTCCATAAAAAGCCCCGTATTTGAATAATCACCAAATATAGATTCTGTTGCACTTTTTATGCCTAAATATTATTTAACGTCTAATACCTATTCTTGAGGACTATTATTATTCAATAAATCAGTCTCATCTGAGCTTTGAGCAATCTCTTGCTCGACTTTTTCCATCAGCTTATCGTCAGGACGGGCATCGAGAACATCATTAGCACTGCGACCTTGTAAAATGGTCTTGGCTCGAGCCTTGGCTTGTTTTTTATCTTGGTCATCCGTATGACTCTCGCTGACCTGATTTGTTTCAGCAGGTTTAGGGATAGTTGGAGTAATCGTCATATCAGATTGAATATTATTAGCATTGCTGACACTGCTTTGCATGTGCTCAAAGGCTTTTTCTAACTTATTGTTGAAGCGCAGACGATAGATAGGCTCAGGTAAGCTAAAGCCTTTATCTTCTAGTGCGTGCTTGGTCTCACGAATGGCGATACTGCGTGCTTTGGCAAAGTCAGTCTCTGATTGATCTACCCAAACCTGAAATTCCAAAACAATATTAGAATCGCCCACATTGGTAATAACCGCAATCGCTTTGGGCTCGTCCAAGACAAACGCTAGTGTATGTATCGCATCTAGCCCTACTTTAATTGCTGCTAAAGGATCATCATTGGCATCAACGCCCAATTCAAAAGTAAATCGGCGCTCAGGGTTTTTGGTGTAATTTAATATCGTACCTTTAAAGACTTCAGCATTAGGAATACGTAACTGATTACCATCTAATGTCATCAGTATCGTCGCGCGCGAGGTCAAACGAACCACGATGCCCTCTTGCCCATTAATCACGATATGGTCACGAGCACGAAAAGGTTGGCGAATGCTCAGCATTAGTGAAGCGATATAATTCTCGATAGTGTCTTTGACTGCGAAACCAACCGCAATACCAATGACGCCTGCCCCACCAAGCAATGTGCCTAAAATCGTCTCTGCACCTATCAGACTTAGTCCTAAAATCAGACCAAAGATAATAAAGATGACTTTGACCGTTTGTGACAACAGCTCAGCGACAAATGGATTGGGTGTTAGATGTTGCCACATCTTTTTGCGATTAGATAACCAACTGCCAAACCATGCCACCAAGGCAAATATAACGATGCCAACTAATAGTAGTGGTAGTGCCTTCACAAGATTAGTCAGTTGTGCTTTTAAACCTTGATAGACCGTTGAGACATTCTCTTGAACATCTAGCGTGCGGTTAATTCTGTCTTCTACAGTGACGACATCTGTTAGTCGGTTGGTTAAGTTGATCGCTTGCTGTGCTTTTTTTTCGTTGGCTGTCTCTCCCGTTAGGGTAACGACCCCTTGGGTGACACTAACATTGACGGCTTGTAAGCCTTCGATTTCAGAGAAAATACCGCTGATACGTTGACGAATATCGTTGTCTTTTTGCGGTGTGGGTGTGGTTTCGATTTGAGCATTATTGGTGCTTTCGCCACTGATTATTGGTGGCGTAGCTGGCGTTGGCAATGAGCTGGCAGGTTCTGTGGTTTCACCTGTTGATGTCTCATTTTCTGATGTGGCAGAATTATCGTTAGATACGCTTTCCTCTATCGTCTCTACACCTTCAGTTGTCTCTATACCTAGTGCTGCTGAGATACCAGAAATTTCTTCACTGGCAGCATGCGCTGAGAACGCAAAAAGGATGCTTAGTAGCAACACCATTTGACCCCACGCTTTTATAGAACTGCGTATTATTGAACGGTCAATGTAAGTGGCCATAAGCATCCTTTATTTTTTACGGATTTTTCTCGCTTAGCTGATTGCTGATAATTAGCTGCCTGATTTTAGCTGCCTGGCTTTATTTAGCTATCTAAGTAAAGCTGTGCTTCGCTCAGGTTTAGCGTGCCTTCATAGATAGCGCGACCAGTGATGATACCTTCGATACAATCACCATAAGGCTTCAACAGCTCGATATCTTTCATATCGGTAACGCCACCTGATGCAATCACAGGTAGTCCGCCTTCGCGCGCCAGATTAACGGTTTGTTCAACGTTAACGCCTTGCATCATGCCATCGCGGGCGATATCAGTATAAACGATTGATGACACGCCGACGTCTGCAAAGCGCTTAGCAAGTTCGGTCGCTTTGGTATCTGTCACGTTTGCCCAGCCATGAGTGGCTACCATACCGTCTTTGGCATCGATACCGACGATGATGTGCCCTGCAAATTCACGGCAAGCTTCTGCAACAAAACCAGGATCTTCAACAGCTTTTGTACCGATAATGATATACGTCAAACCTGCGGTAATATACTGCTCAATGGTGTTCATGTTGCGTACACCGCCGCCCAGCTGAATAGGCAGGTTCGGGTATGCTTTGGTGATATCATTGACCACTTGTCTATGTACTGGCACGCCATCAAAAGCACCATTCAAATCGACCAAATGCAGGCGACGCGCACCTTCATCTACCCAACGCGCTGCCATAGCAACCGGATCATCAGAGAACACCGTATCATCTTCCATACGGCCTTGTTTTAAACGTACACACTTACCATCTTTTAAATCAATAGCCGGGATAATGACAGGCACAGCACACATATAGCATTCCTTATAAAGCACAAGATTGGCAATAAATTTAGTAAATTGAAGTTTTGAGAATGAAACGTTATCGAAGCGTCAAATAACGAGAGAAAACGCTGCTTAAAAGTAGCATAAATTATGGACAGATCGAAAACCAAGACATCGCTAAGTTAGCAATCTGTTTGAATACAAATAAGAAAGACCGAAACTAGACAATCATAACCATAAGTTTTAATACGTAGAATCACTACCAACAATCGTTAAATTCTATTACTGACTGGCAATTTTAGGTCAATTTAGCGTATAATCCTAGGTAAATTTTTATTTGTTTCTATGTGATAGTAACCATGTGTTACGCTTTTTGTTGAGTTGTTACAACTCACTAATACAGCATGGTGATCAGGATGGATCGAGCAATCCTTCAATACGCCAATAAAATATTGGCCAAGAAATTGCTAAAAAGGACTATCTGAAAAATCTCAACCAATAGTCTCTAAACCATCGATTCTGCGGTATTTAACCTTAATTAGATGTCTTGCAAGTCCCTATCACTAGCTAACTATATTAAAACCGTTACGATTAAAACTATAGCAGCTTATAATAAGTGAGGTTTGCTTATCAGTTGCTTAGCTAGTTTGTCTTTTAACCAGTATATCATCTACCTTAATAGATCGTTATTTGGCCACACTCTTATTCTATCGAATATCTTTAAACGGTATTCGTAAACGAGAGATGGTCAAACATACTGGTGTTACAAGTTTTAAATTTCAATGAAACGTGTGATAAAGCCATTTGTATTTAAACCAGTCTCTTTTAGCCATGTGCTATAGCGATTGATTTCGATGAAGCGGTTTTAGCATACACCTTGGTAGCCAGTCGCCACTTTGGTAATTCGAATAAGACATTAACGTGTTGTTAAGGAGTCTAAGGTCAGCGTTAATACTCTTACTAGTAGTTATGATCATGTATTGTCTTCACAGAGCTTTCATCCCTATTTCACTATAAAGGAAATAGACGATTGAAGGCTTTGTTGAGTGATACAAATGTTCATGCTACCGATATACCAAACAGGACGTCTGGTATCGTTTTAGACTATGGACTAAGTTTTCGCTTATGATTACCATCAAAAAAGGTTTGGATTTGCCCATCACTGGTGAACCCTCCCGCGAGATATCTGAGCACCAACCGACACATGTAGCACTTGTTGGCTATGATTATGTGGGTATGAAGCCCACTATGAATGTCAAAGAAGGTGACATTGTAGCCAAAGGTCAGCCCGTTTATGAAGACAAAAAACGTGTTGGCGTGATCTACACTGCCCCTGCTGCCGGTAAGGTCGTCGCTGTTAAACGTGGCGAACGTCGAGTGTTTGAGAGTCTTGTGATTGCGGTCGACCCAAATGGTGAAGAAGTAGACTTTGAGCGCTATGACTCACAGCAGCTTGCTGACCTAGACTCTGAAGTCGTTGAAACCCAACTGATTGCCTCTGGCGAATGGACCGCGTTCCGTACGCGTCCTTATAGCCGCGCACCCGAAATCGGCGCTCGTCCACATGCTATCTTTGTCACAGCAATGGATACCAATCCACTTGCCTTTGACCCGATGCTTGTGATCAATGAGCAGCTACAAGCGTTCAATGATGGACTTGCTGTATTATCTACGCTTAGTCCAAAGACCTTTGTCTGCCATCATGGCGATACTCAACTGACGCCAGTTGCAAAAACTGCAGCGAATAACGTCACTGAGTATCATGGTTTTGCTGGTAAGCATCCAGCTAGTCTTGCTGGTACGCACATTCACTTTTTGCATCCCATCAGCCGCGGTGTGACCGTATGGACGATTGGTTATCAAGACGTGATTGCAATCGGTAAATTGTTCACGACAGGTCGTCTATATACGCGCCGCATGGTGAGCTTAGCAGGTCCTGCTGTCACCAACCCGCATTTGGTTATGACTGAACGCGGTGCTGATATTACTGCATTGACCAAAGGTAAACTGGCTGCTGGCGAAAACCGTATTATTTCAGGTTCAGTATTGTCTGGTCGCAAAGTGTTTGAAAACATCGCCTATCTGGGTCGTTTTCACAATCAGATCAGTGTATTGACTGAAGGCCGTGAGCGTCCTGCGTTCCATTTCTTTACTCCAGGTAAAAACCGCTTCTCAAAACTGCCTATCTATATTTCGCAGTTTTTTGGTGGCAAAAAATACAACTTTACTACGACAAGTAACGGCTCACCACGAGCGATGGTACCAATCGGTGTCTATGAAGAAGTCATGCCACAAGATTACCTACCAACTCAATTACTACGTGCATTGATTGTCGAAGACATCATTAGCGCTGTAGATTTGGGCGTGCTTGAACTGGACGAAGAAGATTTGGCACTATGCACCTTTGTATCTCCTGGCAAATATGAATTCGGTGATATTTTGCGTGATAACTTAACGCGCATTGAGCTGGAGGGCTAACCACGATGAAATTTTTACACAATATGTTCGATCGTATGGAGCCATCTTTCACCAAAGGCGGCAAACACGAAAAGTACTACGCTATTTTTGAGATGTTTGATACGTTCTTACGTCAACCAAGCTCAACCACTTATGCGTCATCGCATGTACGTGACGGGATTGACCTAAAGCGTATTATGATTACCGTATGGCTATGTACCTTCCCAGCAATGTTTTGGGGTATGTACAACATTGGTCATCAAGCACTAACCGCTATCGCTCAGCTTGGCTTACAGCCTGAAGGCTGGCGTACTGTGATCACTAGCATGGCAGGCTATAACCCAGACAGTATCTGGGCCAGCTTTGTCTATGGTGCGATGCAGTTTTTACCTATTTATATTGTGACGTTTGCGGTAGGTATTCTCTGTGAGATTATCTTTGCTGTCGTCCGTGGACACGAAGTCAACGAAGGTTTCTTTGTGACTTCAGTTCTATTTGCATTATGTCTACCACCTGACATTCCTTTATGGCAAGTTGCCCTAGGTATTATCTTTGGTGTGGTCGTCGCAAAAGAAGTGTTCGGTGGTACTGGTAAGAACTTCCTTAACCCTGCCCTATCGGGTCGTGCATTCTTATACTTTGCTTATCCAGCCTATATGTCTGGTGACTCAGTATGGACAGCAGTAGATGGTTTCTCAGGTGCGACGCCTCTTGGCCTTGCAGCCCTTGGTGTGGTTCCTCAGGACTTCGTCGATGTCTATGGTAATGCCATCACGTGGAGTGATGCATTCTTAGGTAATATGCAAGGTAGTATCGGTGAAGTATCGACGCTAGCTATCCTAATGGGCGCTGCAGTGTTGCTATGGACGCGTATCGCTTCTTGGCGCATTATGGCAGGTTGTGTGGTCGGTCTGATTGCTACGTCTCTTGTATTCAACATGATTGGCTCTGAAGACAACATGATGATGAGCTTGCCGTTCTACTGGCACTTAGTTATCGGTGGCTTTGCTTTCGGTGCTGTATTTATGGCAACCGATCCAGTATCAGCTGCGCATACAAACAAAGGCCGCTGGGCTTACGGTATCTTGATTGGTTTTATGACCGTATTGATTCGCGTCATCAACCCTGCTTTCCCAGAAGGCATCATGCTGGCCATTCTATTCGCCAACTTATTTGCTCCATTGTTTGATTACTTTGTGACTCAAGCAAATATCAAACGCCAAACCGCTCGGAGGGTTCGCTATGTCCAAGCCCAAAAGTAATAACGCGAAAACCATCAGTGTGGCTTTGACGCTATGCTTGGTGTGTTCAGTGTT
Organism: Psychrobacter sp. JCM 18900; assembly: GCF_904846625.1. Taxonomy (GTDB): domain Bacteria; phylum Pseudomonadota; class Gammaproteobacteria; order Pseudomonadales; family Moraxellaceae; genus Psychrobacter. The sequence goes on from NZ_CAJHBL010000003.1 coordinate 14,367, forward strand.
GGTTTCAGCAGTGGCTGTTGGTCTAAAGCCTGCGCAAGTTGAAAACGCACGTTTAGACCGCAACAAAAACATCTTAGTTGCGGCTGATATGTATGACGCTGAGTCTGATACAGCAGATGATGTCGCCGAACGTTTTAAAGATTTTGAAGTCAAAATCATTGATTTAAACGAAGGTACTTATCTCGATGACGACGCGCTAAAAACTGCTGGCATCCCTGATCGTAATGCTTATGACGCCAGTCAAGCAACAAAGAACCAAGCTTTAAGTGAAGACTTGGGTGACAACGATCCTGCTGGTATTGGTCGTAAGCCAAAATATGCCAAGGTCTATGTCAAAAATGATGACGCAGGTCAGCCAGAAACGGTTGTATTGCCAATTCAGGGCTACGGTCTATGGGGCACTATCTATGGTTTCTTAACGCTCGAAAGTGATATGAATACCATCAAAGGTATCAGTTTCTATGAGCATAAAGAAACCCCAGGTCTGGGCGCTCGTATCGAAGAGCCAGAATGGCGTGCAAAGTGGAGCGGTATCGAGTCTTATGACGAGAATGGTAACGTTGCCACTGGTGTAACCAAAGCTGGTAACCCAAAAGAGAACTGGGTTGATGGCATCAGCGGTGCGACATTGACTAGCCGCGGCGTCAGCAACATGATTCAGTTTTGGTTAGGCGAGCAAGGGTATAAGCCTTATCTAGATACGCTACGCGAAAAGAGCGGCCAAACGGTTGAAAGTGCAGACACGCAAGCAAATCAATCAAAGCCGGCAGCTCAACCTAAAACCGAATTGGCAGCCAAGCTACCAGTAGCAAACGGCAAGGAGGCATAACATGGCTGACACTAAAAGCATTTTAACCACGCCTATCTTTGATAATAACCCTATTGCCCTACAGATCCTTGGTATCTGTTCGGCATTGGCTGTCACCACCAGCATGGCTAACGCTATGGTCATGTGTGTGGCATTGACCTTGGTAACGGCATTTTCAAGCTTCTTTATCTCGATTATCCGTAAGCAGATTCCATCAAGCATTCGTATCATCGTACAGATGACGATTATTGCTTCGTTGGTTATCTTGGTTGATCAGGTACTAAAAGCAGTGGCTTATGACGTCAGTAAAGGTCTATCTGTCTTTGTTGGTTTGATCATCACGAACTGTATCGTTATGGGCCGTGCCGAAGCATTTGCTATGAGCAACCCACCAATCCCAAGCTTTTTAGATGGTATTGGTAACGGGCTTGGTTACTCAGCAGTATTACTATTCGTTGCAACTATCCGTGAGCTATTGGGTGCTGGTACTTGGTTCGGTATTACGATTCTACAGCCAGTCACTGATGGCGGTTGGTACATACCAAACGGTTTATTACTGTTACCACCATCAGCGTTCTTTATCATTGGTTTGTTCATCGCTGTTGTCCGTATCTGGAAACCAGAACAAGTTGAAGAAGCTGAGTTTGTAATGAAGCCGCAGTCTAAAGGCATGGCACATGGAGGCGGTCACTAATGGGACATTATGTTAGTTTATTTATAACCTCAGTCTTTATTGAGAACATGGCGCTTGCCTACTTCTTAGGCATGTGTACTTTTTTGGCCGTATCCAAAAAAGTCTCTACAGCGATTGGTCTAGGTGTTGCGGTTGTTGTCGTGATGGCAATTACCGTTCCACTAAACAATTTACTATTCCAGTTCATCCTAAAAGATGGTGCGCTGGCATGGGCAGGTTTCCCTGATATCGACTTGAGCTTCTTAGGATTGCTAAGTTATATCGGTTTGATTGCAGCCACCGTACAGATCCTAGAGATGTTCTTGGACAAGTTTGTACCGAGTCTATATAACGCGCTTGGGGTATTCTTACCACTAATCACCGTAAACTGTGCCATCTTAGGTGGTGTATTATTTATGGTTGAGCGTGACTATAACTTTGGTGAATCTGTTGTCTATGGTGTGGGTGCAGGCTTCGGTTGGGCACTTGCTATTACAGCATTGGCGGGTATCCGTGAAAAGCTAAAATACTCAGACATTCCAGCACCGCTGCGTGGTCTTGGTATTACTTTTATCACGGTTGGTCTTATGTCGCTCGGCTTTATGTCGTTCGGTGGTATGTCCATCTAAACCGCTAAGCTCAAAGCTTTCATTAGCTATTTGACTTATTTAATTCATTTATTCGGTAGAGGTTTGGGTACAGCATAAATTATGCCCCCTCACCCCTACCCCATAGATTAAGGATACCTACCATGGATTACGCTACGGCGATTGGTGGCGTTGCTATGTTTACCTTGATCATCATGGGCCTTGTCGCTATTATTTTGGCGGCGCGCTCAAGACTGGTCAGTTCAGGCGATGTCACTATCCATATTAATGATAATCCCGATAATGATGTGGTGACACCAGCTGGCGGCAAACTACTACAAACGCTAGCGGGCGAAGGTATATTTTTATCTTCAGCTTGTGGTGGTGGTGGTACTTGTGCGCAGTGTCGTTGCCGCGTTATTGAAGGTGGTGGTTCTATTTTGCCCACCGAAGAAGGCTATTTTACTCAAGGTGAAATCCGCAATCACATGCGCTTAGCTTGTCAGGTAGCTGTTAAGCAAGACATGAAAATTGAGATTGATCCTGAGTTCTTTGATGTACAGAAATGGGAATGTGAAGTTATCTCTAACGATAACGTTGCCACTTTCATTAAAGAGCTGGTACTAAAAATTCCAGAAGGCGAAGAAGTAAACTTCCGCGCTGGTGGTTATGTACAGTTGGAAGCGCCACCGCACGAAGTGCACTACAAAGATTTTGTGGTTGATGAAGAATATAGAGAAGACTGGGAAAAATTCGGTATCTTCAACTATGTCTCAAAAGTTGATGAGCCTGTTATCCGTGCTTACTCAATGGCTAACTACCCTGAAGAGAAAGGCCTCATCAAATTCAACATCCGTATCGCAAGTCCACCGCCACGTGGTCCTGACGGTATTCCACCAGGCAAAATGTCTTCATGGGTATTTAGCTTAGTACCTGGTGACAAAGTGACAGTTTCAGGTCCTTACGGTGAGTTCTTTGCTAAGAAGACTGAAGCTGAAATGATCTTTGTCGGTGGTGGTGCTGGTATGGCCCCAATGCGCTCACATATCTTTGATCAGCTCAAACGCTTGAATACTGATCGTAAGATTAGCTTCTGGTATGGTGCTCGTTCTATTCGTGAGATGTTCTACGTTGAAGACTATGATCAGCTAGAAGAAGAGTTTGATAACTTTGAGTGGCATGTTGCACTGTCTGACCCATTACCAGAAGATAACTGGGAAGGTCCAACAGGCTTTATCCATAACGTATTGCTCGAAAACTATCTGAAAGATCATCCAAACCCAGAAGACTGTGAATACTACATGTGTGGGCCACCGATGATGAACGCTGCCGTAATCGACATGCTACACAGCATGGGCGTGGAAGACGAAAACATCATGCTTGATGATTTCGGTGGTTAAGTTAGAGACTTAATCTAACAGCATAAATCTAAGAATAAAAAAGAGTCTCAATTGAGGCTCTTTTTTTTGTGCGATTTTTACACATAGTAATGCCGTTACAGACTACAAATCTAGCTAGTAGAGTCGCTTTATTATCCTATATGATGGACTATCTAAACATTGAGAAAGGACTCTTATGAAAACGAAATACAAAGATTTGACCATTTGGATTACCGGTGCTTCTAGCGGTATTGGGCAAGCATTAGCCGTTGCGTTCGCCAAACGCGGAGCTAGGATTATTTTAAGTGGACGTGACAGTGATAAGTTAGAGGTGGTCAAAAGCAGCTGCAAACGTGCTAACAAGCATATTGTTGTTCCTTTCGATATTAGCGATGCCAATCAAGCCAAAGAAGCTTATGACACTGCTAAAGCTCAGGCGGGGAAAATCGACTGGCTCATCAATAATGCTGGTATCAGTCAGCGTTCGCTCATCATGGACACGGCTGAAGAAGTTGAACGCCAAATCATGGAAATAGATTATTTTGCCCAAACGCGTCTTACTAGACTTGCGTTGCCGGACATGATTGCACAAGGCGGCGGCAAAGTCGTAATGGTCTCGAGTGTGGCAGGCCTATTGGGTACACAGTATCGTGGCGCTTATGGAGCAGCCAAGGCGGCACTGCATATGTGGGCAAATAGCTTACGTGCTGAGCTACACGACCAAGGTATCGAAGTAGCCACGATATTTCCCGGGTTTATTCAGACTAATATCTCTATCAATGCGTTGACAGGCGACGGTAGTGCACAGGGTACGATGGATGAAGCAACCAATAACGGTCTAACTGCGACTGAGTTTGCCAAACAAGTCGTGAAGGCTCTCACCAAGGGAGAGGAATATATCATCATCGCTGGTCGTAAAGAAAAACTGGCCACACGGGTCAACCGCGTCTCTCCGCCAAAACTCTATAAGCTCATACGTGAGTCACAAGTGAAATAAGCTACTTAACCGAACGAATTGTCGCTGAATGGTGCCTTCATTAGTATTTTGGGGTTCAAGGGGTGTAAAATAAGCGTGGCTTGTTTTACACCCTACTCATTTCTACGCCATACCGAAAATATTATGAAAAACACTATATCCAGCTTATCTTCCAAAAAATCTCTGCACCTTACCTTAGTAAGCGTCGTCAGCCTTGCTAGTACTTTAGGTCTCAGCGCTTGCCAGCAAACCCCAGACTATAACTATCTGATCGGTGAGACGATGGGAACGAGCTACCATATTAGCTATCAGCTGCCTGATGATGCGGACGAAGCTGCCATACAAGCTGCGGTAGACGAGCGCCTGAAACAAATTAACGATAGCATGTCTACTTATCAAAACGACTCAACGATATCTACATTCAATCGTTTGGGCAAAGACAAACCTATCACTATCGATGCTGATTTTAGTCGTGTGCTAGATGTATCACAAATTGTCTATCAGCAGTCTGGTGGTGCTTTTGACCCTACCGTTATGCCACTCGTAAACACCTGGGGCTTTGGGAGCACCATGACTGTCGAGCGTTTACAAAGTCCACCGACCGCAGTAGAGATTGCTCAAGCCAAAGCATTGGTCGATTTTGAGAGCATCATAAAGAAAGACGACACCATCTATAAGACCAAAGACGGCGTGGGTTTAGATTTCTCTGCCGTTGCCAAAGGCTTTGGTGTCGATGTCATCGCTGACGTACTGAGAGATGATTATCAAATTCGTAACTATATGGTTGAGATCGGCGGTGAAATAGCCACTTCTGGTGTGAATAATCAGCAGCAGCCATGGCAAATTGCCATTGATGCCCCTATTGAAGGCAGTACGGTCAGTGAACGTCAAACCATATCTGCTATTCGCCAACCAAAGAATACGGCTAGCCAAATGCATCTAGCGACCTCTGGTAACTATCGCAACTCTGTTATATTCGATGGCAAACGCTATAGCCATACTATCGACCCGACAACGGGTAACCCTATTGCAGGTGGTGCACCTTCAGTCACTGTCGCAGCGGACTCTGTCGCGTTGGCAGATGCATGGGCAACCGCCCTTACCGCGATGCCTTATCACAAAGCACTAGACCTCGCTAAAACGCAAAATCTAGCGGCTATGTTCGTGGTACTAGCTGACGATGTGAAAGCAAAAAGTTCTGACGATATGTCCAACGAAGCTGCTGACGACAATATTGACGACTGGCAAGTGGTACAGACACCAGCGATGAAAGCATTACGTGCTGATAAAAAGCTCTGATCGTTCTCCAAGCTCTAGACAGCATACTCTAAAAGCCACTGGTAAGTGATAGATGTGAAACAAGAGAATACGTTAACGCACAACGAGCTACACTAAAATTTGCTATACTATTATACAGTTGTTATTAACGGTGCTTAGCTGGCATGAACTTAAACAGCACCACTAATAACTGCCCTATTTTTTAAAATGAGGTTTCCTCTATGCTTAGCCAACTGCTTCCTATGCTTGCCATTACTTTTACCGTATTTGTCCTATTCTTCATTTTTATGGGCGTCGGTTATATGGTCAAAAAAAAGCCGCTTAGAGGATCTTGTGGCGGTGTTGCCAAATTGATGGGTGACGAAAATTGCTCGTTTTGTGGTAATGATCCCAATAAGTGCGATTCATTAATCGCCGAACAACAAGAGAATGCATTAAGAGCTGCTCAATTGGGTAAATCGGTTTAATAGCCTATTGGTTACCATACGCTGGTAGCATTTACCTGACATATGTTCTTATAATAGCGTCAAGTCATTCAAAGGTGACTTGGCGCTATTTTTATTGTGCGATAAGACTGCTTATTTAAGACTCATTATTATCGTCATCTCTTATTATTACTGTTCTAAAGCCGTAACTCGAAGTAACCACCCATACATTTCGACCAACCTGCCTGCCAATTTAGCAAAGTCAGTGCAGCAAACTGTATGTCTTACGCGCTACATATGTTTTTCGGTCTAATTTACGATATCGATTACCGTCTAGGTACGTGTCTGGGTAAACGCTCTCTGGTGTTATTTTATAAGCGGCGATTTCTTGGCGCTGTTTAATAACGTGTTTTTTTTCGCTGTCATCGTTGTGCTGCTATGTCTACCTCGTCCAATTTATCTGCTTCATCTAGCCTGCCCTCCTCACGCTTTACCTTTTGGTTGGTGCTGTGTGCCATGATTCTGCTAGCCACCAATATGCGTGCGCCTATCGTCGCGCTAGGTTCTATCGCCCCAGTGGTAAAAGACGCGCTGGATATCTCTGAGTTTCAGATAGGCTGGCTAGGAGCAGTGCCTATGCTGAGCTTTGCCGTTGGTGCACTAATTTCCCCAACCATTGGTAAGCGATTCGGGCTAGAAAACACACTGATTGCCATGATTGGGCTATTGACGGTAGGGATGATTATCCGTACTGCTATCCCGACATGGAGTGGGTTTTTAATTGGTACTTTGTTGCTTACCCTTGCCATCGGCTTTGCTAATACTTTGGCAGCACCTGTTATTAAGCAGCGTACCCCGCAACATATTCCGCTGATTACAGGTCTGTTTAGTCTGACGATGACCACAGCAGCAGGTATCGTCGCAGGCGTCGTATTACCGTTATCGGAGCAAGTTGGTTGGCAGTGGGCATTGGGTGGTTGGACGATACTAGGTGTGTTTGCCTTTGTCATCTGGCTATTTTTACGTGTGCGGTTGGGTTCATCCAACCATCAAGCGGTTATCCCTGCGACGTTAGGCTCTTCTGATATTTCCATGTGGCGAACCACCTTTGCGTGGCAGATTGCGATTTTCATGGGTTTGCAGTCATTATTGTTTTATACCGTCGCCAGTTTTTTACCATCGATTTGGGTCAGTAAGGGACTATCTGCCGTCAGTGCTGGACAAATGGGTTCTGTATTTCAGTTTATGGCACCAGTCTCTATATTAAGTTTAACTTGGTTGGTCAATCGCGGCCGCCCTATTCAAGCATTGGCAGTGTTCGCCGCTGTGCTAAACGTCGTTGGTATATTGGGTGTCAGCTATCTATCGACTGACTTGGCATGGCTATGGTCAGGCATGATGGGCATGGGCTGTTCAGCAATTTTCACCTTGAGCATGATGCTGTTCTCTATGCGTACCTATACGACCAATCAAGCAAGTGAGCTGTCTGGTATGGCTCAAGCAGTGGGTTATGTCATTGCGTTTTTTGGCCCATTGGGTACAGGCTGGCTGCATGAAATGACTGGTAGCTGGAGTATGCCGCTGTTTATTATGCTGATACTGATGATTGTCAATGTAGTGATTGCTTGGCTTGTTAGTCGCCCAGTGATGGTCGATGGCAAATATATTTGATTGCTATCAGCTTTCATTTCTATCAGTTTTTATGGCCTACAAGGCTATGATTGCTAACGCGCAATAAAGCGGCCTTAAATTAACCTTAGGCCAATATAGGTCACTGTCTTATTTTGCTATAGTCAGTTCAATATAACTTAGATACTTAATATAAGCTGGATACTCAATATAATCCGGATATAAGGACGGCGTGTGAAAGTACTACCAATAGTAGACTGAGCGAGCCTGACGATTTATCCAACTGATACTGTATTTGGTTTAGATAGGATTTGACTAGACACTGGTTTGATTGCATATAGGACATAACACCCATGATGAAACTTCCCTCTCGTTTTGCGCAGCGCTTGCCTGCTATCGCCATGCTCGCGGCTGTAATGGCTATCAGTGGCTGTCAGAAAGATGCTGAAACGACACCTGCTGATGGTACGCAGAGTACCAGTACTGAAGCGACTAACAGTCAAGCCAGCACTGCTCCATTAGCCACTGAAACCGCAGCAACGACTGATCAGCAGGTCAAATCTTCATCACTTACTATTCTAGCGCTTGGTGACTCACTGACAGAAGGTCTAGGAGTGGACAAAGATGACAACTACCCTGCTCAGTTAGAAGATCGTCTGCAAGAGATGGGCTACGCTAACGCCAAAGTTATCAACTCAGGTCTAAGCGGTGAAACCAGTACGGGATTGGTCAATCGATTGGACTGGGTATCGCAAACCAAACCCGACATCACCATATTGACTATTGGTGCTAACGACGCCATACGTGGTATCGATGTAGCGACAATTGAAGCCAATATTCGCACTGCGGTTAAGCACCTGCAAGACAATGGCAGTGTCGTCATCCTAGGCGGTATGTCGATCTATGACAATCTAGGCAGTGAATACGTGGCGGCATTCTCAGACATTTATCCTCGTATTGCGAAAGATATGAATCTGACGCTTATTCCGTTTTTCTTAGAGGGTGTCGGCGGTGACCGAGAGCTAAACCAAGCAGATGCGATTCACCCGACTAAAGAAGGCTACGAGATTATCGTTAACAACAACATCTTGCCTATTCTAGAGCCGAAATTAAATGAACTAGAAGAGTTAAAAACAGCTGATACCGATAACACAGCTACGACTGCTCAAGACAATACGACAAAAAATAAGACAAACGAGACCATTTAACGAGACAATGTAATGACATCATCATCTTCGACTGCCACAGCAACGCCACAAGCAGACGCTAAGACACAAGCACTACTGACCGCCTCACAATTAAATAAAACCGTGCAAGTCGGTGAGCAAAAGTTGTCCATCATTAAAGACGTAGATATCTACGTCAACGCTGGCGAGTTTGTGGTCATCATGGGCAAATCCGGCTCGGGTAAATCTACTTTGTTAGGACTACTTGCCGCGCTAGACTATCCCGATAGCGGTACGGTGTCGCTGGCAGGTCAAATGCTCAGTAGTCTGGATGAGGATGCGCTAGCCGTTATTCGTCAGCAGGATATGGGCTTTGTCTTTCAGTCGTTTCATCTTCTACCCACACTGACCGTCGCAGAAAATATCGCCTTTCCACTTGATATTGCCAGACGTCCAAACCCAGCAAGAGTAGACGAGCTGATAGATGCGGTCGACTTAGGTCATAGACGTAACAGCTTACCCAATCAGTTGTCAGGTGGTGAGCAGCAGCGTACAGCAGTGGCGCGAGCACTGGTATCGAACCCAAAAATTGTGTTTGCGGATGAGCCAACGGGCAACTTAGATGAGCAAAATGCCGATCAAGTCATGCAGCTGCTATTGAATTTACGTCAACAGGTTGGCTCGGCACTGGTGGTCGTGACTCACGATCCTGCACTTGCCGAGATGGCAGATCGCGTCATCACCATGCATGACGGCCGCATTGTACCTACATGAATAACTGGATTGTATCTTAATGAATAGTAAGCCCACAGACAATAAATCGCCTGATACAAAAAAGACTGATACCAGTATGCATCAAGAGTCCAGTTATCCTAGCGGCATTCTTAGTCAACTATTTACCCGTATTCTAGGTTTTCAAACTCTAGGCTCACAAGCACTCAGCCGTAGCTGGTGGCAGCGTTGGGTATACCCCGTGTTGTTTCTACTGACCTTGACCTTGTCGCTTGCAACCTACCTGACTCTCGACTCGGTGCAGCAGTCTGTCGATAGCTACATCAATGACAATCAGCGCGCGCTCGTTGGTGGGGATCTAATCCTAAACAGTAAGCAAGACTGGCCAAGCGAAGTATTGTCACAGGTAGAAACTATCCCTAATACACAGACGGTGTATGACTATCAGTTTAGCGCCATGCTGGTCAATGATGAGCAAACCTTGCTCGCCAGCGTCAAAGCCGTCTCGCCGTCGTATCCATTATACGGCACAGCGGAGCTTGCTTCAGGACAGCCGCTGTGGGATCAGCTAACATCTGACAGTGTGATCGTCGCACCAGAAGTTCTCAGTAGTCTACAGGCCGATGTCGGCGACCGTATCACCATTGGCGATGCGCAGTTCACGATCAGTGATGTACTGACCAAAGAGCCTGACCGTCCGCTGACCACCTTTGGTTTTGGTGGGCGTGTGTTGATGAAACAAGATGCACTTCCGTCAACCAATCTATTGGGGCAACGTAGCCGAATAAACTATCGTATTGAGATGGCAGGCGATCCAGAGCTGATAACCACGCAGCGTGAACAGCTTACAGATATCCTGACCAATTATCCTGATATTGAGCTATCTGATGCTGAGTCCGCAGATACTTCGGTCTCGCGTATCTCTGATAATGTGCTGATGTTCTTAAAACTGCTAGTCATCGCGGTGCTGCTACTATCTGCGGTCGCTATGTACGGCGTCATTAGTGCGTTTGTCAGTAAGCAGCAGTCCAATAACGCCATTCGATTGGCGCTCGGCGAACCGCTTGGCTCACTCAAACGTAGCTACTATCAACTGCTTATCGTCACGACCGTCATTGCTTGTGTCGCAGCGGTTGCCCTTAGTCTGGGCTTGCTTAAAATCGGTCAGCCGTATCTGGTTGCTATCTTGCCTGCCGACGTCGGCTTAGCCATCAATCCAATCAGTGCCATCAAAACCATTGTGATTGCTTTAGCCCTGACGATACTGATTGCGCAGCGTGGTCTAAGCGCACTTAACACGACCAAACCCGCTACCCTACTCAATCAAGGAGCGAGTACGCAAACGCAAAACTTGCCTTGGTATCGACGCGTGCCGCTACTATGGTATGGCTTGGTGCTAGCAGGGCTGTATGCCTTCTTCGCTTATGAAGTGGGTTCACTGTCCTTAGGCGCACAGCTATTGGGCGGCTTGATCGGCTTTGTAGCGATATTTTGGCTATTGGCCCGTGGGTGGTTGTGGCTACTTAACAAGTTGGCAAGCAATACCAAGGTCAGTTGGATGCAGCGTATCGCCATCCATAACCTTGCACGTAAAGGCAACCAATCAGCGTTGTTCTTTGTCACCTTATCGCTATCGGTAGCAGTGCTGACGCTTATCACCACACTCAATCACAGTATCAATGCGCAGTTTATCAACGCCTATCCTGAAGATGCGCCCAATCTGTTTTTGCTCGATGTGCAAAGCGATCAACATAACGATATTGATGCAATCATTGAGGCACCCGTCACTTATTATCCCGTCATTCGTGCCCGTGTGGAGACGGCTAATGATGTGGCAGCAAAAGATATCGAGCCTGCTGATGGGTTTGATGATCCCACGCGTGTCTTTAATTTGAGCTACGCAGATACGGTCATGGATACCGAATACATCACTGAATCGCTCACAGACGACGCGCTATATACCCCTATCGATGCAACAAATGAGCAAATCAAACCCTTGTCTATCTTGGACACTGCCGCAGGTATGCTCAATGTCGGTATGGGCGATCAGGTACGTTTTAACATTCAAGGTATCGAAATCATCGGGCAGATTACCAGTATTCGCACGCGCTATGAGCGTGGCCCAAGTCCATACTTTTACTTCTTATTTGAGCCGTCGGTGCTGTCCGCTGCCCCGCAGATTCAGTTTGCCACTGCCCACGTGTCAGAGAATGACATTCCAGAACTACAAGGCAAACTGGTACGCGAGTTCCCTGCTGTCACTACGATTGATGGGACGGCTATTGCGAAACAAATTCAAGAGCTGGTGGTACAAATGAGCCGCTTGGTCTATGTGTTTACCTTGCTTGCCCTACTCACTGGGGTCATGGTGCTGATCAGCTCGCTGCTGTCTACTTCGCAAGATCGTATGAAGGACAGCGCGTCATTTAGACTGCTCGGTATGCAAAAGCGCGATCTATATATGCTCAATATCCTAGAGCTGGGGGTGCTTGGAATTAGTGCGGCGACATTTGCCGTTGTGATCGCCAGCGTTGGCGCGTGGGCTGCTATCACGCAGTGGTTTAATCTACAATTTAGTGTGCCGTGGACGAGTTTGGCTATTGGCGGTGCAGCATTAATCGTATTGCTGTTTGCTATTGCTATTATTTATGTGAGACTGGTGATTGGACGCGGGATTATGGCTAGGGTACGGGCGATGATTTAGAGGTTATTTTTGAATAATTAGCAAATGCTAACAAATATTTATTCTTTAGCTAATCCTGATTTTGTTCATATCTAAAGATATCTTGACAACAACATATTCATAAAACGATATACTAAAGATCACTACCTAGTATTGTATTGGGTACTTAAAATGAAGAATGTAAGAATGCATCATATCCATAAAGGAACTTTGAAATGGTAAAAAAATATAATGAGTCTAGACCGAGTATTCCAGCAGACGTTAAAAGAAAGGTTTTAGTTGAAGCTGGACACCGCTGTTCTTTTAACCGCTGTGGTTTTGAAGCCTATGAAATACATCATATTGATGAAAATAGAGAGAATAATAATCCTGAGAACCTAATCGTTCTATGTCCATCACATCATACGTTAGCGCATAGCGGTAAAGTGTCGAGAAAAGATTTGATAGAGTACAAAAAAGCATTAGGTTTACGTAGTTATGATCTATTACAGCTCAATTCATCAGCTAGCTATAGCCAAAATGATTTAAATGTTTTATCCGAGCTAGAAAAAATATTGCCTTATGATTTAATTAACGCTATACAAAATGAACCTTTCGGGTCGTTTGTGAAAAGAGAGATAATCACACCATTCAATATAATTGAACAAAGAGAGTTTGATCCATCTTTACGCTTCCACGATCAAAGTCTTGAACAACTTCGCCTAGTTATAGTTAATAACGCTAAAGAATTTCTAAATTACTTTGGAGCTCAATCTGGTGGTTTACCACATGGCTACGACTATATAAACCTCAATGATTCGTTTAGGGGGTCAACACCTGAAGATACAAAATATTGGATTGAATATTCTGAAAAAACTTCTATCCTTGCAAATAAATTCTGTCACTCCGTTCTATTATTAAGAGAAAAGGGTCTAAATTTTTGATAAGAGTGGGATATAGTGACAGTAGCATAGTTTGTTTAACTTGAGATCACGCACATTTTAGACAATAGAAAACTGGATCAGTCATAACTTTTCTAATAAACATAACCTGCCCTATTAAATAATTTTCATAGGGCTTTCTTCCAACTGGGATTTGATAAAATGGATAAATAAACCCATATTTTCTGTAAGACTTACACCTTTTCGACTTCTATCGACAAGTTCTCTTAATAATATTGTATTTAACTGAACCTCCGGACTAGACATGTCTAAGTAGGAAATATTGGGAAACAAGTTAGTTTTTGAAAGATGTGTTTCACCCATTTTCTGCCATTTCAATTTATACTTATCTTCTTCCCTACTTTCATCAAAGGCATAAGCAAATGCACCTGCTATAGCATCAGCTATTTGAATACCATAATACTCTTTAGAATCTACTAGATTTAGGGGCTCTTTTAAGTTGAAAGTGATTGGTGCTTTAAAATCTTCGTAGTTCACATGAACTTTATCTTTTCTTCCTACCATTGCGTTAAATATATCTTGGTCATCATCTAATGGCTTAGATTTATCACAATATGCTATTAATTCTTCATATTCCTCTCCCCATTCACCTAGTAGGCTAAAAAGTGAAGTATTTGTTAGGTCCAATATCCACTTTCCTGTCATTGTCCCTTCTAAGCTAGATAACTCTGATATTACAGCTTCCTTATTTAATATTGCAAATTCTGTAATTTGCTTTAAGAAGATAGGTTCATCTTTACTAGACCCTTTAAATAACACTTTTAATTCTTCAAGCTCACCCTCTCTCATAAGCTGTGCGAAATCTGAAAAGATGTCTTCAGCATTTTGGTGTTTTAGAAACAATTCCAAATATAGCATATTGCTAATAAACATATGAAAATTGACACCATAGAATAAAGAATTCGATCGTGATAAAGCTGGCTCAAAAATGTATTCAAAAAATTTAGCTGATAAGGCAAATTTTTTATGACATACCATTACTTTGAACCGTCCCTCATAACGCTCTAAGACCTCATCAACCAATTTTTTACCTTTAGTTCCTCTAAGTAATTTTGAACTCTTAATTTCACCATTTTGTACATGGTATTTATTTAGAAGATATTTAGCAAAATTTTCAGACTCTTCTTGGCTACTTTCTACAGATGCGTAGCTGAATACCGTTTGATTAGGGCTAAGTAAGTCATTACCTGTAAATCCTGATTCATCAAAATAAAGAGTTGCTGATTTTTTATTGTTAGACATTAAGTATTTACCTATGTTCATTATTTTATGAAAGTATAGAGTAAATTAATAGCAATACAAACTATCTATATAAACGAAATATTAGCTCTACCGAAACGCTTATAAATATTACCTGAATTCGGTTTAATATTTTTATTATCGTAGTGAACTTTGCCATTACGAGATTTTTTAGCCCTGATTGAAGCGGTAGCTTGATGGACTATGGTGCTTACATCGCCTGAGAACCAAAACGTCCTCTATTCATTTAGCGAGCGTTTTCTTTGTGTATTCGCTACCTATACATTTAAACCAATATCAGCACCGCACTTTGCTTATTTTATAGCCTTCATTTGCTATACTAGCCCAACTTTATCGGTTAAATACCAACTTATAACACCCTCCCAAACAGCATGGTAGCCTTATGAAATTCTCAAAGTTCGGTCAAAAATTTACCCAGCCCACTGGCATCTCACAATTGATGGACGATTTGGGCGACGCGCTAAAAAGCGATCAGCCAGTCAACATGCTGGGCGGTGGTAACCCTGCCAAAATTGATGCCGTCAATGAGTTGTTTTTGGAGACCTATAAGGCGCTTGGCACGGATAACGACGCTGGCGTGCCCAATAGTAGCGCGATTATCAGCATGGCGAACTACTCTAATCCGCAAGGTGATGCCGCCTTTATCGACGCCTTAGTTGGCTTCTTTAACCGTCATTATGATTGGAACCTCACTTCAGAAAATATCGCTCTGACCAATGGCTCACAGAATGCGTTTTTCTATCTGTTTAATCTATTTGGCGGTGCGTTCGCTGATGAGAATAGCGAGTCTATCGACAAGTCTATTCTACTGCCATTGACCCCTGAGTATATCGGCTATAGCGATGTGCATGTGGAAGGTCAGCATTTCACCGCCGTATTACCGCATATCGATGAAGTGACGCATGATGGCGAAGAAGGCTTCTTTAAATATCGTGTGGATTTTGACGCGTTAGAAAACTTGCCAGCGCTAAAGGAAGGTCGTATCGGTGCAATTTGCTGTTCACGCCCGACCAACCCGACTGGCAACGTGCTGACAGATGACGAAATGGCGCATTTGGCCGAGATTGCCAAACGTTATGACATACCCCTTATCATCGATAATGCCTACGGTATGCCCTTCCCGAATATCATCTATTCAGACGCGCATTTGACGTGGGATAACAATACGATTCTGTGCTTTAGCCTATCGAAGATTGGTCTGCCTGGTATGCGTACCGGTATCATCGTGGCCGATGCCAAAGTAATCGAAGCAGTTAGCGCGATGAATGCCGTGGTCAATCTAGCACCAACACGCTTTGGTGCAGCGATTGCCACGCCATTGGTCGAAAATGACCGTATTAAGCAATTGTCAGATAACGACATCAAGCCGTTTTATCAAAAGCAGGCAACCCTCGCGGTGAAGCTATTAAAAGAAGCCTTGGGTGACTATCCTCTGGTCATTCATAAGCCTGAAGGCGCGATATTCTTGTGGTTATGGTTTAAAGACTTGCCGATTAGCACGCTGGATCTATACGAGCGTCTAAAAGAAAAAGGCACGCTTATTGTGCCAAGTGAGTACTTCTTCCCTGGTGTCGATGTTAGCGATTATCAGCATGCGCACGAGTGTATCCGCATGAGTATCGCCGCGGATGAGCAGACACTGACTGATGGTATCAAAGCCATTGGTGAAATCGTACGTGAGCTGTATGATGAAGCCAAAAAATAAGATGAGCTACTAGAATTATAAATTCAAATAGCAAAACGAAAAAACGGACTAATTAATAGTCCGTTTTTTTATGGCGTTTGGTTAGTGAAGTCGATTTATTGGTTGGTCGAAATATAGTCGTCCACTTATTCAGCGCAAAGAGCACATACGGCAGCATACAGGTATTAATCAAATCACGAATACTTGCGAGTATTTGATCACGGCTCAAGCCTGCCAAACCAAGCGATTCAATCGTATCTCGATTGTCTAAATACTCACCCAACAGCGCAATACAAGTCACGACGATCAAAGCGATAAATGACCGAATACCTTGGCTTTTTATAATAGGACGCAGCGCAACCAGACACAGCAGATAAACACCGACACCGACATAGATATGTAAGGCATCTTTGGCAAGGCCAGTTGTTTCCACAACATTCATTTTAAAGGCAGTAAAATCCACTGAGATATTCCAAGTATAAGCGAGTAGAAAATAACTGAGCGTATCACTAAACCATGATGGCTAAACTATAATATCTAAAGAATAGTAGCTACAAAGTGATGGCTGAGCATAAAAAAGGCAGATTATACAATTGATAATCTACCTTCTACTAAATTAAATATTCACTTCACGTTTATCACCTACTTACACATTCCACTCTACAAAGTTCTTGAGCAGTTGCAAGCCAGCAGTATGGCTCTTTTCTGGATGAAATTGGGTGGCGAATAGATTGTCTTGGATCACACTGGCACAAAACGGTTGACCATAGTCACATACCGCCGCCACTTGCGAGCTATCAGCAGGTTCACAGTAGTAACTATGCACAAAGTAAAAGTGCGCATTGTCTTCAATACCGTGCCAGAGCGGATGGTCAAAATCCATACCGCTAATGGTATTCCAACCCATATGCGGTACTTTTATTGTCGCACCCTGCTTGTCTTTCCACGTAGGGTCAAACGCTTCTACAGTGCCGTTTAAGATGCCCAAGCAGTCCGTGCCACCATTTTCAGCTGACTGCTCAAACAATGCCTGCATGCCCACACAGATGGCCATAACGGGCTTGTTAAACACTGCATGGCGTATCACTTCATCAATGCCCGCCTCGTGCATGCCAGCGATACAATCACGCATCGCACCTACACCAGGGAAAACGATTTTATCAGCCGCAGCGACGACTTTTGGATCATTGGTGATAGAGACTTCTGCCCCGACTACCGATAGGGCTTTGCTAGCAGAATGCAGGTTGCCCATACCATAATCTAGTAGTGCTACTTTAGTCATCGATTGGTTCTCATTTTTAAATATTTTGACTACTGTACTATTTATATTATTGACCATTTATATTGTTGGCTATTACTAAGGTGTAGATAAGGTTTTGCTACAAGGAAGTCAAGCGCAGGCTGTACAATTAGTACGCCAAGCTTGACTGACACCGTAGAAGAGCCTTAAATGCGCCTTAGAAAGCTTCTTTGGTCGATGGCAGGGTATTCAACGCACGCTCATCATATTCACAAGCCATACGTAACGCACGAGCGAAGGCTTTAAAGGTTGATTCAATCTGATGATGGCTATTTTTGCCTTTTAGATTATCTAAGTGCACAGTCATCCATGAATGATTGACGAATCCGTAAAAGAACTCACTGAATAAATCCACATCAAAACGGCCGACGTGCGAACGTGTAAAAGGAATGTCCATATGCAAACCAGGACGCCCTGACAGATCGACGACAGCACGGGTCAATGACTCATCTAGCGGCGCATAAAAGTGCCCATAACGACGAATGCCTTTTTTGTCACCCAATGCTTTGTTAAATGCTTGGCCAAGGGTAATGCCAGTGTCTTCGACGCTATGATGGTCATCAATAAATGTATCACCGGTACATTTGATATCTAAGTCAAACAAACCGTGACGCTTAATTTGATCAATCATATGATCCAAAAATGGCACACCAGTGTCTACCACACCTTTACCTGTACCATCTAAATTAACGGTACAAGTGATTTGCGTTTCGGCAGTGATACGTTCAACGGTCGCGATACGTTCAGGGCGACCATATAGATTTACGTTTTTTGACTCAGTTTGCTCAGGTGTGGCAGCAGTCGTCGTTGCATTGGCTGTCATGGCTACTCTCTATCAGTTTTTTATCAGTGAAAAGCGGTCAATAAATAAGGCAAAAACCTGCCCAAAATATTTTACTAGTGTCTGGGTCAGACCTTAGCAAAAACTATATTAGAAAATGATATATACAAAAGATATCAACATATTAGGGTTTATACATACTAAATATTATATAGCCTCATCATAGCAAACCCTAACATTTACTGCCACGACCAAGCGGTAAACCACGCACAAAATCACCTCATTCTGCTAAAATAGTGTGTTCAGTATTATCAATCATGACTTGCGCTGACTCTGAAGACCCTTACTTACGGCACTACACGCTATAACATCGTGCTGTCTCATACTGCTAATTTATACTATAGAAACCCTCTATTTATAGGAACTGCTATGCCTTTAGAAGCGATCGCCATTAATAGTTTGGATGCGCCACTTATCAAAAAACCTGCTCGTGACAATGAGCTAGCAGAGCGCTTGCAAGCGTTGTACGATAGTGATGATGCACAGCCTGACGGTCTCGAGGTATTAAATATCGTTGAGCAAGGGTTTAAACGTGGACAGTACCTTTATGTCGGGATGTTCAATGATAAGCCTATCGCCGCTGTCGCCTGCTTTGATGACGGGCAGACCAATGCTAAGCGCCTGCAATATCTCACTGTGCATCCAGAGAATCGTAAACGTGCTATCGATGCCAAGTTTATTAAACTGGTCTATGATTGCGAAGTTAGAAAAGGCGTACGTGAGTTTGTTCCCGCTGATGCTGATATTCACCGTATCATGAGCGAGTACGAACTATTACGTGTAAAAGACTAAACCGAGCGCTAAAACGGTTAATTTTGCCAATATCTAATTATTTATCGTCTTTTATCAGATATAATGCAAAAACAGCTTGACAGAAGCGCGTATATTTAGTTTAATAGCGACCTCAACGAAGACGGCTCGATAGCTCAGTAGGTAGAGCAACGGATTGAAAATCCGTGTGTCGGCAGTTCGATCCTGCCTCGAGCCACCATTCGTTAATAGAATTCTAAAAAGCCCTGAACAGCGATGTTCGGGGCTTTTTTTATGTTTAAAATTTACCATACTCTTTAGCGTTCATTCTATTCGTGCATCGCTCTTATTCGTAGAGCAGACCACTATTTGTACAACCGACCACGTAATAGTAAATTACAGCGCTCACGCGAATCCAAGTCGTATATAGTTGCGCGGTAATCAATACCGTGACGCCCCTCAAAGAATATCACTCGGTCGCCCACTGCCAAAAAACAAGACGTACGCGCATCATAGATAAAGCCATCTATCACGAATGCCAAATCGCGATCTATCTCGCGTACCGTATACGTCTCCCCTTGCGGAATCAAACGTTCAAACCATGCGCTATGGGCAGTCGTATTTGCTAGTACGCTTATCGTTAGCAATAGCCATGCCATCAGTATATTTTCGGGTAATCGCAAACGGCTCAGCTCATTTATACTTATTTTATTTCTCAACATAGTATCTCTCGTGGCATTGCATTTATCATATTTGCAGCCTTCATACGTCTCACAGTTGACTTTACCATAACCATTTTCACTCATCGCTTCTGATGCTAAATACCTACTGTCACGGTTGCATAACATTTTTGTGCTTTTTTCTAAACAGCTTGGCTAAGTATACTCAATAACCATATACGAATAGATAAAAATAATAGGTCATAGCTATGAGAGAGTTTGATTACGACTTAGATTATAAGAGTTTGGATTTGCGCGCTCAGCCTGAGTTGTACCGTGTCGGTCGCGGTGAGCAAGGTGTATTACTGGTAGAGCCTTATAAGTCTGAGATTTTACCCCATTGGCGCTTTGCGACTCCCGATATCGCCCGCGAGAGTAGTGAAGCCATCTATCAGATGTTTTTAGATTACTTGGCTGACGATGACTTCGTCGGTGCAGATATGGCGCGTAAGTTTATCCAAATGGGCTATACCCGTGCTCGTCGCTATGCCAATCATAAAAGTGGTAAAAAATATAA
Source organism: Psychrobacter sp. JCM 18900 (assembly GCF_904846625.1). Lineage (GTDB taxonomy): Bacteria > Pseudomonadota > Gammaproteobacteria > Pseudomonadales > Moraxellaceae > Psychrobacter. The sequence continues at coordinate 34,715 of NZ_CAJHBL010000003.1, forward strand.
AGGCGCAGTACCTGATGATAAAAAAGGTCAAAGCGGCGCTCATGGCCGCGAAGAGTTGCCACGACAAGAGGAAGACCCAGGCAAAGCAGAATCTGCACGAATCTTTAAAGTTAAATGGGATGAATGCCGTGAGAACGAAGATTATTTAAGAATGAAAAAAGAGCATCGTGAACGCTATAAAGATGTCGAATAGTTGCTAATACTCAAGACATTCAGCAAAACAGGTAACTAAATTGACTGGTCTCGAAATACTACTGTGCTAAGGTAGGGCCAATATAATAAATATAACGATTTTTAATAGTGAGGAACAATGAATAAGCAGCTTTTAATTTTTGATTTTGATGGAACACTCATTGATAGCGTACCTGATTTGGCCGACGCAACCAACGCCATGCTAACCACATTGGGCAAAGATACCTACCCTATCGAGACGATACGCAATTGGATAGGAAATGGTTCACGACTGCTCGTAGAGCGCGCGTTGGTTGGTAAAGTGGAAGTAGCAGAGGGTGAGCTAACGGTTGAGGAAGCCGATCATGCAGAGCAAATATTTTTTGAAGCTTATCAAAACCTTAGTGGTAGCAAAACCGTTGCCTATCCAGATGTCGATGACGGACTCAAAAAACTGCACGCAGCTGGCTATACGCTTGCTTTAGTTACCAACAAGCCCATTCGATTTGTACCGAAGATATTACAGTCGTTTGGCTGGCAAGATTTGTTTAGTGAAGTGATGGGTGGTGACAGTTTACCTGTCAAAAAACCAGACCCAACGCCCCTACTGCATGTCTGTGAGACTCTCAATATCAGTGTCGAGCAAGCAGTTATGATTGGAGACTCTAGAAACGATATGTTGGCTGGACAGAACGCCAATATGGACACGCTCGGCCTGTCTTATGGCTACAACTATGGGCAAGATATTCGCGAATTAAATCCGACTGAGGCATTTGATCACTTTGCTGACTTGGTTACTTGGATTATGAAAGATAGAGTTTAGTCTATAAAGAACCTATCAAATCATCATAGTGTAACTTGCTCAAACAGAGATTACGCTTTACTGCGATAGCTCAGCGCCTCAGATACGTGGGCGCTGTTGATATCCGTACTATTAGCCAAATCCGCGATTGTACGCGCCACCCGTAATACTCGGTGGTAGCCACGCGCGGACAGATTCAAGCGCTGCTGAGCAAGTTGCAATAACTGCTTTTCATTGTCGCCTAGCTGGATATATTCATCGATTTCGCTAGGGCTAAGCTCATTATTCACCTTTTTCTGGCGCTGCATTTGATGCTGATGCGCGACCACTACGCGATCCCGTACTTGCTTGGAGGTTTCACCTACCTGACTATTTTGCAAATCAGCAATCGGTAACGCAGGTACGGTAATATGTAAGTCAATACGGTCTAAGAGAGGCCCAGATAATTTGTCTTGATAGCGTTTGATCTGCTCGGGTCGACAGCGACAACGTCCTGATGTATCGCCGTCATAGCCACATGGGCAAGGATTCATCGCAGCGACCAGTTGAAAATTCGCCGGAAAGGTCATCTGAGAATTAGCGCGGCTAATGGTAATTTGTTTGGCTTCTAGCGGCTGACGTAATACTTCCAGCACACTCCGATCAAACTCCGGTAATTCATCTAAAAACAACACGCCTTTATTAGCTAGCGTAATTTCACCTGGTTTTGGCCGTGAACCACCACCGACTAGTGCTACTGCCGATATCGTATGATGTACTTGTCTGAATGGCCGCGTCCCATAGTTGTAATCGCTGTCTGCCACCGAATAGGTACTGGCCACTTCTAGCGCATCCTCATCACTCAAGTCTGGCAATATCGTTGGCAATCGTGATGCCATAAGCGTTTTGCCAGAACCTGGTGGCCCTGTAAATAACAATGAATGACCGCCCGCAGCGGCAATCTCTAACGCGCGCCGAGCATGGTGCTGTCCTTTGACATCAGCTAAATCCACTTGATAGCCAACATGCTGCTGTACAGGACTAGGCTGTACTACTGCTAAACTCTCATAGCTTGCACTTTGGTCAACGAGCGACTGCAGATGGTCGCAAACTGCTTTTAGACTCTGAGCAGCTAATATCTTTACGCCATCAACACGGCTGGCCTCACGACCATTATCAATCGGCACGATCAGTTGCGGTGTTGTCGGCGGCGAGCTATCTGGATTGTTTTGCCCTTGTTCACTCGCTGCTACCTGAGGCAATGCTATTGCTAATTTTTCAGCTTTAATCGCCCGGGCGACTGCCAAACTACCAGTTACTTGTCGCAACTGGCCATTGAGCGCTAATTCGCCAATAAACTCAAATCCTGATAGCACCTCTGGCTCAAGCTGTCCGCTTGCTGCCAGTATACCGATAGCAATTGGTAAGTCTAAACGCGCGCCATCTTTAGGTAGATCAGCAGGGGCTAAATTAATCGTGAGGCGGCGGTTAGGAAACTGGAAACCTGAATTGAGAATGGCGGAGCGTACCCTGTCTTTACTCTCACGCACGGCGGCCTCAGGTAGCCCAACGATGGTCAAGGCAGGCAGTCCTTGCGATAGATGCACTTCAATGATGACCTTAGGTGCATGCAGACCAACCACCGAACGGGTATAGACTTGGGCAAACGACATCAGCATCTTCCTAATACAGAGTGTCATTGATAATAAAGTATTATTTATCAACGCGCAAACGTCGTGTTTTATTGCTGGTGTAGAGAGAATCACCACAACCTCAGCGTCGTTCTGAGGTTTTTTATGTGTAAATGATAGCTCTATTTTAATATTTAAGAATACTCTCCGACCACCCCACTGCTAACAAGGATTTGTTATACTATCTATTATACATTTAGCGATACATACTGCTGCCGATGACGTATTCAAATCTTATTATCGATCAGTCATAAAATTGAAAAATAAATACCAAATCTGAAGTCATTGATAATATAAAAACCAGCAGTATCTAAAGCAAAAACGAGGAATATCGCATGACAGACTATTCAGAACAGAACGCTCAGCAGCCCTACAACCGTGCGGACGAGCCGCCCACGACTGTGCGCCCTGTTATGCAACCTGACAACCCTTATGCCAGTACACGTGGCAGTATTACTAGCAAGCAGCTACCAGCATTTGATGAGGCAATCATCAATAAGTACAATCGCTCAGGGCCACGTTATACCTCTTATCCGACTGCTCTAGAGTTCGCGCCAATACCAGATAACCTTGAAACAAACAGCTTTGAAGCTATTGGTCTTGAGACGAAAATCCTGCAAAACCGTGAAGCGCGTGCTCCCTTATCCTTATATTTTCATATTCCGTTTTGTCGCCACCTTTGCTACTACTGTGCTTGTAATAAGATTATTACCAAAAAAAATAGCGATTCTGGTGATTACTTGCAGTATTTAATCGCTGAAATTACGCATAAGCGCCGCCTGTTATCTACGCCAGAAGGCAGCGACAAACCATTGGTCAAACAGCTACATTTGGGTGGTGGTACGCCAACGTTTTTGCGTGACGAAGAGATGGTGCAATTATGGGAGTTTTTACAGACTCAGTTTAAGTTTTTGCCAGAAGATGAAGGTGACTACTCTATTGAGATTGACCCTCGTGAGCTGAGTGAAAACACTCTAAAGATACTGCGTAATCTCGGTTTCAACCGTGTTAGCTTAGGCGTGCAGGACTTGGATGAAACGGTGCAAATCGCCGTTAATCGTGTGCACTCAGCAGAGCTTATTGAAAGCGTGCTAACAGAAGCACGTGAGCTTGGTTTTCGCTCTATTAATATTGATTTGATTTATGGTTTGCCGCATCAAACGCCTGATACGTTGGACAAAACCGTAAATCGTATCATCGAGATGTCACCAGACCGCCTGTCAGTCTTTAACTATGCGCATTTGCCTGAGCGATTTAAAGCCCAACGTCAGATAAAAGATGAAGACTTGCCTAGCCCAGCTGCCAAACTGACGATGCTCGGCAGTACTGTTAACACGTTGACCGAAGCTGGCTATCAATATATCGGTATCGATCATTTTGCCAAACCTGATGATGAATTGGCTATCGCCCAGCGTGAAGGCAAATTACATCGTAACTTTCAGGGTTACACCATCATGGGTGATTGTGACTTATTAGGCTTTGGTGTCTCATCAATCAGTCAGATTTCTAATGCCAATACGCGCTATATTTTGCAAAACGATACTGATCTACAGAGCTATCAAGCCAAGATTGATATGGCGAAAATCAATCCAACTGTCATGCCCGCGGTCAAGTATATAAAAACTTCTATTAAAGACCGCTTGCGTGAATATGTCATCATGAACCTACTATGTCATGACTATCTCGATTTTAAAGATGTGAATCAAAAATTTGGTATCGATGCCATCACCTATTTTATTAATGAGATTCAGCAGTTGGGCGCTATGCAAGACGACAGACTGATTGATATGGATGCAGCAGGTATTCGCGTCTTACCCAGAGGTCGCTTGCTTGGCCGTAATGTCGCTATGGTATTTGATGAATACTTGGACAAGAAACACCAAAACCGCTTTTCGAAAGTTATCTAAGTTAGCGAGTCATTCGTCAATTATTAAACATAAAAAAGACCTCAAACGAGGTCTTTTTCTAATAGCGCTATGATTTCTTACACTTTTAATTTATCACCGACCATACCTTTTACGGTACTTAAGATATCTGCTGGTAGTACCACCATTTTAGAGTTGTCAGATTCGGCCAACTCTCGTATCGCTTTGATATATTGCTCACCCAGCAAGTATACAATCGGCATCTCTTCCTCGCCCATCGCACTGGTAATCAAACGAATCGACTCTTCAGAACCTCTGGCTAGTACCACTTGCGCTTCAGCATCACGGCGTGACGCTTCCAAGCGACCATCCGCTTCTAGGATAGCAGCTTGTTTTTGACCATCAGCACGGGTTACAGTCGCACGGCGTAAACGCTCTGCCGCTGCCTGCTCTTCCATGGATGCTTGCATGGTCTGCGAAGGATTAATATCTTGAATCTCTACTGTCTTAAGAGTAATACCCCAATCCGCGATATCTTCTGAAATGGCATGTTTTAGCTTGGTTTTGATCTCGTCGCGACTAGACAATGCACTATCAAGATCCATCTCACCAATGATCGAACGCAATGACGTTTGTACCAGATTACGAATACCGTACTCATAATCTTCGATACCGTAGACCGCCTTGTCAGGACGCACGATATTAATATAAGCGACAGCGTTTGCAATGATAACGACGTTGTCACGAGTAATGACTTCTTGTGACGGAATATCGAGTACGATGTCCTTAGTCGTTACCTTATAAGCCACATCATCTACATAAGGGATGATGAGGTTGAGTCCAGGCTCTAGCGTTTGGCTGTACTTACCCAGTCTCTGCACTACCCATTTATAACCTTGCGGTACAATACGTACGCCTTTAAACACGGTGAATACCACCAGTGCAATCAATACCACCATGACAATACTAAAGCTTTCCATAACTCATCCCTTATTATTATATCTGCATACTTTTATGCATCGCTGCCTGCGCTTTTGTACTGCTCACAATCAGCTCGTTACCAACGATATCAGTCACTACTACCCTATCGCCGATTGCCACCTGCTCCCCTCTCGTACGGCACATCCATTCAGCCGCACCAACGATAGGAACACTAAATCTAACCGTGCCAGCTTTATCTAGCTGCGGTGACACGATAATCATGCCAACCTCACCAACTATGACACTACCACCCAGCCCAGCTTTTGTACGATCTACTGACAACGGTTTGATAAACTTAAACCAAGCTAGCAAAAACACAGCAGAGAGCACTAACCAGACGATAATCTGAATAGAAACAGAAATAGGTAGCAGCCATGATAGCGCTGCTACGATGATGGCAGCGGCACCAAACCACAGACTGGCAAACGTCGGTACAAACATCTCGACTATTAGTAATAAGAAGCCTAATACTAACCAATGCCAAGGTTCAATCATCCAAAGTATCTCCATCCTTGCCACCATTCCTATCTTTATCATTCCAGTTTTTAATGTAGCACATTTTTAAGGATAACAACGCTTTAACGGTAATGATATGTTATTGGTTAGGTACTTATATATTACTAACTTAAAGGCCTCATCATAAATTTTAAGCAAAAAAAAACGACCACTTAAAGTGATCGTTCTATTGACTAACTCTAACTCTATACTAGAATTTAAAATGGGCACCTAGAGTAATGCCGCTTGCATCAAAATCATCGCCTTCTACATCTATAGAAGGATAATAGTTGTACATGATTTCGGTAGAGACCATAGGAGTGAAGTTATAGCCTAAACCCAAGCCACCAGCTATACCTGTTTCTGAGTAGCTATCATCTGCACTAAACTCAGAATCTTCTTTGTCAGTATATTCTAAATCTAATTCATTCTTTGCTATTCCTAAACGACCTTTTGCATAAAGTGTAGTATTTGGAAATGCATAATCATAAGTTGCATATAAACCGTATACATCAGCGCTGTATTCTAGCTTTTCGAATGCATCATTGAAAACTTCTTCATCGCTAGTTGTCAAATATTCAGCTTCAATACCTATCTCTGGAGCAAACTTGTATCCCCCATAAACTCCATATGATACTGCATCATCAAGGTCAACTGCATCTACATCTGGGTTGTACTGGCCTACTTTCGCACCAACGTAAGACTGACCAGCACCATAAGAGATTGCTGCTTGTGCGCTCATCGTCATTACTGAACTAGCGATTACTGCGATTAAAGCCTTTTGTAGATTTTTCATAGATTTTCTCAACTTTATGTTTAGTAGAAAAACAACTTTCTAGTTATCAGATCTTACTGAACTATTTTTCACTAGATAGCAGTGTCAGTATCATACCAAACTGTTTGATAAAGTAAACATATGTTTTATATAATTTTAAGCAAAAAAAACGACCACTTAAAGTGATCGTTTCTTTATTATAGCTATTTAGCTAAAAGCTTATTTTCTAAGTCATTAGAATTTTAGCTGTGCGCCAACAGTCATAAGATCAGCGTCGCTACCTAGCATGTCGTATTCAGCTTCGACACTGAAGTCAGAGTTTACTGCGTAACCAAGACCCACACCACCAGCGATGTTAGTGTCGTCGTCTGAGAAGTCAGAAGCACCAGCAAAGTTAGTGTTGTTAGCTTCTACTTCAGTTTTTGCAACACCTAGCTTACCTTTTGCGTATAAGCCGCTGTTTGGGAATGCATAACGGTAAGTACCATAAGCGCCGTATGTCTTAGCATCGATGTCGCCACCTCTATAATCAGCATCATCTGAACCTACGTATTCTGCTTCGATACCGAAGTTAGGATCAAAGTTATAACCAGCAGTTACACCGTATGCAGTTGGGTCATCAGCACCATCAACATCTAGATCGAACTGACCAACTTTAGCAGCAACATATGGCTGACCTGTGTAGCCGTTGCCATAGTTAACAGCAGCTTGTGCACCTACAGAAAGTAAAGAACCAGTTGCTAGTGCAAGTATTGTTTTTTGTAGAGTTTTCATTATTAGCTCCTTGAAAGAAATTTGGACAAACAAGTTATTTATTTATATTGGCCTTGTGGCCCTATCGCCTTGTCTGCTAACGATGAATACATAGTAACAAACTATTTCAGACACTCTGTCAGTGTTTAATGGTATGAGAGTTAAGAATTGAAAGCGTTTATCAGTGTGTGGGTTACAAAGGCGCAGATATGAAACCTTTTGTTACATCCACTCAGTTTATGCAATAATCCGTACTCATTTCACAGTTTTCTTGCTAGATAAATCGGCTAAACATGGCTTATATAACAGTAATTAGAGAGAAAAAATGCAAAATTCTATCACTGAGCGCTTGCAAACTGCACTTGTAGACTTAAAAACAAAGCAGCAGTACCGCCAATTACCAAACTTGCAGCACGATGGACGATACGTTATTAGCAATGGTAAGGCTTTACTCAATATTGCGAGTAATGATTATCTGGGTTTAGGCGGCGATACTGAGCTGCAAGCTGAGTTTCTAGCTCAAGTGGGACAGCTATCTACTACGCACACTCCTAAAATGAGTGCCACTTCCTCACGCCTACTCACAGGCAACGATATGCAGTTAGAAGCTCTAGAAGAGGAACTGCAAAATTGGTATCAAAGCGCCATAGAAAAACAGAGTTTAGCCGATTCAAAGTCGGTGCTGGTGTTGAACAGTGGCTATCACGCCAACCTAGGTATCTTGCCAGCATTGACAGCTTTGCCAGTCAAAACACTTATTTTGGCTGACAAGCTAGTACATGCCAGCATTATCGATGGGATGCGCCTGAGCCAAAGCAAACTTGTTACCTATCGTCGTTACCGTCATAACGATTACGAGCATTTAGCCAAGTTTATTGAACAAGCAGACGAGACGGTCGAACGCATCATTATTGTCACCGAGAGTATATTTAGTATGGATGGTGACCGTGCTGATTTGCCTCAACTAGTACAATTAAAATCCAAAGATGCTCGTATTGAGCTGTATGTCGATGAAGCACATGCTGTTGGAGTGCTTGGCGATACAGGTCTAGGGTTGGCGGAAGAAACAAATACCTTGGCGGATATTGACTACTTGGTGGGTACCTTTGGTAAAGCATTTGCTTCAATTGGTGCTTATATCATGTGTGATGAGGTCGTCAAACAATGGCTAATTAATGCCATGCGTCCACTGATTTTCAGCACTGCACTTCCTCCTATCAATCACGCATGGACACGATTTATCTTAGCCAAAATGCCAACCTTGACCGACCAACGTATGCATTTAGCGCAATTGTCTATCACACTGAGTCAAGCTATCGACCCACAACACCGTGTATCACCTACTGCTCAACATATCAGTTACGACTCTCCTATCGTTCCTTATATATTAGGCGATAACGCGAGTACCCTTGCCAAAGCACAACAGTTACAGGCAGCAGGATTTTACGCGCTGCCTATCAGGCCGCCTACTGTACCTGCAAACACTGCCCGTATTCGCTTAGTTATGAATGCCAAACTGACTAACGAAGACTGCGAGCGATTGATACAGCAGTTGTAACTTTATCGTTTGACACAAACTTTATTTCTACTATTGATAGATAACTGGCGCACTTGGACATAATAAAGCCTATGACAACATTCGACACAGCTGATGACCTCAGTGTTAGAAAACAAACCATCGCTCGCCACTTTGCCAATGCAAGTGACTATGACCAGCATGCTAGTATCCAGCAGACCGTTTGTCATTATTTATTAGACAGTATTGCTCATATCAGGCAAAGCAGTGTGCTAGAAGTGGGTGCAGGCACAGGTCAAATGACGCGCCTACTCGCTGAGCATATTCAAAGCCAGCACTGGCTTATTAATGAGTTATGTAGTGAGCAGACGGCTACATTGCAATCAATACTGCCAACTGCTGACGTAATGATTGGTGATGCTGAAACGATAGATTTAGCAGAAAATCATAGCTTGATAGTTAGTGCCAATGCCGTGCAATGGTTTGATAATCCGTTGAGTTTCGTCACGCAATCCGCGCAGCGTCTACAACTTGGAGGACAACTGGTCTTTAGTACTTTTACGCCCAATAACTTTTTGCAAATTAAGACGCTCACTGGTCAAGGACTGAGTTATCCAGACAGTGATGAGTGGCTGTTAGCATTAGACCGTGCTGGTTTTAAAAGCATTGAGATTTCAATTCAGCGCTTCGATTTACCATTTCCTACTCCCTACGCTATCTTAAAGCATATGAAACTCACCGGCGTATCGACCAATCAAACGCAAGTTAAATCAGAAGATAGCCAAACCTTTGTATGGACAAAATCGCGTCTACAGCAATTTGAGTCAGACTATTGGCAGCAATTCTCAGAAAAGGACGAAACAGGACAGCTCGTGGTCAATTTAACCTATGAAGTGCTAATAGTAAGCGCGTTTAAACTATAAGAACACGTCTTATTCATAAAAAAATAGCTAGCAGAAATAGTAAACGATAGAAAAAACAGCCATAAAAAAACGCACCCCGAAAGATGCGTTTTTTTAATTTAACTACTTATCGATTTGTATCGACTATACCATTTTCAAAAACTTGAGTAGCAAGGAAAACGAGCGTAAGTGCTACATTGAGTAGACTAGGCAAGTTTGACGCAGCTAATCGCGTTTTTGGATTTGGTATTACTTTTTGTCTTCGTCTACTTCAGTGAACTCAGCATCAACGACGTCGTCATCAGCTTTGTTGCTACCAGCATCGTCAGCACCTTGTTGGAACTGGCTTGGATCCATACCTTCTGCGCCAGCGCCGCTATCAGCGTAGATTTTTTGGCTGATTGGCAAGAATGCATTGTCTAATGCTTCAAGCTTAGCTTTGATTTCGTCATGGTCATCTTCTTTCGCTGCAGCTTCAAGCTCAGTGATAGCAGATTCTACTGTTGATTTTTCTTCATCAGTGACTTTATCTTCTGCTTCTTTTAGCGCTTTTTGTACCGCATGGATACGACCATCTGCTTCGTTACGAACTTGCGCTAGGTTAGCGAACTTCTCATCTTCAGCAGCATTGGCTTCTGCATCGCGAACCATTTGTTCGACTTCTTCGTCCGACAAACCAGAATCCGCTTTGATTTGGATACTTTGCGCTTTACCAGTACCTTTATCGGTTGCAGAGATGTTCATGATGCCATCAGCATTGATGTCAAAAGACACTTCGATTTGCGGTAGGCCACGTGGTGCTGGTGGAATATCCGTCAAGTCAAAACGACCAAGCATTTTGTTTTGGTTAGCGATTTTACGCTCACCTTGATATACCTGAATCGTTACAGCTGGCTGGTTGTCTTCAGCCGTTGAGAATACCTGTGATTTCTTGGTAGGAATCATGGTGTTTTTCTCGATAACTGGCGTCATGACACCGCCCATCGTTTCGATACCTAGGGTCAATGGTGTTACATCAAGTAGCAATACGTCAGTTTTGTCACCAGACAATACGGCACCTTGAATCGCTGCACCAGCTGCAACTGCTTCATCAGGGTTCACGTCTTTACGTGGCTCTTGACCAAAGAAGTCTTGTACTTTTTGCTGTACTAGTGGCATACGAGTCTGACCACCGACCAAGATTACATCGTTGATGTCGCCAATTTTTAGGCCAGCATCTTCAAGTGCAGTCTTACAAGGACCCATTGTACGTTGTACTAATTCTTCAGTTAGGCTCTCTAGTTTCGAGCGGCTGATAGTTACAACCAAATGCTTAGGACCACTGCTATCAGCAGTAATATATGGCAAGTTTACTTCAGTGCTTTGTGCACTTGATAGCTCAATCTTCGCTTTCTCAGCCGCTTCTTTTAGACGCTGCATCGCAAGAGAGTCACCTTTTAGGTTCACGTCTTGCTCTTTCTTGAATTCAGCAACTAAGAAGTCAATCAATGCTGAGTCAAAGTCTTCACCACCTAGGAAAGTATCACCGTTGGTCGCTAGTACTTCGAATTGTTGCTCACCATCTACGTCTGCGATTTCGATGATTGAGATATCGAAAGTACCACCACCTAAGTCATATACAGCAACAGTGCTATCGCCTTGCTTCTTGTCCATACCATAAGCAAGTGCAGCAGCAGTTGGCTCATTGATGATACGTTTTACATCTAAACCAGCGATTTTACCTGCATCTTTAGTTGCTTGACGCTGTGAGTCATTGAAATAAGCAGGTACAGTTACAACTGCTTCAGTCACGCTCTCACCAAGATAGTCTTCTGCTGTTTTTTTCATTTTTTTCAAGATTTCAGCAGAAACCTGTGGTGGCGCAAGCTTTTTACCGTTGATTTCTACCCATGCATCGCCGTTGTCTGCTTTAGCGATTTTGTAAGGAACCATGCCGATATCTTTTTGAACGACTTTGTCATCAAAACGACGACCGATCAAACGCTTGATCGCAAACAAAGTGTTGCTTGGGTTGGTTACTGCTTGACGCTTAGCTGACTGACCAACAAGCGTTTCGTCATCTTTATAAGCGACGATCGATGGTGTTGTACGAGTACCTTCAGCATTTTCGATGACTTTAACTTTGTCACCTTCCATTACTGCTACACACGAGTTAGTAGTACCTAGATCAATACCAATTACTTTACCCATAATCAATTGCTCCTAATTTGTTTTTAACTATAAATACTTATTTATCCAGACCGTAGCCGGTCACTTGTTGCTATATATCGGTTTACCCGTCGTATTTTTCAAGGCGATAATCACGCAAAAACTGTGTTTCATGTCATTTTTTGTGAAAAACCTTCATATTAGTAGGGTTTAGCCCTAAAAATATTACTGACCAACACGAACCATGGCCGGACGTAATAGACGACCGTTTAGGCTATAGCCTTTTTGTAAGACCGTACCAACTGTGTCTGCCGCTGCTTCTGGGTCAATACCCACTGCTTCATGGAAATCAGCGTTAAACTTTTCGCCTTGTGGATCGACTACTTCTACGCCGTTTTTGGTCAATACCGCAACCAATGCTTTGTGCGTTAATTGCACACCTTCAGCGACTGGATCATTGGCATCGGCATTTTCGATAGCGCGCTCTAAGTTGTCAACGATGTCTAACAATTCTTTAGCAAATTTCTGTAGTGCAAACTTTTTGCTCTTATCCGCTTCTTGCTCCATGCGTTTTTGCGCATTGTAAGCTTCAGCATTAGCGCGTGCAGTACCTTCTTTGGCCTGTTTCACTTCGCCTTCTAGCTCAGCAATACGCGCTTTGAAAGTATCAAGGTTGATTTCGTTTTCGATAGTCGTTTCTTCACCTGAATTATTCTGTGGATCAAACTCTTTCATGGTTTCTTCTAAGATACTGTCATTGTGATCAATATTCTCATGTGCCACATTTTGGTCAAGATTTTCGTGGTTCGGGTTTTGCTCGCTCATGATAGCTCCTTGGAATTTCAATAATGAAGATTAAGAGACGGCATAGTAGACCGAATAATTACTGGTCTTACTATGCCATTATTAAATGCTCGATGTTTCTAACTCATTGTTTTTTTAATACGCTTCAATAGCTGCTTGATAAAGGTGATAAGGACAAATTTCAAGCCTAGAGCAAAGGAATTTTTACCATTTATGACAAATATTCGTGAAGTGTCATTAATACGATACATCTAACGTTTTTGTTCCATGTCAATAAATCTCAATATTTGCTCACAAAAAGAACAAAAAACCGCTATTTATTCCAATCGCTTTACGCTTATTAATCAAGCTATTACCAAACGACACCCTATTATTCTGCTAGCTATTTTATCATTGCTATAAATATTATCGCCCACACTCAAATGCACGCTAAAAATCATTTATGAGAGCTGTTATGTCTAATTCAAAAAATTTATCTATCAATACTTTGCTTAATAAAGCATTGATGACATTGCACTTAGCGTCAAAAGAACATCCAGCGTCAAAAAAGCCATCAAATCAAGATGCACAAGCGTATGACTCATTAGAAAAACGTCTGAGCGTTAAAGAGAAAATACTTGCTTATAATCCTGTAGCAAACTATCAGCCGCATACATTGCACTATGCAATGAAAAGTCTCGGTTACTTACCAGACCCTATTTTAGAAGGGGTTATTGGTTACCTAAAAGGTCCTAATTCAAAACAATATTTGCATGCAAACGCTCATCTGCGTCTCATCCTTGCGGTAAACAGCTACCTCAAAACACCATTAGAACTAACCCCAATGCCGGAATTGCGTGAGAGATTTACTGCTGATGCGGTAGCCATGCAATCACCTAGAGTATGGCAGCAAGCCAATACGACTATGCTAAGCAATATAAAGCCCTTTACTAAAAAAAGTGATTCACCTGTTAGCTGGAAAGATGAAACGATTGCCAATGCAGATGATGGCGACATGACTGTCCGTTGTTATAAAGCCGGTGGCAAAAAATCTGGTTTTAGAAGAAAACGTATCCACAATCCTGATGAAACAGTCATGCTGTTTTTTCATGGTGGCGGGTTCTGCATTGGTGATGTCGATACACATCATGAGTTCTGTCATGCAGTCTGTGAGCAGACTGGCTGGTCTGTGGTTAGTGTCGATTATCGCTTAGCGCCTGAATGTCCTGCTCCGGCAGCATTGAAAGACTGTATCACTGCATATGTTTGGTTAGTTGAACACTGTCACACATTGGGCGCGTTACCCTCTCGTATCGTCTTGGCTGGTGATAGCGCAGGTGGTGGTCTATCAACTTTAATTGCGCAGCAACTGACCGCACCGAGCAAAAGCGCATGGGCAGACTTAGGGTTAGATGGACAGAAAATGTTTAATCTATTAGAAAAACTACCCGAACCCTTAGCTCAGATGCCTTTGTATCCAGTCACTGATATTGAGACAGATTATCCTAGTTGGGAGCTATACGGCGAAGGTCTACTATTAGATCATGCTGATGTAGCAGTATTTGATGCTGCTTGCTTGGAGAACAGTCCGCTGCCTCGCTTACATATACTGAACTCACCTATGCTGGGTGATAATAGTAAAGTTTGCCCGACTTACATTGTAGCTTCTGAGCTCGATGTATTGCGTGACGAGGCATTTGCTTATGCAAAGCAGCTGAAAGGTTACGGCGTTGCTGTAGAGACCTATACTGTGCTTGGTGCACCGCATGGCTTTATTCATTTTATGAGTGTTCACCAAGGTCTTGGACAAGAGACAAACAATATTATTCATGGTTTTAGCAGCTTTGTACGTGAGATCATCAGTACACAATCGCGGTTAGCTGCATAGACCGCTTGCTAGCTAATTATCGGTTTCTATAACTAATTTGTATTACCAGATAGTGTAATCAACCAAATCTCTGAGCGCGATCCCAATCGAAAGGGAATGCCCCAAAAACCATAGCCAGAGGACACGACGAAGTGTCCTTTACCAATCTGCTCATAGCCATAGCCTAATCGATTAATAGCATTTACGATGAAATTAGCGGGAAATACTTGACCGTTGTGGGTATGTCCCGAGACTTGTAAATCTATAGGTAATTGACTGTGATTATCTATATCGCTCGGTCTATGGTCTAACAATATCACTGGCTGCGATGTATCTACTTGCGCAAGCAGATCGGTAGTCGCTACACGTTGACGTTTATGATTATCAAAACGTCCAACTAGCCATACTGGTTGACCCTCGTGCTCGATACAGAGCACTTCATCATTCAACAGTTGTATACCTGCATTTTGCAGCGCTTCGCTAATAGGTCGCTCATGACCATATAAGTCATGATTACCCAATGTCGCATAGACACCACGTGGCAGACTATTGCACAATTCTGCTAGGTTTTGCTCCATATGATATTTATTAAATGCATCTGTATTATCATCCATAATATCCCCTGGCATCAGCAGCATATCTGCACCAGAGCGAATCATAAGTTGTTGCAATCTATCTATGGCTTTTACACCAAATAGTCGCCCTATATGCAAGTCACTAGCGACTGCAATGCGCAGTGGCTTGGTTAAAGGTTTATCTATCTTAATAGACAGCTTACGTATAACAGGCGCATAGGCACTATATAACGAATAAATAAATAGTCCTATAAATAGGAATAGCGCTAGTACTCTTAGCCCTATAGCCATTTCATTCGATTGGTGCAACGTACTGCCTGATAAAGAAATGACCAGTAGATACCCTCCGTAGAGTAAACTCACTGCCAACGCCGTCAGTATCATAAAATGCATGACTAGCATCCAACCGCTAACCCAGCGATAACTGTTGGCAAATGCTCTTTTTACGCTCAATACTAATAGACCATTAGTAATAATAAATACACTGACCCATATCATTGTTTGTAATGTTGGCGTTATCCAAGGCTGGAGCCACCACTGTATGCTTAATACTGTACCCAGACTGAACAGCTGTAATAGCAAAAAGATGGTGAGGAAAAATGCGTAACGCATGGACTGACCTTAGACATAAATATGGTTATATAAGCGATTATCAGAAGATAGTTTGTAATGTTTCACATGAAACAACACCCATATAACTATTTTTGGTTTTCTAACGCTTGCTGGAGTGTCGAATGTTTAAATGAATAACCTGTACCCAATAGCGCCTGTGGCAGCACCTTTTGACCATCGATAAGTAATGTGGACATTTCGCCAAACATCAGCTTAAGCAAGAACTCTGGTAAAGTGAAGAACGTGGGGCGATGTAGCCATAAGCCAAGTGCTTTGGTAAAAGTATGATTGGTCACAGGATTCGGAGCAGTAAGGTTATATACGACTGTATTTGTATCATTTGTGGTACCGCTTGCAGATTTGATAGTGCTGTCATTAATAGGTGTACTATCTTGAGCTAAGCTATTGGGGTGATTGACATCTGAGTCGCTAGTAAGTTTAAGTTGCTGCTCGATAATAAAGATGACCGCATTGACCCAATCTTCGCGGCTGATCCAGCTCATGATTTGTTGTCCATCACCCAACTGTCCACCGACACCAAATTTAAAGGGTAGTAATAATTTAGCTACCATGCCACCCTCAGGGTGAATAACCACACCTGTTCTGACGATAGCTACAGGAACATCGTGATCGGTCGCTTTAAGCGCTAATTGCTCCCATTCATCACATAGTGTATGAGCAAAATCTGTCTCATAATCGCTGTTTTCAGTCAGTGGCTTATCGCCTTGCGTGCCATACCAACCGATTGCCGAGCCGCTTACCAGTAACTTGGGTTTTGTGCTAGCACGTGCGATAAAATCCAATATCGACTGAGTAGGTTTGATACGGCTCGCCATCAACTGCTCTTTGCGCTCATCGCTCCAACGAGAGTCAGCAATCCCAGCGCCTGCTAAATTCAATATGACATCAAATCTCATATCAGACGTTGCAAGCTCGTCATAAGTCATCATATTGATATCATCGGGATGTGGTTGGCCGCTATTACGAGTTAGCCAAGTAATCGCCACGTCTTTATTCTGCACGCGATATCGTGCCATTAGATCTCGACTAAACGCACTTCCCAAAAACCCTGAACCGCCACTAATCAAAACATTCATACCCTATACTCCCTATATGCCTCAAATATCACCACTATGATCTATCTTTGAGTTACTTATCGTTGAATTACTTATCGTTGAATTACTTATTGTTGAATTACTTGTCGTTCAATAAAAACCAGACCGTTATAACCATCGTCTGCTTTTTTGTGGTTTTTATCAAAACGACTTTTACATGCTTTTGGTAAAGGAAGGTAGAAAAATAGGCAAGCTAGTAGATGGTTAATTTATAAACGTTCACATAAACAAGGCATAGCGACACCTATCACTTTGCATTGCAAGCAATCGCTTCTGAGAAATTTAAGAGTTTTTATAGATAGCGCTATCGAACGACGAAACCTGTCGTTGCGTCACGAATTTGGCTAGGCAAGGTATAACCTAAGGTATCGCCCTGCAAATAACCAATTTGCTCATCGAAATAAGCATAGGCGGTATCAAAAGTACTAGCAGGCGTTTGTCCTGATGGGTTGCAGCTTGTAGAAACTAATAGCCCAAATGGGTTCTGCTCACTGACCATCTGCTGACAAAGCTGACGAACTGTAGGGTGCGAGATAACTCGAACAGCAATAGTCTGATGCTGACCCGTAATCCACATGGGCACAGTGCTTGCAAGCGACTGAGAAATCGGTAATAACCAAGTATGTGCTTGGCGATTGTGCTGTTCGTCTCCGCTATCGTCTGTCTGCCAGCTATCAATAATCTGCTGGCGCTGAACATCATCTAAGGATGCTAGCAAAGGTGCTAAGCGAGACACACTATCAGTGACGACTATCATGCCTTTGGCTTGTGGACGTTGTTTGATATCCAAAATACGCTGAACAGCTGCTTGGTCATAAGGGTCGCAACCAATACCCCAAACGCTTTCTGTGGGGTACGCGAGCAGTTGTCCTTCTTTTAGCCACTTAGCAGCTTGGATGGCAGAATTAGTAATAAGAGGTGTAGGTTGGCTCATGACTTAAATGGTTCGTAGAAGTAAATTCTAATAATACCACAAGAAAGATATTGTCTAGGAGAGTCTATAACTAAGGGCTATCTATGCCAGTGTCCAATAAGGAATATTTGCAATATTTTAAATGCGTAAATATCGTCCACCTTGTTCGCTGATAAGACCCATTAACTCAAGCTCCATTAGCTGACCAATCAACTGCGGCGGTGCAAGCTTGGTTGCACTAATAAGCGCATCTAAATCTTGCCCATGCCAGTCAAGCTGCTCATAAATTGCAGCTAAATTCTCAGGCACAATGACTGTGCTGCGCGCAGGCTTTATATCAGAGGATGGTTGCTGGCTAGTAGATTTGATTGATTTTTTCTCTATATCAAACGCATCGGAAGTCTGATTAATATTAGAGTGATTACTAATAGAATTGGTAGCGTTCGCTGTTCTATAAGCGCCTTTATCATAGTCAAGCTGACCGTTGACGTCTTCTAGTACTTGCTGAGGATGATAAACCAAGGTCGCACCTTCACGTATTAAATGATGGCAACCTTCTGCATTGCTATTGTCAATATGACTGGGAATGGCAAAGACCTGTTTACCTTGTTCAGACGTGAGACGTGCTGTGATAAGCGAGCCGCTTTTGATTGTCGCTTCCGTTACGATGGTCGCGAGACTCAGCCCAGCTACCAAACGATTGCGACGCGGAAAAGTATGTTTATGCGGCTGAGTGTGTGGTAGTAGCTCACTAATAATGCAGCCACCTTGCTCAACAATTTGAATAAATAACTGATCTCGATGATTGGGATAGTTCACATCGATCCCCGTACCCATTACACCAACCGTCCGTCCATGATAGTCAGGGTCTGCCTGTGCTAATGCACCTAAATGTGCGCGTTTATCTACACCCATAGCTAGACCGCTAGTAACGATATACCCTGCTTGCGCTAAATACTGCGCCATATCAAACGTGATTTTTTGCGCATGCGCGGTGGGTTTTCGGCTACCTACTATAGCGATTTGTGCTTGATGTAGGCGCGCGCTATTCCCACGATAAAACAATAAAGGCGGTGGGTCGTAGATTTGTGAAAGTTGGGCAGGATAATCGGCGTCATCAGCGAATAGCAAGCCATAGCGCCCATCTATCAATGCTAGCTGAATCTTATCGATATTGGCGAGTGTTTGCTCTGGCTGTTCATGACGTTTGAGATGGGTATGGTGAATACCGAGCTGCTTCCATGCCTCTACTTTGGCTTGCCAAGCAAGCTGCGGATAACCGAAAGAAGTGATCAGTTTGTGATAAGCAGATAACGACGCATTCACCTCGTACCACAGCGCTAAGATAGCGCGCTGATCGTCGGATAAAGAAGAGGTGACTGCCGTCATTGTCATCTGTCTCGTATAGGCAAGCTTAGATTAGTATTTATTTCAATATATTGCTTAATACAGCCTTATAGCTATTTATAAATAAGGAGGTGGTAATAACTGATCGCCAATATTAAGTGGTAGCTCAGAGTCTAGTACATAAGCATAACTGATGTGGTCAAAGGTATTAAAAACCATTACCATACCGCTAGGCTCGTTTGGTAGACGGACTGGTGTGTCATTGTCCTTAGTATCACGTACCAAAGGTCCTTTTTGATAAACCGTCAGCACATCACCAGGCTTAGCACCTTGTAAGCTACCCAAATTGATGGCGACCACACTCCCCTTCGCAGCCGAGCTGATAGAGTCCATCACACGTACGATCATACCGCCGCGACTAACACTTGCAGGCGTTGGATAGAAAACAGGAGGAATAGCGTTGTCTAACTCTACAAATACGCGATCCCCTTCACGCACTTCTTTGCCATAGCTATCGATAAGCTGCAAGCTAGTCACACCATTACTTTCTGTAGAAGTTACTAGTCCTGTCGCTACCTGCGTAACTTCTAAGCCGATCACTTCTTGCGTTTTGGGGTCTACATATAGCTCACCCTCACGGTAGACTCCGTAACGCTGACCCACGATAAGCGGTACGCCTTTAGCATAGACTTTATCACCGCTCGCAGTAATCAAGTTACGGTTTTTAGAAGCCAAAATATAAGGCGTGGTATTAAAGTCTTGAGGATTAACGATAAGTGTTTTATCAAGCCAATGCTGAATAGCAGATAATGGAATAGGAGGGATGCTATTGGCCGTCGAGGTAATCGCGATCGTACTTGTACTTACACTTCCAGTAAGCTGCTTTTCAACACCAGCACAGCCTTCACCAGTATCAACGCCAATTAGCGTTTTACCTTGAATCACACAAAGGATAAGCACGTCATTGGGGTAAATAAGGTTTGGATTTTTAATTTGTTTATTAGTGGCCCAAATTTCTTTCCAACGCCAAGGGCTATCTAGATAACGACCTGAGATATCCCATAATGTATCGCCTTTTTTCACGATATAACGATTGGGTGCATCTGCCTTGATAGTAGGTGGTGGATTGTTTGCGTGGGCTGTGGTCATCAACATGGCACTACTAAACGTCGTAATTAACAGTGCTTTTGCTATCTTTTTTAAGCTCATCTTCATCGTTATATCCACAATATGTACCACTGTGCTTGTCATAAAGAACCGTACTTAACTTATCACTGTAAAAACACTTTAAATTAATAAAAATTTAACTATATCAGTAACTTATTAATAAAATTCTTATGAAAATTATAGGGTAACTGTTCAGTGTAATTGGCTAGAATAATTCCTAAAAAAGCGCCTAGCACGATGATGACTTGCTGACGCCGTTTCTAATATTACAATTATATCTACCATAACACAATCATAAACACTTTATTACAATGGTGTAACCTTTACGCGGATACTTTTCTTTATCAATGATGAGTCTAAAGACCGTAGTTACTTAAGCAGGATTCGGTGCGACATGTTGGCGGATTTGTTCAGCAACCAGTTCAGCCTTGTTTTCCAGTACCACTACGTGCTGTGATAAATCTTCTAACCCTTCAGTATGTGCTGGACGAGCGATATCTATCTGACCAATAGCCTCAACAATAGTGTCCGCAAACTTAACGGGTAATGCTGTCTCTGCACAAACGATGATTTCGCCATCTAACTGTAGCTCTTTGGCGACTTTAATTCCGTCTGCGGTATGTGGATCAACCAATTCACCATGCTGCTCATAAAGCGCTTTGATAGTCTGCAAGCGGTCGCTATGAGTAGATTTACCAGCAGCAAAGCCATAGCGATTATTAACTGCTTCCATTAGCTCAGACAAATCGAAACCTTGACCAGATTTCACCCCTTCAAATAACTCATGAACGCGTACGCTGTCTTTTTCTAATAGCAAATAAACAAAACGCTCAAAGTTAGATGCTTTCGAAATATCCATCGACGGGCTTGAAGTGACATAGGTTTTTTCAGTCGGACGCGGCTGATAAGCGCCTTGATTAAAGAAGTCATTTAAAACGTCGTTTTCATTGGTTGCGACAATCAGACGGTCAATTGGCAATCCCATTTCGCGAGCAATGTGACCAGCACAGATATTACCGAAGTTACCTGATGGTACGCTAAAGCTGACTTTTTCATCGTTACTCGTCGTGACCGCAAAGTAAGCTTTAAAGTAGTAAACAATCTGCGCTAGGATACGACCCCAGTTGATAGAGTTTACCGTACCTAGGTTATAAGCCGCTTTAAATTCAGCATCTTGCTGTAGCGCTTTGACGATGTCTTGGCAATCATCAAACATACCATCAACAGCGATATTATGAATATTAGCATCGGTCAAACTATACATCTGCGCACGTTGGAATTCACTCATTTTGCCGTGTGGTGACAGCATAAAGACTTCGATGTTTTCTTTGCCGCGCAATGCATACTCTGCTGCACTACCTGTGTCACCACTGGTCGCACCAATGATCGTAATACGTGCGGCTTTTTTCTTAAGTACATACTCGAAGGCATTGCCCAAAAACTGCATGGCAACATCTTTAAATGCCAATGTCGGACCGTTTGATAATTCTAAAATATATAGGTTATCTTCGAGCTTGCGGACAGGAACAATCTCGTTAGAACCAAACACATCAGCAGTGTAAGTGCGCTCAATGATATCTTGCAAATCAGCCACAGGAATATCTGTCGCAAAACGCTGCATAATAGCTATGGCAAGCTGTGGATAGCTGAGCGTACGCCATTCATCAAGGGTTGCGCTATCGATATTTGGATAATGCTCAGGCAACATCAAACCACCATCTGGGGCAAGACCCATCAAAAGCACATCACTAAAATCCATTGGTGCTGTCTGACCACGGGTACTGATATATTTCATTAGATTGTCCTGTCTACAATAATGTTATTCAATAGTTAAAAATGGCTTATTCAGCAGTTTTTTGTAGCAATGCATAATAAAAACCATCGCCACTCGCACTATCAATCGGTAAGCATTGACGACCGATTGCTTGTTCGATACCCCAGTTGCAATCTTCAGTAAACTCGATCACTACTGCATCATTATGATGAGTGATAAAGTCCTGCATTTGCTCGACGTTTTCTTGCTTTAAGATGGAACATGTCACGTAAAGCAGATAACCGCCAGCTTTGAGTTGTGGCCATAAGTTATGCAAGATATCTGCTTGCAACAGTGCCGTTTGCTCGATGTCTTCTTCAGTACGCAAGATACTGATATCTGGATGACGGCGAATCACGCCAGTCGCAGTACAAGGAGAGTCCAATAATATCGCATCAAATACGGGTTCATTAGTAGCCGCTTTTTTATTTTTTCCATGCTGCCATCTGGTCGCATCTGCACAGACAATATTCAATGCGATGCTGTTATCCGCTTGCTGCAAATCATGCTGACTTAGATTTAAACGCTGTAAATTCTCGCGAATACGCTCGATACGCGGTGCTTCATTATCAATAGCTGTTACCTTGATATCAGTAATCGCAGGTGACGTTTCAGATGATATCTCATTATTGTCTTGTTTCACGTGAAACAACGATGATTCGTCGTTAGCGCTTATGAGCTCTAACCAATGAGCAAGCTTGCCACCAGGTGCCGCACAAGCATCTAGAATATGTATCTCATTATTCGTATTTTCCGTATCAGATTTTTCAGCGCTAAGCTTAGCCATCAATGCTTTGTTAATAATCGGTGCAGCGAGCTGGGCATGCATGTCTTGGACGCTAGCTGTTCCTAAAGCAAAATCAGGCAAAGCGTTAACGGCAGTGCTTTGATGCAGTCTAAGACCTTTGGTTGATAGCGTGGTAGCAGCGGCAGACTCTGACGAGTTCGCTACCTTAAAACCAGTCGTTAGCTCAACGATATCTGCATCAATCTCTGCCCCATCCAATGCATGCTGATAATCCTCTACCGAAGTAACCGCCGAGTTCACTCGTAAAAACATAGGTGCTAGTTGGCGCAAGCCTTGTGTCAGCTCATCATATTGCTCGCTCCAATCTTGCTTAAGCTGATAAGCGAGCCAGTTCGGCAAGCTATGCTTTTTATCGCACTTCTTACGGAATTTGCTTGGATTCTTGGCGACTTTACGCAAGATAGCATTCACCAAACCAGTCGAGTGAGCGAATTCAATCTCTTTGGCTGCTTCAACGGTTTCATGAATCGCAGCATGGTCAGCCACTTCTAAATATAGCAACTGTACTAAGCCGACTTGAATAGTGGTACGCACTTCAACCTCGTCGATAGGGTTGTCTGCTAAGCTATCGAGCAAACGTGCAAGGGCATGCCATTGGCGCAATGTCGTGAGCAGTAATGCATGAGCAAAGCCTTTGTCACCATCATGTAGACTATTCAGCAATGGATCAAGGACGCTTGAGAGCGACTGACCATTTTGAATAGCCAGTAAGGTACGAATCACACGCACGCGTACGCTGCCATTCATAATAAGATTGCTTGATGGTTTGAGCTTATTGTTTCTAGGCGCAGTACTGTTTTGTCTCATTAAATTTCATTTCCTTGACGTATGATCGATAGCGTCTTGTGCAAGTAGGTTAAAAATAAGTAACGTTATTTTGTTTCTGACGTAAATTGATCGCCGTCATTTAATTGGTTGCCATGGCAAATTTGTTCAGCTGTCATTGGCTTACCACCTGCAAACTGCAAGTGAGTAATGGCTAAAGTGGTGGCTGATGATTCAGCGTCACTCTCTTTACCACAAGCGACTAAGATCGCTTTTCGTCCGACACTGATAACAGTTCCAGCAGGTTTATTCGTTTGCTGCGATGTATTTACAGGTAAGCTAGCCAACACTTTGACGCGCTGCCCTGCTAGGAAAGTATAAGCACCTGGCCATGGTGTCAGCCCACGAATTTGGCGTTCAATAGCGGCAGCAGGCTGCGACCAATCAACTTCGCCTTCGGTTTTGACCAGTTTTTCAGCGTAGTTGGCTTGACTATCATTTTGAGCAATAGCTTGAGCTTGATAAGCAGTTAAATCTTTTAGCACCGTACTAATCGCTGTCGCACCAAGTGCAGCCATCTTATCATGTAGGCTAGCAGCGGTATCATCAGAGGCAATACTTTCGCTAACTTTATAAAGCATGTCACCTGTATCAAGACCTTTGTCCATTTGCATAATGGTAATGCCGGTCTCATCATCTCCGGCTAAAAGTGCACGATGGATAGGTGCAGCACCGCGCCATCGTGGCAACAGTGAAGCGTGAATATTCAAGCAACCATGAGTAGGCGTCTCTAATACACCGATAGGTAGAATCAATCCGTAAGCGGCGACAATCATCACATCTGGTTGATAGGTGCGCAGCGTTTGCCTAGCAGCTAACCCTTCTGCACTAGACTTTTTAAAAGTGACTGGCTGCTCTACAGCGATATCATTTGCCAATGCAACTTCTTTTACCGCGGAGGCTGACAGTTTTTGACCACGACCTGCTTTACGATCAGGCTGCGTGTAAACAGCGACTATCTCTATATTCAGCGCTTCTTGCTGCTTAATTAATGACTCAAAGCTAATAGCAGCAAATTCAGGCGTACCCGCAAATACTACCCTTAATCGGTTAGTAGTTGGGTTATCATGGTCAGTAAGCGAGTTGGATGTATCAAAGGTAGGAGCAGTTGTAGTCATAATCATGCATTATATAAGGTTTATTTGTTCATTATAGGTGAGTTTACGGCGCAGTGCCATGATTGTAATGACCTCACTTCATGATAACCAATGACATTATTTGCCTTTGTAATATCAAGGGCATCGAACGTTCTATTTATATCTTTTACAAAACAATTTGGTGTTAATAACCACTCTCTGTAAACAGTAAGCCGTTATTCTGCTATAAATAGAAGGTAACACTAAAAATTTTAGACAATTCAACTGTCGTATAATTCACCTACTATATGTAGAAACTTCGTTTTTATTTCACTATATTCTTTCGTGTCGAGATAGGGCCACGCTTTCATGCAACAGTTTCAGTCCTTACAGCGCTTATTGATTTTCTATACCTTGTCTCTCACGGTTATGTTACTGCTGTACTATGTCACACTGTTTGATGGGATGAAAAAACATAGTGAGCAACATAGCATAGATACTTTTTATTCCCTACAGCACAGTATTATTGAGCATGCAGCGCCTGTAGATAGTGAAATAAAAAGAATCTTAGAACAGCCTACTTTTGATCACCTTAGTTATCAGCTGATTTTGATGATGCCTTCTGGACAGACCTACATTCATCATAATACTCGTCCTAATGAATCTGCTTTTTCTACCGTTGCTTTCCCTACCATCGGTACATCAGCTTCTAGCAGCAGCGACCATAGCTCCTATACAGTCAATAGCAATGAACTAACAGGAATCATTAATCTAAAAAGCGGACATCAGATTTATATCGTATTACGCCACGAACCTTTTGTTATCGACTGGATATCTTACCGTTACTGGCTTCCTTTGATGGTCGCCATCGTACTATTTTTCATGGCATTACTCTATATGCTCAATCGCCGTACTAACTGGGAGCAATTACTGGTTTATACGGATAATTTGAGTAGCCGCGCAAAAGAATCTTATACGCCGCCGCCGTTTCTACAAAAGAAATCTACTACCGAGTTCATGCTGTTAGGTCATGCGCTAAGTCGCGTCAGCTACCAGATGCATAATGACTATCGGCGTATAAAAACATTGACTCATCGTTTAGAACGTTTGGTTAATCAAGCACCCTTACCGATGTTGATGAGTATACGACATGGTCAAATTAGCTTCTATAATCAGCGCTTTGAGCAAGTATTTACCCCTTCTACCCAGAGAGAGCAGGGCTATGAGCTGACTGATTTTGTTGAAGGGAAAGACGAGGCCACTCAAATACTCTTAAAAACCATCTCAAGTTTACGCGTTGCTCGCACACTCATGGTTTATGGCTTGGAGAATAAACAAGCCTACCAACTACACGTAACACCATGGTTCGGTGAACATGGGCAAGTTCACGGTTTTACTGTGATTTTTAATAATGTCGATGAGATTTTCCATCAATCTGAACAATTACAGCTGCACAACCAACAACTGCAATTACAAATTGATGAATCAAACGAAGCCCAAGCATTTATAGGTCGTAAGTTAAGGTTACCACTAGAGAAGATAATTGATTCGTTGGAACCCATCGACCCTTCAACATTGACGGCTCAAGGCAAAAAAACTCTAAATACATTGATTGCAACCAGTCAAAGCATGTTGACTGTGCTCAATGAGACGCTAACAACAGAGGAAGTTGAAGTCCGAAAAACACGTCTAAGTATCGAAACGGTTGATATTTATAAGGTAAGCAAAGAGGTTAGCAATTTAGTCACACAAGAAATAAGACAACAAGGGTTAGAATTGATCTATTTCTTTGCGCCGGACTGTCCTCGTTACATCGAAACCGATTACATTCGACTGCACCATATCCTATTAAACTTATTGAAAAACGCTATTAGTTTTACAACATCAGGCTATGTCGCGCTCACTGTTGATCGTGTATCTGAAGATAAAGTAACGCGAATAAGTAATCAGCATTTAACTCCTAACAATGACACGACAATGCCTGCGCAGACATCTTATTGGATTCGGTTTAGCGTAAAAGACACTGGAGTAACTATTACTCCTGAGAGACAAAATCAATTAGTCAATATCTTGAATCAAAACAGTGAGCAAACCAATCATAACTTAGTTGAAGACAGTAATATTGGATTGAGTAATGCCAATAGCTTTGCTCAGTTACTCGGCGGTTTCATCGAACTAAGTAATGCGGTGGATAAAGAAACGATATTTAGCCTCTACCTTCCTTATCCTCATGCCACTTATCAATCGGTATATCATCGTTGTTCGCAGCTGCCCCATATTCACCTTATCGCTATCATCAATCAGCCTCTAGTTGCTGAACATTTACAACGTTTGTGCGAGTACTTAACGATATCCGTGACTATCTACAGCACTTTAGATAGAGCGACTGTACAGCAGCTAAAAAATAAATTAAAACAAGATGAGCAAACCGTCATTCCTGTCTTGTTATTAGATTATGAATACAGCGAATCCATCACCTTATCAGCTCATGCGAGCAACAAGTATAGCGAGCAACAAGAAGCGTTAAACGACCTAGTCACTACGCCTTCACTACCGAAGATATTACTTAGCATGAAACTTGAAAGGCATATACCTTCTACTTTACTAGGCCAATATGATGGATTTTTGACCAAACCCTTAGACGCAAGTTTACTACTTTCTGAACTGCTACGCTTAACCTTGTTTGCAAGGAAAACACTAGACATATTGGTCAAACATCAATATGACAGCAGTCTATCTTTTGTAGAAGATACACCTAAGAAAGAAATCTTGTCTCCACTGATTTTGGTCGTAGAAGACAGTCCTACTAACCAAAAGATAGCCTGTAAGATGTTAAGTAAGCTTGGTTATCGTAGTATTGTCGCAGAAGATGGACAGCAAGCACTCGAGAAACTCAAAAGCCAACGTGAAGAAATTTCTTTGATTTTGATGGACTGCCGAATGCCCGTTATGGATGGCTTACAAGCCACACAAGTGATTCGCTCGCAAGGTGATAAAATACCAATTGTGGCGCTAACTGCGAATAATACAGAAGAAGATCGCGAGGCCTGTATGCAAGTTGGTATGGACGAGTTTTTATCCAAACCCATTAGTAAAAAAGACTTAGAATCCGTTTTGCAGAGTTTTATACAATAAATCTCTAGTGCAAATAAAAAATACCCTATCGATATCACTTAATCAAAATAATATCGATAGGGTCAAAAACTTGGTGCGAGGATGATATTTCGGTAAGCTTAGTTGTTATTTCATAAACCCATTATCGGCCAAAAATGCTTCTGTGATTTGGCTTTGCGGGCTTGACGCGTTCATACCGCCAGATTGAGATTTATTTAGTAGACGTTCTAGATAACGGGCAACGATATCTACTTCAATATTCACTTTGTTACCTACTAACCAATGCTTAGCAATATTCGTCACTTGAGCAGTATGCGGAATGATATTTAGAGAGACAATATTGTCACGTACTAAATTGGTCGTTAGGCTAATACCATCTACTGTGATAGAGCCTTTGGTCGCTGTATAGTGCGCTAGCTCTTGCGGTATCTCAATCTCTATATAGATAGAACGAGCATCTTGTTGTAATTTGCTAACGACCCCTACTCCATCTACATGACCAGCGACGATATGACCACCAAAACGAGTCGTTGGTAGCATGGCCTTTTCTAGATTGACGGTATGACCTGCTTTTAACCCTTCTAATGCTGTTCTAGCAATAGTTTCACGTGAGACATCAACAGAGTAGTAATTACTTCCGAGCTCCACCACAGTTAAACAAATACCATTTGATGCAATAGAATCGCCTAGCTTCACGTCACTGAAATCTAAGTCATCAGACTCTACCGTCAAACGTATGTCGCCACCTGTCGTCTGCATAGATTTAACTTTTCCAACGCTTTCTATAATTCCAGTAAACATATTATCCTCATCTCATTACTGTATTGCCTTCATAGGCGAATATTTTAGTTTATTAAATCAGCTATCAATTCTTTATCACAACTTGTTCAAATAACTGATAGTGAAACATCGTTAGACTTGACCTTTAATAGGATAGATTGTGGATAAGTAAGGATAAATCAATAGAGGTATAGCTAGAAGTCGCTATAAATACATAGTTATCCACAACAAACAAAAATTTCACATGAAACCTATTTATTTATAAATAGAATGCTAAGGTATTGATTTATATAAATATTTATTAAAATAATCGAGATATAAACATCTTTTGTGTTTCATGTGAAACAAAGTTATACACAGTTCCATGTGAAACACGTAAATCAATGACGTATTTACCCACGTTTTAAGCTTTTTTTTATAATTTGTGGAAAACCTACTTATACGAAGAATATTTATAAAGGTAATAAGGTTAGTTTGAGATCTGGGCCAAGCTGCTGATGACGTTCTATATCAAACCGTAACTGCTGAGCAAGGGATATAGGATTGAAATCAACCATGGGACGTGCCTGTTCACCAAGTAAGCAAGGTGCTTGATATACGATTAACTCATCTACCAACTGTTGACTCAAAAAGCTACCTGCAACGCTAGCACCTGCCTCCACCAACACATCATAGCAATGGTGCTCACTAACCAGTTTCGCCAACAACGTCGACAAATCGTCTTCATGCCAATAGATAGTATCTGGATGCCGGCACAGCTGATAATCAGACTGTAAGCTGTGCTTTAAACGCTGACGCCTATCAAGTATGAATATTTTGGGATTAGGTATTTTTTCAGGTGGCACTCCCAACTGTTCTGAGCGCACGTTGAGCTGTGGGTTATCAGTTATTACGGTTTCACTACCTGTAATAATCGCGCCACTTTGTGCTCGTAATTTTTGTACATCTTCGCGAGCAACTGTCGAGGTAATCCACTTTGATTCACCAGATGCCATCGCTGTACGGCCGTCTAGACTCGTCGCTATTTTCAATCGTACATAGGGCATCTGAGTGCGCATAGCTTTTAGAAAACCACGGTTTAGTACCTCTGCCTGTTCTGTCAGGACACCGACTGTTACCTCAATACCAGCTTGCTCTAATAGTTTCACACCGCGACCTGCTACCTGCGGATTAGGATCTAGACCTGCAATCACAACGCGTTTCACACTCGCGGCAATCAGCGCCAACGCACATGGTGGTGTACGTCCCATATGACTACATGGCTCTAATGTTACGTAAGCAGTTGCCCCTGCTGCCTGTGTACCAGCCTCTTTCAGCGCAAATACTTCTGCATGTGGCTCACCAGCTTTCGGATGAAATCCTTGACCCACAATCTGATCTGCTTGAACAATAACGCAGCCTACTGCAGGATTGGGTCTAGTAGTATACAAACCGCGCTTTGCTTGTTCGATAGCAAGCATCATAAAGTAGCGGTCTTGTGCATCTTGAGCATGGCTTTGAATAGACATAAGGCTAGGCTTAATAAATGATTGAGGGTTCTATATAAGAAAATAAGCGTTGAAAGCTGATTGGTAATTCTGATTAGTAATTAGGAAACACTTATCAACTAGGGACTACTTAAAAGCTTACTTCGCTTACTTTTCATTTGGACGAATATTGGCAATTTCTTGATGAAATGCATCGATATCTTGAAAGTCGCGATACACACTGGCAAAGCGTACATAGGCGACATCATCCAAAGTTTTGAGTTCACTCATGATGATTTCACCCAAGACCTTACTACTGATTTCTCGCTCACCCATCTGCCTAACACGCTTTTCAATACGACTAATCATCGCCTCTTGTTCATCGATAGTGATAGGACGCTTTTGTAAGGGTAGTAAAATAGAACGTCGCAGCTTTTCATTGTCATAAGGTTCAATCTTATTGCTTGATTTGATAATCCTTGGCATAACAACTTCTACCATCTCAAAAGTCGTAAAACGTTCTTGGCAGCTGTTACACGAACGGCGTCGACGCACTTGTGCCCCTTCCGCAGCAAGACGTGAGTCAATAACCTTGGTCTCTGACGCATTACAGTACGGACAGTGCATAGCATTTCCTTATTTTACGATTGAGAATAAGAGTAGTGTTTTCAAGATAGCTAATTTATTAAATAATAAAAAACACCATTTACCCGTTATTTACCAATACAAAAGCTGCCGAATATTTTACCCAATAAGTCATCAGCACTAAACTCACCTGTAATCTCACCCAAACTTTGCTGTGCTTGACGTAAACTATCAGCAACTAATTCACCCGCTTCAAACACGGTTAATTGTTCATGAGCTTCTGCCAAGAAATTAGCAGTTCGTCTAAGGGCATCTAAATGTCTGGTACGAGCGATTAAACTATTCTCTGGTGGATGAAAGCCTACTTTCTCACATAGTGCTTCAACCAAATTATCAATACCAACACCTGTTTCACATGAAACATTAACTTGCTGATAGCCTCTATTTTTAATTTCAGCTTGGGTCATAGCCGCACTTTCTTCTCTATCATTATTGCTCAATAAATCGCTCTTATTAGCAATGATTAGTAAGCGTTTAGCTTCTGGCAGTTCACCAAATAACTGTTCAGCAAGCTGCAACGGTGTGCTCTCTTCTTCAACATCGCGAGTCACATCATAGACCATTAGTAGCATATCAGCTTGTGTGATGGCAGTACGGGCACGCTCAATTCCGATACGCTCCACAGTATCTTCTGTCTCGCGTAGGCCTGCCGTATCGGTCAAATGTAGCGTCAGACCATTGAGTACGACTGTCTCTTGCAGCGTATCACGTGTAGTACCGGCGACATCAGTTACGATAGCACGCTCTTGCCCTGCAAGGCGGTTGAGCAAGCTAGATTTACCTGCGTTTGGCCTACCTGCTAGCACGACATGGATACCGTCGCGCAAAAGCTGACCTTGCTTTGCCGTTACTAAGACTTGTTGTATCTTATCTTGCGTTTGCTCAAGTTTACTTTGTATGACGCCATCAGACAAAAAGTCCACGTCTTCTTCGTCGGGGAAATCAATCGCTGCTTCAACATGTAAACGAAGATGAATGAGTTGTTCTAATAACTGGTTAATCTTCTGTGAAAACTCACCACTTAAAGAACGAATCGCACTACTGGCCGCGGCAGCACTGGTTGCATCAATCGCATCAGCGATCGCTTCTGCCTGAACCAAGTCCAACTTATCATTATCAAAGGCACGGTAAGAGAACTCTCCTGCACTCGCTTGCTTGGCACCTAGCTCAAAAACTCTTGCAAGCAACTGGTTTTGCAAAATAACACCACCATGCCCTTGTAGCTCAATAACGTCCTCACCTGTGAATGAATGCGGACCTTTGAAAAACAAGACCAATCCCTCATCAATGACAGTGCCATCAGCTTGATAGAAACGACAAAAGCTGGCCATCCGCGGCGTAAAAGTAGACTTACCTGTTAGAGCGCATGCCATGTCGTAAGCACGACTACCTGATAGACGTATGACACCCACACCTCCTCGCCCAAGCGGCGTTGCAATCGCAGCAATTGTGGCCAATCCAGATGTATTAGACTTTTCAGAAGAATTAGGTACGGCTAATGCTGTCTCTAAGGAATCCACAATGACTCTCAATGTTTAAAAGCTCCATTATAGACGTCTGGACTCATACTGACAAAGCAAACTTTGAAAGGTAGCCGCAACAGACATATTTTCGTTTCAATATTTATAAACTGTGGATAATGTTGATAAGCTGTGGATAACATTTACTACTTATCCACCATCTATAAAAAAACCACCGCTTGCGCGATGGTTTTTTATATTTCTGACAAAGAATTAATTAATCGACCACTTTTACCGTACGACGCTTTTGCTCTTCATCTACTTTCTTATTGACGATATATTGCTGAGTCATACTAAACAAGTTATTGACTGTCCAATATAAAACCAAACCTGCTGGGAAGAATAGCATGAACGCAGTAAAGATAATCGGCAAGAACTTCATGACTTTTGCTTGCATCGGATCTGCTGGCTGCGGGTTCAACTGCTGCTGTACAAACATCGACGCACCCATTAGCAACGGCAAGATAAACCATGGATCCATCGCTGATAGATCTTGAATCCACAAAATCCATGGTGCATGACGCAGCTCGACACTCTCTACCAATACCCAATATAAGGCTAAGAAAATCGGCATCTGCATCAAGATGGGTAGGCAACCTGCCATCGGATTGACTTTTTCTTCTTTGTATATCGCCATCATCTCTTGCGACATTTTCATACGATCATCGCCATGCTCTTCTTTAAGCACTTTGAGTCTTGGCGCAATGGCACGCATTTTAGCCATCGAGTAGTAGCTCTTATTAGAGAACCACATCAAGGCAATTTTTACTAAGATAGTCAGTAAAATAATTGACCAACCCCAGTTACCAACAACCTTATGCACACCTTCCAAGATAGCAAACAAGACCTTTGATATTGGCCACAGCAGACCATAATCAACTGTTTTATTAAGGCCTACCGCAACGTCTTTTAGCTCAGATTGAACTTTTGGACCTGCATATAGTGTTGCATTTAAAGTAACTTGTTTGTTTGGTGCTACGTTCACTGGTTGGCTATTGAAGCCGATAAAGTAATCACTACCTGTTTCACGAGTGAAGAATTTGCCAGTGAAGTTTTCAGGTGTCCAAGCAGAAACAAAGTAATGCTGTACGATACCAACCCAGCCTTTATCGCTAGTGGTCGTCAACTCGCCGTCACTAAAGTCACCAAATTTCAGTTTATTATAAGGATCATCCGGTGTACCCCAAGCGCCGCCTAGATAAGTCGCCATGCTTAGCGCGCCTTTATCAGACATACCAGGATCTTTACTATCATCACGCTTTAATTGCGCAAACATCTGACCTTGCCAAGCATTGGTAGACGCGTTTTGGATTTGATAGCTAATATCGATTGGATATTTATTTTCAGTGAAAGTGAAAGTCTTGGTAATCGTCACACCGTCTTTCTTATAAGTAAGCGGCACTGACAACGTTTGCTGTCCATCTTCCATCACATAATTGTTAGCAGTATGGTTATAAGTCGCTCTACCTTCTGCTGTATCAATACCGTTCTGACCAATAAGTCCAGATTGAGCCACATACACACGGTTACTGTTGTTTTCTAACAATACGAAAGGCTTATCGCTATCGAGCGTTGCGTCATACTGCTTGAGTGCAGCATAAACAATATCACCGCCTTCTGGATTGATTTTTATATCATAGCGATCAGTTGTTACCGTGATTAGACCAGCGTTTTTCGCAGGAGTCGCTGTCACAGCACTATTATCCACAGGTAATGTCTGTACCGGGATATCACCTGCTGCACCAGTAGTAGAAGGAATGTCAGCACCTACCGAACTTGTAGTTTCTGGCACCGCATCTACAGCTGGAGCATCGGCATAATCATCTCGCCATGCCAAAATCAGCAGATAAGCGGTAATTAGCATCGCAATGATGATCATCACCCGAAATATCTTTTGCATAAACCTTTCCTAGATTAAAAAATTAGGGAATGAAAAATTAGGGCATGTGTCATGACTGTACTACACAGCTGTCCTGTCACATTGCAACTGAATTAGTAGTCATTTACATAAAATGTGCATCATTTTACTAAAAATCTGTCTCAAATGATACCAAGAGTGTGGATAACTTGTGGGTAACTTAACAGAGTATCTATCTGAGACTAGAGAAAGCGACTTTATATTGATTTCATCAAATGATTAAGCTGTGAAACATAGCTAGTATTGTCTCGATAGACACCCAAACCCTGGGTGTCAGTATTTGGTACATTATTAAAAGATATATATTGATAGCTATAAGAAGCTAATGGTAAGGGTACAAAGTCTATGCCATGCCCGCCTAACGGGTGACACCTACTAAGACGTTTTAACAACAACCAACCACCCTTACGGGTGCCATGCCATGTCAAAGCTTGTTTGCCATAATTTGAGCATGTCGGATAATAGCGACAACGAGCAGGTATTACAGGACTAACTATTTTTTGATAAAAAACAATTGAATTAAAAAATAATTTATATAAAATTTTATTTATATTTTTTATTTTTAATAAAATATTCATTTTATTTTTTTTCTATTTTATTAAATATATTAATTATTTGATTTTTTATTTCTTTATTATCTATATCTTTAATAGGTTTTTTAACAATAAAAACAATATCTTTATTTTCCATCTTAAAAGCTTTGGTACGGAACTCTTCACGCACATATCTTTTGATTAGATTACGAGCGACAGCAGTAGGTACTTTACGCTTGGTAATAGCCATACCGACTCGCGGCTGTGCATGCTCGTTGGCGCGTACAAAAGCCATTAAATGACTCTGATGAATCTTGCGCTCAGGTGCGTCAAATACCTCACGAAAGGCTGCAGGAGTAAGCAGGCGTTGCTGTTTAGTGAAACTAGCTGCAGGTGTATCTGATAGAGTATTGGACATAGTACAACCTAGTAGAATAACGATAGGAGAAATAATAACAAATTATAGAGACAAAAAAAGCGCCGATGCGGGCGCTTTTAATATATGGCTAAGTGTCAGTTGTGATGATTGACTATCGCAATCTATAAACAATAGGAACACAACAAGCACTATTAGCCATGCTTATCGCAATCTACTGATTATACAGTAAGGCGATGACGTCCTTTAGCGCGGCGACGAGCTAAGACCTGACGGCCTTTTTTAGTTGCCATACGAGCACGGAAACCGTGAGTACGTTTACGCTTGATCACGCTTGGTTGGAATGTACGTTTCATAACTCACCTATCAAAATAATGGACTAAATTCGTAATAACGGAGGATTATACCATTCAGTATAGTTTTGGTCAATAAACTAATTTGCTTTGTCCCCAAATATGAAATACCTCATAAGAATATAGTAAAGATATTTCCTTAAAACCTATTTCTAGTTAACCAAATTTTATAGTTATATATTCTATAATTTGCAAAGTTATCCACAGTTTGGTTTAAACACTATAATAATAATTAATTAATATAAGTATAGTATTGTTATTATTGGGACCATGATTATCTGTGGTTAAGTCTATTTTCCTTTTTATTATCAATTTACTAGGCTATGGGTAAGCCTGTGGATAAACTGTGGGTTAAATATGGATAACTAGCTTGTGAAAGTTATGCACAAAACTGTCCACAGTCTTATCCACAAAAAACAAGGTTTTATCCACAGGGTATCTGTGTTAAATTAGGCGCTACTTGATATACACCTTCGTATAGGATATCAGTACGAACTCTTTGGTTAGTTGTTACGTGTAATATCGAGGCTTAGGTAGCAATTTATATTGCTAAAAAATAATTATTATTTCAGATTACAAGGTCAGTACTTTTCATGATAGACACAGCAAATATTTGGGATAAATGTCTAAACGATTTGCGTTATAACGTCAAAGACAACGTGTTTACTATGTGGCTGAGACCTCTGTCAGCTCATCAAGAAGCACAAACTTTGATTATTCTTGCTCCCAATGATTATTTTGTGACGTATATCAAGAAGAATCATCTTCAAGATATTCAGCAATTGGTGACCAAACACAGTCAAGGTAGTATTGAAGAGGTCGTCGTACGTGTTGATAATGCTGGCCGCAATGCAAAAGATAACAGTCAATCAGGTTCTTTGTTTGTAGAAGACGACGTCTCCCCTACCCCATCCGAACATAAATTTGAATCTATTCATCATAACAACGCAAAAGCAGATATCGACGCGAACATGCTTCATAATGAGCCAGTTGAGTCTGCTGATACAAAATCATTAAGCTATCTGAACCCCGAATTTACTTTTGAAACCTTTGTTACAGGTAAGTCCAATAACTTGGCTTACAAGGCTTGTTATGAGCTTGGTAAGCGCCAATCAAAAAATCGTCACAATCCTTTATTTATATACGGCCCTTCTGGATTGGGAAAAACGCATTTAATGCATTCTGTAGCTCATCGCTATTTAAAAAATAATCAAAGTTTTTATTATTTCACTTCTGAAAAATTTATAAATCAATTAGTTTATTCATTAAGAAATAATAAAATAGAAGATTTTAAAAAGAAAATAAAAAAAGTAGATTTATTAATTGTAGATGATATTCATGTATTGGCAGGAAAGACTAAAAGTAGTAATGAGTTTCTAACATTATTTGCAGATTTTACTAGTGGTGATAAACAACTTATTTTAGCCTCTGATCGACACCCCTCCCAAATGACGGAATTTGATGAACGATTTAGATCACGGTTTTCTTGGGGGTTGACAGTCGCTGTTGATCCTCCTGAAATTGATACTCGAGTACAAATTCTGCAGAAAAAAGCAGCCTCCTACGGGATGGTATTACCAAAGGAATGTGCGCTATTCATTGCACAAAATGTGGTGTCTAATGTCAGACGTTTAGAAGGTGCCCTAAATCAGGTGTTTGCCAATGCTAACTTAACAGGAGCACAGATTACTCTTGAGATGGTGCAATACGCACTAAAAGATATCGTTGCGATGCGTGTGCAGGCAGTGAATATGGATAACATCCGTAAGATAGTTGCTGAGTACTATGATGTCACGGTCAAAGATATTATAGGGCGTAAACGTACGCGTAGTATTGCAAGACCACGTCAAATAGCGATGGCTTTGTCGCGTGAATTAACAGGCGATAGCTTCCCTGAAATTGGTCAGTCGTTCGGTGGACGCGACCATACGACGGTGATGCACGCTTGCGATAAAGTAAATGAGTTAAGAGCAGCAGATCCTGCATTTGATAAGGACTATAAAACCCTAGCTCTAATGTTACAGGCAGGATAAAAGCGCCAGATATCATTGTGTTTTAGTAACGACAGATGGTTTATAATATCGAAAATATAAGTGCACAGATGCTCTGTAGATTATCGTCAGCAGACAAGGTATTATTGAGTCATTACGACAAATTTTTATAAAAGAATCATTCAAATAAGAGTAACTAAGCATGCAATTATCGATCAATCGAGAATCGTTACTAAAAGCTATCAACTTGATCGCCAAAGCCGCTGATAAACGCCACAATATGGTTATATTGGGTAATATCAAGCTACAGCTATCAGATTCTGAGCTTATCTTAACAGCGTCAGATTTAGAGGTAGAGCTGACATCGACATTGAAATTGCCTGCTGGTGCTTGTGTAGAAGCAGGTACAACGACGCTTCCTGCAACCAAGCTAAAAGATATTTGTAAATCGCTACCTGCACAGGCGCAAGTTAATCTAGCAACTCAAGCAAATGAGCGTTGTTTGTTAACTAGTGGTAAGAGTCGTTTTACATTAGGAACATTACCAAGCGAAGACTATCCGAGTTTGGGTAACCCTGAAAATATCACCCCTCTGACTATTAGCCGTAATCGTCTGACAGATTTGATTCACAAAACACAGTTTGCAATGGCGATTCAAGATGTACGCTACTACTTAACAGGTATGTTATTTGACGTTTCACAACAGCAACTGACAACGGTAGCAACAGATGGCCATAGATTGGCATTAGCCCGTAGTGTGATCAATGTAAGCGCAGATCTCAATATGCAGGCTATCTTGCCACGTAAGGCAGTGATTGAGCTTGAGCGTTTAGCTTCTGAGCTTGGTAAAATGTTGGGTGATCAGGATAACGTAGTTACTCTGAGCTTCGGTCGAGAGTTTTTACAAGTAAGCTTACCGTTTGGTGATGTAGATAGTGCAGGGCAGGTCAGCCAAGATCTAATGGTAACATTTACCGCACGTTTGATTGATGGCAAGTTCCCTGATTATCGCCGTGTGATGCCAAGCAATACTGATAAATTGGCTTTATTCAGTCAGGAAAAAATGACAGACGTACTACGTCGTGTTGCCATCTTGAGTAATGAAAAATCTCGTGGTGTGGTCTTCAATTTTGCTAGCGATGGTATGGTCGAAGTACGTGCTAATAATGCTGAGCAGGATGAAGCAGTAGAGATGATACAAGCTAAGTATCAAGGTGAGCCGATGGAGCTGTCGTTTAACGCTGCTTATCTGCAAGATGTATTAGGTGTCATCCAAGGCGATTTACAAATGCATATGAGCCAATCGAATGCCTCTGTATTGGTCAATCAACTAAATGATGAGTTCCATCAGTATGTCATTATGCCAATGCGTATATAGTGAGTTTTTCTTTGGAAATAAATAAAATCGAATAGAGATAGTACGTTTCAAAGAGCTTTGTTTTTAATACTAAATATTGATTTTTAATAAACTTTTGCCTGCTAAACTAGCAGGCTTTAATGGGCGGCTATCGATACCATGATTGAACGTCTACAAATATCCCATCTTAGAAACCTTTCTCAAATTAGTTTAGAGCCTGCTGCTTGCAACGTTATTATCGGTGCAAATGGTAGTGGTAAAACCTCGTTGCTCGAAGCTATATTCTTGTTATCAAGAGGTAAAAGCTTTCGCCATCACCAGCCTAAACGTTATATCCAGCATCATCAGAATAATACGACTGTTCATGCTAGGATCAATGATAGTCGTACTTTAGCTATTCAAAAGCAAGCCGATGCTACGACTATACTACGCCTCAATCAAACCACTGTTTACAATCAAAGTATCTTGACAGAGCAGCTACCTACGTTACTGATAGATCCATCGACAATGGATATGTTGGAGCAGGGAAGTGCGAGCCGTCGACAGCTGCTAGATTGGTTAGTGTTTCACATGAAACAAGGGTTTCATCCACAATGGATGGCTTATCAACGCCTCCTAAAACAGCGCAATAGTTTGCTAAAAAGTGCTCGTCATTTAACCCAAGTACAGCTTGCTGAGCTGAAATCATGGGATAAAGGACTGAGTAACCATGCTGCCTTGATTCATCATTATCGCGAACAAGTATTTACTGAATGGCAGCCTTATTTTGCCAAAAGTATCGTACAGCTATTGCCTTCTTACGCTGAGCAACTGAGCCTGAGCTATAACGCTGGTTATGACACCAGTGTCGCGCTAGATGTGCAGCTTAATGAGCGGTTAGAGCAGGATTTGCAATTGGGATATACCCGTATAGGCAATCATCGCGCTGATATTCATGTGTATTGGCGTTCTGATGAGTCTGTGAACGATCAAACGACAGATGCCAGAACAGCAGCTTCAGCACATAGTGTTCAAACCAAATTACCGATTTTAAAAGAGCAGGCAGCAAATGTATTGTCTCGCGGTGAAAAGAAACTGCTCATTACTGCACTGCGCCTATCGCAACTACCACTGTTGCTAAACGATAAAGAGCGCAGTGACTCACTCAATGATGATTTATCATCGAGAGCGACACCTGTTGTGCTCCTAGATGATATCACTGCAGAATTGGATGATAGAGCTATAGAAATACTGCTATCGACCCTAGCTCAACTCCCTTGCCAAGTATTTATGACCAGTCTGACAGATGATATTTTACCTTTAGTTAATGAACTCTGGTTACAACCAAATGTGTTTCACGTGAAACAAGGAAAAATCTTAGTTATTAACTAATATTTCATTTTTCTGCTTATACTTTTGATGATTACCCATCTACTTTTACCTCTCATTACTCAGACACTAGCCACTACTATCTGTCCTGACAGTTACTGTGTTAAGACGACCTTTCACAGACCGTAAAACTCTCAGTAAACAGTGACTTAGAAGCAAAAAAATGTTAAAATAACCCTTTATTTTTGTCCTGTGCTCAGCAATTTATTTGATAGCATCATAGAAAAGATTTCTATTTTTCAATTATCTATAAGTATTTGATAATTATGTATTTTATTTATTTCAATAGTTTTGACAATGTCTAGAAAAACAAAGACTATTACTAATAAATAATTTACTAATTTTATCTCTGTGCAGCCTTTTTTGAGGCTAACGGTGGTTAGTGGTTTAGCTGCTCATATGCACTCTAGATTATGAATAATAGACGTTAATTTTAAGATGCCATTATGAAGTGGACTTTTTACAAGTGCGCTAACTATAAATGGCTGATTATGGCTAGATTAAGGAATGTACATGAGTGATTCATTACCTATTGACCACGAGCAATTGATAGACGACAGTGCTACTGAAGCCGCTGTGCCTACTGTAGTTTCAGAAGTATTGCCTTCTGATTATAGTTCTAAAGATATTCGCGTATTGCGTGGGTTAGAGGCCGTACGTGTGCGTCCTGGTATGTATATCGGTGATACCGATGATGGCACAGGCTTGCATCATATGGTCTTTGAGGTAGTGGATAACTCTATCGATGAGGCGCTGGCTGGTCACTGTGATCAGATTGATATCGTTATTCACGAGGATGAGTCTGTCAGTGTGATGGATAACGGTCGCGGTGTGCCTGTTGATATCCACCCAGAAGAGGGTGTATCAGCGGCTCAGGTTATTATGACTGTATTGCATGCGGGCGGTAAGTTTGATGACAATAGCTATAAAGTGTCAGGTGGCTTGCACGGTGTAGGTGTATCAGTCGTTAACGCTCTGTCTCAAAAGCTTGAGATGAATATCTGGCGTGAAGGCTATCATTATCATCAGACTTATACTGATGGCGTACCTGATAGCGATATCCAACAGATGGAAGCAACCGATCAAACAGGTACACAAATCCGTTTTTATCCTAGCAGTGATGTGTTCACCGGTACGATCTTTGAGTACGACATCTTAGCAAAACGCTTACGTGAGCTATCATTTTTGAACTCTGGTGTGCGTATTGTTTTGACTGATGAGCGTATTGATAAGCGTCATGAGTTTGAGCATAAAGGTGGCTTGCTAGAGTTTGTTAGCTATATCAATGCTGGTAAAGACGGTATCAATGAAGTATTCCATTTTACCAGTCAGCAAGATGATGGTATCAGCGTAGAAGTCGCGCTACAGTGGACAGATACGTATAACGAAAAAGTATTGTGCTTCACCAACAATATTCCGCAAAAAGATGGTGGTACTCACTTATCTGGTTTCCGTTCAGCATTGACGCGTTGCCTGAACAGTTACATGGATCGCGAAAACCTATTCAAGAAAGAGAAAGTAGCTGCAACGGGTGATGATGCTCGTGAAGGGTTGACTGCAATTGTCTCTGTAAAAGTACCAGATCCAAAATTCTCAAGTCAGACCAAAGATAAGCTAGTATCAAGCGAAGTGAAATCTGCTGTTGAATCAGCGATGCATGACAAGTTCAATGACTATCTGTTAGAGAATCCAGGTGCTGGTAAAGCCATTGCCAATAAGATTATCGATGCAGCGCGTGCACGTGATGCGGCTCGTAAAGCGCGTGAAATGACACGTCGCAAGACCACTTTGGATATTGCAGGTCTGCCTGGTAAGTTAGCCGATTGCCAAGAAAAAGATCCAGTATTATCTGAACTATACATTGTGGAGGGTGACTCTGCAGGTGGCTCAGCTAAACAGGGTCGTAGCCGTAAAACACAAGCAATTTTGCCACTAAAAGGTAAGATTCTAAACGTCGAGCGTGCTCGTTTTGACAAGATGCTATCGTCTGCTGAAGTGGGTAACCTGATTACTGCATTAGGTTGTGGTATTGGTCCTGATGAGTATAATCCTGACAAAGTACGCTATCACAAAATCATCATCATGACCGATGCCGATGTTGATGGATCGCATATTCGTACGTTGTTATTGACGTTCTTCTTCCGTCAAACGCCTGAATTAATCGAGCGCGGGTATGTATATATTGCTCAGCCACCGCTATACAAAGTAAAAAAAGGTCGTCAAGAGTTATATCTAAAAGATGACGAAGCGCTTAAAGCGTATCTATTGTCTTCAACAATTGACAATACCAAGCTACATATCAGTGCTGATGCGCCTGCGATTACTGGTCAAGCGCTTGAGACATTGCTTAACGACTACAACCAGACACAGTTGATCAAGGCGCGTCTGCAGATTCGCTTCCCAGCGGTGATTTTGGACGCATTGACGCATACGCCAAAACTTAGCACTGATATGACTTATGATGAGTCTGCTATGCAGGATTGGAAAGCAGCAATGCAGACTAAGCTGGATTACTTCGGTAGCGATCTAAGCCCTGAGATTGAATTGGTTAATATCCATGCGCCGCAGCCGAAAAATATGGATGCAGCCGCAGCAGATTTATTGGGTATGACGCCAGTAGTAGGTACTGAAGAAGGCGAAGCGTCAGATAGTGAGGCTTTATCTACCAAGGCTCAGTGGCTGCCACGCGTCACAGTATATGTGCATCAACTAGCACACCATTATCTGTTAGATGCTAGCTTTATTAACTCGGGTGAGTATGGCAAACTGCTACGTTTATCAAGTGAATGGAATACATTACTTGAGAGCGATGCTTTTATCCGCCGTGAAGCGTCTGCGGGAACAACGAAAGACATCCCAGTACGTGACTTCGATTATCTATGGCAACAAATGATGCTGGATGCGCGTCGTGGTCTAGCTATCCAGCGTTACAAAGGTCTAGGCGAGATGAACGCCGACCAGCTATGGGATACAACGATGGACCCTGAAAATCGTCGTATGCTACGCGTTACTATCGAAGATGCTATCGCCGCTGACCATATGTTTACTTGCTTGATGGGTGATCACGTTGAGCCGCGTCGTATCTTTATTGAAGAGAATGCGCTAACAGTATCGAACTTAGATATCTAAATTTGAAATTGGTTACTGACAATTTATAAAAATACCGCTTTGATATTCAAGGCGGTATTTTTGTTTCACGTGAAACTCATTTGTTAGCGTTGCTATTACTTAATAATTATAATTTGTGGGAATCAAATGGTTGAAGTAATTTTACTCGCTATTGCTTTAGCGATGGATGCGTTTGCAGTGTCGATAGGGTTGGGTGCTAAGGCTCAAAAATATAGTCATCAATATGTACTGCGCTTGGCTATCTATGCTGCGCTTTACTTTGGTATTGCTCAAGGTGTCATGCCGCTTATTGGATACTTATTGGGTGCGGCAATGTTGGGTTGGTTGGCCGCTGCTGCACCTTGGATTGGCGGCACTATATTGATTGCTCTAGGTGGGAAAATGCTTTATGAAGTGTTTACTGCTGATGAGTCAGATAC
Organism: Psychrobacter sp. JCM 18900; assembly: GCF_904846625.1. Lineage (GTDB taxonomy): Bacteria > Pseudomonadota > Gammaproteobacteria > Pseudomonadales > Moraxellaceae > Psychrobacter. Next base: position 78,663 of record NZ_CAJHBL010000003.1, read on the forward strand.
TGACAGTGATGATCTGGACGTCAATGATGATGCTACTAACACTGGTAGCGAAACAGTAATAGCCACGAGTAAGCATGGACATATTAATCATCACACCATGTTTACGTTAGCGGTTGCAACCAGTATTGATGCAATGGCGGCAGGGTTTACACTCAATTTATTAGAATTAAATGCGTGGCTAGCGTGTTTAATTATCGCGGTAGTCACTGCCATATTTGGCTTGTTTGGTGTTTATTTGGGCTGGCGATCTGGCACATGGTTAAAGGATAAAGCGGAAGCATTGGGCGGTATCGTGCTTATTGCGATTGGTATAAAAGTAATGTTTTTTTAGCTAATTTAGATTTTTACTGAGTATTTATAAAAAAGCACCGCTTTGAATATTAAAACGGTGCTTTTCTGTTTCACGTGAAACTAAAATTGGCAATTTTGCTTAGTGGTTACTCTTCGTCACTGTCAAAGCGCCAAGCTAGTACACGAGTACTTTTTTGACCTTGGCTCATTTCGATAATACGCATTTGAGCGACGTTTAACTGCTTTAATAATAATTGCAATGGCTTAACGTTTTCAGATTTCGACACTAAAGTAGTAAACCAACCAACGTGTTCTGCAAAGCTCTGACTTTCTTTTGCCATCTTAGTCAAGAAGGCAATTTCGCCACCTTCACTCCATAGCTCTTTGTGCTGACCGCCGAAGTTTAGGTTTTGCGCAGCGTTGCCTGATTTGGTTGAACTGCGGCTGATTTGCTCGCTTTCATTCTTACCACGATGGCGCTGCAAGTTATGTTGCTTGCGACTATTGGCTTCCATCGCTTCTTCTAATGAAGCATGAAACGGAGGGTTACAAACCACGACGTCAAAATAATCTTGACGACCAATGATGTTTTTAAAGATAAATTTAGGCTCAGGCTGCAGCTTTACTTTGACCGCACTCTTTAGTTTTGGGTTGGCTTCACAAATCAGCGCTGCGGTATTGACCGAGATAGGGTCAATGTCACTTGCTGTAAAGCGCCAGCCATAGCTCTGACTACCAACGATAGGGTAGATAGCACTGGCACCAGTACCGATATCAAGGGCGTGAATTTCTTTACCTGTTGGCGGTGTGTTATCGGTGTTTACGTGAGTGGTTTGCGCCAGTAAATCCGCGATATAGTGAATATAATCGGCACGTCCAGGAATAGGCGGACATAGATAACCTTCAGGAATGTCCCAAAATTTAACCCCGTAATAGTTCGCCAACAGTGCTTTATTCAGCACGCGAACAGCCTGATGATCCGAGAAGTTAATCGTCGACTCACCTTTAGGGTTGGTAATGGTGTGGTCAGCAAGCTCGGGTAAGGCACGAGTCAATACCGCAAAGTCATAACGACCTTGGTGCGGGTTACGTGGATGCAGCTGACCGAGTTTTTTCGCGGTCGCAGGAGATCTGTTTCTGTGTTTACTATTTGCTGGAATACGGGTCATAGTGTGTGGCTTTGATGTTTGAATATAATCGACCATTTTATCAGATTTCACGAGTAACGAATGTCTTATCGACTACGTAAAATCAGATTTAATCCCAATACTATCATCGCTGTACCCAATACGCGGTCTATCCAATGTTCAAAACGCTGAAAGCGGCGATGAATCGCAGGGATAGAAAGCAGCATCACGACCGTACTGAACCAAGCCATCTGTAAGACCATCATCCATACGCCATAAATAGCCAATTGCCAAAGCGGTATGTCAGGCGACAATACAAGAGTAAAAATAGCTACAAAATAGATAGGGGCTTTTGGATTAAAGACATTACAAAGAAATCCGCGACGCAACGTAGCAAAGGTAGATTCGCCATTACTAGGCAATTTTTCGATAGTGGTTTCTTTGGTTGTAGGTGTGGTTTGGCTAGTAAGCAAATCTTGTGGAACGTGAGCACTTAAACTTACTTGTGGATCTGCTTTTTCTAAAGCATGTGTTTTTTCTAAGAGGTGAGCTGTGTCTAAATCTGCTGGTTTTTTAGGCTTGGCTTGGATGCCTTGCCAACCGAGATAAATCAGATAGCCACCGCCCAGCCATTTGATGGCTGTCAGTAGCGGCTGCGAATGGGCGATGACCGTCGCCAGTCCCAATACCGAATAGATAATATGTACGGCAAGACCCAAGGTAATACCGAAACTACAGATCAAACCAGTGCGTCGACCTTTCGCCAACGTCTGCTGTGATACCAAGACAAAATCAGGACCAGGTGAGGCTGCAGCCAATAGATGAACGCTGGTGATGAGTAAAAAGCCGTGCCAAAATTCCATAAAATACTCTAAACAATATCTAGACCTGCATCATAGTTGCACTTATCGCAAATGAGGTCAAATTTTATCGATTTACGCTTTATTCGAGTCAGTTCTATTGCTTGTGTTATCGCGCGAGGGTGTCTATATTAAAAGTGGGTTTATCGACAAATCTCTACGAATGAAGTACCGAGATTCGACTATACCTATTGTATGACAACCTATTATATAACCACTCATTATATAACAATGATTATTTCAACAAGGACAGCACCATGACTACGGACAGTAACGCCACAGAAAACCGCATCACTTATAACACCCAAGGCCATGTTTGCCTTGTCGGGCTCAATCGCGCCAATAAACGCAACGCCTTTGACAGCCATATGATTGGTCAACTGTCTGATGCGATGACACGCTACGAGCAAGATGACAATTTACGCTGTGCGCTGATATTTGCGCATGGTGATCATTTTACCGCTGGGCTGGATTTGGTAGAGCTACAAGACAAGCTAAGCGATGGCGTGTTTGAGTTTAATGATGATCAAATCGACCCGTGGGGCATTGGTGGAAAACTGCGTACCAAACCTGTGGTCGTAGCGGTCAAAGGCACATGCTTCACTGTGGCTATTGAGCTGATGCTAAACAGCGATGTGGTCATCGCCAGTGATAACTGCAACTTTGCACAAATGGAAGTCCAGCGCGGCATTATGCCCTTTGGTGGGGCGACGGTACGTTTTGTCGCAGCGGCAGGTTGGCAAAAAGCCATGCCGTATCTACTCACGGGTAAGGCGTTCGATGCGCAAACGGCTGATCGACTGAATTTGGTCAGCGAAGTAGTAGCAAATGGGACTGAATACGAGCGGGCATTGACGCTGGCGCAAGAGATCTGTAAAGCTGCACCTTTGGGTGTGAGAGGGGCATTGTCTTCAGCACAAGATGCCAGTCGAAATGGTGCAGCGACTGCACTGGCTAATATCCATAGCTATCTACCGCCGCTGTTTCATTCAGAAGATGCCAAAGAAGGTGTAATGGCAATGGTTGAGAGACGTGAGGCTGAGTTTAAGGGGCGTTAGTTTTAATCAATGTGAACCAAGTTTTCACTATTTTGAACGCTATTACTTTATAGTCATAGCGAAAATTTTGTTAAAAGGATGCTTCAGTGCAACAAATTATTGTAAAGGATGGCGATTATAACTGCCCACCTCAAGTCACTAAACAAGATTGGATAGATATACTGTCGGATGATAGTTTTATGTCTAACAACTACAAATTTGCACTGAGTATCTTTTATTTAGAACCAGAACATAAAGCTACCTGTAAGTATTTGGCTGAGAAATATCATACTCATCCTACTTCAATAAGTGGGTTTATTACTCAGTTTAGTGCTCGCTTGCAAGGTAAGTTAGATCGCTTTGAGATAATCAGGGAGGATGGATCGCCAAATTGGTGGCTAGTTACTATGACAGGTAAAAAAATAGCTGGTGGTTTGTTTGAGTGGCGTTTACGTGATGAGCTTATAGAGGCTATTTTTGAACTAAATTATGTTCAAAAAAGCATGCTTCAAATTCACGATATAGAGGCATTGATCAAATATGTTAATAATGATATTTATGACTTTGCAACACGCTTTGTGAAAACAAGACAACATTTAGCTGATCTGAAACGTCCGAATAGTGCAAAGCAATTTTTCACTTATGAGAGTAAGGATAGGGATTGGGCAGTCAACGTTGGTGGTTCTGATGAAGTGCAATATCGTATCTATTTACGAGATGGTGTAGTTGGTTATGGACTAGGGTTTAACACTCGTTACGTAGAAAGTGAACGAAGACCTAATTTTGAATATATAAAACCTTATATGGAAGCTTTTATATCTTTAAGAGAGAGCGATGAGATAACTAAGCTTGAGGATAGAGGGTTCAGTCTAGATAATGATATTACAGACATAAACGATTTTGAGAAAGGAAAGTATTATTTATACGGTCGTCAGATAAAAATGAATGGCAAATATCTTTCTTTGATTGACTACTACAGCATCATTAATGACCTCAAAGGAGGTTTGTTTGAAGTTTATAAAAAGGTTTATGAGTTGACCAATAAATTAAGAGTGAACAGTGATGAAGTTGCACAAGATGTCCAGCAACCGATTACCAGTCCCTTGCTGCAAGATATAAGCAAGTTGTTACTTGCTAATAAAAATCTCATACTTACAGGTGCACCAGGAACAGGTAAAACCTATTTAGCTAAAACGTTGGCTGAGGAATGGGGTGCAAAATATGAACTCATTCAGTTTCATCCATCTTATGACTATACTGACTTTGTAGAAGGCTTACGTCCTATTCAAAATGTAAACGGAGAAGTTGGTTTTGAGCTACGAGATGGAAGCTTTAAGAAGTTCTGTAAAGAAGCCCTAAAGTATCAAAATAATCAACAGTTAAGTAATTTTGAAGAAGTTTACCAAAGGTTTATAGATGATATATCCGAAAGCTCTACAGACCTGACAACGCCAAGTCGCGAAAGTCCGTTTAGTATTATTGTCAATTCACGCGAAAATATCACAGCAGTTCTTTCGAGCGAAACACAGCGGCAAATCACTTTAACCAAGCCTTTAATACAAAATTATTTAGAAACAGGTAAATCATTACGCTGGAAACCGTATTTAACTTCAGTATGCGATTATATCGAAGAAAGTTATGACCTCAGAATGTCTGATACGGGCGATAAAAGCAAAAAATTCATTATTATCTTGGATGAGATTAATCGTGCTGAAATCTCTAAAGTATTGGGTGAGCTGTTCTTCTCTATTGACCCTGGCTATCGAGGGGAGAGTGGTAGAGTCACTACTCAGTATGCCAATTTGCAAACGGATGAAGATGTATTTAAAGAAGGTTTTTATATACCAGATAACGTCTATATCATCGGCACTATGAATGATATCGATCGCAGTGTTGAGTCTTTTGATTTTGCTATGCGTCGCCGTTTCGCATGGAAAGAAATAAAATCAGCAGATCGACTATCTATGTGGGAAGGTCAAATTGATGATTGGGCAGAGGAAGCTAAACAACGCCTAATGGATTTAAACAAGGCTATCGAATCTGTGCAAGGATTGAATTCAGCTTATCATGTTGGCCCATCTTACTTCTTAAAGCTTGCCAACTATGATGGCGATTTTGATAAGTTATGGACATATCATTTAGAGTCGCTACTTTTTGAATATCTGCGTGGTTATCCTGATGCTGAGCAACAGATTCAAGGATTAAAAGATGCCTATAATCTACAGTTAGGGTTTAATGATGATCGTAACGACGGATAATACCTCATTAATTTTAGGCTCTAATGAGCCAAACGTTAATAAAGTTATAGATGATTTATCACTACTCGCTAGTAAAAATATTGGCGAGCTAGTGACCACACACCCCAATTTACTGATTTTCCCCGCACATTTTGAAGATAACGAAGATGATATTGCCAGTAAGCCAATCTTTGAATTAAAGGTTAGTGAGTCTCAGACCGTTTTAGAGACAGGCAATGTCATGGGCTTTATTGGTGTAAAAGATACACAGTTGAAAATCCAGTCCCGTTTTGCTCGGGCTTCTGTTGTAGATAGTGATGACCAAGCCAATCAAGAAGAGGCTATTGAAGAAGATTATTTTCTACATTATATGCTGCAAAAAGTATTGTGTATTAACCTGTTTGATTTAAAGCACAGTCGAAATCAAACCAACTTATTTGATTATTTAGTATATCTATTTCCTTATTTTCTTAAAAAAGCGCTCTCACAAAGCCTGTATAAAGAGTATCAAAAGCAAAGCTATAACGACAGTCGTCTCAAAGGGGCTATCGATGTCAAAGCCCATCTGCGACAGAATCTGCCTTTTCGAGGCAACGTTGCCTACAGTGTGCGTGAACATAGTTTTGATAATCCAATTTCCCAACTCATTCGTCACGCCATAGAGCTTATCAAACAAAAACCTAATCTGAGAGATGTGTTGCATAGCGACAGCGAAACACTTGATTTCGTCAATCTGATTGTCCAACATACTCCGTCATATCATGTACGTGACCGGCATACTATTATCAATACTAACCGTAAGCCTTTTGTACACCCTTACTTTACGGAATACAGTGGCCTACAAAAAATCTGTCTGCAAATCTTACGTTATGAAGGTTTGAAGTACGCTAACAATGATGATAAGGCTCACGGCATTTTGTTTGATGGAGCGTGGTTATGGGAGGAGTACCTCAACACACTACTACGTCCTATCGGATATGACCATCCCACTAATAATAACCGACAAGGTGGTATCAAGGTCTATGCTCAAAAATTTTCAGGTAATAACGTCCGTCGTTATCCTGACTTTGTGAAAGACAGTCGTATTATTTTAGACGCTAAATATAAGCGCATGAAAGATAACAAAATCGATAGAGATGACCTTAATCAAGTCCTGTCATACTTGTTTTTGTATAGAGCAGATATCGGAGGTTATATTGCCCCTACAGAAGAGGATGACTTGGCGCTAAATATGGGATTGCTTAATGGTTTTGGTGGCAGTATCCACAAATTTAAGCTCTCCATTCCGCAAAAAGTCACAAGCTATCAAGTGTTTAAAAGAGCTATTGCTGAGAATGAGACAAAGTTAATTGCATCTATTAAAGAACTATCTTTTAAGCAAAGTGTCGATGAATCTTTTTCAACTATCTAAAGTTAGTTATCATTCAATAGTCGCCTTGAGGCGCGGTTTAGCCCTGACAGTAGCGGCTATCCTGCTTGAATAGGCGTGTTGCGAAGGCTAGGTTTTGGGGCAGTCTCGTGACCAAACAGGAATGCCCCAAACCGTGGCCGCGCCACGCCTAGATAAGCAGATAATAGCGGATGGCAGGATTGGCTGCTACTCCCCTCAACGCCAACCCAACTGTTAACCCACCTTTTTAGTATTTCACCGCCTCAATCACACTTTACCCACATCGCGTATCGATACAACCACCATAAAGCGATTGGCGGCTATGGCATTCATGTTGTACCCTAAACCATTATTTTTTTACTTTAGGAGAGTGCCAATGTCGTACAACTTTGATGAAATAATCGACAGGCGTGATACAGGGTCGCTCAAGTGGCACTATACCGATGACACGATTGCGCTATGGGTCGCGGATATGGATTTTAAGGCTGCTGAGCCTATCTTAAACGCGATTGAGCAAGTCGTGCAGCATGGCATATTGGGCTATACCAATCCCACCGAGGCTTTGTATGACTCGATTATTAACTGGCATGGCCGTCGTTATGACTTGTGGTTGGAAAAGCAGGATATTTTATTTTCCCCTGGTGTCGTGCCGAGCTTGGTGCTGATGATGAACGTCTTTACCGAAGTAGGCGACGCGGTACTGGTCAATGATCCTATTTATACACCGTTTATGACCAAGGTTGAGCAAAATGGCCGCAAGCTTGTGCTCTCTGCATTACAGGAAATCGAGGGCAAGTATCATCTGGACTTGGCCGATATCGAAGCCAAAATCATCGAACATGACGTTAAGCTTTATCTACTATGCAATCCACACAATCCTGGTGGGCGTGTATGGATGAGGGACGAGCTGGAAGCGCTACTGGCCATTTGCAAAAAGCACAATGTGGCGATTGTTAGTGATGAGATTCATCAAGATTTGACCTTGACTGGTCATACGTTTACGCCATTTCTGACGCTGGCAGAAGGCTATGAGCATAACGTGGTTAGCCTGACATCAATGACCAAAACCTTTAATATTGCAGGTATCAAAGGCTCTATGATATTTGCTAAAGATAAGGCGCTAATCAAAAAAATCGGTCAGCAGCAGCAGTTAAATGATGAGTACGAGCTGAATTTATTTGCGTATACAGCCATGCGTAGTGCTTATGAGAAAGGCGATGAGTGGTTGGCGCAGGCGCTTGCTTATATCGACGCCAATATTGATTTAACGGTGCAGTTTTTAGAAGCGCATTTGCCGAAGATTAAGGTCATGCGCCCAGAAGCCTCGTATTTAATTTGGGTAGATTGCTCAGCGTATGCTGAAGACGATCAAGCACTTTATGACACCCTTCGAGCTGCCAAAGTTGAGCTGAGTGCGGGATTCAAATATGGTCAGGAAGGTCATCTGAAAATGCGTATTAATGTCGCATGTCCTAGAGCATTGCTATTAGAAGGGTTGACTCGTATGCATGCAGCGTTGGGTGATGTTGTTAAACCCTGAGTGATAGCGTCAAGATGTTATAAAGTGGCTATATAACAAAAAATCTAAATAATAAAAAAGGCTAGTCTACCAATGTAGTCCAGCCTTTTGACTGCTTTAAAACAACGTTAATAGTGATTTTTATTAGTAATAATTAATTATCATTCTTCGCGTTCTCAGCATTTTCAGTATCCTCACGCATTTGCTCCCACTCTTCATGTTGATGCATGACTGAGCCTTCTAGAGATTCTGATGTTTCGCCTACTTCCCACGGTGCATTGTCAGGTAGCTCTTCGATATGAATGGTTTTTAGACCGTAATCAGGCTGATAAGCCAGATCATATCTAGCGGCTTTAATCACAGACATCATCATCATACACAGAATAACAATAAGCGGTGCACCCGCGATAATAGAAGCCGTCTGCAAGGTTTGTAGATCTCCTAAGAACATCAAAATGGCGGGTAATAAACATAAAGTAAATGCCCAAAACAGGCGATTCCAACGATGCGGCTCATCGTCTACTTCTACCTGTACGACAGATGCCAAGATATAAGAGATTGAGTCAAAGGTTGTGGCGGTAAAGATAATGGCCAAAAAGGTAAACACAGAGATGACTACATATGACATCGGCAAGCTATTTAATATCGCAAAGATGGCAGCCGTTGGTGACTCATTATTAAGTACGGCAACCACATCGACCGTACCTGTTAATTGCAAATACAAGCCATAGTTGCCTAAGATAATCATAAACATGGCACAGCCAAGCGAGCCATAGAACATGGATCCCAAGACCATATTACGTATGGTACGTCCTCTAGAGATTTTGGCAATAAACAGACCGATAGTTGGTGCAAATACTAGCCACCATGCCCAATAAAAAACAGTCCAATCTTGTGGAAAGGTTGTGTGTTCAAAGCCGAACTCTTGGAAGTCTTTAAAGGGTTCGATATACGTCATCATGCGCGGCATTTCGGTGATAGAACGCCCTAGCGCTTCTAAGCCTGTATTCAAAATAAAGACAGTTGGTCCGACAATCAGAATAAATAATAAGAAGGCGACCGCTAAGTAAAAATTAATATTGGAAAGTTTTTGAATGCCGCCTTTTAATCCTTGATAGGCACTGTAAGCAAATATCATGGTAGTGATTAATAAGACCACAATCTGCATCGTGGTGTTACGTGGCAAACCAAACAGGTTGTGTAGGCCTTCATTGATAAGCGGAGAGGCCAGACCTAGCGTCGTCGCGCCGCCACCAACCATACCGAAGACAAATAGTACATCAAGCATCTTGGCCCAGTTACTGCCAGCCAGTTTTTCACCCAACAATGGCATGAGCGTTTGGCTAACTTTGAGTATGGGTGTCTGACGCACATAGTAAAAATAAGCGATAGGCACAGCAGGTACTAAGTAGATAGACCAAGCGACAGGACCCCAGTGAAAGATACCGTAGGTGGTTGCCCAGCGAATAGCATCAGGTGAGCCGCCCGGTAGATTAAAAGGAGGGCCTTGATAATAATAAGCCCACTCAATCAGCCCCCAATACAGGATGCTGGCACCAATACCGCCACAAAATAACATGGACGCCCAAGAAGAATCTGAAAACTCAGGAGTTTCTTCTGGGCGGCCTAGTTTGATCTTACCGATGTCAGATATTACGATGTAAATGACAAACATCATGGCGAGAACACCGAACGCTAGATAAGCGAAGCCAAAGTTATCAACCACAAAGCTACGTGCTATTCCTACCCAAGCTTTGCCTTGTTCGGGGAATAGTATCAAAGGTATGGCGATACTGAAAAGGATGGCTAGCACCATAAAAAACGTAAATTTGTCGATACGGGTATCAGGTACATGGTCGGGTCGCCATTGGGGTACTGACATCCCTACATCAAAGGTGCCTAGATGTGGAGGCTTGTGGTGCTTTGATCGTGCTTTTACATAATCTGGAAGGTATTCTTTTGAAGATTTACTCGTGCCCTTATCTGGTTTCTGACGATTTTGCTCGTTATCAAAGTTACTCATTTCATTGTCTCTTTATATTGCTCTTTGTATTTGACACTACTGTCTATCACTTATTCAGTTTTTAAGACTAGAACTCCTTTTTCTCGTGGTTGATATATTTCCTGCAAATAATGTTTGGATATTCTAAAGTACTAATTAATTTTCCAAGACTACTCACTAGATAGCCTTCATCTTGATTACTACTATGTGTATCATATTTTATGGTAATGGTCAGCATGGTAGATATAAGCCTACCTTCTATGAGCATAACCACTACGACCATAATCACTATGAGCATAGTAGCGGTAAATACATGGTTTTGTTTGTTTAGTTGCAATACCCCCGTAATGAACTGGTTTTGGTTTTCTTTATTATTTACTTTAGGTCGGGTTGTTTTCGAGCACTTACCTTCTAAAAATTCAAATATTTATGCATAACTGTTAATAATCGAACATCTAATAGCCAATAGAGGGCGTAAACTTGTTAAAATAGGGCACCAATTTATCTATTGATGGATATCGATTTATGACCACTGCTGCTGCCACTCCTGCAATCAAAGAAGATCGCATCTTAATCCTCGATTTTGGCTCGCAATATAGCCAGTTAATCGCCCGCCGTGTGCGCGATTCTGGGGTGTTTTGTGAGATGTTTCCTTATGATATCGACACTCAGCGCATCATCGATTTTGGCGCAAAAGGCGTCATCTTGTCAGGTGGCCCTGAGAGCGTCCACGCAGAAAACAGCCCACGTATCAACGATGCGGTATTTGATCTAGGCGTGCCAGTACTAGGTATCTGCTACGGTATGCAAGCGATGGCAGATCGTTTTGGCGGGCAAGTTCATGCCAGTGATATTCATGAGTTTGGTGCGGCGACCATCGAAGTAAATGGTCACTCGCAGCTGACTGACGGTATCGAAGACAGCAAGACTGACGGCGCGGCTGCCAAGCTAAACGTTTGGATGAGTCATGGTGACAAGGTCATCGAAGTACCTGAAGGCTTTGACATCATCGCTAGTACGCCAAGCTGCCCAATCGCGATTATGGCCAATGATGACAAGCAATACTACGGCCTTCAGTTCCACCCAGAAGTCACGCATACGCTACAAGGTCAAGCGCTGCTTGGTCGTTTCGTGCATCAAATCTGCGAATGTGCAGGTGAGTGGACGCCAGACAACATCGCTGATATGCGTATCGCACAGTTGAAAGAGCAAATCGGTGACAAGCAAGTATTGCTAGGTCTATCGGGCGGTGTGGATAGTTCAGTCGTTGCCGCGCTATTGCACAAAGCAATTGGCGACCAGCTGACTTGTGTGTTCGTTGATAACGGTCTATTGCGTCTGCACGAAGGCGACCAAGTGATGCAAATCTTTGCAGAAAACATGGGCGTAAAAGTTGTCCGTGTTGATGCTGAAGATTTGTTCTTAGATGCGCTAGCAGGCGAGTCTGATCCAGAGAAAAAACGTAAAATCATCGGTAAAACCTTCATCGACGTATTCGCTGATAGCGCGCGTCAAGTGAGCGAGCAGAGCGATGGTAAAGTCGTTGAGTTCTTAGCACAGGGTACGATCTATCCTGACGTGATCGAATCTGCTAAATCACATCAAGGTAAAGCACACGTGATTAAGAGCCACCATAACGTAGGTGGTTTGCCAGATGATTTGGCATTTAAACTGATTGAGCCGTTACGTGATTTGTTCAAAGACGAAGTGCGCAAGCTTGGTATTACGCTAGGTCTACCAGCCAAAATGATCTATCGTCATCCGTTCCCAGGTCCAGGTTTGGGCGTGCGTATCCTTGGTGAAGTTAAAAAAGAATACGCTGATATCCTGCGTTTGGCAGATGCTATCTTTATGCAAGAGCTTGAGCGCTCAGGCTGGTATGACAAGACGGCACAAGCATTTGCGGTATTCCAACCAATCAAATCTGTCGGCGTGGTCGGCGATGGCCGTCGCTATGCGTGGGTAATTGCGCTACGTGCAGTTGAGACTGTAGACTTTATGACGGCTCGCTTTGCGCATCTGCCATATGATTTGATCGAGACCGTATCAAATCGCATTATGAATGAAATCGCTGAAGTATCACGTGTGACTTATGACGTTTCGAGTAAGCCACCTGCCACTATTGAGTGGGAATAATTCGTTTACGTATTCTAAACGGTAACGGCGTTAACCTCGCTAGATATACAAACACGTATTATCTGCGCTCGGTTGCCTTGTTACCATCTTAGACTACGTAAACTTATCTAAACAGCTTTTCAACTCAGATTTTTTGAATTGATATAGAGCTTGTCATCAATAAAAAAACACTCAACTTGGTTGGGTGTTTTTTTTGGTTTGAATGCAAAATTTCCATAGTTTTTTAGATAAGCTAGAATGATGAGATATAACCTAACAGAGAGTTGAAAATGGACTTGCGTGATGTAACTAAAAATCAGCATTTTTTACCTCAAGTAGAGCAAAGGCTTAATGCAATTAATCCTCAAGCTAAAAGTAAAAATCAAAAGATTTACTCGTTTAGCATAAAAAATCGTGATTCATGCACTGTCAGCATAGACTCAGAAATAGGTGTTAGTATTTGCAAAAATCTAAGCTTGAATGATTTATTTAGCTTTGATGTATTAGGAAAAGAAGCTAGTAAGTACAATTTCGAAAAACTATTCCATTCCTATGAAGTAATAATACAGGCTAATACTGAAAGCTTACTATCTAAAATACATTCACCTAAAACTGATGTTAAATTAGAAATTTTTAACATCTTCAGGTCTAAATTTCTAAATTTTATTAGAAATCCTTATTCTATAAAAAAGATTTTAAACACCTTCTCTGAGCTTAAGGGTGTGATTCCAACCGATCCTATACATTTTGCAAACTTCAATCGCGTGCTCAATGGAAACAAGCCACAGCAGGATTATTTATGCGAACAGCTAGGTATAACAAAAAACGATTATGAATACTGGCTTGCGACTATCTTCTTTCTATTAAACTCTATGGGAACAGATCAACCAAACTTTCTAGATCGACTTATAAAGAGGATTTATGAGAACCCGAACCGCTTAGTTCGAGTATGTGTATATACCTACGATGATGAAAACTGCCTTCTTTCTGACCGTGGATATAATACATATGTAGGAGAAGGTGGTGAAATGGTGTGGGAGTTTAATTTATGTTCTTATGCATTTATAAGATATATTTTTGAGGATTTAAATGCTTATATACCAGATTTTATAACAAAAGAAACTATAGAATTTTTCAAATCGATGCCTAAATCTATTAGTGTTGAGAGCAGGCACAACGACCTAGCTGTACTAGAAATTTATAATAAACATACAGTGTTTCTCTGTCATGAACACGTATTTGGTGCAAGCAAAGCATACAAAGGTGTGAATGTGTCTTTATAAGTTGTTCAGACCTGAAAAAAGGCAGCACCTCAACGGAGATGCTGCCTTTTTATAATGTTCAACTGCTAAGCTAAACATCCTATCCTTTCACATTCACTACATAACGGCCAACCACTTTGCTCGACATAAAACGATCTAAATATTCTGGTGTTTGCTCTAACGTAATCTCTTCGCCATAGCTCTCAAGATTAGGCAGTTTCATATCAGTGGCAACACGCTTCCAAATGGCTTCTTTGTCAGCCAGTGGAATATAGACCGAGTCGATACCCAATAGCGACACCGCGCGGGTGATAAACGGCATGACCGTCATCGAAAACTCAGCACCACCCGCTAGACCACAGCTCGTCACCGCGCCGCCTGCTTTGGTTTGTTTGAGCAAGTTAGATAGGTAGTCGCCGCCGATGGTATCAATGGCGTTTGCCCATAGCTCACGGCCGACAGGCTTATTACCGATTTCATTGATGGTATCGCGATGACGTACTTCGCTCGCGCCAAGCTCTTTTAGATGCTCGCTTTGCTCTGGCTTACCTGAGAATGCAATCACGTCATAGCCGAGCTGCTTTAAGATAGCAATACTGATTGTACCCACGCCACCTGTTGCGCCTGTTACAGCGACTGGACCATCACTTGGCTTTGCGCCCATTTTTTCTAGCTTTTGAACACTTAGCGCTGCGGTTAAGCCGCCCGTGCCGTATGTCATCGCTTCTTTTAGGGTGAGCGTTTCTGGACACGCCAGCGCCCACTCTGCGGGGATTGATATCATTTGACCGAGACCGCCATCTGTATCCATACCGAGATCATAGCCGAATACCAATACTTCTTGCCCTACGCTAAACGTGCCTGATTTGTCACTGACGACGACACCTGCTGCATCGATACCAGGGGTATGTGGGTACTGTTTGGTGATTCTTTTATTACCCGATGCCGACATCGCATCTTTAAAGTTTAACGACGAATAATGTACTTCGATGAGCAAGTCATTTTCTGGTAAGTCACTAACTTTGCGCTCTTGAATGCTTTTTTTGAATTCACCATCGCTGGTTTCTTCAACGACTAATGCTTTGAATGTTGTATCGTTTGACATGGTTATATCCTTATTAAATCTTATTATTTGCGCTGATTGGCTTAGCGATACTATTACAGCAGAATGGTTAAAAAAGCCCACCGTACCTTATCACTAATACACATGGGCTTTCTTATATTTGCTAATACCGCTGGTTTTTGCCCTTATTACGAAATTACGAGGCGAGTATAGGAATTAAGGTTTTAAAAGAACTTTGCCTTTTTTACTTGATTGTACTTTTCCAGAGACCGCTGTTGAGATATCGTCCAAGCTATAAACAGCTTCGATCGGTAGCTTCAAATCGCCATTCGACGCGCGTTCTAATAACTCAGTGATCAGGCGTTGTTTGTTGTCTAGATCCATTTCTTGGCTGGTTTTGCTGCCCCAGAATCCTTTCACAGTCGCTTGCTTAAAGATCAAGCTACCAGCGTCCAGTGCCATTGGCTTGCCTGACATGATACCAAATGAGACCAGCGTTCCTTTGCTACCCAGTAGCGATAGCAGCTCATTGCTCGACTCACCACCGACTGAATCAACGGCTGCTGTGATCTTGTCATCGCCGATGATGGCGCGAACTTGGTCTTTCCAGTCGTCATCAGCAGTGACGACATTGTTTTTGATACCGAGTGAGGTCAGCTCTTCTATCGCATCTTTACTACGTACGAGATTGATTGTATTTACACCGCGTGCTGCTGCTAGCATCGCAAGCGTTTTACCCACCGCGCCGTTTGCCGCGTTATGAATAATCCATTGACCTTTATCTACTTCTAGGAACTCTAATAGCATTAGGGCAGACAGCGGCATAGCGATCAGCTGGGCAGCCAACTCGTCTTCGATGCTATCAGGCATGTTAAATACCATGCTGGCAGGAGCGACAAAATACTCTGCCCACGTTTCGTGCACACTGGCACACGCCACACGTTGACCAACACTGAACTCTGTCACGTCAGCGCCTACTACATCGATAATGCCTAGCGCTTCACTACCACCGATGGCTGGCATCTCAGGCTTATAGCCATATTGTCCACTCACTGTCAGCATGTCATGGTTGTGAATAGGGGAGAGGATGGTTTTGATACGGACTTCGTTGGCAGCAGGCTGCGGCATCGGACTGTCGCCCACGTTCAATACGTCAGAAGGTTTGCCAAAGCTGTTATGAATAGCACTACGCATGATGATTCCTTTATTTATGATTTGGTTTATTTATAAGTGTATTAAGAGTATGAATAACCGACTATAAGCATCATCTCATCAAGGTCATTCACCAATGTATTTTTTCTTATAGTAGAAACGATACCATGATAATGATGCTTATAGGTTATCGACTAACAAAGACACTATACTTAAAAATAGACTGGTCGTCTAGACGTTGGATACATTTGCGCTAACGGGATTTTGTTATAGAAAGCTTGGCTTACATCGGTAATATTCTTTGTGTTACTGCTCACACTGATCTAGAGCTGTTCTTATTATTTGATTTGTGGGATTCAGCAGGATTCTCTAATGAATAGGGCTTTTTAGAGAGAAACTAAAAAGAAAAATCATTGGTGACATATTCAATGAATTACAGAGAATATCTTAATTAATCACCGTGCTACTCAAGGTCGCATTAGAACGTATCACATGAATTCTCTTCCATATGATTATCTAAATTATTAAATGTCTTACGCTTAATAATAGAACATTATTCCAAGTATTAGTTCGTAAGCACTATAAAATGTCAAACAGATGTCAGCTACAATTTATAACATAGGAGTAGCATTTTGACGAGTGATGGGTTTTTCATAAAAAAATCGGTTAAATTCTTGTAAAATTCCGTAAATTAGTATGTTTTTTGTTCATTTTTACTCACTAATAGTATATGCAGATGTTTGACTAAATTTACGTTCTTTCTATGAACTGAAAAATTGTTGACATTAACACTTTTTTTTACTATTAATATTACCAATAGTTTTCTAAAGTTCGTCATGACAGGTCATATCCCTCAATGACGTCAATAATGGATATGAAAACGATAAATATCAAACTTAAATGGACTTATTAACAGATTATCAATCTGCCCGCTAGGATGCTATATGACCCACAACATTCTCTCCCCTCGTACTGCTGTATTTTTACCTACTGCTCTTGTACTGGCTATGTTTATAACTGGCTGTAGTGACAATACGGCAAGCAATAATGCCAGCTCATCAGCCAATATTGATCCCAATGTACTGGCGGATACTCAAGAGCTGGTCATCAATAATATGACCGAACCTGAGTCGCTCGATCCTCATAAAGTGTCTGGTGTACCTGAGTCTAATATTGGTCGTCAATTATTCGAAGGGTTGACCAATACCGATGCAGATGGCAAAACCATTCCAGGAATCGCAACCGAGTGGGAGAGTCCAGACAACAAAGTATGGACGTTCACATTGCGCGACGCGAAGTGGTCAAATGGCGATCCAGTCACGGCGCAAGACTTTGTATACAGTATGCGCCGATTGGTCGATCCAGAGACTGCATCACCTTACTCAAGCTATTTGGTTGATGCTAAAGTAGTTGGTGCTGATAAAATCGTTGAAGGTGCTGCTGGCATCGAGACGCTCGGGGTAAAAGCCATTGATGATAAAACATTGCAAGTGACGTTGTCAGAGCCCGTACCTTATTTTCCAGACATGTTGATTCACAACTCCGTCAAGCCTGTCCATCAAAAAACCATCGAAGCGTTCGGTGATAAATGGACAGATCCTGCCAATATTGTCGTTAATGGTCCTTACAAAGTCAGCAAATGGAAGATCAACGATGAACTCGTTTTGACACGCAATCCTTCCTATTATGACGATGCCAATACGACGCTGAATACCATCACCATACTACCGATTCCTTCTAGTACGACCGATGTAGCGCGCTATCAGGCTGGTGAAATTGATGTCACTCATAACGAGATTCCAACCGAGCAGTTTGCTTCTTTAAAAGAAACCAATGGCGATGAGCTCAGAGTTTCTCCTTATCTTTGTACGTATTACTATGAATTTAATACCGTCAAACCACCTTTTGATAATCCAAAAGTACGACGCGCCTTAGCCTTGGCATTGGACCGTGACACCATTGCAGACAAAGTTATGGGTCAAGGACAGACGGCCGCTTATCAGCTCACGCCTACAGCGGCTAATGGCAAGGTAACGAATAATCCAGAGTGGTCCACTTGGGACAAAGAGAAGCGTATTGCTGAGGCCAAAAAACTGTTGAATGAGGCTGGTTACAACGAGAGTAATCCACTCGCGTTTGAGCTGCTGTACAACACCAATGACAATCATAAAAAGGTTGCGGTTGCCGCCACTTCGTTATGGACGCAAGCGCTTGGTTTTGTCGATGTGACGTTGACCAACAAAGAATGGAAAACCTATCTTGATACGCGCCGCAACGGTAACTATCAAATCGCTCGTGCTGGCTGGTGTGCCGATTATAACGAACCTTCAGCCTTTTTGAATATCGTCAAATCTGACAATAGCGGTAACTACGGTAAGTACGCCAATGCCAATTTTGATAGCTTGATGGCTCAAACGTTAAAAGCGGGTGTCACACCTGAGCAACGTGCAAGCTTGTATCAAAAAGCTGAAGCACAACTCGATCAAGATATGGGGCTGCTTAATATCTATCATTACGTCAGCCCTCGTTTGGTGAAGCCTTACGTCATTGGCTTTTCAAAGAGTGACCCTCTAGATAATTGGCAAGGTAAAGATATCTCTATCGCCAAGCACTGATCATTAAGCACTGACCATCAAGCACTGATCATTAAGCACTAACCATCCAATCGTCTTATCAGCAGGCGCTATGAAACGGAGAGATTCCGATTGATAGCGTCGGTCTGCTATGGATCAGAGAAAACCTGAAAGCGGCGTAAACACTCAAAGCGCGCCTTTTAAAATCACGTAGCGTTGTACAGGTAATCTTATAAAGAGGCATTATGCTAAAACTTATTTTTCGGCGGATTTTAGAAGCCATTCCGACCATGTTTGTTTTGATAACCGTGTCCTTTTTTATGATGCGCTTGGCACCGGGCAGTCCTTTTAGTAGCGAGCGCAGCTTGTCACCAGCGGTATTGGCCAATATCGAAGCCAAATACAATCTTAACGATCCCATGTGGCTGCAATATATCAATTATCTAAAACAGCTGGCATTAGGCGATTTTGGCCCGTCTTTTAAATATAAAGACTACACGGTCAATGAGCTATTGGCGCAATCGTTTCCAGTGTCTATGGAACTCGGTATGTACGCGTTTATATTGGCACTGGTGTTAGGGCTTATCTTGGGTGTGATAGCGGCACTGAAGCAAAACTCGTGGATGGATTATGTACTGATGGCGTTTGCCATGACAGGCGTGGTGATTCCAAGCTTTGTGAAAGCCCCCTTGTTGGTACTCGTGTTTGCCATTCTTTTGCAGTGGTTGCCAGCAGGTGGCTGGAACGATGGTGCAGTAAAAAACTTGATATTGCCCGTCACCGCCTTAGCACTGGCTTACGTTGCCAGTATCGCGCGGATTATGCGCGGCTCCATGATCGAGGTGATGAACAGTCAATACATCCGCACGGCTAAGTCTAAAGGCTTACCGATGCGTCAAATCGTGATGAAACACGCACTCAGACCTGCTTTGTTACCTGTCATCTCTTATCTGGGCCCTGCCTTTGTCGGTATTATTACTGGCTCTATCGTGATCGAGACTATTTTTGGTTTACCAGGTATCGGGCAGTTATTTGTGAATGGGGCGCTCAATCGTGATTATGGCGTCGTGCTTAGTTTGACCATTTTGGTTGGTGTATTGACGATAGCCTTTAACGCCATTGTCGATATTTTATACGCCATTATTGATCCAAAAATTCAGTATTGATGGGCACTTAACACGAATCATCGTTTGTTTAACTGCCAATCATTGCTTAAAAATAAATATCAGATTCTGAATCAGATGACTAAGAGGACGACTATGAGCCTTACCGTAGACCAGCCAGCCGAGCATATAAATCTGCCTGTAAAAGAGATTAAAGGTCGCAGCCTTTGGCAAGATGCTTGGCGCCGTTTTTATCAAAACAAGGCAGCAGTGACGAGCTTTTTTATCTTATTGCTCGTCGGTATGTTTGTCATCTTTGTGCCCATGCTAGCGCCTTTCGGTTATGCAGAGACCGACTGGAACTTTATGCAGTCTGCGCCGTCGATTGAAAACAAGCATTATTTTGGTACTGACTCGCTTGGTCGAGATTTGCTCGTGCGCACAGCAGTTGGCGGGCGTATATCGTTATTGGTGGGTATCGCTGGCGCAACGGTGGCGGTATTGGTCGGTACGGTGTATGGCGCAACGTCAGGCTATCTGGGCGGCAAAGTCGACATGATTATGATGCGCTTTTTAGAGATTCTGAGCGCCTTTCCTTTTATGTTTTTTGTGATCTTACTCGTGACGATATTTGGTCGTAACCTTATTTTGATTTTCGTCGCTATCGGATTGGTCTCTTGGCTGGATGTCGCTCGTATCGTCCGTGGTCAAACGCTCAGTCTAAAGAGTAAAGAGTTTATTGAGGCCGCCCACGTCGGCGGGGTGTCAGGGTTTAACATTATCCTGCGTCATATCGTGCCCAACGTGCTTGGCGTGGTGGTGGTCTATGCCTCTTTACTGGTGCCGACGATGATTTTATTTGAGTCATTTTTGAGCTTTTTAGGGCTTGGTGTACAAGAGCCAATGACCAGCTGGGGTGCGCTACTACAGGAAGGCTCGCAAACGATGCAAGTCGCTCCTTGGCAGATTTTGATTCCCTCGGTTTTTTTGGTCATTACTTTATTTTGCTTTAACTTTATTGGCGATGGTCTGCGTGATGCGTTTGACCCCAAAGACCGCTAGGCTCAAGCTCGCTAGGAGAACAACATCATGGCAACGCAAGATATCAATAGCGCACCTGAGAAGATAGACACTACTGTCCGTAAAGTAGGGGCTGACTCAGTGCTCAATAACCAAGCCAATCAGGCGAATCAAGAAAGCAGCTTATTAGCAGTCAAAGATTTATCCGTGCAATTTACGACCGAAGATGGACTCGTGACCGCCGTGAATGGTTTGAATTTTAATCTGCATGACGGTGAGACGCTGGGTATCGTCGGTGAGTCAGGATCTGGCAAGTCGCAGACGGCCTTCGCTATCATGGGTCTGCTGGCAAAGAACGGCCGTACCAAAGGCTCAGTAAAATTTGAAGGCAAAGAGCTGCTGGGCTTATCGCAAAGAGCACTGAATAAAATCCGCGCTGAGCAAGTGGCTATGATCTTCCAAGATCCAATGACCTCCCTAAATCCCTATATGAAAATAGGCGATCAGCTTGCCGAAGTGTTGATTTTGCACAAAGGCATGAGCAAAAAAGACGCATGGGCGGAGTCGATACGTATGCTAGATGCGGTCAAAATCCCTGAGGCAAAAAACCGTATTGGTATGTATCCGCATGAGTTCTCAGGTGGTATGCGTCAGCGGGTCATGATTGCGATGGCACTGCTTTGTCGCCCGAAGTTGCTGATTGCCGATGAGCCAACGACGGCGCTTGATGTGACCGTACAAGCACAGATTATGGTGCTGTTAAATGAGCTAAAGCGTGATTTTGGTACGACTATTATTATGATTACGCATGATTTGGGCGTGGTAGCCGGTATCTGTGATCGGGTACTCGTGATGTACGCTGGTCGTACCATGGCATATGGCGAAACGGAAGAGATTTTTTATACACCCACGCACCCCTATACTATCGGGCTATTAAAAGCCATTCCGCGTCTAGATGATGACAAAGGCAAGCTTGAGACCATTCCTGGTAGTCCACCGAACCTACTCAATCTACCGACTGGCTGTCCTTTTCATGAGCGTTGTACACATGCCATGGATATCTGCCGTGATGTACCGCCGCCGCTTGAGTTTTTGCCGCATGAGCGCCAACGTGCTTGCCATTGGCATCCTGACAGGCCAATTGATGATTCGGCAGACATGGCAACAGATATTGACACTAATATCAATACTAATACTAATACTGATACTGATACCAATCATCTATCAACGCTGGAGGGCTAGGGCATGACGTTACCCAATGTAGACATGGTTAAAAACAGCCAAGCCCCGTTACTACAAGTGCAAGATGTGCATACGACATTTAATATTAAACAAAAAGGGACGTACTTTTGGCAAAAACCGGACACCTTAAAAGCCGTCAATGGCGTCTCGTTTGAGCTATTCGCTGGCGAGACTTTAGGCGTGGTAGGTGAGTCGGGCTGCGGTAAATCAACGCTGGCAAGAACGATTATCGGCCTAGTGAGAGCCAATGCTGGCAGTATTAAATTTGGTGATGAAGAGATCGTAGGCGCTTCCAAAAAAACCATGAGAATGAAGCGCAAAGACATTCAAATGATATTCCAAGATCCGCTAGCGTCGCTTAATCCGCGCATGACAGTAGGCGATATCATCGCAGAACCACTACGTACGTATTATCCAGAAATGAAAAAAGCGGCAGTGCAGGATGAAGTACGTGCCCTGATGAAAAAAGTTGGGCTGCTGTCCAATCAGATTAACCGTTATCCGCATGAGTTTTCTGGTGGTCAGTGTCAGCGCATTGGTATTGCCCGCGCACTGATACTAAAGCCCAAAATCATCATCTGTGATGAGCCAGTATCCGCGCTTGATGTCTCCATTCAAGCGCAGGTCATCAACTTATTGCAAGACATACAGCAAGAAATGGGCTTAGCGCTGATTTTTATCGCTCATGATCTGTCCGTGATTAAGCATATCGCCGATCGGGTACTGGTCATGTATCTGGGCCATGCCGTTGAGCTAGGTATAAACGAAGCTGTATATGGAAATCCGACGCATCCCTATACACAAGCACTAATGTCAGCGGTACCATTACCTGATCCTATTGCCGAACGTAATAAGGTCATTCAGTTATTAGAGGGCGACTTACCAAGTCCAATCAACCCACCATCAGGCTGTGTATTCCGTACTCGCTGTCCAATAGCGGATAGCGAGTGTGCCCAAATCAAACCTGTGTTAGAAGGCACTTTGAATCACAGAGTCGCTTGTCTGAAGAATAAGGTTGGGCTTTAATTAACTTACATCCATGATGCTATCGGTATAAAGAACACTAGTATAGATAATTCATCAGCGTAGTCAGTGATGTCCACTATGTAGTGGTTTTAGCTGCGGTAGAGTATATTTTAATAAAACTCTATTCTACTCAGTACATGCTCTTGTACTAGATAGGCACAGATGTAGGCACTTGGCCACGCAAACATAAAAGCCAGTCCCCACGAATGCATCAACTCCATAAAAAACCCGTCGATGAAGCCTTGTTTGACCACCAACAGGGCTGTTGAGATAATCAGTGACATCATCATTGCCATCAGGCCTGTAAAGATAAGGCGGTAATATTTGCGGCGCGTACGTATTCTGATAGTGGGGAAGTTGGCCATAGTATTCGGTTGTCCTACATAGTGTTAGCTATGCCCAGCCTATGATGCGGGCATACGTTGTAAGTTAATAGTTAGGTGGTGAGCAGGCATAATAAATGGATAAGGTATTGGCTACCAGTGTTCATCATACTCCGTGAGGTCAAACGGGTAAAATCGTTATTATCAATGGTAGGGTTTGCGATATGTTATTAATATGATTATTGTCTTTAAGGCAGCATTTTAAAGCTTTTTGAAGAGGTTATTGCTAAAAGGAATATCTCTAAAAACAGCACGTTCTCAACAGTCGATTTTGCTACGATAACTTACTATAACTAAGACCAAAAACAACTAGGAGTATAGTATCGCAGTTCAAGAACAACGAGGCTCTCAACAAAAAACATTAGGAATCATCGGTGGTATGAGCTGGGAGAGTACCGAGAGCTATTATCGTCTGATTAATGAAGGTGTCAAGCATCAGCTTGGCGGACTACATTCCGCAGATTTATTGATTCATAGTGTGGATTTTGCGTTGATCAATACGTTACAGGAGCAAGGCAGATGGGACGAGCTAGGTGTGATAATGGTTAACAGTGCTCAGCGTCTACAAGCAGCTGGCGTACAAGGAATCATGATTGCCTCTAACACGATGCACAAACTGGTCGATGACGTGCGCTCCGCCACAGACTTGCCATTGACTCACATCGCTGATGCGACTACTGATGCTATCAAAAAACAAAATCTTACCAAAATAGCCTTACTTGGTACTCAGTTTACGATGACTCAAGATTTTTATAAGCAGCGTCTTATGGATGCGGGTTTACAAGTATTGATACCAGAAGATGAGGCAAGAGCAGAAGTGCACCGCATTATCAAAAAAGAGCTGTGTGTCGGTGAGTTTAAAGACAGCTCACGAGAGTATTATCGTCAAGTGATTAAAGATTTGGCAGCGCAAGGGGCAGAGGGTGTGATCTTGGGCTGCACAGAGATTGGTCTACTTATCAAACAGGCTGATAGCCCTATACCTGTATTTGATACCACAGCTATTCATGCAGCTGCGGCGGTGGATTTTTTGTTAGAGTAGTGCGGACTGATAAAAACATTTAAACCTATAACGTTTTTACCAGTCGCTCAAGCAGTTCAAACGTGCTCTCTCGTTTGACCAAAGTTACCCCTTGTCCTGCCCATAAGGATTGATGTTCTGCATCTCTGTTCTGAGACGCATTAGCTCGCATAAATTTGGTCATGGCATTTAATTGAGGATAGGGCGGTAGCTCATTAGCGCTTTCAAATTTGGCAAAGTCACGTAGATAATTATTCAATAAACCACGAGCGAGTTTACCTGAAAACAATCGAGTTAAGCGCGTTTCTGAGCTGCGTCTATTGTGACTAGTATCGAGTAAAGCTTGTTTATAAATATTATTGATACCGCATTGGTCGGTGGTCAAGAACGCCGTTCCCATTTGTGCAAGCTCAGCACCTGCCGCTTGTACTGCTTTGATATCCTGTCCTGTCATAATGCCACCTGCTGCAATCAAAGGAATATCAGTACAGGCGCGGGTTTGGCCAATCAAAGTCAATAATCCCAATGGATCGCTTTCACTTTGCGGTAACCAACCACCGCGATGACCTCCCGCTTCGACCCCTTGTACACATACCGCATCTGCGCCAATATCTGCCCATTCTTTCGCTTCTAGTGGATGATTGGCGGTGCCGATGACGCGCGTGCCGAGACTTTGCAGACGCTGAACTTGCTCAGCACTGATAATGCCAAAGGTAAAACTGGCAACAGGCACAGGGTTGTCATAGAGCACTTGTAGCTGCTCTGCGAAGCTCTGAGCGGGACATTCAGCTAGTGCAAATTCGATATTATTGTCTTGGTAGTACTCACTCAGCCAAGCGGGAATTGCGGTATCAAAGGTGCTCGACTCATACTCAGATAACACCATTAGATTAATCATAAAAGGACGGTCGGTGAGCGATTTAATGGTATCAATTTGGCTGGTCAAAACATTTGGCGCAGTCATGCCAGATCCTAATGAGCCCAGTCCACCAAATTTACTCACCGTTACTGCTAGTTCAGGTGTGGTTGCTCCTGCCATTGGTGCTTGAACGATCGGATAGGTTAAGTTTAGAGTATCAAGTAAGGTCATGACGGGTAGACTTTTATTAAGGTGTTTGCATGACTTACTTTAACAGAACAGGGCGAACAGTACGTGAGATAGTGTTTATTTAGTTAGGAAATAGGAGAGGTGGGTTTCGGCTACAGTTTTGTAGTTAAAATAGTTGACTATAAAACTGTCGTTAAAATTCATTAATGCATATACTTGATGTGATTAAGGTATCCAACCAAAGGAAATTGAATTAAATGAAAAACTTCTAGACTCTTGTAGAATAATATTAGGCTAAGTGCAATAATTATGGTAAGTCCGTATTTGTAACTTAAAAAGTCCTATGATTCAAAAATTCAAATGATATGAGAAAGAATATGAAAAATAATGATTTTCTAGATGAGCCTACTGAAGATTTAATAAAGCAGTATATAGATAAATTCGAATTAGATGAAAGGTACAAGTATGGAGATAGTGCAATAATAAAACTGTTCGAAGCTTTTCCAAATAACACTTCTCTTGAAGATATTATTTTAAAGGTCAGTGTGATTAATGAGCTATATAGCACTAGCATTTATAGTGTTTTTAAGGTGGCTCAGCATATATTAGAGTGTGATGTCGATGAAAACATAAAGGCAGGAAATCCGGAGCTTGTACATCAAATCGCTACTGGACATAACATTCGTACTAAAAAGAATAATAAAGAAATCAATTTTTATTCTTTTGCTACTAAGTATTGCAATTGGCATAACCAAATAGATTATTCTATATATGACAGCTTCGTAGAAAAGACACTCATCGCCTACAAGGAAAGAGATAGTTTTTCAGACTTTAAGAAGAAAGATTTAAAGAGTTTTAAAAAATTTCACCAAGTGATTTTAGATTTTATTACGTATTATAATCTTAACGGGAAAAATGCGAAAGATATTGATAAGTTCTTATGGATATATGGAAAAGAGAAGTTCCCACCTAGTTATAAAAATAATTAAATAGGTTCTAACGGCTTCTCTACCACTCAGTTTTAATTCTTTGTAAGATATTAATTCTTACTAAGATTCTCAAAAAAAGATCAGTATCCAAGCCGCCAAAACGATGACTAAGAAACTGACCCGTTCTTATAACTTTGTTACTTAAAATTTGTTACTAATTCAACTGCAAAGATCCCTTTGCATTCATCAATAGCTCAACCACATCATCACCACTAATTACTTCAAAGCGCTTGTCGATATCTGACTCTTCTACACCGTTGTGTTTCATACAAGCGCCGCAGACCAATACTTGACCACCTTTTTCGATAAAGGCTTCTAGTAACTCACCAGCTGGCTCAAACGGATCGCCGATATCTACATGGTTTAGCGCGTTTGGTTTTGCTAGATGTACGGCATCCACCATTAATATCACAGTAGCAGAATGGCCTTTTTTCAGTGCCACGCCTGCCATGGTAAACGCTAAGGTGATTTTGCTTGGGTTTGATTCGCTATTATCAAATAACGTGCCGACATAATCTGTTGTATTAGCCATATTATTCTCCTTATAAGACTATATTTGTTTTATCTGAGTATGTACTCACCACTATCGTAACATTTATTATATGTATTTATATAATGAGTTGTTATGAAATAGTAGCTATAAGGTTGCTTGCTTGTACTATCTGTTAAACAAGATAAAAGTAATGGATTTTTAGCTTATAAAGTTAAGTTAGTCAGCTGTATCGACAGGCGGCCACGGACGATCAGCATCACTTTTGATCCATTCAGCTACGTAACCCGTTGGTGGTAGATCCCAATCAGATTGACCCAACGCAGCGAGTACTTGTGCCGTGTCAATTACTCTGCCACCTTTGGTCACACCCGTACGCAGTAGTCCAGATGAGCAAGGCTGTCCTTTGACCCACATTGATTGCTCAATATACAGCCAGCGCGCGTCGATACCGACGATTTTGGTTTTGAGCGTGACTTTTTGAAAGGCGCGAATACGCTTACGGTATTGGATAGTGCTGCCAGCGATGACCAAACCCCAGCGTTGTTTTAACAACTGCTTGCCAAGCCCAGTCCGTACTGCAAAGTCCATACGACCCAAATCATACAGCGTAAATACGCGGCCGTTATTCATCTCCAAAAAATTATCTATATCGGATAAGCGGCAGCGAAACTGAATTTCACTGGTGTCCTTAAACGTCAGTGTGTCGCCTTTTTTTGCTTTTAGGGCAGCATGAGCGATGGTGCTAGCATAACGGATAAATGGGTACATAAAACACTCTCAAAAAGTTATGAACGTTGGCGTTATTATTTTGTCATTGATGACAGTGATTATTTATTGTCAGAGATCACACCTTGAGAAGGTTCGCTAGTAGAAGCCACACCAATCCAATTAAAATAAGCGCTGACAGTTTCAGGTATCCAGTTGATATCGAATTTTGAAGTCTTGGACTTTTTATCATCGGTGACAGACGATTTGCTTTTGGACTGACCATTGTCTGAGCGATAGCGCAGATAACCGATGTGTCCACCGTGCGCAGTATCTAAGATAGTGACACTCTCAGAGACATCATTTGGGGTAGCGGTAAAGCCGATAAAAGGGTCGTCCTTTGCACTGATTAATAGCAGAGGGTGAGTGACGTTGCGCAAATACGGCATGGCGGATGCGGTATGATAATAGTCGTTTTTGGAGCGATATCCGTGACGCGGCGCGGTAAAGATATCATCGAAATCACTGATACGATTGGCAGCTTTGATAGAGTTGATTTCATCTTGAGTGAGATCGTTTGCCAATGCTTTTTTGATAATTGGGTTAAGCAGATAAGGCGTATAGATACGATGACTCAAGAAGCTGTGCATAGTAATGGCAGCTGAAGACATATCGACTGGCGCGGAGATAACAACGGCACCTTTACAAAGGACTTTGTCCTCATATTCGCCCATGTATTTGGCCAGTGCATTACCACCTAATGAGACGCCAACGGCATAGATATTGGCATACTGCTCATGCAAATTCTGTAGCGCATGATGCACTTCATCAGTGTCGCCGGCATTATAAAATACTGTACCACTAGCAGGAATACCACCGCAACTGCGGAAATGTGCCACCACAAAATGCCAGCCTTGCGTGTGCATTTGGTACGCTAGTGCGCGTGCGTAATGACTGTCACTACTACCTTCCATACCGTGGAAGAGAACAATCAATGGGGTTTGCTCAAGCTCGCCATCTTTTGATGCTTCTACAGGATGCGCATCATAAAAGTCATAGGCAATATCGCTCTCGTCCAGTGAGTCCTTTTCGACCACACGGCGGTAGGTCGGTGCCTTTGGCGCAAAAAACTTAGGCAAGATGCTTTGCAAGTGTGGATTGGTTAGCCAAAAGGGCGGCTTAAAAGGGGCTGGAGAAAAAGGTTTGGTTGAAGTTGACATATTTTGGTCTTATTTAATGATCGTGAAAAAATAAATAGAGTAGTGTGATAAGGGTTTTTTATCATAACGCCAGTACCTGTGAAAACCAATAATTTTCAGTGAACGCATGATTACTGAAAACAGTTATTGAAAACAGCTACTGAAAAAATCTAACAAATAAGCATATTGAAAAGAAAACTATCTAAAACGGCCGATAAGTAGTTAATCAGAAATTTTTAATCTTCTGAATTGTCCAATACTCGACCATCCATTGCTAAACGCGCTTTTAAATTTTCGACATCTGCTTCAGCAAGTGTGGCGGTTAGGGTTACTTGCTTGCTATAGGCGACATCGTCGATGTGACCGCCAAGGCTCTCTATCATATAGCGGCATTGCGCTTCGGTCGCAAATTCTGCCAGTATTTGAATCTGGGTCATCGGTACATAAGGGTTTAGTATCATCTCGTCGACGGCCGCTTGAGCAGAGCCCGCATAAGCACGGGTGAGACCGCCAGCACCCAATTTAATACCACCGAAGTAACGTACCACGATGATAATCACATTGCCGATCGACTTATGCTGCAGTACATTCAGTATCGGTCGACCAGCCGTACCGCTAGGCTCGCCATCATCATCGAAACCAGCACTAGTGGTATTATCTGGATCACCGATGATGTATCCCCAGCAGAAATGGCGTGCATCGGGGTATTGCTCGCGCAGTTGTTCCACGTGAAACATTGCTTGCTCGCGAGAGGTCACCGGATAGGCGTAAGCGATAAACTCAGATTTTTTAATTTCGAGTCGCGTGGTAACGGCACGTTTTAGCGTTTGATAGCTCATATTTCATCAGGCTTAGGTTGGATATGTTAAACTGGTCTGACTTTCACTGGCTTTTGTATTAAGCACAGTGTTCATTTAATTTTTCATTATAGTACCATTTCTAACCATCGAAGATAACGAGCCGCTCACGGCTGAGTGCTGGCGTCGTTAGTTTCTGATTTAGGGCTGGTATAATAAAACCGATGGTAGTAAATAGTATGCGTTTAGATAAATTCATTAGTAAAGCCACCGAGCTGTCGCGTAAAGAGTCAAAAAAGATCATGCACGCCGGCGAAATCACCGTAAACGATCAAGTGGTTAAAGATCCTGGCCTACATGTCGATGTGGTCAATGATGATGTGATGTGGGCAGGCGAGCCGTTGTCGGTCGCTGCGGGCAATCGCTATATCTTATTGTATAAGCCTGAAGGCTTCGAGTGCACGCTAAAAGTTAAAGAGTATCCAATTGTCACCGAACTGATTGCTGTACCAGAATTGGGCAGCTTGCGTATCGCTGGGCGTCTCGATGTCGATACCACTGGCGCATTGCTCATGAGTGATGATGGCGGCTGGCTGCACCGTGTCACCAGTCCTAAGCACGAGCATGCAAAGGTGTACGAGCTGACTTTGGCAGATGCAATGGATAGTGATGCACAAGAAAAAGCCGTTAAGAAAGTGGCTGAAGGCATCTTGCTTGAAGGGGATTACGAGCCAACCAAGCCTGCTGTTCTTGAGTTCATTGATGAAAAACATGCACGTCTGACATTAGAACAGGGCAAATACCATCAGGTCAAACGTATGATGGGTTACTTCGGTAATCGAGTAACTGAGCTGCACCGCGCTAGTATCGGTCATATCAATCTAGAAGGCCTAGAAAAAGGCGATAGCCGTTTCTTAACGCCAGAAGAAGTTGCCAAGTTTTAAGAAATAAGCACTGAAACTATTAAGCTTTGGCATTAGTATTTGTCTTGAAATTACCGTTTTAAACCCATTAGCAGCCGCTACCCAGTGTGCTGCTTTTTGCGGTCTGCTATATTGTATTTATGTCTACTACCTACCTGTGTTGCCTATCTCTTAAAGCTAAGTAGCAGTTTTGCGACATTAGCCATTTTTTGCTTTGCAAAACTATCTCATATGCTACAGTCTTTTTTATCTATATTTTTATGACAGACAACCCTTAAACCAACTCTAAAAATCTGACTAATCAGAAAATAGTTGCTATCTTTCAGTTGGTGGTAGCTTTGGAATTGGTCTTAATATCGAAAACTGCCATTATTAAAAACTGCCATTATTAAAAACCAGATAGGAATTTCTCTGTGACATTACCTGTATTAAAGTCCGCTAGTCTAATCAGCGTCATACTATTAGCAACCACTGCTTGCGCTCAGCCAAGTTCAGCGGATGCCAACAGTAATAACGTAACGCAAAGCACTACAAATTCACAAGTAGCTCAAGCAGTGAGTGCGACTGTTGATAAGCGATTGCGTCAAATATTGACCCAAGCAGGCATCAAAACACAGATTACTTCTATTGTGCCGTCCAAACTGCCTAATATGTACCAAGTAAATTTGGCCGGCCAGTTGCCGCTGCACATCACCGAAGATGGTCGTTACGTCATACAGGGTGAGCTACAGAAAAACCCAAGCAAGCAAGTTGTCACTAAAACACCAGTACGTAGCACAAGTGCACAGGTAGGCGAACCTGTCAATACGAGTGTCAAGTCTGACATGCTAGCAAATATGGCTGCGCTTAAGAACATGAGCGCGAAAACACCATTCTTTTATACCGCAGTACCGGGTGTCATCTGGGGTGCAACGCTAGAAGGCGTGCCGTTTTTACTATCGGACGATGCGCAGTACATTACCGATGGTGAAATATCAGTCATCGAAAACGGTCAATTTATCGGCCTTGATGAGAACTTTGAAAAACGCAAAAACCAGTCTGTGTTTGCGTCATTGGACAAAAGCCAGCTGATTACTTATCCAGCGACCACTACTGAAAGAGCCGTTATCTATGTGGCAGATGATGTGAACTGCCCTTACTGCCGCCGACTACATCAGCAAGTGCCATCACTCAATGCAAAAGGCGTGACGGTCAATGTCATCGGCTATCCGATATATGAGGCGTCACCGAAGCAGATGCGTGGTATTTGGTGCCAAGCGAATGAGGACAGTCGTCGTCAGGCATTTGATAAGGCGATGCTGACAGGTGAAATGACACCTGCATCAGCAAGTTGTACGGTTGACCATGTGACACCTAATCGTGAAAAAGCAGCTGGACTTGCGGTAATGGCGACGCCTGCCATCTATCGTGAAGATGGCGTGCTATATCAGGCGAGTTTTGAGAGTCCAGAATTTTTAGAATTCTTGGGTGTTGAATAATTAATTGGTAGGGTTAAGTGCTTCAGTAATTCAAAAATTTAAGATATTGGACTGCTAGTCAAAGTAAAAAAACCGCCTTATGAACTGATTCATAAGGCGGTTTTTTATGGTTCTATTCAGATATTTTTGCATCTCAAAAGCTGTCTTAAATAATTTATGGTAAGACGATATCAACGATTTTCCAATTGATAAGCCCTTCACGCTGCATCTCGATAGTGAGAGGATAGCCTTTTACCTGGCCACTAATACTAAAACAATTAATACCGCAGTAGCTAAGCGTTGGCTTTTCACTGTCATTGCCTTGGGCGACTTGCTGCTCAAGTTCGGCAGCTTGTTTTTTCATGACTTGCTGCATTTGGCTTTTAACCACGGCATCGACATCACCGCGCTGAATGATTAAGCTCTGAATTAGGTTTTTCAAGTCAACTTGATCGCTAGCGATGGCCCATGCTGCAGCTAGTTCTTTAGTTGCTGTATTGGCTTGACCTTGAGTATTAATTACCTTTTCGATATTCTGCGGAGTGATGGCACCTTCAACTGCCTGCGCGATAAAACTATTCGCGGCTTCGGTCAACGGCTCACCGCCCAATTCAGAAATTAATGGATACTTAGTCATTGTCGTCGCAAATTGGCTGGTTAGCTGATTTTGGACGCTTGGTCGCACTTGCTCATAATCAATAGCCGCTGCGATAGTGGCACCGTCTTTATCATCATAAGCGTTTTTGAGCTGATAAGCGCTGTAATAAGGCGAGCCTGCATACACTGCTACCGCAATTATGATTAATAGAATAACCAGCTTTTTCATAAGACTTGATACCTTGTCGCAATCGTCATCACTATGAGTATAAATGACCGTAGATGTGGCGGTAAATATTAGCACGACTGGGCACCGCTCAGGTACGAAAAGCTTTGCAGTAACCTTAATGAATCGTTTGGCTTTTGCCACAGCGATGCCAACTGCTAATTTCATCATTTAAGAGCTTGATAAATCAGCAGACCATCTCCATAAATAGCGCAAACTTTTTATAATTGATTTGGCTAAGCAGCCTTCACCGTATTTGTTGGTTAAGTCTAAGCATTATGGTTCTATAGCATGGTGAATTATTGTGTTTCATGTGAAACGTTATACATATCCATCAGCTAAGAATCACGAATAAGATTAAGACAACTATCAATTGAGCTGATGATTTGACGAACCGGTGTGGCTGTAAAGACGATAGGAGAGAGCATGAGTAAGCGCGATTTTTATGAAATATTAGGTGTCAGCAAGACCGCTGACAGCAAAGAAATTAAGCGAGCCTACCGTAAGCTTGCCATGAAATACCATCCAGATCGCAACTCTGATGATCCTGATTCGGAAGACAAATTCAAAGAAGCTTCAATGGCTTATGAAGTATTGAGCGACGAAGAGAAACGTTCAGCCTACGACCGCATGGGCCATGCAGCCTTTGAAAACGGCATGGGTGGCGGCGGCTTCGGCGGCGCAGGTGGCGGTAACTTCCAAGATATCTTTGGCGATATCTTTGGTAACTTCGGTGATATCTTCGGTCAGCAGCGTGGCGGCGGCGGTGGGCGTTCGCGTCGCGGCTCTGACTTGCGTTATGTGATTGAGCTGACATTAGAAGAAGCCGTACGTGGCTGCAAAAAAGAAATCAGTTTCACGGCTCCTGCGCCTTGTGATACCTGTGATGGTAAAGGGGCAAAAAATGCTTCTGATGTGGTTACCTGTCAGACTTGTCATGGCCAAGGTCAAGTACGTATGCAGCAAGGTTTCTTTGCGGTACAGCAAGCTTGTCCTCATTGCGGCGGTACTGGTAAACAGATCAAAAACCCTTGTTCGGACTGTCATGGCAACGGCGTAAAAGACAAATCACGCACGTTAGAAGTCTCTATCCCTGCAGGCGTCGATGATGGTGATCGTGTTCGTCTAGCAGGCGAAGGCGAAGCGGGCGGCGCTGGCGTACAAAACGGCGATCTATATGTCGAAGTACGCGTCAAACAGCACAATGTATTCACCCGTCAAGGTGCTGACCTATATATGGATGTACCCGTAAGCATCACTGATGCAGCATTGGGTAAAGAAGTAGAAATCCCAACCTTAGATGGCAAAGTAAAAATCAAAGTGGCAGAAGGTACGCAAAGCGGTAAGTTACTGCGTGTACGCGGCAAAGGCGTAACGCCAGTCCGTACTACCATGAAAGGTGATTTGATTTGCCGTGTGGTTATCGAAACACCAGTGAATCTGACTCGTGAGCAAAAAGACTTGTTACGTCAATTCCAAGACACGTTGGATGACGACAGCAAGCATCAACAGTCGCCACATAAGAAGTCATTCTTCAAAAAAATCGGTGACTTGTTCGATTAAGAAATAGTTTAACTAAGTAGCTAGTATTAAACTAAGCCCGAAAGTTTCACATGAAACCTTTGGGCTTTTTATTGATGATATAAAAAGCCATTCATGTGATGATATTTGCTAAACTTACGATAAATGATAGTCAAAAATAATTTCACCAAATATAAAACATTTAAGGTAAAAACATGAGCGAACAATCGAATAATAAATCTATCAACGTTGGGGTAATCGGTGCAGGCGGGCGTATGGGTCGTATGCTTATCGAGGCAGTACAGAACAATCCACAAACTATATTAAAAGCAGCGATTGAGCGTCAAGGCTCTAGCCTAGTCGGTGCTGATGCAGGCGAAGTTGCTGCTATCGGTCATTTAAATGTACAAATCGTTGATGACTTAGCCGCTGTGATTAATGATATCGATGTGCTGATTGATTTTAGCTTGCCTGACGCTACTGAAAAAAACATGCAAGTTTGTGCTGAGCATAATGTCGCTATGGTCATCGGTACGACAGGATTCAATGAACAGCAAGAACAAGTACTGGCAAAAGCAAGTGAGCAAATCACTATCGTATATGCGGGCAACTATTCGACAGGCGTTAATTTATCATTGAAGCTACTCGGGATGGCTGCCAAAGCGTTTGGTAATGATGCTGATGTAGAAATCATCGAAGCCCATCATAAGCACAAAATCGATGCGCCTTCTGGTACGGCGTATATGATGGCTGAAGCCGTCGCAGAAGCGCGCGGACAAAACCTAAAAGACGTCGCTATCTATGGCCGCGAAGGACAAACTGGCGAGCGCGAATCGGGGACAATTGGTATTCACGCAGTACGTGGTGGCGAAATCGTAGGTGATCATACTGTGATGTTTATCGCAGATGGCGAAGTGGTCGAGATTACCCATCGTGCGCGTGCGCGCATGACATTTGCCGCTGGCGCCGTACGTGCCGCAACTTGGGTTGTTGAGCAGGAAGTAGGTCAGTACAACATGCAAGATGTACTTGGATTAAGTGACTAACGACTATTGATGATTGACTATAGCATTGTGTCTGATGGCTCGATGACCTAATAGCAGCAAGGGAGCGGGTATGAATAGTATCGAACGTTATGTTAGTCATAGACTGATTGGTGCTGTTTGTACCATCAACCTTGCAAGCCTATCAGCCTTTGCACTGAGTCTAGCGGTTCTACCAATTACCGTACAAGCTGGCACTGCTCAAACCTATGTTATCCATACTTATGGTGGGGCTAGTTTGTTACCTGCAGTTAGGCAGCAATTAAATAGTAGCGCAGACGGTGGTACGGTGACTACGTATCAAGATAAATTGGTACTGCGAACGACGGCACGTAATTATCAGGCGGTACAGCAGTTATTGTCTCAGATTGACCGTCAGCCACAGGCATTGACGGTCGCTGTACGTGTTGGCAATAGTAGTAGCGAGCAAGGTAGTATTCAGCAGGGTCAAGTCATTATTACCAATCGCGGTATCCAAGGTGTAGGGGTTATTAGTCAGCGTAGCAGCCAGCAGCAGGGTAGTAATCTATATCAAGTACAAACATTATCTGGCAGTGCGGCGAGTATCAGCACAGGTACGCTTTATTCGCTAACTCAAACCTATAATGCTAATAACTATTCAACTTATCATCGTTCAGCTAACGATAACCTAAGACCACAGATTGTGATTCAGCAGCAAATGCTATTGCCAACGATACAAGGCATTGCCGTCACACCAAGACTGCTGCCCAATGGACAGGTGGAAGTACAACTCTCCCAAGTAGAAGAAAGGTTAGTGCAGCTGAATTCACCTTATAATCAAATGAGTTCTGCTGAAAATTCTACTGGTAATGCTAGCAATGCTATTCGAGGTCAAAGATTGAACAGTACGATGATCGTGCCACGTGGACAGTGGGTAACGATTGGACAGATTTCACAAAACTCAACCAGTAGCAGCAGTAACAGTAGCCGAACTATTGATAACAATAATAGCGTGCCTATTTCTTTGCGAGTTGACTAGTTCACCAAGCAAATCATTAAGAACAAAAAAGCGCGATACGGGTATTAACCGTGCCGCGCTTTTTTGTGAAACATTACAAATACTAGTCAATATAAACCACTTCGAGCGGTGGGAAGCCATTGAACTCTACCGATGAGTAAGAGTTGGTATAAGCACCAGTAGTCAGCCAGTAGATTTTATCACCAATCTCAAGCTCTTCGGGTAGCTGATAGCCTGCTTCTTCATACATAATATCGGTTGAGTCACAAGTTGGACCTGCCAGTACTACTGTACCTTCACTGGTAGACGTTTCCATTTTAGGCGTATAGACAGGGTACTTGATAGCTTCACCTAGCGTCTCGATTAAGCCTTGGAATAGACCAACATCGGTATATACCCAACGAGTCAAATCGGTATCAGACTTACGAGAAATCAGTACCACGTCACTGACTAACACGCCTGAACCACCAACCAATGAACGACCCGGCTCTAAAATAATCTCCGGCATTTCGTCATCATTATAGTCATCAGTCAGATAGCTGGTAATTTCTTCTGCATAGACTTTAATAGGGTTCACTTCGCTGATGTAATTGGTCGGGAAGCCACCACCCAAATTGATCATTTGCAGTTTGATACCTTCTTCATTCTTCATCCAGTCAAACATATATTTAACTTTGGATAATGCATCATCCCATGCAGCGACGTCTTTTTGCTGGCTACCAACGTGGAATGAGATACCATAAGGAACCAAGCCCAACTCGCGTGCTTGAACCAGTAGGTCGATGGCCATATTAGGATGGCAACCAAACTTACGTGACAATGGCCATTCTGCTGTCTCTGAGCCTTGAACCAAGATACGAACAAATATTTTAGAACCTGGAGCGTGTTTGGCAATGTTTTTTAGATCTGCTTCTGAGTCAGTCGCATATAGATCGATGCCTTTTTCAAAAGCATATTTGACATGCTCAGCTTTTTTGATGGTGTTGCCATACGAGATACGAGATGGCTCAACGCCGCAACCAAGCACACGATCAAGCTCATAAATAGAGGCACAGTCAAAGTTTGAACCAAGGTTTGCTAGTAGATCGATTACTTCCACCGCAGGGCTAGCTTTCATTGCATAATGCAGTTTTGCATTAGGAAACAGGCTTACCATTTCATGGTATTTGGTTTCGATACGACTAAGGTCAACTACTAAGAAAGGCGTCTCGCGACCTTCAGCAGCCTTGGTAAATTTCTGCCAGCTGGCAGGTTCAAAATATTGGTCAATTTTGATCATTGTCATAGTAGTAAACCTTTTGTGGAAACTGTATCGGTTAAAAAAATTATCGCCAAACAGTGAATGCTAAATATTAACACTCACTGTAGACGTAACTATGTGAAGGATAAAGACGAAATAAAAAAGATAAGAATAAAGAGTAGCGCTTTAAGAATTGACGGCTTGTGTCTGTTTTTCTGCTGATTGAGCTTCTTGCTTTTCGCGTATTTTAAGAACTTTGCGAACTTTATCACGAGCACGTGTCTGTTTAAGACGAGACAAGTAGTCAACGAAGATTACGCCATTTAGGTGATCCATTTCATGCTGAATACAAACAGCAAGCAGTCCTTCAACGACTTCGTCAATAACCTCACCGTTACCGTCTAACGCTTCGATACGGACCTTATTAGGACGTTCGACTTTGTCGTAGACATCAGGTACAGATAAGCAGCCTTCTTCATACGGTTGCTTTTCTTCTACCAGTGGCGTGACTTTTGGATTGATAAAAACTCTAGGAGAGCTTTTGTCTTCAGACAAATCCATAACGATAAGCTGAATATGATGATCCACTTGACTGGCCGCAAGCCCGATGCCTTGAGCATCATACATTGTCTCGATCATGTCTGCGATTAAGGTTTTGATTTCAGCAGTCACTTCCTTGACAGGCTTGGCGATAGTACGCAAGCGAGGATCTGGGTAACTTAAGATAGGGAGTAGTGCCATAACGCTCACCTCAATGATAAGGACAAAATAGGGTTGATATTATAAGATAAATGGGGACAAAAGTAATGCTTATCAATACTTTCGCAGTCATATGATGCTATATGTATATAGAAAGACTAAATTTCGATGATAAATGGCATAAAAAAGCCCTGCTTAACGCAAGGCTTTGTTTATATAGTATTTTAATTAGCTAGTAATCATTTATGACTAAACTATGCATGGCTTATGACTAATTATGCACGGCGTTTGTTTACAATCATTTCATATAGGAACAGTAGGATAATTGCACCAATTACTGAGAATATAAGACCAGTGAAACCACCATCAGCGTTGATACCGATTAGGCCAGCTAGGAAACCACCTAGCATTGCACCAACAATACCCAATACGATAGTCATAATCCAACCCATAGGGTCGTTACCTGGTTTGATGGCACGTGCTAATAAACCTGCGACTAAACCTACAATAATCATCCAAATAAAGCTCATGTTATTCTCCTAATATTGTTAATATTTATAATGTGTTACAAGTTTTGATAAATCTATTGTAAACACTCCTCGGACGCAAAAGTAAGCATAAAATGTTACTACTGTAGGGGCTATGTGAGGAAAAAGTCCGATTTGCTATCGAGTAAGGGCAATAAGTAAACGAAAGGTTACAAAGGTAGCAGTGGTGCTAACAGCGTTTATCAACGTAGTATCTGTAGTGCTGAACTCATATAGTGAAGGCATATAAATATTAGAAGTAAAAAACGCAGCCATCTATTAGATGAGCTGCGTTTGTATATAAGAGAATAAGAAGAGCTGCTTCTTTATCTTAACTATAAGCGTTAGCCGTTATGTAATGCGGTTAATAAACGCTGATGAATCCCTTCAAAACCGCCATTTGACATGACCACAATCGCATCACCTGCTTTTGCATGACTGCTAATATGCTCAATGATATCATCAATGCTTGATAACACTTGTTGGTTGCCGATAGAGTCGCTAGTAGCCTTAGCTTGTTCGATGACCTCTTTTAAGCCCCATTCCAAACCAGTAGGCTCGTACCATAATGTGTAGTCAGCAAGTGCCGCTGATTGAGCCAAGCTGTCTTGATGAATGCCCATTTTCATGGTGTTACTACGCGGCTCAATAATAGCCCAAATACGTCTATCAGCCAGCTTCTTTTTGGCACCATCTAATGTAGTCGTAATAGCTGTTGGATGATGGGCAAAATCATCAAAGACTAAGATGTCATTGACGTCGCCAATCAACTCCATCCGGCGCTTGATACCAGCGAAATCTGATAAAGCAGCACAAGCTGTCTCAACACTGACACCAACATCATAGGCCGCAGCTACAGCAACTAATGCGTTATTGACGTTATGGATACCGCTCATTGACCAGTTTACGATAGCAGTTGCCTCTCCATTAGCGGCAAAATTAACTTTAAACTGGCTGCCGTCTTCTTGAATCAGCTCAGCCTGCCAGTCGCTACTATCTTTTAGAGCACGTGCGTTTTCGCTGGTATTAGCTAAAGTAGAGTCGATGACGGCAGTACGCCAGATAGGTGTCCAAACCCCTTTCGCTAGCGTATCTTCTAGACTGATGGTTGCGGCTGGCATAATGATTTTGCCAGTGCTTGGAATCATGCGCACCATATGGTGAAACTGAGTTTGTATTGCATTGAGATCTGCAAAAATATCTGCATGATCAAACTCAAGGTTATTCAAAATAGCAGTGCGCGGACGATAGTGAACGAACTTCGAACGCTTATCAAAGAAGGCAGAGTCGTACTCATCTGCTTCAATCACAAAGTAGCCAGATTTATCATCATCGCTTTTATCAGCACCCAAATAGCTGCTATGGGCAAACACTTGCTGTAAGTGCTCGTCAGTCGTGTCAACCAATGGCACACCGCCAATCAAAAACCCTGCATCGATACCAGCATAATGTAATATCCACGCAAGCATAGTCGTGGTTGTGGTCTTACCATGCGTACCTGCAACGGCGATTACGTGACGTGACTGCAATACTTGCTCAGATAAAAACTGCGGACCTGAAGTATAACGCAAGCCATTATCTAGCATATACTCAATCACATCCATGCCGCGCTTCATCGCGTTCCCAACGACCACTAAGTCTGGCGTTGGTTGCAAGTGCTCTACCAGATAGCCTTCTTCGATAGTCACGCCAGCATTTTCGAGTTGAGTGGACATAGGAGGATAGACATTGGCATCTGAACCTGTGACCGTATGCCCAAGCGCACGTGCTAGCAATGCCAGTGAGCCCATAAAAGTACCACAAATACCAAGGATATGAATATGCATAGACGTTCCGTACGCGCTTGAATGAAAAGAATAGAGAGCTGATAAAATAAATTGTGAAGTGCCTAGCTGTCATCAGTAAAAATAACCACTTTGATAAACAACGACCAATACATCAGCTGGGCAAACAAGCAATCATTGTAAAGTAAACCCTGTTCGATGACCAATAAAAAACGCCTAACAAGTAGGCGCTATCTAGCTAATGTAATTTGGTCGTTTTAGTATGTAGAGATACGCCAACTAACAGTCAGCATGATGACGCTTTTATTTGCGAGATAACGTATAGTCATCCTCTAAATTATCGTGCTCATCGATCCGTATCAAATGATTGTCTTGGATATGATAGGTCTCGATATTTTTTCCTTCATAGACAATGGTAATTTTGTCATTGTCTTGTCGGTAGATACCGGATTCGAGTAGGGGTGTTTTTGGTTTTTCAGGATTATGATAATAACTTGCTTTTAGTACGGAACCATCAGCGAATAAGTTCAATGTGACATCAATACTGTCACAATCTGTACAAGAGACCATGCCGCCATAGTCGCCCATTAATGTCGCTTGCAGCATACTGCTTTTCGCTTCTGATCGCTCCATAGAGCTGTCTGCATAGGTATCTTTATTTGACTGAGCAGCAGCAATTAATGATTGCCCTTCCACCATTTCACCTGTCTCATCATCATTCGCTAGCTCAGCATTTCTAGCATTGTCATCTTGCAATGATTGTGAAGCCTCCTGCGACTCAGAACCAGTCGACGCGAACGTAGATACCATGTCTTTATCGGTATTGGACGAGGCACTATCACAGCCTACGAGTAGCACGCATAGTGACGCTACAAGTAACGAAGGACGCCACCGTTTTACGATAGCAAGCGTAGTAGAGCGAACGGGAGCAAAATATATCATGGTCATACCAAAAACAGTTTTTAACAAGTATTTTTCAAGCTCATCTATACTATCGACAACGTAAAGCCATTGTCAAAGATAAGGATAATAAGGCATGGGCGCGTAGTAATAATATAAATTAAGAACTTGATAGCATTATCTTATATTCAAAATACAGATAGCTTATGAGTAGAAAGCGACAAATATCTAATGCTTATCCGTTTATAAGGTAAGCTGACTAAAGATATCAAAGGCTTCAAATTATCTCTGTGGGCTTTTTGTTGTTGGCCTTATATCTAAAAGGCATAAGTTGGCATTAGCGATACCTGTTGGTAACGCTAATATGGTTTATAAGGGCGGGTTAATAGTAGACAAAAAAACAGACATTGTATCGAAGATAGCAATGTCTATTTTAAAACCAAAACTAGGAAAGAAACCTAACGTTTTATTGAGTCATACGATCTTAATTAGCAGATTTTACGATACGCATTAATATCAACACATGTACGATCAGCAGCACACTAAATAGAATCAACGACTGCTCAGGGATACTTAATCCCATAAGCGTCCAATCAACAGAGGCACATTCGCCAGATCCTGCAAATACTTCTTTGAATACTTGTAAGATAGGGAGGGTATCAAGCCAATAGTTCAGTCCTGGACCACAAGAAGGTACTTGGTCAGCAGGCAAATGTTGCAGCCATACATGGCGTGCTGCTACTGCAGTTGCCCAACCAATACCTACTAGACTACCAAGCCATAGCAATAGTCTTATCACTTTAGACTTAGGATTAAACAACGCTGATATCAGGGCAAATCCGCCCATGACGATTAGACCAACGCGCTGAAAAATACAGAGCGGGCAAGGCGAAAGCCCTAGATGACGCTGTAAATAAAACAGCGCAAAACTCATGCCTATGATGGCCATTATCACCAAAAATACTTGCAGGTTACGGTAAGTGGTTAGCTGTCGCATTGTGCGGTTACTCTTATGGGTTTATCTATAATAGATGTGGGGTAGCAATCAAGATTAAGCAGTCAAAATGTCACAGTCAGGACTTAGCAATTAATAACTAGCAACTTAGCGATATTGCTGTAAAAATTCCGCAAAGTCTTCTGTTTCAGACTGCTCAATCTCAGCTTGCTGTAAGATAGATTTTTCTGCCAATACTTCGTATTTAGCTTGAGTGTTTGGACTAAGTGTCTGCTGTAATAAAGACTCGCGATGCTGCTGAGCTAACGTAAATCCAAGCTGCCATAAGCTGCCTAAGCGTTTACTGTCAGAATTTACTTGTGCAGAGATAGTCGACTCAGAGTGTCCTGCTTTGCCCTGCATCAATGCTACAGCCGCGCGGTAATCGTTACCACCATAGTGAGCATCAAGCAATGCAGCAAGCGGCTGCATACGTTCTAGATGCGTTAGCATCCAGCTTTCGAGTGACTGCTCCTGGCCATTATTGATAATATGCAAGTCATCACGGCGACCTTCATTGACCACACGCTCGAGATTGATAGCGAGCGTATCTTCTTCTTCAGGTAGCAGGTCTGGTGAGTCACTGAACAGACAATACAGAGCCATCACTTCCAAGAAGCAAGCACTAGATAGGCGAATACCTACGTCACTATATGGGTCAAGATCGATAGCGCGGAACTCGACATAGGCGATACCGCGACGCTCAAGCGCTTCGGTTGGTGTTTCACCGCTCATTGCGATTTGTTTAGGACGAATAGGGCTGTAGTACTCGTTTTCTATCTGCAGAATATGATTGTTGATTTGGATCGGGTTACCATCTTCGTCTTCTAGGCCAAGCTTAGCAAAGCTTTCGTGCGGTGTTTGAATGGCACGGCGCAGACCATCGACATACTCTGGCAAATAATTATAACGGATATCAAGCTGCTCTTGCACGCTATTGGTATAGCCAAGCTTACCCATACGCAGGCTAGTCGCCGCAGGTTTGTAATAAGTCGAATCATTGAGCAATTCTAAATCGTGCTCACGCCCTGCCAAGAAACAAGGACATACGCTTGGACTAGCACCCAGTAAATACAAAACAAGGCTAGTCAGACGTTTAAAGTTACGAATCAGCCCTAAGTATTTCTCGTTTTTGAACTCTGTTAACGTTTGGCTTTGTGCAGTCGGTGTTTGGGCTTGCCAAGTCTCAAACAACGTATCACCAAAAGACAAGTTGTAATGTAGACCAGCAATCGTCTGCATGCGACGACCATAGCGGATACCAAGGCCACTACGATATAGAGTTTTTAGCTTACCCGTATTAGAGCTACCATAATCAGCTAGT
Source organism: Psychrobacter sp. JCM 18900 (assembly GCF_904846625.1). Classification (GTDB taxonomy): domain Bacteria; phylum Pseudomonadota; class Gammaproteobacteria; order Pseudomonadales; family Moraxellaceae; genus Psychrobacter. The sequence continues at coordinate 122,531 of NZ_CAJHBL010000003.1, forward strand.
GGGATATCCTCATCTTTAGAAGACAACATGCAAGGCATCGATAATGGCCACATCAGCTCACCTTCAGGTATGCCCTGATAGACCAATACGTGCAATTGGCGCAGCATATTGAGGGTTTCTTTTGGTGAGGATTTTGGTTCAGTGATGAGCTCAAGCAGACTTTCTGAGTAATCGGTAGTAATAAAAGGATGGGTAAGTTTTGACCCAAGTTTGGTTGGATGCGGGGTCTGTGCCAAGAAACCATCAGGCTTTACGCGCAGGCCCTCTTTTTCAATACCGCGGAGCATACCCGTTAAGTGTTGGCTATCAAACCAATTAGGGATCTCAAAATTAACAAAGCTACTCGCAAAATTACTCATAATAGTCATCTATTGTTATTTATTATGGCGGATCAAAACACGATAAGCGTTTGTCCATAAAATAGGTAAATGTTAGGTCAATAATTCCGTCAGTTTAGCTCAAAGCTGTCTTGAAAACCACGGACAATTACAAATACGATAAGCTTTAGGCAAAGCGATTTGTGAGGATTTTGACCCTGTTTTTAATACAAATTCATCTCGAATATAGCGTTATTCTGGCCAGACATTTTGATAAAAAAAGCATCTACCTGAGAGATAGATGCTTTATTCATTATGCCTACAAGCCATTTGACATAGTATTGGCACACTATCGCATTATCTCAATAACCATAGCGCGACCGCGTCTATTTGGCTTATATAGAGAATGACGAACCGCAGCCGCACGTGGTCGTGGCATTTGGATTGGTCACCACAAAACGTGCCCCTTCCAGACCTTCGGTATAGTCAACGGTAGAGCCTTGCAAGTATTGATAGCTTAGTGAATCGACGACTAACGTCACATCACCATTATCAAAATTGGCATCGTCTTCGTTTAGATCGTTGGCAAAGTTAAACCCGTAAGAGAAACCAGAACAACCGCCACCCGTCACATAGACACGTAACATAAGATCACTATCGCCTTCTTCTTCGCGTAGACGGCGTACTTTTTGCGCCGCACTATCAGTTAGGCTTAATACGGTTGGGTCTACTGGCTGGCTTGAGCTTGGACTAAATTGGTTGGCTGATTCGTTCATATCTACCTCAGTTGCTAGGATCAAATGCGGTCGTCGTCCTGTTTGGGTTTGCAATAGGGTACTTGCAAATAAAGATACGCACGGCGTTTGATTTAATTGGGTGCTGTCATTATGGCAAAGCTATTGGTGCATTATAAGCTGTTTGTACAATTTCAAAATATTATTTGTGCCACCACAATATTTATTGGCTCTATTGATAGTGGGCACTTATCTTTTAGCAGTATATCATAATGGGGGTGCTGATTCGTTTGTCAAGAGTGATGCAACTACTGAATTTTACTAATAAATAGCAGTGCTCCATTTTTGATATTGTGTTTTTTAAAATAACTGCGTCAATGGGCTAAATCAATAACCAGACTAAAAAATAATAGCGTGTGACTATATAAAACCCTACTTAGTAATATTAGGCAGTCTTAAAGCTTATTAGTCATATTACGGTATTTTACGGCCATAACCTTTATAATAGTAACAACCATGTATGAGCTCAAGAGTCGCTTGTGCAACTTAAGGTGTTTGGCGTAATAAATACTTAGTTTTGAAATAGTTATTTAATTGTTTGCCTATGGAGCAAGCGTTTGAAATAATAGCCGCCAGTTGGCATACCTTATGTGTGTTTCTTATTGCCCTATATCTATATTATTGTTGAGATGAAGAAATTATATGATCGAATTTAAAGACGTTGGTGTTCGCCGTGATGGTCGTGAATTGTTTGCAGGTGCAAGCTTTCAGCTCCATCCAGGTCACAAAGTTGGACTGACGGGCAACAACGGCACAGGCAAATCTACGTTATTTGCGCTATTACTGACGCAGATGGGTACAGGCGATACAGAGGTCACCCTTGATAAAGGTGAAGTCAGTATTCCTGATAGCTGGCATGTGGCGCACATGGCGCAGGAAGTTGGTGCTACGACGCAGTCTGCAATCGATTATGTATTGAGCGGTGATGAGCAGTGGTATGAAATTAATGCTGCGCTAAATGATTTAAGCAGCGTTAGTGATGAGCAAATTGGTGTGCTACACCAGCAGTTCGATGAAATCGACGGATATCGTACGCCAACCAAAGCAGCACAAATTATGGCAGGTCTGGGTTTTAAGACTAGCCAGCATGAACTGCCCGTAGAAGGGTTTTCTGGTGGTTGGCGTATGCGCTTAAACCTCGCCAAAACCTTGATGAGCCGTGCTGATTTGATGTTACTCGATGAGCCAACCAACCATTTGGACTTGGACGCTATCTTGTGGCTTGAGACATGGATCAATGCCTATATGGGTCTGGTCATCGTCATCTCGCATGATCAGGCATTTCTAGATGCAACCGTCGGTCATATCCTGCATGTAGAGCAACAAAAAATCACCCTTTATACCGGTAACTATCAGCAGTTTATTCGTACCCGTCACGAGCGTATGGCGCAGCAGCAGCAAGCGTTTGAAAAGCAAGAAGCGACCAAGGCTCACTTGGATGATTTTATTCGTCGTTTCCGTGCTAAAGCCAGTAAAGCCAAGCAAGCACAGAGCCGTATTAAGCAGTTAGAGCGTATGGCAGAGCTATCACCAATGATGGCTGACAACCCTTTCTCGTTTCAGTTCTATGAGCCAGCAAATATGAGCTCACCGCTGATTGAGCTAACCAACGCAGATATTGGCTATAGTGAGACACCGCTTCTACACAATGCCAATGTACAGGTTACCCCTGATACCCGTCTTGGCTTATTAGGTATGAACGGCGCTGGTAAATCAACGTTGATTAAAGCCTTAGTCGGTGAGCTTGGTGTATTAACAGGGAAGTATCGTGTTTCGGATACCCTAAAGCTAGGTTATTTCAATCAGCATCAGATGGATATCCTAGATGCCAAAGCAACGCCTATAGAGATGTTACGTCGCCTAGCAGGCAAAACCTCCGATGCGATGCTACGTTCATTCTTGGGTAGCTTTGACTTCCGCGGTGAGCGTATTGACACCCCAAGTGAGCTATTCTCAGGTGGTGAGCGTGCACGTCTGACACTAGCATTGATTGTTTGGCAACGTCCAAACGTTCTTGTACTCGATGAGCCAACCAACCATTTAGACTTACAAATGCGTCAAGCATTGACTATCGCCTTGCAAGGTTTTAAGGGCGCAGTGGTACTGGTCTCGCATGATCGAGAATTGATTGCCAATGTCTGTGATGAGCTGTATCTGGTACATGATGGCATCATCGAAGAATTCGATGGTGACATTGGCGACTATGGTAAATGGCTAGCAGAGAAGCGTAAGCAAGAGAACGCATCAGATAAAAATACCGGTAAGAAAAAAAGCAAAAAAGAGAGTAAGAAGTTTGTTTCACGTGAAACAGATAATAGTCAAGTAAACAACAAATCATCTGATAACTCATCAAACAGTAAAGCTGCTACACCTGCACTTAGTAAAGAAGAGCAGCGTAAGCTAGCCGCTGAACAGCGTAAAATGACAGCACCTATCCGCCGTGAGATAGAGGAAACAGAAAAGACACTGGCTAAGATTGATAAGCAGCTTGTGACGCTTGAAGAAAAACTGGCTGATACGGAGTTGTACGAAGAGAGCCGTAAGTCTGACTTGCTTGTATTACTCAATGAGCAAACAGCGCTACAGCAGCAGCATAGTGATAATGAAGAAAAGTTACTACTATCAATGACGACTTTAGAAGAGATGGAAGCTAAGTTCGCATAAAGCGTTCTAGATAGTTAGTTATATAAGCAGACATAAAAAAGGGATGGCATAAGCCATCCCTTTTTTATTACATTATTCCTTACGATATTTGCCATCGCCGTACGACAGTATTTCCATCGTAGTCGTACAAAGCTGACAGTTTATTTCACCAGCAGCGGCTTTTGATAAATCAAGGATACGACCTCTAATAAAAGGTCCTCTGTCCGTAATTTTTACAACGACGCTCTGCTTTGTCTTTTGATTGGTTACTTGTACCTTCGTGCCGAACGGTAACGTGCGATGTGCAGCGGTTAAAGAGTTCATGTTGAAGATGCTGCCACTCGCTGTGCGCTTGCCATGAAACTTACTACCGTAGTAACTGGTATTGGCAGCGAAAACTGTGGTGCTAAGTAGTAGCGATAAAGTGACAACCAAAGACTTGATTAAATAAGACATTTAATACCTTTAAGCAATTAATAAAATAGACAGATGCTCTTGCCTACGTTATCTATACTCCCTATGAGTATGAATAATAGGGGATTCTACAAGAGCTAGCTTGTCATATTATTACTGCCGTGTAAAAAACTCATGAGGTCAAATAGCTGTTTTTTAAGGAAAAATAGCTATTTTTTAGCAAGAATAATGATGATATAGGTACTAAAATTAGACTTATAAAGAGTGATTCTCATAAAGAAGCCGACAAAATATTGGAAAGCCATTAATACAATATAAATAGGTAATATATAAAGACCAAATCTATCGATATAGCATAATTATCGTTATGAAAGCTCAAATAGTAATAGATAATATAATGTAAAAAAACCTTGCTATATTATTACTATTTTGTAAAGACAATATTGTTGAACTTTATTCTATAAATTATATTAGATATCTTCATGACAGTATTGATCACATCACCTGAAAACTATTTTTCTATTATTTTTTAATGACGTTTCAACTTAAAAAACTATGTTTGATGCGATTGCGATCGTAATGCTTCAACTTATTGTAGTGAAGAATAAACTTGGTTGTAGATTCATAGCAGCGGAGTTTTATCGCATCGCAAGATAGATAAGGTTTGTAAGCAATATTCTAAAGTGATGGTACTAGTTCCAGCATATTGTATATAACATAACGAGATAGTAGAAAACTGCGCTTATAACTGAATTAAAGAGACGATTTTTATTTGTTTAAATATATTTAATGTTCGCAAATAAGTTCTAAGTTACCAATAAAATAGATAAGAAAAAATTAGCTTACAAATGTGTTGCATTGCAGATAGTTTGACAGTATTATTCGCACCAAACAAATATCAGTTAATGAGACCATATATGAATAAGATAGTTGCTGTAGCGCTACTCGCTATCCTGACATCAGGATGTGCGACCCAAAATTATCTGTTGTCTTCATCAGAGGCGCCAAGTACTTCGGTACAACCGAACGCTGAAAAGATGCAGACGTTTTTTGTAAGCGGCCTCGGTCAAGAGAAGGAAATTGATGCAGCTGCAGTCTGCCAAGGTCAGCAAAATGTGGCCAGCATTCAGACTAAGTCCAACTTTATCAACATTGTACTAGGTACCATTTCTAATGGCATTTATACCCCTCGTCAAATCAGTGTTTACTGTAAGTAAGGAATAATAATGAAAAAATTACTAATAACAGCAGTGATGGGTTCGGTATTTTTGGCATCAGGTTGTGCTACTCAAACTGGTTTAATTCAACCAACCCAAAAAATCACCCCAGAATATACTAAATCACAAACTTTCTTTATCGGTGGCATTGGACAAGAACAGACTGTAAATGCTGCCGAAGTATGTGGTGGTGCACAAAATGTAGCTAAAGTTCAAACTGTGCAAGAGGCTAAAGACATCGCGCTAGGTCTAGTGACTTTCGGTATTTATACACCTCGTACTGCTAAAGTTTTCTGCCGCTAAAAACAGCGACTAATACATCGTAAAATATCACTTTATCGTTAAGTGACGAACAACTGAGCGATCTATTATCAGGCCTTTAGAATAAAAAAAGAGCAAACAGTTACTGTTTGCTCTTTTTTATTCTAAAAATTTAGTACGTACTAGAAAAAAATTAATATCACGCCAGCAGCTATCAAAGAATAACGATGCCAGACTTATAATAACGTACTCAGACACTGTGATGGCCGATAATAGCGTAGTGTTAGGTGATTCAGATACGATAGATGCTGCTATCGCTTGGCATAGCTACTGGTAATATTTATATAACGGTGTTTGTTGTAATTATTGTTATGATGATAAGTAGGCTACAAAAATTGCTATAGCAAAGTCTAGTAGCTATTTATACCGTATCGTTTGAAATTGGCAGACTGATACCACTAATATGTTTTTATTTTGGGGAAAATAACATGGCAGAGAAAAACTACTATGACATTTTAGGGGTCAAAAAAGACGCCTCAGACGCTGATATCAAAAAAAAATACCGCAAGCTTGTTCGTCAGTATCATCCCGATGTCAGTGATCATCCAGACGCTGATAATAAAATTGCAGAAATAAACAACGCTTACGAAACGATCAGAGATAAAGAAAAGCGCGCTGAATATGATGCTATGCTCAATAATCCGTTCGCAGGTCAAAGTAGATCAAGTGGGTTTGGTGGCAGTGGGCAAACTGGTGCGGGTCAAGGTGGGTTTCGCTGGGAAGATATCAAAGATCAGTTTGGTGACGGTGAGGCCTTTGGTGATGGTGGTTTTCGCTTCGATGACATTTTTTCAGCATTTGGTCGCGGCGCACGTGGGTCAGCTGGTGGGCAGACGGGTGGTCGCTCTCAAAGCAGCGGCTTTGATCAATTTGGTGGTGGCTTTGGGACGCAAGACAGCAAAGGTCAGGATCAGCATGCTGAGATTACCGTTGATTTGTCTTCAGTCTATAGTGGCGACGACTACAGCATTAAGCTAAACGTCCCTGTTCGTCAGCCCAATGGTAATGTCGACTACGATAACAAAACCCTTAAGATAAAAATCCCTAAAGGCATCACTGACGGTAAGCAAATACGTTTGGCAGGGCAAGGTGCTGCTGGTAGCAGTAATGGTAAAAATGGCGATTTGTTTTTGAAGGTTAAAATTCGTCATGATGCCAATATTCGTATAGAAGGCGCAGACGTTTATCAAACTGTGAATATTGCACCGTGGGAAGCGGCATTGGGTGAAAAAATCAATGTCAGTACGCCAGCGGGCACGCTTGGTGTGACTATTCCTAAGAACAGCAAGTCCGGTAGCAATTTACGTCTTAAAGGAAAAGGTATCCCTGCTAAGCAAGCAGGTGACTTGTATCTAACTCTAAATATCGTCAATCCTGATGTCAGTAGTGATGCGTCGATACAGGCTTATGAGCAGCTAAAACAAGCCTTTGCTGATACCAATATTAGTCGTTAAACAAGATTATGAATAACCATTACTTATTACTGAAGTAATAAACGAATAGCAGAGATGAATACGATACCGATGAAATAAAGAGAAAACGAGGATAATAGCTATGAACCACTCGACTGAATTTACAGACATCATCATGAGCTTAGATGAACTGGTCTCTGCCTGTGGCCAAGAGCGCCAATGGGTCATCGAATTAATCGAAGAAAATATCATTGAATATGATGTACCAGAGCATGAAAAATTTACTGGTTATCAGCTGACGACAGTGCGCCGTGCATCGCGATTGAGTCGTGATTTTGAAGCCAGCGTACCAGCAATTGGTTTGATACTTGAGCTGTTAGATGAGGTTGAGCAACTGCGCCAACTTAAACGTCAGATAGAGCAGCAAACACCAGTCATCGAAGTTGATATAGACAATTTAAAGTAATCGAGCAATCAAGAGAACACGTAAAAAAAGGGCCTTATAAAGGCCCTTTTTGATATCTATATAAAACACTTCAGCAGAAATTAACGCGAATACGTCGGATCAGCTGCTGCTGTAAACAATACATCAGTAGAAGAGTTCAAGGCAGTCTCAGCTGAATCCTGAATCACACCGATGATGAAGCCAATCGCAACTACTTGCATCGCGATATCATTTGGAATGCTAAATAAGCTAGCAGCGAGTGGAATCAATAGCAACGAACCACCAGCAACACCAGAAGCACCGCAAGCACTAATCGTAGCAACCAGACTGAGTAGCAGCGCTGATGCAAACGTCACTTCGATACCCAACGTGTGAGCAGCAGCAAGCGTTAAGACGTTAATGGTAATCGCAGCACCTGCCATATTGATAGTGGCACCTAGTGGAATGGTCACTGAATAAGTGTCTTCATGCAATCCAAGTTTACGGGCAAGGTTCATATTGACTGGAATATTGGCCGCTGAACTGCGCGTAAAGAAGGCAGTAATTCCTGATTCGCGCAGACATCTGAACACGAGCGGATAAGGATTTTTACCTGTTTTAATAAGGACGATAAGCGGATTGGCGACCAACGCAATGAATAACATGCAGCTGATCAATACCATTAAGATACGTGCATAGCCTGCCAAAGAAGCAAAGCCTGTTTCAGCAACCGTGCTAGCGACTAGGCCTAAGATACCAAATGGGGCTAAAGCAATAATCCATTTAACCACTTGTGAGATGGCATCAGCGAAATCACTGACAACATTTCGAGCAGTATCACTTGCTTGGCGCAAGGCAAAACCAATAATAATTGCCCATGCTAAGATACCAATGTAATTGGCTTCAGCGATTGCATTGATCGGGTTGGCGACCAAGTTCATGAGCAAGTTCGTCAAGACTTCTTTTAGGTCAGCAGGTGGTACTTGCGCGATGTCGGCGTTGATCAAGACCAGCTCAGTCGGGAATAAAAAGCTGGCACCGACTGCCGTTAGTGCTGCCAAAAAAGTGCCGAACATGTACATGATAAGCACCGGCTTTACGTAGACTTCATTGCCACTGCGATGTTGACTAATGGCTGCCATAACCAGAATAAATACTAGGATGGGAGCGACTGCTTTTAGTGCGCCGACAAAGAGTGTACCGAGCAACCCTATGGCGGTGCCGATACTTGGCGCTAGCCAACCAATCAGTACCCCTAACACCAAACCAATAATAATAAGCGGCACCAGCCCTATACGCTGATACATTGCAATTAATGAACGCATCTGTACACCCTCAAGTCCGTTAAAAGTAAGTGAATTGTCACAACAGAAAATTTATCGAAGGATGGTAGCATTTTTTGACATATTCGCATACCGCTCATAGCAGTGGATACTGTGCGCAAATGGAGGGATAGCAGAGTTATATAATTAGTATAAAAAAGGATGCAGCACTTATAGGCAAGGGCTAGCTACTCAGAATACCTCATTTATAGGAAAGTAAAAGCAGCGATATAGGCAGTGATATACAATGTAGGAAGAGATTTTGCTGCAAAAATAGAAAAAGGTAAGAGGGAAATAAACGGCAGAGCTACACTTTAAAGTGGGTCAGCTCGTAACCTAATTGCTGGTAGGCTTTATATTTATTGCGACCTTCTTTGGTACTTGTAGCATCAGGTCGGATCAACTCAAGGACTCGGGAGGGTTTTGAATTATTAGTAGCAGCCATAAAATTGTTGACGGGACGTGTCGTCGTATTGAGCACGATACCATTAAAATCAGCTGGCATATGATTGCCTAGCAGTACAGGTGCTAATGATTTATGAGTAGCAATATTACTATCATCAGTACCTCTATCATTGGTACTTTTATGGTCAGTATCAGAAAGACATTGATGCGGTATAAAACTCGTGGAGTCCTGTGACCAAAGTGCCGTATCTAGATTTGATAGTAATGTCTCATCTTCAATTAAAATCAGCAAAGACTGAGCGCTTTTGTTAAGCGCCGTCTGAGTCAGCTGACAAATAAAGCCCAAGAAATCTTGGGCCTTACTCTCACTTAATACATAAAAACTAATTTTCATAAATGGATTAAGCCATCTCTGCGCTGTTTTTTAGATATTGCATAAACAATGGTACAGGACGTCCAGTGGCTGCTTTGTCTTTACCTGAGTTCCATGCAGTACCAGCGATGTCTAAATGCGCCCATGCTTGACCTTCTTCAATGAAACGCGATAAGAAGCAGGCGGCAGTTACCGCACCAGCACCTTTACCACCGATGTTTTGCATATCAGCGATTGGTGAATCAAGCTGAGCTTGATATTCGTCATCTAAAGGCATATGCCAGATAAGATCGCCTGATAGGTTGCTGGCATTTTCTAAATCAAACAGGACGTCTTCATCATTACTAAATACGGCTGAACGCACATGGCCTAGTGCAACCACACAAGCGCCAGTCAAGGTGGCAACATCGATGATGGCTTTTGGCTGATAACGCTGCACGTAGCACAAGGTATCTGCTAGTACTAAACGACCTTCAGCATCAGTATTCAAGATTTCAACTGATTTACCATTCATCGCTTTGACGATATCGCCTGGACGCGTTGCATCACCTGATGGCATGTTTTCAGCACAGGCTAGCGCACCAACGACGTTGATTGGTAGACGCGCTTCACATAAGGCTTTGATTGTACCAAGTACTGACGCCGAACCACCCATATCAAACTTCATCTCATCCATCGCCGCACCTGGCTTAATTGAGATACCGCCTGAATCAAAGGTCACGCCTTTACCGACTAATACGATAGGTGCGTCGTCATTGGTCGCTTGTGCATTGTCATTGCTATTTTTGCTTGCATTTTTAGCTGACTTTTTGGTTGGTAGTTTATCGGCCAATGCCTTTAGACCACTCACTTTTGCGTTGCTAGTGGTTTGCTCGATAGTGCCTGCATTTGAACTAAATTCTGATTTACCACGGTATTCCATGAGTACCAGCTTACCTTCTTTGGTAGAGCCTTGTGCAACGGCCAAGAAGCAATGCATACCTAGCGCTGACATCTCGTCCTCACCTAGTACCTTCACGGTTAATAGGTCAGGGTAAGTTTTCGCAAGTTCTTGAGCTTGTTCAGCCATATAAGCTGGGAAGCAAATATTGCCAGGCTCATTGGCCACATCACGAGTGAGGCTCTGACCAGCAAATACTGACTGAGCGAAGGCAAGTGCAGGCTGTAGTGACTCATCCGCTAATAGATAAACATCAGTCAATACAGGACTTGCTTGCTCAGACTTATACTTGTCAAAGCGGTAGCTTGCTGCCAGTAGATTAAGGGCAAATTGACCAAAATGATTTTCTTCTAGTGCATCACCCAAGGCGACAGTGATAGAAGACACACGCTTTTGTGTGCTGCTATAGATGGTATTGGCGATTTTTTGCAGTACTGTATTGTTGAACTTATCAGTGTTACCTACACCGACCAATAGCAGTTGTACAGGGTTTTGCTTAGTGGTTTTTTTATCACCTGCCAGCGCATAGTCAGCAACAGTCTCACAGGTAGTGCCCTTGAAATGTGATACTTCAATCAGCTGCTCAATACGAGTGGTATATTCGCTTAGCACAGATTCAGCCAGAATATTTTTCTTGTCATCGACCAAAACAACCAGACAAGCATCGTCTTTACTTTTGGCTTCTTTTTTCAGGATTTTCTGCGTATGGGTCTTTGGTAAATGCTGAGATAATTTGATATTCATATAGTTATCCTTATTAGAGTTATGAAAATTGCAGGATTTGTATGTCTGCTTATACCTGTCAGATTATTAGATTATTTGGTCTATCGAGCAATCACAGTAGTGTAGCATATTGCGATAATCGTGCGCAGTTAGCAAGCCTTAGGTAATACGTTTGAATTATTATGCTGTGCTAACTTGCGCTATGGTTTAGCGGTTACATTATCATTTTTCGATGATGACAACATATTAGCCATTGACCAATTCATCGGTCGTTACCATCGCGGCAAATCTGTCTTGTAGTGCGGCCATGGCAGTATCATGCATGATTTCAGCGCTTATCGGCTTTCTTGTAGCGCTAGGTAGATCGCGCGTGGCACAGGCATCATGGCAGACAAAACTATCAAAACCTAAATCAAATGCAGCGCGGACGCTTGAGCTGACGCACATATGACTCATAAAACCCGCAAAAATAATCTGCTTTTTTTCTGCTGCTGAAATCAGTGATTGTAATTGCGTATCATAAAAGGCGTTCGGATGCTTTTTGGCAATTACTGTTTCGCCATCTTGCGGCTGCAACTGTTCGACGATCTCAACGTTAGCTGATAAAGGATCAAAGACATTCTCTGCACCATGATGGGTAATGTGGAAGATAGGTATATCTTGCTGACGCGCTTTATCGAGTACTAGGTGTGCATTGGCGATGGCTTTTGCCCCAGCGTCCCCTAATGGCATAGCGCCATCGACATATTCATTTTGATAGTCGATAAGAACAAGCGCGCTATTTGACCAGTCAAGCGCATCGAATGTGCCGCCGGCGAGTTCAAGTAGGGTAGAAGGTGTAGAGGTCGTTTTATTCATTAGTATTATTCTCCGTTTGACTATATAAGTATATTTTTCTATCAGTCAGTCTAGCAATTAATAACAGAGATAAATGTTCGATGATACGAATGACAAACAAACCTTTCTAAAATAAATAAAGCAAAAACTTAACGCTATAAATGCTATCAATTCGATGTAATTTAAGGTTTTATCAATTGTTTATCCAATATTTGCTATATTCGTTAATTACTGTCAATAATGCGTTCTCAGCAAGGTGTAGGTAATGTTTTCAAACACATTTCACAGCCATTTTTAGGCAAAACATGCTAGCATTAGCGGTTATATCTGTTGCTTGTGTTTATTGAGTATGACTAACCAGTCGCTCAGTAACGTTTACCGTTATTTGAGTATTTAAATGACCCATATCATGCTAGTGATATGTCGTCGTACGTTCTAAATATTCAATAAGCTCATCAACAATCGCGCGCATACCAACCGTTTAAGAGTACCCATTGTGATATTACGCCGCTACATGACACAACAAGTTGCCTCGACCACTGCCTTAGTGTTGGGGTTTTTGGTAGTGATGATGCTTGGTGGTCGTTTGATACGCTATTTTGGCATCGCTGCTGAAGGTCGTTTGGACGTCAGCCTACTGTTTACAATCATTGGGTATAACCTACCGTACTTTTTAGAGCTGATATTACCGCTAGCATTCTTTATCGCTTTGATGCTCGTATTTGGCCGCTTATATGTCGATCAAGAAATGGCAGTGATTAATGCTAGTGGCGTGTCTCGAGGTAAGCTTGCTCGATTGATGACACCGTTAATATTGGCATTGTTCGTTGGTGAAGCGGCGCTATCTGTCGTTGGTAAACCTTGGGGCGTACGCTCGTCTGAGGCTGTTTGGCAGCAGCAAGCATTGACCAGTGCGTTTGATTTGATTCGTCCGAACGAGTTTATCAGTAGCGGTAATTACCATTTGTACGTGGGTAGTCTCAGCGATGATAAGAAAAAACTGCAAGATGTGATCTTGATCCAATCTGAACCTGCGAAAAAAGGTAGTGCTGCTGAAAGTGTCAATGCTAATGCCACTGATATGAATAACACGATTGACAGTGAAACAGCCGAACAAATTGGCATTTCTGATATCCCAAAAGATATTATAAATAGCGGTGCGAAGGACATTAGCAAAGACACGATTACGTTGGCTAAGCGTGCTGAGCAAGTTGATACTGGCAATAGCGGCGTGACCCAGTTGGATCTGTTCCAAGGACGTCGTTACGAAGTCGGTGCAGGCAGTCTGAAATATAATCAAGTTGCTTTTGATCGTTATCGCATCACCTTGACTGAGTCTTCACAGGAAGTTATCACCGAAGACAATATTGAAACGCAGAAGATTGGACCATTGTGGCAAGCCGCAACGAGTATTTCACCATCAGGCACAAATAGTGCAATGCGTGCTGCACAAGGTGAGCTTGGCTATCGTTTGGCGCTACCATGGCTGATGATTATCGCGCCTATGTTGGCCGTGCCACTGGCGCAAGTCCGTCCGCGTCAAGGACGTTGGCTACGCTTGTTTCCTTCTATCTTATTATTTGTCAGCTGTGTATTAGGTATCATCTCGCTAAAAAACGCAGTGAGCAAAGACAGCATCAGCGTATGGGCGTATGCATGGCTTATCTTAGGATTTATGGCATTGGCGCTTTATATGAATTGGGGTAGCCGCGTGCAACATCGATTGCGCTTTCGCAAACAAGAAAATAGGCTAGCCGCTGCCGCAACTAACTCAGTTAGCGACATAGACAATCAGAACAACAGCTCACAAGGAGGGCAGTCTTAATGCGCTCTTTATTTGCTAAGTCAGACAAGTCTAATCAATTGGCTAAAAAACCTGCCAATTTAAAAGTCCTTAGTCGTTATGTCAAACTTAATGCTCTAGTGGCTATTATCGCTGCCGTCGTTGGTTTGTGGGCATTACAGCTGATTTTTTCTTACTTATCAGAGCTTGATTCGTTAGATGATAACTACACCATGGGCGAGGCGCTCAAGTATATCTTTTATCGTTCGCCTTACTTTTTAGAGCAATTTACCCCAACGGGTGCGCTATTGGGTGCTGTCATAGGATTGGGTTTGCTGGCCAATAAAAGCGAGCTGGTCGTCATGCGCGCGGCTGGGGTCAGTATCTATCGCATCGTCGGCTGGGTATTACAGCCTGCTTTCATATTTGTACTATTGGCATTGGCTATCAATCAATTCGTCCTACCGTCTTCTAACCAATTAGCGAAACAGATTAATGATGAAGACAGCACCTCATTGGTCACATCAGTACGCGGCTACTGGACGATACAGCCACGATTCGAAACCGCAGAAGATGGCAGTGCTACACCTGATGGTAGCGACGTTTTATATATTGATTATGCTGATGTCGCAGGCAACATTGGCGAGGTGAAACGCTGGCATTTGGATAATAATGGCAATTTGCAAACTGCTGTCCATGCGGAAGGTGGAAAGTATACTGGCCGTGAACCAATTGATGTGAACAGTGAAAAGCCAAGCGAGCAGTATCGCTACGAGTGGCAGTTAAACGATATGGTTAAGCTCTCTATCAATCAGGGATTTGAGAGTAGCCAAGCTATTTCACCATCAGATACGTTAAGCTTACCTTTTGCCCCAGAGTCTGTGTATCTGCTAACGCGTAAGGCAGAGGATTTGTCATTGACGCAGCTGTATGAGCATCGCACGTTTATGCGCCAACAGGGCAATCGCTCTTTAGATCATGAAGTGGCCTTTTGGCAAAAGCTACTATCGCCATTATCGATATTGTCGCTAGTGATTGTCGCTTGCTCGTTTGTCTTTGGCTCGCTACGGACGCACAGCTTAGGCTTGCGTATCGTCGTGGCATTGTTGTTTGGTCTACTATTTAGCTATATTCAAGACTTAGTCGGATTTGTATCGCTGGCGACAGGCTTTTCACCAATGCTCATGGTGCTATTGCCGATTATCGGCAGCGCGCTATTAGGCGGATATTTGATAAAACGTCAGATGTAAGATGATAGTTAATCATACAAAATAAAAAGCACGCTAAATCAGATTTAGCGTGCTTTTTTATGTCGATGTCAATTTTAGTTTAAATGACTGAAACTCAATCAGGCAAAGCTAAAACTAGTCTTTGGTCGCCATCGTAATCGTATAGGTTTTACCTTGTTTGATTTTATCGCTATTGCCAAAAACTTCGGTAAATGAGCGTTTCACAAATTGGCGTAGGCCATTGATGGTCACGACATAAAAACGGCCACCTTTACGCATGCGTGCATAGGCATCGAGGAAGTATAAATAATGCTGCTCTTTACCCACTTTAGCTGGCAAGTTTGACATCACAAGGCTAAAGTCTTTGTCTTTTGCCACATGATTAAAGCCATTTGATAAATGCACATCGACATTGTTTAGACCATTTTTCTCACAGTTACGACGTGCGTATTCTACCGCCATAAAGTCTTTATCAATCAGCGTATGCTGACCATTTGGACATTCACGTGCTGCCGTCATACCAAGTACGCCATAACCACAGCCCAAATCGATCGAGTCATCATCTTGCTCAAAATCCACATAATCAAGCAGCATCAAACTACCGTCATCGAGCTTTTGCGGTGAAAAAATGCCCCATGTGGTCGCAAAATCAAACGGCTTACCCAGCACTTCTTGGCGAAAGTTAATGTCTTCGCGCCAGTGTTCGGCGTTTTTTAGTAGGTCAGCAGGTGGTCTATGGCTCATGAGATTCTCGGATAATAGATAGGTAAAAGGTAGTGCGCAGCCCAGTTAGGCAGCATGTACATCATGACGCACTTTAATAAGGGTATTGTAACGAGAAAAGGATGGGTTTGCAGCTATCTATTTCTAGAACTGCATTTTGCTGTATCGCAAAAATTTTTAAGAAAAAATGCTAGAGATATTAGATAAGAGGTATCGCTTAATATAGAATCGAATTTAACCTAATAGTCGCCAAGTATTATTTATGCCAGACATTATATTCGTATCTAAAGTAGACTTCTGGCTCGCACTGTTACTTTGGAGTTTGAGTTTATTTACTGTGTTTGTTCCATTATGGCAGTGGAAGCGAGGTGCTCACAAATCCCTCATATAAACTATATTAATGACGGTTATTCTCATACCTTTTGCAGCACTAATGCTCATCCCTTTTTTCGGTACTAAGTACATATTAACGAATGACCAACTACAAGTAGATAGTGGGTTCTCTGTTCAAAAAATTGAGATTGCAGATATCACCTATATTACGCCGACTCGAAGTATGAGTTCTGCGCCAGCACTATCACTGGATAGAATTAAAATAGAATATCGGAACAAAGAAGTATTGATATCACCGAAAGATAGAGCAAGTTTTTATCAAGAAATACGAGCACGTAATCCTAGAATAGTGATAGATACAGCAGGCGAATAGAATGGCATTATAGTTAGCCGCATTCAGCCATATATCGTTACTGATATTGAATTTTTCTTGAAACTACTTTCTCAAACTCTTCTTTAATAAATGATCAAATATAAATGGCCCAAATGGTAAAAACGAGCCGAGCACACCTGCAGGTAGCGCCCAAAGCGGCATTTTTATTCTGCTCGCGGTAATAATTAGCACCATGACATAAGCAACGAATAATACCCCATGCACTGGACCGACATAGCTCACCGCTTCTGGAATATCGAACATATATTTGAGTGGCATCGCGATACCAAGTAACAATAGAAAAGATGTACCTTCTAAATAACCCATGATAGTAAGGTTTTTGAGTGCAGAGTTTTGACGCTTTGTTAAGGCAGACGGTTGAGCTTGCGACACGATATATTCCTTTTACAATCATCAATAATATTAGATTTCAATGCTGCCCATATGGCAATATGGCAAGGCTACCCTCGTGGATGATGCTCCGCATGTAATTTCTGCAATCTCGCCGTTGCCACATGAGTATAGATTTGCGTGGTGGACAAATCACTATGTCCTAGCAATAACTGCACACTACGCAAGTCTGCACCATGATTGAGTAAATGCGTGGCAAAGGCATGACGTAACGTATGCGGGGATAATTCTTTATCGATACTGGCAACTTTGGCGTACTTCTTAAGTAGATACCAAAAGTTCTGCCGTGTCATATAGCCGCCTTGCGCCGTCAAAAATACCGCTTGGCAATTCCCCGACTTCAAATGCGCAATCAAATCTCCACGCCCATGAGACAGATAATCTTCCAATGCATCCGCTGCATATTCGCCGAGGGGCACCAGTCGCGTTTTATTCCCTTTACCCGTGATTTGTAGCCAGCCTGAGTTTAGATTCACTTGCTCTAATGAGAGGTTAATCAACTCACTCACTCGCAGACCGCAGGCGTATAAAACTTCTAGCATAGCCTTATCACGGAGACCGAGCGCGGTGCTGGTATCAGGTGCGGCAAGTAGATTATCGACATCCGCTTCAGCTAAGTCTTTTGGCAGCGGACGTCCGAGTTTTGGGCTTTTGATACGTTCACAAGGATTGTCCTCACGCAGATTACTGGCAATCATCCATAGATAAAACTGACGCAAGCTTGAGAGCATGCGTGCTTGGGTACGTGGGGTTTTGCCATCTTTAGCAAGGAGTGACAGACAGTGCAGCACATCATCAGGCTGCCAGCGTGTCAGGGCGATAGGATTGGTCAGCTCGCAAGAGCGTAGGTCACGGACGTACGCATTGCGAGTACGCGTCGCTAGACCGCGCGCCAGCATGGCTTGACGAAACTCAGTCATATAAGCTGGCTCATCATCGACCGCTAATGCTTTAGGTTGGCGTTGTTGCACGGCACGATCACGGCTCATAGGACGATACTCAGGTAGGGGTTAAGTTAGCGATGACAGATAGTCATTAATATAACATCAAACCTATCATGCCATTTTTTTCTTAACCAGATAGCGATATAGCGTTACGCTCGCAGGCGTATTATCATCGCTATCGATGGTGATTTCGTTAGGATCAGCATCTAAGCTTACATTTTCAGCCAGTGTTTCTTGACCGATTAGCTCATGACCCAAATGACGACAGAAATTCGGAATGTCGCGCGTGGTAGCCGGATCCGTCGCCAATATTTCAATCACTTCGCCGCCATCTGCTTTGCGAATGACGCGGTGTAGCATCATGACAGGCTCAGGACAAATCAGCCCTTGAGTATCTAAGTGATGGTGGATAGGCGTGTCTGGTATCGAAGTGTTCATAGTCATTATCATAAAGCTAAATAAGTGGGTTTAAGGATGAGTAGGGTAAGTAGTTTGCTTAATTGCTTATCGCGGCGTACTTTGTAGATCGTCTATGCTTTAGTACTTTCAGCCTCTTCGTCGGCATCAGGCGTATCAGCTACTTCTAGAAAGTTAAAAAACCGCTTAAAGCTTACTTTAAATAAAAATGCCACACCCAACCAACAAGATAGCCCTAACCATGCAGTATCGGCAAAAATTAATCCGCCAACCAATATAATGGTTGATACACCAATACTCATGGCAATCATCGACGGTTGGTTTAAGCGATAACGATAAACGACCAATGCATCGTAAATAGTAACAGGTATCGTGAGGGCTACTAGGGCGTAGGGCAAATTATAAAATAACTGATAAAGCAGCTGGTTATCATGGAAGGCTTTGATACTAGCAATCGTGCCAAAGACCACAAATGCAGAAATAGCCGCATAAATGAGATAAATCGCTATTTGGTTGGCACGCTGTGCGCCTTTAATACGGGCAATAGCCAGTGGAGCAAAACCATGCTGTGACTTATGTTGCGAAGATTGGTCTGAGACAGTGGTCATAGTAATCAGTCATTTATCCGTTAAGAAGTACGATGTATTGAAGTGACATTATAGCCGCACACGTGTCTTTTACCTATTTGGCTGCTTTATTCTGCTTTGATTGCATCGATAGCGATACTGCTATTAGGATCAGCAAAATAGGTCGACATTAGAATACAAGCGGAGATATCATCGATTGGGTCGCGTTCGTTTTTGATCCAACCATTGTCCCATGCGATTTCTCTTGCTTCGATGGAAGTCAGCCGCTCATCACACAGTGATACGGTCACTGGCAAATGTTGCTCCATCACTCTATGGGCCAGACGACGAGCGAATTTGTGTGCTCGTTTTGAAAGCATAGAGCTCGTGCCATCCATATTAAGCGGTAGGCCAACCACGACTTGAGCCACGCCCCAGACTTTGATGATACCAATTAGATTGTCCCAATCTGGCTGCCCGTTATTCATTGCCAAAATGTCAAAGGCACGCGCTGTCTGCGTAATGGTATTACCGAGTGCCATACCCATCTTTTTGACGCCGTAATCTAGCGCCAAGATAAGATGCGGCTTTACTTCTGGCTCAATAGTTTCAGCAATGATATTGCTACCGTTATCGAGAGTATCAACACCAATATCAATGTCATTATCTATAGCGTCTGTGCTATTAGCCGTAAAAGTGCTATCTACCATAGTAACGGGTGTCCTTTATGTCTTTATCTAAATTCGTAGAGCGTATGATATTACGCATGACCTATGTCACTACTAAGGTAGTCGAAATTGACTCCGATTTTATCGGCTGCGATTTGCCAGCGTTCTTCAAACGGTGTATCAAATAATAAATTCAGATCAGCAGGGCAGACTAACCAGTCACCATTACTGAGCTCTTGGTCTAGCTGTTTTTTGCCCCAGCTGGCATGTCCGAGGCACAGTTGATAGTGACCGACGCCTTGGCCTGCGGCAATACGCTTTAGAATATCTTGGCTAGTCGTGATGCAAACGTTCTCTGAAATAGCAAAAGAAGAGGCCCATTCTGGCTGACCAGTATGCAGCACAAAGCCGACCTCCGGATACATAGGGCCGCCTTCTAATGCCACATCTTCCATCACCTGCGGATTGGTCACTTCAATATCCAAATCTTCTAGCAACTTACCTACGCGAGATTGCTCAAGCGGACGATTGACCATCAGACCTAGCGCACCGTGCTTGTCATGACGGCAAATATATATAAGTGCCTGCTCAAACCTTGGGTCTGACAGCTCTGGTGCTGCAATTAAAAAATGATGGGTCAAATTGGTTTTGGACATAGAAACAAATGCAACCTAATAATAAGGGTGAAAGACCACTATATGGTGATAATCAATAGAAAAGCAAGATTCGCACCAATTACTACTGACCATCATATAGACTCAAATAACCATCCGTTTTGATGAAAACGAATGATTATTTAACGTTAGATAGGTCAGATAGAGCGTTATTTAACATCGGATAATAAGCTGCGGGCATGATCGCGTGTGACATCAGTGATAATGACACCGCCAGACATACGTGCCAACTCGTCTACTTGCGCACTGTTGGTCAGTATGAGTAGCTCGCTTTCAGTCTGTTCTTGATGATGCTTTTGTACCAAGATATGTTGATGCGCTTGTGCTGCGACTTGTGCTTGGTGCGTGATGGCTAGCAATTGCTGTGTTTGGCCAAGCGAGCGTAGCAGTTCGCCAACCACTTGCGCAGTACCGCCACTGATACCGACATCGACCTCATCAAATACCAGCATAGGCTTGGCGGCATTGTTATCAGCATTGGTCGCTTGTAATACTTGCATCACGAGCGCCATACGTGACAGTTCACCACCTGAGGCGATTTTGTGTAGAGGCTGCATTGGCATACCGACATTGGCGCTGAACAATAAATCAATATCGAAACAGCCTTGTGCATTGTACTGACTAGGTTCGGCTTTTTTGGTAAAAACAAATTCACAGCGAGCATTGGGTAGTGCAAGTGGTTGTAGCTGTTTGATGAGTTGCTTACTAATTGTCGGAGCAGCTTTTGTGCGCTCTTTATTTAACTGTGTCGCCAGAGCGAGATAGTCTTGCCAAGCCTGCTCAATTTGCGCTGCCATTGCATCACTACTTGGCTCGTTCTCTAGTTGCTCTAATTGCGCTTCCCAGCCCTTTGCTTCATCAATTAAATCACTCGCTGGCAAGCTATGCTTACGTGACAAACGATGTCCTAAGCTGATTAAATTGTCTAGTGTTTGCAGGCGTTCAGGATCAGGTAGCTGCTGTTCGGCATAATCTGATAGCAGGGCAGTCACCTCAGTAATTTGCTGCTGAGCTAGATGGAGCTGTTCAGAAGCTTGTTCAAACGTTTGACTGACGCTTACTTGATTGTCACAGAGTTTGATCGCTTGTCCGAGCAAGGTCATGACGTCTGGCTCATCGGTATCATTGTCGAGCAAATGCAGACCATGACTGGCCTCTTGCATTAGGGCTTCAATGTTGGAGAGCTCTTCGTGTTCAGATTCAACTTCTGCGTAGTCCACAGCCAATAACGGCGCAATATCTGCTAATTGACTCTGCAATAACTGAATACGATCTTGACGCTGGGCTTCGCGGCTCGCGATGTCATCCGCGCGACGTTTTAGCTGCTGATAGGCTTGATAGCTACTGGTAGTTTGGTTGGCTAACGGTGTTATCTGTGCCATCTCATCAAGCCATTGCACCACAAATTGCGGCTTGAGCAATGCTTGCTGAGCATGTTGGCTATGTATATTGACCAGTAAAGTGCCTAAACTCTTTAGCTCCGCTAAGCTAACCGGTGAACCATTTAGCCATGCTTTTGAGCGGCCAGTATTGCTTAATTGTCGACGAATAAGTACTTCAGGCTCTTCTAGCGGTCGATCATTTTTGGCAAACCACTCAGCGACGACACTATTATTTTCTACATCAAATTGAGCGTAGATATCTGCATGCGCAGCGCCATGCCTGACCATCGCACTGTCTGCTCGCTCACCAACACATAGTGATAGTGCATCTAGCAATAACGACTTGCCAGCACCTGTTTCACCAGTGATGACATTAAAACCTTCAGCCACGCTCAGCTCATGCTGAGCAATCAACGCAAACTGATGTAAAGTTAACGATACTAGCATCAACGCCTCTCAGGACAGACAATGGACATCATATAAATCTTAGGAAGCCATCTATAAATAGGATAAATAAGGAATTGAAAATATCTATTTAAACTTGCTAATTAGATAAATATTGTAGGCAAATAGTATGGTGTTAAATGTGCGTAAATACAAACTTTAAGACGAGGTATAACAGAATTTATTATTGGGAGATTACCATAAAACTATTAAAAACTGACAATAAATCATCGACATAATACCTATAATATTAATCATTAGGGTCATTTAACATCTAAAGATAAGCAAAGTATGCGAAAAAGTATTTTGACTGATAATGATAAAAATATACCTAAGTTAGTGGCCTAGCATCCGCCTAGAAAAATACCAAATGAATATTAAATGAGTGAGTGGATACTTGCCATCAAATAGAATTTTCCTAGCCGCTTTAACAAACTTTATAGATATAATGTGGTAGCATAATCTCACATAATGATAAACTCTTCTTATGAGTTTGATGCGCTATGCAACATAATAACGAGTCATAATTTCGTAAAATTGTAGGCGTATAGTGGTAAAAACATGCCACTCAATCATTATTCAAAAGCGTTTTCATGGAACCTGTGGCTACCTTTAGCGCGCAGATATCTACTATAGAGGGATAAAGTATCTAAAGCAGGCGTGTTTGCTTACTGGTCGCGTATTTGAAGCCCAGTGCAACTCTGTCAATACTTTAACCCGTCACTTATTTTTTAGTTTTGCCATAATTATTTGATAAGGAAGCCACTATGACAGCGGCGCAATTTACTAACGTAACAGTTAATGCCCAAGCGACAGTATCTTATGATGGTCGCTGCTCAAGCCATACCATTATGTTTGAGGATGGTCGCCATAAAACGCTAGGCGTGATCTTACCTTGTGACAACTTGGTTGAGCATTATCACTTTAGCACCAACACCTCTGAGCGTATCGAAATCACCAGTGGTGAGTGTGAAGTGAAAATTAATGGTGACGATGAATTCAGCTACTACCGTGCAGGTCAATCATTTGTCGTTGAAGGCAATAGCGGTTTTAACCTACGTACTGAAGAAATTGTTCAATATGTCTGTCATTTAGAAGGCTGATATTATTAATAGGGCGCTTGAGCTTTATTATTTTAGTGCTTGTTTTATCACACATTAATGTTTCGAGAAAATAAACAATATCGGATTGGTATTGTTTATTTCTTTTTTGACGTTTGGTTTACTGTTCTCTCATCATCAATGAGCTATGACATTTAAAGCCGACGTTTTCCTCTTTTATTCCGTCGCCTAGTGCGATATCCACTTTATATTTAGTAGGCCTATTATGGCAAAACCCATTTATTTTTACGGCATTCATGCCATTGATGCGTTACTTGAACATCGTCCTCTTGATGGCCTTAGCTTGTTTGTGCAGCAAGGGCGTGAGAGTGACAGTCATGTACAAGCTATCATGGCCGAAGCGGAAGCAAACGGCATTAGCATTCAACCAACCCAAAAAGACAAGCTAACGCAATTATGTGGCAGTCCGCAGCATCAAGGCGTGGTGCTCAATGCTCGTCCGTTAGGTTTCGCTGATGAAGGTTTGCTTGATACTATTATTGGCCGTGAACAGTGCTTATTATTGGTACTAGATCAAATCACAGATGCACATAACTTTGGCGCCTGCCTACGTACCGCAGTGGCTATGGGTGTGGATGCAGTGGTTTGTCCAAAACACCACGCAGCGAGCCTAACGCCAACAGTGGCGAAAGTATCGGTTGGCGCAGCAGAGATGATGCCGATTGTCAGCGTTACGAACTTAGCACGCACGTTATCGCAAATCAAAAATGCAGGCGTTTTCGTATTTGGTACGGCAATTAGTGAAGAGGCTAAGCCAATACATGCCGCTGACCTAACTGGCAAGACCGCTATTATTATGGGTTCAGAAGGAGAGGGTATGCGTCGCCTGACAATGGAAAGCTGTGACGAGTTGGTTTATATTCCAATGTCAGGAAACGAGCATGGTAATCTACAGAGCCTAAACGTGAGTGTTGCTACTGGCATGGCATTGTACGAGGTTAATCGCCAGCGAACTTTAGCTGCTGGGCAAGCGTAAGATACTCTTGGTGCAAGGGTTCTAACTGTAGATATAGAGAGGCAAGGTCGCTCTCATTGAGTATGACATTGTCTGCATGACGATTACGCTCTTCACGACTCAACTGATTGGTCATAATGGCTTTAATCTTTTGTATGCTTTGATCATCACGCTGACTGGCACGCGCAAGCTGCGTGTCTTCGGTGGCATCCATGACTAAAATACGTTGACATAAATTAGCCAGTCCTGCTTCTGCCGCCTCTATAAGTAGGGGCGCAGACAAGATTATATACGGTGAAGTACTAGCATCTAGCTGTGCTTTTGCTGTCTCACGTATCGCTGGGTGAGTGATAGCCTCAAGCTCAATCAGCGCTTCAGGATTTGCAAATACGTGTGTGCGTACTGCCGCCCTATCCATGACACCATCATCCGTCAATATCCAATCACCAAATTTTTTCTGAATTTTCTGCAGAGTGGCGCTACCTTTAGCGACAATCTCATGAGCGATTACGTCTGCATCAATAATATCGATGCCTTGCTCAGAAAACCAAGCACTAGCGGCAGATTTGCCACTACCGATACCACCCGTCAAACCAACCACAAGCTTCTTATTTTTTGGTTGCGTGGTTTGTGATTGGTGTGAATAAGAGTGTGATGTATTTTTTGACATAATAATGGCTTATCTGACAGATAGAACAATGAATGCAGCTTTAAACTCACAATTGGCCTTTTAAGGCTTTATTTATGAGTCACTGCCGAAAATTTCCTACAATAATCTAATGTATGCTATCAGTTATTAGACATACATACCAAGATACCAGCTGACGATATCTGAGCCGTATAATAAGGCAACGATACCTGCTATAGCGATATAAGGCCCAAAAGCAAAAGGTCGACTTTCACCCTGTTTTTTCATCAAGATCAATCCAACGATAGAGCCAAGCAAAGACGATAGTAGGATGATTAAGGGTAAC
Organism: Psychrobacter sp. JCM 18900; assembly: GCF_904846625.1. Lineage (GTDB taxonomy): Bacteria > Pseudomonadota > Gammaproteobacteria > Pseudomonadales > Moraxellaceae > Psychrobacter. The sequence goes on from NZ_CAJHBL010000003.1 coordinate 147,670, forward strand.
ATCATAGGTCCAAGCCAAGCACCTAATACTGCCAATAGTTTAAAATCACCTTGACCCATTCCATGTTTTTTAGTGATTAAATAAAACACCTTGACTACTATCCATAGCGATAAAAACCCAAGTAGTAATCCCCATATCGACTGTGTTGGTGAGACGAACCAGCTTTGTGAGTTTACCGCCAACCCTAAGCCTGCTAAAGGAAAAGTTAGACGATCAGGTAGTAGCTGTGTGTCAAAGTCGATACCTGTTAGAGCAACCAGTGTCCATACTAAAACCAATGCGGACAAGCCTGTAGTATTTACCCCAAACTTATATATTACTAACACGGACAGGAGGGCAGTTACTAGCTCAACGAGAGGATAACGCAGATCGATAGCTGCTTTGCAACTTGAACAGCGTCCGCGTAGTAACAGCCAACTTATTAAAGGGATATTTTCATACCACTCAATTTTATGTGCGCAATGAGGGCAGCGAGAGGCAGGGCGACTTAGGGTGATTAGTTGGTCAGTAGCGACAATATTTGCTATGGGTAGCGTATGCTCGCGTGGCATATCAGCCTGTTCAGACATAAACTGGCTACACTCTTGTCTCCAACCGTAGACCATCATCAGCGGTATGCGATGAATCACAACATTTAAAAAACTGCCAACACAAAGACCTAATAGGCCAAATACGAATAAAGCTAGGGTAATGTTCTCTTGTAGTAACTGTATAAATTGCATCAAATAATTATCCTACTACTGAGCCCATTTGGAAGATTGGCAAGTACATTGCAATGACTAGGCCACCAACTAATACACCTAAAACTGCCATAATCATTGGCTCCATCAAGCTGGTTAAACCATCAACCGCATTATCAACTTCGTTTTCGTAGTAGACAGCGACTTTATCTAGCATCTCTTCTAAGCTACCAGATTCTTCGCCAATACCAACCATTTGAATAACTAAGCTCGGGAATAAATTGGTGGAGCGTATGGAGAACTGTAATTGCTGGCCAGTAGATACGTCATTTTTGATTTGTTGAGTGGCATTGTAGAACACAACATTATTAGTCGCACCGGCAGTAGAGTCTAGGGCATCGATAAGTGGAACACCAGCGGCAAAAGTTGTAGACAGTGTACGAGAGAAACGTGCAATAATCGCTTGATAGGCGATATTGCCAAATATGGGAGCTTTGAGTACGGCACGGTCTAAGAAGTCACGGAACTTTTTGGAGCGTTTTTTAGCTTCTGAAAAACCGATAATTGCACCACCGATAGCAATGATAAGGATAAACCACCATGCCTGCATCCATTCGGACATATCAACAACCATTTGCGTAAACGCTGGTAACTCTGCGCCAAATGATTCAAATAGATCGGAGAATACAGGTACTACTTTTATCAATAGAATCATGGTGACAATGATAGCAACCACGATAACGGCAATAGGATACTTCATTGCTTTTTTGATTTTTGCTTTGAGAAGCTCACTTTTTTCTTTGTAAGTAGCGACTCGTTCAAGCATCGTCTCAAGTGCACCTGATTGTTCACCAGATTCGACGAGTGAGCAGAATAAATCATCAAAGTAACGAGGATGTTTGCGCAAAGAAGAGGCAAAGGTGCCACCTGCTTCAATATCTGCTTTTATTTTCAATACTAAGTCTTTCATACTTGGATTATCGAGCGAGTCGGCGACAATCTCAAAGGACTGGGTCAACGGTACACCTGCTTTCATCATTGTTGCCAACTGCCGAGCAAAAATAGCAATATCAATAGCTTTAATTGCTTTTTTGAAGGTATAAAGTGGCTTTGGTTTTTTCTTAATCCCTTTAACCGTGATACCTTGTTTACGTAGGGTCGCTTTTGCCAGTTCTAAACTACGACTGGTAGTTTCGCCCTTAACTTTCTGTCCGCGTCGATTCACACCGTCGTAAACAAAGTCCAACAACATATCGGTCTTAGCTTTTGCCATATTACTACCCTCAAAATAGTCCAATATATATTGTAAATTTACAATAGAATACCAGACTTAAGATACCAGTCAGGCATACTTTATTTTAGCGTAAAAAACCAGTGTATATCTGTTTTATTTTTAAAGATATACGATAGACAATGTTGCTAGTTTATAAATTGCTTAACAACTACAAGTTAAATCGCCAAGAAATAGCAGATACATTCTACGTTTTTATTTATTATTCAGAAGTCACCCGCATCATTTCTTGAATACTTGTGACACCTTGCAACACTTTTAAAATCCCAGAGCGACGCAAATCGCGGAAACCGTTTTTAATGGCAGCGTCTTTGATATCTATTGCATTTCCATCTTCCATGATAATGCGTGAAATATCAGGGCTGACTTTCATCACCTCATAGATACCTACACGGCCTTTATAACCTTCACGGCATTCATTACAGCCGACTGGTTCATAAATGACATTATCAGTGTTATCTAAATCAGTATCGGTAAAACCAATCTCTAACAAGCTTTGACGCGGAATGCTAATAGGTTTTTTACAGTTCTTACAGAGACGGCGTGCCAATCGTTGGGCAATAACTAGGTTGACTGATGTGGCAATGTTAAAAGAGGCCACACCCATGTTACGTAGACGCGTTAATGTTTCAGGTGCCGAGTTAGTATGCAAAGTAGAAAGAACCATATGACCTGTCTGCGCAGCTTTAATAGCGATCTCAGCAGTCTCAAGGTCACGAATCTCACCGACCATGACAATATCAGGATCTTGACGTAAAAAAGACTTGAGTGCATTGGCAAACGTTAGACCAACTTTGGCGTTAACATTGACTTGATTAATTCCTTCAAGGTTAATTTCGACTGGATCTTCAGCCGTTGAGATATTGGTTGCGCCAGTATTCAAGATATTGATACCAGTGTAAAGTGATACCGTCTTACCAGAACCAGTAGGACCAGTTATAAGCAACATGCCTTGTGGTTTGTGTAATGCCTCTAAAAACATTTCCTGCTGATCTGGTTCATACCCCAATGCATCAATACCTAACATGGCTGAGGATGGATCAAGGATACGCAAAACAAGTTTTTCACCGAACAACGTCGGTAATGAGTTTACTCGAAAATCAATGGCTTTATTTTTAGAAATTTTTAGTTTAATACGTCCATCCTGCGGCACCCGGCGTTCTGAGATATCCATTTGAGACATGACTTTGAGACGTGCTGCAATTTTATTCGCAAGTTGAACTGGTGGATTGGCCATTTTTTGCATGACGCCATCGACACGAAATCGTACTCTGAAAGACTTTTCGTATGGCTCGAAATGTAAATCAGAAGCGCCCATACGGATAGCATCTACCAACATTTTATTGACGAACTTTACAACAGGTGCTTCATCGACGCCGTCATTCAGCTGAGTCTCACCACCCTCTTTATCTTCATTACCGTCTTCAAAGTCGACATTTAGATCGCTATTAGAAAAGCTATCAAAGCTTTGCATCGTATCTGCGTATGCACTTTCAATACGTTTTTTAAGCTTATTTTCTTCGACAACAATGGTTTCTATCGACAGTCGAGAATTAAAGGCAATCGCATCAATAGCATCAACGCGTGTGGGATCACTTAGTGCGACAAATAGACGTTGTCCTCGTTTAAAGAGTGGTAATGCATTAAACTTGCGAACGATTTTTTCATCCACCAAGTCTTTTGGAATAACATCAATGTTTAATGCATCAAGATCAAATAGAGGGTCACCGAAAGCTTGGGATAGCATTTGGGCAAGATGATAAGCATCGGCCAATTTGTTGTCTACTAGGTAGGGTACCAGTCCTATTTGCTGCTGTTGCGACTCAATCTGTGCCGTCTTCATGTTCGCTTCGCTAACGACACCGTCGCTAATCAGCTGCTGCGCTAGACCGCCGTACTTACTGGTTGCGATAGACATTGTAACCTCTCCTTTGATACAAAATATTCTGTAGACTTGCTTGGTATTGCACGCTATATACTTGTTGTTTCTAGTTGATAACTCGCTATAACTGTCTTGCTTTGTTTATCTTATCTACCTGTATATCTATATATAGAACCAGCAAAAATATTTGATTTTATAAACTCTGTAGTATAGAACTTTACTTTAGTTTGAAAAATTTATATATACCATTAGACGACTAGCTCGTAAAAATAACGGTCTATTGATGTATTGTCTGTAGATAAGTTTGCAGAAGTGATTCTGCTCATGGTGGCAGGCTACTATAGCACTTACGAATTATTTGTTATACTGACGCGCATATTAGCCGAATTGGCATGAATACATGAGACAAGGTAAATAAGTATGCAAGCTTGGGTAATTGGCAATTGGAAACAGAATCCTGCGACTAACAGTGCTGTCAATGCACTATTGGACGACTTATTGACTAAAGTTAATACTGAAGAACAAGCCAACTCGCAGGCATCAAAAAACCGCTGTAAATTAATGGTAGCGCCAAGTTGTGTTCATTTAAGTACAGTGAGTACGCGTCTAGCAGATAGCTCAATACTCTGTGCAGCACAGGACATTAGTACTTATAGTGCAAGTACAGGAGCCTATACTGGTGACTGCTCAGCACAGCAGGTAGCAGATGCAGGTGCTACTTGGACGCTACTTGGCCACTCTGAGCGTCGTCAATATCACAAAGAGTCTCATGAATGCCTGATAAGCAAATTGTCTCATGCGTTTTCTCAGAAATTAGGTGTGGTATTTTGTATCGGCGAAACACAAGAGCAGTATGACAATGGTCAAACACTCGACATTATCAATGAGCAACTCTCGGTTATTAAGGATTTACTGACTCAGCAGCCAGATTTAGCATCATCGTTATTTGAAAAGCTGCTCGTCGCTTACGAACCTGTATGGGCGATTGGTACAGGTAAAGTGCCTACTGTGGCAGAAGTAAGTAAGACTCATCAGTATATTAAGCAAACGGTTGCAAGCTTTGCTGATATAGCAGATACGATTACCGTGCTGTATGGCGGTAGTGTTAATGCTGATAATGCTAGTAGCTTTGCTTCTGACGTTATGATTGATGGCGCATTAGTGGGCGGTGCTTCATTAAAAGCGGAGAGCTTTTTAGCGATTGCTAGTGCATTTAACCAAGCCAATGCTTAAATGAATAAATAACGCTCAGATATCAAGATCATAGCTTATAGACAGTATGGTTTCATCAGTTGGTAAAAGTAGGTTTAACACTACCCTTGCAATCGTGTACAATGCGCCTTATTTATATAGTCGATCTGGCATTTGATTATGCCGATTGTCATTCTATTAACCTTACGTTTTATTTTCCGTTATCAGTCGTCATTACGCGGCAAAAGAGGCCACCATGTTTACGTTTATATTAGCCCTGCATATTATTGTGGCCATTGCCATGATCGGCTTGATTCTGATACAGCATGGTAAAGGGGCAGACGCTGGAGCTTCTTTTGGTGCTGGTTCATCAGGTACCGTGTTTGGCGCAGCAGGTACTGCTAACTTTTTGACGCGTGCCACGGCAGTACTAACGGTCGTATTTTTTATTACGAGTATGACGCTTGCCGTTCATGCTCGTAAGCAAGCAGAAGATCAGTTTCGTCTAGATGCGCCAGCTTCAGCACCGCAAACGCCGCGTCCAATGACTCAACATTCAGAGTAAGCCTCTTTTAAGTAGGCAGCGCTTGCTATTTTGGTAGGTTAGATTTACAATGCTTTCCTGTTTTCGCAACTCCTGTTCTATAGATGCCTACCTTAAGCATCATTGATTATAGACTGGACGATAGAGACAGAGCAGTACAATGCGATTGTGGTGGAATGGTAGACACGCCATCTTGAGGGGGTGGTGGCGAAAGCTGTGGGGGTTCAAGTCCCCCCAATCGCACCAAGTTTTACAGACGCAGCATAGCGTCAGGTTGGATTTTTAGCAGATAATACTTATTTTATAATTAATTTAAAAAAAGTATTGACACTTCTACGAAACCTCCCTATAATATGCGTTCTAGATTGATGCGGGGTGGAGCAGTCTGGTAGCTCGTCGGGCTCATAACCCGAAGGTCGTTGGTTCAAATCCAGCCCCCGCTACCACTTTTTATACTGATGTTTTGTACACTAAATTTGTCAGTGCCGATTAGCCCACCATTATGTTTGTGGGTTTTTTTGTATCTGAAGGTCAGTGTTATCGCGGTATCTATCCTACTTATGCTAAGCTCTAAGTCTATAGAGTACGATATTACTCGTCACTGGTCATCATCGGCCGCTACCGGCACGATGCTTCTTAAGCAACACTATCTTTTATTCCTCATACTTTTATCGATAGTAGTGCTTTATAAATAATAAAAGCATTGTTTGGCCGAGCTTGATGTTTTTTACGCTCGTCCCTATATAAATGCATAATATGTATCATATATTTGTGATTTAAAATTATATACTGACCGTGATTCTTATCATCATAAGATTGCTATATATAGATAAGAGTCAATTTTTAATACGGTTTACTAAGTACGATAGATAAGTGAATAGGAAAATACAAAGAGATTATGAAGCTTTCGACTAAAGTTGCAGAACTGACTAATATTATTGCCCCTGCCGTGGCCGCTTGTGATGTGTCATTATGGGGTATCGAGTTTGCGCCACAAGGTCGTCGCTCTTTACTACGTATCTATATTGAGGCATTGCCAGAAGAGCAAGCCCAAGATAAACAAGTAACGATTGAAGACTGCGCGGCAGTAAACCATCAAGTAAGCGGTATCTTAGAAGTTCATGATCCTATCGCTGGTGAGTACATCTTAGAAGTATCTTCACCTGGTTTTGATCGTGCGTTTTTCTCAGATGAGCAAATGCATGCGTATGTTGGTCAAACTGTTAGCTTGCGTCTGATTCAAGCTATCGGTACAGGCGATCAAAAACGTCGTAAAGCCACAGGTACTTTAGATAGTATTGATGAAAACTCTTTAAAACTAACGTCAAGTGATGGCGAGCAGTTTGAGATTGCACTAAGTAATATTGATAAAGCCAATTTGATTTATGAAGATGCCTAGGTTTTTACTAGGGTAACTGTTTATAGGTAGACAGTTTTATCTTCCAATAGCTTATGTGGCTTATAGCAACTATATAATAGCAGCACCCAAATTATAAAATTTAAGTCAATTAAAAAATGATAGGACAGGTATAGCATGAGTCGTGAAATCTTAACGGTAGTAGAAACTGTCAGTAATGAAAAGGGCTTAAATCCTGAAGATATCTTTGAAGCAATTGAAGACGCTTTGGTGGTATCGACTAAGAAAAAAGTATATACCGAGCAGCCAGAAGTGGCTGTACGGGTAGCGATCGACCGTGCAACTGGCGATTACGATACTTATCGTTACTGGACAGTGGTTGCAGATGAAGACCATGAGATGCCAGCTTGTCAGCTTGCTATCACCGATCTTGATCAGGAAGAATGGTCAATTGGTGATATTAAAGAAGAGCAAATTGAATCAATCGAATTTGGTCGTATTGCTGCTACTCAAGCCAAACAAGTCATCATCCAAAAGATTCGTGAAGCTGAGCGTGCATTAGTTGCAGATGCTTTCGAGCCACGTGTTGGTGAGATGATGTATGGCGAAGTCAAAAAACAGACTCGTGATGGCTATATCATCGATTTGGGTGACAATGCTGAAGGTTATTTGTCACGTGATCAAATGTTGCCACGTGAACAACTCCGTGCAAAGTCGCGTATCAACGCTATCTTGTACCATGTAAACCGTGAAAACCGTGGTGCCCAGTTACTGTTATCTCGTACGCATCCTGAAATGCTATCAGCATTGATGCAAAAGGAAGTACCTGAGATTGCAGAACAAATTATTGAAATTCGTAACGTCGCTCGTCTGCCAGGTACTCGTGCTAAAATAGCTGTGAAAACCAACGATCATCGTATCGATCCAGTTGGTGCTTGTATTGGTATGCGTGGTACACGTATTCAAGCAGTACAGCAAGAGCTAGACGGTGAGCGTATTGATGTGGTGGTATGGTCAGATGATCCTGCCCAGTTCATCATCAGCTCTCTAGAGCCTGCTGACGTAAGCAGTATCATTTTAGATGAAGATACTCAAACAGCAGACATTATCTTTAGCACCAATGATCAGTTGGCGCGTGCTATTGGCTCACAAGGTCAAAACGTACGTCTAGCGTCTGAATTGACGGGCTATAAGCTTAATATGATGCTCGAAGAAGAGTATCAGCAACGTCAACAAAACGAATCAAAAGCGTTTATTGAATTATTCTATGAGCGTCTAGAAGTAGATAAAGATTTAGCACAGGCATTGGTTGATATTGGTTTTACCAGTATCGAAGAAGTGGCCTATGTACCAGTTGAGACTTTCTATGATATCGAAGGTCTAGACGATGAAGCGATTGATATGATTCAAGAGCGTGCTAAAGAAGTTGTCATCGCTGATGAACTGGTCAAACAACAGAACATGAAAGAGCCAAGTCAAGAGCTTCAAGAGCTTGAAGGTATGACAGTCAGTTGGGCTTATAAAATGGCGCAAAAAGACATCATTACTGTTGATGACTTGGCAGAACAAGCCGTCTTCGATCTAGAAGATATCGAAGGATTAGACTCTGAAACTGCAGGAAAACTCATCATGAAAGCTCGGGAATCTTGGTTCGATGAATAAGCGGTAACTGCATATCGCTGTCTTTTGGTGATATGCTATTGAGAATAAAGCGCTGATATCTATTTATAAGTATCAGCCTTAACCCAATCATTTGTAGCCAACAACTGAATTGAACATATAGCAAATAATAGACAGTAGGTGATAATAAATGGCAGATAAGACCGTCAAAGAACTGGCAGAAATGGTAGGCAAAACTACAGATGCTGTAAAGCAGCAATTAGTAGATGCTGGCCTGCCTGCTCGCGCAGAGGATGACCTAGTCACCGAGCTTGAGCAAGAAAAGCTGGTGACGTATTTAAAGCAAAGTCATGGTCAACAAGAAAAGCGTCGTATTAGTCTTAAATCTAAGACGACCAGTACTGCACGTGTGACCGGCTCTTCTGGTAAATCTAAGAGCGTCAACGTAGAAGTGCGTAAAAAGAAAGTATTTGAAAAGCCTGATCCAGAAAAAATGGCTGAAGAGTTAGCCGCTCGTGAGCAGGCTCTAATTGAGTCTCAAGAACGTGCAGCAAAAGAAGCTGAAGAACGCGCCGCTACTAAGAAAAAAGCGGAAGAGCGTCAAGCAGCAACGCTAGCAGCAATGCGCGCAAGCTTAGGCTCTAGCAAAAAATCAGACGACAAGAATGATGATATTTCTACATCAGTTGTCGTCAAAAAAGGCGGCAAAGCGACGGCTGAAGTTAAGCCTAAAGAGCAGCCGAAGAAGAAAGTTGCTGCAACTAAGCCTAAAGTTGAAACCGCTGCTGAACGTAAAGCTCGTGAGACTCGTGAGAAAGAAGAAGCACGTCTGCGTGAAATCGAATTAGAAACCCGCCGCACACAAGCTGAAGAAGCGCAAAAGCGTACACTTGAGCAAATGCGCAAAATGGCTGGTAAATATACAGATCGTGAACCTGTTACTGAAGTACGTAAAGATGAGCCATTGGCTGAAGGTTTGGTCGGTGATGCACTAGAAGAGTCTTTCGAAAAAGAACGTCGCGAAATCAAACGCGGTTCGAACAGTACTGGTACTCGTGGTCGTCGTCGTAAGAACCAAGATGAGCGCGAAATCAAAAACCGCAAAAACGGTTTGCGTTCAACTCAAGCATCACAGCATAAGTTTGAAAAACCTGTTGAAAAAATCGTCTATGATGTCGAGATTAGTGAGCAAATTTCAGTTGCCGATCTTGCGCAGCGCATGGCAGTTAAAGCTCGCGAAGTAACCAAATTACTTATGAAAATGGGTGAAATGGCTCGTGAGTCAGATACGATTGATCAAGCAACCGCAAGCTTGCTTGTTGAAGAAATGGGCCACAACCCAGTACCAGTTAGTGATACTAAAGTCGAAGATGACTTACAATACGCAGTTGATGAGCGTAGTAGTAACATCCAGACTCGTCCACCAGTAGTGACTATCATGGGTCACGTCGATCATGGTAAGACCTCACTACTAGATAAAATTCGTGAAACGAAAGTTGCGAATGGTGAAGCGGGCGGCATTACACAGCATATCGGTGCTTACCACGTAAAAACTGATCGCGGTGTTATTACTTTCCTTGATACTCCAGGTCACGCAGCGTTTAGCGCAATGCGTTCACGTGGTGCTCAAGCGACTGATATCGTTGTATTGGTGGTTGCAGCTGACGATGGCATGATGCCACAAACAGCAGAAGCAATTGATCATGCACGTGCAGCTGGTACGCCGATTATTGTGGCTATCAACAAAATGGATAAGCCAGGTGCTGATCCTGACCGTGTTCTTAATGAATTAACGACGAAAGAAGTTGTTTCAGAAGAATGGGGCGGCGATACACCAATGGCTCGTATCTCAGCCAAAACAGGCGAAGGTATCGAAGACTTACTAGAATTTATTAGCTTGCAAGCTGAGCTAATGGAACTAGAAGCGCCATTAGACGGTGCTGCTCAGGGTGTGGTTATTGAGTCAAGACTGGAAAAAGGTCGTGGTCCTGTCGTTAGTGTGCTAGTGAAAAAAGGCACATTGAAACAAGGCGACTTGGTTCTAGCTGGTGAGCACTATGGTAAAGTTCGTGCATTAACAGACGAGCATGGCCAACGTATCAAATCAGCTGGTCCTTCTATTCCTGTAGAGATTTTAGGTCTACCTGAAACACCTGCTGCTGGTAGTGAGTTCCTAGTTGTAACGGATGAGAAAAAAGCTCGTGAAGTTGCGGACTTTAGAACCAACCGTGAGCGTGAGCGTCAACTTGAGCGTCAAAATGCCATGCGTTTAGAAAGCATGTTTGATCAGATGGGCCAAGGCGATGTGTCATTCTTGAATATCGTACTGAAAACAGATGTACGTGGTTCACTAGAAGCACTACTAGCTGCTCTAAATGAATTGTCTACTGATGAAGTAAAAGTCAGAGTGATCAGTTCAGGCGTTGGTCCTATCTCTGAGTCTGACGTAACCCTTGCAGAATCTAGTGAAGCGGTACTGTTAGGATTCAACGTTCGTGCAGACGCTACTGCACGCCGTAAAGCAGACACTGCTAATATGGATATTCGCTACTACAGCGTAATCTATGGTTTGATCGATGATGTGAAATCAGCAATGAGCGGTATGCTTGCTCCTGAACATCGTGAGAAAATCCTTGGTGTTGCAGACGTTCGTGAAGTATTCCGTTCTAGTAAGTTCGGTGCTGCTGCTGGTTGTATGGTGGTCGAAGGTACAATTTATCGCAACAAACCTATCCGCGTATTGCGTGAAGACCAAGTTATCTTTACTGGTCAATTGCAATCATTGCGTCGTTATAAAGAAGACGTTAATGAAGTACGTACTGGCATGGAATGTGGTCTGGCCGTTCGTGGCTATGACGTCGAAGCTGGCGATAAGATCGAAGTCTTTGAAATCCAAGAGTTCGCACGTACTATCTAAAGCTGCTGTTCGATAGCAGAGTATGTATTAAAGCAACATGCGTAATCCGCTGAGCTTTTCAGATACTCTGCTAATATTCAGCTGTACTTAGGCCTAACAGGTACACCCTGCTAGGCCTTTTTTAGCAAATATCAGCCCTTAAATGTATTAATAAGCAAATGGGCTAATCAATGAAAACAAGCCCTACCAAATTAAGGTAATAAAATGAACCAACGTTTACAACGATTGTCGGATCAGATTCAGCGTGAGCTTGCTGTTCTTATTCGCGATGAAGTTAATGACCCTCGTCTAACGGGTTTTGTCACGATCTCTAGTGTCAAGGTTAGCCCAGATTTAGGCTATGCGGACGTCTATGTCACTATCATGGAGCCTGAGCTCAATGATGCTATGAACAAGACCAATCATGAAGAAAGCATCAAAGTATTGAATAAAGCGGCAGGATTCTTGCGTACAGAATTAAGCCATAGCTTAAAGACACGTACTACGCCGCGCTTACGTTTTCATTACGATGAAGTAACGGCTCGTGGTAATTACATGATGGACTTGATTAGCAAGGCCGTGACTAAAACCGAGCAAAACGAGAATGACGAGTAAATTATTATTATGTCTATAGCGTCTAAGCAAGTTGATAAAAAAGCCAATATGACACCTGAAAAAGTAAAAGTTTCAGGTGTCATATTGGTGGATAAACCCAAAGGTATGACCTCGCAGCAAGTCGTGTCAAAAGTGAAGTATTTATTTAAATCACCGATACACGATAGTAAAAAGGCAGGGCATACAGGAACGCTTGATCCGATGGCAACTGGCTTACTGCCTATTTGCCTGGGTGAAGCCACCAAGTTTAGCCATTATCAACTGGATGCTGATAAGTCTTACCAAGCGATTATCTTGCTAGGTAGCCAAACCGATACTGGTGATGCTGATGGCCAAATCGTAACGCAGGCTTCTATTCCAGTATTTGATGAAGACTCATTAGCGACTATTGCCCAGCAGTTTTTAGGTGCTCAGCAGCAGATACCACCAATGTATTCAGCGCTAAAAAAAGATGGCAAAAAACTGTATGAATATGCTCGTGCAGGTATTGAGGTTGATAGACCGCCTAGAGATATCACGATTAAAGCAATCAATCTACAGATGATAGACGATACCCAGATTAATCTCACGGTTACTTGTACGAAAGGTACTTACGTACGTGTATTAGCGGAAGATATTGCAAAGCAGCTAGGCACGCTAGGACATCTGACGGCATTACGTCGTACACAAGTAGGGAGCTTTAGCATTGATGATGCGATCGCTTTATCATCATTAGAAGAGCATAGTTTAGAGGAGCGTCAGTCTTGGCTGCTGCCTATCGATGCTTGTATTGATATCGATGCTGAACTGACGCTGACAGATGAGCAATGCACCCGCGTACATATGGGGCAACGCCTAAACGTATTTGATGAGCTAACAGGTAAGCTTAAAGAGTATGTTGCTAATATGGTTTCTATCCAACTATCTAATAATAGCTCTGTTAGTGTTGATGATAACGCTAGTACCAATGGTAAAGCTGATACTGGACTTGATGATGTGCCTCAGCTCCTAGAGCATGAAATACCTGTTGATATACGTTTACTCAACGAGCAGGGAGAGTTTCTTGGTTTGGGGTCTGTGAGCTTAAACGGACGTTTACAACCTAAAAAATTGATTCAGCGCTAATAGTCACGTTTTCATCAATGTTACTTAAATAGAGAAACTACCACCTAACATTGGCCTGATTTACTAATAGTTTACACTAATCACATACCGTCACATTTTATTGCAGGTTTCGCCTATGGTGAAACCTGTTTTTTTTGTACTCTAGATTCATCAGATAGGGAATGCTGAGCTGAAAAATAAAATGGATAAATATTATAAAAATAAAAAATTGCTATGAAGCAAATAATCAAAATAACAGACAATTAAAAGAAAAAATTAATGCAGAAAGGACGCATTTTAATAAAAATAAAATAGTTCAAAGGAAAATGTACTACCGAATAATAATAAAACTAACTTATAAAAATATACTGGCTCACAAAAACTAATAGATAAGAAGAAGGAAAGTTATGAAAACGATTGCTTTTTTACTACATAACTACTTCGAAAAAGCAGAGTACGAAGACGTTAATAATCAGCTAAAAGATAAAGGCTACAAAACACTTCTCATAACAACAAATGATAAAAAAGAAGTGCAAGCCATGCAGCAAGACGTAGATAAAAGTGATACTTTTACTGCCGATATCTTTGCAGAAGATGCTGACGTTTCTGAGTATGATGCATTGGTTTTACCAGGCGGTACTGTCAACGCAGATACTATTCGTGGCAACGAAAAGGCTCATCAAATTATCAATGCTATTCATGAAGCAGGAAAGCCATTAGCTGTTATTTGCCATGCACCTTGGGTTCTCATCAATACAGGTATTGCCAAAGGTAAAACCCTTACCGCTTATCCTACTTTGCAACTAGATTTAGAAAATGCTGGAGCAAACTACGTAGATAAGACAGTACAAGTAGATGGTAATCTAATTACTTCGCGTAACCCAGACGATATTCCTAATTTTGTTGATGCCATAGATAAAGCATTATCTTAGAATTTCGACTTCTAACTAAACAAATCTAATTAACTAAGTACTATTAAATCTCAACTCTGTACAACTAATGTTTATAACCATAACTAAGGAAGATACTATGTCAAACTCTAACCCAAACGATACTAAACTTGAGCAACAACGTTCTGATTCAGCAGGAGCAGCGCTTAAAGGTCAAACTGAAGACAATCATAATGAAAACAGTGAAGCAGCAGCAGAACGTATCGCAGCTAACTTAGAAAATGCGAAAGAAGATAAGTAAGTTTTTTATATGTCACCTGTAGTAGGGTGGCATTGATATGTTTATAGTTTGCACGTCTTATGATCGATGAGTGCAACGACAGTTAGTCCACAAAATAATAATTCAGGAGCTAATATGAGTAATTCACCGAACAATATGGACGAGCAGGAAAAAGAGATTCAAAAGCTTGCAGAAGAAATTAATCCAAGTGAGCATACTGCCCCAGACAGTCTAGCGGAAGTGACTACTGCCGCGCCTCTTGAAGATGATGAACTAGGCGGCAATGCGGAAGAATCTGACGTTAATAAGTAGCCTAGGTAGGCTCTTAATAGATAGTTATCTATTAAATACTAGTTACCAGAGACCAAAGGTAGCTTTACAAGTATTATGAAAAACTGCTGCTAGTTCAGCAGTTTTTTGTTATAATTACCCCCACATTTAAATTAGGTTTTGGATGATGTACTGTCATTAGCCCATTACTTTGATTAAGTAGTGCTATAGCTAAATGCAATATACGATTCAAAACATACTAAATGGCTGTTAACTGAGCTTGTCGTACACTAGGTCAACTCTAGTAATGCAGGGTTGTCCTGAATGGCGTACAGGTTATTTTATTTATTATTCTATTGCTTTAATACTGACTCAAATTGCAGTCTGTTTTTTAAAGTTTTTAGCATTGCCGGAGATATTTATGCTAACTAATACCGATCGTGAACAAATCATCGCTCAATACCAACGTGGCGAAAATGACACTGGTTCTCCAGAAGTTCAAGTAGCTTTGTTGAGTGCTCGTATCAATGATTTGCAGAACCACTTTAAAGCACACAAAGCTGATCATCATAGCCGTCGCGGTCTTATCCGTATGGTTAATACGCGTCGTAAACTGCTTGATTACTTAAAAGGTAAAGACCTTGGTCGTTACACTACTCTAATCAGCCAGTTGGGTCTACGTCGTTAATCTAACGACAATAGTACGAGCGGATGCTGAATTTTTTGCCAAACCGCTTGGAACTTGTTTGTTATTATCGATAAAATAGATTTTTCTAAAAACGGTGTGGAATAGTTTCACGCCGTTTTTTTATGCTTATTCGTTTTAGATACCGTGCTCAAATAGTAAGAGCTATAGCTCCTTTTATAGAATAGTTAAGAGGGGTATCGGTATAAACTGTACTAACCAAGTCTCAAATACGGTATTTTCTGACGATAATTGCGCTACTGTGCAATTAATTGGTCAATGGCTATAAATCACTGTAAAATAATGCCTTGTGAGTTTGATAGCGCATCTGCTACAGATATGGCGATTATTAATAAGATACTTATTATTTGGCTTGGTAATCGGCGCGGATAGCTGATATTTGAAAGCCTAGAAAATAGCCTGTAGGGTTTTTAGCATCGAAGTCTTTTGACTTAATGTCTTTTTGATAGTATTTATAGTAAAGCCAAAATTGCACGACCGAATATACATAATAGTACGATGTCTAACTCAGACAAATATATGAGATAACCAAGTAACGTTATTGGCATTGGTTGCGATGATTTCTAATAGAAAACATGTCAACTGATAGCCATATACACAGAATTTTAATGACAGATATCAGCTTTTTTTGACGCTGATATCAGTTTTGTCAGTCAACATTAGGAAGATTATATGACAATGTTCAACACCATTAAGCGTGAATTTCAGTATGGCAACCAGCAGGTTGTTATCGAGACAGGCCGTATTGCCCGTCAAGCAAACTCTATTTTAGTACACATGGGCGGCGTAACAGTATTAGTTGCAGCAGTCGTGAAATCAGAAGCTAAAGAAGGTCAAAACTTCTTTCCGCTAACGGTTAATTATCAAGAAAAAATGTATGCAGCAGGTAAAATTCCAGGTGCTTACGGCAAACGTGAAGGCCGTGCGAGCGAATTTGAAACCTTAACTTCACGCTTGATTGACCGTCCGATTCGTCCGCTATTCCCAGAAGGCTACGTAAACGAAATCCAAATCACCGCAACAGTTGTATCATCAGATAAAACTCAGTCTGCAGATATCGCTGCACTAATCGGTGCTTCAGCAGCATTGGCTATTTCTGATGCACCATTTAATGGTCCTGTTGCTGCCGCTCGTGTTGGTTTTATTAACGGTGAATACGTTCTAAACCCAACGTCTGAGCAGCTTGAAACCAGTGATCTAGATTTGGTTGTGGCTGGCACTAAGTCTGCAGTATTGATGGTTGAGTCTGAAGCGGCAGAGCTGTCAGAAGACCAGATGTTAGGTGCAGTATTGTACGGCCATCAGCAACAACAAATCGTTATTGATAACATTGCTTCAATGGCTGAAGAAATCGGTACTGCTAAGCAGCAATACTCTGCTCCTGAGCGTGACCAAGCACTTACCAGCAGCATGAAAGAGCAGTTCGGCGAGCAAGTTGCTGACGCTTATACCATTACTGATAAGCAAGCACGTTACACGAAGCTTGATGAAATTAAGCAATCAATTATTGATGCACTTGCTGGTGATGCTGAGTCAGAAACTTATGCTGATACCGTATCTGAGCTTAAAGAAATCTATAACGACCTTAAATATCGTACCGTTCGTGACAATATCTTGTCAGGTAAGCCGCGTATCGATGGTCGTGACCCTGAGACAGTTCGTGCGCTTGACGTACAAGTTGGTGTATTGCCGTATACGCATGGTTCAGCATTGTTCACACGTGGTGAGACGCAGGCCTTGGTTACTACCACACTTGGTAACAGCCGTGACGTCAACATGATTGACTCACTAGGTGGTACGATTCGTGACCATTTCATGCTGCATTATAACTTCCCACATTTCTCAGTTGGTGAAACGGGCCGTGAAGGTATTCCAAAACGTCGTGAAATCGGTCATGGTCGTCTAGCACGCCGCGGTGTACAAGCGATGTTGCCAGATAGTGAGCGTTTCCCGTATGTGATTCGTGTGGTATCAGAAATCACTGAATCTAACGGTTCATCTTCTATGGCTTCTGTTTGTGGTGCAAGTCTGGCATTGATGGACGCAGGCGTACCATTAAAAGCACCAGTTGCTGGTATCGCGATGGGTCTGGTTAAAGAAGGCGATCGTTTTGCCGTATTGTCAGATATCTTAGGTGATGAAGATCATCTAGGTGATATGGACTTTAAAGTGGCTGGTACTAAAAATGGTATCACTGCACTTCAGATGGATATCAAAATCGAAGGTATTACCCCTGACATCATGGAGCAAGCGCTTAAACAAGCTCATGCAGGTCGTATTCATATCCTAGAAGCAATGAACCAAGTATTGCCTGAGAGCCGTACTGAAATCAATGCTCATGCACCAAACTACGCGGTTATCGAAATCAATCCAGACAAGATTCGTGACGTTATCGGTAAAGGCGGCGCAACTATCCGTCAGCTAACGGAAGAAACTGGCGCGGTTATCGATATCGATGATGCTGGTACTATCCGTATCTTTGGTGAAAACAAAGCAGCGACCAAAGCAGCTATCGGTAAAATCGAAGCACTAACTGCTGAAGTTGAAGTCGGTAAAACTTATGAAGGTACCGTTGCTCGTATCGTCGACTTCGGTGCATTTGTAAATGTCTTGCCAAACACTGATGGTCTAGTACACATTTCACAAATCGCGGAAGAGCGCGTAGAGAATGTATCAGACTATCTAAAAGAAGGTCAGGTCGTTAAAGTACTCGTACAAGACGTTGACAACCGTGGTCGTATCAAACTGACTATGAAAGGTGTTGAGCAGAACTAATACTTAATATTTGATGTGGTTTAAGTAATAAAAAGCCGCTTTGAAATACTCGTCATGAGTATTCAAGGCGGTTTTTTTGTATGCTCAAAATGACGATGACTGGCTAGCTAAAAGGCCATTTATAAATCAATGCTTGTAGGCAGGTGTATATCGATACGAAGTTTTGGTAGGTCTTGTAAATACTCAGTTAGTAATGGCAAAGTATCAGCATGCCAGTCTAAAGGTAGGGTATCTGCTGTATTACTTTCATTGGATACGTTATCACGTGGTTTGCCTGAGATAAGCGGCCGCGCCAGCAATGCAACTCTGCGTATGCCTTGGTAACGTATAAGCGGCATTATTTGCTGTTGCAAATCAATCAAGGCAGCAGTCAGCCAACGTGTGCGCGCTGGATGATAAGGATGGTTTGATATCACAAGGTTGGCAATATAGTTTGGCTGGTTACCGTTACTACTGATACCAAGTCCGACTTGCTCACGTGTACGCTTATTAAGTAAGCAGCTACCAACGTTCAGACTACCATCGCGGCACGCACGATGATAGCGACTATAATTATCAGGAAAGAGAGTTTTCGCTCGTGTGAGTACAGGATCTAAAACGACACCAGCATTGTTGACAGGTAAAATAAGCAACTGTGCATCGCTAATTAAAATAGAGGCATGTGTGAATTGCAAAATCGCCATCGTAATCCTCTCTGTAACCAAATCAAGTAACGGTTATTGAACCGTCGCTTTATTAGAGTCGTTTGCTTCTAACTGAGCAATTTGTTGTTCGAGTAGCGCAATTTGTTCGGCCTTCATATCAGTCAACTGCTTATTCATAGCCACTTGTTCAGCTGCTAACTTCTCTTGTTCGGCTAGTCGCTGACGTTCATCTTCTAAACGATCAATCTCTTCTTTCGCCAAGCTATCATTTTCTGGTAGAGGCGCATCTAATATAGCAGTAGGGTTTGGTATCGCGTTACTGTCATTGTTGGCTGCTCCAGAGTTTTCATCTATGAGCACACCGTCGTTAATCACAGAATCATCTGATACTTCTGAAGTGCTGTCTGTGACTGATTCTGTCTGTAATTGGTCAGTTACTGGTGTTGAAGTGGCGTCATCTATAGGGAGTGTGGAATGAGTGCCAGACCTTCCTATGATAAGGTAGACAATGATAATAAGTAGCAATACAGAGATAAGTATTGCCAAAATTTTCTGACGTGATTTAGTCTGCTTTTTCTTGGAAGCGTGAGTGGGTAAAGGACGAATGTTTTCTCGTTTCATATTATGATCGATTCAAGTCAAGAATATAAGTAGCCATACTATAGCAAACTCAAAATAAAAAGCCTATCTATTGATAGATAGGCTTAATAGACCATTAAATAATAAAGTATTTAATCTATTTTTAGATATGAGTACTGAATAGTTAAGACTTGAATTTTACAGTACCGCTGGTGCCGGTTGCCATCACATCACGTGCCATCTGATCTTCTAAATGGTTCTTGGCGCTAATGGCATCAGGATCGGGGCGGTGCTCTGTGTGTCCGCATTGAGTACATTCAATATACTCATCTGGGGCAGGGTTGACGATATTAACTTGCACCACAGCGTCCATCTCCTGACATTTCGGACAACGTACCCCTGCTAAAAATCGGCGCTTAGGACTAGATGACTGATAACGCATTTAAATGACCTCGCGCGTCGTTTGAGTATTTGCGGCATCGATATTTTTAGCATCAGTGAAACCATTATGACGTAACAAGGCATCAATACTGGCGCTACGACCGCGGAAGTTTTCAAAGTTGGTCTTCGCTGGGAAACTGCCGCCAACAGATAAGATAGATTCACGGAACGCTTTGCCTGTCGCTGGATTGAAAATACCGTCTTCTTCAAACTTACTAAACGCATCAGCTGATAGCAGTTCCGCCCATTTGTATGAATAATAACCTGCAGCATAACCACCCGCGAAGATATGACTAAAACCATTAGCAAAACGGTTATAGTCAGGTGTTTGCATAACGGAGATATCATTACGGACAGTATTGAGCGTCTCTAAAATGCCATCGTAATTAAGTGCTGGCGTATGAGCATGAATGAGCAAATCAAATAGAGCAAACTCAATCTGACGCAGCGTTTGCATGCCGCTTTGGAAATTTTTCACTGCTAATAGTGCATCCAATTTGTCTTTAGGTAATGGCTCACCAGTCTCAACATGACTACTGATAAGCGCGATACCTTCAGCATCCCAAGCCCAGTTTTCCATAAACTGACTAGGAAGCTCGACCGCATCCCACTCGACGCCATTGACACCAGCGACATCACCGACCGTGACTTGAGTCAATAAATGATGCAAGCCATGACCAAACTCGTGGAATAAGGTTAATACTTCATCATGGGTCAATAAACTAGGTTTGCCATCAAGTGCTGGCGTGAAATTACCAACCATAAAGCAGACGGGCAGCTGTTGATGGTTTTGTTCTTCATAGCTGTAGCGAGATTGAAAACCACTCATCCATGCACCGCCACGCTTACCGCTACGTGCAAATAAGTCGAAGTAGAAGCCACCGAGCAAGCGATCATCAGCATCGAATAATTGATAAAAGCTTACATCGTCATGCCAGCGAGAGACTGAGTCACTTTCTGTATTTTTATGGCTTTGCTCTTGTACTTTAATACCGTATAGACGCTCAACGATAGTGAACAAGCCATTAATCACTTTGGGTAATGGGAAGTATGGACGAATTTCCTCTTGCGATAAGCTGAACTCACTTTGTTTTACTTTTTCAGCGATGTAGGCGCTATCCCACGGTTGCAACTCGTCAATGCCATAATCGCTAGCGTATTTCTGTAGCTGTGCCAAATCTGCTTTGGCAGCAGGGGTGGCTTGCGTTGCTAAGTCACGTAAGAATGTTTCAACTTCTAAGACGCTGTCTGCCATCTTGGTCGATAGCGATACTTCAGCATAATTTGTAAAACCAAGTAGCTTAGCTTTTTGTTCACGTAATGAGAGGATTTGACTCATATTGTTAGCGTTATTTAATGAGTTGCCTTTTGCATTACTATGCGTATCAAACTCAGAGGCGCGTGTGACATAAGCATGATACAGCGTCTCACGCAGGTTGCGATCGTCCGCATGAGTCATGATCGCTAGATATACAGGGATATTTAAACTGGCCACATAGTAAGGAGTAGGAAGTGCATCTATATCAGCTTGGCCAAGAGCACCGCTAGCAAGCTCACGCGCCTTGTATTGCTCGCCTGCATCTGCCAATAGTGCCAAACCACTCTCTGTTAAGCCCTTTAATTGAGAGTCTTCTAAAGGTAGGGCAAATGCTTGCGTCGCATCCAAGATATTGTCCGAGAAAGTTGCAGACAGGGTCGATAATTCACTTTGGATAGCGGCAAATTTTTCTTGCTCAGCTTGAGGTAACGCAACGCCTGATAACTCAAAGCTACGTAATGCCAGTTCAATTGCACGTGCACGAGCAGGCTCTAACGTAGCAAAGAAATCTGTGTCATTGACGATAGCTTGATAGCGATTAAACAACGGCTGATGTTGTCCAACTCGCGTACCGTAAGCAGACAGCTTTGGTAGCAGTTCATGGTGAACATGACGAATCTCATCGTTGCTCATCACGCTATTGAGATGCGACAAAATACCCCAGCTACGATCTAATGCCAAATTAATATGGTCAAAGCTCATCACATCTGCCAAAGCTTGTTCAGCGCTTATTTTTTCAGCACTGTCGCTTTCTATCACGGTTAAAGTATCTAAAAAAGCATTGGCAGCATCAATGGCGTCAATCACATGGTTTTGTAAGGTATGTGGCGCAGTGTCGGCAAAATCGACAAGGTGCAAATCTAAAGGAGAAGGTGTCATATAGGTATCCGATATCAATGAATTATTATTAATCAAAACGAGAATGAGAAAAGTCTGGCTACTATTGAAATATACAGTGTGTTCTTATTTTATATATAGATTATATAAAAGATGGGTTCGTTTGGTAAAAATACAACCTAAGCACTTTTATACGATTCAAGTAATTAGGACAGTGCTAGCAATCTGGAAGTAAATATCGAAATTCTGATACTTAGATTCAACTTCTCAAGATAATTATCCAAATATGTAGCTATGCTCGTTAAAGCAGTTCTTTAACAATATAGAGTGCTCTACTTACAAAGCGCTATCATTTGCTTGCAAATTAACCCTACAGGGAGTGGGGTATAGCTGTTAGCATCAAGATAATGGAATTTAAATATTATGCATCGACAGGATGCAAGAAAAACACGGATAGAAATTTCTACGCTTATAACAGTATATGAGTGAAGAAATACATAAAGTTAAAAATGAACGATAATAAAACAAGGAGCAATATATGAAAGCGACTCTTAAAAGTTTACGTGAAACTAAAGCTAACCCTGCAGTAAGTATCTTTGTTAAAACACATCGTGAACATCCAGATAACGAGCAAGATCCTATCGCTCTAAAAAACCAATTGAAAGTTGCCGAAGATCGTCTGACGAAAGAGTACGATAAACGCACAGCAACTACCATTCTAGATAATATCCAAAATAAAATCAGTGAGCTCAATCACAATTATAATCTTGATACGTTAGCTATATTTGCTAGTACGGATGATGTGCAAGTTATCCGTATGCCAATTGATACAACAGAACGTGTTGTGATTTCAGATAGATTTGCGACCCGAGATTTGGTACGTGATATGGCAAGTGCAGTTCATTATTATACTGTGGTCTTAACCCGTGACAATGCTCGTTTGATCGAAGCGTCTAATGACCGTGTTGTGAGAGAATTCGATAAAGATGACGATGCACAAAACAACATGGAGAACATTCAGTTCCCTGTCGAAAACAACGGACTATACACAACAGGGGACGGTGGCTCAGATCGTTCATCAAATAACGAAAGCAGTCACTTAAAAGAATTCTTTAACCAAGTTGATAAAAGTGTCCAAGAACTATGGGGTGAGCATAAAATGCCTCTTGTCATAGTTGGTGATGCAAAGAATATTGGCTACTATAAAGAAGTCTGTGATCGTCCAGATAATATCATCGCTACAGTATCGAATGCGACCAATCTAGAAGACGGTAGTGCTCAGCATATCGTAGATAGCGTGCAAGAGGCCGTAGAAGAGTATCGCACTTCACTACATAAAGCTGCATTGGGTGAAATCGATAAAGCTCGCGGTGCGAATATGTTGCAGACTGATTTACAGGAAGTATATCGCAGTGCCTTCCAAGGGGCTGGCGAGACACTTTATGTACGCCGTGGTTATATACAGTCCGCTAAGATTGATGAGAAAGCACAAACGTTAAGCCCTGCCAATGATGCGACTACGGAAGGCATCACAGATGATGCAATCGGTGAAATCATCGAACATGTCATTCACAATGGCGGCGAAGCTGTATTTATGCCACAAGACATCATGGGTGAAGATCAACCAATAGCGCTAGTAACTCGCTACTAATCTGACGATGACACCTATGCGCGATGTTCATTTATGGGTCAGCCATTTATGAATTAGCCATTGATAATACATAGGTGTAATATGAGAGCATTGGTTCAATACGAGCCAGTGCTCTTTTTATGTCTGTCATTACCATCACTATGGGTGCTATCGTAGCTGAGCTATTGATCTTTACTCCATAAATAATGAGCGTACAACTAACCAAACTATGACTACCACCTCTTTTGTTTTAACCAGCTACAACATCCACAAAGGCATGTCACCGCTGAATCGCCAAGTGAAGATGCAAGGTATTGCTCAGGCGCTAGAGTCTGTGGGTTCAGACGTCTTGTGTTTGCAAGAAGTGCAAGGCCAAAACCTTAAACGCAATATGCAATACAACGAGTACCCAGATCAATCGCAGCATGAATGGTTCGGCGAGTTTTTAGATCTGCAAAACAGTTACGGCAAAAACTCCGAGTACGAAAACGGCCATCACGGCAATGCAGTATTGAGCCGCTTTCCGCTAGACCCCAAACACAATGTAAATATTACGGTCAACAAGCTTGAGCAGCGCGGTGTCTTGCACTGTGAGGTACAACCTATCGGTTGGGAGATGCCAGTTGTCGTATTGTGTGCACATTTGAACTTGTTTGAGCGTGATCGTATCAAGCAGTATCAAGCGATTAGTGATTATGTGCGAAATGAGATTGCGCCGAATCAACCGCTCATCTTGGCAGGCGATTTTAATGATTGGAAAAAGATGTCTTGTGACAAACTGGCGTCAGATCTCGGTATGATAGAAGCGTTCAAGCATTGTCATGGCAAGCTGTTGCCAACCTTTCCAGCAAAACTGCCAGTACTCAGTTTAGATCGTATCTATGTGCGCAATTTGCTTGTGAAGGATGCTTGGGTACACATTGGAAAACCTTGGTCATCGCTATCAGATCATCTGCCTATCAGTGCAGAGCTGATGCTGCCCTAATACCTAACTATAATAATTCGTCTAAATGTATTATATTGGCAATCTATCGATATATGAACAATTGTCTTTATTAACCATATTATTGATTAATTATGTTTTCGATTGAAAGTGCTATTTGCAGCACAACGTTTCAATAAAATAGATAACAAGTACAGCCTAATAAACAAAATATAAGGATATTCTACGATGGCAACAGCGTCTACTACTGATAACAATCAACAAGCTAACCAAAACATACCTAAGACTCAGCACGCCGTACTCATACGCGAGTTCGGTGAGCCGGAAGTAATGAAATATCAAGAGGGTGCTGAGGTCCCTGAGCTACAGGACGACCAAGTACTGGTAAAAATTGCCTATGCTGGGATTAACCCTGTCGATTATAAAACCCGCCAAGGTAAAGGCTGGGGTGCGGAAAACATCCGTAAAGACAAGTTTGAGAATGATCAGCCAGCTATTTTAGGATTCGATGTATCAGGCGAAGTAGTCAGCAGTAATAGCGATGAGTTTGCTGTTGGCGATAGAGTAGCGGCTTTGACTTTTAGCGGTGGTGGCTATGCGCAATATGTGGCAGTGGATGCCAAGTTGCTTGCAAAAGTACCAGACAATGTCACTTTAGAGCAGGCAGGTGCTTTGCCTTGTATCGGACAAACGGCTCTACAGTTTGTAGATTTTGCTGATATAAAAACAGGCGAGCATGTGGTGATTAATGCACCAGCAGGTGGTGTCGGTCATTTACTAATCCAATTGCTCATGAATAAAGTGGCTCAGGATAATATCAAGGTGACGGTAATTTGCTCGCCAGAAAAGTACGCCAAGCTTGATGAGTTGATAGACGTATCTAAGCTGGCGGGTTGGATAGATTATACAAAAGATGAAGCGTTTCCTGATCTACAAGCCGACGTGCTGCTTGATTTAGTCGGTGACGAAGCAGGTGTCCGCGCGCTTAGCGTTCTCAAGACAGGTGCTCGAGTAAATGTGTTGCCAACTATCTGGGTTGATAAGCTTAAAGAAGCCGGTCAGCAAAAAGACCTAGCAGTAGCAGGCTACAAAGCGCAGCGTAGTGGTCAAGATATGGCGCGTGTTTTACAGGAAGTAGCCGATGGTAAGCTGACTTTAAAAATTCAAAAAACTTATCCACTCTCAGAAGTTGTTGCAGCGCACCACGAGCTACAAAAAGGCGATGCTTTTGGCAAGATTGTCTTAGCAGCGGCTGAGTGAATGTCAAGATTGGCTAATTATTAGGTAGTGTTTGATAGGATTTATTAGTAAGGGGATGTCTGTTGAAACCCAGTAAACTTAACTGATGACCTAACAAATCATACAAAAGTTTTATTTTGGACAACAGAACATCCCTGTAGTCTTTGCTTATTTATCATAGGATAGAAAGCGAACGATACTAATAAAGGGAATAATATGACTATCAACAATAAGACTACCAATGAAAAAATAACTGACCAGGTTGCTTATGAATCCAAAGTCCGTGAAGAAATAGAAGCATGGAAGAACCCTGATAAAGGAATTTTGGATAAAACGCTAGCAGTGCTTAATACCCCTGTGGTAGCAGCCGGTGATGCATTAATGGAGGCTCCACAATTTGGCGATTCTCTAAAAAAAGCAACTGAAGAAACAATTACTGCTTTGAGTGATGCAGCCAATTGGACACTAGAT
This sequence comes from Psychrobacter sp. JCM 18900, assembly GCF_904846625.1. Taxonomy (GTDB): domain Bacteria; phylum Pseudomonadota; class Gammaproteobacteria; order Pseudomonadales; family Moraxellaceae; genus Psychrobacter. Next base: position 173,852 of record NZ_CAJHBL010000003.1, read on the forward strand.
ACTCAAGATGTTATCGATAGCTATCAAGAGGCAGCAGATATTAACGACTCCTCTATCAAAACGCTGGCTGATATTAAAAGTCTACCCATTGCGGTTGTAGATAAACAAGTTAAGCTTTTTAAAAGCAAATATGTAGCGCTAACCAGTGCGCAAGGGGTGACTACAGGGGTTGTAGGCTGGGTAGGTATCCCTGCTGACGTAGTAGGGCTTATTACGGCCAACCTACGTGCGATTGGAGAATATGCAACGTACTATGGCTTTGATATCAATAATGAAGGCGAACAACTATTTGCGATGTCTTTGTTGGCTGTAGCAACTTCTGCCTCTGTTGAGGAACGTAAAGCAGCGTTAGATGACACTCAGGCGATGATCAAAGATCCAGAAACTCAAGCATTCAATCAGATTAACGAAGAAGTCATGTCTCGTGTACTGCGTCAAACAGCGACTAAAGTAGCCACTAACATCGTTAAGACAAAAGCGGCGCAAATTATTCCATCGGTAGGTGCAGTGGTCGCAGGTGGTGTTAATGCTAGCTACACTGCCAATGTTTGTGAAGCTGCTTATCAGTGTTACCGTGAGCGTTTTTTAGATCGCCTTGCATAAATATCAGATGACTCGTTAAGTCAGCGATAGTATCAAGATGTAAGCATATGCCGAAACGTTAGACTGATTCGCCCAGCATCGACCGTCTTTGTCTTAGTAATCGTATGTTTCCAAAAGGTCTGTGTGTCACCATGCATCACAACGAGCTGACCAGACTCAAGATAAAGTTCAACTTTGTCTTGAGTTTTTTTATGCTTAAAAACAAATTTACGTGTTGCACCGAGCGATAAGGAGGCGATGACTGGTTGATGACCGAGCTCTTTTTCGTCATCAGCATGATAGCCCATACCATCAGCGCCAGAAGGGTAATAATTAAGCAGGCAGGTGTTGAAATTAGCGGTAACACCGATTTCTACTAAAGCTTGCTCAATTCTCTGTTTCACGTGAAACACTTTATCTGACCATGGAACGGTTTGTCGCACGTGTCCCGAGTATTGGTAATTGGCATTTTTGTCTCCCATCCAAACAATTTGCCGAGTGGTTATATGGGTCTTACCAAATAACGTCACGATGTCTGGCTGCCAAGGTGGCTCATTTAGTAGAGTGTTATAAAGGGCAGTGGCATCGTCGATAATCACGCCTAAATCATTTACCTTACCATCATAGGGTAGTAAGTTATCGGTGGATGCGGGGGCAAAAAGATCAGTCATAATTCAGTCGTTGTAAATCCTTATTTACTGCTTTGGTAGTGCTCGTTGATGATTTGAGCACATAGTTCAGGTGCTTCCATTGGCAATAGATGCCCATAATCCGACAGCGAAATAAGACTGCTATCTGGTACAAATTTTTGCCATTGCTTTCGTACTTTGCCATTGATGAACAGGGTAGGCTTCCCTGTAATCAACGTATAAGGACAGCGTAGTTTTTTGAGTGCGGTATCGATATGAGGTGCGCCAAAATAATTGGCCAGCTCTTGTTCTGGTGCAAACATAAGCGTATAGCTACCATCTGTGTTTTTGCTCAGACTTTGCTCAGCAAATACTTGCAAGTGTTCATCGCTAATACGTTTATAAGCACGCTGCGCACGTAGGCTCTCGTAATAACTATGGGTACTTGGCCAAGTAGATTGCTTAGTTAACGTGCTTTTGAAAGGCTCGCGGCTCAGTAGGACAGGGCGTGGCAAAAAGTTATAAAAGGTGGCTTGGTGTTTGGTAAATGTGACAGGCTCGATCAGGTACAAATGCGAAAAAAGCTCTGGACGTTTGGCAGCGGCCATTGCTGTGGCTGTTGCGCCTTGCGAATGACCAATACCGACGACAGGCTTGTCTTGGGTCTTTTCTAAGAACTCAATCAGCATGTCGGCATCTTGCTCGCGCGTCAGACGGCGGCTGTGCGGCTTATCATACCAGTAGCCACGTAGGGCAAGTGAGCTGATATCAAATTCAGTGGCTAGCTTGCTCAATAGTGGTGTATAAGTGCCAACGGTAAAACTATTACCACTATAAAAATGTGCTGGCGCGCGGGGAGTAGAGCTTGAATCTAGCGGCTGATTAAATTGGCTAAGGTCATAATAGCGAGCCTGTTTTCCGCTAAGATTAATGCGGTTTGTGAATGCTTCCATAAAATAAACACTTCCTTGTGACTTATTTTGAGTGATTTTTTTGCAGTTTGTCTTCTTATGATTGAGCTTACTTAATGAATCTTAGTTGTCTTCACCTAAGAAGCCACCACTTTGACGCTGCCACAGTCGAGCGTAGACACCGTTTAATGCTAACAGTTCATCATGACTACCTTGCTCGATGATACGACCTTGATGCATAACGACCAGTCTATCCAGTGCGGCGATAGTGGACAGGCGATGAGCGATAGCAATAACGGTCTTGCCGGTCATGATGTCATTTAAGCTTTCGGTAATAGCATATTCAATCTCAGAATCTAGCGCACTGGTCGCTTCATCCAAAAGTAAAATCGGCGCATTTTTTAGCATAACACGTGAGATAGCAATACGCTGACGTTGACCGCCAGATAGTTTGACTCCGCGTTCACCCACTTGGGTATCAAGTCCTGTATTGCCTTTATCATCGTACAGATCTTTGATGAAATCCCATGCCTGGGCTTGTTTGGCAGCGATTATAATCTCTTCGTCGGTAGCATCAGGACGACCATAAGCGATATTTTCACGTACAGTACGATGTAGCAATGACGTATCTTGAGTCACCATACCAATCTGTTGACGCAACGATTCTTGCGTAACCGCATCAATAGCCTGACCATCAATCAGAATCTTACCGCTATCGACATCAAAAAAGCGCAATAGCAAATTGACCAAAGTTGATTTACCAGCACCTGAACGCCCAACCAAACCAATCTTTTCACCCGGCTTAATATCTAAGTGGAAGTTGTCCAACAGTTTGATATATGAGTTAGGAGCGCGTTTAGCAATGTTTGCACTATCAACAGTCTCACCAGTTTGTCCATTGTCTTCTTCATCATTTTCATAACTGAAGTCAACATGGTCAAATACGATACGCCCGACCGTGACGGCTAGGGCTGGCGCGTCAGGTTTATCAATGATTGTCTGCGGCGCTGATAACGTACGCATACCATCTTGAACTGTACCGATACTCTCAAACAAACTGGCTGTCTGCCACATAATCCAACGCGTCAAACCATTTAGACGTAATGCCATAGCGGTCGCAGCAGCAATGGCACCAACACCAACTGCGCCTTGTTGCCACAAGTACAATCCAATACCTGCCGTACTACTGACCAAGATCACGCTGATAAGATGGGTCGATACTTCTAAATAGCTGACCCAGCGCATCTGCGCATGTACCGTACCTAGAAATTGTCCCATGGCGTTTTTGGCGTAGCCAAGCTCACGACGCGAATGGCTAAATAGCTTTACGGTCATGATATTGGCATAAGCGTCCGTAATTCGTCCCGTCATCAAGGCACGGGCATCCGCTTGCACAATCGCTGTCTCTTTGAGCTTAGGGATAAAGTACCAAATGGTAATGGCAACCAAGACCAGCCAAATGACAAATGGAATAAGTAGTAAGCTGTCTAAATTAAACAAAATCACCCCTGAGGTGATAAAGTAGACAGAGACATACATAAACATATCGGTGACAGTCATCACGGTATCGCGTACTGCTAGGGCTGTCTGCATTACCTTAGCTGAGACACGACCCGAAAATTCATCCTGATAGAACTGCATGGATTGCCCAAGCATGCGCTGATGAAAACGCCAGCGCATCTGCATAGGAAACACACCTTGCAAGGTCTGAAAGTGGATAAACGATGACAAGGCGATCCACAATGGGCTTACTATCATGACAGCGAGCATGATGAGCAACATGTCGCCTTTTTCTACCCATAAGTTTTGCGGCGTATAAACGCCCAACCAATCGACGATATTACCTATCCAAGCAAACAGCATGGCCTCGTAAATACCGATACCAGCGGACAAAATCATAAAGATTAGTAGCCAGCCGCGTAGGCCATTGGTGCATGCCCACAAAAACTTTAGCATACCATCGCGAGGTGATGGCAATGGCATAGGGGTGTCTGGAAAGGCGGGTAGGCGGTTTTCAAAAAAGCGAAATAAAGCATTCATAGGCAGTAATAAAACATCAATAGCAGTACGTCAAGATGAACGAGAGGACTCGTTATCTAGAATCTTTACTTTTGTGATTGGGATTAGGTGCTATTTTAGCAAAATTACTAATCATAGCTGCATGCTAATTGTAATTTGCTTAAGAATAGCTGTGTTTTTATAACCTTGGTCACAACCATAATAAATAGATTGCTGTGGAAAACATATTTTGTTACATTCTACATCCAAACTTATTCATGGTTTAAATGTTGCTTTTATAAGTATGATTTCATTGCAAAAATCAGCTGATTAGCAGGGATTTAATTTAATGGTTTTTATCAATATACAAACAGTAATAACTCAACATTGAAGTTCAAAAGGTAGCAGTGAATGATGTATTTAATAATAGCGGTGCTATGTAGCGTCGCTGTCTCAGTACTTTTGAAGATATTGCGCCAGAAAAATATAGATATTCGTCAGACTATCGTGGCAGGCTATCCTGTGGCTTTTTTACTGACTTGGGTATTACTAAAACCTGATGTAAGTGCCATTCATGCGCTTGATAGCGCTTGGGGCATCATCATCGCACTTGGGATACTATTACCTGCCGTATTTATCATTCTGGGACGAGCCATTGAAGCGGTGGGGATGGTAGCAACCGACGCGTCTCAGCGCTTATCACTCATTATTCCCATCGTAGCAGCTTTTTTGCTATTCGGTGAGGTGCTGACTGGTACACGTATACTTGGACTGGCGTTAGGTTTTCTGGCATTAGGTGCGCTCGTCTATCGACCACAACATAACGATATTACTCGGCAAGCAAAGCATACGCCACTGTGGTTATTCGGGGTATGGGCAGGCTACGGCATTATTGATATCTTGTTCAAACAAGTTGCCAAACAGGGTGCGGCCTTTCCGTTGACTCTACTGGTTAGCTTCGGGGTAGCAGGTGTATTGCTTTTAGTATATTTACTTGTCACAGGGGTACGTTGGCAAAAACAAGCGCTTATGACAGGCTTGCTGCTCGGCACATTAAACATGGGCAATATTTATGCTTATGTACGAGCACACCAAGTGCTGCATGACTCTCCTAGTATTGTTTTCACTGGTATGAATGTCGGTGTTATTGCCGTAGCCATATTGATTGGCGTAGGTGTATTCAAAGAGCAGTTGAACCGTATCAATATAATAGGATTATTATTGGCAGTCTGCTGTGTAGGGGTACTGTTTTTGGCGTAATGCACACTGTCCAACAGTATTGGTTTCATAATTTTCACCCTTATTGTCACGTATCCTATATAGGCATACTAATCATCCTATGATAAGGTTATCTACAAATAACAGGGCTTGTATGGAATAAAAAAGCTTAGTTTATTATGTTCAATTTAACCAATAAAAATAGGATGCAGGCTCAATGGAATACGATAAGCAATTACAGCGTATAAAAAATAGTTCAGGTTTTATTGCTGCTCTTGATCAAAGTGGCGGCAGCACACCGAAAGCGTTAGAGACTTATGGTGTCAACAGCGACGACTATGATAATGATGAGGCCATGTTTGATTTGGTTCATGAAATGCGTGCTCGTATCATGACATGTGACTGTTTTGATAGTGAGCGTGTACTTGGTGCAATTTTATTTGAAGACACCATGGAGCGCGAAGTCAACGGTAAGTCGACGGCCAATCACCTATGGGAAGATAAAAATATCGTACCATTTTTAAAGGTAGATAAAGGTCTGGCTGAGCAAATGAGCGGCGTACAAGTTATGAAGCCGATTCCGAATCTAGATCTATTATTAGACAAAGCAAAGAACTATCCTGTATTTGGTACTAAAATGCGCTCAGTCATTTATGAGCCAAACGTCGATGGTATCGAGCTTGTGGTACAGCAGCAGTTTGATGTGGCTAAGCAGATTATTTCAAAAGGCTTTATGCCTATTGTCGAGCCAGAGGTCAATATTGACAGTGCACAAAAGCATGATTGCGAAGTGTTGTTAAAAGCCGACATCCTACGTAACCTTGAGCGTTTGGGCGACGAGCAGCAAGTGATGCTCAAGCTAACATTGCCTGAAGAGGTTGGGTTTTATCAGGAGCTGATTGATCATCCTAAAGTGCTCAAAGTAGTGGCGCTGTCTGGTGGTTATAGTCGTAGCGATGCTTGTACCAAGCTTAAACAAAACCCAGGTATGATTGCGAGCTTCTCGCGTGCCTTTACCGAAGGCTTAAGTAAGCAACAAAGCGATAGCGAGTTTGCTGAGACCATTAATGCTTCAATTGAAGAGATTTATGAAGCGTCAAAAGTGTAAAACCAAATCTGTACTAGTAAATTTAAGTCAATAATACAAAAAAAGCTTGAACCTAATATGATTAGATTCAAGCTTTTTGCTTTTTATAGATATACTAAGCTTTAGAAGGTTGTTTGTAAGGACACATTAGCGCCTTGACTGTCGTAATTATCACGCCACTCACCACGATAACCTACAGATAGCTTAGTATTGATGGTTGGTGTATAGCTCAAACCAATACCTGCAATACCAATTTCGCTTCCAATTTCTTGACCAATGGTAGTGAACTTATCATTAGGCATACTAATAAAGCTTGCCGTAACATCAGATCGACGGTCACCATTCTCAACAGCAGCAGCCAATTGACCAGTCAGTGCAATCGCTGGTGTTAGAGCCTGCGATAAACGTAGTCCTGCAGTCCAACGCATTGACTCATAGGTATTTTCATCAACGTTCAGATTGTAGACACCAGCCCCTGTTTCACGATAGCTGTCGCTCTCGGCACGCGCATAGTCTACCTGAGCGAACGGAGTAACATTACGCTGCTGAGTACCAATACGATGAGCAACTCCTAATCCTGCTTGTAAGGTATCAACAGAATAATCAGATTGTGCAACAGCATCTGTCAGTATGGTCATACGACGTTCACCTTCGACATCGCTCTTACCTAGACCTGTATGGAAATTTAGATCAGTTGCATCGCTTACAGCATAGTTACCGTAGCCAAGCACTTGCCAATTATTGGCGGTTAGCTCCTGATCAAGACTAGTGCCATCGGTATCAGCATCGCTCTTGATATAAGAAAACGCAACGCCCAGATTAAGATCACTATTAATAAGGGTGTCTAATCCTACAATGGCACCATATGCTTTAGAATCATAACCAGTAACACCTTCTTCTGCATCATGGCTACCGTTATTGCCAATTAGCTGAGCCCAAAGGTTACGTTGAGGAACAGTCTGGCTATGTTCCTGAATAGCATCAGATGCTGCATAATTAGCATCAGTAATGATACGGTTGGTCGCGCCCATAAATAATGGCTGCAACTGGTTGGCAGCTGTAGCAAGCTGAGACTGATTAAAGTTGAGGGTCGAGCTAATCAAACTATCAGCCAACGCATTATCACCGTTTGTCACACGATCTTGAATGGCTTTGTCTAATACATAAGCGATGCCTATGTCATTTCGATTAGAACGACTGATCACTGATTGAAGGAACGTTGTATTGGTTACTGGTGGCTCAGGTGTAACTACTGGTGGCTCAGGTGTAACTACTGGCGGTTCAGGTACAACAACAGGTACTATCATTTTGAGATTTACAGCATCAGCATTACTATAATCTGCTTCAAAGCTCACCAATGGACTGTTATCATTGATAGCAGTGAATTCACCAGTACGACTGCTTGCGCTAATAATATCTGTCCACTCATTACTACCAGTCATTTTTGTCACAGCTTCTGATGCATCGACTTGCAACTGACCCTGACTAATGTCAGCAGCACCTGTCACAACTAGTTGACCATAGTCATCAAGACTATTTAAGCTAATACCTAGTATTTCACCATCACGCATGGTGTAATCGCCGTCTAGACTAAGTGTACCTTGTTTAATGTTAGTAGCACCTGTCCACTGTTTGGCAGTAGTCGCCATCGCTAGCATGCCAGTACCTTTCTTGGTAAAGTCACCTGCACCAGTGATAACAGCACCACCGCCTGCTAGCATAGTATTTTCGAATAAGCGCGCATTAAATCCAGCGGTATCAATTGTACCGCCGCCTGCGCCTAAATTAATGAGGTTGTCACCCGTGAAGTTTCTGAATAATTCTGGCTGAAACTCTGTCAGTTCCAATGTACCATTGTCAAAGTTGACTTCCGATTTTGCAGAGTTCTCAAATCTTTCGATATTTTGAGTATTTACGACGCCATTGTTAACGACATTTAATGTACCGCTGCCAAAAGCACCTACAACAGTGATGGGCGCGATCAAAGTAGCATTATCTACTGTCAATTCACCTACTGCATTTGCGCCTTCAGTATCGGAGCCACCGAGCTGCAACTGACGAGTCACTTCTAGTGTACTTTGATCAGTAACATCAACTTGACCTTTACCTCTAGCAGCAGCCCCTACAAAAAGATCCATTGTAGACACTTTGGTGTCTTCTCCACTGATTTCTAAAAGGGCAGTTTCAAGCTCGACTTCAGGTTGAGGTTCAAGTGGAAGTTCAGACTCGAATGGAAGTGTAGAGGTACCAATATATACAGCTTCCGCGTTGTTCCATTGTGCACCGCTTGCCAATGATACTTTTGCATCTACGCCAGCAAATGAACCAATATAAGCGTTATTAGAGTTCAGAACTGCTTCGTTAGTAATATTAATTTCATTAACAGCATCAACAGCATCAACAGCATCAACACTAATATGAGGGCCATTGTCATAGCTACCTATACCCGCATATAGGTCGTTTACAGTTAGTGATGAACCATTACCACTAACGTTCACGATACTCTTACTAGCAGTGCTATTAAGGTTGTTATAGTCCTCTGAGCCTATATATAGAGTGCCTGTTTCAGCCGTACCGCCATTTTCTATGGTAAGTGTACTCGCCCCTGAGTTTCGAGATCTAATAAGCACACTTTCTTGAACCTTCAGAGATGAGCCTACACCATCAACGTTGACACTAGTCTCGCCAGTTGTTATTGGCTGATTACCTTGATCATAATAACCATATGAGGATATATCTAGAGAATTTGCTTCGGCTGTGCCGCCATTTTTTACGGACAGTGTACTCGTCCCTGAATATTCAGAGGAAATACGCACATTTTCTTGAACTTTCAGAGATGAGCCTGCACCATCAACGTTGACACTAGTCTCGCCAGTTGTTATTGGCTGATTACCTTGATCATAATAACCATATGAGGATATATCTAGAGAATTTGCTTCGGCTGTGCCGCCATTTTCTACAGTAAGCGTGGTTTCTGAATTTCTAGAACCAATCGAGAGCCAGTTTTGTGCCTTCAGGGATGAGTCTAAACCATCAATTTTGACACTGGTAACAGCAGGTGTTAATTGATTGTTTTCATCAAAATCGTTAAATGAATATATTTCTAGACGGCCTGCTTCAACCGCGCCACCATTTTCTACGGTAAGTGTGGTTGTTCCTGCATTTCGAGAGTATATATTTAGAAAGTCTCGAGCCTGTAGTAATGACTCTGAACCATTTACATTAATTCTGATATCACTAGATACTTGTTGGTCAACTGGGCTGTAGAAGCCATTTGTATATATATCGTTAGCTTCTAAACGGCCTCCAGCTTCAATATCTATTAATGCATTGTTACTTATGAAGAACTGGTCAGTCTGTACTACTCCGTTGTCTGTAATCAGAAGACGTGAAGGTATCTCTTGATCACCATTCATCTGCATAGAAGAATTGGTATTCACATCATCATCATTATTCTTCAGAATGGTGCTATCATTTTTCACGATATCGTCAACGATAGTATAGCCATTACCCACAATGTTTACTGCGCCATTGTCATAGGTGATGGCATGAGTCACACTGGCTATACTCAGTCCGAGCACGCTAAACAGAGCAGTTGATAATGCGCGTAAGGCAAAATTGTTGTTTGAAGTAGAGGTTGATGATTTACCAGAAGATTTGCCACAAGTTTTGGCAAGTTCAGATACGCACTGATAGACACCTAAAGAATGATTAAAGACAACACGATAAATATGATTCATGCTTTTACCCTGAATGTTAACTAACGGAAATGTTAGTGTTTCTTACGGATATATTACTTGATATATAATAATTGTCTATTTTTATTTGTCTGGATACATATTATTTATAGGTTGTACTAGCCTTTTTTATACTCTGTTTTTATCTGAAATAGATAAGATCTATCTCGCCCAAATAGTACCTACAAGGATTTATCTATATTTGAGTTCATTCTAAATAATGGTATAAAAGCATTGTCACTGAATGTGAGATTACAAAAAAGCCCTACTAGATAAGTATGCAAATACTCAAATAGTAGGGCTTTTCTTATTTCAAAAGTATAGGTTATTAACCCTACACCTCTTTATATAACTGACGTCCTTCGTTGTTATATTTTTTAGTCATTTCAGCCATGCCTTGGCGAATTTCCTCAGCAGTGGCTTCACCAACTTGTCCGACGAGTTCTGTATCTACCTCTTTGATTAGGTGACCAGCATCGGTTAAGTCGCCTGTTTGCGGCGTTACTTTTTGGTTAGCGGCATCTTTATCTAGTCCCGCTGCATATTCACGCACGTTTTGAGTGATTTTCATTGAACAAAACTTAGGGCCGCACATGGAGCAAAAGTGTGCCGATTTGTGTGCGTCTTTTGGCAACGTCTCATCATGATATTCGCGTGCAGTATCAGGATCGAGCGCTAGATTGAACTGATCATCCCAGCGGAATTCAAAACGGGCTTTAGATAGTGCGTTATCACGTGCCTGTGCTCCTGGATGACCTTTAGCAAGGTCAGCAGCGTGTGCAGCGATTTTATAAGTGATAATGCCGTCTTTGACGTCTTTTTTGTTTGGTAGGCCTAAGTGTTCTTTTGGCGTGACATAGCACAGCATCGCTGTACCAAACCAACCAATCATGGCAGCTCCGATGGCGCTAGTGATGTGGTCATAACCTGGGGCGATGTCTGTCGTTAATGGCCCTAAAGTATAGAAAGGCGCGTCCGCACAAAGCTCAAGCTGCAAGTCCATGTTTTCTTTGATGCGGTTCATCGCGACGTGTCCAGGGCCTTCGATCATCACCTGTACATCGTGTTCCCATGCGACTTTGGTCAATTCACCAAGCGTACGTAGCTCACCGAACTGTGCTTCATCATTGGCATCTTGCAAGCAACCAGGACGTAGGCCATCACCTAGACTAAATGCGACATCGTACTGTTTCATAATTTCGCAGATATCTTCGAAATGCGTATATAAAAAGCTTTCTTTGTGATGGGCTAGACACCACTGCGCCATGATAGAACCACCGCGTGAGACGATACCTGTCAGACGTTTTGCGGTAAGTGGCACATAGCGTAATAGCACGCCAGCGTGGATAGTAAAGTAATCTACGCCTTGCTCTGCTTGCTCGATCAACGTATCACGGAATATTTCCCATGTAAGGTCTTCAGCGACGCCATCTACTTTTTCTAATGCTTGATAAATTGGTACGGTACCAATCGGCACAGGAGAGTTACGGATTAGCCATTCACGAGTTTCATGAATGTGATTGCCCGTTGATAAATCCATGATGGTATCCGCACCCCAACGTGTTGCCCACGTCATTTTGGACACTTCTTCATCGATAGATGAACCCAACGCTGAGTTACCGATATTGGCATTGATTTTCACCAAGAAATTGCGCCCGATGATCATCGGCTCAGACTCAGGGTGATTGATATTGTTTGGGATAATTGCGCGTCCAGCCGCCACTTCATCGCGAACGAATTCAGGAGTAATGATTTGAGGCGTATTGGCACCGAAGCTTTCGCCATCGTGTTGACGCATATCGGTCAGTTCATGCTGCTTTTGCGTTTCGCGTATGGCGATATATTCCATTTCAGGAGTGATGATGCCTCGGCGTGCGTAGTACATTTGCGTGACGTTCTGTCCTGCTTTGGCGCGACGCGGTTTATCAATATGAGCAAATCTAAGGTTAGCAGTACTGATATCGCGGGCACGCGCTTGTCCGTATGAGCTAGATAGGCCGCTTAGTTGCTCGGTATCACCGCGTTCTGCGATCCAGTTCTCACGCAATTTTGGCAATCCACGTGTTAGGTCAATATCGACATTAGGGTCGGTATATACACCTGAGGTGTCATACACATAAAACGGCGGATTATGCTCACCGTCTTTATCTCCAGTGCCACCAACAGGCGTATCAGCCAAGCTGATTTCACGCATCGGTACTTGGATGTCAGGTCTTGAGCCTTCGATATAGACTTTTCTTGAGGCAGGTAAAATACGGTGCAAGTCGCGCGCATCTTCTTCGAAACGGGCATCACTTGCGGCACGGTGAGCAGGGGTTTTTAGCGCATCTGCTTTTTTATCTGCTTTGACGTTGGTCGTGTCAGCAGCATTAAAAGCAAGCGTTGAGTTGTCGGCTGGGTTATGCGTTTGGGCTTTCGGTGCAATTGAGGTGGTGTCTGCAGTAGTCATATGCTGTCCTAGCGTGTTGGTTTTTGAATAAAATCAACACCGCCAGTATCTGCGGGGGTAGGCATCCATCATCTAGACAAGTTTATATCATGAACCCACAACTTCGACCAAAAAGTATCGTCGCGCATGGTGCTCATCAAATATTGGACGCAGCTTTATATCCTCTCTTCTTATCTGGTTATGCATCACGCATATTAAGACAGTAGTGACGATAAAAATGTATTTCTACGCGCCCTTTGTCATAAATAACAAAGTGCTTAAGACTTCCCTGCGTCGGTACTAACCGCATCAGGTTCGGCGGGTGATCTCTCAGCGAATGTATTAAGGCGACTACTTCAATAAAGCAAGTTTAATAAAGTGAGTCAAAAATACACCGCACCCCGAGTCTGTCAGTGTTGTAAATCAGCCTTTATACTAACAAAATTCTGTACCAACGGCTAATAGTATTTGGATACAAATATTCTGTGCCACACATACTATTCAATATTTTCGTGAATAATTTTTTGAGTGTTAATAAATGAAGATGCTTAGTATTATTAGGTTGTAGACAAATTATTCAAATATTATGTAAAGCGAATGAAGGATTCTAGAAGTTGTCATTAAACTGTCATAAAGATTTGGCAAGATAACACGCATATCACAAGCAATGCTTTTTTATACCGTTGTTAAACTTCAGGAGTCCTACATGCGTTATTCGTTATTAGCAGTGGCCGTCAGTTGTACATTAATGCTTACGGCGTGTAATAAGTCAACAGATACGGCGGAGCCAACTGCTGATACTAGCAGTAGCGCTGTGACAACAGCTGAAACAACCTCTCAGACAGCATCTTCTGCTACGTCAGATTTTAAATCTGCTGAAAATATCGCTATGAATATTACAGGTGCAGGAGCGTCGTTCCCGCAGCCTATCTATGCGAAATGGTCATATGACTACAACGCTGCGACCGGCGGCCAAGTCAACTATCAGTCGATTGGCTCATCTGGTGGTATCAAACAAATTCAGTCGAAAACAGTAGATTTTGGTGCTTCTGATGCCCCAATGACGCCTGAAGAGTTAGACGAAGCAGGTTTGATCCAGTTCCCAACAGTCATCGGTGGTGTTGTACCAATCGTCAACATTGATGGTGTTGAGCCTGGTGCATTGAAACTAGACGGCACAACGTTGGCTGATATCTATTTGGGTAAGATTAGCAACTGGAATGACCCTGCGATTAAGGCGATGAACCCAGATTTGACCTTGCCAGATGCCCCAATCACAACAGTATTCCGCTCAGATGGTTCAGGTACGACTTTCAACTTTACTGACTATCTTGCCAAGGTTTCACCAAACTGGAAAGACACTGTTGGCGTTGATAAAACCGTCAAGTGGCCGACTTCTGCTACTGGTGCAGGTGGTAAAGGTAACGAAGGCGTCTCAAGCTACGTAAACCGCATGAAAAACTCTATCGGCTATGTTGAGTATGCTTACGCTAAGCAAAATAAGATGTCACATACTGCGCTGAAAAACGCAGCTGGTAACATCGTACAGCCATCTGCTGAGACGTTTGCTGCGGCAGGTGATATCGACTGGTCACAACAAGAAGGCTTTTATAAAGTCATCACCAACTCTGAAACTGACCAAGCATGGCCTATCGCTGCTGCGACCTTTATCTTGGTACATAAGCAACCAGAAAATCCTCAGCAAGTCGCTGGCGTATTGAACTTCTTTGACTGGGCTTATACCCAAGGTGATGACAGCGCCATGGAACTAGACTACGTACCATTCTCTGATACGGCAGTAGCCTTGTTCAAAGAGAAGTGGAACGAAGTGAAAGGTAGCGATGGACAGCCTGTCTACAAGCCAGCTCAGTAATTTGTTTCTGCTAAATACGATTTAGCAACCGACAAGTTATCCTCTCGAATAACTATTCTCCGGTAGTTGTTTGAGAGGTTTTAACACAGCAAATTTGATGAATACATCCCGATAGATATGGTTACTCATACCATTTAAGTTTGTTGTGTTAAGACCTGATATACATCTTTTTAATATTTCGATTCATCCCATTCAATGCTGAGACACTTATGACAGACTTAAGGTCCCAACTGGCTAAACAAAAACGTTACGACGCTTTATTTGTGAACTCTACTAAAGCGTTTGCCATACTCGTCCTCCTATCTTTAGGGGGCATTTTGGTGTCTCTAATTGTTGGAGCATGGCCGAGTATTCAAGAGTTTGGTTTGGGATTTTATACCAGCAATAACTGGGATACGGTCGCCAATGAATACGGGGCATTAGCGCCTATTTACGGCACCTTAGTCACGTCATTTATCGCTATTGTTATCGCGGTTCCAGTCAGTTTCGGTATTGCGATATTTTTAACCGAGATGTGCCCTAAGTTCCTCAAAAAACCACTTGGTATCGCCATTGAGTTGTTGGCTGGTATCCCATCTATCATTTATGGTATGTGGGGATTGTTCGTATTTGCGCCATTCTTTGGTGATCACATTCAGCCATGGTTCATTGAACACATCGGCCCTTTGCCTATTATCGGTAAACTGTTTGCAGGTGCGCCTATGGGACTGGGTATGTTTACCGCCTCCCTAGTACTTGCCATTATGATCATACCGTTCATCGCTGCCACCATGCGTGATGTTTTCTCTGTCGTACCAGACTTACTGAAAGAGTCAGCATATGGTATGGGCGCGACGACTTGGGAAGTTATGTTCAAGATTATCCTGCCTTATACCAAAGCTGGTGTCGTTGGCGGCGTAATTTTGGGACTGGGTCGAGCATTGGGTGAGACGATGGCAGTTACTTTCTTAATTGGTAATGCGTTTAATATCAGTCCAAGTCTATTTACTTCTGGTGTGACGATTACCTCGGCCTTGGCCAATGAGTTTGCTGAAGCGTCTAGTGAGCTACACCTTGCGTCTCTACTACATCTAGGCTTAATCTTATTTGTCATCACTTTCATTGTGCTGTCTTTAGCAAAACTAATGCTCATGCGCATGGATCACAAAGCAGGTAATCGATAAATCTGTTACCGATTTATTGAACCTTGATAGATATTGATAAAAGATATGGGAAATAAATATTATGCCTGCTAACAATGCGATCAATGCACCACTACCTACTAAGCCAAACGGCGCTACCCGCTACAATCAAAGCCTTTATAACAAGCGTCGTTTGACCAACAAGTTAGGTCTGGGTTTTGCTATGTCAGCGATGGTTTTTGGCCTGTTTTGGTTGTCATGGATTTTGGTGACTTTGTTTGTTGAAGGCTTCCAAGGTATGGTGCAGCTACCAATCTTTACCGCCGATACGCCGCCACCGATGAGTGCAGGCGGTTTACGCAATGCTATCGTTGGTTCGGTCATGTTGGCTTTTTCAGGATTGTTTATCGGTGCACCTATTGGTCTTATGACAGGTATTTACCTATCTGAGTTTGCTAAAGGCAGTATGCTGGGCAAGGTCACACGCTTTTTAAATGATATTCTATTGTCAGCGCCATCGATTGTCATCGGTCTATTTATCTATGCACTGATGGTAAAAGGTCAAAGTTTCTCTGGTTGGGCAGGCGCGTTGGCATTGGCATTGATTGTTATTCCGGTGGTCGTACGTACGACAGAAAACATGCTGAACTTGGTACCGAATAGTCTACGCGAAGCAGCCTATGCGCTAGGTACTCCTAAATGGAAACTGGTCACTCAGGTAACTGTGAAAGCTGCGCGCGCGGGACTGACCACAGGTGTGCTATTGGCTTTTGCTCGAATCACTGGTGAGACAGCACCGTTACTATTTACCGCACTTAACAATCAATACTTCAGTACAGATATGGGTCAGCCTATTGCTAACTTACCCAACACCATTTACCAGTTTGCGATGAGTCCTTATGACAACTGGCATACATTGGCTTGGGCGGCAGCACTACTTATCACAGCATCTGTCCTAGTGTTGAATATTTTGGCAAGATTTATCGGTGGTAGAGGTCAGCCCAAATAAGGGCTGAGAGCAGACCAGACTGTAGTACGCTACACGCTAAGCATTTACTTAAACTTATATGAAATTAATTGAGCTAGGTTGAAATATTATGAATGATGTCCTAAGCAACGTCCGTACGAATACGACTGCTGACAACTTTAATACGGCAACAGGTAGCCTATTAAATAGACCCATGTCTACTAGCGCCCAAGCTCAGCAACCAAACACTGCTGATTTTAATAAGCAAACGATTCAAGATATTCCTAAGAATATGCCTGCTGCAAAAATGGAAGTTCGAGATCTAAACTTCTATTACGATGATTTTCAGGCATTAAAAAACATCAATATCGATATCGCTGATAAAAAAGTGACCGCTTTTATTGGTCCTTCAGGTTGTGGTAAGTCTACGCTACTACGTACCTTTAACCGTATGTACGATCTATATCCAGGTATGCGCGCAGAGGGCAATATCAATTTAGATGGCAAAAACATCTTGGGTAAAGACATCGATGTGAACTTACTGCGTGCACAAGTTGGCATGGTTTTTCAGAAGCCAACGCCGTTCCCGATGTCAATCTATGACAATGTTGCCTTTGGCGTACGACTATATGAAAAGTTGAGTAAGGCTGAGCTAGACAATCGCGTGGAGTGGGCTTTGAAAAAATCAGCACTATGGCCAGAAGTAAAAGACAAGCTAAAAGCATCAGGACTGTCGTTATCAGGTGGCCAGCAGCAACGTCTGTGTATCGCTCGTAGTGTGGCGACCAAGCCTGAAGTACTGTTGCTTGATGAGCCGACATCAGCACTGGATCCTATCTCGACGGGTGCTATCGAAGATTTGATCGAAGATCTGAAAAACGACTATACCATCGCTATCGTTACTCACAATATGCAGCAAGCGGCACGCGTATCTGACTATACGGTCTATATGTATCTAGGCGATATGATTGAGATGGGGGAGACCGATCAGATATTCACCAAACCTACCCAAACCGCGACAGAAGACTATATTACAGGTCGTTATGGCTAACATTGATTGAGATTGAAATCGGTACAAGCAGACAAAGCTGATTAGTATGTCATAGGCCGAATTTCTAAATTCATAGGCACACTGCGCTATTAAAATATAGATTCTAGGGAATACCTCTCATGCAAAGTGATAAGCATATCTCCAAAAGTTTCGACCAAGATCTTGATGAAGCCATCCGTTTATTTTTATACATGGGTGATAGCGCGGCTAACCAAGTGGCCAAAGCCATCCATGCTCTTATCGATAAAGATGAAACACTGGCGCAAGAAGTCATCGATATGGATTTCGATATCAATCGAATGGAAGTCGAACTCGACGAGCACATTTTATTATTGGTCGCCAAACGCCAGCCAGCAGCCAGTGATTTGCGCTTAGTCATGTCAATCAGTAAAGGTGTGGTTGATTTGGAACGTATCGGCGATGAAGCGGTAAAAATTGCGCGAATGGCTAGCAAAATAGCGGCAGAAGGTAAATCAGCATACGGCTACGCTGAAGTTCAGCATCTGAGCAATCAAGTTCGTCTGATGCTAAACAACTCGCTAGAAGCTTTTAGTCAATCGAATGCGGAACAAGCGTTTGAAGTGATGCGTAATGATAGCGCGGTCAATACCGAATATCAGTCAGCCATTCGTGCTTTGATGACCTATATTATGGAAGACTCGCGTCATGTATCAAAAGTCATCAATATCATGTGGATATTACGATCGCTTGAGCGTATCGGTGACCATGCACAAAATGTCGCAGAGCTAGTGATTAACTATATCAGTGGACAAGACGTACGCCATTCAGACTATGCCATGGTCGAAAAAGCGGTACAAGAAGCCAATGACCGATTGGCCGCTCGTCAAGTTAGTACATTGTCAGCCAATGAGCTTGAAACGTCAGACAGTGATGAAGGCTGATAAGAATGACTGTGATCTTCACCTTATAATAAAAAACGCGCTATAGTGAGCGCGTTTTTTTATGATTATTAAATATTGCTACTAGGAGGCAAGTACATCCTAGCTTTCTGGTGTCCAGCCTTGTGCGCGCTCATAGTCTTCATTGTCTAAGAACTTATCACGCTGCTCTGTTAAAAACTTTTTGGCAGCAGGATCCATCATGCTTAGATGGTTTTCATTGATAAGCATCGTTTGATGCTCAAGCCATTCTTTCCACGCCTTTTCCGAAACGGTCTCTTGCAGCTCTTGACCTTTTTTATTAGGGAAGGGTGGATGCGGCATCTTTGGTAAATCTTGCTTATATTTACGGCAAAACACAGTATTTGCTTGAGGATTAAAAGTCTCAGTCATAAGGCATTCCTTATTCATTATATTAAGTGATTAAGTCAAATATCATATGAGTCTATGATAACGGTCTTGGTAGATTTAGCAAAGGGTACTAATGTATATCGTCAAGCCTCTATCCATTTGTTATAAAATCTCTGGTAGTTGGTCTATAACAAATACTATCTGCGTTTAATTTTTTTATTGAAATTTTCAAAGCTAGTGATATTTTGAAAATGACATTGGCCAAACCAGTAGAGGTCATAGGACAAATAAAAACACCCGCATAAGTAGCGGGTGTTAAGTTTAAATTAGCAAGTTGGCTGTTATTTGCAAATTAATGATTAAGCAAAGGCTTTTAAGCGGGCACGGCCATTAACCACCGCTTGCTTGACTTGGTTTGGCGCAGTGCCACCCAAATGGTCACGAGCTGCTAATGAGCCTTCTAGCGTTAGATAATCAAAGACATCCTCACCGATAGCATCGCTAAATTGCTGTAGCTGTGCCAATGATAAATCACTTAGATCAACACCTTCTTTGATGCCTAAAGCAACAGCATTACCAACCACTTCATGGGCATCACGGAATGCCACGCCTTGACGTACTAAGTAATCTGCCAAGTCAGTTGCAGTTGCATAGCCTTTCATCGTAGCAGCACGCATGCTTTCTTTGTTTGGTGTGATATTCGGTAGCATATCAGCAAATGCTAATAGCGAACCTGTTAACGTATCAACACAGTCAAACAAAGGCTCTTTGTCTTCTTGATTGTCTTTGTTGTAGGCGAGTGGCTGGCTCTTCATTAGACTAAGTAAAGTCATCAGCTGACCAAAGACACGTGCCGCTTTACCGCGTACCAACTCAGGTACGTCAGGGTTTTTCTTTTGCGGCATAATCGATGAGCCTGTACAGAAGCGATCTGGTATCTGCACAAAATTAAATTGTGCTGACATCCAAAGAATAATCTCTTCGCTCATACGCGACATATGCATCATCAAGATAGAAGCCGCTGAAGTAAACTCAATCGCAAAGTCACGGTCTGAAACGGCATCGAGTGAATTTTGACAAATACCTTCAAAACCTAGCAATTCAGCAGTGATGGTACGATCGATTGGGAAAGTCGTACCAGCAAGCGCTGCACCACCAAGTGGCATCTGATTGATACGGCGACGTGCATCGACAAGACGCTCAGTATCGCGATACAACATCTCAAACCAAGCCATCACGTGATGCCCAAAGCTAACAGGCTGTGCTGTTTGCAAATGAGTAAAGCCTGGCATGATAGTAGCAGTATGTTGCTCAGCCAAATCAAGTAAACCACTTTGCAAACGTACTAATAACTCAATAATATTATCAGTCTCTTCGCGCAACCATAGGCGAATGTCTGTGGCTACCTGATCGTTACGGCTACGACCAGTGTGTAGCTTTTTACCAACGGCGCCTATAATGTCAGTCAAACGTGACTCGACGTTCATATGCACGTCTTCAAGGGCGATCGACCAGTTAAACTCACCCGCCTCAATCTCGCGCAATACTTGCTGCAAGCCATCAATAATAGTGGCAACTTCATCAGCAGTTAAAATGTCACATTCTTTTAGCATCGTTGCATGAGCAATCGAGCCTTGAATATCGTGACGAGCAAAGCGCTGGTCAAAGCCTACAGAAGCAGTAAAGGCGGCAACGAAGCTATCTGTCGCTTCACTGAAGCGTCCACCCCACATTTGTTGGCCTTGGCTACTAGCAGGCGCAGTCTGCGTTCTGGTACTTGTTATAGGAGCATCTGTGCTAAAATCAGAGTCAGATGAACTTTTACTTGATTCAGGATTACTAGGTTTTGAAGAATTGGCGTTCATATCGGTACAAGACAAGTCAAAAGAATAAGAACTCGAGTATAGCAAATGATGAGGTTGCCTTACTAGCTACACGCTTAGAGTTTTTTATTCCTAAACTCATGGAGATCATGAGGCCTTGGCAGTGGCTGACATATATCTTTTTTTGGTCCTTGTTCCTAACGGTAATGGAGCGCCA
This sequence comes from Psychrobacter sp. JCM 18900, assembly GCF_904846625.1. Taxonomy (GTDB): domain Bacteria; phylum Pseudomonadota; class Gammaproteobacteria; order Pseudomonadales; family Moraxellaceae; genus Psychrobacter. The sequence goes on from NZ_CAJHBL010000003.1 coordinate 194,744, forward strand.
TAGCCTAGCCACTTGGTCAGATTTCATGATTCAGTTTCTACGTAGTTTCACCCAAAACGCTCTGACGGTTATCCCCTCACTGTATTTAGTTGACTATCTACGCCCTGCTTTTAAAAACGCCAGTATTCTTAGCGTAAGTATGCGGATTGTACTGTTACTGATGTTTGCTGCTGCAGTTTCGATGGCGTTAGTCACATTATCTATGATTAATTTCGGTTGGCTAACATATGATAGTCGCACGTTTGTATTGAATATCGTGCTCAATACAGTGTTGTCTGGTGGTTTTACGACTGTGTTTCTGTTATATTTTTTGCGTAGCTACCGTGAGCTTAATGCACTTAAGCTGTCCTTTGAATATAAATTGACTGCGCAAAACGATCTAATAAAAGCCCGTACGGCTCCGCACTTTTTCTTTAATACTATCAATACACTCGTATCTCTGATTGAATCGAACCCGCCCAAAGCCGCTGACTTATTACAGCATGTCTCTGCACTATTCCGTGCTAGTTTTAGCGGTACACGCGAGATTAGCTTTGAAGAAGAGGTCGATCTCTGTGAGCATTATTTGGCAATCGAATCTAGTCGTCTGGCAGACAAGCTCGAAGTCAATTGGAAGTTACCTGAAGAAGATATCATGTACGACATGGTTATCACTGCGCTAACGCTACAAAGCGTGCTAGAGAAAATACTGCTCAATGTGGTAGAGATGACGACAGAAACTATCTGCATCAATATCGAAGTTACGTGGGAACAACACCGAGTCAAAATTATGATTGATGTTGCGCTTCCCAAAAAGACATTAATTATCAATCATGATTTGCGCCAACATATGAATTTCTATATTCAAGCTGATCGTTTGCGCGCCCATTTTGGACAAAGTGCTGATATTCAAAGTTCGGTAGCCAGCACCCAAATTATCACCATCATCGACTATCCTCTACAAGACGTCGGTTTATAACCTACTGTTCTTTATTAGCTTTCTCCATTTTTTCAACTCCTAAAAGCCTATGTGGCATACTTATTGCAGAACCATGTATAGACGTCATAATTTATGTTTGATAAATAATGATTACGAATCAGTAATATCATAACTACCGTGAAACACAATTACACCATATAAAACCTACCTATAGCAGGAGTATATTGTCCGCTATAAAAACTGGTAGTTTTCGTCAGAATTTTATTAAATAATTTAGATTTTATATTCTAAGTGATTGATAATGAGTGCTAATATAGCCGTAATACTATTGAAAAAAATATTAAGTATGTCCTTGGATGGGAGTTTGCATGCGTATCGTAGTTTGTGATGATGAGCCCCTAGCGCGTGAGCGCTTGGTGAGAATTGTACAGGAGTCAGGCCATGAGGTAGTTGCTCAGGCCACAACCGGTGCAGAAGCCATTGTCGCTGTAAAAACCCAGCAGCCAGATATCATATTATTAGATATCCGAATGCCTGAAATGGACGGAGTGCGCTGTGCTCAAGAACTTGCCAAACTTGAGCATCCACCAGCGATTATATTTGTGACGGCATACGACCATTATGCGATCGCAGCGTTAAAGGCCAATGCAATTGGCTATTTGCTGAAACCTGCAAACAAAGATGAGCTACTAGAGGCATTAAACAAAGCAAAGAACCTAAATGCCGCTCAACTAAACGAAATTCGCAAGCTTGAAGACCCGACAGCACGTCCGATACGTGAACATATCGCTGCTCGTACGCATCGCGGTGTTGAACTGATTAAACTAAAAGATATCTACTATTTTGCAGCAGATCAAAAATACGTCAAAGTGCGTCACAAAGATGGCATGGTATTGATTGATGAAACGCTAAAAGAGTTAGAGCAAGAGTTTGATGATCGTCTGTTCCGAGTACATCGCAATGCCATCATCAACCTTAGTTATTTGGACTTTTTAGAAACCCTAGACGCAGGCCAGTATCAGATACGTTTTAAAGGTATTGATGAGACGCTAGCGGTCAGTCGTCGTCACTTACCTGCCTTACGTGATAAAATTCAAAGTATGTAATAGGCTGTCCTGATAGCGACCAATCATTCCATATCATCAAACCCTTATTTATGCTTAAATAGGGGTATTTTTTTGCGTCAGCATCTACTATTAATCATTTGAGTCGCCTATTCTTTGGCAAATTTACCCTATCGAGTAATATCGATATTATTCAGTATAAAGATGAACAGTACTGACATAGGGACTATAGCCATTATAGTATTAGTATCGAACTTATTGAGGCCCTTTATGAGCAATCCGCAGCAACCTGTTTTGACTACTCTAAATATCGCTACACGTCAAAGTCCTTTAGCCTTATGGCAGGCTGAGCATATTCGTGATCGATTATTGACGTTGTATCCTAATCTGACGATTAATTTACTGAAAATTGTCACTAAAGGTGACAAGATTTTGGACACACCTTTGGCCAAAATCGGTGGCAAAGGATTGTTTGTAAAAGAGCTTGAACAAGCGCTGTATGATAAACAAGCCGATATTGCAGTGCACTCACTAAAAGATGTGCCGATGCAGCTTCCCGAAGGCCTCACATTAGGCGTCTACTGTAAACGCGCCTCACCAACAGATGCCTTTGTCTCTAATACTTATAATAATATTGATGAGTTACCACAAGGTGCAGTCGTTGGGACATCAAGTTTACGTCGTCAATGCCAGATCAAAGCCTATCGCCCTGACCTGCAAATCAAAACGTTGCGTGGCAATGTCGGCACTCGTTTGGGCAAGCTGGATGCAGGTGAATACGATGCCATTATTCTGGCAACGAGCGGCTTGCAACGTATTGAGCTGGACGAGAGAATACGCGGTGAGCTTGATATCGCGGCTTGCTTACCTGCAGTTGGACAAGGAGCCTTAGCGATCGAATGCCGTGAAGGCGATGAAGAAGTCCTCAAATTACTTGCACCACTCAATGATGATAAAGCCCGTATTCGACTTATCGCTGAGCGCGCGCTGAACCGTCATCTAGAGGGCGGTTGCCAAGTACCGATCGCCGCTTATGCAGTTTTGCAGACAGCTGAAGAAACCAGTGTTAATAATGATAACAATGGTGATAATGGCAATAACGACAGCGGGAATGTGCTGTGGCTACGTGGACGAGTGGGTCAGGCCGATGGTAGCAAATTATTAAAGGCAGACAAACGAGCTACGTTGGTTGGGACACAAGCCGAGCAAGAAGCCCAAGCCAACCAATTGGGTATCGATGTCGCAGAAATGCTGCTTGCTGATGGCGCTGGCGATATCTTATCAGCGATTTATCATCCTGAATAATACGTCAGTATTTTTATTGGCTGAATCATCACACCCTTACTGTTTATGTTGATGGGTGGTTAAGCCAACTTTATCAGTCTTTTGTCATGGTACATCTATGTCATCGTCAATTTACGCCAAATCTGTGCATAAAGGTCAGGCAACGGATGCTCATCTGTTGCTACCACAAGTCGTTATCAATACTCGCCCAGTAGAGCGAGCAGCACCTTTGACTCAGTATTTACAAGCGGCAGGATTGACAGTAGTTGATATGCCAATGTTGACGCTACGACCACGTCCAACAACTGATCTAGATATTGCATTAATGCATCAGTGGATGGCGGGGGAATACAAAGCGCTTGTTATTGTCAGTCCAACTGCTGCGGCTTCGGGGCTAGCAGTTTGGCAGTCACTCGACCATAAATATAAAGAGCATGAATACAAAGTAGAAGACAGTACTGACAAGTACGCACAGAGTTCACTAGAAGGCTTGTCATTACCTAGTCCTCTGGTTGCAGTTGGTGAAGCAACGGCGGCAGAGTTCAGTCAGGTGCGTATAGATACGACAAACTATCAAATACTTCAGCCTGAGACGGCCAATAACGAAGGCATGCTAGCAATGCCTGAAATCGATAGTTTACAAGCAGGCGATAAATTGCTGATATGGCGCGGGCTTGGTGGACGACGATTATTGGTTGATACATTGCAGGCGCGCGGTGTACATATTGATAGTATTGCGTGGTACGAGCGTACGATGCCTATCGATGCAATGGCTGAGTATCAGCAGTGGCAACAAGCATTTCTTACTCATAGTACTACGTCATCACAGCAGCCAAAGCCAATTGTCGTCATCAGCAGTGCGGCAGCTTTTGAGCATTGGTCAAATATCGTCAATGACGACCAATCAAAGACGTTAGACAAAAAGCAAAATACGGATGCAGTGGCTGATATAGCAGAGCGGCCTTCGCTTACGCTAAAAGACTTTTCTTACGTTGTGTTGGGTGAGCGTCTTGCCAATATGGTTGCAGCACAGCAGTTGAGCTACTGGCGAGTAGAGGATTTATCGCCAGATACGATTCTCTCAGCTATTAATTCCAAAATATAATACCTTAAACTTCTCATTTGCTTTAAACATGTTTATCTATACCAATAACGGTACTGCCTTATGTCAATGAATTCTGAGTCCTTATCTAAGGATCCTTCTACTGTTCAGCAGCGCCGGCAAGCAAATATTTTGCTGCTACGGATGCAATGGCTGGTTATCTTATTACTGATCGCTGCATTATTGTGGCTATATATTAGTCAGCAGCGATTTCAGCATAGTGTCAACGATCGTTTGCAAAGTAATGAGCAAGTAATCAGTCGATTAAACGAAATGGACGATCGTCTATTTGCTATGAGTCAGCAGACGCTGCCAGAACCTAGAGTTAAAGCGAGTAGCCAAGCTCAGAATCAGTTGGACCTATTGCGTATCCAAATCAAAGCTGCTGATAGACTGTTGGCGGATAGTAATGACAGTGCCGCGATTGAGTTATTGCGAGGTCTACATTGGCAGTTATCGCAAAGCAGTAATGAGATTGCGCCTGCGCTCACTATCGTTATCAAGCAAAGTTTGCTCAAAGATATTGAGCGTCTGCAAGCGCAAAGCTCGCAGCCAAGCCCGTGGCAAATACAAAATCTGGCGATTCAAAATATTCAGGAATTTTTGCACAGTCATGAGCGCCTTGGCAGCTATGAAGGTACGGATCTACAGCGTCGAGAGCTGGTAGATGCGGCTATTGGAAATAAACAGCAGCCTAAAGCAATCAATGCTAATGATGCCTCAGCGGCTAGTGATACAAATTTAACGCGTCGTCAGCTCACTATCCATGAAGTCATCATGACGTTAAATTTAGCAAGCCAAGCCAGCAATATGCGTAAGCAAGATCAACTGGTCAGCTATTTGACGCAAGCACGCAGACAGTTAAAAACGTTGGTGCCTAAGGCCTCAACTAGCGACAATAAAAAGTCAGTACAAGCTGGCGCGATTGGCATTGTACAAGCCGATAAAAAACCAATCGATGGTCAAAGTAATCTTGAGACAATGAAAGCACCGAGTGATATACCAGAAGTAATTGTATGGCTAAATCAGTTGATTACTCATGCACCAAAACCAGCGCCATTATTGACGACAGAAATCTTAGACAAGCCGCAACGCTAACGAAAGCTAGTCACAATAGTTAATACAGAAAATATAAAACGTAAGGTAAGCAATGACCCATTCTAATGAAAGCTCAACATCCATATCTGATACAGCAAACGATCATCGCCCTGAGTTACTAGCTCATTATCCTGTTATTCATCATCAGCCGATACAGTGGGGAGAGATGGATGCCTTCAATCATCTGAATAATGTGGTTTACTATCGTTACGCTGAGTCAGCACGCATAAGTTATCTGCATGCGCTAGGAATGTTTGATGGTAGTATGGTCACTGTTTTAGCTCAGTCTAGCTGTCAGTATTTACGCCCAGTTACCTATCCTGATACGTTATTATTAGGTGTTCGCTGCAAGCGTTTAGGCAATACAAGTATGGCGATGGAATATAGTTACTATAGTACCGCACAAGAGATTATCGTTGCTACAGCAGAGGCTGTGGTAGTGCGTCTAGATAGTGATGGAAAAGGTAAATTGCCATGGACGGCAGCAGAGCGTCAACAGCTGCTAGCACTGGAAGCCAAGTTTGGTCATACGCCTGAGCTTTAGGTTGGTTCCTATGTGAGTCGATTGTTCATTTTTTCAAAAAGACTGTCTTGAATTAAAAGCTAAAAACAAAAAAAGGCACGCTAACATGATGTCAGCGTGCCTTTTTTATCACTCATTCTGCAACTAATTTCTTAAACAGTCGTTAGTCTTGCTGCGGTGCATGAACAAAATCAACCACGTTTAGATCAAAACCTGACAATGCAAAAAATTTCATTGGCGATGATAATAAGCGCATATCACGGACACCTAAATGACGTAATATCTGTGCACCAACACCGATGCTACGATAAGGTTGCTGCGTGATGGTTGATTGCGACTCGTTGACCGCGGCTTTATCCAGCGCATCTCCCAAATCAACTGGCTGATTACTACCAATCCATACGAGCACACCGCGATCTGAAGCACTGATTTCTTCTAGTGCTGACTGTACGCTCCAGCCACTACGGCCAGTCATATCGTTTTTAGCAGCGAATAAGTCGCGTAATGGGTGGAAGCCATGCACGCGTACAGTGCTGACGCCTTCGCTAACATCACCTTTTACTAAGGCTAAATGTGTTTCTTCAGCGCCAAACTCACGGAAGCGATGTAGCGTAAAAGTACCGTGTTCAGTTTCAAACGGATGTGACTCAATCTCTTCTACCGTTTGCTCATTCGCGATACGATAATTGATAAGGTCAGCAATCGTGCCTATCTTGATGTCATGCTCTTTTGCAAATATTTCAAGGTCGTCACGGCGCGCCATCGTACCATCTGCATTGATAATCTCTACAATCACCGCTGCAGGCTCTAGACCTGCTAAACGTGCTAAATCACAACCCGCTTCTGTATGGCCTGCACGGTGAAGAACACCACCGTTTTGGGCCATAATTGGAAAAATATGTCCAGGCTGAACGATGTCTTCAGGCTTTGCTGATGAAGATACCGCTGCCTGAATAGTACGTGCACGATCACCAGCAGAAATACCCGTAGTGACGCCTTCAGCCGCTTCAATTGAAACAGTAAAGTTGGTGCTAAACTTTGCCTCGTTACGATCTGACATCAGTGGCAGTGCCAATTGCTGGCAACGCGCTTGTGATAAGGTCAAACAAACTAGACCACGCGCGTGAGTAATCATAAAGTTAATATCTTCAGGGCGGACATGCGTCGCTGCCATGATGATGTCACCTTCGTTTTCGCGGTCTTCATCATCCATCAAGATGACCATTTTTCCAGCACGAATATCTTCGATAATCTCAGGGATTGCATTTAAACTCATAGTAAATCTCAATATTTTATTATTTATAAATAGGTGTCATTTAGAATATAGGGCTCTATCTGCTTATTGTAGCAGTAGATAATACAAAGCGCTGTTACGGTCAAGCAAAGCGCTACTACGGTCAAGTAAATCGCGCTATAAGCAATATAATTTGATATAAAAGTAACTTGCTTAATTGCTTGTATATATCATTATGAGGTTATTTTAACGCTTTTCAGCGTCACGTGCTGCGCCATCTTCCCACTATATCGTTCAGTATGTCAAAAATAGTCATAAATATTATCAATGAACATTAAAACTGACTCATAAATCTGTACGTTATATTTTTATTAATCTATATCACAGTTAGTCATTGATCGCTGCTTGGCTTTTTAGCCAGTCCATAAATTGCTTACTGCGCTGCTCACGCTGATTATCTGCAAACTCGTAAAAACTGGTACCAACCAAATTATCTGGTAAGTAGCTTTGAGGATAGTAATGGTTAGGATAATCGTGCGGGTAAGCATAACCTTGACCATAGCCTTGACTACGCATCAGTTTGGTCACGCCATTGCGCAAGTGTAGCGGTACAGGTGAGGCATCTTTTTCAGCCAACGCCATCGCAGCATTGATCGCTTTATAAGTGCTATTGCTTTTGGCACTGGTCGCTAGATACACCACAACTTGACCTAAAATAATACGCGCTTCTGGCATACCAATAGATTGCACACTACGCAATGCTGCATCAGCTAGGAGTAAGGCATTAGGATTGGCATTACCGATATCTTCACTGGCCAAAATCACTAAGCGCCGCGCAATAAAATCAGCAGGTTCGCCGCCTACCAGCATACGTGCCATCCAATACAATGCCGCATCGGGATCTGAGCCACGGACTGACTTTATCATTGCTGAGATAATATCGTAATGCTGCTCACCATCTTTGTCATATCTTACCAAAGCAGTCTGTGCTACTCGGCTGACCAATTCATCATTGATAATCACTGGCGACTGCTTGGTATCAGCTGTTTGAATGGCTAACTCTAATAAATTTAGCGCTTTTCTAGCATCACCATGGGCAAGCTGGCTAATGGTATCTTTTGCTTGTAAATCGACGGTCAACCTTTTGAGTATATTGTCTTCTGAGAGGGCTCGTTGCAACACGGTACTTATCTGCTCAGGTGTTAACGGCTCTAAACGATAAACTTGGCAACGTGATAGTAGAGCGTTGTTGACACTAAATGACGGGTTCTCCGTAGTGGCACCAATCAAAGTAATGTCACCAGACTCTACCGCGCCCAATAGCGCATCTTGCTGTGCTTTATTAAAGCGATGAATCTCATCAATGAAGACTACAGGTGATTCAAATGCCAGTGAATCTTTATTATCTAAGACTTCACGTAACTGTTTGACACCAGTATTTAACGCGGAGAGCGCATGAAAAGGTCGATTAACGGCATCGGCTAACAACATCGCAATGGTCGTTTTGCCAATACCTGCTTCACCGTGCAGGATAATAGATGGCAGGTGGCCTTGCTCTACCAAACGTCGTAATGGTGCTCCAGCTGCTAGCAAGTGCTCTTGACCAATAATATCAGTAAGAGAAGTAGGGCGCATACGCTGAGCAAGTGGGGTATCAGCATGGAAGTTAGGTGGCATAAGACTCTCTATCGGAAAATGAAAAAGCTGTTTATTAGCTGCAAAGGTAGTAACAGCAAGGTCTTTATAGTTAAATTTAAATAACAGCATAATAGGCTAACTTCACCATTCTCATTGGATTTTAACACTCGTATACGTTTGGCATGATTTTCGCAACAATTTTATAATAGCAATGAGTATTAGACATCAGTAGTAGAAGTAAGCTAGTTTATAAGGATGGTACTTGTTATAAGTCATACAGGCTAGGCTAACGCAAAAATATGTTAATGAAAGCTAACTAAGCGTATAGCTTGTGTCCCACGCACTTTAGTTTTCATTATTTACCTATATTAACGGCTCTACTATTAACAGTTCTACCGTATCGATGAGAAAAGTTGGCTAATTGCGATTGTTAACTATTAGAAGTAGCTTATCAAATATAAGGTATTACATTAACGATGTCTGAACCGACTCTTAAACGCTTATTCAATCGTTACTTGCGTAGTAATAGAGGCAAGCAGCAATCACGTTATCTGACAGCTGGCGAGATAGCGTTGGCGTATTCAGTATTTGGTGACAGCATCAAACTTGATGAAGTGCAGTTAAAGACAGCGTGGTGGGTACTAAAACATTATGCAGTTAGCCCTAATGGCAATATTTACTTTAATTCAGTCGATTGGATTAAGGATTTTAGCGAAGCTCCACTGAGCAAACGAAGCTGGCTCATACACGAGCTGACGCACGTATGGCAGTTACAGCAAGGCTTAAAAGTGGTACGCGGAGCGATTATCAACCGGAAATACGACTACGTGTTAGAAACAGGCAAATCATTTTTTAAGTATGGTATTGAGCAGCAGGCACGCATGGTTCAAGACTATTTTGTACGTCGTCAGCGTGGTCAGAACTGCCAAGAGTGGGAAGCTTGTATTCCATTTTTAACGGTGCAGCCTATTATTAAGGCAAAAAATACTGATGATCCATCAGTCATCTAGTTTTTAAAAACAACAGTAAGCTCGGTTATGATAAGTCATAATCGAGCTATAGAACGATTGAGCTATATAGTAATTGAGATACAGGTCAATTGTATAAATACTGGATAACTATGTTGGACAATCTAACAGTTAATTGTATCGCTAAAAATTAAAAAATAATGAACCGTAATTGTAATTTACCCTTTAATAATTTTGCTTTACCAAAGGATATATACTCTCATGTTTAAATTTTTGTCAGTAAAGCCTAATGTTGATACCCGCTACCCACCGACTTTGCTTGTAGCCGCACTGTCAGGAGTATTGTTTTTGACAGGCTGTCAGCAGTCTGACACATCGCCTGTAGCTGATGACAGTCAAACCAGTGAAAAAACCAATGTAGAAGACAGTCAGCCTATGCCAAAAAGTGACTCAGCTGCTGCGCGCATAAAACAATTTCAGCCGATATATGTCGCACAAGCGCAAAGTTTACAGAGACGATTGCAAGCAGAGTATGAGTCATTGCAAGCGGCAGATACGTCAGACAGTGAGGAGCTTTTATTACTGAATACTAATAATAGTGAAAATACAGATAGTAATAACGAAGTAGCGACCGATAATACCGCTCCTAACGCAAATACTACTGCTACCAGTCCTGAAGAAGTGGTGTCATCGAATATCGATATCGCCCCGATAGACAGTAATCCAAATGTAGATGCAGAGGTTGACGTCAATACTAGCACTGAAGTTGGTGAGCGTGATTTAACGGTTTTAAAACGTATCAGTCTTGAGCCGCGTAAACCTGTTATGTTGACCGAGGACCAAATTATAGAACGTTATCAGCAGACCATGGACGCTTTATATCAACCGGTGACAACACCGCTGAGCGCAGAGGATTCTGATACATTAATCAATGTGGCGACCTTGGTTCCGCAGTTATTTGAGCATGCAGAGATTGCTGGTAGAGTAAGTGCAAAAAGTCCGGCACTTGCTCGTTTAATTATTCAGCATCAGGTATGGGAACAAATAGAAGCTCAGCAAGTGGTTGATATGCAGCAAATGAAGCAGAAGCAGCAACAAGAGTTTGAAGCGCTAATGGCTAAGTTTAATGAAACTATCGAAGGATACGATGAGCAGATTGCCAAATATGAGCAAACGTTAAAAGAGTTTCAGTAACTGACTATATTTTTATGAACTGATTGAATTAATCATTTCTCATAAAACAATCAATATCAAATAACGAGAGTTAAGACAATAAAAAATCCCGCACGATGGCGGGATTTTTTATTGGGTAACGATTATTTTTGCTTACTTGCGATCTTCAACTTTTACAAAATCACGGCGCGTTTCACCAGTGTATAACTGACGTGGACGACCGATTTTGAACGGTGCACTGTGCATTTCTAACCAATGGCTGATCCAACCTGAAGTACGAGCCAATGCAAAGATTACGGTAAACATTGACGTTGGGATACCAATGGCTTTCAAAATGATACCAGAGTAGAAATCAACGTTTGGATATAAGTTACGCTCGATGAAGAACGGGTCTTCTAACGCAATTTTCTCTAATGCCATCGCCAATTCAAGCTTAGGATCGTTGATACCTAGTGCTTCTAGTACTTCATCACAGGTCTCTTTCATTACTTGAGCGCGTGGATCGAAGTTTTTGTAAACACGGTGACCAAAGCCCATTAGCTTCACTTCACGGCTCTTCACTTTTTCCATAAATTCAGGCACGTTCTCAACAGTACCGATTTCATCTAGCATCTCAAGAACAGCTTCGTTCGCGCCGCCATGTGATGGTCCCCATAGGGCTGCGATACCAGCAGCGATACACGCATAAGGGTTTGCGCCAGTAGAACCAGCTAAACGTACTGTTGACGTAGAAGCGTTTTGCTCATGGTCAGCGTGCAAGGTAAAGATTTTGTCCATTGCGCGAGTGATAACGTCGTTTTTCTCGTAGTCTACGTCAGCAGGCGTTGCAAACATCATGTATAAGAAGTTTTCTGCGTAGTTAAAGTCGTTACGCGGATACATGAACGGTTCGCCTTGTGAGTATTTATAACTCATCGCAGCAAGCGTAGGCATCTTAGCAATCAAACGAATAGCTGTGATTTCGCGATGTTCTTCATTGCTCACGTCTAGGTCTTCATGATAGAACGCTGATAAGGCACCAACGACACCAACCATAATAGCCATTGGATGCGCGTCACGGCGGAAGCCTTCAAAGAACTTACGCAGTTGATCATGAACAGGAGTATGCTCACGGATTTTTTCAAAAAATTCTTCTTTTTGCTCAGCAGTAGGTAGGTCGCCATGTAAAAGTGCATAAGCAACTTCTAGGTATTCAGCATTGTTCGCTAGCTCGTCGATAGGGTAGCCGCGGTGTAATAACTCGCCTTTGCCACCATCAATATAAGTAATCTTTGATTCAACAGGAGCAGTTACTTTAAAACCAGGGTCATAAGACCAAAATCCTGATTCTTGTAAAGCAGCAATATCGATAACTGGGCGCCCTAAAGTACCTTTAATAATAGGAAGTTCGTATTCTTCACCATTCACGGTTAGTTTGGCATTAGTATCAGCCATAAATTGCTCTCCATTGGTTTGACTTGTTAGAATAAATTACTACAGACGCATACCCTCGCGTCATTGTCGGTTGAACGGTAAAAGTGCATTCAACTCATTTAGTACGCAGGGTATATTAGCAGCAATTCTTGATGATTTGAAAAAACTTTTATGGACCATGTGTCCAATTGGCGCGGTGTGGCGGTAGTTATTCGCTGTAATTTTTGTATCAAAATATGTCTGTCAGGTTATTTTGCTTAAAATTCCTCTATTTTTGAGCAAGTTTATAGCAGCATTATCGAAGCAATATTTTGGGTTTGTAAATATATTTTAGAGACAAAACTCATAAATAATGACACCAAAAACTGGCAGACTATGCCTAGTAAGCGGATTAAAGTTTGTCATAATAATTACTGTTAAAATCAGTATTATCCTTATTCATCCATTTATTGATTAAATATGTATATATTCTTACTGAATGGATAAATTTGTAATTATTGCTCAGGCATTTTATAATTGTAGGAATTAACTGGCACTAGCTTTGCGCGAATTAATAAATGACCATGTTATAGTGTCGTTCAGAGCGTCTTCTATTCATGCTTATTTACGACTGTCTGGTGTTACGATAGACCAAACCGCATTCTATGGTTTGAACTTTCTTCTTAACCAATCCTTTTATTTGTTTGGCACAAGATTTCAAGTGCCTAATATAAGGTCTGCTCTGATATAGAAGACATAGTAACGTTGTCTTACTATTCATACGACCTCTAAAATAGACTGGTTAGTCGATGTTACTCATGTTTATTCTCTTTGTTGTATAATAGATAGGTTGTTTGATAGGCCTGTCGATTCGACAAGCGACATTAAACAGTCTATCAATACCTTTATATACATGATCCTTTCTTCATATTTAGCGCAAACTAAACGAAGTCAGCTAGCTCTTCCTTACTTTATTCGTCTCGTGTGTTGCTCGATGCTCAATTGACACTATTTATGTCAGGCGTTGATAGCAGATACAGGAGTATAACCGCAAAAGGATGCCCGCTGTGAAAAGCAACCGACCTATTGATCTGCCTTTAAGCCAAGTGATTAGCGTTAATCGCTCACCGATCGCGATCGCCTCTATCTTGCATCGTATCTCTGGCATTATTTTATTTTTATTGATTCCTGTCATGTTATGGATACTACAGAACTCATTGGCATCGCCTGAGAGTTTTGCGACCGTATTTGACAATGTACTTGTGCGCTTTTTAGCATGGATATTTGTTGCCGCCATTGCATATCATTTTGTAATGGGTATCAAACATTTATTTGCTGATATGGGCATGAATGAAGAGCTAAAATCTGGCCGCACTGCCTCTATGGTCAGTTTTGTGATTGCAGCGATTTTAGTTGTCGCGTCATTTGTATGGGTGATGTTCTAATGATAAAAAATGATTCAGGAATCAAAAGTGCTACTGGTCTGACAGGTTCAGGCTCACGTGATTGGATTATTCAGCGTATTAGTGCTGTTGTTTTAGCTGTTTATAGTGTGGTGTTGCTGGGCTTCTTTTTGACCCATGGCGATGTCACTTTTGTTGAATGGTCATCATTTATGACCAGCCTACCGATGCGTTTATTCAGCTTGGTTGCAGTACTTGCACTAGCTGGACATGCTTGGGTTGGGATGTGGACAGTATTTACTGACTATATTACAACAGGCAAACTGGGCTCAAGCGCAGCAGGTTTACGTTTAGTACTACAGTCATTGATGATTATCGCTATTTTAGTATTTCTATTTTGGGGCATCATGATTTTTTGGGGTAACGGTTTCGGTATCGCTGCCGTTTAACCATCTCATAAAAAGCTCTGATATCTATATATAACGACGGGTGCATCCAACTGATACATTAGTTGGCACAGTATTCTAGAGTCATCCGTTGATAGCCAAGAATAGTCATAGCATTGGACTAGCATTACTGATCAGCTAATTTGATTATAGTTGAGTAGGCTTAGTTCAGTATAACGATAGATATGCAAATTAAGTGGTCAACGACTATCAAGACTCTTTATTTTATAAGTGTATGAAATGGCCAAATAGTAAGCCTTTATAGCTGTAATAGAGATGTCTCAAAAAGTCTTTGATTTACTTTTACGCATTAACAGGCATTAGGAAAACCGTAATGGCAACTAGACAAGACAATACCATTAGTAATATCAAGACCCTAAACTACGATGCAGTTATCGTTGGTGGCGGCGGCTCAGGTATGCGTGCTTCATTGCATTTAGCGGAAGCAGGCATGAAGGTTGCTGTCCTTACCAAAGTATTCCCAACGCGTTCGCACACGGTTGCCGCTCAGGGTGGTATCGGTGCAAGTTTGGGCAACATGAGTAATGACAACTGGCACTTTCACTTCTATGATACCGTTAAAGGATCAGATTGGTTAGGTGACCAAGACGCTATCGAATATATGTGCCGTGAAGCGCCAAAAGTAGTCTATGAGCTTGAGCACATGGGCATGCCGTTTGACCGTAACGAAGATGGTACGATCTATCAGCGTCCGTTCGGTGGTCATACGTCTAACTATGGCGAAAAAGCAGTACAACGTGCTTGTGCCGCTGCTGACCGTACAGGTCATGCACTACTACATACGCTATATCAGAAAAACCTAGAGCAGGGCACTGAGTTCTTTATCGAGTGGATCGCCCTTGATTTGATCAAAGACGAAGCTGGTAACATCAACGGTGTCGTCGCGCTTGAGCAAGAGACTGGTACGATTGCAGTATTCCAGTCACCAATTACTGTCCTAGCGACAGGTGGTGCTGGCCGTATCTTCGCAGCTTCTACCAATGCTTATATCAATACTGGTGACGGTATTGGCATGGCAGTACGTGCTGGTATTCCATTACAAGACATGGAGTTCTGGCAATTCCACCCAACAGGTGTTCATGGTGCAGGTGTACTATTGACTGAAGGTTGCCGTGGTGAAGGTGCTATCTTGCGTAATAAAGATGGTGAAGCGTTCATGGAGCGTTATGCACCAACCGTGAAAGACTTGGCACCACGTGATCTCGTATCGCGCTCAATGGACCAAGAAATCAAAGAAGGCCGTGGTTGTGGTCCTAATGCTGATCATATCGTAATGGATATGACGCATTTAGGGGTTGAAACCATCATGAAGCGTCTACCATCAGTATTTGAGATTGGTAAGAACTTCGCTAACGTTGACATCACTAAAGAGCCAATTCCAGTAATCCCGACCATTCACTACATGATGGGCGGTATTCCGACCACTATTCATGGTCAAGTGATTGTACCGGATCTAGAAGCAGGTACTGATGAAGACGGCCTATATGCTAAAGGCAATGTGGTTAAAGGTCTTTATGCAATCGGTGAATGTGCTTGTGTAAGTGTACATGGTGCTAACCGTCTAGGTACGAACTCTCTACTAGATCTATTGGTATTTGGCCGTGCAGCTGGTAAGCATATCGTTGATGAGTTCCATCATGCAGATCATAACTATAAGCCACTTGATCCACGCGTACTTGACTTTACAGTGAAGCGTTTAGACAAGTTGCAACAGTCTACTGAAGGCTACAATGCGCAAGACGTGGCTGATGAGATTCGTGCTACGATGCAAAAACACGCTAGTGTATTCCGTACGCAAGCGATGATGGACGAAGGCGTTGAGAAGATTTTAGCGCTAGGTGAAAAAATCGACAAGATTCATCTTGGCGATAAATCACAAGTGTTCAACACAGCACGTATTGAAGCATTCGAAGTTGCTAACTTGTATGAAGTAGCAAAAGCGACAATGATATCTGCAGCGAAGCGTCATGAAAGCCGCGGCGCGCACAGTGTATCTGATTATGATCGTCCAGAAGATGATGATTACGCACCTAACGGCCGTAATGACCACGACTGGATGAAGCATACTTTGTGGTACTCTGAAGGCAATCGCATCATTTATAAGCCAGTACGTAAAGTGCCATTAACTGTTGATTATATCGAACCAAAAGTTCGCGTCTACTAATTCTAGACTGCATACTTTAAATATAGTTGATAGATAACAGCAGTGTTAACGTTTTATCCCTTATTAATTTATTAAAAAGGTGACCGCCAGCTACATGCTCATGCCAGCGCTACTACACTATTAATTGGTATTCGATATTGGTTATCAATACTGATTAATAGTTAGCGCAAATATGTTGCAATCTTTGTATGCCCGCCATCACCTACGTGTGGAGTTTAGCATTATGAGCCGAGGTACTCGCACCATCGAAATCTATCGCTACGATCCTGATCTGGACGCAGCGCCACGCATGCAAACTTATACGATTGAGCTACTTGATTCAGATCGTATGTTGCTTGACGTACTATTACGCCTAAAGAAAGAAGATGAAACGCTTACTTTCCGTCGCTCTTGCCGCGAAGGTATTTGTGGCTCTGACGGCATGAACATCAATGGTAAGAACGGTTTGGCATGTTTAATCAACATGAACACGCTACCAGAAAAAGTAACGGTTCGTCCGCTACCTGGTTTGCCAGTGGTTCGTGATTTGGTTGTTGATATGAACCAGTTCTATGAGCAGTATGAAAAAGTACATCCATACTTAATTAATGATCAGCCAGCACCGCCAACTGAGCGTTTACAGTCACCTGAACAGCGTGAAAAACTGAACGGTCTATACGAATGTATTCTATGTGCTTGCTGTTCAACCAGCTGCCCATCTTTCTGGTGGAACCCTGATAAGTTCCTAGGACCATCAGCGTTATTACATGCTTATCGCTTCGTTGCTGATAGCCGTGACGGTGATACTCAAGCACGTTTAGCTCGCTTAGACGATCCGTTTAGCTTGTTCCGTTGCCGCGGTATCATGAACTGTGTATCAGTTTGTCCAAAAGGATTGAATCCAACCAAAGCGATCGGTCATCTACGTAATATGTTGATTGACCAAGCTGGTTAAGCATAAATAATTGATCTTTATAGTTACTATACGAAAAACACCACCTATTCATTAGGTGGTGTTTTTGTTAGTTAAAAAGCTGATATATAGGTTTACTACTTTTTATAGTTAACTTGTTATCTAAAGAATAGGATAAATTCGGTCTATTGAAAAATAGGTATCAAACGATTTAAGAGTAAAACTGTATGGTCAATACGTTGGTCGTATGTAAGAAGAAATAATATATAGACAATCACCCTATATAATCGAATATAGACATAGTCGAATTTTGGTATAATTGTATTTGGTATTTGATGAGATGATCAAAGCGTCTTTTTTAACGCTTAATATGTACCGTTTGAGCAGATTATGACATTATCAGGCTAAAATACTATGCGCACAATGATTATGCGTTTATAATTGATGATAGATATTCATTACATAAATACCTAGTATTGAACAAACAAACTATGTCGCAAAAAATGGGCATGATAATCTATACAGCAATGTATGTCTGTCTGAAAAGGCAGGATTTATCAGCAAATTTAGGGTAATTCAGCATCAATAACCAGTTTATAGGTTAGCTGAAAATATAATTATCTATTAATAGCTTATCATTAATGGATTGGTTATGACTCAAAGAAGTATATATAAATTAATGTTGTGAAACGAGCTAGATAAGAAAACTGAGCGTTCACAAATAGTTTTATTTTTAGACGGGTATTGCAATAAGACTTGTTACCACTATTTAGCATCACTTGCTCTTGTAGACAATGACAGCAATATTCTATGGTGATGGCAATACTTAGGGATAAAAGTGTTTTATCGAATAGTATTTAACAGGATATGACACATTGTCTAACTACCTGAGCATACAACGACTGACACAATAATAAGCACGATTCCATTCATTTATCTATCAAATAGACGATTATTATGAATAGTATAACCAAAGAAAAATCTGGCCAAGTACATACCGAACTGGCTGCCGATAACGCCAACTATATAGAAGCTCTCTACGAGCAATACCTAACAGACCCTGATAGTGTTGATACTGACTGGCAAACGTACTTTGAACAGTATAAGTCGCAGAACGATGCTCAGCACAACGCTATCAAAGATCAGTTCTTACTACTTGCTCGTAATCAAACGGCAAATAAGAGTAGCAGTACTGATACCGGCTCTAGCAGCTCTGCCAACTGTGATCCTAAGCAGATGGGCGTACAGCAACTAATCTCAGCATATCGTCGTCGTGGTCATCGCCGTGCCAAGCTTGATCCTTTAGATTTGCATCCACGTGCAGAAGTAGAAGACTTGACGCTTGCTTATCATAATTTGTCAGAAGCTGATCTCGATACCGTATTCCCGACCAATGATTTAGTTATTGGTAAAGATGAAGCTACATTGCGCGAAATCATCGAAATCATGGAACGTGTTTACTGTGGCCATATCGGTGTCGAGTATATGCATGTTACCACCAGTACCGAAAAACGCTGGATGGAAGAATATCTAGAGACCAATCTAGGCTATATCAAATTCGACAAAGAAAAACGTTTATCTATTCTTGAGCGCTTAACCGCTGCTGAAGGTCTAGAAAAATACCTTGCTCGTAAATATACGGGTGTTAAGCGTTTCGGTTTGGAAGGGGGCGAGAGCTTCATTCCTGCTATCAATGAAATCATTCAACGTGCTGGTGGTTATGGCACCAAAGAAATGGTTATTGGCATGGCTCACCGTGGCCGCTTGAACCTATTAGTCAACATCTTAGGTAAAAACCCTGCAGACTTGTTTGACGAGTTTGATGGTAAAGTGCAGCCAGAAAAAGGCTCAGGTGACGTTAAATACCACAATGGTTTTTCATCTAATGTGATGACACCAGGTGGCGAAGCGCATTTGGCTTTAGCATTTAACCCATCGCATCTTGAAATTGTCGCGCCAGTACTACAAGGCTCAGTACGTGCCCGTCAAGTACGCCGTAACGATCAGCCACTACTAGACAATACTGGTGGTAATTCAGTATTACCTATCGTGATTCATGGTGATGCCGCTTTTGCTGGTCAAGGTGTGGTTCAAGAAACCTTCCAAATGTCACAAACCCGTGCTTATACCACTGGCGGTACTGTGCATATCGTGATCAATAACCAAGTTGGCTTTACTACTAGTCGTCAAGAAGATGTTCGTTCAACTGAATATTGTACTGATGTTGCTAAGATGGTTCATGCTCCTATCCTACATGTAAACGGTGATGATCCTGAAGCAGTCGTATTTGCTGCTCAGTTAGCATTAGATTATCGTCATAAGTTTGACAAAGATATCATCATTGATTTGTTCTGCTATCGTCGTAATGGCCATAACGAGGCAGATGAGCCATCTGCAACTCAGCCATTGATGTATGCTGTTATTAAGAAGCTTCCGACTACTCGTACTCTTTATGCGCAAAAACTTATCGCAGAAGGTATCTTGAATGCCGAAGAAGAGAAACAGTACGAAGATGATTATCGTGAGTCGTTAGACCGTGGTGATTATGTTGTTAGCTCATTGGTTCAAGAGCCTAACGAGCAGTTGTTCGTAGATTGGAAACCTTATCTAGGTCATGACTTGGTTGATGACTGGGATACCAGTGTTGATATCGAAAAGCTCAAAGGTTATGGACGCCGTATGGCCGAAATGCCAGAGGGCTACAAGTTACAACGTCAGGTTCAAAAAGTCGTTGAGCAGCGTCTAGCGATGCAAACTGGCGAAGAGCCTCTTAACTGGGGTGCAGCTGAGACATTGGCTTATGCATCATTGGTCGATAACGACGGCGTATTAGTACGTATTACTGGTGAAGATGTTGGCCGTGGTACTTTCTCACATCGTCATAGCGAAATATACAATGTCAATGATGGTAGCATGTATGTACCGTTGTCTCATTTAAGTGAGAACCAAGCACGCTTTGCTACTTACAACTCATTGTTATCAGAAGAAGCGGTACTAGCCTTTGAATATGGTTACGCGACCACCGTACCGAACGCATTGATCGTTTGGGAAGCACAGTTTGGTGATTTCGTTAACGGTGCTCAAGTTGTGATTGACCAGTTCATCTCAAGCGGTGAGACCAAATGGCAGCGTGTTTGTGGTTTGACAATGTTGTTACCACATGGCTTTGAAGGTCAAGGCCCTGAGCATTCATCTGCACGTTTAGAACGTTTCTTACAGCTATGTGCTGAAGACAATATGCAGGTTATTACGCCAACGACTCCTGCGCAAATTTATCATGCATTACGTCGTCAGGCAGTACGTCCTATTCGTAAGCCATTGATTGTCATGTCACCAAAGAGCTTATTACGTCATAAGCTAGCAACTTCTAATTTAGAAGAGCTTGCGAATGGTAAGTTTGAGACGGTATTGTCAGAGATGGACGATCACAACGCAGATAAAGTGACCCGTATGGTTCTGTGTGGTGGTAAGGTTTATTATGATTTGTTGGAGCAGCGCCGCGCATTAGGTCTTGATCATGTGGCTATCGTTCGTATTGAGCAATTGTATCCATTACCAGAGACTCGCTTAATCGCTGAAATCGAAAAATACAGCAACCTAACTGAAATCGTATGGACGCAAGAAGAGCCATTGAACCAAGGCGCTTGGTACTATTTAGCACCGCATATGTTCCGTATTGTCGTACCTCATCCAACCAAAGCAAAAGTCATGGAGCCAGTAGCGCGTCCTCCTAGTGCAGCCCCTGCAACAGGATCACCAAAACTACACGCTCAACAACAGCAAGCACTCATTGCTGGTGGCCTTGGCATAAGTGTTGATGAGTTAGCTCAGTAACACCTTGTCTAATCAAAAGATTATAGAAGATAAATGAATCAGGCGATGACAGTCAGTGTTTTTTAATAAAATATAAGCAAAGTTATTAGAAAACTACTGACTGCCTATCACGACTTAATAATAAGTATGAATATCCAAATCTAAGGAGTATATCGATGGCTGACATCAAAGCCCCCGTTTTTCCAGAATCGGTTGCCGATGGCACAATCGTTGAGTGGCATGTCACTGAAGGTCAACAAGTTAATCGTGATGACCTATTGGCTGAAATTGAAACTGATAAAGTTGTATTAGAAGTTGTGGCACCTGATGATGGTGTATTGACCAAAATCGTAAAGCAAGTTGACGATACTGTATTGTCTGATGAGCTTATCGCTCAGTTTGAAGCCGGTGCAAGTGCTGGTGCTAGCGCAGAAGAAGCGCCAGCAGTAGATCCAGACCAACCAGCTGCGCCAGTTCAAGCAAAGCAAGCTGCTGATGGTGGCGAGCCTGTTCAAGCAACAGATAAGAAAGGCGAAGCTGATCATAAAGATCAAAGCCCAGCAGTTCGTAAAGCAGCAAAAGAGTCAGGCGTAGATCCTAAAGAAGTTGAAGGTAGTGGCCGCGGTGGTCGTGTAACCAAAACTGATATGGCTAACCCAACATTGAAATCAGACAGCAGTATCAAGTCTGACAGTGGCCGTCCTGTTGCTGAATCAATGGGTGAGCGTACTGAAAAACGTGTTCCAATGACTCGTCTTCGTAAGCGTGTTGCTGAGCGTCTACTATCAGCATCACAAGATACAGCGATGTTGACGACGTTTAACGAAGTGAACATGAAGCCATTAATGGACATGCGCGCTAAGTACAAAGAGAAGTTCGAAAAGCGTCATGGCGTACGTTTAGGCTTTATGTCGTTATTCGTAAAAGCAGCGACAGAAGCGCTAAAACGCTTCCCAGCAGTAAACGCTTCACTAGATGGCGATGACATTGTTTATCATGGCTTTTATGATATCGGTGTAGCAGTATCTTCAGATCGTGGCTTGGTTGTTCCAGTACTACGTGATACTGATCGCATGAGCATGGCTGACGTTGAAAGCACAATCCGTGAGTTTGGCGGTAAAGCACAGCAAGGTAAGCTTGGTTTAGAAGACATGACTGGCGGTACTTTCACTATCTCTAACGGTGGTGTATTTGGTTCATTGATGTCAACACCTATCTTGAACCCACCACAAACTGCTATCCTAGGTATGCACGCTATCAATGACCGCCCAATGGCTGTTGACGGCAAAGTTGAAATCTTACCAATGATGTACCTAGCACTGTCTTATGACCATCGTATGATTGATGGTAAAGAAGCAGTACAGTTCTTGGTAACTATCAAAGAATTGGTCGAAGACCCTGCAATGCTACTACTAGACCTGTAAGCTTTTAAGCTTGTATTGGCAACCGCTGATACAAGCTTTTTAACTTTGGTATAGATAATGATTTTTATTAATCAGCGATTACTTAATGCGCTGATAACTGTATTTAAATGAATTTAATAATGGTGACTTGTTATCGATTATCGATGAGTGAGTCTATCTCACTGACATAGTGTATTAACTATTCAATGTAAATAACGCTGATCTATCAGCAAGATAACAACCAGTTTAAATGACACATACAATTAAAAATAGGAACGTACTATGAAAGACAATTATGATTTAGTCGTCATCGGCGGCGGTCCTGGTGGTTACGAAGCAGCTATTCGTGCAGGCCAGCTCGGTATGAGTGTTGCTTGTATCGAAAAGCGCGTTTATAAAGGCGAGCCAGCACTTGGCGGTACTTGCTTAAACGTTGGTTGTATCCCATCAAAAGCCCTACTTGACAGCTCACATCGTTACGAAGCTACTAAGCATGACCTTGACGAGCACGGTATCAGTACTGGTGACGTTGCTATCAATATCGAAAAAATGATAGAGCGTAAAGAAGGTATTGTTAAGCAGTTGACTGGTGGTGTTGCCGCGTTGCTAAAAGGCAATGGTGTTGACTGGCTACAAGGCTGGGGTACTTTAGTTGACGGTAAAGGCGCTGACAAGAAAGTCAAATTTACTGCTCTAGAAGACGAAAGCGAAACGACGATCACTGCTAAGAATGTTATTCTTGCGGCAGGTTCTGTGCCTATCGAGATTCCTGTTGCCAAAACTGACGGCGACCGCATTGTTGATTCAACTGGCGCACTTGATTTCACTGAAGTACCTAAGCGTCTAGGCGTTATTGGTGCTGGTGTTATCGGTCTTGAGCTTGGTTCAGTATGGCGTCGTCTAGGTGCAGAAGTAGTGGTATATGAAGCACTTCCTAGTT
Source organism: Psychrobacter sp. JCM 18900 (assembly GCF_904846625.1). Lineage (GTDB taxonomy): Bacteria > Pseudomonadota > Gammaproteobacteria > Pseudomonadales > Moraxellaceae > Psychrobacter. The sequence goes on from NZ_CAJHBL010000003.1 coordinate 218,221, forward strand.
TCTTAGCTGCTGCTGACAAAGACATCTCAAAAGAAGCTGGCAAAATGCTGAAGAAGCAAGGTCTTGATATCCGTGTTGATACCAAAGTAACCAATGCTGAAGTACAAGGTGACCAAGTTGTCGTCACTAGCGAAAGCAAAGGCGAGTCTTCTGAAGAAAGCTTTGATAAGCTAATCGTTTGTGTTGGCCGCCGTGCATATTCTGAAAAGCTACTTGGCGATGATAGCGGTATCACGTTGACTGAACGTGGCCTTATCGATGTTAATGACCAGTGCAAAACCAACCTTGATGGCGTTTATGCTATCGGTGATTTGGTCCGTGGTCCTATGCTTGCGCATAAAGCTATGGAAGAGGGCATGATGGCTGTTGAACGTATTCATGGCGAAAAACCTCAAGTTAACTATGACACTATCATCAATGTCATTTATACTCACCCAGAAATCGCATGGGTAGGTTTGACTGAGCAAGAAGCTGAAGAAGCTGGCTATGAAGTTAAAACAGGTTCTTTCAACTTAGCTGCCAACGGTCGTGCATTAGCGCAAAGTGAAGCGCAAGGTTCTGTGAAAGTAGTTGCTGATGCAAAAACAGATCGCTTGTTAGGTATGCATGCTATCTCTGCTGGTGCTGGTGATATCGTCCATCAAGGTATGATCGCGATGGAATTTGTTTCTAGCATTGAAGACTTGCAGTTGATGACATTTGCTCATCCAACTATTTCAGAAGCAGTACATGAAGCTGCTCTATCTGCAGATGGTCGTGCTATTCACGCTATCCAGCGCAAAAAACGTAAGAAATAAGTAGTTGCTCGTTTAGTTATTATCGATTTACAACCTGATTGGGGTATCGCTATTTTGGTGATACCACAATCATGAGTGCGTCAGACGTATGATTAATATGTATATGTACGCACTTGATTTCACTTTTTATTAATTGTAAAAAATAAAGGATACAATCAATGAATTTACATGAGTATCAAGCAAAAGAGCTATTAAAAAGCTACGGTTTGCCAATTCAAGAAGGCATCATCGCTCATAACGGCGAAGAAGCTGCTGCAGCTTTTGATAAAACCCCAACTGATATTGCGGTAATTAAAGCGCAAGTACATGCTGGTGGTCGCGGTAAAGCTGGTGGCGTAAAGCTAGTTAAAACTCGTGAAGAAGCTAAACAAGTTGCTGAAGAGCTGATCGGTACTAACCTAGTAACGTTCCAAACTGATGCTGATGGTCAGCCAGTAAACTTTGTATTGGTTGCAGAAGATATGTATCCAGTACAAACTGAGCTATATCTTGGCGCAGTCGTTGATCGTGCAACTCGTCGTGTAACTTTCATGGCATCTACCGAAGGTGGTGTAGATATCGAAGAAGTAGCACACAGCACTCCAGAAAAAATCTTCAAAGTAAATGTTGATCCTTTAGTAGGTTTAATGCCTTTCCAAGCGCGCGACGTTGCGTTCAAACTTGGTCTAGAAGGCAAGCAAATCAACCAGTTCGTTAAATTGATGACTGGCGCTTATAAAGCATTTGTTGAAAACGACTTTGCTCTAATGGAAATTAACCCATTAGCTGTTCGTGAAAATGGCGAAATCGTTTGTGTTGATGGCAAAATCGGTATCGATTCAAACGCACTGTATCGTCTGCCAAAAATCGCAGCGCTACAAGACAAGACTCAAGAAAACGAGCGTGAGCTTAAAGCTGCTGAATTTGACCTAAACTATGTTGCTCTAGAAGGTAACATCGGTTGTATGGTTAACGGTGCTGGTCTTGCAATGGCGACCATGGACATCATCAAATTGTATGGCGGCAAGCCTGCTAACTTCTTGGACGTTGGCGGCGGCGCAACTAAAGATCGCGTTGTTGAAGCGTTCAAAATTATCCTAGAAGACAGCAGTGTTGAAGGCGTTCTAATCAACATCTTCGGCGGTATCGTACGTTGTGACATGATTGCAGAAGCGATTATCGCTGCTATTAAAGAAGTTGACGTACAAGTACCAGTTGTTGTTCGTTTAGAAGGTAACAACGCTGAGCTAGGCGCACAAATCCTAGAAGAGTCTGGTCTGAAATTGATTTCAGCTCAAGGTTTATCTGACGCGGCTCAAAAAATTGTCGATGCTGTTAAAGCGTAAGTCTTTAAACATAAGTGTTTAGAGATAGACGCTTAAGCATAGTAGTCAAATCGTAATAGTGGTTTTTATAACAAAGATTGGTTATCAAAATTTGATAATAATAGCTATAAAATCCACTGTTACAAGACAACCGAATACAAGGAAAATATAATGAGTGTATTAATCGATAAAGATACCAAAGTATTGGTACAAGGTTTTACTGGTAAAAATGGTACGTTCCATTCTGAACAAGCCATCGAATACGGTACAAAAGTAGTTGGTGGTGTAACGCCAGGTAAAGGCGGTCAAACGCACCTAGGCCTACCAGTATTTAACACTATGGCGGAAGCCATGGAAGCGACTCAAGCTGACGCTTCTGTTATCTACGTACCAGCGCCATTTGTACTAGATTCTATCGTTGAAGCAATCGATGCTGGCGTTAAGTTGATCGTTGTGATCACTGAAGGCGTACCGACTATCGATATGCTAAAAGCAAAACGCTATCTTGAAGAAGCTGGCGACGTACGTTTGGTTGGTCCTAACTGCCCAGGCGTTATCACTCCAGGTCAGTGCAAAATCGGTATCATGCCAGGCCATATCCATCAGCCAGGTAAAGTGGGTATCATCTCACGCTCTGGTACTTTGACTTATGAAGCCGTAGCTCAGACGACTAAGCTTGGTTTTGGTCAGTCAACTTGTATCGGTATCGGCGGTGATCCTATCCCTGGTATGAACCAGATTGACGCATTGAAGCTATTTGAAGCTGATCCACAGACTGAAGCTATCATCCTAATCGGTGAGATCGGTGGTACTGCTGAAGAAGAAGCTGCTGCTTATATCAAAGACCATGTAACTAAACCAGTTGTTGGTTATATTGCTGGTGTTACTGCTCCAGAAGGTAAGCGTATGGGTCATGCTGGCGCTATCATTTCTGGTGGTCAAGGTACTGCTGAAGAGAAATTCAAAGCGTTTGAAGATGCTGGGATCGCGTACACACGTGACCCATCTAAGCTTGGCGACAAGCTAAAAGAAGTTACTGGTTGGTAAAATAGGCAAAAGCCCGCTAACTACCAAAACTCTATTGAATTACTGATAAGACACCCCTACAATGGGGTGTCTTTTTTTTATGCTTGAAAGTATTATGAAAAATCAAATATTAGTTACTGGCGGTGCTGGATATATCGGTTCGCATACTTGTATAGCACTACACGAAGCAGGCTATGATATTGTTGTATACGATAACTTATCTAATAGTAGCCGTGAAGCGATTAACCGTGTCTCTACTCTCATTGGACAGACAGTTGATTTTATCGAAGGGGATATACGAGATCCTGATTTACTGAGAGAAGTCTTTGCTTCGCACGAATTCTTTGGGGTGATTCATTTTGCTGGATTAAAAGCAGTTGGGGAGTCAGTAGCAAAGCCATTACTGTATTATAATAATAATGTCAGCGGTACCATAAACTTATTAGAAGTTATGGCAGAATATAATATTAAAAATTTAGTTTTTTCATCATCTGCCACTGTCTATGGTGATCCTGAATCCTTACCCATCGATGAGAGCTCGAAGCGTTCTTGTACCAATCCTTATGGTCAGAGCAAGCTTGCAGTTGAACATATCTTGGAAGACCTAGCTGTGTCTGATGACAGCTGGAACCTGATTACTCTCAGATACTTTAATCCAGTAGGAGCACACTCATCCGGGCAGATTGGCGAAGACCCTAATGACATTCCTAATAATTTGATGCCTTATATTTCTCAAGTTGCCGTCGGCAAACTTGATAAGCTCAGTATCTTTGGTAATGATTATCCTACTGTCGATGGAACAGGTGTCCGTGACTTTATTCATGTCACTGACTTGGTTCAGGGTCATGTATCAGCGCTTAATTACTTAGAGCAGCGAACCAGTTCAAGAAACTCTTCAGATATGACAAAATCAGTAGGTTTTTTACCTATCAACTTAGGCACTGGCAAAGGTACGTCTGTTTTAGAGTTGGTATCTGCATTTTCTGAAATATCTGGTCAGAGCATTCCTTATCAGTTTACAGGTCATCGAGCAGGTGATATCGCCAGTTGCTATGCCAGTGCCGATAAAGCAAAAACGTTATTAGGGTGGCAAGCTAAATTATCGATTGCTGATATGTGTCAAGATACATGGCGTTGGCAAAGTATGAACCCAAATGGTTATAAGTAAAAATTGTTTATTAGTAAATCACTCTTTAGTTATTTATATGGGAGTGAAAATGGTGTTCATATAAAAGAAGCTTTTAGACTCGGAATTTCCTAGGACTTTAGCTAAAAATCAAGCTCTGAGTCAGCTACAATGCACAATTAGATAATTATTTAAGAGTATAATCACCCTATTAATGTAGAGAATCTTTATTTAAACAGGTACAAATACTTGAGGTTAATAAGAAATGTTAAGTAATTCAACGATTTTAGTAACAGGCGGTACAGGTTCGTTCGGACACAAATTTATTCCGATGACCCTTGAGAAATATAATCCTAAAAAAATCATTATTTTCTCAAGAGATGAAATGAAACAATGGGAAATGGCTAAACTGTTTCAAGATGACCCCCGTGTGCGCTTTTTTATTGGCGATGTAAGAGATAAAGAAAGGCTATATCGTGCTTTAGATGGAGTTGATTACGTCGTGCATGCTGCTGCTACCAAAATTGTTCCAACAGCAGAATATAACCCTTTTGAATGTGTAAAAACAAATGTACATGGGGCAATGAACCTAATTGACGCGTGTATAGATAAAGGTGTCAAAGGCGTAGTTGCGTTATCAACTGATAAAGCAAGTAGTCCTATAAACCTATATGGCGCTACTAAGCTCACTTCTGATAAGTTGTTCGTAGCAGGAAATGCTTATAGCGGACAGCATGTGACCAAATTCTCTGTCGTAAGATATGGGAATGTAATGGGTTCTAGAGGATCTGTCATCCCTTTCTTCTTATCAATTAAAGAAAAAGGCGAACTACCTATCACAGATGATCGTATGACACGCTTTATGATTACTCTAGAAGAAGGCGTTGAGCTTGTTTGGCACGCTTTTGAAGATATGGAAGGTGGTGAAATTTATGTCAAGAAAATTCCATCAATGAATATTATGGACGTAGCAAAAGCCGTAGCACCAGAAGCTAAAACTAAGGTAGTTGGTATTAGACCTGGTGAGAAGCTACATGAGCAAATGATTGGTGCTGAAGATTCTTATTATACTTATGAATACCCTGAGCATTTTAAAATTTTACCAACTATCAACAATTGGGGTCATTCTCCTGAAAGAGTTAAAGATGGGAAGTTAGTTCCAGAAGGTTTTGTCTATTCAAGTGATAATAATACTGAATGGATGCCAAGAGAAGAGCTTGAATCTTGGATACAAAAGAACAAAGATAATATCGGTAAAATATAATGAATTTTATTCCCTATGGTCGCCAAAATATTACAGAGGAGGACATTGACGCAGTCGTCAATGTTCTTAAGTCTGATTATCTAACGCAAGGTCCTAAAGTACCAGAATTTGAAAATGCAATTAAAGAACATTGCAATGTTGAATATGTTCTAGCAATGAACAGTGCTACTTCAGCCCTTCACGTTGCATGTTTGGCTTTAGACGTGGGGAAGGGTGACATTGTTTGGACAACTCCTATTACGTTTGTAGCATCTGCAAACTGTGCTTTGTATTGTGGTGCTACAGTTGACTTCGTGGATATTGATCCAAGAACCTATAATTTATCCATTCAGTCTCTAGAACATAAGCTCAAAGCTGCCAAAGAGCAAGGTAAATTACCAAAGGTAGTGATTCCTGTGCATTTATGTGGTCAACCATGTGATATGGAGAGGATATATCAACTTTCTAAAAATTATGGCTTTTCTGTTATCGAGGATGCTTCACATGCTATAGGTGGTAAGTATAAAAACCAGCCAATAGGTAACTGCCAATATTCGGATATTACAATTTTTAGCTTTCACCCAGTCAAAATAATTACGACTGCTGAAGGCGGTGTAGCAACCACGAAAAGCGAAGAGCTAGCACAAAAGATGGAGTTGTTACGTAGTCACGGTATTACTCGTGATTCTGATCTCATGACTCACGAACCCGACGGGCCTTGGTATTATCAACAAGTTGACTTGGGTTATAACTATCGTATGACAGAAATGCAGGCAGCACTTGGGGTTTCACAAATAAAACGACTATCAAGCATTACAAAAAGTCGTCACGAGATTGCAAATAGATATAATGAGAAATTAGCTAGGCTTGCCGTAATTGTGCCTTTTCAAATACAAGAATCTTATTCTGGTCTTCATCTTTATGTAATCAGATTAAAGCTAGATAAAATTAAACCTACGCACTTAGAGGTTTTTAAAGCTTTGCGTGCTGCTAATATTGGCGTCAATCTTCATTATATACCTGTACATCTTCAGCCTTATTACAGAGAACATTTTGGTTTTAAACTAGGTGATTTTCCACAAGCAGAACAGTATTACAGAGAAGCTATTAGTTTACCCTTGTATCCTGACTTATCGCAAGAGCAGCAAGACTATGTGGTTGAAACGTTAAAGGATATATTAGCTTATGACTAGTATAGCTGTAATACCTGCCAGAGGAGGTAGCAAGCGTATACCACGCAAGAATATAAAGAACTTCCATGGTAACCCTCTTATTTCCTATTCAATAAAAGCTGCAATAAACAGTGGGTGTTTTGACAGAATCATTGTGTCAACTGATGACGAAGAGATAGCTGAAGTAGCTATCAGATATGGTGCTGAAGTACCTTTTATTCGTAATAAAGAGCTTTCGAATGACTTCTCTGGTACTACGCCAGTAATCCAAGATGTTATTGAAAAATTGGAAAATACAAATATTGAATATCTATGCTGTATTTATGCTACGGCTCCTATGATATCTTCAAACGATATAATTACCGGTTTAAACACTATAAAGGCAAAACTAGATTGCGACTATGCATTTAGTATTACAAGCTATGCTTTTCCTATTCAGCGTTCTCTACTGCTGCAAAAAGAAGGTAGAGTGTCAATGCATAATGCAGAGATGTTTGATGTTCGCTCTCAAGATTTAGAAGAATGCTGGCATGACGCTGGTCAGTTTTATTGGGGAACAAAGCACGCTTGGCAGGAAGGATTGCCGATTTTTAGTTCAAACTCTATCGGTATCAAGATTCCTCGATATCGTGTTCAAGATATTGATACTTTAGAAGATTGGGATATGGCAGAAATTTTATACCGAGCTTGGAGGCAAGGTTGAGATCGGTAGGTTTTAGAGTTGACGTAGCTAAACACATAGGAACAGGCCATTTACAACGTTGTCTTACATTAGCTCGTGAATTGCAAAAGATGTCTATTTCGAGCATTTTTTTTGTCAGAGAATATGATAAAGAGCTGTTGGATTTAATCACTATTAGTGGTTTTATTCATCATGTTATTGGGTATGCTACATTTGCAAATATTCCTGAAGATCACTCATATTGGTTAGGAGTTTCTCAGGAACAGGATGCTCAAGACTTTATCAGTGCCATTTCTGAGCAACACATAGATATGATTGTCCTTGATCATTACTCTATTAATAACGTTTGGGAAAATATAGTAAAAAATGCAATATCTTTACCTGTAGCAGTAATTGATGACTTAGAGAACCGCAAACATACTTGCGATTTATTGATTGATCAGAATTATTGGCCCAACTTGAGTTCTAGATATGATGGTTTAGTATCTGGTAATTGTTTACGGTTATTAGGTCCAAAATATGCTCTGCTTAGAGATGAGTTTGTCTCTTTACGAGAGACCAAAACACAAAAATATTCAAGCAGGTTTGAGACTATATTAGTAAACTTTGGAGGCGTTGGTAATTTAAAAGTCTGGAAGGTTTTTTTACCTGCCTTAGTTAAGTGTCATAAATTTAATTTCCATATTATTACTGGCAAATTATCATCAGAAGATCTTGCTTATTGCAAAAATATAGTCAAACAGTCCAAGCATATATATTTAGAAGAGCAAACTAATCAGATGTCATACTTGATGAAAGTTAGCGACTTCGCCTTAGGTGCCTGTGGTTCTACAGTATGGGAAAGATTTTGTTTGGGTTTAAACGCTGCATTAATTGATATTGCTGACAACCAAAAAGACCTAGTAAGTTATTTGCATGAAAAAAATCTAGTGGATTATTTAGGAAACTTAAATACTATTACCGTTGAGTCTATATCTAGCTATTTAAATCGATTGTCAATAAGTAGTAGTAAGTATAGAGCACGTAAACATAGCATTACACATTTAGTAGATGGGATAGGTGCAAATCGAGTAGCCAAAGAGCTCATTTTAATTTATGAAAAAGGTACTGATGAATGATTAATGATGCACTTGAACTGATTCTGGTAAATGAGACCGACTTAGACTATCTATATAATCTTCAGTGCATAGAAGGTATACGGAAGTTTGCATTAGATTCTAATATTCCTAAATATGATGATCATATAAAATGGTTCAATAACAAGCTAAAGAGTGATACAACGAAAATTTTTAAAATCGTAGATAATGACATTATCATTGGGGTTGTAAGACTTGATTCATTATTAGACAGTACAGAATCTATAGCAGAAATATCTTTAACTATTGACCCCAAATACGCTGGTAAAGGCTATGCTAAGCGGACAATTAATAAAATAATAAAAGTCACTGACTTAGATGCATATCATGCTGTTATACATGAAAGTAATATTGCTTCTCAGAAAGTATTTTCTGCCAACCGCTTTAGTTATAACAGTTTGTATTGTCCAAAATTTAATTTATATATATATCGTAAGGGTTAACTGATGAAAGATTTTTTTATAGAAAATAGACAAATAAGCCCTAATCATGCTCCATATATTATAGCTGAAATGTCTGCTAATCATAATGGTAATATTGAGAATGCATTTCGAATAATCGAAATGGCTAAGCATTGCGGAGCAGATGCAGTAAAAATGCAAACCTATACAGCAGATACTATTACTTTAAATTCAGATAAAGAAGAGTTTCAGATAAAAGGTGGTTTATGGGATGGTCAAACTTTATATGACCTTTACCAATCCGCGCATACTCCTTGGGAGTGGCACAAACCTTTGTTTGACAAGGCAAGATCAACAGGTATTACTATGTTTAGTTCTCCTTTTGATACAACTGCAGTCGATATGTTAGAAGATTTGAATGCTCCAGCTTACAAGATCGCTAGTTTTGAAGCAATCGATCTACCACTTATTAGGTATGTTGCAAGAACTGGTAAGCCTATGATTATCTCAACAGGAATGGCTAACGATGAGGAGATAGCAGAAGCCATTGACGCTGCCAAATCTGGGGGTTGTGAACAGTTAGCTATCTTACATTGCGTTAGTGGTTACCCTGCTCCTTCAAGTGATTATAATCTAAGAACTATATCAGATATGCAACAACGGTTTAATCTGCTCACAGGGTTATCAGACCATACCTTGGATAACACTACTGCAATAGCAAGTGTAGCACTCGGGGCAAATATTATAGAAAAGCATGTCACCTTAGACAGAAGTGGCGGTGGTCCAGATGATAGCTTTTCTTTAGAGGCATCCGAATTGAAACACTTATGCGATGCGAGTCGTATTTGTTGGGAGGCATTGGGTAAGGTTGATTATGGACGTAAATCGAGTGAAGAGGGCAATGCACAATTTAGAAGGTCATTGTACTTTGTAAAATCTTTAAAAGCTGGTGATACGATTACTCCTGACTCTATCAGAAGCGTAAGACCAGGCTACGGCCTACCCCCCAAAATGTATGAGAATATAATAGGAAGAAAAGTTTTGACCGACATAGAATATGCTACACCAGTAACGTTTACTTTAGTAAATTAAATGAGTTAAATATAAATTTTGAGTTATATATATGTTGCCAAAAATGTTCAAAAAAACTACCAAACAAAAATTGTTTATATACTTTTTGAAAAGGGTTGAGGGGTTTTGGAGTCGAAAAAAACCTACTAATAAAGGTTACGAGTTTAATGTCCATGATCCGTTTGAAGTTATTGGTGAAGATACTGGCTATGAAAAGCTATATTTAGTTGGAGATAGTTGGTTAGAAGGATCTGATAAACCTATTGTTATTGCATTTGGGTTTAATGACTGGAAGTTTGGTTTTATAGCTGAGTATTTACCTCAGTATAGAGTAGCTTTCGCACCTAGAAAACAAGTAGATATGAAAGCTGTTAGATTACTCATGGGTTTATCTATTAAACCTAAACTGGCTTTAATTTGGGGCTACAATGAAAGTAAACTATTGGGAAGGTATTTAAAATTTATAGGCATTGATACTTGGAGAGCAGAAGATGGATTTGTCCGATCTGCAGATCTAGGAGCAAATGGTGTTACACCGTACTCTTTAGTTTTTGATAGAAAAGGTCTTTATTATAACTCTAATGGAACCTCTGACTTAGATTGTCTGCTAGACAATTATGAAATACCTATATCCACTGTCCATGAAGGGACGAAACTATTTAACTTTTTCATTGAGTCTAATGTTTCTAAATATAATCCTTTTTACACTAAAAAAGATATAGAAATTAAGACTAAGAAAACAGTTCTTGTAATTGGTCAAGTAGACAGTGATGCGTCTCTACGATATGCTAATATCGATAATTGGCAAGCTGAAGATGTTGTAAGGCTTGCTAAAATGGAAAATCCAAGTGCACAAATTATATATAGACCTCATCCAGAAATATATAAAGGCTATCAAAACTCAAAGTTTGAGTCAGATAAGGTTAAGTTCTTCGCTAGTATACAAAGTCCTGATGTAGATGTTATTGAGGCTATCAATAAAGCTGATCATATTTACACCATTTGTTCTCTTACTGGTTTAGAAGCAGTATTAAGAAATAAAAAAGTAACTTTGATGGGTAGAGCCTTCTATGGTGGATGGGGGCTAACCGATGATAGAGTTGAATATCTTGGAAGAAACAGAACATTAACAAAACTAGAATTGTTTATAATAGTTTATATTATTTATCCTAAATATTTATGCAATTTGGAGAATTCATTAGTTGGTCTCACTGCGACGATTTATAGGATTTCTTCAGATAAATATATTGGAAAAAACGTAGCTTCACAGAAAATAAGTTTAGAAGATAAAGATAGTCTCGTAATGGCTTCCAGCTCTTACAGTTGGCCGTCTATGTTGTTAAAAGCGAGTAAAGAAAAGGATGATAGTGCTTTTACTACCGTTTTAAGTAAGGTGGAAATAGGACAGTATTGCAATAAAAATTCTGAAATCAGTCAAAAAATAATAACTTATTTTCTTTTAGGTTTAGCTTTCAATGAATATAGTAGGAACTATTTATTAAATGTATTAAGAAATCATGTTTCAAGTAATGTTTATTACAACATATTATTAGAACTAAGTGTTCTAGGGTTTGAAAATGAATTAGATGCTCATTGGGTTTGGTGGTTAAGTGAGACAAACAATGACGACTTCGCTTTGGCGATTTTAGAAAGAAATACCTTAAAATCTAAACGTTCTAAGTTGATAAAGAACATATTAGAAGGAAGTGGACTGAACAATAGCTTTTCGGAAAAAATAGTTACTACAGAGCGTATTAACACTGAATATGATATTGACGAAAAGGTAGTAGGTATAAATTCGGTGAAAGTTGACCACGATGAATTTCCAGTCGAACAAGTCTCTAAAGCAGTTTTTGATATGTTCAATTATCAAATGAAAACACGAAAACTAGATGGCGCATTAGATAGTTGCTTGAAACTACTTTTACTTGGTTATAACTCTGAAGATACATTTAGTAAGTTATGTAGATTACTTAATCTTTTAGCCCTTCCAGAGGAACTAAATTCTGCAGCAAAAGTATATAAAGGATTGAATGTACTTAGTAGCAATAGAAACCCTATTGTTCAGGAAATGTTGTCCTATCAGAACACTGGTTTTAGAAGTGATGAAGACTTACTAACTTTTATCATTAATTTGGTGAATCTGAAACCAAATTTGATTGTAGCTGCCAAGTATTTACTTCACAATTTCTTAAGTAATAAAGAACTCTTAAGTGAGTATCTCATGATTATTAATAACCAGTTAAATTTTGATAATGATATAGACACTAGGAAGATACAAGCTTATATAGCTGTTGAAAGATTTGAAAAAGCAGAATCTACTTCTTTAAAATTATTAAATAATAGTAAATCTATACCTACATTAGTGCAGTATTCTCAATCGTTATCTTACAATAATAAGATAGCTACAGCTGTCAGTTTAATGGAAGACTCACTAGAGACGACTTTTACTAAATTAAATGTACAAGAGTTATTAAGGTTATATGTATTATCATCAAATTATGAAAAATCACTTGCTTTAGTGCATAGAGCAGAAAGAAGGGGTTTGCAAATTGGTGATATGCATTTAAGAAAAGCGTACTTTGGTAATCGTCTACTTTACGATGCATTTTACACCTTTACTCAAATTAAAATTACTGAATTTACTAAAATTTATTATAAAGATAAATATGTAGATTTTTCCCAAAAAGATTTTAAGGGGTTTGACAAGGTTTTGTTACTTGCTATATTTGGTCCGGGTGATGAGATAAGATTTGCTTCCATTTATAATTCTATTTGTCGAAAGTTTGCGGGTAAAGAAATATATATGTCTTGCTCGCCAAGATTGAAAAACCTGTTAAGTTATTCTTTTAAGAATATAACATTTATAGGAGTGCCAAGACCTAGAAGTACTGATTTGATTAATCTGAATGAATATACCAAAGTTCCAGGCTCTGACCTCTTTCAATCTATAAATAATGATATAGTCGATGTAATAGAAAATGTGGATGCTATTTGTTATGTTACAGATATGCTGCATGTCGTTAGGCATGGATATGAAGATTTTAAAGGCAATCAGTATCTACACTGTGCTCCTGAACTTAAACTAACATATAAAGAAAAAATTCCAAAAGATAAAAAGATTGTTGGTCTTAGTTGGAGAAGTAGCCTTTCTACAACGGCGAGAAATGAACACTACTTGAGCGTTGAAGAGCTTGAACCTTTATTTACCATTGAAAATGTCCAATTTGTAAACTTACAATATGACGAATGTAATGAAGAACTAGAATGGATTAATTCTCGATATCCAGGCAAGATTATGAACTTTGAGGATTTAGATCAATACAATGATTTTGACGGTGTCGCTGCTTTAATGTCTTGTATGGACCTGATTATAGCTCCAGCGACAACTGTAGTTGAGCTTGCTGGTGCGCTTGGCATTAATACATGGTTATTCTCCAATTCATCAGAAATTGATTGGCGAAAAATTAATAGTGCAGGAACAGATGTTTGGCATAATTCGATTACAATTGTCGATGTTCCAGAGAAAGGCAATAAGAAAGCTTTATCTGAAGAGATATGCAAGAGATTGGTCTATTTTGCAGAGACATGATACCTAATTGTGTTTTTATTAACTAAGAGCCTATAAATATAGGCTCTTAGTTAAAGTTGTCTAAATAACTATTTTCTTCGAAAATAGCTTTCATTGCTACTTGAGCATTACTCTTATGAAAAAAATCACTCACGCTGTTATTCCTGTCGCAGGCTTTGGTACTCGTATGTTGCCATTGTCGAAATCTGTGCCAAAAGAGTTGTTACCGCTTGGCAATCGTTCTGCTATTCATTACGTGGTTGAAGAGGCCATCGCTGCGGGTATCAAGCATATTGTCTTGGTCGGTCATGCGCAAAAGAGCGCGATAGAAAACTACTTTGATATCAATGCGGAATTGGATAATCAATTACGTCATAAAGGCAAAGATGAGTTGGCTGATAGCTTGAACTGGTTGCCAGAAGACGTAACGGTATCGATGATACGTCAAGGTAAAGCGTTAGGTTTGGGACATGCAGTACTTGCTGCTCGACCAATCATTGGTGAGCATGACTTTGCCGTATTACTGCCTGATGTCGTGCTTGATCCATTTACCACTGATATGTCTGCTGATAATTTGGCCTTTATGTTGGATGCCTTTGCTACAGATGGTCATTCACAGATATTGGTTGATCAAGTAGCAGATGAAGACGTACATAAATACGGTATTGCTCAACTAGATGGAAAACTCAGTGATACTAATGACATTGATGAAGAAGTAAATACTAATGTTAGCTTTAAAGTGGCTGGCTTTGTAGAAAAGCCTAATTTAGCTGATGCTCCTTCAAATCTGGCTGTGGTAGGACGCTATGTATTCAGCAACCAGATCTTTGATTACTTAGTCAATACTAAAGCATCAGTTGGCGGTGAGATTCAGCTGACAGATGCGATTGACGCGCTCATCAGTGAATATGGTGTCCATGTCACAACTATGCGTGGTGATAGCTACGATGCAGGCGATATGCGCTCGTATATGCAGGCATTTATCTACTTTGCTGAGCAGCAATTAGCAGATGATGAGTAGCTGATGAATGACATAAGAAGCGACAAGGCCTATAGCAGTGCTCGACATTCTAAATACTGGCAGCAACTACAAACGCTTGCAAAGCACCCGTGGTCGCTTGCACAGCTATTCGCGCAAGATGATAAGCGTGCCAAGCATTTCAGTGTGCAGGCTGGTGCGCTGTATATGGACTTTAGCAAGCAGCGTATCGATCAGGCAGTATTGTCTAACTTACTGAGTTTGGCTGATAGCTGTGAGCTGGATGCTCGTATTGATGCGTTACTACAAGGGGCGATGGTAAATACCAGCGAGCAGCGAGCTGCATTGCACACAGCATTACGATTGCCAGACACAGCGACATTACAAGTCGATGGACAAAATATCGTCGCTGATGTACATCATAGTTTGGCACAAGTAGCACGCCTCTCAGAGCGCGTGCGCAATGGCACGTGGCGCGGGTTTTCGGGCAAGGCAATTACAGATGTCGTCAATATTGGGGTAGGGGGTTCTGATCTTGGCCCACTTATGGCAACTACGGCGCTTGATGAATGGGCAGATACCAGTATTGAGGTGCATTTTGTCTCCAATATGGACGGTACTCAGCTTGATAACTTGCTCAAGCATTTAAATCCTGAGACCACACTATTTATTATCTCTTCCAAATCCTTCGGGACAGTTGATACTTTATCGAATGCCAAGACAGCATTATCTTGGCTACTTGCGACGGCAAAACTCCGTGCAGGTACAGAAGATAGTGTATTGCGTCGACACTTCATCGGCATCTCAGCCAATAGTGAAAAAATGAGTGCTTGGGGAATTCATCCTGAGCATCAGTTGCAGCTTTGGGAGTGGGTCGGCGGTCGCTTTTCTTTATGGTCAGCGATAGGACTTGCCATTGCTATCCGTATTGGAATGAGTAGCTTTAAGGCTTTATTGAGCGGTGCTCATAGTATGGATGAGCATTTTGCACAGGCGGACTTTGCTAATAACTTACCAGTGCTGCTAGGCTTGCTAGCTGTTTGGAACAGTACTTTTCTACAAGTAAATGCGCATACTGTATTGCCTTATGACGGTCGATTGGGATATTTACCCAGCTATCTTACTCAGCTAGAGATGGAGAGTAATGGTAAGTCCGTTACTCGGAATGGGGATCATATTGACTATGATACGTGTCCAATTCTATGGGGTGAAATTGGCTCAAATGCACAGCATGCATTCTATCAGCTGCTACACCAAGGCACGCAGCAGGTTTCCTGTGACTTTATCGCTTGTGTACGTCGCTACGGTGATGAGGCGCGAAACTCCTCATTGCAGCAACAGCACGAATTGTCTTTAGCAAATTGTTTGGCGCAAAGTCGAGTATTGGCATTTGGCAATGCTGCTGTAACAGATCTGGTCGATCCACAGACAGTTTCCGAAGCAGACAAATATAAGTATTACCGTGGTAACCAACCTTCAACCACGTTACTGATTGATGAGCTGACGCCGCATAGCTTAGGCGCATTGATAGCGCTTTACGAGCATAAGGTCTATGTCATGGCCAGCATTTGGGATATCAATCCGTTTGATCAATGGGGCGTCGAGATGGGCAAGCAAATGGCAGACTCCGTACACCATGCTATGCAGCATATTCAGAAAGATGCTCAAGGTCTATTCGATACGTCTACTGACCAATTACTACAGCGTATTAAACAGCTGTCTTAGTAGTATTGATACGTCAATAATATAGGAAAGCACGCTCATGGAGACGGCTCTAGATGGTAGCCATATGAATAAATATAACAAGAAATCTGAACCAAACCAGTTAACTGATTCCACAGTTTGTGTGCTTATTGGTCACAGCATAGAGGCGATTACCACTGCAGTGGTGCTAGCAAGTTTCGGTCAGTGTGTACATCTTTACGCAGACAAGGCGCTACTGACGCAGCAGATACAACAGTATGGTTTTGAGCATCATCTGCAAGCGCTGTGGCAAATGTATGAGCAGCAGCAGGTTATTACTAGTAAGGAATTACCAGTTAGTGCCGATATGCTAATAAAAGGCTACGAAGCAGCTGGTCATAACGAAACTGATGCTCAAAGTACGGTGGTGCTTTACTGGCTGTTTTTAGACAGTATTAAGCTAGCATGGACAGAAGACAATTGGATTACCGCGTTTAATCGAAGCCATCAGCAGGCGCTACCTGTGATTATGAGCGGCATTGAGCAATTAGGCCATGTAGCCGGTTTGGCTCAGCGCCTACAACGTGCTTGGGTCTATTATGTGCCGTTTGTATTCTTACAAGATGGCGATGCTTATAGCTCGATGTTGAATCCTTCGTTATGGCTATTGGGTGAAAAGTCAGCAAGTAGCAGCCAGCACTTAGATGTGTTGAAGCCTTTAATGCAGCACGCACGTGCTACCCATCATGCGGATATCGCAACGATAGAGTTTGCCCGCAGTAGTATCATGGCGATGCTAGCGACTAGAGTGAGCTTTATGAATGAGATGTCACGTTTGGCTGATAGTCAAAATGTCGATATCAGTCAAGTCAGTCGCATTATGGGATTGGATGAGCGGGTAGGTAGTAGTTATCTAAAAGCAGGGTGGGGCTTCGGTGGTAATACTTTGCCTACCGAGCTGGCTAAATTGCAACAATCAAGCCACACACACAGTTTGGATATGCCTTTATTACAATCTATTATGCATATTAATGAAGATCAGAAAGAGCTGATATTCCGTAAATTTTGGCAATATTTTGATGGGTTCATTGATAATAAAACAGTCATGATTTGGGGCGGTAGTTATAAATCAGGTTCAGGACGTACTGCTGGCTCAGCTATCCATCCGTTATTAGCATTACTGTGGTCTTATAATATTCGTACACTAGTTTATAGTGATAAGGCACAGCACGAGCTTGCCGAGCTTTATCAGCAACAACCATTGCTTGAGCTGATTACTAGTCCCTATCAACAGCTTTGCGATACCCATGCTATTTTCATCGTTAGTTGGTCACCACGAGATCAATTGGATATTGGCAAAATCAATCAACAAGCCATGCCAGTATTTGATGCGCAAAATGCCCTGACACGCTCGCAAATTAATAGCTTAGTAGGTGACTATATGGGTATTGGTCGAACTAAATAGTTTGATTTAAGGTTTTCTGTGTATAGAAAAAAGGCTCGCTAATACTCATTAGCGAGCCTTTTTCGACTGACAATCAGAATTATTTTACTGGGGTAATCACTTTATGCTGGTACGGCACCTTGTGTTGCTAGCCATTGCTGAATCTCTTGAGTTTTAGCAGCCAGTAACGGTTGATCACCGCGACTTTCGATATTTAATCTAATAAGTGGTTCGGTATTCGATGCACGTAGATTGAAGCGCCAGTCACCAAAATTCAGACTTAAACCATCAAGTGTCGATTTAATTGGGCCCTGTAAGCTGAACTTTTCTTCAATAGCGCTGATAATAGCCGAAGCATCATGAGTTGTGAGACGAAAGTTTAGCTCACCTGAGCTGGGATAGGCGGCAATATAGCCTGTGACCAATTCGGATAGTGTTCTACCAGTGATAGACAATAGCTCAATGGTCAATAACCATGGAATCATGCCACTATCGCAATAGAAGAAGTCGCGGAAATAGTGATGGGCAGACATTTCACCGCCATATACAGCACCTGAGTCCCGCATGACTTGCTTGATAAATGAGTGTCCAGATTTACTAATGACAGCCTTACCATTATGTTCATCTATCACTGCTTCGGTATTATAAATTACCCGTGGATCATAGACGATTGACTCGCTTGGGTATTTATTCAAAAATGCTTGAGCGAGCATGCCGACGATGTAGCTACCATCAATAAATTCGCCACGTTCATCGAATAGGAAGCAGCGATCAAAGTCCCCATCAAAAGCAATACCAAGATCCGCGTTGTTTTCCAAAACGGCTTGCTGGGTAGCCACTCTATTAACTTCAATCATTGGGTTGGGGATGCCGTTAGGAAAGCTACCATCTGGTGTATGATGCAATTTAATCACTTCAATCGGTGCATCTGCTTGTGCTAATTTATCGATTAATAAATCGACCACAGGACCTGCACTACCATTGCCTGAATTAACGACCAGTTTGAGTGGTTTTAGTTTATCAGTATCGATAAAAGTCATAACATGATCGATATACGCGCTTTTATCCGTCAATAACTGCAACTTTCCTGTCTGATTATCCGTAGTGAATTGCCCAGATTCTGCCAGTGCTTGAATCTCTGCCAGACCGTCATCGGCACTGATTGGTTTTGAATGTTCTTTAACCAGTTTTAGGCCATTATAGTTGATAGGGTTGTGACTGGCAGTCACTTCGATACCACCTAACGCCTGATAGTGACTGGTGGCAAAATATACTTCTTCCGTACCGCTCATACCCAAGTCAATCACATCAACGCCTGCATCCATCATACCTGTGATAGCTGCTTGCTTTAATTGCTCACTAGAGTGGCGGATATCACTACCAATGACGATAGCTGGTTTTAGATCTACTATATCATCGGCTTGGGTTTGAGCTGCTGCCTGATAACGCTGATATAAAATCTGTGCGAACGCGCGCCCGATACGGTAGGAAATCTCTTCATCGAGATTGACCCCAAGCTCACCGCGAATGTCATAGGCTTTAAATGAGCTGATAGTAATAGGGTCGAATTTTGCGGTTGGTTGATAGCTGGTGGTCGCAGAAGTGGGCATAATGATAAAGTTCCTCGCGCATGAGCAGTGGTAAAATGAAGTCGTCAGTAGCACAATTATAAGCCAAGCTGTGTTCAATGATACACTAACTATTAGACGAATCAGCAAACAACACATAAAACGATAAGAGCCATCCTTATGAGTATTTCAGACAATAAAATTACCGTGCCCAAGCCCGTGCAAGGAACTCCAGACGCTACTGGCCAGCTTGATGATTTGTTAGCGTTGATGGCACGACTAAGGGCAGACTGTCCGTGGGACAAAAAGCAAACCAACCATAGCCTTATTCCGTATGCCATTGAAGAGGCTTACGAGCTAGGCGAAGCGGTACAAAGCGAAGATGATGAAGACATCAAAGGTGAGCTTGGTGACGTGCTGCTGCAAGTGGTGTTTCATTGTCAGATGTATGCGGAGCAAGGGCGCTTTGATATGAGCGATGTTATCAGTACTTTGCAAGAGAAGTTAGTTCGCCGTCATCCACATGTGTTTGAAGCCGAAACGCTCAAAGACGATGCGGCAGTAAAAGTACGTTGGGATGAGATTAAGCTCGAGGAGCAGCAGGCACGCGAAGCACGTGGTAAATCAAAGCGTCGCTTAGATCAGGTTAAGGCGGGCAGTGCCTTGATGCAGGCGCAGGATGTACAAAAGCAAGCGTCAAAATTGGGTTTTGATTGGGAAGGTATTGCAGGTGCCGTAGATAAGCTAGACGAAGAGATTGCTGAGCTAAAACATGAGCTGACAGATAAATCTACAGCTGAGGTTAAAGCTAACATCAGAGAGGTCGAAAAGGAATTAGGCGATTGTATTTTTGCGCTGGTCAATGTCGCACGCAAATTAAACCTTGATGCAGAAGCGGCTACCTTAACCTGCGTGCACAAGTTTAAATCTCGCTTTGGTTATATTGAGGAGCAGCTAGAGCTCTCTGGCAAGCGTATTGAAGACAGCGATATAACAGAAATGGATGCACTGTGGGAAGCGGCGAAACAACATGAACGCTCATCGTAAATTTTCATTTGCCAGCTTACTGACGACCATAGCTTTTAGTCTCCTATTGTCTGTGGTCGCACTCAGTAATGCGAATGCAGATCCTTGTTTTGACGACCCTAAACGTGCCTATGAGTATTTAATCGCAAAAGAAAAAGCTATCACACAAGCGCGTGAGCAGAAAGTCATCAATATCAATCGAGCCAATGAAGGTGAGCTGGTTTCGTTAGATGGTATCGGCAGCAGTAAAGCGCAGGCGATAATTTTATATCGTGATATGTTTGGTGATTTTAAGACAGTGGATGAGTTAGCAAAAGTGAAAGGTATCGGTGCAAAAACGGTAGAGAAAAACCAAAGACGTTTAAGTGTGCGTGATTAATGGCGGTGTTTTGCATTAATTAACCCCAATATTGACAAAATAGCATGTAAGTAAATGTCATAACACCCCCAGTAGGTCCAAAATTTGTTAAACTAGCGGGTACATCCGCCTGATAAACGCTGTGTTATTCAGGGGTGGTTAAAGAATACCGGCGAGGAGTAGATGCATGGCCGAGCGTGCCGCCAAGCAGTTAGAACTGAACAAATCTGAATTACCCAATTCCATTACTGAAGTGATTGCCACATTGACCCGTGCTGGGTTTGATGCGTATATCGTCGGTGGTGGGGTGCGCGATACTTTATTAGGTCTGCGCCCGAAAGACTTTGACGCTGTCACCGATGCCAAGCCGCATGAGATTAAAGATGTCTTTGGTAAGCGCTGCCGCATTATCGGTCGCCGCTTCCAGTTGGCGCATGTGTATTCAGGTCGCGAGCTGATTGAAGTTGCTACTTTCCGTGGTCCACCAACCAATGATGCCAATACCAATCAAGACGGTATGATTCTGCGTGACAATGTTTGGGGCGATATCCAACAAGATTTCTCCCGTCGCGATTTCTCTATTAATGCGCTTTATTATCAACCGCTCAAAGGCATCGTACATGATTTCTGCGGTGCGCTTGATGATATTGACAACAGAATCATTCGTCTATTGGGCAATGCGCCAGTACGTATCGAAGAAGATCCTGTGCGCTTGCTCCGTGCCTTACGTTTCAAAGCCAAGTTAGGTTTTGAGTTTGATGAAGCGTTGTCCGCGCAATTTAACGACGGGAACTGGGCGCTGCTTGAGCAGATATCGCCGCATCGTCTCTATGACGAAACGCAAAAGATGTTTACTGGTGGCTATCTAGTACCCCTATTGCCGCTATTATTTGAATCAGGTGCGATTGATAGTCTCATTATCTATCCACCATCTGAGCCAAGTGCTTTAGTCAATCAGGTAGCTATCAATACTGATAAGCGTATTGCAGCGGGCAAGAGCATCAACCCTGCGTTCTTCTATGCTGCCTTACTGTGGGAAAATTACCTACATCAATTAGCAAAAGCCAAGAAACGCAATATGCCGTTTGCCGAAGCGCAAATGCATGCTGCTGGTAAAGTCATCGACCGTCAGCGTATCAAAACCGCTATTCCGAAATTTGCTGAGCAATTCATCCGTGATATCTGGATATTGCAGCCGAAACTTGCAGCCCCACGTAGCAAGCAAATCGTTCAGCTATCTGAGCATCCACGTTTCCGTGCTGGCTTTGACTTTTTGTTATTGCGTGAGCAATGTGGCGATGCTGAGCATCCGCTATCAGAGTCAACCAACGATATGGGTGACTGGTGGCAGACGTATCAAACCTTGTCTGAACAAGAGCAACAGCAGGCGATTGATGAATTTGACGAAAATATTCGCCGAGGTGCTTATAAAAAAGGGCAACGTGGTCGCGGACGTAATCGTCAAGAATCAAAAACACAGACTACTGATAACGCAACACCTAATCAGAACAGTACAAAGCAAAATAAAGCCGATGACCGTGCTGAAAAAGGTAGAAATGATCAAACAATGGTAAATGATTCGTCAAATATTCCAGCCCGTCGCCGCCGTGCTGCCAGCCAATCTAAAGCTGGCCGCACTGACGGTGGTAGACATAACGTGCAGCAAGTAGAGCAAGATAATAACGAGCTTGCTCAGCTACAGCAGCTGTCTCTTGCTAATAAAAAACAATCGGCAAACCAGCAAGCAAAGCCTAAGCCATTATTTGTTATCGAGCACGAGAACGTTGTACCGCCATTGCAGAAGCAACTGTCAGCTGATGATACGTCGAAACGTAGTAAAGCACCTGTGCGAAAGCCAGCATCAACCAATCAAGATGCACCAAAGCAAACGGTTAAAGCCGAGCGCGTAGATAGTAGCACTCAGCCGTCTAATACTGACCAGCCAGAAGCTCAGGCATCAGCTAGACCAGCTCGCTCGATCGCAAGATCACCTGCGCTAGTCAGTATGAATAACGAGCCGATCCCGCATAAGCGTCGCCGTCGTCAACCTACTGTAGATAGTGTGAGCAACATCGAAGTACAAGGCAGTAATGACAAAGCGCAGCCAGCAGCGAAGTATGCGAAAAAAGCACCTAAACCTGCAGTTGAATCAACTGATAAAAGCGATACTAAAAGTGTAAAGGAAGTAGCTAGCAAGGAAGTAGCTAGCAAAGACGCGACAAAAACTGCTGCACCTGCGAGAGCCAGGAAATCGGTGAAAGCAACTACTGCAAAGGCTGCTAAAGCGAAGCAAGATACGAATGTTCAGATGCCTGCTGTGAAAGTCACTGATAACAAAGGCCCTGTACCATCGAAGCGCCGCCGCCGTCAGCCTAGTACTGAAAGCGTATAATATGGATAACAGTACAGATAATAGTAACTGGGTTACCTGTTATGTGGGCTTGGGTAGCAACCTCGCTAATGAGCTGGGTTCGCCTACCGATCATTTGCAGCAGGCGCTTGCAATGATGCGAGCACATGAGCAGGTACGTGAAGTAAGTGTATCTTCTTTTTACGCTTCAGCACCGATGGGGCCACAAGACCAGCCAGATTTTGTTAATGCAGTGGCTGGTTTTGAGACGACACTTACCCCTTATGAGCTGCTTGCTTTTTGTCAGCAGTTAGAGAGCATGGCCAAGCGAGCACGTTTACGCCGTTGGGGCGAACGTAGTCTGGACGTTGATATTTTGCTATACGGTGAAACGCAGATTATTGATCCAACACTGATAATACCGCACGCTGGTTTAAGTGAGCGCAATTTTGTCTTAATACCACTGCGAGAGTTGGCATCAAACTTAACTATCGCAGGTAAGTCGATAGGTGACTATTCTCAAAGTCGCGATTGGACAGGTTTAACATTACTATCAAGCGATTGATTATAAGTAAATAATACTAAGTGATAGACGATAGATGATTGGGAGGTTTGTCTAAGACATCTCAATCATAGCTAGAATAGTAGCAGTATTAATAATCAAAGGCATTGCAGATTAATTGAGGGTCATATGACGACATTATCTACTCTAAATAAGTTTAAAAAAGAAGGTACCAAGTTCACGTGCTTGACCTGTTATGACTCGATGTTTGCACGAATGATGGAAAAAGCCGAAATTGATACGATTTTAATTGGCGATAGCTTGGGCATGGTTGTACAAGGTCATGATTCAACATTACCTGTGACAGTCAATGATATGGCTTATCACACTGCCAATATTGCCCGTAGCAACAAACACGCGCTGATATTGGCTGACCTACCGTTTATGAGTTATGTGACACTACCAGAAGCCGTTGCTAATAGCCGCACGCTAATGCAAGCAGGGGCGCATGTCATAAAAATCGAAGGTGGTAGCGAGCTGTGTGAATTGGTAACGATCTTGGCGCAAGCAGGTACACCAACTTGTGTACATCTTGGTTTGACTCCGCAGTCTGTCAACGTGTTTGGTGGTTATAAAATTCAAGGTCGCGGTGATGAGGCGGCTGATAAACTGCTTGCTGATGCCAAGGCAGTTGTAGCCGCTGGTGCCGCACTGCTGGTATTAGAATGTGTTCCAGCCGCGCTTGCAAAAGCCGTGACAGATGCGGTTGCCGTGCCAGTTATTGGTATTGGTGCTGGAGCCGATACTGATGGTCAGGTACTGGTGATGCATGACATGCTAGGTATGGCGCATGGCCGAGTGCCACGTTTTGTCCATGACTTCTTAACGGATGAGCGCAATAGCGCACACAGTATCGAAAGTGCTTTTGCGCTCTATCAGCAGTCAGTACGCGAAGGTAGTTTCCCGACTGAGCAGCACCAATTTAGCTGATTTTGAAGTTATTAAAGTTATTTACGCTATTGAACAACAGAACGTTTGAATAGAAGAAAAGTAATCATGTCTCCAATTATTTATCATGATATCTCGTCACTACGTGAAGCGCTTCAGCCTTATCGTGGTCAGCAAAATGACAAACAAGGTCGTCAGCAGCGCATTGCGTTAGTACCAACGATGGGTAATCTGCATGACGGTCATCTTGAGCTGGTAAGGATTGCCAACCAGCATGCGGATGTAGTGGTGGTCAGTATCTTCGTTAACCCTACTCAGTTTGGCGTTGGGGAAGATTTTGACAGCTATCCACGTACATTAGATGCAGATGTGGCCAAGCTTGCGACAGTGGATGCAGATTACGTGTTTGCACCTAGCATTGATGCAATGTATCCAGTATTACCACCACCTACTGCTGTGTTGGCAGGGGCTATTGCTAATCAGTTATGTGGTCAATCACGTCTTGGACACTTTGATGGTGTTGGTATTGTTGTCGCTAAATTATTCAATATCGTACAACCAGATGTGGCAGTATTTGGACAAAAAGACTATCAGCAGCTTGCTATCATTAAGCAGTTGGTACGTGACTTGAGTTATCCTATTAATATCATTGGTGCGCCTATTGTTCGTGCTGATGATGGCTTAGCGCTATCATCGCGCAATCAATACTTAAGTGCAAATGAGCGTCAAGTTGCCCCCGTATTACATCAAGTATTGCAAGAATTAGCGAAGCGTTTGAAAAGTACGGCTCTTAGTCAGCAAGCATTTGATAAGCTATTAGTAGATACGCGGACACGTATTAGTGACGCAGGTTTTATTATTGATTATCTGGAAATAAAGACTGAGGAGTTAGGTTCTGTCGTAAATGACTCTAAAACATTTAATACAGAAAACAAAAACATCGTTATTTTAGTCGCAGCGTGGCTAGGAAAAGCGCGTTTGTTAGACAATCAGTTGGTAGTAGTAAATTAGCTTTTATGACATAGCAGTAGACTAGATACAATAAACTTGGGTGAGTAGATCATGGGTGTAAGTCAGGATCAAAATAGTAATGCAGCAGCAACGATAGCGGATCAAACGTCTACGAATAAGCTCAGTATATTGGTGGTCTCAGGGCGTTCAGGATCTGGTAAAACCTCAGTATTGAATATCTTAGAAGATCTAGGCTATTACTCTATTGATAATCTGCCGCTGTCTTTGTTACCTAATGCTGCTCATAAACTGGTCAATGAAAGCGGCATTTATCGTATTGCGCTGGGTGTCGATATTCGAACGCCACGTGCTGATTTATCTAACTTTGCAGTAACGTATGCTTCTCTCAAGGAAACTTATGGGTCTCATGCGGTACAGATTTTATATGTGACTGCACAAGAGAGTACGCTAATAGCCCGTTTCAATGCGACACGCCGTGTACATCCGCTAATGTCTCAAGATATTGATAGTGACAATGCTAAGCATATTGCCTTTAATTTACCTGCTGCTATCAAAAAAGAAGTTGAGCTATTAGAACCAATTGCTGGTCATGCTGATATTAGGATTGATACCAGTAGCCTAAATATCCATCAGTTAAAAGACAGCTTGCGTGAACACATAGGCATGGACAACCAGATTGTCATCAATCTACTGTCTTTCGGTTTTAAATACGGTAGCCCTATCGATGCTGACTTTGTATTCGATGTTAGAATTTTACCGAATCCGCATTGGAACCCTAAGTTACGTGACTCGACAGGTCTGGATACTGAGGTAGGCGCATTCTTCTCAGATTATCCAGAAGTAGCAGAAATGATGGGTGATATTGATAAGTTTTTGACCCGTTGGCTACCAGAGTTTTTACACAATAATCGTCATACGGTCACGGTTGCCATAGGCTGTACGGGCGGCAAACATCGCTCTGTTTTTATCACTGATCATCTACAACGCCGCCTTGCTGAGGCCATGCCTAAAGGCGTGAAGGTATTGGCAAAACACCGCGAAAAAAGTCGTTGGTAGTGATATCAGACACTATTTAATTTATTAATTATTATTTTGGAAAGCTTTTATGATTGACTGGAAAGAACAGGATATGCGCGTCTCGCGCACAGAACTCAAAAAAGCCCATGAGCGCTTGCAGCAATTATCTATACCGCTTGCTAGCTTATCGAAAAAACAGTTAAAAGCTTTACCTGCCAGTGATTATTTTATGGCGGAGCTAATGGCATTGGCTGATATTACTAGCGCCAATGCTCGCAACCGTCAGACCAAACGTGTTGGCAAGCTGATGATTGAAGAAAATCGCCATGAGCTGATAAAGGCACTATTTGATGCCTTTTTCCCTAAAGAGCAAGTCTCAAAAATAGAGAGCTGGTACGAGCGTCTGAATATCAATGATGAAGGTACGCTCAAGCAGTTTGTGAAGCAATATAAAGCTTCTGAGCACCACAGTATGTATCAGTTATTATTGTGGATAGAGTATGCCAAACACATGCAAGATGATGAGTTGCTGGCAGAATCTAAAGCAGATTTGGCAAGTTATATTCGTGAAGTGGCTATTTTATCGCAGCTGAAGAAATAACATCTATATACCAAGCTAGAAATCTATTAATTAGAATTTTATTAGTTGAAAGACTAGCAATTAAAAAATGAGTAATTAAAAGACGTATAGCTAAAAGGTTAAGATGCAAAAAAGCCAATCAATATATGATTGGCTTTTTTGTGCACGACATACAAATGTGCTATACGTCATGTGAGTTATTCAAGTACTTATGGCTTGAATTATTTCTTTTCAGCGCGAGTTTTGTCAACTAAATAGTCAACAACTTTAGCGACTTTAGCGTTTTCGCCAGTTACCACATATTTGCCTTGTACAACGACAGATGGAACACCAGTGATTTGATAACGCTTGGCGCCTTCTTGAGAGCGACCAATTTTTGTACCAACAGCAAATGAGTTATATAGGCTGTTAAATTTCTTTTCATCAACGCCTTTCGATGCATACCATTTGCTTAGTGACGCTTGATCAAACAGTTTTTTACCATCTTTATGGATAGCGTCAAATAATGCGTCATGAGTTTTGCTTTCAAAGCCTAAAAGCTGAGCCGCATAAAAACCGCGAGCATTGGCTTCCCAAACAGGGTTAAGTGCTGCTGGTGTCTTGAAGAAGGCAACATCTTTGTCTTTGGTTTTTGCCCATTTTTCCATATGCGGATTAAGCGCATTACAATGTGGGCAACCATACCAAAAGAATTCACGAACAATGATAGCATCACCGCTGATTTTCTCTGGGTTGTCTAGCACACGGTAATCTTTTCCAGCGACATAGTCTGCAGCTTGTGCGCCCATAGAGGCAAGTCCAATGGCCATGGCTAGACCAGTCAGTGTGATGACACGTTTCATACTTTATCCTTGAGGTGTGGAGACTTAGAATGGGTTAAGAGGTTGGTGTCTATATGGTTGTTAAACATGTGACACTTTAAAATATATAGTTTTTAAAGGGTCTAAACCAGACAGTGTCGAGTATAATCGAACAATAGCAAAGTATCGACTATGATAACGTAAAATGTATGTACTTGTGAATCGCATTCTTAACCGATAGTTGTAAAGCTGTTAGCTATTATTTAAGGTATATTGCTTGTTACTTTCTGAACCTACTGTTTCTCAAACGTCTGCTTTATTTCTATGTAAGATTTAAGACAGTCGAAAATATCAGGAGGCGGTATTGTCACAAAAGTATTTAGCTTTTCTATATTAAGATACTGCCTAAAAACAGGGTAAAGTTTGAGCCTATTCACAATCGGTGACGATGTGCTTACGACAAAACTGCTACTCTCATGCTAATATTAAGCACATAATCGTGCACTGTAAACGATAATAACGATAGTGACAATCAAGGAATATACCATGAGCTCTGCTTTAAATTCTTCATCAACTTCAAATGATCAGAATAATAATAGTGCTTTCAATAATACAGAGTCTAACACCATCAACGTGGATCCTAGCGAAGTCGAAAAATTTAATAACTTGGCGAGTGAATGGTGGAGCAATACAGGGGCGTTTGCAACGCTACACGAGATCAATCCATTACGTTTAAACTGGATAGAAGAAAACGTCAAACGTGGCTATCAAAACGCTGCTAATAAAACTGCTGAGCAAGGACTTTTTGGCAAAAAAGTACTCGATGTAGGGTGCGGCGGCGGAATATTGTCAGAATCTATGGCACGCCGCGGTGCTGATGTGACAGGGATTGATTTAGGTACAGAGAACCTAAAAGCTGCTGCGTTACATGCAGAGCAAAGCCAGTTGGAGAGTACGCTTCGTTATCAGCATATACCCGTTGAAGAGTTGGCAAAAACGCAGGCTGGTCAGTTTGACGTGGTGACGTGCATGGAGATGCTAGAGCACGTGCCAGATCCCAGCTCGATTGTGCAGGCTTGTTATGAATTACTGGCTCCTGGCGGTGTCTGTGTACTATCAACGATTAATCGCAATCCTAAGTCTTATCTGTTTGCCATCGTTGGTGCAGAGTATGTGCTGCGGTTGCTTGATCGCGGTACCCACGACTATGCCAAATTTATTACGCCAGCTGAATTAGACAAAATGGCCCTTAATACTGGATTTGTTCGTCAGGATATTATCGGTTTGCATTATAATCCGCTAACCAAACGCTACTGGCTTGCCCAAAACGTCGATGTTAATTATATGATAGCCGTACAAAAGCCACTGGGTTAATGCTGCAAGCGTCCATTTATTTGCCATACTTTCACTAAACACGTCATCAATCTCAAGAGCATTCACTATGACCCAATTTGTAAAAGCTGTTTTATTTGACCTTGATGGGACATTAATCGATACTGCTGCTGATTTTGTTCGTATCATTGGTAAAATGAGTCTCGAAAATGACTGGCAGGCACCGCCTGAAGCGGAAATCCGCGAGCAAGTCTCTGCCGGTGCCTCAGCCATGGTGCAATTGATGCTAAGACATAACGATCAACTCGAAGTCAGCGAGGAAGCGTTGCTTGAGTTTCGTCAGCAGTTCTTAGATGATTATGAAGCAGATATCTGTGTCGATAGCTGCGTGTTTCAGGCGCTTGAAGCGGTGCTGACAGAGCTTGAAGCAAAGGGTGTGCCGTGGGGTATCGTTACCAACAAGCCGCGTTATTTAGCTGAAAAGCTATTAAGTGAGATGCAACTGGATCAGCGCTGTGCAGTTTTGGTCTGTCCAGATGATGTATCTCGCACCAAACCAGACCCAGAGCCAATGTATATGGCGCTAGAAAAACTTGGTATCCCACGAGGGGCGGCAGGCTGCGTACTTTATGTCGGTGATCATGTGCGTGATATTGAAGCTGGCAATGCCGCTGGCATGCCAACGATTTTGGCCGCTTATGGATATATTCCGCCTGAAGATCAAAAGTCTTTAAAAAAATGGGGCGCCGACTATATTACGGATACCCCTGAGCAGTTAAATAAATTGCTGCTATCGTCTGGTAAGTTTGAATATTTATAGACTGCTATATATCATCAGATTTACAACCATAAGCACATATCCTCAACGATTTAATGATAAGTAGTGAGCAATGCCATGAGTGACAATAATAATCAACCAGTCGTTCAACAAGACAATAAAAAAACGGTTCAGAGTCCTATTCAGCCTTTGACTCATGATGATATTCGTAGCTTTGTACCGTCCAGTAATTGCTTAGATGGTAAGACTATTTTGGTGACTGGTGCGGGGGATGGTATTGGCCGTGTTGCCGCACTGACCTATGCTCGTTATGGTGCCACAGTTTTATTGTTAGGACGCACTAGTAGCAAGCTTGAATACGTCTACGATGAGATTGAGAGTCTTGGTGGTAAGCAGCCTGCTATGTTGCCTATGAACTTAGAAGGGGCGACTTACGCCGAAATGCAGCAGCTTGAAGGGCTAATTAATAAAGAAGTCGGCCAGTTAGATGGCATATTGCATAATGCTGGTGTATTAGGACAACTGACGCCGCTTGAGATGTATGACGTCGATACTTTTGCCCAAGTGATGAAAGTCAATTTCACAGCGACTTTTATGCTGACTCAAGCGTTGCTACCACTGCTAAAAGATGCCGATCATGGGTCTGTTGTCTTTACCTCTAGCACTGTAGGTACACATCCTCGCGCATTTTGGGGGGCTTATGCACTCTCCAAACAAGCAGTAGAAGGTATGAGTGATATCTTTACTCAAGAGACGCAGAACACCACTAATCTACGTTTCAATTGTGTCAACCCAGGTGGTACTCGCACTAACATGCGTGCGCATGCGTATCCAGGTGAAAACCCTATGAGCTTAAAAACACCTGAAGATATCATGGCAGGCTATGTCTGTCTGATGAGTGACGAAAGTATTGGCGTACGCGGTCAAGTAATTGAGCTACAACCTAAAGATTAGTAGCAAAGTTTGTAAATCGATTGCGTCATTCTTTATTGATGGTTTTATACACTATCGCAGGTTGCAATTAACCGTAGCTAGCCCCATCTATTTGTTATTAAAGACATTTGTATTGTCTAATTATAATGAATAAAAAATAGGATAAAATTATGGCAGGTGGCTGGTCAAGAGATGGTGCTGAGCACGAGCAAATGGATGCAACGGTAAATGATGCATTGGAACGCGCGCGACGTTCGTTACCGACAGGTGTAAGTGCTGAGCTGTGTGACGAATGTGGTAAACCTATTCCAGAGGCAAGGCGATTGGCAGTGCCCGGTATTCAGCATTGTGTTAGCTGCCAGACGGAGCTTGAACAAGAAGCAAAAGCGGCTGAGCTGTTTAATCGTCGTGGTAGTAAAGACAGTCAATTGCGTTAAAAAATAGTTAGGGCGTGTCCTCAATTCAATCGATAGTCATCTAAATGGGTTAAAAATGGCTAAATCTTGCCAAACGGCGTCAAATAGCTGACTAATATCTCGATATTATCTGCGCTATTTTCCTTGTTTGACTGCGATTTATCTCATTTTTATCACCATTTTTGAAATGAGGACACGCCCTAGTTGCGTTGAAAAGAAAGTGCGGACATTGCTAGCTAAAATAGCAATGTCCGCACTTTTTTTGTCTGTTTCTATATAACCAGTGCCATCAGTTCGCGATCGCACTCTTCCCAATCTATCCATATTGATGACGCTTTGGCATCATTCTCAGTTTCTTCTATATCTGTATTGGCAGCATTTGTATCGACAGCATTGTCTAATTGCAAAATAATTTCCAATCGACTATCAGTCTGTGGGTCGATGGTTCTGGTGGTTAGACTACCAGGGTTAAAATTGATCTGCAGCCAGCCATCAGAAGTATGTACCACGCCTTTGATACGTTGCCAGTTTGGCAATGCTAACAACCAATTCTGTAAATCGTCAGCGTTTAGTATGTAGTGAGCGGGTAGTCGCCATCCAGCCAATTGAAAATCTTGCTGCTCTTCATGGTAGCGATAAGGGAGACCACTATCAGCACTAGCCTGAGCTTTAGTCTCATCGGTAGATGAACTCGATGATGGTACAGTTGCTAAAGAATTGGCTGGAGACTGTAAACCAATCATCGATTTTTTAGGATTAGAGATACTGACTTTTCGTTGATTCGAAATGATAGAGCTAGGCTGATTCAGTTGGTCGTTTAACGTAGACGAATATGCATCTGTTACAAGACTATCTGATGAAGCTGTTGTCTCAGATGCTGTTAGTCCTGATGCTGCCCAAATGATTTTTACTTGCGAATTTAGCTTGGTTATCCATTCTACCAAGGCTTGTTTTTCGATAGTATCTAATTGGACATAACGATTGATTATCAGCACATCGGCATCACGGACATGCGCTTGAAAACCATCATGGTCACGATACTTAATCTGTTGCCACTGCTCGCCACTCAGTACGGTTATCACAGCATTCATTTTTAGGGCAGTTTGCCAGTGCGGCGCACTAAGTTGTAGTATCAGCTCACGTGGATGAGCCAACCCTGTGGGCTCAATGAGTAATCGCTGCGGATGATGGTCACTGAGCAGACGACTGATTGCAATCTGTAAGGGCAGCTGACTGGTGCAGCAAATACAGCCACCACTGACCTCACGAATGGCGATGTTCTTTTGCTCAAGATTTGTGTCTTGGGAGCTTGTTAGAAGTGCACCATCAATACCGATACGGCCAAACTCATTGATTAAGAGAGCCCAGCGCTCGTCATTCGGTTTTGTGGCCAGTAACTGATTAATTACGGTGGTTTTGCCCGCACCTAAAAACCCTGTCACTAACGTGCAGGGTATGTTTTGAAAAATAATTGGGTTTTTCACAGGTATGCTCATCATATTGGCACGTGTTTGAGAGTAATCAAACACGGCCTATATTAAAAGAAATTAGATCAGTCAAAAGTTATTCACTTTTGATGGTTTCTACCTCAGCTTCATCAGGAACGAACACATAACCAACGCCCCAGACGGTCTGGATATAACGCGCTTGTGAAGGGTTGTCCTCAATCAAGCGACGTAGACGTGATACTTGGACGTCGATAGAACGCTCCATCGCACCCCATTCACGACCACGGGCAAGGTTCATCAATTTATCACGAGTCAGTGGCTCACGTGGATGCTGTACGAGTGCTTTTAGTACTGAAAACTCACCTGTTGTCAAAGTGACTACGTTACCATCGCGTTTAAGTGTACGTGTCGATAGATCTAGTGTCCATGGACCAAACTCGACCACTTCCATTTGATGACTTGGTGCACCTGGCAATTCACGGTTTTGACGACGTAATACAGCTTTGATACGAGCCAACAGCTCTTTTGGGTTAAAAGGCTTGGGCAAGTAATCATCTGCACCCGCTTCTAGACCGGCGATACGGTCAGCATCGCCACCTTTAGCAGTCAGCATAATGATAGGAATGTCCGCATTGTCTTCACGTAAACGCTTACAGATACTGATACCGTCTTCGCCTGGTAGCATCAAATCGAGTACGACCAAAGAGAAAAGCTCACGTTGCATGAGTTTGTCCATCTGGCTGCCATCATGAGCAGTACGAACGACAAAACCGTCGTCTTCTAGGAAGCGTTGCAACAAAGAGCGCAGACGAGCGTCGTCATCGACGACTAAAATACGCTGAGTCAACGTGTCAGGGCTGTTGTTATCAGTCATACAGGCATCCTTTTATAAAAATTATTGTTATCAGAAACTACAAGTAAATAGCTATGAGCAAAAACACTGCCACTAATTATCATTATTTAATTATTGGTTACGAATAAGCACTTCATAAAATTAAAAACTATTGTTCAATATGTCAGCACATATCAATATTTGTGTTATTGATACTTTAGTGTATAAGATTGCACCGAGAATTGCATCACCCATGATAATAAATGCTGTATGCGTTTGTTTAACAAGTCCATAGGATGTGTGATATAGAACGATTTGCGTCCTAAAATGTGCAATAAATAACGAAAAGATAAAAAGGATTTTTATTCATGCAGCTTTTGCTATAATGCAAAGCTACATTTCTCAACGATTGATACGTATATGAGTAGCACTGATACCTTAACGTCATCTCAAACCTCGACAAATGCACAGGTTTTAGATGCAACCACACACGCGAATATTCACGACAAGCTTGCTCGCGCGCTTGGCATTAAGACTGCTCAAGTCAATGCGTTTGTCAAACTTTATGATGAAGGCGCGACGGTTCCTTTTATTGCGCGTTACCGCAAAGAAAAGACTCAGAATCTTGATGATGCGCAGCTGCGTGCTTTAGAGAAGTCTCTTAATTATGAGCGTGACATGGCAACACGTCGCCTCAAAATTACTGAGCTGCTAAGCACACAGGGCAATCTGACCGATGAGCTACAGACGCGTATCGATAATGCGACGTCTAAGCTTGAGCTTGAAGACATCTATTTGCCATATCGTCCGCGTCGTCGTTCACCTGCTGCCAAAGCTCGTGCCGCTGGTCTTGATACTGCTGCTCAAGCGGTCTTGACCCAAGAAATCACCCCGACGGATGCCTTGGCTGACTATCAAGT
Source organism: Psychrobacter sp. JCM 18900 (assembly GCF_904846625.1). Classification (GTDB taxonomy): domain Bacteria; phylum Pseudomonadota; class Gammaproteobacteria; order Pseudomonadales; family Moraxellaceae; genus Psychrobacter. The sequence goes on from NZ_CAJHBL010000003.1 coordinate 252,636, forward strand.
CCAGTCAAGTATCACTGATGACAGTGGTAATGAAATCGAGGTTGATTTTAGCGATATCGAAAAACAACTCGCTGGCGTACAAGCGATTATCGTTGATGAATGGACACAAGCATTGGGCTTGTTGGACAACTTACGCAGTGGCTTCGCCAAAACTGCCAGTATCGTATCGAGCGTTGCGAGCGAAGAAAAGCGCGAAGTTGGCGAGAAATTCAAAGACTACTTTGAGCATAGCGAAAGCCTTGCTCGATTGCCAAATCATCGCCTATTAGCAATGTTGCGCGGTCGTCAAGAAAACGTCTTGGGTCTAAAAATTGAAGGCGAAGACGCACCATTTATCGAAAAAATTATCAGTCATTTCGATGTCGATGCCAAAGCCCCAGCAGCCCGCCGTGAGTTTTTGGCAGAGGCAGCCAGTAGCTTGTGGAAAGACAAATGGCGTCCGCATATTGAGCATCGCCTATTAACTGAAAAGCGCTTAGCCGCAGAAGCGGATGCGATTGATGTATTTGCTAGCAACTTACAGCATTTGCTAATGTCTGCACCTGCAGGCCCTAAAGTAATCTTAGGTGTCGATCCTGGTATTCGTCATGGCGTAAAAATGGCTATCGTTGATGCGCAAGGTCATGTCATGTCAGATAGCGAAGAGAAGCCTGTCATAGCGACAGTGTATCCGTTCGCACCTGATAATAAGATGGATGAAGCCAAGAAAGTCATCGATGCGTTATTAAGTACTTATAACGTTGATTTGGTCGCTATCGGTAATGGTACGGCAAGTCGCGAAACAGATGCGATGATCAAAGAGATTTTGGCTGCGAACGATGCACTAAAAGCCAAAGCCGTTATCGTTAACGAGTCAGGAGCGTCTGTTTATTCAGCGAGCGAACTTGCTAGTGATGAGCTTGCCAATCTAGACGTTTCTGTACGCGGTGCAGTTTCTATTGCGCGTCGCTTGCAAGATCCATTGTCAGAGCTTGTTAAAGTTGATCCAAAAGCAATTGGCGTTGGTCAATATCAGCATGACGTCAATCAAAACCAGCTTGCAGACAGTCTGGATAAAGTAACTCAAGATAGCGTAAATGCCGTGGGTGTAGATGTAAACACAGCCAGTCCAGCTATCTTGGCTCACATCGCAGGTCTTAACCGCAATGTGGCGCAGCAAATTGTCACCTATCGCAAAGAGCACGGTGCATTCGGTAGCCGTGAAGCGCTTAAAAACGTCCCACGTCTAGGCGCTAAGACATTTGAGCAAGCAGCCGGTTTCTTGCGTATTCATAATGGTAGCAATCCATTAGATGCCACTGGTGTGCATCCAGAGAGTTATGCATTGGTGGATAGCTTACTCGCACAAGCGGGCAAGCCGTTGTCAGAAGTCATCGGTAATGATGGCGTGCTAAATACGATTGATACGACTACACTGGCTGCTAACGACGATAATGTCAGCGTAAAAGCGATTATCGAAGAGCTTGCTAAACCTGCTCGTGATCCTCGTCCTGAGTTTAAAACAGCTAATTTCCGTGATGACGTCAATAGCATCAAAGATTTGAGCGAAGGCATGACGTTAGAAGGGGTAGTCACTAACGTAACGGCCTTTGGTTGTTTCGTTGATGTTGGTGTACATCAGGATGGCTTGGTGCATATCTCACAAATGGCCAATGACTTTGTCGCAGATCCTATGAACCGTGTCAAACCTGGCGATATCGTATCGGTACGGGTTATCTCTATCGATGAAAAACGTGGTCGTATCGGCTTTAGCATGAAACCTGAATCTGAAAAACCTGTACGTACGGCTGCCAAGTCTACGACAGCTAGTACAGATGGCGAGAAAACCAGTCGTCCACGCAATAATAATGCAAATAGTGACCGTCCAAATAATAGCCGTCCAGCTGCTGACAAACGTCCATCTAAGTCACGTGGCAAGCGTCAGGATAAAGACAACGCGAGCAACCGTAGTAAGCCGGTGAAAAATGATAAAGCTGAAGCCCCAAGTAAAATGGGTACACTCGGTGCTTTATTACAAGAAGCTGGCGTGACTAAAACTAAGAAATAAATACTACTAAAAATAGCTAAAATTGATAGTTTGATATAAAAAAAAGGCAGCCATATGGCTGCCTTTTTATATAAGTAATACGCTTACAAACTAATCAAATAAACTAACTATCTGCTTAGCGTGATACAGCGATACGACGGTTTTCTTTAAACTGTACGTTTGCTGGCTGAGTAGCTAATAACTCACCACGCTTGTCTTTTTTCTTTTCTTGCAACGTACTAGCAGCATCTGCAACTTTGTTTTCAGTAGCCGCTTCACCTGCGATTAAAGGCTGATAGTCTGGATTGCTGTGTTGCATGTTAGGCGCTTGAGTGTTCTGTACAGGAGCCTGAGCAGTTGTAGCATTAGTCATTGCTGCCGCATTGGCTGTTGCTTGAGCGTTGTTCATCAAAGCTGCATTATCATTGCTTGCTTCATTATCCATATCGTCAGCTTCGTCATTCATTTCATCTGCTTCATTACCCATGTCCATATCGACATCAGCAGTGTTTGACTCTTCGACATCTACAGCGCCAGGTTGGGTCGCTAACAACTCACCGTCAGGACCTTCTATTTCAGCCTGTACAGTGCTCTTGACAGCAGCATTACGCATATCTGCTGGCATTAGATCGCTATTGTTAACGGGTGCCGCCATTGCCATAGTTGGTAGTACAAGGGTAGCGCCGACGATTAGTGATAAAACATTCTTTTTCATTATAAAACTCCATGATACATAATTAGCAATAGTTAAAAACAGTAACTCATATTTAATGATGAGCCGTTTTTATTTAAAGGTGTCTGTAAATACTGTATGCAAATTATCAACGATGTAGTTTATATTTCAGTAGCAAACTCATTAATGTTCTAACAGTTTAATGTTTTCTTGTGACGTTATGAAACTGCCATACTTAAAGTCTAGCTGATATTTTAACTTCTAGGTTTTTCAAAAGCTCATTAGTAGCAAAGGTTGATTGTGTTATTAAAGCTGTTAATAAGTGAGTCTGCTAAGAATAAATATCTACCGACATCTCTAGTATTAGAAATATGAATATTTGATTGCTTATAGTTGTTATTTAAACTTAGCTGATTGTTATTAATAGTTTTTTTAGATCTGTCTATTAGTATTATAGAGACTTTTATCAGTAGTTTTTATTCATAATTCAAAACCAGTGTTTAGATAACTATCAGATTTCAGTACGTAAATTTTTTGGTTACATGTATTTAATTAAACTAATGTTTACATATGATTTTTCTACAATATTTATAAAACGATAGTAGCAATATTAGATTAGTAGTTAGTATCATAAAGTATTAAATAATTGGGAAACAGAAACATTGTTCACCAAAAAAATACGTTGTTCTCAATTTAATCCTAGCTGAAATTTTAAAGTAGGTAATAAAAAACCGTATCTCGAAACCAAGATACGGTCATAAAGACATTGAACCTTTGTTCTCACTCAATAGACTAACTATCAATCACTTCAAAGCTAAGACCAGAATGCGCTTCTAAGCGTGTTATTAGCTTATCTCCCATCGCAGATGCTGGTGTCCAGAACCCGCCGCCAACATCTTCTTTGCTAATATCTTGTGCCAGACATAATGCCGCCTGCGAAATCATACGAGAGGTACTGCCATAACCAGGATCTCTATCACCTGTTACTTTAACGGTAATAGTGTCATTTTTAGCCGTTTGTCCAAAGTGACGAATATCAAAGTAGCCGTTTTCTTGCTCGTCTTTAGAAGGGCCTGAGCCAGCTTTTGGTAAGACGTGCTTGGATAGTAACTCGCGACTTGGTTTAATCATCATAGCAGTGGCAAAGCCCAATAAACCTGCGCTCATGGCATAGCTAGACAGTTTTCCTTTGACGCCATCTTTCATCCACATCGCTTCGTCATACTTGAAATCGCGACCGTACTCATAGCTGAGCAATTGGTTAGTGCGATGGACGATACGCGTATTGATAGTCGCCATGACGAACGGTGCTAACCAGCGCTTATGGTTACTGTCATATACTGGTTTGCTGACATTATCCTGACGTACGTTTGGTGCATCAGTATCATCGTTTAACAAGTAAGGGTTGGCCACTTGTTTGCGACGTGCTTTGTCCTCACCAGCTTCTTCAAATATTGATGCCATTGACGCGATAGTACCGCCTGAGATACCGCCTTTCGCTGCTTTGACACGCATATGGATGACATTACAGGTCTCGCCGAACTTTTCTTCTGCCTTTGCTTGGGTAAAGTACGCGCCCAAATCTGACGGGATAGAGTCAAAACCACAAGAGTTAACGATACGGGCACCACTTTGCTTGGCAGTATCTTGGTACTTGTCCATCATATCTTTGATGAAAATAGCCTCACCAGTAAGATCAACATAATCTGTACCGTTTTCAGCACAGGATTTGATCAGTGGCTCACCATATTTCAGATATGGGCCTACAGTAGAGATGATGACTTGAGTTTGCTTTGTCATCTTATCAAGGCTGTCAGCATCGTTACTGTTGGCAATAATAATGTCTACCTTGCTCTTAAGTTTGGCCTGCAGCTTATTGAGTTTGTCTTCATCACGACCTGCGATCGCCCATGATACGTTTGAGCCATCTTCGTTCTTATTATTTGATAAAAAATTGGTTAAATAGTGGGCAGTGATCTGACCGACGAAGCTAGTCGCACCATATAGAACCACTGCATAAGGGCGTGTGTCGCCGCTGGCTTTTTGTATAGGGTTTTCAGTATCCGTATTGGTATTCATATGTATTGTCCTTAATATATTTGAGAATAAGTGGATAGTAAACTATAAACCAAGTCGTTTGATTAGGTTAGGGGTTTGTGAGGTCGCTACAGTTTATAGTTTGCAGCCAACCTTCCATAAAACATCGTATATAACGTGAGAAATTTAAAATAGTTCTGCATACAGTTGGAAGAGTAGCGTTCAGTAAAAGAGTATTTAATAAAAGCACATTCAGGTAAAAAGCGCTTAGTTTAAGAACTCTCAGTTAAATAACACTGTATTCAGAAATATAATTTTATTTCGAAAATATCATCTATTAAAGAAAAAGAGGTATGAGATATTAACAGTTACTACAAACTTTACATAACCTACCGATACTATTACTAAAATGAACGTTTTTTAGAGACGAACATTGCTAATCTATAAGCGTAAACAGTAATAACTAGCATTAGATAAAAACAAGTTAAATAGATGCTATATAAATTCTAATATCTGTTTTTTACCATTATTTGAGGAGAAGATTATGTTTCGTTGGGCTATTATTTTTGCAGTGATCGCATTATTAGCGAGTTTCCTAGGTTTTGGCGGTGTCGCAGGATTGTCTGCTAATTTGGCATACATTTTCTTAGCAGTTGCTGTGATTTTGTTTATCGTTGCCTTTGTCAGTCGTAAGATGTAGACACGGCTTATCGTTGTAAATACCTACTATAAAAAAGACCCTCAATTGAGGGTCTTTTTTTATCTGTTTCGACTAGGGGAATCGGTACAGAGTCAGGATAATCGGCATCAAGGCATACGTTGTAGACTGGCTACTATAAGCGTTTGGGCTGAATAATATGCTCCATGCGTTTGGCTAAACGAATATCTAGACTAGATATACCGCCTGTATCGTGGTTGGTTAAACGAACTTCTACGATATTATAGGTGTTACGCCATTCAGGATGATGTTCAAGCGCTTCAGCATGAAATGCCGCTTGATTCATAAAGCTCATAGCTTCGATAAAATCACTAAAATGATAGGTCTTGACGATACTATTGCCGTCACGTTGCCAGCCAGCAAGCTCTTCTAGCTGTAGATTGATTTGTTTGTCAGATAAACTACTCATATTAATAACCTTTATTGTTATGTCGAATTGGTTTATTAAAAGTGGTGCTGTGGTATCTCTCCTATGCGAAATAAATATCTACACATTTCCTGCTTTGCCCGATGTCACGTAACTGAGCCTAGCTAACGAATGAATTGAGCCGACTACTTAGCTAGTTAAATCAAATCTTGATACTCAGGATGGTTGCTAATGTATGACGCGACAAATGAGCATTGCGGTACCACTTTCTTGTCTTGCTCACGCGCATAATTCAATGCGTGCTTAACGAGTGCTGAACCAACGCCTTGACCGCCTAATTGCTGCGGTACAATAGTATGATCGTAGACCAATTTGTCAGCACTTTCCTGATAGCTAATATAACCTGTCTGACCATCGATAGAGGTCTCAAAGCGGTTCGCTGCTTGATTATGAACAATGTCTAGATTTGGTTTAGAGGTTTGGTTACTCATTAATATACTCCATTTCTTATTAGCGAATTTTTATTATGAATTAAATATTTTATTAACTTTAATAGTGCCAGTTTAGTATGTAGGTTTGATGCTTAACAATCTAGACGCTTACCGTAATCGTTGATAGGACGACCTTTAATGTCATCTATGTCTTTTGTCCTACCTTATCATGGCCGTATCTAGTTGCAAATCTGAATATGTCACCATGCATAGGATATGGCCTTACGAACGACTGGGGGTAAAAAGCGAGTGAGACCACTACTATTCTCTATCGCTAATTTGTCTTCTAATTTGTTTTCTAAATCGGCCGCTGACCTATCATCTTTATGAATAGTACTATCTGCATTTTCCACTGACTGTACATGGGCTTGCCATTCTTTTTCACTAGGTTTGCTAAAATGATAAATACGTCCGAGTACTTGCTTGAGTTGCGTACCAAAGCGGCCAGTGTTATAGCTTAAACCATACTTACGGCATATGACCTGTACCTGCGGCGCAATTTTTGCATAGTGACCAGCTGGCATATCAGGAAATATATGATGCTCAATTTGATGAGATAAATTACCTGTCAAAAGGTGAAACCATTTGCTGCCTTTGATATTGCTAGAGCCAAGGATTTGGCGTACATACCAGTCGCCTTTACTTTCCTTGGCATCAAGATGGGTATAGATATACGCTTGCTCAGTGAAGTGTCCGCAAAAAATCACTGCCCACGTCCATAGATTACGGACAGTGTTGGCAGTCATATTACCGCTCAGCGTACTAAAGGCGCTACGATGGCCTAGCGTCATCGCTACCACAGATGGCAGCGCGATATAGTCTTTGCCTATTTGTCGTCCAATTTTGGCAAATAACGCGCGAGACTTTTGCTGCATGATTTTGTGCAGATCAGGGGAGTCAGCGTATTCATCTGCACTGATTTGGATGTCGTGAAAAGCTACTGCCCATTCAAAGCCAAATGCCAGTACCGCTGTACTAAACATATTGTAGCGATCTTCTGGCGTCCAAGGCTGCTCGTCAGTTACTCGAATTAAGTGATAGCCTACGTCATGATCACGGCCAACAATATTGGTAAAAGTATGATGTAGATAATTATGTGAGTGTTGCCACAATGGAGCAGGGCAGACAATATCCCAGTCGAATTTTTGACTATTAAGGTGCGGGTGTTGCATCCAGTCATATTGACCATGCATGACATTATGACCCAGCTCCATGTTGTTCAATACTTTGCTAAAGCTAAGTAAAGACGTACCTAGTAGCCAAGTAGCGACAAGACTGCGTTTCGATGGCATACGCCCAGCCGCTGCAAGTAGACCACGGGCAATAACTTCACTATATACTACGGTGGCATATATCCGCTGTATGTAGCGTGCATCCTTACTGCCTAGCGAGTCCATGACGCTTTTATATAGGGCATTGAGCTCTACGGCTAAAGCATCACTTTGAAGCTTTGATAAAGGTGCGCCATTCAACGTTGGGTAGCGAGTCCGTGTTGACATGTCTGGCTGACCGCTATCATTGATTGCTGCATCATTAAGCTGCGAGTAAGGCGTTTGCGGCGTCAAAGGCAAAGGCGCGTTTTTTGCTAGCTGTGCATCGGACAGTGGCGGCAAGATAGGCATAGCAGATTGTGGCGTAGTAACGGGTGGTAATAAGCGCATAAATAAATCCTTAACCGAAACGGCATGAATAAGCAGCACTGCATCCGGTTTGATAAGTTATCTGAGTTTTAGCCTATAAAGTGACGTTTGTCTTTTATTTCTCATAGGTTGTCTAGCATATGCTTTCTTTTGAGCTGGTCGTTCTATTAAGCCAGTCATTAAACATCAAGAACCACATCAGTCATGGCGATATTGATGCAAGTCTGAATAGACTCGTAACCATCACCACTCACTTTCCCTGTTTGAACGTTTTTGACCACGCCACTAACTTTATTACAGCGGCATAACTGGCAAATGCCTTGCCGGCAACCATGCGCTAGCCGTACATCTGCATTCTCAGCCGCAGCCAGTATGGTCGTGTCACTGCTAAATCGTCGTTGCCGTGATCGCAAATAGACAGTGTGTTCTTCTACAGGTATCGTTTTATCGAATGTTTGATTGCTACCGTTATCAAAATCAGCTAGGACATTACCAAAGTTCTCTACGATGATGTTATCGCGCAGCTGTTCTTCTGTAGGTGTTATCTCTGCGGCAGCTTTATATAAGCCAGCTAATAACGCTTGTGAACCGCAGGCAAATATTTGCGTATCTGCTAGAGGTAAGTTTAGTGACAGCAAACCCTCTACACTTAAGTATCGTGTGCCAGCCAAATAGGTAGTCGGCTCTTCAGTATGGATTAGATGATAAGTAAAGTCTGGATATGCATTGTTCAGCTGTTGCCACTGATGTTGGAGCTTGGATGAAACAGTTCGACTGTAATGTAATAGCGTCACCTGATGTCCATTACTCAGGGCTTGAGTGATAAGTCCGAGCATAGGTGTGATACCGCTACCACCAGCGATGAATAGTAAAGGAATAAGTTTGTCATTCTCTGATATTTGCTGCCTTAGTATTGAGGTTTGTTCCAAAGTAAATTGACCAAGTGGCAGGCTTGTATCAACGACGCTAGCCAGTGGCATTTGCTTGGTTAGATAGTCAGATACCAATCCTTGCGGTTTAATCGTGATAGTTACCGTATGACGTTGGTCTGCCGTATGGCTCTCGGTAGTATCGTCGAGCCACCAGAGTAGTTGATGCGCCAAGCCCACTATCGAGTAACTACGTTGGTGATAAACCCCATCGATACAAACACGAAAATCAAGATATTGACCACCTTGCCAACCACCCATCACCTCAGAAACCTGCTGTTTAAAGGCTCTATTGGTCTCAAAACGAAGTGCGATCAAATCATCACTTAGCGTATAGCGCGCGATCAGGCGCAACTTAGGCGTCGTCAATGACCAAAACGGATGTAAGCGCGCTCCGATAAAATCGATAAACGCACGTTGAATAATTTCAGGGCGATAGCCGTTGGTCATATTATCAGTACCTGTATGATTGCTATGAAGTAGGTGTTGAGACGAACATAAGGTCAGATGATCAATCATTTTGATAATCGAACATGAAATCGAACCATTAGACCTTGTTAAGCCACACTAATATGCTAACGGCTATTGATTAAATTTGCGAAAGTTTTGATGCTATTTTTTGTGGTCTTTATAAAACGCTAATGAATCAAAATGTTAAGTTAGTTCATTAAGATAAGACCCCTAGAGTTACCTTTTAAAGCGAGTTTTATAGCTAAAGGCCATAGCCTGCTGTCAAAAACAGTAAAACAACTGGTAAAACAACCTGTCAGCTTGCAGGGTATGCGCCACAATGCGATAATGACCTATAATTTGTAACCCTGATTTTGAGGTACGGCACGCTTGGCATCATCGCTGAGTTGCATTTGCTGTTCTCTTCTATGCAGTCTATCGGAGTGTTAATGGCTCAATATATTTACACGATGAACAACGTGTCAAAACTTGTTCCCCCTAAGCGTGAAATCCTAAAAAATATCAACCTATCGTTTTTTCCTGGTGCCAAAATTGGTGTTTTGGGTATCAACGGTTCAGGTAAATCAACCTTGCTACGTATCATGGCAGGCGTGGATACTGAGTTTAGTGGTGAAGCACGCGCGCAAGCAGGTACCAAAGTTGGCTATCTGCCACAGGAACCACAGCTAGATGATAGCAAAGACGTTCGTGGTAATGTCGAAGACGGTATGCGCGAAGCACTAGATGCGCTAGCACGTCTAGATGCTATCTATGCAGAATACGCAGAGCCTGATGCTGATTTTGATAAGCTTGCTGAAGAGCAAGGCAAGATGGAAGATATCATCCAGTCTTGGGATGCGCATAACTTAAACAACCAGCTAGAAAAAGCGGCCGATGCGCTACGTCTGCCACCATGGGATGCTGATGTTAGCAAGCTGTCAGGTGGTGAGAAACGCCGTGTGGCACTATGCCGTCTACTATTGTCGCGCCCTGACATGCTATTACTTGACGAACCGACCAACCATTTGGACGCCGAGTCTGTGGCATGGCTAGAGCAGTTCTTGCAGAACTACAGCGGTACTATCGTTGCCATTACTCATGATCGCTATTTCTTGGATAATGTTGCTCAGTGGATTTTGGAGCTTGACCGTGGCCATGGCTATCCGTATGAAGGCAACTATACTGAGTGGCTAGAGCAAAAGAATACGCGTCTAGAGCAGCAGAACAAGCAAGAAGAATCATTTGCTAAAGCACTAAAAAAAGAGCTTGAGTGGATTCGCAAAAACCAAAAAGGCCAACAGGCTAAGTCTAAATCTCGTGTACAGCGTTTTGAAGAATTGAACTCAACTGAGTTCCAAAAACGTAATGAGACTTCTGAGATTTATATTCCACCTGGTCCACGTTTGGGTAACAAGGTTATTGAGATCAATGACATCTCTAAATCATTCGGCGATCGTCTGCTGTATGAAAACCTAAGCTTTAACGTACCAGCTGGTGGTATCGTTGGTATTATCGGTCCAAATGGTGCAGGTAAAACCACGCTATTTAACATGATTACTGAGCGCGATACCCCAGATACTGGTTCAGTTGATTTGGGTGAAAGTGTTAAAGTTGCCTATGTCGGTCAGGTACGTGATCATCTAGACGACAACAAAACCGTGTGGGAAGAAGTTTCTGACGGTCTCGATATCATTACCGTTGGTGACTACACCACGCCAAGCCGTGCCTATATCGGACGTTTTAACTTCAAAGGCTCAGATCAGCAAAAGCACGTTGGTCAATTATCAGGTGGTGAGCGTAACCGTTTGCAGTTAGCGAAGACGCTAAAGCAAGGCGCAAACGTATTGCTCCTTGATGAACCATCAAACGATTTGGATATCGAAACCTTACGTGCACTAGAGGATGCGATTCAAGTATTCCCAGGTACAGTAATGGTCGTATCGCATGATCGCTGGTTCCTTGATCGTATCGCGACTCATATCTTGGCGTTCGAAGAAGAAGGCCCAGTTTGGTTTGACGGTAACTATACTGAGTTCGAAGCGTATCGCAAGAAAACGATGGGTGATGATGCTAGTCCTAAACGTGCCAAGTATAAGAAAATTACTAACTAATACGGCTGTTTAATATAGTCCAATCCAAAAAAAGACCGCTAATCATTAGCGGTCTTTTTTTGTTTAGCTTAAAATCTTAAAGGGTATGGGTAGTCGTTAAAATTAACGCTTACGTCCAAACTTACGCTGTTTTTTATTACTAATCTCAGTAATAGCGTGAGTGATTTCTTCTTCGTCTAAACTAGCGACTTGTTGCAAGATTTGCATCATATCAGGCGTTAGTACGTACTTAGCATGATGAGCGATATCATTAATACGATGATCGAAAATCAATATGCCTGTTTCATCATTTTTTTGTAGATAGTCAAGACGAGTCAACGCACTGATGAAGCTGGTAAACAAGGCGCGATCAAAGAAGTCAGGAATATCATCAGCATAGAGCACAGACAAACGCTGCCCAAGCAGATGACATAGGTCAACAACTTCGTTTTCAGTTAAATTACCAGAGCCTTGCTGAGCAAGTAGAGCAAGCGTCATAAAGTAACGCTCAAGGCTTTGGCCAACTGGAGTTGCCAGCACTTGCAGCTGCTGATAGTGCTTACTATTAGACTCAGGCACGCTGAGCGTATCATCGCCCAAGTCAACGATGAGCCCATGAGACAGCAAGTTATCAACTTTCTTATTGAGCGTATCAGCCAAGCCATGTGCTGGATAATATAAGAATAGCTCACTTTGTAAGAACGGATATAGCTGCTCAGCGATACTATCGAGACGGCTGCGTTTGATACGTCCGTTGCGTGCGACTAGCGCAGATAGGAACGACAGCAGGATAAAGACATGCAAAATGTTGTTGCGGAAGTAGCTAAGTAATGCTGCTTGCTTACCTGCGACCTGAATGATATCGCCCAAGATATGCGGCGTACGCTCAATAAGTTTTAGTTTAATACCATAATCGATAATTTGCTGCGGCGTCATATCAGTGATAACTGTATCCTCTGAGTAGACCAGCTGCTGAGCCAGACCTTGGTATAAAGCGATTTGCTCGCGGCAAATGTTTTCATCCAATGCAGCTTTCGGTGCCGATAGTAAAACTAATGACAATAGCGATACAGGGGTGACGACTGCAGCTTTATTGATATGCTGCATGACTTTTACGCCGATGTTATCAACCATAGCGCTGGTCTTTTCATCAAGTGGTGAGTCAGTACGATCAGATGGCAAACTATTGGCTGGTACATCGAATTTCGTCATAAAATCGCTAAGGTGCAACGGCGTACCAAAGCTCAAATGCACATTACCGAAGATACGTTCGATTTTGCGGCCAACTTTGAGTAGTCCGATCAAAGACTCTGACTCTTTCGGCTTACCTTTTAGCTCACCGACATACGTGCCGCCTTCCATAATGCGCTCGTAACCAATATAAGTTGGAATAAATACCACAGGTTTATTGGTTTGGCGTAATTGGCTATGCACGGTCATCGCTAGCATACCCATTTTTGGCGGTAGCAATCGACCTGAACGTGAGCGACCACCTTCGATGAAGTATTCAATCGGGGTGTTACGCGTGATAAGGGTATGCATATATTCGCGCAGTACAGCAGTATATAGCGCGTTACCACGGAAACTACGACGAATATAAAAAGCAACGGCACCGCGTAATAGTGGGCCTAATACAGGCACATCCAAGTTGTCGCCTGCTGCGACATAAGGGATACTCAGGCCACGTTTGTAAATAACATAAGACAGTAATAGATAGTCGACATGGCTGCGATGACAAGGCACATAAATCAGCTCATAATCGGTCGCAAGGTCACGTACTCGCTCGAAATGATGGACTTCTACGCCGTCATACAATTGCGTCCACAACCATGTCAGAAATTTATAAAAGCCACGGATGATAGAGTGAGAGTAGTCATTGACCATCTCATTAGCATAGCCTCTGGCCTGACTGCGAGCTTCTCGAACGCTGGTCCCTTTTTCAGCTGCTTCCATCTCGATCGCATGTTTGATCGCTGGCGAGTACACCAGCTTGTCTACCAAGTTACGTCTATCTGATAGATCTGGGCCAAGCATACTGGCGCGCTGTTTATCTAAATAAATCGACAATTGCTGCTGCAACATACGAACCAGTTCACGATTACTATCAGCCGATGCGACTAGCGCATAGTTTGGCGTTTGCTCAGTATCAGCTGCTGCATTACTGTTAGTGGCCGTTGACTCTGTATCGAGTGAATCCGTCGCTGTTAAATTTGCTTTCAGTGCATCTGAGTCAAAGGTAGCAGGTCCTTCCACATCGCCTTTGAGATTATCATTGATAATGGCACGTAAGTCTTGCGGTGGATGAAACTGTACAAAAGTATCGCGGCCCATCACTCCGATATTAAATAATTGTTTAGTGATACTAGGGTCTTGCCAGTTATCAGCAGTCAGCAGCTTAAATAGCGAATCTTCTTTTTCAGGTGCGCGTCCCCACAGAATCGATACTGGCACTAGACGTACTTTCAACTCTGGATATTGCAACACAGCAGATACTAAGCGAGAAAGGCGAGGAGACAGCTGACTGTCTTTGGCACTTGGATGAGTCAAAAATATGATGGCCGCATTTTCTTTAATATTATGGGCGGCATCATTTACTCCAACCAGTGCAGGCGGTAAGTTGTGCTCTTGCGTCTGCAAGTCAATCAGAATACTGTTGGAACGAGAGTAGTCCTGCAGTACATAAAACCGTAGCGTCTGATCATCATTATCGAATTCAGGTAGCTCGCCTAATAGCTTAGGTTTTACGGCGATATCGAGCATCTGACCTGACAGCTTACGATACAGCTGATTGATCGGTGCATTAGAATAAGGCTTAGTAGCGATTGCATTGCCATCAGTTTCAGCAGTGTCAGCTTCAGACGCACGGTCAGTCGCGACCGGCGCTTTAAAAATCCGTTTTTTTAGGAACTTCGGTATCATAATCAGTATCAAAAATAGTCAAATATGTTGCGCTTATGATGCCATAAAAGCCACCAAAGCGATATATAGTGTCTGTATATACTACCAATATTAATACGGTTTGGTTACGCTGTAGTGAGTGACCAATTATACAAAATGCTCAAACATTTGAAAGTTCACATGTTTAGGGTAATAATATATTTTTATCACCGATGACTCATAAATATAGCGTCTACTTCTCTATTTCATTTTACTAAGCCTAAAACTTATGACTCCAGCTATCAATCTTGCCAAAAAACGTAACCTTGATTACAAAGTACACGAATATATTCACGACAGCAATGCCGCATCGTTTGGTTTAGAAGCCGCAGAAAAACTCGGCGTAGCGGTGGCACAGGTATTTAAAACTTTAGTAGTGACTACCGATACTGGTGTGCTCGCTGTGGCGATATTACCAGTAGATAAAACACTTAATTTTAAAAAAATGGCGAAGGCGCTATCTTCTAATAAATTGTTATCCTGCAAGAAAGTACAGATGGCTGACCCCAAACAAGTAGAGCGCAGCACGGGCTATGTGTTGGGCGGCGTCAGTCCACTGGGTCAAAAAAAGCGACTAAAAACCGTGATAGATAGTACAGCTCAAGATCAGGCCACAGTTTATGTGAGTGGTGGCCGCCGCGGTCTTGAGATTGAATTGCCGCCTGCACAGTTGGCCGCGACGCTTGATGCTTGTTTTAGTGATATCACTGATGAATAAAAGATTCTACGAAGGCGATAATCTACCTATTACAAAATGGCCATGTCGGTAATTTTGCTAAGCATATTTATGAGTAATCTATACTGGTTTTGCTTGTATTGAAGAGATTGTGGCGCAAGATTGTTGTAGATTGACCATAGCGATAAGGCGTAGACTTATACGCCAGCTTATCTATTATTTTTATCTACATTTAAGGACATGCTCATGCCACATTTAACCATTCAAGTGACACCCAACGTCAGTATCGCTCACGAAGAATCACTGCTCAAATCGCTAAACAAAGCATTGTGGGATAGTGGTCAGTTTAAGCTGCCTACTGATATCAAAGCACGTATTGTACCTATTAAGTCATTTCTAGTAGGTGTTGAAGACGATGAACAAGCCAATGGATTTATTTATGCCCACCTAAAGCTGATGAGCGGACGTGATATGGCCACTCGTGACCAATTGGCTGAGCTGTTGGTTGCTACTATCGAAGAAAAAATAGGCGCAGAGCAGTCAGGGCGTGCGGCATTGCAGATATGTGTAGAAGTTGAAGAGATAAGTGCGGTCTATCATAAGAAAATGCTTGGTAGCTAACAGTGCTTGCCTTAAATTACTCATTGCTGTGTATTCTGTATAAGCAGATTTTTAGTTAAGCATAAAAAAGCGCCTAAATGATAGGCGCTTTTTTATTGATTATCGATGCAGTTTTAGTCTAAGAAAGAAAAGTGATCGATTTCCATTGATGTCATGCTTTCGCTTGGTGCAACCATCGCTTCTGCGTGACCAGAAGTACGTGGTAGCAACTTATCAAAATAGAATTCAGCAGTCTGAATTTTTGCTTTGTAGAATTCTGGTGCTTCTGTGCCGCCATTTTCTAGCTTTTCATAAGCGACCGCTGCCATACGAGCCCAATGATAACCCATCATTACGTAGCCTGAATACATTAGGAAGTCCTCTGACGCTGCTGAGATGATTTCACGATCTTTACGTGCCATCAGCATCAAGCGTACCGTCAAGGTATTCCACTCAGCACATAGCTTGGTCAATGCCCAAACGAATTTACGCATTTCTTTATCGAGTGCGTACTCGCCACACCATTTCATGATGCTTGACGTGTAGTCACGGATAATCTTACCTTTAGACTGTAAGATAACCTTACGACCTAGTAGATCAAGTGCTTGTACGCCAGTAGTCCCTTCGTACATCGTCGCAATACGAGCATCACGAGCGATCATCTCCATGCCCCATTCTTTGATGTAGCCGTGACCACCATAGACTTGCTGACCATGCTTAGCAGCTTCGATACCTAGCTCAGTTAAGAAGCCTTTTAGAATTGGCGTATAGAAGCCCAATTTGTCGTCCCACTTTTCGAACTCTTCATCATCGCCATTGACAATACCTTGTGCCATTTTGTCGGCATAACGTGCTGAATGATAAATCATTGAGCGACCGCCTTCAGCAAAGGCTTTTTGCGTCAGTAGCATACGGCGTACGTCAGCATGATGGATGATAGCATCAGCTACTTTTTCAGGATCTTTAGTACCAGATAGCGTACGCATAGAACGACGCTCTTTGGCATATGGCAGTGCATTTTGGAAAGACAATTCAGTATGCGCTAGACCTTGGATACCAGTACCGATACGAGCCGTGTTCATGAATGTGAACATGGCTTTTAGGCCTTTGTGCGGTTCGCCGATTAGATAGCCGACTGCGCCGTCAAAGTTCAATACACACGTCGAAGATGCGCTGATGCCCATTTTGTGCTCGATTGAACCACAAACTACGGCATTGCGCTCGCCAGCTTCACCTTCAGCGTTTGGCGTGAATTTTGGTACGATAAATAGTGAGATACCGCGCGTGCCTTCTGGTGCATTTGGTAGGCGTGCTAGGACGATATGGACGATATTATCTGTTAAGTCATGCTCACCGCTTGAGATAAAGATTTTGGTACCGCTGATTTTATAAGTACCGTCATCTTGTGGAATGGCTTTTGATTTAACTTGACCCAAATCTGTACCACACTGTGGTTCAGTCAGACACATGGTACCTGCCCACGAGCCTTCAACCAACTTAGGTAGATACAGGGCTTTTTGCTCATCCGTACCGTATTGCAGTAGCGTGTTGATACAACCTGTTGAAAGACCAGGATACATTGACCATGACCAGTTAGCAGTACCGATCATCTCAGCTTTAATAAGGTTGATTGACGTTGGCAGATTCATACCACCGAATTCTTCAGGATATGAGATACCTTGCCAGCCGCCTTCTACAAACTGGTCATAAGCCTCTTTGAAGCCCTTTGGCGTGGTCACGACGCCAGCTTCAAAATGACAGCCTTCTTCACCACCTGATTGATAGAGCGGGGCAATGACGTTTTCAGCAAAATCAGCCATGCCTTGTAGAATCATGTCTACAGTTTCAGGATCAGCGTTTTCGCCGTTGTCTAAGCTTTTATAATGCGTCTGATAGTCAAATACATCATTGATCAAAAATTTGATATCACGTAAGGGGGCTTTGTAAGTTAACATAATCGCTCTCTTTGGTTAGTTCGCTATCATAGACTTATGGCGCAATATCTGAGTCACAACTTATGTAAGCGATATTTACTTATTTTAGATGAGCTAGACGTTATATTAGTCATCAAGTGAATTATTAGTGGACAGCTTTCTAGTGTATTAGTTATTAGAACGTCTTTAGCGACGGACAGCTGTTATGGCGTTGATATGATTATAAATCTTAAACAGCGACAAATATACAACTAATAACTATTATTCATGATTAATTATGTTATTAATTCATTTTAGTTTGTATAGGTAAATTGTATCTTCGCTTGAAATTATTCTATAAAGGGCTATGTAGACTCATCTAAATTCAAAGGAAAATGGACTTATCAAATAGGAAAGCCATTTATGAGCACCTCAAAAAAGCAACAGCGAGCTTCTTGGTGGAGCGCACTATTAACTCGTATTAAGGGGTTAATCGATGGTGAGCTGAATCATTTACTCACAGTCAATCGCAGTCAGCGACCATGGCATATGCCAATCATCGCGGCGATTGCGATTAGCTTTCCGGTGTTTGTAGGGGCTTATTTTGGTGACTTGTCTTCAGGTATCAAAGCCTCGCTAGGCTCAATGATTATTTTAAACCTACCATTTTCAGGAGGACTACCACATCGGCTAGTGACAGTTATGGCTTGGGGGTTTGCGATGATACTCAGCTTTGCACTGGGTCTGATCGCGCAGTTATTACCAGTATTTCGGCTACCTGTGTTTGTGCTGATTGGCATTAGTGTAGTGATGTTAGGTCGTTACTATCGGCAACCACCACCAGCGGGATTGTTTGTGTTGATGGCGGGTGCGATTGCGCTATTTATCCCCGTGCCGATTGATCAAGTACTCTCAGCGATAGGGCTTGTGATATTGGGTAGTGGCTCCTCGATGTTGCTAGCGCTATTCTATAGTTTGTTCTTATTGGCGACGCGTCCAGTTGCTTCTGTACCTGTCTATGACTATCAGCCTGACATGATTAGCGATAGTCTTATCGTGGTAAGTTTTGTTAGTTTGGCATTGGTCATCGCCGTTCTGTTAGAGCTGCCTTATCCATACTGGGCAGCGATGAGCTGTTTTATTATTATCCAAGGTATGCAGCTACGAACCATGTGGATCAAGCAGTTGCATCGGTTGTTAGGTACATTAGCTGGCATGGGAGTGGCGGGCTGGATGCTGTCTTGGGGACTATCAGGATGGGGCATTGCTATCGCGATACTATGTATGATGTTTTTGATTGAGTCATTTGTGGATCGGCATTATGGACTGGCGGTGATATTTATCACGCCGCTGACGATATTTATCGCTGAGTACGGTAGTACGATGTCAGTGCCACCAGTCGCTGGAGACGTTATCCAAGCGCGTATGATTGATACGGTGCTCGGCTGCGTGATTGGATTGAGTGGTGGTCTGGCGATACACTCTACGCGATTGCGTGTACCGCTACGCCGTTTTGAAAATTGGCTACTACTACGTTTTAGTTAATAGCCATAGCTCTACAATGCTTTCTCTTTGATTAACGGTCTTTATTTAACGCTGTTGTCGCTTGTGCTACATCGATAGTATGCCCAGTCCAACGCTCAAAGCTTAAAGCGGCTTGACCGATAAGCATACCGTAGCCTTCTGAGGTCTGTGCACCACGAGCAGAAAAATGCTGCAAGAATGGCAGCGGACGACCATACATCATGTCGTAAGCGTATTGACAGTTTAGAGCATCATCTAGCGGTAGCGTATCACCTGATAGACCGATAGAAGTGGCATTAATAATAATGTCAAAAGAGCTACTAAGTTCATTGGTCGCGCAAACCTCGATATTTTGGTCGTCGATTACTGAGCTGGCCGCACTGAGCTCATTTACCAAATCGGCTGCCTTAGACACGGTGCGATTGGCGATCGTGAGAGAGTTAATACCTGCTTCAAATAACGGTAATACCACGCCACGCGCTGCACCGCCTGCACCTATTAGCGCCACACGAGCATCGGTCAGCGGCCAGTCCATACTCATAATGTGATTGATAAGTCCTTGTCCATCCGTGTTATCACCATAGAGTGCATCAGTGATTGGCCCGCCGCTTTCTAGTAGTGCTTTGTTCAATAGTAACGTATTGACTGCACCTGCCGTCTTGGCATGTTCTGATAAACCACCACGCGCTGCGCAGCAGTCATAAGCGACTTGTTTAAAAGGAACTGTCACGTTAGCGCCCACACCGCCACCGCAAAAAAACGCCTCAACGACAGCTGTAAAACTGGCGGTATCATCAGGGCAGTACTGACGCTGATAGCTAATATCAATCCCTGCTTGTACAGCAAACTGCTCATGAATTTCAGGAGATTTACTATGGGCGATTGGATTGCCAATAACGATAAAGTGTTGGGTCATAAATAGTCCGCTGGCTAAAAAACAAAAATACTATCAAAGAAGCAATAAGTAGTGCTCAATCATCATAAGGGATAACGCTATGATTGACAAACCAAGAGGCTATTACCAATCGATTATTAAAAAGCGACAGCGTTAGTCAGAGGCTGCCTTATCGCTTTTGAAAATAAATTATGATATTGAAGCAGCTTTAGGTAATTAGTACGCAGGCAGTTTTCTACTTTCTACTGAAGAGAAGGTCGTTTTAGTACGTTATATATTTAACAAATCTGTACTCTCGGGGAGTGCTCCGCGTAACGTAAAAGGTAGTCAAGTGCTGAGCAGTTGGGTAAACTATAAAATATGGAAACCTATATCAATATGCTGTAATGACTGCTAGATTATAATGTTTGTGAAATATGCTCTTTATTGAAAACTATTCGTTATCAGCGGCGTTCCTGCCAGCTCGTTAATACTATTTCGAGATCAATCTAAAAGTGTGAGTAAATTATCCATGTGGAATCCTAACCTACAGACCCTTCTAGTCGGTACGATAATGGCAGTTAGTGTGACGCTCAGTGGCTGTGATAGCACCAAAGAAGATGCTCCAAATCCAGATGCTGAGACCACTGAGCAGGCAACAAAGAATGAGCCAGTACAGGACAGCGCAAACAATCCTGACCTAGATGGTGCCACTGCTCAGCAAGGCACGCCAGTGAGATA
Source organism: Psychrobacter sp. JCM 18900 (assembly GCF_904846625.1). Lineage (GTDB taxonomy): Bacteria > Pseudomonadota > Gammaproteobacteria > Pseudomonadales > Moraxellaceae > Psychrobacter. The sequence goes on from NZ_CAJHBL010000003.1 coordinate 273,322, forward strand.
TGATGTCGCAGCATGGGGTACGGATAAGGTTGAGTCGCTCGCTGTGGATGAGTTAGATAGTATAAAATCGGTGTTTGGCGAAGTGATGAGTACTGACGAAAACAGCCTAGACTATGCCAGTAATCCAGCGGCAAAATATCGCTTTATGAAAACGGATGCGCCTTATCTAGATATCATCGACTCTGAAAAATATCTAGAGCTAGGCTGGTACTATGCCAATCCTACTGACACAGACAAAGAAAAAGAGCTGAGCCAAAACCACGCCAAAAAAGCCTATCAGCTATCGCGTCAATTGATGGGCGATGATGGCGGAAAAATGGTTGCTGATATGCTCAATAGTCAAATCATTAAAAATAGAATCGTCGGTGGACAAAAAATAGAGCTAGCAAAATGCGAGTTTTATAGTTGCATGCTGGTTATCAATAAAGCCGCTGCTCAAGCAGACAATAGCTAAATCATGACCGATACGACGTCAGTGCCAAACGGTTGGGTGTGTCTGTACCCACAAGACGACAGGGTGATCGAAGACAATAGTGTGACCGAAGATAATAGGTCGACCAGCCAAACGGTAACGATGTCTTTAGATAATCGCGGGCTGGCATACGCTGATGGGTTTTTTACCACCATGGGCATCATCGATGGGTTGATACTATGGTCAGACTACCATTATCAGCGGCTCGTCTCTCATGCTAAAGCCTTGCAGCTAAACATAAGTAGCGAAGAGCTATTAGCCGTACTGCAACTGTATGCCCAGCAGTTAGAGCAAGGTATGCTCAAGCTAGTAGTCTCCCGCGCTGCGCAGAATGTACGCGGTTATGGTTATACACCTAGTGCAGATGGTAGCGACTGTGAGATATGGCTAAAGGCTACCGCAATGCGAGTTTCTACTGCACTGCAATTGTCCTTGCCTGATGGAAACTTAGTACCTATCCAACCTAATGCTTCGGCAATATGTTTGGCTTCTCAGATTGCTTGCTTACCGCCACCGCTGGCAGGTCTCAAGAGCCTTAATCGTTTAGACAATGTCCTCGCTAGTGGTGAGCTACAACGTATAAAAGCTGAGCCATTGGCATCAAAGCTTGCTTCAACACTTGGTGAAGGTCTGCTACGTGATATGAGCGGGCAGTGGGTTGAGGGTACGATGAGTAATGTATTCTATCAATTGGCAGAAGCACCACTATCAGAATCCAAAACTGCCTCTAGCGTTCATAAAGACAATGAAAACTACCTAACCACCGGTCAGTGGTACACCCCTTCTATGGCTCAATCGGGTGTTGCTGGCGTCATGCGTCAGGTAATTATAGATGCGCTATCCACGACACAATACCCAGTCATAATCAGGTCGCTACAAGATGAGGATTTACCTAAAGTAACGCAGTTATTCTTTTGCAATGCACTGCGCGGTATCATGCCAATGAGCAGTCTAACTTTATTGTCAGGTGATGTTGTGGATTTTGAATCCGTTTAGTTGTTATTGAAAAACAACAAATTTGGTATCAATAAAATCATCTGGATATAAAACCACTTGCTCATTTCTATACATTTCTTGCGCTTTCAAAAGGGCACTTTGCTCATCTTCTGCGACAACATCCACGATAGTGCTTAATGTTTCGACAATTTCAACTTGAAAGGTTTGTGCTGCCTTTTTATCTTTTCTTATTATATTCACACTCGATTCTCATATATCACTTCAGTCATTTATACCAAGTAGATTAGCAAAAGCCCTCAAAACAAGTGATCGTCTTTTGTTACGCAGACTTGTGCCATAAAGCAAATCGATCAATGCTGCTTATCTAATAAGGAGATAAGCCAATGTACGAAGTTTATGAAGATGAAAGTATCCCGCTACAAATCCGTCGTTTGATGGTTTTTGATGAAATCTGTAAATTAGCGAAGAAAGAACCTGATGAAATTATTCATTTATCAAAATTTACTCAGTTATCACTCGGAGTTATGTATCTAAAGGATTTTAAGAAATTTATAGCCTTTGGTGGTGTGTTTGAGTATGCACAAACACCCGAAGAAGTTATTGAGCAACGTATTCGCATTTTTCCTAACGACGAGCCAGTAAAGTGCGCGCTGACTGTTAATCTAAAGCAGTTTACTCGCCCAGCTAGTACACCTATACAATTAGTGTGGTATTGGAATAAATATGTAAAGAATAGAATGCATGCTTATGTTGACTATCGTGAAGAAGTTTTCTTTCGGATAAATGATGAAATTGATTCGGATTACCCACCGCATAAGCTTCATGACCGTCTAGTTGCGACAGCTCGTCTGCCACTATGGGATGATAGAGATGAGTTAATTGCAGATGTATACCGCGACAAAAAAGGACAGCCAAGACCTAAGCACTACAACGAGAAGCGACTAGTATAATTTTCGATAGTGACCACGGCTTACAAATTCAATGATGCCTTTATCTCGTAATACTTGTAATTGTTGGCGGATTTTATCTTTTACGTGGTTGTTTTCAGGATGTTTGAGCCGCAACTCATCAGCAAAAGCATAAACTTGATTGAGAGAAAACCTGACATCGAGACGGTCGATACATTGCCAGACGTCGAGTGTCCAACCGCGTGAAGCCATAGATTGTTTGCGTAAAAATAAAGTCTTTTGGAACTGTTGGGTGACATTTTCACGCGGTATAACTTGTTGGTCTTTGACCAAAAATACTTTGCCCGATTCGGGTACTTGGCGTAAGTCAATATTGCAACCAACCCAACCTGCTCGTTTGGCATTCACTGATAAGGGTTTACGCTTAACAATAATATCGGGCGTAAAGAAATGCTTGGGAATAATCAGAAAATTATTGACGGTGTATTCTTTTGAGTAGGTTAAAAAGAAAAAGCTGGGATTGTTCTTACTATTGATACGCTCAATCATCGTCTTATAAGCGCCATCATCGACAACATTGCTTAACTTGGCTTTTTTACTTTTTAGCTCATATTGCTCATTACAATTTTCGCAATAAAAATCAGCGACAGGTTTGTTATTAGCAAACTCAGCTAGCGATTGGGCGCTACAATTGGTGCAGTAACTATTTTCTTTTACCCATGCTTCACTGAGTACACGAACTTTTTGAGGTTCAGAGTGATAGTTTTTAGCAAGACTTTGGTTAAAATGTAGGTTCATAAGATATTTTCATTATTAATAGATAAGCTGAGAATACTGAAAAAAACACCTAAGTATTAAGCCATATAAACGGCTATCAATAGCAAGATAATTCATAAGCTAAGCAAATACCATTGAAAATCGCACGGTTCAGTGCTAAATTCTAGCAAACATCTGCCTCGCGAGTTGCCATGAGCAAGCCTACACCCAATATACCACCTGAACGTCCCAATGAGTCGCCGTCAAACAAACAAGATGGCACAGTCGAGGAGCGTGTCGATACTACGCTGCCGGACGCGCAACCAGTGGTAGATGAGGTGGAAGACACATCAGCAACGCCAGCAACCAACGTCTCGCTCATCAGCGGCAACAGTAAACCGCGCCAATATAAAGTCAATAACCCATCGTTTTTTATGCAACGCGGCTATCAAGTGCTGCTAGTGTTGGGGCTAATTGCTGCGTTTTTATTGGTCATGGTTTATCAGACGTTGTTTGGTCGTATCGAGCAGCCGCAGCAAATGGTCACGATTGAGCCAGGTCAGACGTATTATGGTCTATTACCGCAGTGGCAGCAGCAGATTCCGCTGTTTTCGGCAGGCGTGGCCAAGCTGTATATCAAATCGCAAGTCGATGCGCCGTTGCATGCTGGTACGTATCAATTACCCGAGAACCCGACTATCGCTGAGGCACTACAAATACTAGGTCAAGGCGCAAAAGCAGCCATGGTCAAGGTACAGATTATCGAAGGTAAGACATCTAAAGACCTTTATCAAGCGCTGCGTGACAACGACAAAATCGAAAAAGAAGTACTGACCGCAGATAGTGACAATGCCAGTATCGCCCAAGCATTAGATTTGACGGGTGTATTGCCAGACAGTGTGGCTAATAGTAGTGACCCGATTGTTAATTATAATCTTGAAGGTTGGTTCGCGCCTGACACTTATTATTATGGTGAAGGAACCAGCGATAAAAAAGTATTGACTGACTTGTATAAGCGTCAGCAGCAGGTACTGACTGATGCGTGGGAAAATCGTGCGCCGAATCTGCCTTACAAGAGTCCATATGAAGCGTTAGTGATGGCGTCTATTATTGAAAAAGAGACCAGCGTTGCTGATGAACGCCCTTTAGTTTCTGCCGTATTTAGAAATCGCTTAAATAAAAACATGCGTATGCAGACGGACCCAACCATTATCTATGGTATGGGCAGTCGTTATGATGGCAATATTCGCCGCAAAGACATCAATGAAAAAACGTCTTACAACACCTACCAAATTGATGGTTTACCGCCAACGCCAATTGCGCTACCATCAGCGGCCTCTATCGAAGCGACCTTACATCCTGCTGATAGTGAAGCGCTGTATTTTGTGGCAACGGGCAATGGTGGGCACAAATTTACCAATAGCTTGGCTGAGCACAATCAAGCGGTAAAAGACTATCTCAGTGTCATGCGTGAGAAGAAATCTCAAACGCCGCCGCAGTAATATTCCTTCTTAATCTTCTTAAAAAACTTATCGTTTATTGAGTGCTACAAAGTAGAGGTAGCGCTCATCAATGACATAAGGTCATATCATGTCAGTATCTATGCACACCAGCGCAACACCATCACATACCAACACACAATCATCGAATCTACTTGAATCAAGTGCTTCAAATACGGAGACGGCACCTACTTTAGGTCGCTTTATTAGTTTTGAAGGAACCGAAGGCGTGGGGAAAACCACCGCGATTGAACAGTTATGCTTTCGCTTAGAAGCTAATGGTATTCCATATCTGCGTACTCGTGAACCGGGTGGTAGCCCATTTGCTGAGCAATTGCGTGACATATTATTGGACCCAGCGACTGATATCGAAGACGATACCGAGTTGCTGCTATTGTTTGCGGCGCGCTGTGATCACATGCAGCAAGTCATTTTACCAGCGCTCCAAAATGGTACTTGGGTCATATGTGACAGGTTTACCGACTCTACTATTGCGTATCAGGGCTTTGGGCGTGCTTATGGTGACGAGCTGGTACGCGGCAAAATCGATATGCTGATCAAACAATTTGTGACGCAGCTTCCTGAGCTGACATTGTGGTTGGATTTGCCAGTAGCAGAGGGCATGAAACGTGCCAACAAGCGCAGTGCAGCAGATCGTTTTGAGCAGCAAGCTACCGAGTTTTTTACTTGGGTGCATACTGGTTTTAGCCAGCTAGCGAGCGAATACCCTGAGCGTATACAGCGTATTGATGCATCGGGCAGTACGGATGATGTGAGTGCGCGTATATGGCAGACTGTTATGGACAGATTCGATATCAAATAATTAAATTTTGCCAAATAGATTTATAAGGCAGTTAGATGTATCGATATCCAGTTAGCCAGTTAGCCAGTTAGCACCAACAAAAAGCCCCAGCAATATGCTGGGGCTTTTTATGAAGGTAAATATTTTATCTTTAAGTCAATAAAGCAGATAACAACGCATATTATTTGTCGTCTGACTTATCTACTTTTACATCCTCAGTAGTAGCGATAGAGGCGTCGCTATCTTGAGCAGAGTCAGGTAGTCGATTTGGGTCAAGCGCTCCTTTTTTGTTTTTAGGGGCACTACCATTGCCATTACTGTTCGTAGAGGTTTTGGTCTTCGAAGTCGCTGTCGAGTTTGCAGACATGACACCTTTATTATCCCCACTAGTAGCAGACGTTTTTGGCTCTTCTACTGGCTCACTTTTCTCTACAGTAGTGCTAGAAGGTGACTTAGTCTCAATGTTACTGCTTTGGGTAGCTGATGACGGATTAGCAGTGTTTTGCTCATCACTTTTGTCACTATCTACCGAAGGCTCTGGCGCTGCTGTTTGGCTATCGTCAGGGTTAGGCTCCTGCTCTTTACGCTTTTCAGGAGCTTTTGAGTTGGATTCAAAGTTAGCATCAGCTGCCATGCGAGCCTGCTCTTGTTTAGGCGTTACATCGACTGGCTTCGGCTGTACTTCATCGTCTACCACTAGCGATATAAGCTTACGGTCACGAGGGACAGTACCGTCAAATTTATCGGTGATGACGTGCAGTTTGCCTTCTTTGTCGACGGTATATAGCGGTACGAATTGCTTATTATCCGCTTTATACTGCTCAAAGCTATAGCTATCCGTGATATTGGTAATCTTAATTCGAGCTTTTTTGGACAGCATACTGGCAAGCTTGGTATAGGTCACATCTTTGCCAAACAGCCACTGTGAATGGAAGTTCGATTGCTTATCATCACGCTCGCTTTTAACTTTTTCATCACTGAATTTAAGACGGTATAGCTTACGCTCACCAAATTCATGACGATAATGAATCTCGGACAAAGTATTCATTTCTTTGTCCATACTCATCGCAAACAAGCGACCAATACCGATTAGATCCAGATGATGATCTGCGTGATCAGAGATAGGGTTGCCAAAGTAAGTACGCAGACCGCTCATGCGTGCGCGAGCAATATTGGTGTAGTTATTGTGCGCAACGATGACGTCAAAGCCTTGGTCTTTGAGAGAGGTAGCAATCAATAGCGCAATTGGGTTTGAGCCAACGATAAGGATACCGTTGGTCTCAGGCTCACGTACGCCTAGTAAATTACCGACGACCTTTGCACCTAGGCCCTGAATCATGACCGTACCGATAATGACCATAAATACGAGCGGTACAAGCAGTTCAACGCCCTGAATATCATACTCTTGCAAACGAATCGCAAACAGTGATGAGATAGCAGCAGCGACGATACCACGTGGCCCAATCCAGCTAATCATCAGCTTTTCATTGGTCTTAAGGTTCGAGCCGATAGCCGATGCCCAGACTGATAGTGGGCGTGCGACAAACATCACGATAGCGAGCAGCACTAGCCCTGCAAAACCAACACTAAGCAAGCTTGCCAACTCTACACGCGCCGCCAGAATAATGAACAGCACTGAAATCAGTAAAATGGTTAATGATTCATTAAACTCTAAAATCGTCTCACGTGGGAATTTTGGCCAGTTTGCCAATGCCACGCCCAATACTGTAACAGTTAACAGACCTGATTCATGCTCTAGATGATTTGATATTGAAAATAAGACCAGTACAAATGCTAGGGTAAAAACATTACGCAAAAACTCAGGAATCATATGACGACGCATGAGGAATGCAAGTAGCCAAGCGCCTGCCATACCCATTGCCGTTGCCAATACGACAATCTTAGCAAATAGTAGAATACTACTGGCTTCGCCGCCTGAGATAATGTACTCATAGACCAATACCACAGCGATAGCGCCGATTGGGTCAATGATAATACCTTCCCATTTCAAGATGTTGGAAATGGTTTTGTTAGGGCGTACACTGCGTAGCAGCGGCATGATAACCGTTGGACCAGTCACACAGACCAGTGCACCAAACAGCAACGCAATCAATGGATCGACATCGAATAGTAAATAAGTCGATAGTGCCACGATAGCAATGGTAATCAGTACACCGACCGATACCAGCATCTGTACCACGGTACCATGCTGCTTAATCTCATCGAACTCTAGCGTTAGCGATCCTTCAAATAGGATAATCGCCACGCCCAAAGAGATGAAAGGAAACATCAGCTCGCCCAACACCAAGTCTGGGTCAAATACACCCAGCACTGGGCCGACGATAATACCAATCAGTAATAAAAATAAAATGGATGGTTGCTTTAAATACCAAGCCAACCATTGGGCGGCAATGCCAATCCCAACCACGCCGGATAGCAAAAGGGCGGTATCCATAAATTAATCCTTTTATAATCTTGTCATATTTTATATCTATCGATAGCTGTTATAAGATAGTCGCTACCGCTTATTTAACATTAAGTTGTTATCCGTTTTTGTTGTAGCTAGACCATCGCACTGATAGCCATCATGAATCACAACATAAGCTAGATATGATATAACTACTATAAAGTAGCAAAGACAAAAGCGCTTCTAGATAAATCACAATACGCTAGAAATGCAAAAGATGGAAAACAAGAGTGATGATAGCCAGTTTATAAGCCTGCAATAAACAGCCCTATATAAAAGCTAACTTTTGTTTGTTTAGTAAAATATTTGGTTTGACATCATACCATGATTTTATTTCAAGCTGATGTAAGCCGTACCTGCTAAAAAGCTATCTTACGGCCATAAAAGTATACGAAGCCCGTATGAAATAACGCTGCCTTGGGTTATCCTGCACTATGCAAAGGACATCAGCTCAATACTTCAAGTTTTTATTTATCATACAGTAGCTGCGTGAGGCATGCACGTCACGCACAGGATAATAGTGTTGGCGCTATGAAATATCATATACTGATAGCTGACATGGTTTATTTTTATAAGACACTATTAACCATCTTCTAAAGACAAGCACTCTATAAATATTCAAGTAATGAGTAGGGATAAAAATAAGCGTAAAGTAATTGCTAAATAGCTATGACAATAAGTTCGAATAAAAGTGCTGTGCAATATAAATAGATAAGAGAATATAATTTCACCAAATAGTAACGAATAGGGGCATGCCGCTTGGTGTAGTCGCTATCGCTGACAATCATAACGTGGCTGTTAATAACAGCGATTACTCATATGGAGGACACAAAATGCCTATCAATATGTTCAAAGGACAGACCACTGCCAATATGCAGCGCTGGTTACAACGTAGTGCGCTGGCACTCGCTGTTAGTACCGCTATGTTTGCTAGTATCAATGTCACGACGATAAACAGTGCTCAGGCTGCAGTCACTACGGCTGATTTCTCTGGTTTGGTGCAACAAGTCACGCCAGCAGTGGCACGCGTCAATGTCACCAAAACGATTAGTGAAGCCGAGCTCGCTAAGGCTCAGACTGCTGAAGTATTGCGTCAGTTCTTTGGTGATCGTCTACGTATTCCTGATCGAGTTGCGACGCCAGCGATTGAACATGCTTATGGTACGGCCTTTTTTATTACCTCCAATGGATACATGCTAACCAATCATCATGTCATCGCAGGTGCGGACAAAATCACTGTGACGCTCAATGACAGAACCGAGCTTGATGCAACCTTGGTCGGTAGTGACGAGCGCTCAGATGTGGCGGTGCTAAAAGTTGAGGGCAACCAATTTCCAGCCCTGCCTATCGGCGACTCAAGTGGTCTAAAAGTAGGGGAGCCAGTATTAGCAATCGGTTCGCCATTTGGTTTTGACTACTCAGCCTCTGCTGGTATTGTCAGTGCCAAGTCGCGTAGCTTCTCGCGTGAGACCAGTGTGCCATTTATCCAAACGGATGTGGCATTAAACCCTGGTAATTCTGGCGGACCACTGTTTAATCAGCGCGGTGAAGTGATTGGTATCAATTCGCGTATTTTTAGTGGTACTGGCGGTTATATGGGTCTGTCATTCTCGATCCCTATTGACGCTGCCATGGATATTTATGAGCAGCTAAAAAATGACGGTGAAGTGGCGCGTGCTTATCTAGGAATTTATCCACAAGATATCGATCGTAATCTGGCCGAGGCTTACAATTTAGAGCGCCCTCAAGGTGCCTTACTGACTCGTGTATCACCAGATTCACCAGCACAAAAATCAGGCCTAAAACCTGGTGACATCATTTTGCAATACAATGACGTACAAATCATGGAGGCATCAGATTTGCTGAACTTGCTCAATCGAGCGCGTCCAAGCGACCCCTTCCGTGCACGGATTCAGCGTAACGGTAAGCAGATGGTGATTAACGGCAAGCTCGCTTATGCGCCTAATGATGTAAGAGCACAGAGCGGTGATGAGCAAAATGATGATGTACAGTTGGGCCTACGTTTACGCGATTTGACGGCAGATGAACAAGCAGAAATTGCTGTCGATAATAAAACCGGTATATTGGTTACCACTGTCGATCCTACTGGATTGGCCGCGCGCTCAGGTATTCTGGCAGGTGATGTCATCACTAACTTTCATCAAAAGCCGATTGAAACAGTGGCAGACTTTTCAGGTGCTATCTCATCTCTTCCTAAAAAAGGCGTGGTCACTATAGAAGTTATACGCCAAGGCATTCCTGCTATTATTGGTCTGCGTATTGAGTAGGTGTCATGATTAAATCGTGGCTGTTAATTTGACTCATAATGTAACTCAGATTACGGTGCAGAGTATAAAGGCAGCGCGCACGTCAATAATTGTGCTTGTCTATCATGGAGGTCGACCTCTATAATGTTTGGCTTTTTATCAAACAGCTAAGAGTAAGACCTCAACAGCAATCCATTCGTCAAATGAGTTATTGAGCAATCAATAGGCTCTAAGGTGAGCCGAGTCGCTTAGTAGGCTCGTACCACTATGCAACCGCTAGGTAATTATGACTGACCCCGCTCTACATACGCTTATTACAACGACGTCAGCAGCATTGCTAGCGTACATTGCACTGTGGTCAGGGCTACAAACGTTTAATGCCAATCCTACTAAGCGCTTTATGCGTATTTGGGTGAAGCTCGCATTATATTATGCCGCTTATACGATGCCTATTTGGGCGATATTGCTTATCATGGTTTGGTCACAGGACCTGATGCCGATGTTAGCGCAGCTATCACTATTTGCCGTACTGATGGCAATATTGATGATGGGCTTATACTTTTATACTGTCATTGTACAACCTAACCGCTTGCGATTAGAGCATCATTCTATTGACTTAGATTTGTCTACACCGCTCAAAGTCGCCGTATTGGCAGATTTGCGCATAGGAATATACGGTGGTAAGCCGCGTCATATTCGCAAGCTGGTCTCTACTATTAATGCCTTATCAGCAGATGCCGTGCTGATTACTGGCGACTGGCTATACTATCCAAGTGCAGATTTAGTGGGTCAGTTAATGCTGTTTAAAGGGGTGAATAAACCTGTTTATACAGTCATGAGTACATCGGACTTGCGTTATCAATCTATGAATACGACCAAACAAGGTCAGCCACTATTAGAAGATACATTGGCCAGTACTTTTGATGTACTCGATATTAACTATATCGGTCAGCAATGTACGTCATTGCCACTCAAGTGTGCAAGAGCAACAAATAAGCAGTCAGTCGTCAATCAGTCTACTAATCAAACTAATAATCAAGACAGTGTTGATCAAGAAAATTCAAATATAAATCCATTAGTAGCGGTGCTTTGCGGCTGGCAAGATGTACCTAAGCAATCTACAGATATTGAAACGTCAGAGGCGACTGATAAAGCAATGCTTGGATCGGAGATAGCCAATGCCACCAGCCCAGTGATTATCTTGGCATCACGATTTGATAGTATCAGTGATCTGCCAAAATCTTTACAACCACGCCCTTTGTTGATAACAGGCGCTGCAAAGGCTATTCAAAAAAATATCCTGCTTGCTCAAAAACAGAACGATATTCGACGCAGTAGTGAGCAATCAACATTGCTATATAACAGTCGTATGGCTAAGCAGCGCGGCCTATATCAACATGCAAGTGCACAGATATTTGTCAGTAGTGGCATCGGTACGAGAGGGTTGCCTTTTCGATTCTATCGACCTACTATCGATGTGTTGACGATTCGTTAATATTACATAAGAGACTTATCAGCGCACATTGCTTACGCTAAACTGCTCCTTTAATGATGTAACTATTTATCTACAAGGTTTTAGGCCAAGCTTTATATATTTAAGCAAAAAATAATTCCCGTTTTTTGGTACTAAAATTATGTGCTGACTGCCAATTGATTGATAGCGGTCAAATCAAAATATGCTACACTAACGAGCACTCTTATTATTATATTTCTGTTGGTTAGTAAGCAGGCCTTTACTCTTAGTAGATGGCCATCACGATACTGATATCGTAGATATAATAATCTATGGTACAAACGCTATTATAGTAATTAGAGACGCAGCATTAACATCAAGTAAGTTAAGCCATCAGCGTTTATCAACGCATATAAAGCAATGGCCACTTGCAAACGACCTATCATGTGACAGCTTTAATAAAAGCTAGGATAATACAGTAAGGCACGGTTATGAGCACAGCATACGACGAGATCAAAACCCGACTACAAGGCTCAATGGTAGCCTTGGTAACGCCCATGCACCCTGACGGTAAGGTCGATTATAAACGTCTCGCAGATCTCATAGATTGGCAGATCGAGCAAGGCACACACTGCCTTGTGGCTGTTGGTACTACTGGCGAATCAGCGACCCTATCTATGCAAGAGCATAGCGATGTCATTCGCTATTTTGTCCAGCATGTCAAAGGTCGTGTACCGGTCATCGCGGGTACTGGTGCCAACAACACGATGGAAGCCATCAAGCTGACTCAGGATGCTGCCGATGCAGGTGCAGACTGTGCGTTGCTAGTCGCTCCTTACTACAATAAGCCGCCACAAGAAGGCTTGTTTCAGCATTATCAAGCCATTGCCAAAGCCGTAAATATACCGCAAATGTTGTATAACGTGCCTGGCCGTACAGTGGTTGATATTGCTCAAGACACGGTCGAGCGTTTGTGTGACATCGATAATATCGTTGCTATCAAAGATGCGACAGGATCTGTCGGTCGCGGTGAGCAATTGATCAAAGCTGTTGGTGACAGAATGGTTGTGCTATCTGGTGATGACGGCACTGCACTTGATCTAATGAAAGTAGGCGGCAAAGGTAATATCTCAGTCACTGCTAACGTGGCGCCAAAAGCCATGAGCGAGACTTTTTCTGCGGGTTTGCGTGGTGACTTCGAGGCGGCTGGTAAAATCCATGACGTGGTCAAGCATTTGCACCGCGACCTATTTATCGAATCAAGCCCTATCCCAGCGAAGTATGCATTGCACAAAATGGGCATTATCGATAAAGGTATCCGTCTGCCATTGGTTTGGCTCGCAGAGCAGCATCATGCAACTATTGATGAAGCATTGGTTCGAGCAAACATACTATAAATTGATATTTAGCCAATTGATATTCGGCGATTTAAGACTTGCTGCACATTAGATGAGTGCCATTCGAGCTAGCAGCATGCCAACTTATCACGATAAGTCAATCGCCTACATGAGCAATAACTGCTAACTCAGAGAGACAACATGATGACAGTAACATCAAAGACAACATCATCAACGACAAAATTATTTCCAGCAATGCTGACCTTGGTTTTGGGTAGCACTTTGGTATTGAGCGGCTGTCAAGCAACTAAAAACTTGCTTGGTAAACGTGACAACGGTAGCTTAGATTATCAACAAAGCAAAAAGCTTGCACCGATAGAGCTACCTGCCGCACAAGAAACGGCACCCTTTGTACCTTTGTATTCAACACCTAATGCTGGGGCAAACACACTCCAACTACAAAATGAGTCAGGCAATCAGTATCAGCTACCAAAGCCTCAGCGTGCTGTTAGCAACACTTCGAACTAAACTTATTCCCTTATCTATATCGCTGACTTTTGCGTTTTTTATTATAGCCGCAAACCATGTATCTTACATCAGTCAGCGGTAGCTGCGCGTTTTTACCACATAAGCTTGAACGAACAGGAACCCCCATAATGCAAAAGCAACAACTGCTGTATAAAGGTAAAGCCAAATCTGTCTATGAAACAGAGGACAATGATCTTCTGATTTTGCACTTCCGTGATGATACCTCAGCGCTTGATGGTAAGCGTATCGAACAATTAGCACGTAAAGGTGTGGTTAATAACCGCTTTAATGCTTTTATCATGCAAAAATTGTCTGATGCTGGTATCGAAACACATTTCGAGAAGCAATTGTCTGATGACGAAGTGTTGGTTAAACGCTTGGACATGATTCCTGTAGAGTGCGTGGTGCGTAACTTTGCAGCTGGTAGTTTGGTACGTCGTTTAGGCTTAGAAGAAGGTCAGGCATTGACGCCGCCAACTTATGAGCTTTTTTATAAAGATGATGCGCTAGGTGATCCGATGGTTAACGAATCACTTTCTGTATCTCTTGGTTGGGCGACCAAAGAGCAACTGGCTAAAATGGAAGAGCTAACCTATCAAGTCAATGATGTATTAAAGGCATTGTTTGATGCGGGTGATTTAATCCTAGTTGATTTCAAACTAGAGTTTGGCGTATTCCATGACCGTATCGTATTAGGTGATGAGTTCTCACCAGATGGCTGCCGTATTTGGGACAAGAACACCAAGAAGAAACTTGATAAAGACCGTTTCCGTCAGTCACTAGGTGATGTGATTGAAGCTTATGAAGAAGTGGCTGACCGTATTGGTGTGCCATTAAAATAAGCATCTGATACTTAGCATAAAATAAAAACTGAGCCATATGCTCAGTTTTTTTATGGCATTACATTAATGTTGGTACCCTAGTGAGGATTTGAATCTTTGGCTGTAGGCTACTAATATCAATATTTTAACTCGCTGAAATACTCACAGGGTACTTCATGGTGTACTTACCATACATATTCTACTAGTGATCGGTGCGCTATACAGGCATCGAACTGGCATAAAACAATGAAAAATATCGTTTCTATTATAAAAACTGTTTTTATTATAATGGTAATATCATTTCTTTCACTAATTTGGTGGACTTTTTACACAGACGGCTATATAGGGTTCGGGGGTGAAACGCCATCCAGAGAAGATAGACCGTCAATGCAAGAAGTTGCCTCATTATTAGATGATGTAACTAAAGGGCTTCCTCTCGCAGATCGAAATACTAAGAGATCAAAATATATGGTTAGGGCCGCAGTCAAAGTTTATGAAAACCCGACCCGAACAACTGTTAATCGATTAATGCAAAATATTACTAGCCAAAAAATTTGGAAAGAGATGCTTACAGAAGACTCTAATAGTCAAGAATATTGCTATGATCAGTATAGTCTTATTATTAATAAAGAAAATGATGATGAAATTGTATTAAATAAAGGTACAGTTCAATATTTATTCGTACATGTATCTTGGACAGATTTTAGCCCTTGTCGTAAAGCCTATCTTGAGCGTTTAAATTCTAAAGCATTCTAAATAGATTTTAGCCTTGATTTGGATATACCCCAATAGAACCAGTTATTTTACCCTCCAAACCTATTAACAGACTACTTAAAATAGACCACTATAATGGAACCACTTATAACAGACTGTAATTCCTATCTATTTATCAACCAGTATCATTCTTTAGCCACAGGCTGTTTAGCTCGTATAAAAAATCAAACATAGCGCCAACACTGTCCTCGATACCTTATCTTACTTTTATGCTAATTTGTTAGTACTTACTCATATCAATTAGACCATAAAAATAAGAAAAGGTTTTGCTAATGTCTATTGCCTCATCGACTGTTTTGGAGCCTGACTGGTTCACTCGTCCCACCTGTGTGGTCGCTGCTGATCTGATTGGTAAAGTCTTATGTCGACAGCTAACCGATAGTGATGGACAGCAAAAAACGCTACGTATGCGTATCTCAGAGACTGAAGCCTATATTGGTCAAGATGATCCCGCCTGCCATTCACATGCAGGTACTCGAACGGCGCGTACAGAGATTATGTATGAGCAAGGCGGTGTGTTCTATGTCTATCTGACCTATGGCGTGCATCATATGCTAAATTTGATTAGCGGCTCTGTAGAGTCGCCTGAATCGGTATTGATACGCGCTGGGTTTTTGATTGATGACAGTGACCGTCTGATTGAAGAGCAACAACTCAGTCCGGATAAGCAATTTACACATCCTAAGCAGTTCGCAGGCCCTGGTAAATTGACCAAACGCTTGCAAATTGATCGCGATTTATATGGCAAGCCTATTTCGCCGACATCAGACGTTTGGATAGAAAATGATGGCTGCCAACCACCCGTGTCAGTGCGTCCACGTATCGGTATTGATTATGCAGGTGATGCCAAAGACTGGCTACTACGTTATATATGGACTGACCATTCTTCTTTATCTAAGAACTAGCAGATTGAGATTCAAAACCATTCTATGAGGTAAGCCTATGTATAAGTTGACCGTTTTTATTCCTGATGCAGCGTTAGACCAAGTGAAGTCTGCTCTGTTTGCTGCTGGCGCTGGGAAAATTGGAAACTATGAGCAATGCTGTTGGCAGGTACGAGGAGCTGGTCAGTTTATGCCACTATCAGGCAGTGAGCCGCACATTGGCACACAGGATAGTTTAGAAACGGTCGACGAGTGGCGAGTAGAAATGGTGGTGGATGAAGCCTTTATCGATGCTACCATTGCAGCATTAAAAAAGGCACATCCATATGAAACACCAGCTTATGATGTGATAAAAGTTTTAGATTTTTAGTTTTATATAGAAAAGTATCAGATGATTGACTGTAAGAGTTCTCATAAAAAAACCAAATAAGCCATTCGATGACTTATTTGGTTATAAAGTTTTTAAAGTTCCAACTGAGTAGTAACAGCGAATATCAGACCCTAACAACTGATTAATCTTTTTTAAGTTTAATCACGTTGTAGCTTGGATAACCTAGCTCAATTTTATAATCGTCGCGTCCACGTTCAGCCTTTATCTTAATCTTACGATCACCGTTTTTATATTTGACGTCTTTGACACGGTATCCCATGCTACGGACTTTACTAGCAGCTCGTTGCTCGACAACGGAGACATAGCTGTTTTTATCGTTCTTTTTGTCTTTGTGTTTTTTATGGCTTTTATTGTCCTTATGAGTATGCTCGTAAAGGTCGTCATAGCCATTGTAGCCATTCGGCGCAGTCACACAGCCTGTGGTCACTGCCAATAAAGCTGCGACTATGCTGCCAGTCGCTACCGTTTTTAATGTTGAAGATGATAGAGTTTTCATAATGATTTCCTAGTAATATATCGTTGCTCAATATGGGTAAAAGTTAAACGTACCGAGGTAATTAGCTAAAATGCTGAAGGCAATCAATCTTTTCTGACTTTGATCACATCTAAGTTTGGATAACTTAATAATATTTCGTACTTCTGTGAACCTCGTTTGGCCTCAATCTCAAAGACACCGCGCTTATTTTTTTCCTCAAGATCGATATCTTCAACACGGTAGCCCATCGCTCTTACTTTATTGACAGCACGGCGTTTAATAGTTGGGTAACGTGCTTCTCTTTTAATAGTGTCTTCGACATCGCCTTTTTTATAGCGCTGACCATTTTGATAATTATCTTGATGCTTGTTTTCTTTATAGCGGTCATTATTCTTTTGCGACTTATTATTATCCCAGTTATTTGGCCATGCTTTTTTGCTTGAGCTGATGAGTCTTAGGGCAGGGTAAGTATATTTTAGCTCGTAGGCTTGGTTGTTCTTTTTAGCATAAGCCGTAAGAGCTCGATCACCACGGTAACTATCAGCTCTGATATCTATAACCTGATAGCCTTTGCGACGCAAGTCTTGTCGAAGCTGCTGACTTACACGATGAAAGTTATTGTTCTGGCTATTATCACCACCACGATAGACAGGCTGATTGTCATATCCTGAGCCTACAACTGTACAACCCACTGTCGTACCCAATAATGCAACGACAAGACCAGTAGACAAAGTGGCCTTAATAGAGAATGGTTTTATCGTTTTCATGGGGCAGTATCCTATGATGGCATTAAGTAGGCAGTTTAGATTATAAATATCTATAACTGCTGTAACTATAAGATTTTGAAGGTATTTTGGTGCGTTGAATTAGTTCGTAATTAATAAGCATCTCTAGTAATTCATTGTTCGAAATATTTCCTTACATTATCTATAATAGAGTACAAAACTTTGCGCTAGGTGTCATTTGCGTTAATAAGTTGTAATAATTGTGGCAAATAAAATATATTGTTGTAAGCATATGCTTACACGCAATGACGTTTACGCGACTTAACATACGAGTGAGAGTTAGGCATTATAGTCACACGGCATTAGGGAATGTGACTCAAGGATTGAGTTGACCGCATTAAGGATAATGATTCGATAACTAGCGTCAGGATGACAATAGCGATTGAAGTAAGGACACAGTCCCTTTGCTGATAGCAGCAAGTAATACTGAAGCTGTAGTGTAGTAAAAAGGGCAGGATGCCCAGTATCACAATATACTGAATATTTGTGCAAGGATGCATGAAACGCAGTCGTGATAGGTAACATGGATAGTTAACAATAAAACCGCATAACAATTGATTGCTATGCGGTTTTATTGTGTCTGGAGAATGGTAATTTATTTCTCCAACAGCTTATCTGTACAGTATAAATCTGATATAAAAAAACCGCATATATCTCTATACGGTTTTTTAGTTTATTCAGTACAGTAGTTATGAACTAAATATATTAATATTTATTTTCTACACGCCAGTCATCTACTTCACGCTCTGCGTCTTCTTTGGCATGACCATAGCGCTCTTGTACACGACCTACTAGCTTGTCACGGCTACCTTCGATATGGGTAAGATCGTCGTCTGTTAGCTCGGCCCATTTCTGTTTAACTGAACCTTTCATTTGGTTCCATTCGCCTTTTAGAGTATGTTCGTTCATTATATTCTTCCTTTTATTGAACTTATTGTGTTTGATTTATTTCTTAATCACTATTTTGATTCTTATTTCATAATATCGATTACTGATAATACTATTTAATTTTTATTCTAATTGTATTGCACAAGGATAAATGATTGGTTCCAAATATCTTGTGAGATTAAATATAGGACTTTTCAATTCAGCTGTCTGTATATGCTATGTTTATAGTGTTACTTAATTATAGTGGGCGTTTACTAAGTGTTATCTACAGGACCACTGTAGTAGTGCCACGTAAATTGCGTCTATTGTGCGTGATAATAATTTCTTCTATGAACTTGTTGTTTATATAAATATTAAGAAAATATATTATTATTCAAAAATACTTATGTAGATAAAAAAGCAGCTACTCAAAAATAGAGTAGCTGCTTTTTTATTGTCTTTGAAATTGATTGAAAGTTATTTCGTCGAATATTTATTCAAATACTGATGATAGCGTTTGGTGAGTTTTTTTATTCGTATACGATCAGAAATCAATGAGAAAATTGGTGAGGCATTTGGTTTGGGCGACTTCCCTTGTCCCATGCGTTGTAATTGTCGCTTGATGACCGCCATTGTAGCAACTGCACTTAGGGTTTTATCTTTCCAGCGTACCACAGGATTATGAGCACTAAGCGTACTATCATTTTTCCAGCCATTCGGTAGAGCAGGGTTCATGGCTAATGCGGTTCCCATACCAACCACTTCAATCCCTTGCGCCAGTACCTCTTCTGCGACAGCCAATCGCCTAACGCCACCTGTCGTCATGATAGGCATGGTAGCGACTTGAGCAATCTCCTTTGCGAAGTCTAAAAAGTAAGCTTCTCGTTGCAACGTACGACCATCTGCTGTGCTGCCTTGCATGGCTGGACTTTCGTAGCTACCACCTGATAGTTCAACCAAATCTACGGCCAATTCATTCATCGCTGAAATAACCACTTTGGCATCATCTGCATCAAATCCTCCGCGCTGGAAATCGGCCGAGTTCATCTTAACAGCGACTGCAAAGGTAGGCGCAACTTGAGCACGAACGGCTTTGATTACTTCGATTAACAGTCGCATACGATTCTCAATCGAACCGCCGTATTCATCTTTACGTTTATTAGTAAGCGGTGATAAGAATTGAGAAATTAGATAGCCGTGGGCTGCATGAATTTGCACACCATCGAAGCCAGCCTGTTCTGCTTTTAGTGCACTATCGGCAAACCGCTGGATCAATTGTTCAATATCTTGCTGCGTCATCGCACGAGGTCTGCCAAATAGATGGGAGTGCTTGCCCAAGTCAATTGCCACGTCAGAAGGTGATAGCACATCGCCACCCATGGCAGCGTATACTTGACGGCCAGGATGGTTGAGCTGCATCCAAACATGGGTATCGTTTTGCTTGGCAGCATTTGCCCACGCTCTAAAAGGCGCTATCTCACTGTGTTTGTCTAATACGACACCGCCAGGTCCTGTCATAGCGCGGCCATCGACCATCACGTTTCCCGTGATTAACAGACCTGTCCCGCCTTCGGCCCAATTTTTGTATAGACAGAGCAGAGTAGGGCCAGGGACTTGACCGATATCAGCCATGTTTTCTTCCATGGCAGCTTTCGCTAAACGGTTGGGTAATGTAGCGCCACAAGGCAGCACTAAAGGGGAGAATACAGGTGATGTCATGATGGTGGCCTAGAAATCGTTGTTTTGTGAAGCATGAGTTCTACTATGGGTTTGGCTATAGACATATGGTTTAAATGACTATAACCTTATAGCTAAGATATTCGCTGTCGGCAGTTGACCATTATCATCACATTTTTTTGGCACAATAGCACCTAAGGTAAATTACTGGCGTGTCGATATAATTATCTATTGAATAGGAAGACCTCTGCATTGAATGTATTAACGCAAAATTTGACAGTCCCAGTAGAATCTAAACGTGAGCTGGCAAAAGCCAAGACTCGGCGTGCGTTATTAAAAAGTGCCTTGCGGTTGTATAGTTTGGAAGGTGCTCAGGGCATGAGCATGAATAAAATTGCCAAAGGTGCAGGTATTGCACAGCCCAGTTTTTACAATCATTTTGAGAGCCTAGAGGCGCTACAAAATGAGCTGAGCGCCCAACTAAAAGACAATTATCTATCACCGATGCGATTGGCATGGGTCAATATGCTCAAAGATTATGATGTATTGAGTAAAGATCAGTTTAATCAGCAATGTCGACAATGCTTGATTATGATTTTTGATTCAGCATTTGAGAATATCGCGCTGTTTCAGCATTTGTTAGAGGATCGCCCACGGTTTAGTGACAGTATAGAAAATCAATCTTCATTGAATAATGGACTGGGCAATCTGATTATCGAAATACAAGAAGAATGGACAGAGATATTTATTCAAGGATTGCAGTTGTCCAATCGTTCTTGCGAGCGCAGTGCTGTCAATCTATGCGTTGATATGGCGGCGGCACAAGTACATGAGTTGATATTGGGCTGTCATCAGCAGCGTTACTCAAGACAACAAGCGATTGCCACCTTGAGTATCAGCTTTGACGCACTGTTCGCCAATTTTTTGCACGGAAGCAATACTAGTCAGTAATGATAATAAGCAAAAATTATTGTCATGAAATCTAGAACAAAAAACACAACAGGGAGAGTAACTATGGCCACAACCACGGCTGTACCAACGTTAGGCGAAGCGCAAACGCATTTTAGAACTTGTACATTGTGCGAGGCGATGTGCGGTGTCGAAATAAAACATGATGGCGAAAAAGTCTTGTCGATTAAAGGGGATAAAAACGATCCTTTTTCGCAAGGCTATATTTGTCCGAAAGCCACCGCTTTGCAAGATTTGCATGAAGATCCTGACCGTTTGCGTCAGCCAGTAGAGAGAACAGCTGACGGTTGGAAATCTATTAGTTGGCCAGAAGCTTTGGATAAAGTCGCCGCAGGTATTCAATCCATACAGCAAAAGTATGGTCAAAATGCACTAGGCGTTTATTTAGGTAATCCTAACGTACATAACATGGGCGGCATGTTGACCATCAAACAACTGCTTACCAGCTTAAAGACGCGCAGTCGTTTTTCTGCCACCTCTATCGACCAGCTGCCGCATCATATTATTAGCATGCATCTGTTTGGTCACATGCTGCGCATTCCAGTTCCTGATGTCAATAACACGCAATACATGCTGATCATCGGCGGCAATCCGCTGGCTTCCAACGGCAGTATCATGACTGCGCCCAACATGCGTCAAAAGCTAAAAGATATTAAAGCGCGCGATGGCAAGGTAGTAGTGGTTGATCCAAGACGTACCGAAACTGCCGATATCGCTAGTGAGCACCACTTTATTCGTCCAGCGACGGACGTATTGCTGCTATTGGCTATGCTAAATGAAATCTATACGCAGGGTTATGCCAAGCTCGATACTAGAGTGGCTGCCTTGGCACCTGAGATCGATCGACTTGCTTTGTTTGCTGAACAATATACGCCTGAGTCAGTGGCAGATATCACGGGTATTACCGCAGCCGAAATCAAACGTATCGTCAAAGAGTTTTGTGAAGCGGAAAGCTCAGTTTGTTATGGTCGTATGGGCATCTCAGTACAAGAGTTTGGTTTGCTAAGCCAATATCTATCTATGGTCATCAATATCGTCACGGGTCGTTTAGATGAAGTGGGTGGACTCATGTTCCCAAATCCTGCTGTCGATGTTGTGAACAGTTCTGGCCCAGGCTATTTGGGTAAACGTCATAGCCGTGTAAGTAATCTGCCTGATTTTAATGGTGAGTATCCAGTGGTTGCAATGGCAGATGAAATGTTAGTCGAAGGGGAAGGCCAGTTAAAGGGATTCGTTACGGTCGCTGGCAACCCGGTTCTGAGTACGCCAAATGGTGAAAAATTGGACGAAGCATTATCTCAGTTAGAATTTATGGTTTCGCTTGATTATTTCGTGACTGAGACCAGTCGCCATGCCAATATTATTTTGCCGCCTGTATCACCATTAGAGCGCGACCATTATGACATTACTTTTAACGGCTTTGCCGTGCACAATGTCGCCAAATATTCGCCTGCTTTGTTTGACAAAACTGACGATACCAAGCATGACTGGGAGATTTATTTAGGACTGGCAGATCGCTTAGACAAAGATGCGCCAGAAGCAACACAAAAAGAACGTGCCGCGACAAAAGCCTTTGGTCCCAAGTTTTTGTTGGAGCAAGGTCTAAAGTATGGACCTCATAAAGAGGTGACATTTGAAGCCTTAGTCAAAAATCCGCATGGTATTGATTTGGGTCCGTTGCATCGTATGTTGCCAGAGGCAATCAAACACGCTGATAAACAAATTCATCTTCATGTTGATTTTTATCAGTCAGATTTGGCCCGTGTCAAAGAGATGGTACAGCAGTACAACAGTAATGAGATTTTGCTAATCGGTCGTCGTCATGTACGTAGTAACAACTCATGGTTGCACAATAGCCATCGATTGGTAAAAGGTAAATCTCGCTGTACATTGATGTTGCATCCGCAAACGGCAGCGCAACATGGCATTGTAGACGGTCAAGATGTCAGAGTAACTTCTCGAGTAGGTAGCGTGGTCATTGCAGCAGAAGTGACGGATGAGCTGATGCCAGGAGTGGTCAGCATTCCGCATGGCTTTGGTCACGGTCGTAAAGGGGTTAAGCAAAAGATTGCGCAAGCGCATGCAGGTGTCAGCGTTAATGATTTGACCGATGAGACGTTGATTGATCAGTTGAGTGGTAATGCCGCCGTTAATGGTGTGCCTGTGCAATTAGAAGCATTGGATATGGGTGTAGATGGCTTATCTACTGCTACAGAGACTGTAGCGGAAGGCGCACTAGCATAAAGTTAATCATACCTTTGTAAAAGTATAAAAAAGGCGTTCACGTAAAGTGAGCGCCTTTTATTGTTTGTAATCTGCATATATCACTGATCTGATTAAACGCTCATACCGATAAAATCAAAATCGACATGAGGGGTTTCGCCTTGGATTAATAAACTAAGGGCTTTTGCAGAGCCGCAAGAGTGTGTCCATCCTAATGTGCCATGCCCTGTATTGAGCCATAAATTATCAAAAGTCGCTGAAGCGTTATGACTACCATGTTTGACTTGACCGCAGTGTGCGCGACCAATCAAAGGTACGTTCGATGGGGTCATCGGGCGCAGTCCTGTCCAATATTGCACCGAGTTTGCGATAATGCCTTTCGGAAATAATTGCTGCACACGCCGAGTGATGGCTTCACAGCGCGTAGCGTTTAAGTCTAGGTTGTAGCCGTTAAACTCCGCGGTACCAGCGACTCGCAATTTGTCACCCAGTCGTGAGGTGACTAGTTTAAACTCATCATCAATCAGACTGACAAAAGGCGCTAAGTGCGGCGCGCGTGGATTCACCGTATAGGTAGCCGAATATCCCTTTGCCGGAAAAATAGGTACATGGATGCCCAATGGTTTTAGTAGAGGTACGCTATAGCTGCCAAGCGCGACCACATGACTATCAGCCGTGAAGGTCTGCGCGTTTTCGCCTTTTGGACGGATGGTAATACTGTGTACATGCGGACGCGCAGAGTCGGTATCGGTATTGAGCGCTAAAATTTCGGTATCATATAAAAACTGTACGCCAGCATCGATACAGCGCTGTGCCAATCGTTGGGTAAATAGATGCGCATTGCCAGACTCATCACGACTGGTATAAGTCGCTCCAGTGAGCTTATGCGCAATTGGGTAAAGCGCTGGTTCTAAGTTGACAGCATTATTGATATCAATCACATGGCGCTCACAACCAAGTGCTTGCATCCGTTCAGTTGGTTCGATAGCCGCATCAAACTCTGCCTGATTGGTATAAAAATGCATGATACCGCGTGTTTGCTGCTCGTAATTAATACCGATATCTGCACGCAGCTGCTGCAAAGTGTCTCTAGAATATAATCCTAAGCGTACCATTTGCACCAGGTTGGCATCGGCTCTATCGGCGCGGCACTCTTGCAGAAACTGCATGGCCCATTTGAGCTGCGCTTTATCCGCACGCAAGCGATACAATAGCGGAGCATCTTCTTTAAACAACCATTTGAGCGCTTTCATCGGGGTCGCAGGATTGGCCCAAGGCGTGGCATGTGAGACAGATATTTGACCGCCATTGGCAAATGATGTTTGCATACCTGCCGCTGACTCGCGTTCAATCACGGTCACATCATAGCCTGCCTGACGTAGATACCATGCGGTGGTCACGCCCACCACGCCTGCTCCGAGTACCGCAATATGTGTCATAGGATTCTCTATGCTCATGTTAGTCATGACAGGGGCTCTGTATTAAACTACCGTCAACTTAGCTGCGTCGCTTGCCTGATTCGATGTGCTTTCATTTCGGGCGTGCGACATCTACTTGTAGTGCAGCTGGCAAGTCCAATATGCTCAAATCACTCTCTGCCAATTGTTCAGGACGTGCCACGACCAAAGCGGTAAAGCCATCGTCATTTTTCATCGCATTGACCACTTGGATTTTATCGAGCTTGTCACCTGCGTTTGGTACTGCACCGGTGCCTTGTACATAGTGCAAAAATGCTTTGGGTGCAGATTTAAAGTAGATGCGAGCGATGACTTCTTGACCCAAGTAGCAGCCTTTATCATAGTCCATGCCGCCGCGCTGATGCAGGCGCAGCTCTTGCGGTTGAAACTCACCTTGAGTCGCGGCCACAATCCAATAATTACCAGTAGCTAAGCTGCATGCCATCCAAGCCCGCGTATCCTCAGCAGTATTATGGTCGTCTTTATGGCTAAAAGTTGGCTCATTTGCTAGCACGCAAGGATAAACCGCTGCTGGTGCACTGGTTTCAAATTTAGAAAATGCCCCGTACTTATTAAGATGCGCCTGCAAAGACTCAGCACAATCGCTACTTATGACCACATCATAATGTTTTTCTGCTTGTTTTTTGATCCAGATACCGAACTCAATACGACCTTTTAGGTTACCGATGGCGGCGGCCTGATAGCTAAGCCCGAGTTTGGTAACGTCACAAGTCAATTGCCCTTGCAAGAACTTTTCGGCGTCCTCGCCTTGGATAGTTAATTGCGAAAACTGCGGTACGGCTGATAAATTTGAAGACTGAGTCATTGTTATTATCCTTCTGATGAGAGCTTACTTATTAGGGCATGTCCCTAATTCAAATGTTTATGACTAAATGGGCTAAAAATGGATATATCTTTAGCAAACGGCGTCAAATAGCTGGCCAATAGCTCGATATTACCTACGCTATTTTCCTTGTTTACCTGCGATTTATCTCATTTTTATCGCCATTTTTAAAATAGGGACACGCCCTAATATAGAGGGTAAATCGAAGTGATAAAAAATTATATGGGCGCTTTTATCATTGACAGTGTTTGTGCATATAAATTTAAATGAGGCTAAGAAGAGTACCACAAAAAACCCTGTCATAAAAAACGTCATCAGTAAGCGATGAGTTAAGTGTTAAATTGGGCATAGCGTTTGATTTTCAAGCGTACAAATTGGTTAAAGATGGTGAGTTACGGTACAATATCAGCTCTACAATTAACCTAATGTACGATGGCTGCCGAGGAAATAATGAGCTTACCAAATTGCCCTAAATGTGATGCTGAATATACGTATGAAGATGGTGCGTTACTGGTATGTCCTATGTGTGCTCATGAATGGACGGCGGCTGAGACTGATGCAGCGCAAGCTGAAGACCAAGACGCAGTTATTCGTGATGCTGTTGGCAATGAGCTACAGGACGGCGATGCGGTGACGGTTATTAAAGACCTAAAAGTCAAAGGCTCTTCAATCGTGATTAAAGTAGGAACGAAAGCGAAAAGTATTCGCCTGTTGCCAGATGCTACTGACGGTCATGATATCGACTGTAAACTTGATGGCTACGGACCAATGAAGCTCAAGTCTTCTGTGGTCAAAAAAGCTTAAATTGTAAAAACTTCTTGAAAGATTCGATAATAAACAAATATAAAGCAGACGTTTAATTACAAAACATTGTCGTTATAAATGTCGCTATAAGTAGAGAATAATTATGAGTACTAAAAACGAACAGCTCTTTGCACAAGCACGTAAACATATCCCAGGTGGTGTTAACTCACCGGTTCGCGCCTTTGCAGGAGTTGGTGGTACGCCAATCTTTATGCACCGTGCTAATGGTAGCAAAATTTATGATACCGAAGACAATGCTTATATTGACTATGTTGGCTCGTGGGGCCCAATGATTTTGGGTCATGCGCACCCAAAAGTCATCGATGCGGTAAAAAAAGCGGCCGATGATGGTTTGAGCTTTGGTACACCAACGCCGTTTGAAACCACCGTTGCTGACAAGATTTGTGACATTGTGCCGAGCGTTGAGATGATTCGTATGACCAGCTCTGGTACCGAAGCAACCATGAGTGCAATTCGTCTAGCACGTGGTTATACTCAGCGTGACAAAATCGTGAAGTTTGAAGGCTGCTACCATGGACATTCAGACAGTCTGCTAGTAAAAGCAGGCTCTGGCATGCTTGATATTGGTGAGCCAACGTCAAAAGGCGTGCCAGCAGACTTTGCTAAGCATACGATTACGATTCCTTATAATGATCCGCAAGCGATTAAGGACTGCTTTGAGAAATGGGGTGAAGAGATTGCCTGCGTTATCTTAGAGCCTATCGCTGGCAACATGAACATGGTTATTCCAACACAAGAGTTTCATGATACGTTGCGCGCAGAATGTACAGCTAATGGCGCAGTATTGATTTTTGATGAAGTGATGACTGGCTTCCGTGTTGGTCTTGGTGGCGCGCAAGGCCATTTCGGTATTGACCCTGATTTGACTTGCTTCGGTAAAATTATCGGTGCTGGCTTACCCGTTGGTGCTTTCGGTGGTAAAAAAGAAGTCATGTCTTGCATCGCGCCACTTGGCGGCGTCTATCAAGCTGGCACGTTATCAGGCAATCCACTAGCGATGCGCGCTGGTATCGCTATGTTTGAAGACTTAACGGCAGAGGGTTTCTACGACGAGTTAGCAGCGAAAGTTGATCACCTAGTAGACGGTTTCCAAGCATCAGCTGACAGACATGGTATTCATCTACGTACTAATAAGCTTGGCGGCATGTTTGGCATGTTCTTTGTCAAAGACAGTGCAATTGAAACACCAAAGAACTTCGATGACGTGACAGAGTGCGATATGGACGTATTCAATACTTTCTTCCATGGTATGCTAGATCGCGGTATTTACTTGGCACCGTCAGCTTATGAAGCAGGCTTTATGTCTATCAAACATAGTGATGAAGACATTGATGCGTCGATCAAAGCGGCTGATGAGATATTTGCAGAAATGGCAAAAGCATAGTT
Organism: Psychrobacter sp. JCM 18900; assembly: GCF_904846625.1. Lineage (GTDB taxonomy): Bacteria > Pseudomonadota > Gammaproteobacteria > Pseudomonadales > Moraxellaceae > Psychrobacter. Next base: position 301,146 of record NZ_CAJHBL010000003.1, read on the forward strand.
TAGCCATGTAAGTTATTAGCTAACTAAAAAGTTAAAGCTTAAAAAACCAGCAAGGTCATCCCGTGATCTTTGCTGGTTTTTTTGTTTATCGATATCTTATTTATAATCATATTGGGAATAATATAAAGTATTTTTGAAGATTGTTTATATAGCCGTTAACGTGACTGATGCTTATACAGTTCTTGCCTGCGCATCCGAAAAACAGACAATAAGTTATGATATTCTGAGGTAAACCCAGACAATTAAGCAAGGATGCAAACGAATGAGTATCAGTACTTCTAGCAATACCGCGCCACTATGGCAAGCCACTTACGACCAATACGGCCTAGACAATCATTTGGATGTATTGGAAGATAAGCAAAATCTGATTGACTTACTGCAACCAAAGATTGAACAGCATAGTGAATTGCCAGCTTTTAGTATGGGTGCGGCGACGCTCACTTTTGGACAGTTAGACATTGCCAGTCGACGTTTCGCGGCTTTTTTACAAGCGCAAGGTGTCGAGAAGGGCGATCGCATAGCGGTACAACTGCCAAATATACTGCAGTATGCCGTGGTACTGTTGGGTTGCCTACGTGCAGGTGTGGTATTGGTCAATGTCAATCCCATGTATACCCAATATGAATTGGCACATCAGCTCACTGACGCTCAAGCCTGTGGTCTAATTGTGCTAGATGGTATGAGCACTGCTTATGAGCAATTAGATGACACAGTCAAAGCGCAGTTAAAATGGGTGGTCAGATGTTCCATAGATCCTAGCATTGCTGATAACGACATTGCCTTGCTCAGTCAGATTGGCTCAGAACAACCTGCGAACACAGATGAGCAAACACATTCCTCGACCGAATTATCAAATGAATCATCACAGCACAACATAATGTTTGCACATATTATGCAGGCCTATGGTGCAGAAGCGTTCAAAACAGTTACGATTGAACGTGAAGATTTGGCGCTACTGCAATATACAGGCGGTACGACTGGCAAGCCAAAAGGCGCCATGCTAACTCATTATAATGTCATGGCCAATGTCTGCCAGTGCTACGCGATGTTTGGTAAAACGATTGAAGCCAATCGTAGCGAGCAGATTAAAATACTTAATCCCTTACCGCTTTATCATATTTTTTCGTTTACAGTCTGCGGCTTGCTAGGTCTTTATGGCGGCTGGGAAGATATATTGGTCACCAATCCACGTGATATCGATGGTTTAGTGAATACCATTGAACAGCACCGACCTCATGTTATCCCTTCAGTGAATACATTATTCATTGGCATGCTGCATCATCCAAAATTCGCTAGTCTAGATTTTAGTCGTTTAGCCTTATCTATCGGTGGCGGCACAGCGATTATTAAAGCGGTCTCTGATCAATGGCAGCAAGTGACAGGTATGATTATTAGCGAAGGCTATGGAATGTCTGAGACGGCGCCTGTTATTTCTTTCAATCCGTCTGGCATTACAGAGTTCAATGGCAGCGTTGGACTACCACTGGCTTTGACAGATATCCATATCATTGATGAGAATGGGAATACGTGCCCAACAGGTACAAGGGGTGAGGTCTGTATCAAAGGGCCTCAGGTCATGCGCGGTTATTGGCAGCGAGACAATGCAGATACTTTTACCCCGAATGGCTACTTTAGATCAGGTGATATTGGCGTTATGAATGATGAGGGGTTTTTGACACTCGTCGACCGTAAAAAGGACATGATACTGGTATCAGGATTTAACGTATATCCCAATGAAGTAGAGGCTGCGCTGACTGAACATCCTAAAGTGCTCGAAGTCGCTGTAGTCGGGGTGGCAGATGACCATAGCGGGGAAGTGCCAAAAGCGTTTGTGGTCAAAAAAGACGCGGATCTCACCGTAGAGGAGCTAAAAGACTTTGCGAGCAAGCGTTTAACTGGTTATAAGCGTCCACAGTCCTATGAGTTTATCGATGAGCTACCTAAGACTGCTGTTGGCAAAATATTACGCAAATCCTTACGATAAGAAATGTGTCGTTTCGCTTATAGAAATGAGATGTTATCAACGAAGCTATCAATATAATTGAAAACTGGGCCGCTAAAAATAGTAGCCCAGTTTTTTTGTCACTTAATTTATATGACGACTAAACGTTATCGTGCTTTATCAAACTTGCGATCTCTCAAACTTAGATTGCCTCGTAGTACATCGCTATACATACGAAAGTCGCTGACAAAGCTTTTCAATGGAAACTTAAAAGAAGCGGGTTTGTTCTTTTCAAAGAAAAAGTGTCCAACCCATGCACAGGCATATCCAGCAGCAATGCCCTTTACCAAAGGCTTAGCTGAGCCAGTTTTGACAGACTTTGCCAATCCTAGTAGGCCAAAGCTACTACCTGCAAAATGTAGGCGGCGACAAGCTATGTTTTGATGCTCATCTAAGTAAAAATCATAAAATGCCTGTTTGGGCGGGTTTTCAGTTTTTACCATGTCTTTTTTAGCGCTACTGATAGGGGTCTCTGTATTTTGGGTAGCGTCCTTTGTGGTGGTCTGATTCATGTGACTAGCTTCCTTGCTGGTGGGTTTGATAACTATTAATTGCAGATGGTTTTTAACCGATTAGCTGGTGGCTTTTGAAGTGAGTGATACGAATAAAAATTCTGTAAATAACGGTTTTTTATTATGATATTGATAGCTTTCAATGTAGCAAACCGATATGCGTAACACAAGCGCTAGATGCTGAGCCGATACCTGTCAGTTTATAAGGTGGTCTTCGATGTTACCGCTACAGTTTTGCATTGCTTGCGAGTGTTTGGTATAAATGCTTTAATGATAAAATTGCCCTGATTTTTGTGGTTATGACTTTTTTCTATACATGTGATTTTATAACTATATAGCACGTGATTTTGGTAAACTATCCACTCTCTCTAACACGGTGACGACTTGTCCTATGCCTATTGACTACCTTACGAATCCGCCAATTGGCGATGATGAAATGATGGCAGCCATCGATATTGGTTCCAACAGTTTCCATTTAGCTATTGCTCGTCTTGACCATGGGGAAGTGCGAAAAGTAGTCTCGATGTCTGAAAAGGTACAGCTCGCCGCTGGTTTGGACGAAAATAATATTCTAAGCGCAGCCGCCGAGCAGCGCGGTCTTGATTGTTTAAGCCGCTTTGTGGCGCGCTTGGATTCAGTACCGCCAGAGCGTATTCGTGTGGTGGCGACCAATGCTTTGCGTCAAGCCAAAAATGCCAACGACTTTATTTCCCGTGCCAATAAAATCCTGCCAAAACCTATTGAGATTATCGCGGGCCGCGAAGAGGCGCGATTGATTTATTTGGGCGTCTCGCATACCAACGAGAGTAGTGATAAACGCTTGGTTATGGATATTGGCGGCGGTTCGACAGAGTTTATTATTGGTCAAAAGTTCGACCCATTATTGACTGAAAGTTTACAAATGGGCTGTGTTTCTTTTACTCAAAAATTCTTTGCTGACGGACTGATTACTAAAGAAGCTTTTAATAGTGCGATTTCAGGTGCACGCAAAGAAGTCTTAGCGATTAACGGTCGTTATCAAAAGACGGGCTGGAGTAGCGTAGTCGGCTCAAGCGGTACAATCAAAGCGGTGCGTAATGTTTTAGTATCAAAAGGTTGGGCCGATGAGCAAGAACGCATTACCTATAAAGGTGTCAAAAAATTAGAGAAATTGCTGATCAAGATTGGCAATATTGATGATATCGAGTTAGAAGGCGTCAAAGAACATCGTAAAGCTGTATTTCCTGCTGGTGTGGCAGTATTGCGCGCGGTAATGAAAGTATTGGGTGTTGAGACCATTACTTACTCAGATGGCGCGTTACGTGAAGGCGTTATGTACGATATGCTCGGGCGCTTTGCTAGTGAAGATGTGCGTGACCGCAGTGTATTAGCCTTAATCAAGCGTTACTCAGGGGACAAAAAGCAAGCCAAACAAGTGGTAAAAACCAGTCGCCATTTATTCGAACAAGTAAAAGATAAGCTTGCGCTGTCCAATGATGATTGCGACTTGCTCAGACGTGCTGCTTTCTTGCATGAGATAGGACTGGCAATCAGTCACAGTAGCTATCACAAGCATAGCGCGTATTTGCTTGAATACTCGGATATTCCAGGATTTTCGCAAGTTGATCAAAAACGCATGGCGCAGCTGATGCTTAACCATCGCCGCAAGCTTAAAGCCGATATGCTAGAGCAGACTTGTCAGATTGGTGGTGACCAGTTGGTTTATCTCTGCTTATTGTTGCGCCTCGCCGTACTGGCACATCATAGCCGCAGCGATTATGCGTTACCAGAGCTAGAACTAAAGGTAGTCGCTGAAAACAGCTGGCAAATCACCTTAGCGGATAGCAGTGAACATTATGCTTTCTTGCTCGCAGATTTGCGTACTGAGATTGACCAGTTTGCCAAATGGGGCGTACAGCTTAATGTGATTGAAGCTCAAGAGGCTGAGACTCCAGAGGTTGAGCAGTTACCATTGTAAGTATTGAGTTAAAGATTAACGTAACAAAAGCGGCGTTGTCGATAATGTCATGCTATTTAAGATGTGCTACTATAGCTCCTATTGAGTTTACAACTGTACTTTCATTATCTGAACACGGATAACGATATTATTCTTAAACATAAATACATTAAGTATAATTATTAAAGGGAAGCGTCTATGAGCACTGTCTGGGATAGTGTGCAGCTTGCACGACACGCCAAGCGTCCATTATTTATGGACTATGTTAATCAGCTTTTTACCGAATTTGACGAGTTGCATGGCGATCGTGCTTTTGCCGATGACAAAGCCATTTTGGGTGGTCTTGCGCGTTTTGATGGTCAGCCTGTAATGGTAATTGGTCAGCATCGTGGTCGTAGCACCCGTGAGCGTATTGCTCATAATTTTGGTATGGCCAACCCTGAAGGCTATCGCAAAGTGATTCGTTTGGTCAAAATGGCCGAGCGCTTTAATATCCCTGTGATGACCTTTGTGGATACCCAAGGTGCCTATCCTGGTATCGGTGCAGAAGAGCGCGGACAAGCACAAGCGATTGCAGAAAGCATCGCTGTGTTCTCTAGTCTGAAAGTGCCTGTGATTGTGACTATCATTGGTGAAGGTGGCTCAGGCGGAGCATTAGCGATTGGCGTTGGTGACAAAGTAAACATGCTACAAAACAGCATCTATTCAGTCATCTCGCCAGAAGGTTGTGCTTCTATTCTTTGGAAAACCGCTGAAAAAGCACAAGACGCTAGTGAAGCGCTAAAACTAAACGCCATTAACCTTTATCAAATGGGTTTGATTGACGCTGTCATCGAAGAGGGCGAAGGCGCACATGTGCAGCCACAACCTGTGATGAATGCACTAAAAGCACTGATTACTGAGCAGCTTGATGAAATCAAAGATTTAGATCCTCAAGAGCGTTGTGAGCTACGTTATGAAAAACTAAAGTCTTTCAATTCAGAAGTAATGTTGCCTGCTTAATTGGTTGCTATGGCGCCTTTATTGTTAAGTCGCTATTATTCAATAATAGGCTTTTCATATTAGAGCCTGAGTCTTAATGCTAAAATAAAAACGTGTCATTTAATGGCGCGTTTTTTTATGGCTGTTAGTATATGAAGCATCTAAAATAACGAAAAATAAGGCTGACTATGACCAGCAGCGCAATCATCTCACATCCCATTAAATCGATTGCCGATTTGCCAGTTGATAAGACACTAGCAACCGCATTATTGAGCAGTATGTCTGAGTATAATGATCAGCTGCATGGTCGTCGCCTTTGGCTGGCATGTAGTGGTGGGCGTGATTCATTAGCTCTTGCGGCGCTGTGTGTGCAGCTCTACCGACAAGGTAAATTACCATGTCTGCCGCAGCTGTTACATGTCGATCATGGGCTACAATCGGATAGTCGGCATTGGGCTAAGCATGTTGCCAATTGGGCAGCGGCTCAAAAAATACCTTGTCGCATTTTACAGGCACAAGTGAATGGACATGATGAGCAGGCCGCTCGGCAAGCACGCTATAATGTTATGCGTGCTCATATCAACCAAGACGATGTATTACTATTAGCGCATCACGCTGATGACCAAGCTGAAACGGTATTAATGCGATTGATTCAAGGAGCAGGAGTCAATGGTCTGTCTGGTATGCAGCCATGGCGAGTGCAAACGCAGGGCGCACAGCGTAATATCCTGTGGCGACCTTGGCTCACGATACGACGAGCCACTATTAGCGCCTATGCCAAGCGCTTAGAGTTGCCTTATATAGATGATCCTACCAATGACAGTGGCGACAACGTACGTAGTGGGCTACGCCGCGATATCATGCCAATACTGGCTGCGTACAACCCTAATGTCATTGATAATATTGCTCGCAGTGCGCAGCTGTTAAGTGATGCACAGGAAACAGTCAGTGCTCAAGCTATGCAGGATATGCAGCAGACAGAACATACAGACCTGCAACTTTTACCCGCACAGCGCGTACTAGATATCAATGCGTTGCAAAATCTGCCTATGTATCGTCAGCGGCAATTATTGCACTATTGGCTCGGTCAAGATGAGCCACTACCGCCTGCTAAGCAACTCGTCGATGATGTGCTAACTCTCAGCCAACGTGATGACCAAGATCACCAGACAGAACTGTTTTGGCAAGGTCGTAAGGCGTCTTATACCATTCGGCGCTATCGTCAGCAGCTCTATCGTATGAGCAGCGGGTGGCTATCTTGGCTAAATGTACCGCTAACCGAGCAGGTGCTGACTTTATCTAATAATTTATTTAGTCATTCAGCTGATAATAATTCAGTCTCACTCATTTTACGTAGCAGTGATCATTATACTTGGCAGTTGCAAGTAAAGGTAGATGCGCTGGTACGATTGTTAGAAAATAGTGCGGACGGTATAGCACAGCAGGCAGTGTTAAAAGTAGCACCGTTAGAACGTAAGCAACGGTTGAAAACTGAGATGGCTGCGCGACCACAAGCAGGCAAAAAACTGTATCAAACCCTTGGGATCCCATTATGGCTACGAGACAGCTTAATGGTAGTCAGCATTACTTTTATAAATGAATCCGAAGATGGAAGCGAAATAGAAACTGATATTCCTCTATTACTAGCATCGCCATTTGAGAGTTGGCTTTTGAGTTCTGAGCAGACCGATAACGATGCCAAAAGCAACCAATTAGCTGAGTACATCAAAAGTGAGCTTAGTCTAAAATAGAAAGCGTTAAAAGTTTAATATCCGTTGGCTGACTCATTGATTTTTATCAGGTTGATGTCAGGCGCGACATTTTGAATTTATCAAACGGGGATAGTGGCAGTATGATAAACTGAGTGTCGTTTTACATATCAGTATGTTAAGTTGAATACCTTTGAATTTTGTGACTAGGAGACAAGTATGTCGGTATTAGATAATAAAAAAATCAGTTTTATTGGTGGCGGAAACATGGCACAAGCGCTCATTAGCGGGCTTGTGGGTTGCGGCATCAAACCAAATCTAATCACGGTCGCCGATCCTAGCAGCAATGCACGTGAGCAATTAGCCGCCAAAGGTCTAAATACTGTTGATCCAATGGCTGATCCAAAGTCTGCTGTGATCGGTGCAGATATAGTGGTACTCGCAGTCAAACCACAAATGATGAAAGTAGTGGTAAGTGCTTTTGCTGACGTATTAGACACTCAATTAGTTATTTCAGTGGCTGCAGGCTTGTCGACTGATCTTTTATCAAACATGTTGGGCGGCTATAGCAATATCGTCCGTGCAATGCCAAACACGCCTTCTATGATTCAAATGGGTGCGACTGGCCTCTACGGTACAAACAATATCTCAGCGGAACAGAAGCAGCTAGCAACAGCCGTTATGGAAGCATCAGGTTTGGTCATGTGGGTCGATGACGAAGAGCATATGCATGCCGTTACAGCCGTATCAGGTTCAGCGCCAGCGTATATGTTTTACTTCATTGAATCGATGGTCGATGGGGCAGTTGCATTAGGGCTGGATAAAGAACAAGCCTCAGCGCTTGCTATGCAGACTATGTTAGGTGCTGCAAAAATGGCAATGAACAGTGATGATGCACCAGCTGAGTTACGCCGTAAAGTGACTTCACCGAACGGTACTACTCAAGCAGCGGTTGATTCAATGCAAGCCAATGAGATTGGTCGTCAAATCAGCGAGGCCATGCAAGCTTGCTATGATCGTAGCCAAGCGTTAAGTGAAGAGATGAGTAAGTAAACACTGACAAGGTGTGCTGTGAGTCACCACTGACGTCACACCTTATGTAATCATCAGCATCTGATAATGACATTTGTCATCCTAGAATCTGTTAATAATGTCACATTGAGTAGCACTTCATGAACAACATGTTATTTCAAATTTTTGATTTGGTCACCACATTCGCTATGATGCTGGTGTTTATTCGTTTTATGTTGCAGTTTGCAGGGATGGATGCGAGCAATCCGATGATTGCACCTGCTTATAAAGCAACGCATATCGTCGATGTATTTGGGCGTATTTTTCCGACTGTCGCACAGGGTCGTATTAGCATTGCCGCTATCGTGTTGATGTTTTTGATTCGTCTAATCGACATCTCTGGAAAGGCCGCATTGACGCATAAAGGTATTGCGCCTGTACCGCTATTCTTTACGGGTACCACTAGCTTATTGTTAGACTTTTTACGCATGTGTCGCTATCTAGTGATTGGTTCTATCATCGTTAGCTGGATTGTGGTGTTTACCAGATCTGAGCATCCGGTTATTGGCATTATCATTAATTTGGCTGAACCTATTTTGGCCCCGTTTCGTCGTATTACGCCGAATTTAGGTATGCTCGACTTATCGCCAATGGTGGCTTTCTTAGCATTTTATTTGCTTGAGATATTTATTGGTGGTTTGGCCGCGAGTGTGTTGCCAACCTTGGGTTAAGTCTAATTAAATTTAAAGACTGTCATAAAAAAGGCGTTCTATAAAAATATAGAGCGCCTTTTTTGCGTCTGCTACTTGGGTAAGCTATAGCTTGTTAGATATGCTAAAAACGAACAAAGCGATTTGGTATGAGTTGAGCTTGCGAATCATCAGGATGCGGTGCATCAGCTGCCCGCAATGTCTGGGTAATCCAACTGTCAGCTGCTTTTACCGCATCAATGAGAACATCGCCCATTGCCAAGCGTCCAGCGATGAAGCTGGCAAGTGAACATCCTGAGCCATGGAACTCACCATCTAAGCGCGGCAAGGTGCTTTTATGGACCATTTCGCCCTGTATATATAAGTACTGCTCGATGTCACCGCTATCAAAATCATGTGAGGTCTTTACTAATACCGCATGAGCGCCTTGAGCACATAGCTTTTGCGCACCGATATGCAGGTCTTGCTCACCGCTAAGCGCACGTAGCTCATGAGTATTTGGGGTAATTAAAGTGGCGTAGGGTAGCAATTGTCTAAAGGCGCTAACCAGTGTTTTCTCATCACCCAAGCTGCCACCGCTATTTGCAACTAGTACAGGGTCTAAGACAAATGGCGTGTTGTTATCGATAACTTGATCAGCAAATAGTTTGGTCAACATTGCGATATTATCAGTAGTGCCAAGCATACCTGATTTGATAGCACTAACAGGTAAGTCATCAAGCACCGCAGTAGCTTGAGCTTTTACCAATGATGCCGCACAAGCCTCAAAGCCAAATACCTGCTGCGAGCTTTGGATAGTGACCGCCGTACACGCGATGGCTGCATGTGCCCCTGATTGTCCAATGGCCTCGATATCCGCTTGTAATCCAGCACCGCCTGAAGGGTCTAATCCTGAAAAACACAGTACGACAGGTCGCATAATAGCTCCTTTTGAGATATTTTGAAATAAGTGACAAATACTATAGCCACCTACTATTAAAAAATCTATCATAGTCTTATGCTTGTGGATGAGGTATAAGACGGTAGAGTGAGTAGGCCTAATATTAGTGAGCAGTTTGGTCGTTATATTTAGCGATGATATGTCGCAATTTTCCTTATAAAAATGCAATATAAGTACTTATATCTATAATTTTGATAAAAGCCGCATTAAATCTGTAGACAACGCTTGCAATTCGTTTTGGCTTTGTTATAATACTCGCCCACGACATGAGACGTATTGTTAGCATCAATACTATGTTTATAGATTTTTTATAAATGTCTTGAATCGTTAGGTGAAGTGGGTGAGTGGCTGAAACCAGTTCCCTGCTAAGGAACCATACGTGTAAGCGTATCGAGGGTTCGAATCCCTCCTTCACCGCCATTTATTCAGTTGTTATTAGAGTAGTAACGCAATATACTGCGTTAAACATTTTAATAATTAATTCAAAAAATAATTTGTTTTAATTAAAAAAGATGTTGACACAAGCGATATTATCTATATAATGACCAACCTAATTTACTGCAAAAGATATTATCTTCGCAGTGGATAAAGTGCAAAATACGCGCCTGTAGCTCAGTTGGATAGAGCACTTGGCTACGAACTAAGGGGTCGGGAGTTCGAATCTCTCCAGGCGCACCATTTGCATAATGGCTTAATTTAAGCTGATAAAACATTAAAATAATCGCCTGTCTTATGACAATTGGCGGTTTTTTTATGTCTGTAATTTTTACCTTTCTACTTATTTATTCTACGATCATCTCTTGTATGTAGCATGATTGGATAGCCAACTCATAATATTAAAGAGCAATCTAAAATATTAAAGAGCAATCTAAGATATTAAAGAGCAATCTAAGATATTGGACAGTCATATACGATGTTAGGCCATCTACGATGTTAAATAGTCATCTAGGATAATGTACGATAGCCCCACCATTTACGGTACAATAGCGTTACTATTCACTGCTTGCTATGAGCTTGTACCATGTCAAAAAGTCCATCTAAACATCCGTCAAAAACGACTCGCAAATCAAAGCCTCAATCGAGTGCGCCTGTACAGCAAGATCCTAACGAAGAGCCAACCATCGCTAAGCCTATGATTCGTGTCGTGGCGATTCTCTATGATGGTATGCTGATTTTGGCGCTTTTGTTTTTGGTCGGGACGATACTAACCGTCGTTGGTACGCTGTTGACTATGGAGACGGGTACCGAGTCATCACAAGCTCAGTCACTGCCGTTCTGGTATCAGAACGCTATTATGACGCCATCATTTGTACTGACGCTTGTAGCGTTCTATGGGATATTTTGGCGCCGTGGTGGTCAGACATTAGGTATGCAGACGTGGCGATTAAAAACGATTAATGATGCAGGTCAATGGCTAACGTGGGGACAGTCGTTTAAGCGTATTTTGGCCGCTTGTCTAATGCCGCTGATTTTTGGCATTATTGGCAGTCTCATTGATGGGTCACGCGCCGCCTTATTGGCCAGCGCGTTTCTTGGTTTGGTATTCAACTATGTGTTCTGCCTGTTCAACCCTCGCGGTCTGGCGGTACAAGATATGCTGTCCAACACCATTACTCTAAAAATGCCGAAAGTGGCACATGAAGGGCTATGGCGCGGTTTTAAAAATCGTAAGAAAAAATCGTAGTCTGATTTTATTGACCTAGTAACTCTTACCGACGTAATAATTTAGTCGTATCACTGCTCAATTGGTTCAGCCTAAACAGTTACATACTAACGCTTTGAATCAGCCATGCGGTGTAGCCCATAAAGAACAGTACCAATGTGGCACCTGACGTACGACCGAATTGGCGTTTTGTTTTAAAAGCAAATGCGCATAGTGTCACTAGCAATATAGTCAAGACTCCCATTGCCATCACATCACGCGACAGAATCACTGGGTCGGCGGCGATAGGAGCAATGACCGTTGCTAAGCCGACAACTGCCAAAGTATTGAAGATATTAGAGCCAATGATATTGCCGAGCGCCATATCATGCTCGCCTTTACGGGCTGCTGACAAGCTCGATACCAGCTCAGGCAATGAGGTCCCAACTGCGACAATCGTTAGACCAATGATAAGCTCACTAAGCCCCCATAGCGTTGCCAACTCGACAGCACCCCAAACGATAGCGCGTGAGCTGGCTACGAGCATCAGCATACCGATAATTAAACTGACAAGACCACGCGTTACGCTTGGTTCTAGCTTTTCTAAGCTCTCTGAGTTATTTAAGTGCTCTAAGTTATTTGAGTGCGCTGAGTCAGCATTAGCCACGACTATATCGTCTTCGTGCTCATGATAGCCTTCGCGTATACTCATTATGATCTGTAGCCCTAAAACGGCGACCAACAAAATCAACAATACGATACCATCAGCTTGGCTCAATGTCCCATCACGTAACTGCCAAGCGGCGATAACAGTAATCAGTAGCAGCAAGGGCAAGTCGCGCTTTACGATGCCTCTACGGATGATAATAGGACTAATCAATACAGTTGCACCGAGTACCAATGCGATGTTGATGATATTTGAGCCATAAGCGTTACCTAGAGCCAGCTCAGGGCTGCCTTCTATTGCTGCTAGCACTGATACCACCATCTCAGGCGCTGACGTGCCTATACCCAATATTAAGACACCAATTAAGAAGCTAGGCACACTAAACTTCTTTGCTAGTGCTGTCGCCCCATCAATAAAGACATCGGCACTCCAAACTAAAATTGCTAACCCAATCAGTATTGCAAGCGCGGCCAACCACATTAGTATGTTTCCTTTTATATGATGAAAAATGTGAATTTGATAAATAAAAATGGCATAAAAAAAGCTGAATCTTGATTTAGATTCAGCTTTCCCTTTAGCATCGAGATTTTTAGTAATAATAGCAGTTAATTCAAAGATGTAACTTTGTGTTTATCTTAAATTTACCAAAACCTCACCATCCTGTCATATTAAGCAACTTGTACAGGAATGATATTTGCTGTGTCTTTTACGGTGTTGTCTTCGTTGCAATAGACAAGTTTTGGCTGATACGTTGACGCTTCAACTTCATCAAAATGCGCGTAAGCACAAATGATAACGATATCGCCCAAATCTGCCATATGAGCCGCAGCACCATTTAATGAGATAATACCAGAGCCCGCCTCAGCACGGATAGCATAGGTGCGAAAGCGCTTACCGTTGGTCACGTTATAGATATCAATAGATTCATTTTCGCGTAGACCAGCAAGATCTAATAGATCGCCGTCGATACCGCAAGAGCCTTCGTAATGAAGCTCGGCATGGGTAACACGGGCACGGTGTAATTTGCATTTAAGCATATTAAGTAGCATAGGTTGGTTCCTTGGCGTAACTGATATTAATTAACTAAATCAAAAGGTTAATGGGGATAAAATTACCAAAATAAAAGGTCATTATCATTGAACGACTATATTATTCTGGTAATTTAAAGCCATTAATTTGTGAACGTGCTTTTTCGACATCACCATCCAACAACAATGGGAGCGCTTCAAAAGCAGCTGTCAGCGCGCTATCAATCGCAATCTGCTCATCAGGAGATGCTTTAGAGAGAACGTGTCCACTAACTTTAGACTTGTGACCAGGATGGCCGATACCCACACGCAGGCGATGAAAATCATTGCCAATATGCGGCGTGATATCACGTAGGCCGTTATGACCACCATGTCCACCGTCTGTTTTGAGTTTGATACTACCAGCTGGAATATCGAGCTCATCATGAGCAATCAACAATTCATCATTTTTGATGCCATAGAAATTTACCATAGGCACCACTGACTGACCAGATTTATTCATAAACGTCAGCGGCATAAGTAAACGCACATCAGACCCATGAATCTGCCCACGCCCTGTCACTCCATGAAATTTCTTATCAGGGGAGAGCGTGATATTAAACTGCTGAGCCAAATGATGGACAAACCAAAATCCTGCATTATGACGCGTAAACATATACTGCTGACCAGGATTACCAAGACCGACAATAAGCTTTATGGCCATAAAAACACCCTGCTTGAATTTGATAAATAGGGGTAAGGATTGAAGTACTGATAGACAGTTTATTTTCAAACCTTACTTACAAAAACAGCAGGAGATTTTAATCACCTGCTGTCTTATTGACTAAACGAATGTATCACTAACCAGCACAAAATAATGCACTAGTTAGAAATAGTATATTACTCGCTGTCTTTGTTTTCTTCAGTACCGTCGTTTTGCTCAGTTGCTGGTACTTCATCAGCATCAACGTCAGCATCAGCATCAACTTCTTCTACTGTTGGTGGCTGCATGTTAACGATAGTACGGTCATGGCCGTCTTCTAGCTCAAGCTCATGAATTACAACGCCTTCAGGAAGTTTGATGTCTGATAGACGGAACAAATCACCGATTTCCATGCCAGACACATCTACTTCTAGGTATTCAGGAAGTTGTGATGGTAAGCAGATAACTTCGATATCAGATACTAGAGTAGATAGTACACCAGCAGCAGCAGTACCAGGCGCATCTTCACGACCAGTGAAATGAACAGGAACGTTCATGTGGATTTTCTGACCTTTTACAATGCGCTGGAAATCAGCATGCATTGGGAAGCCTTTAGCTGGATGGCGCTGCAAGTCTTTGATAACTGCTTGATGCTCTTCACCGTCAACGTTGATAGTCAAGATGTGTGAGAAAAACGCTTCGAATTCTAGTGATTTTACTAGTTCGTTAAGCTTGATAGAGATAGCTGTTGGCTCTTCGTTACCACCATAGATGATGGCAGGAACTAGGTTCTGCTTACGTAGGCGGCGGCTCGCACCTTTACCTTGTAGTTCAGCAGCACGATCAACGGCGTTTAGTTCAAAATGATTAATGCTCATGGATATAATCCTATAAAAAAAATGATGAAGTGTCTGGTCATAAAAAAGTGGATTTGCGACCAATCCACTAATACGTGATGATAGCTAATATTATCGTTACGAATAAAACTCGCAATGTCTAAGCTTAGCCATTTGCTTATAGCAGCGCTCGCTATGATAATTACTATAACGATGGTTGCTGTTAAGCATGATCAGCACTTTTGATAGTGCTAGCCTAATAAAAACAACGAAAAGGTCAGCACAGGCGCGCATTATACGTGATTCTGTAGCAATAATAAAGACCTACGCAAAGCGCCTACACAAAACAAAGCGCCAAGTAAGGATACTTGACGCTCTGTTTTTTAATTATTTAAGATGTCTTACTACAGTCATTGCTACTAAAAATTACCGCAATAGCTGTTTAAAAGGCAGTTGTATCAAATTAGGCGTCAAACATCGCGCTAATAGATTCTTCGTTATTGATACGGCGTAAGCTTTCAGCCAGCATCGGTGCAATACTTACCTGACGGATTTTGCTACAAGCTTTGGCTTCAGCAGATAGTGGAATAGTATCGGTCACAACCACTTCGTCCAATGCAGATTCGCTGATGTTTTTCAGTGCGTTGCCTGATAGGACAGGGTGCGTGATGTAAGCTAAGACGCGACGGGCACCATTTTCTTTTAATGCTTCAGCGGCTTTACACAATGTACCTGCAGTATCGACCATATCATCAACGATAACGCAATCACGGTCACGAACATCACCAATGATGTGCATTACTTGTGACTCATTGGCACGAGCACGGCGCTTATCAATAATTGCCATGTCGGTATCGCCTAACTGCTTGGCCATCGCACGTGCACGAACCACACCGCCTACGTCAGGTGAAACAACCATGATATTGTCATAGTCTTGTTTTTGTAGGTCATTTAGCAATACAGGTGTGCCGTAGATGTTGTCTACAGGGATATCAAAGAAACCCTGAATCTGATCTGAGTGCAAATCAACAGTCATTACGCGATCGATACTAACGATGTTTAGCATGTCGGCAACCACTTTAGCCGAGATAGGTACACGAGCTGAGCGTGGACGACGATCCTGACGAGCATAACCAAAATAAGGCATAACAGCTGTGATACGGCCAGCACTAGAGCGACGCAAGGCGTCAGCCATCATCATGATTTCCATCAAGTTGTCGTTGGTCGGTGCACAAGTAGGCTGCATGATAAACACATCTTTACCACGTACGTGTTCTTTGATTTCCACGGCAATTTCGCCATCAGAAAAACGCGTGATGTCAGCTTTACCAAGAGGTATGTGAAGATGATCGGCTACGGTTTTTGCCAATTCTGGGTGGGCATTACCCGTAAAAATCGCCAAATAAGGCATGACAGAAGTCCTATTGATTGACTCAAGCAGCGACCGCTAAGCAGTGTCAAACTGCTCAAATTAAGAAAAGAGTGGTGAAGGTGTTGAAGTATACTATTACAGTAAAAAATGGCAGGGGTAGCTGGACTCGAACCAACGGATGTCAGGATCAAAACCTGATGCCTTACCAACTTGGCTATACCCCTGTAATGTCTAGGCTATGAACAACCGATATATAATAGCGACTAAGTAGTCGTTCTTAATATGGTGTCATGACCTGTCAGTTATCTAAAAAACGGATAAACCGTTTAAAACATAACTTTTCCCTAGCGGTGTCCATTGCGAACTATACCGAAACTGGGATAACGTTGTCAATGACAATAAGATAAGTGGCTGTGTATAAACCACTTATACTAGATGTATCTCTAACGCTTCGTACTAAAAAATGGCAGGGGTAGCTGGACTCGAACCAACGGATGTCAGGATCAAAACCTGATGCCTTACCAACTTGGCTATACCCCTATTGTGGCGACCTATTATAAGTAAATTTTCAGATTTTGCAAGTCATTTGCGGCTTTTTCTGGTATTTATTCATCATAGGTTACTGCTGGCGCTATTTTAGCAAATTAAAATCGGCAATCCTACCGTTGTCATTATTTAGATGATAAGAAATCTAAAGGTTATATGTGCTATTTTAAGTTTCCAACGATATACCCTGCACAAGGCGCATTTGCAATCCACTTCGCCACAAGTTTTTTGTTAGTAGCCACACTCGCATCTAGAGGCAAAAATACCGCACTGCCAGAGCCAGTCATGCGTGCTGTGCTCAGTGTTTGCGCTTCTAACCCCTGTAGATAACTTAAGGCATCTGCAACAGCAGGAGCAAGGCTTGTGACCACTAGGGTAAAGACATTATGATAAGGCGTAGTGAGCGTTTGTACATAGTCAGCGTATTGGTTTTGGATAGTTGCAACCGATAGGGGCGCGATATCTCGCTGTAGTTTAGGATGCGCAAATAGCTTGGCAGTATTGACATGGGCATTAGGCGTCAGTACTAAATAGTGCTGGTCAGGCAACTCAATCGTAGTCAGTTCTTCACCAATTCCCATGGCAATAGCGTCTTGGCCAAAGATAAATATCGGTACATCCGCACCCACAGTCGCGCCAATCTTTATGAGCTCATCACAGGTAAAATTAAGCTGCCAAAGCTCATTGAGCACTAGTATAGTCGTTGCTGCATTAGATGAGCCACCACCCAATCCTGCACCCATTGGCAAATGCTTATCTAAAGTGATATGCACTTTTGCTAATTGCTCAGGTAAAGTGTTTGACTGTATGGCAAATGCTAGCAATGCGCGTGCCGCTTTGAAAATTAAATTGTCTTCTATACTAATAGTGATAGACTCTGCACCATCTAGTATCAGTAGCTGATGACAGAATTGATTAGAAGTTAATTCACTAGCTATAGTAGAAATAACAGCATCGTTGCTGACCGAAAAATGCAAGTAATCGCCCCAGTCAAGCAGGCGAAATACCGTTTGCAAATTATGATAGCCATCGGCACGTTTACCAGTGATGTGCAAAAACAGATTGAGTTTTGCAGGCGATAAACGAGTAATCGTAGAAACAGATGGTACGGCTATATTTTCAGTCATATTTTTTTATCATAAGGTGCAGTTATAAATAGCTATCTTAATTAACAATGCTAGTTTTTAGCAGGCTGTCTATTGTTAATAAAAGATGGATTAATGATTAATCGTCATTACAACTTTGTTGCCTTGAGGCTGTACTGCGCTAATTTTACTAGGTAGCTTATCCGTACCTTTATAAGTAAAGCTGGCTGTCCACTCACCATTGACTGAGCTAACTAAACGGTTCTGATCATCCATTTGTGGTGCGCTGTCTGAAGGTGCTGGACGACCAGAAATCCAATAAGGCATTTGTGAAATTGGTGCTTGCCAACCAGTGGCTTTCTTTAGCAAGGTTTCAGGGTCGTCAGCGGTCAATGTGCCTGTCTTTTCGCTGACTAGAGTAGCGGTTTGACCATTGTATTCAATGTTGGTTTTACCAATACCAAGTGCGCCAATCAGCTCAATGGCAAATCGGTCATTTTGTTGACCCCATGCATAAAATGCACTACCACCTTGGGTACCGGTCGAATCATTCGCAGGCGTCGTTACCCCAATTTTACCGGTGATATTGAAGCTCTCTAGCTTTTTGGGTTGCTCAGCGTTTTGACCTTGTACAGTGGTCGTCGGTTGGTTGGTCGCGTTAGTTGTTTTTAATGATTGGCAACCAGAGGTAATGATCATCGCTGCAGTTATAGCAGTGAACAAAGCCAATTTATTTGGTTTAAAAGAAGTGATTGATGCTGACATAATAGTTTCTCAAAATGGAAAGATGAACAAAGATATTAGCTTAAGCGTTATTTGTTGCTCGGTTATGCACGGCTGTTAGCTTCTTATAACGACCTTGTAATTTATAAATGCTTCGTTATTTATAAAAACCTTATTAACTATCATGTTTCTATGGTTGCAAAGCCCAAAGAGCATATCCAAAATCAGCGCTATTAATACAGCTGTATGCGGTCATTGATATTATGCTGTCCAAATGAGAAGCGCTGCTGCAAGTCGGCGAGTAATGCCTCAACTTTGTCATTGTTGCCTAAGCCTTGATAGGCGCGCAATAACAGCGTGCCTGAGCGCAAAGTTGGCAGCACATCATAAGGTGTCTGTAGATAGTCGATGACCTGCTGATAGTTCTCTTTGGCCAATGCATTGCCCGCCAAGACATTTAAGGCTTGCAGATGTAGGTCGTTATCATAACGTGGGTCATCATAGCGAATCTGAATAATCGCTGTCGCTAGCGCCAGACCTTGCTCTGAGCTGCGCTCATTTGCCAGTAGCAACTGTGCATAGCTTAACTGATAGGATAAGTTACTAGGATCTAATGCCTGCAAGTGATTTAGCAAAGTACGCTTAACGACATAATCTTCTTTATCATCTAACAGCTGAGCCCGTGCAAAGAGTAGCATCTCATTATCAGGATATTTACGAGCGGCACGGGTTAGTAAGCGTAGTGCTTCATCCGATTCGTTTTGTTGCCACAAGATATCGGCTTGCATGACAAAAGTGTCAGGCGCGAATACTGTGAAGTCTTTGCGCAGCTTCTCTAAAGTCGCGATTGCCGCATCGACGTCGTTATCGAGTAATTCAAACGCCACTACTTTTCTACGCGCTTCTAATACCAAATCCTCTTGCATGACGCCATTGAGGTAGTATTTAGCTTGATCGAACAACTGCTGACGCTCAGCACTGATACCTAGATAATAATAGGCTTGATCAAGATAAGCTGGACTCTTGGCAAGCATATTGAGTAGCTCATCGGCACTAGCGTACTCTTCAATATCCAAGCTCACTAAGGCTGCGAGCAGAGTAATCTCAGAATCATCATTGAAGCGGCTATGCGCTTCAAGTAGTAACTTCCACGCTTGTTCGCTTTGCTTTAAATCTAATAGATAGCGAATCTCATATAGATATAAGCTTTTGCTATCGGGGTTACGTAGACGAGCTTGACTGACATAATTGATGACAGTCTCTGCGGTCACGATTTTGCGTAATATATCCGCTTTTAACGTAATAAAAGGCACGTAGTCTGGCTGACGCTCTAGCGCTCGATTGATATGAACGATAGCGACTTCAGGTTCGTTAAACTGATAGAGTAAACCCGCTTTTAATACTGACAATGAGGCATTTTGCTCGCTATCCAATGGTTGCAACGCAGCAAGAAGTTCACGTTTGTCTTCATCATTGTTTGGATAAATACCTATGAGGATTTCGCTTAAGTCTGCGCGTGGATCATAGCGCAAGATGCGGTTTAAAGTTTCACCCGCTAATATGTAGTCGTGGGCACGTAAGGCCAAATGCGCGACATAAAACCAAGCAGGTACGTGGTCAGGGTTTTGGTCCTGCCATGTCTTGGCAAACTGTAATGAATCTTCAACCTTTTCGTTACGCAAAGACAGGCTAAGCGCTCTCTCAAACACGGCTGTCGCATCTTCTTTAAAAGACTGTTGCTTATAAATAGAGACCGCACGTCGTTTGTCATCGCGATCAGCAGCAAACTCGGCATCCAGTAGAGCGTACAAGCTTGGTTCACTAAGCTCAGGCTGCCATAGACTGGTTGGCGCTAGGCCGTTAATGTTTTTTACGTTTTCTATGGTGAGCGTGTCTTCATTGTAAGGTGTATCAATCGCATCACTATCTTCATTTGGTTTATCGGCAGCTACCTTATTGACAGTTACCTTATTATCAGTAGCAACGGATACTTTAGGAATTTTTGCTTCTAGCAATACATCGGGATGGCTAGCATGAACAGGGGCTGCCAAACACAGGCACACTGCTAGAGACAACGCTAACTTATACCGTTGACACAGGCGCTCAATAGCGACATGCAATAAAGCACGGAAGCTAGAGTATTCGCTATAGGGATGTGGTGACCGAAGTAATGACCCAAAAAAAATCATAGATAGCCGTATTCGCCCATGGTTTACCTACACAGATAAGGCAAGTTTGTTTTAATCATTTTAAGTTATATATTGGCAATATGTACCCATGATAAACATTATAAGAGTAGACCGATGAGATAAACAATAGCATCCGTGTTACTCAGATATTGGCAGGTCTGACTGTATGAATGTGCTACTAGTAGCGAGTACGTTGCCAAAGAATGATACTGAAGATGATTAAATATAGATAGGTCTGTCGAACTGAATATTATAGAAATATAACAAGTTAAGATAGAGTAAGCGAATGATTTAACAATATATTATTGACCAGAAGTCAAAACCCAGCTATTGATTTTATAAATCGTATGAGTAGTTGATTTGTTACATTTGCGACCAGATACAGAGATATGGTTATCATAGATGTGTGAGTGTTAATTAAAGCCCGCAATAATGATATAATAGGCGGTTTTTAGGGTCTTCCTTTTTAGCGCTGTCGTCAAAAACTGTCTTTTAAAAATAATAAGATAGCGTAAGGGGCAACTGAGCGTCATGTTTATGGTCTATCGATAATGAGATTAGTGGTCATTGGGGTCAATCACAAAACTGCACCAGTCGCTCTGCGAGAGCGCTTGGCGCTTGTGGGTGACGATGTAAATGTCGCACTCAAACAAATAGAAGCCTTTACTGATGGTAGCGTGATCGTCTCTACTTGTAACCGCACTGAAATC
Source organism: Psychrobacter sp. JCM 18900 (assembly GCF_904846625.1). GTDB lineage: Bacteria > Pseudomonadota > Gammaproteobacteria > Pseudomonadales > Moraxellaceae > Psychrobacter. Next base: position 322,427 of record NZ_CAJHBL010000003.1, read on the forward strand.
TATGCGCTAGTGCCACAAACGTCAACGTCGCAGTACGCTAACGGCCAACTATCTGACTCACAAACATCCGATATACAGGATGTCAAAGCTGCTGGCCAATCATCATCCAATAATACTTTTAGTAGTAGCATGAATATCTCGTCTGCTGCGATTAGTGCGCACATTACCAAAATCAAAACGTGGTTGGCTGACTTCAAGCAATTGCCACTCGTTGATATTGATCCTTATCTCTATGTACATCGTGATACCCATGCATTGACTCATTGGTTAAGAGTAGCGGCTGGTCTCGACTCTATGATACTGGGCGAGCCACAGATTCTCGGGCAAATCAAAAACTCTGTACATCTGGCTCAAGACCAAAAAGTACTCAGTAATCAGCTCGGCTGGATCATCGATCAAGTATTCGCTGCTGCCAAACGAGTGCGTAACGAGACGCAGGTTGGCGCACAGGCCGTATCGCTTAGCTTTGCTGCAGCCAAATTGGTCACACAAATATTTGACGATTTACCCAGTCGCACGCTTTTGGTCGTTGCCGCAGGTGAGATGAATCGCTTGGTGGCCACCCATATCGCAGGGCTAGGGGTCGGACGAGTCATTATCTGTAACCGTAATCCCGAACGTGCCGAAGCATTAGCGGCTGAGCTACGTGGCCCTAATCGCCGCGTAGACGTTAGACCCTTACAAGAGTTGCCGCAAGTATTGGCGGAAGCCGATATCGTTAGCAGTTGTAGTGGCAGTATGGATTTGTTGATTGATAAGACAATGACCATACAAGCGCTAAAGCGTCGCCGTTATCAGCCAATGCTTATGATAGATCTGGCCGTACCGCGCGATATCGATTCGACTATTAGCCGCATTGATGATGTTTATTTGTACTCTGTCGATGATTTGCAGCATGTCATTGCAGGTAATATCGAGCAGCGTCGTCAAGCCGCAGTGGATGCTGAACTGTTAGTCAGTCAATTGGTGGTCGAGATAGATCGCCGCTTTCAGGTTCGCCAAGTTGGCAAAGATATTCAGCAGTACCGCGCGTGTACTCAAGGTCAAGTCGATAAATTGCTGCATGAATCTATTGCTAAGCTGCAACAGGACGATGTCAGTCCAGAAGATATCATCACTGAGCTGTCACGACGTTTGACCCAAACATTGACCCATGCACCATCGAAACTGATGCGCAAAGCCGCACGTGAAGGCGATAGTGAGTTGCTAGACTTCGTGGTGTCAGGACTACAAGATGCTCATCGAGGGCATTGATGTTTTTATCGTGGCTTTTAAATCAAAACTTATCAACCAATACCTACCAATAAATGCTCGATAGCGCAAGTCATATCGTTGCCTGAGCGTATCGTTGTCAACCTTCAGTATCAGTGCTAATATCAAGCTCTCATGGATGGCTTAGGTCAAGATATGTGCTGGTGTTTGCTCGTAATATGACTATAAATATATTAGCTTCACGTTAGTAGACCTCATCAGTGTTCGTTGTTTTTTATTTGTTTAAAAACAACGCATCTCTAGACAGCGCAAGACCTCACCATCAAATAATAGTACTTGATTATAGTGCTATCTAATCCATGTCGCATATTATCTAACCATACACTAGGAGTGTTCAATGCCTGCATTACGTCAAGATATCGATCCAAACGGCTTATTAGAGTATTCAGTGGTTTACACCGATCGTGCGCTGAACCATATGTCAAAAGCCTTTCAGCAAGTGATGAATGACCTATCTAGTGACCTAAAATCTGTGTATAACGCTGACGCAGTGGTGATCGTTCCTGGTTCTGGTACTTATGGTATGGAAGCAGTCGCTCGCCAGTTGGCAAATGATGAAGACTGTCTAATCATTCGTAATGGCTGGTTCAGCTATCGTTGGACGCAAATCCTAGAAAAAGGCAAAATCGCCAAATCATCTACAGTCCTTACGGCCAATCGTGCCGATGATAGTGAGTCGCCAAAACCGTTTGCTCCAGTCGATATCGACGTTGCCGTAGCCAAAATCAAAGAAGAAAAGCCAGCAGTTGTATTTGCCCCGCATGTCGAAACCTCATCGGGTATCATCTTGTCAGATGACTATATCAAAGCGTTGAGCGAGGCTGTGCACAGCGTCGGTGGATTGTTAGTCATTGATTGCATCGCCTCAGGCTGTGTATGGCTAGATATGAAATCATTGGGTATCGATGTACTGATTAGCGCACCGCAAAAAGGTTGGAGCAGTACGCCGGGCGCTGGTTTGGTAATGCTAAGCGAGGCTGCTGTCAAAAAAGTGGACAGTACTGAATCTGATAGTTTTAGTATCGACCTAAAGCAATGGCTAAACATTATGCGTGCTTACGAAAATGGCGGTCATGCATACCATGCGACTATGCCGACAGACAGCTTACGTCAGTTCCGTGATGCCGTGAATGAAGCCAAAGCAATCGGTTTTGATAAATTGTGTGAGGCGCAGTGGACACTTGGCAAACGTATCCGTGAAGTATTAGAAGCCAAAGGTGTTGAGAGCGTCGCTGCCGAAGGTTTTAAAGCACCTGGCGTTGTCGTCTCTTATACTGATCGTGATGATATGCATAAAGGTAGCGCCTTCGCTGAAATCGGAGTGCAAATCGCGGCTGGCGTACCATTGAAAGTGGGCGAGCCTGATAACTTTAAAACTTTCCGTTTGGGTCTATTTGGCTTGGATAAATTGACTGATATCGATGGCACAGTAGCGCGTTTTGAAAAGGCACTTGATAAAGTGCTGAGCCAGTAAAGATACCAATTAAGAGGGCTGATAAAGATAGTAATATGATAGCTTATTAAGTTTTTTCACCGCCTTTTTTAAAGCCTTTACAGTACAGTCTTTATAGTTATAAAAAATACTGAACCATTAGTGTCATGCTAGGTTCAGTATTTTTTTACCTTTTTATTATATTTTATAATATAATGTATTTTTATAAATTAATATTCAAGTACGTATTTAATAAACTTAATCAGGTAGTCCGTTATGAGCATACAAATAGACTGGCAAGCATTTACGCCGATCTCCTTAGTTGGGGGTCTAATGCTAGGCGTAGCGACGGTTATCTTACTGCTAGGTATTGGCCGTATAGCAGGTATCAGTGGCATTTTTTCAAGCCTACTAAAACCTAAGCGTGTAGAGATGTGGCAGGTGCTATTTATACTGGGTTTGGTCATTTCACCACTGCTATATCAGTTGGCGAGACCGCTACCTGAGGTAGCTATCAGTACTTCCGTGCCATTATTGATTGGTGCAGGGTTATTGGTCGGCTTCGGCACGCGTTTAGGTTCAGGATGCACGAGTGGACATGGTATCTGCGGTAATGCACGGCTGTCTCCACGGTCATTGGCAGCGACTGTCACCTTTATGCTGTTTGGGATTGTGACCGTTTATATCGGTCGTCACGTATTAGGCCTACTATAGCGAACTCATGGCAGATTGCCAGATGAAGACTGATAGTCGGGCTAACGCGTGAACGACATACGATGGTTAATAAAAAATAATAATAGCGAGATATGACGATGCTAAAAAATATAATCGGATTGCTAGCAGGACTGCTGTTTGGACTCGGACTACTGGTGTCAGGTATGACCGATCCTGTGAAAGTACAAGGGTTTTTGGACGTATTTGGCGCATGGGATATCTCCCTTGCACTGGTGATGGGTGGTGGTCTGATCGTCGCTTTCTTCGGTGTGCGATTAGCAAAGCGTCAACAGAGCAGTTGGATTGGCACACCAATTGATATGCCTAGCAAAACCGTCATTAATAAAAAATTGCTTATCGGTGCGATGTTGTTCGGTATCGGCTGGGGGCTGGTTGGTATCTGTCCAGGACCAGGAATTGTATTGCTTGGTACTGGTCAATGGCAAGCCTATGTCTTTATTCCTGCCATGATTATAGGAATGCTAGTTTATCAATGGCTTGAGCCTAAGCTTGGCTGATATAGTTAGTTCTCTATAAATTGGATACGGTGTCTCGCTTAGTCTACTATTTGTAGTACTTTCACTTAGCTTCCTTGTCTCCAAATTATATTGAACCAACTATAGTATAAATAGGCTAGCACTCGAAAAAAAGGTCAGTCATTTATACGTGATTGACCTTTTTTATGAATATTAATTTGTGACAGGATTTAATATATTGTCAGATCATTTAGCACTGGCGGTTACTTTTGGCGTTTCGTGTGCCAATGATTTTGCCGCTTGGCGTAGCTCAAACTTTTGCACTTTACCGGTACTGGTCTTAGGTATTTCTGCAAAAACAATATATTTTGGCACTTTAAAACCTGCTAGGTGCTGACTACAATGCTCCATCACCGTGTCACGTTGCAGCGTGCTACCAGCATGAATCTCGATAAAGGCAACGGGCACTTCCCCCCATTTATCATGTAGTGCGGCGACGACAGCACAGCTTTCAATCGCAGGTAGTTTGTACAAGACGTTTTCTACCTCGATGCTAGAGATATTCTCACCGCCTGAGATGATGATATCTTTTAGTCTGTCCATGATTTTGATATAGCCATCAGGGTATTTAACACCCAAATCGCCTGTACGGAACCAGCCATCAGCGAATGCTTCTTCGGTAGCCTTACGGCTTTTTAGATAGCCTTTCATCACCATATTGCCACGTAGCGCCAGCTCACCCATCTCTTCTCCGTCAGCGGCTACGGGTTCAGTCGTACCTTGCTTAAATACCTCAAATCCTGCCATTAGATGAGAAGTCATGCCTTGACGTGATTTCTTTTGGGCACGGGTGGCCACATCAAGCTCATTCCATTCTTCCTGCTCAGCACAAACCGTCACTGGCCCATATACTTCAGTGAGACCGTAGACGTGCGAGATATGAAAGCCCATTGCTTCCATCGCGGCCAGCATGGTTTCGGACGGCGGTGCACCCGCGACCCAACCTTTGACCGTATGTGTGATAGCGTCTTTATATTCTGGTTTGCCGCCAGCAATCATATTGTGCACGACTGGCGCAGAGCAGTAGTGGCTAACTTGATGCTTAGCAATCAGCTGCAATATCAAATCAGCATCAATTTTTCTCAAGCATACATTGACCCCAGCACGCTCGGCGATGGTCCATGGAAAGCACCAACCGTTACAGTGAAACAGCGGCAGCGTCCACAGATACATCGGGTGTTTGGGCATGTCCCAATCTAAAATATTAGAAATAGCATTGAGAGTTGCGCCGCGATGGTGATAGACCACGCCTTTGGGCTTGCCTGTCGTGCCAGAGGTATAATTCAGCGCAATGGCGTCCCACTCATCTTTCGGCATCTCCCAATTATCCAAACTGTCTGAGCTGGCAATCAATGCTTCATAACTCATGAGCCCAAAACGCTCGACATCGACAGCTTTGTCCGTTGAATGAATGACGATTAAGTCTGGAAAAGTCTCATCGATGATCTCAGCATGCTCAGCAAATTCGCTATCTAAAATTAAAACCTTCGCTTCGGAATGCTGCAAACAAAAGGTAAGCGCATTGATATCAAGGCGCGTGTTCAAAGTACAGAGGACGCCGCCTGACATCGGCACACCAAAGGCGCATTCGACCATCGCAGGCGTGTTCGGTAGCATCACGGCTACGGTGTCGTTTTTATCAATACCCAGTTTGCGCAGGCCATCAGCCAGTTGGCGACAGCGAGTATAAGTCTGTTGCCATGTCTGAGTGAGGTTATTGTGTTCTAGATCGTCATAAATGATGGCAGTCTTATTAGGATAAACTTGCGCGCTGCGAATGATAAAATCAATAGGGGTAAGTGGTTGATGGTTGGCGGCGTTTTTGCCGAGACCTGTATGGAAATCTGTCATGATGATAGTCCTTTATCGTATTTCTATAATGCGTCAGTACATTAACGTCAGTATATTATTTAGTACAGTAATCTAGCATAGAAGTTATAGGTATAAGTCGATATTTATCCATTTATACCTTAGTCTAATCTCTAAATAACATTAAGCTAACGGTATATAATCTACCTCAAAAGTTGGCTAGGTTTTGTGGTGTTTGCTTAACCGTATGCCACATTACAGCCTGATACACCGTCCCGCTCGTTATAGCAATTAATATAGTGCTCACTCATCAGTCGCTTGTCTGCATAGCTGACAATAATCGCGGTGTGTTACGATATCGATGATGCTAAATCTCTTAGCCCGATTAATTCTAAAAAGCCGTTTTTAAGAAGTAGCCTCATAAACTATTCATAAGGAAAATGATATGTCTGCCAGCCATAGTGTCAATACGATCCAAACCGCTAGCACCAATGAACACTATCCGCATTTATTTGAGCCGCTAGATTTGGGCTTTACTACGCTAAAAAACCGTATGGTTATGGGCTCAATGCATACTGGGCTTGAAGACCGTTTCTATAATTATGGCAAGCTGGCGGCGTATTTTGCAGAACGTGCCAAAGGCGGCGTGGCAATGATGATCACTGGTGGTATCTCGCCTAACCGCGAAGGTTGGTTGTTGCCTGCTGGCGGAACGATGAATACTAAAGCTGACGTGATCAATCACCAGCGCGTCACCCGTGCTGTGCATAAGCACGACAGCAAAATCATCATGCAGATATTGCACAGTGGTCGCTATGGCTATCATCCTTTTGCCGTATCATCTAGCCCAATCAAGTCACCAATCTCACCATTTAAACCACGCAAGATGAGCATCAAAAATATCGAACAAACGGTAAAAGACTATGCTCGTTCAGCCAAACTTGCCAAGCAAGCAGGCTATGATGGTGTCGAAATCATGGGCTCTGAGGGTTATCTGCTCAACCAGTTTTTATCAAGCCATGTGAATAAGCGTAAAGACATCTACGGTGGTGATATTCATGGACGTATGAAGTTTGCTGTCGACGTGGTCAAAGCGGTACGCGCGGCGACTGGCGAAGACTTTATTATTTTATTCCGCTTATCAGTGATTGATTTGGTCAAAGACGGTAACGTCATGGAGGAAGTCATTACCGTAGCCAAAGCGTTAGAAGAAGCGGGCGTGACCATCATGAACACTGGTATCGGCTGGCATGAAGCGCGTGTTCCGACTATCGTGACGAGTGTGCCACGAGCCGCTTTTGTTGATTTCACCGCTGAAATCAAAAAGCATATTAGTATCCCAATGATGGCAGCCAACCGTATCAACATGCCAGAAACAGCAGAAGAAATCGTTGCGACTGGTCAAGCAGATATGATTCAGATGGCACGTCCATTCTTGGCTGATGCGCACTGGGTTAATAAAGCCAAAAACGGACAGACAGATCGTATTAATACCTGTATCGCTTGTAACCAAGCCTGCCTCGACCACACATTTGAAAACAAACGCTCAACTTGTTTGGTCAATCCGCAAGCCTGTTATGAGACTGAACTGGTCTATAAGAAAACCAAAAAATCGAAAAAAGTCGCCGTCATCGGTGGCGGTGTCGCTGGTATGTCAGCGGCACATGTGGCGGCCTTACGTGGTCATGATGTGACTCTTTTTGAAGCTAAAGACGTACTTGGCGGGCAGTTTAACTACGCTAAAGTCATCCCTGGTAAAGAAGAGTTCTTTGAGACTATTCGCTACTATATTAATGAGCTTGAGCACCTGGGTGTCGAGATTAAACTAAACACCAAAGTTGATAAAGACATGCTTGAAAAGGCTAAGTTCCATCATGTCATCGTGGCAACGGGTGTCGTACCGAGGAATCTAGAAGGTAAGCTCGAAGGTGCTGAGCTGCCACAAGTAATGAGCTATGCTGAGCTGCTATCTGGCGAAAAAGCAGTGGGTAACACAGTAGCGGTCATCGGTGCTGGTGGTATTGGCTTTGATGTAAGTGAGTATCTGACAGCCAATCATGGTAAGTCGCTGGATGAAATTGGTCCTGAGGGACTAAAAGATCCAAGCTATCGCCCTGAGCCACAGTCAATCAGCGAGTGGCGCGAAGAGTGGGGCGTGACCAATGATACCGACTATCAAAGTGATGGTGGTCTGGTCAGACCAGCTGCGATCAAACCAATTCGCCAAGTATATTTGATGCAGCGTAGCAAAGGCCGTCTGGGCAGTGGTCTGAACAAAACCTCAGGCTGGGTACATCGTGCGCATATCAAATCGCATGGTGTCATCCAAGTCGCTGGCGTGCAATATGACAAAATCACCAACGAAGGTATCTGGGTGACTAACCCACAAGGTCAGAGCCAGTTATTACGTGTCGATAGTGTCGTTGTCTGTGCCGGTCAAGAGTCAGTCGTTGAGTTGATGCCAAATGTGGGCGATGCGCCAGACGCGCAATATCACCTAATCGGTGGTGCAAAACTGGCCGCTGAATTGGATGCCAAACGTGCGATTCGTGATGGGGCTGAAGTCGCTGCTCAGATCTAAACTCTTTAGCATGAATGTTAAATAATGGACGGCGAGGGGATATCTCTTGCCGTCCTTTTTTATTTGGAATGAAAATTTGACTTATTAAATTAGATCTTCAGTTCAACTTATGTTTATTTCTAGAGAATCGAGAGGTGTTGTTTACTTACTCACGCTCTAATACAATGCTGTCAAAATACCCTCGCATACCACAATGCAGTCTTCTATATTGATCATCCATATCTCTTAATAATAATTGAGTTTTACCCTTATAAAGTGCTGGATATAAGCGTAGCTCAACATTTTTATCTGATTGATCATCGTTGATGACCCAATAGTTTTCTGACCATATGGCTTTACTTTCTCCCAAATCACAGGTGTGAGCATTGGTAAAAATCAAAACGCCCTCGATAATAGAAAGATAAGGTTTATTAGCGACACTATGAATCGATACCGTGTTTTTCGCCTCTCCCGTATCTTCCCAGCGTTGAGTACCTGAATTATATATTGAGATTTGAGAGGTTTGAGAAAACTTACCAAAGGCACTTTTACTCGGTAAATCAGAAGGACTTAACTCATCTGAAAAATTCCAAGCCACACCGTAATTGGTTTGCTCTTCGATATACTCTTTATACTCACGTATCAGACATTCTTCACTTTTACAGGTATTACGCTGAAACGTAAGCCATGTGCGTTGATTCGCAATGGACCTATTTTTAAAGGCTTTGCTGTCTTCATAGTCAGAAGAGGTGGCAAGATTGCTTTTATATTTCTTCGCCATTGCGTCATCAAGCTTAGAAAGCTCAGGGCTGTCACAGACGGTTTTTTCTACCCAACTAGCCGCTTTGTTGCAATCAAAACTTGCTGAATTGGCATAAGTGGAGAGTAGGCAAGTGCCTAAAATACCGATTGTAGTGATGCATAACTTTTTCATATTACCCTCATTTTTAGAGCTTGATTGTATTTTAAGAACGCTATAACTGTGATATACGTGTCATCATCACTATCTGCAAAAAACAAATCAGTCCATCCATCCTAGCCCAACTAACCAGCCTCACTCATTTACCAACTGCCAATATTTTCCATCGAAATCCAAGGCTCAATAGGTTCTAAGTCTTCGCCATTTTGTAGCAGCTCAATTGAGATGTTATTAGGGTCTTTAACAAAAGCCATATGGCCATCTCTAGGCGGTCTTAATATCTCGATCCCTGCCTGTATAAAGGTGTCGCACTGTGCGTATATGTTATCGACTCTAAAGGCAAAGTGCCCAAAATTATCGCCATTGGTATATTCTCTTTCATCCCAGTTGTGTGTCACCTCAATCTCTGGCGCACCCTCATGCGTTGCTAAAAAATATAAGCTGAATCTGCCTGATTCAGAGTCTTTCTTTCTTAGCAGTTGTAAGCCCATAAGGTCACAATAGAAAAATAACGTTTCTTCTAGTTTGTTGGTTCTAATCATTGCATGTAAGTACTTCATGAAAATACCTTAATATTGATTATTCATAAAAAATGGAGTAATGGCAGGGTGGTTTTTATGCATCGTTAATATACAAAATCTCAAATGGCATATGTACGATGTCAATACCGTTAACTATATACAGCGCATTTGTGTCAGTAACTTTTTATCAAGCAGTGCAAGCGGCATACCCTGCAATACTTGCTAGATTAAATCTGACGTCGCAAAATCTTAACCTTCCATCTCGCCAACTAACCACTGCTCAAAATCATTAACCTGCGTCGCCAACTCAGGTTGCGAGTTTGATAATTCAGCGAGCGCATGTTTTATCTCATGCTTATTATATTTAACGCCAGTCAATGTATTCTTAAGCAGGTCGATAAGCTCAACATTTAGCGCGTCAGAGAAGATGACAACTTCGGTGATCATCGCTTGCTTCACATCCATATGCACATCCATCATGCCCCAATCAAAGCGTGTCTCGATATGATGAGTAAACTCAGGCGTTTTACCAAAGCGCCAATCCCAGTCTGCCATCTGCTGATAGTAAGCGTTTAGCGTGGGCTGCTTAGCAAGACTGGCCTCATCTAGTTGCTCGACCTGTGTAGTCTCTCCATGATATTCACAAAACGCTTCGATAATCGCCTCAGACAACGTCTCGTGATTGATAGCCTCATTAAAATCTACCAAGTTTGCCACACGAGCGCGCACAGATTTGATGCCTTTCGCTTTAAGCTTTAATGGATGCGGGTTTAGATAGTCACCAAGCTTTTGCATGTTGGCATTGACCAGCAATGTGCCATGATGAAAGCTACGATCGGCGGCATGTCTAAATGCACTGCCCGATATTTTGCGGTCGCCGACCTGCATGTCATTACGGCCAGATAGCGTAGCGTCTATGCCGAGTTTCTGAAGCGCATTGATGATGATAGTGAAGTTTGCTTCTTGGTCGTAAGCATCACTGGGCGATAAAAAAGTAAAGTTGGTATTACCCAAGTCATGGAACACAGCGCCGCCGCCGCTCTGACGCCGCGCTAAAAACACATCTTCTGCTTCCATCTTATCGGTTTTGCACTCTACCCATGGATTTTGTGAGCGTCCAATAACCACGGTCTCAGAGTTACGCCATAAAAATAGAGTATGCGAATCGGGATTCAGTGTATTAAATATCCAATCCTCGGTAGCAAGATTAAACCAAGGGTTGGTCACAGCAGATTTTAGGATGCGCAGTTTCATGTATTTGACTCGTTAATAAACTGGGTTGGTGAGTAGGTTTTGTAAATAGGTAGCATCATTCTTACTGATGCAAGCTTGTAATTCAATGGCTGTCTCATAGGAAGGGTGGTTTTGTTAGTGGTTTTGTTAGTGGTGAAGGCGTTGAGTATATAGAGAAAACGGTGAGAAAGTTTCATAGAGGATATCGCTAAGGTTGATGCTTCAGTTTTTAGCGGGCGACAATAAAAGCCAAGCAAAACGCTCAGCTTAATTACAGTTTAAGACAATAAATTGTGAGAGTACTTTGTTCTATTTAGCACAAATCTCCCACTGCGATTTTGTACTAAGATAACACTGCATAACCGCTTTACCAGACTGCGCATAGGCATCGCTGACGATACGCTGATTGGTTGGCAGACGATATCTGATGATTGCTGGCTCGTCATTGACGGTGGTCGTCCATCCAGTCACTTCATTACGGTCATTATAATTTGCACTGGTAGAGGTTGCCATTTTGCCAAATCCTGGCAGGTTATAGGAGACCTGCCTAAAACTATAACTCATCGCTGCACCCTCAGCGCCCTCATACTGACAGTTTAGTTTTTTTTGCAGTTTATCTTGTTTATAAACATAGCAAGTGGTCTCATCTGAGAACTGACCAACCCCGCAAAAACCTGCCGTTGCAACTGACATCATACCGATAAATAACGCTATCCTTTTCATAATCATTCCTCAATAATTTATAAATCCTACTAATGATGTTTGCCATCTATTTTGTGTATTGCCAAATACTAACCAATACCTTTTAGATAGTAGAAAATTAGCAAACAAATATCAACTAATATATTTTAAGAAAATCTTGAACTGATGTATTAAAGCTACTTTTAACATCAGTATTATTAAGAGTAGCTGTTATAAGGTAGTGATATAAGCAGGGTTTACTATGACCGTAAATCTGTTTTTATAGGTATTGATCTGAAGACTTACTTAAGGATGACTTTGGAGTTCTTTAGTATGTGAATAGAAAAGCGCTGGAATAAGCTAAAGTATAAGAAATATAGGATCAGCGCTGCTTGCTATATGGTGCTTACTAAAAGGGATTTGTCCAGATTTATAAATTATCAAAAGGTGCAAACCTTAAAACTGTACTAAAAAAATTAATAAATGGATAAAAACTCACTATAAATTTTATAAAAAATTACCCATCAAACAATTAAAAAGTTATCATCATGAGTTTTTAATCGCATGATAATTTTTACAACGCATCAGACGCTTATGACCGACACGAGTTGGTAAACGCAGTCTAAGCGCTTAATAGGATTACCCAATGACCAACCGTGACCTTATCATTTTTGTGACGCTCTCTTTTATGTGGTCACTCTCCTTCGTTTTTTATCGTATCGGCGTGCCTGAGTTTGGCTCATTGGCATTCGCCAGTTTGCGTGTGATATTCGCCGGATTGGTCATGTTGGTCTTTGTATTGCTCAATAAGAAAAACAGAGTCGGTATCAAGGAGCATTGGAAAATGCTAGCGCTCGTTGGCTTGTTTTCAGCAGCGCTACCTTTTGTGTTGTTCTCGTTTTCCGCGCAATCAGTGAACGCAGGCGTGCTAGCCGTGCTAAATGCTTCTGTACCGATGATGAGTGGTTTTATCGCTAGAGTCTTCTTTAAGGATAGGCTATCGAAAAAACAAGCACTTGGTTTGGTCATTGGGGTAATAGGGGTAATCATATTGATGAGCGAAAGCTTATTTGGTGGCGGCGAGCCAGGCAAAGGGTTGGTCGAAGGGCTACTACCAATGGGTTACGCGCTACTAGCCTGTGTAGGTTATGCGCTTGGGGCCAACATCACTAAAAACTATCTGTATGAAGTATCGCCAGTCGCTATCACCGCAGGCTCGCTTATCATCGGTAGTATTATTATGCTGCCTGTGGCTTTTAATGAGTTCCCTTATGGTAAAGATATCAGCATAAAGGCATGGGTATCCGTAATCTGTATTGGTGTATTTTCGACAGCCATCGCCCTTATTTTTATGAATCAGCTTATTAAAAATATTGGCCCGACGCGCGCCACCAGTATCACGCTAGTTATTCCAATTTTCGCCATTATTTTAGGGTATCTACTACTTGGTGAAGCTCTAAATATCCAAGCCATCATCGGTTCAGTAGTGATATTGTTTGGTACATATCTGTCATTAGAGCTGTCTGTCAAAAAAATGCTACAACCAAAGAATTCCACGCGGACGACGAGAGTTTAAGCTACAGTAAACTGTCTTCGTAGCCTTTAATTATAAAGATTCGAATATCTAAATATTGGTGTTTCTGTTTGTAAATATTGCTTGGAATAATTGCATTTGCCCCCTATAAAGAACTCGGCTTATGAGTAGCGTACTTCGCAAATTATAGAACGATAGCTGAGTGCTACCTACTAATATAAGTGCTATTTATTACCAATAATAGTAAACCTGATACTAAGGTTTAAAACAATAAACAGGGCTTTTTATGGCACACGATAATTTATTTGAAACCGTCAAAATGGGTACCCAAACCCTAAAAAACCGCATCATTATGGCACCGTTGACGCGTCTGCGTTCGGTTGAGCCAAGCGATGTACCAACAGCACTGGCAAGCGAATATTATTCACAGCGTGCAGGTTCTGGCTTGGTAATCACTGAAGCGACGCAAGTTTCTTTCCAAGCGAAAGGTTATGCTGGTGCGCCAGGCGTTCATACCAAAGACCAAATCACTGCGTGGAAAACCATCGTAGATAATGTCCATGCTAAAGGTGGTAAAATCGTAGTACAGCTATGGCACACGGGCCTAGTTTCTCATGAGAGCGTACAGCCAGACGGTAAAGCGCCTATCTCTGCTTCTAACGTTGATGTTGGTGTACGTACCTCACTACGTGACAGCGACAACCAAGCCATTCGTGTAGATGCAACGCCGCCACGTCCAGCCACGCTTGAAGAAATCAAACAAGTTATCGCTGACTTTGGTCAAGCAACTAAGAATGCCAAAGAAGCGGGTTTTGATGGGGTAGAGATTCACGGTGCTCACGGTTACCTATTGCATCAGTTCTGGGTTGAGCAAACCAACCAACGTGATGATGAATACGGCGGTAGCCGCGAAAACCGTGCGCGCTTGACGCTTGATGTTATCGATGCGTGCGTAGACGCTTGGGATGCAGATCATGTTGGTATTCGTATTTCACCACTGGGTACGTTCAACAACGTAGAAGCTGGATATAACGAAGACGAAAATATTTGGATGATTGAGCAGATTAACAAGCGCGGTATCATGTATCTGCATCTGTCAGAGCCAGATTGGGCAGGTGGTACGCCGTATAGCGAAGACTTCCGTAAGCGTGTGCGTGCTGCTTTTGATCAAATGATTATCGCAGCTGGTGGCTATACTGCCGAAAAAGCAGAGCAAAATGTAAAAGCAGGTTATATCGATGCTGTCGCCTTTGGCCGTGACTATATCGCCAACCCTGACTTGGCTGAGCGCATTCAAAAAGGCGCGCCACTCAATGAGCAGCATCCAGAGTCTTTCTATGGTGGCGGTGCTGAAGGTTATACCGACTATCCATTTTTAGACCAAGCGTAATAGTTGGATTTTTAGCTAAATAACGCAACATAAAAAAGCCGCTTAACTATCAATAGTTGAGCGGCTTTTTTTATGCATAAATTTTCATTATTTGCCGAAAATGCCTATTTGATAATCACGAAAGGTTTGACGTAGTTCTTCTTGAGTATTCATGACAAAGGGGCCATGACCTGCGACTGGCTCACCGATTGGCTCGCCGCTTAGCAATAGCAATTTGATAGGTGTGTCTTCATCGGTAGTTGCAGGGTAGGTCAATTCGATAGTATCGGTCGTAGGTAAGAATGAATATTCAGATTGAGTGCCTACATGATTTCGAATAGGCGCTGAAAATTCTATCAAACTCCCTGCGCTGACGGCTGTACCGTTGACCAATACTTGACCTTCTTGTACCAGCAGTAGGGTGTTGTGCGTTTTCGGCGCTTGTAGCGTGGTTGTACCTGCTGTATGTAGCTCAATATCCCACATATTGACTGGCGTAAAGGTCGTTGCTGCTCCCGTTATCCCATGCCAGTCACCGGCAATAATGGCAGCTTGGCCGATGACAGTTTGCTCATCGCTATCGTCTATCAGATCAACGATAGGCATGTCAGCACGTTTGATAGATTGATATTTGGGGTCGGTCAGTTTGTGGGCGCTTGGCAAGTTGACCCATAACTGCACCATACTAAAGACGCCGCCACGTTGACCAAAGGCTTCAGAGTGGAACTCTTCGTGCAGAATACCGCGACCCGCAGTCATCCACTGTACATCACCTTCTAAAATATCGCCGCGCCCACCTGTCGAGTCTGCATGACTAATCTCACCTGAATAAGCGATGGTTACGGTTTCAAAACCTTTGTGTGGATGCAGTCCAACACCATGCGGTTGCAGCTTATAATCAGGATTGGGTGAAAAGGTCGTAGGCTTACCGTAGTCAAATAGTAAAAAAGGATCGGTATGGCTATAGTTGAAATCAGGATTGTCATCGAGATGATTGATTAGGGTTTTTACAAAAAAACCATCACCTACCCAATGCGGCTTTTTATCACCATGAATATGCTTGATTGGACGCATGGATTACCTCATAAGTCTAAGTGGCATTGCTATCAATAGGATGAATGCCTTAGGTTAATTCTACTATAAAAATAGACTTATGTTGTGTTTATTCTCATTGCTCTCTAAGATTACTGTCTAAAACCATTCAACTATCATCAAACATACTGTCAGCCATTATCTGAGTAGTAGTCAATTATTCAAATGCTAACAGACACTAAAGCCACTATTATCGCTATAAATAGGGAGGCCATGGATGTTATTAAACGACTTCACCACTGACAAAACCACTGGCCCAAGCCCATTGAAAATTATAGCCGCCAAGCCAGCCAGTCACATCGAGTACCTCACCGATAAAGTACAAGTTATCTTGCAAGTTGCTTTGCATCGTTTTGGAGGACACTTCATCGGTTGTGACGCCGCCGCGTGTGACCTCAGCGGTACGGTAGCCTTCTGTACCAGAGGGCTTGAGCTGCCAGCCATTGAGCGTAGCCCCAAGTTCTGTAAGGCGCTCGTCTTTAATGTTGGCAAGTTCTGTATCTTTGATGTCTTCCCACAGATGCGTCTGTAGCGCTGCTAATAGCTTCTTGGGTAGCGCATTGTCTGTGTTTTCTGCCAATACGGTACGAATTAGTTGGCGTGGATGCGATTTTTTGCGAGTGAGCAAAAGCTGAGTGACGTCTATTTCAGGCAACAGATTGATACTGATGGTTTCGCCAGTCTGCCAATAGTTGGAGAGCTGTAGCATGGCAGGGCCAGAGAGTCCGCGATGGGTAAATAAGACGGGCAATTTAAAAGAGATACGCTCGTTACTGGCAATAACTGGCAGACTGATACCAGCCAAGGCACGGATAAGCTCGCCTGTTTTATCAGTGAAGGTAAACGGTACGAGACTGGCATCAGTAGGCACGAGCGTATGCCCGAACTGCTGTGCCAACTCATAGCCGATACCACTTGCTCCCATGGTCGGGATAGACAGACCACCAGTAGCGACAACCAAAGATTCACAGCTATAGCGTGTCTGCGAAGGTTGAGTACCGTTCGCGATGTCTTTTTTACCAAGCTTTTTGCTCGTCGTTAGATAAAAGCGTTCGCCGTTATCATGAGCGGTAGTTTTAACATGATCAATTTGAGCGTTAAGTTTTACTTGTACGCCTACGGCCGCGCATTCATCTAGCAGCATAGACAAGATATCTTGTGCCGAGTCATCACAGAACAGCTGACCATGTTCGCGCTCATGGTAGGCAATCTTATGCGACTCTACCATGCCGATAAACTCCCAACTCGGGTAGCGACTTAGCGCTGATTTGCAGAAGTGGGGATTGGCACCGATAAAATGCTCAGGCTCTACAAAGTAATTGGTGAAATTACAGCGACCACCACCCGACATTAAAATCTTTTTGCCAGCTTTATTGGCATGATCCAAGACCAATACGCGGCGACCACGGCGACCAGCAGTCAGTGCGCAATACAATCCTGAAGCACCAGCACCGATGATAATGACGTCATAGTGGTTATCAGTAGATTTTTTGGCTGACGATGGATTACCCGCTGATGAATTGCTTGGCTTAACTGGCTTTGCTTGTTTTGGCATTTGACTCATGATGATGACTTATAGAATAGGTTTGGATAGACGATATAAAGTAGCTAATTATACCATGGCAATAATGGCGGTGTTTTTAGGTGAGTAATATAAATAGCTTTTGCCACTTGCTATAAATCATTGAATAACTTTGATTTTTCTATAGACAATAATTCGTAGTTGGTATAATGTGAATATATGAATATTATTCGCTACTACTGCTGCCATATTGATTACTTACTAAAACGCTAGTCGTTTTGACATGAAGAAAATGAATTTCTTTACAAGTAGTTGATGAAAAAGTCAGTCGATTGAACCGCTTATTCAAACATTGTCACGGATGATAATGTTAAGACAAAAGGGACTTTATGGATATCCTACAACTGCTCATTAGCGGGATTGCTAATGGTTGTATATATGGGCTGTTAGCGCTGGGTTTTGTACTCATTTACAAAGCCTCAGAAGCGGTCAATTTCGCCCAAGGCGACATGCTTATGCTCGGTGCCTTTTTGGGCATATCTTTCATCAATGCCGATCAGGCAAACCTTCCCTTCTTATTAGGCATCACCTTTGCTGCTGTCATCATGGGTGCATTCGGCTACTTACTCGATCGCTTTATCCTACGTGGTATTTTTGGTCAGCCGCAATTTGCGATGGTCATCCTTACCATCTCGCTTGGTTTCTTGATGCGCTTTGTCGCTGGTGTCATCTGGGGACATAGCCCAGTCTCACTACAGACACCGTTTTCAGGCAAGATGTTGGCATTAGGCTCACTCAGTATCGCTTATGTTGACCTCATTATCATCATATCTACTATCGCGTTAACCTCTATTTTGTACTTCTTTTTTGCCCACACGCGGCTTGGTATTGCGATGCAAGCCAGCAGTCAAAACCAAATGGCAGCCTACTATATGGGTATTCCCGTCAAGCGGGTCAATGGTATCGTTTGGGCATTGTCAGGGGTGGTTGCCGCACTTGCCGGCATACTATTTGCGGCCAAAGGCGCTATCGAACCCTCTGTCGGATTACTATTCGGTATCAAGGCCTTTGCCGCTGCGGTAATCGGTGGATTAGGCTCCTTGCCTGGTGCGCTGGCAGGCGGATTGCTAGTAGGGGTGATAGAGCCTTTTGCTGGGCGTTATCTACCGCTAGGTCTTAGTCAAATTGCGCCTTATGTGGTTATGTTGATCGTACTAATCGTACGTCCGGGCGGTATTTTTTCTCAGGTCAAACAGAAAAAAGTATAGAAGCTTTGATCCAAGGCAGCTTTGATTCAAGGATGACAAAGCGGCCTCCAAAAATTTTCAAGGATGAGTACTGCCCATGAAAGCTCAGTTTAAACACAGCTATGATCAAGATATCAATATCTTCGATGCCAAAAGCCAACTCATAAAGTATGGCGTGCTCCTCTTGCTACTATTAATGGCGCCTTGGTTGTTGAGCAACTATTACATCAGTGAGCTTAGCGCCATATTGATTTGGTCTATCTCTGGACTGGGTCTGATGCTCTTGACGGGACATACCGGACAGGTCAGCTTAGGGCATGCCGCCTTTATGGCGATAGGAGCATTTAGCCATATGGCACTGATGGCTCGAGGGTGGAATTTTTTCCCTGCTTTGGTTGCCTGTGCACTCATCACTGGGGTTATCGGTGCGATCATCGCCAGACCAATCTTAAGAACCAGCGGTATCTACTTAGCCATCGCAACCTTAGCACTTAGTATTATCGTTGAGGACATCGCTATCGTAGCTGAGCCTATTACGGGCGGTATCTCTGGCACCTTTGCCTCTCCTATCAATCTGTTTGGCTACACCATCGATCGCTACATCACGCCAAAAGCCTTTTATTACTTGTGCCTTGCGCTCGTGGTGTTGGTGACTTTAGGGTATATCAACTTGCTCAGAAGCGGCACAGGGCGTTCGTTCTTAGCCATCAGAGACAGTGAAGTATCCGCCCGTGCGCTTGGCGTCAATGTGCCGCAAGCCAAAACGCTAGCGTTCAGCATATCTTGTGCGATTACCGCTGTGGGTGGCGCTATGTACGGACATTTTGTGCAAGCGGTCAATTATGAGAGCTTCACCGTTATCATCTCTATCACCATCCTCTTGCAGATTGTCATCGGTGGTTTGGGCTCCATACATGGTGCGTTTTTTGGTGCTGTCGTCGTTGTCTTATTACCACAAGTGATTGCTATCTTAGGCGATATGGTTGGTCAAGGTGCGGGCTCTAGTATCACCAGTATTCCTGGTATTGATACGGCGCTGTTTGCCTTAGTTATTGTCATTATGATCATCTATGAGCCACGCGGTATATACGGCATTTGGATAAAGATACGGACTTGGTTTCAGATGTTTCCGCTATATCGAAAAGGACTGTTTCGCCGTTCTAAAACTTATCTTAAAACGGAGCGTATGCGATGAGCTTATTAAAAGTTGACTCCTTATCTATTGCGTTCGGTGGCGTCAAAGCCGTTGATAATATTAGCTTTGAGGTAAACGAGGGCGAGGTATTTACTATCGTAGGACCTAATGGGGCTGGTAAATCCACGATTTTTAACTTAATCAGTCGCTTGTACGAGCCGCTTAGTGGTCGTATTACCTTTGATGACACTGATATTACCAAGCTACCTGCTCACGATATTGCAAAACTGGGTATCGCCCGTACGTTTCAAAATATCGAGTTATTTGATCACTCAAGCGTGCTTCAAAACCTGCTCATTGGTCGCCATTCGCAGCGCAATACGTCATGGATACAGGACTTATTGTTTTTGCCAAAAGTGCGCCGTAGCGAGCGCGAGCATCGTTTGCAAGTTGAAAAAATTATAGATTTTTTAGAGTTAGCGCCTTATAGAGATAAGTTGATTGCAGGTTTGCCTTATGGTATTAGAAAAGTGGTCGAAATTGCGCGTGCATTAGCTGCTAACCCCAAGCTTATTTTGCTCGATGAGCCAGCCTCTGGTCTCAGCGTAGAGGAGACGTCCGAGATGGCATGGTGGATCGAAGATATGCAAAAGGATCTTGGCTTGACTATCTTGATGGTAGAGCATGACATGAGTCTTGTGAATCGCGTATCAGATCGCGTATTGGCCGTCACTGAAGGTAAGTTTTTGGCTCAGGGCACAGCAGCTGAGGTGCAAGCCAATCCACAGGTCATTGAAGCCTATCTTGGACAGGAGAGTGTGTAATGTCATCTATCAAAAAATCACTATCCTCTGCCGCGCCAGCTACTGAAATGAATTTGGTCGACTCTGAAGTAAAGAATAACGTGCTAGAGGTGCGAAATCTAGAATCCGCTTATGGTCCAGTGATGGCATTGAGAGGCGTGAGCCTAGAAGTGCCCGAAGGTAAAGTCGTCACTATTTTGGGCGCTAATGGTGCGGGCAAGACGACGCTAATGAAAACCATCTCGGGGGTTATCAATCCTCGTAAGGGCGCAGTATGGTTCCACGGAGAGCGTATCGATGGCACTGAGCCTGATCGCTTGGTCAAAAAAGGGCTGTCGCACGTACCCGAGGGGCGCGAGGTATTTCCCTTTTTGAATGTCGCCGAAAACTTAGCGATGGGTGCTTATACTCGGCGTGACAAGTCTGAGATACAGCGCGATGTAGAGATGATATATGAGTATTTTCCTATTCTAAAAAATCGCCGTACACAAGCAGCTGGCACGATGTCTGGTGGTCAGCAGCAGATGCTCGCTATCGGTCGAGGGCTGATGTCACGACCCTCTCTTATGCTACTCGATGAGCCGTCTCTTGGGCTGTCTCCATTATTGGTACAGGAGATATTTGCCATTATTCGACGATTAAATAAAGAACAAGGCGTCACAATTCTACTGGTTGAACAAAATGCCAGAGTTGCCTTGGCAGCAGCGGATTACGGTTACGTGTTAGAAACAGGGCGTATTGTCATGGCAGGCTCAGCGGACAAACTGATGCACTCTGATGATATTAAAGAGTTCTATTTGGGACAAACCAAAGACAACACTGCGGAAGCCACTCGGTGGAAACGCAAAAAGACTTGGCGATAATAATCATGACGACCTCCATTGATATTGATGTTAATACTAAAAACAATACTTCACTTTCTCCTGTGGATACGGCAGACATGAAAGAAACATCTGCTGCGCCAGTATCGTCCCACGATTACCCAGAGAATCATGATTACAATACGGGTCGAAAGATCCACAATGCGCCTTTCGAACATGCACCTCAAATCCTAGAAGGGTGCGATACGTTGAGTAAACTTTGGCGACAAGTTTGCTTGAGCAGAGGCGACAGAATTGCTCATCGCGAAAAGAGCTTTGGTATTTGGCAGAGTTATAGTTGGCTAGACTATTATCATCATAGCTGCGATATCGGCATGGCACTCGTCGAGCTTGGTCTGAGCAAAGGCGATACCGTCTCTATCTTGAGTGAAGACAATAAAGAATGGCTTTATTTTGATATGGGTGTCTGCGGCGTAGGCGGGATACCTAACGGTGTCTATACGACAGACAGTCCTGAGCAGCTTGCTTATATATTGAATGACAGCCACTCAAAGTTTCTGATCGTAGAAAACGATGAGCAATTGCATAAGTTTTTAGAGATTCGCGAGCAAACACCTCATGTTAAAAAAGTCATTGTCCTTGACCGTAAAGGCTTGCGGAGCCTAGAAGATGATCAGGTTATCTTCCTTGATGAGCTATATACGATTGGTCGAAGTGTTGATAACGCAAGAGAGCGTTTTAGCGATTATATCGATCAAGGTACGCCCAATGACATACGTACTTTAATCTATACCTCTGGCACGACAGGTAACCCAAAAGGCGCGATTTTAACGCATGCCAATGTCCTCTTTGAGCTAAAAACAAGCATAGATATTCTTCCTATTTTGCCTACTGATGAGCAGCTCTGCTTTTTGCCCTTATGTCATGTACTAGAACGTCTAACGTCAGTAGATCTGCCTATCCATCGAGGCTGTATCGTCAACTTCGCTGAGAGCACAGAAACGGTATTTGAGAATATGAAAGAAGTATCGCCTGATACCTTTACCGCTGTACCTAGACTATGGGAAAAAATGTACGCCTCTATCAGTAATATGCGGAGCGACGCCAGTGCACTCAATGGCTGGGCATTTGATCAAGCCATAAAAGCAGGTCATGACTATGCTGATATCGTGATGGCAGGCAATACTCCTACGGCAGGTCAACGACTGCGTTACGAGTTTTGGAATCGACTGGTGCTATATAAAATTCGTGACCTTATAGGCATGAGTAATATTCGCCGTGCCACTACTGGTGCTGCACCCATATCCCTAGATATTATCCGCTGGTTTCATGCGATAGGGGTGCCTATCTATGAAGGCTATGGCATGACCGAAAGTGCGGGCGTGATATCGGTCAATACCCCTGAAGCGCAGATGGCTGGCAGCGTAGGTAAGGCACTACCAGACTCTGAAGTCCGTATTGCCGATAATGGGGAGATACTCGTAAAAGGCGCTAACGTGTTTGCAGGCTACTGGAATAAGCCAGAAAAAACGGCTGAGGATTTACGGGATGGCTGGCTACATACGGGGGATGTCGGTGAGATTAGAGACGGTTATATATTTATCACAGGTCGTATCAAGGACATTATCATCACCGCAGGCGGCAAAAACGTCACACCAGCTGCGATTGAAAGCAAACTTAAATTTTCACCTTATATCTCAGATGCGGTCGTCATTGGCGATAAGCGAAAGTATCTAACTTGTCTGATCATGATAGATCAAGAAAACGTCGAAAAATATGCACAAGACAATCAAGTGATGTTTTCTGATTTTCGCTCGTTGTGTCATGCGCCAGAAGTCATTGCCTTGATAGATGAGGTCGTACAGTCTGCTAACGAGACATTAGCTCAGGTAGAAACCATAAAGCAATTCAGGCTTATTGATGTGCTGCTCAGTCCTGAAGATGACGAATTGACCGCGACGATGAAATTGAAAAGAAATTTGGTTGAGAAAAAGCATCATGCTCTCATCGACTCTATGTACTGATCTAGCCCGTTAATACAGTTTAGTTTAGCACCGTTCAGCTTTTTTGAAGTCGTCTCAACCTCGAAAGTATTAATCTCAAGAGCATTAAACTAACAGCGACTGAGTCGCAAGGAGAAAGGCAATGAAATGGACATTCAAGACCACGCTACTAGCACTCACGGTCGGTACGATAGGTTTAATAGGGTGTAGTGATCCGGAAACAACCGCAGCGACGGGCACTGATACTGAGGCTGCTACATCTACATCTACTTCTACAAGTGATATGCCAGTACAAGGCGTGACCGATACGGAGATTATCTTAGGCGGTGCAAATGATTTATCGGGTCCGTTTGCTGGATTTGGTAATCCTGCAGTCGCCGCAGCCAATATGTATTTTGATGAGGTGAATGCGGCAGGCGGTGTCAATGGTCGAAAGATTCGCTATATCGTTGAGGACCATTCTTATCAAGTACCAAAGGCCGTACAGTCTGCGAATAAACTGGTCAGCCGCGATAAAGTGTTTGCCATGCTGATGTCGCTTGGCACACCGCATAACTTAGCGAGTTTCCCTATTATGGATCGCGCCAATGTTCCTAGTATTATGCCGCTCACTTTTGCTCGGGCTATGCAAGAAGAAGGGGATTTCAATCGTCGTTATACCGCTGGTAGTACCTATTATGATTCAATAAAGCTAGGCATGGAGTATCTTATTGCCGAAAACAAAGTTAGCAATTTATGTGTCATGTACATCCCATCAGACTACGGTGAAGAGACCAATGAGGCGGCTAAGGATATCAGCGATAACAATCCTAACGTCACTTTAGTTCAGTCCAGCTCCCATCGTCCTGATGAAACAGACTTTGCTGGGGCAATGGCCAAGTTAAAAGATGCTAAATGTGAGCTTATTGCCTTATCTCTAACCATTCGCGGTGCTATCACAGCGGTCGGTACAGCAAACGCTATGGGCTGGAGTGACGTGAAATTTATCGCTCCTGTCACTGGTTTCCATCCTGCAGTTGCAGCGGCACCAGGTGGCGCAAGTGAAGGCCTATACTCTGTGTCGTACTATAATGATTTGGCACTAAGAGCGAATGAACCTGAGACTAAAGCTTGGGTTGAGAAGTTTGAAAAAGCCACAGGTGAAGAGGTATCAGCGGGTGCTATTCTTGGTTATCTTGCCGCTAAAGTAACCGTTGATGGTCTAACCGCAGCAGGTCCTGACTTAAATGCCGACACTTTCAACAAGGGTCTTGAGACTGTCAGTTTTGTCGATGGCGTTACAGGATCTACAGTTGCCATCACGCCTGAGAGCCATGTCGCGATTAATGATATCTACTTGTCGCAAGTACAAAATGGTCAATGGAAAACAGTAACGCAGCTTAAATAACACATCCTAGATGTTTAGTGGATTTTCGATAGTAGCAAGCCATACATAAGTATGGCTTGTGTCGGTTATAAGCTTTGGGTTTGACAATAATTTCATTTATATTTTAAGCGTTTTACGATTATTCATAAGTCCAAAACCCTTCTCAATACAAAGTAAGCCATAAGTCATAGACAATAGAAATTGACTAGAGTGATGAGTCAGTTCCCTTATAGCAACTAAATTATTTGTGCCTAAACATACAGATGTACAGTGAAATTGTTATGTTTGGCTTTTGATGTCTTGCAACCGTCACGCTTATTTGTCAAACTAACGATGAGTGTCACACATTATGGAAGATGACTCTTATCGCTTACATGGGGCGCGTCATAGACGTTTATCCGTGTAGGTCATAATAATTAAAAGGGACCCAACACTATGACTCAGAAATCATTTCCTATCTCAGCCGAGTTTATGGCTGCTGCCAATACCACACCTGATAAGTACCTTACAGACTACCAGCAATCTATCGAATCACCCGAAGCCATTGATGCTTTTTGGGCGAAACGTGCTGAGCTAATCGACTGGATAAAAAAGCCGACCAAAGTCAGTAACGTCAATTATGACTTAGATGATTTTCGCATCAAATGGTTTGAAGATGGTGAGCTGAACATTTCAGTCAACTGTCTTGACCGTCACCTCGAAGAAAACCCATACAAGCCTGCTATCATTTGGGAAGGTGATCACCCTTCATTGCACAAAATCATTTCTTTTAAAGAGTTGCATGAAGCTGTTTGCCGCTTGGGTAATTCATTGCGCAAGCTTGGCGTTGTAAAAGGTGACCGCGTAACGCTATATATGCCGATGATACCGGAAGCCATGGTAGCGATGCTGGCATGTGCGCGTATTGGCGCGGTGCATTCAGTGGTGTTTGGTGGCTTTTCTGCCGAGAGTCTGGGTAATCGCTTGATAGACAGTCGCTCAAAAGTTGTTATTACCGCTGATGAAGGTTTACGCGGCGGCAAGCACACACCGCTCAAAGCCAATGTCGATCATGCACTCGATATGGATGGTACTGAGAGTGTCGAAAAAGTCATCGTCGTTCATCGTACGGGTAACTCTATACCGATGAGTGGCCGCCGTGATGTGTGGTATCACAATTTGGTCGATGGTCAATCAGAGATCTGCGAGCCTGAAGTCATGAACGCCGAAGACCCGCTATTTTTATTATATACTTCTGGTTCGACAGGTAAGCCAAAAGGTGTAGTGCATACTACAGGCGGCTATATCACCTATGCTATCTCAACGTTCCGTGATGTGTTTGATATCAAAGAAGATGACGTCTACTGGTGTACGGCAGATGTGGGCTGGATTACTGGCCACACGTACTCAACCTATGCACCACTGGCCAATGGCACGACAACGGTAATGTTCGAAGGTGTGCCAGAGCACCCAACATGGGCGCGTATTGGTCATATTATCGATAAGCATGACGTGACTATTTTATATACCGCCCCAACAGCCATTCGCGCGATGATGAAAGAGGGCGACGCCTTTGTTCGAGAGTCGGATCGTTCTAGTTTGCGTTTGCTAGGTTCGGTCGGTGAGCCAATCAACCCAGAAGCGTGGGACTGGTACTACAATGTCGTCGGCGATGGTAAATGTCCTATCGTCGATACATGGTGGCAGACCGAGACTGGTGGTATCTTAATGGCGCCAATACCAGGTACGGTCGATCTCAAACCGGGCGCGGCAATGACACCGCTATATGGGGTAAAACCAGAAGTCGTCGATAGTGATGGTGCGATTTTAGAAGGCCCTGCAGAAGGCAATTTGGTGATCAGTAGCGGTTGGCCAGGGCAGATGCGTACTATCTACAATGATCATCCACGCTTTTTGAAGACTTACTTTAGCGATTATCCGGGTCATTATTTCACAGGTGATGGCGCTCAACGTGATGAAGATGGGCATTACTGGATTACCGGTCGTGTCGATGATGTACTCAACGTGGCAGGGCATCGCTTGGGCACAGCAGAGATTGAGAGCGCCGTGGTTGCGCATCCTGCAACTGCTGAAGCTGCGATTGTCGGTATGCCGCATGAGATACGCGGTACAGGTATCTGTGCATTTATCATTCTAAAGTCAGGTGAAGAAAAGACCGACGATCTAAAAGCAGAACTAAAACGTCATGTGCGTGCCGAGATTGGACCAATTGCGACTTTAGATGCCATTTATATGGTTGATGCACTACCAAAAACGCGTTCAGGAAAAATCATGCGCCGTATCTTGCGTAACCTTGCAGCAGGGCAATATGTGGGACTGGGCGACCTGTCTACGCTTGCCGATAGCTCAGTGATTAATGACTTGGTTGAAGAAGTCAAAGCGGGCCGTGGAGAGTAATTCAGCCTTATAACGAACCTGTAGTGTTAAGGATAGTGACTCAATACTAGCCATTAATATTTGTATATTAAAGTTGAATAAAGGCCATGTTATCGAGAATAGCATGGCTTTTTTACGTAGACGATATTGATATTAGCGCATTTAAAAGGTTCAATAATGCTAACAAGACAACATCGCTACCATTTTAATTGAGGATTAATTGACGAGCTACTCGGTACTTACTAGGCTAACTAATTAATATAGTAGCGACTCATAAATACTTTATAAGGTCTACTGTCATCATGACTGATCATGCTTTGTGCTCAACTGTTCTATCTGACCCAAAAATCGCCATCATTGGTGGTGGCCTAACTGGATTGCTCACAGCAACACTATTAGAGCGCGCGTCAAATTATACAGGTTCACCATCTAACACCCCGCAAATCACTATCTTTGAAAAATCACGTAGTGTAGGCCGTTTAGCGACCCGCTATCGCAGCGATAGTGAGACTGGTAAAAACTGGCAATGGTCGTTCGGCGCGCAGTTTTTCACTGCGAAAACTGCTGACTTTCAACAGTTTATTGCGCCTTGGTTAGATACCAGATTACTACAGCCGTGGTGTGCTGAAGTGATTAAGTTAACGCCAGCAAGTGAAAATGGTCAGTCACCTAATATCCAAAGCAAAGAACAATGGGACGCGGTACATGCACGCTATATCAGCACACCGAAAATGACCAGTTGGGGCCGTGAATTGGCCGCCGCGCTCAAGCACACGACTATAGTATTTAAGACCCGTGTCGCACCGCTCACTCAGTATTTGCACCATCAAGACCTGCAGCAGCCTCAGCATCAGATCCAAACTTTTAATCAAAACAACAAGCAAACTGAGCTATTTGACGAAACTGGCGCCAGTCTTGGTTTGTTTGATTGGGTGATCTGCACAGCGCCAAATGGTCAGGCAGTAGAGCTAATGGCAGATAGCGGCTTTGCTCAACAAGAAAAAATTACTAAACCGCAAATGCAAGCCTGCTATACGCTAATGCTTGGTTGGGATAATGTACAGAAGCTACCTGAGACATTAAGGGTTAAGTTAGCACCGCAATGGGATGTCGCTTATTTAAATAGCGCTATTCTCGATAGGATATTTATTGAGCATAAAAAGCCTGCCCATGGTGAACTACTACCAAGTGTCACCATTCATGCACGTAATGACTGGTCAGAAGCCCACGTCGATGATGATATGGAGTCAGTCGAAGAACAATTATTACAGGCGGCAAAACAAGCATTGAACTGGAACGAAGCTAGCGCACCTAGCCAAATAGACTGCCATCGTTGGCGCTATGCAGCTACTATCGTAAATAAGGATACTGAAGAGCTAGGCATCTTAATCGATGCAACCAAGCAATGGATCGTCAGTGGTGACTGGTGTGCAAAAGGTAATATTGAGAGCTGCTATCGAATAGCGCAGCAAACTGTTAAGGCAATCATGCAAACGCAGTAAGCGTGATATCCATGCTCATTATTTTACATTGTTTAGAACTGAGGCTTATTTTAAAGCTAATGTTTGGCGATATTTGGACAGTCGAAAACTCGGCATTTAACAAAATGTAAGCAAAAAAAGGCCCACAGAGGAGGTACTGTGGGCTGAGGAAAACGGGTCATGTATTAGCTACACAGGCCGTGGTCAAGAGTTGTTATAATTATTGGTGCTCGCTACTGTTATTTATAAGGGTAATAATTATCAATACAATAGGTGGAGATATTTACCTATTAACATTTACTGATTTAAGTGTACAAGTGTTCTGGTACAGTCGCTATGATAGCGCAATTGAGTGCTGTCTGGCGGTTTTGGTTACAGTATATTACGTTGTAAAAATCCAAAAGACGCAAAGACTGGTATGAAGCACTGATATTTAGAGTAAGTAGCGGAGCTTTATGATGAAATCATTAATAAAGGCTGCCAATAATTTCAATAGCTTATGTCGATAACAGGTCATCTAGTCACTCTTGATATCTTTGATAACTTAATCGCTGCAGAGATGGCATGACGCCTTGTCCGAAAAATGCTAAGCTATCTGCCATTATTATGTTCATATTAAACTGGGTTTGCCATGACTGACAGCACGCATTTGCATACGCAGGAAGAACCGCCAAGTTCGCAAAATACCAAGAGTATTTTTAACTTGCCTAACAACCTTACGATTGCGCGTATCTTGATGATTCCGCTATTTGTCGCGATTGCTTATTGGCCGCCAGCCATGGGTATTGGTATGCCTGCGATTTCAGACAATGTCATTGCGCGCGTTGGGATGAGCGAGTTTAGCGATAGTTTGTTGCGCCATTTATTATTAACTGGCGTCTTTATTATTGCCGCGATTACCGATTGGCTCGATGGGTATTTTGCTCGTAAACTAAATGTTATGTCAGCCTTTGGTCGATTTTTGGACCCTGTCGCTGACAAATTAATGGTAGCTGTAGCGCTCATCGTTCTTGTACAGTGGCACCCCAATATCATAATGGCGATAGCGGCTATCGTCATTATTTCGCGCGAGATCGCTGTATCAGCGTTACGTGAATGGATGGCGGAGTTAGGTAAGAGCACCAGCGTCGCAGTATCTTATGTTGGCAAATTAAAGACCACGTTCCAGATGGTAGCTATTACCGTACTACTGCTTAACTGGCAGTCGCTTGAAACCATCGGTTATGTATTAATGGTCGCCGCTGTGATACTTACCTTGTGGTCGATGATGATTTATCTAAAAGCCGCTTGGCCTTACTTAAAGCAAAGTGGGTAGTTTCATCAGACAAAATTAATCAGCATAAAATTTAGAACATAAAAAACGCCAGTTGCATTAGCCACTGGCGTTTTTGTTTTTACTGCTTATAAATCAGACAACTTATAGTGTCACTGAGTTGTTTTCACCCAAGTTAGTCGCTTTTTTGCCGTCCATTACTGCAGCAGTAGTCATCTTAAACATGTTGACTACTGAGCTACCGCTTAGCCAGTATTCAGCACCGTGAGGGACGACTTTGATTAATTGGACATTTGGATCTTCTTTACCTTGCTCATAAAACGCATTGTAAATTGGTGACCATAGCTCGTCTAACTTCTCTTGGTCTTCGACCAATTCTGCTTTACCGTTAATTGAGACATAATCTTTTGAATCTTGACTGACATAGGCCAAGTTCACTTGTGGGTCTTTTTCAATATCTTTGATGGTTTCGGTAGTCTTATCACCAATGAACCAAATCTCTTTTGCGCCAATGCTCGTCTCGCTAGTGGTCATTGGGCAGGCATGTAAATGGCCTTCGTGAGTACGAGTGGTCATCATGGCAAATTTTACTTCTTTTACCAGCTCTTGTACTTTATCGATATGGTCTTGTCTACTCATAATAAATTTCCTTTTTTATAGTGTTTTAATTGGGCTTATATAGCATTGTTTTAATTAGCCGAATTGAACAGTTGATTATTTATAGTAATTTTTCTTTAGGCGAGGCATGTCTAACCATTAAATAGATCTAAAAGTTAAACGTCATCGTCGCCTTAACAACTGAGACTAGAATACCGAGTTGTCACCCTACATTTATATAGGTTCCCAGTAATGCGATGTGAGTGTTTGTAAGGAATATGAAGGTTAGGTAAAAATTGTGACAGCGTAGATTTGAGCGTTCTATTTTTCAATAGGTTAGTCAAAAATGGCTGGAGATTTAGTTTTTTTGAATTATCGATTCGCAAATAGTAAGTCGCGATAGAACGCAACTTATCGGCAATTTATCTTGGTTTAGACCTGCTTATTACAGGTCTTCTTGTTATAATACCCAGACCATTTACTTAGCATGGCAGAGATGCCTTGATCTTACGGATTATGCCTTTATGATGACCATCGCCGGACAACCGTTTCTTACCGATTTTCAGACGCAGCAACTCATCAGTCAGTTTCAGCAAAAAACCGAGCTAAATGTCAGTCAAATAAGTACCCAGCAAGTGTATGTGCTATCACGAGAGTTATCTGGTGATGAACATGAAAAAGCGCTAGATTTACTGGCTGTTGACCAATCAGCAACGCTAAATGCACCGCAAGACAACCAACTACAAGTCATCGTTGGGCCACGTTTTGGTACGATATCGCCATGGGCAAGTAAAGCGACAGATATCTTTAATAACTGTGAAATCGAGATCAACCGCGTTGAGCGTGTCGTTGTTTATACGTTAACCCTCGATGAAAAAATAGACGGTGACGCAGGCGAAAAACTACCAGTAGACGCTGAGCAGTTATTGTTTGACCGTATGACTCAGAGCTTGGTTTATGACTTGAGCGATGTCAGCAAATTGTTTGATGATCAAGCGCCAGCATCACTAAATCATATCGATGTGATCGGACAAGGTCAGGCAGCGCTAGAATCAGCTAATACAGAATTCGGCTTTGCGTTATCAAGTGAAGATATCGACTATCTGATGAATGCCTATGTCAATGAGCTAAAGCGTAATCCGACTGACGTTGAGCTGATGATGTTTGCACAGGCAAACTCAGAGCATTGCCGTCATAAGATCTTTAATGCTCAGTGGACAGTCGATGGCGAAATACAGCCAAAATCACTGTTCCAAATGATTAAAAACACGTACCAGTCGAACCCACAAGGTATCTTGTCAGCCTATAAAGACAACGCCGCTGTGATGGCAGGATCTGATGGTATGCGTTTTTATCCTATTCCGACTGACGCGATGGATGCCAATTCAATCCATCCTTACGACTTTCATCAAGAAAACATCGATATCTTAATGAAAGTTGAGACGCACAACCACCCAACAGCGATTGCCCCTTATTCTGGTGCGGCAACAGGTGCGGGCGGTGAGATTCGTGACGAAGGTGCGACAGGCCGTGGCGGTAAGCCAAAAGCGGGTCTAACAGGATTCCACGTGTCACATCTGCATATCCCAGAGCTTAGCGAAAAGTGGGAGCAGTCAGGTCAATTGAGCACGCAGGATTATGGCACGCCAGATCGTATGGCAACCAGCCTTGAGATCATGACCGAAGCGCCACTAGGCAGTGCCAATTTTTCAAACGAATTTGGTCGTCCAAATCTATGCGGTTACTTCCGTAGTTTTCAGCTAGATACCTCTGCCGCAAAAGACGGTAGCGAGATGCGCGGCTATCATAAGCCAATTATGCTGGCAGGTGGTTACGGCAATATCAAACGCAATCTGATTGAAAAAAATGCAATCCAAAAAGGCGATTTGCTTATCGTTCTTGGTGGCCCTGCGATGCAAATCGGTCTGGGCGGCGGTGCCGCATCTTCGGTCGATAGTGGTGACCTTGATGAAGGTTTAGACTTTGCCTCAGTTCAGCGCGATAACGCTGAGATGGAGCGTCGTTGCCAAGAAGTCCTTGATCGCTGCTGGGCCCTCGCTGGTAATGATGTCGATGTAAGTAATAACAGTAAAGACGGTAACCCAATCGTTTCACTACATGATGTAGGGGCAGGTGGTCTGTCTAACGCGATGCCAGAGCTGGTCAATGACCATGAAATGGGCGCGCATCTGAACTTGCGTAAGATTCCATCGTTAGAAGCTGGCATGTCGCCAATGGCCATCTGGTCAAACGAAGCGCAAGAGCGTTATGTGCTAGCGATTCGCCCAGAGAGCAAAGATCAGTTCGATGCCATCTGTGCCCGTGAGCGCTGCCCATATGCCATCTTGGGCGAGGCGACGGATATCCGCCAGCTAATCGTTGATGATGAACTGTTGGACGAGCAACCAGTCGATATGCCGATGCAAGTACTGCTCGGCGGTACACCAAAAATGCAACGCAGCTTTGAGCGTACCGAGAGCACGTTACCAGCATTAGAGCTTGGTGATGTCAATCTAGCTGAGTCTATCAAAGACGTGTTGCGTCACCCAACTGTCGCTAGCAAATCATTCTTAATCAGCATTGGTGACCGCTCTATCACCGGTATGGTCGTGCGTGATCAGTATGTGGGTCGCTATCAAGTGCCTGTATCAGATTGTGCGGTGACGGCGTCTGGCTTGATTGCACTCGATGGTCAGGTGATGAGCGGCGAAGCCATGAGTGTCGGCGAGCGTACACCTGTTGCGCTTATTAGTCCAAAAGCCTCGGCGCGTCTAGCGGTCGGTGAAGCAATTACCAACATCGCTGGTGCGCGTATCGCTCAGTTGTCTGATATCACGATGTCAGCGAACTGGATGGCCGCGTGTGGTGATGACGTAGAAGATGCTGCATTGTTCGACGCGGTGCATGCCGTTGGTGAAGAGCTATGCCCAGCACTCGGTATCGCTATCCCAGTTGGTAAAGACTCGCTATCAATGCGTGCTAACTGGACTGACAATGCTAACGACAATGGCGCCAATCAAGATAAGTCAGTCGTGTCACCAATGAGTTTGGTCGTGACTGCGTTTGCTCCTGTCGTTGATGTAGCAAAAACACTAACCCCTGAGCTAATCAATGGCGATAGCGCGTTTTACCGCATTGACTTGTCTAAAGGCAAATTGCGTCTAGGTGGCTCAATCCTCGCGCAAACGCTTAGCCAATTGGGTAACGATTGCCCAGATCTAGCGCAGCCAAGTGATTTGATCGACTTCTTTAACTTTATCCAAGCGGGTAATGAGCAAGGCGTCATCAGCGCTTATCACGATATCGGTGATGGTGGTCTGCTGGCAACTATCGCAGAGATGCAGTTCACTAGCCGTCAGGGTATCAAGCTGTCATTGACCGATGATAACTTACTCGGTCAATTGTTCAGTGAAGAGCTGGGTGCAGTCATCCAAGTATTGCCAGAAAACGTCGCGGCTTTAATGCAATTGGCAGAAGAGTTGAACGTTGCTGACATGCTGAGCCTCGTGGGTCAAAGCTCGGAAGAAGACAGCTTACTTATCCAAACGCCAACACTCATGGGTGATGACACTTTACGCTTTAGCCGTACTGAATTGCAGCAAGCGTGGACTCAGGTCAGCTATCAAATCGCTCGTCGCCGTGATAACCCAGCGTGCGTACAGCAAGAGTATGACTTAATCGCTGATGCGAGCCATCAAGGTCTGATCGCTGCGCCAAACTTTGATCTCAATCAAAAAGTAGAAGAACCGTATGTAAACAGTCGTGCTGATTCTGATAACAGCAAACCAAGAGTCGCAATCCTCCGCGAACAAGGTGTCAATGGTCAGACAGAAATGGCAGCAGGCTTTACCCAAGCGGGCTTTGAAGCGGTCGATGTACACATGAGTGATCTACTCAGTGGCCGTATCAACCTACGTGACTTCGACGGACTGGTCGCTTGTGGTGGCTTTAGTTATGGTGATGTACTCGGCGCAGGCTCTGGTTGGGCGAACTCTATCTTGTTCCATGACGAGCTACGCATGCAGTTTGTCCGCTTCTTTGCCCGTCCTGATACCTTCTCACTAGGTGTCTGTAACGGTTGTCAGATGATGGCGCAGTTAAAAGACCTCATCCCAGGTGCAGAAAACTTCCCACGTTTCATCGCTAACAAATCGGCGCGTTTTGAAGCGCGTACGGTCAATGTGAAAATCGAGCGTACCAAGTCGATCCTGTTCAAAGGTATGCAAGACAGCATCTTGCCAATCGCAGTGGCGCATGGTGAAGGCTATGCCACGCTGAACAATACCGAGATCGACGGTATGGCAAACCACGGTCAGCTCGCGATGCGTTATGTCGACAGCCAAGGCCATCCAACCGAGACCTATCCGCTCAATCCAAACGGTTCGCTCGGCGGTGTCACGGGTCTATGTAGCACCGACGGTCGCGTCACTATCATGATGCCGCATCCTGAGCGTAACCTAAAAGCGTATAACCACAGCTGGAAACCAGAAGAGTGGGATGAGGACGGCGCGTGGATGCGTATGTTCCGTAACGCTCGTGCTTGGTTTAGATAGGCTAAGTTGATTTAGAGTATTATCGTAGATATAAAAAAAGGTGGGCGTAATGCTCACCTTTTTTGTGTTTAGGGTTTGATGTTTTTGAATGTGTGGGAGCTAATCCTGCTTTTCGCTACTATCTTGGTCGTCCACTGGGGCGGTGGCTAAGGCTAGAGGTGTTCCAACATTCGAATGACCCCCTCTAGCTAATCCTCTGCAGCCCTGTGAACAACCAAGTATATCCGCTGCAATCAGGGCTAGGAAAAACATCATATTCTCGTAAGTATTATTTGTCATATAAAACTATTTTACAATATTTAACAAAAAAATATGATTATGAAGAACACCTTAAATATCAAAAGGAGCTATCATTGAAAAGCCATATAAATTGTAAAGGAACTAGAATGAACTCTTTCAAATATGTTTATAGAGATAGTGGATTAGTACAGTTATACTTTTTTTGGACAATGATTTCATTTGCAACTACAGTTGTATCTACTAGTTTTCTTAAAAATATTGAAGCACTTAGTGGGATTGCTAACTACACTATCAATAACAATGTTATTGGTAGAATATCTATAATTACATTGCTATCCTTGTTATTTTATGCCTGCTATTGTGTATATTATAAAATAAAAATATACCTATATAAAAATACTGAAGCCGAGAATAAAAATAGACTTTCAGATTCGATTGTAAAAACTTTAATAATTGGGAACGGTGCTTCAATCTCAGGCGTTATGTATGCAATAACTTGGTATGTTTACAATAATCCTTTAGGTGTATCATCAGCAAGTGAGTATTTTGTTGTCACAACTATTTTTACTCTACTCATGATAGTTATGTTACTAGTTTCGTTTTATAATTTAAATTTTTTAAGAGAAGAGCTTAATTTTAAAATCCCTTAAAAAAATAATTTTATACTAGATCTCTTGCAAAAGTCGTTGCTAGCCCTCGTAAATCCGTTATTGGAGGTCAATGAACTGGTACTTTTGCAAGAGGTCTACTAAGTGAATTATTAAAAATCATATATATTTTAAAGTAGTTTTAGTCTAGGTTTAGTATTTTCACTGATTAACTTGAACGTTATATCATCTAAAATTTGATAACCAAAATCAATATTCTCATAAAAATTCCTACCTTCTTTTTCCAAAAGAATCTTAATGATCTTATTCAACAAAACAGGTTTTTCACGCTCAATAGGCTCAGGCTCCGATTTGTTATATCCTTGCTTACTAAACTCGATACAATTAGAGCGATAAAGCCAATCAGTTAATAACTTGTGCTCGTGAAGATTATAATTAATAGCTGCAAGAGACACCTTCCAGTATTTTTTATAGCTTATTAAATTCGCTAGATTTAGGTTGTTTGGAGCCATAGCAACAAAGGCTTCTTTTGGCATTAAAAAGCTAGATGCAAACCTATCAGCTTCGTGCTCTTTGTCTTTCATATTTTCAAGTACATTTTTATCATCACTGTGCAGAACTAAGTGACCAAGCTCATGAGCAGCATCAAAACGCATTCTCTCTGCTGACTTTGCTGTATTCAAAAACACTATAGGTCGTCCGTCATGATAAAAAGAAAATGCATCAACTTCTTTTACTTCCATAGGTAAGCGGAATACCGCAATGCCATGTGATTCGAGCAAGGCAATAATATTTTTAATCGGTAATATACCCAACTGCCAATCACCACGAAGTGTTAAAGCTGATTTTTCAGGCTCGTTCACTAGAGTATCAATATCAAAGCCTTGAAAAACAGGAAGATTAGAGATTTTCTTATCAAAATACTCTAAGGTTTGAATTGCAAACTCACTATAAGCCCGAGCAGAGTTTCTATATTGGGCTTTTATACGACTATATGAGCGAAAGAAAATTTGCTCATCTACGACTTGTGTCTCAAAAGTAGAGTTAAAGAAACTAAAGGGTAAATTTAATGACTTACTTAAAGTTACTGCTTTTTCAAAGTCAGGGATTGAAGATTTTTTTTCATTTAGATAGTTTGAAATAGTAACTTCAGTACATGATAATATTTTTGCTAAGTCCTTGTTAGTCTTACCCTTTAAGTCCTTCGCTATTTTTAAACGGCGCTTATTAAATTCAAAATTACTCTTCATTACTCGCATCTTTATACTCAATTTCAAAAGAGTCTTCATTCACTGATTCATCAGCAAATTCACTCACGTATGACTGAATCTCGCCTTTTGAAGTAAACATTAACCTACAGTCATGATTAGTTGGAAATATCTTCCCGCTTTTTATTACCTGATAGGAGGTTGGACGCGCAAGTTCGCAAATTAAATTTGGATCATCCGCATCATACAGGCCATGCTTTCTTGACGGATAATATAGAATCCAAGTTTCTAATTTTTCGGAATTACTATTTCTATATATATTACTATCAATTTTGTTTTTCGTTTCCACGCCTTTTGCGCAGTTAGAGGAAATAGGTGAATCTATATTTCCTACAGCATCGTTGCCTGACATTATAATAATTTGAATATTACTATCAGTTATAACTAGTGTTGGCTGTCCACGATCGCAATTATACAAAACACCTTTTGGTATGAGTTGTAATGCAAGATGCTCACCAACATCGCCCCAGCGAGCCATACCGCTACCACGATTTAATTTAGTTTTAAGGTTGAAGTTTCCATCAGCTTTCAGAAGGGCATCGAATAATATCTGTGGTTCAAAGCCGAACTTATCCTTTAGGATTTCTATAGCCTTTTTGTTATTTATTAGCTCGCCATCTTTGTTGTGACTATCTAAGTCACTGAACATTTCATACTGTGGTTCTTGATACATATTTATTCAATCCATATTATTTTTATAAATTATAACATCATTAGATGTAGTAAAAAATAAAAATAATGTGATAAATTGAATTTTTTATAATCTACTTAATCATCCAAATCACTCTATTTACTTTTTCTCTGAGCCTCAGCTATCAACTCATGAATCTTAATACTTTCCTTTAGCACACAAGCATCATAAGCAGAGAGCGGCTCAGACGCTTGTTCTTTTTCCTGATCTTGCTTGGCTTTTTCTGCTAAATACTTTTCAAGTTTATAGGCTTCAGAATCGACCATAATTTGTCCCCCGTATGATTTTTACCCTATAAAAAACGGCACTGAAATCAGTGCCGTTTTATAAGTCATGACAATGTAAAAGCTAACCATGGCTGATCAAGTGCTGAATCACCAAAATCAATCCCAGCTTAAAATCACCTTACCGCATTGCCCACTTTCCATGATATCAAAGCCTTCTTGAAAGTCATCAATGTGCATGCGATGGGTAACGATGGGCGACAGATCAATACCGCTAATCAGCATTTGCTCCATCTGATACCACGTCTCCCACATCTCGCGGCCATAAATACCTTTTAGGGTTAATGCCTTAAAAATAATCTTGCTCCAATCCACCGTGGTGGTGTTAGGCAAAATACCCAAGAGCGCAATTTTAGAGCCGTTATACATGTTACTAATCATCGAATCAAAGGCCTGAGGCGAGCCTGACATCTCAAGCCCAATATCAAAGCCGTGCATTTTTAACTCAGCAATAGCGCCTTCGATGGTTTCACCTTTGGCTGGGTTGATGGTCATCGTCGCGCCCATTTTTTTGGCAAGCTCTAGGCGATAATCGCTGATATCGCTGACCACAATATTACGCGCCCCTGCGAATCGGCAAATCGCTGTTGCCATCGAACCAATCAATCCTGCACCCGTGATTAGCACATCTTCACCAAGGACAGGGAAAGACAATGCGGTATGAGTAGCGTTGCCAAAGGGGTCCATAATGGCCGCCATCTCATCGCTGATACGCTCATCGAGTCTGATGACATTATCGGCAGGTATCACCAAATATTCGGCAAACGCGCCATCGCGGTCAACGC
The DNA here is from genome assembly GCF_904846625.1 of Psychrobacter sp. JCM 18900. Lineage (GTDB taxonomy): Bacteria > Pseudomonadota > Gammaproteobacteria > Pseudomonadales > Moraxellaceae > Psychrobacter. Next base: position 361,152 of record NZ_CAJHBL010000003.1, read on the forward strand.
CCACGCCGATGGTGTTTTCGCACACATGGAGCTTACCTCGGCGGCAGTTACGGCAATGCCCGCAAGCGATATGGCCTTCGCCTGTGACTCGGTCACCTATTTCAAGATGCTTGACGCCATCGCCCATTTCACTAATGACACCGACGTATTCGTGTCCGATAATCATTGGCGTTTTTATGGTCTTTTGTGACCACTCATCCCACTTATAAATGTGCAAGTCTGTGCCACAGATGGCAGTTTTTTTAATTTTAATTTTAACGTCATTGATGCCGACCGTAGGTTCTGGCATGTCTTGCATCCAGATGCCTTTTTCGGCATGAGCTTTAACCAGTGCTTTCATACTTTTCTCTTATTTAACGGTGTTGTACTTAAGGGTTGAATCTAGGTAAATATCGAGCGACGCTTAATCAATCACCTTCATTTGCTTGGCGACTTTGATAAAGGCGGCGATACACTGGTCGAGCTGCTCGCGAGTATGAGCAGCAGAGAGCTGCACACGAATGCGAGCTTCATTTTTTGGCACGACAGGATAGAAGAAGCCAATCACATAAATGCCTTCTTCAAGCAGTGCGTCTGCCATTTGCTGGGAGACATTGGCGTCATAGAGCATCACCGCACAGATGGCCGATTCGGTAGGCTTGATATCGAAGCCCGCATCTTGCATTTGCTTCACAAAATAGGCGGTATTTTCATGTAATTGGTCTTGTAGGGTATTGTCTTGCGATAGCATTTCAAACGCTTTTACCCCAGCGGCAGCCACCATAGGAGGAATAGAATTTGAAAATAGATACGGGCGTGAGCGTTGACGCAGCATCTCAATCATTTCTTTTTTGCCCGTCGTAAAGCCGCCAATAGCACCGCCAAATGCCTTGCCCAAGGTACCAGTAATCAGCTCAACATCGCCACGTAAATCAAACAATTCAGTTACGCCGCCACCAGTGCGACCGACCACGCCTGCTGAATGTGATTCATCAATCATGACCATGGCATCATATTTTTGTGCTAACGCATAGATCTCATCCATCGGCGCCACGTTACCATCCATTGAAAACACACCATCGGTGACAATCAAACGAAAACGCTGTGCTTGCGCTGCTTGTAATTGCGTTTCTAAATCTTGCATATCTGCATTGGCGTAGCGATAACGAGCAGCTTTACACAGGCGCACCCCATCGATGATTGAGGCATGATTTAACGAATCAGAAATAATGGCATCTTCGCTGGTCAGCAGTGGCTCAAAGGCACCACCATTGGCATCGAAACAAGCGGCATAAAGAATAGTATCTTCGGTATTAAAAAATTGAGAAATCGACGCTTCTAATTGCTTATGCAAATCTTGCGTACCACAAATAAACCGCACTGATGACATGCCGTAACCTGAGTTTTCAATGGCTTGGATCGCCGCCTTTTTAATCTCAGGATGGTCAGACAGTCCAAGGTAATTATTGGCACAGAAGTTAAGCATCTCACGGCCATCGGCGATCTTGATTAGCGCATCTTGCGGAGAGGTAATAACGCGCTCGTTTTTATACAGTCCTGCTGCGCGTATATCACTGATTTCTTGTTGTAGGTGTTTTTGAAAGGCTTGATACATAAATATTCCTTTTTTAGTATTATTGGTGTTCGTTTGATAATAGAGATATTGGGACTGGTAATAGAATCAAGTTATCAAAGCCAAGCTATCAAAAGCCGCGCATCATCCTAGTCATCATTAAAATCAACGATAAAACCAAAGATGCGGGAAGCCAATGAGATGGTGCGAGCAGTGATACTATCTATAACCCTGTGAGCGGTGATTTTATCATTAGCCTATCGCAATAAATAGCCTAAATAGTTGGTAGATAGGCCTTCTTTTATAAAGTGATATAGCGTTGTTTGGTTATAGTATTGCTCTTATAGCAGCTTAGCTATGTCTCAAAACATAAGACATTAACTTGCGCATTTATATATTCTTGATTGCTAAGTATTGATAAGTACTGTCTATCCAGTTATTCATCTTTGGGGCGCTTCTTAGCTTCAGCAATCAACTCATGAATCTTCGCACTTTCCTTTAGCACACAAGCATCATAGGCAGAGAGTGGCTCAGGTTCTTGCTCCTCTTTCTCTTCCTGCTCCTGCTCTTGTTTGGCTTTTTCTTCTAGATATTTTTGCAGATCATCTTGCTCATTTTGTTGAGAATTATTCATGGTTTATGTCTCCTGATAGCCTGTATTCTTCAATAAAAATCATCCCGACCAGCATACTTTTTATTTAGTGCCTGCAATATCGCATAGGTCTCGCTATCCATATTCCCCGTTGGCTGCTGCGATCTAAAGTGTAGCTGAAACGTATAGACGACATCGCGACTGGCTTTGTCCCATATATCAGTGTCATTGATTTGATAGCCATACTTGCGAAACGCTTGCTTGATCTCAGGTATCGTGGCCGACGCAAATCCATCTTGATTCATAAAGAACTGCTTATCAAACTCATCATACCAAGCGCCAATACCGTAATCGAAATACAGTCGCTCCCATGGGAACTTTGCACCAGGGTCTATCTTGCGCGAGGGTGCCATGTCCGAGTGACCAATGATATTCTTCGGTGAGATGTCGTAGCGCATGGCGATATCTTGCACCAGTTGTGCGACTTTCTTAATCTGCAACTCATCAAATGCCACATAATGCTCATAAGGATGATAGTCGAGCGTGCCATTTTTCAGCGCGTCTCGATATTCAGGCTTGATGCCACTATTGACGATCTCGATACCGATAGAGGTATCATTTAATATCGTCCGTCTTGCAAAGCCGCCATCACCAGCATGCCATGCGCGCTCGCTCTCTGGTACAAGGTTGTAGATTTTATTGTCATCATTGTCTAATACTAAATAGTGCGCGCTCACATTGCCTGTGGTCAATGTCTTTATCGAGCGCTCGTTATCTGAGACCGTATAGTGCAAGACGATGGTTTTAATGCGCTCGCTTTTGCCAGTAGCTTGATAGCTATCGCTATCGATGACATAACGCGGCGCTGTCGTTGATACGCAGCCAACGAGCGATAGCATGGAACATGATATTAATACTGATGCCAATGCAATCGAGGAAATGTTTTTTGCCATGAAATGCTCTGTGTGGGAATAGTTGCGGTTAATTAACGTTAGAATGAACTGCGATTTTTTTATAACCAATTGCCCCGAGCAGAATAAAGAAACCTAGCAAGACATAAGCATTGAACGACAGCGCCGCTGGTGAAAATGGTAGCAGCAATAGCGATATAAAGACCACACTGATTAATACAGAGAGATAATTTAGCAAACCTGCCTGTTTCTTTTTTCGCTCATTGATGAGGTCAGCGGTCGTGACGTAAGCGAAGCCAACGGTTATACCCAAAGACGCCATTGTCACGATATCGAGTAGGTAGTTTCTACCCAGCCAAGGAGAGAGTAGGCACACCAAGCATATCAATATAACGGTCTTTTGCTTACTGAATTGGTTGTGTTTATCTGTAAATACGCTGGGCAATAATGACGTGTCGCCCATAGACTCTAAGAGTTTAACCGATGACAATATAAAGCCGTTGATACCGCTCATTATCGAGCCAATCATAGCGATCGATAGCAGCCAGATGCCAATGCTACCAATCCGATTGTCTATGCCTTCACCTGTCGCCCAGTGGCTGTCTTTGATCGCTTGATAGTCAAAGCTCATGTTTAGCGCGGTAAAGTAGTTGATTAAAAAGTAAAACAACACACCAGCGATGAGTGAAATTAGGATAATACTTTTGGTCTTGGTTTTTGAATCGCTGATGGCTTTTGAAATCTGCGGTGTGGTCTCAAAACCAACATACGCCCACGGCATAACGGCCAAGATAGGTAACCATGCCAGACTGGTAATAGAGCCGCTAGACATATCAGTTGGCAAAAATGCTTGGTTCGTTGGTGTCATCCAAAGTGAGCCAAAAAACAGCGCGGTGACTGATAGAATCATAAAGAGGGCGATATAGAGTTGGATTTTTGCGCCGACTCGTACGCCTTTTAGATTGATATAACTGAATAAAATAATAGCCGCGCTGCATAGAGACACTTCACTGGCGTAGACTTCCCAACCAGCAATCGTATATAGATAGCCTAATTGTAAGCCGCTAGGTAACAAATAGCGCAGTAGCAAAGCGACGGCTGATATATTGAGCGCGATAATAGAAATATAGCCTATCGTGACGCCCCAACCATAAATATAGGCATGCTTGCGATTGATGTATTTTTCAATCCAATAGATGCCGCCTGACTCGTTTTCTGGCGTTTGGGTCAGCAAATTAATATAGGCACGCGCAACCATATAGATGGCTAAAGTACCGATAATAATAGCAACAGAAGAGCCTAATAGCTGTGACTGCGGCAAAAACAAATCGCCTGGCATGACATACGCACCCCAGCCGATAATCGCACCAACGCTAATCGCTATCGCTTGTAAGTAGCTGATACTTTCTGTCTTTTCACTCATGGAGTGCTCCTTCACGATCAAAGATGGAGAAGGAGAGAGTGTTTATTATGGAGCTGACATAGAACATGAAAAACCTTGTGACGCCATTACGCAGGGTACTGGCTATCTTTTATAAATAGAAAAGTCATATTAAAGGTTTTTGTTGAGTGTTACCTTTTCAATCCTGTTGGATTTTTTTAGCCAGAACCTTTTTCCAACTGTCCTCTAAACAGTCAATCGCGAGCCACGGCTCAATAGTATCTGCATCAAACTTTTCTTTTGAGTTTGCCAGTTGCCATAGCGTATCCAATGTCGCAAACGGATAAGGGCGCTCAACCAGATACACAGGTAAATCAGCGTCTATAACGCCATCGCGCACAACTTGGAAATACCAGCCAGAGATCCCTTGCTTGCTGACCCATGCCGCGATATTTGGTACTTTGGTAAATTGGCCAATTTGGTCGTTAATTTTGTAGCATGGGCGGCGTGGTTGGACGATACGTAGTTGAACGCTATCACCATCATTACTGTTATCTTGGCCATTTTCAAAATGTCCACCATATTGAAAAACATCACCAATACAAACCGTAGATTCGGTCATTTCAGGCAAACCATCGACAGCTTCAGTCGTAAGGTTTTCGCCCAATGTACCTACACGCACTTTTAAACCAAACTCTGCATTAATTTTTGCATACGTCGCAGGTGCTAGCTGATGCACGGCTTTTAGTGGGCCACCATGATGCTTACGGTCAGCCTGTTCATCAGTGGTTAAGCCCATAAAGTTGACGGCGACAGGAGACTTAATAGGTGCTTTATCAATGGCGCTCATTTCTTCACGGGCGAATGGCATAGATTTGCCAGCGCGGACGCAGGTTAAGTTGGCGATATGTAGTGGCAAGTCTTGGTTAAAGTCTGTTGAAGTTTGCTCAGGTGATGATGTGATCGATTCTGCGCTCATAAGGTTTCCTAATAGGTAAAATGAATAGGCTAAGGCGGTTTAATTTTAGTGGCTAATAGATATTAATATGAAATGAGCTTATCCGTACTCAATGATGTATCTGATTATACTGGTTCATCATCATAAAATTTACATAAAAAAAGACCAGAATAAGTATTCTGGTCTTTTTGGTGGAGCGTTTCTTAATTTTGAACGAATATCGTCACTGACAAGCTTATTTGTTTTTGTTACGACGACCTGCAGTTTTCTTTTCACGCGGCGTAGCAACTAGCTCAGCCAACTGCTCAGGTGATGACCATAGGCCTTCTAGATCATAAAACTCACGTGCTTGCGGCGTCATCATATGGACGACAACTGCGCCCAAATCAATCAACGTCCAGTCAGAATCGATGCCGCCTTCACGGCCAAGTGGCATAAAACCAGCTTGCTTAGCTTCAGCGCCGACGCTATCAGCCATCGCACGTACATGACGCTTTGAGGTACCATCAGCGATGATGATGCGCTCTGTTACGTCAGTCAACTCTTCTACATTCATTACAGTGATGTTCTTTGCTTTCATATCATCTAGAGCGCTTTGTACTAGGGTCAAACATTCTGTTAGGCGTTCTGCAGTCATGGTGTTGGTCATAAATTTTAATCTCTTGAATCGTAAATATGTAAAATAAAGGGGTAAAACGTCAATTTGTCTTATCCGACTGATCATATGTTGTCAGTCACGCATAGAGACAGGATAGGCAAAATGACATAGATAAGGCGATTTTAACGGAATTGAGCAGCAGAATATAGCTGATGGGCGATAATATATTGATAAACAGCAGGATTTAGCCATTTAGCTAATGGATTAGATTCAGTATTGCTAATGATATCATTTATTGATGCTATAGATGCGATTTGCCTCTTAGCGACTGGCATTTTATTTGTTTGATCGTCTAGTTTCTGTAGTTGTTCACGTATTTGTGTGCTTGATACCGCAGTAATAGGTCTCGAATCTATATAAATGCGTCCTTGATTGGCGTTTTTCAAGTCAGGGCTTTTTAAGTCAGTGCTAGTCGGATCAGTGCTATTTGAGTTTAAGCTATTTGTCGAGTGATGAATAGGTGGAGTTAATAGCTCTATAGGTGAGTCTGTTATATGGGGCTGCAATGACAACGGCAATTGCGATTGTAGAGTAGCAATATCTTGTACGGTCGCTGTATGGTTTTCAGAAGATATAATACTATCAGAAAATTTTCGGCTAATGCCATCGCTCACATCGGTACTGCTCTGACGATTAAATACCCATAAATTGACATAGTCAGTGAGACGCAATCCATCTTTCCATTTGTCCAAACTATGTGCGCTGTCCATACCCATGATAAATAACAAACTGTCATTAGGATACCGCTGTCTTAATGTACGTACGCTGTCGATCGTATAGACAGGCGGCGCTTGCCACAGCTCCAGCTCATTAATCTGTATCGGCATATTTTCCGTCGCTAGTTTTAACATCGCTAAACGATGGTTAGGGTCTGTACTTTGGGTCTTAAATGGCGAGCGTGCATTGGGTAATAAGGACACATGCAGTGTACGATGTAGCCGCGTTGCGATTGGTAGTAGGTGCTGATAGACAAACATTGCTACTTCTAGATGACCATTATGTACGGGATCGAACGAGCCACCAAGGTAGGCACGAATGGCAGGTGCAGGTGTTTTTTCTTGTGGGCTGTTGCTCGTATTTGGCATAAATAAATGTGTAAAAGTAGATAGGGCGCACGTAAACTTTCATGCACCTTACTCTTTTACTGGCTGGCCTCTTTAGGGTAAATAATTTGATGATAGCGCTATTGTAGAGGGCAGGCGAGCATCTGTCACCACTGTCTGTCACAGAGCACCAATAAAAAACCGACCATCATAAAGATAGTCGGCTTTGTATAGGAATTTAACGGTTAAGTTTTACAGCGATTAAATCAAATCGCTATACGCTTGGATAGCGGTTAACGCGATGGTATAGACAATATCATCGACTAAGGCACCACGTGATAAATCATTCACCGGTTTATTCAGACCCTGTAGCATAGGGCCGACACTGACGACGTTGGCGCTACGCTGTACTGCTTTATAAGTGGTGTTACCAGTGTTGAGATCAGGGAAGATAAAGACATTGGCTTGTCCAGCGACAGGTGAGTCAGGCGCTTTTTGCTTACCGACGCTCATGACAGACGCCGCATCATACTGTAGCGGGCCGTCGACTTTGAGGTCTGGTGCACGCTCGCGAACGATTTGGGTTGCACGGGCAACTTTTTCGACATCCGCGCCTGCGCCTGATGAGCCGGTAGAGTAGCTGATCATTGCAACTTTTGGATCGATACCAAAGGCAGCAGCAGACTGTGCTGATTGAATGGCAATCTCTGCCAGCTCCTCAGCATTAGGATCTGGATTGATCGCACAATCACCATAGACGACCACTTGCTCAGGCAACAGCATAAAGAACACTGACGACACGAGCGAATATTGCGGCGCGGTCTTGATTAGCTGGAATGCTGGGCGTACTGTATTGGCAGTGGTATGAATCGCACCTGAGACAAGACCGTCGACTTCGTCCAGTTGGAGCATGATAGTACCTAAATAGACCGTGTCTTTTAGGTACTCAGCAGCAACTTCCGCAGTGGTTTTACCTTTACGGCGCTCTACGACAGCGGCGACATATTTGCTCATATCGAGGTTATCAGGATCGATAATTTCCAACCCTTCAGGTAGCGTTAGATCACGGTTTTTTGCCACTTGCTCAACGTCACTACGCTTAGCAAGTAACACGCAGTTGGCGATACCACGACTCTGACAGATACAGGCAGCTTCGACTGTACGTGGTTCCGCGCCTTCTGGTAGTACAATACGTTTTTTGGCGTGCTGTGATTTTTTGACCAACTGATGGCGAAACGCTGATGGTGACAGACGCGGCTCATGATTGCGGCTGAAGTATTCTTTAATCCAACTTAGATCCAAATGCGCTGCCACATAACGAGCCACTTCATCAGCACGTTCTGTATCATCACTTGGAATCTCAGAACTCATATGCATCAGGCTCTGTACCGTCTCGTAGCTGTCGCTTTCGACACTCATGACAGGGATGCCAGTTTTGAGCGCTGATTGCCAAAGCTCAGCAACGGTCTCACTTGGGGTGATGCCACCTGTTAACACCAGACCTGCCAATGGAATTCCATTGATACAGGCTAATCCGGCAGCCAATAGCAAGTCATCACGATCGCCAGGCACCACCATTAACGTACCACGCTTAAAGACTTCATTGACGCGCGCCACTGAACGTGCGGTTAGGCTGATACGGTTGATACGACGTGTCTTTGCTTCGCCAATATTTAGCCAAGTCGCATCAAGCTCCGTTGCGATATCCCATGTGCGTGGCACAGATAGAGAGTCACTAAAAGGGACAACCCCGATAAGGCGGAATACTTCGGTATTAAACGAAGGCGATAGACGCTGAACCTCTTGTAGGAAGTTGGGATCTAAGCTAACAACGGCCTCACCCGGCGCGACAGGTTGATTGTCAAAGGTGTTCGGCACGTCCTGTACACGCATCAATATCACACCGAGCGTACGTGAATCGATGACACCGCCAAACTCACGGGCATGGACATCCAGTTTGTCTGCTAAATAGGCAGGTTTACTGATATCAGCGGTACTGACAAATATAATCTTGGCGTCTAGCGCGTGAGCAAGTGCACGGTTGATTTGTGAAGCATAAGAGGTCTCAGTGGTCGGCACCAGACCTTCACAGATAATCACGTCATGACCATCATCGATCATATGAAAATTGGCAATCACTTCTTCCATCAAGTCATCAAGATTGTCATCGCCTAGCATACGCTCGACGTGTTGACGGCTGATAGAATCAGGTGGATTTAGGCCAAATGCGTGCATGGTCAATGCGCTTGAGCTGTCTAAGCTATGCTGTTTGTCTAGCGTATCATCTTGCAAAAATGGCTTCATAAAGCCCGCTTTGATACCGTTATAATCAAAGGCACGAATCAATCCGAGCGCGGCTGATGTTACACCGATACCGCGACTAATGGGAACAAGTAAAATGGTTTGCATAATGTGTCCTACAATTTATTTTATTTTAGACGTCGAGTCATTTTGAGCAGCATAAGCAGTGCAGTATAAAAACACCAAGCGCTTTATCTTATTTGTTCTCAGCTTTTTAAAATCGTTTAGAACGATAAGCGCTAGGCATTATAATCAATCGTCTTATACTAATTTCAATGCTTGACGAGTCTCTTGAGCGATGCGGTATTCTTCATCTGTAGGAATGACCCACAGCTCGACACTGCTACCTTCTGCTTGGAAGCTGCCTTCTTGGCCACCGTACAATCCAGCGTTCTTTTCAGCGTCCATTTTGATACCGAAATGACGCATGACGGCTAAAATGCTTGCGCGCGTGGTGACAGAGTTTTCGCCAATACCACCAGTGAAAACAATACCGGTAAATTCAGGCAGTGCACAGCTTAAGCTGGCAAGGTATTTACCAGCGCGGTAGCAGAACATCTCGATAGCGAGCTGCGCATCTTTATGGCCTTCGCTCGCAGCTTGCTCAATAGTACGCAAATCGTTTGATAGGCCAGAAATACCAAGCAGACCGCTTTCACTATTGAGCATCTTATCCGTTTCTTCTAGGCTAATACCGAGCTGACGCTTTAGATGCATATGTAAGCTTGGGTCGACATCGCCGCTACGTGTGCCCATCATCAGTCCCTCAAGCGGGGTCAAACCCATGCTGGTATCGAGACTTTTGCCATCATATACGGCAGTTGCTGAGCAACCATTGCCTAGATGTGCGGTTATCCAGCCATGAGGACCTTTTGCTTCAGTGATTTGGCTAGCACGTTCTGAGACGTATGCATGAGATGTACCATGGAAGCCATAACGACGGATTTTGTGCTCTTCGTATAGATATTTTGGTAACGCATAGCGAAAGGCGACGGGTGGCATGGTTTGGTGAAAGGCGGTATCAAATACCACAACTTGTGGGATATCAGGGTAAATAGCTTGAACCGCTTCAATACCCAAAGCATTTGCAGGGTTATGTAGTGGAGCTAGTATCTTTAAGCGTTTTACTTCTTCTAGCGCATGTTGATCAACGCGAACCGCTTCAGAGTACTCACGGCCGCCATGTACCACGCGGTGCCCGACTGCGATAAAGTGATATTGCTCTAGTAGCTCTAGAATTTTTTGTAAGGCGAGTTTGTGACTACCGCCAGGGATAGAGATCTCTAACTTATCGCCATTTAGCGTGGTGTGTTTGATACGGGCTGTATCGAGACCTAAGTTTTCGGCAAGACCGGTGATACGAGTAGAGTTGTCATCGCTAATCAACGCGTATTTGATAGAAGACGAACCGCAGTTGAGGACTAAAGTGGGGCTGGTTAGGGTTGATGTTTCGCTATTCTTATCATCAAAAGTGGTACTTAGGTTGGCGCTCATACTCTATCCTTAGATTGGTTTTTATAAAGGGCAAATCAATTATATCGTTCGTTCGATACAAAAAAGACGTCTATTGCCACGTCCTATTTTATTATCATCAAATGCTACATCGCTGATATCTCAAGTGCTGTAGTAAGGGTCACTGAGACATGATGTCATTATTATATGGAGTTGATGAAGTTGATAACCGCCGAGTAAATAAAAATCAGCCATATCTATGCTGATCATATCAAGCAAGCATATTGGCGATTTTGTTTATACTTGGGCTACTATTTCTGACATTGCTATGCATCCATGCTTATGAGGTAATGCGTCTGCATCTCAGGCTAGCATCCTATTGCCGCCGCAAACTGGGAATATAATGTAACACATTTTTGTTTCTACACCACGACAGGGGCAAGGTTTAAGATGTGTGATTAATAAATGGCTAAATACGGAATAAATCAATTATATTCAGTGAGTTATAGAACTATAAATGGATATCCTGTATGGGCGGCATAACAGTGCTATTGCTCACGAAATTGTAAGAAATATTGTCGAGACACCCATATGTCATACATTCATATCTAAGCTCGCAGACGATATTACTATAAAAATTCGACTAATGTTTTAGAAAATATCCAACATCACGCAAATTTATTCACCAATCATATTCAGTATCCGTACAGCTTTATGTAATAATGCTATGATTAAAATGGTCATAACAACAGTGCTTTAATTGCTGGTTTTGCTGTCCGTTTGTTTTTTATTTATCACGATTTACTATCGCCATTATGCCGTCGTAAGCTCACAGGTTATCTATTATATGTCTATTATACACAGCCCCTCAGCAGCCAAGCATGCTAGCTCGTTCGCTCGTACCAGTCGTCAGGCTGTTGCCACTTTATTTATTGGCAGTGTGGTTATGCTAGGATTGTCAGGCTGCGGGCAAAAAGGCGATCTATATCTGGCAGACTCTAGTAGTCAAACGATAGAGGGCAGTGCGTCTGTACTGGATAGTACTAGCCATCCACAAGATGCAGCCTTTGCCGGCATCGACGATGATAACTATCAAAAAAACCGCTACCTAGAAGAGCAAATGGTACTGCCTGAGCCTAGTACCGATCCTAACGACTATTAATTGCTAAGCCAATAACTGCTAGGCTAATAGTTGCGAGGCTAATAGTTGCGAGGCTAATAGTTGCGAGGCTAATAATCGCTAAGCTGAGCCAAGAGATAGCGGTTAATTACTGCCTGATTGGCTAAATAGCTTTGCTACCTAAATTTAATTTTCACCCTTGATAATCTGATTATATTAGAGATGTTTATATGAGTCATTCTGAACTACCTGCTGACTTGACCGATTCTGCTACTGGCGAATCCGTTACTCTCCAAACTGAGCAAGGGTTGTATGTTGACCCGAAAGCGTTGAGTGCTCACTTGCCAGCGCTAAGCTATCGCGGCGATGCGCTGTATATGGAGCAGGTCAGTATCGATGAGTTGGCAAAACAATATGGCACACCATGCTACGTGTATTCAAAGCAAGCAATATTGGACGTTTATCAAGCTTATACTGATAGCTTTGCCAGTCTGAATCATCAGGTATGCTATGCCGTAAAAGCAAACTCTAACCTTGCTGTGCTTGGTGTCTTGGCACAGGCAGGCGCTGGGTTTGATATTGTCTCTCGCGGTGAGCTAATGCGTGTGTTGGCGGCAGGTGGCGCAGCATCACGTGTGGTATTCTCAGGTGTGGGCAAAACGTACAGTGATATCGAATATGCGCTGACTCAAGGTATCGGCTGTTTTAACGTTGAATCTATCAGCGAGCTGACTTTAATCAATGATGTGGCAAAGTCACTTGATAAGCCTGCGCCAATCTCGTTGCGTGTCAACCCTAACGTCGATGCCAAAACCCATCCATATATCTCAACAGGTCTCAAAGACAACAAGTTCGGTATCACTCACGAAGACGCATTAGCGGTCTATCAGCAAGCGGCCGACTTATCACATATCGACATCGTTGGTATTGACTGTCATATTGGCTCGCAGTTAACTGAGGTAGAGCCATTTGTTGCAGCGTTAGATAAAGTTATTGAGCTGATACATAGCCTGCGTGACGCTGGTATTGAGTTGCAGCATATCGATTTGGGCGGCGGTTTAGGTGTGCGCTATATCGATGAGACACCTGTGTCTATCGATGAGTTTGCCCAAGCTTTGTTACCAAAGCTTAGTGAACTTGGCTTGACTGTGTTCTTTGAACCAGGTCGTAGTATCGTTGCCAATGCTGGCGTGCTATTAACTCAAGTTGACGTACTCAAGCCAACCGAGCATAAGAACTTTGCGATCGTTGATGCCGCGATGAATGACTTGATTCGTCCTGCTTTATATCAAGCTGAGATGGCGGTGATTCCAAGTGTACTACCTAGTGCCGGTATCGATACAGATGGTACACAGCCATGGGACATCGTTGGCGCGATTTGCGAGACGGGTGATTTCTTGGCAAAAGACCGCCTACTATCATTGGCCACAGATGATGTATTGGCCATCACGGGTGCAGGTGCTTACGGCTTTACCATGAGTAGTAACTATAACTCACGCCCACGTGCCAGCGAAGTGATGGTGTCTGGTGATAGTCATCAGCTAATCCGCAAGCGCGAAACGATTGAATCATTATATGAAAATGAAACATTGTGGCAGGCGCAGTAAGGTTATTAAAGACGAGCCAAAACTATCGCCGTATTTGATGATTGAAGAGAACCCATTGTGATAATGACAATGGGTTTTTTTATGACTGGATTTTGAGGAAAGTGTTTTTTAATTAAAGCTGATTCTTAATTGAAGGCATGCCTTTAGTTGAAGGCAACACCATTCACAAAAATTAGAGTAGCAAGGAAAACGAGGGCAAGTACTACTCACTGTAGACTAAACAAGTTTGACACCGCTAATCGTATTTTTTGGGATTGGTATTATTATGATTGTATCTGACAGCGTGCTAATATAAGGCATACATAAAAATAGGATAGGACATCAAAGATATGCTAATAGAGTTTACTAAAATGCATGGGTTGGGTAATGATTTCATGGTCATTGATTTAGTGACCCAGCGCTTAGATTTGACCAAGGATTTGGTGCAGTTATTGGGCGACCGTCACCTAGGCATTGGTTTTGATCAGCTGCTCGTAGTCGAGCCACCCATGCGCCCTGATGTTGATTTCAGTTATCGTATCTTTAATACTGATGGCACCGAAGTCGAACAATGTGGCAATGGCGCGCGTTGTTTCGCGCGTTTTGTGCAAGCACGTAAACTGTCATTTAAGCAGCGTCTACGCGTTGAGACGGCTAGCGGCATTATTTCCCTGACTACTGATCGTTACGGTTGGGTAGATGTCGATATGGGCAAGCCTAAATTTGAGCCAGATGAGATTCCGTTTAGCCCAAGAGCGACGACTAAAATTCAAAACACCTATCATCTTGATGTAAATGGTACGCCTGTACAGCTGTACGTTGCCAATATGGGCAATCCGCACGCTGTAATAAAAGTCGATGACGTACTCGATGCTGAGGTCGAGACTTTAGGCAAAGCAATTGAATCGCATCCTGCCTTTCCAGATCGCGTCAATGTGGGCTTTATGCAAGTGATGAATCAGCGCCATATTCGTTTGCGTGTGTACGAGCGCGGTGTGGGTGAGACCCAAGCTTGTGGTACGGGTGCTTGTGCAGCAGTGGCTGTTGGTATACGTGAAGGCTGGCTCGATGAAGGTGAGGAAGTCCGCGCGCAGCTATATGGTGGCAGCATGATTATCAAATGGCAGCCAGGTTATTCAGTTATGATGACGGGACCGACCGCTTTCGTCTATGAAGGTGTATTTAGTCCAGATGGCCTGATGGCACAAGCGGGACTTAAACCCGGTGCTGATAGCTGATAGCCGTTATTAGGCACATGGTATAAATGCCAAGGATGGTTCTAATATGGTTATGTCTACTAATAAAGACACTCAGGCAGCGAGCTCAGCACCTTGGCTATCTACTGAGCTGGCCGTCACTATAGAGTCAGATGCTGCGTTACGAGAGCTACTCGCACCTGTGCATCGTTGGCTCAATACATTGTCTGTGCGCAACCATTCGCCGCATACTCTGACCGCTTATTTTGCTGGTTTAAATCAACTAGCGTTATTTTTGCGTGGTAAGCGTCTAACGTGGACACGCTGTGATAAACGGCAACTTGCCCAGCATATTAGTCAGCGTCTTGATGAAGATAAGTTGGCGCTTGCCAGTGTCCAGCAAGAGCTGTCTGCGATTCGGCATTTTTATGGTTGGATGATTGAAGAAGCGCTAGCACGTATCAACCCAACCACTGGCTATCAGCTGAAGCGCAGTCCTAGACCGCTGCCTTCTATCGCTGATGTCGATTTGCTGACTCAGCTACTCGATCAAGAGACCCCTGATACACCAGAGCAAGCGCGCTTATGGTTGCGTGACAAGGCCATGTTTGAACTGCTCTATAGTAGTGGCTTGCGTGTTGGCGAATTGGTCGCACTCGATATGGCAGATGTAGACTTGTCTGATTTGCGGGTACGCGTCACAGGTAAAGGAAATAAAACACGGCTAGTACCATTAGGGATAAAGGCCGCAGAAGCGATTAGTCGCTACCTGCCGCATCGTAACCTATGGGTAGAGCAGATGGATAGCGCATTGTTCATCAGTGAAAAGCTCGGTACCAGATTATCAACACGGGCAGTGCAGCAGCGTTTAAAAATTGCTGCCACCCGCGCGGGTATTGCCCAAAACATGTATCCACATCTACTGCGTCATTGTTTTGCATCACATATGCTATCAGGTAGTGGTGACTTGCGCGCCGTACAAGAGATGCTCGGGCATAGTGATATTAGCACCACGCAAATTTATACCCACGTTGACTTTGCAAAATTAACGCAGGTTTATGATCGCGCCCATCCACGAGCAACTCATACTCAAAATGAAGAATTGTCCTAGCAATTAGGTACGAAATCCACTGTATTTCATAATCTACGCCAAACGATGGCAATCAAAGATAGGCAGTTTTTGGCGGCCTTGCTCTTGCGCCTGCTTGTCTAATGACGCCATGACGATGGCATATTGTTTATCCAGTTCGCTATCGTCATAGCTTGCGATAACACTACTATCAAACGCTGTAATGGCTGCATGTCCCCATGTCTGACGGGTGCTACCATCCTTATAGAGATGATCACCACCTTGTGCTGCGCCAATGACCATACATTGACTATCTAGAGCACGAGCACGTAACAACAACGACCAGTGTGCTTGTCCAGTCAAGTACGTAAAGGCAGAGGGGGCACTCAATAGTTCAGCACCGGCTTGTCGCAGACGCTGCGCCAATGCTGGAAAACGTAAATCAAAACATACCATCATGCCGAGTTGATAGACTGTATTGCCTACTGCTAATGGCGCAACTACGGTCTGGGTACCTGGCTCAAAGGTCGCCGCTTCGTTATAGCTGCCATGCTTGTCGGCCACAGTTGCGGTAAACAGATGAATCTTGTCGTAGCGTGCGACGCGGGTGCCATCTGGTGCAAACAGCTGGCTCACTTGGCGCAATCTACCATCAGGAACGACAGTGCCATTAGGACGATAATGGCAGGGTAACGAGCCTGCTAGTACATGGATACCAGCAGTGCGGGCGTAGTCTGCTATCGTCGCTGATAAGTCATCAAAACGCTCGGCAGTAGCAGATTGCTGCCCCATACTACAGCAGTTCTCAGGCAATACAACGAGCTCAGCCCCTTGGCCTTGTGCATCGATGATGGCAGCTTTGATATCTGCTAGATTATCCTCAACATTCTGCTGACTGTTCATTTGAATAGCAGCGACGTTAAGTTGATGGTTACTTGAATTCATGACAATATTCCTATTTGGTGTGAGCTGTATTGGTCATTTGCCGCAATTTATTTATTATAATATTTTCGCGGTAATAAACAGACTGCTCGTATTTATAGATCGCTCATCCTTGCCAAGATGATAGTTTGCTATCGATAGCAAACCAAACGTATCCGGACAAAACATAAATTATCATAGCAAAATTGTGGCAAAAAATGCTATCGTCATGTCCTGATAAGATTTATGTCGTTACCTTTACTGACAGAATAAACACAATATCACTAAGATCGGAGTGCAATAAGCCGCCCATGAGTATGTCGTTCGGATTGGCGACCACGCTGAGCAACTCACAAAAGCTAACCCCGCAAATGCAGCAAGCCATAAAATTGCTGCAGCTCTCTAGTCTTGAGCTCGCACAAGAGGTTCAAGCAAAGCTAGATAGTAATCCATTACTTGAACGTATCGAAAACGATGACGAATACGACAGTGGTGACGATGAAATAGAGGAGTGGAGCGAGCCGTTGACGCTTGATAGCTGGAATCAAAGTAGCAGTGACTCATTTGACTCAGTACCTACTACCAGTACAGAGTACGGCGGCGATAGTAGCGATAGCTTCAGTGATAGTTTGGACAAATTACAACAACCTAATATCGATGATAGTGCAATAGATGTAGATAGCTACAGCAGTTCTGATGCCGATAGCTTTGATATAGGTAGCTTTGACACTGGTAACTATGCCTCTACCGCAGCGGGCTCTGGCAATAGTAGGGGTGATGAAGATTTCGATAGTTATCAAGGCGGTACATCGTCTACCATTCAAGATCATGTGCGCTGGCAGCTGAACTTTAAGCGTCTATCAGAGGCTGATACGCTGATTGCAGAGTATTTAATAGACTCCATGGATGACATGGGCTTTATTCGAATTGATATAGATGAGCTACTGCAGAGCTTTGATACGATGGCAAGTTTCTATCAATGGGACGAGCGCGTTGAAAAAGAAGAGGTCTTGACGGTATTACGTATTATCCAGTCCTGTGATCCAGTTGGTGTGGGGGCGCGTCATTTAAGCGAGTGCTTATCAATTCAGCTATCCAAACTAGATGCCCACACCGAATACCTACAAGAAGCTCAAGCGCTATTATCAGCGAGCGAGCATTTAGTCAGTAATAATATTAAAGCACTGACTGAACGTACAGGGCTTGCACCAGAATACATCACACCTGCGCTTACGCTACTACGTACCTTAAACGCTTCGCCAGGGCTGCTGTTTCAGTCTAGCCAGCCTGACTATGCCCAGTCGCCTGAGAGCTACGATATTCCAGATGTGTTGGTCACACCTGTTAGGAATAATAAGGCGACAAGTAACTCTGAAGCTGAAGAGGATGGTTGGTATGTACGCCTCAATCCAGACACCTTACCAAAACTACGCGTAAACCAAGAATATGCCAATTTGGTCAAGCGTGGCGATGACAGCCCTGACAATCAATATCTGCGCGAAAACCTCACCGATGCTCGATTGTTTATTCGTAGTATCGAAGAGCGCAATCAAAACCTACTCAAAGTAGCGACTAGCATTGTACGCTATCAACAAGAGTTCCTGCAGCATGGTGCAACCGCCATGCAACCCCTAATATTAAAGGCAATTGCTGAAGAAGTTGACTTGCACGAGTCTACGGTCTCACGCCTTACCACCAGTAAAACCATCTTGACGCCGCAAGGGTTGTTTTCTTTGAAACACTTCTTTTCATCTCACGTAAGTAGTGCTGATGGAGATATCTCATCGACCGCTATCAGTGCCATGATTAAAAAGCTCATCGCTGACGAAGATCCCAAAAAACCATTGTCAGATAGTCGTATCAAAGATGAGCTGTTAGCAGATGGTATCGATATAGCCAGAAGAACCGTCGCCAAATATCGTGAAGCAATGAATATTGGCTCGTCTACTCAGCGCAAACAGAAATATTAATTATCTAAGCTCACCTTTCTATAAGCTTAATGGCTACCTGTCTGTATAGTGCAATACAGATATAAAAAATAAAATTTTTTGATTATATAGAAACCAAGTAGAAATAATAGGTATTGTTACACTTAATTACAATTTAATGGCTTGCTACTGGGCGATTTTCATGACAAATTAGAGTCATACCAACAACGAAAACCAAGTGCCGATTTATAGTATTTATTTACAATTAATAAAGGAGACGATAAAAGGATACGTCGACACATTACTAGAGGCATTGGAGTAGTTATTGGTAAGGCAGGATGACAAAAGCAAGAATGCTACCTCATCTGTTGATTGTAAGTTACAAATAAAAGGACAACAATATGAATGTTTCTATCAGTGGTCATCATATCAGCGTTACCGAAGCTATGGACACAGCAGTACGCGAGAAGCTTGAAAAAGTAGAGCGTCACTTTGATCAGATACAAAGTATTCAAGTGATTTTATCGTTAGACAA
This sequence comes from Psychrobacter sp. JCM 18900, assembly GCF_904846625.1. Lineage (GTDB taxonomy): Bacteria > Pseudomonadota > Gammaproteobacteria > Pseudomonadales > Moraxellaceae > Psychrobacter. The sequence goes on from NZ_CAJHBL010000003.1 coordinate 380,355, forward strand.
TAGCGGTGCTAGCGATGGCGGTAAAAAGAGCCATAAAGCTGAAGCAATTATGCGTGTCTCGGGTCAAGAAATGTTTGTCCAAGCGTATGAAGATGATATGTATAAAGCCATTAACGAGATGGCAGACAAGCTAGATAGACAAGTACGTAAGTACAAAACCCGTCAAGAGCGCAAAAAGACTCAGGGTGCGGGACGCGATAGTCGCTATCAGGATCTAACCCCTGCAGAAGCAGTACCAGCAGCATAGTTCGAGTCTAAACTTTGAACATTATCGTTACAAGCTAGTGAAAGCAGACTAATAGAATAAAAAATTTATAAGTAGCTGCTGCATTATTTTGTAATTGACATAAAAAAAGACCTCTAACGTGTAATACGTTGAGGTCTTTTTTAGCATTAGTAAACTTAGTTGGTAAACTTAGAACGAAAATGAACTAGCTATCAGCTCAAGCTTATCTGTCTAAACATTATTAACCACCGCCGACGGCTTGTACTACTTCGATATTCATACCTTCTACGAGACGTAATTGAGCAAGCTCGCTCTTTGGCGTCAGCTCGCCGTCGACTTCCACAGCGTAACGACCCTGACTAAGACCAAGCTCATTGATAACCAGTTGTACAGTCTGATGAGTGGTTTGCAAGCTTTTACCATTGACACTAATGGTGCTCATATTAAATACTCCCTACTAAATTAAAATTCCTGTTTATCTGCTATTCACTACGTATCTTTTATTTTATTACTGATAATTCATTGCAGCTAATGCAAAGAGCTAAAATCACATTAATTATTAAACAGCTCAGTTAACTGAATCTTTTAATCGAAAGGCGGAAACGGCCAACCATAGCCAACCTGCAATCATAAGAACGCCGCCAATAGGCGTAATCGCACCGAACCAGCGCGGTGCACCAAGCGTCATGGCATATAAGCTACCAGCAAAGATTATAATGCCAATTTGTAGTAACCAAGCAGTCGTCTGAGTAATATATTTTAAACGAATTAGCAGACCGACAAGCAATAATCCCAGCGCATGTACGAACAAATACAGCGTTGCCGTATGCCACCACTCGAGTGGTTGGATGCTGACACGGCCTTCTAAACCATGCGCACCAAACGCGCCCAGAGCAACACCAATAGCCATATTAATTGCGGCAATACCGATCCAATTTAACATTGAACAGCTCGTATCATTTTGAGGCTACTGGATATCATCTGGCAGAATCACACTATCAATGGTCATCGCATCACGAATCTTGTCCATGGCATTTTTCTCGATCTGACGGACTCGCTCAGCTGAGATAGAATAAACTGCGGCTAACTCATGCAAAGTGGATTTTTGCTCAGACAACCAGCGCTGTTCGACGATATCACGCGAACGATCATCTAAAGTACCCATAGCAGCGATGAGTGCTGATGAGTTGTTTTCTTCCCAATCCGCTTCTTCTAATTGCTCAGCTGGATCAATACCGTCTTCCAAAAATAGCTGAGGTGCGTAGCGACCATCATCATCGTCGCTTGACTGCGCCTCAAACGAAGCATCATAAGAGGTTAGACGTGATTCCATCTCTAACACTTGCTTGCGCGTGACATTCAAGTCGTTAGCGATAGCATCCGCTTCTTCTAGTGTCAGCTGATTATTGGTTTTCTTAAGGCTGCGCAAGTTAAAGAACAGTTTACGATGAGCCTTGGTGGTCGCAACCTTGACGATACGCCAGTTGCGAATCACGAACTCATGAATTTCAGCTTTAATCCAATGTACGGCAAACGACACCAGACGTACGCCTTTATTTGGATCAAAACGTTTGACCGCTTTCATCAATCCTAAGTTACCTTCTTGGATTAAATCTGCTTGCGGCAATCCATAGCCCGAGTAACTACGCGCAATATGAATCACAAAACGTAGATGCGACATCACCAGTAGTCGAGCGGCTTCGACATCACCTTCATCATAATAGCGATGCGCCAACTCTTGCTCTTGTACCGGCGTCAAAATCGGGATTTGATGGACAGTATTGATATACGCACCCAAGTTGACCCCTGGCGCTGATAGGTGAGTTGGCATAGCTGGTACTAAGTCGCGCGTACTGGTATTGCCCAATGCACTCGCGTCATAGGGTGGTCGCTGAGCAGCGGCCTTTAATGCAGCATCGCGTGCATCATTTTTTATAGGAGCTGAGCCATCTTTTTTATTTGTATTTACAGCATCAGTAGAAGTATTAGCCATATTCTTGACCTTGGTTAAATAGTTAAGCAAATAGTCAGATAAAAATCTTTATGATTTAATTGTAAAGGATAGCAGCGCTTAGTTGCTATCAGTTTTGGTAATGATGAAGTGATATATTGTAGCGAAACGCTGTAATGATGTGCCATCAACTGACGAATGGTCAGTAACTTCATTGACCACTAGCTCTAAACAATCTGCCGACTGTGATTGCTGACTTTGTCGACAAAACGCTGTGATATCAGCTTGCGAGTTAGGGTCGGTTGCAACCACATACAGTGATTCGCCAACTGTTACGTCACGTAATGCGACCTTAGTTTTTAACAATGGCATCGGGCATGCAAGACCGCGTCCATCAACAAAACCTTTTATATCTAGTTCAGATTGCACTGTAGCTACATTATCTGAGCTATGACTTTCAGTCGGTAGTAACTCTAGTAAACTCGCAATGTCGTTCTGCTGTGTATCAGTCAAATTCTCTGATAACTGTATAGAGTGCGATACACGTTCGATGACTAATTCACTAGCAGCGGGCATAACTTAAACCTTGTAGATATCTATATTTTAATTTGTTTTATTAGTAATAGGCTTTGATATTGAGTACGAACATAATCCAGCAATCATAAATTATGAGGTCTTTATAACAGCCATCACAGTCATCTAAACCTACTATCATTGTTGCTTATTATACCAAATAGACGATGTATAGTTGCAGTTGAATATAATCAACGCTGTGTTCGGTTCACTAGAATCATATAACCAAGAGTTGCCCGATTAGCAATTGACCTATTAATAGTTATACGATTGAGACTTACTGCATAAATAATGGCCCAATGAATAATTACACAACCATGTTGCGCAATCGTGACGGGTGGCTAAGTTATTGGTAGTTAAGTTCATTGTAGAATTGACCTTGTATAAACAAGCTCGTATAGTCGAAAAGACGTCGTTAACCATCTTATAGGATATGCACTTGTACCACGCTAATAGAACGAAGCGACCTGACAGCAACAGCTCTTTAGTAGCCACAAATTCTGCAGGCTTGCCAATTATGTTGTCTAAGCAAAAAGGTAAACGTCATTTTATGAGTGTAGCTTTGCCAAATGGTATCAAGGTAGGGTTGCCAATAATGTTACTAGCCATAGCCAGCGGTGCGCATAGTCGTGAGAGTCAAACAATGCCATTTGCTGATAGCTCGTGGCAAGTCACAGATCCGCAAACGCTAGATCTACCAAATCTGCGCGGGCAAGGCTTAAGCTTTGCTGAGCAATATCAAAACAAGATGCTTGGCGAGTGGTCATTACAGAATATCAATGGCCGTGTCAGAATGGAACATGATCCTTGGGTACAAGAAACGATAAAAGACATGACGTGGCGTCTCAATGCCCAAGCTCGTCAGCAAGCACCACTTGGCGTCGTTATCATTGATAATCCTAGTATTAATGCCTTTGCAGCGCCTGGTGGCGTAATCGGTATCAATACTGGGACGATACTGTCAGCTAGTAGCATGGATGAGCTGGCAAGCGTCGTCGCGCATGAAGTTGCGCATATCAGTCAACGGCACTACGAAAGCGGCGCTGACGAACGTAAAAAAGCTTTGCTGATGCAGCTAGGCGGTATGCTAGCTGCGATTGCTGCCTCAGCTGTCGATGGTGATGCCGCTGCGGCTGTGATGATGGGCAGTCAGACAGCCTCTATGAATAGCAGTATGGCGTTTAGCCGTAGTAATGAACGCGAGGCTGACCGAGTAGGGATGCAGATTATGACCCAAGCGGGTTATGATCCTCGGGCGATGCCGCGGTTCTTTGCCACGATGAATCAGCAGAGTCAGTTAAACCAAGTTGAGAATCAATTCTTACCGAGCTTTGTACGTTCACATCCTCTGAGTAACGAGCGGTTGAGCGAGTCACAAAGTCGCGCCCAGCAGTATCCAGCGCTCTCATTGAGCCAACAGCAGCGCCATCAAGCATTGTTTGATTTGTTGTATTGGCGTGTGCAAGTGACTGGTAAACATGCGTCAGAAGTCACACTGACAACGGCCGCTAAAAACAGTCTCGGGGCCAAACTTGCGCTAATGCATTGGTATGGAGAGCAGCAGCGCTTTACAGATGCTAATAAGGTATTGGCTGAGATAAATGCGTTATCAAGCACGCAGCGTCAAAGTTTAGAGCCTTTATTGTCGATTACCCACAGTCAGTTATTAAGTGAACAAGGAAAAATGCAACAAACCGTAGATGTCTTAGAGAGCCAACAGCGTCTATATCCGGAGCGCCGTGACTTACGCCTTTATCTGGCCGAAGCGCTGACTAATAGCAATCAGCCGATAAAAGCTCAGGCGCTGTTGAAGCCACTAACAGAACAGCAGCCAAGCGATCGTTATGCATGGCAAAGCTTGCAACTTGCCAATGAAAAACTTGCTAAGACCACCACCTCACCACAGTTAGCCAATATCGCGACGATTAATGCATTGCGCTATCGTAGTTACGATCAGCTATGGAATGGACGCTATGAGAGTGCGCTGACCTCTTTAACGCAAGCCAAACAGTTGACGGAAAATCTGCAAACCACGGAACAAGCCAATAGTGCGCGTCCGTTATTGGCCAATATTAATGCAGAACTCAAAGCAATAAAAACCGCCAAAGACTTTAAGCCTTAAGCGGTTATTTGTACAGATTAGCCTGCCAATCAATAGCAAGTGCTAGCCTTGTAGCGCGTCTTTGACCATTTTAGAAATCAAAGCAGGATCAGCACGGCCAGCTGTTTTATTCTTCAAAACACCCATGACGCTACCCATATCACGCATAGACGTAGCACCTTGCTCAGCGATTTCAGCATTTACCAATGCCATAATCTCGTCTTGATTCATTTGCTGTGGCATAAACTCGTTGATGATGTCAATCTCAAACTGCTCTTTGGTGGCCAAGTCATCACGGCCATTTTCTGTAAAGATAGTTAATGATTCTTGACGCTGCTTTAGCTGCTTTTGCAAAACTTCTAATACTTGCGCATCATCAAGTTCTGTTTGACGATCAATCTCGATTTGTTTCACTACTGACTGTACATTGCGCAGTACTTTGACGCGCTCAAGCTCACGAGCTTTCATTGAAACTTTGATATTGTCTGATAACGTCTGTTTAAGTTGGCTCACTGCTATTATCCTTATCGATCTGTTAAATGCTATTCGTTAGATGTCGTTTGTTAAATTTTTAGAACCAAACCTGCTGATAGTGGTTTTAATAAAAAATTATGTCAGCAGCAATAACAAAAATTGTAGCATAAAAAACGCCACTGATATCAATTGATAACAGTGGCGTTAGTGTAGCGCTTGTACTTAGCTAATCAGATTACTGATTAGTACATACGAGTGGTACGAATAGTTTCGCGTTGTAACTTCTTCTTATAACGCTTTACGGCAGCAGCTTTTTTACGCTTACGTACTTGCGTTGGTTTTTCATAAAACTCACGCTTACGTACGTCTGATAATACACCAGCTTTTTCACAAGCACGTTTGAAACGACGGATAGCGATATCAACTGGTTCGTTTTCTTTAACCTTAACTGCAGGCATGAAGACTCCTCGATTAGGATGAGATATAAGGGCATTAGTTTGGCTGTGTATTAGTATTTAGCCGTAATATCTCAAGATTACAGGCATCAGCTCAAACTAGGACAATTCTCACGCATTAGCGTAAGGGCAGGTATTTTAATAAAAAATACCAACAAAGTCAATAATTTTAAGCATTTATTGCCGATAGGTTGTTCAATTAGATAGCTATTTGAATTTGGCTCTCAAACTATGAGTTCGACATATATACAACGCTTTATCAATAAAAAATCCCTACCGTCTATAACGGTTTGATTGGAGTTTATGCTATGATAATTCTCATATTATAGGGTCTATTGAACATTCAAATATTAGGGCTGCTGATGGCTAAAGTTACACCAAACTAGGCGAAAACCGACGATAATGTCGAGACCTTAGCTAGGTTTTCAACAACGGTTGGGGTAATTTTAGCATCAGCCTTTCAGGGCAGTACTCTTTTTTGCCAATATATGGCGAAATAATTTAACCTAGAATGACTAGGCTTCAACAATTTCACTGCATATTGTCTAAAAAATAGTGACTGCCAGCACCACATTTGAAAGTTCAATAGACCCTAGTAAGCCTATGAACCGTTTTGTGTGTATTTTATTGAGGATGTTGGAATGAAAAAAACAGTATTTAACACGGCATTAAGCACCGCACTTATCGTAGCTTTAGGTGTGAGCGTGAGCGCTTGTAGTGGCGGCGAAGAGCATGAAGAAGTAATGGCAATCGATCGCGTTGACGAAGCTGCTGAACTTGCCATCAAAAATGCGCCACCAGCTGAAGAAATGGAATTCCCAGAGACAGCACCGATGCCAGCAACTGATGCAGCTGGTACAGAAGCTGACGGTACAGCTACTGCTGAAGCAGGAACGGCTGACGCTGATACTGCAGAAGCAGCAGCTACCGATAGTGCGGATACAGCCGCTGCTCCTACTGACAGCGCTGATATGGCGGCTACTGACGACACAGCTGCAGCCACTGCTGAGTAATCTAGTGGTCAATGGACTATTAGCTTAATAGACTATTAAACAGTCGTTAGTCGTATATGTAAGTACTTTAAGCTGATATAACGCATCTCTAATTGATTGCAGACTGACTAAGTAAGGGTAAAACCATGATTGATATACAACCGTATATGAACAAGCTGAAATTGTCTGTGATCAGTATGAGCGTGGTATTTGCTGTGAGTGCTTGTAGCGGTGATAACACAGCTACGGAAGAGTCTGCAGTAGCCGATGAACCTGCTACCGCTATAGAAGAGAAAGCTGTATCAGAAACCGAAGGCACGACGCTTGTGTCTGTGGCTGAGCCAGATACAGAACCAAAAGCAGCAACAGAGTCTGCTGACATAGTAGATGACGCAGTGGCAACACCTGAAACTGATTCTGAGCCTGAAGTGTTGGCCGCAGATGCAGGGGCTAAACTGTATGAATCAAACTGTCAGGTGTGTCATGCTGCAGGTTTGCTCGATGCGCCAAAGTATGGTGATACAGCGGCTTGGACAGCTCGTCTAACCAAAGATAAAGAGACGCTGTACATGCACTCGGCTAAAGGCTTTAATAAAATGCCAGCGCAAGCGGTAAACGGTGTCAGCGAAGCACAAGTCAAAGCGGCTGTTGATTATATGTTAGCGTCGGTAAGCTGATACGGTATATATAGAGTATGTCAGCTATTGAAATTTGCTAAACTGGCCGTCATTGTGACTGACAATGACGGTTTTTTTATGCACGTTTTTTGTCATGCCAGTCTGAGAATATACAGCTGTATCAAGCGAATTCGAGATAGTGTGTGACTGGCTGTATTCGTTATCCAGTTTCTCAAAATGATGTAAGATAAAAGTGCGATAAAAATAGCACGAAAACGAAAGTATAAAGGCAAAAGTATGAAAGTATTGGGCTTAGAGACCTCTTGTGATGAGACGGGGTTGGCGATTTTTGATAGTGAGCAAATAAATAGCGACAACCAAGGTTTGGTCGGGCAAGTACTGTACTCTCAGATTGAGCTGCACGCCCTTTATGGCGGCGTTGTGCCTGAGCTGGCTAGCCGCGACCATATTCGTAAGCTCGTGCCGTTACTTAATGAGCTGCTAGAACAGTGCGATATGAAAAAAAGCGAGATCGATGCGATTGCCTATACTAAAGGACCTGGTCTTATTGGTGCATTGATGACAGGCGCACTGTTCGGTCGTAGCTTAGCATATGGTTTGGATATTCCAGCGATTGGTATTCATCATATGGAGGGGCATCTTTTGGCGCCGCTTATGGGCGCGAACCCTCCGGCATTTCCTTTTGTCTCGCTACTAGTATCTGGTGGGCACACGTTACTGATTGCTGCTCACGGTGTTGGACAATATGAGATATTGGGCGAGTCGATAGATGATGCGGCGGGTGAGTGCTTTGATAAAGCAGCTAAAATGCTAGGCCTGCCTTATCCTGGCGGCCCTAATATTGCCAAACTGGCAGAAAATGGCAACCCTGATGCCTATGCACTACCAAGACCAATGCTACATCGCGGTCTAGACTTTTCGTTTAGTGGTATGAAAACAGCCGTACATAATCTGATTAAAGATACGCCACATTCAGGAGGGTCGGGTAATGGCGCTGACAGCGATCCACAGGTTCGTGCTGATATTGCCGCGAGTTTTCAGCATGCAGTGGTCGACACGCTAGTGAAAAAATGTGTCAAAGCACTTAAGCAAGCAGATATGAGCCGCTTAGTAATTGCGGGCGGGGTCAGTGCCAATACTCATCTGCGCGAGACATTAGAAGCGGAACTGGCTAAGATCAATGCGACGGTTCATTATGCACCGCCTGCGCTATGTACGGACAATGGCGCGATGATTGCTTACGCAGGTTTTGAGCGCTTGCAAGCTGGACAGTCTGATGATTTGGCCGTTAGCTGTATTCCGCGTTGGCCGATGACAGAATTGCCAGCCGTATAAATGAGCATTTGGTTCAACACGTTTATATGAATTAAGGACAGTTTATGCAGTGGCTTGCTATCGGTTTGGGCGCAGCATTTGGTGCTTGTCTGCGAGCTTGGTTATCGCGTTTTAATGCCTTGCACGGCTGGATGCCACTCGGTACGCTGAGCGCTAATATCTTAGGCGGACTGCTGATAGGGCTTGCGCTAGTATGGTTCGAGCGCATGGGAAGCAACTTGTCCGATCATGTACGCGTGTTTGTGATAACTGGCTTTTTGGGTGGGTTAACTACCTTTAGTACGTTTAGTGCGGAGGTATTTGGCTTTATTCATGATGGGCGGTTGCTAGCAGGTTTAGCGCTCATCGGTTTGCATGTTGGGCTAACGTTACTGGCAACCGCGCTGGGGTTTTATTTCTTTAAGCTAGTTTTGTAGGCGTTGATAGATATTAATCGTTTAATAGTCTGTTATAAGTGGTCTATTAATACGTTTGAAGAGTGAAATAGCTGGTTCCGTTGGGATATACCTATGGCAAACCAATCAAAGGAAAATAATTCGACAGTTTGCCCAGCTTTAATAAGCTTTGGCTAAATATTCAAAGTAAAACTCAATAACACGCGTTTACCAGATTGAATTCGTGAAACACTGTGCTCATATTTATCGGGACGAAATAAATAAACTCTGTCGAACAGGTTTATAATGCAGTTTGAACACTCGAACACACCACCAACTTTAGGCTGAATTAAAACAAAGTTTAATTTGTAATAACGGCCTTTTTGCACGGGGTCACAGTGCTTCATAACGCTGTGGTTAGTAGGGTAGGTAACATAATTAATTGAAAAAATTCTACTACTGAAAATTGCTTTGTTGGTTACTCTTTTGGTCATATCCAATCCATTATTTTACATGTATTCAACGTCGCTTGACGCATCTCAAGCTAACTGTATTGGTTGTAACTTAGTTAAATACTAGCGTGAATAATGTAATGAAATGTTCTACTTAATTTATGGAGCTATTTGTTCGATGAAGACTATGTTGCTATAGATGGATTAACATATATTGAGAGAATAGATGAAGAGTTTGTAAATTTCCCTCATATGCCTGAGTTGTGGAAATCTCCTAGATATAAAGGAAGTTGGAATAAAAGAATTTCCCAAAGCAGTTCGATTCCTGTATAGCGCACCGATCACAAATGAATGTCTCCCAAGATAGGTTATATGCAACACTGTAATTTTGAAAAACATTACTATGATAATTTAACCTAGTTAGGCATTGCTGTCTGACGCAAGTAAATCTACCTTCGATAAATTTGAGGCGGTTCAAATATGAATTTATTTAGCACAGTTGAGAAGTTGCTAGCTAAGCAGAGTTATCCTGTGATAGAGAAAAAACCTGAACATAGGCTTGAAGCAGAGGTTATTCTTTTAGAGTATGGTGTCAAAAAAGACAGTGGATTTTTTAAATTATATACAAAATATTTTTTAAGAGCTTTACGTTCTGGTGCTGATGAAATAGTTGATCCTCTACCGACAAGAAGTTTCATTCTTGGAGTAAAATTCGCACATGAAGTTTGGGGAGTTTCTAAGAACTATATTCTATTCAGTACAGGCGAAGGTGAAGGGGGGGGGATTTGTACAACATAGAAGATGATAGTGTATGGGATTATCAGATGGGACAGCTACAGCAACTAGCCGACGGTACTTTACCGCATTGGGATAGCTTCTATGAATTTATGATTTGGTATTTGAGCGATGAAGAAGATGCTTGATGATTTTTATCATAAAGCCTAACTAATTAAGTTGGATCTAATTTTTCCAACTCCTTTATTCATACCAAGATGAAGGCAAATGGAATGAAATCTTCCCTAGCTTTGAACAATCTTAGATTGTTCAACAAGTACACTGTGAAGTACACTACAGTTATCACAAGAATTCAAACTATTGATACCAGTGGTCTACAGCTAAATATTCAAGTCCTCACTAGGGAACCATCATTTTCCCCAACGCCTATCATAAAGTAAGAAAGTGAACGATATTTTATAACCAAAAAATGTAATGAACAGTGGAGTATTAAACTGGCTTTACAATCCCTTCCAATAAATTCGCAAATCCCTGCATATACGCCGTATCTTTACTTGAGGTACGCGTTGCGGCGTACAGCTGACAATGCACGCCTTCTCCTAGTGGTCGTGATACTACCCAACCTTTTCTCTCGTATTCAGCAACCACCCAATCAGGCAATGCTGCTACGCCGCGTTCACTGGCAACCAACTGAATCAGCATCGCGGTCAGCTCTGTCGTACGAACACTCTCAAAGCTTACTTGTGCTGGCGTCATAAAATTAGCAATGATATCGAGACGCTTAGCCTCTACCGGATAGGCAATCAAGGTCTCGTTAATTAAATCATCAGGTTCAATAAATTTCTGAGTAGCTAAATCATGTGTTGGTGAGAGTACCAAACGACTCTCATATTCAAACAATGGCTGATAGCTGATACCGTCGAGCGGTAAATCACTGGTAGTGATAAGCAGATCAATATCACCTTCCATAAGTAGATGATGCGGCTCAGGTTCAAACCCTGTGGCAAAATCTAGCTCAACATCTGACCACTCACGGCGATAGTGGTTTAGTATTGGCATGAGCCAATCAAAGCAGCTATGGCACTCTGATGCTAGGCGTAATCTGCCTGCTTGACCATGTGCTAAGCGTTTAAGGTTAGATTTGGTGCGAGTAACTTGCGGTAGGATATTGTCTGCCAATGCCAATACTGCTTTACCTGCGGGCGTAAAACTAAGCGGACGAGTTCGGCGATTGACTAAGCTGATGTCGTAATAGTTCTCAAGCTCTTTTAATTGATGCGAAACGGCCGAGGCAGTAACGTGTAGCTCATCCGCCGCTGCTGCAAGTGAACCATGCGCTCGTAGCGCGGTTAATGTATTAAGATGACGTAGCTCAAGCATAATATGACCTAACCGCTAAGGTGAGAAAAATTCATTATAGTCAATATAGCGCTGACTTTCACTCATAGTCCATTATTAATGAGTAGTTAATAAGCAATTAGTCAGCAATCAATATCTAGCGCTTGCGTAACAATAATTGTGAAATAACCACCAATACTAGCGAAGCAACCAGCAATAACGTACCAATGGCGTTAACCTCTGGCTTGAGTCCTACACGCACCATAGAATAAATGCGCAGCGGTAAAATCTCATAGCTAGGCCCTGTAACAAAGGTCGATACCACTACATCATCTAGCGATAAGGTAAAAGCCAGCAACCAACCTGCCATAACCGCTGGCAGAATAACGGGAATGAGCACTGTACGTACCATCGTAGATTCGCTAGCGCCCAAGTCACGTGCCGCTTCCATCAATCGCTCATCCAAGCTACTCAATCGTGCAAAGACGGTAATCACAACAAAGGGTAGGCAAAAAGTAATGTGCGCCAATAGCAGTGAGACAAAGCCCAATTGCAAACCAATCAGTAAGAACAATGCTAATAATGAGATAGCTAATACAATCTCAGGCGACATCATAAGTACAAACAGTAGCCCATTTAGTAAGCCTTTACCACGAAAATTATAACGGTGTAACGCCAGCGCTGTAAGCGTGCCTATCAAAGTTGAGACGGTGGCTGCCACCAACCCTAAGACAATCGAGTGCCAAAATGCATCGAGCATCGCTTGGTTATTGAATAGTGACTCATACCACTTTAAGCTAAATCCGCCCCAGTTATAGCCGATTTTTGATTTGTTAAAGGACATCACCACCAAGACGATGATTGGCAGATATAACAGGGTATAAATGAGTCCGAGATAACCTTTAGCGGCGATACTGCCAATCTTAAGCGTACGAGTTTTTTTGTTCGGTGAGCTGTAAGACATTAGGCCACCTCGTTAAAGTCAGTCTTGCCAATGCGGCGACTACTGGCACGGTAGGCAAGCAATAATACTGCCATAGCCAATGTCAATAACACACTGGCCGCAGCACCAAAGGGCCAGTCACGCGCATCCAAAAATTGGTTTTTGATGATATTACCGACCAATAAGTTACGAGAACCACCCAAGATATCTGCCACATAAAACATACCCATCGCAGGCAATAGTACGAGCAGTACACCAGAAATAATACCAGGTGTCGTTAATGGCAGTACCACATGCCAAAAAGTTTGTGTTCTAGTTGCACCCAAATCCTGAGAAGCCAATAGCATGTCATTACGCAAATCGGTAAATACGGCATATAGCGGTAGCACCATAAACGGGAATAACAAGTAAGTTAGTCCTGCAATCACCGCGCCTTGGGTATATAGAATATCGATAGGGGTGTCGATTACGCCAATTGCCAATAGCAATTTATTAATCAAGCCATTGTTAGCAAATAGTAATTTGAGCGCATAAGTCCGCACTAAAGAGTTGGTCCAAAAAGGCAGTATTAGTAGTAGCATCAGCAATGGCTGCCAACGTACTTTTGCTTTGGAGATCAGCCATGCAAAAGGGTAGCCAAGCAGTAGACAGATAACCGTTGTGATACCTGCCATCCATAATGAGTGGACAAATACCTCAAAATACAACGGGTCAATCATCCGTACATAACTGTCGATACTGACAGGTAAGCTGATAAACGCACTGCTATCACGAGTCAAAAAACTGACAGCGATGACTAGGATATTTGGTAATAGTGCAAATATCAGTAGCCAACCCCAAATTAGCCAAAGCGTGGCGGTACGAAATGGACTTTTACTGCCTAAGTGGTTGCGAGCCATCAGCTACCATCCTTTTGTACAGTCGTGTCTGGCACAGTTTCAGAGTCTTCTGGTAATACCCATTCCCAGCCATCTACCCATGAGACTTTAACACCCTCGTTTAATTTATAATCAAAGCTTGGATCATCCTCATCAAAAAACTCAGAGGCCTTAATTATATGACCATTTGCCAGTTCGATAATCGAATCTAAGGTGCTACCTTTATAGTTACTCTCGATGACACGGCCTAACAGTCCGCTATGCTCATTGTCTTTTGGATCGTATATTCGTAAGTCTTCGGGGCGAAGTAGTAAATTGACGATATCGCCCACTTGCACGTCATTGGCAAAATTGGGACGACGTAAGTTGCGTAAGGTGGTCGGCCCTTCTTGCGCTTGCGCTTCACAGACTTCGACCTCGATACGTCCGTTGGTCACTTTACCATCGCGATCTGGCTGGTCTGGATGGACACCTTTGACCTCAGCTCTAAACAAATTGGTCTCACCGATGAATTTTGCAGTAAACAAATTGGCAGGGGTTTCATAAATCTCGATAGGCGTACCGATTTGCTGGAACGTACCGTCTTTCATTACGGCAATACGGTCTGACATCGAGAGCGCTTCTTCTTGATCATGGGTCACGAAGACAAAGGTAATGCCCAGCTCACGTTGCAGACGCTTTAGCTCAGATTGCATTTGCAGGCGCAGTTTATGATCGAGCGCGGATAATGGCTCATCGAGCAATAGCAGTTTAGGACGGTTAATCACCGCACGAGCAATCGCAACTCGCTGCTGCTGACCACCAGATAAATCTTGCGGCTTGCGGTTGGCCAAATGCTCTAGCTGTACCATCGCTAGCATCTCGCTAACACGTCTTTGGATTTCATCTTTTGGGACTTTCTTTAGCTTTAGGCCATAAGCCACGTTCTGGGCAACGCTCATATGAGGAAACAACGCATACTGCTGAAATACGGTATTGACCGGACGTTTATCAGCGGACAATCCCGCCATCTGTACGCCATCCAAATATATCGCTCCAGCGTTCGGCTGCTCAAAGCCTGCAATTAAGCGTAGTAATGTCGTCTTACCACAGCCTGATGGGCCAAGCAGCGTCAAAAACTCACCATGCTTGATATCAAGGTTGATGTCTTTTAGGACTTCGGTTTGATCATAGGTTTTTTTTAGACCAGTCAGTTGCAGCAGCACCTGATCATCATGAGGTAACGCAGAGGTGTTATGCGTATTTTGAGATAAATCGGTCATAATATCTGTTCCTGAGCGTCCAATAGCTATATGCAGCTGCCTGTCATTATAGGGATTGGCATGAGCGTAAGCACGATTTGATTACTGTCTAAATGCTGCCTGAGTGCTGCGTATTATAACAAACCATTAATATAAGTCAGTGCAAGTTCGTTATAAGTTACGCGAGTCATACTGTCGTAGCAGCGATATATACAGCTGTATTTTTACATGTGACTACATTCACCTAACGATATTTAGACAAATTTTTTTACCGTTTTTTGGTTTTTATTGCTATACAATCACGTTATGGCTGACAAACATGATTAGCCTCATAGTTTGACGATAATTAGTCAATCTATGATTGAATACATGTATGCAAAACAGCTTATAACTCTAATATTATTGATGATAAAGGATCTCTCATGCCTACCGATATACGTCCAACCACAGGTCAAGAAGCACTTGAGCTTTTAAAAGCAGGTAATGCACGCTATGTTGATAGCCTCACCAGTACCGATGAGTATATGCAGCGCCGTCCAGAGTTGGTCAAGGATCAAAATCCGTTGGCCATTATTTTGGGTTGCTCCGATGCACGAGTACCAGTTGAGATTGTTTTTGATCAAGGTTTGGGAGATTTGTTTGTTATACGAGTCGCGGGTAATGTGGTTGCACCATCACAGATTGGTTCAATCGAGTTTGCAGCCGAAGCCTTTGGCACGCAATTGGTAGTGGTACTTGGACACTCAAAATGTGGTGCTGTCACGGCTTGTGTTGAGACATTGATTAACCCTGAGCAGAATTATTCACCTAACTTGCAATCTATCGTTGATCGTATTCGCCCAAGCGTTTATAACTTGCACGAACTGGCAACTGCCAATGGTCAAGACGTCGATGCAGACGAGCTGGTCGATCGCTCTATCCGCGCGAACGTACGTATGTCAGTCAGTCAGCTAAAGCATGGCTCACGTGCATTAGAGGACTTAACTAATAGTGGTCAGCTGCTGGTAGTCGGTGCTGAGTATGATCTTGAGACAGGAAAAGTGCGTTTTTTAGATAGCTAATCAGTCTTAGGTAGCTTCAGACAACTAGCTAGTTAGGGCATACAGACGAACACACCTTGTTCATATTCTTACAAAACCCTATCAGTTATTTCGCCATTTTTTATTATGATAAGAGAACGACGCAAATTACGACAATCGTGATTTGCGTGTTTTTGCCTTTATTTTTTGAATTATATTAGGATAATTATGTCTACTTCATCTAACAACAATAACGACGCACTAGACCAACCTGCTAGCAGCGTTAATACTGATGGTGTTCAGCCAATCTCATTACAGACGACCGGTTTTACTTTTAACCACACCATGTTGCGTGTCAAAGACCCTGTTAAATCATTAGAGTTTTACACTGGTGTCTTGGGTATGACGCTGCTTGCTGTTAAGAAGTTCCCTGACATGGGATTCGATTTATATTTCTTGGCTAAGTTGACCGAGAGCGAGCGCGAAAACCTGCCAACTGGCGATGATCTAGAAATCTTTGCCTTCCGTCAGCGTGGTATTCTAGAGTTGACGCATAACTACGGCACCGAGACAAAAGCTGATTTTAGCTATCATGATGGCAATCAAGAGCCGCAAGGTTTTGGTCATATTTGTTTTAGTGTTCCAAGTTTGGATGAAGCCGTTGCTTGGTTTGACAAAAACGATGTCGAATTCAAAAAACGTCCAGAAGATGGCAGTATGAAAAACATTGCTTTTATCAAAGATGTGGACGGCTACTGGATCGAAATCGTACAGGCCGATTTGATGGGCTAAGTGTCATAACGATAGCACCTATTAAGATAAGTGCGTTAATAGGAATAAATAGAATAAAGGAGTATCACCCATATGCCTACCTCTGAGGCAGACACGACACTGAGTGCTGAGACAGCTGCGCAGTCTACGACAACGGATGGATTGACTTATCAAAGCATCCTTGGTTCGGCAAATGAGATATGGATTGGCTTTGTTGAGCGCATCCCATATTTTGTCGCATCAATTATCGTTATCCTAATTTTTTGGTTCTTATCGATTGTCTTCAAAAAAATCGTTCACAAATTATTAGGCAGTCGTAGTCGGCATCAGAACTTGGTTAAAGTGTTTCAGCGAGTAGGTGGGGCGCTTATTTTCTTTATTGGTTTTATGATAGCGATGGTTATTGCGGTGCCAGGGTTCACTCCTGCTAAGTTGATTGGCGCGCTCGGTATTGGTTCCGTTGCTATCGGTTTTGCTTTTAAGGATATCTTCCAAAATTTGCTCTCTGGTATCTTGCTACTAATTTCAGAGCCGTTTCGTATCGGTGATCAGATTGTCTCAGGCGACTATGAAGGAACAGTTGAAGATATCAAAATCCGCGCAACTACCATCAGGACTTATGATGGCAGGCAAGTAGTGATTCCAAATTCAGATCTCTATACTTCAGCATTGACCGTCAATACCGCTTATAAGCAGCGCCGTCTGCAAGTCGCAGTTGGTATCGGTTATGAAGATGATATTGAAGCGGCCAAAGCTGAGATTATAAAAGCATTAGATAAGATAGAGAGTGTCTCAAAGAAAGCAACGCCAAGCGTGATTGCTACTGGTTTCGGGGGTTCGTCCATTGATCTAATGGTACGCTGGTTTATCGAAGATGGTACGCAAGCCAATAAGGTTGCCTCGATTCATCAAGTAATTGTAGGTATCAAAAACTCGTTGGATGCAGCGGGCGTAAACATTCCATTCCCAATACGTACGATCGATTTGAGTGATCCTTCAGTAAATGCAATCGTTAATAAGATGAACGAGCAGCAAGACATTGTGGATGTGAATAAAACAGTAGCAGAGTAGCGCTCGGTGAAATATTCAATTAGTGTCAAAAACGTGATATCTAATAATATTTAGAAAACTAAAAAACCGCCACATCAATTGATATGGCGGTTTTTTATACGTATCTACTTGCGATAAATACAAAGCTTTATTCGTCTTTTGCTCTAAAGTCGGTATGGCATGATTTACAGCTTGCACCAACTTGTCCAAAGGCAGGTTTAACATCGTCCATGCTAGTGGCGTTTTGGGCGGCGGCGTTTAGCTCAGCAGTAACTTTTTGAAAGTTTTCCGCTTCAGCACTGAAGCCATCAGCATTAGACCAAACCGCTTCGGTAGCATTGCCTACCGCTTCTGGGTCTTCAAAATGACTCCAAGGCTTGGCGGCATCTTCTGCCAAGAACGCCGCTTGCTCTTTAAATACGTCCGCATCAAATGTGTCAGGTGCTTTTGCCATATCACCCATGACGCCCATTGCGTCGCCCCAGTTTTTCATGGTGTCTTGACGCGCTTGCACATCAGGGTTAGATCCTGTTGAGGTGCTACAGGCCGTTAGACCCAGTGCAGCCGCCATCAAGGTAACGCTAAACAGAGATTTGAAAGATTTGTTGGTATGAACCTGTGCCATATGACTTACTCCTTTAAACTTGGCTAATAGTAAGCGCGATTACAAACGCTCGCTTTGTCGTAAAATATAGTTATACAAAATACTGCCTAAAATTCTTCTGAGCACAGTTGCTAATAAAGAACGTCTTCTATTGTAACGGTTATCTGCGCGTTGGGAATTATATAGTTGTTATATCCTCGTAATATTTTAAATAAGCATACCTTAACTTGGTTATGGTTGGTTGCAGTGATTTTATGGTAGCTACACAACGTATTCTTTACGATAACAACGTGAGAATGGCTAGTTTGGATGGTACTGACAATAAAAAAGGCCAGCGAATAGTAGCTGACCTTTTTAATATTTTCCAAAAATATGAATGCTGTGATATTTACGAAACTTATAGTGCTAACCAATCACGCGGTTTTAGATAATAATCGGTCAACTCAAATTCAGGCGTTCCTTCAGCAGGCTCAAAACGATAATGCCAGCTGGCAAGCGGCGGCATACTGACTAGAATTGACTCAATACGTCCGTTGCTCTGTAGCCCAAATAGTGTGCCACGATCGTAGACCAGATTGTATTCAACATAGCGACCACGGCGATAGAGTTGAAACTCGCGCTGCGCTTCAGTATAAGGCGTATTTTTACGTTGTTCAAAAATCGGCATGATACCGTCAAGATAACCGTTGCCAACTGCTTTCATAAAGTTAAAGCAGGTCTCGAAGTCCCAGCCGCGACTCTCAGTACTGACGTCATCATAAAACAGACCACCAATACCGCGCTGCTCATCACGATGGCGCAGATGGAAATACTCATCACACCACTGTTTAAAATCAGCGTAGATATTGTCCCCAAAAGGCGCACACAAGTCATGACAAACTTGATGCCAGTGTACACAATCAGCGAGTACTGGATAGAATGGCGTTAAGTCAAAGCCACCGCCAAACCACCAGATAGGAGCTTCGCCTTCCGCTTCTGCTACGAATAAACGCACATTGGCATGGCTCGTAGGCACGTTTGGATTTTTGGGATGGACAACCAGTGATACACCCATTGCTTGAGCTTTACGTCCAGCGATATTGGGGTGACGCGCGGTCGCAGAGGCAGGTAGGTTATGTACATGAATATGGCTAAACATGACGCCCGCTTTTTCGATGACTTCACCATCTGCCAATACGCACGATCGACCGCCGCCGCCTTCAGGACGTTCCCAGTCATCAGGTACAAAGGTCGCATACTCGTTGTCGTTAGTGCTGCCGTCACGCTCTTGTGCTTCTAACGATTCACAGATACGTGCTTGTAAATCAACCAAAAATTCACGCACTCGCATGATGTCGTTATTGGTTGGCGTCGTCACGGACGCCACCGTTGATAAGTCTGTTTCGTTATTTGTATTTGTAATACTCATAAGATATCTATTTATTCAGGTGTATGGCGGTATTAAAGTCTGTATCGAGAGAAGCGTCTATATCAAGATTGATATTTTTATCAAACAAGTGGCCCATGCGATCACGTTTGGTTGCTAGATATTCCGCATTCATATCATTGACACCGACCAACAATGGCACCCGTTCGACAACATCAATACCATGCTCAGTCAGATAAGCGACTTTGTTTGGATTGTTGGTGATGAGTCTGACAGCATCGACCCCGACATGGGCAAGCATCGGACCACACATATCATAGATACGCGCATCGGCAGGCAAGCCTAACATGAGATTAGCATCCAGCGTATCATGCCCTTGATCTTGGAGGGCGTACGCACGTATCTTATTGGTCAAACCAATACCGCGACCTTCTTGACGCAAATACAAAATCGCACCGCAACCTGACTCTTGGATGGCTTGCATAGCAGTATTGAGCTGTGGACCACAGTCACATTTCAATGAGCTAAACGCATCGCCTGTCAGACATTCAGAATGAATGCGAATGAGCGGTACTTGCTTCGATACTGATTCATCTTTTTGGCTCAATATCTTGTTGTTTGAGGGTTGACTAGCCACATCATCTGTCTGTTGATCGACCACAGCTAGACCAACGGTCAGCATGACATGCTCTTGACCTTCGCTATTTTCAAAGATATGAATATCAAACTCGCCGTGACGAGTGGGTAATTTGGCACTAGTGATAAATTGATATGACATTGCTGTCCTACATAAGCCTAAAGTCGTGGCGGTGAAAAGTATGTTATTGCTGTTTGAAACGAGCGCTGTTTGAGACGGTTACTGTTCGAGATAACTATGGTTTTCGAAATAACTATTAGTTGAGATGAGCATGTCATCTAAACTTTACTGCTAAGATTAAGATGATACCAGTATAACCTGTTCATAAAGACAGCGTGCTCATTGTATTTTTTATAAAAACACACAAAGTTCACAGACGACGCACGATGATTAAAGCGACAATTAAAAAAAAATGCTATTATGCCATACTATTTTGACGGATACAGTGACAAGTCTTTACCCTTACATTACTATGTCGTCACTAACATCCGCTATTGATGCAAAATAATAGGGCATAATGTCACCCCTCAGTTGTCAATAGTATGAAAGCATCAATATTTTAATATCAAAACGTTGGTATTGACGCGCAGTCTATTGTGCTAGCGTGTCTACTGTCGTAAGTAGCGCAGCTATACAAATACGAAAGTTGCATGAATAATTATATGGTCGATTACATCAATAATGATGTAGGTATTATTGACGTCTTTTGATTATAGTCACCGCTATATTTTAAAGACACGTCTTGTCAGCAGATTGGTAGGTATCGTACGGTTTATGCAGCAGTCACCTCATTCTCCAAAGTCTCAGTCCCTATCTACATCAGTGCTGGATTCTGCTGCTCAGCTATCGAGCTTACAGCAGACCTATACTGTGATTCCACGTGTGCGTCCTCATACGCCATTGCTTGATGCAATTGATACACCCACTGACCTCAGCACGTTTTCAACGGCTAAGCTTATTACGCTGGCTGATGAATTGCGCCTTTTTCTATTGTATTCAGCTGGTCAGAGCGGTGGGCATTTTGGTGCCAATTTGGGCGTGGTCGAGCTGACCATAGTATTGCATTATTTGTTAGATACACCGCAAGACCAAATCGTCTGGGACGTGGGTCATCAAGCCTATGCTCATAAAGTACTGACTGGTCGCCGTGAGCAGCTAGGCACTATCAGATCTAAAGACGGTCTGACAGCATTTCCTGAGCGTGCAGAGTCTGTCTACGATACATTTGGCGTTGGGCATTCATCGACCTCTATCTCAGCTGGTCTGGGCATGAGCCTCGCACTGCGTTATCAAGGCCGCGAGCAAACGGTTGCTTGCGTCATTGGTGATGGTGCGATGACAGGTGGCATGGCATTTGAAGCCATGAATGACGCAGTACAGCAAGATGCTGATTTGCTAGTCATCCTAAACGATAATGATATGTCGATATCTTGCTCTATTGGTGGGTTTTCACGACATTTAGCGATGCTTTGGGAATCAGGTTATCAAGTTGATATCTCTGAGTCAGGTGAGCCAGTACTCTGCCACCGTCCTGATATGCAAGCGTTCGATCGCCGCAAACGTCATAAAGAGATGCGCGATGTTCCGCAGCTAGAGGACAACTTATTCAAAGCGATTGGTTTTACTTATTTTGGTCCATTTGATGGGCATAATATTCCTGAGCTACTGCGCGTATTGTCACTGGCGAAGCAAGTAAAAGGCCCAGTATTGGTACATATCTATACTACTAAGGGTAAAGGCTTTGCACCAGCAGAATTAGATCCAGTGGGCTATCACGCAATCAGTAAATTGCCAGTCGAAAATCATAAAGAGCATGAAGCGTCTAAAGCTAACTCTATAGATCAGCTAAAAAAACAACCAAGTACAAAGCCAGCGTTAAAATATTCGCAAGTGTTTGGCCAATTCTTATGTGATAAAGCGGCCGAAGACGATAAGCTACTAGCTGTCACCCCTGCCATGGAAGAAGGCTCAGGGATGACGGACTTTGCTCGTCACTTTCCAGAGCGTTTCTTTGATGTGGCCATCGCTGAGCAACACGCCGTCACGCTAGCGGCTGGGATGGCGACCCAAGGTATCAAACCGATTGTCGCGATTTACTCAACGTTCCTGCAGCGTGGGTACGATCAGCTGATTCATGATGTGGCTCTACAGAATCTCGATGTGATGTTTGCCATCGATCGAGCGGGCTTAGTCGGTGAAGATGGTGCCACGCATGCTGGCGTGTTTGATTTTGGATTTTTACGTTGTGTGCCTAATATGGTGATTGCAGCGCCAAAAGATGAGAACGAATGCTACCATTTGCTCAATACTTGCTATGAATATTCAGGCTGCACGGCGGTACGTTATCCACGTGGTACAGGCACAGGTGCTGATATTAAGCAGCCAGCTCAAACTTATAAAGTTGGTGAAGCGGTTGTCGAATCAGTATTAGGTAAAGCTAATGCGCCTTATAAATTGGCACTATTGGCCTTTGGTACGATGGTGGCAACTGCTCAGCAAGCAGCAGAAAGCTTAATAAATAACGATGTAGCGTTAGATTGCCAGATACAGGTGGTCAATATGCGCTGGGTAAAACCGCTAGACACAGCCATGCTTGAGACGTTATTAGCACAAGGGGTCACTCATATAGCAACCCTAGAAGAGCACATGATTATGGGCGGCGCAGGTAGTGCAGTGAATGAATATTTACTCAACGAGTCGGCAGCCTTCAAGAGAAATCGTCCAGCTATTGCTAATATCGGTATTCCTGATCGCTTTATTGCTCACGGCTCTCAAGCAGAGCAGCTAGCTGACTGTGGTCTAGATGTCGAAGGCGTAATTAAACAGCTTAAAACGCTCTTATTGTAAACATTGTTTTCAACGTTACAATATTATTTTAAAAAATTAATGCGCTAAAAAGGCATGAATTAAAACCGATATAAGCTCTTTAAACAGAGCAAACGCCTGCTAGCCGTAGGTGCTAACTTTTTTACAACTTGCGCAGTTTAGATGATCGCCAAAGTACTGGCTTGGTCAGCGTGACGGTTTTTTCGTTTTTATCGAACAATTTTAGTATAATGCGGGTGTCTTTTATAAGTTTTCGTTTATAAGAGACACGTTTTTAATCGCATAAATGTGGTGTGATGCGGCGGCTGTTTGGCATGTTGTGGGCACAAAGTTAGTCTTATTTTTTTATATTCATTCATCAAGCAAATAGGTTATTTATGGAACCCATGGTCGTCATCGCAGCGCGTACTGCTGAAAAAGTTGGTAAAGAGATTTTATATGCGCATCAAAACCGCCACAAAATCGAGTTAGATATTGAGTCTAAAGGACTTGATGGTCTGGTTACCCGCATTGATCGCTTTAGCGAAGAGCTCACGATTGAGACGCTAAAAGCCAGCTATCCTAATCATTCATTTTTGGGTGAAGAGTTTGGTATGCAAGAAGGCCGTGGCGAAGATGCTGACTGGTGCTGGATTATCGATCCACTAGACGGCACTAAAAACTTTGTGCACGGTGTACCGCAGTTCTGCGTATCTATCGCAGTCCAGCATAAAGGTGTTACCCAACACGGTGTGGTCTATGATCCAGTACGTGATGAGATGTTCTCAGCGAGCCGCGGCAAAGGCGCGCGCTTGAACAATCGCCGTATGCAAGTGAGCGAACGCAAAACCATTGATGGCGGTTTCTTTACGACTGGTCATCCGCTTGAGCGTAAGCGCAATGGCGAAGTTATCTCTTATGCTAAACAACACTTTGAGAGCTTACAGAAGATATCTGAGGCAGGTGGTCAGGTACGTCGTATGGGTTCAGCTGCGCTTGACTTATGCTATGTTGCCGCTGGTCGTTTTGACGGTTATTTTGAAATGTCTATCAAGCCTTGGGACATCGCAGCAGGCGAGCTTATCGTAACTGAAGCACGCGGTGTGGTGGTTGATCATACTGGCGCGCACAACTCTATGACATCAGGCTCTATCTTCGCTTGTAATGTGAAATTGCTTAAGCCATTGATGCAAACAGTTGTACCAATCTGGGGTGACGCAATCTAAACGTTAACCTTAATGGTATTGATGTTTAGCGCTTTCAGGATTTAGATGTGGTTAGTGTCTAGATTGAGTATGAATGAAAAAAGCTGGTTCCGTTATGGAGCCAGCTTTTTTGTTTTATCATTACCCTTATTGCCTGCTTTATCTTCGACGGTAATACCTTTGAATGCTAACTCCTTACTGGTAGTTTCTAGCAGCTGCAACTCTTCTTCTATCAGCATCAGCATATCTTGTACGCGAGGTAATGCTTTGCTACAAGCAGTAATACCAAACTCAATCTTATCTAGATAACTGGCTAAAGTGATATTCATCGCTTGACCATTAAAGACGATAGAAGCAGGGTACAATGATTGCAGACGTGCGCCATTCCAGTACAGCGGTTTTTCAGAGCCAGGTACGTTAGAGATAATCAGGTTAAATGCCTGCTTTCTAGGGAATAATCCTGTTGCCAAATTGATGCCTTGCCACGCGTATGAGACGATACTGTAGTTAATGACCTGCGCTTGGTTCATGCGGCGAAAGCGACGTTTGCCGTTATTCATACTACGATGGATAAGCTCTATCCTGCGCAGTGGATTGTCCAAATGCGTACCCAAGTTTGCCAATACAAATGACAGCTGGTTGCCCGAGATACTGTTATCCGTACGCAGTGACATCGGTACAAAAGCAATCAACGGTTTGCTCGGTAGCGCATCCATTGAGATTAGATAACGACGAATAGCGCCTGCACAGACCGCCAGTACCACATCGTTTCTGCTAATTTTGAGCCTTTCGGCGATATCGTTAAAACGTTTTATATCATAAGACTGTGCGGCTATACGCCGTGAGGCTGATATACGTTTATTCAAGATACTCATCGGCGCGTCAAAAGTACCGACGTACCCTTCATCACCGTAGTTTTTCACGTTATCTAGCAGTTCTGTAAATACAGGTTTGATGGTAGATATCTGCTCTTTTATGATGCCTCTGATAGATCGTTCAGCAGGTAAGATAGCGTTTACTTGGTTACGATGGCGCGCCATCAACGACCAGACAGGGAGGGTAACTGGTTCGGTTGGCGATTGTGACAAGGATTTTTGAACCAAACGCATCGCCGCGATACCATCAACCAAAGAATGATGAATCTTAAAATACCATGCAAAACGTTCAGGTCCACCTTCGACTTCTGGCTGGATACCTTCGATGACGTGGCATTCCCATAGCGGCATGGCACGATCTAATAAACGTCCATGTTCTCTTGAGACGTACATCAATAGTTCACGTACGCGTCCAGGACTTGGTAGCGCGACATGATGCAAATGATGCTCAACATCAAAGTCTTTGTCTTTTTTCCAAAAGGCTAAATGCTCAAGTACCTGATTAAAAGGAAAGCTAGGCGGCACATCAGACTCTTGCATTTGTTTTACCAATTGATAGACAAAATCGCTATCCGCATTGTCTGGTAATTCAAATACAAACAGTCCACCAACGTGCATGGGCTGTTTACGCGACTCAAGAAGTAGAAACAACTGGTCGACTGCTGTGAGAAGTCGCATAATAAATCCTTTTATGACGATAAGTGTTATGTGAAAATTATAATGAGTAGATATTCAATCAAATAACATTTTTTATTATTTTATAGAGCGTGTTAAGCAATCAACCATAGCACTGACAGCACTATACGTAAATACTCAACACGCTCTATTATGATATGTCATTTATACTTCAATTTATTGAAAGAAGTACCCAGTCTGTGGTGAGCTGGCAGTAGCCATCTTACGCATAGGCATACGACCTGCCAAAAACGCAGCGCGACCTGCCCACATAGCATGTTTCATTGCGTGTGCCATCATTACCGGGTTTTGTGCATTGGCAATGGCTGAGTTCATTAGTACGCCATCACAGCCAAGCTCCATCGCAAGTGCAGCATCAGACGCAGTACCGACACCAGCGTCAACCAATACGGGTACTTTAGCGTTTTCGATTATTAAGCTAAGCGTATGACGATTGAGTAGACCAAGTCCTGAGCCAATCAAGCTGCCAAGCGGCATAATGGCGACACAGCCCATGCTTTCTAATTCTTGTGCGACGATAGGGTCATCTGACGTATAAACCATCACTTCAAAACCATCATCGATCAATACTTTGGCGGCTTTTAAAGTTTCCATAACGTTTGGATATAAGGTTTTCTCATCCCCCAATACCTCAAGCTTAACCAAATTATGCCCACCCAATAATTCGCGAGCAAGCTTACAAGTGCGAATGGCTGTTTCGGCGTCAAAGCAGCCAGCAGTATTCGGTAATATCGTATATTTATCAGGTGAAATCACATCTAATAAGTTAGGCTCATCACTATTTTGTCCAATATTGACACGGCGAATGGCGACGGTCACGATTTCGGCTGCTGAAGCGGCAATGGCTTCTCCAGTCTCTGTCATGTCTTTGTACTTACCGGTACCAACCAGCAGACGTGAAGAAAAGGTACGGCTACCGACAGTAAAGGTATCTTGTAAAAGTGGTGTTGGATGAGTAGTGCTAACGTTCTCTGACATAACGGAAAATCCTAATATCGAGCGGGAGAAGGGGACAGACAAAATATGATGGGTAATCTAAGTAATCTAAAAGGTGTAATAGACAATGGCAAGCGGTCTGCAAAAAATCGCATGATATGCCAACTCTGATAGTAATAATATGTGCTGGGCGATAGGTATAAAGCGCCAGTCACATAAAATAATACCCGTCTAAAACAAAATGCTATTATAACAAACTCATGCAACCTTACTGGCAGTCTTTTTTGATTCGAACTGTTAAGGACAAGGCATCCATCATGTCTTGACGTGCGTTCTTCTTATCCTCTCCTCACTTATTGGGCCGTCTTTATGATGCAGTTGCCATACAGCTTTGCGAAACGCCATCAGATTTTGGCCATACTTGCGATAGATCCTGAATTGCCGCCAACATTGGTACTTACCAAAGCTACTCCGTTGTCAGCGATCAATGAAGCGGTACGGTTTTTACAGCAGCAAGGCATTCGCGGTGTACCCACTTACGAAAGTGTCAGCGCGGACGATTTTGAAAAACGTATGAACGCGGCTTATGCTGGCAATACAGGAGAGTCGCAGCATATTGCTGCTGGACTTGAAGACCATCCTGATCTCGATAGCTTGGCAGATAGCGTCCCTGAAACCGAAGACTTGATGGATCAACAAGACGACGCGCCTATCATTCGTTTGATCAACGCATTACTGTCCGAAGCCATTCGTTTAAGTGCTTCAGACATTCATATTGAGACCTTTGAAAAGCGCTTGGTTGTTCGTTTCCGAGTTGATGGTGAGCTAAAAGAAATCATCACACCAAAACGCCAATTGGCTCCACTATTAGTCTCACGTATTAAAGTAATGGCTAAATTGGATATCGCCGAAAAGCGAGTGCCGCAAGATGGTCGTATCAGCTTAAGACTGGCAGGGCGAGAGGTCGACGTGCGTGTATCGACCTTACCATCGAGCTTTGGTGAGCGGGTGGTGATGCGTTTATTAGACAAGCAAGCTGGCCGTTTGAATATGACGTATTTGGGGCTGTCTGATAATGACTATACTGAGCTAAAACGCTTAATCCATCGTCCGCATGGCATTATTTTGGTAACAGGGCCGACTGGCTCGGGTAAAACCACGACGCTATACTCTGCATTGACCGATTTAAATGATCAGACCCGCAATATCTTGACCGCCGAAGATCCGATTGAGTTTCAGCTTGATGGTATCGGGCAGACGCAGGTTAATAATAAAGTAGACATGACATTTGCTAAAAGTTTGCGTGCAATGCTTCGTCAAGATCCTGATGTGGTGATGGTTGGTGAAATTCGTGATTTAGAGACAGCAGAGATTGCCGTACAGGCTTCTTTGACAGGGCATTTGGTATTATCGACGCTGCATACCAACACTGCTATCGGTGCAGTCACTCGCTTACAGGACATGGGTGTTGAGCCGTTTCTGTTGTCGTCATCGCTTATTGGCGTAGTAGCGCAGCGTTTGGTACGTACTTTATGTTCACACTGTCAGAGCTGGCAGGCTGCTGATACCGAGCAAGCCAAGCTGTTTACCGAAATTGGCATTGGGTCAACGCTGAAAAGTGATGCCAAAGATATAGCAAGTGAGTCGATTCGTTTGCCCAAGCCAGTTGGCTGCGATAAATGTAATCAGTCAGGATTTAAAGGACGTACTGCTATCTATGAAGTCGTGCCAATCGACGATACATTGCGCCGTATGATTCATAGCAATACGGCTGAGTATGAGCTGGAAGAGTATGCGCGCCAGCAAACACCGTCGATACGTGCAGATGGCTTACGTAAAGTCATAGAAGGACGTACGACATTGGAGGAAGTGCTGCGAGTGACGAAAGAGAGCGCCTTAACGGGTGACACGATACTGGTATAAATTTGCAGACTAGATATCGGTATAACAGACAAAAAAACAACTGGCTTAAATAGCCAGTTGTTTTAGTTTTAACGTTTTTCTAATTGTGGAGCTTTAGAGTTTTTAGCCGCTATTATTTTGCAGCCATACATTCAATCTCAACGCTTGCTCCAGCAGCCAGTTCTGATACGCCAAAAGCTGAGCGTACAGGATAAGGCTTTATCATCTCAGCCTTGTAGACCTTATTAAAGTCATCAAAGTCATCCATATCAGTCAGCATGACCATACATTTAACAATATCAGACTTTCGGTAGCCGTATTTTAATAGCGTGCTATGGATGTTATCGAGCACTTGCTTGGTTTCAGCTTTGATACCGCCTTTGACCAGTTTGCCATCTTTAAAGCCAATTTGTCCCGACATATACAATGTATTGCCCACGCGTACAGCCTCTGAAAAAGGATAAGTACCGCCATCTCCCAAGAAAGTAGGAGCAGACTTAGCAATGCTGACAGCCGTCGTCGTATTAGCATTAGCGCTATGAACAAAACCCAATGAGCACATAGCGGCGAGCGCTAGCGTAGACAAGCAAGTACTAAGTTTGGACATACTGTTTCCTCATTGGGTTTATTATCAATTTTTACTAGCTACTTATCAGCACTATTATTTTGAGTAGATGAGGCATCGCTTTCTTCGATTGAAGCCTTGGTTTCAGTGTCATCTTCTGCGACTTTTTCAGACGCTTTACCTTGGCGGCGTGCCTCTAGTTCCGCTTTTGGTATCCATGCCCACGTCATCTCAACCACAATTGGATCGCGGTCACTGTCAGACTCACGATCTTTGATGACACAAGGAATAATCATCTCACCTTTTGGTGTGTTTAGGATATCCAAACGTTGTTCATCAGACAAGCTTGCAATAGCAGCAATTTGACCTTTTTTGATTGGACGATGGAAATTTACTGAGTAAGATTTAATCAGCAGAATGCGATCAGAAGGTAAGTTTAAACCTAAAATAAAGCCCGTAGCCGTCTCAGCCAGTAATGTAATGGCGACTGCATGGATAGAGCCGATATGGTTTTGGACGGCTTTATTGTTATTTAAACTAACAACGACTTGGTTTGGTTCTACCGTCTCATAATAAATGCCAGTTGTGCCGACATATGGGACGACCTTGCCAAAGGCTTTAGATAAAATACTTGAGCGTGCTCCAGCAGGCAGATATTTGGTGACTGATAACAGTTTAGTAAACTGATTACTAATTGGTTTTAGCGTACTACTGGATTTCTCAACTGAAGATTTTGTGCTGTCAGATACTTTGGCTGGCAGTTTATTGGTCAACTTGGCGGGTAGTTTTTTTAATAATCCTGACATACAAAATTCCTTAACGTAAATGAGTTGAATGACATTCTTAGCATGGCTTTTTATGATAGCAACACAAATATAGATAATGAAAGTCGCTACAAATACTATGGTACATCAACCATTGCCTTCCTACTATTATTAGCATGAACTGCTGCGCTTACAAAACTATAGTAGCGTGGCTATGTTGCTAGGTTATGTCATCAATTTAGATCGCCACTTAAAGTAGTCTAGGTATCTTATATATCACTATCATTTGGACAAAGGAAGCTGAGTGGAAGTACTATAAATAGTAGACTAAGCGAGACTGACACCGTATCTAATTTATAGAGGGTTGACTATAGTTACCATGCCAATAGACAGCCACGTTATAATGACAAAATGTTAGCATGTCTATTTTAAACCTGTTTTCAATGCCGCTGGATAACGTTATGCCTGATATGTCTGCTCATGAACCGACCAATATTATTTATACGGGCGTTGCTGGTACAGGTAAAACCTATAGATTGCTGCAAATCGCGAAGCAATACACCGACTATCTACCCAAGACTGAAAATGAAGATTTATTAGAACAGCTGCTGCAAGGTCTAAGCTGGCGCGAAGTATTATGTTTGGTATTTTTAGATTTACGTGCTGAACAACAGGACTTGTTAAAGGTACGAGAAATTATTGATCATCCTTTTTTTATGACAAAAGCTGCTCAGAACTCACGTGATAAAAATCTAGATAGTACAGCTTGGTTAGAGTTACGCAGACATAGTCCTACGAACTCTCAAACAGTCAGTTTTGATAACCGTGCTAGCCAAGCTTATTTTGATAAAGACAATAGTGGATCATGGTATTTATTGCCAGAGAGTATGGTGCTACTAGAAGATTTATCGCAGCAATTAGCAGAGTTTCAGCAAGCACAGCGTGACAACCAAGCCCATCAAAATCAAAACATCGGTCAGCAACGTTTTAGTATGGTGAGCTTCCATCAAGCCTACGGTTATGAAGAGTTTGTAGAAGGTATACGGCCTGTCATGAGTGGTGCTGCACAAGCAAATAGCAACCCTTTTAATCAAACTCAAATGAGTTACGCGGTGCAAGATGGAGCATTCCTGAGGCTATGTCAACGCGCCGCCCGTGACCCTCAGCAGCGTTATGCAATGCTGATTGATGAGATTAACCGTGCTAACGTGTCACGGGTGTTTGGCGAGCTTCTCAGTTTGATAGAGCCTGATAAACGAGCGGGCAAGCCGAATGCGATGACAGTGAGTTTGGCGTATTCTGGGCGTGCTTTTAGTGTTCCTGCCAATGTCGATATTTATGCCACTATGAATACCCAAGACCATTCTTTAGCACCACTTGATATGGCATTACGCCGACGTTTTCGCTTTATTGATTGTCCACCGCAGCCTAATTTACTATCAACAATTCGTGACAGTAATGACACCGATACTGGACTGTCTGAAGACTTAGAAGCAGGTGCGATAGATTTGAGTAAATTACTAACAGGCTTGAATAGACGTATCGTGCAGACATTGGGAATAGAAGCGCAGTTGGGGCATGCGTTTTTGTTCGCAGTCACTCAGTTAGAGCAATTACAAACAGCTCTCGTTGAACAAATTATCCCTCAATTGGCTCAAGCTGCGGGTGGTCAAATTACGGTGCTGCAGTATATCTTTAGAGATGAGCAGCAACCGATGAGCAAGCAGTTCGTACAGGACAGTCAAGCATTGATGAATGATGACTTGTACAATCCGATGGGCAACCAAAACAATGCTTCCGCTGAACACCAAATGTTTGCAGGGCAGGGTTCTTTTCTTGGTCAGTCTATGAGTATGAATAGCTATACCATTAATGCCGAACTGATTGCTAGGGGTGGTGAGTTTAATCATGCTGCTATCTATCAGCGTTTGTACTAGCAGGGTGACTGTTCAGTGATAACAAATAATCAATATTCCGCCAAGCAATATGCTATTAGGGTAAGCAGTCGCCAGACTCGTATCCCTAACAGTAGTGTCGCTACCATGAATGTTATCACCGTGTTTGAGCATCAACGTTTGACCGTGCATGATTTTTTGCGCGCGTCTGACTTCGATTGGCTCATGGCACAAGAGTTTGCAGTATTTACTATCAAGCGTAAGCAAGGACAGTGGCAGCTTAAGGTTGGGCACTACATTGGGATTATTCTACTGCCTAGTGGCATGACGCTTGAGATATTGCCAAAGCTCAATCAGTCTACTCAGTCTAGCGATATCGTCCAGACTCGTCATTGGGTACAGAGTATGCTATCGGATTTGATTCATCTTGATACGAGCAAAAATCGTAAGCTACCCAATACGAAAAATTTCGGTCAGTTTAGTTCCCAGTCCACTCCTTTACCGTTGAAAGTATTACCTATATCAGATTGGCTGATTGAGCAGTTTTTGCAGCGTTTAATGGATTATCAACCAACCAAGCATTATCAGGCTCAGATTGAAAATCAGGCATCCCTGCAAGGTCGACTGCTCATCAAAGAACAACTGCGTCATAATAGTATGCAACCGCATAAGTTCATCTGTGAAAGTAGCGTATTAAGTCACGACATGTTGGCCAATCGGTTGATTAAGAGTGCATTGGTTTACTTGATGCCTTTATTGCCCCAGTTTATTTCTTCAAAACTGTTGCAGCCATGGCAGCAAGTGCCTACGCTAAACAACCGCGAAATGCAGCAGATAGCGTTAATATATGCTCAAGCAAAGCGTCAGCTAGACGTTCAGCCACTCCAAAGACAAAAACTGCACGCCGCGCAGCAATTAGTAGACCTAGCATATTGGTTGTTGAAACAGACGACAGCTGCGATAGGTAACGGTATTGATCCAAATAAACAAAATAGCTCTCAGCTAAGATTGTGTCTATTGATTGATATGAATCAAGCTTTTGAGCAATGGGCAAGTCAGCGTATCGCATCGATGTTTCAACAGCTTAGTAGCAATTATCGTCCCTTCTATCAAACCCAAAGTGTCTGGCTAAACGATGCTGAAGGACTAGCGTGCTTATCTATACGGCCTGATTTGCTGATATTTAAAACTGCCTCTGATGATTGTCAAAATCAGAACGATATAGCAGCTCATCAAACTAAAGCCAAAAACAAAACCAGAGGTCGCTACAGTCATGTCATCGATATTAAGTGGAAGTATTTACCGCATGCTGCTGCAATTAGTGCGAGCGACGCTTATCAATTGACCAGCTATGCACAAGCTTACTTGGCGGGGCAGGTTTGGTTGGTTTATCCGGTGCTAGGTAGTGATAGGCAGCCAGTGGTGCTTAAGCAACAAATTTACTATGGCAGTGGTGACAGTAGCGATGATATTAAAAAAAATGAGTCAGCCGATGCCCATTTATGGTTAATGCCGTTTGATGTTTTGACAGGTACACTCAACGGTGAAGTACTGCCACATTTGGACAAAGCTTAATATCGTTATCAATGACAACGCGAATGACTGACTGATAGGTAAATAAGAAAAGGGTCTTGCTGTCACTATTTTGGCGAAATTGACGTAATTTTAAAAAAATTAGCGATTATTTGAAATTAATCGAAAATAGGTGTTGACACAATCGCCTTTACCCCTTAATATGTGCACCTCGATAGCGAGGAACATTAACAAGTTAGCGGCATTGCCAACAACGAGTTGATTAACAAACTATCGTGATAATAGAGAATTTCGGAGTGTGGCGCAGTTTGGTAGCGCATCTGGTTTGGGACCAGAGGGTCGTAGGTTCGAATCCTATCACTCCGACCATCTATTTTAAGAGCCTTACAGGCTTTTTTTTATGTATAACGGTTTAGTTTCTGATATAGTAAAATATATCGTAAAGTAAGCTTAGTATATAAAAGTCCTCTAAGAGCGCCTGTAGCTCAGCTGGATAGAGCATCTCCCTTCTAAGGAGGTGGCCGCAGGTTCGAATCCTGCCAGGCGCACCATTTAGCCTGCAAATCTTGCCTATTCTTTGGCAATAGTTATGGCGGTTGTAGCTCAGTTGGTAGAGCCCCGGGTTGTGATCTCGGTTGTCGTGGGTTCGAGTCCCATCAGTCGCCCCATATTTTATTCTGTATGTATCTACATACAAATCATATCTTAATCTAAAAATGTATCAGTAATAGCACTCGCCCTTGATGGCGATTTTTTTATGCCTATTCGATTTTATCTCTATATTACCTTTATAAGATTAAACAGATTGAGTTTGATAGCACCTTCAATACTAGATAATCCCCCAAATTTTTATCAACATTTCCTGTAGGTTTCCCTTAAGGCCTAGCGTGACTGTGTCTCCTCTATTATTGTTTAGTAATTCTAATAAGTAAATAGACATGACGTTTTAAATGATGCATTATGCTTAAATGTTATCACAGACATAATACTTAATAAAAATTATTTATTGGAGCAAGTATTGGCATAGAGGAAACTGACAGAACTTGTTATTAAGAATACTATTATTTTTTTAAGATGAATCGTTATTAATCTGCATTATTGAGGAATTGATTGATGGACGCACTGAGTGTATTGCTGCAAAACGTGCATTTATTTGAGACTAAGTATTATCGTCTAAATGGCACTGGCAATTGGTCTTATTCTATTACTAGAAAAGACACCATTTTATTTTACTTAGTAATGTCTGGCGGTTTTTGCATTGATGTTGGTAATGGTCTACGAGAAGCTCGCGCTGGCGACATGATCATGATTCCGAATGCGCACAAGCATGTGAGTTACGCACTTAATCACCATGGCGATGTTGCTGAGTCGCTTGATGAACTATTGAGCAATTGCACTGAGCGTACACTTGATATCGATGGCGATGGAGACCCCAATTCTTCTTTGATACTGATCGAATGCAAATACGACAAAGAGATGATTAATCCTCTGTTGTCAGTACTACCACCAATATTACCGGAGCTCAATGATGCTGCTGACGGTCGGTTTGAAGTGATCGATGTAGAGATAAAGCTGCTAACACTAGAAGCTGAGCGTGAGCGTATGGGCAAAACGGCTGTAATCAATCATTGGGCAAGCATTATGATGATTGAATGTTTGCGCGTCTATATCGAAAGCTTGCCTGAAGCCACAGAAAACTGGCTTAAAGCCATGAAGGATCCGTTTTTGACCAAGGCGCTAGCCGCGATGCATGGGGCACCGAGTGAAAGCTGGACCATTCATCAGCTTGCTGAAGTGGCAGGGATGTCGCGTTCCAGCTTTGCACAGCGTTTCAAAGACACTGTTGGTATGCCACCACTGACTTATTTGATCGATTACCGCTTACGATTGGCGGCTCGCTATTTACGCTTACAGCAAAACAGTATTAGCCGTATCAGCGAGATGGTGGGCTACGCTTCAGATTCGACTTTTAGTCAGGCGTTTAAACGTGTGTATGGTGTCTCGCCAAAAGCATACCGTCAGCAGTATCGACAGAACAATCTTGCATAGCTTCAGTTGCTGTTTATTTAAGTTATTTAAGTAGAATCTCGATTAGAAGCGCTAAGGTCATCTATATGTCCTTGGCGCTTTTTTTAATTTGTGAATACATATTGTTTATAAACGTTGAGTCACTCATATCTATAAGACCTTTGGTAACTTGCTATGGCTATTTTAGTTAAGGGCAGCTGACATTGAGTCTGTGTTCAGGTACTATGGGTTGATGAGTCGTCGAGATAAAAGCGTTGGTATTGTAGCGCGTTATATGTCCTTATACGATAGGCATATAAAAGGATCGAGACGATGTTTATTTTCGCTGCTGATGGTATGTTATGACTGAACCGACCGCAAAGCTAAATGCAGGAAGCAATGGCCAACAAGAGACCATTACAACTGCTAAAACAGAAAGTAATGTTGATAAAAACACTGCTATAGAGAACCCGCATGTCAGCAAAGATGCACCGAGAAATGAGTCGGTAGAGACACCTGATAAGGCGGCATTATTGACGATGTTTACCTTATCAGATATCGAGGCGGTAGCAACTAAAGCAGTAATATCTGAGTCATCCGATAGTCTTACAGTAGCTGCAAAACCTGCGGCTCAAGAAACCAATGTCGCTACGCAGCGTGTTGCGCTTTATCGTGCTCAGCATGAGCGTACTCGACTGTTATATATGGCATCTGCCAAGACGCGTCCTACTTACTTAGTACAAACCCTAAAGCCGCAATTCGCAGAATATCAGCAATATCTACTTGCGCAGCAGCTTGATAAACGTGGGTTGATGGATACGGATACGCTCGAAAGACTCTGGCAGCAGCTGCATGTGGTCGATGATATTATTGCAGGTATCGTGCGTCATATGCCTGCGCAGCAGCCTGCTGGTTGGCAGCTGACGACTCAAGATGGTCGCAATCCATTGTGCTTTGCTACGGTCGGTAAGTTAAAGCACGGCAAGCCAATTCGCGACCAAGGTAGTCTCAACAGTTATGTACTTGGGCACTTTGGCGTGAGTAGTTTTACTTACGATCGAGGCTATTATATCGGTCATGTGGTTGGTTATTTATTTAGCTGTTATTATTGTGCTCACTTGTCGATTACTTATGGCGTCACAGCTCTTGGCCAGCAAGTCGTGGCTGACTATGATTACGCCAGTCTTGAAACCCCGCATATGGTTAGACTATTACAAGGTCTTGACGGTTATTGCAAAAAACGTATTTATCAGTTGGCTGTCATCTGTGCGCGCTTGAGCGTTTTTGCGAGTGATAAACGTATTGAAAGAATGCTAATCGCTGAGGTCAATGACTTTGATAAAAAGCTACAGCAGCAGCATCTGGATGTTTTGCTATTACAAGGTTTGATGCCTGATAGTAATGACTCAACGCCATTTTTTTAAGCGTCGCATGTCAAATTAATAAATTTCTATTAAGTCATAAATTATAACTGTCTACCTGTAAGTCTCTTAGGATATCTGTTGCCATGCCTGCCTATCATTTCAAAGCGCTTGACGACCATGGCGTTGTCCAAAAAGGCTTGCTAGAAGGGGACTCTGCGCGGCAAATTCGCCAGCAGCTGCGTGATAAGCAATGGACACCCGTTGAAGTCAATCCGGTCAATGACAGACAGAGTCAGAGCAAAAACCGCTACAAAAAACCGTCTGCATACGAGCTGGCATTGCTGACACGTCAGCTATCTGTGCTACTAGCAGCGGGTATCCCACTTGAGGAAACCTTGGCAGCGGTTGCTAAACAATCTCCAAAGACTCATATCAAATCCCTAATGCTTGCGGTACGCTCACATGTCTTGGAAGGGCTCAGCTTAGCACGTTCTCTGCAACAAGCTGCTAGCTTTCCACCGTTATATATCGCTACGATTGCTGCAGGCGAAAAATCTGGCCATCTTGACCTTATCCTCAATCAGCTAGCAGACTACACCGAAAACCGTTTTGCCCTCCAAAAGAAAATCCAAGGGGCTATGGTCTATCCAATTGTCCTGATGGTAATGGCAATTGCGGTAATTATGGGGCTGATGAGCTTCGTCGTGCCCAAAATTGTCAAAGTCTTTGAACAGTCTGAGCAAGCACTGCCTTTAATTACTCAAATTGTTCTCACGCTATCGAATATCATTACTCAGTGGTGGTGGTTAATATTACTGGTATTGGCAAGTACCGCATTTTTATTCTACCGTTTTGCCCAAACGCAAGCAGGTAAATTAACAATTGATAGCGTGGCGCTTAGATTACCGATACTCGCTAGATTGTCGAGAGGATTGAATGCCGCGCGGTTTGCCAGTACCCTTGCGATACTAGTACGCTCAGGGGTGCCATTGATTGAGGCATTACATATTGGGGCTGCGGTCACGACCAATTTACATATCCAAAAAACCATTATCACTGCTGCTGATAGGGTCACAGAAGGCTCTAGCTTGTCTAGTCAACTAGAGAAATCTACTTACTTTCCACCGATGATGGTACAGATGATAAAAAGTGGAGAAAACTCAGGCGAGCTTGAAAATATGCTGAGCCGTGCCGCCAATATGCAGGAGGCAGAAGCAACCAATTTTATCAGCACCTTATTATCATTACTTGAACCTCTAATGCTGGTACTAATGGGCGTAGTAGTCATGATTATTGTGATGGCAGTTATGCTACCTATTGTTAATATGAACGATTTAGCAGGCTAAGTTAATTCGCTAGCCGATGATTTATCATTCTTTATGTATAGCTAGCTGCCAATCTTCAAAACCTCTCTTTAGTTCTCTTTTACTCTATTTATATCACCTAACTTGCTTGCTAAACCTTGGGCTAACTTTCTTAAGGTTTGCTTACTGTTGTATATTGTTGAACAAACGCTATTTTTGCTATGGCAAACACCAGCGCCGCGCTATAGTAAGCACGGTTTAATAGTCATACATTTAGAGTCAGCTAACATTTGGCTTCGGCTAAAATAGCAAACCCAAACTAGGCGCAGTGCTGGATAAAAATAAAACCATGGTTTATAGTGACAATAGTTTCAGAGCTCATTGATATATCATTGATGAGAGCCACGATAGAACGCCACTTTTACTATTTACATAACTGTGATGACCAAAGCGATGACTATGACTGACAAATTCCAAGTAAATATGACGCCAAAAAGTGCTATTCAGGATACGCAATTCCATTCAAATATTGTAAGTGACCATAAGACCACTTCTTCAGCTATACAGCGCAGTGCGACAAAAAAGTCTGGTCAAGCAGGATTTACTCTTATCGAGATTATGGTCGTCATTGTGATCCTAGCCATTCTTGCTGGATTAGTGGTACCAAAAGTAGTTGGTCAAAGTGATAAGGCCCGTGTTAAAACAACTGAAACGGCGCTTGCCACTGTCTCAAATGCGCTAGATATGTATAAGGTTGATAATTCGCGCTATCCGACGACCGCTCAAGGATTAGAGGCGCTTACGACACCGCCAGCTGATGCAAAAAACTATCCTGAAGGTGGGTATATTAAAGGTGGCTATCCAACCGATGGTTGGGAAAATGAGATGCAATATGTTGCACCAGGTAGTGAAGGGCGCCCATATGATTTGTTTTCGTTAGGCGCTGATGGTCAACAAGGTGGTGAAGGTCAAGATGCGGATCTTTATGCTCAGCTATAAAGCTTAATAACAGACGTATAGTGAATAAGTTCTGATACTGATATAGCTTTGTAGAATGAAATATTCGTTCATCGATGCACTTTCAACAATTTATAAATATCAACCAATATTCCCTTATTGGTTGATATTTTTTATCAGTAGATAAATCGCCTACTGTTCAATACAAGTTTGATAGCCAGTGCTATAAATATATCTAAGCGCTCAGCAAAACAGTCATCGCAAACTGCAATTAAAGGTAATCATCTATGTTGATCCAACAGTCTAATAAATATTTTTCTAAAAACCTTTATAAATTGGTTCTAACTGTTGCAAGCACTTCATTAGTAACGGTCTTGTCAATGACATCGGTCAGTGCACAAGCAGCAGGGTTGAATGACTTATTTAACAATAGCTCCTCGGCAAAATCGAAGTTCTTACCAGTGGATGAAGCCTTTCAGGTGGTCAGTAATACCAAAGCGACTTCCAAAGGCACGCGGTTGTCGATTAGTTTTGAAATTACGCCAGGGCATTATGTCTATAAGGATAAGCTTACGTTGAGCTTTCCTAAAGGAATAAGCGCCACGCCGTTCACTTTTAATCAAGCACCAGTATCAATCAATGATCCGACCTTTGGTCAGGTCCCTGTATTTACGCAAAGAAGCGTCATTGCAACCACGACACTGACGACGAGTAATGGTAAGGGCGCCAAAAACGCGCCTATTATTATTGGTTGGCAAGGGTGTGCAACGGCTGGGCTATGCTATCCACCAGAAAAAGTTAAAACCAAGATAGATATTGCTGCGACACGCAGATAAATATCGAGCAGATTGATTAAAATATCGGTAATAATAGGTAGCCATTCATGTCCATCAAGACATCACCAAAGTCCTCATCATTTAGCGTATCTACTCATTCGAAAAAATCCCATATCTTAGCGCTGGCCATCGCTAGTGGCTCATTGCTGACAGGTTTATCAGCGACATCGACGGTACAAGCGGCAGGGTTAGGCGACCTTTTCGGTAGTAGTGAAAGCTCATCGAAGTCAAAGTTTTTGCCAGTAGATCAAGCGTTTCAGGTAAGTACAGATAGTACCCCTGTCAAAGCAGGTACGCGGTTATCTGTTAATTTTGATATCACTCCTGAACATTACGTCTATAAAAAGCAAATTAAGCTTACGCTACCCGCTGGCGTGACGGCTGCACCTTTTACCTTTAGCCAGACACCATATTCGATAGATGATCCAACATTTGGCAAAGTACTGGTATTTGACCAAGCGAATATGGTCGCTACCACCACACTGACGAACAATAGTGGCAAGAATATAGAAGACGCCGCTATCGTCGTCGGGTGGCAAGGTTGTGCAAAAGCAGGACTGTGCTATCCACCTGAAAAGATTAATACGACTGTCGATATTGCAGCTGCATCGACGCAGGTATCAGCAGATAGTGAGAGTATTGCGAGCTCGACCGACTCAGAGAATAGTGCTACGGCGACACCAGAGAAAGCAAGCTCACCAGCGCTTGATAATACTTTGCCTGATGAGGCGCAAGCACTGACAGACGATGATGCTATTGACTATGATCTCATTGATGACAGCGCTGTAGAGTATGATTCTTTAGATAGTAATGCAGCGACGAATACGATTTCTGCAGCAAATAGCAGCGTAACAGGCGAGACGGCCAATAGCGAAAGTACCTTGAGCAACAGTTTCGTTGATAGCGATCCTTTTGGTTTGGCTTCTCACCCTTGGCTGGCATTAGTACTATTATTTTTAGCAGGCTTAGGCTTGGCCTTGACGCCATGTGTGTTACCGATGTTACCTATCGTGGCCAACATTGTAGCCCGCGAACAAAACCCAACGGTCAAACGCGGTGTCATCTTGACCACCAGTTACGCGATTGGGGTAGCGACTGCTTACGGAATTTTGGGCGCTGTTATCGCAGTATTCGGTGAATCTTTAGGTATTATTGGTTGGCTGCAGAATCCAATTATTCTCATTAGCTTTGCTATTGTTTTTATACTTCTCGCACTATACATGTTAGGTCTTTTCAGTGTGCGATTACCACAAGCGATCAGTCGAAAGATGCAAGGCTTAAGCCAAGCAGGTGACAGTAAGCTTGGTAGTACAGGCGGCAGTTTAATCGCTGGGTTTTTATCAGCGCTAGTCGTGTCACCTTGTGTTTCTGCGCCATTATTTGGGGCATTATTGGCGGTCTCTACCATTGGTAGTCCATTGCTCGGCTTTGCCGCTTTATTCATGCTGGGTTTTGGTTTGTCCGCGCCGCTTATCCTAATCGGTGCTACTCAAGGCAAGATTATGCCAAAAGCAGGCGAGTGGATGAATTGGGTCAAGCAAGGCTTTGCTTTACTACTGTTTGCCGTGGCACTGCTATTGATTGAGCGCGTGTTTATATCGCCAGTCATGCTGATGGTGTGGGCATTGTGGTTTATGGTCGTGGCAACATGGGCATGGAGTTGGCTAGGTAAAGGTCGTATGCTGACCCAAGCACTAAGCCTTATCGCTGGTATTTGGGCGACTTGCCTAATAGTTGGCGCTGCATTGGGCAATGACGATAGCTTACATCCACTAGCGTCATTGGGTGCAGCACCGATGATGGTACAGTCAACATCTGGTCAACCAGTGAATAGTGATAGTACCACTGATAAGACGATCACGACGCTTGCAGAGCTAGATGCTATTGTCGCAGCCAATCCGAATGTTATTGTCGATCTGACAGCAGAGTGGTGTATTGAGTGCCGCATTATGGACAAGAACCTGTTTCACAATCGTCCAGCGCAGATGCAAGATTGGCAATTAGTGAAGCTTGATATCACTGAGACGACAGCAGACTCAAAAGCCGTGTTGTCTCGTTACCAACTCTTTGGTCCACCAGCGTTACTGTATTATATTGATGGTCAGCTAGTAAATCAGCAAGTAGGTGAGATTGGTCGCTCAGAGTTTGAGCAAACATTATCGGCGTTGAACAACTAACATTTAACAATGAACACTTAAGAAACCAGTGTAATATTTCGAAAATTCTTAAGAATATTAAGAAGGCCAGTATACTAAGAAAGTATGCTGGCTTTTTTGATGCCTTTAAATTCATACTATAGAATGTTTATTAAGTATTTGTTATATAAGTAATTATATTGATAGATGCTTATTTTAACTATCGATAAAGCTAGTATCGTGCTTATATTTTCATTACAATAAAGAAACAATGCAGCAGGGGCACTAATTGTCATTTTTTTCGCTCCTAATATCTGCGATTAGCTGATAGTCTCAGTCAATTCTATTTTAGCGATAACGCTAATGGCTATATTAATTACCTCATATACTCTGCTAGCGCTAATGCTAGTTAGATAAAGGACACTTATGTTTGCCCATACCATTACTCAGCGTCACCAACAGCCGTCTTACCAGAATGCGCATATGCCTCTTCGTATTGCAGTTGCGCTTGCGTTGAGTTGTACCGCGATACAAGTACAAGCTGCTGATGATTCTCAGACTTATAACGAACTGCCAGCACCTGAAGCTGCGTTTGAATATGAGGATCTTGACCTTTCACAGAGGCTTGATAACAGTGCGATATCTTCTGATATGAGTACACAAAGTGGCAAAATAATTAGCAAAGAATTTATTGCTCAGCAAGCCAAGCTGTTTTCTGAATGTACTCAAGTCCAGTCTAGTGCTGCTCGCCTAGCTTGTTTTGATAAGGTAGCTGAACAAGGTAAGACACCAAGCTATACCTCAACCAAACAACCAATTGATTTGGCAAAAACCTTTCAAAGTACGGTCTCAGGTAATCCAAAAGTGATATTGGCTGAGTCTCAAACGGCGATGAGTGGTACGACAGTTGAAGATGCAGATACCATTTTAATGACCAGTCAGCAAACAGCAGCTAGCAAATTGAAGGCAAATGGCAACGTAGAAGTAGATGCTGAAACGAATAGCGAGGCACAGATTTTAGAAAATGTAGGTGTCACTCAAACAGACATCGAAAAATTCTCGCCACTCAGTCTATCCTATGACCTAGATAAAAACAGTGAGCGTGGTACTTGGACGGTCAGACCATATCGACCAACGTATCTGTTACCATTATTTTATACCTTCGATCCCAATTTAAATCCAAGCACACCATCACAAGAAACAGATCCTTTTGATTCTAATGACATACGCGAAACTGAGCTAAAATTCCAATTATCCCTAAAAACAAAAGTCGCAGAAGATTTGTTTGATACCAGTGCTGACCTATGGTTTGGCTATAC
The DNA here is from genome assembly GCF_904846625.1 of Psychrobacter sp. JCM 18900. Lineage (GTDB taxonomy): Bacteria > Pseudomonadota > Gammaproteobacteria > Pseudomonadales > Moraxellaceae > Psychrobacter. The sequence goes on from NZ_CAJHBL010000003.1 coordinate 423,606, forward strand.
CCAAGAATCACACTGGCAAGTTTATAACGAAGACAACTCGCGTCCATTCCGCGCTACCGATTATCAACCTGAAATATTCTTAACCCAACCTGTGACAGCAGATCTACCTTTTGGTGGACGTCTGCGTATGTTGGGCGCAGGTGCTGTCCATCACTCGAATGGACAAGATGATCCATTATCACGTTCATGGAATCGTGCTTACCTCATGGCGGGTGCAGAGTGGGGCAGACTCTCAGTCATACCGCGCCTATGGGCTCGAGTAAATAACGAAAGTAGTAGCGATGACGATAATCCAGATATCGAAGACTACATGGGCTATGGTGATATCAAATTCTTATATGACTTGCCGGCTGATCAAAGCATTAGTGGTACCTTGCGCTACAATCCAGGTACTAACAAAGGTGCTGCGCAAATCGACTATATCTATCCTATCTCAGAGAACGTCAATGGTATGGTTCAGCTATTCCAAGGCTATGGCGAGTCGATCATTGACTATAATCATGAAAATACCTCTATCGGCTTTGGTATCGTACTGAACGATTGGAAAGGGCTTTAATTTAGAAAGGACATCAATTTGAGAAAGGTTCTGACATAGATGAAATTTATTATAAGTTATGACGAATAATAGTTTATGCGCCGTTTAGCGCCTTATCAAACTGGACTGTGGTTGGCAGAGTATATGGATATGCGCTGCCAACTATGCCGTATTTATCGTAGTACACCACAATCTCAACTACTGCACCATCAAACACAATCTAGCCTAGATAATATAACGAATGCGCCGCCTACACGGACAGCCTTAAAGAAACACTCTTTTCTTACTAATATCGTTCATCAAGTAAACAGCCATTTGAGCAATGGTTTACTTTGTACTCACTGTCACAACGATATTACTTGGTTGCCAAGACCTTTTAAAGTGGATATCGCTCCTAGTATATCTCTATCTATCCAAGCCTCTACTTACTACGAGTATCCAATACGTCAAGCTATCCGAGCATTTAAGCATCAAGAGGATATGACGAAATTGCCGTTACTATTACATGCCATACGTCAATTACCGCGTCCACACGGTTGTCATCGCAATAACAGTGTGATTGTTGCTATGCCAACGACAAGTCAACGATTGGTTAAACGTGGGTTCGATCCTGTCAGTATTCTCTCTGCCCAATTGTCTAAACATTGGCAAATTCCTTTATGGCAAGGCGTTAAGCGCATTGACGATACAATTAGTCAGCAAGGACTGACTCGTGCCGAACGTCTTAGTAACTTAGATAACGCTTTTGCTCTAATCGAAAAGCCCCCTACAAAACGCTTACTACTATTCGATGATGTATCTACCACAGGTGCAAGCTTACAAGCATTAGCGCGAGCGTTCATTCCACCTGCAGCAGTAAAATCAGCAACGGATAGCAGCCATAATAGTTATCAAATTTCTGCTTACGTATTAGCACATGGCAGCAAATCCTAAACCCAATATATCTTTGTCAGTAATATCTAATTATTGCTAATATATTTCCTTAACGCTATATTATTATAACTATGTATACTAATTTGTTGTTTTACGGCTGTATACGTCGATAATAATTTTACATATTTATGGATAAGTTACATATGTCAAGTGACAAATATCGACTTTTTTAAACATTATTAGTTATATGCCGTGGAACGAAAATTGCATGTTATTAGGGTAGTCAGTATAAAAATAGTAGTAAGCTAAAAATATAAGATACTTACAATAAATTTTAGTGAGATATAGACGAAAGATAGTTAATTGCCGTTTTAAATAGGAATATGATGTGAACGCATCTTTGAACGAATTATCACCTAAGCTGAAAAACGTAAGCTCAGGTTTTACCTTAATTGAATTAATGGTAACCATAGCAGTATTAGCTATTATCATAAGTATAGCCGCACCTAATATTAGTACTCAGCTTGCCAATCAACGTAGTAAGTCGTCAGCTGGTACTCTCACTAATGCACTAAAAGAAGCTAAAGTCGAAAGCGTTATTCGTCGTCAACCACTAACGATAAGCTTTGATAATACTAGTAAGGTAATAAATATTCAGCATATAGTGTCAGGTACGGTAGATAGCACTGTAGAAAGTTATAGGTATGATGCTAAAAGTACAATTAAGTCAGATCGTAGCAGTAATGAATTTAAACCAAATAAAGTCGCAGAAGTTACCACATATACTATATGCGATAGCAATAGTGCAGCTAGTCCTATAAAAATCTTAGTCAGTGCTACTGCCGTTATTAGTAATAGATCCGAAGGAACGTGCCCATGACTAAAACTATTAACCAACAAGGTGTGGGTTTGGTTGAGGTGCTAGTTGCTCTGTTACTACTAGCAGTTGCAGTATTGGGATTTAGTGCACTCAACATGGTATCTATAAAAGCAACAGATGATAGCGTGCTAATAGCAAATGCTAATACAGTAATGCGTGGCTTGTCTGAAGATTTACGATTAAATTCTAATAATATACTGGCTTATCAAAAGGATATCCAAAGTGTATTAAGCAAAGTATCTGCTTCAAAGAATTACTGTGCAGCTGTCGAAGACTATAAAACGAGTACTGTCACAAAGAACTGTGATAGTGAGTCATGTACCGAGGAACAGCTAGGTCAATACAATAGCTGGAGTACGATGAAACAAGCATGTGAAAACGGCATTTTACTAAATATGATTACTTGTCCTGGTACTGCGGACAAACAGTTACGTCAATGTATTATCACTTCATGGAACGGAACAGAGCCAGTGTTTGGAGTCAGTTCAGCGAGTAGTAAGGCTTGTGCCGATGCGTTTGGGATATATCATGCAGGTTCTGATTGCTTGATTATGGAGTCTTACTAATGAATATTAAATATACTCAGGACGGCTTTTCTTTAATAGAACTAATGATCTCTCTCACCTTAGGTCTTTTAATCTCAGCAGCGGTCATGCAAATTTATTTGACCAGCGTTAAAACCAGCAGTGTACAGGCTGGCGGTGCCGATATATTAGAAGCGAGTATTTTTGGTATTCAAAATATAGAAAAGAGTGTAAGGCTCAGTAATTTAGGTATGGCGGATACTAACAATCCTTTCACTCCTACGGCAGGTCTAGTTATGACCAGTGACAGTAGTTTGGTTAGTACTACCCAGACAGACAAATCTAAGAATAATATGAATGGTATTAAAATGGGAGGAACCAAGTCGAGCGCTGGTGCTGAAGAAATTACAGATGGCTATCTAACCAGAAGTGGAAACCAAAGCACAAGTAGCGTTAACAACGCTTGGAAAGCAGGGAACAGTAACATTACAGGCTTAAAAGGCTCCCAGCTCACTATACAGTACGAAGCACCGCAGAATATGTACGATTGTGAAGGCTCTTTAGTTCGGGGACCAGTCGAAATAGATCGTGATGGACGTTTGACGATGATACCAGGTCAGGTTGTTATTGAAAGGTATTTTCTCAACGAAGTCACTCAGAGTAATAAGTCTAATTATGAATCAAGTATAAAAAGTTATGAGCTACGTTGTGACGCTGGACGTTATATCAAAGAAGACTTAAATACAGCAGAACTTGCAGCACAAGAAATCAGCGGTAAGGACAGTACTAAGTTAGTGGCTACTCGGAATATAAGAGATTTTGGGGATGCTGGAGAAGTCGTTATTCCAAGAGTTGATTATTTTGGTGTCTTGCTAGGAGTAGAGGTTGTCGCTACCAGTCCAACTAATACTTCGGTTAGTTTAAGGTATTTTACTCCTGAACAATATATGAGTTTTTTGAAAACTGTTCAACAGGCAGAATCTTCAGCTAGTACGTCTACTATAACGACAACAGATATTATATCTGCAAAACTGTCTGTTTTAGTACGAGCTGATCGCCCCATTACAGGAGAGAGTGGAGCATCTAGTTTTATAGTATTTGGAGAAAAAAGAGACTTATCTTCAGATACTTCCAGCGCTTTTATTCGCAGAGTATATGAGTCGAATATTATGTTGAGAAACTCAAGAGCTGTTAAAGAAAGTTCTATACCCAGTATCTAGTTGATGAAGCGGATAATCTGACTGAAAGAGGATAAATGAGATGACTAGACAATCACAGGAAGGCGTTACTCTTATCGTAGTATTGATGTTCTTAATGCTCATTACTTTAGTGGGTATTATTGCGGTTAAGAGAAGTACAACAGATTTAAAAGTAGCCACTGCTGATCAAATAGACACGTTTTTATTAAACTCTTCAGATAGCGCAAATAAGCGTATTGAAAAAATATTTGATAACGATACAGATCAAGATTATGTAGATGCAGTGATAGAAGGGACGGGAATGTTTGGCTATTATCTTTCTCAAGCAGGTAGTACAAATCGCGATGATCAATATATTTTTTGTTATAACGCACGACTAAATAGCTTTGCTAAATTGAATCAAGCCAGCATCGTAAAACCTAATGGGGGTACGGTGATGACAACGGGTAGTGGATACTGTGATATATCAAAGACGGAAAGCTACTCTAGTGCTCGTAGTAACTCAGTAACGCAAATTAATATTACTCGTCCATCGCGTGTAGTTGTAGGACAAGGGGGCTTTAAATCAGTAACACAAGGATCTGGTATACAAGCTAATGAGCCAAGCAATGAGTCTGCTGTCTTTAATATTCGTTCTACTTCTATATTACCTAGTCTATCGAATGCTAGTAAGGAAGATATAAACGACTGTCTTAAAAAACCTATTGACCCTAATGATGGTAGCACTGAATCACTGGATGAATGTATGAAAGACGAAGGGGTTGCGACTAAAACACTAGTTCAGCAAGCTTATGTTAAGAACGTCATAGACAATACTGTTTGTTATGGGTTTGGTGTAGGAGACGGTAAAATAGATGAAGATTGTCAGAAACTGGTTGGCATTGATGTCAATGGTAACCGTAAAACAGCCGCTAACAATTAATTGATAGATAAACAAGGCATCCATTAGCCCTTTTAACAGTTGTAGTTAAATAAGAGTACTCATCATGATTTTAAAAAAGCTCATACCTAATCAGTTACGATATTCTAAGCTTAGCCAGACTGTTAAGCCTTTATGCTATGCCGTTGCACTATCTATGGTGGCCTTACCCGTTAATGCGGGTAGGAACAATCTGGGTGATTTGGAGATTTATAAGGCAGCAGAATCGGGTGGTGCTGTACTAACGCTAATGCTTGATACTTCGGGATCTATGGGTACTGTAGATTTTGGTACTGAATCCAGATTGACCATATTAAAAAGGGCTTTGACGGATTTGCTATCAAAAAAAGATGCAAATGGTAACTATACATTATCAAGTGACAACATAATTGGTCTGGGTCAATACTCTGTGGACAAAGACGGTAATGGATCGGTTGATGGTAAAGCAGGTAGTATTTTAGTGCCGGCACGTAAGCTTGACGAAGCACAACGCACTAAACTTATTGCTACTCTGACAGGCTTCCGCGCAAGTGGTAATACGCCAGCGGCCAATGCTTATGCGGAAGCAGGCGCCTACATGATGGGTACTACGACCGTTGAGCTAGAAGATAAAGAGGAAAAAATTTACAAAGTTTTAGGTCGAGTTGTTGAAGAGTATTCTGGTAATAATAGCAAACCCTATAGATACAGGCTCCAAAAGTGTACTAATAATGATTCTTACGTAACACCTTTTGATAGTAAAGACTGGTACTTTTGTAATACCTATAGTGATGTTGAGTTAACGGGCAACAAGAAAAAACAAAAGAAACTCTCAACTTTTGACGGAAATGCAAATTCTAAAATATCTAAAAACATTGATGACGGTTATGATCTTGGAAACGTACGTTATTTCTATCAGATAGTAAGTAAAAACCAAAATGGTGTTACGATAAAAGATACTGATGAAAGTGGTTATACTGTATCTACTCAAGACGCGAAAGATTCGACAAATGATTATTTGAACTATAATGCCCCCGTCTCGGATTCGCAGTGTAGTGGCTATGGTATTTACTTTTTAACAGATGGTGTGCCTAATGGCTCATCTAACTCGATTGCTTCTGGTTTAATGAACTTAAGTCTTAAAGGTAAAAGTAGCTCTTTAAGTCTGGATGGGACTTGTAATGGTGGTTTAGTCAATAACGGTGGTAGTACGGGCTGGGCATGTATGGGTGAATACTCTAAAAAACTGCGAGACGTCACCAATCCTTCCAAACGATCAATACTAACCGCCACAGTCGGTTTCGGTAAAGAGTTTGCTGGCATTAAGACTTCGGTGGATGGCGCTGGCAAAACGGTTTATCATTGCGATGAGTCAGCATCATCATCATTCACTCCCTCTACACATGTCAAAAACCTATGTAAGTTAGGTAGTGAAGCATATGGCGGTGGTGGTTTTTACTACACGACAGATGCAGACAGCCTAGCTGCTAGCGTGTCTAGCTTTACAGCCAAACTGACTCAAATTATCGAAACAGCCCCTTCAGGTACCATTACTATCCCCAATGATCCACTAAGCTCTACTAATTTGCAGCCGTTTGCTTATTTACCTATGCTCGAGCCAAAAGTAGCTGGTTCTCAGTATGTATGGCCTGGAAATTTAAAGAAATACAATGTCTATCAAGGTACGCTATATGGTAAATCGACTTTCCCATTTAGTGAGTCTAGTAGATTATATGTAGATGATGATGGTGATGATTTTCCAGATGATTTAAGCACAAGTACTCAAGATCTTTGGAGTACTACAGATTACAAAAATGATAAAGGTGAAAGTGCGAATAATTCGATTTATGCAGGGGGCGCTTATGCACGTTTAAAGGCACCGACTGCCGGAACTAATGCTAGTACTACTCGTAATGTGTATGTTGAGAGTGGTACAGGTAGTAATGCCAAGCTAGTAAATATTAAAGTCACAAATGGTACTGTGATTGGGTTTGATCAGTTAGATACAGATTATGGTGTAGCAGAAAAGTTGTATCTACTATCCTTTTTGGGATACAGCGTGTCCACAGATGCTGCAGCAACTATTACTGCTTTGAATACAGCCGCCAAACAAACAACAGCATTTAATGACATCGTAAAAAATCCACCAACTCAAGAGGTGAAGGTATTAGGAGGCGTAGTACACTCTAAACCAAAGCAAGTATCTTACGGTGCAGACTTTACAACTGATGGTGAGATATCTAACGATGAAAAAGATCGTGATGACTATATTATGTTTGGCTCTATGGACGGAGCACTACATTTAGTATCATCAGAAAAAGGCGAAGAAACATTTGCGTTTATTCCTAAAACTATTATCAAACAGCAATTAAAAGCGCTAAAAGCAGACAGTGAAGGCGCCGTAGGCAGAACTGTATTCGGCGTTGACGCACCATGGACGAGTAGTTCAGTACTAGAGTATGATTTTTCAGGAACGCCTAAAAAAGTAAAAGCGACGTCAGTAAAAGCGTATGGTGGCCTAAGAATGGGCGGTAAAGGCGTATACGGCTTGGATCTAACTACGAAAGATAAACCAACCTTCTTATTCTCTAAAAATACGACTGATGCTGGATTTTCTCGTTTAGGACAAGTTTGGAGTGAACCTACAGTCGCAAAAGTTAGAATGAAGAAAGGAACAAAATACGAGTCTAAAGATGTGATTATCGTTGCTGGTGGTTATGATACTTGCTATGAAAATCCAAGTTTCAAATTAAAAACCAGTGGAGACAACACAAGTTGCGATAAAAAAACGCAGGCAGAAGGTAATGCAGTTTATATATTAGATGCTAGTGATGGTAGTATTATCTCGTCTATATCTGGTAGCGATAGTGGTACAAACCACACTAAAGTGACGAGCATGAATCATAGTGTGGTAGGTGGAATTACTGCTTTAGATCGGGATGATGATGGTAATATCGACCACCTCTATTATGCTGATTTGGGCGGTAGTGTCTATCGCGCTGATCTAAACTCAGGTGCTACAAATACCAGTTTGGTGAAACGAGTGGTTAGAGTGTTAGATGCTAGCTCTGGGCAGACGCTGCCATATCGGTTCTACGAAAGACCTATCGTCAGTTTCTATACTAGCCCTTATCAGGAGATATTTGCGTCGGTAACTGTTGCATCAGGAGATCGTAGTACACCGCTTTCTATGCTCAGAGATACTGATAACCCTAACTATTTATTTAATATATTTGATTATGATATCGCTCAATCCAGTATATTTAGCTATACAAATGACAAACTAATATCGAAAGATAAAACAGTTAATGATCTCGTTAGTCTCCCATTTAAGCAAAATAATGCCTTGAAGAACTTAACGAGTCGCAAAGCGGTCCTACAGACGATAGCAAAAGGAGCGTACAACGATACCAAAAAGCGTTATGTCTACGACTATGCAGGATGGCGCTATCCACTAACCTATTTTGATGGGTATAGCGGTGTTGAAGGGGTGAAGTCAGTAGGAGAGCCTTTAGCATATGGTAATCGGTTGTTTACAACTGTCTATAGTCCAGAAATGGTTTATGATCAGACAAATAACTGTTCTGCTAGAGTGGTAGGTGGCTCGGAACGACAAGTATACTGTATGCCTTATGGAGTATGCGACGATATTGAGTCGCTTGATGGAACAGCTGGATATACTCGGGCTGGTAAAGGAATACAAGAACTGACATTAGGTGCTTATAGTAAAGACCAGCGTAATGTCAAAATGCTGATCGGTCCACAGTCACTGGCTGACCAAGTTAAAATTGCTAATCGAAATAACAATAATGTTGGTTCAGGGGGATTAAACCAAACCGATGAGGCTGGCTTGCAAGTAACAAACAACACTATTGTGAATGATGGTACAACTGGTAGTGGTGGTAAGTCTGATAATGTAGTCGCTACAAACGGTAAGGCCACAAGCGACAGTAATCTTGGGTATGAAAAATATAAATTCATACCGAAAAGATGGTATGAGCTTTATGAAGAGGAAAAATAGAGTGCATGCTTCAGCTAAGAGCCACGGTAATAACCCAAAGCTTCAACCATCAGGTTTTACTTTAATAGAGTTGATGATTGTCGTGGTTATTGTTGCCATACTAGCTGCTATTGCGATCCCAAGCTATCGTCAATATGCGATTATGAATGCTGAACGTGATGTACAAGCTAAAATGCTGCAGTTAGAGATACAATTAGAGCGATGGCGGGCAACAGCGCTAACTTATAAAGGTTTTAGACCAAAAGTAGTTAGCAGTAGTAGTACTGCTACGTACGCCTATGATGCTAACAACACGACTATTTATGTTCCTCAGGGTAGTGATTCGACCAATTATCGTTATCAGATCACATTAGTGGATGGTGCCAATACTGCTAGCTCATTAGTACCGGCTACTACGACAGGTATTGACAATACAACTGGTAGAAGCTGGAAGATGCTAGCTGAACCAAGGGGTTCGGGGATTACAGAATATGCTAGCTATTTTATGATATCTAGCACAGGTCTAAGCTGTCAAAATAAAAATAAAGTGAAAATAGGAGATAGTGATTGTGGTACGGGCCAAGGAGAGTGGTGATGCAGATTGATTCGAACACGACAGTCATCGTCTTTAAGAAGCAGTCTGGTTTTACATTGATCGAACTAATGATCGTCATTGCTATTATTGGAATCTTAGTGGCTATAGCTTATCCAAGCTATCAGCAATATGTTATCAAGACTAAGCGTACCGATATGATGAGCGAGATGCATAATATTGCGTCTGAAATTCAAAGTCGTAAGTTGGCGCAAGGTTCGTATAGCAACGCTCTGATTACAGGGTTGAGCGGCGATTATCCTAAGCAAGGTGACGCTCTGTATACAGTCAGCTTTACTCCTAATCCGCTCACTTCGGATTGGAGCATTATAGCTACGCCCAAGAATGGTAGTCAAATGGCGAACGATGGTACATTGAGTTTGAATTTTCAAAATATAAGATGTCGTGGAGATAATCCGAACAAGAAATGCGGAACAGGTGATGAATGGAGATGAACTGTTAATGACATGCTTTATGTTTATCTGACAAAAAATGTCATGTGCAATTACTCTGAATTCTATAAATTACATAAACTGACAATTTTTAGCAAGTAATGAGTAACATTAATAACAATGTATAAGTGGAAATAGTAAGTGAGTGACAATATTTAATGTATTGCACATTTTATTTGTCAATTTAGAAATAATGATCACTATGTTTCTGAATTGGCACGATAAGTGCTTCATTTAGGGTAAGAAGTAAATAAATTATATAACTGAAAATAAGCTGGCAATTAAGCTATTTTCTTATTACCTCAAAAGGAGTTCTTATGAACACTGCTCAAAAAGGTTTTACCTTAATCGAATTAATGATTGTTATCGCTATTATCGGTATCTTGGCTGCGATCGCTCTACCTGCTTATCAAGATTATACGGCTCGTGCTCAAGCATCGGAAGGTTTTAAGGCAACTTCTGGTCTGCAAAGTGATATCGGCGTGTTTCTAGCAGATACCGGTGCGCTTCCAGTAACAGCAACATTAGCCACAACTGCTGCTCCAATCGTCGCACAAGCACAAGCTTTAGAAGGTAAATATTTTTCTAAAACGAAGGCATCTGTTGGTAATAATGGAGTAATAACTGTACTTTTCGATAAGGGCGCAAATAGTGGTAAGGGAATGATGTTGACTCCTACAAATAATGCTGGACAAATTTCAAAATGGACTTGTGCCCCTACTGGAACTAATGGTATAGACAAATCTCGTTTACCATCTAGCTGTCAGTAATATTTGAATCATCTGACATAATAGTATAAAAAAGTAAAGCCTTAGCTAATGCTAGGGCTTTTTTTTCAAAAAAATTAACGTAGGAAGACCTGTTATGAGAACACAGAACGGTTTTACTTTAATCGAATTAATGATCGTTTTTGCTATAATAGGTATTCTATCTGCGATTGCTATACCAAGTTACCTTAATTACATTGGCAGATCACAAGCGGTTGAAGGTTTTACTGTCTCAGCTGGTCTGCGAAGCGAAATCGGTGTATATCTATGGGAAAATAAACGTTTTCCCAATGCCAACGAGGTGTCAGTAACTGGTAAAATTGGCAAGCAAGCGAATACACTAGAGGGTAAATACATTGCTACTAGTGGCATCTCTGTGACGCCAGATACAGGTGTCATCGCTATTAATTTCGATGCTGGAAATATTGCTGGGAAGACATTAATATTAACGCCTCAGATGAATAGTCTTAACAACCAACAGGTTGTCAAATGGTCATGCAACGGTACAGTAGATGCAAATAAATTACCACTAGGCTGTCGCAATTAGCCATTAATTACTACTTATAACGTAAGCTTTTGACTTTACATCAGTAAATGAAAAACACCTTTGATAATTGCTTATAAATCAGTATATATATTTTAAATCCCTCACTTAGATTTCGGCTCAAAGCGTTTGCTTATCATTTGGGCATTTCTATTTTGATTGCGTTAATCAGTTTATATATTGTCTTTATGGTATGGCATCCAGTACCATTGGCAAAGGCAGTAGGCGTTAGTCATATATTTATTATGATGCTGGGCATTGATGTTATTTTAGGGCCACTATTAACTTTTATCATTGCCAAAAAAGACAAGAAGTCGTTAGAATTTGATCTAGCCGTCATTGTTGTCTTGCAGCTCGCTGCATTTATCTATGGTATATATAATATTGCTATTAGTAGACCTGTATATATTGCTTTTGACACGTTCCGTTTTGAAGTGGTACAAGCCAACAATATCCCTGTAGAGAGCATAGAGCAAGCATCAGATCCTTATAATACATTGGGATGGGGAAAGCCAAAATTTGTAGCCGTCAGACCTATAGATAATATTGAGCAAAAAAACGACAGGTTATTCGTAGAGCTTGAAACAGACGTTGCACCGAGTATGCAACCAAACCTATATGAACCCATGGCTGATCAATGGGAAACTATCAATCGTGAGGGGAGCGACTTTAATAGCTTATATAAAACCAATTCTAAAGTAAGTGTTGATGCTATAACTAGCAAATATCCATCTGCGAAAGCATGGCCACCGCTAAAAGCCTATGAGCAAGATATGGTTGTATTGATAGATGATAATAATATTGTAGATATTGTAGATTTACGCCCTTGGTAAGAAGTAAATAGCAAGCCAATAAAAAACCACCTAACAGCATATCGCCATTAGGTGGTTTTTTATTGTTTCAATATACAAGTACTTTGAGGAGAAGACTATCTCTCTAAATACTGAATCTTACCTTCCACGCCATCCCATTTCTCAGCTTCTGGCATTTGCCCTTTCATTTCAGTAATGTTTGGCCATTTTTGTGCCAGTTCTTCATTCAGCTGAGTGAACATTTCTTGGTCTTTCGGTACTTCATCTTCTGAGAAAATTGCATTAGCCGGACATTCAGGTTCGCATAGTGCGCAGTCGATGCACTCATCAGGATCGATGACTAGGAAGTTTGGGCCTTCATAAAAGCAGTCCACAGGACAGACTTCTACACAGTCTGTGTATTTGCAAAGAATGCAGTTATCTGTAACGACAAAGGTCATAGTGAGGTCTACCTGTTATTGGATTGGCTGATATAGTCAATCTCTTTCAAGAGAATTATTGTGACAGCCTAGCCTGAAGTATTATTTATACTTCTGCGCTCAGCTACATTGTAATTCTTTTAAATTAAATCAACTATAAGGGCTACATAGAATAGTTGGAAAATAAAGCGTATTTTAGCGCCTTTACTACTATTTGACAATTCCCTTTAATGACTAATGATTTTCTTAAGATGATAAAGCAAATCATGCGCTTGCTTGGGCGTTAGACTATCAGGATCAATCATGCTCAGCTCATCTTGCAAGCTAAATAGCTGATTTTGTTTCGGATTGTCAAATGTGTCCGATATCTGAGCAGTATGACTTACTTCTTGATTGAGAGTAGCATCATTATAAATATCTTGCCGTTTATCCTTTACTGACTTAGCTAATTCATTTTTATCATCAATAGGTCTTGCTCTATCTACGGTTAAATGGTCTAGCTGTAAGTTGTCTGCTAGATAGCGCTTAGCATCCTCTATCACTTGAGTAGGGATACCAGCCATTTTTGCGACATGTAATCCAAAGCTAGAACTCGCTGCGCCATCTTTGATTTGATGCAATAGCAATAATTGACCATCGACTTCACTGGCTGCTACATGGACATTACGGATATTAGCATGGTGATTGCTAATATCATTCGTTAATTGGGTCAGCTCAAAATAATGAGTGGCAAATAATGTCAGGCAGCCAATCTCGACTAGGCGATTGACACAGGCATGGGCAATGGCCAAACCGTCAGTGGTGGCAGTACCGCGACCGACTTCGTCCATTAGTACCAGTGATTTATTGGTGGCTTGATTTAAGATATTGGCCGTCTCAATCATCTCTACCATAAAGGTTGATTTGCCACCAGCCAAGTCATCAGCTGATCCGATACGTGTAAAAATGCGGTCGATATCACCAATATGAGCACTAGCTGCTGGTACAAAGCTACCGCAATGTGCGAGTAGGACTATCAAAGCTGTTTGGCGCATATAGGTAGATTTGCCACCCATATTAGGCCCAGTAATAAGAAGCAGCCTTTCAGGATACCCATCACTACCTAGTGCACAGTCATTGGCGACAAAGTGGTTTGTACTTAGTGAATTACCGTTCCTGCTGTTGGCGTTTGTTTGATTCAATGCTGCTTCAACCACAACATGACGACCTTGACGAATATCAATGTTGGTTTGATTTTTGGCCACCGATTCGCTTTGGTCTTTTGTATGTAGCCCCATGATTGGGCGCTGCCAGTTATACGTCATGGCAAGCTGGGCCCAATTGCTTAGCACATCTAATTGGGCGATAGCCGCGCTAAGCTGTTGTAGGTCAGCCAAGTGTTGGTTTAATTGATTTAAGAGCTCTTGATACAGCTGCTTTTCACGAGCTAATGCTAAGGACTGGGCACTTAGATATTCTGTCTCAACTTCCTTTAGCTCATCAGTGATAAAGCGCTCGCTACTTTTAAGCGTTTGTCGACGGATAAAGTGGGCAGGGGCATTCTTTGCCTGCATTTTGGGCAATTCAAAATAGAAGCCGCTAACTTTATTAAAGCCGACTTTTAGACTCGGTAATTGATTGTCTTGACGGGCACGCTCGACCATCTCGTCTAGCGTCGATTGAATATTGTCATGCAAGTGGGTAAGACGATCAAACTCTTCATCAAAGCCCGATGCTAGCATTCCTCCATCGCGGATATGAGCAGGCGGCTCTATGACAATAGCGCGCTCAATTAATTCGGCGACGGATTGAACAGCAGGTAGTTGGGCTGGTAATTGCTGTATCAACATCGGTAACAGGCCAGCGTCTTCAGGACTGATTCCCGATGCTGTTAATAAGGTAGTAAGCTGAGCACTACTAGCGATGCCATCGGCAAGCTTGCGTAAGTCACGAGGTTTAGCACTCATTAGCCCGATTCGACTGCTGATTCGTTCAATATCGCCAATAGTATTCAGCGTTTCTCGTAAACGTGTAACCAGTAAGCTCTCTTTTACATCTTGGTTTGATTCAATTGAGTCATTCTCTGGGCTTAGCAAACAAGTTATCGCATCTAGACGCATATTGATACGTGAATGTTGACGCAGTGGACGCTTCATTTGCTGAACAAGTAGGCGTTTACCCATCGGAGTCTGACAGTGATTCAGCACAGATATCAAAGAAGTGCCATTGCTACTAACAGGGGTAAATAGCTCGAGGTTTTGTTGGCTGTTAGCATCGATAATTAGGTAGTCATCGCTGTACTCGACGATGAGTTGGTTCACTTGTGGCACGTGGCGTTGCTGAGTTTGACGCGCATAGTGGATAAGCGCAGCGCAGCTGGTTTGCGCAAGTGGAGCCTCAGCAATGCCCAACCCATCGAGACGCTGAACCTCGAACTGCTGACAAAGCGTGTCACTGGCATGCTCACGATGAAAGTCATTGGCAGCGACTTCTATAATAGGGCAGTCCAGATTTTGTCGTAACCACAGTAGCCACTCTGAATCATTGCTTCCAATGCTGCCACCAATACTATCGCTGAGTGCTTCACTAATGATGCACTCACTGGGCGCAAAACGTGCTAATACAGTAAGCATTTGAGTTTGCAGACCATCTATATCGTTTTTATCTGCTACCAATGCCTGGGTAGTCAGTGTACCCGCGGCCAAATCCATCTGGCTAACGGCTGCTTGTAACGTCTGGCTATTGTCTTGCGTTTTCATAGTCGCAATATCGATGGCAACCACAGTCGGCGTATGATTAGGTGCAATCAATGCGTCATCAGTAATAGTACCTGCGGTAAGCGTTTTAACTACTTCGCGGCGCATGATGCTACCAGCAGCAGATTTACTTTTGTCTTTCTTTTGCTTGTCGCCCATTGCAGAAATATTAGACTTATTGCTAGCACTGCCAGTTGTCGTTTCGTCAATTTGCTCACATACGACCACTGTCTGACCAGCCGCGATCAAGCGTGCCATATAGCTATCGGCTGCATGAAACGGTACGCCCGCCATGGCTATTGTGTTACCTGCTTTATCCGTACCACGGCGCGTCAATGTGATATCTAGTATTTGCGCCGCACGCTTAGCATCGTCAAAGAACAGCTCATAGAAGTCACCCATCCGGTACAAGAGCAATGCTTGTGGATAGTTGGCTTTCATGGTTAGATATTGCACCATCATTGGCGTATGGTCTGCTAGGTTATAGACGGCATCGCCTATATTTAAGCAGTCAGAGTTCTCTTGTTTTAATAAGGGTTTTTCTGATGGATTAGGATTTGACGACTGATTTTGTCCAGATGGCTTTACGGTCATGCAGAGTCTCTTATAGTGCTTTAATGAGTATTAATAAGTATTTTGTGATAGGGATGCTAAAGGGTTATTTGTCTTATGTATGAGTTTGATATATAGCTTTGAGCTTTGGCTTGATCCATAAGCCAGTCACTTGTAGATAAATGGCTTAACGAAAAATTTTGAGCCAAGACGTAGCGATAGCAAGCGTATGAAAGTCGAACTGTGACAAACAAATAAAGTCGCTGAAAAAGCTAAGAAATTTGACAAGGTATTCGCTATTTTAACACGTCCTACTAGGTTTTTACTGTGGCAAATATCTACTCGCTGCCCTTGTATCCATCAGCGTCATAACCATATATAATGACGGCACACTTAATTGGGCGATACTAAATTAGGTAGTACTTAGTCGGGTGATGACAAGGCAAAGAGCTAAGCTTTGGCTAATGCGCACTAATTATCGAATATTCCATAGGTCAAAAAATTA
This sequence comes from Psychrobacter sp. JCM 18900, assembly GCF_904846625.1. Taxonomy (GTDB): domain Bacteria; phylum Pseudomonadota; class Gammaproteobacteria; order Pseudomonadales; family Moraxellaceae; genus Psychrobacter. Next base: position 439,893 of record NZ_CAJHBL010000003.1, read on the forward strand.
TGTTATCAAAGATTATAGGCAGTGTGGTTGGCACCAAAAATGACCGCGAATTAAAACGCATGCGTAAAGTGGTCAGCAAGATCAACGCACGAGAGGCTGAAATACAAGCCCTGTCTGATGAGCAACTACAACAAAAAACTGAAGAATTTAAAGCCAGACATCAAAAAGGCGAAAGCTTAGATGCATTATTGCCAGAAGCATTTGCCGTCTGCCGCGAAGCATCATTACGTGTCAACGGCATGCGTCACTACGACGTGCAGCTGATTGGTGGTATCACCTTGCACGAAGGTAAAATCGCTGAGATGAAAACTGGTGAAGGTAAAACCCTAATGGGAACCTTGGCTATGTATCTGAACGCGATCAGTGGTAAAGGGGTTCATCTGGTCACGGTCAACGATTATTTGGCCGCACGTGATGCTGAGCTAAACCGTCCGTTGTTTGGGTTTTTGGGTATGACTGTTGGTGTGATTTACTCACAGCAGCCACCACAAGAAAAAATCGAAGCTTATCAAGCCGACATTACCTATGGTACCAATAACGAATACGGTTTCGATTATCTGCGCGATAACATGGTCTTTAGTCTTGCTGAGAAAAAACAGCGCCCGCTAAACTTTTGTATTATCGATGAAATTGACTCAATCTTAATTGATGAGGCTCGTACGCCGCTTATCATTTCGGGTCAAGCTGAAGATTCTTCACGCATGTACGCGTTGATTAATACGATTATTCCTGTGTTGATTCGTTCAAAAGATGAAGAAGCAAACAAGAATAACGAAGAAGAAGACTTCTGGATTGATGAAAAGAATCGCCAGATTGAGATCAGCGAAAAAGGCTATGAAAAAATCGAGCGCTTCTTAATCGAAGTGGGCGAGCTGGGTGAAAACGAAAGCTTATATAGCCCAAGTCGTCTGCCACTTTTGGCTCACGTTCAAGCGGCCATCCGTGCGCACCATGTGTTTGTCAAAAACGTTCACTATATCGTCGATGAAGGCGAAGTGGTCATCGTGGATGAAAATACAGGCCGTACCATGCCTGGTCGTCGCTGGTCAGAAGGCTTGCATCAAGCAGTAGAAGCGAAAGAAAACGTTGAGATCCAAGCAGAAAACCAGACGCTTGCAACCACGACATTCCAGAACTATTTCCGTCTATATGACAAATTGTCCGGTATGACGGGTACCGCTGATACTGAAGCTGCCGAATTCAAATCTACTTACGATCTAGATGTCATCGTGATTCCAACGCATGAGCCAATTGCTCGTATCGATATGGATGACCAAATTTTCCTAACCAAGTTAGGCAAATACAAAGGCATTATTCGCGAAATTAAAGAGATTCAAGCCAAAGGCGCGCCAGTACTGGTTGGTACAGCGACGATTGAGGCCAGTGAAGAGTTGTCTTACTTGCTTGACCAAGAAGGCGTTAAGCATAACGTTCTAAACGCCAAGCAGCATGAGCGTGAAGCAGAAATTATTGCACAGGCAGGTAGCCCAAAATCAGTCACAATCGCCACCAACATGGCAGGCCGTGGTACGGATATTATCCTTGGTGGTAACTGGCAGTCGTTTATCGAAGATATCGATGCGGTTAGTCCAGAGGAGATGCAGCGTCTAAAATCTCAATGGCAAGTCAAACATGACCAAGTTGTAGCAGCTGGTGGTTTACATATCATTGGCTCTGAACGCCATGAGTCACGCCGTATCGATAACCAGTTACGTGGTCGTGCTGGTCGTCAAGGTGACCCTGGTATGTCACGCTTTTTCCTATCGCTCGAAGATGATCTGATGCGTATCTTCGCAGGCGATCGCGTGGTCAATATGATGCGTGCGATGGGCCTCAAAGAAGATGAAGCCATCGAGCACAAGATGGTCTCTAAATCGATTGAAAACGCGCAAGGCAAAGTTGAGAGTCGCGATTTTGATGCTCGTAAAAACCTACTGAAATACGATGATGTTGCCAATGAGCAGCGTAAAGTTATCTATGGTCAGCGTGATGATTTATTAGCAGAGATGGACTTATTAGAAGCCATCGAAGTGATGCATCATGAAGTATATAACGCGATGATCAATCAGTTTATTCCACCTGGCTCTATTGATGATCAGTGGAATATTGACGGCTTAGAAGATGAGTTAGAAGACGAATTCAAAATCTCAATGCCGATTAACGATTGGTTGGATGAAGATCGTCGTTTGGATGAAGAAGGGCTGCGTGAGAAAATCGTTCAAACGGCGATAGATCGTTATCACAGTCGCCGTGAGCAGATGGGTGAAAAAGACGCCGCTCAGCTTGAGCGTCATTTCATGCTACAGAGTCTAGATAAGCATTGGAAAGAGCACTTAACGCAGATGGATCAGCTACGTAAAGGGATTCATTTACGTGGTTATGCACAGAAAAACCCTGAACAGGAATATAAGCGTGAGTCGTTTGAATTGTTCCAAATGATGCTTGGTGCGATTAAGTCTGAGACCGTACAAGACTTGTCACGTGTTCATATCCCAACCAAGGAAGAACTAGAAGCATTAGAAATTCAGCAACGTGAGAACGCTGCCCATATGCAAATGCAGTTCGAGCATGACGATGTAGATAACTTGGATAGCAATGCGAGTGGTTCAGCTGCTCAGCCGCAACCACAAAGCCGCACTCTAAACAGTGGGGCTACGGCAGCTGGCGTTGGTGCTGCTATAGCAGGTAACGGTAGTAATGCTAATGAACCAAACCCATATGCAGGTATGAATATCAGTCGTAATGCAGCGTGTCCTTGTGGCTCAGGTCTTAAGTACAAGCAGTGTCATGGTAAAATCTAGTCGTTAGTCATGGCGAGTTAATAGCTATGTATTGAACTGCTATTAAAGACAGCCTTTATATGAAAAAGCCCTTATCTTAAGTAGATAGGGGCTTTTTCATATCTGTTAAATAACTTATGCAAACTTAAAACTTGCTAGATTAAGACCAACAAACACTTTGTATTGATTACTTACAAATTCAGCATAGGCGTGAATTTATGGACACGCTATAGTGTTTAACATATTTATTTGGGAGAGTGTCATGAGTGTAGAATTCTTAAAAAAAGTACGCAGCTCAGTAGTTTTAACAAGTTTGTTGGCTGGCGCCTTGACGGTTAGTGCTTGTAAGCAACAGTCAGAGCCAGAGACGGGAATGGAAGAAGGTGCTAATACAGAAGAGTCCGTTCCAATGTCAGCGGAGCCTGCTGAACCTAGCGATGTCGTTGTCGATACTGAAGATGCTTCACTTAACGAAGTAGAAGGTGATACCACCGCTTCAGTAAACAGCGGCGTGATGCAGATGTCGTATCTATGTACACCTGAACTAAAAGTTGAGGCGACTTATAAAGAAGATGCCAATCAAGTTGTTGTCGCAACTGACATGGGTACAGTAACGTTGAACCAAACCAATGAAGGTAGTAATCCTGAAGTGTTTGAAGTGGCGACCGCAATTGATGGTGGTCAAGGCTTCACACAATGGCGCGTCGGGCATGAAGCTCGTAAAACTGGCGTTATGCGTACTGCTGGTACCGATGAGTCGAATGTTAATACATTCGAATGTAATGAAGCCTCATAGTTGGTCTGCAATACTTAGCAGGTAATAATCATTAAAAAAGCAACGCTAAGATAGCGTTGCTTTTTCATGTTGTGAAATAATCTTTATCAATCATACAATTTCGTAGTGGCTAAACTATCAGCGCTTATTTTAACGGAGTTGTATCAGAACCATGAGCTAATAGACCCTCTTCAGTCACATCTAACTCTTCATGCTTAAGCTCTACTTGAATGCTGTCAGTATGTACATGAGTGCTCTTATTGATTTCGATGTCTTGAATAGCGTAGGTATCTTTGGTAATGGTAGCCACTTGGCGAGATAGCACAATATCAATCGGTGCATCGCCAATCTCTATTTGTTTACCATTAATAGTTACTACAGCTTTGCTATCCAAAGAAGGCTCGACGTGGCGCAATATGTCTTTGTCATCATAGTTACCAGAGAGTAAGTCTTGGCTCTCTGCGTCATGGTACTCAGTACGAATGGTGATATATTCTTCTACCAACTCAATTGGCACTTCGACAGTCTTAGTACGTGAATGCTTGGTGACGGTCACTTTACCCACATCCAAGCGTTCTTTATTAATCACAGGACGTTCTTCTAATAGCTCTAAGTGTCCAACATTGACGGTATTATTTGCCTGCTTCGTTGAGATATTTTGTTCTTTGTCCAAGTTATCTTGGTAAAGGCTGTTTCCATTTTCAGTAGTCATTATGATTCCTTTATAATTGTAAAATGATAATTTTTTAATAATCTAAAACGCTGTATGTCAACCACACATGTTAACTAGCTACATTGAATACTATAAACCATTCGCTCATGTTATGAATACAAAAAAGACCAGAGACATGCTCTGATCTTAATGGCTAAACATATGAGCTTAGCTACTTATTACTATCATATTTAACTGACGATATAGGAAACTTACGTCATTAAACTATGAGGTATTAGCATATTACATGCCACGAGCACGGCGTACATCTTCTGCTGTGATACCATCACGGTCTACTAAGTTACCTTCACGGTCTACCACATTGCCGTCGCCATCAACATCTAGCTCTTCACGTTGAATGGTCTCAATCAAGGTTTCAGTATGGTGATCGGTCGTCTTACCGACATTTACTTCTTCAGAAACATATGTTTCTTTGCTGACGCGAGCACGTTCAGCTTGTAGTTCGACTTCAACTGTTTCGGTAGCATCGAGATCACCAATACGACGATCTGTTGGACGATCTACGCTAGTACGCTGAATATTGGCATGTTCTTCTTCTAGATCTACATCAACGTTACGTTCTTCAGTGACGACATGCTTACCTACTTTTACTAGACCAGCAACGATACGGTCTTTATTTACCGTTAGACGCTCTTCTAACAGCTCTAGCGTATTTGGTGCGTCATAAGAATGATCTGCAATATCGACGCGATCTTCTACAGGGAGTGTATCAGCAGTAAATGCTTGACGATCTCTCTCGTACTGCTCTTTATAGCTGTACTGGTAATCGTGATCGTATACTTCCATGGCTTCTACTTGTGTTTTGGTTAAGCTATCAAAGAAGACATCATCACCAACGATACGTGCTAAACCTGCTGGTACCAGTACTTCTTTTGAGCTAAACCAGCCGCCTGCGTCTACGATTAAGTAACGAATACGACCAGTGGTATCTTCTACTAAAGCACCTTCGATCTTACCAATTTTTTCTTCATTGATACCGTAAGCAGTTTTGTGCGTTGGGTCATAATAGTCATCACCAATTAAGTCTTGATGAGTAGCTTGGATATCTTTTAAACGGATTAGTTGACTCATTGTTATATTCCTTTTTTGCGAGTTTGTCTTTTATAATGTCATGGTTGGTGTTGTTATTAATTTTTAGTAAAACCATATTTATTACAGTTAACGGTAAACCAAGTGAATAGCTTCCCCATCAACTTGTAGCTATCCTAACACCGTGATTTTTGATGAGATATATGAGCAAGGTAGCAAAGTGTGCGCTTGCAGTAATTGCGTGTAATAGGCTGTAAGTGGCATAACATAGGAAGGGGTAGAAGTTAACGAGACTTTACACAGAGTAATATTCAACATTCATCGAAAGAAAGTAGACACAAAAAAACCGCATTACCATTAGCAATGCGGTTTCTCAATAAACAATAATTATCTCAGTATTATTTAACTAACTTACTTTAAGTCAGTTAGACCTGCTTTATTTAGGCAAGTTCAATAGCAACAGCTACCGCTTCACCACCACCGATACATAGCGTTGCGACGCCTTTTTTGCCGCCAGTACGTTTTAGAGAGTTGATAAGCGTAATTAGAATACGAGCACCTGAACAGCCTACTGGATGACCAAGAGCACATGCACCGCCTTCGATATTTACTTTGGCATGGTCAAGTTTTAACTCGTCCATCGCAGCCATAGTAACCATCGCAAAGGCTTCATTGATTTCCCATAGATCTACATCATCTACTGACCAACCAGCACTTGATAGTACTTTTTCAATGGCACCGATTGGTGCAATGGTGAATTCGCTTGGGTGACGTGAGTTTGACGCAGTAGCAACAATGCGAGCTTGGTAGTCTAAGCCTTCGGCTTTCGCTTGAGACTCTTTCATCACGACGACTGCTGCAGCACCGTCTGAGATTGAACTAGCGTTTGCGGCAGTAATCGTACCATCTTTAGCAAATGCTGGACGCAAAGTAGGGATACGATCAGCATTAGCAAGGGCTGGTTGCTCATCGGTATCAACAGTTTGCTCGCCTTTGCGCGTGGCAAACGTAACAGGCTCGATCTCATCTTTAAAATGGTTGTCTTTGATAGCAGTCAGCGCACGGTTCAATGACTCAATAGCAAACTCATCCATTTGCTCACGTGTATAGCCTTTTTCATCAGCCATTTCCTGAGCAAACATACCCATTAGCTTACCAGTATCAGCATCTTCTAGGCCATCTAAGAACATATGGTCTTTGACTTCTTTGTGACCCATACGATAGCCGCCACGTGAACCTGGCATAATATACGGTGCATTGGTCATTGATTCCATGCCACCTGCAACAGCAACGTTGAAGCTGCCCGCTTTGATACCATCATGCGCTTGCATGACTGCTTTTAGGCCTGAACCACAAAGTTTATTGATTGTGACAGCACCAGTCGCATCCGGTAGACCTGCTTTGCGCATGGCTTGACGAGCAGGGCCTTGACCCAGACCTGCCGTCAAGATACAACCCATAATGACTTCATCGACACTGTCAGCGCTAACACCTGAGCGTTCGACGGCAGCTTTGATAGCGGCGGCGCCTAGCTCGGTAGCACTCATGTCTTTTAGTGCGCCTTGAAAGCCACCCATTGGTGTACGTGCGCCGTTTAGAATTACAATTGCATCATTTGACATCGTTATTATTCCTTGTTGTGCGTTTTGATTAAGTATCTACCAAGAAATCAGATGCCGATTGGCTAGCTTTTGCTTATATTATAAGCATCTGTCTTCTTCAGTATGTGGTTTATGCTAGCTCATCTAATCGTATGCGTACTACTTTATCAGTAATGGTCTCTAACTTTTCAATTTTTTCGATAGCAAGATTCATCTGACTCTCGACCACAGGTAGCGTCAGAATAATAACCGGCACTTGACCTACTTTATGCGCAGGCTTTTGTAAGATTGCATCGATATTGATACCAGCATCACTTAGGATGCGCGTGATATCTGCCAGTACGCCTGGGCTATCATAAGCATGCACACGCAAATAATAGCCAGTTACCATCTGATCAGCGCGCAATATAGGTGTGTCTGATAGCTGCTCAGGGATAAATGCTAAATGCGGCACATGATGTCCAGTGTTGCTCTGATCGTCGCGGTCTTTGCTACCCAGTACACGAACCAAATCCATGACATCGGCCATCACTGCAGAAGCAGTTGCACCAGCACCAGCACCATCGCCGCAATAGAGCGTCTGACCAAGTGGATGTGAGTTGACCAGTACTGCGTTTTTCACACCATTGACGTTCGCCAGTAGCGCATCTTGTGGAATAAGTGTCGGGTGTACTCGTAGTTCAACCCCTGCATCACCATCATTTTTACTATCGCGGCGTACGGCAAACCCTAAATGCTTGATACGGTAGCCAAGTTCTTCGGCATAGTTCACGTCTTGCAGGGTAATACCAGTGATACCTTCACAGTAAACTTTATCAAACTGTAGCGGAATACCAAAAGCGATAGAGGCGAGTAGCGCCAATTTATGAGCAGCATCAATACCTTCAACATCAAAAGTAGGATCTGCTTCTGCGTAACCCAACTCTTGTGCTTCGCTTAATACGTCGGCAAAAGGACGGCCCTTATCACGCATTTCGGTCATGATAAAGTTGCCAGTACCATTGATGATACCTGCGAGCCAGTCGATTTTATTGGCAGCCAGTGCTTCACGCATTACCTTGATAATTGGAATACCGCCTGCTACCGCTGCTTCATAAGCAACATGCACATTGTTTTCTTCAGCGAAGGCAAAGATCTCATTACCGTGTTCAGCGAGTAGAGCCTTGTTTGCCGTGACTACATGTTTGCCGTTTTTAATGGCCTGCATAATGACGTCTTTGGCTAAGGTGGTACCACCAATCACTTCGATAACAATATCGACGTTATCGCTTGCGGCAATTGCCATCAGATCGCTGTTTTGCATGATATTGGTATCAATATCATCACGCTGACGACGCGTACCGACTTCGGTAATAATAATGTCGCGTCCGCTACGGCGTTTTAGCTCATTTAAATTGTCATTGATCAGATTGATCACGCCCGTTCCGACGGTGCCCAGACCAAGTATCGCTAGTTTGATGGAATTACTCACAGTATCCTCAAGAGGTTAAATATAATGAAGTCAGTATAAGCGGTGACAGTGTCAAATGAGTCTGCGACATCAAACATAACGTCTGTGCGCATTGTCTAGTGCTGCCTGCCCATCTACTTCATCATAGTTGAATAAAAAAAGCTCAAATAAAAAGGGTGTTGCTCATTTTGCATCGCGCTTTATCGTATCATACCGACAAGGCATTGTGACGTCTATACAGTCTCATAAAAGCCAATGTTATAAAGACAACGTTATCAAGGTTATATCAGCTGACGATTATAAAAAAGCAGTAGCTTCAATCTTGTTTGGCATATGTATATGTCATTTATGCTTGATTGCCAATATTAGTTACTAATATGAGTCACTAATACTGGTAACTCAGATGATTAGTTAGCGCCTACTGCTTGTGCCAATTCTGCTGCAGGCAAGTAGCCACCTACTTGTTGTCCTGTTTCGGTAAACACCGCAGGCGTACCGCGCACACCAAGTCTTGAACCTAGAGCCATATGCTCTTGTACAGGGTTAGTACAGCTAGGGGCTTGTACATTGGCACCGATTTTTGCTTGATCCATTGCAGCTTTACGATCCTGACTACACCAGATCGCTTCCATTTTCGGTACAGACTCTTGACTGCGTGGCCATGCCAGATAACGAACCTCGATACCGCGCGCATTGATATCATCCATTTCTGAATGTAGTTTGCGACAGTAGCCACAGTCTGCGTCGGTAAAGGCATAAATAACGGCTTTGGTTTCACCTTTCGCTGGATAAATCACCATGTCTTTTTTATCGACGGCTTTCAGCGCTTCTTGTGCTGTCGTAGCAACCAATGCAGCACTGATATCGACTGGAGCGGCATCACCCACAGCGATGATCTGACCTTGAATAATATGCTTGCCAGCTTTATCAGTAAAGAAAGAAGGTAGACCTTCAGCGGTCACCCAATAAATACCATCCATATCTGTCGGTACGGCTGAGACAATAGTTTCCTCGATACCAGAGCTTTTCAGGTTCGCCTGTAACGCCTTCACCACGGTTGTATCATTACCAGCTGAAGGCTTAGTAGTAGCTTTGGTCTGTGCAGCGTTTACAACACTGGTATTGCTGGTTGCATCAGCGGCATTGTTTGAGCAGCCAGCAGCGATACCAACTAACAGCGCACTCATCATAAAACGAGATAGAACGGTACGAGAAAGAGGGTTACGCAAGGTAGTATTTTTGATAGTGGGGAACGGCATACGGGTTTCCTATAGGCGTCGCGCCTAATCATGAGTTCGTTATAAAAAGCGCTATAAACTTTTCTATATAGTAATGTGTCTTGGCAGTGTTTTAAAGGTCTAACATTGAAGAAGTTCTTATAACTTATTGATAATAAAAGATAGGTAATAACAGCCTTCATATTACCATATTTACGCCAAATAATAGCAAAGGGAAGGCAGCCAAGAAGTATCAATAAAGCCAACTTTAAAGAATAGCTATCAACATAAATTCAAAAAACAAGATACATTTGTGCTATTTAACATAGTTGCTTGAACTTGTAGTCTAAGGCTAATCGCATTGTTTTTATAAAAATCTATATAAAATGCGTTGTATAAACTATTTGAGAACGACTTACTTTAACAAATTTGCTTTAAGGAGCACACATGGCAGGTGCCAGTTTATTAACCTTACTCGATGACATCAGCGTCTTAATGGATGACGTGAGCGTCATGACCAAAGTTGCCGCCAAAAAAACCGCGGGCTTAGTTGGTGATGATTTAGCACTCAATGCCGAGCAGGTCACAGGGGTTAAGCCAAATCGTGAGCTCCCCGTCATTTGGGCAGTTGCCAAAGGCTCTGCCCTGAACAAAGTGATTTTAGTACCAGCGGCGCTATTGATCAGTTATTTTATACCGTGGTTGATTACTCCACTATTGATGATCGGAGGGTTATACCTGAGTTATGAAGGGGCTGAGAAGGTCATTCACAAGTTTTGGCCGAAGTTGTTGCCTCATGATGAAGAGCAAAATGCTCGTTTAAAAGCCAACGCAGATGAGTCGGTAGATTTGGTCGCGTTTGAAAAGGACAAAATCAAAGGTGCCATACGTACAGACTTTATCTTATCAGCTGAGATTATTGTTATCTCTTTAGGCGCAATTACAGCAGCTGGTGGCGATATTGTCCAAAAAGGCATCGTACTTTCGATAGTGGCTGCTGTCGTGACCGTCGGTATTTACGGCTTAGTTGCAGGCATCGTAAAGATTGATGATGCGGGTCTGCATTTGATTGAAAACTCACAAGCAGGTGATAGTAAGCGCAAGTTTGGCGAGTTTATGCTTGCGGCTGCGCCAAAGCTTATGAAGTTTTTATCCATAGCAGGCACGATTGCGATGTTCTTGGTGGGCGGCGGTATTATCGTTCACGGTATCGGCTTTTTGCATCACAGTGTAGAAGATATTGCTCATCTTACTGGGGTATTTGAAGGGTTAACTGCGTCATTGTTAAATGGATTGGTCGGACTGATTGTTGGTGCTATTGTAGTAGCTATTGTTACTACTATTGGTAAAATCCGTGGTAAAGATGACACAGCGTCTTCTGCACACTAAGCTTATCTGCTTTTTATTGTCTCTCGTTTGAATTAGCAAGTAAGTTTGACTGTATTAAAATAAAAAGCCCCAAAGCTACGAATAGCTTTGGGGCTTTTACGTTTGAGCTTATATGACTAGCTGTCGCTGTCTACATCATCAGATGCGAGCTTTTCAGCCTGCGTCGGCTTCTTATGCTCCGTCTTAGGCTTACGACTGCGCGCCTTTGGTACTTTTGGCGTAGTTAGATTAAACATACCAGTCTGTGGTAGTAATTGCTCAGCCACATTTTCGATCATGTTTTTATAGCTGGCTATAGTCGTCTTAGACTTAGCTGCCTGACTGTCTTCTTTGCTAGCTTCTTTAGTAGATTCTTCTACTGCCGAGTCAGTCGTCTGCTCAGTCTCTGCAGCTATGTTTTCTGCAGCATCTTCTACCTCATTGACAGTTTGCTCTGTAGAGGTTTCGACTTCTGCATCCTTAGCTTCTGACTGAGCACGCTCGACTTCTAGCAATTGCTCACTATCAACACTGATATCATCAGTTTGAGCTTGATTGGCGAGGGCAGTTGCTTCAACGTCATGCGCATTGAATTCGCTATCGGCTTGCTCAGTGATAGCTGGTTTCGCGTCACTTACTTGTTCAGCAGGTACGCTCAATACAGCAGATTCCTGATAATCAGGGTGTTGTCCGCGTGGATCGTTGCTAGCACGCTTAGTGATAGCACGTGGCTCAACGTCTGTCTTACCTTGTGCTGCTGCGAATTGACTAACGGCTTGAGTCATCGATTCAAAGCGTGCAAGGTAGTCGGCAGCCAATGGTTGATAGCCATAGTTGCTAAAGTCAAAGCTCTGGCTAGCAGCATCAGAGCTATTAGCAGTACTCTGAGATTGCTCATTATACAAAGCAATAGTCGCGATAAAGCAATTGATAATGCCTTCTTCCGCTAAGCGCGTTTGCGCGTTTGGTAGCGTGGCACGAATAAACTCACCAACCGTACCACGTATTGCCGGCACATTAGTAGCAGCTGGCTTGTCCGCTTGAGCGGCTTGCTGAGCGAGTACTACACGTGGATCGTTACTCGCTTGACCAAATTTCTCAGCAGTCACGTAACGTGCGCCAAATAGTGCTTCATGGGTTAGCTCAAGTGCTGAGTTACTCACATTACTTGTGCTTGCACTATTACTATCAGCCTGAGTATTTTGAGCTTCATCACTCTTACTCACATTTTCAGCAGTCCTGGTTTCCTGCTGTTTTGGAGTCTGAGTTTCTTTAGCTTCTTCTACGTCAGTAGTTACCGACGTTGGAGCTTCCGCTTTACTTTCGGTGTTACTCGTAGAGGTCGATTGAGCTTCTACAACTACAGGTGCTTTTTTCTCTTCAGCAGCCTGCTCATGCTTAGGTACATCGTTTTGTACCTTAGCTTGTACGGTAGATTCACGCTTATCATCATTTACCTGATTAGCATTCACTTCCACCGTACTTTTTTCGTTATCATTTTTCTTGTCAGCATTCGGAGCACTGGTGTTTTGCTTGCCAGTGTTCTGCTCACTGCTACTATGCTTATCAGTAGGTTTTTGAGCAGCTGTTTCGTTTGAACGCTCATCTTTTGCTACGTTATTTGTCGCGCTTTGCTTCTCACTAGGCTGAGTTTTGGCCTGTGTGGATTTGCTATCATCTAAAGATAGGTGCACCACTTCAGGTGCTTTTAGCTCAGTTGGCGCTTCATTGACCTGTAGCACGACCTCGTTAGGGTCTTGATTGCGACGTGCACTATGTTGATTTTTGCTATTGGCAGCATCGTTGTTTCTAGCGTTCTGCTGTTTGCTCTGTTTAACGCTGTCAGCCGTTAGTGTCTCACCGCGCTCTAGCTTACCGCGTGAGCCGCGTTGGCTATGCGATTTACGCTTAGTACGAGTTTGCTCATCTGCTTTAGAGCTGTTTTCGTTATCAGCATCACTGCGCTCGCTTGCGTTACGATTGCTGTTCTGTTGATTGCTATCTTGGCGGTTATTACGATTGCGATCGTTCGTACGTTTGTTATCGTTCTGACGCTTGTCTTGCTGTCTTTGGTCTTGAGTATCAGACGATTTGTCATCAGCATTATTTGAGCCAGTACTTTCTGAACTACTGTTTACGTTGCCAGTAGCCTCGTCAGTTGTCTCTTTTCTTTGACGCGGCTTAGAAGATCTAGACTTACGCGGCTTACGTCTTCTTCTGTCTTCATTGCTGCTGTCGTCAGTATCGCTGTCATTACGACGCGCCTGTTGCCGATTAGCGTTGTTGTCTGACTGTTGGCTGTCATTTTTCTGACTGTTATTTTGTTGAGTTGGCTGCTCACTAGTTGTAGCGGCACTATTCAATGCATTGCTATCGACTTGACCAAACGAGCCTAAGCTTTGCGCGCCCGTGTTTACTAGTGCTTCGATTGCTTCAGCAGCATCTCGGCTACTGACACTAGGCGTCGTAGTGGCTTGCGGTGCCTGAGCAAATAGGTTTGATAACCACGCGACGGCTTTTGGTTGAGCAGTAGCTTCGACACTCTGTGTCTGCGGTGCCATTGGAGCGGCAACACTAGCAGTTTTATTAGCTTGCGGTGCATGTGCAGGCGACACGTCGTTGGTATTTTTATGATTGCGACGATCATTGCTATGACTTACCGTATCGTTCTGAGCTTGCGTGGCTGCATTCTGCTGCGTGTTTGAGCGGCTCTGCTTATCATCTGCAGTTTTACGAGGTTGGCGAGTAGGTTGCTGTTCAGGACGCTCTTTTTCAGCAGTCTGCCAGTCAACGTTGTAGCCAAGGTCACTATGCTCTTGTTGCTGAGTATCAGTAATACGCTCATAGCTCGATGGTGCAAAGCCATCACGATTGAAGTGAAGCTTGAAGTTTGGTGATTCTAAATGCGCGTGTGGCAAAATAGTGATACGCGTGCCACTGTCTTGCTCAAGATAAACCAAGCTATCGCGCTTTTCATTTAACAAGAATGCTGCGATGTCTGTCGGAACTTCTGCTTGTACTTCACCTTGGCGTTCTTTAAGAGCGATTTGCTCAATTTGACGCATGATAGATAGCGACAATGAACGCAAGTCACGAATCATACCATTGCCATGACAACGTGGGCAGATATAGCCTGTTGACTCTTCTAACGAAGGACGTAGACGCTGACGGCTCATTTCCATTAGACCAAATTTAGAGATATCCCCAAATTGAACACGTGCACGGTCATATTTGGTCGCGTCGATTAGACGTTTTTCTACTTCTTTTTGGTGCTTGTTGTCATTCATGTCAATGAAATCAATGACAATTAAACCACCCATATCACGCAAACGAAGCTGACGAGCAATCTCGTCAGCTGCTTCTAAGTTGGTATGGTAAGCGGTCTCAGCAACGTCTGAACCTTTGGTTGACTTAGCTGAGTTAATATCGATAGAGACCAGTGCTTCTGTTTGGTCAATAACGATTGAACCACCTGATGGCAGACGAACTTCACGCTGATAAGCGGTTTCGATTTGCTTTTCGATATTAAAGCGCGAAAACATCGGCTCATAATCGGTATATTTGCGTAGCTTTTCGGCTTGTTTTGGCATTACCGCATCGATAAACCCAGCCGCTTCAATATAAGCATTTTCGTTATCAATCCAAATCTCAGCGATATCATCACGCAGATAATCGCGAACAGCACGTGTGACGACGCCCGCTTCTTGGTGAACCAAGCGCGGTGAAGGGTATTTTTGGTTTTGTTCTTGAATGGCTTGCCAAATGTTGAGCAAGTGGTTTAGATCGTGCTGCAAGTCTTCTTGCGTTTTACCAATGCCAGCAGTACGGATGATGACACTCATGCCTTTTGGTAAATCAAGGTTGCTCAGCATACGCTTCATATCTTCGCGCAGTTTGCCCGAGATTTGACGTGAGATACCACCGCCGCGAGGGTTGTTTGGCATCAATACCAGATAGCGACCGGCTAATGACACATACGTCGATAGGGCAGCGCCTTTGTTGCCGCGCTCTTCTTTTTCGACTTGGACGATTAGCTCATCGCCTTCTTTGATCAGTTTTTTGATGTTTTCGTCACGTGGATTGCCGCTTAGGTATTCAGCAGAGATTTCTCGAATCGGCAAAAAGCCTTGGCGCTGAGATCCATATTCGACAAATACCGCTTCAAGCGATGGCTCGACACGGGTCACATGACCTTTATAAATGTTAGATTTTTTTTGCTCGCGAGTACGGTTTTCTAGGTCGAAATCGTACAGGTGGTTGCCTTTACATAAGGCGACACGAATCTCTTCGTTTTGAGTGGCGTTGATCAAAATGCGTTTCATATTTGTATCCTATGAGTACGCATGACAACGATAAGACAGTCTTTAGGACATAGTGGCAAGTGTGGCTAATATTGTGATTAGCGTGTGTAGATGTTCATTAACGGTAGAACGTAAATCGTGGGTTTCATAAAGCACATGGGCTTTTTCAATGGCTTTTTTTTACCTGAAGTAATGAGCGGCGCTCACGTCAATATCAGTAATATAGGGTGTAAGGCTATGGTACTTATATTTTATCATCAGTAAACTTGGTACATATATGATTGGGTCAGCGCGTCAAAGCGTTCTTATTCTCAGTACGTTCTATTGGTAGTGATTTCAGCGCACGTTGTAAGCGTGGGCGAGGGTCAGTTACAGTTCTAAAAAATACTGATATTAAAAAGGCGTAGTGCTGTTGCCATTCATCCATCAAAGTCTAACAATAATATCGCGGTCATGATTACTACTATATAGTGGTGTCATTCAGCGGTTGTTTATTCAGGCGAAGCAATTGGTTACTCTTTGTTTATCGTTCTTTGTATAACGTCAATAATATCTTGGGTGTCTCAAGGTTAGGTGTCGCAGCTTTTGTTATCAGCGGGGCGTACTTGGCAAACAGAGTAATGGACCAGCTTGTCAGCGTGGTATCGTATTTACATTGTTATCGTCATCTGTTTGACCACCAATACTTAGGCAGCTATCGATATACTTTTCGATCCTAACGCTAAACTACCCATACTTGCTCAACTATGCTGGCATAAAGAACCATCAGATAAATAGTCATTAAATAATGATTGATTATCGAGTACGGTCGTTGTCATGCAATTAGTGAGTCAGTGTTGTGTTGTAATCGGTTAATAAGCTGATTTATTATCAGCGTTATTAACGCGATGGTATTTAGTGTCACTATTTATTTTATGGTACCGAATAACATTCAGTACAGTATTTTTAATTTGTAGGGCTATATTTGGTAAGTAATACCTCTAAATAAATAACGCGCCCTAAAATCAGATGAAACGTGTCAGGTAAGCAGGATAATAAATAGTGTCAACCTCTTTACTGGCAAGTAGTAGAAAACTAACAAGCGATAAAATGGTGGTCAACTATTTGTAACAACAATGATTATTGCTGTCGCCTCTGCTTAATTGTCGCTCAACATGCTAAACTATAGCAAATCTTTGTGTAAATACCTAACTAAAAATGACAAACTCAAAAATGACTGACGACGCTACTACCCATGAAGCCCCTGCTATTTTTAATAGCAAAACACGCCCACAAAGCGCTGACGATGAGATTAGCAACTTCGGTAAGGTGAACTACCTCGAAGTAACGCGCCATCAACACGATCAGCGTTTGGATAACTTTTTGTTAAACCGTTTAAAAGGTTTGCCAAAATCACATATCTATAAAATGATTCGCTCAGATGAGATACGCGTCAATAATAAGCGCTGTAAAGCACACGATAGAGTGCAGCGTGAAGATGTGGTACGTATCGCCCCTGTAGAGCTAGCAACGCGCGAGAAACCAATTATTAGTACCGAATTTGCCAAAAGCTTGCTGGCGCGCGTGGTCTATGAAGATGACGGTTTGCTAGTGCTGAATAAGCCTTCTGGTATCGCTGTGCATGGCGGTAGCGGCTTGGACTTTGGGGTTATCGAAGCCATGCGTGAAGTGACGGGTAAAAAATACCTAGAGCTAATCCATCGCATTGATAAAGACACATCAGGGCTACTGATGATTTCCAAAAAACGCTCAACGCTCAAAGTATTGCAGCAGCATTTGGTAGACAAGACCATTCAGAAGCACTATCTGTGTCTTGCCAAAGGTCAACCGGCGCTTAATGAGCAGCGTATCAATGCGCCATTGCTACGTTACACGCTTGCCAGTGGTGAGCGCCGAGTGAAAGTAGATAGCCAAGACCCACAAGCGAAAGAAAGCCAGACTGATATTATTATCCATGATCGCTTTACGATTAATAGTCAGCCAGTCAGCTTAATTGAAGCCAAGCCATTGACGGGTCGCACTCATCAAATCCGTGTGCATTTAGCACATATCGGCCATGCCATTTTAGGTGATGACAAATATAACGTTCATGACAAATCAGGCGTCCATCGTCTGTGTCTACATGCATGGCGCTTAGACATCCCAGGCTACAAGACTATTACTGCGCCATTGCCAGACGATATGGCAGATTGGTTACCAGAAACAACGAAATTGCCTGAATAGTTTTTCAAAATAAACTCTTAAGCCAAACTCTTTTGTATTTTCCTAAACGTCACGATATCTTATTTTTACGAATAAGCCACCGTGACGTTTTAGTATCTGCTATTTATTACTGTTATTCATTAAGGTAACTCCATGACCAAACCAGCTATAACTTCAGAACGCATTATAAATGCTCAATCATCAGCAGAACACAATCTGTCTGACAAGACGTTGATTATTTTTGATTGGGACGGCACGCTAATGGATTCAATCGGCCTGATTGTTGATTCTATGCATGTGGCTGGTGAAGCACATGGGTTTAAGACGACTGATAAAGCTGTAAAAGACATCATTGGTCTGAGCTTAATGAATGGCATTAAGATTTTATATCCGCAGGCAAACGATACGCAGTTGCTTGAGATTCAGCAAACCTATGCAGAGTACTATATTGCCAATAGTCATAGTACGCCGCTATTTGAACCGATAGAGCATATGTTGCAAACTTTGCAGCAGCAGGGAAAAACGCTCGCCGTAGCAACTGGTAAAAAAAGAAAAGGGCTAGATCGTGTATTAGATGCTTCAGATAGCCATGATTATTTTGCGATTACGCGGTGTGCTGATGAGTCAGGCTCAAAACCTGATCCGCAGATGTTAACCGATATTTTGGAATACACGCAGCAGCAGGTTTCTGATGCTGTGTTTATCGGCGACAGTATCTATGACATTCAAATGGCAACAGCATTGGGCATGACCAGTATAGCGGTGAACTATGGTACGGCAACGAGTGCAGAGCTTGCGGGGCAAAATCCAACCTACCAAGTTGATACTCCACAAGCGCTAGTGGGTTTGCTATGCGGGTAGAGCTACTTTTATAATTCTCGTTATTTTTATAGCATGCCGATGATAATAATGAGTGAATAAACAGACAATAAAAAAGGGTTTATCGTAATAGCGATAAACCCTTTTTATTAAAGACAACGATATTTATTTGTTTTCTTTATCAACGCTTTCTTTTTCACCGCTTTCCTTTTCAATAGCGTCTTCTAACTCATCGCCTTCTAGCAACGCAAAAGATGACTCGATAATTTTATCTGCATCAAGCTGATACTCATACCAGTTGCCCATTATCCCAGCCAACTCGTCAAGACCTTCTTTTCTGAGAGCCGAAAACAACTGAATGGTACAGTTTAAGCCCAATTTTTTCAGCCTTTTACGAGTCTCAAGGAGAGCGTTTTTAGAAGCACCGTACTTCAGTTTATCTGCTTTAGTTAGCAGAATGTGTACTGGTAGTTCACCATCGTTTGCCCAGTGCAGCATTTGCTCATCAAAAAACTTAAGCGGATGACGAATATCTGTCATCAATACCAGACCTGCAAGGCTTGAGCGTGATACCAAGTATTCTTCTAGCTCAACCTGCCATTCTTTTTTCATCTCTAGCGGAACAGCTGCATAGCCGTAACCAGGCAAATCGACCAAACGTCTGTCAGTATCACCGATACTAAAAAAGTTAATCATCTGCGTGCGTCCAGGCGTTTTAGACGAGCGAGCCAATTGACGCTGATTGGTTAAGGCGTTGATGGCTGATGATTTGCCAGCGTTTGAGCGACCTGCAAAAGCGACCTCCAATCCCATATCAGGTGGACAGAGACGAAAGGTAGGTGCTGACATCATAAACTCAGTTTGCTGAATTTTTTGACGAGATTTGGTATTGAACAAAGCATGTTCAGCGGCGACATCGTTAAACGGGGTACTCATAAATGGCTCATTAATCTTAAAAATTGGATGCGATTATAAAATTTTAGTCAGCTGATGATTCAAGTCATCGGTGCGGTCAAGTAATTGGTAAAGCAATAGGTAAAGCAAGTTAAAAGGCTATTATTCATCAATACAGTTATGTGCAAATCATAAAGGTAGCTATTCAATATTACTGGCTATTCTATACTATTCCGCGTCTTACTTATTGAAATAACTGCGATTAGCATCATATAAATAGTAGGATAACATTAAAGTTGGCCAGTCATTACGACAAGTTCTCAGCTTTAACAAAGCCATATCCAAATTCTCTATGTTTATATGACATATATTGTTACAATGTTTAACGAAGGATGTTTAATAGAACGATTGATGAGACACGTGAAATATCACGAGGAGGTGCTCTATGTTTTCAATCAGTAAACTTCTTAGCAAGAGTTATCGCGCTATAACGGCTAGCAGTGCTGCACTATTATTAAGTGGCATTATGATTAGCAGCGCAAGTGCGGCAGATATCGCTACTACCTATAATAACTCATGTGCAGCCTGTCACGATAGTGGGGCGTTGAATGCCATCAAAAAAGGTGATAGTGCCAAATGGCAACAGCTGATTAAACAAAAAAGTATGCCGACGCTTATCAAGTCTGTCAAAGGTGGGATGCCGCAAATGCCAGCAGGTGGTCTTTGCGACAAATGTAGTGATGACGATTATCGTAAACTTATCGAATATATGAGCAAATAATCGACTTATAAATATAAGCTAAGCATATAAAATAAAGCGCTGGGCTAATAACCTATCTGCGCTTTTTGTTTTTGCGTCATATTGTATATTGTGTTGCCAGAAAACTGATGGATACTATGATTAAGTAGGCAAATGATACAAAGTCTTGCTATAATAATCGAAAATAAACCCTGATGTTAGTAAGTACTTTCAGACTGCTTGTGTCCAAGACCTCAAAATATACGCCATTCTCATGATTAAAGAGACGGCTATATCAGGTATCTTACCAGTGCAATCACTCTAAATAATGCTTACGCCGAGCTAGTAGGATTTGTATCAATGAAAAAGTTAATCGCTGCTGCCAGCTTATGCGTTGCAAGTTTCAGCGTACAAGCTGCTATTATTGTTCCTGAATATGACGTCAATGCAGGTCAAAAAGTTGCAGAAACCGTTTGTGCCGCTTGTCATGGTCTTAATGGGGTCAGCATTGTTCCTGCACAGCCAAACCTTGGCGGCCAAAACGTAAAGTACCTATATAAACAGCTAGTCAACTTTAAAGCAGGTTATCGCAAAAACGGTATTATGCAGTCACAAGTTGCTAACCTGTCTCAACAAGACCTAGCAAACGTAGCAGGTTACTATGCCAGTCAAGCGCCTTGGGGCGTCGGCTACGGCAATCCTGCAACCAACCAAGAAGCGACTAAGCTATTCTTGGGCGGCGATAAGTCGCGCGGTGTCATTGGCTGTGCTGGCTGTCATGGTCCAGATGCTGCAGGTAATACTTGGGCTGCATTTCCAAAGCTAGGCGGACAGCACGCTCAGTATATTGCTACTCAGCTAAAACTATTCCGTGCCGCTGGACGTGTTGATGATATCGATAGCGATGATCAAAAACGAGTCAATGATGCAGCCAAAGAAGGCGAGATGGGTATGATGCAAACGGTTGCATCGAAACTATCAGATCGTGACATTCGTATCTTGTCAGACTATGTAAGTGCTATTCACTAATTGAGTCGCACTGATGCGATATCTGATACATGCTTTGCTTTGCATAGAAGGCCATTGAGTAAAGCCACTGAGTATTGAATCGCATATTGATTATATCTGAATGACTAAACCCCGATTTCGGGGTTTTTTTATAACTGTTTGTCCCTTATATTAAGACAGTATTTAGATGAATTCATTTACAGAAGCCAGTCGTTGCTCTGTATAATTATAAATTATCGTTATTCACTTTATACCGATTTTCAAAATACGATTAGCCTTGTTAAACATGTTCAGTCTATTATGCGTGGTACTTGCACTTGTTTTGTTTGCTAATACAGTTTTTGTGAATGGTATTAGATCGTTTGGATTGAAATTATGATGATCCGTTATGCTTCTTATTTTATCGCGGCGCTACTACCGTTATTGCTATTTCGTTGGTTTGCACCTGCGTCAATTGGTGAGATTGATTTTTGGCTACTATGGCTATTAGCCATGGTATTGGTTGCGCTGCCAGTTGTTTACGCTGAGATAGCGTTGGCCTATCGCAGTGTCGAAGGCCCTCTGGCGGGTATGCAAAAGCTCACTCGTGAAGCAGATGTCAGTCCGATATGGCGCAGCTTTGGTTGGTTAGCGGCGCTGGTCTCTATTGTGATTGCAGCGTTGGTCATATCTGGTGCAAGTACAGGTATATTGTCTGCATTAACTGCGCTAAATAGCGTACCCGATGTACCTAGCTTCGCAGTTGCTGCAGGCCTGATGGTCATTGCGTTACTCTTAAGCTTGCTGGGTATTACGCCTTTACCTATTGGCTTAGGGTTGATGGTAATAGGGTTGCTACTAGGGTTCGCAAACGGTGTACCAAATGCTGGTTTTGCCATGACTGATGTCAATTTGACGGAATGGGCACGCGCAGTCGCGTTAGCGTTAGTGAGTGTCGGTGCGGGTACAGGACTATACTGGTTCGGTCAGAACTTGGTGAGTAAGCAGACAGTCACAGCAGTAGAAGCAAACAATCAGCAAACAAAAAACAGAGCAGCTACTCGTGAGTACCGTGCAACCAAGTTAGTGTTACCGATTTGGATATTGCAACTGCTGATAGGAGTAGTGGCTTTATTTACTAGTGGTATGTCGCTACCACCAATTGGACAACTGTTATATTGGGGCGGGGTGTTATTTGTATCCAGTTATTTGCTACATTACAGCACGCAACAGTTAACGCACAAATTTGGATTATTGGTTAGTTTGATAATCACTTTTGCTGTAGCGTTACTATTAGTGGTTGCGATTCCGACAGCATGGTTAGTTGGCATCTTAGTCATTATTAGTAGCATTGCTGTACTATTATTATCAGTATTTGTTGGTTGGCAGATGAAGATTAGCCATCTACGTAAGTCGTTAAATTTCAGCAATGAAGCAGTTTATAACTTGTGGCGAGTGGCGATACGTTTAGTCGTACCATTAGCATTACTGCTAGCATTGATAGGTTGGGTGATGCAGTGGTTGAGCTAACAGTCGAAGGTCGTGACAACAGCGTGCCACAGTCTACTCAAGCTAACTTAATGACCGTATATCTGGCGTATGCTGAAGATGAGCAGCGCCAGCATTATTTGGCGTTACAGGTTTGCCGTGGCACCAATTTGTATGAAGCGTTGGCGCAAGCAGGGTGGCTTGAGAAATTTGCAGAACTGGCGAAGTGGTGTGAGCAAGTAATAGATATCACCACGCCAACTGCGAAACGTTGGCATGTAGGGATTTATGCACAGAAACAGCCATTAAGTTATTTGCTACAGCCTTTTGACCGTATCGAGGTATATCGCAGTTTAAGCGCTGATCCTATGTCTCAGCGCAAAAATAAATCTCGTAGCTAACCGTTAATCATCTAAGCTAATAGGCTTCGCTGACTATGATGCTGGCAGACTCTCAATACCTTCGATGCGCGTGACCAAACCATTATTATCAAAGTAAACAACTAAATGCTGGCTAGCGTTTTTGACATCTGCAATGCCTTTACGGCTACCTTCGGTGCCTGCTTTGTAGTCATAGATATAATCCCAGCGTTTAGGCTCAAGCGTATCTCGAATCGCAGGGCTACCAAGAGTATAAAGAACTTGGTTTTGGTTCATACCCACTTTTAGCTTTTGAGCTTGGGTTTGCGTAATCTCTGTGCCTTGTGGCAAATCAATCTTATAAACACTCAATAATGAGCAGCCAGACATAGCAACAGTAGCGCTAAGCATACTGGTGATAACGATCTTACGTAATGCGCTTGTGTGGCTTAACGGACGGAAATTTAATGTCTTTATCATGGTAAGATGACTCATAAGAAATGAATTAGGTGTGGCCAGCGTTAGGTCGTACCAGTCTGACCGACAATCTTGGACAAATGATACGTCATTTACTTGCAATTGCCTACCACTTACGACATTATTTACCAAACACAATCTGAATAGTTAGATTAATTATATTTTAAATTCATAGGCTTGCATCTCGATATTTAGAAAATAATAAGAGAGATGTCTGCGTAAGTTTCATCAGTTTATTATTAATCATTTACTTTATATTAAATAAAAATAATCTTTGTTGATTATTTATCTCATATTTTCTATTTGTTAAGACTGTCACAGTCAAAAGGGATATTATGGCTTCTTTTACCAATCAAGATTTACGTAGAGCAGGACTCAAGGTCACGTTACCTCGTATCAAAATTTTAGAGCTATTAGAAAGCGCAGAGCTGCATCACATGAGCGCAGAAGAAGTGTATAAGGCACTTATCGAGCAAGGTGAAGATGTAGGTCTTGCCACTGTCTATCGTGTCCTAACACAGTTTGAGCAAGCAGGTATTGTTGAGCGTCATAACTTTGAAAACAATCTATCTGTATTTGAGATTACCCAAGAAGAGCATCACGATCACCTAGTTTGTGATGTGTGTGGCAAGATTATAGAATTTCATAATGAAGTTATTGAAGAAGAACAACTAAAAGTGGCAGAAAAACATGGCTTTAAACTGTCTGGGCATTCTCTTGTGCTATATGGCATTTGTGCAGACCAAGCCTGTAGAGACAGCGCGAAGTAATTGTCTAGTGTATAAGTAGAAATGCTTATTTCTGCCAGTAATACGATATCGAACAATAAAAGAAACCCTCGTTATTTATAACGAGGGTTTCTTTTTATATGTCTATTATGCCTAGAAAGCGCAATAATTTAGCTAACATCTAACGATAAACTATCAGCACCTTCATCTAAATTAGCCTTACCGTTTTTGCTACTGAGCTTAATTTTGAGGCGTAGATCGTTAGGAGAGTCGGCATGTAGAATCGCTTCTTTATACGTTATTTCTCCTTGTTCGTACAAATCAAAAAGTGCCTGATCAAAGGTTTGCATGCCACTGTCTCGTGAGCGTGTCATCACATCTTTGATTTCATGGACTTCCCCTTTACGGATATAGTCACTGATCAGCTGCGAATTTAGCAAAATCTCAATAGCAGCGCGTCGCCCTTTACCATCAGGTGTTGGGATAAGTTGCTGCGCGATAATAGCTTGCAGGTTTAACGACAAATCCATAAACAACTGATTATGGCGATTGGTTTCAAAGAAGTGAATGATACGATCAATTGCTTGGTTAGCATTGTTTGCGTGCAACGTTGCAAACACTAGATGACCTGTCTCAGCGTACTGGATAGCGTAGTTCATGACCTCACGGTTACGAATCTCGCCGATTAAGATAACATCGGGTGCTTGGCGTAGCGTGTTTTTTAGGCCCGCTTCAAATGAATGAGTATCGATACCAACTTCACGCTGGGTAATAATACAGCCACGATGCTTATGAACAAACTCAATAGGGTCTTCTATTGTAATGATATGACCATGAGAGTTTTGATTGCGATGTCCTATCATTGCTGCAAGGGTAGTAGATTTACCTGTACCCGTTGCGCCAACTAATAGAACAATACCGCGTTTTTTCATGGCCAATTCTTTTAGCGCTGGCGGTAAACGTAACTCTTCGACCGTTGGAATGTTGTTTTCAATTTTTCGTAAAATCATTCCTGCCATGTCGCGTTGTACAAATGCACTGACTCGAAAGCGAGCTTGCTGTGCTTCATCAGAGATCGCAAATTGACACTCGTTTGTTTCTTCAAACTCTTTTTGCTGGCTTGGCGTCATTACACCTTTGACCAATCTCATGGTTTGTTCAGCACTCAAAGGTGTTCTACCGACAGGTAAAATTTTTCCATTTACTTTCATGGAAGGTGCTACGTCAGCAGTAATAAAAAGGTCAGAGCCATTTTTGCTGATCATTAATTGTAATAGTTTATCAATGTCCATATCGCACCTGCACCAGATGTAAGTCAATTAAAATCATATTTTAAATACGTGAGTAAAAAGTAATAAAGTAAAAACAGAGACCATAAGTTGTTTATTATTTTTAGTGGTATCTGTCAATACTATCTATCAGTACTACAAAAATGCCTCAGGTTGTTTAGCATAAGGACGTGCAACATCCTTACTAATGGTTCCTTTACTTACTAAGTTCTTTAACGTTTGATCGAGGGTAATCATGCCATCGCCTGCACCCGTTTGGATAGCAGAATACATCTGAGCGATTTTGTTTTCACGTATCAAGTTACGGATAGCAGGGGTACCTATCATAATTTCATGGGCGGCTATACGTCCACCTGCTTGACGACGCAGCAATGTCTGTGAAATAACAGCTTGCAATGATTCTGACAACATCGCGCGGATCATGTCTTTTTCAGCAGCTGGGAATACATCAATAACGCGGTCAATCGTTTTAGCCGCTGAGCTGGTATGCAAGGTGCCGAACACTAAGTGACCAGTCTCTGCTGCCGTCAATGCCAAACGGATAGTCTCAAGGTCACGTAGTTCACCAACCAAAATAACATCGGGATCTTCACGTAGGGCAGAGCGCAATGCTGGCTCAAAACCCAAAGTATCACGGTGTACTTCACGCTGATTGATCAAGCTTTTTTTAGACTGATGCACGAATTCAATCGGGTCTTCGATAGTTAGAATATGCTCTTTACGGCTTTCGTTAATATAGTCAATCATCGCCGCAAGTGTTGTTGACTTACCTGAGCCTGTTGGTCCTGTGACCAATACCACGCCACGCTTAAAGTCTGAAACGCGTCTAAAGACATCGCCCATACCTAAGTCTTCCATCGTTAATACTTTAGAAGGAATGGTACGAAATACAGCGCCTGCACCGCGGTTTTGATTAAAAGCGTTGACACGAAAACGTGCTAGATTAGGAATTTCAAAAGAAAAATCCGTTTCAAAAAACTCCTCAAAGTCAGCACGTTGCTTATCATTCATGATGTCATAAATAAGCTGATGTACGACTTGATGGGTCATCTCTGGCATATTGATACGTGTCATTTCACCATCGACACGTATCATTGCCGGCATACCCGCTGAAATATGTAAATCTGATGCCTTATGTTTAACCGTAAAGCGCAGCAAGTCTTCGATATTAAGATTATTTTTTTCAGCCATAATTTGATATTCCTATCACTTAGTCTAGGTAAGACAAAACACTATAAAAGTACGTGGTAAACTATTTATCGATAGCCTTAGTATAATAAGAGATGATAAGAAGCTCACCAGTACAGGTCTTTACCATCACTAGCATATTTAGCAGCATATGTTAAAGCATGTAACAATATCATAACAAGACTATGAGTATTTAACCATCTACTAAATTAAGAAAAACCAAAACTGGATCGTTTTAAAATAATTCTCATAGGAGTTGTTTTTAATTTACTTTTAAAAATCGGATAGTTATGTTTTTTATATAATAAAAATTGCAGAAAAAAATCTCAAAAAATTAATCAAGCAGTAAGGGAAAAATATGAAGGAAGTGAATGGCAATATTGATGAAATGACACTTATCGATAACTGGCAGCAAGTTAGTAAACAGATGAAGCAAGCGTGTGATCGTGCTGACAGACAGGTTGACAATATTATGCTGCTGGCTGTTTCGAAAACGAAACCTGCCGATATGATTGCAACCTTAGCAAAGCAGGGACAGCGTGATTTTGGTGAAAACTATCTACAAGAGGCCATCGAAAAAATTATTGAACTTAAAGCTCAGCCTGTAGGCAAGAGTATCGTTTGGCATTATATCGGTAGTATTCAGCGTAACAAGACACGTGACATTGCAGAGCACTTTGATTGGGTGCAAACGGTTGAGCGCGATATCATCGCTAAACGGTTAAATGACCAACGACCAGCTGACCTGCCACCGTTGAATGTGTTGATTCAATTAAATATCGATAACGAAGATAGCAAATCCGGATGTTTGCCAGCCCAGTTGCCAGAGCTGATAACAGCGATCAAAGGGTATGAGCGCTTACAAATGCGAGGTTTGATGATTATTCCTGCTAAAGAGAATACGGAAGCCTTTGCTCGAACTAAGCAGTTGTTTGAAGATGTTAAAGCCGACTATCCAGAGCTAGATAGTTGGGATACGCTTAGTATGGGTATGAGTGGTGATATGGCAGAAGCGATAGAAAACGGCACAACAATGGTACGTGTCGGCACTGCTATATTTGGTCAACGTGCTTAAAACGATATGAATTGGCTAGTTAAGCATCCTTTAACTAGTCATTAAATTAAATGACATCTTCTAATTTTGTGACTAGCATCTGCGTAATTTTAAGATTATCAGTCGCAATAATCTCAAATCGATAATTGGCATACTCAATTGTGTCGGTCTTTTTAGGAATTTTTCGGAGCATATACATCATAAATCCACTGATAGTTTCGTAATTTTGACTGCGTGGTAAGTCGACAATATCTAATGCACGAATCACATCTTCGATAGGGGTCATGCCATCGATTAGCCACGAGTTGTCAGTGCGCTGGACAATAGGTTGTTCTTCTAGCGTTACCAACTCACCCATCACAATGCTCATCACGTCCTTTAAGGTGATAACACCAACGACTAATGCATATTCATTCACAATAACCGCAAAATCAGCGCCAGTAGATTTAAACATCTCTAATACTTCAAATAGAGACAAAGTATCAGGCACGAAAAGTGCTGGTTTCAATAGAGTCTTGTTCGTTAAGCTAACTTCTTGTTGGTTCAAGACCAAAGCTAAAAAGCTACGAGATTCCACATAACCAACGATATGTTCTAAATCGTCATCATGGCAGACCAAGAACTTATTGTGTGGCTGCTCAATCATGATATTCACGACTTCTTCGGTATTTGTCTTGGTATCAAAATAAACGATATTTTCTCGAGGGTTCATTACTGAGGTGACGGTACGCTCCTGCATATCAAAGATGTTTTCGATCAAGTGATGCTCTTGCTTTTTCAGTACACCCGCTTCGGCACCCGCATCCATCACTGCATAAATATCTTCTGGTGTCATATCATCTTGACGTATGGTTGAGATGCCAAAAAGCTTAAATAGGATATTCGCGGCCCCATCGAACACCCATATAATGGGCTTTAGTATAAATATCAACAACATCATCGGGCGTACAAGCCGTACCGCTATCGTCTCTGCATTTGACATGGCCAAACGTCTGGGCATTAGGTCGGCAAGTAGTGAAAACAAACTCGTAATAAGTACAAACGATATGACTGATGCTATCGTTTCACTATTCAATAACTGCTCGAGATATGGACTGATGGCTGATTCACCCACGGCACCAGCTGAAATAGCGACCGCGTTTAGCACTATTTGTACGACGGTAATAAAACTTCCAGGATGCTCCTGCATATTAAGGACGTCAAGTGCGCGAACATCGCCTTCTTTTGCCATAATTTGGAGCTTGATTTTGCGTCCTGCGGCGATGGCAATCTCAGCAGCAGAGACAAAGGTGCTTAAGGCAAGCAGTAAAAGAAGAAAGACACTAGCGGTTAGCAAACTCATGACGTACTCGAAAAAGAAATAAAGATAATTAAGGCAAAATAGTTGGTGAAACTGTGTGGAAAAGAATATGGCTAGGTGTAAAAATTTTTGATGGATAAAAACCAAAAAAGCTGGGCAAGCACCCAGCTAATAATAAAAAATTCGATATCTTTTAAAACTGGCTAACTAGTACCTCTCAACTTATAGATAGTAAGAGTTGAGAGGTATGTAGTAATTAACCTTTGATTGACCACTTATTAACCAATGGATAACGGCGTTCACGTCCGAAAGCTTTGTGGCTAATCTTAGTACCGATAGGAGATTGCAAGCGTTTGTATTCGCTGTTGTCTACCATTTTGATGACTTTGGCGACCATCTCAGCATCAAAGCCTTTATCAATAATCTCTTGATAGCCCATATCTTCATCGATATATGATGTCAAGATACCATCTAACACATCGTAGTCTGGCAAGCTGTCTTGATCTTTTTGATCTGGACGTAGTTCAGCCGATGGCGGACGGGTAATAACGCGCTCAGGAATGACAGGCGTATCTTCTAAACGGTTACGATAGCTCGCCAATTTATAAACTTGAGACTTATATACGTCTTTTAGTACGTCAAAGCCGCCAGCCATATCACCATATAGCGTTGAGTAACCAACAGCCAATTCTGACTTGTTACCAGTCGTAATGACCAGATGACCGAATTTATTAGACAAGGCCATCAAAATAACACCGCGAGCGCGCGCTTGGATGTTTTCTTCAGTAGTGTCCGCTGGTGACTTATTGAACAACGGCGCTAACGTATGACGGATGCCTTCGACAGCGTCAAAAATAGGGCAGACGGTGTAAGAAACATTTAAGCGACGTGCTTGGGCTTGAGCATCTTCTAGACTGATTTGAGAGGTGTATTCGTATGGCATCATGACTGCATATACCTTGTCAGCGCCTAGAGCGTCAACAGCGATACAGAGTGTCAATGCTGAGTCAATACCACCTGACAACCCGACAATAATGCCAGAGAATCCTGAATGGTTGACATAGTCGCGTAGACCGACGACTAACGCTTGATACATTTCAGATTCACGGCTCAAGGTTAGAGGCGCTTTGGTCTGCTCGTTAAACTTCGCAGTTTTTACATCTAACGTAGCCAGTAGCAACTGGTTCATAAAGCGCGGCGCTTCATGAGCAATGCTACCGTCAGCTTGTACAGCCATAGAGCCACCATCAAATACTAGATCGTCTTGTCCGCCCACTGCGTTGACATAGACGATAGGTAGCTTATTTTCACGGCTACGCTTGGCCAGCATGGTTTTGCGATTGTCTTGCTTTTCAATCTCAAAAGGCGAGGCATTTAAGCTTACGATTAAATCAGCACCTTGTTTTTTAAGCTCGGAGATAGGCCCTTTTTCCCACAAATCTTCACAGATAAGTAGACCGATAGTAATGCCTTTATAGTCAAATAAAACTTGATTGCGACCTTTATCGAAATAGCGACGCTCATCAAACACGCCATAATTTGGCAAAATTTGCTTATGGTAAAAACCTTTTTGATGACCATTATGTAGGATGGCAGCAGAGTTAAAAGTACCGTGATGATCGACATGCGGATAGCCGACAATCATGACGATATCATCGATATCACTTAAAGTAGATAAAGCGCTTTTAACACGACCTGATAAGCTTGGACGTAGCAATAAATCTTGTGGAGGGTAGCCTAGCAACGCTAACTCTGGGAATACGATTACGTCAGCACCTTGTTCGCGTGCTTGTAATGCTAGGGTACGCATTTTTTCGACATTGGTTGCGATATCACCGACCAAAAAATGTGATTGAGCTAAAGCAAAAGTGACAGTATCTTGTGGTTTATTGGTCTTACTGGCTTCGTTTGAGGTGTTAGAGTTGGGGTTATCAGTGTCTTTTGACATTGTTATTGTTCCTATCGATATATTATTAAAATTTGGTGTGTCTGTATTGATTTCAAATAAAATCAAAGTAAATCCGAAATTAACTCAAAACTGCGCTCTTGCATATCAAGCTCAAATATTGAGCTGATATGCTGAGTCTAAATCTTATATAAGTCTTTATAAAAGACTTATGATTTTGCTCAAGTAACTCACTCTAAGTGATAGCGACACCCTAAAATTAGAACTTATGATAGTCTAAAAGAAGACGATATAAGCGGGTGTTGAAATCTGGCTCAGAGGATTCGATGTCTGTACGACGATGTAAATAAATATGTGCAAATAAACTTAACTACACTGAAAAGCTTAAAATAATTGCTTTAGTATAACATCAATTGTCGCGACAAATAGAACGCACCAGTGGATTCCCTTATAAGATAACAGTTTAAAAGCTGAACATAAAAGCAGTTTTCGATACATCATTTTTACACACTAAATTCATGCATTATGCGCTAGTCATTATCGTCGTCATCTAGTAAGCTTGCATAGACAAAGTTGTAAGTAAAGATTACAACAACGCGTTATATAATTCACACGCTTTATTGCATAATAAAGTGTGCTAGCTGCATTTTTATTATTTTATCTACAATAATAAATGGCTATGAATTTATAGTATAGAACTGGACATAGTCATACTATTTAATTGTCATGTTACTTAATCTTCATGTGAATTTATAAGTCCGTAGCAATATAAGTCCGACACAATGCTTTTTTGTATGATTCGCAACTCTCGCTAATGGATACAGCTTATAGACAGTGTCTAAGAGCTGATATTCATCACACATTTATAAACTCGCCAGCAAAATTATCGTTTGCTGTCCGCTTTTGGTTTATACGCTATGATTGAAAACTGGACAAAAGAATTTATTATTCAGCGCTTATTGGCAATTACGTTGCTAGTAGTGCTGTTCGTATTGTGTTTTCAAGTGGTGCAGTTTTTTATTGTACCAGCGCTGTGGGCAGCGATTTTGGCCTATGTGACTTTTCCTATTTATAATTTCTTCCATGAAAAGGTGAAGCTAAGCCCAGATTTTAGTGCCGCTATTATGACGGTGAGCATCTCACTGATAATAGGCGTGCCGCTGGTCATCGGTGTGTTTATCTTGCAGCAAGAAGCTTTAAGTTTAATCAGCAACTTGATTTATCGTATCAAGGTAGGCTACTTAGATGTGCCTGACTCTCTTAAAGATTTGCCTATCATTGGTCAGCAAGTCAAAGACGTACTGTGGCGTATCAATAAAAACCCAGAAGGGACGCTAGAAGCTTTTCGCATTTGGGTTCAGTCGCATTTATATTATGGCAAAATAGCATTCGATGTGGTGTTCAGTAGTTTGGCCAAACTCGGTATGGCGTTAATGACGCTCTTCTTTTTTTATCGTGATGGCACCAGTCTGGTTCGGCAGATTCGTCAAGCGCTGCGTAACATCATCGGTAATCGCATTGATGGTTACATCGATTCTGTGGGTACAACTACGCGCGCTGTGGTATACGGCATCGGGTTGACGGCATTGGCTCAGGCATTATTGGCTGGTATCGGCTATTACTTCGCTGGTGCGCCAAGTCCTATCTTATTAACCATTGTTACTTTTATCATTGCCTTGATTCCGTTTGGCACGCCATTCGTTTGGGGCGGTGTATCGATTTGGTTATTGAGCCAAGGACATACTGCAGAAGGTATTGGCTTGGCGCTATGGGGTGTATTAGTAATTAGCTGGGTGGATAACTTGATTCGTCCTATCGTTATTAGCGGCGCGACCAAGATTCCTTTTATCATTATTTTTATTGGTGTACTAGGTGGCCTAACAGCGTTTGGTTTTGTTGGTTTGTTTATCGGGCCTGTCGTATTGGCTATCGGACTTGCGGTATGGCGCGAGTGGATATCGCAGCATAAGAATGAGATATTTGCTCAGCAAGAGGTGATGCTTTCTGACCCTCGTGCGATAGATCCTGTGCACGAACCAGAATAATGAATCGCTAGCAAATATGATGTAAAAAATTATCGATAGAGATGATGGCAAATGATAAATAAGAATATGACAGAATCGACGAATAATAAGACTGATAAATTAAGTACAATTAAAAATATCACTATTTTAGCGGACAGCAACATCGCCAGTCTGAATGATTTTTTTAATGATTCTATGCTAGGTCAGCTGACTGAGCATAAGGTTGAGATTATTACTGTCGCTGGTCGAGATATCGATACAGCGCTACTTGCCGAAGTGCAGCCAGATGTGCTGCTGATACGCTCGGTGACAAAAGTAGGTAATACTTTACTGGTTGATAATAACAGTGTGCAGTTTGTCGGGTCTGCGACTATTGGTACCGACCATGTAGATCAAGATTATCTAGCGTCTCGCAATATCACTTTCGCCAATGCGGCTGGTTGTAGCAAGCATTCTGTGGCTCAATATGTATTGACGGCTATTTTAACTTTGCGTCCGCAGTATTGGCAGCAGTCGGTGTCATTAAAATTAGGTATTATTGGTCTTGGTAATATTGGCAGTACGCTTGCTCAATATGCCTATGATTTGGGTTGGCAGGTGCTAGGTTATGATCCCTTGTTACCAACCTCTAAAACTAATAATGCTAGCTTGGAGCAGGTACTTAGCCAAAGTGACGTGGTTAGTCTGCATGTGCCTTTGACCAATGAAAAGAATGCGACGAATCCTAAAGGTAGTGATTACCCAACACGTCACCTTATAAATGCAGCTGCATTAGCAATGATGCCTGCTGATACAATGCTGATTAATAGTGCGCGCGGGCCTGTAATTGAGGAAAGTGCGCTTGAAACAGACATTGAGCGTACTGGACGTCAAGTGGTGCTAGATGTGTTTGAGCATGAGCCAAAGATTGCAGTAAGCTTGCTATCCAAACTTGCTATTGCCACACCGCATATCGCTGGCTATACGCTAGAAGGTAAGCTACGTGGCACACAAATCATTTATGATGCCTTGTGTGAAAAATTATCGATACCTCCAATTCAATCTATGTCCAATCTGCTACCGCTAAATATGTTCTTATGGTCTGAACTAAAATCATATCCAGATAGACTGCCAAAGTTTTATGACATTATGCAGGATGATACCTCATTGAGAAGCAAGGAAGCTGATGGGCAGGTAAATGGCGCTGATTTTGATGGTTTGAGACGCGATTATCATTTACGTCGTGAGTGGCAGTTTTAAAAAATTCAAACACCCAATTACCAAACCGATTATTAATCAATCGCAGTAGATAACAAATGACTCAAGCAAATAACATTTCTTCGCAGCCTATTACTTTTAAATCTATTAGCTCTAAGCCTAGCTATGCACCAACCATGACACTTGCGATGGCACAACAACGCGCGCAATTCATTAGCAATATTCGTCAGTTTTTTACCAGTCGACAAGTACTGGAAGTGCAGACACCGCTATTATCCCAAGCAGGCAATACAGACACTTTTTTGCAGTCTGTAGCAGCTCACGTGACCTATCAAGACCGTCCACGCACTTATTATTTGCATACCTCGCCTGAGTTTGCGATGAAGCGTTTATTAGCCAGCTGGCAAGTGCCTATTTATCAGATTTGTCCTGTCTTTCGTGATAACGAAATAGGCATGCGTCATAATATTGAATTTACGATGCTTGAATGGTATCAACCTAATTATAGTCTGGACGAGATGGCAACTGAACTTAATGAGTTGTTGGAGACGCTCTATGGTCATTCAATTGTGATGAGTCATTATCGCTATGTCGATGCCTTTATGGACTTTGTGGGCATACATCCGTTGACAGCGAGTTTAACTGCATTGCAAGCCGTGGCAGAAGATATGGGTTTGACAGGATTTGATTTTAATAATGCTGATGATAGCGAAGAAAACCGTCGTCAGAGCTGGTTGGATTTGTTATTCAGTCATGCCGTAGAGCCAAACCTAGGTCATGATTTGCCGACATTAATTATAGAGTATCCACCTGCGACTGCTGCGTTAGCGAAGACAGCTATGGATAAAGACGGTAATAAAATTGCAAAACGTTTTGAGCTGTATATTAATGGCGTTGAGATCGCCAATGCTTATGATGAGCTAGCAGATGGTCAAGTATTACGAGACCGTTTTGAACAAGACAATCAATTACGTGCGCGTCATAATCTACCTCAAATGCCAATCGATGAGCATCTATTAGCCGCCTCCAATGATTTGATGCCATGTAGTGGTATTGCAGTCGGTATGGATAGATTGCTTATGGTGTTGACAGGTGCAAGCAGCTTGGAGGAAGTTATCCCTTTTCCCAGTGGGCAAGCATGATTGAAAGAGCTTTTTTTCGATTAGTTGTAATCTAAATACGTAATAAAAAGGTCGTTGCCGATTTACCAATTAGATATTGGCGAATCGATAACGACCTTTTGTATTGGCTGCTTCTAAAATTTAGCAGATACAACCAATTTTGGTAATACTAAACTTATTTATACAGTAGCAACTGCTTCATTGATATTGATATCACCATTGTGTAGATTGAAAACTTTGCCTATGGTGTTATCTGCGGTTAGTACTGCTGCTAACGTTGTCGCTACATCTTCGATTGCATTCTCACCAGAACTTGTATCATTGATAGTGATTTTGCCTGTACCAGCGCGTTCTTTTAGTGCGCCTGGCTGCACGATAGTGTAATCAAGTGAGCTGTTGTTCACTAACCAGTGATCGGCGTAGTGTTTAGAGATATAGTATTCTTTTAAATCTGCAATACCAGGGTTTTCATCCCATTTTTCAGTTTCTAATGAAAAGACTGAGCTCAGCATAATATAACGTTTAATGCCTTTATCTTGTGCAGCCTGCATCGTTTTCACGGCACCATGCAAGTCAACTTCTAAGACATTTTTGCCACCAGATCCTGCAACAAAGTAAATAGCCTCAATATCCTGATCCAATTGTTTTTCAATAGAGTCTTTACTTGCTGTAATGTCTAAATCTAGCTGGGTATAGTTGTCATTATCAAATAGCTTTTCTTTCTGACGAGTCGTGCCAATAACTTGATGATCATCAGCCAATAACTGCTTAACCAAATCACCGCCCACTCGACCACTTGCACCAACGACTAAAATTTTCATAATCATTCCTATTTTTATTTAAATTCTATTGTTTAAATTATTCTGTAAGTTTATTTATCTTAAAAACCGAATATAGAGTAACAAAGATAGGTAGCACGCTTCGTTATAAAGCGTGCTGATTGAATAGTGTTTGGTTATAGAGTGTATACAGTTTGCAAGGAAGCAAACGTTGATCAGATGACATCATATAATAGATGAAAGGGCGGCTGACCGTCAGATAGAGCGATAAAAAGTATTAACGAACTAAGCGATTAAGACCGTCGGCAAAGGCTTTTTTATCTCGATCGCCGTAAGGTTTCTGACCGCTCATTTCTTGCAACTCTAGGACACCAGTACCACGCATAGTGTCCATAAAGTCGCGCATATTGAGCTTTTGCTTGATGTTGTTCTTGTCGTAGACCACGCCGCGCGTCGTTAGTACCATACCACCTTTATCCAAAATGTCATTGGCCAAGGGAATATCGCTAGTAATAGCCAAGTCACCAGTTTGTATCTGCTCGACGATATAATCATCAGCTTTGTCGAATCCTGATGGCACGACAGTCATAACAAGTAAGGGCGACTTGCGTAACTTAATCGGCTGATTGGCTACAAATATGGCCATGGTCTTGGTACGTTCAGCCGTCTTAATAATCAAATCTTTGGCAATCAATGGTACCGAGTCTGCGTCCACCCAAATTTGCATTATTTTTTAGCCTTCTCAGGTTTTGATGGGGTAGTAGTCAGGCTGTCTTTATTGTCTAGGTCATCAGCTTTGGCATCATTTTGAATACTGTTCTGAGCACTGTTTTTAGCATTACTCTTAGTATCGACGTCTGCTTTACTAGGCTGAGTATCCACGCTTACATATTCTTTATCTAGACCAACCTTGTTTGGCAAGATAGCAACCAATTTTGTCATAGCAGGCTCTAAATCAGTCACGTCATTAGGCATCAGGGTTATATGAGCAATCTTGCGATCGTCACGCTCAGCCTTATGATAGCTATGGTAATGAGCGCCATCGATGTTTAGCACTGCACTAATATCAGGATATTGACCTAGCACATTTACCATAATCGCAGGATGCACGTTATCTGTATCGCCTAATGGCAAGTTAACCACAGCACGGATATGATTCTCAAACTGACTAGTAATAGCGCCTTCGATACTCCAGTGCCCAGAGTTGTGTACCCGTGGCGCGATCTCATTCGCCAATATCGCGTTATGACCGCGAGCATCTTTGGTGACGAATAATTCAAGCGCCATAACGCCGACATAGTCCAAATGGTTCATGACTTTGGTAATGGCGTCTGTTGCTTGTTGAAACAGATGACTCGTGCCAACAGCAGGCGCTTGAGTTTTGGCCAAAATACCGTTGTGATGATGATTTTCGACCAAATCGTAACAGCGTACCTGACCATTTTGCGCTCTTGCTGCAATGATAGAGACTTCACGGCTAAAGTTAATGAAACCTTCAGCAATTAACGGCGCAGGCGTTGGCGTAAGTGAACCTTTACCGCTGACAGCATCTTTTAAATCTAGCCAAGCTGTCTTAATATCACTGTCCTGCTTGATAACGAACTGTCCCTTACCGTCGTAACCACCTCGGCTGGTTTTTAGAACGATAGGCAGTCCTAACTCTTTACAAGCGTGCTTGAGCTCAGCTTCAGAATTGACTTCCATAAATGGCACGGTTGCGATATCAAGTGTGTTGAACATCTGCTTTTCTTTTAGACGATCTTGAGCGATATCAAGCGCAATCAGTGGTGGAAACATGCCTTGCTTGCTGCCAGATTTTGACAGGCTAACCAGTTGCTCGACCGTAGACGTTGGCGTGTTCTCAAACTCTAACGTAAAGACATCCGCTGCTGCGATAAAGTCTTCTAATTGATCGCTATGAAAGACACGACCGTATAAGCTGGCAGGGCATTCTGGATTGTCTTCTAAGAATACGCATTGGTAACCCAATGGCATGGCGGCTTCGGCAAGCATCATACCAAGCTGACCACCGCCTAAAATACCGATGGTACGAATGGTTTGGGTAACAGGATAAGCGTTTGCTGTAGTCATGGCAGGCTCTTTGAATAAAAGTGAATAAGGTGTATGGGCTATTAAAATCTAAAACTCAATGGGTGAAAATAGGAAAAGGTGCACTGTATGCACCTTATCTCTAATTGGAATTGCTTGAAAATATACAGTGATAATTTCAATCATTAGGCTATCAATATAAAAGACGCTGCTATAAAAGTAGGTCGTTTTATATTTACCTAAGGATTGATAATACCTGGTGTTGGGCTAGCGAGAATAGTCTCAGTCTGAGACTGGCGCATCTGATCGAGCTTAGTAGCAATCGTATCATCATGCAATGCCAATACTTGAATTGCAAGTAGGGCAGCGTTATAAGCACCAGCAGCACCAATCGCCAAAGTACCAACAGCGACGCCTTTTGGCATTTGTACGATAGACAATAGACTATCCCAACCGCTCAGCATAGAGGACTTTACAGGGACACCAAAGACAGGTAGCGGCGTTTGACTGGCACACATGCCTGGCAGATGAGCGGCACCACCTGCACCAGCGATGATCACTTGTAGACCATTATTTTTTGCGCTTTTGGCATAATCAAATAATCTGTCAGGCGTACGGTGTGCAGAGACAACTTCACAATCAAAAGCAATGTCAAAGTCTGCAAGCAATTGCGCAGCAGCACTCATAGTTGCCCAGTCAGACTGCGAACCCATGATAATGCCGACTTTTGGCTGACCAGCAGGGGAGGTGATTGGACCGTTCTGGTTAGCAGCAGTATTCGTGGTGCTCATGATTGGATATCCTCAAAAAGACCATCATACAAAAATTTTGCTATGGTCGTAAAGCCAAGTTTGACTTTTAATACTTGTCTGGCGCTAATTGCATTGATATCACGATTTTATATATGTTTTTCATCGTGATAATGCTGAACAAAGTGATTGACCGTCAATGGTAATGGTTGTTCGGTATCCAGTTGATAGCACGTTAGATAGCCGCTATCTACTGCAGCAGAGTAGTCAGTACAGGCAACTTGTGGACTGAGTGGCTCAGGTGTGCCAGTGAGCCAATAGTGCCCGACAAACACAGGTTTATGAGTTTTTAGCGCAAATTCAATATTTTCAGCCAGTGCGTCAGGCGGTATTTGTGCCAATGCGGATGATGGAGCACGAGACACTTCACGAAGTGTGCGTGTATTTAGCTTATCTAGCCACCAACGTACTCGCACTCGTGTACGCTCGGTACCTTCTTTATCTACCATCACA
The DNA here is from genome assembly GCF_904846625.1 of Psychrobacter sp. JCM 18900. Classification (GTDB taxonomy): domain Bacteria; phylum Pseudomonadota; class Gammaproteobacteria; order Pseudomonadales; family Moraxellaceae; genus Psychrobacter. The sequence continues at coordinate 479,009 of NZ_CAJHBL010000003.1, forward strand.
ATACCATCAGGTAAGCCTGTTTCAACCCCTTTTAACACTCGCTCTAAAGCGTCAAAGGCAACGGTATTTTCTTTAGCCGTTTCGATTAGACCTGTAGGAGTCAGACAGTTATCGTCAGTCAGAAGGGGCTTTAGTATTGCCATGCTATCTGTATCCCAACAAGCATGTACAAAGCAGGCGTAGTCGGTCTCGAGCCATAATGGAATTTCGTATAGACGCTGCAACCAGTACTCATGTTGCTCTGAGCCAAATAGTATTTCTGCTAAAAACGCCTCGTGTTGGCGTCTATGGATATCATTGTGCGAGCGTAAATACTGGCTAGTATTATCAGGATCGCGCGTGGCATATGCCAACGCATTATATTCATGGTTGCCCATTACTGCATCGGCTACATCGGCATCTAGCATTGCAAAGACAATCTCTAACGTGGCTAATTGCTGCGAACCACGATCGATCAAATCGCCGATGAACAACGCCCTATGACCTGTTGGTGGCACGAAATGCTGACCGTTATGCTCATAGCCCAACTGATGCAGCAGACCGACCAGCTTGTCTGCATAACCATGTATATCACCGATAATATCTATAATCATAATGTATTACTAAATCTCAAATGTAAAAGTGTACCCTGCGTAAAATAGAGTTTATAAAGTATAGCTGTGTTTAAAGTGCTAGCTTTACTATACGTAAAAATGTCTAAAATCCCGGTGATAGCAACGCATTGATAAAATGCGGTAGGACTTTTGGTTCCAAAACAATCGTAGCGATAACGCCAAATGCGCCGCCCCACATATGAGCCATATGGTTGATGTTTGAACCACCGCGTCGATCCGCATAGATACTATAAAATATATAAGCCACGGCAAATAGTATCGCAGGAATAGGAATCACGGCAAAGAGATAAATTCTCTCCCATGGTGCTAGCAAAATAAAAGCAAATAGCACAGCCGATACACCGCCTGATGCACCTAAACTCAAATAACTGGCGTTGTTCTTATTTTTCACGTAACTTGGAATCATGGCAACGGTAATTGCCAACACATAAAAAACCACAAAACCGTAGCCGAATAAAAACGGCTGATATAGTCCTTCGATAGCACGCCCAAAGAAATACAAAGTAAACATGTTGAAGAGCAAATGCATACTATCAGCATGAATAAAGCCGTGGGTCACAAAGCGATCCCATTGCCCATTGTTAACTGCTGGCGGATAAAAAATCAATCGATTAAATAGCGTCTTGTTTTGCCAAGCCAATAAGCTGACAATAACGGTAATAATGATAATAAGCGTCGTATGGTTTAACAAAGGAAAATCCTTAGGCCGTGCCTGATATGTGACAATGTTACAAATGACAAGCTACAAATGACAATATTCAAAGCCTAAGCGTTACGGCTGATTAAAAAGTAAGTTTGACGTCTGATCCGTATTAAGTACTAACGATTAGCAATAGACTAATACTAACAGCAGTTGCGATAACGCGAATACCTATTGTGTGACAAAACGATGCTTTTTTATGCGGTTATAGTGAATAATGTAGCAGTGTACCATGCAACATAAGTGAAACTTTTAAAGCAAGGTTAAAGACGAGAGTAGTGTTCATTCATCCGCGCTGCAATTAATCTTTTAGACAAAGAAGCAAAATACACAAGTGACATGGACAAAAATAAAATAAGTGCTTAATTTTGCACATTCAAATAAGGCTGATAGAGGCAGTGGATTATGAACATTATTGACCAGCTAGAACAAACGGTAACCCCAGCTGTAATAGGTAATGATGACAGCAATAATGTCGCCTATGTCAGTTTACTTGAGCAGTTCTATGCTGTTTTGGCTTCGCGTCTAGCTGTGCCACAGGTTTATTCACAGTTGCTGCGTACTGATCAAGTAACTACTAGCACTAATAATGAAAGCCCTTTATTTGAACAAATATGGCAAGATAAAAGCCTGCAAGAGACTATTGTCCAAGAGTTGTCAGCCACTCATCACATTGATGAGCAGACAACTGAGCAATTACTAATTAGTGCTACCCCATTGGCATATCGTGAGCTAAAAGTATTGGCCAATGGGCAGTTTTTGCCAGCATTTTTACAAGAAAAACAGGCTGCTTTACGTCCATATTTGCCTATCTGGGCAGCAGTTGTGATTACTACTCAAGGTATTAGTCAGCAAATACAAACAAGCTTCAATTCAGATGATGACCATGTACCAGTACATGTGCCAGTAAGTGACGACATATCGGATAGGCAAGATGATTCCATTTTAGATACTGGCATAAACAAACCAATAACAAATAATGATGTAGAAAGTATAGAGCAAATATCAACTGCTGAGCGCGTAAGTAATAAAGCCCTAGATGACGATGAGATTGCCAATAGTGATGCTATTCATGCCAATCCAGCAGCCTACCATTTAGCAGAAAACAGTAACTTAAAGCATGCACAGGTGCGTACTCGTAATCAACGAAACGATCTACTAATACGTGTATTTTTGTTAATAGTAGCTCTAGCCGCGCTTGCACTAGCAGCATGGGCATTATTAGTGAAACCCAATAATGAAATACCAGTAGAACCTGTAGCCACAGTACCTGTTGAACCACCGCCAGCACCCGTGCTTCCTGTACCAACAACGACTCCTGTTGAGCTTATTGTCGGTGTAGACAACGGCGGAAACTTGTACACTTGTAGTGCGACCGTTGGCGATACTGCACTGCAAAGCACGTTGCAACAGGCGCTCAATACAAGCTTTGGTGAGCAGGCAAGTATTTGTGAATTGAACATACAGGATGGGGTAGCAACCTCAATCGCTAATATGCCTGCGGAGACACTGCCCAATGTATTGACGATGCTTAGATCAACACCGTTTGCACGTTTACATGTGCAAAATGACCGTCTTACACTGGAGGCGCCAGACAATATGCTGCTGCAAAAACTGGTCACAGAAATACGAAGCTTAGTACCAGCAATGGTAGTCGAGAGTACAGCGCCACTGCCATTGCCTGATAATAGCAACATTGGTGATGCTACGAACAACATGGCAAACGCAAATAACCAGTTTGTAGATGATGGAGCGGGGATTAATAATCAATACAATAATAATGGGTTAAATAGTAACTCTGGCGAATACCAAGTATCAGATGATGATACTGGAGATCGTGTGATACCAACTCCTTTGCCTAACAATAATAGCTTTAATAATGCGCCCAACAATCTGCCTACTAATGGCGCGAGCAATACTCCCAACAATTTTCCTTCGAATAATCAAACGACCAGACCGCCAGGCCCTTTTTCACCTTCAGAAGTGGATGAGATGGCAAACACGGTTATCGTTGCTGAACCAGCTCAAGTTAGATAGTTTTTATAAGGCACGCTGTTTCATAGGGCGTGTCTTTTTATATGGCCTATCTTTTCATGTAGCTTGGCTACAGTTACGTGTGCCAACCGAAACATTACTTACTGTATCATTTGCACAACAACGTACAGACTGTGAATAGCAGCTTAAGAATTTTATAATAATCAAAACCAAATAAAGTAGTTTGATGAATTCATCGCCACCATGACTACTACTATGATGATTTAATACAAAAGAATGAAATAGCTGCTTTTTGAGCGAACGAATGATATAAATAAAAATTAAGGGGAGAGCCATATTATGGATATTATTAGCCATTTGACACGCACCGTCAGCCCAGCCGTATTGGAAGATGACCGTAGCCCAGCTAAGAAAAATCTACTAGAACAGTTTTATGCCATTTTTGCTGCTCGTCTTGCAGACAACGATACTTTTAGTCGCTTTGCTAATGAAAATATTGCCCGTGACGATAATGCTTTTTATGACCGTGTATGGACAGAAGGGGCACACCGCGACCAAATTTCTCGTGAACTGGCAGGCAAACATAATGTCGATGCAACGGCCTCACGTGGTTTGATTGCGATGGCAGCGCCATTAGCTTTTCATGAAATCAAAAGTTTAGCTGGTACTACGCCTGTTCCGCAATTTTTGAATGACAATCTGAACAGTTATCAGCATCATATCCCTGCGTGGGCGGGTACTGTTTTGCCTGCTAGTGCAGTCGCTGCCACTTCTACTACGGCTGGCACACCAATTTCTGATACCACCAGCACAGCGCCACTACAAAAAGAAGAAGAGCCAAAAGAGAGCTTTATGAAAGCGCTGCTACCCATTATTGGTTTGATTATCCTAGGTGCATTGGCTTGGGCACTACTCAGAGGCTGTCAAGAAAACCCTGAACCTGTAGCAACGCCAGCGGCTACAGTGCAGCAAGGGGCACAAGGCAATGAGGCACTAGCGGTTGCAGGCGCGATTGAGCCTGCATCACTGAGTATCGCAACTGGTGAAAATAGCGAGCTGTATGCTTGTCGTATGAGCGTAGGTGATGAGACGTTACAAACCAATGTTATGAATGCTTTGACTGGTGCATTTGGTGATGAAGCAAATAAATGCCGTGCTGACGTTGATGATAATTTTGCAGTAGATATGCCAGCATCCGCTCAACTGGCAACGATATTACCAATTATCAAAAATGTACCGAATGCGAGCATGATTATCAAAGGCGATAACATTACTGTTAATGCTCCTGATAAAGCTGCATTGGACAAGTTAGTTGCTGATTTACAAGCAGCTGCTCCTGCCATGACGGTTCAAGCTGAAGGTCCATTAGACCTACAAGGCGAGATTGACGATAGTCTGGCTGCTGCAGATGTGGCGATGACCAATCTGGGCGATAACCCAGATCCACGTGATGTTGCTCGCGCTTTAAGTATTCAGGTGATTAACTTCCAAGTAGATGAAGCGGTTATACCTGAAGTCAATAAAGCGCTGTTAGACCGTGCTGCAGAAATCATCAATAACGTACCTGATATGAAGCTGATGATCGTCGGTCATACAGACAGTCAAGCCTCTGATACCTATAATATGGAGCTGTCTCAGGAGCGTGCTGAGTCAGTGAAAGCGTATCTAGTATCTAAAGGGGTTGATGCCAGTAAACTAACGACCAAAGGCATGGGCGAATCAGAACCAATCGCGGACAATTCAACCGAACAAGGTCGCTTCCGCAATCGCCGTATCGAATTTATGGTCAATGACGAAGTGGTCAGCGCCAATGATGGCATGATGATAAACAGTGATTCGCTAGATCCAGATATGAACCCATTAGATAGTAACAATGATGATTTGTTACCAGATGGCGATGATGCTACCCAAGATACTGCGGTAGACCCAACCAATTAATCTATTTGTTCTTATTTTGATTATAGTAGCCAAATGACAAAAACCGCATCTTATAAAGGTGCGGTTTTTTGCATGCTGCTCGATGATAGTTAAGTAAGCTATTATTTATACAGAGTAGGATCTGTCGATTCTTTAGCAGTCTGACCATCAGCTTGCGCATCAAAAAAAGTCTGAGTAACATTTTGCTTGGCTTGCTGCCAGTATTCAAACTGCTGGCAGGTAGATTCAAGGTCGCCTTGCCATGTTGGGATGTTGCCACGCATGGTTTTGATACGTTGCTGGTTAGGGTAAGGCAGATCTTGCGCAGCTTTAGCTGCCTCATGAGCAGCCACACGGTCGTTGCATACGAGGGCAATATCACAACCGGCATCAATGGCCGCTTTTACGCGAGCACTGACATCACCAGCCGCCTTTGCACCTGCCATCGATAAATCATCAGAGAATAATACCCCATCAAATTTAAGCTCATCTCGAATGATATCTTGTAGCCAAATTTTGGAGAATCCTGCTGGCTTGTCGTCTACTTGCGAAAATATCACATGTGCTGGCATAAGAGCGTCCAGACTATGTAGCGTTTGAGCAAAAGGTTGCATATCGCTATTGATGATTTCATCTAAGCTACGCGTATCGATGGCTTCTGATACGTGCGAGTCAGGAGCGATGGCACCATGACCGGGGAAGTGTTTACCAGTGGTTGCCATACCAGCCGCTTTCATTCCGCGCATGAATTGTGTTGCAAGCGCAGTGATGGCTTGCGTCTCATGATGAAAGCTGCGATCACCGATAACTTGGCTAATACCGTCTCTATCCAGTACGGGTGCAAAGCTCAAATCAATTCCTACAGCCAGCACTTCAGCCGCCATTAGATAACCGCAATCGTAGGCGCAGCTGAGTGCTTGGCTCGGGTCTTGATTGAATAGCTCACCCAATCGACCCATAGCAGGTAGGGGCGTGAATCCTTCACGTAGCCTCGCGACTCGTCCACCCTCTTGGTCCACACCGATAAGTATGTCTTGATTGTGATAACGTATATCGTCGCATAGTGCTCTGACTTGGGCCGCATCTATGACGTTACGACCAAACAATATTACTCCGCCGACCTGTGCTTGTTTAATCAAGCTGACATCTTCAGCGGTCAAAGCGGTACTATCGATATCTATCATTAAAACGCCGTACATCGCGTGTTCCTTATTATTTTATATATGGTTATATTATGAGGGTGACTGATGATCTATCTATGGCTATCTTATCGCTTATCAGTCATTGTTCAGATACCTTATTATGACAGCTATTATTAACTGAGCATAATGTGGCAGATTTTTTTGGTCAAATCAATTTGCTAATAGCCATTAGATTCAGTCATCAAATCGATGTTGATAGCCCTCAATTGCTATGTATGATAAAAGTGATAGAAAGTTTGGTATGTACAGACGTAGCGTGTAAGATTGCTTATACAGTTTGAGACAGTTCAGTATTTATGCGCATGATAATATTGATTGATTTTTGACTATATATCAGTATTTAATGATGCATAAAGTATAAGAATAAAAACACAGTATTTATAGGTCATAACAGATTCGAGCATTTCTAATTCTGATGAATTACCCAATACTATTAACTTCAAATAACTAGGTACATATGATGAAAAAACAACCAGCACAGTGGTTACTCAGTGCAGCGTCAGTGGGCATCGCCGGTATTATCTTGACCCAAAGCTACGGTACTGCAGTCGCCGAGACCAACACGGGAAGTTTCGTTCAGACCCCTGAGCAAAAAGTCACCACCCGTCAAGTAGCCGCCTTGCTGGATCGGAGTCATTATCTTAATCAGCCTTTAGATAGCAAGACTGGTAGCGAAATCCTATCAATGTATATCGATAGCCTTGACCCAAACCACACGTTGTTTTTGCAATCTGATGTCGATGAGCTGAAGAAAAAACACGCTGAAGATTTTGGCGCTCGCCTAAAGCAAGGTGATCTATCTGCAGGGGTAGAGGTGTTTGATCGGTATCGCAAACGCTCAAACGAGTACTTTGCGATGGCCACCAAAATGCTCAAAACAGACATTGATTTGACAGGTAATGACACAATCATTCTTGATCGTGAAAAACTTGGCCATTTTAAAACCAAAAAAGAGCAGCGCGACTACTGGGAACGTCAGTTAAAGTTTCAGTTGATGAGCATTACGCTCGGCCAAGAAGACGAAAAAGCCAAAGAGAAAGTATTTTTAAGCAATCCGGATATTACTCGCGGGCAAGACTTGGTACGTAACGATGAGCGTACGCCAAATGAGATTTTGCAAAATCGTTTGTCGCGTCAACAAGAGCAGTTTAAGCGTCTCAAAGATGATGAAATAATGGAGACCATCTTAAATACAGCGATGCTCACTTATGATCCGCACAGTAATTACTATGCACCGATTCAGGCGACAGAACTGCAAATCCAGTCTAGTCTTCAGTTGGAAGGCATAGGTGTCTCTATTCGTCCAGATCGCAAAAATCCGGACTATACTCGTATTGTGACTTTGGTCGATGGTGGTCCAGCCGCCAAGTCGGGTCAAATCAAGCCCAATGACTTGATCGTTGGTATCGCAAAAGATGGCGAAACCATGACGGACGTGGTTGGCTGGTCAACGCGTGAAATTGTCAGCTTGATTCGCGGAAAACGCGGTACATCGGTCACACTGAAACTACGTCAACCTAATACCCCAGATGCTAGCGCCCGTACGGTCACGGTGGTACGTGATATTATCCAGCAAGAAGAATCTGGCGTCACTCAGCGAGTGGTAGAAGTGCAGCGTCCTAATATTGATAAGACACCAAAGCGTATTGGCGTACTTGAGATACCAAGCTTTTATTTAAACTATCGTGCACGTCGCAATGGTGAAGACTATCGTAGCGTCAGTATCGATACTGAAAAAGCGCTAAAAGAGTTGAATAAACAAAATATCGATGGCCTAGTGGTTGATTTGCGCAATAATCCTGGTGGCTCATTAGATGAAGTTGCTAAGATGTTAGGTTTCTTTATCAAGAGTGGACCACTGGTACAGATTCGTGATAATCGCGGCAATATTCAAGTATACCGTGACAACGATGGTGGCGAGCAGCTGTATGATGGCAAGATGGCGGTCATTACCAACTTAGCATCGGCCTCAGCCAGTGAAATCTTTGCCGCTGCTATTCAAGACTATGGTCGCGGATTAGTAGTTGGTAGTACGACGACTGGTAAAGGCTCTGCGCAGATTCAGCTCGATAGCTTAGCTTTAGGCTCTGCCACCTTAACTCAGCGTAAGTTTTATCGTGTCACTGGCGGTAGTACGCAAAATAAAGGTGTCGTACCAGATGTTGAGCTGGTCAATATCTATGACGATGCAACCTTTGGCGAGCGCGCTCAGAAAAAAGCATTGCCTTGGGACACTATCAGAACGGCGCCGTATAAGCCTGAAGGGAAGTTTACCAGTGACACGTTGGCGACGCTCAATCAGCAGTCTAAGATTCGCCAACAAAAAGACCCGCAATTTACTTATCTGTCGACGCTAAATGATATTCGTAACATGGATGATGAAAAGAAACCTGTTCGTTTAGATATCAATAGCCGCCGAGCTAAAATGCAGCTAATTGAAAAACGCTCATTAGAAGCAGAAAACAAGCGCCTTATCGCAACTGGTGAGCGTCCGTACTCTAACTGGAATACTTATCAAGCAGCGATGGACGCAAAATTTGAAGAACGTAGCCGCATGAAAGCCGCTGAGCGTCCAGAGTTACCAGAGGATGAAGCGTTTATCAATGAGGCAGCTTACCTGATGCTCAGCGCGGAACCTAAGACAATGCTTAGCCCTGAAGAGAAGCTATAATGTGAAGTTATTATAGCGTTACGTAATCTATGTAAGCATATGCTTACATAGATTGACGTTTAGACCTCTTACCAACGAAGGGTCAATCTGCGACTATAACTGTACGGCACGATTGAACGAAACGGTTCATTGATACTAGGGATTGGTATCTTAAAGGTCGCACTAGGGATAAGTAGTTTGCTGATTAAGGATGATAAGGCTGGATGCCTGTCAGTTATGAGATACCCCGGGATTAGGTATCACGTAACGCTAACATGGATGGTTGGTAATAAAAGCCGCATGACGCTTGTCGTTATGCGGCTTTGTTACGTCTGGAGACTAGTAATTTTTGTGACGGATTTTCTAAGTAGATAGTATTTAAGTTGAGAAGCACTGTATACGGAATTAGCACTTAGTTCATAGATGACCACATCGACATTAATTCAAAACTTACCATGAGATAAACATAAAAAAAGGCCAGTAACCTGATCGGCTACTGGCCTTTTAGATTAGATGATAAATTTAATAACTTATCATCTAACTATTTTCACTGCACTCTAGAAGAGATTAGTGCTCAACGCCACCTGCACCATGTACATGGCCATGGTTTAGTTCGTCTTCAGTTGCTGCACGTACTTCTTGGATTTCAACATCAAATGTCAAACGCTTGCCAGCCAATGGATGGTTTGCATCAACAGTAACTTCTTGATCGTTTACAGCAGTTACGGTAACCAACATTACTTGGCCGCCAGCTTCTGACTGGAACTGCATACCAGGCTGAATGTCATCAACGCCTTGGAAGTTGTCACGTGGTACGTGCTGTACTGCTTGCTCTTGGTATTCGCCGTAGCCATCAGCAGGTTCAACGACTGCATTAACTTTTTCGCCAGCAGACTTACCTTCTAATTGTGATTCTAGGCCTGGGATAATGTTGCTGTGACCATGTAGATAAGCAAGTGGCTGACCTTCTGGTGACTGGTCAAGGATATTGCCTTCGTCGTCTTTTAGTGTGTAATTGAATTTGACGGCAGTGTCTTTTGCGATAGTAGTCATAAAATATCCTAAATATATCTATGTAAAAAATTAAATACGGTTGCAATAAACCTAAAAGAGCCAATCTGCAAGCCAAAAGGCCACGTCATTAGTCAATTATCATCAGTTTATTAAAGTAACTTTAGCAGTTAGCATCTTTAATTGAGATGGCCCACATAACTTTCAAGGCAAAAAACATAAAAAATGCCAATTAATGCCACAATTTACAATAATAACTGCTATTTTCTATAGTTAATGCATAGCTATTGGCTATTCATGGTTTAGAAGTTGCTTTTTTAGAGCAGGACTTCTAGCATAATTATAAAAATAAGGATGAGAGACACGATGACTGCATTTACCAATACCACTACTAAACAACTAACGAGCAATGTTTCAACCAATCACGATGCTACTAAGGCTAAAACGATAGTTGATATAAGCTATCAATTTGATTTTGCCCGTTTCTTTGAACATTTGGTCGATGTATCACTGAGTTTTACAGCAGTATCCGACGCTCCGCAGCTTTGGTTACCAGCGTGGATACCAGGCAGTTATCTAATGCGCGAGTTTGCTCGAAACATCACTGCGGTACATTATCAAATAGTAGAGGCTCAAACAGCGGATAGTAACAAGCAACCAGAAACTTATCGCGCGCAAAAAATTGACAAAAATACATGGCAGCTGCCAACTGTGCAAGCAGGGCAGACGGTCATCGTCGAGTACGAAGTCTATTGCTATGACTTGTCTGTACGTACAGCCTATGTCGATCAGCAACGACTTTATGGCAATTTCACTTCACTTGCGCTCGCCATCGAAGGGCAAGAGCAAGCACCTGCCCAAGTTAGCTTAATCGTTCCTGAGACATTTTTTGTAGACAAAGAAAGTAGCAGAGTACTGTTAGCCTGTGGTTTGGACGCTACGCACCTGCATTTTGATCAGCAGCAAAAAGGCAGTCAGCAAGCGAATAGTCAGCACATTTATAAGTTACAGGCAGCTAATTATCACGAGCTGATTGATTACCCATTCGAAATCGCGGAGCAAGAAAAGTTTGATTTTATTATTCATGATAATGAGCATCAGACGCTACATCATAGCTTTTACCTGTCAGGTAAGCAGAATGCTAACCTAGGTCGATTGCAGCAGGATATTACTCAGATTTGTCAGACCTACGTAGATTGGTTAGGCGATGCGCCGTTTGACGATTATACTTTTATGACCTTTGCCAGTGGTCAAGACTATGGTGGGCTTGAGCATATCAACTCTACTAGCCTTATCACCCCGCGCAATGACTTACCCAGCACCAATGAGCCAAAGTTACCAAGTACAGATTATCAGCGATTTTTAGGATTATGTAGTCATGAGTATTTTCACTCATGGTGGGTGAAGACGGTACGTCCTGATGTCATGATCGATGTCGATTTACGACGTGAGGCATTTACGCCATTACTTTGGGTATTCGAAGGGTTTACGTCTTATATCGATGATTTTATGTTGCAAGCGTCAGGTGTGATTGATAAAGCCAATTATCTGCGACTGCTAGCCGAGCAAATCAATCGCTACTATCAAACCCCAGGGCGTGGCAATCAAAGCGTTGCAGAGTCGAGCTTTGATGCTTGGATTAAGCTGTATCGTACCGATGAAAATACAGGCAATGCGGGTATAAGCTACTATAATAAGGGCGCGTTGGTAGCTCTATGTCTGGATCTAATCTTACTCAAAAATAGCGACGGTCGTTATCGTTTATTTGATGTGGTCAAAGCTTTTTATACTCAAGCTAAGCAGAACGACAGTAAGCGAATTGGTATCAGTAGTGCCGATATGGGCTCCGTCATTGAGCAGTTTATGCCGCTAGCAGAATGGGAAGATTTTGAGCGCCGTTATGTCAACGGGGTAGAAGAGTTGCCAATTGAAGCGTTGCTAGTGGCAAACGGCGTCAAAATACAGGCGAATACTAAAGAAACGGCTGACAAGCATGTGCCTTGGGGTATGCGATGTAACGAAACGCCAGCTGGACTCAAGGTAAATCGTGTGATGCGAGATAGTATTGCGGCTAAAGCTGGTATTTCAGCACATGACGTTATTATCGCGATTGACGGCATCAAAGCAGATACGAAACAACTTACCGCCTTGGTTAATATAGCGCACCCTGTTGAATGTTATTTATTCCGTCGTGATGAACTGATGTGTGTTCAGGTTCAACCCGAAACGACAACCAAAGTTAAGCCGCGAGATGAGACAACTGGCATGACTGGAGCAGTACCTCCTCATAAAGTAAGCCTACGCTTAGCAAAAGGAGATAAGACTTTAGAGAATGATAATGATAATGAGCAATTAAAAGGTGAGGCAGGTTGGGAGACATGGCTTAATGTTATGAAGCGATAGCCTCAATGCTATATCAAATACCTTTCCATACGAAAAACCCTTCCATATAAAAAACCCTCTTCCGAGCAGTACTGCTTAGAAGAGGGTTTTTTTAAATTACTTTTAATATTGTAGATATGTCCAAGCAACCTAAGTGATTAATCAATCTGTGATTGGTGACGTACAAGATTACTGCTCTTTAGCTTTATTATCTGAGCTATCTAGGTTCTTATTATCGGTAGTTTCAGGCTCAATATTTTCATCTACAGAGCTATCGTCTTCGTTGCTACTTGCAGCCTCAAGCGCAGCAATCCAGTTTTTCATCACATCAATTTCAGTTTGCTGATTATCAATGACGTCTTGCGCCAACTGACGCATCTCTTCATCTGTCCCATATTCGAGCTGAACTTTTGCCATATCAACAGCGGCAATATGATGCGGTAGCATACCGCGTGCAAATGCCATATCAGGCACGGGATCAGCCACACCCAAAGTCATTTCGCCATGCATATTTTCCATGTTTTTAGCATATGCTTGCTGCATTGCCACAGTATTTGGCTTAGGTTTGGCAGCATCAGGATGGCTAGCCAACCACTTGTTTAATACATCGATTTCAGCTTGCTGGGCCGTAATGACATCTTGAGCAAGTTGGCGCATCGCTTCATCAGTACCATACTTGAGCTCTATTTTTGCCATCTCTACCGCGCCGCGATGATGTCCCAACATGCCTTTAGCGAAAGCGGTATCAGGATCGTTATAACCCATACCAATCATCATCTCATCATGCATTCTAGTCATCGATCTCGTATAGTCTCTGAGCATATCGCTCATTTGAGACTCATCAATGACACTATTATCGCTGTCATTTGTTAGAGTATCGTCTGCCATATCGTCATGCTCAGCATGTGGCATATCAGTCACTGGCGGTGAGGTTTCTTCTGCAGGATTTGATTGGTTGTCCTCTGTCGTTGGCTGACAGGCGCTCAATACAAGTGCCGCAGAAATGCTAGTGACCAACGAAAGAAAACGACGAGAAGCAATCATGACATATCCCTATTGTGAAAAAACCAAACGATAAATGGATAATACCTATTATACATAATCAATTACGTGCTGAATGTTAGCAGATAAACCTTACCCATTCGAGACACTATGTTTAATAGGTCGTAATATATTAGTGTCAGAGCTTTATATTTGGGGCTAAATAGCCAAACAGTGTGAACTAATCAACAATATATAAACTTAAAACCATATAAACTAATTGCTAATACCTAGCTGACGACAGTGTTCGCTAGTTAGATGAACACGTACAAACTCCCCAACAGCTAATTCACCCAGCTCAAACCCTGCCACTGACCAACGTATTAAACGCAGACAAGGTAAACCGACGTGCGCTGTCATACGTCTAACTTGGCGATTTTTCCCTTCGTATATTGTCAGCATTAGCCATGAGTCCGGTACGCTTTTACGCTCACGTATTGGTGGATTACGCTGCCAGAGTACCATCGGTAGTTCTTCTTCACTAACGTGTCTGACCTCAGCAGGTAGCGTTTTACCATCTTTTAAAACCACGCCACGTTTAAGCTTATTGAGTTGCTCAGCAGTAGGCGTTCCTTCTACTTGTACTAAATAAGTTTTACCTTGTTTGCGCCCTGCATTGGCTTTTGGCGGATGAGTAATTGCTTTATTAACTCGACCTTCATCGGTCAAAATCAGCAAGCCCTCTGAAGTAGCATCTAACCGACCAGCAACTCGTAAAGCCTTGTCAGTAAAGTATTGCGATAGGGTGGTGTGATCGTTATTACTGTCATCTCTAAACTGACTTTGCACGCCGTAAGGCTTATTGAATAAGATGAGACTAGAAGTAGACATAAAAAGGTGTTTCCTAGTTTTTGATGTACAATGAATCATTGTAGCGTATGTTTTGTGATGCAGAGCTAGTATTAAGCGGCAAGACTAAAGGCGATATATTTAACGTGCTGTATGCTACGTGACCTGCTACAAAAGTAGGACAGCGCTTGTATAAATTTGCTGTTATCCTAAATCCGCATTCTGATAGTGGTATTTATATTTTTAATAGAGAAATATCTACTAGCTGCAAGCGATAATTATTGTTTGGGTCTTTATTTTAATTTTTTAGCTTCGAGCTATTTTTAACATTGTTTAAATCAATGCCGCAAGTGTCGTATTCATCAAAGCTTTGCTTAACCGATAAGCGCCCAGAGCGTTACAACTATAATAAAACGGTTAGCATAACAAAGTGTCTAGTTCGCTTGCGACGTCCAACATACAACCAAGGAGTATCATCGATGTCATATGATAAGGTTATCGTGCCAAGAGACGGCGAAAAAGTGACCGTAAACGCAGATTTAACATTAAATGTTCCCAACCATCCGATCATTCCGTTTGTGGAAGGTGATGGAATCGGTGTAGATATCACGCCTGTCATGATAAAAGTAGTCAATGCTGCAGTTGATAAAGCGTATCACGGCAAGAAGTCTATCATTTGGATGGAGACTTATCTTGGTGAAAAGGCAGCGAAAGTATATGACGGCGACTATTTGCCAAGCGAGACGCTAGAGATTCTAAAAGACTACGTCATTAGTATCAAGGGTCCATTGACCACACCAGTAGGTGGTGGCTTTAGTTCGTTAAACGTCGCAGTGCGCCAAAACCTTGACCTGTATGTCTGTCAACGCCCAGTACGTTGGTTCGAAGGCGTGCCAAGTCCAGTACAGCATCCAGAGCTAACGGATATGGTTATCTTCCGTGAAAATACAGAAGACATCTACACGGGTATCGAGTGGAAAGCGGGCAGTGATGATGCCAAAAAAGTTATCAATTTCTTGAGAGATGAGATGGGTGTGACCAGTATTCGCTTCCCTGAAGACTGCGGCATCGGTATCAAGCCTGTCTCAAAAGAAGGCTCACAGCGCCTCGTACGTAAAGCGATTCAGCATGCCATCGATAATGATCTGCCAAATGTGACCCTAGTGCACAAAGGTAATATCATGAAGTTCACTGAAGGTGCGTTTAAGGATTGGGGTTATGAGCTGGCGGCAGAGCGTTTTGGTGCAGAGTTATTAGATGGCGGTCCATGGATGACCATGAAAAATCCAAAAACGGGTAATGACATTATTATTAAAGACGTCATCGCTGATGCGTTTTTGCAGCAGATTTTGATGCGTCCTGCAGATTACTCTGTAGTGGCGACACTCAATCTAAACGGTGACTATATCTCTGATGCCTTGGCGGCTGAAGTAGGCGGTATTGGTATCGCACCTGGTGCAAATAAAGGCGGCGCGATCGCTGTTTATGAAGCGACGCACGGTACTGCACCTAAGTACGCTGGTCAGAATAAAGTAAACCCAGGCTCACTCATATTGTCTGCTGAGATGATGCTTCGTGATATGGGCTGGACGGAAGCAGCTGATCTTGTCATCAGCGGTATCCAAGGTGCGATTGCCAATAAAACAGTCACGTATGATTTTGAGCGTCTGATGCCAGATGCTACCTTACTGAGTACTTCGGAGTTTGGTAAGGCGATTATTAAGCATATGGAAGCCTAAAACTACTTAAACTCTAAGCATTCTATTTTATTACTGTTTATTAAAAGCCACCTGATTATACAGGTGGCTTTTTTTATTTCACTCTTTATAGAGCCTTTAGACAGCACACAAAAAAACACCCCAACGTTCTAAGACGGTTGAGGTGTTTTTTTACTAAAACTTAAACTCATCCAATCGCTTCTGAGTATAAAACCCAAAAGCGATTAGGCTTAATGGTTTAAGAGCAATCGCTTAAAATTATAGCGATGCCAAAGTCTCGTTAAACAGAGCGCTTGGACGCATTGCTTTCTTAGCCAATTCTTCATCAGCATAGTAGTAGCCTTTGATATCTACTGGCTTGCCTTGAGCTTGATTAAGTTCTTTAACGATGGCTTCTTCGTTCTCTTTTAGCTTTTGCGCGAATGGTGTAAATTGCGCTTTTAGCTCGCTATCTTTATCTTGCGCTGCAAGCTCTTCTGCCCAGTACATCGCTAGATAGAAATGGCTACCACGGTTGTCGAGCTCGCCAGTTTTGCGTGATGGTGATTTATCGTTTAGTAGCAATTTCTCTGTTGCTGTATCTAGCGTATCTGCCAAGATTTGAGCTTTAGCATTGTTGTCGTTGTTTGCTAGATGCTCCAAAGATACCGTCAATGCCAAGAACTCACCAAGTGAATCCCAACGTAGATGGTTTTCTTCTGTCAGCTGCTCAACGTGCTTCGGTGCAGAACCACCAGCGCCAGTTTCAAATAAACCGCCGCCTTTCATTAATGGTACAACTGATAGCATCTTGGCACTGGTACCTAGCTCTAGGATAGGGAACAAGTCAGTTAGGTAATCGCGTAAGATGTTACCGGTCGCAGAGATAGTATCTAGACCACGAGCAACGCGCTCTAGCGTATAACGCATCGCACGAACCTGAGACATAATCTCGATATGTAAGCCAGTAGTATCATGATCTTTTAGATACGTTCTGACTTTTTTGATTAGCTCGTTTTCATGTGGACGGTATGGGTCTAACCAGAAGATTACAGGCGTATCTGATTCACGAGCACGGCGTACGGCAAGTTTTACCCAGTCTTGGATAGGCTCATCTTTGACCTGACACATGCGCCAGATATCACCTTTCTCAACACGTTTTTCGAGTAGCACTTCATCCGTATCAATATCGACGATACGTGCAATACCAGCATCGCTAGACTCAAAAGTCTTGTCATGCGAGCCGTATTCTTCAGCTTTTTGAGCCATTAGGCCAACGTTAGGAACGGTGCCCATCGTTTTTGGATCAAAGTTACCATGCCATTTGCAGAAGTTGATCATTTCTTGGTAAATACGCGCAAAGGTAGACTCTGGCATGACGGCTTTACAGTCATACATTTTGCCATCAGCGCCCCACATTTTACCGCCTGAACGAATCATCGCTGGCATAGAAGCATCAACGATTACATCACTTGGAGAATGGAAGTTGGTGATACCTTTTGAAGAGTCAACCATTGCCAGACGTGGGCGATGCTCTTGACACGCATGTAAATCACGCTCAATTTCTTCACGCTTTGAAGCTGGTAGCGTTGAGATCTTGTCGTATAGATCTGCCATACCGTTGTTGACGTTGATACCTAGCTCATCAAAGAAAGCGCCATGTTTCTCGAAAGCTTCTTTATAGTAGATTCTAACTGCATGACCAAAAACGATAGGATGCGAGACCTTCATCATAGTCGCTTTTACGTGCAATGAGAACAAGATACCAGCTTCGCGGCAATCTTCCATTTCACGCTCATAAAACTCTAATAGTGCTTTTTTGCTCATGACCATCAGGTCGATGACTTCTTTATCAAGCAAAGCAATTTTAGGCTTTAGTACTTTTTGAGTACCATCATCAAGTAACAACTCCATACGTACTGTACGAGCTTTATCTAATGTCATAGATTGCTCGCCATCGTAGAAGTCGCCGCCATGCATGTGTGATACGTGCGTGCTTGACCATTGCTTCCATTCACCCATAGAGTGTGGGTGCTTGCGTGCATAGTTTTTAACTGCTTTAGGAGCGCGGCGATCTGAGTTACCTTCACGCAGTACTGGGTTCACTGAACTGCCTAAGCTTTTGCCATAGCGCTTGCGTAGCTCTTTTTCTTCGTCAGTTTGTGGATCTTCTGGGAAGTTAGGGATGGCATAGCCTTTGCTCTGTAGCTCTTTGATAGCGGCTTTCAACTGCTGTACAGAAGCACTGATGTTTGGCAGTTTGATGATATTGGTGTTTGGATCTTGAGTCAGACGACCTAGCTCAGCTAAGTTGTCCGGAACACGTTGCTCTTCGGTCAAGTATTCAGGGAATTCAGCCAATATACGCGCTGCAACAGAGATATCGCTGGTTTCAACTTCAACGCCTGCTGTTTTTGTGAATGCTTCGACAATAGGTAAGAACGACAGAGTCGCCAGCGCTGGGGCTTCGTCAGTTTTTGTATAAATAATTTTTGACATTTTAGTTAGATCTTCCTTTAGGCTGTAGTTAATAATAAAGCTCAAATATAGTGTTGAATATGCGTCAATGATACTATGCAATAATCCATGATATGGTTAGAACAAGTACTTCATATGTAGCTTCTTAGAAATTTTTAAGACAGGTCAGACATTTTCTTTTAATAATATTCATGAAAAAAGCATTTAAAGGCAACACGTTAACGGTCGGTGCAAAACTGCCTAAAAGTGAATCACTGACGCTACATTATAATCAATCCACTATAAATCCGATAGGATGTCAATCGTATACCATGAACTAAGTATACTGTTTTAGCTCGTATCCTATGGTTTCGAATTATACTAAGCTAATAACAACCTTATTCTACCAGTCATCGGCTTCGATATCATCTTTTCCATACAACTACTGTTTTTTCATGACGTTTTATATTGACCTTACTGCCCATGAGCGCATTCTTACAAACCACCCGCGTTATCGTTGGTGGTTTTTTATTGGATGCAGATAAGTTTTTGCAAATTGTGACAGCAATGACGTAAAAATTTGCTAGTCTAGGTCATCAATAGATTGGTTATCGATAAATATATCGCGATTATAATAGTGACGGTGAATATGAGTTTAGAGTATGCGCTGATTAATGATACCAGCTGGCAGAGCCAAACAGAGTGGCAGACGCCAGATACCCCTTTTATGTCATTTGCTTTTTGGCAAGCGTTGACTGACACCGGAGCAATTGGTGAGCAGGCAGGGTGGCTACCAATATTTATTTTGGTACATCGTGTCGCTGATGCTACTAACAGTGCCGATAGTGAAGGTAACACCGATACCTTAGTAGATAGCGCGGCAGAAAATACATTGCAGCCTGTGGCCGTCATGCCAGTATTTATAAAAGGCCATCATCGTGGTGAGTTTGTATTTGATCATGCATGGGCTGAAGCTTATGCACGCTATGGTGTTGATTATTATCCGCGATTGGTCACTAGCGCACCATATACACCGATTACTGGTCAAAGGATTTGGTTGGCAAAAGGTGAAATATTAAATGAAGATATCCTCAAAACAGCCATCGCAGGTATCGATGATATCGCTCAACAAGTGGGCGCCTCAAGCTGGCATGGGCTATTTGTGACACCTGAGCTTGCCTCTATTGCCACTACATCTATGCCAACTGAAATTGATGTAGAGCTTGCGATAGCAGCTCAAGAAAGCGGCGTAGAGTCAGCTGCTATTGAGCTACCGATATTTGAGCGTCAAGGTTGCCAGTTCTTATGGCAAAATAAAGACTTACTGAATGACCGTAAGCCATTTGCAGATTTTGATGCGTTTTTGATGACCTTAAAAGCCAAAAAACGCAAAACCATTCGGGCTGAGCGCCGTAAAGTTTCTGAGCAAGGCATTATTTGCCAGCGAAAATGCGGCGATGCTATTAGCGACGCAGACTGGAAGGCCTTTTATCATTGTTATGTGATGACCTATGCAGTACGCGGACAGCAACCTTATTTGACGATAGACTTTTTTATGGCTTTGGCAGCGAGCATGCCTGAGCATATAATGCTTGCGCAAGCACTTGATGCCAGTGGTGAGATTATCGCGAGTAGTTTGTTCTTATATGACAGACCTGATAGCGACAATGTTGATGGTGACAAGGCTGATGTTGATAATAATAATGCCACCTTATATGGTCGTTACTGGGGCGCGCTAGGTGAATATGACAGCTTGCATTTTGAGCTGTGCTATTATCAAGGTATTGAGTTTGCTATTGAGCAAGGGTTGTTATCCTTTGATCCGGGTACGCAAGGCGAGCATAAGCTGGTACGTGGCTTTATTCCAACGACGACGCATTCTATCCACCGTATTTATGATCCGCGTTTTGTACCAGCGATTGGTGATTTTTGTGCTAGAGATCGGCTGCATATGGCGCAGTATCGTCAGCAGGCATTCGAAGCTTTGCCTTTTAACGCAGACAATATGCCTGCATTAAAAGGCATTGACTCATAGCAGTAATTTATAACGGTAGTCAGCTGTGACTAACTTTGCTTTTATTCGTATGTACCTTTTAACTGTTAAATACTCTCTAAAAAATACTAGCCATAAACTATGACCAGCAATTCTTTTAGTTCTACCAATGATCTACCTCCTACTGAACTCATACCTTGGCTCAATGCTGAAGGTTCTCTCACTGCGATATTAGAAGAGAAGGCAGGGCAGCCGCTGCGCGTAAAACGCAGCTTTGAAGGCTATCGTTTGCTGACTTTAGGTCAAAAAAAACAGTTGGGTGTACGAGGCATGATGCTAAATCGTCCAATGCTGGCATGGATACGGGAAGTGCAGCTATATGGCAATGATGACATGCCATGGGTGCAAGCACAGAGTATCTTTCCTTTAAACAGTTTGAAGGGTCAGTCTCGTCGTCTTCAGCATTTGAAGAACACACCTATTGGCTACGTGCTATTTAAGCGTCGCCGTACCTTGCCAAATGAGCGTTTTATCAGTCATACCAGTGACGGTTGGCAACGACAAACCCGTTATGACTGGCATGGTCGTAAAATAATGATTAGTGAAACGTTCCTGCCGGCGTTCTTATAATCACTTCACTATAATAGTCACTCCACTATAAAAGTATTACTGCGTTAACCTCGCTTGAGGTGTTTAATATACATCTACATTCAGCTGCCTTGTACCATTTTTAAATTGAATCGACTATATAGTCAAGTCTATATAAATCCGCTACATCGTCATCCTCGCTAAGCATACTAATGTATAACTTGCACTCGGTTTCCTTGTATCGAAATTATATTAAATTGACTATATCTAGCCACGCTTAAAAATATTTTATGCCTAAAACAGCATAAAAGTGCAAGCAAGAGAAAAAAATCAGCGGATAAATCCTTTATTTTATTGGCTATTTATCTGTGTTATATAGTCATTTAATTCCCTCATCTTAAGGTGAGGTTTTTTTGCGCTCACAGCACAAATTTTCATGTTACACTTAATCTTTCGCGATGATATCGATGCAAATGTACATCGATTTTATTGACGAATCAGTCAGGTTAATAACAGGTCAGTCGCCTGTATTTATTCTTATTTCAATCTTTGCTAATAGACTCCATTCACAATAAGGGTCATACCATAAAACAGACTGCAGAAAAACAGCGTGCAGAGGTATTAATAGTACTTCAGCGACGTTGACGCAGTAGTTGTTTTATTGTGGGCAGGCTATAAGCTTCTTTTCAATGACGTTTTTTAATGACAGTCACTACTTAGGACATCACTATGTTTAAAGATATTTCTATCAAAGATTTTGATCCAGTACTTGCTGAAGCGATGGCCGCAGAAAGCGTTCGTCAAGAAAACCATATCGAGCTTATCGCCTCTGAAAACTACTGCTCACAAGCAGTGATGGAAGCACAAGGTACTGACCTTACCAATAAATACGCAGAAGGCTATCCTGGCAAGCGTTATTATGGTGGTTGTGAGCATGTGGACGTAGTTGAGCAATTGGCTATTGACCGTGCTAAAGAGTTGTTCGGTGCAGAGTATGTGAACGTTCAGCCGCATTCTGGTAGCCAAGCAAACTCAGCCGTATTTTTAGCATTGCTAGAAGCAAATGACACTGTACTAGGCATGAGCTTAGACGCTGGTGGTCACTTGACGCATGGCGCACACATCAACTTCTCAGGTTTGAACTACAATGCCGTACAGTACGGATTGGTAGATGGCACTGGCCTTATTGATTATGATCAAGTAGAGAGCTTGGCGCGTGAGCATAAGCCAAAAATGATCATCGCGGGTTTCTCAGCATACTCACAAGTAGTTGATTGGCAGCGTTTCCGTGACATCGCGGACGAAGTAGGCGCGTATCTATTGGTCGATATGGCACACGTTGCTGGTCTAGTTGCTGGCGGTGTTTATCCAAACCCAGTACCTTTCGCTGATGTGGTTACAACGACGACGCACAAAACTCTACGTGGCCCACGCTCAGGTATGATTTTGGCACGTGATGAAGTATTGGCTAAGAAGCTAAACTCAGCTGTATTCCCAGGCAACCAAGGTGGCCCGTTGATGCATGTCATCGCTGCAAAAGCGGTTTGCTTTAAAGAAGCGTTAGAAGATAACTTCAAAACGTATCAGCAGCAAGTAGTGAAAAACGCGCAAGCCATGGCAAAAGTGGTTCAAGAGCGCGGCTATGAAGTTATCTCTGGTGGTACTGAAAACCATCTAATGCTGATCAGTCTCGTTAAGCAAGAGATGACGGGTAAAGAAGCAGACAAATGGCTTGGTGAAGCACACATCACTGTCAACAAAAACGCTGTACCAAACGATCCAAAATCACCATTCGTGACTTCTGGTATTCGTATCGGTACGCCAGCGATTACTACTCGTGGCTTCAACGAAGCACAAGCGGGTGAGTTGGCAGGTTGGATCTGTGACGTACTAGACAGCCGCGGTGATGAAGTGGTTGCGACTGAAGTACGCGCTAAAGTAGAAGCTATCTGTGCAGAATTACCAGTCTATGCTAAAAATCAGTAAACTTTAGAATGGTAATAAAAAAAACCGCTAAGCTTTTGCTTAGCGGTTTTTTTGTTATTGCTCTCTATGAATATTATGTCATTTAACGCAAACCTATGTTGATATTGCCATTGAGCTCTTTTAATTATATTTAAGTCCGTTATTTAACCTGAAAATTACTACCGACATTTTTCGATAAGTGTAGTGAGCTTGATTGAGTTCCGCTATTAGTTTTAAAGAGCTAAGTTGATGTTTAATTAAGAAAAATGTGTAAATCTCTTTGTTTATACAAAAATATTAGTATATAGTCAGTATTGAACATTTAGTAATAATACTAATACAAATTATAATAAATAGTTACACTTTGTATTAGTATCGCTGTAATTGATTGAATAATTATATAAATATTATTTTCAATAAAGGGATTTACATGAAAAAACAATCTTTAGTCGCAACGATGCTATTACTCAGCACGACTCTTGCGCAAGCAGCAGAACAATCAGGTTTAGCAGCATTTGGAGCAGGTCTTGATGGCTTTATGGCCAATATATTTGGCTGGTTCGTCGATCTTATTTTCTTTTCAGTACCTCTTGGAGACGTCAGCTTCCCGCTCATTGTAGGTTGGTTATTAGTTGCTGCACTCATCTTCACCTTTTACTTTGGATTTATTCAATTTCGCCAAATAGGCTTGTCTTTAGATATTGTCAGAGGCAAATATACCGATCCCAATCCGGCCAACAAAGAAGAAGGCGAGGTCAGCCACTTTCAAGCCTTAGCTACTGCATTATCAGGTACCGTTGGTCTTGGTAATATCGCAGGTGTTGGTGCAGCACTTGCTATTGGTGGACCTGGCGCTACCTTTTGGATGATTATGGTCGGCCTATTCGGTATGGCGACTAAGTTTGTAGAATGTACGTTAGGCGTCAAATATCGTACGGTACTACCATCTGGTGTCGTATCAGGTGGCCCTATGTACTACCTAAGCCGCGGCATGGCTGAACGTGGTATGGGCGGATTAGGTAAGTTTCTGGCTGTTGGGTTTGCACTCATGTGTATATTGGCGACCTTTGGTGCTGGTAACATGTTCCAAGGTAACCAAGCCTTTGCAGTCATGAGCTCTACTTTTAGCATTCCAACGGATTACAGTGTGTTCTTTGGTATTGGCTTAGCATTTTTAGTCGGTATGGTTATCATTGGTGGTATGCCGCGCATCGCAACCGTTACCGAAAAAGTCGTACCTTTTATGGCTTTGTTATACATTACTATGGCGGTAATCGTACTGATTGCTAACTTTAATCATATCGGCACTGCATTTGGCGAGATTTTCACAGGTGCCTTTACTGGTGCTGGCGTGGCTGGTGGCTTTATTGGCGCATTGATTCAAGGTTTAAAACGTGCAACTTTCTCTAACGAAGCGGGCGTTGGTTCAGCCGCTATTGCTCACTCAGCAGTAAAAACCAAAGAGCCTGCTACTGAGGGTCTAGTAGCGCTATTAGAGCCTTTCATTGATACGGTTGTTATCTGTACGATGACGGCGCTTGTTATTACTATCTCTGGGGTGAACACTGCCGCAAACTTGCAAACCCAAGCACTTACTGGTGTGGATCTAACCCGTGCAGCCTTCATGGAAACGGCTCCTATCTTCCAGTATTTCTTAGCTGTCGCGGTATTATTGTTTGCTTTCTCAACGATGATTTCATGGTCATATTATGGTCTAAAAGCTTGGACTTACCTCTTTGGTGAAGGTAAA
This sequence comes from Psychrobacter sp. JCM 18900, assembly GCF_904846625.1. Taxonomy (GTDB): domain Bacteria; phylum Pseudomonadota; class Gammaproteobacteria; order Pseudomonadales; family Moraxellaceae; genus Psychrobacter. The sequence goes on from NZ_CAJHBL010000003.1 coordinate 503,760, forward strand.
GGCGGCGAGATGATATACAAACTTATCTTCTTAATCTTCGTTGTTATCGGTACCATCGTACAGTTCAGCTTCGTTATCGACTTCTCAGATGCGGCTCTGTTCGCTATGGCGATCTTCAACATCATCGGTCTGTACTTCTTGATGCCAATTGTGAAAAGAGAGGTTAATTCTTTCATAGCGCGTGTGAAAAGTGGTGAAATTAAGAAGTATAAATAAATGGTTTGATTGAACATTCTCTTATAACTTGATAATTAAAAAAGCCCACCAAGATGAGTCTTGGCGGGCTTTTCGATGGCTAGTATTTGTTATTTGCTAGATGGCTATTAAGTTTTAATCTGGGACAGTATCAGCCTACATAAACGGCAACTTCGTAAAAATCTGCAATATCGTGGCATTAACGATATCAACGAAGAACGCACCAACCATTGGCACGATTAGGAATGCTTTAGGTGAAGGCAGATAGCGATCAGTGACTGCCTGCATATTTGCAATCGCTGTCGGTGTTGCACCCATACCAAAACCACAATGACCCGCTGACAATACAGCTGCGTCATAGTCTTTACCCATAATTTTAAAGGTAATCAGGTAAACGTAGATAATCATAATGATGGTCTGTACAACCAATATGACTAATACAGGACCCGCCAAATCGGTCAGCTGCCAAAGTTTTAAAGACAATAATGCCATCGCTAAAAATAGGCTTAAAGATGCATTACCAAGTACATCAATTGAGCGGTCAAACATATCAAAATTGAAGACCATCGTCAGTACATTGCGAATGATGACACCACCTGCCAGTGCCCATACGAACGTCGGCAACTCAAACCAGGTGCCTTCAGCAACTATGGCCATTACATCGGCAAAAGCCAAAGCACCTGCGAATAGTGCCAAAGTCTCGATAGTAGAGGACGCTGTGATAAAGCGCATGCTATCAGGTCTTTCAAAGATATCTTTATTACTACCTGCAGACTCCTCATCGTGTTTGGTGCTATATAACGACTGTGCACCAGCAACTTTTTCGATATCGCTAGGATCAGGGTTGGCTAGCGTTGGTTTTAACCCAAGTCGGTTAATCAAGCGACGGGCAACAGGACCCCCAACGATACCACCTGCGACCAAACCATAAGTAGCAACCGCGATACCAAGCGTCGTCGCACCGACCACGCCGTAGTCTTGTTCTAACGTAATACCCCAAGCGCCTGCTGTACCGTGACCACCAGTTAGAGCGATAGACCCTGTCACCAGACCGAGCAGAGGATCAAGTCCTAACGCACTTGCCATGGCCACACCAACGACATCCTGCAATACAATGAATACTGAAACAACGATAGTAAAAATCAATAATGGTGTGCCGCCTGCTTTTAATCGACTGAAATCAGCACTCAGACCGATGGACGCAAAGAACATCAACATGGTGGCGGTCTGTAATCCTTGATGAAAGTTAAAACTATATCCCCAAACCATATTGAGAGCATAGACAACAATCGCCGCGACCAGACCACCAGCAACAGGTTCTGGAATATTAAAGTCTTCTAAAAACTTGACTCTCCGCACCAAAAACCGCCCAAGCAGCAGCACTAAGGTGGCCAATATCAGGGTGTAATAACCGTTTAAGGTAATCTCCATAGGTTAATCCTTTCTATAAAATAAATTAACCTGAATTCGGGATAAATATGGCTTTATCTCGAATTCAGGTTTCTATGATGACGAATAATTATCGGTGACTATCGGCGGTCGGGCTTGCAATATAGGCTTTCAACGACTAACTTTCTAACTTATAAGCTTCATCCTCAGATGGCACGATGATCCACAATTGTGGTTTGCCAAATTCTCTAAAGGCATCCTCAATGATGCTTTTAAAGACATTGAAGTCCTCAGTATTTATCCTTTTGACGTCTGTTAAATCCAGCCTCAAATAAATTGCCTCACTGTCTGTTAGACAATCCCATGCACTGTCCCAGTTGTGTGAAAAATAACTAGGAAAGTCACAGGCCTTGGCCAAACTCGTCAATAACTCAGTTTTCTCGAGCGTGTCACCTACGGCTATAGTAACAGCCTGCGCAGGAATGCTAGTACCCAGTGCTGTACCGTTTTGGTTAATGTGGTCTTGATTAACATGGCTTTGATTAACGTAGTGGATGGCTTGTTTCATATCAGCTCGTTTCATATTAAGGCACCTGTAGTCTTTGAAAGCTATCATAGTGGTCGATAGTCAAGTAATAGACGGTAGGTGGGTTACCACCTGTGACGATACGCCGTGCGCCGCGATGAGAGACACCAGGGGTGGGTACGGTATATTCGCGGTAGTAGCCTTGTGACTGGGCGGGTAGTCTGCCTTCACGGTTATAAAACGTCGTGCCATCTTTATTTGGATAAGGAAACGGGCCGCCTTGCTGAATAAGCGCAATCGTATTATCGACCTGTGCATCACCTGTTATACCAGCACGGGCGACTTGGCTCGTATTATTATTTACGTCCTGCGATACCGTTGTCGACTCGATGCTATCAGCAAACAATGTCGAATTTAAATCACCAAAGAAATAGAAAGCGACAGCGATTATAGCGATAAGGCTAAATAGCGTAGAGCCTAAGCTTCTTTTATTGGGTCTGCTGTTTTGACTGCTACGATTTGAGTTACGAGTGCTATGATGGCTATTTCTATTGGCATTAGTAGGTGTATAGCTTGGAACATCTGATGCAGTATCTTGGTCAAGGCTCAACGAAGATGAGGTCACTTCAGTAGCTCTCAATTGATTTTTGTCGTTACGAGCACTGTTAAAATAGACACTTTGACCAACCGTTATAGGCTTTGCCAATCGTGCTTTGCTAATATGAAAGAACACATCTTCACTTTGATTATCTACATCGATAAAGCCATAGCCTTTATCTTCGTTCCAGTGCTTAATCTTGCCACTTTGCATGGTCGTACCGCTCCCTATAATTTAAATGCCTTAACTAAAATACTTGTGATTTAAACGAAGAAACGCCAGCATAATTGCTGACGTTTCTGATTACTCGTTTCGATAGTCGATGCTAGTATGATTAAGCACGGGTTTCGCCATGACCATAAACGATCCATTTTTGCGAAGTCAGACCTTCGAGACCGACAGGACCACGCGCATGGATTTTGTCCGTTGAGATACCAATCTCAGCACCGAGACCGTATTCGAAACCATCAGCAAAACGGCTAGAAGCGTTAATCATAACGCTGGCCGAGTCCACTTCACGGATGAAGCGCTGCGACTTGGTATAGTTATCAGTGATGATGACATCGGTATGATGGCTGCCGTGCGTATTGATATGTTCAATCGCTTCGTCAATACCTGAGACCACTTTTACCGCTAGGATAGGAGCTAAATATTCAGTATCCCAATCCTCAGAAGTGGCAGCTGATAGATGACCTTCAAGCTTAGCACTCTCATTTAGAATAGCTTGTGATTTGTCATCAAGGCGTAGTTGCATTGCGTTATCAGCAGCGACGATGGCCTCTGCTATTTTAGGCAATAGCTCATCTGCGACTGTTTCATCGACCAGTAGCGTCTCCATCGTATTACAAGTGCCGTAGCGATGTGTTTTGGCATTGACACTGACCTTAATCGCAATCTCAGGATCTGCATTGCTATCAATAAAGGTATGGCAGTTACCATCTAGATGCTTGATCACAGGGACTTTGGCATCGTTGCTAATACGCGCAATCAGACCTTTACCACCACGTGGTACGATGACATCGACATATTCAGTCATAGTAATCAGCTCACCGACGGCTGCACGATCGGTCGTCTGTAGCACTTGCACGCTATGTTCCGATAGATCAGTATGGCTAAGACCTTTGATGATGCATTTGGCAATGGCTTGGTTAGACTCAAAGGCTTCAGAACCACCGCGTAAAATAATGGCATTGCCTGACTTGAGTGCCAGTGAGGCAGCCTCCAATGTTACGTTAGGACGCGACTCATAAATCATACCGACTACGCCAAGTGGCACCCGCATTTTACCCAAATGAATACCCGATGGCTGATAAGTCATGTCAGTGACTTCACCAATTGGGTCAGGAAGGCCAGCGACGTCTTTAAGACCTTGTAGCATACCGTTAAATCGTGCTTCGTTTAGCTCCAAGCGGTCGAGGAGTGCACTATCAAGATTGTTTTTTTGACCGTTGTCCATATCGATTTTATTAGCTGCCAAGATGTCTTGTTTGGCATTGACCAGCTCATCATGAATGGCTAATAGTGCTGAATTTTTATCGCCAGTGTTGGCAGCAGCCAGCGCGCGAGAAGCAGCTCGTGCTTGCTTGCCGACAGACTGCATATAGGTCGTAATATCCGTAGTATTCGATTGACTCATAAATTATTTTCCTTATGTGATACAGGTTTTTTATAACTAAAAGCGCCCAATTTTATATAGGTAAAAGTACCTAAAAAGGCGAAAAGTGTCGCAAAAAAAGAAGTTTTGAATGCCTACTCAGATAGTGAGAGGTCATTATGCTATTTAACATAGAGCAGATTGGGACGATAGTAAAGATGATTTTGTGAACAGAATCCGCTTTGCGATGCTCTTGTAAGGGCTTATTCAAAGTAATATTATTCATGCTAAGCGGTGTTTATTTAAAATAACTGCGTTATCAGTACTCCACTATATCTTTACGTGTTTTTAACAGAATTGCGCTGTAAATACTAAGGTAGCTGCGAGATATCCTCAGTATAGTAAGCATTAAAACAGCAAGGCTATCAGTAGATAGTACTTAATCTTATTATGATGAGTGATGGAGAACGAACATGGCTACGAAAAATACGACTTATAAAAATTGGTTAACGGTTGGCTTGGTAGCAGGTGCTTTGGCATTAGGCGCTTGTAGCAAAAAAGACGACACACCGATGGAAACTGAAGCTGACACTACTGTAGACGCTCAAACCTCTGTAGAAGAAAGTGCGACAGCGAGTGACAATGATGATGTGGCCGTTGCTAGTGCCGATGATGAGGGTATGGACGTTACCAATAACGATGATGTAGCAGTGGCGACAGCAGAAGATGCGGATATGATGGATGGTACTGAAGACTCAGAGCATGTATCGACGTACTAATCGCATACTATAGAATGCACTAGCTACATATTAGATGTACTAAGCACATACTATAAATAGGCAGTTATCAGATAACACAACGTCTCGTATTCTAAAGTGATAAAATAAAGCCCAGAGCGATAAATGCAGTCTGGGCTTTTTTGTATTCGCGGTTTGTTAGAAGCTGATTAACCCGTTGGTTAAATACAATATTTGCCTTTTTACTGCGTAATAAGAGACAATATGGCATTTTTCTCTTTGCCTCATCAGGCATATTACGATAATGCATCTAGATGCTTGTACTATATATAGATATAGCTCTTATTTTATTCGTGTTTTCACTCATATTTATTGGAAGTCTGCTGAACCATGCTTGATACTGCAAAAAACCCGACTCGGCCTATCGCCCTAGACTTACAAGACATCCATAAAAGCTACGGCTCATTAGAGGTATTAAAAGGGGTATCCCTGACTGCCTATGATGGCGATGTTATCTCTATTTTGGGCTCATCTGGCTCAGGTAAGTCGACGTTGCTGCGTTGTATTAATCTTCTAGAAAACCCCAATCATGGTCGTATCTTGATCGGTAACGAAGAGCTGATGCTAAAACCTGCTAAATCAGGTGAGCTACAAGCAGCAGACGTGAAGCAGCTAGAAAGCTTGCGCGCACGCGTGGGGTTTGTCTTTCAGAACTTTAACCTATGGCCGCATAAGACAATTCTACAAAACATCATCGAAGGGCCAACGCAGGTCTTAAAGATTAAAAAAGACCAAGCGATTAGCGATGCAGAAAAATTGCTCGATAAAGTAGGCCTACTAGACAAAAAAGATGCATATCCTGCGAACTTATCTGGTGGTCAGCGTCAGCGTGTCGCAATTGCCCGTGCACTTGCTATGCAGCCACAAGTTCTACTATTTGATGAACCAACCTCTGCGCTAGATCCTGAACTGGTTAACGAAGTGCTTGCGGTAATGCGCGAGCTAGCAGAAGAGGGACGTACGATGCTTATCGTTACTCACGAAATGCGCTTTGCCCGTGAAGTATCAAGCAAAGTCGTCTTTTTACATCAAGGTGTGGTTGAAGAAATTGGCACACCTGAGCAAGTCTTTGATAACCCTACCTCTGAGCGTGTCAAAGACTTTATGGCATCACACCGTCCTACTTAATTATTAATTTTTTGCTTAATATCATGTCCAATATAAATGGTGGCAACACTCTTGTCACCATTTGCCCTGCCAAACGTAAAATCACTGTAACGTAACCATTGTTGACTGTTTATTGCTTAATGATAACTCTGAGTATGCAAAACGTTTGTTTTTGATATTTTACTCAGGTATTATCAAAAGGTTTATAGGCCGTCACGTCTCGTGGCTGTCTGTTATTCTGCTATCTATATTGCTTGTCTGGCAGGGACGTCAGAGAACAAAATATCAGAACCCTAAGTCAGAAAATCCTGTCAAAAACTTATGTAAAACCCATCAGAATTTAAGGAACGTATGATGTCGAATTCTCGCCTATTGTGGTCATCAATGACCGTTACTGCTGCATTGATGTTGAGCGCTTGTAGCCAACCTGCCGATGAAACTACCGATACCAACGCTGACGCCCCTGCAGCAGAAACCACTGGTAAAACCATTCGTATCGCCACCGAAGGCGCTTACCCTCCATTCAACTACACCAACGCTGACGGCAGCTTGGCAGGTTTTGATATCGATGTTGCCAATGCCTTGTGTGATCAAATGCAAGCAAAGTGTGAAATCGTTGCACAGGACTGGGACGGTATCATCCCTGGTCTATTGGCACAGAAATATGATGCTGTGATTGCAGGTATGTCTATTACTGCTGAGCGTCAAGAAAAAGTTGATTTCAGCGAGCCGTACTTTGCCAATACGATGGTATGGTTGACCAATACGGATGGTGGTTTTGATCCTATGACGATTAAAGATGCAACGCTTGGTGGTCAACGTTCTACTACGCCAGGTGCTTATCTACAGGATAACTACGAAGGTAAAGAAGGCAACACAGTTCAATTGTATGACAACTATGACAATGCCTATCTAGATCTAAAATCTGGTCGTAGCGATGCCGTATTGGCCGAAAAAGTTTCTGCCAAATCATGGTTAGCAGAAAACGCAGCGGGCTTCGGTATCGTTGGTGATGAAATTGATAACGATGACAATATTGCCATTGCTGTACGTAAAGGTGACTCACTCAAAGCTGACTTTGACAAAGCATTGAGCGAAATCCGTAGTAACGGTGAGCTTGCACGTCTTGAGCAGATGAACTTTGGTCAATAATGACTCACTGAAGATTTATGCTTAGAACACATAACGTTTGATGCGAGTAATGCTTAAAACTGGGCATATTTTAAATAAACGGTGTTTATAAGCATAAATCAGCAAGCAGTGATTGACGATACAGCTGGTAAATATATTAAGGAATAAAACTTATGACAATTTCAATGACATCATCAATGAGCAAAAAAGCATTGTGGCTAGCACCACTTAGCGCAGCAATGCTAATGTTGGCAGGCTGTAACAATAGCTCAGCACCAGCAGAAAATGCTGAAGCTGACACCGCTACTGAAGCGCCTTTAAATATCAAAATTGCGACAGAATCAAGCTATAAGCCTTTTAGTTATACCGATGCAGATGGCAAACTGATTGGTTACGAGATTGAGCTGGTTGACGCACTATGTGCACAAATGAAAGCTGAGTGTGAAGTCATCTCTCAAGATTGGGATGGTTTGATTCCAGGGCTTAACGCACAGAAATTTGATGCAGCTATCGCAGGTATGTCTATCACGCCTGAGCGTAAAGAAGTGGTTGATTTCAGTGATCCTTACTTCCATAGCGGTATCATCTTGATCGGCAAAAAAGGTGATGACTTAAGCGTAGAGTCACTAACAGGTCTACCAATTGCCTCACAGCGCTCAACTGTTGCCTCGCAATACCTACAAGACGAGCATGCAGATGCTGATATCAAATTATATGATACGCAAGACAATGCTTATCTAGATCTGACCTCAGGTCGTGTGCGCGGTATGATGTCTGACAAAGTAACGGGTATTGACTGGTTAAAAACAGACGCAGGCAAAGGTTACGAAGTCAAAGGTGAAGAAATCAGCACCAATGACGACGCAATGGGTATTGCCTTCCGTAAAGGCGATCCGTTAGTTGCTAAGTTCAATGCGGCATTGGCTGAGCTAAAAGACAACGGCACCTATGATCAAATCACGGGTAGCTATTTTGGTACTAGCTCAACTGCTGCTGCTCAAAAAGCGGTCGCAACAACTGATAGTGTCGAAGAAGTAGTGGTCGCTGAAGAAGAAGCACCAGCTAACTAATACGATATCTAGTAGTTTGACTGCTGTTGTGTAAAGACGTGTTGTTTACTCAAGCAAAAACCAAGGATGATCATGAGCAACCATTGTGCCCCAATATGTGCCACGACTAGCAAATCTAACATTAATGTAGCCAGTCGTCTGTCTATGTCATTGTTTGCACTAGCGACGGCCTTTACCGTTGCTGGCTGTAGCAATAGCCAAGAGAGTGCGGCTGATACCAATCCAGATGCTAACGAAGCAACGGCAGCCTCTACAGGTGATGTATTACGCATCGGTACAGAAGGGGCCTATGCACCTTTTAACTATACCAATGCCGATGGGACACTGGGTGGTTTTGATGTTGAGATAGCAAATGCACTTTGTGCGGATATGCAGGTTACTTGTGAGATTGTAGCGCAGGACTGGGACGGTATTATTCCTGGTCTAAAAGCAGGTAAGTACGATGCGATTGTGGCGGCGATGTCTGTTACTCCAGAGCGTTCGCAGCAGGTGAGCTTTACCGATCCGTACTTTAGCAATGCCTTGGTTTTTTTGGCCAAAAAAGACAGCAGTTTTGACTCTAGTAACAACAGTGATATTGACTCGCATTCTATTGCTGCACAGCGTTCAACCATTTCATCGCAGTGGCTAGAAGACACGTATCCAAAAGCCGATATGAAGCTTTATGATACGTTGAGCAATGCGTTTTTGGATCTCGGTTCAAACCGTGTCGATGCGATGATTTCTGATAAGCTGCCTGCCATAGAATGGCTGAGCTCAAATGCTGGTAGCAAATATGCGCTCAAAGGTGATGAGATCGATATTAATGATAACTTTGCAATAGCAGTACGCCCAGGCGATCCGCTACAAGCAAAGATTAATCAGTCTCTTGCTAATATAAAAGCTAATGGTACTTACGATAAAATTAATCAAAAGTACTTTGCGGTACCAGCGTCTGCAACGAGTACAGTTGGTGAAGATGTAGATAAGGGTGCAGATGCAGACATTAGCGAGCAACCAACGACAGAAAGCACTAGTTAATAGCTAACAGTAGTCAAAGATAGCAGTCAAAAAATATTGTTTTGATTAATAAAAGGATATCGCCACCATGGTGATGTCCTTTTTTATTTGTCGTTATATCAACGAATATACATAATAGTCACCTATCATTTTTGCTCAAATTTAGTCGGCTCATTGTGTATTTCTAGAGGCAAGTGTCTGTTTAAGTACGGTTTAGGCACAGCTTTTACGCGTCAGTATTAACATCACGGCGAGTGAATATGATAAAATCAGCGCTCATTTCTACTGTGTCAATTATCGCAGCGTTAATCGTATTCTTCTGACGTCATTTTTTGACGCCGACCATCCCTATTGATTTGGTATAAAATACGGTGTTTCGCCGCGTTCAGCTATTGATGCTGATTCTTTTAACTCATATTTTGCTAGGGCGTGTCTTCATTTTAAAAATGGTAATAAAAATGAGATAAATTGCAGTCAAACAAGAAAAATAGCGCAAATAATATCGAGATATTAGTCAGCTATTTGACGCCGTTTGGCAAGATTTAGCCGTTTTTAAACCATTTAGATGTCTATCGATTGAATTGAAGACATGCCTTAATTGCTAATATAAAGAGACTGAGTGGATAATCGTGTTTGACTTACAAGGATTTGGCGCGCTTTTATTGAGCGGCGCTACCGTCACCATACAGCTAGCTGTGACCAGTTTAATCATTGGTCTGGCTTTAGGCTTGCTCGGCGCAACCGCAAAGATGTCCAATATCTGGTTGCTGCGTAAACTTGCGACTGTCTATACTGCGACGATGCGCGGTATTCCTGAGCTGCTATTGGTGCTCTTTATTTACTATGGCGGCTCTATTTTATTGATGAGCATCCTCAAAAAGTTCGGCTATAACGACTATGTCGAAATTAGCGCTTTTTGGGGTGGTGTCATGGCACTGTCTATTGCTTTTGGTGCGTATGCGACTGAGATTTTTCGCATGTCCATTCAAGAGATTCCAGTAGGGCAGCGAGAGGCTGCGCAAGCGATTGGTATGCGTCCTTTTCAGACTTTTTATCGCATCACTTTGCCGCAAGTGTGGCAGATTGCTTTACCAGGTCTGGGAAATTTATTTCTGGTACTGCTTAAAGATACCGCATTGGTATCGGTCGTGGGTCTCAAGGACATCATGTATCAGTCATCGCGTGCGGCACAGTCTACACAGCAGCCATTTACCTTTTATATGGCAGCAGCGATTATTTATTTGGGTCTGACCATGTTGATTACTGGCTTTATGATGTGGCTTGAGTGGCGTGCCAATCCTGCGGCACGCTATGCCAAAAAGATAAGCCGTCAATCCACTCACAGTCAATCGACCATAGGGTAGAGGAGAGTTACTATGGATTGGAATTGGCAGGTCATTTTTGACCATATCCCTGATTTACTAGGCGGCGCGGTGTTGACCGTACAGCTGGTCTTGTTTTCAGGTGTGATTGGATTGCTGTTTGGTTTGGTTTTGGCGTTATTACGACTGTCTAAGAACTGGGTGGTACAGATACTACCGTTTCTGTATATCTTCTTTTTCCGTGGTACGCCGCTGCTGGTACAGATATTCCTGATTTATTACGGTTTGGGTCAGTTCGAGGCCGTACGCGAGTCGTTCTTATGGGAGCCAGTACTCAGCCAAGCATATTGGTGCGCCATCATCGCCTTTACCCTCAATACCAGTGCTTATCTAGCCGAGATTATACGCGGTGCGATTCAGACGATTCCTATTGGAGAGCTTGAAGCTGCTGATGCGCTTGGTATGTCTAAATGGCAAAAGTTAACACGCGTTACGCTGCCGCGCGCATTTGGTATTGTGATTCCAGCATACAGTAACGAAGTTATCTTTATGCTAAAAGGTAGTGCGCTCGCTTCGACTATTGCATTGATGGATATCACAGGTGTTGCTCGTACGATTAGTGCGCGTACCTATACCTTGATGGAGCTATTCTTTGCCGCTGGTATCGTCTATTTATTGCTGTCGTGGGTTATCTTGTTTAGCTTTAGAATGTTTGAAAAGCGTATGAACCGTCATGCCAGTTATGTACCACCAGATGTGGTGACCAATACGATTCCATAGTTAATAGTTAATAGTTAATAGTTAATAGTTAATAGTTAATAGTTAATAGTTAGCAACTAAAAATCGTCAAAGTCACTGTAGACAATATAGTATGGACTGCTGATAAAATAGCCATCATTTACAGGGAGAGTTTAGTATGAGCCAATCGCCACACGAGTCATTAGCGAACGCCATTGCAGCTGGTGTCAATGCCGAGCAGGGCGCTATCAATCATAATGAAAGATTACGTGCTTCTATTGGTAAAGTTGTCTGTGTCGGTCGCAACTATGCGGCACATGCTGCAGAGTTGGGCAATGAAGTACCAACCACACCGATACTGTTTATGAAACCTGCGTCTTCAGTGGTCTCTATCCGTGGTGATGTGGTTCGCCCAAGTCCAGAGTTATTTGGCGAGACTCACTACGAGGCCGAGCTATGTATTCAGCTATCAGCTGATTTATCTAGGGCGACGATTGAGCAAGCTAAGCAAGCCATTGGTGGCGTGACATTGGGACTGGATTTGACCTTGCGTGATTTGCAAAGCAAGCTAAAAGAAAAAGGTCATCCGTGGGAGCGTGCTAAGTGTTTTGACGGAGCTTGCGTCCTTGCTGATTGGCTCGACCCACAAGCGTTTGGCAATCTGCAAAGTGTACAGTATCAGCTATCTATCAATGATAAGTTAACGCAAGATGGCGATAGTGCCTTAATGCTATTTCCTGTCTATGAATTGCTGGTCAATATCAGTCATGCCTTTAGCTTGCAAGCAGGGGATGTAATTATGACTGGTACGCCAAGCGGCGTTGGTGTGTTGCAAGCAGGCGATCAGCTTAAACTAAAACTGGGTGCTCATGAGTGGGTGTCGCAAGTACAGTAAGCTTGATTGCAATAACAAACACATATTAAAAACCCCGAGCAATTGCTTGGGGTTTTTGCTTTTAAGCCTTTATATTTATTTTTTGAATTTGCTAACTGCCAAACAATGCTAACTATCTAACCATTCTATTTTTCAATAATCATCAGTACAGTCGATTGTCATCAGTTTGTCACCTATTGTTCAGCGTGCTGTCATAAAGGTTGAGTAGACTTAAGCGGAATTCGTATTTTTGTGGTCGTAATTATAAAGCCGCGATCAACTCTCTGCCAATCTAGCCTAATAGCAAGGTGACTGATAATGACATTATTGAACAATGAGCGAACGCTTGCCCACGAAGTGGTTGAAGACTCAAATCCTACTAATAATACTGACTTTCAGACGATTATCAATCGTCGATTGAACCGCCGTAGTATCCTAAAAGGTGGCACAGGGTTGACGGCTGCTGCGTTTTTTGGCGCATTACCTTTGGTCGGTTGTAGTGAAGACGATGATAACAGTATTGTTGGTAATGACGATAATGCCGCTATCCCTGCACAAGGTGATTTGAAGCGTCCTAATACCTTAAAGTTTGAGGCAGTCGCGCATTCAACAGCGGATACGATGACCGTAGCAGCAGGTTACAAGGCAGAGATGATATTACCGCTTGGTACACCGCTGAACTCTGGTATCGAGGATTGGAAAGACAATCGCGAGCAATCAGCAGAGTCATTTGAATGGCGTATGGGTGACAACCATGATGGGATGTGGTTCTTTGGCAAAAACGGTAACGCTTACGATGCTAAAGCGTCAGAAAATAGCTTGCTAGTCATGAACCATGAATACGTTAATAGCAGTGAGCTTAGCCCATTTGGCTATTACGTCACTCAAGATAACGATGCTGCGCCTATTTTTCAAAACCGTCGTCTCGCGAGCGACGTCCGCCGTGAAGTCAACTGTCATGGCGTCTCGGTGGTTGAGTTAACTCGCCGTGCAGATGGTATGGGTTATGAGATGGTACCTGATTCTAAATACAATCGCCGTATCACCAGTAGTACAACAGCACAATTGGCTGGCCCTGTGGCAGGCTCTGCTCTGGTCAAGACCAAGTTTGATCCGACAGGCTATCAGACTCGCGGTATCAATAACAATTGCGGCGCAGGTCTGTCACCGTGGGGTACTTATCTGACTACCGAAGAGAACTTCTTGGGTGTGTTTGCCCGTGGACAGGATGCTAGTCAATTGAGCGCTGGTGATAACTATGCGCGCGAGCGCTACGGTGCGGTGGAGGACTTCCCAGGATGGGAGTATCTATGGCATACCCCAGAGGCAAAGGATGCTAAAATAGCAGACGAGTTCTCACGCTGGGATATGACCGCAGTCGGTGCCAGTGCTGCGGAAGATTATCGCTACGGCTTTAACACCTTCGGTTATATTACTGAAATTGACCCATTTGACCAAAACTCTATACCGCAGAAACGCACTGCACTGGGCCGATTCGCTCATGAAAACTGCGCGTATGCTCCTGTCGAGCAAGGTAAGCCAGTAGTTTTCTACATGGGTGATGACGCCCGAGGTGAGTACATTTATAAGTTTGTCTCCAAAGCGATGTGGTCAAACTCGGACATCGGCGGCGGACTAAAAGCAGGTGACAAATATCTGAATGACGGCACGCTATATGTGGCGGTATTTAACGAAGATGGTAGCGGTGAGTGGAAAGCCCTTGTCCACGGTCAAAACGGACTGGATGCTTTTAATAGTGTACTGCCATTCAATGGACAAGATGAAGTATTGATCTTCGCCCGTGCCGCTGCCGATGCTGCTGGTGCTACTAAGATGGATCGACCTGAATGGGTATCGGTCAGTCCTATGACGGGCGATGTCTATGTGACATTGACCAATAATAAATATCGCGGCGTACGTGACGATCAGCCTGTCTCAGCTTCCAATCCGCGTAGCTATCAGTCAAGCGGAAAAGCACTTGGTAATGACAATGGTCACATTATTCGCTGGGCAGAAGCAGGCGGTGACCATGCCGCAACGAGCTTTGAATGGGATATTTATCTGTTTGGTGCGCCAAGTGACTTATCAGCAGAAAACCTTTCTCAATTAAATGATAATAATGACTTTTCTTCACCTGATGGGCTATATTTTGACCCGCGCGGTGTCTTATGGATTCAGACAGATGACGGCGCTTATACCGATACCAGTAGCTGTATGTTGCTTGCGGCTCTGCCGGGTAAGGTCAGTGATGGCTCGATGACGACCACATCGGCAGGGCAGTCAACCCGAGTCGGCACATCTGCTAGCAATGACAATATCAAACGATTCTTTGTCGGTCCTGAAGGATGCGAAGTAACAGGTATCACCATGGCGCCAGATTTCAAAACGCTGTTTATCAATATTCAGCATCCTGGCAACACATGGGGCGCTGTCGCTGGTGGTAGTATACCTCGTTCAGCGACTGTGATGATTACTCGCGAGGATGGTGATGTCATACTGGCAGAGTCATTTGATACGGCTGATAGCACGACATAGATAGATAAGCTATAGGCGAATAATAGAAACAACTAAAATGCTCACAACCATAAAAATCCCAAGTTAAGACTTGGGATTTTTTATTATTATATTGATTTGATGGCTAACGAGACCGTCTATCAGTAATCTGGCTCTGCTAGTCGTCATCCCGATCTAAAGTCAAACCATTCACTTCTCTTTGCTGCAGTTACAGGATAATATAGACCATTACTTTTCTCGCTGAATGTGCAAATATTATGAGCAGTCCAAATGTGTTTTATAACGACGGTGTTAGTGACAGCGACGCTCAAAACGATAGCAGCTATACTCGTACTCATCATGAGCTCGATGCGCATTTTGTCCCAGATGCGAGTGTACCGCTACACAGTCATCTATATGAGCAAATCGACCAACTCGAAGCCATCGATATGGATGAGCTGGTCAAGCTACTGGCAGATTCGGATGACAGCGATGAAATCAACAAAACACCTGTGTCTTTGGCTAATTTTTTTGAAGGATTGGCCCAGCTCGCTACCATGGGTGTGGTTGAGATTACAGAAATCGTAGAAGCCATTCATCGTGAAGTTATTCTGCGTCCGCTAGGCCGCTTCAATGACAAACATTTAAATAAATGGTCGCGCGGATTTACTGGACGTATATATGGCACGATACGTCATGTGATGCAAATGGTCGGTAATAATCTAGCGTCTGTACTACGCATATACAAAAACCTGATTCTCCAAAAGTCAGTGCAGCCACTACCGGACTCACTAAAAAAACTGGTCAATGTGCTCAATGGTGTCATAGGTGATCATTTGGTCAACAACCAAAATGCGCTCGCCATTCCGATGATGCTATACACTCAAGACGGCAAACCACAGAATGAAGTGCTATCAGGCCGTATCGTTATTTTGTGCCATGGTCTATGTATGAGTCATTTAAGCTGGCAAGCACAAGCAGGTAATGATTTAGGCGAGGCCATTCATGTTAGCCAGCCTGATACCACGGTGCTGTATTTGGATTACAATACAGGTCGCCGTATCTCACGTAGCGGTCGCAAGTTCTCTCAATTACTACAAGCGCTGGTCGATGACAATCCAAATATCAGTCAGATAGATCTGGTCGGACATAGTATGGGTGGTTTGGTCTCTCGCAGTGCACTGTTTTATGGCGAGCAAGACCGCCTAGATTGGATAAAACGCGTGGGCAATCTCATCACGCTAGGTTCGCCGCATCATGGGGCAGTGCTTGAGCGTATCGGTAATTATGTACAAGACATCATTGCCAAGCTGCCGTTTGCAGGCTCACTGGCTAAGCTCGGGGATATGCGCAGTGCCGGTATTATCGATCTGCGTCATGGCAGTATTCGGGATGCAGATTGGAAAGCATTAGAAGGACGTAGCGTGTTGCCACAAGACTTTCGCCATCCTGCACGGTTGCCAAGTGGTATCAAGACTTACTTTGTCGCCAGTGCTTTGCTTGAGACGCATTATGATTCTAAGGTAACGGATCTGCTAGGAGACAGTTTGGTATCGGTGGCTTCAGCCTTAGGTGAAGATGACGCTGAGCATGCTTTGTTTGTGCCAGATGGTCATAAAGCAGTGTTTTATGGCGTCAATCATATGAACTTAATTCATAGTAGACGAGTACGCGAACAGGTTGTTGAATGGCTACTTGATAATGGTCGAAGTGACTATGCGGGACGTCCGCGCATACACTCTTATCCCAGAAGTTTAGATGTAGCGGTGTAGTGATTTAATGATAAATACAAAAACCCCTCAAGCATCATGCTTGAGGGGTTTTTATATTTCTACAAAGGCTGATTTATAGCAAATAAGAAAAAACTTACTCAGCAAATATTGCTGCTACATCATCTTTATTGAACTTATAGACTTCACCGCAGAATCCACAATCCATCTCAAATGTACCGCCTTGCTCTTCGACGATATCTAATGCTTCTGCTTCACCGATTTGTTCGATTGCCATTTCACACTTCTCGCGTGAGCAAGTGCAACCAAATGACAGAGGGGCAGGCTCAGGGGCCACGATGTTTTCTTCGTGATACAAGCGATAAAGGATTTCGTTAGCATCCAGTGTCGTTAGCTCTTCTGCTTTTACCGTGCGCGTCAATACAGACAAGCGCGTCCATAAATCATCGTCGATACCTGCATCTTGGTTTTGCTCAACTTCAGACGTTTCTTCAGCAGTACGCGGTAGCATTTGTACCAAGATACCACCGGCTTGCAGGCCATCAGATGCCAAGTTAATCAATGTTGGAATCTGGGCTGATTGCTTTTGATAATGCGCTAAGCAGTCCGCTAGATTGTCATGGCTACGCTCAACGATACCTTGGTATGGCTCACCGCCATCAGGCTGAATGTTGATAAACAATACGCCTTGTCCCATCGCACCAAGCTCTGCAAAGGCTTCTTTGGCATGGGTCATATTGTCCCACGCTTGTACTTGCTCATCCGTCTCGCCTTTCCAACTAGCAAGCGCACGAATGATACCGTCTTGATCGCATTCTGCCATCGCCCAGTTTAGTAAGCTGTCACTGTCTGATGATTGCAACTGAATAGACAGGCGACCATTGATTTTGACCGTACTGATTAGCAAACTCGCTGCGGTCAGCATCTCACCCAATAAGCGTTTGATGGCTTCAGGGTAGGGCTTTTGTGCAATGGTGCTCGCGTAGCTGCGTGATAGGCGTACCACATCACCGCGCACGGGCGAGTCTTCAACAAAGAAACGTTGGCGAATGTCGTTGCTGCTATGGTTGCCAATAGTTTGGCTGTCCGTATTTGGGACTTGGATATCTTGAGTCATAAGTCATTTGTAGTATAGAGAAGTTGTTTGCTTTATGGGGATTACTGCCGATTTATCAATCTCACTTAGTAGACTGTTTTGACGATTATGAGTAGTAATTGTCAATAATGGGTTTAAAAAACCAAGCAGCTGTCTGTACAAAACTCTGAGTAGATAGCCGCTATAAGCCATCATCTTATAGTTAGAATATAAATATATTCATAAATATGTACTCTCTCAAAAAAAATTCACCCTCTACTGCAAATTTGTTGTACAGTAACATTAAGTTGCATTGTGATAAACAACAGCAACAACCGTACGGATGCGGGGCAGTCTGGTCAATCAGACCTATGTCGTCCAAGCACTCACTCAATCTTGCGATAAAAGGATGTATTTCATGACATACTCATTTTCCAAACCGTTGACTTTAGCTGCTGTTATGGCATTAGGCTTAGCGGGATGTAATAACAGCAGCCAGACCAGCACCGATGCGCCAGCAGATGATGCAGCGACGACAGAAACCACGACTAACGGTACGCTACAGAAAATCAAAGACTCTGGCACTATTGTCGTCGGTCACCGTGATTCCTCTATTCCTTTTTCTTATATCGCTGATGATCCTAATCAGCCGATTGGCTATGCGCACGACTTGGAAATGAAAGTGGTTGAAGCCGTTAAGCAAAAGCTAAACATGCCAGACCTTAACGTTCGCTATAACCTAATCACTTCGCAAACTCGTATCCCATTGGTACAAAACGGCACGGTAGATTTTGAGTGTGGTTCAACCACCAATAACGAAGAACGTCAAAAGCAAGTTGCATTCTCTAATGGTTTCTTTGAAATTGGTACGCGTCTGTTGACCAAAAAAGACTCTGGTATTCAAGATTTTGAAGACCTAAAAGGCAAAACCTTGGTAACGACAGCAGGTACGACTTCAGAGCGTTATATCCGTCAGTACAACGATGATAATAAAATGGATACCAATATCATCTCAGCAAAAGATCATGGCGAAGGCTTCCTAATGCTAGAAAATGGTCGCGCTGATGCCTTTATGATGGATGATGTATTGCTTGCAGGCGAAAAAGCCAAAGCAAAAAATCCTGATGAGTGGGTCATCGTCGGTACGCCGCAATCGTTTGAAATCTATGGTTGTATGATGCGTAAAGATGATCCTGAATTCAAAGCTGTGGTCGATGAAGCACTTGCTAATGTCTTTAGCTCAGGCGAAATCAATAGCATTTATGACAAGTGGTTCTTGAACCCAATCCCACCAAAGAACGTCAATCTAAACTTTGAGATGTCAGACAACTTAAAGGCCTTGATTGCCAATCCGCATGACAGCGCTCAGCCTAAAGAAGCAGCAGCGCAGTAACGCTCATTGTCCCTCAACATAGCTTGCCTATACGTTCAGATAGCCAGTAATTTTATTTGACGTATAGGCTTATCAATCGTTGCTCGGAGAGACAACCATGAATTATAGCTGGAACTGGGGTGTGCTCTTTGAGCAGACTGGTATTGGCAACGAGCTCTACATCCATTGGATGATCACTGGTCTTGGCTGGCTGCTATTGATTGGTAGTATCGCATGGGCTATCGCGATGGTCGTCGGTACTATCTTCGGTATCATGCGTACATTGCCCAACAATACCGCTCGTGCAATCGGTACGGCTTATGTGACATTTTTTCGTAATATTCCACTGCTTGTTCAACTGTTCTTTTGGTTTTATATCGCGCCTGGCTGGCTCACGCCGACGATACAAGAATGGTGGTATAAGGATTTGTCTCCGAATACCTCAGCCATGTTATCAGCCAGTATTGGTTTGGGCTTATTTACCGCTGCTCGTATTGTTGAACAGGTGCGGACAGGTATTGAGTCATTACCAGATGGACAGATTAATGCGGCCTATGCGTTAGGGTTTAGCATTCCACAAGTCTATAAAGAAGTACTGCTACCGCAGGCATTTCGTATTATCTTGCCACCGCTCAGCTCTGAGCTAACGAACTGTTTCAAAAACGCTTCTGTGGCCTCGCTTGTGGGGGTAATGGAGCTGATTAGCCAAACCAAAACCATCAGCGAATATACTCAAAATAGTATCGAGATATATACTTACGCGACGATTATTTACTTAGTTTTCAATTTATCCTTGATCGCTATTATGGGGTTGATTGAACGTAAATTGCGTGTGCCTGGGCTTATTGCGGGAGGTCAGAAATGAATATGACCGAATTGGCAACAGCCTATCCTGGTTTGATGGGTGGCATGCTTACCACTTTAAAAGTGCTGTTTTTGGCTATTTTAGGCGGTATCAGTTTAGGAACTGTACTGGCATTGATGCGCTTGTCAGGCATTAAATTGCTTGAAATTCCAGCAAAGCTATACGTCAATTACTTCCGCTCCGTACCGCTGCTACTGGTATTGCTATGGTTTTATTTTGCCGTACCGATGATTTATCTTTGGGTAGCGGGTAAGTACCTGCAGCTCGATGCTGCGTTTGCCTCTTGTGTGGTCGCCTTTATGATGTTTGAGGCCGCTTATTTCTCAGAAGTGGTGCGTGCTGGTATTCAATCGATTGGTAGCGGGCAGGTCAATGCGGCAAAAGCGCTTGGCATGACTTATGGGCAGACCATGCGTCTGGTCATTTTGCCACAAGCCTTTCGTAAGATGCTGCCATTGATTTTGCAGCAGTGTATTATCTTATTCCAAGATACGACACTGGTATTTGCGATTGGTTTGACCGACTTTTTCCGCGCAGCCTACGTTCGCGGTGAGCTAATGGGATTACTCACGCCGTATATCTTAGGTGCTGGTGCTGTCTATTTTGTGATTAGCTTAAGTGCTTCTATTGGTGTGCAACAATTACAAAAGCGTTTGCGGTTTTAATATAGTTATTTTGATA
This sequence comes from Psychrobacter sp. JCM 18900, assembly GCF_904846625.1. Lineage (GTDB taxonomy): Bacteria > Pseudomonadota > Gammaproteobacteria > Pseudomonadales > Moraxellaceae > Psychrobacter. Next base: position 524,316 of record NZ_CAJHBL010000003.1, read on the forward strand.
CGCTTATCGCTTGCGCTTTTGAGTGTTGAGAGCTTGGATTGAGCGTTTGATTTACCTTTTTTAAATAATGATTATCGAAAATAATGTGGTTAGGAGCCAGTGATGAGCAATGCTGATACGTACTTAAATGCCTTTGGCGGGCTGGTTACCAATAGTGGTCATGCTAGTGATGAGATGGTCATTGAGATATCTAATGTCAGCAAATGGTATGGAGATTTTCAAGTACTGACTGACTGTACAGCGCATGTACATAAAGGTGATGTCGTTGTTGTTTGTGGTCCATCGGGCAGTGGTAAATCAACTTTGATTAAGACAGTGAATGGACTTGAGCCTTTTCAAAAGGGTGACATCATGGTCAATGGCATCTCTGTCGGTGACCCAAAGACTAATTTACCTAAGTTACGTAGCCGTGTCGGCATGGTGTTTCAGCATTTTGAGTTGTTTCCACATTTGACTATTATTGATAATTTGACTGTGGCACAAATCAAAGTGTTGGGTCGTAAAGAGTCTGAGGCCAAACAAAAAGCGATGGCCTATCTAGACCGTGTTGGTCTGACGGTACAAGCGGCGAAATATCCAGCGGAGCTCTCTGGTGGTCAGCAGCAGCGTGTTGCGATTGCACGAGCGTTAGCCATGGATCCCGTCGCAATGCTGTTTGATGAGCCAACCTCCGCGCTTGATCCTGAGATGATTCAGGAGGTGCTAGATGTGATGGTCGAGCTGACTCGTGATGGTATGACCATGATGTGTGTGACGCATGAGATGGGCTTTGCCAGTCAGGTAGCCAATCGTATCATCTTTATGGATGAAGGGCATATCGTAGAAAACTGTAGTAAGGATGAGTTTTTTGAAGGCGCGAAAAGTGACCGTGCGCAGATGTTCTTGTCGAAGATTTTAAATCATTAAATACACTTTGATTTACGATTGTTTATAGCAGTATTTCTAAGATAAAGACATGTTCTAAAGCTTACTTTTCTTTCCACTGCTAATAATTATACAAAGCGCCCTATTAAAGACGGTTAAACGCTATCTTTAATAGGGCGCTTTGTATTTAGCCTTTTTTGTATAGTTATTTGAAAAACGATTTGGGGCTTATGATATCTACACACAAGGAATTCAAAGAAGAGATCTTTGAGACTATAAAGCCGCTGAAAATAGAGCGGGAATAGTCGCCGAATTAGAGAAATCGCAAACGGCAAAAGCAAATGAAATGTCTCATCTGATTAATCAAACAAATTTGAAAAGATAGTAATCATAATATAGATAAATTTAATTTTATTTAACGTTATTAACTGAATTAGGATTGAATATGACGCTAAAACGAACCGTCGGCATACTACTGTTCAATGAAGTAGAAGTATTGGATTTTGCAGGGCCTTTTGAGGTGTTTTCGTTGGCTGAAAATGCTGCCAGTTCTAGTGATGATAAGCACTTTAAGGTTATCACTATTGCCGAGAACCAAGCAACGATATCCGCTAGGAATGGTCTGCAAGTCATTCCTGACTATAGTTTTGCCAAGCATCCAGACATTGATGTCTTAATCATCCCTGGTGGTTACGGTGCCGAAAAAACAGAAATATATAATAAGGTGGTAATTGACTGGATTATCACTCAAGCAAGTTTGGCAGAGCTGACGCTTTCAGTGTGTACAGGAGCGTTGCTGTTGGCTAAGGCAGGTTTGCTAGCTGGTAAGTCAGCAACCACGCACTGGATGGACTTGGATAATTTAGCATCCTATCCTGATATCGATGTGATCTCGCATACGCGTTTTGTAGATGCCAGTGATGATACTGGTAATATCGTCACATCAGCGGGGATAAGTGCAGGCATCCATGCAAGTCTATACTGTATAGAAAAATTAATAGATAGTGAAACCATGCGTGCAACAGCACATCGCATGGAATTCGATATTGACTAAGTGAATTGTTAGATAGGTGAGTGAATGGCTGTTTACTGATACAATAGCGGTCAATATTTTTGATAATTAAAATAATTCATAAACCATATTGGAGTTTATATGAGCGTAGAAAACCTATCTGTAGCATCGAGCACAGCAGCAAAAAAAGGTGTGGTTATTATTGGTGCAGGACTGGCAGGCTGGCATGTCATTGATGCCATTCGTGCCAAAGACACAGAGGTTCCAATCACATTAATCACGGCTGATAGTGGCGACCGTTATCACAAGCCGATGTTGACGATGGCAATCAGCCAAAACAAACGAGCATCAGACTTAGTACGGGCATCTGGTAGCGAAGCGGCGAACACAGCAGAAGTGACGTTGTTAGCCAATACGCAAGTGACAGATATTGATCCAGTGAGCCAAACCGTACAGGTGCGCTCTACTACGCAGTCAGATGATACACTGACGACTATCGGCTATGAGAAAATGGTGCTAGCGATGGGTGCTCATCCTATCTTCCCTAAAAGTCTGCCGCAAGATTTGGTTTGGCATGTCAATCATATCGAGCGTTTTAGTCAGCTACAAGAAAAGCTAGCAGCAGGTAGTCAGCATGTTGCGATCGTTGGTGCTGGTATGGTGGGTACAGAAATCGCAGAAGACCTACTTAAAGCTGGTCATAAAGTAACGCTCATTGATTTAAATGATGCACCGCTTTCGCAGATGCTACCAGCAAAAGCAACAGCACGTATCGCCAAAGCAATCGAGTCGCAGGGTATTCAATTCTTAGGTGGTTATCAAGTATCAGCTGTCGCTCGTGTTAGTGACGATGATAATAATGACAGCGAAGATGGCGAGAAACTACAAGTAGACTATGCACCGTTATCATCGGATGCAGACAATACTGATACTCAGTCGCTCGAACCACTGATTGTAGATCATGTGATTGCCAGTACAGGTCTGACAGTCGATGAGCAATTACCTGCGGCGGCTGGTGTGGAGTTCGATCGCCGTACGGGTATTGTGGTGGATGCAGCGACGTTGCGTACCAATGCAGCGAATATCTATGCCATCGGCGACTGTATGTCTATCAATGGGGTGGCTTGTCGTTATGTTGCGCCATTACGCGCGCAGGCTGCGACTATCGCTGATGATATCTTAGGTCACGAGCACAGCGGTTATGATCATAAGCCGCCGATGATTCGCCTTAAGAACAAAGCCATCTCTGTGATGGTGACGGGCGTACCGCAAGCAGCGGGCAATTGGCAAGTGAAGACTGAAAGTGATGATGAGCTAATCATGGATTTGATCGATGATAATGAAGCCGTTAGCGCAACGGTAACGATTAAGGCGCCTGCAGTTCCTAAAGCATAACGATTGCAATACCGTTTTTTGAAAAACTAATAAAAGCATATCATTTATAAGTGATTTCCTTTATTAGATGCTTTCCAGAAAATTCAGTTAAACGACAGTGTTGATGATCGAGCCAGCCCATTACTTATAATGTGGCTGGCTTTTTCGTGTCAAATATTTGCCATGATTCTATGCTACCTTTTACTAAGTAGAAAGGCAGACTGTCTAATTAAATGATACATACTGTATTGATATTGTTGACAGGCTTTCATTGATGGCGTTATAGTAGCTGAATGCTATGTAAGACCTGCCCAAGGAAGAAGGTTTGCACGCAGGCTATCAATAAGTGCTATTTATAAATAATATAAAAAGTAAAACGAAAGGACTCGTTATGACTCAAACTCCTGATTTCGATTCGACTCGCGTTGACTTCGACACTATTTTAAACAACATTCCTAGTATCAATATGGGCGCACGCTCAGCCAACGCACCACTTACTCAAAGCTATGACAAAGGTCCTGATGTACCGCTGATTGAAGCGACAATCGGTGACTTTTTTGATGCTATTGTTTCTAAATATCCTGAGCGCGAAGCACTGGTCGTCCGCCATCAAAATATCCGCTGGACATATCGTGAGCTACAGCAGCAAGTGAATCAGCTAGCCAGTAGCATGATTGAAATGGGATTAGAGATTGGCGATCGTATCGGTATATGGTCACATAACAATGCTGAGTGGTTGCTCATGCAATTGGCTACAGCAAAAGTCGGCGTTATCCTCGTTAATATCAATCCTGCCTACCGTACTTTTGAGTTGCAATATGCCTTAAATAAACTGGGCTGCTCAGCGCTCGTACTGATGCGTCATTTCAAAACCAGTGACTATGCCAGTTTAATCCGTGAGCTGTGTCCTGAAATTTACCACAAAGACTACACTCAGCTTGATTTGGTTGAGATTCCGACGATTGAACGCATCATTTGGATTGATGAGCCAGAGTCTGAAGAGACCTTCGGTTTTATGCAAAAGTTCTCTGCGTGGATGAGCGAGGGCGATGCCAACGATCCGCGTGTTGCTGAGCGTCAAGCCCAGCTTAAAAACACCGATGCTATTAATGTACAGTTCACCAGTGGTACGACAGGTACACCAAAAGGCGCAACCTTAAGCCATCGTAACATCCTTAACAATGGCTACTTCATCGGTGAGGCCATGAACCTCACTGAAGAGGATAGGCTGTGTATTCCAGTACCTCTGTATCATTGTTTTGGCATGGTGCTTGGTAATCTAGCGATTCTCACACATGGCGGTTGTATCGTATATCCAAACGACGGCTTTGAGCCGTTAACCGTATTGCAAGCAGTCGAAGGAGAGAAATGTACAGGTCTGCACGGCGTGCCAACGATGTTTATCGCAGAGCTTGACCATCCTGAATTTGAAAACTTTGATTTGTCTACCTTGCGCACGGGCATTATGGCCGGGTCTAGCTGTCCGATTGAAGTTATGCGCCGTGTCATCGATAAGATGCACATGAGCGAAGTCACCATTGCCTATGGTATGACAGAGACCAGTCCAGTATCTTGCCAGACCAATGAGCACACGCCACTTGATAAACAAGTCTCGACGGTAGGACTGGTACAGCCTGCGCTTGAGGTGAAAGTCGTCGATACAGAAACAGGTGAAATTGTCCCGTTGGGCGAGACAGGTGAGCTGCTTACACGAGGCTATTCAGTGATGAAAGGCTATTGGGGTAGCCGCTTTAAAACGCGTGAAGCTATCCAAGATGGTTGGATGCATACGGGTGACTTGGCCACAATGGATGAAGATGGCTACGTAAAAATCGTCGGCCGTAGTAAAGACATGGTGATTCGCGGCGGCGAGAATATCTATCCGGTAGAAATTGAAAATTACCTCTATCGTCATCCAAAGATTCGTGATGTACAAATCGTGGGTATACCAGATGAGCGTTATGGTGAGGTACTCGCGGCGTGGATTATTCCGAAAGAGCCTGGCTGCTTGACTGAACAAGAAGTACGCGAGTTCTGTAGTGAGCATATCGCTCATTATAAAGTGCCGACCTACTATCGTTTTGTGACTGAATATCCAATGACCATCACTGGTAAAATTCAAAAATATAAAATCATTGAGCAAATGAAAGAAGAGTTGGGTTTGTAGTAAGCTTACTTATCTGCTCTAAAAAACAAAAGACTAACCATATTCATTTCACTATAAAAGTATTACAGCGTTAATCTCGCTTGAAGTATCACACATACATCTGCACTCGGTTGCCTTGTACTACTTTTAAATTGAATCGACTATATGTGAGCAACGCTTAAAAATAGTAGTTAGTATCATTTATATAAAAAGCTACTCACAGCTACGTATCTATCTATGTATAAGAAAAAAAGGGATATCATGAGCGCTATCATAACCAGTAAACTGAGTCCAAACTCAAGCGATTTTCAGCAAAACAGTGCCGCGATGCAAGAGATAGTCGATGACCTGTATGTACACTTGCGTAAAGTTGCCCAAGGTGGCTCAGAGCGCGCACGAGCCAAACATCTAGCGCGTGGTAAGCTGTTACCACGTGAGCGCGTCGAGCGTTTATTGGATGTAGGTACACCGTTCCTAGAAGTGGCACCGATGGCTGCACATGATATGTATGGCGAAGAGATTCCGGCGGCTGGCGTGATTGCAGGTATCGGCCGTATCAATGGCATCGAATGTATGATTGTCTGTAATGATGCCACGGTAAAAGGCGGCACGTACTATCCAATGACGGTCAAAAAGCATCTACGTGCGCAAGAGATTGCGCAAGAAAATCATCTGCCATGTGTGTATCTGGTTGATTCAGGTGGTGCAAACTTACCGAATCAAGATGATGTGTTCCCTGATAAAGAGCATTTCGGCCGTATCTTCTTTAATCAAGCCAATCTGAGTGCGGCAGGCATTCCACAGATTGCTGTGGTCATGGGTAGCTGTACGGCTGGCGGAGCTTATGTGCCTGCCATGAGCGATGAGTCTATTATTGTCAAAGAGCAAGGTACGATATTTTTGGGTGGTCCACCACTAGTCAAAGCAGCAACGGGTGAAGAAGTTACCGCAGAAGACTTGGGTGGCGGTGATGTACATACTAGACTGTCAGGCGTGGTTGATCATCTAGCGCAAAACGATACCCACGCGTTATCGATTGCCCGTAATATCGTCAGTCATCTAAATCGCCCTGCGAAAAACATCCCTAATCAAATCACACCACGTCCGCCACGTTACGATGCCAAAGAACTCTATGGTGTGATTCCAACGGACAAGCGCAAGCCGTTTGATATCAGAGAAATCATCGCCCGTATCGTTGATGACAGTGCCTTTGATGAGTTTAAAGCACGCTTTGGTACGACGCTAGTGTGCGGGTTTGCCCATATCGAAGGGATGCCTGTTGGTATTATTGCCAATAACGGTATCTTATTCAGTGAGTCAGCGCAAAAAGGGACGCATTTCATCGAACTGTGCTGTAAGCGCAAAATCCCATTAGTATTCCTCCAGAACATTACTGGCTTCATGGTTGGCCGCAAATACGAAAACGAAGGTATCGCTCGTCATGGTGCCAAGATGGTAATGGCGGTGGCTAATGCCAAAGTACCAAAATTCACCGTTATCGTCGGTGGTTCGTTTGGTGCTGGTAACTACGGTATGTGTGGCCGTGCTTATAGCCCGCGTTTCTTATGGATGTGGCCAAATGCCCGTATCTCTGTCATGGGCGGCGAGCAAGCTGCATCAGTACTGGCAACGGTCAAACGTGATAACTTTGATCGCAAAGGTGAAGCGTGGAGCGATGAGGACGAAGCGGCATTTAAAGCGCCGATTCGCGAAATGTACGAAGAGCAAGGTCATCCGTATTATGCCACCGCACGTATGTGGGATGACGGCGTAATTGATCCTGCTGATACGCGCAGTGTATTGGCTTTAGGATTAAGCGCTGCGTATAACGCGCCGATTGAAGAGACGACGTTTGGTGTCTTTAGAATGTAGGAGTTCTAAGGTCTCCCCATAATAAGCGACTACTGCGTCAACTTCATTTGAAGTATGGTTTGTACATCTACGCTTAGTCTTTGTACTTGGTTTCCTTGTATTAACATTATTATGGATTGACCAAGAGTTTATTTGAGTATTTACATAAAAAATATAGAGAAAGTTATGCAAAAAGACAGTGATAAAAATTATAAAAGCCTACTGGTTAAAGTGGAGCAGCACGTGGCGACAGTGACGTTAAATCGTCCTGAGATACGTAATGCATTTAATGATGAAATGATAGCCGAGCTAACCGATGCGTTCAATACGCTTGGTGCTGATGATGAGGTACGTGTCATTGTGCTAGCGGCTGCTGGCAAGGCTTTTTGTGCAGGTGCTGATCTCAATTGGATGCGTGCCATGGCGGACTATAGCTATGAAGAGAATCTAGCGGATGCTGATAAATTGGCGCAAATGCTTAAGACTATTTATGAATGTCCTAAGCCGACAGTTGCGGCTATTCAAGGCGATGTGTACGCAGGTGGCATGGGTTTGGTCGCTGCTTGCGATGTGGCTATCGCGGTCAAAATTGCTAATTTCTGCCTCAGCGAAGTGCGTTTAGGGTTGGCACCTGCCACTATCAGTCCTTATGTTATCCGCGCGCTAGGTGCTAGAGCGTCGCAGCGTTATTTCTTAAGTGCTGAAGTATTTGATGCCAAAAAGGCGCGTCAGCTTGGCTTTATCCATGAGCGTGTTAGCGAAGAGTGGCTAAGCGATGAAGTGGCTGCGTTCTGTAACAAGGTCGTCAAAAATAGCCCTGACGCGGTAAAAACCTGCAAACAGCTATTACACGATGTCGCTGGTGCACCTATTACAGATGAGCTGATTGCTGACACGGTCAAAGGTATCGCTGATATCCGCTCATCAAAGCAAGGTCGCGAGGGTGTACAAGCGTTTTTGCAAAAGCGTAAACCTGATTGGCTGACAGTAGACTAACTAGTAGCAGAACAATGATAGGCAAATGGGTAAATAGACAAGACGTCAAATAATAACGACAAGACACAGGGATAGTTATGTTTTCTAAAATTCTAATCGCCAACCGTGGTGAAATTGCTTGCCGAGTGGCTGCGACTGCTAAGCGTCTTGGCGTCAGTACCGTTGCTGTTTATTCTGATGCGGATCGTGAGGCCAAGCATGTGGCTGTCTGTGATGAAGCTATCTATTTAGGCGGTTCGGCACCGAAAGACAGTTATCTAAAAGGCGATGCTATTATTGCGATAGCGCTTGAGACTGGCGCCCAAGCAATCCATCCAGGATATGGGTTTTTAAGTGAGAACGCAGATTTTGCGCAGGCTTGCCAAGATGCTGGCTTGGTGTTTATTGGCCCATCGGCGGATGCTATCCGTGCTATGGGCGGCAAGTCTGAGTCTAAGCGCTTGATGGAATCGGCTGGCGTGCCGCTGATACCGGGCTATCATGGTGACAACCAAGATGCACAGTTTTTGCAGCAGCAGGCTGATAGTATTGGCTATCCTGTTTTGATTAAAGCGAGTGCAGGTGGCGGCGGTAAAGGCATGCGTATCGTTGAAAAAAGTAGCGATTTTATTGATTTGTTAGACTCATGTCGCCGTGAAGCGATTACCAGTTTTGGCAATGATCAAGTATTGGTTGAAAAATACGCGCTAAAACCACGTCATATCGAAATCCAAGTATTTGGTGATACGCATGGCAATTATGTGCATCTGTTTGAGCGTGATTGCTCAGTACAGCGTCGCCATCAAAAAGTATTAGAAGAAGCGCCAGCGCCCGGTGTCGATACTGCCATGCGTGAAGCGATGGGTACAGCGGCAATCGAAGCAGCACGTGCGGTTGATTACGTTGGTGCAGGTACTGTTGAATTCATCGTTGAGCAGCGTGAAGACTCTATGAATTTTTATTTCATGGAAATGAACACGCGTTTGCAAGTTGAGCATCCGGTTAGTGAAGCCATTACTGGTGTCGATTTGGTCGAGTGGCAGCTGTTGGTTGCTGCGGGTCAGCCATTGCCAATGGCGCAAGACGATCTGGCTATCAACGGTCATGCAATTGAGGCGCGTATCTGTGCTGAAAACCCTGACAATAATTTCTTGCCAGCGACTGGGACTTTATTCACTTATCAAAAGCCTGAGCATAGTACCTTCAACATTACTAATGTGCGTATCGATGATGGCGTACGTGAGGGTGATGTGATTAGTCCTTTTTACGACTCTATGATTGCTAAGCTTATCGTCCATGCTCCTACGCGCGAGCAAGCGTTGGCGAGACTAGATCATGCATTGGCACAGACGCGTATCGTTGGTCTGCCAAACAACGTGGCATTTTTGCGTTATATTTTAAATACCGATTCATTTAGCAAATCCAATCTTGATACAGCCTTGATAGAGCGTGAGCAGGATAAGCTTTTTGATCAGCATCCTCTCGGATTATCGACGCTTGTGGTGACTGCTATTGCTCAGAAGCTTGCGAGTGAAGCGACCACGCAAGGTTTAGATCCATTTAGCAAGCCAACGGGTTTTCGTGCTTATAGCGATTATACTCGTTCATTTAGCTTGGTTTATGATGAGCAGGCTTATAGCGCTCGCATCAGTAATTGGCATAATGCGAGTTGTGCTGATAGCAAAAAAGGCGGCGATAATCTCAGTAGTTTTACGCTCGTCATTAGAAGAGAAATCGCGAATACGCAGGATGATAGCAATATCAATGTGGCTGCTCAGACCGAAACAGTTTATGAAGGTCAGATCAGCTATGATAGCAGTGACGCGCACAATCATACCTTATGGTTAGAGGGTGCACGTATCAGTGCCCAAAGCTGGGTGAATAACGAGGCGGTCTACGTATTCACAGATAGCGGGCGTGATGAAATTACGCTTATTGATATCATGGCACATGTGGGTGAAGACACAGCAGCGGTTGGCAGTTTAAAGTCACCCATGCCAGGACAAGTGGTTGCATTCAAAGTAGCTGTTGGTGATACTGTGAAAAAAGGCGAACCACTTGCAGTTATCGAAGCCATGAAAATCGAACATACGATTACCGCACCGACGGATGGAGTGGTAGCAGAGCTATTATTTGCAGCAGGTGACTTGGTCGCTGATGGTAATGAGCTACTGCGCATCGATAGTGAGAGCGCATAGCTGACGAAGCCTAATAAAAAAGCCTCATAAAAGGGCAAATAGCAAAAAGGACGACAAGTATGAGCCATTCGTATCCAAGCCATGTCACCATCGTTGATGTCAGTCCGCGTGATGGGCTACAAAACGAATCCATGACGGTACCGACCTCTATCAAGCAAACGCTTATCAATGATTTAATTTCGGCGGGTGTTAAAAAATTGGAAGCGACCAGTTTTGTCTCGCCAAAGTGGGTGCCACAAATGGGTGATAACAGCGAGTTGCTCGACGCACTCGCGCCTACGCGGCAGACGGACGTTTGCTATTCGGTACTCGTGCCCAATATGCGTGGCTTTGAAAATGCTATCTTGCATCGCCCTGATGAAATCGTCATCTTTGGCTCAGCCAGTGAAACTTTTAGTCAAAAAAACATCAACTGTAGTATCGATGAGAGTATCGAACGTTTTGCGCCAGTAGCTGCTGCGGCAAAAGCACAAGGCATCAAAGTACGAGGCGTGATCTCTTGTACGGTCGGTTGTCCTTATGAAGGCGAGATTGCCCCTAGCCAAGTAGCGTATGTCACCAAGCGATTGATTGAGATCGGTTCAGAGCAGATTGGCATTGCCGATACGATCGGTGTGGGTACACCACTCAAAGTACAACGAACGTTGCAAGCTGCACTTGAGTATGCTGATATCTCTATGCTATCGGGTCATTTTCATGATACTTATGGTCAAGCATTAAGCAATACTTTGGCTGCATTACAAATGGGTGTGAGTGAGTTTGATACCTCTGTCGCTGGCTTGGGCGGTTGTCCTTATGCTAAAGGCGCAACGGGCAATGTCGCGACCGAAGATGTGGTGTATATGCTGCATGGCATGGGTATCAGCACAGGCATCGATTTGGATAAATTGGTCGTGGCAGGCGAGCGTATCAGTGCGTTCTTAAAGCGTCCGAATGGCTCAAACGTAGCACGTGCTCTAATCAATAAACGTCAGTCTTAAATAATTACTGTAAAAATTAAATACTAAAATACAAGGAATGGTTATGAGTTTACCTGGATTAAATTTTCAACTTGGCGAAGATATTGACGCGCTACGTGATGTCGTACAGCAGTTTGCGGCAAATGAGATCGCTCCACGTGCTGCTGAGATTGATAGCAGCGATGAATTCCCAATGGATTTGTGGCAAAAAATGGGTGACCTCGGTCTACATGGTATTACCGTTCCTGAAGAGTACGGCGGCTCCAACATGGGCTATGTTGCCCATATGGTCGCGATGGAAGAGATTAGCCGAGCTTCGGCATCAGTCGCGCTTAGCTATGGCGCACACTCTAATCTGTGTATTAACCAAATCAAACGTAACGGTTCTGAAGAACAAAAGCAGAAATATCTGCCAAAGCTAATCAGCGGCGAGTTCATCGGTGCCTTGGCAATGAGTGAGACAGGCGCTGGCTCAGATGTCGTTAGTATGAAGCTCAAAGCCGAAGAGAAAGACGGCAGCTATATTTTAAACGGTAGCAAAATGTGGATCACCAATGGCCCTGATGCGGACGTGATGGTGGTCTATGCCAAGACCAATCCTGAATTGGGTGCAAAAGGCATGACGGCTTTTATCGTTGAAAAAGGCATGGAAGGTTTTGGTACCGCACAAAAGCTAGATAAGCTCGGCATGCGTGGTAGCCATACTGGCGAGATGACTTTTAATAATGTAAAAGTGCCAAGCGAAAATATCTTGGGTGGTCTCAATGAAGGCGTTAAGGTACTGATGAGTGGCCTAGATTACGAGCGTGCCGTACTGGCCGCAGGTCCTATCGGTATCATGCAAGCAGTAATGGACAATGTGGTGCCCTATATCCACGACCGTAAACAGTTTGGTCAAGCGATCGGTGAGTTCCAGCTTATCCAAGGTAAAGTTGCGGACATGTATACGATACTACAAGCCGGTCGTAGCTTCTTATATACTGTCGGGAAAAACCTCGATATGTTGGACGCGCGCGGTGCCGGTCATAGTCGAGAAGTGCGTAAAGATTGCGCCAGTGTGATTCTATGGTGTGCCGAAAAAGCCACATGGATGGCAGGCGAGGGCATTCAAATATTTGGTGGTAATGGCTACACCAATGAGTATCCACTTGGTCGCTACTGGCGCGATGCTAAGCTGTATGAAATTGGCGCAGGTACCAGTGAAATTCGCCGTATGCTAGTCGGTCGCGAGCTGTTTAACGAGACCAAATAAGAGACAGCTAATGATGCCTTAGCTATTTTCTAATATAAAATAAAAAAGCAGCACGTGTAAAATGTGCTGCTTTTTTTGTGTCGACGTCGAACCGAATTATCTACAAGCGGTTAAGACTTATTGCGATAATCAAAGTATCTTGCCAAACCATTTAATAATAAATCATCACGTAAGCGCACTGGGCGATTAACGTGCTGCGAGATAATGGCTGCATCACCACCTGTCATAATCAATTCAAAATTAGGGTGACGATGGCTAATCTCATTAATCGCGCCGACGATAGAGAGCAAAATACCGCGATGTACCGCGTCTTGAGTGGTCAAGCCTTGGTTGACGCTATCAAAAGTACCGTTCGAGATAGTGATTTGCTTAGTACCAGAGAACAGTGATTCACGTTGCAGGTAGATGCTGGGGAAAATATAACCGCCCAAATGCTCAGCATGATCAATCAAATCAATGGTCACCGCTGTACCACAACCAATCACACACTGGCGTTTTTTCTTATCGACCGCACCGAGCATCTGTAGCCAGCGATCACAGCCGAGCTGCTGATCATTGTAAGCACTTTTCATCAGCGCGTGTGCTGCATCGACATGGACAAACTCAAACGGAATCTTCAAACGACTGAGTGTCTCTGATACTTTGGCATTGAGATTGTCACCCAATACCGATGAGATACCAATAAAGTCAGGTGCATAACGCTCAAAGCGATCCGTCAGACCCATAAGTAGTTCGGCAGGTGCTTGCAGGTGCTGCTTGGCATCATGCGCGACTATTTGTCCGATATCATCGGTTAGCCAGTATTTTAGGCGGGTATTTCCAAGATCAAGCCAGAGCATAAAAGTCCCTTTATATAGTGCTCGTTAATGATGGTGTTCATCAATATAATTGTCTAAGCCTAATAAATAACGTCGATGCGTCCAGTAAAAAGCGTAGAAATCTTACCGCTATCTTGGCGCAATTGCAAACAGCCATGTGTGTCGACACCGCAAGCGATTCCCGTCACGACTTTTTCTTCGTTATTATAGTCTTGCGTGACGCGCAAATGTAGACCTGATAGCGCATCCATCATCGCAAACTGCTCCAAAAAACTATCCAAATAATAAGTATGACCCGTTGGCTGTTCTATGCCCAAATGCTCAAAGCGTGTCATCGCCGCCATCAATGCTTTGCTCATCTGCTGATAGAGCATTGGTAGGTCTGGTAGGCTCGCAGATCGTGTCTCTAAAGGTAGCATCTCATTAATATCTTGTAAGCTAATCGCTTGGTAGCTCATGCCCTCAGACGTTTGCGTAGTGAGCTTTGGTGCTGCCTGTACGTTTAAGCCAATGCCTAGCACCACACCGACCAACCTGCCAGCTTTAGTCACTGGCTCTATCAAAATTCCAGCCAGTTTATTAAAAGGTAGCGTACGCTGATTTGCTACATCACTATTCAATGCTGATTCCAATACCGAGCTGTCCGTTATAGATTGTTCTTTAGATAGCTCTTTACATTGGCTCTGAGCTTGCTGATAAAAACCCAAGTCATTTGCCCATTTCACACCGATTGGTGTCAGTCCCTGCGCTTGCAGTTGCTCGTTCAGTGTTTGAATGACGGGCATTTTTGCCAGTTCAAGGCCAATGATGAGCGATAGCAGGCCACTGATCGGCATATGCACAGGATGATATAGCGACAGATAGACATTGCCGCGCGGTGATTGCCACGAGCGTCCGTGCTGTCCACGACCTGCGCTTTGGGCTTCCGCGGTCAAAACGTGTACGGTGGTGACATCTAACGACCCGTTTTGCAAGGCTTCTATCAGCTCGCTATTGGTCGAGGCGCTACTAGCCACATGACGGTGATTGAGCTCGGATAAATAGGGAGAAAAACTAGTGAGTGGCGGCATAAGTTTAGTCGATGTGGTTAAAGGAAACTTTGATATACTGAGCGATTGTTGCGGTCAGACAGTACCGAGTAAACAGCATAAAGGTCACGCTGAGATTTGGCAAATACAATTAAGCACGCCTAAGCGCCAGTCAGTATTATAAAAGGTTCGTTCTATGATGTTATATGTGTGGTTTGTGATTGCAGGCGCGCTTGCGGGTGTCAGCGCGGGCTTGTTTGGCGTCGGCGGTGGCATGATTATCGTGCCCGCATTGGTCTGGATTTTTACCGCATATGATTTTTCGCCAGAAGTAATCACCCATTTGGCCATCGGGACGTCACTGGCGACCATCGTCGTGACCTCGATCAGCTCACTGACGGCACATAACAAGCGCGGCGGCGTGCGCTGGGAAGTATGGCGCAAGATGGCGCTTGGATTGGTCATCGGTAGTTTGGTCGGCGCTGGTATCGCGGATATGATTGATGGACAAGCACTACAGGCTATCATTGGTTTCGGTGCACTATTGGTTGCTCTAAAAATTCTGTTCTTTTCGAATAAAGAACAAGTGGGTAAACCGTTACCATCGGCCGGTGTCCAGTTTGGTGCAGGTACTGGCATTGGGATGGCGTCATCTATTTTTGGCATTGGTGGCGGCAGCTTGACCGTACCGTTCTTGAACTGGGCAGGACTGCCGATGAAGCAATCGGTCGGCACGTCAGCAGCATGCGGCCTACCGATTGCATTGGCTGGAGCAGCGGGCTTTGCTTGGTTCGGTCAAGACGTGGTCAATCTACCTGAGGGTACGATAGGGTTTGTCCACGTCACAGGATTCTTGTTTATTTCAGTCGCCAGCTTTGCGATGGCAAAAGTCGGTGCCAAGCTTGCCCATGTCTTACCTGCGCTGATGCTTAAGCGCGCATTTGGTGTGTTGTTAATATTTGCTGGAGGGCAGTTGTTGTTGAGTGGGTTGGGTGTGATTTAGTTTTGGTGTAGCGAGGTAGTTACTAATAATAAATTGAGGGTTTAATATGGCTGTTACTGACTTATTCCATAAAAGGCAGAAAAGAATTCGAGGCGAATATCCTGATGTTTATCAATACGATGAATTACCAAATAAACTAAAAGTCCAAATAATTCACTTATGGGATGAAACAATAGAAGCGGACTATTCTGGCGGTGGTTGGAATCCTAGCAGTTTAAATCGTGAATATTTGAAAAAATGCTACAAGAGTCTATGCAAAGAAATAGGTGTGTTTAAACTAAATGAAGAAGATAGCGATGATGAAATTTACATTACCTACTTTGAAAGTATCTCTAGCTATTTTTTAAGTGAGGATAATATTGAACAAGCTCTAAGTATTATAGAGTTGATGGCGCAAACTATTTCTAGCTTCGCTAGAGAATATAGGTATAAGGTTTCTATAAACATTGACGAAGCTATCAATGAATTGAACCAACGTTTCCGCGAACATGGTGTAGGTTATCAGTATGAGAGCGGTCAAATCGTTAGAGTAGACTCTGAGTTTATCCACGCTGAAGCAGTTAAACCTGTTTTACAGTTATTAAGTAACCCTACATATATAGGTGCTCAAGAAGAGTTTCTAAACGCTCACGAACATTATCGTCATAGTCGTTACGATGCAGCTCTAACAGATTGTTTAAAAGCTTTTGAAAGTACAATGAAAATCATAATTCATAAGAGAAGTTTGGTATGTGATAAAAATGCAACTTCAAAGAAGCTTGTAGATTGTTGCTTAAGTAATGAATTGATACCGAAGTTTTGGACTGACCAGTTTAACTCATTAAGCAATATACTTACTTCAAGCATAGGTACACCTCGAAATAAATTAAGTGGTCATGGTAAAGGTAACGATGAGATAGAAGTTCCTGAACACCTTATTCAGTATGTGCTACATATGACCGCATCTACGATCGTATTTTTAATTAAAGCTGAAGAATCATTGGACTGAGTAAAGTAAGTAAGCAAACCGTGAGACATTATTAGTATGAAAGCTGCAGAAAAATACCGCCGTGTTTTCGGCTCAATGAATCATCTAAAAGACCAGTTATCATGGACGACGGGTCTCTCTAATATGGTAGAGTTTTTGGCATGGGAGCCACAGCGTATTTTAGGCATCACTAAAAAGCAATACGTACGCCAAATCATTGAGTGGGCGGCCCACCCAGAGTTAAAAGACAAAAATATAGAAGAGATTGAGCAATCAGTCATCAAAAAGCTCAATACGAAAATGAATGAAACTGAGCAGCTAGAGACGTATTCAACGCAAACGATGGGTATCTGTAATGCGAGAGAAGCCGTGCGCCGCGTAACGTTCTTTTCTGAAGACTATCTAAATAAAGAATTCGATATTTTTTTGAGTTTGTGCAGTGATGTTTATCTGAACTTATTTTATCAGCAGTTTATCAACTTTGAGACAAGCGGCTCATGGTCGACACATGGCAACAGCGGCATGTTTGAAAACAGTACAGAGCTAAAAGCAATGTATATGGACAACCTAGCCTATAACCATCAGGCGAATGTGCTGATAGCCAATGAGTTAAAACTCGTTGGTCGGAAAAACCCAGACCCAATCCTAAAGTACTGCTTAATGTACGAGCATTTATTAGCAAAAGGCTTTATCGAGAAAGGGGCAAAGTTTTTGCTGTTATTTATCGGTGGTGACGCGCTAAAGCAAAACAAGCAAACGCTCGTAGATCGGGAGCTGGCTCTATGTCATAAACGGCCAAGAAAGTATCAGCATTTGCTAAGACCAGAGCTGTTAAAAATAGTTAATCATTTAGAAGTGGCAAGTATCTCTTGGTCAGCCTTTATCGAGTTTAATAATCGCTACTTAGCAGAAAATAGCGTCTGCCAAGTGGAGCAAAAACTGCTGCGAGGGTTCCATCAAAGCCTTGAATCAAAATCGTTTATGCAGTTAGCCGTTTAACCCTAAAAACCCACTACAATTTCAGGTAGAATAGCCGCCTGTTTTTGCTAAGTTTATTGACTCTTCATGCGTTTAAAATCTCTAAAGCTGGCAGGCTTCAAATCCTTTGCCAATCCAACCACTTTTACTTTTCGTCATGGTATCACCGCCATCGTCGGGCCGAACGGCTGTGGCAAATCCAATGTGATTGATGCCATCCGCTGGGTGCTAGGCGAGACCTCGGCCAAGCAGTTACGCGGCGGGGCGATGAGTGATGTTATCTTTGCTGGTACGCAGGATAAGACAGCCAAAAGTGTCGCCAGTGTCGAGCTAACCTTTGAGCATACCCAAGATGAGCAGACTGGTATTCGCCACGAGTTTAACTTGTACCAAGAGCTATCGGTTCGCCGTCAGGTAAATAAAGATGGCCGCTCAGATTATTTTATCAATGGTACGCGTTGCCGCCGCCGTGATGTGGTCGATGTGTTTTTAGGTACAGGGCTGGGTGCACGTAGCTATGCGGTGATTGAGCAAGGCATGATTGGGCGCATTGTTGAGTCTAGTCCTGTGCAGCTGCGTGAGTTTATTGAAGAGGCGGCAGGTGTCTCACGCTATCAGGCTCGCCGTGAAGAAACGCAAAAGAAATTAGAGAAAACGAAAGACAATCTAGCGCGTCTGCATGATATGCAAAGCGAATTACTACGCCAGCAGAAAACACTGTCTAAACAGGCAGCGAGCGCGCAGCGTTACGAAGAATTGGCATTAACACTAGGTGATATCGAACAGCAGCTCGCCATTCAACAGCTCTATCAAGCGAAGCAAACGCATCAACAGCAGAAAGTAGCGCATGAACGTAGTGCTGCTGAGGTGTCGTCACTACAGGCTGACTATGACACGCTCAAAGCTCAGCAAGACAAGCTCACTGCGCGTATCAATCAAGAGCAATGGCTCAAAGACGATGCTCAAAGCGCTCACTATCAGCAGCAGCTCGGCTATCAACAAGCGGAACATCAATTGAGCGATGCTAAGTCACAGCTGACTACTATCGAGCAGCAATTGTCAGGCTTGGCTCAGCAGCGTGTGCAATCACTCGCTGATATCGAGCGGCTCAACGCTGAACAAGCTGAGCAGAATCAAGCGTTAGAAGCGTTACGTCCGCAGCTGACTGAGCTGACAGATAAACGCAATAACTATAAGCGTAATGAGCAGCCACTACAACGTGCGTGGCATGAAGCGCAAAACAATCTGTCACGCTTACAAGATAAAGCCCGTTCGCTTGAACAGCAGCAAGCCATTAATGCTCAAGCACAGAAACGCCATCAGCAAAGCCATGATAAATGGCAACGCCGCGAGCAAAACTGGCAAAACCTGTGGCAGCAATTACAGCAGTCTATAGCGCCATCTGCATCTGACAGTACTGATGTGAGTAAGACGGATAAGGTGCAAGATCTCAGTCAGGTGCTAGAACAGCAAGTCACTGAGCTAAGCATGCAGTTGCAGCAGGTTGAGCGTCAATACGAAGCCGTCGATGAACGCTTGTCCGAGATACAACCGCAAGCGCATAGTTTGCAGCAGAGACTAAACACACAACAGAGTAAGTTGAGCGATTATGAAAAGCGTCATGCGCTACTGGCAGGCGAATACGATACCCTGCATCAGATATTGCATCCGAAACCTATAAAACAGCAATCAGCAAAGACCCAAACTACTGCGACGGATAATGCAGATAACGATGGCATACATCATCAGCCGTTAGCCATCGCGACGCTACGTGAGCAGATTGAGCTAAGTGCCAAAGGGCAGGAGTATGCGCCGCTACTCGATAGTATCTTGGCATTATGGCTAGACAGCCATGTGCTGACATCTAATCCACAAGCTAATCAAATCAAGCAATCAGACGTTAACAACGCTAATAGCATTTCTCAGAAAACTGATAGCCTCTGGCAAGTGCTTGAGCATGACGTTGCAGACTTACTGACTTATCAGACGGCACAAAATACGCCTGCCAGTGCAAAAGATAAAACTCTAATAGAGACAGGTCATAGCTTATGGTTGCCAACTGCGAAAAGTGATATTAGTGACCAAGAATTTGTCAGCGAATTGCCAGACAATTTGATTGATAAAGTGTTGCCATTATCGCAGTTGATTACTCAGCCGCTACTCTCGCTATGGCAGCAGTGCTATATATATACGGCGCAGTTTGAGACCAGTCAACAGAATGAGATTGACACACTTACTGATGTACTAAAATTATTACCATCGTCCGCTATCCTACTTACCGCAGATGGTTGGCTCATCAGTCGTCATGGAACGATTAATTTAAGCAAATTCGCTGGTGCGCAAGATAATCAAAGTGATAGCAGCAGTCAATTTCTCACTCAGCGTTTGCAGCAGCGCACTCGTTTGCAAGCGTTAGAAGACTTGCTTGATGAGTTTGAAAGCAAAATACAAGAGCAGCAAAAGTTTATTGCAAAAGACCAGCGCGATTATGATGCGTTGATGGTTAGCTTGGAAGAAACGCGCGCGCAAGCTGAGCAGTTAACCCGTGATAAGCATCAATACCAGCAGCAACTGACGACCGAGCGAGCCAATGCTGAGCGGTTGCAAGCGGATAGCCAGCGTTTGAACGCTGATAAAGCAACGCTTGAGCAAGAAAAGCAAGAACTGGTACAAGAGCAACAAACCCTTGAGCAAGAACAACAGCACATTGAAAGTGAGATCGCCACACTCACTCTGCAAATAGCAGAGGCACGAGCGACAACTCAGCAACTGCAAGCTGAGCGCAGCGATCTAAACCGCGCGCGTCAAGTCGATGATGACGCGTGGCAAGCATTGCAGCTGCGTATTCAGCAGTATGAGATGCGTTTAGAGCATAGTGTTAGCAGTCTGGCTCGTACGACTGAGCAACATGATAAGTCGTTAGAGAATGAGCAAAGTCTACAGACACGTCACGAGCAGCAGCAGGCCAAATTGCCAGAGCTACAAGCAGCTTTGCAGTCTGCACAGGTAACGCGCGATGAGCAGCAAGTGCTATTGAACGAGCGCGATACTGCGCTAACAGCACTAAAACAAACGTACGCTGAGCAGCAGACAGCATTTGATACATTGCAAAATACGTTACAAACGCAGCAAAGCGAGCTTGCCCGTCATGCTACTGAGCTGGCACTGAGTGCTGCACGGTTAGAGGATGCTAGCGCACACACGCAGAGCGCTTTAGATGCTTATTATCGTGTAAGTCATAAATATAAAGCGCAAGCAGAACAGCCACAACAAAGCATGAGCGTCTCAAACCTGCTAGCAGATTTTATCGCTCATGATCGCCGCGTCCGTCCAGACAAAATCGTTGAGCTAGAGTCCGAGCGAGCCAAGTTGACCCAGCAGTTGAGCAAGATTGGGCCAGTCAATTTGGCAGCGGTCGCAGAGTTGGCCGAAGTGAACGAACGCCTAGAGCCACTCGCACAGCAGACGGCAGATATCGCGGCCAGTATGCAGACATTGACTGAAGCGATTGCCTCTATTGATGAGACGACCAAGACGCTGTTTATGCAGACACTTGACGCAGTCAATAATGAGTTGGCCAATTTATTTGCCAAAGTCTTTGGCGGTGGGCAAGCCAGTCTGACACTGAATACTGAGGAGATGCCAGCCAATACGCCAAAGTCGGAACAATGGCGGGCAGGGCTTACCTTGATGGCGCAGCCGAAGGGTAAACGTAATAGTCGCTTAGCGGTATTATCGGGTGGTGAAAAAACCCTTACTGCATTGAGTTTGATTTTTGCGATATTTAAGCAGCATCCTGCACCGTTCTGTGTCCTTGATGAAGTTGATGCACCGCTTGATGATGCCAACGTCGCGCGCTTTACCAGTCTCATCCATGAGCTAGCAGATGATTTGCAGTTTATTTTTATCAGTCATAATAAATTAACGATGCAAATTGCTGATGAGCTAAAAGGTATTACCATGCCAAGTGCAGGCATTTCTACACTCGTCAGTGTGTCGCTCGACGAAGCTGCGCGTTACGTAGAGAGCTAAGCGTGAAATAACCGACACTAAAAGTGCTATGAGAATCAGCGCGATGCAAATATAATCAATCAATTGGCATAAATGCAAATAAGCTTGACCTCAGTCCAGCATACTGGTTATAAAGTACACAATGTGGTGACGATATAGGTCAGCCATGCTAGAATATTGCCATTTATGCTCGTTTGTGTATTCCCTTTTGTTATATATACTAGGATGTATTTATCATGACCGTTATTCAGTTTATATTGATTGCCATTGCCGCGTTTATCGTGCTCGCAGGGCTGTTTATGGTCATTCGTAGCTTTAAGCGCCGCGGTGCTACCGAAGCTGCTGCGGTCAATTATGATAAAAATGGTATTCCGATCATACCGCGTCACGAGCGCAACATCGTCGATCAGCCAGATCTTGATGATACAGTCGCAGGCGAGACGAGCATCGGTCCAGATCGTAGCTACTTGGATGCCGTGGTTGAAGAAGAGCCATTGACGCAAGCACATACCAACGTTGATGCTCAACTAACAGCTGAGCGTGACCATGTAGCAGCTGACGATCATGACGTCATCGATGAAGCAGACTACGCTCGCTGGCAAGAAGAGCAACGCCGTGCCGATAGTGCTGAGTTTGTAGAAGTCGCCGATCAGATGCATATCGAGCAAGAGCCTGATGCGTTCTCTAGCCTAATGTCAGCGACCGATAGCCTAATGCCGACCATCGATACGGCAGAAGAGCCAAGCTTCGATGACAATAGCCCGATACTGGATCAGCATCTATCAGAGTCGGGTGATGATGCGCAAAACGGCCCCTTGATCAATGCCAAAGACAATATCAATATCACCATCTTGCCGCACCAATATCGCGATCGTCCAGCGGCGATTATCCGTGGTCGTGACCTGCTAGCGTTGATTGATAAATACGGCCTACGCTATGGCGCGATGAATATGTTCCATCGCTATGAGCAAAAAGACGGCACCGGTATGTTGTGGTTTAGCATGATGGGCATTACTGATAGTGGTATCGCGCCATTTGATCCGCATAGTGTCGCGACCAACACTTATAATGGTGTCGTCGTATTCTTGTCGTTGCCACATCCACAGGCCGTGCGTAGCTTTGATAGTATGATGAGTATTGCTTATATGATGGCAAGCGACCTTGACGCGATTATGCTTGATGAAGAGAACGAACCAATCACGCCTGAATACAAGCAGCAGCTACGCAACCAAGTCCGTGATTATGAGGGTTAGAAGGCTAAAAGCTACTTAATAGCAGAAATCATAAAAAAGGCAAATAGCGATTAACGTTATTTGCCTTTTTTAATGGGCTATAGTTTCTGCAAAATGCTAACCATAGTAGACTGAGCAAGCCTGACATGGTATTTGATTTATATAGGATTGACTATACCGAGCTTCCTACAAACTTGTTATCATATCGACATCTTGAATTGCAAAAAAGACGCCGACTATGACTGACTCTACCTCATCAAATAACTCTAAAAACCTATCTGCTCAAGTAGAAAACCAAGCACCTGCCAAATCTAATGTACCTAGTTCGACCGACAGTAGTATCAATAATAGTGCAGAGATTGTCTCAAAAATGCGTGCGCTTATTGATGCTATCAAAACGCACAACTATGCCTATTATGTGCTAGATAATCCGATATTAGAAGATAGCGAGTACGACCAATTGCGTCGCTCGTTGCTTGAGATTGAAGAAGAATATCCAGATTTGGTGCAGCCAGATAGCCCAATCAATCAAGTCGGCGATATGCCGCTATCGGCCTTTACCCAAGTCACTCATGATATTCCTATGTTGTCGCTAGGCAATGTCTTTGAATATGATGATCTGCGCGATTTTATGCGCCGTGTCAATGATCGTCTCAGCGACTCACAGCAAAACCCTGAATATGAGATGGAACTAAAGCTTGATGGACTGGCTGTCTCACTGAAGTATGAGCATGGTAAATTTGTCCAAGCGGTCACGCGCGGTGATGGGCAGACGGGCGAAGATATTACCCAAAATGCCAAGACCATTCGTAACTTGCCACTATGGATAGCTGATGCTGCTGATATTGAGTTGCTAGAAGTGCGCGGTGAAGTATTAATGCCAAAGGCGGGGTTTGAGCGTCTCAATCGCTTAGCAGAAGAGAATGAAGGCAAAACCTTTGCCAATCCGCGCAATGCCGCCGCTGGTAGCTTACGTCAGCTAGATCCAGCGATAGCAGCCAGTCGTCCATTGGCTTTCTATGGCTATTCGGTCAATCAAGGTTTGCCAGATACTATCGACACTCAGTCAGGGGCGTTGGCATGGCTTACCGAGCTTGGATTTACGGTCAGCGCAGTAGAAGTGGTCGCCAATCCACGCGCCGCGCAGACCTATTATGAGTCAGTGATAGAAGGGCGTAGCGATCTGCCATTTGAGATTGATGGCATGGTCATCAAGGTCAATAGCCTTGCGCTACAGCAGCAACTTGGCTACCTATCACGCGAGCCACGCTGGGCGACTGCTTATAAATTCCCTGCCGAAACGGTAATGACGCGTCTCAACGATATCGAGTGGCAAGTCGGCCGTACGGGTCAAATCACACCAGTCGGTAAGCTTGAACCTGTCAAAGTCGGCGGCGTCACTGTCAGCAATGTTACTTTGCATAACTTTGGTGAGATTCAACGTTTAGATGTACGCGCAGGCGATACGGTCAGCGTCCATCGGGCGGGCGATGTCATCCCAAAAGTTACTCGTGTCTGGCACGATCAGCGCCCAGCCGATAGTGAGCCTGTCACGCTACCTTTGACTTGCCCTGTCTGCGACTCTCCCGTAGTGCTGCCTGAAGATGAAGCATTGGCGCGCTGTACGGGTGGGCTGTTTTGCCCAGCGCAGCAGCAAGAAGCACTTATTCACTTTGTCTCACGTCGTGCGATGGATATTGATGGGCTTGGCGCAAGTTGGCTGATTAGCTTCTTTGAGCACGGTCTGGTCAAAACCGTTGCTGATATCTATCAATTGCACAATCATGCAGATGAGATGGTCACCTTTGAAAAACTGGGTGAGAAATCTGTCCAAAATATCATCAACGCTATCGAAGCTAGCAAGCATACGACATTGGCTCGCTTTATTTACGCACTAGGTATTCGCGGTGTTGGTGAAGGCACAGCACAGAACTTTGCTCAGCAATTTGGTGATTTAGATAGTCTAATGTCGGCCAGTATTGAGACCTTGATAAAAACCCCAGATGTTGGAGAAATTACTGCCGAGCTGACCTATAAATTCTTCCGTGCGCCGCACAATATAGAGGTCATCACCGCATTACGTGAAGCTGGCGTGCACTGGGATAAGGTCGAGCAGGTCGCCTCAGAAGGTCTACCACTCGATGGGCAAACGTGGGTCATCACAGGCGCACTCGATAGCATGGCGCGTGATGAAGCCAAAGCCAAACTACAAGCGCTGGGTGCAAAAGTCTCAGGCAGCATCTCGGCAAAAACGACTGCGCTACTGGCAGGTGATAAGGCTGGCTCTAAACTGACCAAAGCAGAAAAACTGGGCGTCAAAATCGTGGGTGAGGAAGAGTTTTTGGCGATGGTTGGAGAGTAGGTGAGGTCAAAGTAAAACTTTATAAAGTATGAATTGTGTTCTTAAATAACCCTAAAATTTATTTTAAAATATTAGGGTTATTAATTAAAACATCTTTAGTGAGTGCTTTGATTACTGGTACGCTGACTGCGTTACCCAATTGTTTGTAAGCAAAGTTATCTTTAGGATGTAGTTTATACGAGTCAGGAAAACCCTGTAACCTTGCACACTCTCTGGGAGTTAGACGACGTACACGTCCATTATGATATACTCCTAACCTATTAGAGTCAGAGGCAGTTAAAGTTATTGAAATACTATCAGGGTCAAGAAATTTGAATACCTCAAATGACATGTTCCCTGCTACTAAGTTGTATAGACCGTCGTTCTCTTTAATATAACGCTTTAATAGTAACGAGTTGATAATCGCATCAATATCATCGTATAGATAGAAAGTGCTAATTTGTTCTTTACTTAATGCTTTCCCATCTTGATGTGTACCAAAAATATTTTTTCGACGATTGGCAATTAACAAATCCATAAATTCAATTTCATGATTGTTACACTCTCCCCTTAATCCTAAATCCCAAGAATGTATAGAGTTTCCACCTCGACTATCAATTAGACGTATACCATGTAGCTTACTTAAGTCTCCTTTTAATACTTTTTTTAATTGATTTGTGAACTCTTCAGAACAGTCATAATGGGAACTAGGATTAGGTTCTAAAATATCTCTGACTAATATTGATTTGTTGTCATGAAATAAATCATTGTTTATTAAGTTTTCTTTAAATGCGTGTGAATCTACAGCCCCAACATCGCTTGGTAGTGTTATTTTAGGAATAGTACCTTTAACTGCTACTATGTAGATCCTTACACGATTTTGAGCTACGCTGTAGTTGCTTGAGTTAAGTAATCTATATTCAAATTCATAACCTAAGTCACTCAAAACATTTTTAATAGTAGCAAATGTTTTGCCTTTGTTATGGTTTACTAAACCTCGCACGTTTTCAAGGATACATAAAGACGGCTGATTGCTTTCTATTAAACGTGCTACATCGAAAAACAGCGTACCTCTCGTATCTTCAAAACCTAATCTTTTACCAGCTGAAGAAAAAGCTTGGCAAGGAAATCCTGCCAATAGCACATCAAAGTTTTTCACATTAGATAATTGTGTAATATCACAATATGGGTTTTCGCCAAAGTTTTCTTCATAAGTCTTACATGCTTCTTTGTCTATTTCTGCACTGAGAACGCATTCAGAGTTTATATCCAGCTCATGCAAAGCTTGTTCGAAACCAAGTCTAATGCCACCTGTTCCAGCGAATAAATCAATAAATCTAATCATTAAATGTTATCTTTTATATAATTAACCATTTGCAGTAACCCAGCATCAGAAAAATTCACAGTACAATCACTATAGTTTAATATATTTTGTACAGCGCTTTTTCTTTGGAAGTTACCTGAACCATCTATAATGTACCCAACCTTATGATTATGTTGGTGTGCAAGTTGCTGTCTGTTATTAGCATTCTGTGCTTTTCTCTCAATCACAGAGTTAGTAGTAACTTGGAAGCTAACTTCTATACCTATAGAGCGATTAGTGTTTGAATTAGAAACAACTATATCGAATTTAGTTAGCTCCGAATCATTCAAGGTAACATTTACTAATGTATGCCCATCAAAATTATAGTAATCAGGTAGCATCTTTTGTAGTTTATTTTTGATATAGGCTTCGCAAATATACCCCAAGTCATTAGCTGTAGAACCACCAATCTGTCGACTAACAAAGAGGTAGCGTTCTTTGACGTATTTTTCTAATTTATCAGGGCTGCCTATCATGCTGCCGATAATAGCTTTTTCTAATATCTCATCTGGTAAGTTAGAAGGGTCTATAGTATTTGAGCCCCAGATCAACAGCATGCAGACATCAAGCATATCTTCACTGAAGCTTTGACGGTTCTCAAGCAGTAGGGACTTTTCAATCCTTAACTTTTTATTGTTCCAAACACGTTTGTCAGTTTTACTAAATTCATGAGTATGAACAACATTATCGAACTTGTATTCTAGTTTTCGTTCAGGGAATAGTTGAAAAAAATCTTTTGAATAGCGTTGTAGGCGCTCTCCACCAATATCTGTAAGTACCATGAGGTGCTTTAAGAACAGGTTAGCTGATAATGCTTTATTTTGGATAAGCGCCTCTTTCCATGCATAAGGACTAGCATCAGCTACTTTTAATAAATTTAAGAAGGTATCTTGTGTCTCA
Source organism: Psychrobacter sp. JCM 18900 (assembly GCF_904846625.1). Classification (GTDB taxonomy): domain Bacteria; phylum Pseudomonadota; class Gammaproteobacteria; order Pseudomonadales; family Moraxellaceae; genus Psychrobacter. The sequence continues at coordinate 551,588 of NZ_CAJHBL010000003.1, forward strand.
AGAAGAGGAATTAAAGTACTTTTATCAGCTGCCTCTTTAATTAACTCTGATGGCCAGTAATTACATGCGTTTTGGGCTAGATCATCAACTGTTTGCATAGAATAGTATAGTCTCTATTTAAGAAGCATGAATTTTAGCATTAAATCTACTAAGTATGTACAAGTCATAGATATCTAACGTAAATCATAGTCAGTAGCAGACTAGTTCTAGTAGCTAATATAATAGCTCCTACCTCTTCCGCTGACAGGAGCATAGATCCAATATGCTACTCCACCATCTCACCATGCGCCTTCACATCACCTTTCTTACCGTCTGGCTGAATTACGATAGGTAGTACCAGCCCTTTAGCAAAGTCATCAGACAGCACATAATCATAGCGACTGGCAGAGACATCAGGCGTGGTATGAATGATAAGCGTCATCTCATTGCCATCGGTTAGCTCATGTGAGACATACGTTTCGCTGAGTTGATCTAACGCTTTCGATAGCGCTTCGTTACTTGCCATGCTCACTGTCAGATTATGCTGAGCGGTCGCAGCGTCCACTTTGAAGTAATCTGCATAGTCTCGGACGTTTTGACTGTCGATGGCAAACGGATACTTATAATTGGTAGGGTCAGCAGGTTTTGTACCACTGTCTACCAGTGACCAGTCGATGGTGTCGGCTGCTGGTGCGGATGGATCTGCTGCTGTCTCCGCAGTTTGCTCAGTGGCATCGACAGAATCGGTAGCGTTATCGCAGCCTGTCAGCGCCCACATGCTTGCCGTTGCAATTACCATCATACTTATCAGACGCTTTGCCATCGAGTTACCCTTTTGATTGTCGGTCATGATTGATTTGCTCTATCTACTATTTTGACAGCTTTCTTTGTGCTTCTCTAGCGAAATACATCAGATGGCAAGTTTTGATATAGTCTAATCCTCTATAAAAGAATGACAGCGTTAACCTCGCTAAGCATACTAATGTATAACTTGCACTCGGTTTCCTTGTGTCGAAATTATATTGAACTGACTATACAATTATCTATCTGATACTGATTTTTATAGCCATTTCTATAAAAATATCAAACGAACACGCATAAAAAAGCAGCCACTATTTAATGACTGCTTTTTGTCTATTACGACTATTTGTCTATTACGATATGAGCGTATTTTTAACTGATTAGATTTGGCAGTTTACTTGGTATTCTTTACCATCAGCCCACTTCATCGCAAAGATACCTTTGTCACCTTTCATGTGCCATGCATAGACGACCTCTGGGTTTGAGTCGTTTACATAGCTTGCGACTTCGCCTTTCACTTTACCGTTTAGGATGATTGGCTGCTCGGCCCATTTTACTTTTGGTAAGGTAGCGTTGAGCATGACTTGTTCTTTATTGATAGATTGCTTTGCCATGATCTTGCTGTCATCGGTACAGGTGTATGGTGCTGGTGCCATACGATCATAGGCGGCGGTTACTTTCTCTGGAACTGGTGTATCAGTTGCATCTGGGGTAGTTGGTGCGGTAGTCGCACAAGCGCTCAATAGGGCAAGGACTGGTAGGGTAGTCGCAATTTTAGTTATCATTTTCATAGTGCTCTCCAAAGCTTTTCGCTGATGTCATTTACTTGTTCTTAATGATGCGTTTAGCATATGAGGGTTATAGTAGCGAAAACGAACCATTTCAATGTTAGAAATTGTTCATTACCTGTTAGCTTCGTTACCCAACCGCTGTCTAATGTAACTTGTAATCTGCGACATGCTGAAAAGTAAGTCGTATTAATTATGAGATGTGCAACTATAAAATTAGCGCGTAAAAAAGCACCTATCAACGAGTGGCTGATAGGCGCTTTTTTGTTTTACTTAACACGCTCTATATTGAGCATGTATTTTTATACTATGAACATTAACTGCTATGAACACTACTTCGTTTTACGCGGTGGTAGACCAGTATGCTGAGTCTGGAAATTGCCTTTGCTGACTTTCTTCTTACTGTTTTTACCGACAGCATTTTTACCCGCTGCACCTTTAGCTGACACACTGTTGTTTGACGAGCCATTACTACGCTTCACTGAGTCATTGCCAACACGGCTATTCTTTTTGCGCGCTGACTGATAAGTATCTTGCGCGGCATCACGCCCCTCTAAACTGGCGTTAAATGGCGGAATCAAGCAACCACGGTTTTTACCAATCAAGTCACTACGACCCATGTCTTGTAAGGCTTTACGTAGTAATACCCAGTTTTTTGGATCATGATAGCGTAAGAATGCTTTATGTAGTTTGCGCTGCTTGCCAGACTTGACGATATCCATGTCACCTTCATCACGACTAACCTTGTGTAGCGGATCTTTGTGCGTGTGATACATGGTAGTCGCGGTCGCCATCGGGCTTGGATAAAACGCCTGCACTTGGTCAGCACGGTAGCCATTACTTTTGAGCCAAAGGGCAAGGTTCATCATATCTTCATCTTTGGTTCCCGGATGGGCGGCGATGAAGTAAGGAATCAGATATTGCTCTTTGCCTGCTTCTTGACTGAACTGTTCAAACATGGCTTTGAACTGATCATAACTGCCCATGCCCGGCTTCATCATCTTCGATAGCACGCCTTCTTCAGAATGCTCAGGCGCAATCTTGAGGTAACCACCGACATGATGACTGACCAACTCTTTCACATATTCAGGATCTTTCACTGCCAAGTCATAACGTAAGCCTGAAGCAATCAGGATCTTTTTCACGCCTTTGATATCACGCGCTTTGCGGTATAGCTTGGTTAAGTTACTGTGATCGGTGATCAAATTTTCACAGACATCAGGATAGACACAAGATGGCTTACGGCAGTTCTTCTCAATCGTTTCATCTTTACAGCTTAGGCGATACATATTGGCAGTAGGGCCACCAAGGTCAGATATCACACCAGTAAAGTTCGGTGCGGTATCACGAATTGCTTCTACTTCGCGCAAGATTGAATCTTCTGAACGGCTTTGGATAATACGGCCTTCATGCTCAGTGATCGAGCAGAAAGTACAACCACCAAAACAGCCGCGCATGATATTGACCGAAAATTTAATCATATCATAAGCTGGGATGCGCGCATCGCCATAGCTTGGATGCGGCAAGCGCGCGTACGGCAAGTCAAACACATAATCCATCTCTTCAGTTGAGAGTGGCACTGGTGGTGGATTGAGCCAAACATCGATAGAGGTATGTGAGTTACCAGCACCGCTACTATGACGCTGTACAAGCGCACGGGCGTTACCTGGATTGGTTTCTAAATGCAGGATACGACTTGCATGAGCATAAAGTACAGGGTCAGATTTGACGTGCTCGTAGTCAGGCAGACGAATCACCGTCTTTTCACGTGGTGGCATTTTTAGCTTATGCTTACGTGCGGTCATTGGCTTATCAAAACCACGCATTTGTACCACCTGCGTCTCTTCGTCGACTTGTTCAGCGTTGATGACTTTATTGGCAACTGGCTCAGCGACAAAACCCTGATATTGCGATGACATAGATGAAGGCATGGCTTGGCCAACAGGCGAGTCCGATGGTTTGTTCTGCTCAATTGAACAGCTATCAACGTCTTCGGTCATCACATAAGGGTTGATGATTGGATCGACACGGCCAACGGTATCGACATCGTTACTCGCAACCTCAGTCATATCTTCTTGCCAATGACGACGAGTCGGGGTCAATAAGTAAGCCGTACCACGCAGTTTGCTCATCTGCTCAAAGCTATAGCCTTTAGACAGACCATGTACCACGTCGACGATCGCACGCTCAGCATTACCATATAGTAAGACATCAGCACGTGCATCCAGCAAGATACTACGGCGGACTTTGTCTGACCAATAATCATAATGAGCGATACGGCGTAAGCTACCTTCAATACCGCCTAAGATAATTGGCACATCAGGATAGGCTTCACGGCAGCGCTGGCTATATACGATAGCCGCACGATCAGGGCGTTTGTTTGCCACGTTGCCTGGAGAGTAAGCATCATCGCTACGGATTTTACGATCGGCGGTATAGCGGTTGATCATGCTGTCCATGTTGCCCGCGGTCACGCCGTAAGCATAGACAGGTTTGCCAAGTTCCATAAAGGCGTCTTTGCTCTTCCAATCTGGCTGAGCGATGATACCAACACGGAAGCCTTGCGACTCTAATAGACGACCGATGATGGCCATACCAAAGCTTGGATGATCGACATAGGCATCACCTGAGATGATGATAACGTCACAAGCATCCCAGCCTAGATCGTCCATCTCTTTGCGGCTCATCGGTAGATAAGGCGCCGGCTCGTAGCAGCTCGCCCAGTGTTTGTCATAATCATAAAGTGGCTTGGTGCCTTGTTTAAAGGCAGTGCGGGCGATGGTATCGGCAGACATGGGCGGACCTGTTAATTAGAAAAATGGCACTAAAAATACAGCCCTTATTACCCAATGATAATAAAGGCGAATTTAAAAGCGCTCATTTTAACATGAATCGCCTTCACTATGCGACCTATTCTATGAGGGGCGATTGCCGATAAGTTATTGATAGCGTGAGATAAACTGCTCATGCAAAGCAAGCTATCCGCACAGCAAAATAATGGCAAAAACAGTCTAGACAGAACAGTCACATTATTAGTTCAATAAAACTTACTTCCAACAATCATTCTCTACCCTAGTTCAATTTATAGCCACGTCCACGCAAGCATAATTATCAAAATACCGACTTGGCTGATACTGGTCATTTGTTTTCTTATATTTATGACTTCCTTCAATTTCTAATGATAGGTTTTGGCACAGGTTTTGCTCCACCCTTATTAGGGCTTATTTGTGTGCATTAATGAGTAAAAATAGTGCACCGATAACATTTGAACGGATAGATAAGTGTTTGGAGATAAAATGAGAACATCATCTGTTGGACTGGACACGGTAAAGGCATTATTAAAACTATTACAACCATTAAAACTATCGCTAAGCAATAGGCTGGTGCTAAGTACATTATTGTTTGCAATGATGGGTAGCGCCCAAGCTGCTGAGGCCGACACATTGACCGTGGCACAGTTGCTCGAATATCAAAATATCGCTTGGATTATCTGGGGCGGGGTATTGGTGTTCTTTATGCAGGCAGGTTTTGCTCTACTTGAGAGCGGATCGGTACGTGCGAAAAATACGGTAAACGTAATGATGAAAAACTATACCGACATGTGTATCGGTGGTCTAGCGTTCTACTTGGTTGGTTTTGGGCTAATGATGGGTACCAATCACTCAGGATTCATCGGCACGGATCACTTTATGCCAGTCGCGTTGTCTAATATGGACTGGGCGTTGATGTTCTTTCAGATGATGTTTGCAGCGACAGCGGTGACGATTGCTAGTGGTGCAATGGCAGAGCGCGTTTCCTTTATCGGCTATGCAGTGGCGGCATGTTTGATTTGTTTGTTCATTTATCCTGTGTTTGCCAGTTGGGTGTGGGGTGGTTACTTCGGCGGTACTGGTTGGCTAGCTGAGCTTGGCTTTATTGATTTTGCTGGGTCTACCGTCGTGCATTCTATCGGTGGCTGGTTGGCATTGGCAGGTATCTTGGTCATTGGCCCAAGGTTAGGTCGCTTTGCCCCTGATGGCACGCCAAGACTCATCGCAGGGCATAACATGACGTTGTTAGCGCTTGGTGGATTTATCTTATGGTTCGGCTGGTTCGGTTTCAATGCTGGATCGACCTTATCTATCACGGGCAATATTGGCTTAATCGCAGTCAATACTTTTGTCGCAGCAGTCAGTGCGGTGGTGAGCTATATGCTTATCTCCCGATCGCTTAACAAAGCCATTTTACTGAGCGATAGTGTTAATGCCAGCTTGATTGGTCTCGTATCGATTACTGCAGGTTGTGCGACCACAACGCCTGTATATGCCATTATCATCGGTGCGGTTGCTTCCGTGGTTTATATCCTATCGTCGCAAGCATTATTAAAATTCAAAGTAGACGATGTGGTCTCGGCAGTGGCAGTACATGGCTTTGGCGGTGCATGGGGTACGCTCGCCGCAGGATTGTTTTATACAGGAGATTTGTTTAATTTATCGCGGCTAGGCGTGCAAGCGCTGGGCGTCGGCGTGGCGTTAGGCTGGGGACTGGGATTGGGTCTGGTGATGTATAAGCTTATCGATCTAAGCTTTGGGTTAAAAGCCAGCCGCTTACATGAGCAGCGCGGCCTTGATTATACTGAGCATGCAGAGCTTGGTTACCCTGAGTTTCAGAAGCAAATGTTTGATTCCAAGAGTTTAACCGAGCGGCATTTATAGGAGAGAGCTGATGAATATTGATACTCAATCCGTAGACCAAGCTGTGACTGCGATGGCAGAAGTGCTTGCCGATTATCTACATCCTGAAGAGGTGCGACTGCTTAAATCACAGTGGCAGCGATACTCGACTGTCTCTGTAAAAATGATGCAGCAGTGCGTCTTGGACGCGACACGGCGCTATCCTGAGCTGCAAGCTTATAAGTCTGATATTAGGAAAGGTTTTTGGGCTACGTTGCAAGCGGGGAGTCAGCAGACAGTCGAGGCTGATAATCATAATGGTTATAATAGTCACAATAGCCATAATGAAACAGTCAAAGCGTCAGTCCCTGTCTCTGAGTTGGTTTTGGCATTTTATACTGTCATAGAAGCGCTGCGCAGTCAGCTATCAGAAACAGAAAGTCGCAACCTATTTCTGACCATGCACCAAACTGTTTCGCAAGAGCGCACCTTCAAAGGGCATAGTCTTAACATCAGTCAGTTTTTGGAAGGCAATCGCCCGTCTGTACCTGATAATGAGCACCTGTTAAATAATTTGATGCAGTTGGCTTATGTATGCTTATGCGATGTTGCAGGCCCTGTTGAAGCAGATGAGATGATGTTTCGAGCAGCGGAAACAGCGAAACAGAGCTATCCGAAAACATTGGTCGAAAAGTTATTCTAAAATGTTTAGTGGGCACGTTACGGTTGGGTACGGAAAACCTTTCGATAACGTGCTTTATATAAAGGGGCTTTTATAACGTAGCTTTCATTATTTAGCTGTCATGACGCAGCCTTCATAACGTACCTTGAAACTTGATACTAGGCGATGAGCTGTCTAATAGTATTTAGCTATCTAGTCCAATAGCTGAAGCGGGAAAGTAACCACGTCAAAGGCGAGGGCAAAAGGTAGCAGTACTAGCTTTTGTGCGCCATTTGGACCGCTACGAGTGACGACATCTTGCTGAGTCTGTGTATAAAAACTCACCGTATATGGTTTGGTCAGTGCGCGATAGTTTGACTGAATCAACCCTAAATTACTAACTTGCGGATAGATAGCGCCTTTGACAGGAACGCTAAAACAAAAGCGCTGAGCATTGATACGTTGATCACTCGCTGAAGTGCACTCTTTACCGTTATTTTGCAAAAAGAACTGATAGTCTGAACGCCCAAACTCATCTTTTAATTTGGCATAAGACAGTTTCATCTCACCTTGGAAGTGCCCATCATTATTGGGTACATGAAAGCTCATATCGTTATCCACTTGAATATTTTTTTGAGACAGATTACTCAGTAAGTTCACCATTTCTGTCCCACCTTGGGTGAGGACGTAGCTGTTTTTTTCTCCTACGATAACCATTGACGCGTTTGGCATTTTTGGTAACGCCTGCGCAGGGCGACCAAAAGCAACAATTTGATCTTCAGACAATATTTGCTTCGTCGTGTTCGTAGTGACGTGTCCACTATTGTCTAATAGTGAGCTAGTCGCACAGCCCGAGCTGGCTAGTACTGTGGCAAACAAAGCGGCTGCTATTATCTTTTTTGAATTTAATGGTTTTAACGGTTTTAGTAACTCTTGCATATTCTTGTTAGTAGCGTTTGTATGGTCAGTCATGATTAGGCTTCCTTGTCTAAAAAATGGGCTTACGAAATGAGTGATTAAAGCTTAATTTCCATCAAATATTTGGTGATATCGTACAGGGTTTAGAGGTAACTTAGCTACTTATCATCCATTGTCATATGATAGGCAACTTCAGCTTAGACTAATTAATTATAGTTAATCTAGCGTGATTTTGGTTCCACTCTTAGTAAAGTTCATCACAAACTGGCTTTTGAAATTGCGTACGTTATTTTCGTAAGTCAGTAAGCTGCGAGTGAACTGATGATAGTCGCTCATGTTTTTTGCATTGACCATCAACATAAAATCAAAATCGCCCGATACTTCATAACAGCTCATGATACGTGATTGCGCATCCATTAGGCGCTCAAACCGATGCTGCATTGAGGTATTAGAGCGCTCCATTTCTATCATCACTACGGCTGTCAGACCGTAGCCCACTTTGTCAGGATTGACGATAGCTACTTGTTTGGTAATCACGTCACTATCTATCAGCGCCTGTATACGCCGCTGCGCCGTCGCAATAGATACATGCACCCGCTCTGCGACAGTTTTAAGCGGTAATGTCGCATCATCTTGCAGCAAGTTCAAAATAGCTTTATCAATATTATCTAAAGTATGGCTCATATCAGGTCATCCTTAACAGCAGAGTTTTTTATAAATTTTTATAAATATTATCACTAAAAACACTAATATAAGAAAATAATAATTTATACGACACCTATTTGATATTTTTATTCATAAGTACATCTATATAGAGATAATATATCAAAGCACCCTAGTAAAATAGACCATATCGATTAGAGCTACTTTAAAAAAAGAGCTAGCAATTGGTTTTTTATCATCTATTAATAGCTACGGTGCTTATCATGTCTATCTCAATGCTCTCCAATGTATTCGCTAATACGCTAGCAACGACTGCTGCACGTTTGCCACTACCTGCGATTTGGACGACAGGTAGCGCACAACAACGCACATTAATATTAGGGGTGTCTTTTGCCATATTGTCCAATGTGCTATTTGGCGTACTCTATGCGTATAGCAGTTTTTTGTCGCCATTATCAGGGACGCAAGTTTTTATCTGGCGCATGCTCGCGATGTGGGCAGCGTTGGTCGGATACTTAATGGTAAGTGGGCGTCTGGGGTTGCACATTGATAAGTTAAAATTGCTCAAAGGTGCTAAGCAGTGGGCTTGGCTGCTATTACCTACGCCGATATTTCTTAGTCAATTTTGGTTATTTATGTGGGCGCCAGTGAATGGCCAAGGCGTGCAAACCGCGATGGGATACTTCTTATTCCCATTAATGATGGTGGTGTTTGGTTGTGTCCTCTTTGGCGAAAAACTAAGCCGTTTGCAATGGTTGGCAGTGGTCTTTGCTGCACTGGGCGTAGGTAGCGAAGTTATTCGTACCCAAAGTGTCTCTTGGGCGACGCTATGGGTATGCGGTACGTATCCTGTTTACTACATTTTACGCCGTCTGCAGGGAATTGGCGCAGTGACTGGATTATTGATTGATTTAACGATATTTGCGCCCTTTGCGCTAGCTTACTTATTCTTCTTTGCCCCAAGCAGTTTGGCATTGGTTAGCGGCTCGGGTTTCTTTATTATGATGCTAATAGGTTTGGGTGTGCTCAGTGTCTTGGCAATGAAGACCAATATTGATGCCAGTCAAATGCTACCAGTCAATGTGTATGGAATGATGAGCTATTTGGAACCTGCGTTGCTATTTATTTTGGCAGTGACTGTACTAGGCAACCCATTTGAGTCAGCGATGATCTATAGCTATGGTATGATTTGGTTAGGTATTGGGTGTTTAATTGCTCATGGTGTTAGGCAATTGCGTCAGGCTAGTAGAAAGACAGCAGCATCTCTAGAAGAGCAAATGGCATAGTAGAGTGGATTGCTAAATGCTTGTATGAGTTGTTATTGGTAGCTAAAGCTGGACGGTAATATTTATAGATATCGTAGACAAAAAAAAGGACGGCTCAGTAAATATTGAGTCGTCCTTTTTATTTAGATTAAATAACACTTAATCTAAATGCTGTTTGAAACCGCGCTGTTTATCACGTTCCCAGTCACGATCTTTTAGCGTTTTACGTTTATCATGCTGCTTTTTACCCAAGGCTAGGCCAATTTGGCATTTCACCAGTGAGTTTTTCCAGTAGCAAGATAGCGGTACGCAGGCATAACCTTTCTGGTTGATTGCCCCAGATAGTTTTTCGATTTCACGACGGTTCAGCAGCAGTTTACGGGTACGAATACTGTCTGGACTAACGTGCGTTGAGCTCGATAGCAATGGCTGAATGTGCGCACCAAACAAGAAAGCTTCGTTATTGCGGAATATGACGTACGCTTCGGTAATCGTCATCTTACCAGCACGAATGGCTTTGACTTCCCAACCTTGTAATGCCAGTCCTGCCTCAAAGGTTTCTTCGATAAAATACTCATGACGCGCCTTTTTATTGGCGCAAATCTGATTATCTGGCTTTTTTGATTTTTTTGACATAGTTTCTCCATAAGGATGACCTAAAACACAGGCTCCTTATTTAATCAGTCCCACTAATTCCTCATCCTAATCCAATAACTAGTCTTGTTTTTTATTTCGATTATGAGATGGATGAGTCGAACTGCCTATTGTATCAAAGCCTCTGGTGAAAAGGTAAATCAGCTGTTAGGACAAATGTAGCAGATAAGTATTAAGTTTGAGCAAAATTTGCTAGCATATGGCCTAATATCACCGATTATATCAGTCATGCTATGAGCCACTCTATTTCTCCCAATTCCTCAAAGCTACATACTAAAATTCTATACCCTGGTACCTTTGATCCTATTACCAACGGTCATGTAGATTTGGTCACACGCGCCGTCAAGCTATTTGATGAGGTCGTTATCGCGGTTGCCTCAGGCCATCATAAAAAACCCTTGTTCAATTTTGAAGAGCGCGTTGCTTTGGTCGAAACCGTGTTTGCAGATTTACCGCAAGTTTCTGTAATTGGTTTTGAAGGGCTGCTTGTTGATTTTATGCGTGAAAAAAACGCCACTGCAGTTTTGCGTGGTTTGCGTGCAATGTCAGATTTTGAGTACGAGTTTCAGCTAGCTAATATGAATCGTGAGCTTGATGAAAACTTTGAGGCAGTGTTTTTGACCCCATCTCAAAATTACTCCTTTATCTCATCTACCATGATTCGCGAAATTGCTAAGCTTGGTGGTGACGTCAATAAATTCGTTCCACCTTGTGTTTTGCAAGCATTCGATAAAAAGTTAAATATCAAATAAAAGACGCTGTATCAAAGATATGCTGCTAGCACTTGCTAAAATAGCAAAGAGCAGCCATATATGACTGATATAAGTAAAAATATAAGGAACAGTTCATGGCACTATTAATCACTGATGAGTGCATCAACTGTGATGTGTGCGAGCCTGCTTGCCCCAATGAAGCCATCTCAGAAGGGGATGATATCTATGTCATCGACCCTGATCTATGTACAGAATGTGTTGGACATTTTGACGAGCCGCAATGCGTTGTGATTTGTCCAGTTGACTGTATTCCCCACGATCCCAATCATATCGAGACTGAAAGCGACCTGCTGTCTAAATACAAACGTATTACGGGCCAATAGAGTATTTATAAGCGATTGATGACGTCTGGATTTACAACGTTTTAGGGGCAACACGATGACTATGGAAAAAGTAACCACGCAAACAACAACCACGCAATCCATCCAAGTCGTAAATGACTTCGATCAGCAACATCTTTGGCACCCATATGCCAGCCTGCCACCCACTTATTCTAATATCGTAATCGATCGCGCTGAAGGTATTTATATCATCACCGAAGATGGCACGCGCCTGATCGATGGTATGTCGTCATGGTGGGCGAGCGTTCATGGTTACAACCATCCAAAACTGAATGACGCACTGACTAATCAGTTGGGTAAAATGGCGCATGTCATGTTTGGTGGGTTAACCCATCAGCCAGCGATAGATTTGGGCAAAAAGCTACTAGATATTGTACCTGCTGGACTTGATGCAATTTTTTATGCCGACAGCGGCAGTATTGCGGTAGAAGTGGCGCTAAAAATGGCGCTGCAATATCAAGTGGCTGCCAAGCGCTCATCCAAGCAACAGTTTGCCTCAACCCATTCAGGGTATTATGGAGACACGTGGCATGCCATGAGTGTCTGTGATCCTGTTAATGGTATGCATAGCCTATATGGTAAACAGTTACCGATGCAGCATTTTGTTCCTGCGCCGCCACTTGGCTTTGATCGCGCATTGACAGTAGATGAGCGTAAATCATTAGCGCAGTTTTTTGTCGAGTATGGTGAGCAGCTGGCGGGTTTTATCATTGAGCCAATTATTCAGGGCGCAGGCGGGATGCGTTTTTATAGTCCTGAATATCTGCAATTGCTGCGTCAACTGTGCGATGAGCATAATGTACTATTGATTGCGGATGAAATCGCCACTGGGTTTGGGCGTAGTGGTAAATTGTTTGCGTGTGAACATGCAGCTATTAGCCCTGATATCATGACCATTGGCAAGGCGCTGACGGGTGGCTATATGACTTTTGCTGCAACGCTATGTACCCGAAAAGTTGCCGATACCATTCATAATAGTGACTATCCAGCCCTTATGCATGGCCCAACTTTTATGGGCAACCCACTGGCTTGTGCGGTTGCGTGTGCATCGATTGATTTGATTATGACTTATGATACTGAAGCGCGTACCGCAAATATGCAACGCATTATGGAGCAACAACTAGCGCCAGCCGCGTTATTAGAAGGTGTTGCCGAGGTGCGTTGTTTGGGTGCAGTCGCCGTTATTGAATTGCATGAAGCGGTCGATATGCCTACATTTCAGTCTTTATTGATTGATAATGGTATCTGGGTCAGACCATTTGGTAAGTTGGTGTATATCATGCCACCCTACGTGATTACTGATGATGAGCTGACTACCTTATGCCAATCACTGCTAAAAGTAGTATGTACGTATCTAGAAAACCGAGGTCAACCATGAGTGTTTTATTTGTTTCTGGTATCGATACCGATATTGGTAAAACCTATGCTACTGGACTGCTTGCCAAAGCGCTTATGCAACAAGGTGTGAGCGTCATCACTCAAAAACTAGTACAGACGGGCGTATCGATAAATTCAGATAATGGTGAGATGAATATCGCTGATGATATTATTACACATCGTCAATTAATGGACTTACCTTTGCAACCGTGTGACCTCGATTTTACGACTTGTGCTCATCGTTATAAGAAGCCAGCGTCCCCTCATTTGGCTACTAAGCTATCAGGAGAGACACTTGATCCTGATATGATTACTAACGCCACCAAGCGCTTACAGTTACATTACGATGCGGTACTACTAGAAGGTGCAGGTGGTTTACTTGTGCCGATTACAGAAAATCTACTGATATTAGATTATATTGCCGAGCAAGGCTATCCAGTTATTTTGGTCACCTCTGGTCGATTGGGCAGTATCAATCATACGTTGCTGAGTTTAGAAGCTATAAAGTCGCGCGGATTGATGGTACATAGCGTAATTTATAATCATATTCATGATGATGCTGAGCAAACGGATACTGAGATCGCAAATAGCACTATTGAGTTTCTACGAAAATATTTGGACAATCATTATCCCGAAGCGCATTGGCTGCAAATACCATATCTAAAAGATAACTTGGTCGGTAATATTGAGACACTGCCAGAAAATTTTGTTTAGCCTATTTATGTTGTCTTTAAAAATAAATTCAAAAGACATGCGCAGGCAGTCATAAGTTTGCTATACTAGCGCGCTTGGTAGACTAGGCGATCGCCGCTGCACACTGGCAACAGATGAGCAGGGGAGGAAAGTCCGGGCTACATAGGGCAGCGTGCCAGCTAACGGCTGGGCAGGGTAACTTGACGACCAGTGCAGCAGAGAGTAGACCGCCTTTAGTATCTTAGGATATTATCGGTAAGGGTGAAAGGGTGCGGTAAGAGCGCACCGCGTGGATGGCAACATTTCACGGCATGGTAAACTCCACGCGTAGCAAGACCAAATAGGCATCGGCATGGCGCGGCCCGCGTTCGATGCGGGTAGGTTGCTTGAGCGTATTAGCGATGATACGCCTAGAGGAATGATCGTCCACGACAGAACCCGGCTTATCGGTTTACCAAACCTTTTTTACTGTTTATTGTAGTAATAGTTGTAATTAATCTGAATTAAATTCGTTTTTTTGCAAAAAATGCTTATTAGGGGTTGACGACAGTCAATAGCTTGGGCATAATGTGCAGCCTAAAACGGCGATGTAGCTCAGCTGGTTAGAGCGCATGACTCATAATCGTGAGGTCAAGAGTTCAAGTCTCTTCATCGCCACCATCTATAGCAGTACGAAAAAAACCAATCTATCGAGATTGGTTTTTTTTTGCCCAAAATAAATGGTTTTTTAAACTAGAAGCTGTTGATACATAGCATTTTAGGTGTGATTTACTTACAGATTTCTTACTAAATCATAGGTTTATCTGTCTATATACAGATTAATTCTTGTAACTTATGTCGCGCTTACTTATCATAGGGGCTGTTTTCGGTAAAGTCCTGTAACGCCATGTCTGTTCAACTCCCCCCTTATCGTCCTATCAAGCATCGCAGTGGCCTTAAAGTCATGGGTGCAGCATTTCATGCTTTGCTGATGCGTGAATTACAGACTCGCTTCGGTGGATATCGTTTAGGTTATCTTTGGGCACCACTTGAAGTTATATTCCAAATAGCTATTATTTTGATACTTGTCGGTAATTTCCGTGAAAGAATAGTGCCAGGAATGGATATAATGTTGTTTCTGGTGGTTGGAATGGTCCCTTTTCGCATGTTTCAAAGAATCGCAACAAGAGCATTGGGAGCTGCTCAGGCAAACAAAGGGTTGTTAATGTATCGTTCGATTCGGCATATCGATGTCATTATTGCGCGGTCATTTCTAGAATTGATGATCTATTTTGTTACGTCAGTATTATTATTATTTGTGCTTTTTTTCTTCAATATATACGCTAACTTAGAGAATATTCATATTGTATTATTTTGTTGGGTAACTCTTTTTATATTTAGTTTTGGTGTTGCTTTAATCATGATGGTCATTGGTTATTATGGTGGCGAAGTTAGTAAAATAATTACTATATTTTTTACGATACTGTACTTTACTTCTGGTATTGTGTATCCGATTCATATTATCCCTGAACCTTATTTTAGCTATTTGTTGTACAATCCTTTCATTCATAACATCGAACTAATCAGGCATGCTTTTGCCCCAAATTATCCTGCCTACCACATTGATATAATATATTTCCTGAAATGGATGTTTGCAGTCAATTTCTTAGGGTTGCTACTTTACAAGTTTGCTGAGCGAGATATGATCCGTTCAAAATAATAGAATAGTTATCATTTAAGCAATGCTAACACTAATAGGTAATGTGATGATTGAAGTTAGAAATGTCTCTAAGTCATTTATGACAAAGAAAGGGCGTCACTATTTGTTTAAAGACCTTAATCTTACAATTGGTGATAGACAGAGTGTCGGCTTATTGGGACGTAATGGCGCTGGTAAATCAACATTACTACGCATTATCTGTGGACTTGATGAACCGGATCATGGAGATATTATCACTGACTCGACTATTTCTTGGCCAGTTGGGGTGGCAGGTGGTTTTCAAGGCAGTCTAACAGGCCGCCAAAACGTCCGTTTTGTTTGCCGCTTATATTCAAGCGGCCCTTATATTGATGAAAAAATTCGTTTTGTCGAAGAGTTTGCTGACATTGGTAACTACTTTGATATGCCAGTTAAAAGCTATTCATCAGGCATGAGAGCCCGCTTAACGTTCGGTTTAAGCTTGGCCTTTGATTTTGATTACTATATGCTCGATGAAGCAGGTGCTGTTGGTGATGCAGCATTCCGTAAGCGTAGTGAAGAGATTTTAGCGGCCCGCCGCGCACAAGCAGGATTTTTAATAGTGTCGCACAATATTGGTGATATCAAACGAAACTGCGATATTGGTATTGTACTAATGGATCAAACAGCACACGTGTTTGACGATACAACAGAAGCGATTGAGGTTTATGAAAAGCATATCCACAAAGCAAAAAAGTAAGATAATTAACTTCTCGCTGTTTATTGGCTTGGTCATCCTTCCTTGGTTGCTCGTTATATACTATGTAATGACACTGGCGCATCCGCGTTTCGTTTCGACTGCTGACGTGGTAGTGAAGCAAGTCAGTGATTCGAGCGTACCAGCTGGTGGCGGACTATCAGCTCTATTGGGCGTGAATAGTACCAGTAAAGAAGACGCGACTTATTTGACAGAGTATATTTTGTCGAATGATATGGTGAAGCGACTCGATAATAAGTTTAAGTTCCGAGAAGCTTATTATGTTGATGGTTCAGACCCTATTTATGAAATCGATCCTGATGCGACGCAAGAAGATCTACTTGAGTACTTCAAAAAACGGGTTCACATTGATCTTGACGAGCAGAGCTATGTGCTTTCGGTATCAACAGAAGGCTTTGACTCAAAGTATGCTTTTGAGCTGAACAAAGCTATCTTAGGTGAGTCTGAGCGTTTTGTGAACCGCATTTCACAGGAAGTGGCTCGTGATCAATTGGCGTTTGCAGAAACTCAGTTAGACGAGTCAGAAGAGCGTTTAAACGATGCCAAAGAGCAGCTATTAAATTATCAGAATGAAAACGAAATCTATGACCCACAAGCCAATGCACAAATCGTCAATCAGTTAATTGGCAGCTTGCAAGCGCAATTAAGCTCATTGCGTACTGAAGAGCGTCAGCTACTCAGTTATCTAAATCCAGATGCACCGCAAGTGGTTTCATTAAGAAGTCAGATAAAGGCTGTTGAAGAGCAAATTACTCAAGAACAAACCAAATTGACATCACCAAATACAACCAAATTAAACCGTCAAGCAGTACAGTTTGAGACCATTAAGGCAGATGTGGATTTTGCTACCGAGTTGTATAAGTTGTCGTTGTCATCGCTTGAGAAATCAAGACTAGAAGCGTTCAAGAAAATGAAAAACTTGATTGTGATCTCAACGCCCTATGAAGCTGAAGATGCAACATATCCGCGCCAAGCGTATCTTATTTGGACATCGCTTGCATTGCTCTTAATGCTGTACGGATTTGTGCGTTTGGTGATGGCAGTTGTCCGTGATCACCGCAGCTAATCTTGAAAAACCAGATATCAGTAATGATCGATAGATCAGGAAAGGAATATAACTCATGAATATGAAACCACGTTCTATCGTGATAGCGACAAGCTTGGCAATGGCGGCGACTAGTATGTCTGCAACAGCTGCAAGCAGTTATGCAGATCAAATATCAGGTTCGGGCTTTGGCACAAGCAGTAATAACATGAGTCAATCTCAGAACCAGAGCAATATTAACGTGTCTACCCAAGCATTTGCTGGGGCAGTGCCAGGGCAAGCAACGACTCAAGAAGCGGTTAACGCAGCAAGCTTACCAAGCCAGTCGGTCATCAATACTACGCGTCCTTATCAAGATATTAAAACTCAAGATATGATGTTCGGTGAGCAATTATTCCGTGGAGCATTTTCGACGACTTCAGGTTCAACCTTTAATGACAGTTATGTGATTAACCCTGGCGATAACGTTCAAGTAAGAATGTGGGGCGCTTACCAATATGCTGCTACCATGACTGTCGATCCACAAGGTAATATTTTCTTACCGAACGTTGGACCAGTTCGCGTCTCTGGTGTACAAAATGGTAGCTTACAAAACGTGGTCAAAAGTGCCGTCAGTCGTATTTACCGCTCGAATGTAGGCGTTTATGCTTCATTAGAGCAGGCGCAGCCAGTCAAAGTATTCGTCACAGGTTTTGTTAAGCAGCCAGGCTATTACGGTGGTCTAGCAGCAGACTCGGTATTGTCTTATTTAGATAGAGCAGGCGGCGTTGACCCAACGCGCGGTAGTTATATTGACATTCAAATCAAACGTAACGGTCAAATGCTACAGCAAGTCAATTTATATGACTTTTTGCTAGCAGGTAAATTACAGGCTTTTTCATTTCGAGATGGTGATGTCATCACCGTGGCACCGCAGAAAAAGACATTTGTGGTAAGCGGTCAAGTTCAAAACGAATATACTTTTGAGTTTGATGTGAATGATCTGACTATTGGTGATGTGTTGCAAGTGTCTAATCCGGCAGCAAATGCCACTAATGTCAGTATCACTCGCAGTGCAGGACGTGCACAAACCGCAGAGTACTACTCATTAAGTGAAGCCCAAAACGTTCCTGTCTATAACGGCGACCAAATGGTAGTAACGTCAGATCGTTACGCAGGTACCATCGCGGTGCAGGTAAAAGGTGCACATACTGGTAATGGCGCGATGGTTGTGCCATATGGCGCGCGTCTAAAAGATATCGTGCCACAATTACAGCCAAGTCCCCTGGCAAAATTAACGCATCTAACCATCTATCGTGAATCTGTTGCTGAGCAACAAAAACGCATGATTAACGAATCGCTCGATCGTCTAGAAGAACTAACGCTTGCCACTCAATCGACGACTCGTGAAGAAGCCGCATTGCGTCAAGACGATGCAGCATTGGTTAAGCAGTTCGTCGCTAAAGCTCGCAATGTTCAGACGGACGGTCAAATCGTCGTTGTGCCAAATTCATGGCAAGATATTATTCTGCAACAGGGCGACATCATTGAGATACCAGCACAAACATCAGTCATTACAGTCAATGGTCAAGTACGAGCACAAGGGGCACTTACCTTTAATCCTGACTACACCGTTGGCGATTATGTGGCTAATTCTGGTGGTTTCTCTGATAACGCTGATACAAAAGATATCTTAATTATTCATCAAAATGGAGCGAGCCAAGTGGTCAATACTGCGTATCGTATCCAGCAGGGTGACGAGATTATGGTATTACCAAAAGTCAAAACTAAGCGTGTGGAGATTGCTCGCGGTCTATCACAGATTGTTTATCAGTTAGCAATTGCTGCCAAGGTAGTTCTAGATCTATAACGGTTAGCCATTCATGACTTAACGATGACTGTTAAATAGATTTAACTAAAATTAACGAGTAAAGGTATTAAAGATATGGCAAAAAAAGTAGCGAATGAAGTCAAGGTATCTGATGTGTCTACCTCTGATCATGCGCTACTTTCGCCATCGTCACAGTATCAATCACCAAAGCAGTTGGCAGTAGTTGGTAAAGGTATGTGCCGCAACAATTTGCTACTCTCGCAAGTGTTGCAAGCTGATATTCAGCGCTGGTATCCGTGGTCAGGCTTGCAACAAAGCCTGATAAATCGCAAGAAAAAACCACAACCTGAGGCATTTATTGGATGGGGGCACAAGAAAAGCTTTCAACGAGCTGATAAAGCTGCCACTCGTCAGGACGTGAATACCTTAAGTATTGAAGATGGATTTTTGCGTTCGTTGGATTCAGGTATTAGTAGTCGCCATGGTTTGAGCGTGGTTGTCGATGACGTTGGCATCTACTTTGATATGACGCATCACTCGCGCCTCGAGCAGTTGATTGTTGAGCGCACCAAGAGTACTAGCAGTAATTGCGCAGCAGGCGAGGCACGTGCTCGTCATCTGATGGCACATATATGCGAAGAAAAACTGAGTAAATATAATTCCATAATCGATTGTCCGTCGTTGGATAAATTGATTAATGAAGAAAATATTAACGAAAAGGAAAATGCTTCACAATCACATATCCTGTTGATTGACCAAGTAGCGGGTGATGCCTCTGTTAAAGGCGCTGGTGCGAATAAACGTCAATTTAAGAAGATGCTAAAATCTGCATGTCGCAACCATCCTAACGCCCATATTTGGATAAAGGCTCATCCTGCATCAAAATCAGGCTACTTATCCAACTTAAAACTGCCTAAAAACGTTAGGCTATTGACTGAGTTTCTCAATCCTATTGAACTGCTTAAGCAAGTAAGTGAGGTTTATACCGTCAGCTCACATATGGGCTTTGAAGCATTAATGTTAGGTAAAAGAGTACATTGCTTCGGGGTCAGCTGGTACTGTGGCTGGGGGCTGACCGATGATACTAACGCACCTAGAAATCTACTTAAATCAGTTCAAAAACGTCGCTTAGCATTAGCTGAGACACTCCTCAATAATAGAGATTCGTCAAACTTAGCAGTGTTTCTTTTAACTTCACATAAAACGCTTAAAACGACGTTAGAAACATTATTTTATAGTGCTTATATTGATTACAGTCGTTATGTAGATCCAGCAACGAAACAAGCTTGTGATATCGATACAGCCATTGAGTGGTTGGTGACCAATCGGCGGTGGCAAGCACGTCTTGAAGGCGATTTGACAATATATGAATTTAGTCGTTGGAAGCTGCCATTTGTCAAAGCCTTTACAGACCTACCGCGTACGACATTATTCGTTAAACCAAAACCGCGTCTAAAAAATCTTCTACATCCAGACCATTTCCGTGTCAATTTCAGCCAGCCTTTATTGGTATGGGGTTTGGCCAAACGTCAGCAAGTACAGAAGAAGCTACAGAGTAAACTTGCTGAAAAAAGCTCGGATATAGCTATTTATTGTATGGAAGATGGGTTTATCCGATCAAATGGTTTAGGTGCTACTTTATTGGCGCCACTGTCTGTTGTGATAGACAAACAAGGTATCTATTACGATGCGACTCAGCCTTCAGATTTAGAAACATTGCTGCAAAATTTTCAGCCATTAAGTTCTGAACAGCGTCTTCGCGTAGAAAGACTGCAAGATAAACTGCTGAATCAGCGGGTAAGTAAATACAATGTTGGGGCTGGTATAGATGTTTCTAGTATCCAAAATAATTCGTGGATGCAGGATGCTAAAATATCTGGGAGACGACGCGTTCTTATTATTGGTCAGGTAGAGGACGATTTGTCAGTACAGTACTGCGGCTCTACAATAAAGACAAACAGTGGTCTGATTGAACGTGTACGACAAGATAACCCAGACGCTTATTTGATTTATAAGCCGCATCCTGATGTTGAAGCAGGACTGCGAGCAGGCAAAGTATCAGAAGCTCATCTACGACAAGTTCAAGCGGTTGCCTACGATACTGCAATGCCTGATTGCTTAGAATGGGTGGATGAGGTTCATACGATCAGCTCATTGACTGGTTTTGAAGCGTTGCTGCGAGGGTTAGACGTTACCTGTTATGGATTGCCGTTTTATGCAGGTTGGGGATTGACCACAGATATTGATGAGCAGTCGTTACCGAAAGCTACCTATCTAAAAAGGCGTCAACGAGATATACCTTTGACTCTTGAGCAGCTAATATATGGCGCGCTTATATGTTACCCGTTGTATCGTCTACCTGACGGCTATGGGCTGGCACAAGTCGAGCAGGTGATCGATTATTTGTATCCTCTCAAAGACTCGCATCTGCTTGCGAGTAATGAAGAATCGCAATCTAAAATGGCTAATACCTTAAATAGTTCAGCTAATAATGTGACCTCGTCTTTATCTACAAAGTTTAAACGTCACGCGACCACACGTTTTATGCAGCAGCGTCACCAGTGGCAACAGAAATTGCGTAAAACGTCTCGTTGATTTACCAGAGTAGCACCGTATAATTGCATTGCGACAAATAGATGCTTTTTCGGTATAATCACTTTTACGCTATGTGTTTTCACACGGTTGCACGACCTTTCTTATCTCTTATTTTCTCATTTAATGGTAGCCCTGTATTATGGCAGCTTCGATGTCTCACTTGCTTACTCATCGACACGTCTTGCTACTACAAGGGAAAATGGGTGGGTTTTTTAATCGATTTTCGTCATTCTTGCAAACTCAAGACATTAAAGTAAGCAAAATCAATTTTAATGCAGGCGATGCCTTTTTTTATCATCACGACAATACTTACGAATATACCAATACGTTAGCGCAATTTTCCTCTTGGTTGCAGGTGTTTATTCAAGAGCATGGTATTGATGCAATTGTATGCTTTGGTGATTGTCGACCGCATCATACTCAAGCAGCATGTGTTAGTGAGAAGCTGGGTATTTCATTCTTTGTCTTTGAAGAGGGGTACTTGCGTCCTGATTACATTACCTTGCAAGAGCATGGGATTAATGGCTATTCACGTCTAAACACTGCTGAGATCAAAGCACTTAAGAAAGCCAATGATCAGCCTTTATATACACATAATCGATTTTATCGCCTCAGTATCGCAGCCATCGTCTATTACATTATTGCTTGGCTTTATAAAAGCCGTTATACACATTATTCGCATTATCGTGGCATGACTGCTTGGCAAGAGGCTATCGCTTGGTTAAAAGCACCGTGGCGGAAGCTTCGAGGGTATTTACCAGACAAACACCTGCAAAATAAACTGACCAAGCAAGAAAGTAACAATTACTTTTTGATTAGCTTGCAAGTACATAATGACTCACAGATTACCCATCATAGTGATTATCGTGATGTGGTACAGTTCATTGACGAGTCTATCGCAAGCTTTGCAAATTTTGCTAAGCAAAAACAGTTACTCGTGTTTAAGCATCATCCATTGGATCGTGGTCATAGAGACTATCGGGAGCTGGTAGCTAGCCTAGCTGAGCGCTATCAAGTGTCTCATCGTGTTTTCTATGGTTGTGATATGCACCTGCCAACTTTGATGAAATATAGTATTGGCATGGTGACTATTAACAGTACGACAGGCTTGCAGTCGGTTTATCATAAGAAACCTACTAAGGTTATGGGTCGGGCAATTTATGATATTCCTAAGCTAACAGATCAAAAGCCGCTTGATGATTTTTGGCAGCAGCCTAAAGGCCCAGATAATGAATTTTATTTGAGATTTCGTGAGTACTTGATAGAGCAAACTCAAATAAATGGTGCTTTTTATGGCAGATCGCCATGGATGTATAAGTATTTGTGCCAAACTGGCAGCGAAACGACAGACGTAGATATGTCTAAGACCAATTTACCCTAGTCATTTATTTGTTTTTCTTTCTAAGAGGTCATAGTAACTGTAATGGTATCTATATAAAGAAACGAAGTTCAACAAGTGTAACGATTGTTGCATTATCCTTTTTTAGCTTGTTATTTCATCTGTAAGTCACATCTCTTCTAACAAAATCGCCTTACTTTGCAGTGGAAAACTGCTAGAATACTCTTTTACGTCTACGCATAAGAGTTAATGTGCTTGGCTATAGGTTTTAGACGGTGGTATTAGCCAAATCGGCTTGTTATAACGGTTAACCTTCAAAGAAGTACACGCATCTTATTAATTGCATCTGACGATATTTATTTTTTAGTTTTATTATTCTATCACCCTTAATTTAGTAGGCGCTTTGTGACTGCATTAGCCAATATTCGTAACTTTTCAATCATTGCCCACATTGATCATGGTAAGTCGACGCTTGCCGATCGTTTTATTCAAATGTGCGGTGCCTTGCAAGATCGCGAGATGCAGGCGCAGGTACTCGACTCAATGGATATCGAGCGTGAGCGCGGTATCACTATCAAAGCACAATCGGTAACGCTGTTTTATGATCATCCAAATGGAGAGCGCTATCAGCTTAACTTTATTGATACCCCTGGTCACGTCGATTTTTCATATGAAGTTTCGCGCTCATTAGCGGCTTGCGAAGGTGCGCTATTGGTGGTTGATGCCGCTCAAGGCGTAGAAGCGCAGTCAGTGGCCAACTGCTATACAGCCGTTGATCAAGGCTTAGAAGTCATGGCGGTGTTAAATAAGATTGATTTGCCGCAAGTTGAGCCTGAGCGCGTCATTCAAGAAATTGAAGATATTATCGGTATCGATGCCGTTGATGCACCGCGAGTATCAGCCAAATCTGGTCTGGGTGTTGATAAGCTGCTAGAAGCATTGGTGGAGTTTATTCCGGCACCAACTGGTGATCGTGAAGCGCCACTCCAAGCACTAATTATTGACTCTTGGTTCGATAATTATTTGGGTGTGGTCTCATTGGTACGGGTGCGTGAAGGTACTATACGTAAAGGTGACAAATTATATATCAAGTCGACTCAAGAGGCACATCTGGTTGGCTCGATTGGTGTCTTTACGCCTAAGCCTGTAGATACGGGTGTTTTAGAAGCAGGGGAAGTCGGATTTGTTATTGCGGGTATTAAGGATATTGCCGGAGCGCCAGTAGGCGACACTATCACTCATGCTAATACCCCTGATGTGGATCGTATCCCAGGCTTCAAACAAGTCACGCCACAAGTCTATTCTGGTATGTTCCCAGTAGATTCAAGTGATTTTGAAAAATTCCGTGAAGCTTTGCAGAAATTGCAAATCAACGATGCTTCGCTGTTTTTTGAGCCAGATACGTCGGATGCGCTTGGCTTTGGTTTCCGCTGTGGCTTCTTGGGTATGCTGCATATGGAGATTATCCAAGAGCGTCTAGAGCGTGAATATGATCTAGATTTGATTACTACAGCGCCCTCAGTTATTTACGAAATTGAGAAAAAGAACGGTGATGTAATCTATGTAGATAACCCCTCACATCTACCTGAGCCAAACAACATTGAAGAGTTCCGTGAGCCAATTG
Organism: Psychrobacter sp. JCM 18900; assembly: GCF_904846625.1. Classification (GTDB taxonomy): domain Bacteria; phylum Pseudomonadota; class Gammaproteobacteria; order Pseudomonadales; family Moraxellaceae; genus Psychrobacter. The sequence goes on from NZ_CAJHBL010000003.1 coordinate 576,001, forward strand.
CCCGCTGTCAAATTTTGGTACCGCAAGAGTTCTTAGGCAATGTAATGACGCTATGTATTGAGCGTCGCGGCGTTCAGGTTGATATGCGTTTTATGGGTCGACAAGTACAGCTGATATTTGATATTCCAATGGGCGAAGTTGTCATGGATTTCTTTGATCGTCTGAAGTCGGTTTCACGTGGTTTTGCATCGCTAGATTATAACTTCGAGCGCTATCAAGCTGACAAGCTAGTAAGAGTTGATGTACTAATCAATGGCGATAAAGTCGATGCCTTAGCGATGATCGTACACGAAACCCAATCACGTTATCGTGGTAATGCTCTAGTTACTAAGATGAAAGAGCTGATTCCACGTCAAATGTTTGATGTCGCCATTCAAGCAGCTATCGGTAGCCAGATCATTGGTCGTAGTACGGTAAAAGCCATGCGTAAAGACGTATTAGCAAAATGCTATGGTGGCGATGTGTCACGTAAGAAAAAGCTATTGTCTAAGCAGAAAGCAGGTAAAAAACGTATGAAGCAAGTAGGTAACGTGGAAATTCCACAAGAAGCCTTCTTAGCTGTGTTGCAAGTTGATAGCTAATCGCTAAACGTAACCTAAGATAGTCATTGTAGATAACAGTCAAATGTAGTGAGTCTTATCGTAAAGGTGTTAGATAAGCCGCTCGTTAATAGGCAATTTGGTATGGATTTTGATTTTAATTTAATTTTAGTGCCGTTAACTATAGTCCTAGGAATTGTTTGGCTGTTAGATAAGCTAGCGCTCAAACAGCGCAAAACTCGTGGTCGAGGTCAAGAAGGCTTACTAGTTCGCTGGGCTTATGACTTTTTCCCTGTGTTAGCAGTGGTATTGATAGTACGCTCATTTTTAATTGAGCCATTTAATATCCCATCATCGTCTATGGTGCCGACGCTATATACGGGTGACTTTATTGCCGTCAATAAGTATGCATATGGCGTGCGCCTGCCGTTAACCTATAATAAGGTGCTAGATACTGGTGAACCTAAGCATGGCGATGTAGCAGTGTTCCGCTATCCTGAGAACCCGAGCATTTATTATATTAAACGTGTTATCGGTTTGCCTGGCGATACCGTAAGTTATAGCCAAGGCACGCTGTCTATCAATGACGTACCTATTGAGACTAAGTCTGTAGATTTCGCGGCAAATGCTGAATTGACTTCACAGCTATACTTACCAGGCCAGGTTGGTCCAGGTCAAGTGCTGACCGAAGAGAGTGCTTCTGCAATGGGCCAGCAAGAAGAAGAGGCGGCACAATATTTTGAAGAAGTACAAGGTGACAATAAGCACCTCGTGCGCTATTTAGACGGTATGAACAGTTCACAATACGCGCCATTTTTACAACAACAATCACCAGAGGTGGTTGAGTCAGAGGGTACTGAGTGGCGCATTAACGTGCCAGAAGATCAGTATTTTGTGATGGGTGATAACCGAGATCGCAGCGCAGACGGTAGATTTTGGGGCTTCGTTCCGGATGAAAACCTAGCAGGTAAGGCAGTTTATATTTGGATGCATAAACCACCTGGTCTTAACCTACCGACCTTTGAGCGTAATGGTAGTATCAATTAAGATTATGAGATTGTCTAGAGATTGATTGGTTGATAATGGTTTTATGCTAATATCGTTGCTAAATAATCAATAGCTATTTATTATTTATACACTTATTCGAAATAGTCGTTTATCTTCAGAAGGATATCATAATGCAGCAATTATCTGGTTTGGCTATGCAGCGCGGCGCCAGTGTGACAAATGTTGTTCTCATTATTATGCTTTTGGGTATTGCGACTAAATTGACAGTAGCTATTGTACCAGCTCAAATTGGTGACTACCAACTGACCAAGGTATTAAGTGCACAGCTAAAAGAAGCCAATAGTAACAACGAGACAGCTAAGCAATTCGTTGAGCGTGTTGATAAGCAGTTATCAATTAATGCAGATTACGATACTAAAGCCGAAGAGGTATTTACTTTTACCGATAAAAAAACAGGTCAATTGGCTATTCATAAAGAATATGCAATAACTAACAACTTTTTTAGCAATGTCGACATCGTAAACCGTTTCGAAGGTGACGTCGAAATGGCAACAGCAGAGTAAGTCGCAATAGTACGACATAGCACCTTCATTATTTCATAAGATATATCAAATAATATTATTAAACTAAATCTGTCAAGCAGAAGGGATAACCACAAACCTCGCATGAAACCAACTTTGCACCATTCCCAAGCGGCTTCTACTTCCCAAAAAAATAGTACGTCTGTTGACACGCTTGTTGTTAGCTCGGAATTTATTCAGCGGTTAGCAGTATTAACGCGTAAGTTAGGCTACGAGTTCAATGACTTGAGTCTACCTAAACTTGCGTTAACGCATCGCTCATTTGATAGCAAAAAAAACTATGAGCGCCTAGAGTTTTTAGGTGATGCACTTTTAGGGATGATTGTGGGTGAAGCTTTATATCATCGTTATCCTAGTCAAAATGAAGGGCGCCTAACGCGTATGCGTGCAACACTGGTGCGCCAAGAGTCATTGGTAATTATCGCCCAAAACCTAGAGCTGTCTAACCATCTTATATTAGGAGTAGGTGAGCGCAAAGGTGGCGGTCGCAATCGTGCGTCTATACTGGCGGATGCTGTAGAATCTCTGATTGGTGCTATCTATTTAGACAGTAAAGATATGGATATTACTCGTAAATGTGTTCTCTCTTGGTATGGTGATCTGATTGATAATGTCAATGACCAAAAAGCGCTAAAGGATGCCAAGAGTCGGTTACAAGAGTGGCTACAATCTAAGCAGTTTGACTTGCCCAACTACGAACTCATGGAAACGCGTGGTAATGCACCGCATCAAATTTTCGTTGTACGTTGCCATGTCAATATCAATAACTGTCCTGATATTACTGAATCTGGTGAGAGCCGCCGTATTGCTGAACAAAAAGCAGCTGAGCTTATGATTAACCAATTACATAAATTGCCAGGATCTGCCAAAAAACGTGTATAGCCGATATCTATAAACGCATTTTTAGATGCAGAGTATTAGCTTAGATTGGTTTATAGCTTGCAAAACATATATTAAAACTACCTCACATATTATTTATTTTAAAACTTTAAATGTCTCTAGCCCGTTTTTAATGGTGAATGAATAAATTTGGCATCAACGACTGTTCGGCTAGACACAAACCCTATAGGATTAACTTATGAGCAATCATACTGATTTGCCATCAAACAATGAAGACGGCCCCCAAAGTTTGGGTAAAAACACAGATATTGATTTAAGCCAAAACAATATCGGAGTTACTGAAGAGACTCATGGTATTGATGCAGAAGATATTGCATTAGACAATGATGTGGCTATTGAAGAATTTTTTGCACCAAGTGGCAATGCCCGTATGGCTGATGATTTTAGAGCAGGTTATGTCGCTATTGTTGGACGTCCAAATGTGGGCAAGTCAACTTTGATGAATCACTTATTGGGTCAAAAGCTGTCTATCACCTCACGTAAACCGCAAACTACCCGTCATCGTATTCATGGCATTTTGTCAAACCATGAAATGCAAGCGGTGTTTGTTGATACACCAGGTATTCACCGTAACGAAGTACGTGCTATTAACGAACGTATGAATAAAGCGGCGGTATCGGCGTTAGTAGATGTAGATTTAGTATTGTTTGTTGTCGATTCAGATCAATGGCGTGACGATGATTTATTGACCTTGCAAAAGCTCGGTGAGACCAATCTAACAGTCGTATTGGTTATTAATAAGTCAGATACTCTAAAAGATAAAGGCAGCGTGCTACCACTTATCGAAACTTTCAACGATAGTTTCGATTTTGCTGATATCGTTCCTGTATCTGCACTAAAAAATCAAAACTTAGATCGTTTGCAAGAAGTGATTGCCTCACATTTACCAGTCGCTGCGCCTATTTATGATACAGAGCAAATCACTGATCGCTCTGAGCGATTTTTAGCCAGTGAAATCATTCGCGAAAAAATCATGCGTAGTGCGGGTGATGAAGTGCCATATGATTTAACCGTACAGATTGATGAGTTTAAAGACGAACCTACACATACTGATCCAAAAACAGGGCGTCCGCGCAAAGCTTGTACTTTCATCGATGCGACTATCTATGTTGAACGTGGTGGTCAAAAAGCCATCGTTATCGGTGATAAAGGCCAGCGTATCAAACAAGTTGGTATGGATGCTCGTAAAGATATGGAGCAGTTGTTTGGTAAGAAAATCATGTTAACTTTGTGGGTCAAAGTGAAACGTGGCTGGTCTGATGACGAGCGTGCGTTGACCAGTTTGGGCTATTGATAGCGGTTAAGAACGAACGCTTCAAAAGCACTATCTGCCTTTTAGCTATTTAGGTAATAAAAAATGCGTAATGAAGCGCTCGTCGGGTATTTATTGCATCAGCGTCCTTATCAAGAAAAGCGCGCTTTGTATTATCTTTTTTCTCAACAACATGGTGTGATACATGGTGTTGGAAAAAAAGGCGCGCCACTATTTATGCCGTTACAGCTTTTTGCTACTGGCAAACGTGACTTAAAAACCTTTAGTCAAATTAATATTGCTTCGCAAGATAATACTCAAGCTGACAGTGTTCAAAAAGACGGTGTTCAAAAAGATAGTACACCTGCTGTCTTGGAAGCCGTACCTTACGCCAATATCAGCGGCCAACATCAGTATGCCGCACTATATATAAACGAGATTCTGTGGCGGCTGTTACCTACTGAAGACCCAATGCCTATATTGTGGCAGCATTATCAAATCAGTCTACAACAACTCAAGCAGCCCTTGAGTAATAGCGAGCTTCGTCTCTGTCTACGTCAGTTTGAGCAGTATCTATTTACCGAATTAGGATTCACTTTAACGTTAACGCATGACAACGTTGAAGATCCCATCGAGTCTGATTCTACTTATCGCTTTTTACCGGATGTAGGTTTACTTCCTGTATTAGTACATAATGAAGAGTCTGAGCATTTAGCCAGTGAGTCTGGACAGACCGTCTTTAAGGGTGCGGATATCATAGAAATGGCACGCTTAGGTATTACTGAGCAAACGCTGAGCCATTGGTCAAAACTACATCGACATCTTATTGATCATTTGCTTGATTATCAGCCTCTACAAAGTCGTCTATTATGGCAGCAGCAGCAGCGCTATCAATAAAGTCTCAAATATTCTCGTAGTATCAACTATATAAGTTAGGCTTAATTGCCCAAAGGATTTTTTATGAGTATCTCTGTATCTACCTCATCTGAAAACAATTCAAAAAAACCTTTGTTAGGCGTGAATATTGATCACGTGGCAACACTTCGTCAAGCGCGCGGTGTGAATTATCCGAGTCCTCTAGCTGCTGCATTACTGTGCGAAAAGGCAGGAGCAGATGGTATCACTATACATTTACGTGAAGATCGCCGTCATATACAAGATGCTGATGTTTATGAAATGGCAGGGCAGTTGTCGACAAGAATGAACTTAGAGATGGCGGCGACTGATGAAATGCTTGCAATTGCCTGCGAAGTTAAACCTTTTTGGGTATGTTTAGTACCTGAAAAGCGTGCAGAATTAACGACAGAAGGTGGTCTTGATGTTGCAGGGCAAGTCACGTCTTTAAAAGAGTATGTTCATAAGCTACAAGATTCTAATATCAAGGTTTCTTTGTTTATTGATCCTGATGACAAGCAGATTGCAGCCGCGATAGAGTGTGGTGCGGACGCGATAGAATTACATACGGGTGCTTATGCCGAAGCAGGTTTAGCAAATGATAATGACGCACAGCTGGCTGAACTTAAAAGAATTGAACAAGCAGTAGCTACAGCACAGAGCCTAGACGATAAATTGCTTATTAACGCGGGTCATGGCTTAACGTGTGACAATGTTAATGCCATTGCAAAGATTGATGGTATATATGAATTAAATATCGGTCATGCACTTATTGCAGATGCCGTATTTGTAGGACTAGATAGTGCTGTAACAATGATGAAAGAGGCTATGCATAAATAGGTTTGCATATACAGCATCTATTACCCATTACATTTCGTAGGATGGTCTGCATTAAGTTTATGTTTGACGATACCGGATTGGTTAAAAGAGATTTGGTACATTGATTTGTTATAAGAAGAGGTGGGGCAGTATTTTATATGGCCAAAGTGTCCTCGCGGTCTGCCGCTATCACCCCAAAATTTAGTATAGTGACGCCTACCACCAACTCTTAACTTCACTGTACTATATCTTAGGTTTAAGGATTGCTGAGTTAATAAGGTATCTACTTGAGAATCAAAATGCTTGTTGTTGTTTTTATCTACGAATAGCAGAAGTGTCTTATAACTGTTCCTATGACATTGCTGTGCATCATTCGATAAACAAACTAAGACATCCTGCCGACTTATATAACTTTCGGCCTTTGCTAAGGATAAGGTGCTCTCTAGTTGATGCTTGACCCGTTGGGCTTCCATTCGTGCTAAGTGCGTTAAGATGCTTGGCGCTGCAATAGCTGCGATAATCCCCAATACCATTGTCGTCACAGTTAGTTCAACGAGAGTAAAGCCGTTTGATTGCTTAGCACTGAGAATATTATTGTTCTGAAGGGATGGTTTCCTATAATAGGCTAACTTCAATAGTTTATTGAATAACCTAGATGCAATAGCTAAGAAATTATCAATTCCATACCCGCCTTTTCTGCAAATAGGTAAACAAAAGGTAAAAATGACTATTCTCTTATAATGGGCCAGTACCTTACTAAGTAAGTTCATAATGCGCTACATCCTATAGCTGTTTGTCATTCAAGTAGAGAACAACGTCTCACACATCCTTGTGTTGACTATCTTTTAAGCAAACCAATTGTCCAAATTCTTTAAACCTTCTCTTATTCCTCTGTATATAAAACACATACAACACCTAATTACTTGATTTTCAGAAGAATATTGGTTTTTTACAATATATATGTAATATATAGCGACTGTCAAAAAATGTTTCAATTAGTGAAAGAATGACATTAGCAATAGAGAAAAAATTCCAATTGTAATAAAATGCTTCAAGAAAAGAGCTATCAATAGACTATTCATCTATCGCAAACTGATGTGTAAAAGATAAGAAGCGTAAGGTGTGTTAGTTCTGGGTAACTTAGACTGTTTATTGTGTTTTAGTTACAACATTATCGTGTAATAATGTGTAGCTCGTTAACGAAAAAAGTTGTAAACTGAATTAATAATCGCTAAGCTACTCCTTAATTGGTTTTGCTTTGTAACTTAAAATGCGTAAGAGATGTCTATCTTAGTACGTCTTGAGAATCGGTTTTGCTTAATGCATCACTAAAATTATCCTTTGGAGGAAGTCCATGAAATTGAATAAAATAGCTCTAGCCCTTGTTGCTGTAGCGGCTGCACCGATGGCAGCTAATGCTGGTGTTACTATTAGCCCATTGTTACTTGGTTATCATATGACTGAAGAATTCAGTGATACCTCTGACAAACAGCGTGAAGTTCTTACTACTGGTAAGAATCTGCAAAACAATACAGATCGCGTTGGTAACGACAATGGTGGCGTAGCTAAAGAAAGTAGCTTATACACTGGTGCAGCACTAGGTATCGAACTTACTCCTTCTACTCAGTTCCAAGTAGAATATGGTGTATCTGATGCTAATGGTGAAGCTTCTGAAGATTCAGCGAAATCTGGCGCTAACCGTTTTGATATCGAACAAGAAATGATTTCTGGTAACTTCTTGATCGGTACTGAAGAATTCACTGGTTATACTGATAGTGCACTTAAGCCATATGTACTAATAGGTGCTGGTCAATCTAAGATTAAAGTAGAAAACCAAGAGCAATACACTAATTCTGATAACGAAGTAGTTGCTGCTGGTACTGAAGTATCAAACTCTAAAGACACTATCGGTAACCTAGGTCTAGGTGCTATGTATCGCATCAATGACGCGCTAAGCCTACGTGGTGAAGCTCGTGCGATTCATAACTTTGATAACAACTGGTGGGAAGGCATGGCTTTGGCCGGTCTAGAAGTAGTACTAGGTGGCCATTTAGCACCTACAGTAGCAGTACCACCTATGCAAGAGCCAGTAGTTGACAACACTCCAGTAGTTGTTGTTGAAGCTGATCTTGATTCTGACGGTGATGGCGTACCTGATAGCATCGATGCATGCCCAGGCACTCCAATGAACGTTGTAGTTGATGAGCGCGGTTGCCCAGTACCAGTAGACATTACTGACGAACTGAAAATGGAACTACGTGTATTCTTTGATAACGACAAGTCAGCTATCAAAAACCAGTACAAGCCAGAAATCGCTAAAGTAGCAGAGAAGATGCGTGAGTATCCTAACTCTACAGCTCGTGTAGAAGGTCATGCTTCTAAGACTGGTCCTTCAGCACGTTACAACCAACGTCTATCTGAAGCTCGTGCCGTTGCTGTTAAATCTATGCTAACTAATGAATTCGGTATCGCTCCAAACCGTCTATCAACTGTAGGCTATGGTTATAACAACCCAATCGCTTCAAACGACACTGAAGAAGGTCGTGCTATGAACCGTCGTGTTTATGCCATCATTACTGGTGACAAAACAATGACTGTTGAACAAACTAAAGATATGGTTGTTCAGTAAGTATTAGCAAAATAATCGTATAGTTAAATATACAGTTACAAAAAAAGCCACCCAATGGGTGGCTTTTTTTTATTTATGTATTGAGAAAAGTGAGTTATTACATAAATTTATGAATCAATAATGTTATACTAGCCACCCAAACATTCTGTAAATTAACAGTATGTACAATAGCATAGCAATCTGTATGATGAATTCGTCAGTATAGATATTTGATTGTATTGAACTTTTTTATTTGATAGCATTCTTTTTTGCGTCATCTTAGATTCAATATCTATCTGATTGATGATGAAAGTTTATTCAGCAGCGCTTACTGCTACTGCATTTTTTTAAGACGAAACGAGCATTTTATATGGCGAACGATATCAAACACCTGCGTAACATTGCAATTATTGCCCACGTTGACCACGGTAAGACAACTTTGGTTGATAAGTTATTACATCAGTCTGGTACTTTTGGCGACCGTGCAAACATTGCTGAGCGTGCAATGGACTCAGGTGATATTGAGCAAGAACGTGGTATTACCATTTTGGCTAAAAACACAGCTATCCGCTGGACAGATAAAACTTCAGAAACCGAATACCGTATTAACATTGTGGATACCCCAGGTCACGCCGATTTTGGTGGTGAAGTTGAGCGTGTAATGTCTATGGTTGATTGCGTACTTTTGGTTGTTGACGCTGTTGATGGTCCAATGCCTCAGACTCGTTTTGTGACGCAAAAAGCATTCGAACAAGGTCTAAAGCCGATCGTTGTTATCAACAAAATCGATCGTCCTGGCTCACGTCCTGATTGGGTAATGGATCAAATATTTGATTTGTTTGACAACCTAGGTGCAAACGATGAGCAGCTTGATTTCCCAGTTGTTTATGCTTCAGCATTGAACGGTATTGCAGGTCTAGAAGCAGATGATTTAGCTGACGACATGACCCCATTGTTCAAAACTATCGTTGACGTTGTTCAGCCTCCACAGGTTGATGCTGACGCTCCGTTCCGTATGCAAATCTCAAGCCTTGACTACAACAGCTTTGTTGGTGTAATCGGTATTGGCCGTATTCAGCGTGGTAAAGTTAAACTTAACACGCCAGTGACTGTCATTGATAAGCATGGCAAAACGCGTAACGGTCGTATCTTAAAAATCATGGGTTACCATGGTCTTGATCGTATTGACGTTGAAGATGCACAAGCAGGTGATATCGTTTGTATCACAGGTATCGATGCACTAAACATTTCTGACACTATTTGTGATCCTAACAACGTTGAAGCACTACCAGCACTAACGGTAGATCAACCTACAGTATCTATGAACTTCCAAGTAAATAATTCACCATTTGCTGGTCGTGAAGGTAAGTTCGTGACTTCACGTAACATTCGTGAGCGTCTTGAGCGTGAATTGATTCATAACGTAGCATTGCGTGTAGAAGACACTGAGTCTCCTGATAAATTTAAAGTATCAGGCCGTGGTGAGCTTCATTTATCAGTACTTATCGAAAACATGCGCCGTGAAGGTTTTGAGCTAGGTGTTTCTGGTCCAGAAGTTATCGTTAAAGAAGTTGATGGTAAGCTACAAGAGCCGTATGAAAACGTTGTCTTCGATATCGAAGAAGAGCATCAAGGTTCTATCATGGAGCAAGTTGGTCTACGCAAAGGCGAGATGACTAACATGGAGCTGGACGGTAAAGGCCGTATGCGTATCGAGGCAACCATACCAGCGCGTGGCTTGATCGGTTTCCGTTCTGAGTTCCTAACCCTGACTTCAGGTAGTGGTATCATGACCTCGAGCTTCTCACATTACGGTCCACAGAAGATCGGTGATGTTGGTGGTCGTTCTAACGGCGTATTGGTTTCTATGGCAAATGGTACTTGCCTAGGTTTTGCTCTATTTAACCTACAGAAACGTGGTAAGTTGTTTGCTGAGCCACAGCTTGAAGTTTATGAAGGTATGATTGTTGGTCTTAACTCTCGTAACGATGATATGACTGTTAACCCAACGACTGCTAAACAGTTAACCAACGTACGTGCTAGTGGTACTGACGAAGCATTGACGTTGACGCCAGCAGTGAAGTTCACTCTTGAGCAAGCGCTTGAATTTATTCAAGACGATGAGCTAGTCGAAGTAACGCCAAAAGCGGTACGTATTCGTAAACGCTACTTGACTGAAAGTGAGCGTAAGCGTCACGGCCGTGGTAAGAAAGGTGCTTAATATCAATAAGTGAGTTACTGAGTAATTCATGATATTGATGTTTGACGCAAACACTTAGTATCAGTAGTTTTACTGGCACTAAGTGATTCAAAAATTGAGCAGTATAAGGTGAGCTATTAGTGGTTCACTTTATACTGCTTTTTTTTGTGTTGTAATCTTGGAAAAATACAGACAGAATGAATAGTGGCATTAATGTATTCAATTATTAACATTAAAGCTAGATGTGATACTAATTATATAAATATCTATTTGTTTATAGATAAATTTTGAGGAAAAAACAATGAGTATGGTTTCAGAGTTTAAAGAGTTCGCTGTCAAGGGTAACGTGATGGATCTGGCAGTCGGTGTCATCATCGGCGGGGCTTTTGCTACCATCACAAAATCTCTGGTAGATGATATTATTATGCCGATTGTCGCTTTTATCTTTGGCGGCGAGATTAATTTTGAAAACATGTTCTTAGTTTTAGGCGATGCACCTGATGGTATTGCTATGACTTATGATGCGCTCAAAGAGGCAGGTGTACCTGTATTGGCTTACGGTAGTTTTATTACCGTACTTATTAACTTCCTAATCTTAGCTTTCATCATCTTTATGATGGTTAGAGGTGTCAATAAAATGCGCCGTGCTGAAGAGGTAGAGGAAGTTATAGAAGAAGCAATAGAAGAGCCATCAGAAGAAGTGAAGTTGCTGCGTGAAATCAGTGCCAAATTAAGTAATACCAGTATTACGAAATAAATTATCAACTCGTTGACAATAAAAAAGGCTAACTTCTTGTTAGCCCTTTTTTTCTATAAAGTATTTACTATCATCTTTTATAGAATATTGAATGTTTTTACTAAAAGAGTGCTTTTACGGAGTAACCACTACATAATCATTGGTGTTAATCAGAATTTCTGATGGTTGATCGACAACGATACGTACCACGTTATTATCAATAACTTGAGATTTGTAATAGTTGTCTTCTGCAACTGTGCAGCCTAAACAACGTCCCATCGCATCCCAAGGTTCAACAAATAGTTTCTGCTGTGCTTGATCTGCATTACCACCAATAAGTGAGAAAGGTAGGCTTACGATATAAGCTGCCGTACCAGCCACAGCATTCACGAGTTGCAGTGGCTTACCAACAATCGTATCGACTACCATCGTCTCGTATGAAGGACCGAAATCAGTTTCATCAATTTCTATAGCTGCAAAAGTAGGCTGAATAGTCGCAGCTACCAATCCTAAAGTTGCCAATACAGTAAAAAATCTCTGCTTAACTGTGCGTTGAGTTTTTGCTTTAACAGTCATAACGATATCCTGAAACTCATAGTAGTATGATTAATGGCTGCTGCTATCTTCACACAGGAATCTTGCGGCAACAATAGTTAGGCTAAATATTACAGAAAAATAAATGATACGCACTATTTATGTAAGCGCTAGCACTATTAAAGCAAGATGCGCGCTAATAAGCAACAAAAATGAGAATAATCTAGTTATAGCTTTGGCAATATTTGATACTTTCAAAAGTAAATACTGTATCTAAATATTACCTTAATCTAGATACAGTACAAACAAACGGATATCAATTATTAGCTATTTTAACGGCTGACAATTTGGACAATAAACACTAGCTCTACCAGTAAGCTTGATATTCTCTAGCGTCGTACTACAATGCACACAGCTCTCTCCTTGTCTACCATACACATTTAAGGTTTGCTGAAAGTAACCAGTTTGACCACTTGCTACTGTGAAATCCCGTAGGGTCGAACCGCCCAGTTTTATCGCTTTCTTTAAAATTTCTTTAATATGATTCACTAAAATGACAATCTGATCGTATGAAATTTGATTGGCTGGTGTAGCAGGGTGGATGCCAGACAAGTACAGGCTTTCAGTTGCATAAATATTGCCAACCCCCACTACGACCTCTTGTTCCATGATGACAGATTTAATAGCCCGAGTAATGGGTTTTAGTCGCTTATTCGTTTTAGTATCATCTGACGATGACCCATTGTTATCTTGACTAGATAAATCTATACGCTGGATTAAACTGTACAAATAGTCTGCGGTAAAATCTTTTGAAAGCGGCTCAGGACCCAGATGATCTAGTAGTTTATTGCCGTAATCTTCATGCCATAGTACTGAACCAAAACGTCTAGGATCATAGTAATGTAGCTGAGACTTTTTGTTAGCAGTATCATTAAAAACGACGACCAGATGGTCATGTTTACGTTTATCAGTACCATAGTTATGTTGCTGTAAGCTACCTGACATTCCTAAGTGAATAAGAAGCTGACGTGGTTCAACTTTATTGGCTGACATTGTAGCGTTATTCTGTGCATCTGCTGGCAGAAAATTAAGAATCAGATACTTTGCTCGGCGCTCGACACTATCTAAGGTGTAATTAACCAGCGCGTCCAAGTTATCTGGCATCATCCACCGCAGCTTTGGTTGAAATACTTTAACATCAACTACCTGTTGCCCCAACAATGGAGCAAGGCTGGCTTTAGTGGTTTCTACTTCAGGTAATTCAGGCATAGTATTTTTTGACAACTCTATTATAAAATAAACAACGACTGGCTTAAGGTTTTATTTACACAACTGCACGGCGCGCGTGCAAAATACCATGTTGCTGTTCTAATTTTGCGAGCAACTTAGACAAATGCGCTAAGCCTGAGACTTCAATATGGAACTTTAAAAAAGCAATATTGTCGTCATTGCTTAACGTTTGAACTTGGCGAATATTGACGTTTTCTTTATCAATTATCTGTGTCAAATCACGTAGCAAACCGCGTCGGTCATATGCTTCGACATGAATATCAACGGGCTGATAACGCCCCGTCTGCACTTGCCAAGCGGCTTCTATCTTGCGCTCAGGGTCACGCTCGACCAGACGTAAGTACTCTGGGCAGCCTCTATTGTGCACGCTAACGCCGCGCGATAAAGTGATGTAGCCAGCAATCGGTTCGCCATGCACAGGATGACAACAACCTGCCAAATTGATTTCGATATTATCCAAACCATCGATATGGATTTTATAGGCATCGAGCTTACCTGTATCTCGGTTATCTACATGAGGTACAAAGCTCTCTGGTGGTATCTCAGGTTCAAGGTGTAGCTGACGAGAGATATGACTGGTCAACTGATTCAGGCCAATATCACCTGTCACCAGCCCCACGATAATATCATCGGTCGTATTGACATGAAAATGCTGAATATAGTCGTTTAGATCAATACTATTAGGATGAACAGATAGGCGCTCAAGCTCTTTACTGAGCATTTGGCGACCTATTTCAATATTCTTATCACGGTCTTGCTTATTAAACCACTGGCGCAGTTTTGAACGGGCCCGATTGGTATGAATGTAACCTAGCGATGCTACCAACCAATCACGATTGGGCTCACGCGAAGCCTTAGTGATAATCTCAACTTGCTCACCTGTTTTCAACTGATATGTCAGTGGCACATAGCGCTGATTAACGCGGGCTGCCTGCGCGCGGTTGCCAACTTGAGTATGTACATAGTAGGCAAAATCAAGAACGGTCGCGCCTTTTGGTAGCTCAGTAATATCACCGTCACGGCTAAAGATATAAATACGTTCTAGCTCATCAAAATCAACAAGTTGTTCTTCTTCGTCAAACTCAATATCGTCTATCTCTTCGCCCGCTACCACAGCTGAGCGTGGCTGATTGCGTGTTTCATTATTGATAGATAATAATTGGCGTAGTGAGCTGATTCTTTGATTCAGATAATTGTCTTTCTTATTCTTTAGCCCTTCTTTGTAATTAACGTGCGCACACATGCCAAGTTCGGCCTCAAAGTGCATCTCATGAGTACGAATCTGGACTTCCAGTGATTTATTTTCCGCGATTACAGCAGTATGTAGCGAGCGATAACCATTGGACTTAGGGTTAGTAATATAGTCATCGAACTGCTCAGGAATATAACGCCATAAGCCGTGTACTAGGCCTAAAACGTGATAACAGTCAGAAGGGCTATTGACCAAGACGCGCAAGGCACGAATATCATAAAGCTGATCGAACGATAAACCTTTAAGCTTCATTTTTCGATAAATAGAGTAGATATGCTTGACGCGCCCAGATACTTCGCCTTCGATACTGGCATCTGCTAATGATTCATTTAGCTTGTCTTGTACGCGCTGAATATAGGACTCACGTTCGCTACGTTTTTCTGACAGTAGCTTAGCAATTTCTTTATAGCGATCAGGCGCGAGATAACGGAAAGCTAAATCTTCGAGCTCCCATTTTAGCTGTGCAATACCTAAACGATGGGCTAATGGCGCATAAATAGTCATGACCTCACGCGCGACACGAGTTTGACGCTCTGGCCTAGAAAACGTCAATTCACGCATGGCAAAGGTACGCTCTGCCAATTTGATGAGTACCACACGCACGTCGTTGGTGACAGAGATGAGCATGCTATAAATATTTGATAGCTGATCACGTTGATTATTGACGAAATGGTCTTCTAAGCGCTTGTTACTCTCAATAATCTCCGACAGCTTACCCATTGCAAGGGTGTCTTTAACAAGCGTCAAAATATCTGGACCAAAGTTTTTTTCAACTTCAGCGAGACTAATGATTGATTTGCGGGCACTGCGATACAGCATGGCCGCGACCAATGCGTCTTCATCTTGGTAAAGATAGGTCAAGATATCAGTCATACCAATACCGGTCACATAAGCGCCTGAGCGCTCAGACTCACTGGTATTCATATGACTGCGAATAAACTCGCAAGCTGCACTTAGGTTGGGTACTGACTCTTGTCCAATACGCTTGGCCACATTATCTAGCCAAGTAGGTACGTCGATATTAGCTTGGTCTAAGTCGACCGCCTCAAGCTCATCGTTTGATAGCGCATTGGTATCATCCAAATACTCGTCTTCAGTGTGAGGGTCATGCAAATGATAAGTGTGTGCGGCTGAGCGATCAAAAGTAGTATGTAGCTTGTGAGTTGCCAACTGGTATTTGATGTCGAGGGGAATTTGGGCATAGCTATTGGCTGACTGGTGAGAGCGTTGGCTCGCCACCAGTTGCGCCGCAAGTGTTGCACTATCGGCCTGCGTGGTCTGTCCATCCACCAGCGGTAATCCTTCACGAATTTTTACCATAGCCGACTCCTCTTAGCTATTTTGAATTGATTATAACCTCATCTACTATGCACACACTCTGAATTAACGATCCATAAAGTGTCAGCTATAAACCAATACAACTGCTAAAAATGTTATTTTTAGCAGCTATAAAATGCGCGTAAAATATATAAAGCTATGAGTGCAAATGCTTGCTATGTAGCGATTGGAAACATCATCAAAAACATAGGAAGATTGTTTACTATTATCTCATTTTAAAGTGACAAATCAAGCGAGCCTCTGTATGGCTGTGGTCAATTACGCTAAATAATGGCTATTTATTAGCACAAACTTATCAAAGCTTTGAGTTATCTTAGATAATCGTAATAACGCTTAATTGTCTCTTTAATTAGGTTTAACTATCAGTTGTTATTGACTATTAATCATTTTTGAAGATTAATAACGTTAAATCGCTACTCTTTCAAAGCGAGCGATAGATTCAACATGACCCGTATGGCAGAACATATCCATCACGCCAGCATGAGTCAGACGATAGCCTTGTTCTAACAATGCTTTTGTATCACGAGCAAGGGTCGCTGGATTACAAGACACATAAACAATGCGCTCAGCATTGAATTTTGGCAAATATTGCATAATCTCCCAAGCACCAGAGCGCGGTGGATCAATCAACAGTGCATCGAAGCCTTGATTGGCCCATGGCTTATCAGTACAGTCTTGAGTCAAATCTTGACTGTAAAACTCAGTATTGTTAATACCGTTGCGACGAGCGTTGTCAGCAGCACGTTTGGTCATGGCCTCACTGCCTTCGACACCGACTATTGAGCCTGTCTCGCCAACGAGGCGCGCTAATGGCAAGCTAAAGTTACCCAAACCACTGAATAAATCTAATACGCGTTCGCCTGCTTTTAAATCCAACAAGTCACAGGCAAGCTTAGTCATCTGACGGTTCACAGATAGATTTACTTGAGTAAAGTCAGTAGGGATAAATTCAAAAGTCAGATCATACTCTGGCAATTGATAATATAAACGCCCAAATTGCTCGCTCA
The DNA here is from genome assembly GCF_904846625.1 of Psychrobacter sp. JCM 18900. GTDB lineage: Bacteria > Pseudomonadota > Gammaproteobacteria > Pseudomonadales > Moraxellaceae > Psychrobacter. Next base: position 592,959 of record NZ_CAJHBL010000003.1, read on the forward strand.
AATCATCAGCGTCTGTCAAAGCAATACGTTGGATGCTATCAACGCCTTTCGACTGCAAATATAGCTGCCAATTACGCGCTGCAAAAAATACTTTTAGTTTGTCTATATCAGCGTCTGACAACGGTTCTAAATTACGTACGATGAGCGCAACTGGCTGATTGCCATCAGGTAGTTCTGGCAGTTGCTCACCCATTGCAAGCTCAAGCTGAGCAATTTTGTCACGACTCTCTAAAGTGCTAATAAGCGTTTTTAGGTTTTCAATCTCAAACCCAATACGCGGATCCAAGATATGACATTCATTTAGCTCTGCCAAGAAGTTACTTGAACGCTCGCGGAAGCCGACAAGCGCGGTTTCTTTTTTGACAACATAGCGCACGCCCAAACGTGCTTTGGTACGATAACCAAGACGATCACCGACCACAGGAGGGAGCCAATTGTCAGGTTCCGCGTTGGCTTGATGCATTAGCATTTCAGCCAGTACCGACTGCTTAAAGTTTATCTGACCATCTGGCTGCCAGTGCTGCAAGTTACAACCACCGCAAGTACCAAAATGCGGGCATGGTGGGACAGCACGTTCAGGGTTTGGGTTGGCAGTAATACTAATGGCATCGCCTTCTTCAAAGCTAGCACGGCTGTTGGTTATTTTTACTAAGGCGCTTTCACCTGGGAGGGCAAAACTAACAAAGATTTTTTTGCCGTGTTTATCTTCAGCATGGCCTTCCGCAACGTCAAAACCATTACCATAGACAGCAACACCGCGACCATCATGTGACAAGCCATCAATATTAAATGGAATTGGCTCTGCATCTTTTAGGCGACGACGTGTCTTTGATGATGGCTTCGATTTTTTCTTACTAGGCGGAATGACAATCGTTTGGGTGTCGTTTGTTTGAGCTTCATTCGCTTGAGCGTTACTGTTTTGCGCTGCCATATCAGATGCTGTAGATGTTTTTGAATCGGTGGGTTGCATAAACCTGCCTTAATAATAAATAACCAGAAGAAGGGAATGAAAAACTGCTAATAGTGCTAATTCTATAATTTGGGTGCCGATGACCAGTCAGCGATAAACTCTTGATGTCGCGGACTACCGTCAGTCTGGGTATACTTTGCCAGATAGTCATAGCTCTGCTGCTGCCAAGCATCAAAATCTTGTGAAGACAACTGTCCTGTTAGACGTAACCAGCGTAAATAAATAAGCCAAGTGTTCATAACATCAGACTCACAGTATATAGATAGGGTCTGCCAGTCACCGCTACTAACAAGCGCGCCAACCATGCTTCCATCCACGTCAGTTTTACCGGGTAATCCGTACAGACTTGCGACGATATCCATGGCTTCGCGGCGACTAGCACCATACTGGCTAAACCGATCCATCAAGTCTAGATGACGTGTATGAAAACGATTAACATAGTTATCAAAGCGCATGTTTTTAATACGCTCGCCTTCTTCGAACAGCCATGGTGCTGACAAATCATATTGCATGGCACGATATATCAGTACAGGTATGTCAAAGCCTGAGCCATTCCAGCTAATAAGTTGCGGCAGTGTCTCAATGTCGTTAAATGCTCTAAAGAATTTGGCTAGGATTTCTTTTTCACTAAATTTATCGGCAGTCAAAGAAAATAGCGATAACTTCCCATCCTTGATATACAGAGCTGAGATACAGACGATGCGCTGTAGTGGCAAGCGCATGAAATCATGCCCTGCCTCTTGTGTACGTATCGCTGTCAGCGCACTTAACGCATCCGCATCGTTAAGATCGGCCAATTGCGGATAGATACGGCGTGCTGCATCGACATCGGCGACAGTCTCGATATCAAAAACCAATATAGGGTCGGATGGTAGCGCTTGTGACATAGATAATCCTGACTATTTATGAGCTGATAGTTAATTCATTATAAAAGAATGACAGCGCTAACCTTGCTTGAAGTATTGCATCTGCACTTGGCCGCTTTGCACTTCTTTCAAATTAACGATACTAAATGGCATTTCTTATGCATTAATTAACTTCTGCGCTGCTGTTATCCGTATTACTATCGTCAACGTTATATAAACCCGTTGATAAATAACGATCGCCACGATCGCAGACAATAAAAGCAATAACAGCATTAGGATTTTCTTTTGCCACTTGGGTCGCTGCCCATGCAGCTGCGCCCGAAGATACTCCAGCAAAGATACCTTCAGTCTTCGCCAATTTACGCATATAGACTTCGGCAATACGCTGATCGATATCCATCACTTCATCAATCAAATCTGCATCAAAAATACCTGGCATATAAGCCGCTGGCCAACGGCGAATACCAGCAATCGAAGCTTCTTCATCAGGCTGTAGGCCGATGATTTTGACGTCTGGATTTTGCTCTTTTAGGTAGCGTGATACACCGGTAATCGTACCTGTCGTGCCCATCGAGCTAATAAAATGCGTAATTTTACCTTCTGTCTGTGCCCATAGCTCAGGGCCTGTAGTCAGGTAATGTGCTTGACTATTATCAGGATTATTAAACTGATCCAATACAACCCCTTTGCCATCTGCTTGCATCTGCAATGCCAAATCACGCGCAGCTTCCATACCTTCGTCTACTTCAATCAGCGTTGCGCCATAGGCAATCATGGCATCTTTACGCTCTTGGGTAGAGTTGGTTGGCATCAGCAACGTTATTGGGTAGCCACGCATCGCAGCGACCATGGCCAATGCAATACCAGTATTGCCACTAGTGGCTTCAATCAACATATCGCCAGGCTTGATATCACCGCGCTGTTCTGCTTGATAAATCATATTAAAAGCAGGACGATCTTTTACTGAGCCCGCTGGATTATTACCTTCAAGCTTAGCTAGTACTGTGGCACCATTGGCAATGTGCTCTTGCTCAGGCAGACGTTGAAGTTGTACCAATGGCGTTTGACCAACGCAATCAGCGAGGGTAGTGATTTGAGTAATAAAGTTAGCATTTGACATGGCCGTAGTGGACATAAAGTATCCTTTTTTATTTTTTAAATATGTTTTTAATGGCTTGTTTTTGATGGAAACACTGTTTTTATTGTTAGATCATAATTTTAGACAGTCGCTTGGTATATAGGTTTACGGTGATAAGCGAGCTAAAAACGAAAGGCATTAGAGTGCGCTCTCATATGTTATGACTATGAGCGATATATTGTGGTAAATAAAAAGTGGCTTTATTATATCATTTTGTTTTCAGCTGCGCTTATCGCATCAAGGATTAATAGTCACTGTATCAGGTCAATGTCAATGTTACGTTGAGGGTTGCAAAAGTAGGACTGTTCGCTTAACGCCGTCTTTTCTTTGATACAGAGTAGTTGGCACTCTAATTATAACGTTATTCATCACATGGAATGCCTAACCAGAACTTAGAGAATCCTGTTAAGATAATCTTGAGCTGTATATCAATTGTCTTATCAGAACCAATTACCTTATTAACAATTAGTGGTTTCATTAAAAATAGCGCCTTACCCAGATGCTCTGAGATGATGCGCTGCAAGTAACACGAACACTGACACTATTACGAAAATTCACGGCAAGAACCTTAGTAGAGAGTAGACCTAGCATGGCATATAAAAAACGTTTCGACACCAGTAGTGCTTATGGTCAGCTGATCATACTGGTGTTTTTGCCCATCTGTGTGTTGGCAGCAGTAGGCGGCATTTTGGTATTTCACGAAACCATGCGTGCAAGCGACTCTGAGCAAGAAGTATTGGCCGAAGCGGTACTTATTCGCTATACACCAGTCATAGCTGAACTGATTCCTGAGCTGCTAGAACAAGAGCGCCAGCAAGTAGGGAGTAGTGCTGAGAGGACCCAGCAAGCGGCGATGACGACGCTAGAGGGTATCCAAGATAAGCTTGGACGTATGCAGTCTGAGCAGCATGTACAGCGCATTGCTATTATTAATGAAGGCAATCAAATACTAGCAACAGTCGGTTATGGCCTCAATGAAGAATGGCCGCTAATCAGTGATTCCGCAAGCTTTTTGTCACAACGACCAACGCCTGTAGGCACAGCGTATGGCAGTGTATTGGGAGAGTTTGAAGGGCAAACGTTGTGGCTGCTCGTCGATATGGACAATGAGCCGCTCTATATTGCACGCTACCGTATTGCGATGGCGTTAGTGATTACCGGCTTGTTTACTATCTTGATTCTACTACTGAGCCTAAATATCTATTCAAAACGTTGGATTGCTCCCATTTATGAGCTGCGTTTGCAGTTGCAGCGTACCCATGTCGATAATTTATACCAACCTGTACCCGTTGAGTCAGATGGTGAACTGAATCTATTACAGCAAGATCTAGTTAGAACATTGCGCCGCCTACATAGAAGCTTTCAAGAGCTCAAAGACCATGCCGAGCAAACGGAGGATGATTTACGTCTGGCATTTGATGAGATGGAGATGCAAAACATCTCTATTCGAAATGCACGTGATGCGGCAATTTCAACCAGCCAAGCAAAATCTGCGTTTTTAGCCAATATCAGTCACGAACTGCGTACACCATTGAACAGTATCGATGGTTTTATTAATTTGCTGGCACGTCATGGCGAGCTCAATCCTGAGCAGGACTTGTATGTACAGACCATACGTAAGTCCTCAGCACACTTGCTCGCTTTGGTAAATGATGTCTTAGATTTTTCTAAAATTGAGGCAGGCAAGCTAGTACTGGATCGTCATGAATTTGATCTCTATGACACCATTTACGATGTGGTCGATATGCTATCTCCTGTCTCTGCGGAGAAGGGTTTGCGCATGGCAGTACTGTTTTACAATGATGTGCCGATGCGCATCAACGGCGATGCGTTACGTCTTAAGCAAGTATTGACCAATATCGTTGGTAATGCCATTAAATTTACGGATAGTGGTGATGTGGTGGTGCGTGTGAGCTTAGATGACCACCGTGACAATTATCTGATGATTAGCGTGCAAGATAGCGGAAAAGGTATTTCTCTTGCAGATCAAAAAATGCTGTTTCAAAGCTTTAGCCAAGGCGATCCATCAATCACGCGTCAGTATGGTGGTACAGGGTTGGGTCTGGTCATCTCCAAACAGTTGACGCGCTTGATGGGCGGTGATATTGGATTTCATGATAATGCTCAAGAAAATATTGCCAACCAAGGTGCGACGTTTTGGTTTCGCATGCCGGCCCATGTCGATGTGCTAGAGGCAGCCACTGGTCAAACGATTGAATTACCAGTATTAGCGCCACTGGCAAGCGAGACCGATGAGTTTAATGTACTGGTTTGGATCAATCATACTGCTTCGATACAAGTACTAAAGGCCAGCTTGCAGTACTTACCGATTAAGCTGACTCAAGCCAACTCATTACCAGGTGTGCTTGAGTCATTAAAAGAACACGGTAACTATTGGGATTGGGTCATCGTTGATGATGACACCCAAGACGATATGATGGCGCTCCTCAAGCAAATTCGTCTGCATTATCAAGGCAAGCTTGCTGTATTTGGCTATCAAGTGGCAGCCGATCAAGCGCTACTCAATCGCTATCATGCCAACATACTGTATGAGCCATTAGACAAAAGACAGCTGTACGCGATGCTCGATACCCAAAGCCGTAGTATGCCGCAAAGCTTGCAGGAACCACGCTGGAAAGGGGTCACTGTACTGGCAGTTGATGACCATTTGCCCAATTTACTAGTGCTTGATGCTTTATTGAGTGAGCTAGGTATTCAGGTAGTCACTGCGAGCAGTGGATTTGATGCTATTGAGATTATCAGTAAACAACAAACCAAAAATATTAAAACTGCCAAGAGCGATAAGCAAAGCCTATCGAATAAAACGCAACTCTCTAAAGCAGAAACACGTGATGAGATAAATAAGAAAACAAATAGCGCGTTCTATCATGAGGACACGAGCGCTGATGATAAAGCGGCTACGCAAGACAAAGATAATATTGATTTGATATTTATGGATATTCAAATGCCGCGGATGTCGGGACATGAGGCAGCTAAGCAGATTCGAAATATCGAAAATGCGGATAGTCGTATCCCTATTATCGCTCTGACCGCGCATGGGTTGGCAGATGAACGTGACAAACTTATAGCCAGCGGTATCAATGACTATGTCGGCAAACCTATTAGCCAACCTCAGTTATTGCAAGTGCTACAGAAATGGCTTGGTCGCAAGAGTACGACACCACAATTGACCGCATTACCTGATACAGATTTGCAGAGCTTTGGCTTACAGCATTCTGATTTGCAGAGTGATAATTTACAAGGTGCTAATGTACAGGATGCTAATGTACGGGGCACCGACTCATCAGAAGCTGAGCTAACTGCTATTGACTCGTTGCGTGGTTACTCAATCAATGACAATGATTTATCGAACGACTTGCTCTCCAACAATGTAAATGGGCAAGAGACTCAAGCCAGTTCAGACAACTCAATCGCTACTTATCCAATAATAAGAGGAGATGGGGTAGATCGTAATAGTACTTCTGTCAGTAGCGAGCCGAAAATTACCCGTCCACTATCCCTGAAAAAAATCCGTGATGATTATCTGCGTGATAGCCAGCCTCGTGACGGCTATAGACGAGATACTGCGCGTGATATTCAACCGCGCTATGAAAGCTTACGTCTACAAAAACAAGGTCAATCGCCACTACTACAATCACAAATAAGGTCTATCGACAACTCTCAAGATAAAAGCCCTCAAGACCAAGGCTTTCAAGATAGAACAGCTCACGATAATACGACTTTACACGAGCAAATCAATAATGACTTTAGTAACAACAATATAAGCAAAAGTGATACTTCAAACATTTTAGATTGGCAAGATGCGCTCACTCGTTCAGCGAACAAACCTGAATTGGCGGCCAAGCTTATTATCATGATGATCGATACTATCAATGATGAAAAACAGGCGCTTATTCAGGCATGGGAAGCGCATGACCGCAATATGTTGGCACAAATTGCCCATCGTATACTGGGCGGTAGTCGATATACAGGTGTACCGCAACTGCGTCAGGCTAGCCAAGATTTGGAAGATAAATGTCTGCTGAATGTACAGCATACGACACCTGTGCAATTTGCAATGATTGAGCCCTATTATAAGGCATTATTAACGGCGCTAGACAACTTGCAAAAGGTAGATTTATCTTCTTATCCTCAGCTTAATTATCATCGCTTGAGCGAAAATGACATGACGTGGAAAATGATATAAGTTGAGGTTAAGGTAAAGCAGATAAAATCATTCAGGTTCAGAAAGCGATAGGTAGTCTTGTTAGATTTGCTTATCGTTATCAACTAAACACTCTATATCTGCTGTATATGAAACTGACTATAGTATCGTGGCAGTCAGTTATTACTACGGTACAACAAAGACAAGCCTGCTAATATTGTGAATATCAGCACCATATTTATTTTATTCATTAATAAGGATTGTTATGAACGCGATTGCAAGTTACCAGTATGAGACCTTACAAGTTAGTATTACAGACAACATACTGACGGTTACCTTAAATCGTCCACATAAAAAAAATGCCATGAGTTTCCAGGTAATCAATGAGTTGATTAAGCTGGCAGGTCGCATTAGCAAGGACAGAACCATACGCGCGGTCATTCTAAATGGGGCAGAAGGAACGTTTTGCGCAGGGATTGATTTAGGAGACTTAAATCATCCAAAAAACACAGCATTTGCGCTTTGGGAGTTGATTAAGCCATGGCAAAGTGCGTTCCAACGGGTGTGCTTGGTATGGCGTGATCTGCCAGTACCCGTCATAGCAGTATTGGAAGGGTATTGTATCGGCGCTGGGTTACAGTTGGCGTTGGCTTGTGACATACGTGTCAGTCACCCTGACTGTCAGTTATCTATTATGGAAGCTAAATGGGGGTTAGTGCCAGATATGGGACTGACTCAATCGGCATTTGGGGTTCTACGAGAAGATACTCTAAAAGAGCTCGCCATGAGCGCTCGTATCATCGATGCTAATGAAGGCAAAGAGTTAGGCTTGATTAGCCATTGTAGTGAAGTGCCTCTTGAACAAGCACAAAAGCTTGCTGCCGAGTTTGCAGAGCGCTCTCCTGATGCGGTGCTAGCAAGCAAACGCGTGATAAATGCGATGTATGATCAACCTGCCAAGACTTTATATAAAGAAAAAGCATGGCAGCTTAAAATGATGCTTGGTCGTAATCGTAAGCTTGCCCTCAGAAAAGCAAAGCAGGCCAGCACCTTATTTGGCAAACGCCAATTCCGCTAAATTTTTGCTATCAGTAAATTTGCTAGTGTTATTTTCGTTTGATTCACTTTAATAGAAGAGGTTACTACCTAAGAATACCAGACATATTTTGATAAATCCTTTTGACGAGTTTTAATTGTTAGCGGTTGTTTTGCCATTGTCTTACAGCCATTGAAATGCAAGCAGATAGCACGATATAGCATTGTCTGCTTGCACCGATGTGGGTAAAGATGCACTATTGTTGTTAAAGGTATCTATTTTGATTACTAGATAAGCCAGTAAAATGACGAAAGCCTACCTAACAACACGTGCAAGCAATTAAACGTCGAAAAATAAAATATTAAAAATAATAGCCACTATATAAAACGGTCTAAATATGTCTGCTTCAAAACCCTCCCTTCCAAACAAACCTATCGCCTCTGAGCGAGTGCGCTCTGCTGATTTGCCTGTTGCATGGATTATGATGCTTGGGCTGATGGTTGCAGTAGGGCCATTATCCATTGATATGTATCTACCAGCATTGCCATCGATGGCCGATGATTTCGGTGTTTCAACGGCCTTTATGGCCAACTCTGTTCCTGCATACTTTTTAGGTTTGGTATTTGGGCAGCTATTTTACGGCCCATTCAGTGACCGTGTCGGCCGTGTCAAACCTTTATATATAGGTATGACCTTATACGTTATCGCTTCTATCCTTTGTGCGACCACTGATAATGAGTACGTGCTTTTTGCAGGCCGTACTTTACAAGCATTGGGCGCGTGTGTGGGTGCAGTAGTTACTCGCGCTGCGATTCGAGATCGCCTCACTGCCAAACAAACGGCAAAAGCTTTTTCCATCATGATTTTAGTGATGGGCTTAGCACCCATATTGGCACCATCGCTTGGCGCGCTATTCTTACAGTTTTTTGATTGGCATTCTATCTTTTGGTTTTTAGCTGCATTTGGCGCTCTTAATTTGTTACTTACTAAGTTTTTCTTTTTTGAAACTTTGACCGAAGAAAATCGCAACGTACGTCCTGCAAGAGAAGTGCTCAGTCAATATTGGGATTTATTAAAAGACCCGACTTTTAACTATCCAGCAATTGGTGGTGGATTGTTAATGGGAGCGATGTTTGTCTATATCAGCTCGGCTTCTGAGCTAATTATGGATACTTATGGCGTCTCAGCGACACATTTTGCTTGGTTGTTCGGAATGAATGCGGCTGGTTTTGTAGGTTTGACTCAGTTAAACCAATGGCTTACCAATCGCTTTCGAATACTAAGTATTTTGCGATTTGGGGCGATGATGCAGGTTGTCTCTGCGGGTGTGCTATTTGTGACTGGCTTGCTTTTAGGGACGGATGCTTGGCTACCACTGGTGCTGGCTTGTATTTTCTTTTGTATCGCAGGACTGGGTCTGACCCAGCCCAATGCTTCTGCAATTGCGCTCGCTTTTCAGAAACGCCGTGCTGGTATGGCAAGTGCATTACAAGGCTCGCTAATGTTTTCAGTCGGTATCTTCGGCGGCTTATTATTGAACCTGTTTCCAGTCAATCCAGTCCTCAAGGTCGGTATTGCTCTGTTCTCACTAATGAGTTTCGGTTCTTTCCTGATTTGGAAGATAGACCGTAATCTCAATTTGGACGACGCAGAGTAAAGGCATTTCTATTTTAAGTTAGCTGTATTTTAAAAAGCACTCATGCGTTCACAGCGTATGAGTGCTTTTTTGTGCACTCTATATATTTTTATTCAGAGCAAAATTAAATTTTATAGGCGTTTTATATGATGGAATTTATTGATTATAAACGAGTATATGTTATTTACGATTATATGCAGCCTTTGCTATATATGGCTTACCTTAAATAATGACCAAACATAATTATTGCAATCGTGAAATTAGGCAAGTACTATCTAACGTAACTTTCTGTAAGTTAATATGTATAGACATTGCTTAACCTTGCTAGATTGTCAATTAATTAAAATGTAAAACAACGTTAGGTTTCAAGGATAGATTATGAAGCAGTTATATCGAGCGTTACCGATTTTGTTGAGTGTTGGCCTATTTGGCTGTGGTAATTCTGCTACTCAAGAAAATGCAAGCGCACCAGTAAAGGAAAACACAGATAGCTTTGTGAGTAAGCTACCTGATACAGCGCCAACATTGAAAGTTGCCATGACTGGTGATTTGCCGCCTTTTTCATTCCAGGATGACTATGGCAATATGCAAGGCACTGATGTTGATTCAATTCGTGCTATTGGTGAAGAGCAGGGGTTCAAAGTCGAGTTTTACAAAGAAACTTGGCAAGACATGTTCGATAGCGTCGAAACAGGAAAGCGTGATCTAGCGATTTCTGGTATTTCTTACAAAGACGATCGGGCAGTGAGATATGGTCTATCAACACCATACTTTTTCAACCCAGCTACTATCATGTATTTGGAAGGTAAGTTCGATGTAAAAGGCTTAAACGATATAAAAGGTCTAAAAGCAGGTACGTTAGAAGGCTCTAAAGAAGAAGACACGCTAAAAGAGATGGGCAGTTCAGTTGAGCTAATTTCAAGACCTACAGCATTTTTGGCGTATCAGGATTTGGTTCAAGGTAATACAGATGTCTTCTTGTACGATATGCCAGTCTTACAATATATCGTCAAAGGCTATCCTGAGCATAAAGTGAAAATTGTACCCTATGAAGCTGCAGATGCGCCTTCAGCCCAGCAAGTGGTGCTCATGGCAAAAGAAAATACTCAGCTTATCAAAACGGTTAATGAAGGTATTGCCAAACTAAAAGAAAAAGGGACATTTAAAGAAATTGAGGCGCGCTGGTTGGGTGAAGCTGACCCTGCTGAAAAGAGCGACTCTGACACCAATACTAAGCAATTGAACTAAGGAATTCTGAAGATGGCAACCGTACCTAATGTTGACAATAAGCGCTATCAAGGTCTGATTATTTCAATTGCACTATTTTTATCTCTAATCGGTGCTTTGCTAGCGTTCACGTTTTATACCTCAAATTTATTAGAACGAAACACCGCTTTAATTGACCAAACTAACCAAGTTGCAAACAGTGCACAGGCAGTAATTAAAGATCTTTTCGATTTAGACAGTAGTTATGGTGAGGATACTAACTCTCCGCACATACAACGAGTGCTAAGCCGTTTAGAACAAAATACTGCGCTAATCACCAGCTCGATTGCTGCTATTGAGCAAGGCAGTACAATTACAGATGCAGAAGGTAATAGCTATGACTTGCCAAAAATTGATAGTCAAGCACAAACCAATATTGCTGCGGCCAATGAGCAATGGAAAGCGCTAGAGCCTAAGATTCAAACATATCTAAAAGATGCTGATAATATCATGGTAACGTCTGCTGATGAATTGACGCAGGCCGTTGAACAGGCGAAGACATCAAGTTTGTTTATTAACGATTCTTTGGATAATTTGACAAAAGACGTGTTCGATAGTGCACAACGTCAAGCAACTACCATTCGTCTTATTCAGGTACTTGGTGTTGCCGCTATCTTTACCTACTTCCTAATCTTCGTATTCTTCTTTGTACGTCGTCTACGTGAGACGGATGCTGAAGCACTTGCCGCTCGCCAAGAAACGCAAGAAATTATGGAAACGGTAAATACGGGTCTTTTCCTACTTGATAAGGACTTGAATATTGGTCAACAGCATTCTCGAGCGCTGAACAATATCATCGGCTCTGATAGCTTGGCAGGGGAGAACTTTACCAATGTCTTGCGTGGCCGTATCTCTGATAAAGACCTCAAGACCACACAGCAGTTTATTGAACAGCTCTATAACCCTCGAGTGAAAGAAAAGCTGGTAGATTCACTTAACCCGTTAAACAAGGTCATGCTGCATAATCTGTCTGACGACAAGAGTCTTGATAATCGCTTCTTAGATTTTAAATTCTCACGTGTTTATGACAATAAAGACATTGCCCGTATCTTGGTCAACGTTAACGATGTATCAGATGCAGTCTACTTAGAACAGCGCCTAGAAAAAGAGCGTTCGCAAAACGATATGCAGATTGAGATGTTAACGACTATCTTGAATGTGAATCCAAAGATTATTAATGAGTTTATTGGTAATACCCAAGCGCATATCGAGAAGATGAATAATATCTTAAAAAATCCTGGTAGCTCACAATACGAGCTTGAAGGCAAATTAAAAGCTATTTATCGTGAAATGCACAGCTTAAAAGGTGAAGCATCAGCACTAAAACTACACAGCTTTACGAAGATTGCTTCTGATGCTGAAGACAAGTTACATGCATTGCAAAACCAAGGTCAGTTGTCTGGTAATGACTTCTTACCATTGGCAGTACATTTGGATGATTTGCTCAGCTTATCGAACACGATTGCGACGTTGGGTGAGCGTATCAACCGCTCAGCACCGACAGCAGCTAAGTCGTCAACCGTACAAGCGCCAATTGCTACCCAAAGTCCAGTAGCAGACCATGCAGCTAGTAATGCTGACTTTGATGGTGGGCTAGATATCGACTTAGACAATGAAGCAGATGACGATTTATTGTCTTTTTACAATGAATTTACAAAAGAGATTGCTGCAAGACAGGGCAAGCAAGTACAGCTAAAAAGTACGACGCTAACCCAAACCAGCATTCCGGCAAATCTGGCAAAGCCAATCAAAGAAATCAGTATTCAGTTGCTGCGTAATGCGGTAGTACATGGTATCGAGTCGCCAAGTGTGCGTCATGCTACTGGCAAAACTGACGTTGGGATCATAGATTTGGAAGTGCAAGACAACGGTTCAAACTTTATGCTAGTGGTGCAAGACGACGGACAAGGCATCAACTATGACAGCATCCGTAATAAACTGATTGAAGAAGGTCGTTTCGGTACGGAAGAGACAAATCAGCTTAGCAAAGGTGACTTGCTCAAACAGCTGTTCTCTTCTGGATTCTCTACCAAAGAGCATGCAGATGAAGATGGTGGTCGCGGTGTCGGACTTGACATCATCAAAGCAAAAGTAAAAGAGTATGATGGCAAGCTTAACGTAAATAGCGAGCTGGGTCAGATGACACGGTTTGTCATTACTTTACCTAAAGCTTAATCAAAATAGTAATTATATTGTCAGGGACGACAAGCACTTCATTAAAGGTAGTAGATAAGTTATGCATAAGTTAATGATTGTTGATGATTCAAATATTATTAGAAACCGTATTCAGCGCGCATACGATTCAGGAAAATTCATGTTGGTTGCAACAGCGACTAGCGGTGTTCAAGCCATCGAAAAGTTCAATGTCCATCGTCCTGATGTGATCACTATGGACCTAACCATGCCACAAATGGATGGGCTAGAGTGTATTGAAAAAATCATCGCGATTGATCCTGAAGTACGCATTTTAGTGGTATCAGCGTTATCGGACAAAGCCACCGGCATTGAAGCACTGTCGTTAGGTGCTAGCGGATTTTTGTGCAAGCCTTTTTCGGAAGAGGAGCTTGTAGAGTCTTTGTATGAGCTGATGCAAGACTAATACCATTCATCGACCAAAGCAGATGTCATTATGAAAGAGCAAAAGCTACAGATTTTTTTAAGTATTATTAGTAATTATTTTGAACAGTTTGGTGGAGAAGAGCTTATTGCTGATACCCCTTACTTACTAGAGAACAAACAGCCAAAAGTCCACGATTATACGGGCGTGATTGGTATATCTGGTGGCCAAAAAGGCGTGGTGTATTTCTCGGCGACGCGTGACTTGCTGTCTTCAATCTTAGACAGCATGGGCGAAACCGATAAAAGTGAAGAGAACTATGTAGATCTGGCTGGGGAAGTGGCCAATACCATCGCAGGCAATGCACGTAAAGAGTTTGGCTCAGAGTTTCATATCTCTGTACCATTTGTGTTCAAAGGTGCGCCGCAAAGTATTGTATTGCCGAACGATGAGCGTTCTTTTATCATCCCCATCACTTGGCATTCTCAAGTAGGCGAGATTGTGGTTTGTTTGCAAGACTAATGCTGCCACGTAATACAGATGGATATTAATATATTATGGTTAAAGTAGAAAAATTGGGTGTATTTCTAAGCTCGATCAATGCGTTTTTTGCGCAAATCGATGGCTCGGAAGTGTCAATTGATACCCCTTACTTGAACAACAACAAAAGCGCGATTGGCTTTGATTATAGCGGTGTCATCAAGATATCGGGTCCTTTAGAAGGTTGCGTCTATGTCAGTGCACCAAGCGCGATGTTGCGAGAAGTCATCAAAGTGATGGGCGAGCCTGACTCTTCAATCACTATGATGAAAGATTTGTTGGGTGAAATGGCCAATACAATCTCAGGTAACGCTCGTACAGAGTTTGGTTCAGAGTTTATTATCTCTCCGCCGCACATTGTAGAGAGTGCGCCAAGCGTGTCTTATTTGCCTAAAGATCGTCAAAGTTACATCACACCATTTACGTGGCGTGGTTACAAGGCGGTCATTGGTATTTGCATTGCATAAATTATAGTCAATCCTCTATAAACGAGTGATAACTATAAAAGAGCGACAGCATTAACCTCACTTAAAAAATAGCTATTAGAAAAATAATCATGAAAAAAGCGATGCAAATGTGTCGCTTTTTTTTGTTTTATTATCGCCATAGTTTGTTTTTATCTTATTGATACACTACAAACAAACTGCTGGAGATTCCAAGACGTTATGTGATAAAATACAGCGCAGCTATTTTTTATAATTCACTTTATAGTTTAGATTTGGGCATTTGCTTCAATCTAGCGATAGCTTCTTTTTTTAAACCAACCAATGACACACACATCATGGCAAAAAATTGCTGGGTGTTTGGCGACTTGATTAATTTGTGATCTGTTAGTGCTTTACTAATGAAAACTAACCGGTAGCAGATGCGTGTCGCTAAATAGGCTGTTTTTGTGATGTGGAGGCATAACCCAACCAATAGGATATATTCTCATGGCTACAAAGAATCCAACCAAAATCGAAATGCGCGACTTACTACAAGCAGGCGCTCACTTTGGTCACCAAACACGTTTTTGGAACCCAAAAATGGGTCCATACATCTTTGGCGCACGTAACAAAATCCATATCATCAACTTAGAGCACACCGTAAAAGCGTTCAACGAAGCGTTGACTTACGTAAACGGCCTAGCTGCTAAGAAAAACAAAGTATTATTTGTTGGTACTAAACGCGCTGCAAGCGGTATCGTACGTGAGCAAGCAGCTCGCGCTGGCATGCCATACGTTGACCATCGCTGGTTAGGTGGTATGTTGACTAACTGGAAAACTCTACGTCAGTCAATCAACCGTCTAAAAGAGCTAGAAAAGCAAGCAGAAGACGGTACTTTCGCTAAGCTAACTAAGCGTGAAGCGCTAGAGCGTACTCGCGATATGGAAAAACTTGAGCGTTCACTAGGTGGTATTAAAGACATGGGCGGCCTACCTGACGCTATCTTCGTAGTAGACGTAGATCATGAAGCTATTGCTATTAAAGAAGCCAAGAACTTGGGTATCCCAGTTATCGGTATCGTTGATACTAACTCTAGCCCAGACAACGTTGATTACATCATCCCAGCTAACGATGATGCTATCCGTGCTGTGACTTTGTACGTAACTTCTATGGCTGATGCTATCATCGCTGGTAAAGAATACGCACAAACTCAAGCTGGTGGTAAAGCTGAGCAAGCACCTGCTGCAACTGAAGAAGCGCCAGCTGCAGAAGAAGCTGCTGCAACTCCAGCAGAATAAGTAGCTGACTTAAAAAGTTTAACTTTGTAAGGATGTCTTTATAGTGTATCTATCAGCATCCATATAATGTTCTGAACAGCATATAAGCTCATAATAGGCATGATGTAGTTTTACTCGTCATGCCTTGTTATTGAATAAAGCCTGATTAATAATGCCGTGCGTATAAGCGAGCAGCTATTGGGCGGGTATTATCGTTCCTACTGGTCATATCGCTATATTGTACAGATGTTATTTGTTTGACATCATCTATGGCTATATTAGTAATCGTTCAAAACGAGCTGTCTGCAAGATTTTAAGTAATACTAAGATATCGAATAGAAATCCAGCATTTAGAAATACAGCACTCCTATACATAACTATACTAAGGTGACTCTTATGACAGAAGTAAAAGTATCTGCCAAAATGGTAAAAGAATTGCGTGACCGTACTGGTCTTGGCATGATGGAATGTAAAAAAGCGTTAGAAGAATCAAACGGTGATGTTGAAGTTGCCATTGATAACCTACGTAAATCTGGTCAAGCTAAAGCAGCTAAAAAAGCGGGTAACATCGCAGCTGACGGCGCTATCATCATCGCTCAAGGCGAGAACAAAGCATTCTTGTTAGAAGTTAACTGCCAGACTGACTTCGTTGCAAAAGATGACAGCTTCACTGCATTTGCAGAAAAAGTTGCTAACCTTGCACTAGAAAACAACGTAACTGACGTTGCTGCTATCTCTGAATTGTCTTATGGCGAAGGTCAGACTGTTGAAGAAGCACGTGTATCTCTAGTACAGAAAATCGGTGAAAACATCCAGATTCGCCGCGTTGAAACACTTGAAGGTGCTAACATCGCTGCATACCGTCATGGTCTACGTATCGGTGTAGTGGTATCTTATGAAGGTGGCGACGCTGACACTGGTAAAAACCTTGCTATGCATATCGCTGCATTCAACCCTGTTGCTGTAGATGACGAAGATGTTGCTGCTGACGTATTGGCACGCGAAAAAGACATCATCGAAGCGAAAGCTCGTGAGTCTGGCAAGCCTGACAACATCGTTGAAAAAATGATCGAAGGTGGCCTACGTAAGTACCTAGACGAAGTAACTTTACTACGTCAGCCATACGTTATGGACAACGACAAGAAAGTTGGCGAAGTCTTAAAAGCTGAAGGCGTAAAAGTACTTGGCTTTAAACGTCTAGAAGTTGGTGAAGGCATCGAGAAAAAGCAAGAAGACTTCGCTGCTGAAGTTGCTGCAACTCAGGCTGCTAACAAGTAAGCACCAAATAGTATTGGATCAGGCTGTGAGTCCTTAATTGTGGCTCACAGTTCGGCTTTATTTCTCTTAATGCATCAAAATATGAAGCCTCAAGATATAAAGCATCCAGACATAAAAAAGCCCATTAATTCGTTAATGGGCTTTTTTATGTCTGACTTTTAGGTGACTGGCTTAGCGTAAAGCAGCATAGGCTGAGTTGGCATAGCTGGCACTATTCACATTGCTGCTGGTGCCGTAGCTGACATTTTGTAAGCCACTACTTGTACTAGTGCTACTGGTTTGATTGTTAGCACTGATACGTGCACCAAACAGTCCGGCATCGTTTTTATACAGGCTATGATAACGGCTCATCACTCTTTGAACATAGTTACGTGTTTCTTTGAATGGAGGGATGCCACCATATTTATCGACATTGCCTTCGCCCGCATTGTAGCCTGCGACAGCATGTTCGACATTGTTATTGAAGCGGCGCATAAGCCACGCGATATATTTGGCTGATCCTTCGATATTATCTGCAGGGTTCCAAGGGTTGCTCACATTGAAGCGGCGCGCAGTTGCTGGCATCAACTGCATCAGGCCTTGTGCGCCTACTGGTGAACGTGCATTTGGATTGAAAGCTGATTCAGTATGCATCATCGCTTTCATTAGGGCAGGGTCCACACCGTTGCGCTCAGCGGACGCACGAATGTAGCTGTCGTAAGAGTTGCGACTTCCGCTGTTGCTAGCGGCACTGCTACCATAGCTATCGCTGCTTCCGTCATACATCTTAGAGTCTTTATAATAAGTTACTTTTACTTTTTTCGTGAACTTATCAAAATTTCCACTAGGATTGACGTTGGTCAACAGCACTTGTCCACCTTTGTCTTTGTAGATATACATGTTGCCTGCATTGGCAGCGAC
Organism: Psychrobacter sp. JCM 18900; assembly: GCF_904846625.1. Classification (GTDB taxonomy): domain Bacteria; phylum Pseudomonadota; class Gammaproteobacteria; order Pseudomonadales; family Moraxellaceae; genus Psychrobacter. The sequence goes on from NZ_CAJHBL010000003.1 coordinate 611,014, forward strand.
AGAAAAGGTCGAAAGAGCAATGGCACTTAGTAAAAGGGGAGATAAGCAGCGAGTCATTAAAGTAGCCGTATTTATCATAGTAAAATCACTTTTTATCGAATAACAGCAAATTGTTTTGCCTACATATGCATTGATTTAGGCGCTTAAGCGGTTACTGATTTTGCAGAATTATTTAGCCCACTGTGAGGACAGCAGCTTAGCAATTATCACTTTCAATAAGGAACCACTTGCAATAGATACAAAAAATAATAGTTGCTTACTATAACATATAATAACTTTTTGACGCATCAGATTGACAAACTAAGTTGTAAAATCAGATTTCTATTATTAAATAACCTTAGATAAATCAATATACTAACTTTTCTAAGTGACTTAATGAGCCATTTGTAGTGGGCTTTTTGAGTTTATAAGTTTAGACAAATAAAGTGTATCAATTTTTTAAGAAATAATAATGACACTTGAGTAATCGAGGTAATATTCAATCTGAAATTAACAGTAAATAAGCCTATTAATGGTTAAATTTTTAAAAATATAAGAATAGTTTAGGCAGGGTTTTAGTGATGACTAGATACCAATAGCGCTGATAAAGATAGGCACCCAAACCGCGGTAACTAACCCGTTCACTGCCAAGCCAAATGCTGCATAACGTCCTGCTGTATGACTGATTTGCCATGCCTCTACTGTACCAAACGCGTGAGCCGCTAACCCCAGTGCTAAGCCTTTGGCTCGGTCATCATTGATACCGCGGAACAAAAAGCGAGCGACCGTACCACCTATCAGACCTGAAACGATGATAATTAGGTTAGCCATTGCCAGTGGTGCTTTGATTAAATCTGCGACACTCAAGCCAATAGGCGTAGTCACAGAACGGGTAGCGAAAGCCAATAGGGTCTCATGACTGAGCGAAAATAAATAGGCCAGTGACATAGGCAATAATGCGCCAACGACACTAGCAATAGCGACAATTAGAGTGAGTTTTTTGACTGGTAAGCCTTTAAAATTCATCGCCGCCAATGGCACAGCCAGAAGTACTGTCACATATCCCAACAGATGGTCAAATACAGGTTTTGCCACGCTGTAATAGTTGTTGTAATCCCACTGCAGTACAAATAGGAAAACAAGTACTAGGACAAGTGCGGTAATGACCATCGGTAGCCATGATAATTTACGTGCCAATACACGTGCAATTACGTGTGCTGCCAAGGTTAATATTATTGCGGCAAGGGTTGCCATAAATACGCTGTCAAAAGTCATAATATCTCTCCGCAGCTCACGGCTGTCCCTTTGGCTCATTGGTAGTCGTACTATCAGAGTTTGCAGCGTGATTGAGCCAACGATTGGCCAATAATGCTAGTCCCCACAGCGGTATGAGCGTACTAACGATCATCGTTATCATCACACCCAAGAGCTCATCTCCTAGAGCAAATAGCAACAGGCCTGCACCAGCAGAAACTGGTAAGAAGGCAAAACCACTATCGACTAGCAATGTATTACTGGCCTGTGTGAGCCAGCTCGGTAACCCCTTGAGCAGTCGCCACGCCATCAAAATGACAAACATCGCAACCAAACCGACAATATTGGCCGCTTTTTCGATGCCTGCCATTTGACAGAGAACAACCGCCGTTTCTCGAACAACGATGACCATGGTCAACGTTAGAATTAACGCAAGCCATAGTGGGAGATGGGGAGAGTGAGCAGGCTTCATAAGCAATTCTGGCCAAGTCAGATATAAATGGATGGTGTACCAAACAAAGTATGTGATCACACCAAGAACACAACGTAGAAAATAATGCTATGCATACTGATGGTAGCAATGATTCACTTTCGAGAGATTAATGCTATCTATCAATATTTGTTGAATGTATAACAGGCGATTATATAGAGAGTAGGGCAACTAATAAAGCCTATGCACCGTGACTGGTCATATCCAAAAAAAATAGACGATATCAATGGATATCGTCTATTCTATTTTAACGTACTATATAAGGGTTTGTGATCTAACAGTATGAATCAAACGTTCATTCAACTACTGTCGCAAATGACTCACTTTAACAATAGTTCTTATTTTATAGGAACAACTATTATTTTTCTGAATCAGCTGTTTCTGAGTGTAATGCATCAAACTCGTCAAACGCTTTTTCTTCAGCCTCTGTCATCGTTGGCTCTTCAACGTCATCAACTTTTTCAAACTCTTCTAGTACCGGCATCAGTAGTGTTGCTTGTGCAAGCGGCAACACATCGATAGGTTTCAAGTTAGCTTGACCCAGTAGCTGTCTTAGACGGTCACTTGGCAAACGAATCGTCAGACATTCACGACCTGTATCGTCGTAGCTTTCTTCTTCAATAACACCTAATTCATATAAAGTGTTTTTGAACTGTCCAGCATCATACGGCAAGGTCAAATCAAACGTCGTCAGTTTACCCGTCAGCAGTTGCTGTACGGCAAGCGTTAGCTCTTCCATGCCAAGGTTCTGTCTAGAAGAGACATAGACGCGGTTTGGCTGTCCTTCGCTAGCATAGCCGATATGTGCAGGCTCATCAGTCAAATCAATCTTGTTATAGACATTGAGCACAGGTACATCGTTATCGATTTCTGCCAATACTTCTTTGACCGCCTGAATCTGCTCGTGCATATCTTCGCTAGAGGAGTCAATGACGTGCAATAACAAGTCTGCTTCTAGCGTTTCTTCTAGGGTTGCATGAAAAGACTCAACCAGCTCATGCGGCAGATGACGAACAAAACCAACCGTATCGACTAAGACGACACGACCAACTCCCTGCCAGTCTAAACGGCGTAGAGTAGGGTCTAGCGTCGCAAATAGTTTGTCAGCAGCGTAGATGTTTTCATCGACCAAACGATTGAACAAAGTAGATTTGCCCGCATTGGTGTAGCCGACCAGTGAGATGGTCGGTACGTCTGATTTTTGGCGACGGGCACGACCTTGCGCACGGGTCTGACGGACTTTTTCTAATTTGCTCTTTAACTGATTGACGCGAGTCTGTAGTAGACGGCGATCGGTCTCAAGCTGGGTTTCACCAGGTCCACGCAGACCAATACCACCTTTTTGACGTTCTAAATGCGTCCAACCACGTACCAGACGCGTTGATAGATGGTTAAGCTGAGCCAGTTCGACTTGCAGCTTACCTTCATAAGTACGGGCGCGCTGTGCAAAAATATCCAAAATCAAACCAGTACGATCCAACACGCGGCATTTCACTAGCGCTTCGATATTACGCTCTTGTGATGGCGACAGGCTGTGGTTAAACAGTACGATGTCTGCTTCGTGTTCGCGCACTAGTTCTGCGATTTCTTCTGCTTTTCCGCTACCAACGAAGTATTTGGCGTCAGGGCGTGAGCGTGATCCAGTGACTAATGCCAAACGATCGGCACCTGCTGAATCAGCCAACAGCTCAAATTCACTAAGATCATCAGGATCTTGAATTTGGCGGATGTCTAAATGTACTAAAATGGCGCGTTCGCCACCTTCATGTCTTTCAAAATAGTCCAAAGAGTATCACCTATTTAATAAAGTAAATGTCTCGCTATAATCAGCTTAATAAGCTTTAACATAACGTTCATATGATTATCTATATATGGTCTTATCACTTGATATTAAAGCGTATTAGCATAATTAGCGATGGTTTTATGTTACAGCGTTTGCCGCGGATAATTTTTTATAAATCTGCTTTATTGCCCGTTTGTATAAAAGTCAGCACTCACTGAGTGAACAAGCTATCACTGAGTGTGCTAACTTTGTTATACTGGGCTCGTTTTTTGACTATTAAACACCCGTTATTTAATCATGAGGGCGAAGATGAGCCAAGCTAAATCAAGCTTTTCACTCAGACGACAGTTGAGCCGAGGCAGACAGGTTGCTGGTATGACCACGACCATGGTCGGCGGCATACGCGCAGCAAAGCGTATCGGTGCATTTAAACAACCACCACGCGAAACCCTACCACGCTATATCCAGACATTCTGCCGCAAGATGGCAGGCTCTTTTGGGGTAAAAGTAGTAGAAGTGGAACCTGTAGAGCAGTTCCATGGTTTGTGGGTATCGAATCACGTATCATGGATGGATATTCCTGTCGTTGGTACTGTGAGCCCAGCGTTCTTTTTATCCAAGGCTGAAATCGGTGAATGGCCTGTATTTGGCAAACTTGCTCATGCCGCAGGGACGCTTTTCATCGAGCGCGGCTCCGGTGATGCAAGCTCAGTATCGGCACAGATTGCTGACTTTCTAGCCAAAGGTTTTTCGATTATTTTCTTCCCTGAGGCGACCACCACCAGTGGTAAAAAAGTAAAGCGCATTCATGGAACATTGCTGCAAGCAGCCATAGATGCTGATGTGCCTATCAGACCGATCATCATCGCTTATGTCAATAAAGACGGCACATTAAGCGACGCATTGCCATACTATGGTAAGCTGACGATGAAAGAAAGCATGAAGAAAGTACTCGATAGCAAAAACGTGACCGCTTATGTATTGCCACTCGCGCCTATAGATCCAGAAGGTCGTAACAAAAGCGAGCTTACCAATTTATTACAAGCACGCATGAATGAAGGACTAGCAGATCTACATTCAAGAGTCCTTAGCGCACCAGTTGAAGACTGATTATTTACAGTTGAACTAGTTAGAGTTGAACTAGTGTAGCTAATCTCAGCCAGTCAATAAAAGGGCGCAAATCGAAACGATTTGCGCCCTTTTCTATAGGAAAATTAATAGAGCGAGCATAATGTCATTTATTCAGCAGGCTGTATTAACATCCAGTCTCTATAAAAGACCAACTATGGCGATGGATTAGGTTGCTGTGTATGCACCGCTTCAATCGCTTCTAAGACATCTGCCGTTAGCTCCACATTGACACTATCGATGTTTGATTTGAGTTGCTCGGTCGTCGTCGCTCCAATGATGTTACTGGTGACAAAGTGACGAGAGTTTACGAAAGCCAATGACATCTGTGCCATGTCTAAACCTGCATCAGCAGCTATCTTGGCATATTGCTCAGTGGCTGATTTGGCCTGCTCATTCACATAACGACCGAAACGATCGTACATGGTGAGACGTGCGCCAGTTGGACGTTTACCATCAAGGTATTTGCCAGACAATACACCAAACCCAAGCGGTGAATACGCAAGTAGACCAACGTTTTCACGATGGGCAATCTCAGCCATACCAACTTCGTATAAACGATTCAATAAGCTATATGGGTTTTGCACGGTAAGTGGTGGAATTAGGCCATTTTTATCTGCTTCCCATAGATAGCGCATCAGTCCCCACGCGGTATCATTTGATAGGCCGTAAGCACGAATACGACCTTTTTTGATTTCATCGTTCAACGCTTGAATAGTCTCTAAAAATGGCGTTAAATCGTCTAATGACTGTGCTGCCATTTCTTCATCATAGCCGCGCTGACCAAAGAAATTCGCTTGACGTTCTGGCCAATGCAGCTGATAGATATCGATATAGTCTGTCTGTAGACGCTCCAAATTCCCGTCAATAGCGCTGCTAATGTGCTCGGCATTAAAGCGCGTTTGACCATCACGCAAAAAGTTCATTGGCGATATTTTGCTTGCGAGAATGACTTTGTCACGCTGTTTGGTCTTGTTAAACCAAGTGCCCATAAAGCGCTCAGTATCACCTTGTTTGTCTTTATCTGGTGGTGACGGGTACATCTCGGCGGTATCCCAAAAGTTCACACCTTCACTGAGTGCCATGTCCATTTGTTCATGTGCTTCGGACTCAGTATTTTGCTGTCCCCATGTCATCGTGCCTAAACAGATTTTAGATACTTTTTCATCGAGTTGCGGTAACGTTTGATACTGCATATAAGTCTCCCTTTTGGCTGTTTTTATCGATATTAATTTTTATCGTCGTGAGCTTTTATCTTAGTTAACGTTTAACGAGTTTTTGATAGTCTTTAAGCGACTACATTAATTTGATGCCTGTGACACCGGGCGGTGTGACTTTAAAGATTTTTACTTTAAATAATACGTCTTGTCCTGCCAATGGGTGGTTAAAGTCTACTTCGACTTGATCTTCATCGATGGCACTAATCGTACCGGGCAGTGTGTTTTTACCTTTGTCTTCGAACTCAACCATCATGCCAATTTCTGGATTATCAGCGACTAGCGCAAACTGAGTACGGCTAAAATGTTGGATGTTTTCAGGATTCCACTCACCAAAAGCTTGCTCTGGCTCAAGGTGTGCGGTACGAGTGTCACCGGCGCGTAGATTCATCAATACTTGCTCGAAACCAGGTAACAAGCTCTCATCACCAATGGTCAAAGACACAGGTGCATCACGATTAAAGGTTGAGTCGATGATGGTGCCGTTCTCTAGTGAAACTTCAAAGTGCAACTTCACAAGGCTACCATGAGCGATACGAGTGTCTTCGTTTGGGTTAATAAATTGAGATTGAGTCATAATAAAGAGCCATCGGTTGCTAGAATAAAAGAATAGAAAATAATGCGTTGGATTACAGTGTTTTTAATTGCAGTACTATAGTGTAAGAAATAATAAGTCATCTAAGACCAGATGTAAGCGTCAATAATGTAACGCAGATGGTGTACTATAATTGGCAATTCTAAAGGATATGAGGTGTCGGTGGTGAATAAACAACAAGGCACTGTCAAAAAATGGCAGGACGATAAAGGGTTTGGCTTTATTGAAACTGAAGCAGGCGAGTCTGTTTTCTTTCATGTGAGTGAGTTTAAGGCTCAGCGCCGTCCTAATATCGGTGAGGCAGTGGTCTTTAGCATTGGGCAAGATGCGGAGGGACGCAAGCGAGCCAAGCAAGTACAAGAGCTTGGTTTCGTACAGCAAAAAATGGCACAAAAAAATCAGCAGATCCGTCAGCGCAATCAGAAACGTAGCCATCAGGCGGAATTTGAAGCGGGTCAAAAGAAACGCTCATTTCTTGGACTGGCTTTTTATGGTGTTTTGGCTTTATTAGCAGCAACAGATAAACTGAGCTGGCTAGTGGTCGGCTGGTACGTCGTGTTAGGGATTATTACTTATGGCATGTATGCCAAAGACAAAGCTGCTGCGCAAAGTGGCGACTGGCGTACGCCTGAGTCTACACTGCATATACTAAGCGCGCTTGGTGGTTGGGTAGGCGCGCTATTGGCTCAGACGTATCTGCGTCACAAATCACAAAAGCCTGAGTTTCGAGTGACTTATTATTTGACCGTCGTTGTGAACATGGCAGGGTTGCTATTTTTATTGGCAGGTGGCGGGTTAGAGACTGTGACTGACTTATTATCAGAGTTTCTATAAATAAATAATTGCATTCACGATTAGCAGTATTGCTACGTGTATGACGAAAGCATTAAAACGATCGACAAAAAAAAGGTGGGTTACGATTACATAACCCACCTTTTTTATTTATAAGTCAAACGGTATTCATAATACTATTTAAAATTATGACCGTGGCATTTCACGCTTTTTTTCCAAAAACAGCATATCGATGACAATCAATAATACACCAATAGAAATACCGATATCTGCGATATTAAAAATCGGATAATGCCAAACATCAGCATAATGCACATGGATAAAATCAATCACATGACCATGTAATAAGCGGTCGATTAAATTACCAACTGCACCGCCCAATACTAAGGCTAGACCAAAAGATAACAGCGTGGCTTTGCGTGGTGCTTTAATCAGATAAATGATTAGAAACAACGACATGAGTAAAGCCAGTCCTGAAAAAAACCACTTCTGCCAACCGCCAGCATCTGCCAAAAAGCTAAATGCCGCGCCGTAGTTATAAGCCAATGTCCAATTGAGAAATGGCTCAATCACCGGCACTGGATCATGAAAGGTCAGCTTAGTTTCTGCCAGCCATTTAGTCCACTGATCGATAACGACGATAACCAATGCCAATACATACCATACAAAAGCACGACTACCATTGGCCACCAGCTTTGGTGTCCTATTTGTTGACTTGGTCATGCGACTTCTAGGCGTAGTCGAGCTACCTGTGGTTGCATGAGCAGGCTTAGGCGAATGATCGACCTTAACCTGCGGCTGCTGGTCATGCTGGCTTTCAGGTGAGTCTGTTGGGTTAGGCATAGTGACGTACCTCGCCATCGCCACTGACATTGGTTACGCAGCGCGCGCATAGCTCAGGGTGTGCGCTATCTGTACCGATGTCATCACGAATGTGCCAGCAGCGTACGCACTTAGTACCAGTAGCCGCACTTACTTGTACCACTAAATCTACAGCCTCTTCGGTATTGGTGTCGGTCGCTTCTTTTGTCTGTGCGATGCTATCAGCAGGTGCTTCGCTCATTGGCTTTAGTGCAGCGTTACTAGTAATTAGTACAAAACGAAGCTCTTCATCAAGCTTAGCTAGGCTTTCATACATAGCACCGTCAGCATATAGACTCACGTCGGCAGACAAGTTGGCATTGATGATTTTTTCGCCACGTGCAGTCTCGATATGTTTGTTCACCATGTCTTTTGCGAACATGATGCGCTGCCAGTCATCATTGCTAATAGCACTTAGCTCAAACGCTGGGAACTCATACCATTCTTGAGTAAATACATAGCCGCCTTTGTCCGAATCACGTTGGTTCAGCACTTCCCAAGCCTCTTGCGCCGTGAATGATAGGATTGGTGTAATCCAGCGAATCAATGCATGAGTGATATGGTAGATAGCCGTCTGCGCAGAGCGACGAGGCTGACCATCTGCCTGCGTGGTGTACTGACGATCCTTGATAATATCTAGATAGAAGCTACCCAAGTCTTGCGAGCAAAACGCCGTCACGTGCTGAGTGACTTGGTGAAAGTCCATTGCATCGTAAGCACTAATGATTTGCGCTTGTACGGTTTGTGCGCGCTCAATGATGAATTTATCAAGGCTAACCAATTCATTGATATCAATGCTATCAGTCGCTGGATTGAAGTCATCAGTATTGGCAAGCAAGAAACGTAGCGTATTACGGATACGGCGATACATATCGATCGCACCTTTAAAGACCGTCTTACCTGCGCTCATCTCATAACGATAGTCACTCGATGCAATCCACAGACGCAGCATGTCCGCGCCTGTCTTATTGATCTCTTCTTGCGGGGTGATGATATTGCCAAGTGACTTACTCATCTTGCGACCGTTTTCATCGACCACAAAACCATGCGTCAGTACTTGCTTAAACGGTGGGCGCTCATAAATCGCTTCTGACGTTAGCAGTGACGTCTGGAACCAACCGCGATGCTGGTCAGAGCCTTCTAGATACATATCAGCTGGATTGGTCAATTCATCACGTTGATCAAGTACCGCAAAATGCGTCGTGCCTGAGTCAAACCAAACGTCTAATGTGTCAGTTGCTTTGTCATAGTCAGCGGCTTCACTGCCTAAGAAGTCTTCACAGCTAGCATCGAACCAAGCTTCTACGCCGCCTTCATTGATTTTTTGAGCTGCGGTTTCCATCAGCTCAAGCGTGTTTGGATGCAGCTCGCCTGTTTCTTTATGCGTAAAGAAAGTAATCGGCACGCCCCACGTACGCTGACGCGAGATACACCAGTCAGGGCGACCCGTCATCATTGATTCGATACGGTTTTGTCCCCACGCTGGGGTCCAGTTGACTGTAGGAATATCAGCAAGCGCGCGAGCACGTAAGCCTTGGGTTTCCATATTGATAAACCACTGAGGCGTAGCACGGAAAATGATTGGCGACTTATGACGCCAGCAATGCGGATAGCTATGCTCAATTTTGGTATGGCTGATTAGATGGCCATTATCATGTAGTGCAGCGATGATTTTTGGATTGGCTTTATAAATGTGCTCGCCGGCAAATACAGCAGCGTTATCTAAATAAACGCCTGTACCGCTTACTGGGTTTTCTACTGGTAAGTTGTATTTTAGACCAACGATATAATCGTCTAAACCGTGACCAGGTGCAGTATGTACCAGACCAGTACCACTATCAGTAGTCACATGGTCGCCCAAGATGAGCGGCACTTGACGGTCTTCAATCAGTGGATGCTGGGCATGTAGGCCTTCAAGCTCGCTGCCTGATACAGTTGCTAAGATGCCGTTATTTTCCAGTTTAAGTTCGTTTAGTGCAGTCTCTACAAGATCCGCTGCGAGTAACAGATTGCCTTTTTCGGTAGCAACCACGCTATAGTTATGCTCTGGATGTACTGAGATAGCCTGGTTGGCAGGTAACGTCCATGGCGTGGTGGTCCAAATAACAGCAGCGATATTATCTGCGATATCTGCCAATGCGGCTACTTTGTCCGTACCGAGCACATCAAAGCTGACATAGATCGCGTCAGAGACTTTGTCTTGATATTCTACTTCTGCTTCTGCTAGGGCAGAGCTACAGTCCAAGCACCAGTTAACTGGCTTCATACCGCGAGTCACATGACCATTGTCATAGATTTTGGCAAGCGCACGTACGATGTTGGCTTCTTGATGGAAGTTCATGGTCAGATAAGGGTTGTCCCAATCACCAAACACACCTAAGCGCTTGAAGTCTGCCTTTTGCAGTTCAATCTGAGTGCTCGCATATTCGCGGCATAGGCCACGGAATTCGGTCGCAGAAACTTTTTGACCAACTTTACCGACCTTGGCTTCGACTTTTTGTTCGATTGGCAGACCATGACAATCCCAACCAGGGACATAAGGCGCATCAAATCCTGATAAGGTTTTTGATTTTACAATAATGTCTTTTAGTACTTTATTGACCGCATGACCCAAGTGAATCTGACCGTTGGCGTATGGAGGGCCATCGTGCAAAATATACTTGGTTGCACCAGCACGCGCCTGACGAATTTTACCGTACACGTCATCTGCTTCCCAAGCAGCAAGCCAATCTGGCTCGCGCTTGGCAAGGTTTGCGCGCATCGCAAATGGCGTATCCGCAAGGTTTAGCGTGTCTTTGTAATCTTGGCTTGGTGTGTCAGTGCTTTTATCAGTCATAGAAGGTATCTTTTTAAAAGGTAGGTTTGTGTGTCGGTTCAAAACCGGATACAAGGCTCGATGTTCAATGTAGTTCAATATAGTACTGAGGGTCACGCGGTATTGATAATGCTTAATTACTAATAGTAGGTATATTGCTCATCATAGTCGGTTTATCAACCATCATGTCAATAAATACCCATTATCGCTCACTAGTCGGTAAATAGTTACGTCAATAATAAATGGTAACGAGACGATTGCAATATAAAATATGCTAGTAAAATAATTCAAAAAAATATTTAGATCGGCAGCTATTATATGACAAAAAGGGTAGGGTAAAAAGAGCTGTGCGAGGTCAGTCCAATTTTGTCCAATATCAATCGTTTATCTACGTCGTATATCCTCAGCACAGACGTAGCTATAAGCTCCTTGAATGCTTATTCATTGAAACATAAAGTACGGCTCAACTGCTAAAAAATAGATGCTAACCATAAGCGCAGTTTCAATGACCATAATGGTTGAATACCTGTTAGCCCTTGTGTCATCTCGCCACTCTCTAATACCACATAGGACGGTGTGACTTGTCCTTGCCAATCTGCAAAGATATTGCCTTGTTGATCATTTATGGTGGTGAAATCAAACTGATGTTGATCGAGGTAGCTGCGTAGCTCTTGGTTTGAGCCGGACTGTACGGCAACAGTGACAACGGGATAGTTATCTGCAGCTAGTTTATTGATAGTTGGCGAGGTAAAGCTGCAGACTGAACACCACGTACCCCAAAAGTATACCAGTGTAGGCCGCTCATGACTCATCGCTGCTAGGTCGATAGTCTGCCCTTGATAATCGGTCAGTTGCAACTGAGGGTTGGCAGGCATGACAGGCTGTCGCCACCAATTGACCACGCTATAGATCACGATAAACATGAGACCGTATAACATTATCGTTTTAAGTATCGAAACTATCTTCGGCTTCGGCTGCTTCTTTGGCTTTATTTCTGTTTGTTCAATATCAGTCGTCATGACATCCGCTTTTTAGTTTGCATATTGTTTTCAGTTATTTTCAGTTGTTCTCAAATAATGGCTTATCGTCACTGCTTATCTTATCGTGATTGCCTATATGATCATTGCACAAAGAGTAGACAGTAGATAAAAATAAACGGCTGAAAATCAGCCGTGTTATTTATAAAGTCTACTATAAGTGTGCGACATCAACCTATTATGGCTTTTGTGCTCGGTTTTGTAATGGATCACCAATCAGTACGCTACCTGAATTTTCACGGCGCTGCTCATCACTCAACTTGCTCGCTGGCACTTTGGCTTTGCGCTTCCACTTTAAGCTGAACAAATCATCACGGCGATCGATTAAGTTATGTACTGATCCTTCATGACGAACGTGAGTGAGCTTGTCTAAGTTTACATCAGAGAAGAATACCATCTCCGTGTTGGCAGTGGTTTCTGCCATAATCGCATCATGCGGGAACGCAAAATCTGACGGTGAAAAAATCGACGATTGAGCGTATTGAATATCTAAACTTTCGACTTGTGGCAAGTTACCTACCGAGCCGCAGATCATCACATAGCATTCATTTTCAATGGCACGTGCTTGGGCACAGTGACGCACACGCAAATAGCCGTTTTTGGTGTCAGTCCAGAAGGGCACAAACAAGATATCCATGTCATCAAGTGCCATCAGACGTGCAAGCTCAGGGAACTCAACATCGTAGCAGACCAAGATGCCGATACGACCCGCATCCGTGTCGAATACTTTGACTTCATCGCCACCTTCGATTACCCAAGCGCTGCGCTCATGCGGAGTAATATGAATTTTGCGTTGCTCTTCAACGGTACCATCGCGGCGACATAAATAGCTGACGTTGTATAAGGTATCGTCTTCGTCTAGTAATGGCATCGAACCAGTAATGACGTTGACGTTATAACTGACCGCTAAATGCGAGATTTCATTTTTGAACCACTCGGTATAACCTGCCAAAAATCGAATGGCAATATTTTGATCGGTTTCTTCGCATAGACCCATCAATGGCGCATTGAAAAACTCTGGTAAGCAGGCAAAGTCTGAGTTGTAATCAGCCATAATATCGACAAAGAACTCAACCTGTTGCAGTAATTCTTCAGGTGATTCGACTTCACGCATCTGCCACTGAATACCACCAATACGCACTTCAGACTTGCGAGTATTAGGCTTATAGTCTTTAGGCTCGTAGTAGATATTTGCCCACTCAAGCAAGGTAGCAAAGCCCTTTGATTGCTTATCATCTGGCAGATAAGCGGTCAAAATACGTTTAACGATAAAGCCATTAGACAACTGGAACGACAAAGCTGAATCGTGAATCTCACGGCTTTCAACGGCATCAATATATTCGCCTGGAGTCAGATCTTTATGGTTATGATAGTTAGGTATGCGTCCACCGGCTAAGATAGCGCGGAAGTTTAACTGTCGGCACAGCTCTTTACGTGCGTCATACAGACGACGACCGAGGCGGTAGCCGCGATAATCAGGGTCGATGAGCGCATCCAAACCATAAATGGCATCACCTTCTGGGTTGTCTCTGATGATTTCTTTTTGCCCAATCAAATCATCATAGGTATGCGGGTTTGAAAACTTGGCATAGTCAACGCGCATAGAGAGTACGATACCAATCAGCTGATCATGATCAAACAAAGCAATCTGACCTTCAGGGAAGGCATCAATCAAGGTATGAATGGTTGTCTTTGACCACGCGCCACCCAAGTTTACATAGACACGATCCATTAATGCCTTTAATTGTGGATAATCTTTTTTCTTAATCTCAGCAATCGTGAGGTGAAAGTCATCTAGTTTTTCCATCTTACTCATAAGTTTCCTGTTTTAAATAGCTATTGAATGTAGGGGTATCAAATAATGGGGTCATAGCACATTGATGTGCCGATTTTTGTGCAAAAAAGTAATAAAAACATTCCAATAGGAACATATTGTCGTTACAATAATTTATTGCCGTATTTACAATAGGTTATGTTGATATCTTGGGCCGTTTTACTCATTATGTTTGGTGCTTGTTTCGACTAACCTAAAGGATTAAAGGATAGCGATTGCCACAATCTACATCACTCTATACCTATAGGGTTTGTGAGCACAGATAAGCGCATAACTTTGCATTATCATTGTACCTACGACTGTCTTGCTATTTATTATCTCAATATACAATCTAAATAATATCTATCAGCATCTTTTGTTTTGCTTGTTATCATAGCAAGCTGTAACGGTAATAACAGTCTCACGTAGTAAATATTTGCTACGTTTTTGTGAGTCAATTTTTTGGTTCAACTCAGGCATAGTATTGTGTTGCTTGTTTCGTTTAGCCGTCTTTCATCGGCTTCTTAGGATTATTTTATTATGCCTTTAAATCATACCAATAGAATCATGAAGTGGGATGACATAGATGACTCCGCTTTGGTTCAGTTGGTTTATGTCAGTACGCTGACTCTTGGCTCGCGTCTAAGCACCTCTATCTTTGATGAAGTAGAAGGCCACGCACGTAACTACAATCAGCAGCATAACATCACAGGCACGCTATGCTACGGAAATGGTCACTTCTTGCAATGTATTGAAGGTAAAAAGTCAGACGTATTTGCTCTGCAAGAGCGAATCTTCGTCGATAGCCGCCATAAGAATGTAGAAGTATTGCTATTACAAGTCATCAATCATCGCAGCTTTGCCGACTGGCGTATGCGCTTGCTGTTTTTAGAGCGTTGGTTATGGTCACCCGCGACCAAGAAACAGGCCGTACAATTATCTCCGTTTTTACCATTTGCGCCGCACGGCTGGTCGTCTGATCGGACTGAGCAGTTTTTGCAAATTATCAAAACTTTCGATAGTCCACCTCATATTAAGGCAGCAGGTATTACTTATAATGCATTGGGTAATATGGTGCGTCATATCGCGGCACCGCATCAGGCGTTTCTGATTATTCAAGGGTTTTTGAGCATATTACTGGTCGTCGCACTGATACTGTTATATTTATAGATTGTAGTTTTTACGAATTATAAACCCAAAAAAAGACGCTAGCCTCTCGGTTTAGCGTCTTTTTATTTGAGATAAGTGTTAAACATCTAATCACATATCAAAAATCTTACCACGATTCATAATATTGTTTGGGTCAAAGACTTTTTTGACTTCCTTTAGGTACTCAATCTCAGTTTCACTGCGGCTATAGTGCAGATACGGCTTCTTCGTCATACCAACCCCATGCTCAGCAGATACCGAACCACCATATTTCTGTACTGTCTCAAACACATATTTATTGACGACCTGACACTCAGCAAAGAAATCATCTTTATTCATATTCTCAGGTTTTAATATATTCAGATGCAAATTACCATCGCCGATATGACCGAACCAACAAACTTCAAAGTCAGGATAGTTACTGCTGACAATATGATCAATCTCTTCGATAAAGGTCGGTACATGGCTTATTAGCACCGAGACATCATTCTTGTAAGGGGTGAATACTGAAATGGTCTCAGAGATATACTCACGTAGCTTCCATAGCTCTGCTGCTTGCGTGAGGTTTTGACTCATCACCCCATCGACGACCCAACCTTGCTCCATACAATGCTCAAATATGGCCATGGCTTTGTCCATGATTGGCTCATATGGTGCTTCAAACTCTAATAGCGTATAGAACTTGGTACGCGATTCAAAGGGTTCTTGTACTTGACCATGTGCCATCAGCTTATCAATGGCCACATCGTCAAAGAACTCGAATGCCGTCAAATCAATCTGCGCTTGAAAAGCAGAGAGTACGTTCATCACATCGTTAAAGCTGTCCATGCCAAGCACCATGACGTTTAAGTCTTGTGGCTGACGTTCAAGTTTGATTTGCGCATGAGTGACAAGGCCAAGCGTACCTTCACTACCGATGAACAATTGGCGCAAGTCATAACCAGTGGCGTTCTTTACCATGCCGCGATTCAGCTGCAAGATATCACCTTTACCCGTGACAACAGTCAGCCCCATAATCCATTGACGGGTCATGCCATAGCGAATGACTTTGATACCGCCAGCATTGGTACCGATATTGCCACCGATTTGACTAGAGCCTGCTGAGGCAAAGTCGACAGGGTAGTATAAGTCTTTTGATTCAGCGAATTCTTGCAACTGTTGGGTGACGACACCGGCTTCGACTTCAACTATTCGATCGGCAGGGTAGAATTGTCCAATCTGGTTCATTTTATCCATGCTAACGACTATCTCGCCATTAGCAGCCACGGCACCAGCAGATAAACCAGTACGACCACCACTTGGGGTGAGGACGACGTTGTGCTCATTGGCAAGGAGTACGATAGTCTGTACTTGCTCGGTGGTCTTTGGAAAGACGATGGCAGCAGCAGCAGGGGCAAAGTGTTTGGTCCAGTCTTTGCCCCAATGCCCTAGACTCTCAGCATCGGTTTTGATTTGGGTCGGGTCGAAACTATGGGTATCAGTGAGCGTGCTCAAGATGGTTTGCACGGCATTAGTTTCGGATGTGTTTTGAGCGGTAGTTGGCGTCATGGTCAAATCTCAATATTGGCGTAAGCACGATGCTGGGACTGCTTATTATATAGCGAAATAACTATAAATTCAGTGGTGAGTCAGCTCGTAGAGGTAATAAGTGGGTGATAATTTTTACCTATAAGAAGAGGTAAGTAATAAATAGTTGATTCGATCGGTTTCAAACAGAATAATTCACTATAGCATAAAAATTTTTCAGGCTTGATAACCAATAATTCATCTAATCTGCTAACATCGGCCTCAAATTTTGTGTAAGATATCGGGACTGTTTTCGTTTCATCCATCATAGATTATCCAACAGGTAATCTTATAAAACAATTATAGGACAGTTCTCATATGGCGTTATCACTACAAAAAGACAAAATCCGGTTTTTATTGCTTGAAGGTCTACATGACAATGCCCTAAAAGTATTGGAAGGAGCTGGTTACCACAACATCGAGAATATCAGTCACGCCTTAGATCAAGACGAGCTGATCGAAAAGATCAAAGATGCTCACTTCATCGGTATTCGTTCGCGTACTCAGCTGACGCGTGAAGTACTTGAGCACGCACACAAGCTTATCGGCATTGGTTGCTTTTGTATTGGTACCAACCAAGTAGATTTAGATGCCGCTCGTGATCTTGGTATCCCTGTCTTTAACGCGCCATTCTCGAACACCCGTTCGGTAGCTGAGCTAGTATTGGCAGAAGCCATTATGCTGTATCGCGGTATTCCTGAAAAGAATGCAACCGTACATCGCGGCGGCTGGGGTAAGTCTGCGACCAACTCACACGAAGTACGTGGCAAGACTATCGGTATCGTCGGTTATGGCTCTATCGGCTCGCAGCTGTCTGTCTTAGCAGAAAGCTTCGGCATGAAAGTCATTTATCATGATGCTGTGACCAAATTGCCACTAGGCAACGCGGTACAAGTTGGTAGCCTAGAAGAGCTACTATCAACGGCTGATATCGTGACATTGCATGTACCTGATGTACCAAGCACCCGCTATATGATGAAAGCTGAGCAGTTCGCTCAGATGAAAGAAGGCAGTTACTTTATCAATGCGGCTCGCGGTACGTGCGTCGAAATTGATGATCTGGCGGATGCGCTTGAGTCTGGTAAAATCTTGGGCGCGGCTATTGATGTGTTCCCGAAAGAGCCAAAGTCAGCTGACGAAGAGTTTGAGTCACCACTACGTAAGTTTGATAATGTGATTTTGACGCCGCATATCGGTGGTTCAACACAAGAAGCACAGGCCAATATCGGACTGGAAGTAGCAGATAAGTTTGTTAGATACTCTGACCAAGGTGATACAGCGACTGCGGTGAACTTCCCAGAAGTTTCTATTCCGTTCAAAGAAAACTCGCATCGTCTACTACACATTCACAAAAACGTGCCAGGCGTACTGTCTCAGATTAACCGTTTGTTTGCTGAAGCTGGCATTAACATCCTAGCACAGAGCCTGATGACAGAAGGTGATGTTGGTTATCTAGTGATGGATGTCGATTACAATGATTCGACTGCTGCACTAGACCAATTAAAAGATGTAGAAGAGACTATCCGCGTACGTATCTTATTCTAATATAGTCAATCCATTATAAAATTGGATCAATTATATCAGGGCTAATAGTTTTGATACGCATTGAAGATTTATCATAAAAAAAGAGAGGTTCTATTGATTAGAGCCTCTCTTTTTTGTTTCGCTTCTTTTTTATTGTACTAATACTAAGTTTAGTTCGCTTTAGCGTTGTTTGCAGCTTCCGCTTGTAGACGCGCTTCCGTCTTAGCGGCTTTACGCTTTTCGATTACATCCATCACGTCGCTACCAATATGGGCTTCACCACGCTTCTTGGCTAGCTGCATTTGGTGCTCACGCTCACGGAAACGGGCTTTCTGCTCGTCGGTCGCTTTGTCGATACAGTGTGGGCATGACTCACCTTTGATATAGGCAGGGCTTTGCATGTCATCGGCTGTGATTGGCATACGGCAAGCAAAACATTGCTCATAACTGCCTTTTTCTAAGTTGTGGTTGACCGAAACTCGATTGTCAAAAACAAAGCAATCACCTTGCCACATAGAGTCACTGGCAGGGACTTCTTCAAGGTATTTTAGGATGCCGCCTTCTAAATGATAGACCTCTTCAAACCCTTGCTCGCGTAAATAGGCAGTAGATTTTTCGCAGCGGATACCACCTGTACAGAACATCGCCACTTTTTTATGCTTGGCTGGATCGAGCTCTTTTGAAACGTATTCTGGAAACTCGCGGAAGGTTTCAGTGTTTGGGTTGACTGCATTTTGGAAGGTGCCGATTTGCACTTCATAGTCGTTACGCGTGTCGATCAAGGTGACTTCAGGATCTGAGATCAACGCATTCCACTCGCTTGGTTTTACATAGCGACCAACGGATTCCAATGGATCGATATTCTCGACACCCATAGTGACGATTTCTTTTTTCAGTTTCACCTTAGTGCGATAAAAAGGCTGTGTGTCAGTATAGGACTCTTTGAAGGTAAACGTGCCAATCGCCTCAATACTACGCAGGTAGTCAAGTACAGTATCGATAGCTTGACGCGTACCAGAAATCGTACCATTAATGCCTTCACTGGCAAGTAACAATGTACCTTTCACATCGTTATCAAGCATAGTGTTTAGAATAGGCTCACGATATTGCTCAAAATCAGCAAAGCGCGTGAACTTATATAGTGCGGCAACGACGATATTATTAGTCACACTATCGTATACAGGGGCTGAATTGTTGTCAGTTATCGCGGTTTCTTTGTTGATGCTCATGTCTTTCTCCTGCTGGCTAGGTCGCAAACCTAGTGCAATGATAATAGAAAAGTAGATAGGTATATAACATTATCTCAATTGTGGAATTGATTAATGCGCGCGTAGTGTAGCAAATTTTGCTAGGGTTTTGAATAGTTTGTAACGCTTGGATTATTGTTATAAAAAACAAAAAAGCCCAGTAAAATACTGAGCTTTTTTTATATTCAATTCGTAGTACGAAAGTTAGATACTATTTACTCTGGAACCAAGTATCTGCTTTGCTACGAGCACTGGCGATGTCATCACTTGATAGGTTCAATGCCAACTGACCAATTTTACCACGTGCCTTGTTACGGACTTTTTCGTCTAACATGCCATCACGGGCAGCCAAGTCATACCATTTATAGGCATCGACTAGATTTTTTTGCTTTTCATCTAGTAGCGCAAGCGTGTAGCTAGCACGGTTATCGCCACGCATTGCAGCTTTTTCTAACCACAAACGGGCTTGTTGCAAATTAGGCTGTACACCTTCACCGCGCAAATACATGATAGCAAGATTCAGCTGAGCAGGAGCAACACCTTGCTGAGCCGCTTTTGTATACCACTGGATTGCTTGTTGGGTATTTTGCGCAATACCTTCACCTTTTTGCAAACGCTTGGCCAGATAGAACTGTGCGTGATCGTTACCTTGGGCGGCACGACTAGACAACTCGCTCACAGGCATAAGCTCAAAACGTGAGGTATCAAGCGGTACGTTTGATATTAACTCAGCATTGGCTAAACCAGCACAAGAAAATAATGCAGTAAACAACGCAGCTTTTAATAATTTCATAGCAGCTCCAAAATTAGGCAGTTAATAAGCAAAAAAATTGTACCGCTAAACATTGTCTCGCTAAAGACAGTCAGACGGCGATAACAATTAGGTGGAATCTTGCGATATGAACTTACCTAATCATTAGCAAAAGGGGGTTGTCATCTCTAAATCAGAGATTTCACCCTAACTGATTAGACAAACGGTCGTAATAGTGGGGTGGCTGACAATATTTTGCTAGCTTAACACCCAAACTTACGAAACTCAAATACTAATTACAAGGTCTCATAGACGTTTGTACCTGATTGTCCTTAACAAAATCAGACAGTTACTAAAAAATTATATTAAGTTAACAATCTATTAAGGTTAATATCAGTATTTACAGCACTGTTTAACATTCTATAAAACATAAAGCCAGCTGATAACTTAACGGTTATTTCTTGGTCACTCGGTAGATAGCGACGTCTGCTAACAAGTTAGGCGCTTGTCTTATTAACGCTTTCATTAGCGGTGTGTGACCTTTTTCAGAATCACTAACGGCAAAACGATTAATGATATGAATATCATGCTGCGCACATAACAGTTCGAAATCTTTAAAGGTACATAGATGAATGTTTGGCGTGTTGTACCATTCGTAAGGCAGCGCTTCAGAGACAGGCATCATACCTTTAAGCCCTAAATGAATGCGGTTTTGCCAATGCGCAAAGTTAGGAAAGGTGATGACTGCTTCACGGGCAACTCTCAGCATATCAAGCAACAACTCGTCAGGTGCTTTTACTGCTTGTAGGGCACGTGCCATGACAACCGTGTCAAAGCTGTTATCAGCAAAACGCGCTAAACCATCGTTGAGATCCTGCTCGACAATCGATAGACCATTACCAATCGCCTCATTGATTTTGTCTTCATCAATCTCTAGTCCGTAACCTGTCACGCCTAGTTTTTGCTGTAAGTGGGCAAGCAGCTCGCCATTACCACAACCTAAGTCCAGTACATGTGCTTGCGGCGCAATCCAACGCTCTGCCAGTTGGTGATCCATTCTCATGAGCGCTCTCCTGTGGCTGGGCGGCTAGGGGTAATAAATGGCGCAGTCAAAAATCCTTTAACCGCACCCATGTAGCGAGGAATATCAAATAAGAATGAGTCATGTCCGTGCGGCGCGTCAATATTGATATAGCTGACGGGTTTGCCAGTGGCCATCAGTGCATCGACAATCTCTTGCGAGCGCTCAGGTGCAAAACGCCAATCAGTGGTAAATGACACGACCAGATATTGGCATTGTGTATGGGCAAAGGCCGCTTTGAGCGCAGAAAGCTCTTGCTGACGATCAGACTCAATATCTTCAATCGTCGTTACCGCATCTTCTAACTCACTCTGTGCGTTTGCTTTGCTAGATTCGACTGACGCCGCGATTGAGTCTTCTATTTGCACTGCCGACTCTGTAGTATCTTTTGCTACCGTTGAAGGATAATCGCGCGTCGGATCAAAGTAATCTAAGGCTTTGGTCATGAGCAGATAAGTATTGGCATCGAAGTTTTCACTAAAGCGTTCGCCTTGATAGCGTAGGTAGCTTTCGACCTGAAATTCAACATCGTAGCCATACATGAATTTGCCAGATTTTAAATCACGACCAAATTTGGCTTTCATCGCGTCATCAGTTAAATAGGTAATATGGCCAACCATACGCGCCAATATCAGTCCGCGACGAGGATAAGTGCCTTCTTGTATATAGCGCCCGTCTTTAAAGTCAGGATCGGATAATATAGATTGACGCGCCACTTCGTTAAAGGCGATATTTTGAGCAGATAGCTTTGGCGTACTGGCAATGACCACACAGCGCTTTAATCGCTCTGGATAATCAACAGACCATTGTAGCGCTTGCATACCGCCCATTGAGCCGCCGACAATCGCATGCCAAATGTCGATGCCTAGACGATCTGAGAGCATTGCTTGGGTTTTTACCCAGTCTTTGATGGTGATCAGCGGGAAATCAGGGCCATACACTTGTGGCTCATTGCTACTATTTGAATCAAGGCTGTCCGAACTAACACTATCCGAGCCAACGCTATCTGGGTTAATAGTGGTAGGCCCTGTTGAACCAAAACAGCTGCCGATATTATTGACACACACCACATAGAACTGATTGGTATCAATTGCTTTATTGGGGCCAATCATATTGTCCCACCAGCCTGCTTTTTTGTCATCAGCACTATGGAAGCCAGCTGCATGATGATTGCCAGATAACGCGTGGCAAATCAGAATCGCATTTGATTTGTCGCTATTGAGCGTACCGTAAGTCTCTACCATCAAGTCAAACGAGGGTAGGGTACGGTTGCATTCTAACGTTAAGGGCTCAGCGAAATGAAAATTCTGAGGCGTAACGATACCTACAGACCCTAAATCACTGTTGGTATTGGCTGAGCTATTAGAGTGAGGTTGTGAATTAGGATGCTGGTCACTGGTATTATCAGAGCGTGCGTTCAAAGCTACCTCGCAAGACTACAATCATCAATAAAATAAAAGCAAAATGGCACGTTGCTAACAGGCTATTTTACCTACACGGTTTTTATAAACTGGGCCTGCCTATTGTATGGTGATGCGCGTTGGAGTACAACCATCGAGCGCGCCTTTCGAGCGCATCGATCATAGTTTTTATAGAAGGTGCGCTAGAAATGAATAACGAGTAAGCCGCCAGCATCAAGTAATCAAGAGTTAATAAATAGCAACTGCGTATCAAATTGTATAGGAGCGCTTTTAGCCCGCGTCATTAATAGATAAAATGCTACACTAATGAGGTGTCTATTCAACTGTGTCTTAACAGTATCGTCTCTTATTATTTTGACCTAACCCTTAATAACTTACTGCTAATAAAGTGCTGCTATGAAACCTAAATTGCCCCCACGTATTGCCGTTTTGTTAGTGAATCTTGGTACCCCAGATGAGCCAACGGCCCCTGCCGTACGTCGCTACCTCAAACAGTTTTTGTCAGACCCACGAGTGATTGAGATTCCCAAATTTCTATGGGCTATTATTCTGAATCTATTTGTCTTACCTAGTCGTCCTAAGCGCGTAGCAAAGGCTTACGCCAGTATCTGGGAAGGTGATTCACCGATTCGTAAAATACTAAAAAGCCAAGTTGAGCTATTGGAACCACGTTTGGCTGATAGTGTGGCGCCATTTCGTGTCTCTGTGCATCCTGCGATGAGCTATGGTAATCCTGGTTTGCCTGACGTCATGGATGCGCTACGTGGTGAAGGGGTTGATCACTTTGTTATTCTACCGTTGTTTCCGCAGTATTCGGCTTCTTCAGGCGGTGCCGTATATGATGCGCTGACGAAGTGGACGCTCAAGCAACGCAACTTGCCAAATTATACGATTGTTAAAGACTACTTTGCCCATCCGCTATATATTCAAGCTTTGGCCAACTCTATTCGCCGTTTTCAAGAAAAGCATGGCAAGCCTGAAAAATTGATGTTTAGTTTTCATGGTATCCCGCAGCCTTATGCCGATAAAGGCGATCCTTATCCTAAACGCTGTAAATGTACCGCTGCACAAGTGGCGCATGAACTTGGCCTGAACGACGACGAATGGATTATCAGTTTCCAGTCACGCTTTGGCAAGCAAGAGTGGGTTAAGCCATATACTGATGTGGTGTTGGAAGATTGGGGTCAGTCAGGTGTGCGCTCGGTACAGGTGATCAGTCCGGCGTTTTCAGCAGACTGTCTAGAAACACTAGAGGAGTTGGCCATTGAAAACCGTGATAACTTCCTTAATGCTGGCGGGCAAGAGTATCATTATATCCCTGCACTAAACCTTGATGAGACACATATTGAATTGCTTGAAGCGTTAAGCTTACCTTTAGTAAAAGGTTGGGCTGGCACGTTAGATGGCTGGGTTTAATCAATTAAAAGTCGCTGTTTTAGTAAGCTGAATAGTAGAATGAAAAAAGCACGCTTAATATAGTTAAGCGTGCTTTTTTGGTTTAGAGAGGTAGATAAACAATCGTACTAAGTTCTAAAAATCATCATCGTTGCTACGTTCAGCCGCTTCTCTATCAACAATATCCATCGCATCTGGATAACCGCTATCATCAAGGTTGTCCTGAACCAAAATCTCATCGACACGTGACTCATCAATATTTTGACGATGCGCAGGTGTGAGTCCTTGGGTCGCATCACTACCGACTTCTGAGTTATTAAATCCCGCACTATTATCAATCACATCATCGTTATCAATGGTATGCAGCATAGGATTGTCCAAATCGACCAATTGGTTGTTTTGTTCATCCTGATTGTTGTTATCTAAATTATCTGAGTTATCGACGCTGTCATTATTGTCGCGACGATTACCGTCAATATGATCCATCTCTTCTGGTAGTGGGTTTTTTGAGTTTTCCATGAATAATTCCTTATTGTAGTTATTAGATGTCGCCATCATTAGAAATAAAAATATCGTACTGGTTTATCAGAGCATTTCTCATTGCGATGTAGATAATATGCTTCTCAGTTTGTACGCTTATTCAACTTTTCACTAGTAGTAAGGTGTGACAGGATGTTCAAAAAATGTAAGACAATGGCTAGAACGTAAAACGGCTACTCAAAATGAGCAGCCGTAATTGTTTATAAAATTTGTGCTAAGGCTTTATAAGATAGCAAAGTCGCTAAATGAGAAATCAAACTTATAGTTTTAATTATTGGCGTGGTCGAACTTATAATTTAACTTCTGTACCAGACATGACTCATAGTCAGCCAGTTTAAATCGCCATAAATAGGTCAAGGCAATACCATAAATGGCAGTCTCAGCCAGCTCTTCGACAATTTCCCCAAATGTATGCGGGAACATAATAGCATTCTCGCCCATGTACTGAATGACAGCAAGTACAGTAACGCTAAGATAGAGCGAAACTGGCACGTTTTTTAACACTGCCCATAGATAATGCCTCGAGTAGACCAGCAAACCAAGCGCGACGAGATAAATAACGGTAAGGACGCTGTCCTCCCACCAGTCATAAGACTGACCAAGCATCGAAAAGTCGCTTGGAACCAGTAAGTCTGGTAGATAGTTCAACTCTCGACGAATGACAGAGACAAATATAAGTACGGCTGCTAGCCAAAAAGCCTTAATTTGTTTGACATGACTTTTCATAACATATTGTGAACTGCGCAATAGGCATACTATCAAAAGTATAATGCCAGGGATTTCGATGATGCCATCTGAACTCAAGATAAATGACTCCTGCGTATCAAAAAGAATGTGTTAAAAACAAAAAAGTGAGCCCAAAGGCTCACTTTAAAGCAAAAATATCGAATAGTTAGTGTTTAACAGATGACCTATTATAAACCCCATACCCAGATATTACTGTTATGAAATATAACTAACTGGTCATAAGTGATTGTTAATATAAACAATATATAATGACTTATTGTAGTATCAGTTATCAAAAACTCTCATATCTGCAAAGTATATAAATAATTGTGCCTTACATGCTTGATTAAATGACAGTGAGTGATTAATGCGCCTCATCCCAGTTCTGACCGCTATCAGTCTCGACCAATAAAGGTACTGCAAAGTCGACATTCCAGCCTTTTTCTACTGCCGTAGTCGTCAAGACATCTTGCATAGCATCGGTAATTAGCTGGCTAACTTCGTCTACTTTATCGGCATCCACTTCAAACACCAATTCATCGTGAACCTGTAGCAGCATTTTAGCTTGTTCTTTTGGCAGCACTTTATCAACGGCAATCATAGCAAGCTTGATTAAATCGGCAGCAGAGCCTTGTAGTGGGGCGTTAATCGCCGCGCGCTCAGCACCTTGCTTGACCATACGATTACTATGATTGATATCAGGCGTATAGAGCTTACGGCCCAGTATCGTCTCGACATAACCTTGCTCATAAGCGCTAGCACGAGTATTGATCATATAGTTTTTGACGCCTGGATAACGCTCAAAGTACATATCGATATAGTCTTGTGCTTCGCCGCGGCTCATCTGTAGCTGCTTAGCAAGTCCAAAGGCACTCATACCGTATAGCAGACCAAAGTTAATGGCTTTAGCATTACGACGTTCGGTCGAAGTGACGTCTGCGACATCTTTACCAAGTACTTCGGCAGCGGTGGCCGCGTGAATATCTAACCCTTCGTTAAAGGCATGAGTTAGATTTTTATCACCTGAGAAGTGCGCCATTAAACGGAGTTCAATTTGTGAATAATCCGCAGCCAGAATAACGCGGCCTTCTGGCGCGATAAAGGCTTGACGAATTAAGCGACCAGTCGCAGTACGAATTGGGATATTTTGTAAGTTAGGATCTGTCGATGACAAACGACCAGTGCTCGTTAATGCCTGATGGTAGCTAGTGTGTACACGGTCGGTTTCGCTATCCGCGACATTATCCAGCGCATCAGTATAGGTGCTTTTGAGCTTAGATAATCCGCGATACTCTAGCGTAATATCGACCAATGGATGATCGATTTTTGATAGTACCGCCTCACCAGTCGAGTATTGACCAGACTTGGTTTTTTTGCCGCCAGCAACGCCTAGCTTTTCGAACAGCATCTCACCTAATTGCTTAGGAGAGCCTAAGTTAAACTCTTCACCTGCCACTTCGTAGGCGCGCTTCTCTAGAGCGATAATTTCTTCATCGAAGCGTTTTGATAGCTCGTTTAAGAAGGAGCGTTTAATCAAAATACCATGCGCTTCCATTTGGCAAAGTATCTCTGCTGTTGGAATCTCTAGCTCGTGTAGTAATTTGGCGTTATTGGCATCATTAGCTAGCTCAACGCTGAATACGTCAAATAATTGATAGGTGATATCGGCATCTTCACAAGCATAATCGCTCGCGATATCGATAGCCACTTGGTCAAAGGTAACTTGCTTAGCGCCTTTACCTGCCACATCTTCGAAACTGATGGTTTGCGTTTGCAGATAATGACGTGCCAAATCGTCCATGCCGTGGCGAGTGGCTGCTGCATTGATGACATAGCTGGCAAGCATGGTGTCCATTGCCCAGTTATTTGGCTGCTCATGTATGGCGCCAACTAGGTCGATATCATAGTGAGCGAGGATATGCGCATCGTACTTTAGATGCTGACCGATTTTACCGATATTAGGATTCTCTAAGACAGGTTTTAAGCGAGCTAAAACTGTATCGCGATCAAGTTGCTTGGCAGTTAGCTCATCACCTTCTAGGCTATGCGTAAGTGGAATGTAATACGCTTCGTGTGCTTGCAACGCGAAAGATAAACCGACAATTTGTGCATCACGCCAATGAACGCTAGTGGTTTCGGTATCAATGACAAAATGCGGAGCAGCTTCTAACAATTCGACCAAGCTATCAAACGCTGGCTCATCGAGTACAGTGTGCCACGCTTTATCATGGTTAGTGCTGTCTTTAATGCTGTCACCCTTGGTTGATTGGAGTGATTTTGCCACCTGTGCCTGTGACTCCGTATCGGCTTGGCTATCAGCAACACTTTTAGAGCCATTGGCAGGATGATTTGGATGGTCAAGCGATGCCAGCTCATTTCTAAACTCAAGCTCATTATATAAGTCGCGTAATTCATCTATATGAGCACAAGGGTCAGTATTGATTTTTAGGTCATTCCAATCTTGACCGATGGCTAAGTTAGTGACGATGGTAGCAAGCTTTCTGTTAAAAGGAATATCGTCGGCGTGTTCAATCAGACCTTTCGCCCCGCGACCTTTGATAAAGCCGATATGCTTGAGCATGTTTTCGATATCACCATACTCAACGAGCAAGTCTTTAGCGGTCTTTTTACCGATACCAGGTACGCCTTTGATACCATCAGAGGCATCACCCATTAGCGTTAAGAAATCGATCATTTGGTTTGGGTTAATACCAAACTTATCGATTACCGCTGGTGTATCCGTGACTTTGCCCGTAAAGCTGTCTTCTAGTATCACGCAGTCATTGACCAGCTGCATCATGTCTTTATCACCCGTTGAGATGACTACATGATGGCCTTGCTCGACAGCGCGATGGGCAAGTGTACCAATGATATCATCGGCTTCTGCACCTTCAATACGCAACAGTGGAATACCTAATGCAGTGACCAAACGATGAATATAAGGAATTTGCTCTACTAGCTCGATATCGATGGGTGGACGAGCGGCCTTGTAATCAGCAGACATATGATGGCGAAAAGTCGGTGATTTAGTATCGAAGCAAACAGCCATATGAGTAGGGTGATATCGACGCATCAGCTTGAGTAATGCGTTAAGTGTACCGCGTATCGCATTAGTGATTAGGCCCTGCGAGTTTTGCATGGTTTTTGGCAAGGCATGATAAGTGCGGAACAGATAATAGGAGCCATCAACCAAAATAAAAGGCGGCTGATCTTTGTCTACATGACTGGTATCCATCAGTGCCACGTTAGGCATGGTATCGAAGTTCGGTAGTGCTTTGGGGTCAAGCGCTTGGTGAGAGTTGTGGTCGTTATCGGTGGTATTGTCAGCTATGTCATCAGTCATAAAAGTCACTTATCAGCTATTAGATAAAAATATATACGCTTATTATAACGATAAAATTAGCGCGTGCCGAACTGCTTAACCGTTACGAGATGTTCTATCGTGTTCTTTTTTATTAGAATCTAGATTGGAGTTTTCGATATTCTATTTCCGAGACAAATAAATTGTTAAAGACAAAAAAGAACCCAGATAATCTGAGTTCTTTTTTGTCTGATAACTATCAGCTGTTTGTTATTAAATAGATGTTAATAACGAGTCTCTAAATGCGTTATTTTACTTCTGAAGAGACTTCAACATCGATGTTACCGCTAGTTGCTTTCGAATATGGGCATACTTCATGCGCTTTTTCGACCAATTTTTGGATCTCGTCAGCAGATAGATCTGTATTATCAGCGATAACATGAATTTTTACGGCAAGCTTATATTCGTGATTGTCACCTTGTAATAGGTCTACAGAGGTCTCAACAGTTGAGCCAAATGTTGCGCTTTCCATTTTTTTGACTACGCCTAAAGCGCCATCAAAACAAGCACCATAACCCATAGCGAGCAATTGCTCAGGATTATTACCTTTTTCATTACCGCCTGGTGGTACCATATTGATTTCAAGATCACTATCGCTTAAGGTTGCTGTACCCATGCGGCCGCCAGTAACAGTAGATTTGGTAGAGTATAGAGATTTCATGACATATCCTTTGTTGTGAGTTTTTATGTTTATATTTAAGTGGTAAATCTTAATATGAAACTTAGCATAACAAATCGCTCACGCAGCTCAGTGCATAGAGAGTAAATATATACTGCTAGTTTGTAAATGAGATTTCGGCCACAGTTTTATTCGTTTTTAGATTTACAAGCTTATCGTACAGTCGCCAAAGAGGTACAATAGCGGTAATGAGCCATATATACGTTATCAGTACGGATAATAGAAATCTGAATCATAAGGACATTGTTTGATGAATAGATGGATTGTGATACCTAGTGTTTGCTTTTTGACGACGCTTGCTTTGATAGGGTGCGAGGAAGAAGACGGCGCTTATGGGACGGCTAGTAGCAAGATTACATTGACAAGCTTTGCTAATAGTTATGATAGTAAAGCCAATGCTACGGCAATTGCGCGAATTGATGAAACGTATCGTACTGGTGCGCGCGAGATCAAAACAACCAATCTCATCAACAGTTATAGCAATCAAAGCCTGAATGATTTAGACAGAACCGTGCTAGCAGACGACTTTGAGGGTCGACTTGAAAATAAAGACATCGAGGTTAATAATCGGACGGTCAAACGCCCCATTTATGAAAAAAGCACCAACAACCAGCTAGACTACCAAACCACTTATAAGACGCTCAATTTATCAGGGCTGCGTGCTAATAGCTATGTTGCTAGTACAAACGTGAACAATAGATACGGTATTATTACCGACTTAAACAACTATCCTGAAATTCTGACCAATGTTGCTTTTCCTGAAGGGTCGGTTTGTTATATCCCTGTGGTAACCAGTGAGCGTTCGTTTTTGGCATTTAATGAGAAAAACAAGACTGGTTACGCCTCAATAGAGAGATGGATTGAAGTGGCCAAAACCCGCTTTAGTGCGGATAGAGATCATAGAACTTCTCAGTTCGGAGTTGGCGTAGGCAATCAGCAACAAGCCGCGCAAGTTATGTTTTTTGAGTACGATGATCAGCCTGCTTATGAATATAGCGGTGTTGAGTACGGAAAAGACGTCTATGAAGCAAATTATGTCGCCAAAGGTAGTACTGACCCGAATACGGACAGTCGTTTTGACGTAGTCGATTGTACAATCGTCAATGATGTGGCTGGCGACTTCTTGGCTGAGCAAATCGAACGCTACTATTGAGATGAATTGATGGCTATTAGTCATGCTAATTAAGCATGACGATTCTAATTAAAAAGCCCAAAAACACGCTTCGTTTAAATAATGGGGCGTGTTTTTTTATACGCTAATTCTGCACCCTGATGCTAAATCCGCTACAATACGCCCATTATTTATTTTATTTATTTATTTAGAGTCACTTCTAAATCACATAACTGTTGAAGCTGAAAATTATGAGCGTAGATCCAAAGAAATTAAACAAAGAAGTTGCTAAGCGCCGCACCTTTGCCATTATCTCGCATCCCGATGCTGGTAAGACCACCATGACCGAAAAACTCCTGTTATGGGGTCAAGCGATTCAGGTAGTGGGCGAAGTAAAAGGCCGTAAGACAGATCGTCATGCAACCTCAGATTGGATGAGCATGGAGCAAGAGCGTGGTATCTCGATTACGACGTCTGTCATGCAGTTTCCGTATAAAGACCATATGGTCAACCTACTAGACACCCCAGGTCACGCCGACTTTAGTGAAGATACTTACCGTACTTTGACCGCAGTGGATAGTGCGCTGATGATGGTCGATGGTGCAAAAGGTGTCGAAGAACGAACCATCAAGCTGATGGAAGTATGTCGTATGCGCGATACGCCTATCATCTCATTCGTCAACAAGCTAGATCGTCAGATTCGTGAGCCGCTTGAATTGCTTAGCGAAATCGAAGCAGTGTTGAAAATCAAATGTATCCCAGTGACTTGGCCTATCGGTATGGGTCAAGACTTCATCGGTGTCTATCATTTGACTGAAAATAAAACTTACTTTTATGAAAAAGGTAATGGCGGCAAGATGACGGTCTCTGAGACCCGAGAAGGCTACGATTATCCAGATATCCGTGAGCGCCTAGGACAGTTGATGTTTGACGCTTTTGAAGAGTCGCTTGAGCTGGTACAGATGGCGCTAGAAGAGTTCAGTGTTGAAGCATTTTTGGCTGGCGAGATGACGCCAGTATTGTTTGGTACAGCATTGGGTAACTTTGGGGTAAACATGGTACTTGATACCTTGGTCAAATATGCACCGCCGCCAAAAGCTCATCCAACGACTGAACGTGAAGTATCAGCCACCGAGACAGATTTTACAGGCTTCGTCTTTAAGATTCAGGCCAATATGGATCCGCGTCATCGTGACCGCATTGCGTTCTTGCGAGTGTGCTCTGGTAAGTATGAGAAGGGCATGAAAATGAAGCATGTGCGTCTGGGTAAAGACGTACGTATTGCCGATGCGCTGACCTTTTTGGCAGGCGACCGCGAGGCGCTAGAAGAAGCCTATCCGGGCGATATTATTGGTTTGCATAACCATGGCACCATCTCTATCGGTGACAGCTTCACTGAAGGCGAAGAGTTAAGCTTTACAGGTATTCCGCATTTTGCTCCTGAATTGTTCCGCCGTGTGGTACTAAAAGATCCGCTCAAATCAAAAGCGTTGCAAAAAGGTCTACAGCAGTTGAGTGAAGAGGGCGCAACACAGGTCTTTATGCCGCAGATTAACAATGATTTGGTTTTGGGTGCGGTCGGTGTCCTACAGTTTGAAGTGGTCGCGCATCGTCTAAAAGAAGAGTACAAAGTACAATGTACCTTTGAGCCAGTATCGATAGCTACGGTACGCTGGATTCATTGCGATGATGAAGTAGCATTGGCGAAATTTAAGAAAAAAGCCCATGACCAATTATCATTAGATGGTGGTGGTTATTTGACTTACCTTGCGCCATCACGCGTCAATTTACAGCTAATGCAAGACCGCTACCCAGAAGTGACTTTTAGTAGCACTCGCGAACATTAAATTTATTTATATTTCTATATTGTTCATTGATTAAGACACGCCAGCCGTGTCTTTTTTATTGCCTGTATTTACGACTCGAATAGTAAAAGTCAGACAACCGTTTGCTTACATCATCTCAAAAACGTGAACAGTCTTCCTACAATACATTGCAATTGTTACGGTAGAATATTGAATGGCATTTTATATTTGTAAAAGAGGACATATGCACACTACGACTCAAACTGATGATAAATCTATATCGGCTGATCTATTTTCGATAAAGGTAAGCCAGAGATGTTCAATTGCTATGTTAACAGGCAGCCTACTGTTAAGTGCCGTTAGTATGTCGGTAAATGCCGGAAGCTTTATTAGCAGCACGGAATATCTACCGTATCAACTACCCAGTAATATACAAGAGATGTGTGACAAGCGTGATAACTGTCCAGAGATTGAAGTTAAATATCTCAAAAGCAGTCAAAACTGGATAGATGAGATTGCCAATGCCCGTATCGATAACTTAGTCGTCAATAGTCAGATGACAGAGTCAGCACCTATTAAAGGTAAAAGTAGTGAAAAAGAAGTTACAGCTGCTATTGATGGCTTTGTGAGCTCGCAATTCCAAGATATGCCTGATGATGTGTCGTGGGGTTATAATCTGATGGTAGCGCCTCATTACTTAGGTCATGTCGATGACTTTGAACTGTTTGAGATTAGTTCCTATGTCTATACGGGCGGTGCACACGGCATGCCTTATAGCGAGTACCTAATATTTGACCCAAGTACCAAAAAGCAAATTACGCTTGACGACATGCTTATCTCAGATAAAAAACCTCGTTTTGAGGCACTTGCCTATGATGCATATAAAGTGTGGGTTAAAACGGTTGCCGAAGACGTGAGCAGTTATGAGAAAAACTGGCCATTTACGTTAAGCGATAATGTGACCTTGACTGATACAGGCATTAGCATTCGTTATCAGCATTACTCTATCGGTCCATATGCTTACGGTATGCCTGTCCTTAATATCCCCTATAGCAAGCTTGATAAAGTTATAAAACCTCGCTTTATACCAAAGTAAATACTGTATGGTGTTTGAGGAAAGTACTTAATAAACTGTGCTAGGCAAATATTATTAAAGAAATAGCGACAATACTTATCATAAATTGGCAGTAATATTTTAGAGTTATTATTTTTAGCATCATTGGATATTCAATAGAAAAATAAGGAGTTATAACATGACAAACGAGACAGACAGTATGAATACGGCAGCAAGTACAACTTGGCAGCTGAATGCATTGACGGAAGCGCTAGGTGACCTAACACTGACGGTTAGTGATAGTTTATCTATAGGTCGTGGTAGTGATAACGACGTAGTGCTAGGTAGCAAGCAGGTTTCTCGCAACCATGCAGTGCTCAGTGTGCTAGATGGTCAGCTGTATGTGAAGGACTTAGATTCTTCTAATGGCACGTTTATCAATGAGCAACGTATCGAAGGTAATGAATCTAGTCATCTAAAAGCAGATGACACACTTGGCTTTGCAAGTTTTAGTTTTCAAGTACAGGCATCTGCTTCACCTGCGACAACGTCAGAGAGTGAGGCACTAGCGCCAGTAGCCACAGAAGAGCCGGTAGCAGATGCAGATACACATGAGAACGTTGATGCCGCTGCCGTGACAGAAACTCCTGCTAGTGTGCCTGTGACCGAAGAGCAAATAGTTGAGGAAAGCGTTCTTGAAGAAAGTGCGAGCAAAGAAACTCTGATTGAAGAAGAGCCGATCATAGAACAAACAGGCAACGAGCCAGTGATTAAAGAAACTGGCATCGAAGAAATGTTGCCTGCTGCAGATGATACTGTACCTGTAGAGCCTTTACCTGTAGATGCCGGCTCAGATATGACCGAAGAATCAGTCACTCCTACGCACGAAACCGTTGAATCAGTTGTTGAAGAACCAGTTGTTGAAGAGCCAGCTTTTGAAGAACCAGCTTTTGAAGAACCAGCTGTTGAAGAGCTAGCTACTGAAGAAGCCGTTGCTACAGAACCAGTTGTCAAAGAAACAGGTATCGATGAAGTACTGTCTGACGCGGATGCAGCATCGCCTACGTTAGTAGAAGAAACGCCAGTTGCCACAGAAGGGGTAGATGACACATCTGTACCAACAACAACTGAAACAGAGGCTGTGACGACTACAGAGCCACCACAGACAGCATCTACTGATAGTGCGCCAGTGGTAGAAGAGCAGCCAGCAGTGCATGAGGAGCCAGCAGTTCAAGACGAACACGACAAAACGACAAAAACAGAGTTACAAGAAGAAGCTGACCCTGAAGTTTTAAAAGCCAAACAAGCAGCTAGTGCACAATTTTCAGGCACGGCTAATTTAGGGCAGCCGCGCGATCTTGGTACCGAAGGCAATAATGCGATGGATCAAGAAATCAGCAATCCTGCTCATGCAGGTCATGTAGAGAAAAAAGCGAGCGGCGGCTGGTTCATATGGGTATTTGTGACCATTCTAATTATCGGTTTGGCCTTATGGTTGTTTAATATGGGCGGTGCATAATTCAAATCTACACTAGGTTTTGTCGCAATTTTTGATATAGAGCCTTGTTATGATTACCGTTTTTTAAACAAATGACTCATTATAGCGTCGATATTTTAGCGAATATTGACGCTATATTTTATAGAGCAGCTTATATTTATTATTGTCTATAAGCTGCTAAGAGAGCGCTATTATGATGACTTTTGAAGAATATCAAGCTTTTAGAGATAGGGGCTTTAGTCACGCACCGCTAGTAAAAAAGCGTCTGATGGATGCGCAGACTCCCGTATCTGTATTCTCCAAAGTACGTGATCTAAATGGCTCTGCCTATCTGTTTGAGTCTGTGGTAGGCGGTGAGCGCTGGGCGCGATACTCCATGATTGGATTGGGTAGTGATCTGATTTTGCAGTACGCTGATGGCAATATGACGACCAAACGAAACGATCATATTGATACAGAGTCAGTAGAGAATCCCTTTGATTACCTGCGTGAGCTGATGGCGCAATATCATATGCCAACCGCTGAAGATGTGCCAACGATGCCGAGCTTTAGCGGCGGTTTAGTCGGTTACTTTGGCTACGATATGGTACGTGTTATTGAGCCAAGTGTCGGCTTATCTGATGCGGCCAATCCAATGTCGATGCCAGATATGTGGCTGATGCTTTCGATGAGCGTTATTGTATTTGATAATTTAGAGAATACGCTATCAATCATCGTCTATGCTGATTGCCAGTCTGAGGATGGCTA
Organism: Psychrobacter sp. JCM 18900; assembly: GCF_904846625.1. GTDB lineage: Bacteria > Pseudomonadota > Gammaproteobacteria > Pseudomonadales > Moraxellaceae > Psychrobacter. Next base: position 646,433 of record NZ_CAJHBL010000003.1, read on the forward strand.
CAGTTCAGCTATTCGCGAGTTAGAACAAATTGAGGAAAAGCTAGCAGAGCCATCAAACCTGCGCGCACCTGTAATGCCTACGCCTAAATTTATATCGCAAACAGGTGCTGAAAAATACTGTAGTGATGTCAATAAAATAAAGGATTACATTGCCGCAGGTGACGTCATGCAGGTAGTGCCAGCGCAGCGCTTGACAGCGGACTATACAGGCGACTCTCTAGCCGTCTATCGTGCGCTTCGCTACCTAAACCCATCACCGTATCTGTTTTTGGTGCATGGCTATACACTCGACGATCACAAACGCTTTGATATTATAGGTGCTTCTCCTGAAATCCTATCTCGTATCGAAAATGGCAAGGTGACGGTAAGGCCGCTGGCAGGGACGCGGCAACGTGGCCAAGATGAGGCTGAAGACTTAGCGCTTGAGCAAGAGCTGTTAAATGATGAGAAAGAGACAGCCGAGCATTTGATGCTTATTGATTTGGGTCGCAATGATATTGGCCGTGTTTGCGAGTATGGCAGTGTCAAAGTCACAGAAAAGATGTTTATAGAGCGCTACTCACAAGTAATGCATATCGCATCTAATGTTGAGGGTACGATACGAGCTGACAAAGATGCACTAGATGTATTTCGTGCCACTTTCCCAGCTGGGACGCTATCGGGTGCACCTAAAATCCGCGCCATGCAAATCATCGATGAGATAGAACCAGTACGTCGAACAGTATTTGGCGGTTCAGTTGGTTATCTAGGTTGGAATGGTAATATGGACACGGCCATTGCTATCCGTACTGCGGTGATGCGCCGTGGTGAGATACATATTCAAGCCGGAGCAGGGGTTGTTGCTGATTCTGTTCCAGAAAAAGAATGGGATGAAACCAATAAAAAAGCATTAGCATTAATAAAAGCGGTAGAAATGGCCTGTAATGGCTTGCGTATTCGCTAATTAAATGGCCGGTGATATGGCAAAAACAAAGGCTGCAAGTAAAAAGCCAATTTATCGTCATATTTTTATTTATAAAAAAACAAGCTTAATCAGTAACTTAAATATTTATATCAAATTAATTTAAAAAAAGATGAAAAAGTACTTGCGCATCTCGAAAAATTTGATAGAATAGCCACCACTTTAAGAGAACAAGCCGACTTAGCTCAGTTGGTAGAGCAACTGACTTGTAATCAGTAGGTCGCCAGTTCGATCCCGGCAGTCGGCACCATCTCTCTTAAAGTAGCTTTTTATGAATTTGTCTTAAATGTAAGTCATTTTTGTTCAAAGCAACCTAAGGTGGGGTTGGGGAGCGGTCAAACCCAACAGACTGTAAATCTGTCGCGAAAGCTTCGAAGGTTCGAATCCTTCCCCCACCACCATATTTTCTAAAGTTTGTCATAGCGCCAAGCATACTCTCTATATCTCATAACTCTCGATTAGAGTTATCCTGAATAAGAGTAAATGCGGGTGTGGTATAATGGTAACACCTTAGCCTTCCAAGCTAATGACGCGGGTTCGATTCCCGCCACCCGCTCCATATATACACCATCGCAAAGCATAACAATAAATCATCACGAGAGTCAGTAATTATTGCTGCATCGTGATATTTTTTTTAGTGCAGTTCAAAGGTTTCAATATACGCTCATATAGCTCAGCGGTAGAGCACTCCCTTGGTAAGGGAGAGGTCTCGAGTTCAATTCTCGATATGAGCTCCATTTATTGTTTACACCTTTTATGCTTGTTTTGCTATTTATATAACTTTGCGTCGATATCGAAATTATAGAATATTGAAATATATAACAGTAGTGCGGTAGACAATGATTCAAAGGTGACACTGAGGTGTTGCCTTTTAGTGCTGTCAGTATATTAATAAATATTGGTTTTGATGGTCTTATATAGAAAAGACTAAAACTAATAGGTCAGTATGCAGACGTTAATACATTATTTTTTGCACTTTGGTTTCCCTTTTTTTATCGCGATTGCGTTTTTTAGAGAAGAGTGGAAAAAAGCATATCTGATTTTGCTTGCGACCATGTTGGTTGATATAGATCATCTGGTAGCAAACCCAATATTTCAGGCAAATAGATGTAGCATTAATTTTCATCCGTTACATACTTATTATGCGATGCTAGTGTATTTTGCTTTACTCTTTCTTCGTAAGCCTTTTAATATCATTGGAACTGGATTGCTGTTCCATATGTTAACGGATTTTACGGATTGTTTGATGATGTCGGTCAGCTAATATCGCGACCTTGCATATCAAGATAATTATACGGTTATAAGAAAGGTTATAATCAATCGAGCTTTATATCTACTAGCTAGAGAGAAGTTGATTTCGATTGAGAGATGTATGACTATTTAAGACAAGTCAGCGTATAATAACGGATACAAGAATTAGTTCGGAGCATTGTTTAAGCAGTGGTTCGTGCGGTTGATAGCTAGGTTTATGATGATTTAATTCTATTATGAGCCATTAAACAGCTTTTTATTGATCATTCACCAAAAAAAGAGGAAATACCCATGGCAAAGGCCAAGTTTGAACGTAACAAGCCACACGTCAACGTCGGTACAATCGGACACGTTGACCATGGTAAAACAACCCTTACCGCTGCAATCGCAACCGTAGCTGCAATCACCTCTGGTGGCGAAGCTAAAGACTACGCGTCTATTGACTCAGCACCAGAAGAAAAAGCACGTGGTATCACCATCAACACCTCACACGTAGAATATGACACAGACAGCCGTCACTACGCACACGTAGATTGCCCAGGTCACGCCGATTATGTTAAAAACATGATCACTGGTGCTGCCCAGATGGACGGCGCAATCCTAGTCGTATCTGCAACTGACGGCCCTATGCCACAGACTCGTGAGCACATCTTGCTTTCACGTCAGGTTGGCGTACCGTACATCATCGTATTCATGAACAAATGTGACATGGTTGATGACGAAGAATTGTTAGAGTTAGTAGAAATGGAAGTTCGTGAACTATTGAACGACTATGACTTCCCAGGCGATGACACTCCTATCGTTAAAGGTTCTGCTACTGAAGCCCTAAAAGGCTCAGAAGAAAAATACGGCCAACCAGCTGTTGTAGAACTATTAAACGTACTAGACACTTATATCCCAGAGCCAGAGCGTGACATCGACAAAGCATTCCTAATGCCAATCGAAGACGTATTCTCAATCTCAGGTCGTGGTACTGTAGTAACAGGCCGTGTTGAATCTGGTATCGTTAAAGTTGGCGACG
>NZ_CAJHBL010000004.1 GCF_904846625.1 Psychrobacter sp. JCM 18900
GTACTACTGACGTAACTGGCGCAATCCAATTACAAGACGGTACTGAAATGGTAATGCCTGGTGATAACGTTGAGATGGGCGTAGAGCTTATCCACCCAATCGCTATGGACAAAGGTCTTCGCTTCGCTATTCGTGAAGGCGGCCGTACTGTAGGCGCTGGTGTTGTTGCTAACGTATTGAACTAAGACTTAAGTCTCAGCAATGAGCTTATGAATTAGTCATAGAAAAGGCCATCCTATCTAGGGTGGCCTTTTTTTGTGGAGGGAAGTGAAACATTACTAAAAATAGAATAAGAGCTTTAGCGAAATAATAACTCACGATATGTGAGATAGAGATAATTATTTGTTAGATAGCATATTGTAATCTACGGCATAGCTTGTTATATTATCGCTGCACTTAACGCTAACAGTTATTTTAGATTGCGGCAGTGCAAAATCAGGTAAAATTAATAATTTTACCGTCAAGGGCTTGCATTCTATGCTAAATATTGTATAATGCTGTCCTTTACACCCATAGGCGATTGGCTCAATTGGTAGAGCATCGGTCTCCAAAACCGAGGGTTGTAGGTTCGAGTCCTACATCGCCTGCCATCTTCTTATCACATCTTTGTTGTACCCCACCATCTCCGAAGCGAGTTCTTTATGAGCAATGATCAAGATAACCTCGAGACTAAGTTATCTGATGCCAAGGCGGTTGCTGGTGGAATGCTGTCTAAAAATAAGCCTGTTTCAGCTAGTGGTACTACTGCTGTTGAAGTGGCTAAGACTGGCTCAATAAAAGATTTGATTTTGTGGCTACTTGCCGCAGCTGTATTAATCGGTGCGACTCTAGTAAATCAATATTTACCAGGCTATTGGCAACCTGCCAACGACGTCTGGGTACGTATTGGTATTATTGTCGCACTTGTTGTATTTGCATTAGTCTGTTTGGCGTTAACGCATCAAGGTCGTGCTTTTAAAATATTATTAAAAGACGCTGCCGTTGAGCTTCGCCGAGTGACATGGCCAGGTAAGGACGAAACCTTTCAATATACATGGCAAGTAATTGTTGTGATTGCGATTGCTGGTTTCTTTATTTGGTTATTGGATAACTTTTTTAATTGGTTCGTTGGTATCTTTATCGGTTAATAGCACGTATTAGTGACTATTAGCGAGACATTTACTCATAACGACTTATTTATAATGATCAGGAGCGTGATATGCGTTGGTATATTGTCCAAGCGTTTTCAGGATATGAAAAACAAGTACAACGTTCATTAACTGATCGTATTAACCGTAGTGACTTCGCTGAGTCATTCGGTGATGTATTGGTTCCTACTGAAGAAGTCGTCGAAATGAAAGACGGCAAAAAACGTAAGAGTGAGCGCAAGTTCTTTCCTGGATATGTATTGATCCAAATGGAAATGAACGACAATACTTGGCACATCGTAAAAGACTGTCCTCGTATTATGGGTTTCATCGGTGGTACGCCTGAGATGCCTGCACCGATTACGCAAGTAGAAGCTGATCGCATTTTAAACCGTTTGAACCAGACTGAAACTGACCCACGTCCTAAGACTCTATTTGAGCCAGGCGAAGAGCTGTTGGTTATCGATGGTCCATTTACTGACTTTAAAGGGTTGGTAGAAAAAGTGGATTATGAGAAGTCTAAGCTACATCTAACAGTAAACGTATTTAATCGACCTACACAGGTTGAGCTTGAATTTAGTAAAGTCGAAAAACTAGACTAAATTAGCAAAAAATTCATCAACCGGGGAGCTGTTAGTCAATTAGGTATATACCACGTTGATTTGGCGCTATTACCCATTTAGGAGAGTATCATGGCTAAGAAGATTGATGGTTACATCAAACTGCAAGTGCCTGCAGGAAAAGCAAATCCTTCACCACCTATTGGTCCAGCTTTGGGTCAAAAAGGCGTGAACATCATGGCGTTCTGTAAAGAATTTAACGCTGCGACCTCAGGCCAAGAGCCAGGTCTACCGATCCCAACTGAGATCACAGTATACAGCGACAAATCTTTTACCTTCATCATGAAGTCACCACCAGCTGCATACTTACTACGTAAGGCTGCTGGTATTGCTAAAGGTTCAGGTACACCGAACACTGCTAAAGTTGGTAAAGTTGACCGTGCACAACTAGAAGACATCGTTAAGACTAAGAATGCAGACTTAACTGCTGCTGATCTTGACGCTGCTGTCCGTACCATCGCTGGTACTGCACGTTCAATGGGTATTACCGTGGAGGGTGTATAATGTCTAAGCTAACCAAACGTCAAAAAGAAATTCAAAGCCGTATTGATAACGAAAAACAGTACACTATTGAAGAAGCGGTTCAAATCCTAAACGATTTGCCAGCGCTAAAGTTCAAAGAGTCTATCGATATCGCAGTAAACTTGGGCGTTGACCCACGTAAATCTGATCAAGTAGTTCGTGGTGCAACCAACCTACCTGCGGGTACTGGTAAAACCAAACGCGTTGCTGTATTCGCTCAAGGCGCTGCTGCTGAAGCCGCTAAAGAAGCTGGTGCAGACATCGTTGGTTTTGAAGACCTAGCAGAGCAAATCAAAGCCGGTAACATGGACTTTGATGTTGTGATCGCAGCTCCAGATGCTATGCGTGTTGTTGGTCAGTTAGGTACTATCCTAGGCCCACGTGGTCTAATGCCTAACCCTAAAGTTGGTACGGTAACGCCAAACGTTGCTGAAGCTGTGACTAATGCGAAAGCTGGTCAGGCTCAGTACCGTGTTGATAAAGCTGGTATCATCCATGCAACTATCGGCCAAGTTGGTTTCACTGCTGATCAAATTGAGCAAAACGCGCAAGCGATTCTTTCTGATCTAAAGCGTGCTAAGCCTGCTACTTCTAAAGGTACTTTCATTAAGAAAATTACCTTGTCTAGCACGATGGGTCCAGGTCTAACGATCGACGCTGTTCCTTATCGTACTGCTAAATAATTAAAGTTTTTATCTTCAAATATTTTGAGTGATAAACACAAACAGTTTTTAAAGAATTAGGTCAGCGTAGTATTTGCTACGCTGTCTAAGACCGTAGGTAGAGAGTAGTTTAGAGTCATAGTTAGCGATCTTCGGATAGTTGCTTATGATAATAAGTCACTTTTGTTAATCGACGACAGATGAAAATCTTAGTTGTCCTACGCAGACGGTGGCCCACACAGTTTAAGACACGAGCGAATAGGGCGATAAGGTTATTTATAACCTTCAAACTATTACTCAACGTCATTCTGATAACGGTGCCGTAATCAGTCGTTACCAGTAGATGCTTTTTTTATTAATTGAATCCACTGGTAATGTGTCGTATCAAGTCAGTCTTAGCTTACAGTTTGAGCGCATAAAAACCTTGTTTTTGGCACTTTTATTATAAGTCGATTGATAAGATTAAAGGAGTCAACTTATGGCATTAACGCTAGAACAAAAACAACAAGTTGTGGCTGAAGTGTCTGAAGTTGCTGCTAATGCTTACTCAGCAGTAGCTGCCGAATATCACGGTATTGGTGTTGCACAGCTTACTAAGCTGCGTGAACAAGCTCGTGATAAAGGTGTTGTTTTAAAAGTGGTAAAAAATACACTAGCAAAACGCGCTTTTGAAGGCACTAAGTTTGAGAGCATGTCAGACCGTATGACTGGTCCACTACTTTTGGCTTTCTCTATGGAAGATTTGGGATCTGCTGCTCGAGTCGTTTTCGACTTCAGCAAAGATAACAAAGCTTTAGAGACCAAATTAGTATCAGTCGGTGGTGAAGTTTATGGTCCAGAAGAGCTAGAGCGCGTATCGAAGCTACCAACTCGCGACGAAGCAATCTCTATCTTGATGGCTACTATGAATGCACCAGTGACCAAGCTTGTCCAGACTATGAACGCTGTTCCTGGCAAGTTCGTTCGCACTGTAGCGGCAATCAAAGACGCAAAAGAAGCTGCTTAATTGCTTGTTTTAACGTAACTTTAACATCGCTAATTTTGGTTGAATTTTATTGTCACATTAGGCAAGCAATCAAAGCGATATTAGAATCAATTAATTTTTATCAGATAACGGAGAGTTCTCATGGCACTATCTAAAGATGACGTGTTAAATGCAATCGCTGAAATGTCAGTAATGGATATCGTTGAGTTAATCAGCGACATGGAAGAAAAATTCGGCGTAACAGCTGCTGTTGCTGCTGCACCTGCTGCTGCTGGTCCTGCTGCTGCTGCTGCTGAAGAAAAAGACGAGTTTGACGTAGTTCTTGCCAGCTTTGGCGAGAAGAAAGTTGGCGTAATTAAAGCCGTACGTGAAGCTACTGGTCTTGGCCTAAAAGAAGCGAAAGATTTGGTTGAAAGCGCTCCAGCTCCAATCAAAGAAGGCGCATCTAAAGCTGAAGCTGAAGAGTTGAAAAAGAAACTTGAAGAAGCTGGTGCAACTGTTGAACTAAAATAAGTTTAACACTGTACGAAAAAAAGCTGGTAATGCCTTGCATTGCCAGCTTTTTTTTACTATAATTCGTAGCTTGACCTTTTGTGTCTGCCAACATACGTATGCAACATCACGGTGGATACCCATCAAAAGGACAGACGATATACATGCAAGCACACATGCCAGTTTTTGAAATCAGTTAATATGAGCTAAACGTCTGTAGATGTTTGGCATTTTTTTGTGTCTGCATGCTTTCCTATCAACACTATAGTTTATACTGATTCTAAAAGTTATAGTTACCCCGATTATTAATCCTGAAAAAAGCGGTATTCTTAAAAAAGCTGTTGATCATAAGTTGCCTATTTGGTGTGGCATGACTGTCGATATTCAGTCTCACAGACAGTTTGTATGTGTAGGGAACATAGTTCGGTAATAAGTAGTCTAGATGGCAAGTGGTATGGATGCAATCTTAATAGACATTATTCCCCAGCAATGTATTTGTAAAGTAAGCCTGATAGGCAATGTGTTATAGATTATATAATATTGAATTTTTTGGTTGCAACAGTCATATAGACTGATTCACTTACCATGAATCTAGCAAGCAACGACGAGATTAAGTGAAGTGTGCTAGGTAAGCACTGAAGAGTAAAGTAGTAATTGACAGAAAAGACATGAACTGAACACGAAGACCCGTTTTATATTATCGTTTACGTCGCCACGTTTGCATCGTATTTATGCATACTGGCCACGCTTTTAATTTGTTTCCACGTTTACTGTAAGGACTCTCGATGGCATATTCTTATACTGAAAAAAAGCGTATTCGCAAAAGTTTTGCTGAATTGCCCACTGTAATGGACATTCCCTATTTACTGTCTATTCAAGTAGATTCTTACGAGCAATTTTTGCAAGAGCACAAAAAGCCGAAAGCTCGTGAGAATACTGGTTTGCAAGCTGCGTATTCCTCTATTTTCCCAATTGAGAGTCACTCTGGTAACGCAGAGCTACAATTTGTTGAGTACTATTTAGGCACGCCTGAATTTGATGAGCGTGAGTGTATCTTACGTGGTTCAACGTTTGCTGCGCCTATGCGTGTCAAAATCCGTTTGATCATCAAAGACAAAGACAGCAAAGACAAAGATAGCAAAGCTGCTATCAAAGATATCCGTGAGCAAAGCGTCTATATGGGTGAGATGCCTTTGATGACGGCTAACGGTACTTTCATTATCAATGGTACTGAGCGTGTTATCGTATCTCAGCTACATCGTTCACCTGGTGTGTTCTTTGACCATGATAAAGGTAAGTCGCATTCAAGTGGTAAAGTGCTTTATAACGCACGTATTATCCCTTACCGTGGTTCATGGTTAGACTTTGAATTTGATGCAAAAGATTTAGTATTTGCTCGTATTGACCGTCGCCGTAAACTACTTGCGTCAATCATTCTACGCGCACTTGGTCTAACAACTTCTGAAATTCTAGATTTATTCTTTGATAAAGTTGCTGTTTATAAAGGCGAAGAGCAGTTTGAGATTGATTTAGTTGCTGATCGTCTACGTGGCGAAATGGCTCAGTTTGATATCGTATCACCTGAAGGTGACGTTATCGTAGAGCAGGGCAAACGCATTAACGCACGTCGTATCCGTCAGCTTGAAGAAGCAGGTATGACGAAGATTGCTGTGCCTGATGAGTATCTATACGAGCGTATCTTAGCAGAAGACATCGTTGTTAATGACGAAATCATTGCTAAAGCAAACACGCCAATCGACCATGAATTATTGGTTAAATTGAGCGCGTTTGAAGCCAGTGAATCTATCAAAGAATTCAGCATTCTGTTCACGAATGATATCGACCAAGGTAGTTATATTGCCGATACGCTACGTGCTGATAGTACGTCAAGCCGTGAAGAAGCGTTGATCGAAATTTATAAAGTAATGCGTCCAGGTGAGCCACCAACGGTTGAGACTGCTGAGAAACTGTTTGAGAGCATGTTCTTTAACGCAGATCGTTATGACTTATCAAATGTCGGTCGTATGAAGTTCAACCGTCGTCTTGGTCTTGAATTTGACAATACTGATGATCCTGATATCCAGCGCGAACGCAGTGTATTGACCAACGATGATATCGTTAACGTTCTAAAAGAACTTATCGAGATTCGTAATGGTCGCGGCGATGTCGATGATATTGACCATCTTGGTAACCGTCGTATTCGTTCAGTAGGTGAGATGGCAGAAAACCAATTCCGTGTTGGTTTAGTACGTGTTGAGCGTGCCGTAAAAGAGCGTTTAAGCTCAGCAGAATCAGACAACTTGTCACCACAAGATTTGATTAACTCTAAGCCAGTAGCGGCTGCGGTTAAAGAATTCTTTGGTTCAAGCCAGTTGTCACAGTTTATGGATCAGAACAACCCGTTGTCTGAAGTTACCCATAAGCGCCGTGTATCAGCGTTAGGACCTGGTGGTCTAACTCGTGAACGTGCAGGCTTTGAAGTACGTGACGTACATGATACCCATTATGGCCGTGTATGTCCTATTGAGACTCCTGAAGGTCCAAACATTGGTCTGATCAACTCACTAGCAACATTTGCTAAAACCAACAGCTTTGGCTTCTTAGAAACGCCTTATCGCCGTGTGGTTGATGGTAAAGTTACTGATGTTATTGAGTATCTATCAGCAATCGAAGAAGTAGGTACTGTCATTGCACAGGCTGATTCTCCGATGACTGAAGATGGCGCGTTATCTGACGAGATGGTCAGTGTACGTAGCTATGGTGAATTTGTTCGTATGCCGCCAGAAAAAGTGACGCATATGGATGTATCACCAAGTCAGGTAGTATCGGTTGCAGCAGGTCTGATTCCGTTCCTAGAGCATGATGATGCTAACCGTGCCTTGATGGGCTCGAACATGCAGCGTCAGGCTGTTCCTACGCTACGTGCTGATAAGCCGTTAGTAGGTACGGGTATGGAGCGTCACGTTGCTCGTGACTCTGGTGTTTGTGTTATCGCTAAGCGTGGCGGTGTGATTGAAGATGTTGATGCATCACGTATCGTTGTTCGTGTAAACGAAGACGAGATGACTGCTGGTGAAGCGGGTATCGATATCTATAACTTGATCAAATACACGCGCTCTAACCAAAACACTTGTATCAACCAACGTATCATTGTTAACCAAGGTGACGAGATTGCTTTGGGTGATATCTTGGCTGATGGTCCTTCAACGGATCTTGGTGAGCTAGCATTAGGTCAGAATATCCGCATTGCATTTATGCCGTGGAATGGTTACAACTTCGAAGATTCAATCTTGTTATCTGAAAAAGTAGTTAAAGAAGATCGTTTCACTACTATTCATATCCAAGAATTGACTTGTGTGGCTCGTGATACCAAGCTAGGTACAGAAGAGATCACTGCTGATATTCCAAACGTTGGTGAAGCAGCATTATCAAGTCTTGATGAAGCAGGTATCGTCTATATCGGTGCTGAAGTTGACGCTGGTGATATTCTAGTTGGTAAAGTGACGCCAAAAGGTGAAACGCAACTAACGCCAGAAGAGAAACTACTACGGGCTATCTTTGGCGAAAAAGCGGCTGACGTGAAAGACACGTCACTACGCGTACCGACTTCAAGTAAAGGTACGGTTATTGATGTACAGGTCTTCACCCGTGATGGCGTTGAAAAAGACGCACGCGCAAGAGCGATTGAAAAATCGCAGCTTGATAGCTATCGCAAAGATTTAAAAGAAGAGCTACGTATCTTTGAAGAAGCAGCACGTGGTCGTATTGGTAATCTGTTAGATGGTCAAAAAGTCAGTGGCGGTGCTGGTCTAAAAGCTGGTACGGTTATGGCCTTGGCTGATATGAAAGATATGAGCCTTGAGACGTTGCTTGATATCCAACCAGTAGAAGAAGAAATCTCTGAGCGTCTAACGCAAATCGCTGATTACTTGGTTGATAAGCAAAAAGACATCGATGTGAAGTTTGCTGAGAAAAAACGCAAATTGACTGCTGGTGATGACTTACAACATGGCGTACAAAAAATCGTTAAAGTATATCTAGCGGTTAAGCGTCGTATTCAGCCTGGTGATAAGATGGCTGGTCGTCATGGTAACAAAGGTGTTGTATCGCGTATCATGCCAGTTGAAGACATGCCTTATGATGAAAATGGTAATACCGTTGACATCGTATTGAACCCACTTGGTGTACCATCTCGTATGAACATCGGTCAGGTTCTAGAGACGCATTTGGGTATGGCAGCGAAAGGATTGGGCGAGAAGATTGACGGTATGCTCAAATCTCAAGCAGCAATCAAAGAGCTACGTGATTTCTTAGACAAAATCTATAACCAAGTAGGCGGTGAGCAAGTTGATCTTGATAGCTTGAGTGATGATGACATCATGGCGCTAGCAGACAACTTACGTGGCGGTGTACCGATGGGCACAGCAGTATTTGACGGCGCAAGAGAAAGCCAGGTTAAAGACTTGCTCGAGCTTGCTGGTATGGATCGCGATGGTCAGCAGACGTTATATGATGGTCGTACAGGTCAGAAGTTTGACCGTAAAGTAACCGTTGGTTACATGTACATGCTCAAGCTTAACCATTTGGTTGATGACAAAATGCATGCGCGTTCAACGGGTTCTTATTCTCTAGTGACGCAGCAGCCACTCGGCGGTAAAGCTCAGTTTGGTGGTCAGCGCTTCGGTGAGATGGAAGTATGGGCACTAGAAGCATACGGCGCGACTTACACGTTGCAAGAAATGCTAACGGTGAAGTCGGATGACGTTGAAGGCCGTACTCGTATGTACAAAAACATCGTTGATGGTGAGCAGTATATGGATCCAGGCATGCCTGAGTCGTTTAACGTACTGACCAAAGAAATCAAATCACTGGGTATTAATATTGAGTTAAAACAAAGCAACTAGCCCGTTGTTTAACTTAGTTGTCCACTAAAGGCAGTCTGCTTTATTGCTGCTGCTTTTAGTGATTTGTCTCAACCCTATTCATTGCCTTCATTCATCTTATCTGCGTCAATGGTACGCTGTCAGATGATTATAAAGATAACGGAGAAGCAACTTGAAAGATTTACTCGATATCATGCAAAGCCCTACCGGCAACGGTAACCAAGAGTTTGATAGCATTCAAATTACTTTAGCCTCACCTGACGTTATTAAGTCATGGTCGCACGGCGAAGTAAAAAAGCCTGAAACCATCAACTATCGTACGTTCAAGCCTGAGCGTGATGGTCTTTTTTGTGCCAAAATCTTTGGCCCAGTAAAAGACTTCGAATGTTTATGTGGTAAATATAAGCGCCGTAAGTTCCAAGGCGTTATCTGTGAAAAATGTGGTGTTGAAGTTACCACTGCTAAAGTCCGTCGTGATCGCATGGGTCATATCGACCTAGCCAGTCCTGTGGCGCATATTTGGTTCCTAAAATCATTACCAAGCCGCATCGGTCTATTGCTAGACATGACGCTACGTGATATCGAGCGCGTTTTATATTTTGAAAGCTACATCGTTACTGAGCCTGGTCTAACCAGCTTAGAAAAGTACCAGTTGCTTGATGATGAAGATTATTACAAAGCGCTTGAAGAGTTTGGTGATGAATTCACAGCTAAGATGGGTGCTGAAGCCGTTCAAGACCTATTAAAAGATATCGATATCGATCTTGAAATTGATGAGCTTCGTGAAGCGATTCCACAAACTGGTTCTGAGACTAAGCTTAAGAAGATGTCTAAGCGTCTCAAATTATTAGAAGCATTCCGTGATTCTAATAACAAGCCTGAGTGGATGGTAATGAACATCTTGCCAGTACTACCACCAGATTTGCGTCCTCTAGTACCGCTAGAAGGCGGCCGTTTTGCGACGTCAGATCTAAACGATCTATATCGCCGTGTGATCAACCGTAACAACCGTCTTAAGCGTCTGCTTGAGCTAAGCGCACCTGACATCATCGTACGTAACGAAAAGCGTATGTTGCAAGAGTCAGTAGATGCGTTGCTTGATAACGGTCGTCGCGGTCGTGCCATCACTGGTAGTAATAAGCGTCCATTGAAATCTTTGGCAGATATGATCAAAGGTAAGCAAGGTCGTTTCCGTCAGAACTTACTTGGTAAGCGTGTCGATTACTCTGGTCGTTCGGTTATCGTTGTAGGTCCAACACTACGTCTACATCAGTGTGGTCTACCTAAAAAAATGGCACTAGAACTATTCAAGCCATTTACTTATAACAAACTATTGTCTCATGGTTTAGCGACTACGATTAAAGCTGCCAAAAAGATGGTAGAGCGTGAAGAGCCACAAGTGTGGGATATGCTGGCCATGGTTATCCGTGAGCATCCAGTACTTCTTAACCGTGCGCCAACACTTCACCGTTTGGGTCTACAGGCATTTGAGCCAGTACTGATCGAAGGTAAAGCAATCCAGTTGCATCCGCTTGTTTGTACTGCATTCAACGCCGATTTCGATGGTGACCAAATGGCTGTTCACGTGCCATTGACGCTAGAAGCGCAGCTTGAATCACGTGCCTTGATGATGTCTACCAACAACATCTTGTCACCTGCGAACGGTGATCCGATCATCGTACCATCTCAGGATGTTGTACTAGGTCTATATTACATCAGTCGCTCGTCTATTAATGCCAAAGGCGAGAGCATGATTTTTGCTACCGTTAATGAAGCATTGCGTGCAATTGGTTCAAATGATCTACATGTAAACGCTAAGATCAAAGTACGTGTTACTGAGACGCACATTGACGAAGATGGTAACGAGACCAAAGAAATCAGTATCAAAGATACGGTTGCTGGTCGTCTACTTATCTGGAACATCATGCCTAAAGGTATGACGTTTGATGAGTGTAACCAAGAGATGACGAAGAAAAACATCTCTCGTTTGATCAACTCTTGCTACCGTAAAGTTGGCGTAAAAGAAAGTGTTATGTTTGCTGACCAATTGATGTATCTTGGTTTTGCTCAAGCAACACTATCTGGCGTGTCTATCGGTATCGACGACATGGTCATTCCACCACTTAAAAAGCAAATCATCGAAGTGGCAGAAGGCGAAGTTCGCGAAATCGAAGATCAGTTCGAGCAAGGTTTCGTAACTGCTGGTGAGCGCTATAACAAAGTAGTTGATATCTGGTCACGTACCAATGACAAAGTCGCTAAGGCGATGATGGACAACTTGGCAACAGATAAAGTTATCAACGCAAAAGGTGAAGAAGACGAGCAGAAATCATTCAACTCTATCTTTATCATGTCAGATTCTGGTGCTCGTGGTAGTGCGGCACAGATTCGTCAGTTGGCAGGTATGCGTGGTTTGATGGCTAAGCCGGATGGCTCAATCATTGAGACACCGATTAAAGCTAACTTCCGTGAAGGTTTGACCGTACTACAGTACTTCATCTCAACTCACGGTGCACGTAAAGGTCTAGCGGATACGGCACTGAAAACGGCTAACTCGGGTTACCTAACTCGTCGTCTGGTTGATGTGGCACAAGATTTGGTTATCACTAGCGATGATTGTGGTACTGAAGAAGGCCTACTCATGAAACCACATATCCAAGGTGGTGAAATCATTGAGAAGCTCGGTGAGCTAGTACTGGGTCGTGTGACTGCTCGTGACGTTACTTACAATGATGATGCTGATAAAGTATTGATTCCAGCTGGTACATTGATCGATGAGTATTGGGTTAACGTCCTTGATAACAACGCAATCGATGATATCTGGGTACGTTCAGTAATTACTTGTGATATCGAACATGGCGTATGTTCACAGTGTTATGGTCGTGACCTTGCACGTGGTCATAAAGTGAATATTGGCGAATCAGTCGGTGTTATGGCAGCTCAGTCTATTGGTGAGCCGGGTACTCAGTTAACCATGCGTACGTTCCACGTGGGCGGGGCAGCGAGCTCAGCCTCTGTAGACAACAGCATCTCTGTACGTAATGCTGGTCAAGCGCACTTTGAAAACATGAAAACAGTACAGCACACCGATGGTCACTTAGTCATCGTATCGCGTTCAGCTGAAATCGCATTGACCGATGAGCTTGGCCGTGAGCGTGAGCGCTATAAAGTACCATATGGTTCAAGCGTACTTGTGAAAGACGAAGAGCAGGTTGAAGGCGGTCAAACTATCGCCAAGTGGGATCCGCATACGCATCCAATCATCACAGAATTTGCTGGTACAGCACGCTTCAGTGACATCACTGATGGTATGACTGCAACAGTAAAAGTTGATGATGCGACTGGTATGAGCTCATTTGAGATTCTAGCTACTCGTGACCGTTCAAGCTCGGCAAAAGACTTACGTCCTGCGATTATCTTGAACACTGACGAAGGCAAAGAAGTGGTTTACTTCTTACCAGCTGAAACTATCATCCGCGTGAGCGATGGTGAAAAAGTAGCAGCAGGTTCGATTCTAGGCCGTGTACCACAAGCTTCTTCTGGTACGAAAGATATTACCGGTGGTCTACCACGTGTTGCTGACTTGTTCGAAGCACGTCGTCCAAAAGATCACGCTATCATGGCAGAAATGACTGGTGTGGTAAGCTTTGGTAAAGAGACCAAAGGTAAGAACCGCTTCATTATTACTAATGAAGATGGTGAAGTACATGAAGAGCTAATCCCGAAATGGCGTCAAATTAACGTCTTCGAAAACGAGACGGTAGCACGTGGTGAAGTGATCGCTGATGGTCCACAAAACCCACATGATATCTTGCGTTTGAAAGGTCAGACTGCACTTGCTGATTACATCGTCAACGAAGTACAGGACGTTTATCGTTTACAGGGTGTAAAAATCAACGACAAGCACATCGAAGTTATCATTCGTCAGATGTTGCGTAAAGTTGAAATCACTGACGGCGGCGATTCAAGTCACTTCAAAGGTGATCAGGTCGAGTATGCAGATATCAAAGCATTGAATGCGAAGCTAGAGGCGGAAGATAAATTCCCAGTACAGTTTGAGCGTCAATTACTAGGTATCACTAAAGCAAGTCTGGCAACTGAAAGCTTTATCTCAGCAGCTTCTTTCCAGGAAACAACTCGTGTACTAACTGCGGCTGCTGTGACTGGTAAAGTAGATGAGCTACGTGGTCTGAAAGAAAACGTGGTTGTTGGTCGCTTGATTCCTGCAGGTACTGGTCTTGCTTATCATAAAGCACGTAAAGAAAAAGCAGATCAGAAACTACAAGATAAAGATTTGAATGCAGCGTTTGATATGACTGCAAGCACTGATAGCAAAGACTTTGCAAGCTTCGACGAAGCATTTGCTCAAGAGTTAAATCAAGATAATTAATCGTATTAAGTATTTTGATTCATTCTTAATTTGATAAAAAAGCCAGCCTAAGTTGCTGGCTTTTTTGTGCGTATAAAAAACTGAGAAAGGCATGGTGCTATTATCTAAAAAAATAGTACACTGGAAATACGCTCTAATTCACTACTCATAGAAGGATAGTTAGCAAATGGCAGGTAAAACTCGCGTCGCCAAATATCAAGCAGATCGAACCAATCAAAAGTTATATTTCTGTCGTTTATCTTGCCAATCTGCAGGAAGTACCAATGATAAGCAGTTATACCAAGCACATTGTGAGACTGCTATTTTTCACTTGCATGGTGCTTTGCTAGCATTTATTCAGGAGCTCGGTCATTTCTATAGCCTAAGTATGACGGCGCCAACTTTGCTCGATATTGAGCAAGCACTGAGCGAGCGTACCCAAGTATCTCCTGAGATTCAGCGTTTGCAGCAATTACAGCAGCAAGGTTTTATCGCCAATATAGAACGTGCTTATCAGCGTTGTCTTTATGCAGTACCGCCAGATACTATCGTCGATGAAGCGCTAAGCAGTCATTCAGCGTCGCCAGACTTGATTGTCAATGTTGTCACTTTATCTAACCAATGGCTGCCTGATGAGACCACAATACGAGAATGGCGCAATCAGCTTTTAGAGCTGATTGAACAACTGCGTGCAGGTATGGTCGAGTTCTAATAGGAAGTTCACCAGACGATTTATTCTTTGATCGCTATTTATTGAACCATTTGAAAGTATAATAAAGTAGGGTAGGTCATAGTTTACAGCGCATAAAAAAGGCTTATTCAGTCATTACTGAATAAGCCTTTTTTTATTGATTAAGAATAGTCTTGTTTATCACTCTGGCATCAGTGGCATACTTTCAACGGGCGTCACTGTCAATGGATTTTCCGGTACGCTATCATCACTACGATTGTTGCTTGGTTTCGTTGATGGTGGAGTACGGGTATTTTCAGTAGGCTCTGGAGCCGAAGGCTTACGCTGCTGAGTTTGAGTCTTAACTGGCTTGGCTGTTTTCTTGGCGTCATCATCAACTAGGATGCCACCATCAGTCATCTCTATGATACTTTGCTGTTGCTTTCTGGATTTTGAGCGGTTATTGATAGATACCCACTGGCTTGGCGTGTCTTTAAGCTGAGCTTTCATAAAGTCCATCCAGACTGGCAGCGCTGCCACACCCCCATATTCACGGCGACCCATAGTCGCTGGTTGATCAAAGCCCATCCATACTACTGTTGCATTGGTAGGGTGAAAGCCTGCAAACCAAGCATCTTTAGCTTTATTGGTTGTACCAGTTTTTCCGCCAATATCATCACGACCCAACGCTTTTGCTCTCCGCGCAGTCCCAAGCTGTACAACATCTTGTAATATATCTGCCATCTCAAAAGCCACTCTAGGTTGCAGTATACGCGGTGCTTGTTTGGCTCTTACATATTGTACGGCAGGTGCTTTTAGGCGGTCTGATTGTGGACCTGCGTTATATACCTTTAAATCAAGCTCTTTATCTGTTGTTTCGCTATCATCATTACTTTTCGATGATGAATTATCGGCAGTTATTTCATTAGTGCCATCATCAAGCGCTTCAATTGACTTCTCATACTCTTCAACTAAGCTGCTATTAACCTTTTCAAGTTTTTCGTTAAAGCATAGTGCACATGCTTGACGTGGATTTGCCTGAAACAACAGCTCGTTTTTATAATTGTAAATTTGTTCAATAAAGTAAGGTTGGACACGATGACCACCATTCGCGAAGGTTGAGTAAGCCGTGGCCATTTGTAATGGTGTGGCTTGTCCTGCTCCAAGTGCTAATGACAAGGTTGTTGGTAGCTTTTCTTTATCAAGACCGAATTCATCTAATAGGTTGCGCGTACTTGAGATACCGATAGCTTGTAACAAGCGAATAGATACGAGGTTACGGGATAAATATAAACCACGACGTAAAGTGATATCACCTAAGAAACGTTCATCAGAGTTTTTAGGCTTCCAGTCACCTACTTGGATAGCTTTATCAGACACTATGGTATCTGGGCGATAACCTTTTTCTAAAGCAGCGGTATAAACAAGTGGCTTAATGATAGAGCCAGGTTGACGCCAGCCTTGTAGAGCGCGGTTGAATTTACTGTGGTTAAAATCAAAGCCACCAACCAATGCATTTACAGCACCAGTCTCTGGATTCAACGAAACCAAACTACCTTGGATTTTAGGTATTTGACCTAATTGCCAGTTGCCATTTGAAGTAGGTATCACACGAACGATATCATTTTTCTTAACAACTTGACTGGCATTGCTAGGGTAATAACCAATACGGTCAGCAGAAATATATTTACGCGCCCATTTCATACCAGACCAATTAACGGTCACTTCTTCACCAGATTGTAAGACTGCATCAAAACTACGAGAATTGACTTTAGTCACCTTGGCAGGAGACATATTGCTGTAACGTCGGAAGTTTTCGAGAGGCTCATCATTTGCTTCAGCCCCGCGCCAACCATGGCGATGCTCGTAAGCAATCAATCCTGTTACTACTGCTGCTTCTGCATCTGTTTGCGCTTTACTATCTACTGTGAGACGTACGCGCCAGCCACCGTGCATGACTTGATCGCCATAACGTTCGACTAAAGAAGCACGCGTCATTTCTGCCAAATAAGGCATATTTACATCGAGCTTTTCTTTATATAGGTTGATACCTATAGGGGAGTTAACCGCTTCATCATACTGAGCTTTGGTAATATAGCCAAGCTCGTGCATGCGTCCAACGATCCAGTTACGGCGAGTCAATGCGCGGCTAGGATTGGCAACAGGATTATATTTAGAAGGGGCTTTTGGTAGACCGGCTAGCATCGCCATTTCAGCAATGGTTAGATTGTCTAATGACTTACTATAGTATTTTTTGGCCGCAGCACGAATGCCGTAGGCACCTTCGCCCAGATAAATTTTATTGACATATAGTGTCAAAATGTCATTTTTGCTCAGTTCGTCTTCGATCTTCCGCGCCAAAAATAACTCTGTTAGTTTGCGGTTTAAAGTACGTTCTGGACTTAAGAAATAGTTTTTAGCAACTTGCATCGTAATAGTAGAGCCACCTGTTTGACCATCGTCGTCAGTGACTGCTTCGGTGACAGCGCGACCAAGACCTTTAATGCTAATTCCGCTATGCTGAAAGAAAGAAGCATCTTCGGCTGCTAAAAAAGCATGAGTTAAATCTTCAGGAATTTCTTCAAAACTAACTGGTAACGATAAACGATTGCCGTATTGGCCAATTAATTTATCATCACTACTATAAATCTGTAATGGCATTTCTAGTTTGGCTGTTTTAATTTCTTGCGTACTAGGCAGGGTCGGCGATAGATACATGGCCATCCCATAAAAACCAATAGGTACAGCAAGTGCTAGAACAACTGCCAATGCTAGGCAAGCGATAAAGAGTCCCACCAAAAAGCGAATGAGACGAGCGGTAGCATTTGTTTTGGCCATAATAAGACTTATTAGTTAGAATTTGTAGCAGACAATATTATTATACATTGAACAAAATAGGCAGGTCATAATAAATGTGTAAGTTGGCCTTAATATATTTTTAAATGCTTGAATCTATCAATTAAGTAAAGTATTGTATTGAATTATTACAAATAACTACCAGATTGTACACTTAATATAAGGTATAGAGCTAGTGAGGCTATTTACTTCCAAAAGTCGACATTTGATTGGCGTGGATATTTGTGCCACTTCAGTAAAGTTGGTTGACATACAGCGTCAGCAAGGCATGTTTCACCTAAAATCTTATGGTATTGAAAGACTACCGGAAGGTATCGTGGTTGATAAGATTTTAGTAGATACAGAAGCTGCCGGCAATATTATAACGAGCTTGGCAAGACGCTGCCAAGTAGCAGGTAGCAATGCTGCGACAGCGGTTTCTGGCTCTGCAGTGATTACTAAAATCATTGATATGGATATGACACTTAGCGATGTAGAACGTGAGGCGCAAATACGTTTAGATGCCGACCAGTATGTGCCTTATCCATTAGAAGACGTCAATCTAGATTTTGAAGTATTAGGACCGTCTTTGGTTAGTGAAGATATGGTTCAGGTATTGCTTGCTGCTTCTCGTTCAGAGAACGTTGACCAGCGTGTCGATGCTTTAGCCTTCGGTGGCCTACAAACGAAAGTCATGGATATCGAATCTCATGCAATCGAGCGTGCGTTTGGATTGATGGTAGATAGTCTGCCAAATGTACCCGAACTAGTAGCATTGGTAGATATTGGCCACAATCAAACCACATTATACATCGCTAAGAATGGTGAGTTTATTTATAGTCGTGAGCAGTTATTTGGTGGTGCTCAGCTGACCGAGGCAATACAAAATCGCTATGGCCTGTCAGCAGAAGAAGCGACACTAAGCAAACGTGAACGTACCTTACCTGATGACTATTATCCTGAAGTACTAACCCCTTTTATAGAAAATACCATTCAACAGATCACTCGCTCTTTACAGTTTTATTTTTCATCAAGTCAATATAGCAGTATCGATCATGTGGTGCTTGCAGGGGGCAGCAGTTCTATTGCAGGTCTCGCTGGTATGGCACAACAAAAGCTGGGTGTAACTGTCAGTGTTGCTAACCCTTTTACCAATATGACTATTGCACCAAATATCGATAATGAGCAATTGGCGGTCGATGCGCCAAGCTTAATGGCTGCATGCGGTCTTGCGTTAAGGAGCTTTGACTAATGGCTCGTATTAACCTTTTACCTTGGCGACAAGAAGAGCGTGAACGTCGTAACAAAGAGTTTGTGACTCTAATAGTAGCGGTGACATTACTGACCCTATTAGCAGCCTTTGCTTCATGGAGTTATTTCAACAATGAACTTGATGAACAGCTTGATGCCAATGCATTGATCGAACAAGAAAACACTCGCTTAGACACCGCATTGACCGAAATTGACAGTTTAGAACAGCGCCGTGAAGACATTATTTCACGCATGCAAGTCATTCAAGATTTGCAGGGACGACGTCCTGTGCCTGTACGTTTATGGGATGATCTCGCTAAAGCTATTCCACCAGCACTTTATCTAAATAACCTCAAACGTGAAGGCGATACGCTAACTTTGACAGGCTTAGCGGACAATCCAAATATTGTGTCCAGCCTGATTCGTAACCTTGATAACAGTAAATGGATGGGCAACTCAGCAGTAAGTAACATTCAACAGAATATTAGCGCTTATGAGGCTGCTCCAGCCCTCAATAATACGGTTAATACTGGTGAGCAGGTGCGCCCCGTTTATCCTGAAGACAGTTACGTACAGTTTGTAGTAACGACTAGAGTACAATCGGAAACTCCGACTGCTGCTGATACCGATACTGGTCTAGGAGGTGCGTTATGAAGCTTATCCGCAAAAAGAGCCTCTCTAAAACCAAGAAATCTGCTTTAAAGCCAAAAAAGCAATTCGATTTAAATGAGTTTCGCCGTAGTTTTGAGTCGCTAGATTCAGAAAACTATGGCAGTTGGCCATTACCTGTAAAGGTGACAGTGATTGGTCTTATCATCACTTTTATCGCAGCATTGTCATGGGCATTACCCATCAGTAGCAAAATCGATGAGATCAATGCGGCTGAAAGCCAGCAGCAGACCTTGCTTGATAGCTACCGTGAAAAAGAATCTCGCGCACGTCATTTAAAAGCGTATCAAGCGCAAGTTGTCCAAATGGAAACTGAATTTAATACTTTATTAGATCAGTTGCCGAAAGATACGCGTGTGTCAGAATTGGTAGAAGGCATAAACATGACAGGCGTTGGTAGCAATATCCGCTTCCAAGATATTTCAGTAGAGCCTGAAATTGAAAACGAATTCTTTATTGAGCAGCCAATACGTATTGCGGCTTTGGGTGAATACCATCAGTTTGGTAGCTTTATCAGTGGTCTTGCTGCACTGCCTCGAATTATTACGATGCATGATTTTGAAGTCAGCAATCCACAGCCTACGTTGGATGTTTTGCCAGAGCTTAACTTAGTCTTGCAAACTAAGACCTATCGCTCTAAAGAAGCGGCTCCTGAAGGTGATGCAGCCGCTGCTACTGATACAAATGCAGGAGGCAACTAATGAGTATTCAAAAAATGCCCATGCTATTGGTTTTAAGTGTCGCTGTTTTATCTATGACAGGGTGTAGTGACCGTATAGGTATGGCAGAGCAGGCAATGACCGATATCCGCAACCAGCCTGCACAGCCTATTGAGCCGCCGCCTAAAGCCGAGCTGGTAGAGGATTTTGTATATAGTGCTAGCTCGCAGCGTAGTCCATTTTTACCACCGAGTTTAGTCAATGTACAAGGCCCGACCACTCCTATAGATGGTGTGCGACCAGATATCAACAGAATCAAAGAACCGCTTGAGCAGTATGAACTATCGCAATTGGTCTTCCGAGGTGTGGTGATTTCGCCCGAAGGTCAGCGATATGCATTGATACAACGTCCTGATGGTTCAGTGGCCAGTGTTAAAGTAGGCGATTATCTTGGATTGAATGACGGCCGTATTGTTGAAATCACGCCGACCCAGGTTAACTTGATTGAAATTGTGCCAGATAGCCGCGCAGGGTTTGTAGAAAAACCCCAGTCGCTGGTATCCCCTATAAGCTAAGTCGGCAGATTTTTTGAGGAATAAATAATGACAGTACGCAATAACAAGGTAATGATGATGAGCAACCGCATGTCTTCTGCTTTTGCCATTTCAGCACTGGCAGTCAGTATGGTGGCTGTGACTAATAGTGCTCATGCTGCACAGCGCATCGATAATGTCTCTGTAGTACAGACCGCACCTGCAGTGACGCAAATGCGTTTGGGGTTTACAGGATTGCCAGTATTGCCTGCAGCCTATCAGCTTGATGATCCTAGTCGCTTAGTTCTAGATTTCGAACAAGTACAGAATGGGCTTGCTAGCCGTTTTAACGAATACAACATCGGTGCGATTAATGAAGTTACTACGCTAAGTAGTGACAGTACCACGCGCCTCATCGTTGGTTTAAAAGAATCGGGAAACTATACGACAGCGATTGAAGGCAATGATTTATTGCTAACCATCACTGATCCTAATCGTCCCGTCATTACTAGCGACCCGATTCAAGATGTACTTAATAACAATAATAGTATGACAACGACCGCGGTCGTTACGCCTATCGTTGAGAGTTCTACCGTACCAGTGGCACCTGTACGTACCACGAGCAAGGTTGTCGTGAAGAACGAAGTACCAGCTGATACGATGGTGGTCAGAGTCAATCCACTTTTGAACCCGCAGTTGGCTGCTTCACAAGTAAGTAAGCAGTATAGCTATGATGGGCTAAGCGCAGTCAATTTTTCAGCAGGTAACGATGGTGGCGGTAATGTCAGTATGGTACTTGCCAACGAAGCTATTCCAGTAGATGTGCAGCGTCAAGGCAATAAACTTGTCGTACGTTTGACTGGTAGTACGGTTCCGAGAAACTTACTACGCCGATTGGATATTAATAGTGGTCTTGTTGGTAGTATTGATACCAAAAACCAAGGACAGAATGGCGTCATTACCATTAACATGAATGACGATTATGAGTATCAAGCTTACCAATCAGGTAACCAGTTAAATATTGGTATTAAAAAGCCTGAGCTGTTACGTGAGCCGACGCTGGAAGAAAGAGTCTATAGTGGTGAACCGCTATCTATGGAGTTCCAAGATGTTGAGGTTCGTAGTGTCTTAGATATTTTGGCGCAGTTTACTGAGATGAATATCGTGGCAAGTGACTCTGTTGCTGGTAACATTACCTTGCGTTTGATTAACGTTCCTTGGGATCAGGCCCTCGATATCATTCTTAAGAGCAAAAACTTAGGCAAGCGTGAAAACGGTAATGTGATTTTGGTCGCACCTTCTACTGAGCTCGCTGAGCAAGAAGCACGTGAACTAGAAGCGCAGCAAGCTGTTCAATCTTATGCACCTCTGCGTACTGAATACATTCGTTTAAGTTATGCAAAAGCACAAGATGTCTTAACGCTTATCTCGCAAGGTAGCGGCGCGACTGGTAATAGTAGTGGCCTAGCAAATAGCGATGATAATAATACGTTGTTATCCAACCGTGGTACGGTAACGGTTGACGAACGTACCAATACTTTGATTATCAAAGACGTGGCTGATAGTATCGAAAATATCCATAAATTAATCAGCAAAATTGATATACCTGTTCGCCAAGTCATGATTGAAGCACGTATCGTCAGTGCAACTGATAGCTTTAGTAAAGAGATTGGTGTTCGTTGGGGTATCTTGTCAAATGGTGCGGCCAACAATCGCAGCTTATTGGTTGGCGGTAGCGATCAAACTTTATGGGATTTAAAAGATTTTGATGTAGAGACGACGACGGTAAATGGTCAAACCGTTTCTTATCCTTCTTATGACATTAGTCGTCCTGATAACCTAAACGTTGATTTAGGCGTTTCTAACCCAGCGGGTAGTATCGCCTTTGGTTTGCTCAGTATGTCTGATGTAATGCTAGATCTTGAGCTATCGGCATTGCAAGCAGATAACCGTGGTGAAGTTATTTCTACACCAAAGATTTTGACCGCGGATAAGCAAACTGCAAAAGTCTCTTCTGGTACTCAGATTCCGTATCAAGAAGCATCAGCCAGTGGTGCGACGACAACCAGCTTTAAAGAGGCCGCATTAAGTTTAGAGGCTACACCAAATATCACGCCTGATGGTAAAATTGGTCTGCAATTGGTCATTACTAACGGCACGCCGACAATCATCAATAATCAGGTTGCTATCTCTGAAGACTCTATATCAACCAATGTTATTATTGAAGATGGTCAGACAGTCGTACTGGGCGGTGTTTTTAAAAATCGCACTAGTAATGGCGTAGATAAAGTACCTTTCTTAGGAGACTTGCCTTATATCGGTCGTGCATTCCGTCGTGATGTACGTAGTAATAGTAAGGAAGAGCTATTGATTTTCGTAACTCCGAAGCTTATTAATGATGGTACGAGCCGTCTGAACTAGTCATAAAGCAGTTAGCTAATTGCTAAAAAAAGTAAGCCATAGTGCTTGCTTTTTTTATGCGCGAGATTAGTGGTTTTAGCGTTGCAATACCTATGTATGTACCGATGAATGGTGTGCTCTAAATTTTACTCACAATAATCACAGCTCATTACTAGCCAGAATAACAATGACGTTGTATCATACCTAATTTAGCTGAGTAAGTATTATGGGGCAGGAATTACCGTCGGTGTTTTTAGTGGGTCCGATGGGAGCAGGGAAGACGACAATCGGAAAACTGCTTGCCAAGCAGTTAGGTCGCACGTTTGTAGACAGCGACTGGTATATTGAATCGCAGACAGGTGCCGACATTGCTTGGATATTTGCCAAAGAAGGCGAAGCAGGTTTCCGTGAGCGTGAAACGCGTGCCATTGATGAATTGACCCAAAACTCTCAAATCGTATTGGCGACCGGTGGCGGTGCAGTCATGTGTGCTGAAAACCGAGAGTTCCTAAAACAGCGTGGCATCGTCGTTTATCTTAATGCACCTGTCGAGGTGCAGCTGGCACGTACCTCTAAAGACAAGTCTCGACCATTATTACAGCAGCCTAATCCTAGAAAAATATTGCAAGAGTTATACAGTGCGCGCGATCCACTCTATCGCCAAGTCGCCCATATTATTATGCCTACTGGTCACACGTACCCACGCCATATGGTCAATCAATTGATGCAGCAGCTAGAATCATTCGTCGATTGCACTACGGACTCATCGGCGCACCAAGAAGACTAGTAATAGACTGGCAACTACGATTGATATCCAGACTGAATTACTTTTACCTCATCGAAAATGCTTTAGGAGTATCACATGGTAATGCCGTTTCATGATGGCCTAATAGTTCATACGCAAAGTCATGATTATCCTATTGTCATTACTGAACAATCTGCGACTGAACATAGTAGTATGGCGAAGCAAATCACGCCTTATATCAGTGGCCGTCAGGTTTTAATCGTCACTAATGATACTGTGGCACCTTTATACTTAAAAGCATTAGAAGATGAGCTAGCAGAGCAGTTTGTGGTAAAGGTGTGCGTACTGCCAGATGGCGAACAATACAAAAATCAGGCAAGTATTGATCAGATTTATGATGCGCTAATGACAGAACACTTCAATCGTGATGTGACACTTATTGCCCTTGGCGGTGGTGTAATCGGAGATATGACTGGCTTTGCTGCTGCCAGTTTTATGCGCGGTGTCAATTTTATTCAAATTCCAACGACGCTATTGTCACAAGTGGATTCTAGTGTTGGTGGTAAAACAGGTATCAATCATCCGCAAGGTAAGAATATGATTGGTGCTTTTTGGCAGCCGCAAATGGTGGTTGCTGATATGAGTACGCTTAAGACACTACCTGCACGTGAGCTATCGGCTGGAGTAGCTGAGATTATTAAATATGCCCTTATCATGGATGAGGCCTTTTTAACGTGGCTTGAGGCAAACTTGCCTGCAATGATGGCGCTTGATTTGGCAGTACTTGGTGAAGCTGTAAAGCGCTGCTGTCAGTACAAAGCCGATGTAGTGGCACAAGACGAAAGAGAGTCAGGTGTGCGCGCGCTATTGAACTTTGGTCATACTTTTGGTCATGTGATTGAAACGCATGAAGGCTATGGCAACTGGTTACATGGCGAAGCAGTAGCGGCTGGCATGGTACAAGCAGCCGAGCTATCGCAAAAAATTGGCTGGCTAACGGATGATGAAGTTATACGTATTAAGCGTGTTTTAGAATTGGCAAACTTACCTATTACGCCACCAGCTATCGATGTAGACACTGCTTTAGATTTAATGGGACACGATAAAAAAGTGAAACACGGACAAATCCGCCTAATTTTGTTAAAATCAATAGGCGATGCGGTAATGACTAATGAGTTTGACGGCGAACTATTGCATGAAGTTTTGTCGAAACATAGCGCGTAACGTCTCAAGAACTTATCGTTTATATATTTATACTAAAATCTCGTACTTATAGCCGACTGGTTAGCTGTACCTCTGTTTAAATAAGCATCTATATCATGCTGTAAAACATGTGTTTACCAAGGACCGCCTCATGGCAACATCAAAAACAAAAACGCGTACTGCTAGCCAATCATACAGTCGTCAAGCACTGATTTGGCTAATAGTGACCTTGCTCTTAGGGGTGGTCACAGCGTTAGTATGGATGTTTAGTCAAACGCCAGCCATGGGTGCCAAAATTGAGAATGCACCAATATCAGCGCCAGAAATTTTGAATGAAGAGTTTGAGCAACCATTAAAAGTTGAATCGCTACATGAGTTAGATACGGATGTGCAACCGATTAACTTTGATGCAACGATTCGAGATTTGCGCGATTACCCTGATGAGTTCAAAGATAAGCGTTATCTGCTAGCTAATAAAGGCAAGTGGACTGTTCAAGTAATGAATGTCGCTGAAAACGATGTGATTGTTAGTTACTTAGAAGGTCGTAAAGATCGCGATAAATTTGCTTATTTCCGTTATCTTGATGATGAAAAACAAGTCCGTTATATGCTGACTTATGGGATTATGAGTAGCCCGCAAGAAGCGGTAGGGGCTGCAAAGCTAATAGACTTTAAGTTACCTACAAACGTACGTGTACTGCCAGAAGAGATTAATCGGTATGTCAGTATCATTGATAATTATGAGCGTCCTGATCCAGTAAAAGATTTGAGTACGAAACGTACGCGTGCCGTCGATTTGAAACCTACTAAGCGCGAAGTGCCAGCTCGTTTGCAAGAAGAAGCAAATGACGCCGCTGCTCAAGCAGCCAGTGCTAATAATAATCGAGGTAACCAAGAAAGCGCTAATAGTAGCAGTACTCAAGAGAGTATTCGTCAGTCGGTAGATACCTCTGCCACGCTGTCTGTTAGTGAAGAGCGTACGGTTGGTGGTGAGACGCAGACAATATCTGAAGCATCGCCAAAAAACGAAAACAACGCAAGTAAGCCCGCGCCAGAAAACAAAAAGTCTGCGGCACCGGCGGAGAATTCTACTAGTAAGAAGCCACCAGTCGTGCCAACACCTAAGCCTCCTAGTAGCACAAACAACAATTCAAATGCTAATGGCAAAAGTGCTAATGCTAACCCTCCCAAAAATAATAGCGATAGTATAAAAGCGCTAATAGAAGACAAGAGTAATTAGTTTTTGTCTGATTAATTAAACCCACTAGCTATCTGGTTAGTGGGTTTTTTTAGCACTATACAAAAAAGTTTTATCGTCATAATAAGCGGCAAACTACTATCGTTAAGTATTATCAAAGCCTTTTACTAACTGTCATTTATATGGTTTGCATTAAAATTTTAATAGCAGTTTTATTTGTCTCATAACTAATAGTAATAAGTCCTCTTACAATTTATGGCTGATGAATCGATAGAAAAGACTAGATTTTTCGACAATCATTAACTAATATAACTGTGGGCGACGTTCTGTATAGTTATCGTAAAAAATGTCTATTTAACAACTATTTAGTGGTTTTTTCTTAGTTTTTAGAGTTCTTTACTAAATATTATTGTCTCAAGCGCGGCTACTTACTATCCATAATAAGGTTATCGTAAGTGACGCAACCTCTCTTATTGTCACTCTTTTTAGGATAAACAAAGTGCTTGAATACAGAGCGTCAGATATTCAAGATAAACAAGTGCACCGTTATTAAGTTATTGTATGCTTAGCGCTAAATGCTAGACATGACAACATAACAAATGATGCTTAAATGAATGGCATTAGATATCACTGATTGAGTAACTGGCATTTAAGGGCGTAGATTCTCCCGTTGCCAAGGGCTGCTACTTACTATCTTTTGATACACGGACCACATGTCAAGACATCAGCTAATGACCAGGAGGGTCAAGGGTTTTACTTTCTCTTAGAGTATGATGTCTATCGAGCATTGCACTATTTGCCAATTCGAACACACGAATATCCACTATCAGCCCGTTCTGCTTACGGGTACCAACTTATACTCCGCATTGGAAATGTAAGTTGCCCGTCTACTTAAAAGGACAAGCTATGTCAATGATTTCCTCACAAACACACCTGGCCACGCCAGATGATTTTTCTGATAATTGCGGTTTTGGCCTAATTGCCCATATTGAGGGTGAAGCGAGCCATGATTTGGTAAAAACTGCCATTCATAGTTTAAGTTGTATGACACATCGCGGTGGTGTTGCTGCTGACGGTAGAACTGGTGATGGTTGTGGCTTACTGTTGGCCACGCCTACCGATTTCTTTAAACAGATTGCTTACGAGCAGCAATTTGCCATTACGGACAACTTTGCTGTCGGTATGGTGTTCGTTAATTTAGATAGCGATAAAGCCAAGCATAGCCAACAAGTATTAAGCGATGAGATTGCAGCCCAAGGATTAGAAGTGGCTGGCTGGCGTGATGTACCACTGGACTTGAGTATTGTTGGTGAGATTGGTCGTGAGACATTGCCAGACTTTAAGCAAGTGTTCGTTAATGCGCCAGATGACTTGGCAGCTGATGATTTCAACCGTAAGCTGTTTGTTGCACGTAAAAAAGCAGAGCAGCGTTTGACGGATGATGAGCTATTCTACGTTTGTTCATTGAGTTGTCAGACCATTATTTACAAAGGCTTGGTAATGCCTTCAGACTTACCAGCGTTTTTCTTGGATTTGCAAGATGAGCGTTTGGCATCACATATCGTAGTCTTCCATCAGCGTTTCTCAACCAATACCTTACCGCGCTGGCCACTGGCACAGCCATTTCGTTATCTTGCGCACAATGGTGAGTTAAATACCATTACAGGTAACCGCAACTGGTCTAAAGCTCGTACGCCAAAGCTAAAATCAGACAAACTGCCTAACTTGAATGAGCTGACACCACTTGTAAATAGTACTGGTTCTGATTCATCTAGCCTAGATAACATGCTTGAAGTGCTTATGTCTGGTGGTATGAACCTGTTCCATGCGATGTCTATCTTGGTACCACCAGCGTGGCAGAATGTTGATAGCATGGATATGGATCTGCGTGCGTTTTATGAGTTTTACTCACAGCATATGGAAGCGTGGGACGGTCCAGCAGGTCTAGTCATTCAAGATGGCCGCTATGCGGTCTGTATGCTCGATAGAAACGGTCTGCGCCCGTCACGTTGGGTAACCACTAAGAACGGCTATATCACTGTTGCATCAGAAGTGGGCGTTTGGGATTATGAGCCAAAAGATGTACTGGCAAAAGGTCGCGTTGGACCTGGTCAAATGCTGGTCATTGATACGTTGACTGGTCAAATTCTAGATACGACCGCTATTGCAACTTTACTAAAAACGGCGCATCCATATCGTAAATGGTTGCGTGAAGAAGCAACGCGTGTTCGTGATGATGAACGTCTAGAAGAGACGTTGGCAACGCAAGCGTGCCGCGGTGATAAGCTAAAAGCGCTACAAAAGATGTATCACATCACCAATGAAGAGCGTACAGAAATCATTCGTCCTAATGCTGAAAATGGTCAAGAACCAGTCGGCTCAATGGGTGACGATACGCCAATGGCTGTATTGTCGCAGCAAATTCGCCATGTCGGTGACTTCTTCCGTCAGCAGTTTGCACAGGTGACCAATCCGCCAATCGATCCATTACGTGAATCAATCGTAATGTCGTTGCAGACCTGTTTAGGCGCTGAGACTAACGTATTTGCGCCATCTGCGAGAGATGCTCATCGTATTATTTTGTCATCACCAGTATTGTCAGCTAGCAAGATGCAGCAGCTTGAAAATTTGGATGATCCAGCGTTTAAAATGGCTCGCATTGATCTGAATTATGACCGTACTCTAGAGCTATCTGATGCTATCGTCGCTATTTGTGAGCAAGTGGCAGATAACATTCGCTCAGGTAATACGTTGATTGTCTTATCTGATAAAGATATCGATGCAGACAAAGTACCAGCCAACGCTATTATGGTTACTGGCGCTGTGCATCATTATCTAATCGCGCAAGGTATCCGTACCGACGCTAACTTAATCATTGAGACGGGTCTGGCACGTGATTCGCATCAAATAGCAGTATTGATTGGCTTTGGTGCAACTTGTGTATATCCATATCTGGCATATGATGTCATTGATGATTTGGTCGCTACTGGTGAGCTACTTGGTGACCCAATTCAAGCCCGTGTTAATTTCCGCAAAGGCTTAGACAAAGGCTTGCTAAAAATCTTATCAAAAATGGGTATCTCTACCATTGTTTCTTATCGCGGTGCACAGTTGTTTGAAGCGGTTGGCCTCTCAGAAGAAGTCGTCAATTTATGCTTTAAAGGCGTACAAAGTCGTATCAAAGGCGCTACCTTTGCAGACCTTGCCGCTGATCAAGCACAATTGGCTGCCAATGCGTTTAAGCGCCGCGCTCCTCTAGATCAGGGTGGTCTGCTCAAGTTTGTTTTCAACAAAGAGTACCATGCTTTTAACCCTGATGTGATTAACAGCCTGCATACTGCGGTGCGTACAGGTGATTACGATAATTACCGTAATTATGCTGATCTTGTTAATAGCCGTCCGGTCGCGACTTTACGTGATTTGTTGCAACTGAAAACCGATAGCAGTATCGATGTCAATGAAGTAGAAGATATCTCTGAAATCTTGACGCGTTTTGACTCAGCTGGTATGTCGCTAGGGGCGCTATCTCCTGAAGCGCATGAGTCGATTGCGATGGCTATGAATACCATCGGTGGTCGTTCAAACTCTGGTGAGGGCGGTGAAGATCCTGCGCGTTATGGCACATTGCGCAACTCAAAAATTAAGCAAGTTGCCTCTGGTCGTTTTGGGGTCACACCTGCCTACCTTCGTTCCGCTGAAGTCATGCAGATTAAAGTAGCCCAAGGTGCCAAGCCTGGTGAAGGTGGGCAGCTACCTGGTGGTAAAGTCAACGCGCTGATTGCA
This sequence comes from Psychrobacter sp. JCM 18900, assembly GCF_904846625.1. Classification (GTDB taxonomy): domain Bacteria; phylum Pseudomonadota; class Gammaproteobacteria; order Pseudomonadales; family Moraxellaceae; genus Psychrobacter. Next base: position 29,607 of record NZ_CAJHBL010000004.1, read on the forward strand.
CGCTTACGTTATTCGGTGCCAGGTGTAACTTTGATTTCACCGCCGCCGCATCATGATATTTATTCTATCGAAGATTTGGCACAGCTGATTTTTGATTTAAAACAAGTCAATCCAGATGCATTGGTATCGGTTAAATTGGTCTCACGTCCAGGTGTTGGTACGATCGCGACAGGCGTTGCAAAAGCCTACGCCGATCTGATTACTATCTCGGGCTATGACGGTGGTACGGCAGCGTCTCCGCTATCGTCTATCCATCATGCAGGCTCACCATGGGAGCTCGGTTTGGCTGAGACTCATCAGTCTCTACGAGTGAATGGGTTACGTGATAAGGTGCGTGTCCAGACTGACGGTGGTCTAAAAACAGGGCTAGATGTAGTAAAAGCTGCTATCTTGGGTGCAGAGAGCTTTGGCTTTGGTACCACGCCGATGATTGCAGTTGGTTGTAAGTACCTACGTATCTGTCATTTAAACAACTGTCCGACAGGTGTTGCTACTCAAAAAGCCAAGCTGCGTGATGAACATTTCATTGGCGAAGCAGAAATGTTGATTAACTTCTTTAAGTTTGTCGCAACCGAGACGCGTGAATGGTTGGCGGCGCTAGGTGTTCGTAGTATGGAAGAGCTGGTCGGTCGTACTGACTTGCTTGATATCTTAGAAGGTAATACGGACAAGCAGCGTCATCTTGATTTAACGCCATTGCTATTTAGTCACCCAGCCAGTGTGGGCAAAGCACAAACTTGTCAGGTTGAGCGTAATGAGCCGTTTGATAAAGGCTTGCTTGCTGAGCAGATGATTAGCGATATGCTTGTGAACATTCGCAAAGGGGCGGGCGGCGACTATAGCTATTTCGTTGGTAACTGTGACCGCTCTATCGGTGCTCGTATTTCTGGTGAGATTGCGCTAGTCTGGGGTAACCTTGGAATGAGCGATATGCCAATCAAACTTCGTTTAACTGGTACTGCAGGGCAAAGTTTGGGCGTGTGGAATGCTGGCGGTTTAAATATCGAGCTTGAAGGCGACGCCAATGACTATGTGGGTAAAGGTATGGCAGGCGGTGAGATTGTTATTTATCCGCCGAAAGACTCAAACTTTATAGCACAAGAAACGGCCATCATCGGTAATACCTGTCTCTATGGTGCAACTGGCGGTAAGCTATATGCTGCCGGTACAGCAGGTGAGCGTTTTGGCGTCCGTAACTCTGGCGCACATGCAGTCATCGAAGGCACAGGCGACCATTGCTGTGAATATATGACGGGCGGTATCGTCACGATTCTTGGCCGTACTGGACTTAACTTCGGTGCTGGTATGACGGGTGGTTTTGCTTATGTACTCGATATGGAAGGCGACTTCTTTGACCGTTGCAACCATGAGCTAATCGATCTAAACCGTATTTCAAGCGAGCAGACAGAAGAGCATCGCATTCATTTGCAACAAGTGATTGAAGCTCATGTAGATAAAACAGGCAGTACATGGGGTCAGACAATTCTGAACGACTTTGAGCACTATGTTCGTAAGTTCTATTTGGTTAAGCCAAAAGCGGCGAACATCGCAAGCCTTCTTAAAACTACCATGGCCGACCCACAATAGCCGATACATGACTGTCTATCGTATCAATGGAGTGCATTGATGGATTGTATTGATGGATCGGCAGTCGCTTTAATCAGGTTAGCCAGCGTTCCGTTTTTAGAGACGTTTTAACTCACAGGTTTTCAGCAGGTACGTGACAGCAGCGATATATGTCTCAGATTTTAGACAAACCAAACATCGCTGACTGTCGCCACCCACTGCAAAAGAGCCTTATATAAAAGAGATAGCACCATGGCAAAACGCTTAGAAAACAACTTCCAGTTTTTAGATGTACCAAGATTTGATCCAACCAAAAAAGACATTGCAACGCGTTCAACAGAGTTTGTTGAAATTTATAAGCCTTTCGAAAACGAAGCTGTTGCTCAGCAAGCGCATCGTTGTCTTGAGTGTGGTAACCCGTACTGCGAGTGGAAATGTCCAGTACATAACTATATCCCTAACTGGCTAAAGTTGGCGACAGAAGGGCAGATATTTCAGGCAGCTGAATTGTGCCACCGTACCAATACCTTGCCTGAAGTATGCGGACGAGTTTGCCCGCAAGATCGTCTGTGTGAAGGCGCTTGTACGTTAAATGATGGTTTTGGCGCAGTGACCATTGGTAATGTCGAAAAGTACATTAACGATACTGCGTTTGCACTTGGCTGGCGTCCAGATATGTCTGAAGTCGTTTGGACAGATAAAAAAGTCGCTATCATTGGCGCAGGACCAGCAGGTCTAGGTTGCGCAGATATTTTGGTCAGAAATGGTGTCAAACCAGTGGTCTTTGATAAGCGCCCTGAAATTGGCGGCTTACTGACATTTGGTATTCCTGAGTTCAAAATGGAAAAAGACGTCATGCGCAATCGCCGTGTGATCTTTGAAGACATGGGTATCGAATTCCGTTTAGAGACAGAGATTGGTACAGACGTCACCATTGATGAGCTATTGGCTGAGTATGACGCGGTATTTATGGGTATGGGTACTTACACCTATATGCGCGGCGGCTTTGCTGGTGAAGAGCTGACAGGCGTCTATGATGCACTAGATTACCTGATTGCCAACGTGAACCGTTGCAATGATTGGGAAAAAGACGCTGAAGAGTACATCGACTTTAAAGGTAAAAAGGTGGTGGTACTTGGTGGCGGCGATACAGCAATGGACTGTAACCGTACCAGTATCCGTCAAGGCGCCGAAAAAGTGGTTTGTGCTTATCGCCGTGACGAAGAAAACATGCCGGGTTCACGCCGTGAAGTGGTCAATGCTCGTGAGGAAGGTGTTGAGTTCCTATTCAACCGACAGCCAACCGAAATCATCGGCTTAAACGGTAAAGTTAACGGCGTAAAAGTTGTTACTACTCAGTTAGGCGCACCAGACAACCGTGGTCGTCAACGCCCTGAGCCAATCCCTAATTCTGAAGAGATTATCCCATGTGATGCAGTCATCATGGCCTTTGGTTTTAGACCAAGTCCTGCTGATTGGTTTGAGTCTCAGCAAGTGGGGATGGACAGCTCTGGTCGCGTACTAGCAGCCGAAAAGCAAACCTTCAAATTCCAGACTCAAAATCCTAAAATCTTCGCTGGTGGCGATATGGTGCGTGGTTCTGACTTGGTTGTGACAGCGATTTGGGAAGGTCGTGAAGCTGCGGAAGGTATTTTAGACTACCTACAAGTATAATACGCTAGCGCAATAGACTATTATTCATTAATACTGACGCAGATCTTGATAAGTAATTCGATGAGTCATTTGGTGAATAATCTTCAATAGCGTAGATTTCAATATAGTGTGCTAGGATATTTTTTATAACGCCTTTTACCTGTGAATAATAGGTAAAAGGCGTTATTTTTTGCCCGTCATTTTGCTGATAGAATATCAACTTATACTTACCGCTAGTTATTGAGATATTTTAATAATACTTTATTAAAATGTCTCACTTAAATATTCCACCCAAAAAGAGTAGCCTTGCGTGAAACCCACCCTTTATCAGCGTATTACTGCTCCATTTGTCGAACCTTATGTTCGCTACCAACATGCAGATATCCTACATGCCACCCGACTAGGTACGGCTGTGATACTGGCTTTATTGGTAAATAAAATCACCAATCTTCCGCACGGTGAATGGACGACCATTACAGTATTTATTATTCTAGGGTTATTGCAATACCAAGGCGCTATTTATACTAAGGCGAAAGAGCGCGTAATCGGTACTTTATTGGGTATTGGTACTGCGCTTGGGGTGTTATGGTTTAATCAAAATGCGGGTGCATGGCTATGGGTGGACTATGCGCTTATTGGTCTGCTCAGTGGTATTATCGGCTATCTAGCCGTCAGACAGCTCGGGTATACAGGGCTGCTAACGGGCATCACTATGTTGATGATTGTCTCTGATTTAGGCAATAATAGCATTGGTCAAGATGGTATCTACCGCGCGCTAAATATCTTACTGGGGACAGGCGTTTCGGTAGCAGTGACGCTAATTTTGCCGCTCAAATCAACGTTGATGTGGCGGTTCTTATTGAGTAGTAACCTTGACGCTTGTAGTAGTCTCTATGCAGGCGTAGGTCATCATATTGACGCAACGGATGGAGTGGTGGACGACTCTGTTCAAAAGTTAAACCCAGTAGCTTTTCCTGTTAAGGAAGTACCCGTTGATAGAGCGTTGGTCACAGCGTTACAGCAGATCAATAAACGTCTGCTGGCTGTGCGACCACATATCGCGGCGACAGCCAGTGAGTCAGGAATCGAAAAAGAAACGCTAGAGACGATTCAACGTACCCACCGTAATATTATCGGGACGATTGATTTATTGTTAAGTGCGGCTCCGCGCTTGGCAAATATCGAAATTGATGAAGAAAACCATGTTTTATTGGTACATTATCAGCATGAGCTAACCCAAGCGATGCAGCATATGGCAGCGGTACTACGTAGTCCAAGCGATGAAGTATTCCGGCCCATTACTCGTATTGCTGTCTCAGAGTATCCAAGCGTACAGCACCTAGCATTTGAGTGGCAGGGCTATTTTTGGTTGACACAAACCTTGCAGACTCAGTTGCAGCAGCTGAGTGATTTACTACAAACATCGAAGCCGCATTGGTTTGCTGCATCTGGTCTGGGCTATCAGCGCCGCGAGCAGCGCCGAATGAAAGAGCAGGGCGGCGAGACGGATTTACATTTATAACCTAAAAAAACGCTGACCATTTAGGATCAGCGTTTTTATTTTAAAAGATTACTTTATTCTAAAATGCTAAATTAAAACTATTAACGACCAGTCTTTAGCTTATCCCAGTACTGTTGATACACTTGCAACGCCTCATCGCCTACATCTTCTTGGAACTCAGCTTTTGCTAATACTTCTTTAGAGGGATAAATCGTTGGATTGTTTTGGACACTCTCATCCATCAGCTCACGTGCTGCTATGTTTGGTGATGCGTAGCCAATCTCTTCGCTGACGATTTTTGCATTTTCAGGACGTAATAAATAATCAATAAATTTATGTGCTGCATCAACTTGCTTGGCATTTTTTGGAATGACAAAGTTGTCCATCCATAAGATAGCGCCTTCGGTTGGATACTTATAAACTAAGCTAGTCAAACCTTCGTCATTGGCCATGACTGCCTCACCATTCCATGTCATACCAAGCGCAGTCTCACCTTCGATATATGGCATACGTGTCGCATCAGAGTTAAAAGTTTTGACGTTTGGCATCAACGTGGTGAGCTTATCATAAGCGGCTTCGATTTCGTCAGGATTGCTACTATTACCTGAGTAGCCAAGGGTCAGCAGTGCCATACCAAAGACTTCACGCACGTCATTGGTCAGCATCACCTGACCCTTATACTTAGGATCCCATAGGTCATTCCAGCTATTGACAGTTTTCGGATCGACACTGTCACCGTTAATGGCTAGACCTGTGCTGCCCCACATATAGGGGATAGAGTATTTGTTATCAGGATCAACTTTGGTATTGGTAAATGAGGTATCAAGGTTCTTGAAATTGCTCAGTTTTGATTTGTCTAGCTCTTGCAACAGCCCTTCTTTCGCCATCTTTTCAACATAATAAGTCGATGGAATCGCTAAGTCATACTGGCTCGAATCATCCAATAGTTTGAGCTTGGCATACATCGCTTCGTTGGAGTCAAATGTGGTGTAATTAACTGAGATGCCAGTTTCTTCTTCAAAACCATCTAAAATCTCTTGCGGCATATATTCTGACCAGTTGTAAAGGTTCAGCGTCTCATTGCTCGCCGCAGCACTGCCATCCGCTGCATTGTCAGAGTTGCTACAGCTGGCAAGCATCAAGCCGACAGCCGCTGCTAACAATGCTTTTGGCACTATACGACCGACACTAGCCGAGGTGTGAGTAGTTGGATGGGACGATGATAAATGGGTCAAAATATCTCTCCTAAATAAAGATAATGCAAATCAGAAAAATTCAATAAAAAAGCCAACAAGATAAAAGCCTGATATGGTCAATAAAACTATTATGGTCATTAATTTATATAATTTAAAGGGTTACTATTAAGGTAATGCTTAACAATACTAATAAAAATAGCCAGTTGGTCTAATGAGATGAGTAGCAAAACTAACTTAATGACAGGTAATTCTGAGTAGAATTGCTAGCGAGCTGCTAACGTCGAATCGAAAAAAGATAGTATATAACCATGCTATGATTGGCACAGGCCGAAGTATGACGAACATCATCTAAGCAGATATCAGCCTTTGGCTCTAAGACACCAACCATACCATAATAATAAAGGATACAGCGCAATGACTGAAAGTACCTCAACTCAAAACGCTTTGAATAAAAGCCACTCAGTTATACCAGCATTGCTTATGGATAAAGTCGCCATAGTCACTGGTGCCAGTCGTGGACTTGGTGCACAGATTGCACAGCAAATGGCAGCAGCAGGTGCTATCGTTTGCGTCAACTACCTCAATAGTAAACAGGCTGCTGAGGCAGTAGTGGCTGATATCATTGCGACAGGTGGCCAAGCATTTGCTTATCAGGCGGATGTGACCGATCTTGAGCAAGTACAAGCCATGGCAGCTGAAGTCACCGCTCGTCATGGTCGTATCGATATATTGGTCAATAATGCCTTGCCGAATTATCAGTTCAATCCAAGCGCTGCGTACACCAGTATTGAAACAGTAAAGTGGTCGCACTTTTCACAACAAATGGATGGTATTGTTAAAGGCGCAGTCAATACGGTGCAAGCGGTATTGCCACAGATGAAAGCGCAGCAAGTAGGCAAAATCATTAATATATCGACCAATCTTGTCTACAACCCAGTGGTGACCTATTATGATTACACCACGGCTAAATCAGCATTAATCGGACTTACCCGTAACTTAGCGAGCGAGCTTGGACAGTATGGTATTCGGGTTAATTTGCTGGCAGGTGGATTATTAAAAACTACCGACGCAAGTAGCTTAACCACTGAAGAGGTATTTGACTATATCGCGACTACGACGCCGCTGCGCCAAGCGACTTCGGTAGCTGATTTTGCCAATTCAGTATTGCTCATGGCGTCTGATTTGAGCATGGCTATTACTGGACAATCTATCGCTGTCGATGGTGGACTGACTATGCCTTAATTGACGTTTTAACTTTCAATTAGGTATATAGGAAGGATAAAGTGAATACTCGTCAAGGTGTTGGAGTCGTAATCGTTACTCTGATCATAGTTGTTTTTATATAATTGTCCGCTGGGTTTATGGGTTAGTAGCAGGTAAGTCTTAGGTGCCAAAATGTTAGTGTAAATTGTTCATGATTTTATAGTCGATGATGTAGCCTCAAGGCTTGTCTAATGTCTACATATTACTTATTAGCGATAGGTTGGGTGTATCTCGATCTATCGTTTTTTATTCTTGCTGAACCATTTTTGGATGCTTATAGTTTATGTGTTGCATATAGTTACAAACTTTTTGTTTGGTAATGGAAAAATATTTGTTTCTATTTCCCAACTATGTTTCAATCTCATTCTTTTATCAATTTCTTATATACCTTAAGTACATCCACTGTGCTTAAATTTTGATTGGAGTAATGGGCTATGCAAGGAAGTAATTCGCCAAATGGCAGTCCGCCACACAATAATTTTGATGCAGCAGAAAAAAACTCTCGCATGCAGCGATTTTTGAAAGGGGTGGAATGGCTCGGTAATCTATTACCACACCCTGTGATTTTATTCGTATGGATGTCAGTATTTTTACTAGTGCTGTCGTCCGTATTGTCTTACTTTGGTGTATCGGTAATTGATCCACGGCCAGAAGGTGCTAAAGGGCGTAGCGTCGATGGTATGATCGAAGTTGTCAACCTGTTAAACGGTGAAGGTTTAGCACGTATTGTTGAAAACTTAGTGACTAATTTTACGGGCTTTGTACCACTCGGGACGGTGCTAGTCGCTCTGCTCGGTGTCGGCATCGCTGAGCGTTCTGGCATGATATCTGCTGCACTACGCGGACTGGTACTGAATGCACCAAAGAAGATGGTGACCTTTACCATTGTGTTCGCAGGTATTATGTCGAATACAGCCGCTGAGCTTGGCTATGTAGTGTTGATACCGCTTGCAGCAGTCATCTTTCACTCACTTGGTCGACATCCTTTGGCTGGTATTGCAGCAGCATTTGCTGGTGTGTCTGGTGGTTATAGTGCCAACTTATTACTCGGCACGGTTGATCCTCTGTTATCAGGGATTACCCAAGAAGCGGCACGCATCATCGATCCAGCTTATACCGTTGGAGCAGAAGCGAACTGGTATTTTATGGTGGTCAGCACTTTTTTGATTAGTGGCTTGGGTTATTTTGTGACCGAAAAAATCGTTGAGCCAAGTTTGGGTAAGTATAACCCGACTGATGCTGATGATCCTTCGGTGCTAGATACCAAAGCTGAGCACGTGTCTGCGATTGAGAAAAAAGGACTTATGTGGGCAGGTATTAGCATGTTGATATTTTGCTTATTACTTGCTTGGACGGTAGTGCCAGCAGATGGTATCTTACGTAATACTGAGACAGGCCTAATATCAGGCTCGCCATTTTTAAAAGGGATTGTCGTTTTTATCTTTGTTTTCTTTGCCATACCAGGTTACATCTACGGCAAAATTACTGGTAGCATGAAAAACAATCAAGATGTCGTTGATGCGATGAGTCATGCGATGAGTTCGCTCAGTATTTATATCGTCTTGGTGTTCTTTGCCGCACAGTTCACCGCATTCTTTAACTGGTCAAACCTTGGCTCTGTGATGGCTGTATCTGGTGCGACTTTCCTAAATGATATCGGTCTGACTGGACCATTCTTGTTAGTGGGTTTTATCTTGATATGTGCGGTAGTCAACTTGATGCTAGGTTCGGCGTCTGCACAGTGGGCAGTGACAGCACCGATATTTGTACCGATGCTGATGCTGACGGGTTATGCGCCCGAGATGATACAGGCAGCGTATCGTATTGGTGATTCGACCACCAATATTATTACGCCCATGATGAGCTATTTTGGCTTAATTATGGCAGTTGCGATTCGCTATAAGAAAAATACGGGTGTCGGTACATTGATGGCAATGATGTTGCCTTATTCTATTGCGTTCTTAGTTGGTTGGATTATTCTATTCTGCATTTGGGTGTTTGTACTTGGTTTGCCAGTTGGTCCAGGTTCAGAGACGTTTTACCCAGCACAATAATTAGAGAATTATAGAAAATATACTGACAATAAAAAGCCCTTACTAATCGGTTAGTAAGGGCTTTTTTTAAATGAACGTTAATTAGATGAACATTAATGGCTTTATGTGCCTTAACAGTCTTATGACTTCATTGCTAACTGATTAAGCACGGTTTGAATACCATACTCTTCGATTGTCCCAGTGACAAAGTCAGCGCGTTCTATTAAAGCTGGCTGCGCATCTCCCATGGCCACAGCAAACCCAACCAAGTCGAACATTTCTAAGTCATTCATACCATCACCGAATGCCATACATTCGCTTGCATCTACCGCATAGTACTCGCACATATCTTTGATACCGCGAGCTTTTGATGCCTCTGCTGGCAATATATCGGCACCAATCTGATGCCAATGTACCAGCTTTAAATCATACTGGGCAAAATCGATGTCTTGCATCTTTTCTTGCTGATTATTAAAGAATACCGAGCATTGATAGACGGTATTTGTTTTGTAGTACTCAGGGTCAAGGATCGAATTGGGCGTGACCGCATTGAACTCGCGTAAACGTTCATTTTCACCTGACCAAGCGATATGAGTGGCAGAGTCAAACTTATGAATCAAATCACTCTGCTGGCATAGGCGTACGATTTTATCTGTCTGTTCAGCAGTTAATGGGTAGTGGCTGATTCGGCCGCTTTTATCAAAACTATATTGTCCATTCATACAAATAATGGCGTCCAATATATCTGCATCAAGCAACGCTAGAATATCTTCAGGCAGTATGGCTTTAGAACGACCAGTCGAAATTACTAGTTTAATATCGGTATCTGCAAGCTGCTCAAGCGTCGCTTTATTGTGTTCAGCGATGATGCCGTTACGGCTTAAGGTATCATCAATGTCAAAAAAGATGATTTTTGGGGTCGAAATCTTAGTAGTCATACTTTCTTTGGCAATCTTATCTTCGATAAACATGATGATCCTATTATTCTTAGTCGTGTAGTTACAATGATTCAGATACTACTACAACATACCCAATCAGATAAATACCTATCGAGTAACCTATGATGCTGCAAATATGCTTATTGAGAGAGTATTTGGATGTAGCCTGTAGAACCGCTCATTGATTGTCCAAAGGATTAACAAAAATGCTAAACGATATGATTAACTTAACCGTGTCTATTTATTATAAAGTTATATTCAATTATCAAAATTAATCTCCGTAATAAGATGGACTATCATTATTAATATAGCAGCTACCTAGAGGAACAAGTATGAAATTCTTTGCCTTAAAATCGATTACAGTTTTGGCAACAGTGGCTTTATCTGCCAATGCTTTTGCAATGAATGTTAAATTTAATGATGCTGTTTGGGATGGCAAAAAAATACCTGAGGGGCAGCAATGTCTAAATTATGATGGCAAAAGTCCAGCCACGCCTAGCATGACTGTTTCAAACATTCCGGCAGGCGCGAAAAGCTTGGTGTTCGTCTACAACGATGTAAGCAACAAACGTATGCAACATGGTGGACATGGTATCGTGGAGTTCGCATTACCGGAGGGTGCTACGAGCGCAGAAGTGCCACGAGTATTTGGTCATACTTACGAAGTACCAGTAGGTATTGAGATGGTCGCAGAATACCGCAGCCGTAAAGGCGAGGCAGGCGGTGCATATAAGCCGCCTTGTTCTGGCGGCAAAAACCATCTGTATACGGTAGATGTACAAGCATGGCAAGGCGACTCGGTACTTGCTGAGACAACAGTTGAGATGGGTCGGTATTGATACGTTAGCTATTCAATTAATATGCAACAGTTAGTATGCAACAAAGCCGTCTATACAACACTATTTATACATAGCGTAGACGGCTTTTTATTGAAGGTAAGTTGTGTTTTATATACCTATAAGTACGTTAACTTAATAAACATGACAGACCCTGATAAATGCTTGTAGAGTTTAGTCTATAAGTAAACATGACTTAGTCATATAAGTGCGTTGCGGCAGGGCTATAGGAGAATATAGATTAGGCTTGTTAACTATTTGAATAATGCCAAGATACTGAACGTGACAACTTTGTAGTATAATTTTACTACTATAGATATCGGTATGCTATATCATTGAAACTTCTATGTTATAAATCTAAAAAAATCATAGCAAATGATAAAAATGTTATTAATTATACTTTATCTTAAAGTATACCTTGATTTGAATGAATTATTTTATAAATAAGGTTTCTTATGAACATAACGACAAGCCAACCTTCAGAAGATAGAAAAAGGCATGGCGAGCATATTCTTATCCACATGACATATATCGCCAAAAATGTCGATCTAGATTCTGGGATTGAGCTGACTCGCGCACTTGAGTACTGGCGCAGATATTTTGAAGAGAACGATATCGTTTCAGCTTTAGTCATTAGCGAAGGTTATTTCGTTCAAAGTTTTCAAGGAACAAGACCTGCTATCAATACTGCCTTGGAAAAGATACTTGACGAGCATTCCACTATTGTCCCTAATATTGTGAATATAGAGGAAATCGAATCGCGCCAATGGAAAGGGTTTTTAGTTAAACATCTAACCTCAAGCGTTGAAGATGAAGAGCATGCTCTAAAGAACTTTTCAGCAGGCTCGGACTACAATCCTTATCTAATGAAAAGCTCTCAGATTGAAAGCTTTTTGAAAGCGATATTTGAAGATGTTGAATCTAATTAATTTTAAATGAGTGGCATTTATTTCTTGAATATTTGTCTCTTATAGTTGTTAGTAGCACTTGCCCTAGCTAGAATAGAAAAGCCGTCCATACGTTTGTATAGGCGGCTTTTTTTGAAAGCAAGTTAGCAGTATCGGTACAGGGTTTTTTCTTAGCAATTAGACAGAATATTGGCGAATGTCCATAAGTGACTATTCATACCTGACTTTTGCAGGACTTAACTACTAAAAATACCTTAGTGATACCTGTTTTTGCCATGTTATTTTAAGCTATGGATGATAAGAAGCTGGTCAATTCTCAAGAGTTTTATTGATTATACTTTATGATAAAGTGTATATTAATTTATATACCTATTATATAAATGGATTTTCTTATGCAAATAACGACCAGTCAAACTTCAGAAAATAGGAAAAGACATGGCGAGCATCTGCTGATTAGCCTAACGTATATCGGTAAAAACATCGAAATGAAAACAGGTATAGAGTTGACTCGTGCTCTTGAACAGTGGCGAAGATACTTTGAGGAAAGTGGGTTAGTTGCAGCGCTTGTGATCAATGACGGTTACTTTGTTCAAAACATTCAAGGCTCAAGACCGGCGGTCAACGCTGCTCTAGCGAAGATAATTGATGAGCATTTCAAGATTATTCCTAATGTTGTCAAGGTGGAAGAGATAGAAGCGCTTCGATGGGATGGGTTTGTAACCAAACACCTGACGGAAAGTGTCGAAGATGAAGAGTATGCCTTAAAAAGTTTCTCAGCAGGTTTTGACTTCAATCCTTACCTGATGAAAAGTACTCAGATTGAAAGCTTTTTGACAGCGATATTTGAAGGTGCTGAATCCGATAGGTTTTAAGTAAGTAGCATTTACATATCATAAGAGTCATCTATTTTAATTGGCGTAAAAAAGCCGTCTATAAAGTGTCTTTTGATTTAGATAGTTTTTTATAAATAAGGTTTCTTATGCATATTACTACCAGCCAACCTTTAGAAGATAGAAAAAGACATGGTGAGCATATTACTCTCAGCCTAACGTATATTGGCAGAAATAGTGACAGTAATAATGGAATAGGGTTGGCTCGTCTGCTTGAGCAATGGCGAAGGAATAATGAAAAAAGTGGTGTAACCTCAGCGCTTGTCGTGAATGACAATTACTTTATTCAAAATATTGAAGGTCCAAGACCTCTTATCAATGAAATACTAGTAAAATTAATTAGTGAGTACTCTTACCTAGCACCCCACCTCAGTGAGATTGAGGAAATAGAAGAACGTAGGTGGGATGGGTTTTTAATAAAATATTTAACATCAAGTGAAGAAGACGAAGCATATACCCTAAAAAGCTTCTCGGCAGGTGCTGACTTTAATCCGTATCTAATGAAAAGCACTCAGATTACAAGCTTCCTGAGAACGATCTTTGAAGATGCTGTATCTAATAAGTCTTAAATAATTTCTCTATTTTGAGTAGTGTAGAAAAGCCGCCTATACATTGTGTATGGGCGGCTTTTTGATAGGAGTTATTTAATTTTATTAGCTATATTTTGAACTAGGGTTTCCAAAATTTAACTAGTCAAACTAGTCAAACTAGTCAAACTAGCCAATCTCAACACTCGTCACGTTCTGAAAGCCTCTTGGTAACTGTCCACCACGATTACCGCGAACACCCGTATAGTTAGCCAAATCATTCGGCTTGAGTGTCACATGGCGTTTGCCAGCAGTGATGACAAGGCTGTCTTGCTGACTAAGTGGTGTGATAGCGAGTACCTCTTCACCGTCTTTCAACTTAATAAGTTTGTTCCCTTTACCGCGAGCCTGTTCAGGCAAATCTTCAAGGGCAAATATCAGTAGGTATCCTGCATTGGTCGCGACAGCAACATGATCAGGTGTCACACGTATATTGCTACTTTCACCTTCGGTATTAGCGGCCGACTCTACTGGTACGTCGATACGTGCAATAGGGAGCAAGCGACTATCAGTTGCTAGGTTAATAACGTTTTTACCAGCTTTCTGATTGCTATCGAGATTACCAATGGTATTGATAAAACCATAACCTGCTGAACTAGCAAGGATAATGCGTTGATCGTTATCACCCGTGAGTAGCTGCTCAAAGCTAGCGCCTGCTGGCGGCTTTAATACACTGGTTAATGGATCACCTTGACCACGCGCCGAAGCTAAGTTGTGCGCATCGATACTATAGCTGCGTCCCGTACTGTCGAGTACGTAAATTCTTTCGTTAGATTTGCCGCGCACGTGCGCTTGATAGCTGTCACCTGAGCGATAACTCATACCAGCGGCATCGACATCATGACCCTTGGCAGCACGAATCCAACCTGCTTTTGATAAGATGGCAGTGACCGGCTCACTCGGTACGAGGTCTGACTCTTTCAGTGCTTGCGCTTCTTCGCGCTCTGCTAATGGCGACACACGCTCATTGCCATGTTCTTTCATATCGGCAGTAAGCTCGTCAATCATTAGGTTGGTTAGACTGTCTGGATTATCTAAGTACTCTTGAATAATAGCGCGCTCGGCAGCCAATTCGTCTTGCTCACGGCGCAGCTCAATCTCTTCTAATTTTGCCAACTGACGCAAACGAATATCCAAGATAGCATTGGCCTGAATGTCAGTCAGGTCATAGTCCTGCATCAAGGTTGCTTTCGGATCATCCTCTTCACGAATGATGCGAATCACTTCATCAATATTCAGATAAGCAATCAGTAAACCTGCCAAGATATGCAAGCGTTTATCGATTTTATCTAGGCGATATTGCAAACGGCGCGTGACCACCGAGCGGCGACAGACTAACCATTCTTCCAAAACTTCTTTTAAGTTTTTCACCTGCGGCTTACCATTTAAGCCAATCACATTCATATTGACGCGGTAATTGCTTTCTAGGTCAGTACTGGCAAATAGATGACTCATGACACGATCGACATCGACTCGCGTTGAGCGCAACTCAAGGACGATACGACAAGCGTTTTCGTGATCTGATTCATCGTGAATGTCGGTCACCCAAGGCAGCTTCTTATCAGTCATAAGCTTAGCAATTTGCTCTTGGATTTTGTTGCCTGAAACTTGGTAAGGAAGCGCATCAATGATGACGAGATTCTTTTCTTTAGAGTCAACATGAAAGGTGGCGCGCATCTTATAACTGCCGCGTCCAGTCTCGTACATCGCTTGCAAATCTTTTTTGCTGGTGATGATTTCCGCTGGTGTCGGTAGGTCAGGTGCGGGTATCGATTGGGTAAGCTGCTTGATCGATAGTTCAGGATTTTTAAGCAATCGAATAGCCGCGCGTACCACTTCATTAAGGTTATGCGGCGGAATATCCGTTGCCATACCAACCGCGATACCTGTCGTACCGTTTAATAAAATATTAGGCAGGCGGGCAGGTAGGGTAGTTGGCTCTTGCATCGTACCATCGAAGTTATCTTGCCAATCGACTGTACCTTGACCCAATTCTGCCAGCAACGTATTGGCATAAGCTGACATTTTGGCTTCGGTATAACGCATCGCGGCAAAAGATTTCGGATCATCTGGGCTACCCCAGTTACCTTGACCAGTGATGAGTGGATAGCGATAGCTGAACGGCTGAGCCATCAGTACCATCGCTTCATAACATGCACTATCACCATGCGGATGATATTTACCCAATACGTCACCGACCGTACGTGCAGACTTTTTTGCCTTAGCAGATGACTTTAGCCCAAGCTCGCTCATGGCATAGACGATGCGACGCTGGACAGGTTTTAGACCGTCAGCGATATTTGGCAACGCCCGATCCATGATGACGTACATGGCATAGTTGAGATAGGCTTGTTCAGTGAACTCTGCGACTGAACGAGTATCCATCGGCTCATTGGGAATAATTGGGGCGATCGTATGATCAATAACATCAGACATAAAATAGGATTCACTTATCAGTTTTAATAGGTATAGATAATTGGTTCAAGCATACAAATAGGATAGTGCTATCGTAAAGGATATTGCACCAATTAAAAAGACGTATGTCAGAATATACGACATCTCGTGACGTGCTTAAAACAAGCGCTTATAGGAGTTTTTTCTACTGTGGTGATTCATAGCTTTTATAGATTAAATTAAGTATAGTAAATCTAATATTTGTTTTTTATATGGTTAATAAATGTCTTAAGATTGAATCATTTTTATTTAGGATATCTTGTCTGTCATTAGTCTAAAAACAGTAGGTTCAAAATAGTTTTACTTCAAAATTAATGGTTGAAAGTATGACAGCTAATAGACTAAATAAGGCGACTGATTTGCCTATTTAAATAGCGTTAACCATATATTGACACGGACAAGTCGCTACTGAATTATCTTACAATAAGGAATTTCTGTTATGTCATTTGACTCTTTATCTAAAACTTCAGCCTCTACCATACTAAGAAATGAAAATAAGCACCTAGGGAAAAACGCTACTAGAAATGTGCTGTTGATTACTGCTATAGCCAGTCTAGGATTGACAGCCTGTAGCCCTTCACAAATGAGCAAAACGCTACCAGCCGAGACAATCAGCACAGTCAATCAAGATGCAGCAGTGGTGTCAGAGTCTATCATGGCGTCACCCAGTGTTAAGCCATCAGTCATCAGCCAACAGATGATGGTACGTTCTGCGGCGCAGACAGGTATCGTACGTCCATCACCGAGCATCATAGTCACGCCAGAGGCAAAAGACAACTATCAAAAAAACGCAGCCAATCCTGTACATCGCACTACGGATATGGCGGTATCAACCTTGTCTATCGATACCGATACGGGCAGCTACGCCAATGTGCGCCGCTATTTAAACGAGGGACAACTACCACCTGTTAATGCCGTACGGGTCGAGGAATTGATTAATTATTTTAACTATCAATTTGATGATGGCAAACGCTTAGGTAGTGCCCCGTTTATTGTGTCAACTGAGGTAGTAGACTCACCTTGGGATAGAGCAGATCAGGATAATAAAATCGTCAAAGTCGGTATCAAAGCCGTTGATAGTAGCTGGTCGCAAAAAACGGATAAGCAATCTATGCCACCTGCCAACCTTGTGTTTTTAGTAGACGTGTCAGGGTCTATGTCGTCACGCGATAAGTTGCCATTGGCACAGTCGTCGCTTAAGCTGCTGACAGAGCAAATGCGTGCCCAAGACAGCATCAGCATCGTGACCTATTCAGGTAGTACTAATGTGGCGTTGCCTGCGACCAATGGTGACCAAAAAGCAAAAATATTGGCTGCTATCGAGGAGTTGAATGCCTCAGGCTCAACCAATGGGGAAGACGCTCTGAAATTGGCCTACAGGCAAGCTGAACAAGGACTAAAAAAGAACGGTATCAATCGAATCATGATGTTAACGGATGGCGATTTTAACGTTGGTATTAGTGATGTCGATGAGATGCTTGATTTGGTCAAAGCCAATCGCGATCGCGGTATCTCTTTGTCTACCGTTGGCTTCGGTCGTGGTAATCTGAATGATCACATGATGGAACAGATGGCGGACAACGGCAATGGTAATTACAGCTATATTGACAGCTTAACTGAAGCAAAAAAAGTCTTTGGTGATGAATTAGCCGCGACATTTAACACCGTCGCTAAAGACGTAAAAGTCCAAGTTGAATTTAATCCTGATGTGGTGAGTGAGTGGCGCTTGATTGGTTATGAAAATCGCGTACTGGCTGAAGAAGACTTCAATAATGACAAAATTGATGCAGGTGAGCTTGGGGCAGGTAAAGCAGTTATCGCTTTGTTTGAAGTGACACCAAAAGGTCAAAAAGGGTTATATAGCGATCGCCGTTATGCTAATAGCAATACTAGTTCAGATAATAAACAGAACTCTAATGAGCTTGGCTATCTAAAAATTCGTTATAAAGCACCGACAGGTGATAGCTCCAAACTGATTAGCCAACCGATTAATAAAGCCAGCCACGCTTTAAACAAAGCCAGTATCGATACTCAGTTTGCGATGGCAGTAGCAGGATTCGGTCAACGCTTGACTCAAAGCGATTATATTAATGACTGGCAGTACAGTGATAGCACTAAACTTGCAAAAAGTAGTATCGCAGATAGACCAAGTAGCGATACTGATGGTACTCGTCGCAATTTAGTGACGTTGACTGAGCTGGCGAGTGCGCTAAAAAACAGCCGATAGTGAACAGATATCGTGTCGGGATGGTCATTAGGAAGCAGAATTCAAGGGTCATATTTTCTAATGGTATGACTGGTATTTTTAATCTAATGTATTGATATGTATGGAGATATCGAGCGTCAAGCCTATTTGAGAACTGGTGTAGCAATCTTTTGTATTGAGTACTATGTATAAAGTGTGTATGTTAATGAACAAAGGGCTATTTACCGCTATATTGTTCGCTCAGCACTATACAAATATGTCGCAGCCTTGCTTTTTATCATAACGATAGGCAAGACTCTGACGTTTTGTATATTTATCACACTGTGATTGGCGTGAGTTGACGGTAATGTATTATTACTAGGAGAGAAAAGATTATGGAAAATCAAGGAAACTTAACCCGTCGTGACGATAAAGTTTGGCTAAAAACGTATGAAGAACTTGGTCTGGAGTATGACATTGAGTTGCCAGCCGACAATACGTCACTTATCGATATTTTCGAAAAAAGCTTCGCTGAAAATGCTGATAAAACTGCCTATATCTGCATGGGTTCATCGTTAAGCTTCCAAGAAGTAGATTTATACAGCCGTCAAATGGCCGCTTATCTACAGTCATTAGGATTGGTCAAAGGCGATAAAGTTGCGGTCATGATGCCCAACATTTTGCAGTTACCAATCTCTGTCATCGCTGTACTACGTGCAGGCTTTACCTTAGTTAACGTCAACCCTCTGTATACTACCAGAGAGCTTGAGCATCAATTGACTGATTCAGAAGCCAAAGTGCTGATCATGGTCGAAAATTTTGCCAAAACCTATCAAGACATCGGTCGCAATGTGGTCGATAAAGTCGTGATTACGGGTATGGGCGATTTGATGGGTACGCTCAAAGGCTTTATGGTCAATACGGTCGTCCGCCATGTCAAAAAAATGGTGCCAGACTATAGCATTTCTAATAGCATCAGCTTCAAAACTGCACTAAAGCAAGTCACTGCTAGCAAATATAAGCGCCCAACCAATATCACCCTTGATGATATCGCTGTCCTACAGTATACCGGTGGTACGACAGGCGTGGCGAAAGGTGCGATGCTAACGCACAAAAACTTGGTGGCAAACTTAATTCAGTCTAATACCTTTTTGGGCACCGCTTTTGATGATTTCGATCAAAGAGGTGAGCAACCTGTGATTATGACAGCATTGCCGATGTATCATATTTTCTCATTCACCGTATGTGGCATGTTCGGTCTGTATCGCGGTTGTGTTGTATTATTAGTACCAAACCCACGCGATCTTGATAGCTTGTTAAAAGCATATAAAGCCAATCCACCAGCGTTCTTCCCAGCGGTAAACACGTTGTTCAACGCGCTTGCTAATAACGAAGAATTTATCGCGATGGATCATAGCAAGCTGCGTCAATCGATGGGCGGCGGCATGGCAGTATTGAGTCCAACGGCGGAAAAATGGCGTCAAGTCACTGGTAATATTATCATTCAAGGTTACGGCCTGTCTGAAACAGCACCAGTAGCGACCTCTAATCCTAGCAACAGCAAGACATTCACAGGTACCATTGGTGTACCGATGCCAGCAACAGATGTGGCAATTTTGGATGATGCAGGTAATGAAGTAGCACTTGGTGAGCGCGGTGAGATTAGTGTTCGTGGTCCACAGGTAATGAAAGGTTACTGGAACCGTGAAGATGCTACTGCCGAAGTCATGACAGCAGATGGGTTTTTCCGTACTGGTGATATCGGTATCATGGCTGACAACGGATATGTGACCATCGTTGATCGCAAAAAAGACATGATTTTGGTGTCTGGTTTTAACGTCTATCCGAACGAAGTCGAAGAAGTCATGGCTGGCCATCCTAAGATTTTAGAATGTGGCGTCATCGGTATCGAAGATGAGAAAAGTGGTGAGATTCCTAAGATCTATGTTGTCCGTAACGATCCTAGTCTGACTACCGAAGAAGTTCTTGAGTACGGCAAAGAGAACCTAACAGGTTATAAGCGTCCTCGTCGTGTTGAGTTTATTGACGAGCTACCAAAATCGAACGTTGGTAAGATTTTGCGCAAAGATCTACGCGTACTTGAAGAAAAAAACCACGGTTAATTTGCTGATACACGCACCTATATATTTGTTTGATAGATGCGTGTATTAACTAAAAGTACATGTGAAAGTATCGCTCGATTAAATACTGTAGTAACTAAAGTAGTAACCAAAAATGATAAGGCTGCAACCATGCTGTCTTATCATTTTTTTGTCTTTATCGCTTTTGACATTTGTGGATGACAGCTACTATTAATAGAGAATATCTATTAAAACTGCTATAGTGCCCATCGACGTATTTTTGTTTTTGTCCAAAAAATCGTACTGGTTTTGCTCAAGGTAACAGGCGAAATCATGGTAGTAAATATTGTTCTCGACTTGGTCATGTTCAGTGGTAGTATTATTTATCATAGCCCCAGTAACACACTTTAATTCGCAAAGCTTATGAATGACAAACCCGATCATACTTATCTATTTCTTATTCATAAGCTTCTGCTGTCAGCAATAATCACAAAAAATGGTGTTTCCATTAGCATATTCAATGTTTTTAACAGTAACATTTAGGGAAAATTATGACGGATAATATTAATAAAAAAACGACAGATAATAGCGCTGCGACTGATGATAAAGCCAATACTACTAACGATATTTATCAAAGCAACGCGTTTCCTACTATACCGACCATCGACAGTGATAGTCCGTGGCTGAGCGCTTATGAGCGCTATAGCATCGATGCTACTATCGAGATGCCAGAAGACAATACCTCTTTACTGGATGTGTTCGAGCGTAATTTTAGCCGTTATGGCCAAAAACCTGCCTATATCTGCATGGGATCATCGATTACTTTTAAGCAATTAGATCTATATAGCCGACAGATTGCTAGCTATTTGCAGTCAATAGGACTGGTCGCAGGCGATAAAGTTGGGGTAATGATGCCCAACGTCTTGCAGTACCCAGTGGTTGCTTTGGGTATCATTCGTGCAGGGATGGTCTTGGTCAATGTAAACCCTCTATACACTAGCCGTGAGCTGTCACATCAGTTGCATGACAGTGGTGCGAAAGCGCTATTTATCGTTGAAAACTTTGCTAAGACGTATCAAGATGCAGAAGATAAAGGTCAGGTAGAGCATGTAGTCGTGTGTACCATTGGTGATATGCTAGGTACGATTAAAGGAGCCGTGGTTAATCTTGTGGCTCGTCATGTTAAAAAGATGATTCCTGTTTATAGCATACCGAATAGCGTGAGCTTCAAGCATGCCTTAAATGCTGAGTCAGCCAGTAAGTACCAGCGCCCTGAGTTAAACTTAAGCGATGTGGCTTTGCTGCAATATACCGGTGGTACGACAGGAGTAGCGAAAGGCGCGATGCTGTCTCACGGCAATCTAGTCGCCAACATGTTACAGGTCAGCGCACTGATGAACAGTGCATTTGATGATGATATAGATGGTAGAGATGTAATTTTGACCGCACTGCCGCTATATCACGTATTCTCATTTATGGTCTGCGGTATGTGTAGTATGTATCAAGGCTATGCCTCGCTACTCATTCCGAATCCGCGCGATCTTGATGGGCTTATCAAAGAGATGGCTAAATACAAGCCAGCGTTTATCCCTGCCGTGAATACTTTGTTTAACGGCTTAGTGCACAAAGATAACTTTGCTGATTTAGACTTTTCTAATCTAAAAGCGTCTATCGGCGGCGGTATGTCAGTATTGCCTAGCGTAGCGAAAGAGTGGCACAAAATCACTGGCCTGCCTATCGTTGAAGGCTATGGCTTGTCAGAGACTTCACCTGTCGTAGCATTTAATCCGATGACTATTGCAGAGTTTACCGGAAAAATCGGTATTCCTGCGCCTAGTACCGATATCGTACTCATTGATGATGACGAAAATATAGTAGCCATGGGCGATCGCGGTGAAATCTGCGTCAAAGGTCCACAGGTCATGATTGGTTATCAGAATCGTCCGAAAGAAACTGCTGAATCCTTTACAGCTAGTGGCTACTTAAAAACTGGCGATATTGGAATCATGGACGAAAAAGGCTTTATCAAAATTGTCGATCGCAAAAAAGATATGATTTTGGTGTCTGGTTTCAACGTCTATCCAAACGAAATCGAAGAGGCGATGAGTGAACATCCAGCAGTCGTAGAATGCGGTGCTATTGGTGTTCCGAACGATGATCGCGGCGAAGAGCCAAAGCTGTTTGTGGTCAAAAAAGGCGACGTGACTGAAAAAGAACTATTGGAATACGGCAAAAAACAACTGACTGGCTATAAGCGCCCACGTCATATACAGTTCGTTGACGAATTACCAAAGTCGAACGTTGGCAAAATCCTACGTAAGGAATTGCGTAAGATGGAAGGGTTAGAATAGTTTATATCTGAGATTCTGTTGATAACGGTGGCGTAATGGCAGGTGTGAATCTTGCTATTGCGCCGTTGTCACGTTAGGATATCTTAAGATTTTAGTCGACTACATACCTATCAATGTGTTTGCTAACGACTGATAGGTATTTTTATGACACTGCTTTTATAACATTGTACTAGGAATTTTTATGCGTATTGACAATCGTGGGCTTGACCAACTTCGCTCGATCAGCTTTGAGCGCCATTATACGAAGCATGCTGAAGGGTCAGTACTGGTAAGTTTTGGCGATACCAAGGTACTATGTACTGCCAGTGTAGAATCTGGTGTGCCGCGCTGGCTCAAAGGTAAAGGCAAAGGTTGGATAACAGCTGAGTATGGTATGTTGCCACGTGCGACCAACACGCGCAATCAGCGTGAAGCGGCTCGCGGTAAGCAGTCAGGTCGTACGCAAGAGATTCAGCGTTTGATCGGTCGTAGCTTACGTGCCATGATTGATCTGAGTAAACTTGGTGAAAACACCATCTATCTTGATTGCGATGTATTGCAAGCGGATGGTGGTACTCGCACGGCCAGTATCACTGGTGCTGCAATTGCGCTTATCGATGCGCTAGAGAGTATCCAAAAGGCCAAGAAACTTAAAACAGATCCGCTAATCGGATTGGTTGCTGCGGTTTCCGTTGGTATGAAAGATGGCGAAGCATATCTTGATCTGAACTACGAAGAAGACTCTAGCTGTGATACCGACTTGAACGTTGTGATGACCCAGAAAGGCGAGTACATTGAGCTGCAAGGTACTGCTGAAGAAAAGCCGTTCACTCGTGCTCAAGCAGATGCTATGCTGTCATTAGCTGAAAAAGGCATCGCTGAATTGATTAAAATGCAACAGACGGCGCTTGGTTGGTAGACTAGCGTTTAGATTCAACATACTGTCTTTGTTTTTAGTGTCAATAACTGCCTGTTAGCTGCTAATAGGCAGTTTTTTAATAGAAAATATTCGTACATTACGTAATAGGTAACAACACATGCTAAAGCTGACTGATGATGGCGCCAAAATAACCTTACAAGGGCAAGCGAATGTTGCTGATAATGGCATGTTTTGGTTTGGTTCTGCATTATTGGTAGGGGCCGTCGCAGTCGCCATGGCGATGAGCTTGTTACCTGAGCGTCTAGCCATCGGTGCGCTTGCACTGCTTATCATTGGTAGCTTTATTTTCAATAAAAAGCGCCAACAGCATAAAAAGGCTATGAGCGGTATGATTAGTAGCGGTACATTGTGGGTAAGGGCTGGCGAGTTGGTCCATGACAATCTAGGTAAGCGTGAGCATATTCATTTAACGGATGGCGATAAGATAACGTTGATTGGCGAGCAATTACAGATTGTCGATAGTAGTGACGTCCGCAAATATCATATTACTGGTTTTGAGAGTGCTCAAGAAGCAAAAGCTGCGAAAGCTATCTTAGAAGGGCAAGCGCTAACAAAACGCCATGTAAATATCAAAATGAAGAGTAATTAGTATCATTTTTCAGTTTCATACTTTACGAAAGCATAGCTATTATCTTGGTATTATCTAAACTTCTAACTCAAGTGTCATTTTAAATTTCATTCGACGTGTCTCTCCAATATTGTCATCTATCAGTATATTTATACCGTCTATCACCTATCGCAGGCGAATAGTGCTTGCAGATTTGTGCGCAAATGGTTTATAAGTAGGATTATAAAATTTACCCTTCTTATTATCGATACTGTCATTGAGATCTAGTTGACAAGGAGTTAGTCATGCTGCGTTTGTCTATACCGTCAGTCGCCACGTCGTGCGGTTTTTTACTATTTACCTGCGGCATGGTAGGACAAGCCCATGCAGATAGTATGAGTATGCTTATCGCCCAAAAATCTATTCAACCAACGATGAATACGTCCTATCGTTATCCTGAGGTACAGCGTTCAGCACCTACAGTCTTACCAGCGTTTTTATCAGGCAACTATGACAATGTCGATAGCGAGTATCTACCGCTGCTGAGTAATGCAGAGACGCAGAGTAGTATGGCAGCCCGTGAGGTAGTCAGTACCGCCCGCAAAATGGCACTTAACGAGCGCACGATTATTCAAGGTGGCTGCTGGGACTATTTAAATGCTGTATTCAATCGGGCAGGGGTATCGCGTAATACCATACACAAAGGCACTTATGCGCAAGGGCCCTATGCTAGTAGCAGTGAGATTGAAGCAGGCGACTGGCTCTATTATATCAATCATGGTTACAATGGCGTCGAGCATAGTGGACTGTTTGTCGGTTGGGTCGATGAGCGTGCCAAGCAAGCATTAATACTGAGCTATGCTGGCGAAAATCGCCGTGAACCGGCTCGTTATCGCGTTTATGACTTAAGCAATGTTTATCAAATTATGCGTCCGAGCGTTTAGTGCTCTATATCTTCAGTTTGACAACATGTTTTATAAGTGAATAAAAAAGCGTCCGCAACTCATTAAAGTTACGGACGCTTTTATTTTGCATGTTTAATTGGTTTTTCTGAACTTAAAATGGTTTTACCACGACTAGAATGACGATAATCACTAAGGCGAAGACAGGCACTTCGTTAAACCAGCGCCAGAATTTATGCGTTTTATAATGTGGATTATCTATCAGCTTTTTACGATAGAAACCGCAAGCGCCATGATAGCCTGACAGCAGCACTACTAATAGTAATTTGACGTGGAGCCAACCTTGGGTTTTATAGACATCCCAGCCCAGTCCTAACATCCATAGACCAAAAATCCATGTCGCTATCATCGATGGGGTCATGATACCGCGATATAGCTTGCGCTCCATAATGGCAAAGCGCTCATGGCTGATGCTATCGTCACTCATCGCATGATAGACAAACAGGCGCGGCAAATAGAATATCGCCGCAAACCAGCAGACCATCGAGATAATGTGCGCCGCTTTAATCCAGTTAAAATAATCTGCCATCATAGTTTCTCTTGCTTAACTTGTATTTTCTAGCTTTATCTTAATCTGCCAACACAACTTGTGTTTGATGACCACTCATAGCATCCATTACAGGCAGTACTTTAGGCGCTCTTGGTGCGGCAAACTGTTTGGTGAGGCCAAGCTCACGCATGAGTCTATCGTCGCCTGATTGGCTCGCATTACCGGTGGTAAGAAGCTTGTCACCATAAAAGAATGAGTTAGCACCTGCCATAAAGGCCAAGGCTTGCTCAGAATCTGACAGGCTTTCGCGACCAGCAGATAGACGCACGTAGCTAGTCGGGCAGCAAATACGGGCGACCGCAATAGTACGAATCCACTCAAGTACAGACAGCTGACCTTCGGCTAATACTTTGTCACCAATCGGTGTACCTGCAATAGGCACCAGTAAGTTGACTGGAATTGATTCAGGCGCTTTTGGCATTTTTAGCAGCTCAAGTACCCAATCGATACGGTCATCACGGCTTTCACCCATACCAACGATATTACCACTACAGACGTTGATGCCAGAGTTACGCACGTTTTCTATCGTGTCTAAGCGCTCATCATAGCTACGCGTGCTGACGACTTGTTCATAGTAGCTGCGCGAAGTATCTAGGTTATGGTTGTAGTAATCCAACCCTGCATCGGCCAACTGTGTTGCTTGATTGGTATCGAGCATACCCAGTGTCATGCAAGTTTCAAGTCCCAATGCTTTTACTTCCTTGATTAGCTCAACCACATAAGGCATGTCTTTGGCACTTGGATGTTTCCACGCGGCACCCATGCAGAAGCGCGATGAGCCACTGTTTTTGGCACGTTTGGCCGCTGCGATGACTTTGTCAACTTCTATGCGTTTTTCTGCTTGTAGTTTGGTGGTGTCGCGATGGTGGCCCGACTGTGAGCAGTAGCCGCAATCTTCGGGGCAGTTGCCCGTTTTGATAGAGAGTAGCGTGCTGATCTGTACTTCATTGGCAGTAAAATGCTTTCTATGAATGGTCTGCGCTTGTAACAGCAAGTCCATTAGAGGTAAGTCAAACAGTTGCGCGATTTCTTCACGGCTGTATGCAGTGGCTACTTTACTATCAGTTTGAGTCGCGTCTGTGGCTAGATTGGCCAAAAAATCACTGTTGGTCGTATCTGGCTGAGTGGATGCGTCCGTTGGCTGGGTGGCGTCAGGTTCGGAGATGCTAAGCAATCCTGCCATAAGGTAAGTCCTTTTATAAGAATTAGAGGGTATTAAATAAAACCAATGTTTTTATCTATTGTCATTTATAAGGTAACAAAAAAGGTTGCCGTATAGTATACCGCAACCTTTTTAGAAAATCAGAACACTGCTAGACAGTATGTGTAATTGTCACAGTAGCGCACATAAATAGTAACTATACGTTTGGCTATTTAGTTCTATATCATCCATTCTACCAATGACTATCACTCAGTGCACCATTCTTTTTATTTACCAAGTTTGTGCTTGGCGATACCAACCCAATGCTCAGCAAGTTTCTGTGCTTTATAAGCGTAAGGTTTGGCTTTTTGGATATACGGTTTGCACTCTTCTGGGATGGCTGGGACGATATGCTTAGCAAGTTTGTTGAACCACATCATTAGGCTATAGTCGCCTTCGATGCTCAAGTTACCTTCTTGTACAGCAGTCATAAAGGCAGGTAAGCTACCTTTGGTTAGCAGTCTCACGCCAGTCATAGAGTCTTTGAAAGTGATGGTCAAATCGGCTTCTTTTGCATGGCCGCTTTGTTGACTGAACTGTCCATTGTCAAAGCTAAAAGAACGGGCGATATCTGACTCAGTACTAGCAAACTCAATCGTAACTTGGCGATCAGCGAATAACGCTTTGACATCTTCGTTATCGCTATCAGCTAACATAGACAAACGATAGCCAACGACAGCCAATAAAGCATCTAATGGATCAGATTTGATATCTAATACAGGAACAGTAAACATAGCAGAACTCCTAAAGAAATGAGGCATAAAAATAAAGCGTACTTTATACCAGTTTTTATGACAAATATATAACTGGATTATAAACTATCACAGGGCGTCAACTCTTTAGGAGTTAAGTAGAGAGCGTTAAGTATCTTGTAACATTCGATGTCACTGACGTAAGTAAGGTGTTGATATAGACAAACAGAGGTATAAATAGGACAGTTTTAACGGAAACGTGGCTGATAGTTATCATCGTAGACAGGAGTGTGTTCGATATAGCGTGCGGCTTCTAGCTCACGTTGCTGACTAACTGTTTGGCTCACGTCATCATATCGTAATGCCCGATACAGTACCCAAGCTGCCAACGGTAACCAACTGATGCCCATAGCGATGATATAGCGATGCCATGATGATAGCTCCATCAACATAGGACGACCGGCTAATATATTTTGAATCAACTCAACGGTGAACCAATAGGCCATCCCGCCAAACAGATATAGCAGTAGCCAACGATATGACGACAAGGCGAGCACCACTACTAAACTGGCTAGTAGTCCATAACCCAGCCATGCCGCGCCGCTCCATGCCTCTATACCGATAAAAGAAAATATAGTCATTAACATCATTCATCTCGCTATTCATAAGGTGAATTCCAATGAGACTATTATGAGAGGTTATTGAGTAAAGCTGAAGAGGGTATAGGCGACTTTGCGACAACCGTTGACGTTTGGTTTTTTGGCTTGTTTTGCGATATTTGATTGCTAGATGTTAGGCTAAGCGCCGTGAGGAGTGGCGCTTATTTTGAGGAATACGTAAATGGTTTTGCTAGTCTAGGAATATATTTATTAGCTAGCAAACCAATCCAAACTAGCAAACAGGATTGTTAGTTTGCTAAATACTTAGCCTCGATTGGTACGATTACCCCACCACGATAATAGCGAAACTAGAATAGCACCGAGTAGCATAAGTCCTACTGTCGTTGACCACTGTGCGCCAGTAGGGTATTGCCACGGCATTACGTTATGGACAGCTTCAGTATTTAGTGATCCTAGCGCATCTACTTTCCATGGCCAGACTTTTATTAGAGAGCCTGCGATAAAGCCTGTCAGCAATGCTAAGGTAGCTTGGTAATAATGCGAGAGTAGCCACTTAAGTGCGCGCGTGAATAATAATAGCCCAGTCGCCATACCCGCAATGACTGTGAAAATGGCACTCAAATTCATCGTATCGACCGCTTCTAATACTGCATCGTAGGCGCCTAGCAATAGCAAAATAAACGACCCTGATATGCCCGGTAGGATCATGGCACAAATAGCAATTGCCCCTGCAAAAAACAGATACGGTAAGCTAGGCGTGGTCGTAAGCAACGGCATACTACTGATGACTACGGCGACAATAAGCCCAGTCGCGAACAGCGCGACACGTCCTATATTCCAGCGCTTTATCTCACTAAGTAAGATAAATACCGTTGCGACAACCAGTCCAAAAAAGAACGACCAAATAAGCAATGGTTGGTTGTCCAATAAATGCTTAATGATACCGGCCAACGTCGCAAAGCTAGTGGCAATACCCAGTAGCAAACACAATAAAAATGTCGCGTCTACTTGTCGCCAAATTGCAGCGAATCCTTTGATGCCACCTTCCTGACGAAATATCGTCCAAAGATTGGGGCCAATACTACCAAGCGCGTTAATCAAACGCTCGTAAATCCCTGCAATCAGCGCAATAGTGCCGCCAGAGACGCCAGGTACGATATCAGCTGATCCCATGGCCATACCTCTGACATAAATACCTACCAGCTGTTTTGGGCCATCGGTACGTACAGGTACCGTATCTGGTTCTAGTGGCGTTGGCGCTGACGGCTGAGTTGGCCGTGGAGATTGTGGTGCCGTCATGGGTATTCCTTTATCATTTAAAAATAAGTGTTATCTAAAAGTAAGCATTGGCTAAAAACAGGCGTGAGCTAAACATCAGTGTGCATAGCAGATTTTATTAATTATCATCACGTACTAAGGCTTGTCTTCCATTCATTTGATAGTCATTTAACTGAACTAAAAATGGATAAATCTTGTCAGACATCGTCAAATAGCTGGTTAATATATCGGTACTATCTACGCTATTTTCTTGTTTAAGCCACGCTCTAAAGCATAAAAGCCAGATTAATGACAAAACATTAACCTAGCTTATGAAATGGCATAAAGCGTTCTGCAATTACTCAGTAGGCGCTAGTGCTGGGTAGCCAAGAGCGTACAGAGTACCTTCAAGTCCTGTCACGTTGATAGCGGCATCAGCACGTGCTTGAACGATTGGTTTAGCATGATAGGCCACACCCAGATCAGCCAGTGCCATCATCGGTAAGTCGTTAGCACCGTCACCGACACAGACCACTTGTGACATCTCAATGCCTAAGCGCTCAGCAGTATGCTCGACGATAGCAGCTTTTTTGGCACCGTTGACAATAGGCCACTGTACATGACCAGTGACTTCACCTTCCTCGATATCTAAAGCATTGGCATGTACTTCATCGATACCTAGCTGCTCAGCGATGTAACGAGCAAAATAAGTAAAGCCGCCTGATACTAGCACCGTATGATAACCCAGTGCTTTTAGCGCACTGATCGTAGTGCGCGCACCAGTCGATAACGTTAGACGGCTACAGATATCATCAAGCACATCAGTAGAAGTGCCTTTTAGTAAGGCCACACGCTGAGCAAATGATTCATCAAAGTCAATCTCACCGCGCATTGCGGCTTCAGTGATGGCTTCAACTTCTTCGCCAATCCCAGCCGTTTTTGCCAGCTCCACGATGACTTCTTGCTCGATCAAGGTTGAGTCCATATCAAAGCAGGCAAGCTTGTGTGTCCGTAGCATATGACCGACAGATAGGATATGACAGTCCACGACGTTTATGTTGCCTGTGCTATCTGCACTGCGTGTATTGTTATATTCTTCAGTTAGGTCATGACGCAAGCGAGTGGTCAGCTGATCATCAATAATGTGAGCGGCTGCGGTTTTTTTGCCAGGGTGCATCAGCGTGTCAGTGACTGGTACTAGCAGATAACGGTAGACTTGAGTATGGGTAAAGGGTAGGCGCTGTGCGTCTGCTGCTGTAGGCTCTGTATCAGATACCGTGATATTGACGAAGCTAGCGTCAGTATCTTCGGCAACGGTCACTAAATGCCAACTTGGCTGTTCGTCGACCCACGACTGAACGTATTGATGAATATCTAATGCAGATACCTGAGTCGGCAGTACTACGATGAGCGCAAAAACAGGTAGCGACTGTAGCGCATCAAAGTCTTGCAAATTGGTATCTTCGGGTAATAATGCCGCAATAGAATCAACGGCTTGTTGCCATGCTTTGCTGTCTTTTGGTAACGAATAAGATGTATTTTTTGGCATGGCTCAATTGTCCCTTGTATGCTCATATAAGATTAGGAATAATAACAGTTTTACTGGGCAGCGCCTATAGATGACGCGCAAAGTAACAATGATGCTAAAAAACAGATTTTATGGCGTAAGAAGCCATAGAAAATGCAATAAAGTTATTATGATAAATTTATAAAGCGCTCACGCTATAAGGCTTATTATGGTGATATAGTAGATGAGATAAGTTGGCTGTTTATCGACGGTGCTTTGTTATTAACGATGCCTCGCAAAAGATTGCAAGGCAAAAGATAGCGAAGCTGGCAACAATATTGATGGTGTTGATAGTCGTTAATAATCAATATCGCTTTATCACTATGTGCGCACTATAGTTAGCGCACATCACAATTGTTTAAAAATTAGCCAAAAAATGAGCAATAGCCTCGTTTTTTAATTTCTTCTCTCCAAAAAAGTTTAACATATCATGACGTATTTAGCGCCGCGGCAAGGGTTGTTTGCCATTATTCTTCTGGTTAGTTTTTGTTTGCAGACGCTGTTATTGGTCATTAGTACTGACCAACAGCTGAGCAATAGTCGTGCGTTAAAAGGCGAGCAGATGGTCGCCCAGCTGATTGATGAAGCAAGGTTGTCTTTAGAAAATAAAGACCGTGTGAGTTTAAGCGTTATTGCCAACCGCTATACCAGCGAGCAAGACGTCACACGGATACTGATTAAGGACAACAACGACGATATCTTGGTGCCAGTAGGCAATGCGCCGATGCAGCAAGGTGACACCATTCGTCAAATCGCCACCAATGGCGATGCAGTCATCGGTAGCGTTGCACTGACCCTAAAAGACGTCAGCAAAGGCGAGATTATCGCCATGCAATGGCCGTTTGTCATCGGCACCATGCTGTTACATTTACTGCTTTGGCTGATTTACGGTTACCTTGCTCGTCCGACCAAAGAGCAAATCAATGCGTTAAGTCGAGATATCCAAGAGCTGTATCGTGACCAATACAGACCAGTCGATCAGCGCGGCTACGACCGTGAACTTGAGCGACAGTCAATGGGTCAATCAGCGTCTCATTTAGCAGACAGTCAAGTAGCGACTGATAATACGGCTAATGCTACAGATGACGAAGTGACTAATGCCCGCAAATTCAATGTACATAATGAAGTGAATGAGTATCTTAGAACCCAGCAAAACCAAGAGGCAGGTAGCGATACTGACAATCTAGCGAGTGCGAGTGAAGGTAGCGAAAGCGAGATAGCAGATACAGACGGTGTTG
This sequence comes from Psychrobacter sp. JCM 18900, assembly GCF_904846625.1. Lineage (GTDB taxonomy): Bacteria > Pseudomonadota > Gammaproteobacteria > Pseudomonadales > Moraxellaceae > Psychrobacter. The sequence continues at coordinate 61,602 of NZ_CAJHBL010000004.1, forward strand.
CTTCTCAAGTTGCCAGCCATACGTCTAAGTTATCTGCCACACGGTCTGTTGATAGCGTCAAAGTTCAAGTCGTATTCCATGATGAGTTCAATATGCTTGAACGCCTTGCACCTGCGCAGCGCCTGCCTTATCTAGCACTCTGCACGCAGCTGCTCAATCAAGCCGTGACCGAGCTGCTAAGACAACCATTGCTACTGGGCGTGAGTGCGATGAATGAAGCGCACTTCGAAGACAATGGCGCAAGTGTGGTACTAAAGGCTGATAATAGTCATGCAAAAGTGGCACTCGCAGGTGTGATGCTTGCCAAGCTATACTTAATGCTCAACAAAATTATCCACGACAAGCATATTGAGCTGTCGCGTTTTGCCTTGCCAGCGAAAGCGGGCGTGAGTGATGATGCGCAGTCAGAGCCAATGACCCATTTGCTCCAGAGTATAGGCAAAAAAGAGCAGCTATTAATACTATTGCCAAATGCCGGTCTCAAGCAAATCAGCAATCATATACAAGTACATAACATCATGCGTCCAACCACTGTCTATGAGCGCGAGTGTGCGATATTTGATGGTGCTAATGACTCATTGATTCAGCGTTTGGCTGATGTGCGCAACGCGGTTCTGATGATTGAAGACGAGGACGAGGACGAGCTACACATTTAATGCCAACTGTATTTGGTCATTTATATTACAATTGTCTGTTATATAGCCTACTGGACTATCTTAATCGTAGGGTTGAAATGTACCATATTGCGAAAAAGGATTGACAACATTCAATAGAGACTTTATAAGGCATATATATATTGATGTATTCTTAATACCCTTGCCTAAAAATGATAGGAGTTTGTCATGAGTGACGCTGATATTGACGACGATTTTGATGATGATTTTGTCGACGATGATGATGCAAAGATGGTTGAAGAAGCTGAGACGAGCGTGCGTACACGTTTAAGTAGTCTTGAAAAACGTCGGCTAATCGATAATTTGCTAGAAGAAAAGCGTTTGGCTAAAGAGTTAAAAGACGATCTAGACGACATAGACAACTTCGATGAAGACGGCGATGATTGGGATGATGACGATTTTTAATTTGTCGGCATCAGTCGTTTCAGTGGACTAAAGTGCTCTAATGGCTATTTTAATGACTAAAATCATTTAACCAATCAAACTGGTTGCCTGCTGTTTTCTAATTTTCTAGGTTGCTCGCAACCCGTTCATCTCGATAATACTTACCCGATAGAGGTTGCTTGAGTTTGATTAACTAAGCAGCCTTTAGTCTCTACTTAAGTACTCGTCCTCTTTTATTTAACCGATCGCCCACTGCGATTGATGACATCTATCTGTTAAGGAAAACCAAATTATGAGTAACCAACTAAGTTTTGATGAATTACTAGACTATTTGGACAATCAAGAAAGCCAGTTCGTGCTAGATAGTGTCGCAGCGCATGGTTTTTTGACGGCGACGGTCATCGGTCGTCCATTGCCTAACTGGATGGATGCCCTGTTCGAAGGTCATGTAAGTGAGATTCCAGAAAACGTCATCGATGGCATCAAACGCTGGCGTGATTCGATCATGGCTGAGCTAAAAAACGAGACGCCGATCGAATTACCATTTGGTGAAGATGCTGGTAACGAAGAAGTGGCGGTTGATTTCTCTGACGAGTCAGACATCGTTGCTTGGTCAATCGGTTTTGTCGATGCCATGTATGGTGATGAAGCAAGCGACTGGTTCGAAGACGAAGAGACGGCAGAAGACGTAGCAGTATTGACCTTACCAATGATCGTACTTAGCGGTATCGATGATGAAGATCCAGAGCTGTCTGAGATGCGTAAAGACGAAGACAAAATGGTACAGATGGCCAATAGCATCGAAGGTAATTTGACTGAATTGTTTTTGTTGTTTCATACCAACGATTAATGATGCTAAGAAGCAGCGCTATTAGTAGTGCTGTTTCTGTCTTGTCTATGCTGTATCGCAGCGCTTTGATTTACTATATATTTTATAAGTCACCGATAAGGTCATCCTATGACTGTGCAACTCTCCAATCTTGAGCACCTACCTAACTATCAAATCACTGAACGCCTAGACGTGGTGTACGGTAGTACCGTGCGTTCAAAGCACGTCGGTAAAGATCTGTTTGCTGGTTTAAAAAACATCGTTGGCGGTGAGCTGACGGCTTATACCGAGCTATTGGAAGAGTCACGCCAAGAAGCAATCGATCGCATGATTGTTAAAGCAGAGGCGCTCGGTGCTGATGCGGTGGTCGGTCTGCGTTTTTCGACTTCTAGCATCGCCCAAGGTGCGTCAGAGCTGTTTGTCTATGGTACTGCGGTTAAGGTTGCGCCGATATCACAACAACAGTATCAAACCCCGCCAAGCGATGGTTACAACCATTCTAGTCAAAATACGAACACTCAGACCCAAGTCGCACCCGATGATTTACCGCGTTTCAATCCTTTTGGTTAATCCTATAATACTAAAAGCTACAATGCTAAAGACTACAATACCAAATCCTACAATGCTAAAAGCACCGATGCTTTTTACGATGAGAAACGTGCTATGAATGATTCACTCACGCAAGTGCTCATCAATTATGGGCCGTTTGTCTTCTTATTCGCGGCTGGCTGGTTCTTCGGGTCACGCCATGAGCGTCAGCATTTGGCACAGCTAACAGTAGCAGAGCAAGCATTGGGCGATATCACTGTCTCAAGCGAACGTCTATACCGTCCCAAGTTAGCAGCGGGTAGTGAAGGTGAGCTAGTGCTTGGTAGTGTCGTCATCGCTCAAGATTATTTCAAAATGATTATCGCTCGCGTATTAAGTGTCTTTGGCAAAAACTTAACCACCTATGAGACTTTGCTAGATCGTGCCCGTCGCGAGGCCATCGTTCGTATGCGGACTGAGGCAAAAGCCAAAGGCTACACGCATATCTATGGGTTACGCCTTGAAGTCACCAATGTTAACCAATTAGGCAGTATGGTCGAAGCCATCGCCTACGGTACAGCTGTTATCAGTATCGACCATATTAAACCCACATCTGCTATAAATCACAAAACCTCCGCTTAAATCATTTCTAGTTTATTTTCAAGTGTAAAAACCTATAATTGACTGACGAGTAGTCAGAAAAATCAAAACCATACACTTTTACAACGATATACTGAATTTTGCCGTTCCGTTATTATTTCGGTTCGTAGTAACCAGTTTTATCAAAAATTGTCGGTTTAAAAAACACGACTGTATGGAAAAGAGTCATATAAAGAGCTGACAACGTCGGTGGCTTTTACCCAAGATATCAGCAGGATTGGCTGATTGAGCATGACGAGGTTGTCATAAACCTGCCCGTGTAAGGGCTCTATCTACAAGGATGTAGTTATGGAAGGTGTTGAGTTAGTCACGTTTATAAATGCAAAAGTCATTCCCATTAGTATCTTTTTGATTATGATGGGAATGGGATTGTCCTTAGTTACCAATGATTTTAAGAGAGTCGTCAAATACCCTAAAGCAGTCGCCATAGGCTTGACCAATCAGCTAATATTTTTACCGCTCGTAGGTTTTGTCTTGGCAACCTCTATGTCTCTCGAGCCAGAGTATGCCGTTGGGGTTATGTTGCTGGTATTGTGTCCTGGTGGCACGACATCGAATCTATTTACCTATTTAGCCAAAGGTGATGTTGCACTTTCGGTCACCATGACCGCTATTGCCAGTGTCATTACCGTATTTACTATTCCTATCGTCCTTAGTTTTTCGCTCGTATATTTCATGGGAGCGGGTAGTGAGTTTCAGTTGCCAGTGGTCAAGACCATGGTCAGCCTAATTGCTCTGACTATCTTACCCGTCAGTATTGGTATGTTGATCAAACGCTATGCCCCTAACGCGGCAGACAAGGGACAGGTGATGGTGTCTCGTTTTGGCGTGATATTTTTGAGCTTCTTGGTACTTTTCTTAAGCTATGTGCAACGAGATATCATCGTTGAAGCGTTAATTGCTACTGGCCCTGTGGCATTGATACTGAACGTATCGACGATGGCGCTTGGTTATTACACCAGCAAATGGTTCGGTCTAAATCCTGCACAAAGACGCTCGATTACTATGGAAGTCGGCCTACAAAACAGTACGCTTTCAATGTTTATGGCACTGACGCTGTTGGCTAACTATAAGATGTCGATGACGCCAGCCATTTATACGCTAATTATGTTCTTGACCGCTGGTATCATGGTCAGAGTATTTACTGCCCAGCACAATAAAGCCAAAAGAACCGAGATAGAAAACAGCGTGTTGGCAGCACGTAGAATGTAAGAGGTTTAAGATAACCTTAGTAACGCATTGTTGCGCCCGTTGAGACAGTACTTGGCAAAAATCAACAGTGTATAGTGCAATAAAATAAGCCCATAATCCGCTTCGTATAATGAAGCTGGTTATGGGTTTTTGTGTTTAGTGCTCGTTTTAACTCAAATTAGTTTAGCTCAAACCAGTTTTATCTCAAGTCTAAAATCTTCGTCTGTCCATTTTCGCTCTTGCCTCGGCGGCTTGCTCTTTTACTTTTTCAATTTCAAATAAGAACGTACGGTTTTTGAGTACCGCGACGAATACCACACCGCCTACCGTATTGCCTACCAGTACCACGACTAAAAATACCAAGTAGCGCCAGAGACTGACGGTATTGCCATATAGTAATGCTGAAAATACCTCGATATTGCCCACGATACTATGATGCAAACCTAAAAACCCAATACTACCAGTGATAAGCGTCACCAGTACGATACGGCTAAGTGTGTCCCGTGCAGAGGTCACTAGCCATGCGGCCACGCCCATCATCCAGCCTGCCAGCACGGCGCTGCCAAAGATAACCCACCACTCAAAACCTAAGATATGCTCGGCATAGACATCGATAGCATGGTCTGTAAACAGGTGCATATGCAGCCCTAGACCAATCATTAACGCTGCAAAGATACAACCGCCAACGATATTACCAGCGATGACGATACCCCATAGCCGCAGGAGCTTGTGCAGCGGTTCAATTTTATTTAAGACAGGCAGGCTCAAGAGGGAAGTCTGCTCTGTAAATAATAACGATTGACCAATCACTACGATAATAAAGCCGATTGGATACAGCAGTGACGACAGCACCATGGCATAGCGACTTGGTATTGCGTCATTAAGTAGGGCAAACGCTGATAAAATCATAAAAAAGCTGATGCCAATCTCTAGCCCAGCCGTAAAGGCGCTGGTAAATAGCGAGCCAAGTGAACGCTCAAAAGTTTCTTTTGCGTGGATAACTTGCTCGACTAAGATACTGGCGTAGCTTTTCGCTTGGCTTAGATTGTCGTCACTGGCAACCTTTTTGATGGTTTCTTTGTCTTCGTCGCTGATTTCTTCTGGCAGGTCGTCATTTTCTAAGTCTTCGGTGGCTTTGATAGGTTCGTCTGCATCGTTGTCTGTAGTTTCATCTACGTCACTATCTGTAGTGTCGTCGGCGTCCTTATTTACCTCATCATCTTTGGAAGGGCTGCCGCTTTCTTCTAGCGTACCGTCACCTTCAGGCACAGGAGTAGTGGTACTCGCATTTGTACGCTCATCGTTTGGTCGATTAGCCTGAGAATCATGGTCATGCTCGGTATCTTGGGACACGGTTGGCTCGCTGGTTATAGGCTAATGATTTTGCTGCATAAGTAATCTCTATTATATTTCCCATTCTTCTGATTGTTGTTGTTAATTGATTAACAATTTGAGTAATAAATCGCCTTCAGGCTTTATAAATTGCCTTACCATCTAACAAAATCTGCCTATCTGCGTTAAAATCACACTATCAACTATTTTTCCTGTTTTTATAGCGTTTTGCGCTATCTCATTTTGACCACATTCATTATCAACAATAAGATTACCCTATTATGAGCAATCCTAATACCGATACCAGCATTGATAGCAATGCGAAAACCAATCTGACCCAGTCGATCCAAGCGGCGCTAAGCCAATTAGAGAGCGCCTATAATCCTGCGGAAGTTGAAGCAGGTATGTATCAAGGCTGGGAAGAAAGCGGCTATTTTCAGCCGACTTTTGACAAAGACGAGTCGTTTTCTATTGCGCTGCCACCGCCAAACGTCACGGGCTCGCTACACATGGGTCATGGTTTTAACAATGCTATTATGGATGCGCTCACGCGTTATCACCGCATGGATGGCGACAATACGCTGTGGCAACCAGGTACGGATCATGCGGGTATCGCAACCCAGATGGTCGTTGAACGTCGCCTAGAGGCGCAAGGTATCAAGCGCCGTGATATGACGCGTGCAGATTTCATCGATAAAGTATGGGAATGGAAAGAAGAGTCGGGCGGCAATATCACTAGCCAGATTCGCCGTTTGGGCAGCTCGGTTGACTGGTCGCGTGAGCGCTTTACCATGGATGATGGTTTGTCCAATGCAGTAAAAGAAGTGTTCGTACGCCTGTTTGACGATGGACTTATTTATCGTGGTAAGCGTTTAGTTAACTGGGATCCAAAGTTCCAAACCGCATTATCTGATTTAGAAGTAGAAAACCATGATGAAAAAGGCAGCTTGTGGCATTTCCGCTATCACTTCACGGATACAGAACTATTAACTCAAGATGGTAAAAACTACCTCGTCGTAGCCACCACACGTCCTGAAACATTACTCGGTGATACCGCTGTCGCTGTCAATCCGAGCGATGAGCGTTATGCACATTTAGTCGGCAAAACCATTACCTTGCCAATCACGGGTCGTATCGTGCCTATCGTTGCTGATGATTATGTCGAAAAAAACTTTGGTACGGGTTGTGTCAAAATCACGCCAGCGCATGATTTTAACGATTACGAGCTGGGTCGTCGCCATAGCTTGCCATTGATTAATATCCTTGATGAGCGCGCCAATATTTTGCCAGCGATGGAAGTTTATCCTGATCTGCAAACACGTGAGCCAACATTAGAGACTACGCCGAGCGAATACGCAGGACTTGAGCGTTTTGCCGCGCGTAAGTTTCTTGTAGAGCAAGCAGGCGAGCAGGGCTGGCTAGAAGATATCGAAGACTATGCGCTAAAAGCCCCGCGTGCTGAGCGTGGTGGTACGATCGTTGAGCCGTGGTTGACCGATCAATGGTATGTCGCAGTTAAAGAGCTGGCCAAGCCTGCGATTGACGCGGTAGAAGACGGCAGCATTGAGTTCGTTCCTGCGCAGTACAAAAACATGTATATGGCGTGGATGACCGATCTACAAGATTGGTGCATCAGCCGTCAGTTGTGGTGGGGACATCGTATCCCTGCATGGTATGACGATGCGACAGGTGAAATATATGTCGCCCGTGATGAAGCGGAAGTACGTAGCAAATACAACTTAAGTGATGATGTAAAACTGCGCCAAGATGATGATGTGCTCGATACGTGGTTTAGCTCTGGTCTATGGACGTTCAGTACGCTTGACTGGGCAGACGTCAACGCTGATCCACGCGTGATGGACACTTTCCACCCGACCAGCGTGCTCGTGACAGGTTTTGACATTATCTTCTTTTGGGTTGCGCGCATGATCATGATGACTATGCATTTCGTGAAAAACGAAGACGGCACGCCGCAAGTACCGTTTAAGACCGTCTATGTGCATGGTCTGGTACGTGATGGCAATGGTCAAAAAATGTCAAAATCAAAAGGTAATGTCTTAGATCCGATCGATCTAATCGACGGTATTGAGCTAGAAGCGTTGGTCGAAAAACGCACTAGCAACATGATGAATCCAAAAGACGCAGCCAAGATTGAGAAGCAAACGCGTAAAGAGTTCCCAGAAGGCATCCCAGCGTATGGTACGGATGCACTGCGCTTTACCTTTACCTCACTAGCCAGTACTGGTCGCGATATCAACTTTGATCTAAAGCGTGTTGAGGGCTATCGTAACTTCTGTAATAAAATCTGGAACGCCAGCCGTTTTGTACTCATGAACTGTGTCGATGGCGAAGGCAGTGCTAAGCCTATCGACCAAACGGCGAATCCTGACGTATGGGAATTGCCAGAAAAATGGATCATGAGTCGTCTGAACTCTACCGTTGCCGATATCCATCAGCATTTTGCTCAGTATCGTCTCGATATGGTCAGCCAAGATATCTATGAGTTTATCTGGAATGAGTACTGTGATTGGTACGTTGAGCTTGCCAAAGCCAGCCTAAATGATGACTCGGTATCGGACGAGCGCAAAGCGCAAATCCGCTATGTACTACTGCACGTACTAGAGACTGCGCTACGTTTCACTCATCCAATCATGCCGTATCTGACTGAGCAAATCTGGCAGACTATCGCGCCGCTACTGGGTCGCAAGAATACCGACAGCATCGTGGTCGCTGACTATCCACAGACCGATGCCAGCCAAATCAGTGAGCAGACTGAAGCGGATATGGCATGGCTACAAGAGCTAATCGCGAGCGTCCGTAACATCCGCGGTGAGATGAAACTGGGCAATGCGGTACGTCTGCCAGTGCTACTACAAAACGTCTCTGCCGATGAAGATGCGCGTCTGTCACGTATCAAAAACCAGTTCAAAGCGCTTGCCAAGGTCGAGAGCTTAGAGATAGTGAAAGAAGGCGATGAAGTACCGTTGTCATCATCAAGCATGGTCGGTCAGCTGCGTGTGCTCGTACCGATGAAAGGTCTGATTGATCCAACGGCTGAGCTGGCACGTCTGGGCAAAGCGCATGAGAAACTACAAAAGCAAGCCGATGGTATCGCGCGTAAGCTAGGCAATGAAGGCTTTGTCAGTAAAGCACCTGTAGAAGTGGTCGATGCTGAGAAAGCGAAATTGGCTGAGCTAGAAGGGCAGTTGACCGCGATGACAGCGCAGATGGAGCAGTTGAAAGCGTTGTAGGTTGGTAATTTTATTGCAAATAAACTGACTAAATATATTTGCATAATACCTTTGGGGTAGCTATAATAAATCTACAACTCACCCTTAGTAACTAAAATTAAATTTTTAGATTGCCTAGGGCAAAAAAACCGTTACAGTGATATGCTGTAGCGGTTTTTTTATGTCAATAAAATAACTGGGTGGATAAACTTGAAAACCAATGTATATATTGATGGTTATAACCTGTTTTATGGCTGTCTAAAACACAGTAATGATAAATGGTTGGACTTATATCACCTATTTGCAAATCGTATTATTCACGCACAAGATCCAAATGCGGTAATTGAGACTGTCTACTTTTTTACCGCAGATATTAAGTCAAAAATATCAACGCAAGGAGAAGCCGCCCAAAACGCTCAGCAGTCCTATCATAGAGCATTGCAAAAAATGTATCCTAATAACATGAAAATTATAAAAGGGTATTATGCGCTGGAGAAGGGCAACTTACTCAGGTACAAACAACCACCTGATAAAAGTGACCGTGTTGAAGTATGGCGTCTAGAAGAAAAGCAAACCGACGTTAACATTACATTGACCGCTTACCGAGACGCGATACAAAACAAAGCACAGCAAGTGGTTTTTGTCACCAATGATACCGATATTGAGCCAGCGCTTAAAGCACTACGAGAAGATATGGGAGATGCTATTGTCATTGGCATTATTATCCCTATACGCTCTAATAGCCGTCGCCCACAGAATGAGAGACTAAGCAAATATGCAGATTGGACGCGCTCGTATATTACCGATGATGAGCTAGCAGGCAGTCATCTACCTGATAAAGTTCCTACCGCAAAAAAACCAATTCTAAAGCCTAAGTATTGGTAGATTTTGTATTTTTTACCAGCCATTTCATAATTAAAAAAAATTTAAGTTAGGCAATGAAGGCTTTATGAGTAAAGCACCTGCGGAAGTGGTCGATGCTGAAAAAGCGAAACTAGCTGAGTTAGAAGGGCAGTTGACGGCGCAGATGGAAGAGTTGAAGGCGTTTTAATTGTTGTCAATGAACAGTATTGTAAGAATTAAAATGATGAAAAGGTACTTTTTAGAGTGCATTTTTATTTTGTCATTTATTAATATAATTTAAGGAAGATAATATGAATAATGATTTAACTGAAGATGCGATCTTTGAGCACAATGTAGTTATGATTAATATAAATGCATCAATTGAAGATAGGTCTGCATATCATGCAGTACGATATGCTTGGAAAGTAAATCCCAAGACAGTTAGTCAAGCTGAGTATGTACTAGCAGTTGCCCATGGAAAAATTGTTGGGGTTTTTATTGCGGATAAATGGAAAGTAGCTACTTTAGAGAATTTTCCAGAGTATCCTAATGTTGCAGCAGAAGGTAGATTTGGTTTTGTTGGCAGAGATGCTCCTAAAGAGATTATTGACCTTTACATGGGTAAGCGTATTTCTAGTGATTATCGTAAAAAAGGTGCGTCGAATCCTATTAGGTATAACTATGAATATAATGCTAGAAAAAACTCCATCGTACGAAAAGTTTTCTCGAATGGTGAGCGAATTAATTTTAGAAAAAAGAGCACTTAACAGGCTTTTTAAACCTAAGTTAAATTTTCTAAAAACCGCTCCAGCTCATGCTTTAGCGGTTTTTTAATGTCAGTAATTAGTCTATTATCTTTAAAGGAATAAAAATCTAACGTAAGGAACACCATGAACCATCTCACTGTCGGACAACGCACACCTTTAAGCAATCTTACTATTGACGACAGCGCACCTATCACGCTCAAATTCACTCGCCAAAGCCCAATAGAGATGGACATCAGCTGCTTTGCGCTAGACGCAGCGGGCAAACTGATCAATGATGATTACATGGTGTTCTATAATCAGCCAACCTCTCCATGCGGGCAAATCAAGCTCACCCATTACGAGTCACAAACAACGGCAAATAAAGGCATCCAAGCCGAGTTTGAAGTTAATTTATCCAAACTGGCGACTAATATAGACAGCTTGTTTTTTGTGTTATCAGCCGACACGCCGCTGAATCAAATTCAATCGTTAGAGATTGGCATTTGGCAGCAGTCGCAAAAGGCGCAGGCGGAATATCAAGCAGCAGACTTTGCCCAGCAGCAAGCCAGTATGTTGATGCAGCTGTATCGTAAGGGTGGCGTTTGGCGAGTATCCAACGTCGCGCAAGGCTTTAATGGTGGGCTTGCCGCTATTGTGCAGCATTTCGGTGGTGACGTAGAAGAGGGCAGCTCTACAGCAGCAGAGACGACCGCAACGCCAGTTCAAACAAAACCGTCGTTAGAAAAGGTGATGCTAGACAAAGCGCCAAAACTGGTCAATCTGGCCAAAAAAGCCACCATATCACTTGAGAAACGCCAGTTGCAGCAATTAACCGCAAAGGTGGCGTTGGTGTTAGATGCCTCAGGCTCAATGAACAGACAGTACAAAAAAGGCCGCGTGCAAGAGGTGGTCAATCGCATATTGCCATTGGCAGTGAACTTCGATGACGACCAAGCACTAGACTGCTGGGCGTTTGCCCGAGATCCGCAGTATTTGGGCGAGATTGGACTGAGCAATTATGACGGTTTTATCAACAACGCTCATGGCGGCTGGCGCAAATGGGCACTTGGCCCACGCATCAACAATGAAGCAGAGGTCATGAAAGCCGTGACGGAGTTTTACCAAAAAGACGGCTTGGATGTGCCTGTCTACGTGCTATTTATCAGTGATGGCGGGGTAAATGACAATCGCGGTATCACGAGAGTCATGACGGAAGCGGCGAAACTGCCGATATTTTGGCAATTTGTAGGCTTGGGTGGTCGTGGTTATGGCATCCTAAAAAAACTAGACGATATGACAGGGCGCGTGATTGATAATTGCGACTTTTTTGAATTAGATGACTTGGATGATATCAGCGAAGAAGCCTTGTATGAGAATATGCTAGAAGAGTTCCCAATGTGGCTTAAAGAAGCCAAGCAACTTGGTATCGTGCAGCAATAATTTTATGATTCGATTACAGCTAAATAAAAAACCGCCACAGCAAATACTATGGCGGTTTTTTATGGCTCAAAATATCTTAATTTCTAAAATCTCTATAGCGCCCACAGCGATTGGTACTGCTCATCAGTCAAGGTTACGATATCGATTTCGGCTAGCATCTCGCGCAGTTCTTCCCACTTACTTGCATCAGGCTTGATAGGCGTGAGCAATCTGCCCAGCGTATTATCAATGATGGCATCCATCAGCGCATCGACTTCGGTTTTACTATAGTCGTAATACATACGGTGGGCAGTGGCTGGCTCATTTTTACACAGTTCGGTCATTTGATTGGTCACTTGGATAAAGGTATCTATTGCGTCTTTTTTCGCGCTATAGATCTCATCCGTCGTCAGAATCTCTAAAGCCGAAAAGTTCGGATAAGGTGACAAATGCTGATCGATAAATTCAAAGTTCAACCCTTCATGAGTCGCTTCAACGCCTTCAAAATTATAAAAGCATAGCCATGCGCCATCTAGGCTTGAGTCTTCTTGCAGGTTCTTTATATGATAAAAGTCTTTTTGTACAAAGCTCACATTATCACGGCTGATACTAAAGCCATTTTTCTTGGCATAGCGAGCCAATATCTCAAAGCCAATACGATTGGTCTTTTCTTCAGCAGCAGGGGTGCAAATGCGAATAGGCTGATTGTTTTTTAATTTATCCATGCTAGCGCGCTGCATCAATATACCGCCATCGGTCTCAAAAAAGCAGCCCAGCGCGAGTAGGTTAGGCGCGTAATGTTCAAACAGATGGATAGGCTCATTGACATGCAGATCGATGCTTTGGTTTTGTAATTCGGCAAAGCCATCATAGTGGTCGTCTGGCTCGATAATGGTGATATCAAGCCCTGCTTGCTCATATGCGCCCGTGGTCACACCAGCGATAAAGGGCATGTGATCAGGGTTTAAGAACCATTCGAGGGTCAGAGTAAGTTTGGTGGTCGGCTGCATGGTTGTTTCCTTTTTGATTATGGAAAACAATCAGACTGATACGATTAAAGTAAAACAAGAAAGGCCAAATAAGAAAAGTGAAGCCTCGATGCTAACTGTCAGATGCTCGGCGTTTGATATGGTTATCATTACCAGTACATCATATCTATAGACTGCTCTTATTTATAGACCTCTGAGGGCGTGTCACGCTTGTTTCCTACGTCAGTGCTAACTGCTTCAGGTTCACGGGTATGTCTCAGCGATGATGTGGGCTGTGTGTACAGCGTTAAATCAAAGCACCCCGACAAGATTGATTGGTATTGCATTATTTTTGATCAGTACTGCTAATGAATCCGTACTGTGAATGGCTATTATCGATAGCTACTGCGTCATCATAGACGACTTACAAGACGTGATGCAAGCGTATCGGGAATGAGGATGGTAGGTGATGACTGATGTTCGATAATCGCTCTTTATAACAGTTTTCATTTGTGACGGCTTTTTATAAGCGCTTTCAATCGACGTATTAATAAAAGAGTGCAGCATTTATTATTGGTATTTACCCAATTACTAACCAAACATACCTATCAATAGCAAAAACCTTATATAAATAGTCTTGTGCGCAGACGGGCGATATTGCATGATTAGCCTTCTATGCCGCTGCTTACATAATAGGCGCTACTCTAGACAATCGACATTTGGCATAACTGACAACTTACACGACCGACAATTTATATGACCGAGAATAAAAAAGCGTTCTATTACCGACCCAAGACGGATCAATCCAACAGCCCAATGCTGCGTTGGACCTTTGTGACGCTTGGTTGGCTGTTTTTTATCTTAGGTATTATCGGTATATTGTTGCCGGTGATGCCCACCGCGCCCTTTATCTTGCTAGCAGCAGGTTGCTGGGCGCGCAGTTCTCGACGTTTTCATTTTTGGCTGATCAATCATAAATACTTTGGCAAATTCGTCCGTGACTGGGAGGAGAATCATGCCGTTCCGCTTTATGCCAAGTGTTTAGCGACGGTTATGATGGCAGCATCAACAATTATGTTATTTTATCGTTTGCCTGCCGATATGATGTGGATGGCATGGGCGGTAGCCGCTGTCTGTAGTGGGGTAGCGATATATTTGTTCCGTTTACCAAATGCTTAAATCCGTTGCAATTTGCGCCAAAATCGGTCAATAAACGGCTCTGGTTACACGAAACATGAGATAAGACTTGCGATACTGGGATGTACCCCTTATAATACGCCCAAGCTTAAGAGCAGTTCTGCACCAAATCATTACCTCGTAGTATTAGTTATAATCCTTCGTTTTAATATTTATCGTTCAGTAGCTATTTGCAAGCGTTACCGGTCACTAGACCATTAATAAATTTAAAAGTAGGATTATACTATGTCAGACGTTCAAAAAGGTACAGTTAAGTGGTTCAACGAAGCTAAAGGCTTTGGTTTTATCGCTCCAGAAACTGGCGCAGACGTTTTTGCTCATTACAGCGAAATCACTGGTTCAGGTTTCAAAACTTTGGCTGAAGGCCAAGAAGTTGAGTTCACTGTAACTCAAGGCCAAAAAGGCCCACAAGCACATAACATCGTTGCTATCTAATTTGTCTTTATAGACAGATAGATGAATAGATGTAGAAAAGCGAACCTTCGGGTTCGTTTTTTTTCGTCTGCGATTTAATATTTAAGATATGAGTACTTAAGCGAGTAGAAGTTTTATTTGAAAGGTTTTAATTAATCATATTAGACCGCGACCAATGCAAAAAGGCCTCCGACTATTTGTAGTCGGAGGCCTTTTATATTATGCAATCACATCAGCAGTTAAGAATGGACATTTAGCTTATTATATAAAGCTAATGCCGATATTGATCAGACCACCGCCCAGTATTAACCAACCAAACATAATAGCACCCAAGATAAGCGGTCTAACGCCAGCTTGCTTGATCGCGCTTAGATGCGTAGTCAAACCTAATGCAAACATGGCCATCGTCAGTAACACATCATCTAGCATCACCATACTGCGTACGATGCTCTCAGACATCGGCACCCATGTATGTATCAACACAATACCGATAAAGATAAATGCGAACCATGGCACTTTGACTTGTTTAACACGAGTCATAAATGACGCTGTCTCGTTTTTACTGCTTTTATCTTCTATAGTGTCATTATCTACGGTGCGATCTTTGGTTAGCGCAAACGATAACACAAGCAGGAAAGGCGCGAGCATCATAACGCGTATCATCTTGGTCACGACTGCGGTGTCACCAATCTTGGTATTGATTGCATTGCCCGCGACTACGACTTGCGCCACTTCATGAACGGTTGAGCCAGTGTACATGCCGTACTGCTGGGCGCTTAACCAAGGTTGTAACCAACCGAGATGATATAAAAAAGGATATAGTAGCATCGCGATAGTGCCAAAAACTACCACGGTTGCCACGGCGATAGTGACCTTGTGAGCTTGCGCGTTGACGACTGGCTCTGCAGCAATGACGGCAGCAGCACCGCAAATACTCGCGCCTGAGCCAATCAAAATAACCGTTTCTTTATCGACTTTTAGCCATCTAGTACCTAACCAATAGGTCAGCAAAAAGGTTGACGTCAGTACCAGTGCGTCAGTCATAATCGCTGGCATACCGACGCTCGCAACTTGTGTCATGGTTAGCTTAAACCCATAAAACATAATCGCAAGTCGCAGTATCTGACCCTTTGCAAAGCAAACACCGCCGTTTAAACGTTCAGTGAATTTGGGATAGATAGTATTGCCCAAGATCATGCCTAGCAATATCGCTAGCGTTAAAGATGACAAACCAATGATACGTCCGTTTGACCATACATCTAAACTGCTGTCCAACCATAAGCAAAACAAACTACCAATCAGAACGACTACCAATCCCGCCAAGTGACGGTGATTAGGGGTATAGTTATGAACGGAGTTGCTGACTGATTGGACGAGTGTGTGCATGACGCGGCATCCTATTACTTATATTAAGATAAGCATAAGCTTATGAATAGACAGTATATGCCCGCTGAATTTATAATAAAAACAGATTAATAAGATATAAGCTATCGATTTTTTAGGTTAAAGCTTATGTTAGAAATAGGTATACCGCGCATAAGCATCAAAAAAGACAAACGTCACGGATAAAACAGCGCAAAAACTGACATAAGGCAACATCGATAACATGAAAAAATCTGTGCAGACAGTGCCAAAGATTACGCTTAAGCAGCTTGCTGTTTTTGTCAGTATTTATCAGACAGGTAGCACCAGTCGCGCTAGTGAGGAGCTGCACTTATCGCAATCAGCAGTCAGTAGCGCGCTTACAGAGCTGGAGTCTAGACTACAGATGCCGCTATTTGAGCGCGTCGGTCGTCGGCTCAATCAACACCCTAATGCCCATCCTATTTATATACAGGCACAGGCGATTTTGGGTCAGTCGCTCACGCTTGAGCATTATCATCAATATCAAGCAGGACAGATTCATATCGGTGCCAGTACTACTATCGGCAACTACGTGCTGCCGTCATTGCTTGGCAAGCTATATGAAGCGCTACCCGATGCCAACGTCGATATGTATATTGCCAATACTCAAGAGGTAGTTAGCGAGGTTGAGCAACTAAATATCGATATCGCGCTGGTAGAAGGGGTGCCGCGTCCGGTAGATATGAAAGTTATTGAGCAGCGTGAATGGCGTACTGATACGCTGATGATATTTGCCAAGCGTGATAGCAAGTGGTTAAAGAATGTGGCTACCTATAGCCAAGATGAGGACTGTTATCAGCTGAGTATTAATCAGTTAGCGCAGTTGCCGCTACTGGTACGTGAAGCAGGGTCAGGCACACGGCAAATTATCGATGAGCAACTGCTTAAGTATCTACCCAATGCAGAAGTGGTCAAGGCGATACATCAGTCTGAGGCCATTAAGCACATGGTGAGTGCAGATATTGGTCTTGGTTGTCTATCGCAGCATGTGATTGAGACGGAACTCTCGACAGGGGAGTTGGTACAAGTGAACGTGGCGGGAATTGATTTATCAAGGACATGGTGGCTAGTCTGGCACAAAGCTCGACACCAAAGTCCTATTTGGCAAACCTTTATTGATATTATTCAACAAGGTTAAACGATGAGTCTGGATGAACCTAAAATCTATTAGCCATAAAAAAGCGCAGCGTTAAAAGTTACGCTGCGCTTTTTTGTTTAGGATATGCCATAGATAATATAAGACAATCGAAGCATATTTTTATGCTGAAACAGGCTTGTCCAGTCGCACCACAAAGCTATCGCAAGGTACATTAGGCAAGATATTATCTGCTGTCGCGCCACTGATCCATGCAGCGATACCAGTACGCTTATGACGACCGATGACCAATAGATCGACATCGTGTTTATGACAGTAGCTGACGATACCTTCACTGCTAGAGATGGCAGTTGTGACTTCCGACGTTGCTGCATTTAGCTGATTGCGTTCAAGGAATTGCGCCAGTTTTGCGCGCGCTTCTTGGCAGCGTTCATCATCAATCTCATCGTATAGGCTAGAGGCAGGCACCAGCTCATAGCCAAAGCCAACCATGGTGTCTTTGACAATATGCAAAACAGATAGCTTAGAGCCTGGACGGTTTTCAACGATGCGCTTGGCCTTTTGGGCGACTATATCTGCATCAGAGAGTAAGTCGGTGACCAGTAAAATATGTTCGTAACTCATAGCGTCTTCCTCATGTCAGATAGTATTTACTATAGCACTACTCTAGGGCGCTGTTAAGTAAAGCTTGTCGTCTTTAGCAGCGGATTGGAGCAATGCCAATTATTCCAAGACAGGCTGATCAAGCTTCACCACTAAGCTGTCGCAAGGGACATTTGGCAAGATACTATCGGCAGTTGCTCCTACTAACCAAGCAGCGATACCATGACGCTCATGGCGTCCAATGATAAGTAAGTCGACGTCTTTTTCACGGCAGTAATTAATGATACCTTTGCTATTAGAGATGGCTGCGGTGACCTCAGAGTTGATCGCTTCTAGCTCATTACGTGCCAAAAATTGCGCTAATTTCGCTCGAGCTTCTTGCCACTTTTCACTATCGACATCACCTGATAGGCTAGAGGAAGGCATCAGCTCATAACCGAAGCGCACCATGTCATCTTTGACTATATGCAAAACGGACAGTCGGGCTTCAGGAGAGCCTGCGAGGATACGCTTGGTTTTTAGCGCCACTTTGTCCGCATCGGATAGTAAGTCAGTGACCAATAAAACGTGTTGGTAGCTCATAAGGTACTCCTATTAATAGTTAACTTTATAGTAGCAGTGCAAATCATCTTTGTTAAGTGATAAATCCATAATAAAATTGTGGATATTGATTGATTTGTAACTATAAGGCTTCAATGGCTAAAGTTGATAGTCGCGTAGATTATGTGGTGGATTATTGCATAGCTGCTGCCTTGACTTATCCATGTCGCAGCCCCACTAATAGCGCTAAGCCAACTCTTTTTTAGCCAATTTATTACTCTATTTTCCCTGACAGTCAGGGCACTATACGCATAATAAGCGATAAGGATAACTATGACGGACACGCCATTTACTGCTGATTTAACGCTGCATCCAGCATTTGAGCTGATTGAGCATCGCCATATTGAGGCGCTATCGATGGATGTGCTGATCAGTCAGCATGTAAAAACAGGAGCGATGCATTATCATCTGGCACACCCAAGTGATGAAAATGCGTTTTTGGTCGGTTTTCGCACCCAGCCAATGGACTCAAAAGGCGAGGCGCATGTCTTAGAGCACGTGGCGTTATGTGGCTCGAACAAGTTCCCAGTACGTGATCCGTTCTTTTCAATGATTAAACGCTCGTTAAATACGTTTATGAATGCGATGACTGCAGCCGATTGGACGGCCTATCCGTACGCGACTCAAAACAAAAACGACTACTTTAACTTGCTTGCTGTGTATCTGGATGCGTCGTTTTTCCCAAATATCCATCCGCTCGATTTTGCCCAAGAAGGCATTCGCGTGGAGCTTGACGAAAATGATAAGCCGCAGTTTAAGGGTATCGTTTTTAATGAAATGAAAGGTGCGATGAGTGGCGAGATTGATCAGCTATATCATACGGTTGCTCATCATCTGTTCCCAACGACGACCTATCATTATAATTCAGGCGGCGATCCTGCCGATATTCCTGACTTGACGCACACTGAGTTGACCGAGTTTCACCAGAGCCATTATCATCCGTCAAACAGTGTCATTATGAGTTTTGGTAATATCCCTGTTGCTGAGACGCAAGCGAAGATACACGAAGATGCCTTGATTCAGTTTGAAGCAGGTAAAAAGCATGTATCGCGTCCTGAGCAGCGTTTGTCTGCACCCGTTAGCGCGGTTGATACTTATACTGCTGACGAAGCCGGCCCAGATCAGACGCATCATGTGGTTGCTTGGTTGCTACCATCGATTACTGATCCCAAGCAGCGCTTGGCATTACGTCTGTTAGAGGGTGTGCTGATTGAGCATGCAGGCTCGCCATTGCGCGCTTATCTTGATAGCCATCCACTGGGTAAAGCACCAAGTCCGCTATTGGGACTTGATGACAGTCATTACGAAATGGTCTTTTATACGGGACTGCGCGGCTCCAACCCTGAGCACGCCGAAGCGGTAGAGCAGGGTATTATCGACTTGCTGACCGAAGTGGCCAATTCACCAGTCGACGACGAGACGATCGAAACTATTTTGCACCAAATCGAGATTGATCAGCGCCATATCGGCGGCGATAGCATCCCTTATGGTCTGAACCTCATGCTGGAGGGCTTTAGTACCGCTATTCATGACGGCAACCCTATCGATGTTTGGGAAGTAGACGAACATTTGCAGTGGCTACGTGAGCAAGTCGTCGATCCGCAGTGGCTACCGAATTTAATCAAGACGCATCTATTGGACAATCAGCATCGTGTCCGCGTTACCCTGACACCGGATAGTGAAAAGACCGCCCGTCTTGCCGCAGCTGAACAGACTCGTTTAGATACTATCGCGATGGATTTGACTGCTGATGATAAGGCTATTTTGAAGCAACAAGCCTTAGATTTGGCTGCACGTCAAGCTGCGCCAGATGATTTAAGCTTATTACCAAAAGTAGGTCTAGAAGACGTACCAACGGATATCAGCTTTAAACAAGGCACGCAAAAGCAGGTACGTTTGAGCGGGCAAGACAGCACGCTATTTGAGTATGAAGCGGGCACTAATGGTATTTATTACTATCAAGTGATTGTCCCACTAACTGAAGCAATTGGTAATGCGAGCGCAGATGAGCTACCAGTCAATGATGTAATCAATCATCCATTGCTGCCTATCTATTTAAGTCTATTGTCTGAGCTAGGTACGGACTCGCTCAGCGCTCATGAGATGCAGGCCAAGCAGGCCGCGCACTCTTCTGGTGTGACCGCTCGTATTAGTCAGCGTACCAACGTCGATGATAGCCAAGCGATTAGCAGCTACTTTGTCGTGGCAACGCGTGCGCTTAACCGTAAGCCTGAAGCGATTGATTTGCTCAAAGAAGTCATGGAGCACAGTATCTTCTCTGAGCATGACCGTATCAAAGAAATCTTGCAGCAGCGTCAAGCAGGTTGGCAGTCAAATCTAGCAGGATCTGGTCACTCTTATGCCATGCAAACAGCCAGTCGCGGTATGAGTCGCCAAGCGCAGTTGGAATATGTGCGCAGCGGTCTACCAGCATTGAACGCGCTTAAAGATTTCTTAGCACATGCTAGTACAGATGATGCCCAGTGGGATCAATTGGCTACCAGCTTGATGGATTTACATCAACGTCTCATCAGCTTGCCTAAGCATGCCGTTATTATCTGTGAAGCAGAGCAAACCGAACGCTTGAGTAGCTTAATCGTTGATAGCTGGAAAGACAGCCAAGCGACGACCGCTTCTAATGATTTAACGAACGCAGTAGCAAATATCCCAAGCGAATTTGCAAACCTGCAACTAGATACTGCGTTAAATGGTGCGACTGATGCGGGTAAGACGTTAGAGAATGGCGACGATGTTAAAAACGACGTGTTAGATGTTGCAGATTTAGCATGGCTAGTACCAACCAACGTCTATCACAATGCCAGTGCTTATACTGTACCTGCTGCTGACCACCCTGATACCGCTGCACTAATGGTATTAGCGCCTTACTTACGTAACGGCTATTTGCACAGTGCTATTCGTGAGCGCGGCGGTGCCTATGGCGGCGGCGCAGGTTACGATGCCAACGCTTGTGCCTTTAAATTCTTTAGCTATCGTGATCCGCAATGTGCTGAGACCTTTGCTCACTTCGACGCCAGTATCGAGTGGTTATTGGACGAGCCACAGACCGATGAGCAATTGGAAGAAGCTATCTTAGGTATTATCTCAGGTATGGATAAGCCGGGCTCTCCTGCAGGCGAAGCAATCAAAGCCTGCTTTGCAAATCTGCATCATCGTGGTGTTGACTGGCAGCGCAAAATGCGTGCGTCAATATTGGCCGTGACGGTCGCTGACTTGCAGCGCGTTGCCAAGCAATATCTGCAAGGGCAAAAGCATGTACGTGCAGTGCTAGCGCCTTACGATAAAGAAGAGGCAGTCAAAGGTCTTGGCTTTGAGGTTTGTAGAATAAAGAGCTAAGACAATTAGGTTTGTTCTTGATTAAAAGTTAAGCACAAAAAAGCCAAGCATCATGCTTGGCTTTTTGCGGTTAGGTAATCGACTAATATCGCTTGATACTCAAATCTTTGCCAATTTTATCTTGATGAATCGGAAATTCTGACAACTCGTTATACTGCTTACGATCAGCAAAGTAGCTTTTTAAAGTACGGCGAATGGCTTCAAACGCCAGTGTATCCCATGGGATATCTTCTTCGCTAAACAGTGCACAGTCGAGACTTTCTGAGCCAATACCATACGCGCCATCTTTTAGATCGGCCAGATAGATAGAGTAGATCTGTCCAATATCTGGTAAGTCATAAATGCAGTATAGATGCGGATTCAGTACGATGGCATCAGCTTCTTCGTAGCTCTCGCGTGCTGCGCCTTCAGCCATGGTCTCGCCATTTTCCATAAAACCTGCAGGTATCGTCCATAGCCCATATTGTGGCTCAATGGCACGGCGGCAGAGTAGTACTCTATTTTCATGTACCACCAGCGAGCCACAGATAACTTTTGGGTTTTCGTAGTGGATATAGTGGCAATTGGGGCATACCAAACGCGGCATATTGTCCGTAGGTGGGATTTTTCGTTCTGCTTCATGACCGCATTGGAGGCAATAGCGCATATCAACTACCTTGTTATAAAAGTTATTGTGTATGATGTTTTTTATAGGTTATAAGACCTACATTTTGAAGTGCTGCTGTCATCGTTTCGAGATAAGTTAGATACAAGGACGGTGAGACAAGTACCACAAGCAGTAAACTGAGTGAACCTGACGATAAACCTAACTTAAACGTACCTGACTTATATAAGATATTATTCTAAAGAGCAGCTATCGTCTTAAGATAGCACATATTATCGACGGACAGAATCACGATAACAGTAACGCATCATTTCACAGATAGGCTGACTATTATTAGTTAATAGGGCTGTTATTGAGCATTGATAAGCAATGAATCAGTCACATAAATAGCATGCAGCCACTATTATATTGCGCTAGTCTAGTGAGTGTTCAGTAATTATTGATATCAAAGCCGCTAACAAAAAGAGTGACCGAGACAAATAAAAAGATTGTTGGTTTTATTTATTAGTCGCGATTTTAATAATAGAAAATAAGAAAGATGCTGTTGATACCGCTTAGCAACGATAAAAATATAGGGCAATTATAATGTTACTCCCACCGGAGGCTGTAAGCTTCGATAACCTGTCAGTTGCTGTACCTACTTTTATTCGTCATCCGACGCTTCGTCAATTAGCCGAACGAGTGCAACATGAGACTTTAAATGCGCTGACAAGTCCGGCAATGTACGAGGCACATAACGCCTCTCATAGTAGCCGTGTGTTAGACAGCTTATATCAGACACCGATTGCCGATGCATCAATACTGGTCGCTATTACTCATGAGCGCAGACCTAAACTATTATTAACACGCCGCGCCGCCCACATGAACAGTCATGCGGGTGAAGTGTCTTGTGTGGGTGGTAAACATGATCGAGGCGATGGCAATAATGTCGTTACCGCATTGCGTGAAGCCTGCGAAGAAACAGCACTACCACCTAATAAAGTCCAGTTGCTTGGTCAGCTACCGATCCAAACTTCAAAAAGTGGTATGAGCGTACGCCCAATCGTGGCACTCATTGCTCCTGGCTTGGTGCTCGTACCTGAAGCGGGTGAAATATCACGTATCTTTTGGGCAGACTTAGAGTCGTTAGTCACTCAACCAACGGTAGAGTATGAAATTGAGTATAAAATGCAAGAGCAAATGGCTACCATACTGACGCCGAGCTGGCAGGTCGATGGTGAGACAGTGTGGGGGCTAACAGGACGGGTAATTGCCAACCTATTAGAAACAGGGTTTGATCGACAGCTCGAATGGTATTACCGCGTAGAAAACAAACGCTGATAAATGTCATCTACTTATAATATAGTCGATGCAATTTAAAAGTAGTACAAGGCAACCGAGTGTAGATGTATATGTGATACTTCAAACGAGGTTAACGCAGTAATGTTTTTATAGTGGAATGACTATAATCATCTACTTATAATAATCATCGTTCTTTTTAAGCCACCAGTTCATATTGTCTTGGCGCTTGGCACGGAATGCTTCTAACTTATGAGCTACGGACGCGTTATGCTGCCGTGCAGTATCGAGCGCAAAAAGAATCGGTACCGAAGACAACACGCCAAAGCGTATCTTCGATTTTGGTAAGTCCAGCCCATCGCCTATATCATCACCGACCAAAGTCCGAGTGACACTCGCGTTGACCATTTCAACAAAACGTCCACGGCGATTATCTTCACCCATCAGCTGACGCGGTAAATCATGCAATGCTTTTGCCAGTGGCTGTCCCATCTTAAAGTCTAGCTGCTGTATCGATAGATAGGTATAGAGCCATTCCCAACACGCGGCCTCATCTTTTGGTAAACGATCTAGATCAACCCCCATCCAATAACTGGCAAGATTCCATAGATGCAGGATACCTTCGGCTTCTTCCGTACTAATACGTGCGCCTAGCAATCTTAGACCGCGCATAATTAGTAACGAGAACTGCAAATGGGTGGCAATCATATCGGTTTGATTGATAGGGATGCCCCAATAGTCGGTATTCCAACTGCCGTCAGGGTTATGATGTTGCTCAGCGTTTGGTATCACGCCTGTAGCCGCATAGCCTTTACCTTTGAGTAAGTTTTGCCGTACCAAAGTATGTATTTGACGTACTTGGATCGATTGTCGCCAGCCCTCAGAGCCAATGGCCAATACTTGATCAATAGGTTTGTTTTGATTGCGTGTGCTCATATTAGATGAGGGGTGTTCAGACACGGCCAAGATATAAGCATAAGTACGCATCAATCGAGGTAGCGCATCGTGCATCAGTGCACCTGTCTGAATGAGCGGCAGTGATAAGGCAGGAATGCTATAGCCTGCCATTAGAGCAACGTTACGCAATAGCCAAATGAGCATTAGTGGATAGCGCCGATAGGCAACCGCACCTATCTGGGCAAGCTTTGGGTCGAACCAGTCAGGATGGCTGCTAAATTGTTCAGTAAGCGCGCTAAATGATGGATTGTTTACAAGGTCGTTGTTCGTAAGTTTATTGTTTGGACTATCGCCAAGAATAGTATGCTGTAAGGGCTTCGCAAACTTTATGCTCTGTGCAGCTAACGCGTCTGCAAGCGGATCGCCAATATCGTAACCTGCCACGATCTCATCAAGTAGAGCAGGCGAGATCGTAAAGTCTTTTGGTAATAAATAACGTTTAATGCGTTTTAAAACCTGCAAATCACTATGGTCATCGATAGCAGTGGTACGTCCATGACGCTGATAAGTGTTCGATGATTGAGCATTCGATGACTGAAAGTCAGGTTTGTCAGTTGGTGTACTTGCCGTATTGATGATTTTCTTATCCATAGTTATCAAGTACCATTTTCAGAGTGAGGACATGCCTTAGAACGTAAAACTTGCGTTGCAATAGCTTCGCATCCCAGTCATTCGTAAAAATTACTGGATTGGTTCAATGAATCTAATTGCTGCTGTGTTGTTCGGATACGGCGTTTGGTATCACGAATCTCATCAGATAGAGATAGCAGCCGTGCACGGGCTTCTTTTTCATTAGCAAAGTCGAGCATGTCACCATTTTCTAGCTTATTGAATTCTGATTGATAAGTATCTAAGAGGCGATTGTCTTTGTCCAACTGACTGTCTAAGGCGTAATAATCTAGCCCTTTTTGATTAGCCACTTGCAATGTGTTGGCCATAGTGATCGGGCAAACGTTGTTTAATTGACGACCACGTCTGCCAATGTTATAGGCGTTATTGATGGTGCAGTACTGTTGCAGACCAAGTTTACGACCGCGCTCCCATGCCTGGTAGTCAGGTACGACGCTGGCTTTGGCACAGGCTTTTGTATGAGATGCTAAGCGGTCTGAATGATAACCTGCCACGCCATCGTTATAGCCGATAGCTTGCCAGTCACCTACGAGACATTCTTGCTTAGAGAGTGTTGCACAGCCTGCTAGCAGATAAATACTACCGAACACAGATAACCCTAATGCCAGTTGACGTACAACGCGGTGTATAGGTCGGTACATGGTTAGCTCCGATAGCTGTGATAACTATCATAACGATAATAACTATGAACACAAATAAATGATGCTAGCAATCAACTACATTATGCAGACTTGTCATTAATTGCTAAGTCACTTGTAAATATCTCGATAACGTACATACAAATAAAATAGAGCAGTTTATAAGTGGCATTAATATTAAGCGGTACCACTATAAACTGCTCTACATCTCACAGCATTCATCAATCATTAATGCGGGCGAGTCAAGTCGACCGATGTACCGCTAGCATTGTCTTTCAAGCTCATTTTCAGCATGATATAACCGGCAATACCAGAGACGATTGAACCCATAATAATACCTAAGCGTTCATCAAACATAGTGGTGTCGCCAGCGAACGCCAAGCCACCGATGAATAAACTCATGGTAAAACCAACACCGCACAATAGAGCTGCACCGTAGATTTGCTTATAGTCCATACCTTTTGGCATGGTTGAGATACCAAGTTTAAAGATTAACCAGCACATGAACATGACGCCTAATTGCTTACCAATAAACAAACCAGCGGCAATACCTAGCGGCACTGAGTGGAATAGCTCAGCAAAACCTGCGCCTTCGAGCGAGATGCCTGAGTTGGCAAAAGCAAAGATTGGCAAAATACCAAAGGCGACGGTATTGTGCAGATCATGTTCTAGCTCTTCAAGTGGAGAGTGCTCAGGATCAGTGCGGTCGAACATCGGGATGAACAGTGCTAATACCACACCTGCCAATGTTGCATGGATACCAGACTTGAGTACGGCAATCCACATGATCAGACCGATGAGTAGATAGGGAGTAATGTTAGTGACGTTACGGCGATTAAGAACATATAAGAACGGCAAACATAAACCAGCTACTGCCAATGATTCTAACGACAGCTCACTGGTATAAAACAAAGCGATAATCAGAATCGCACCAATGTCATCAAAGATAGCAATAGAGACCAAAAAGACCTTTAAAGAGTTAGGTACACGATTACCTAAGAGACTCAAAATACCGAGTGCAAAAGCAATATCTGTCGCAGCAGGAATGGCCCAACCTTTCCAAAACTCAGGCTCATTGTAGTTAAAAAGCAGATAGACAATCGCTGGCATAATCATACCGCCAAGTGCAGCCCCTGCTGGCAGTATTATCTGCTTGACGTTGGACAGCTCACCGATGAGTACTTCACGCTTAAGCTCTAATCCAACCAAGAAAAAGAAAACCGCCATCAGACCATCGTTGATCCAATGATGAGCATCTTTTGCAATCGCAAACTCACCAATCTGAATGGCGACTGGTGCATGAATAAAACCTTCATACCAAACATTAAGAGGGGAGTTGGCAATGATCATTGCAGCAATGGCAGCCAATGCTAAGACGATACCGCCTGCTGCCTCAAATTCAAAAAATGCTTTAATCCTTCGTATTGCCATATCATCCTCATTCGCTAAATACAATTTACTAAATAACCTCAAATATCCATCAATGTCTGCGCTACCTATAATTTTGAGGTAGCAAATAGACAGAAACAGTTTCTCATACTCTTATCAATATAGACAACAAAATACGTTGAGCCAGTGCCAACGGTCTACTTTTTTATATTCACAATAGCAATATTATAAAGAGGATTTGACGAGCACAATAGTTGTAAGTCGTTACATCTTTTTAATAAGTCGCTATTTGACTGAGCATATTCGGAACGTTATTAGACAAATTTAGCAGACTTTGTTACGTTTTTGGCTTTTTTTACGGTTTTATCTTTATAATGAGCAGCGCTGTGCGATGTGTCATTATTTCTTTTGCTAGCACTGGTAAGCTGTCAGCTTATCGATAACGACATTTTAGCCTTATCTCAAAACTCCTTTTCTCTTCTTATCATATTTTGCAGGTCAGTGTCATGGACTTAACTTTCTCGTTAGAGATTATTTTAATGCTTACTGCGGTGGCCGCATTGGCAGGATTTATTGATGCTATCGCTGGCGGCGGCGGGTTATTGACTATCCCTGCCATGCTACTGGCCAACATCCCACCAGTATTAACGCTCGGTACCAATAAACTGCAAGCGGCATCAGGCGCACTAGCGGCGTCTATTACTATGATTAGAAAAGGGGTGGTCAAACCGCAACGCATTAAAGTAGCTATCATCGCCGCTTTTATTGGTTCCGTTATCGGTACCATCGCTGTACAGATGTCACCACCTGACTTGCTTGAAAAGGTCATTCCATTTTTGATCGCGGCTATCGGTATCTATACGTTATTTGCCCCTAGGTTGGGTGAGGTAGAGGCTGCACCGCGTATCTCAGAGGGCAAATGGCAAAAAGTCGTGGCACCGTTGATTGGTTTTTATGATGGTTATATTGGTCCAGGTACTGGTATGTTTTTTGCGCTTGGCAATGTGGCATTACGTGGTCGTCAAATTATCGAAGCAACAGGTGCGGCAAAAGTATTGAACTTATCGACCAATATTGGCTCGTTAATCTTCTTTATTTTGGGTGGTAACGTACTGTGGAAAGTGGGGCTAGCGATGATGGTTGGACAAACCATCGGTGCCTATTTCGGCTCACATATGGTGGTTAAAGGCGGTAGCAAATTGATTCGTCCAGTAATTGTATTGGTCTGTCTGGCGATGTTGACCAAGTATGTGTTTGGCTAATTAGTTGTTGATAGAACCGTATCAATCATTATTATTTACTGGTTATTGATCATAAAAAAACCTCAGCCAACTTGACTGAGGTTTTTTATTTTATGCACTTCTATCTAGCAAGCATGGGTTAGCGGCGACGATCAACATCATCGTATTCACTACCCATGATGCCATCACTAAAGACTTCAGAGAATTCACGCTCATTGTCTTCATCAATATGACCATCAAATACATCTTTTGCACCAGCGTTAGGATCGTTGTAAATAGCCAGATCCATTTTGCCTTCTGATTTTGCCACGATAGTAGTAACAGCAGCATCACCACCTACGTTTACAGCAGTACGTAACATATCAAGGATACGATCCACACCCAAGATTAGGCCGATACCTTCGATTGGTAGACCCACTTGAGCAAATACCATAGACAGCATGATTAGACCAACACCAGGCACACCAGCCGTACCAACAGACGCCAGTACTGACATCAAGATGACGGTTAAATATTCGGTCACGCCCAAATCAATGCCGTAAATGTTGGCAATAAAGATGGTCGCAGTACCCTGCATAATGGCCGTACCATCCATATTGATGGTAGCACCAAAAGGAACAGTGAACGAGGCAACTGAGTTGTTTACACCCATACGCTTGGTAACCGTACGCAAGGTAATAGGAATCGTCGCGTTTGAGCTTGAGGTACTAAAAGCAAAGATCTGTACTTCACGCATTTTTGCCAAGAACGTCTTGATAGACAAGCCTGAAGACACTTTTAGTACAATCATCATGGTGATAAAGAAATGGAAGGCCAATGAACCGACCAATACCGCGACATAACCCAGTAGTGACCAAATCAAGTCTAAACCTAGCTCTGCCATTGCTTTGGTCAATAGCGCAAATACACCATATGGTGCAAGGTTCATGATGATCGTGACCATCTTTAAGATAACTTCGTTGATCAGCTCTAGGCTCTGCACTAAGCCTTTGGCAGGTTTACCTACCATCAAGATACTGACACCGATCAAAATAGCAAAGAAGATGATCGATAACATATCGCCATTTGCCATCGCGCTGATGGGGTTCGATGGGATAATGTTAGAGAACACATCAAGTAGAGGTGGCGCTGACGCAGCTTCAAACTCGGCTTCGGATGCGATATTCATGCCTTTACCGATACCGAATAGCGAGCCAAGACCAATTGCCGTCGCAATAGCGAGTGCAGTGGTTATCATATAAATAATGAACGTTTTGGTACCAATACGTCCAAGTAGGCGAATATCACCAATACCGCATACACCGCAAATCAGTGAGATAAGCACCAAAGGTACGACCAACATTTTTAGCGAGTTGACAAATAGTTTACCAACAATGGCAAGGAAGCCATTGGTGATGTAAGTATTAACAAAGCTACCTTCGCCGTTCAATCCTGAGTAGTTTAGAAATAGGCCCAGTCCAATACCGAGCACCATGGCAACAATGATCTTGCCCGTCAGTCCCAAATTCTTCCACATAATTCATATCCTTTGTGTGCATAACAGCTTTATAGTAAGTGTTCATTAGCCAACATAATTGTACTTATCAGCCTTACTACAAAGCTTGTTATGACTATTAAGTTCCCGTGATTGTCGCTCGATGTCACATTTTCGTGGACAATATAAAAGAATAGCTAAGGGCACTGCAAGATTTTTTTCTGATTTTATTCTAAATGTACATTCCTCGTTACAACTATGTGCCCGTAATATAGTCAATATTTATTCTAAACGGTTTGTTTCCCATATGAAACAAAATATTCATGAAAGAGTTTTTAGGGTAAGCGAATATGTCAAACTATTGATATTGAACCATTGATTTCAAGTTATCGAAATGCAAAGAAAAGAATAAGACTCATATGATTAATTAAGCTCAGAATTTCCAATAGACCAAAAAAAAGCCAGACTATCGTTTATAGATAGTCTGGCTAATAAAAAGTGAAAGTTTTACTATAAAATCTAATAATACTCAGTTTCTAATAGCAATATTAAAAACAGCATAGACCATTAAACCTTATCGTCTTCTTCACGTGATAAGGGTGATTGGCGTTCTAAAGGTTTGAGATCATCATCACTTGCTTCCGTATTTATCTCATCAGGTGGTGCAATATGACGATTGTGATTATTGCCCATACGCTCGTTAAGATGTGATTCAGCATCACGATGGCGATGATCGAGTGCTTCTACTTCAGGCTCTGACTCTTCAAAATCTGTCTGCGCATTTACTTCTTTGATAGTATCTTGCTCACTGACCAACTCTACATCGCCATCACTTTCATAACCATGATTAGGATTGGCATCACCAGTATGATTGTCTGTATTTGCAGTACTGTCTAGATCTTTAATAGCTGGTTCGTTAGTGGCTAGCTCATCAACGGCAGCTGCATCGGTATCCACAGCGATACCGTTTTTACTCTGAGCTTGTCTTTTTAGCTGTGCGTAATCAGTCAGTTGATGAACTGCATTTTCAAGCGCATGCGGATTGTCACGTTCTAGCGCTTCCGATAGATGCTCGTCAAACGTATCGGTCAATAACGAATCAAAACGCATGGCGTTATATTGAATCAGCACTTCGGCTTCTTCTTCGGTAATGCCGCCATTTTGACTGGCGTGTACCACATGGTCTTCAAAGGTTAGACCTTCAAAGCTGTCTTGATGCTCTGCCTTTTTGAACTTCTGCCACAATGGTTCGATTTCGACCAACGTCTGATAAGCATGCTCCATACGACCAGTCACATCGTCTGCATCTGTGTTGTAATAAACCATGGTTTTCAGATAATCGCGGAACGGGTTGGCTGCGAAATCATCCATGAAAGTATCACCCAACTGGCGTTTTAGCTCATCGCTTGCTGGGGTAAAGATACGTCCACTTGGGAAAGTCACAAAGCTAACCACATTGGCTGCCATACGATTCGGGAAGTTGGCAAAGAAAGACACAAAGGCTTCTTGAATCGTGTACAAACTGTTTTGTAGCGCAACTTCAGCATGTAAGCGCTCAGACTCTGATTTACTACCATGCTCATAGAACTGCAAAATAGCAGTCGCAATAAATAAATGACTATGGGTGTCTGCTAAACGACCAGAGAGCATCTCTTTACGTTTTAAATCCCCTGCTAGTAGTCCTAACGCCATATCAGCAGTCAAGGCAAAGCTCGCACTTAAGCGGTTAATATGTTTGTAATAGGGACGGGTAAAGCTATCGGCAAAACTCGGGGCCTTATCGCTGCCACCGATATAACCTGCGACAAAAGCTTTTGCACCACGGTTAAACGTATAACCTAAATGTTTGAAGAAAAGGGTATCAAATTTTTCAGTAGCAGCAGCTTTGTCTTCGCTTTGTAGTAACTGAAGCTCATCGAATAAATAAGGATGGCAACGCATCGCACCTTGACCAAAAATCATGAGCGAGCGCGTTAGAATGTTGGCGCCTTCGACAGTGATGGAGACAGGAATCGCCTGATAAGGTGTCGCTAAGAAGTTACGCGGACCCATTTGCACAGCACGACCACCGACCACATCCATACCGTCGTTGACGACGCTACGCATGGTTTCAGTCGCATAGTATTTGGCCATGGCAGTCATGACAGATGGCGTGCCACCTTGGTTTAATCCGCAAGTAACTAAGTGACGGAATGCTTCTAACATATAAGTGTTACTCGCCATACGGCTAGTGGCGTCTTGTACACCTTCAAATTTACCTACTGATATCTTGAACTGTTCGCGAACTTTTGCGAACGCACCAACAGACAGATACGTCATTTCACTGGCTGATGTCGACAAAGCAGGTAAAGAGATACCACGTCCAACGCCTAAGCATTCCATCAGCATACGCCAGCCACGACCAGCGTTCTCGACACCACCGATGATGTAATCTAATGGGATAAAGACGTCTTTGCCATCGACTGTACCATTCATAAATGGTGAGCCGATTGGATTATGACGTGGTCCTGTTACCACACCTTCGTGATTAGCTGGTACGAGGGCACAAGTAATACCGTAATCGGTTTTTTCAGGATTACCAAGCAGACCTTCAGGATCATGCATTTTAAATGCTAACCCAACGACAGTGGCGACAGGTGCTAGGGTAATCCAGCGCTTAGAGAAGTTCATGCGTAAGCCAAGCACTTGCTCGCCTTCGTGCATACCGTAACAGACCACACCTGTATCAGGAATCGCGCCTGCATCAGAGCCAGCTTCGGGTCCCGTTAAACCAAAGCAAGGTACTTCGTCACCTTTTGCAAGACCTGGCAACCAGCGCTGCTTTTGCTCGTCTGTACCATAGTGCATCAATAGCTCACCAGGGCCGAGCGAGTTGGGAACCATACAAGTCACAGCGGCAGTCGGCGAGCGCGAAGCGATTTTACTCATTACACGACTTTGGGCATAAGAGCTAAATTCTAAGCCACCAAATTCTTTTGGAATGATTAAACCTAAGAAGCCATTACTTTTGATGAATTGCCATGCCTCAGGAGATAAATCTTTATCTTTATGCTGGATTTGCCATTCATCAAGCATGGCACATAAGGTTTCTACTTCATTATCGATGAAACTCTGCTCTGCTTCTGAAAGCTGAGGATAAGGATAATTGGCAAAGGTATCCCAGTTCGGCGCACCCATGAACAGCTCTTTTTCCCACCAGCTAGTACCCGCATCAAGCGCTTCACGCTCTGTATCACTCATACTCGGCATCGCACCGCCCAGCGCCTTATAGACAGGCTTAGTGATTAACGATTGGCGAAGCGGTGCAACGAGTAAGACCAAGCACAGTAGTGCCATTGGTATACCCAAAATGAGCGACCATGGGCTGATAATTGCGGTAATGATAACCGTAATCAGGGCGACGATGCTACCGGTGACCCGTGATAAGGACAACAAAAAGATGGCCAAGACCACGGCTAACTGAATGATGACTGCCAAAATAAACAAGCCAATTGCCATGACTATCTCCTTTAAAGCGCTGAATAAGAAATGCGAAAAGTACGTAAGTGAATAAGCTAACTATAATTATTTTTCGTCTTGCCACTTACTGTCTTATAAATATGTCGAATGATTTGTTAATCTTTAAATGCTCGGTTCTAAGTCTCTTAAGTACTAGTATTAACGGTCTAGTAAGTAATTGACAAATAAATGACAAGAATGGCTACTAATATGAAACAGTTGTCGATAACTATCAAGAGCCAAAATGCTACGCTCTGTCGATGATATGTATCAAACATAATTGTCTGCAGGTTTTCCAAACAGACACATGGATTACATAGCTAGCCATTATCGAAAATTAGCCAAAGAGCTAACCGAAAGGGGCAAGGCAACTCTCGGCATAAGACAAAGTGTCGTTACGTCCGACGATAATATGATCGACAAGCGAGATATCTAACAGGTCACAGGCTTTTTTTAGCTCATAGGTCAGTAAGTTATCAGCGGTCGATGGCTTGGCATCGGTATGAGGATGATTGTGAGCGATGATAAGTTGGCTAGCAGCGTGGCTTAGTGCATGCCGCAGTACGTGCTTGATGCAGACGGAACATGATGAGATACCACCAGTAAATAATATCTCAAAGTTTAAAAGGTTGAGGGCATTATCCAGACAGAGTACTGCAAATACTTCACGGTGCTCGCCGCGTAACTGGGTACTGATATAGTCTTTGACTGCTTGTGAGCGGCCAAGTGCTTGCCCAGTTTTGAGCTGACTATCCAGATAGCGCGTACCCATCTCAAGTGAGGCTAATATTTGAGCGTACTTTGCAGGGCCAATACCATGGCAGGCAAGAACCGTCTTTTGAGGGGCGGCTAATAGCTCGGCTAAGCTACCAAACTGATCAATCAAATGCCGCGCTAATTCAATCGCTGATTGAGACTGAGTACCCGTGCGCAAAAATATGGCCAGTATCTCGGCATCAGACAAATGAGCTGCACCAAATTTTAAAAGTTTTTCGCGTGGCCTGTCATCCTCATGCCAGTCTTTGATCGCCATTGTCACTCCTTGAAAATGGGTTGATACTCGTTATCTGAGATAGATACGGAAAATCTTACCTAATTTATCTCATAATTGTTACTATAAGCGCAATTTTATCTTTTCACTTTTTTGTTGATGCCACGCTTATGTCCAATATTGTGCTCGCTATTACTGGCGGTATCGCCGCTTATAAATCTGCTATATTTGCCCGCTTGTTAGTTAAGGCAGGCTTTGATGTGCGCGTTATTATGACGACAGGCGCACAAGCATTTATCACACCGCTGACGCTACAAGCGTTGACGGGTAACGAGGTGCATGTCTCGTTGCTCGATGAGCAAGCCGAGGCAGGCATGGGACATATTGAGCTGGCTAAGTGGGCCGACTTAATCGTGATTGCACCTGCTTCAGCCAATACTCTTGCGCGTCTGGCCATGGGTATGGCTGATGATCTATTGACTACAGTGTGTCTGGCCACTACTGCGCCTGTCATTATTGCGCCTGCCATGAATCAGCAGATGTGGGCGCATCCAGCAGTCAACTTAAACGTGCAAACATTGCGCGATATGAATTATCAGATTATCCAGCCAGCTAGTGGTGAGCAAGCGTGCGGTGATGTCGGAGCAGGACGATTGCCTGAGCCTGAGCAATTATTAGATGAGGTATTGCTGTTCATAGCAATGAATACAACGCCGCAATTGCTAGCAGGCAAAAGAGTAGTCATTACCGCAGGTCCAACGGTAGAAGCGATTGACCCTGTGCGTTATTTGTCTAATCACTCTTCAGGAAAAATGGGCTTTGCATTGGCGCGCGCCTGCGTGGCTGCTGGTGCAGACGTTGTCTTAATCGCTGGTGGTAAAGTGGCATTGGCCACGCCGCTTAATGTCACACGAATCGATGTGCTGTCTGCCGAAGATATGCTAATAGCGTCGCAGCAATGTGTGGAAGGTACGCATAGCGAGCTTCAACTAGATTTTGAAGATGAGCATGACCATTCTCATGAGCACGATCACTCTCATAACCATTCTCACGAACACCATCATGGCGATTGTGGTTGCGGTGATGAGCATGAACTACCGCAGGCTTATACTGAACACCAATTCATAAAAGCAGATATCTTTATCGCGACGGCAGCCGTGGCAGATTATCGTACGGAAGAAGCTGCACCGCAAAAAATTAAAAAGACACAAGATGCCATGACGCTCAGTTTGGTTAAAAACCCTGATATTTTAGCGACGATTTCTCTTGCGCATCCAGAGCTATTTGTCGTTGGTTTTGCAGCAGAGACGCAAGATGTTGAGCGTTATGCCCGTGGTAAGTTGGTCGCAAAAGATTTAGATATGATTGCTTGCAATGATGTCTCACGTACAGATATCGGTTTTGCTAGTGATGACAATGCCATGCAGGTGTTTTTCTCTGAGCGCTATGAGCGTGACGCGGTAACACTTGAGAAGACCAGTAAAGATAAAATTGCTGAGCAGTTAGCAGGTATTATCGGTCAAGTAATCAATCAACGTCAAAATGGCTAAAGCCACAGTTTCAAAGCGTGTAGATATGGATGCTGAGCCTAAAATGGTGTGACCGATATGATGAATATAGCTGGTAACGATAGCACTCAGATGCTAGTGCTGACGATCATTTTTGCGCTTGCTTCACTGTTACATGGTATTAGCGGACTTGGCGCAACGCTAGTAACGACCACTGCGCTTGCTAGTATGTACCCATTGCAACACGCCATTGTGTTAGTGATTTTCCCCTCGCTAGTCGTTAATGTGATGACCTGGCTAGTAGGCGGTGAACGCACTATTTGGCAAAACTTTATCTACTACGGCAGACGCTATTGGTTGCTTGCGCTTACCAGCTTACTAGGCAGCATTTTAGGTGCGAAACTCTTGCTATGGGTCGATAGCGCTTATATTCTCTTATTGTTGGCCGCGGTCATTGCCTTCTACGTTGTGAGTAGTTTACTCGGCAAACAAATCCGTTTACCAAACACCAAGCCTATATTGATTGCCGTTGGCTTTGGTGCAGGCGTCATCGGCGGCTCGACCAATGCGATGTCGACCATACTGATGATGTATTTATTGTCTGCTAGTGACGATAAAAACACCATCGCCAAAGTCGGTAACATGTGCTATTTCTTAGGAAAGATTGCCCAAATTATCGTGTTGCGTGAGCCTATCATGGCACTGAGCAGTGGTGAATGGCAGCTGATTACTTTTTTGAGTGTGCTGTCTATAGTCACACTGCTAGTTGGAATCCGTTTGCGTCGCTATTTGCCGCAAGCGCGTTTTCGTCAGCTTATTTTATTAATCTTAATCGTGCTTGGAATACGTGTCGGTTGGCAAGGTATTACCGCTTTGTTATAGCTAAAGATATAAGCCTTTTCAGCGATATCTTATTAGGGCGTGTCCTCATTTCAAAAATGGTGAGAAAAATAAGATAAATTGCTGTCAAACAAGGAAAATAGTGCAGATAATATCGAGATATTGCCCAACTATTTGACGCTGTTTGACAAGATTTAGCTATTTTTGGCCCATTTAAAGGACACTCGTTCGAATTGAGGACACGTCCTAGACCAATGCTTCAAAAAATATCTGCTGTGCCAAACGAAAGGTATTACAATGAGCTTCGACCACGTCTTCGATATCTTCTGAGTAGCCGCCACCCATCACGATAGCGACAGGGATATTGGCGGTTTTTGCTTGCTGCAGAACGTATTCATCACGCGCCTTACATCCTGCTTGTGTCAAACCAAGTTTGCCGAGCTTATCGGTAGCGAGCACGTCGACTGCAGACTGATAAAAAATCATATCGGGCGCAACCTCAGCGATTAAGCGTGGCAGCGTATCTTCTAATATCTGTAAATACTCAGCATCGCCAGTATCATTGTCTAGCTCAATATCTAAGTCTGATACTTGCTTACGAAACGGGTAGTTCTTTGCACCATGCATGCTAAAGACAAAAACGCGTGGCTCATCTGCCATGATGCTGGCGTTGCCATTGCCTTGATGAACATCCAAATCGATCACTAAAATTTTCTTTGCCTGTCCACGATTTAGTAGTAAATTGCTAGCGATACAAACATCATTAAATACGCAAAACCCTTCTCCATGACCAGCAAAAGAGTGATGGGTGCCGCCTGCAACATTCATAGCCACGCCATATTGCTGAGCATATAGCGCGCACTCATACGTTGCATGGGCAATATAACGACCGCGCTCCACCAACTGCGGCGTCATCTCAAATCCGATCGCACGAGCAGCCTTGCGCGGCAGTGTTTGAGTTTTAAGCTGATACCAGTATTCTGCGGTATGTGTGGTCAAAATTTCATCTTCGCTTAAGCGAGCAGGGGCAAAGAAATTATCTTGGCTGATCGTTCCTTCTGTCAGTAGACGCTCAGGAATCATAATATACTTTTGCATGGGGAAGCGGTGCTTTTCGGGCACGGAATAGCGAAAGACGTCAGAGTAGGCAATTTTTAGCATAAGGTTTCTAGCTTAGTATGGATGGTTGTTTGGATAGAAGAATAAAGGGATAAGTATCAGCTATCGTAGATTATGGCTTGATTGAAAAACCAGTTTATCGAATGAACTGAGCTGTTGAACAAACTGAGTTATCGAATGAACTGAGCTATTGAACAAACTGAGTCGGTAAAAAGAACGTGCGCGCGTCTGACTGTTGACGTAGCTCGACAAGTAGCGTTTGCATGTCTTCAGCAGGGTCTTGATTATTAACCAAGTTGCCAAATAGCTCGTTGGCGACCGTAGTCATCGCAACCACGCTTTGTAATAAATGCTCAATAATCTCATTATCTATACCAACCGCTTCGACATCGATAGCATTTTTGTAGCGTATCTCACCATCATTGACATCCATCTCTAGATTACCGACTAGCATGTCATAGTTAATTTGGGTGATAAGTAGCATCGCAGCACTTTGATGACTTTCTGGTATCAAAAATGGCAAGATGCCGTAGATGGCCAACAGTTTGTTTTTTTCTTGCACCCGGAACAGATAGCCACAATTTATTTGCTTATGACGCATTCTCAAGGATAAATGATGCGACTTTTGGCTATCGTTGGTTTTGGGTCGATAATGCGTGTAGTGCCACTGTTTGTCATTGAAGTATTGCTTTAGACAGTCGACGATAGGCGTGTCACTCTGGTCTTCAGGTTCTGCATTTGCGCTATTGGCTTTTAAGTTATCGGTTTTGAGTTGAGATGTATGTGCTTGTGCTTGTGCTTTCGCTTGATTGCTATCCTGTTCGCTGCCCTGTTTCGCCTCTAACTCATGAGAGATATCAGAAATATCAGCTGATATATTTTTTGTATTATTAACCTCGCTGTCAGCAAGTGATGCAGGCCTTTGCTCGCTTGCAGCATCGACGACTGACTGCGGTGCGGCAGCAGTCAGTAACCGTTTGATCTTTTGCCATAAGCTGAGTTTATTGCGTTGACTCATAATAGTATGCTGACAAGTAAGAGTTATAAATTAATCGTGAGTGAATGCCAAGCCTTCTTTGATAGCAGGCTGTGCATAGAACGCTGCTAGCATTTCACGAATATGGGCCGTCAACCAAGGCGTCTCAAGAGCATCGTACACGATAGGCAGTAGTGTAGTGCTACATTGCTTCATGGCCGCTTCGTCAATGTGCAAACTCGCCGCAATGGTCGCCATCGTGTCAGACTGATGATTGGCATACCAAGTGTCAATGCTTGCCGAGACTAAGCTGTGCAGATATGGTGACAGTCGCAGGCGATTATAGCTTTGTTGGATACTGGCTTCGATATGGTCAATGCTACTATTACCGGGCTCGTCGCTTAAATAGGTTTGTAGCTCACTGATCGGTTGGTCTTTGATACGATCCCAGCCCATAACCATCAGACGTGCTACCTCTTCGTTTGACAAGTGTTCTTGGGCATTGGCTTCGGCTTTGCGCGTCAAATCTTTGATATTGCGATGCAGGTACGTTTGCAGTTTTTCATCGAGGTTTCTGTTGGTCGCCTTTTCGAAAGAGCTGCGCCCAAGCTTCATCAATTTACCAACGCCACCTGCTTTATCGAGCGTGCTTTCCATAAAGTCGTTGATAGCGTGATAGAGTGTTTGGGTCAATAAATCTGCAAAGGTTTCGTTACCGACCAGCGTATGAATCAACATGTTACGCTGCTGCTCGTGACTACCGATATAGTTGGCCAGCGTTTCAACTTGGGTATCATCGACCAGCTCAGACAAAGGCACGTTGTCATTGACTGGGTGATAAATGATGGTGTGCAAAATATCACGGATATCGGTACGCATTACCTCAGTCATCTGCTGAT
Source organism: Psychrobacter sp. JCM 18900 (assembly GCF_904846625.1). GTDB lineage: Bacteria > Pseudomonadota > Gammaproteobacteria > Pseudomonadales > Moraxellaceae > Psychrobacter. Next base: position 101,116 of record NZ_CAJHBL010000004.1, read on the forward strand.
TTAACAGCCAGTCTTTCATCAGCTGCTGTAAATGGTCACAGGTGATATATTTGCTTAAAGTCTGCGCGCCAAACCACTGCCAAGCTTCCATCGCTAGCGGCTCAGCTTGATTGTGCAACCACTGCTGCATAAAGTTAACTTGAGCATCGATCAAATTATCTACTGTCAAGTGGCTGGCTGATGGCTGTTTTGACAAGTTAGTGTCTGCGTTGTCATTTTTAGTTTCTGCAGCAGTATTAGGTTTTTGGCTATCTTGTGAAGTCGGCATAGGTTTTGAAGTCATATTTTAAAGTCGTATTTTTTTGAGGTCGTACTTTTTGAAGTCAGAGTAATCGACAATTTGTTATACTGTGTGTTTGTAGCGAGCATAGGGTATTATGCCACGAACATTGCCTGTGTTTGTGATGAATATTGACTGCTGCTTGATAAATAACCAGAGGTTTTGATGACGGTTTTGGATACGCCTTTACTTGCACTTGAGGAGCTGACGGTTCAGCGCGGTGAGATACCGCTGTGCGAAGGCGTTGCGTTGCAGCTATCTGCGGGCAGTATTTGCCATCTAATCGGGGCAAATGGGACGGGAAAGACCACGTTACTCATGCAGTTAGCTGGATTGCTACCTGTTTTGTCAGGTGAAGTTACTTATCAAGGCCAATCGAGTCTGCCAGTTCAGCCTTTATATGTCTCGCACCAGTTGGGCATTCATCCGAATTTGACAGTAGCACAAAACCTGACGTTTCTACTGAACTTATATGGCATTACGCCAAGCGCTACTGATATTGATGATGCGCTCACATGGGTTGGTCTACAAGGGTTTGAAACGATCAGCTCAAGTCACCTGTCCGCTGGGCAAACGCGGCGCATCACGCTGGCACGATTGTACTTGTTAACTCCTGACGTGACACCGCTCTGGTTACTTGATGAGCCTTTCACGGCGCTGGATGTTGATATGGTGGCACGTATGGAAGAGCGGTTATGCGAATTTGCACAGGCTGGTGGGTCGATACTAATGACCAGTCATCAGGCAGTCGGTGTCGCCAATCAGGTGCTCGATTTGTCAGATTATATGGTATAAGTTTGATTGCTATCAGTACCATCAGTATACGTGCAAGGACAAATAATGACAGACAGTCCAATACAAGTAGGATCAGTAGCAGCCATGAATAAAAGTACAAATGCTATTGTCGCAGTGCCTCGCAGTATCGGCTTCCTGCAGCTATGGCGACGTGAATGGCAAGTCAAGCAGCAAGGAGCGGTACAATGGTTGTATCCGTTAGTACTGTTCTTAGTGATTATTACTTTGTTTCCGTTGGCAGTCGGTAGTGAGCCTGCGCTATTGCAGCGTCTGGGTGTATCAGCAGTGTGGATTGCTGCATTGCTGTCACTGGTAATGGGCGTTGATGGATTATTCAAGCCTGCGCTTGATAATGGTACGCTTGCGCAATTGGTCGTGGCCAAAGCGTCATTACCGCTATGGGTATTGATTAGACTAGTCATTCATTGGATTTTTAGCAGTGGTATTGTGGCAGCGCTTAGCTTGCTTGCCGTGCCGTTGTTTCAGCTCAGTTGGTTTGAAGCATGGATATTGATGGCTTCTATCGTGACAGGTAGCCCAATGCTTTTGATGCTATCCGCGATTGCCAGTAGCTTGACCTTGTCACTAAAGAATGGGGCAGTATTGGTGCCTTTGATTGCTTTACCGATGCAGTTGCCAGTATTGATTTTTGCTACAGGTGCGGTTGATTTATTTGCCTCTGGGCTGAATGGTTTGCCTATTCTAGCCTTATTACTAGCAGGAAGTATTGTTTCTGTCTTAGTTATGCCTTGGGTGATTGCTACAACTTTAAGAATGTCATGGCTCAATTAAACGATTTGCTTGTTGTAATCCTAAAGTCCAGTTGTCGAAATTTGGTTATCTAACCCTAGCCATCTAAATCCAGTCATCGAAATTTAGCTATCTGCATCACATGTATTAACATCGTGGTGAAAACTGGCAATTTTGCTATAATAGTCAATTGAATACGTAAACAGCTCTTTGTAGATTCTATCCAGTGTTTAACGCCAGCAGGTGAGTTGATAGTGGTGCTTTGGTAGACCGCATCCTTTATCGCCAGTAAGCTGTGTAATAGGTTTCTTCCCATGCCCAACCTGAATAACGTCTCATCCCCTAGCTTGTGGCAGCGCATTTGGCAGGGTTTCTTGACCACTGTGGGTACCAAGCAGTTTTTTCGTATCTTTAGCCCTTGGGTTAAGTGGTTAGCGATATTGGCCAGTCTCTGTTTGCTCATTGGTAGCGTATGGGGCCTTGCATTTGCGCCGCCTGATTATCTTCAAGGGAATAGCTATCGCATTATTTTTATCCATGTTCCTGCTGCCAGTCTTGCCATTTCTATCTACTTTTCCCTTGCGGTCTTGGGGGTAATTTATTTGGTATGGAAAATTAAAACAGCCAGTCTGGTCGCGCAGGCACTTGCCCCAATGGGGTTTTTGCTGTGTGTCATCAGTTTGCTTACAGGCTCTATCTGGGCAAAGCCAACATGGGGTACTTACTGGGTGTGGGACGCACGCCTTACGTCAATGTTGATATTGGCGTTTTTGTACGCGGGCGTGATGGCACTGTTTGCTGCGTTTGAACATACAGCCAATCGCGGTAAAGCGGCTGCTATTTTATCTATCGTGGGCGCAGTGAACCTGCCTATTATCAAGTACTCAGTAGAGTGGTGGAATACCTTGCATCAAGGCGCGACCTTTAGCTTGACCGCCGCACCGAAGATGTCGGCAGATATGTGGATGCCCTTGCTACTGATGATTATCGGCAGTTATTTACTGGTTGCGACATTAGCGATTTATCGTACTAACACGCTGATTCTATACCGTGATCAAGGCAAAGCGTGGGTTAAAGAATACATTCGTGGTCAACACAAATAACGGCTAGGAAAATACTATGCAGCCTTACTTTTATAGCGTATCTGAGTTTTTCGCCATGGGTAAGCATGGGGTTTTTGTGTGGTCGTGCTGGGCGATAACGATTGGCGTGATGTTGGCGTTTATTATCTATAGCCGCAAACAACGACAGTCACTTATCAAACAGCTGACTATCCAGCAAGCGCGTCAAGCACAGCGAACCACCAAAACCTCAACGCCTGTAACCAAACAGGCGGAATAAAAATCATCTTAATATCAGGGTTTTAGCGTAAGAAGCCGTATCCTTACACTGACAAAAATATGACCTTATAGGCAATGATGAGGCTTATTGATTCGGCCGAAAAATGCTACCATATAGCGATTAGAAGAGTACGATTAGAAAGACATTTTTAGAACGTTTTTCTAATGGTGGTTTCTTCAAATTTTTCTGCTTTATAGATTGATTATGATTTATAAAACAGTGACTCATTAATGAGGTAGTGGTATGAATGCAGTTCGTCGGAAAAAACTGACGTGGGTTATGTTTACGCTGGCAGGTGCGGCAGTAGCAGTTATGTTGGTTATCTATGCCATCGGGCAGCAAACTGACTACTACTTTGATGCAACTGCGATTGCCCAAGGTGAAGCGCCTCAAGACAAACGTATTCGTGCTGGTGGTATGGTGGTTGCCGGTAGTGTGCAGCGTGCAGCAGACAATCCATTAAATGTTGAGTTTGCGATTACTGATTTTCAGTCAACCGTGCCAGTAACTTACCAAGGTATTCTGCCAGATTTATTTGCTGAAAACTCAGGTGTCGTGGCCACGGGTAAAATGCAAGGCGATACTTTCGTCGCTGGGGAAGTATTGGCCAAGCATGACGAAAACTATATGCCACCAGAAGTTGCCAAATCTATGAAAGAAAATAATCGCAGTGGAGCGATACCTTCTTCTGAACAGTATAATCCTGCTGAGAAGATTCATGAGACCGAAACGCTACAACAGTAATGATTTTGAGCTTTCATACCATATAAAAAAGCCACCGATTATCGGTGGCTTTTTATTGAGCTTGGTTTAGCTAATCAGCTAATCGTACTTATTAACCCTGTTAGTCATCCCATACTGGGCTATAGTCAGGATGTTCAATTTTACGACCGTCAGAGCTGGCTAGGTTACCGATTTTTTCTAACTCATCTGCACTTAACTCAACTTTAATGGCATCTAGATTGCCTTGCAAGTGATCAGGATTAGACGTTTTTGGAATGGCCACACGATGCTTGTCTGATAAGATCCATGCCAATGAAATCTGCGCTGGCGTTACATTGTGCTTATCTGCAATCTCTTTAATTACTTCGTTATCAAATACATCACCACGCGCTAATGGCGAGTAGGCTTCTAGTAGAATATGATGATTATTTAAGAAGGTCTGCAATGTGTTTTGTTTAATGAACGGATGAAACTCTACTTGGTTGACGACGATAGGCACATCAGCATATTTCTTGGCTTCGATGATATTAGCAATATTGAAGTTTGAAACACCAATATGACGCGTTAAGCCTTGCTTTTGGAGTTCACACAGCGCAGGAATGGTCTCAGATAACGGCACGCGGTCATCAGGCCAGTGCAACAGCAACAGATCGACATAATCTGTACCCAAATCTTCCAAAGAACGCTTGGCTGCTGCGACCAGTTTTTCCGGTTCAAACTTCATATCATCTGGAAAAATCTTGGTAGTCAAAAAGAACTTATCACGAGCCACGCCTGATTGCCTGATGCCTTCGCCAACTTCTTTTTCGTTACCATAAGCTTGAGCGGTATCGATATGCTCATAACCCATTTCTAACGCTTTTTTGACCACATCTACGCAATCTTGCCCAGTTGACTGCCAAGTACCTAGGCCTAGGATTGGGATATTTGCTTGGCCAGCGGTACGAATATTATAGTTTTTAGCGCTCATATTATTATCCTTGTTATGTGTATCTTATAATTTTCATTAGTTTCAAATGTCATCAATAGTATGGTCTAACGAGTAAATCACTATTGAGCCTGTCCACTATAGGAAAAACCAAGGACAAGTGGAAGAGTGAGTGACGGTTTCCTACAAAGGGCAAACAGGCTGTAACGTGATTTTTGATAGTTATTTAATGCACAGTTAGTCTTTTGATAACTGTATTGGAAGACAGCACTCCCAAAATTAAAGACAAAAAAACGCCCATCACTGTAAGCAATGGGCGTTTCTATTAATCATAACACCTAAAAAACTAGGTACTTTTGATTTAAAGTCTTATTGAGCAGCAGCTTCTGCAGTTTCTGGAGCGTCAGCGCTTTCAGTTTTAGCAGCAGTGTCCGTATGTGCGCTATGATCAGTACCCCAGATTTTTGGGTACTTGTAGCCAGGGAACGTTTCATGAGCATACTTTTTGAAAGCTTCTGAGTTATAAGCGTTGGTCACATCTTCAACCCATTTCTTACCAGTATCAGCAGATTTGATCGCTGACCAGTTTACATAAGCAAAGCTTGGCTCTTGGAACAATGCTTCGGTCAATTTGATACCAGAGTCAGTAGCGTAGTTACCGTTGATAACTGCGAAGTCAACTTCATCACGTGCGCGTGGTAATTGAGCAGCTTCTAGTTCAACGATTTCGATATCGTACTTGCTGTTATCAGCGATATCTGCTTTTGATGCTGTCAATGGATCAATGTTGTCTTTCAATTTGATCCAGCCAAGGTCGTTCATCATAACCAAAGCACGTGCAAAGTTACTAGGATCGTTTGGTGCAGAGACACTCATACCTTTAAATGCATCATCAAGGCTAGTCTTTTTACCTGAGTAGATACCAAGCGGAGCCGTTGGTACTTGGAATGCTTCTACTAGATCAAGATTGTTTTCTTTTTTGAAATTATCAAGATAAGGCTTGTGCTGGAAGATGTTGATATCCAAATCGCCTTCAGCCAATGCAAGGTTAGGACGGACATAGTCAGTAAAAGCAATCAACTCAACTTCATAACCTTGAGCTTCAAGCGTGCTCTTTACTTGGTTACGAACCATATCAGCAAAATCGCCTTCAGTCGTACCGATAACGATTTTGGTATGGTCAGGATCGATATCGCTAGCGGCAGTTTCTGCAGTGGCACCTTCGGTTACTGGCTCTTTAGTCGCTTCTGGCGCTGATGAGTTGCTGCAACCGACTAAGACTAGGCCTGATACACCAACAGCGGCAAATGCGGTAGCTAACTGACGGCTAATATCTGTTAATTTCATAATATGTCCTTAATAATGAATGGGATTGAGTAAAACGTTTATCGTCTGAACATTAAAAAAGCAACATTATAAATAGTAATGCTGCTTTTGTTGTAAGAGCTGAGATAAGGGTTGAGTGTTGCCAAAAATAAACCTAGTCGCTCGTAAAGTCAAGTATTCTCTAAAGCGGTTTAACGTTTGTCTAAACGATTGGCGAGCCAGTTACCAGAGGCTTGAATCGAGACGACCATGATAGATAGTACGATCACGATAAAAATCATTACCTCGGTTTGATAGCGATAATAGCCATAACGAATGGCCAAATCACCCAAACCGCCACCACCAATCATACCAGCGGCTGCTGAATAAGAGAGCAAGCTGATACAAAGAATAGTGACTGACAATACTAAACCTGAGCGGGCTTCGTTAAGTAATACTTTAATAATGGTAAAAGGCCTGGCCCCCATCGATTCAGTTGCTTCGATAATACCGCGCGGCACTTCGCGTAAATTTTGCTCGACCAAGCGCGCAAAATAAAACGAACCAGCGATAGCAAGTACCAGTGATGCAGCGATCGGTCCGATACCCGTACCAACGATGGCCTTGGTAAACGGACTCATCGCAATCATCAAAATCACGAAAGGGAAAGCACGCATAAAGTTGGTAATCCCGCCAAGCACACCGTACAATGTCTTGTTTTGCAAAAACTGTCGATCACTAGACAAAAACAAGAATACGCCAAACAGTCCACCGATGACGATTGCGACCGTGGTTGAAATACCGAGCATCACAAACGTATCAATAAACGCGCTCACGATCTCTTTGCGTAACACAAGTAATTTGTCTATAGAGGCGGATAATTCAGTACCAGTTAACATATCTATTTCTCCTGCCTCATTAGTCCTCGACGACTAGGCCTTTGCCAATCGGGGTGGTTGCTTGAATCAGACCGTCTCGCACATCCGCAACTTCTAATAGTTGTCCTTGATGCAATAACGCTGCGCGATCACAAAGTCTACGAATAACACTCATCTCATGGGTCACGATGACGATAGTCACGCCAAGCTGCTCATTGATATCGCGCAGACAAGTCAGCAAACTACGGGTCGTTGCAGGGTCAAGCGCACTGGTTGGCTCATCGGCCAACAATACTTTTGGACTAGGGGCAATCGCGCGGGCAATACCCACACGCTGTTTTTGTCCGCCTGATAGCTGCGCAGGATAGTGACCAGCACGATCGGTTAGATCGACAATCGCAAGACAATCCATAACGCGCTTATGAATGTCGCGACTTGGATAACCCGAGATTTTTAAGTTAAATGCCACGTTGTCAAAAACCGTTTGATTAGACATCAGATTAAACTGCTGAAAAATCATGCCGATATTATGACGAGCAATACGCAGCTCACTGGCAGACAGCGTGGTCAGGTCAGTACCATCTATCATGACTTGCCCCGAATCTGGACGCTCAAGCATGTTGATTAGGCGCAATAAGGTAGATTTACCTGCACCTGAATAACCCATTAGACCAAAGATTTCGCCTTGTTTGATAGTCAGAGATGTCGGCTCAACAGCGGTAAACCAATGTGGTTTGCCGTCTTTGTCTTTGATTGATCGGTCGCTTAAAAAACTTTTGGTCACATCGTTTAAGACAATCATGTCATTCATGGAGGGCTCAAAATTTAATAAATTTTTTAATGGTTAAAAACACGTCATCAGGCCTCTTTTAATATGTAAGAAGCTTGTCAAAACGACAAAAGTCAATAACCGTATAATAAGGGGCGGTAATATAGCATATTATCAGGCACTTTGGATATGCACATACGTGTCCGGCTTATGATTAATAGCTATTAAGAATAAGCAGTTAAAATGGCAAGTGTGAAGGCGACAGCGTGATAGCTATCTATATAACGATGGGGATTGATTACTCGTGATAGTTGTAATGAGGGTCATGATGAATGGGGATAGTCACCAAAAATCTAGTATGACCATTTAGGGTATCTGTAATAATTCGTCCTTGATGAGCGGTAACGATTTGTGAGACTAACGATAACCCTAATCCAGAGCCTTTGTTTTTCTGCTGTAAACGTACAAATGGGCTAAAGACTTCTTCTCGCTTGCCTTCAGGGATACCAGTGCCTTCGTCGATTACAGCCAGCACGGCATATTTCGGCAAAGGACGTTCGGGTTCAGTTTTGGCTTTTTTCATATGCTTAGCAAATAAGCCCTCTTTACGCACGACTGCACCTGAGCTCTCATTGTTTGAGCTATTAGATTTGGCGTCATCTTTCGTATTATTTGAGCCGTTATTTTTAGTAGCGGTATCAGTAGTAGATTTATCTGATTTTTGAGCACTATTCTCGATGAGAGTGTCAGTATTCTCGCTTTCTACGTTGCTTATAGAGTTTGTTTTAGCTACTTCAATCAAGCCAGCGTTGTCAGTATTATTAATACTATTAGCATCGCTAGCAGGTTCAGTAGAATCTGGGACAGCTTTCCAAATAACTTTCTTAATTCTGTCAGTTAACTCACTGGTAAAGCTGTAATAGTCAGCAAGTAGTGATGATTCACTAGTAGTAGGTTGGGGTTTGCTAGCACTGTCTATCAAGCTTTCATCTGAAAGGCCGTTATCAATACTGACTTCATCATTGCTCTCGTTGCTCTCGTTGTTCTCATTGCGAGCAGCTATATCCTCACCGTTTTTGTAGATAGTCGGCGTTGGTAGCTCTGCTACTGAGTCAGTCGTTTCGGATTTATTTTTATCAATCGAACTAGTAGCTTCGTGTTTAGCGGTTTGGTGTTCAATTACCTTGGCATCAGCGTTTTCTTCATAATCGTCAAAGTCTAAACTGTTGTAATCGACAAAGCTGCTGCATAGCACTGTTTGTAATAGATAGTCGGGCACAGTTCCGGCTTCTTCTATGCTCTGAACACCGTATAGCAATACCGTAACGGGTGGCTTGCCATGTAGCATAGCGTTGGTAAGTAAGTTACGAATCAAATGAGTCAACATTGATGATTGACCATCTATCACGATGTGCTCACCAATCAGCGTGGCTTCAGGATAGTGCTGACGTTCTTGATTTACCAAATCGTATAAATCGAGGTTTTCAACTTGCTGTAAAGCATGTCCCGCATCCAGACGGCTAACCAATAAGATACTTTCTACTAAGTCATTAAGACCTGACAAGTCTCTATTGATCGCTTGTGCCCGTTTATCGAATTTTGCTTTGGTATCAGTTGGTAGCGCACCAGCCAACATATCCATCATTTCAATCTGTAGACGGATACGCGTAATCGGTGTACGTAGCTCATGAGAGGCATGTGCTAATAGCAAGTTATTGGCATCAATTAAGTGTTCAATTTTTTGTGCCGCTTGGTTGAATCCGCGTGCTAGTGCAGCGATTTCGTCATTACCACGTGCATTCACTCGCACCGTAAAATCACCATCACCCAATTGAGTCATTTGTTGGCTCAACTGGTCAATCCGCCATGTCATCGTCCGGGCAATCAACCATAGTACACCTGCCATAATGAGTAGCAGTAGTAACGTACCAGTGAATAAGTTCAAGGCTGCAGAAAGGACAGGTTTTTTAGGTGTTAGACGTGATTCGTACAGTAAGGTATAACCCGTACTGCTATACACTTGAGCTTGCTTGGTAGGTGACGTGTCTGCAAGTGATGGAAAAACGCGCGAGAACAAAGACGGGGTAGGGGGAAGCTCTAGGGGTAGGTCACTGTTATCGGTTTGCATGAGTAGCCGACCTTCGCTGTCATACAATCCCATTTTTGCTTGCAGTGATTCATCAAAAATATCAAAGCTTTTCTTAACGACAGCCAGCATGAAACGCGACTGCAAACGATTGTCTTTGCTGATAGAAATATTCAATTCATGCAAGAATGGATCGATTTGCCCCAGAATCTGTGTGGCTAATATCTCTGAGCGAATACCAGCGTCTTTGTCATGAACAAGTTGGGTCAACAGCACCATTGCCACAGCAAATAAAGTAAGTGCCAGCATAACGCTGGCAAATAGTTTGGCAAATACGGAACGAAAACCCAATTGCTGCATTAAACGATCTCTGTTATTAAACGCTTGTACTGACTCATGGTATAGAGTTTACACCATGAGTCAGCTAATTAGGTATCCTTTACAATTACACCTGATCAGTGGCAAATTGATAGCCGACGCCGCGTACGGTAATAATACGTTTTGGCTGGCGTGGATTGTCTTCAATCAAAGCACGTAGGCGCGAGATATGTACATCAATCGCACGGTCAATATTGTCTGAGCTGTCATCATTTGGCATCGCTTGCCAGAGTTGCTCACGATTTAACACCTTGCCAGAATGAGTGGCAAAGTAGTGTAACAACTGAAACTGATGCGTGGTTAGACGTACTGGTTGGTCATCGATAGTGACTTCATGACTATCAGGGAACACACTCAAACGGCCAAAGGTGAGGCTGTCTGATTGGCTATCGGCTTGATTTGGTTGCTCATGACGACGAATAACCGCACGGATACGAGCTAAAAGCTCACGTGGCTCAAAAGGCTTGGCGATATAATCGTCAGCACCCATCTCCAATCCCAACACGCGATCGGTTGTATCGCCTTTTGCGGTCAGCATGATAATAGGTACTTTATTGGTCATGTTGTTTTTGTTGCCACGAATCTTTTGACACACTTGCATACCGTCCATATCAGGTAGCATAAGATCCAATACAACCAAGTCAATATCGCGCTCTTTGGTGTCTAATAAGTCGAGACCTTCTTGACCAAGTCCAGCATGATGCACATCATAATAGTTCATGGTCAAATAATCGCTGATCAGCTCAGCTAAATCTGGATCGTCTTCAATCAATAAAATCTGCTTACTCATAGGATGTCCTCTAATTGTTATTGTGATTTATAAAAAGTATAACGTTTCTGGTAATAATAAGTTGTTGGTAATGATAAATAGTTAAACTATTAAGCCTCTACGTTTTCAAATATACAGAATAGCGCATAATTAAATGTGAGTCGTATTTTAATACTCGGATAATGCTATATATAATAGGGCCATATTGCCTAATTATGCTGTTACAAAACAAGAGAAGCTTTGTTAATGTTTCTACGCAATGTAACTGTCAGCATAAGCTATTATGACACAATGACTTTTTTACCTTTAGAATCAACAGGTAAGTCAGCCAAACAAATCAAGCTATCATTGCTCACACCTGCTATCAAATACTGCTGCGTAGTAGGATCGTATTCAACTACTTCAATAGGTTGGCGCGTTAAACGCTGATCTTGTCCGATTATCCAAACATTTGCAGTCAATGGTTGTAGCGGCATATAAGGAGAAGTTTGCAACTCTGTTAGGTCGACGTCATGTAGAGCGCGCTTAGGTACGATAGTGCCAACATCTATTTGACCATAATTGACGCGCCCTGTGACTTTCATATTTGGCAGTAACTTATCACGACTTACTTCGTTGTCGATGACATTAACATAGACCAAGAGCTTTTTGGGCTGACTGGTCGATACCAGTTTGCTGACCTGTCCCGTAAACTTGTCTGAGATACCTTCGGCGGTAAAATTGACCGTTTGGCCAACTGAGAGCTGTGGTTTTGCTTGTATAGGTAGAGTAGCCATAAAATGCAGCTTGGTCTCGTCACTGATCTGTAGTAGAGACGCGCGCGCCGCTAGCTGTTGTCCTGCACTAGCAGACAAGTTTTCTACCCGCCCTGAAAAGCTGGCATGAATGGTAATCGAATTATACTGCGTATCTTGTTTAGAAGTATTAACGTTTGCATTTTGATTAATAGAATTCTTGCTATCAGTATCTATCGCAGAGTTTGCTTCTAACGTTTTGTCACTATCAGTTTTTCTTACAACAGCAATGTCTGTGTCTGGCGCAGCTTGTGCGGAGTTAGCATCAGAGTTTTTCGTATTTTCTGGATTGGTTTTGTTAACATCGTTTGATTCTACATTACCTTGTTCAGGCTTCTTTAAATCTTCAGTTTTGCTAGCCGTACCCACACGCCTAAAGACAAGCAATGGCGTGCCTTTTTCAACCCATTGACCTTCATTAACCAGTATTTTTTCTATACGAATCGGATGTACTGCAACAAATGTGGTCTGCTTGATAGGTTCGATATTACCTTGTAGTCCGAGACTGGGCTGATATCTTGAAGGTTTGATACTCAAGATATGTTCTGGTGTCATTGTGACACTGTCACTTGTGATGATAAGTGGCGTGTCAGCGGTCTCTTCTTCAGTGTCAGTAACAGCTGATTCATTTATAGGTGACGGCTGACAAGCAGCGATAAATAGTACGCTGAATAAATAGAGGCTTTTTCTTAAATATCTAGAAGCTGTCATAGCAGTCACCATTGTAATCGTCATATCATTATATAGTGAATTGCAATGTGGTGGAACGACTGTAAGATATTTACTAAACTTAGAAAGCTGATAATTAAAATACCTAGGAAAAGTTGAAGTTATACCTTTAATAAATAAGAACAGCTATTTGTGATACCAATGAGTTCGAACATAATTTTACTAATTACTGGAAAAGCCATAACAACTGTGCTAAAACAAACACTATAAATTGCATTGATACATTTTTATTACAAATGAAAATTATCCAGTAATATCATTGCCAGTTATATACAATACAAAATTATAATAACGATGCCTGCTATCTAAACTCCGATTTATTTATATATCAAAAAGTGGATTTATTGTTAATTAGAATAATTTTTAAATTTGACTTTCTTATTAGATATTTGAAGGGTAAGTTATTTTATCTAAGGTACTTAAATAACGCTGGATTTTGTAAGATTAATAATAAAGTGCGTATAGTACGCTATATTGATACTGCGATTAATCAGTAGGCATCAATTGTAGAAGATTCGCTGTTATCACAAATTTCAACGCAGACAATGCAAATGTAGGTACTTATATCGATCTGACAATAGATGATATAAAAGTTTAAAATAGCCAAGCAAATTTTGTATTGTTAGATAGCGTTACGAACAAATAGTCGTTTACAGGACAATGAGAATGGAAAATAATTTTGAAGGTTTAAAAGTAATGGTAATTGATGATTCAAAAACCATTCGCCGTACTGCAGAAACTTTATTACAAAAAGCGGGCTGTGAAGTAGTGACCGCTATCGATGGTTTTGATGCGTTAGCAAAGATTGTAGATAACAATCCAGATATTATTTTTGTTGACATTATGATGCCACGTCTAGATGGATATCAGACTTGTGCGCTGATAAAAAACAACCCCGATTATGCTGATAAACCTGTAATCATGTTGTCATCTAAAGATGGTCTATTTGATAAGGCACGTGGTCGTATTGTGGGCTCTGATGAGTATCTGACTAAGCCATTTAGTAAAGATGAGCTTTTTGATGCTATTAATCAGTACCGTTAATCGAATAAATATAGACTTACAGGGAGTGATTGATATTATCGCTCCAGATTATTTAATACTGAGTAATCATGATTAAAGAATGGCTACCAGTCGATTTACAAGTGCTATTTTTAATCGTTTTATCTGAACCATATATCAATATATCTTCACAGATATTTTAGAACATAAAGGAACCTCCTATGACTACCGTTTTAGTCATTGACGACTCGCCATCAGAAATGGCGAAATTTCGCGATATGCTTGCCAAAAACAACTTCCAAGTGTTGGAAGCGACCAATGGTGAGCAGGGTTGCCAGATGGCAGCTGAACATTTACCAGATGTGATTTTGATGGATGTGGTCATGCCTGAAATGAATGGTTTTCAAGCCACGCGTAAGATCACCCGCGGTAAAACCACTGCTCATATCCCTGTCATTATGATTAGTACTAAAAACCAAGAGACAGATAGAGTTTGGGGCAAGCGTCAAGGCGCCAAAGAATATATGAACAAGCCAGTTGATGAAAGTGGATTGGTCAATATGATTCGCAAAGTGATGGAGTAACTTGTGGCTTCTAGAGGATTTATCGAGCTTCTGCGTTTAGCAGATTTGGCACGCGCGCGCAAAAGCGGTCGCCGCGGTGGCCAAGAGTTTGATTGGCAAGGTGTGGTATTTGAAATTGGTGGGCAGCGCCTAGTTGCCCCTATGGGTCAGGTATCAGAGGTATTATCTATGCCAGAATATACTAGCCTACCTCTAGTAAAGCCATGGATGCTAGGTATTGCCAACATTCGTGGGCGACTATTACCTTTAACGGATTTGTCGCATTTTTTGCAAGTACCTAGTCGCTTGACACAAATGAGCCAACGAAAAGTTATCGTCATTGATTATGACAATAACTTTTCAGGACTGCTGGTAGATCAAGTACTTGGTATCGAACAGTTCACACAAGAACAGTATCGTCCAGAAGCCATAGATCCAGAGTCGCCATTTGCGCCTTATAACCATGGCAAGTTTTTCAAAAATGACCAAGACTGGTATGTATTTATGCCAAGTTTGCTCGCACAGGATCCTCAGTATTCAGATGCTGCGATATAGCTATCAATTATAAAGTACCTATCTATCAACAAATAACGATAGAAGGATAGAAGGATAGAAGGATAGAAGGATAGCGACTGACGTAATAGGGTTCGATGTCAGCATTTATACAGGCTTTGCTAATCATTGTTTAGATAACAATACGATTGTCAAAGTCAGCCACAATTAGACTTTGATGACTGTTTGAAAGGAAGACGCAAGATGAGTGATGTGATAAAAAAACCTGTAGCTGGTATGGCCAAAACATCAGCAGATGGCAAAGACGCTGATAGTACCTGGAAGCTATTGTTAGGATTTTTTGTTCTATTAAGTTTGGCTTGTCTGATTTGGCTAGTTAACTCGCTATCATCGGTAAGTCAGTATTTCGATAGTTTCAATCAATCTGTTATCTTGCCAGCAGCTATATTTGCAATCGGCGCATTAGGGATTCTGTTTGCTTTGTACCAGCTACTGAAAAACCGTGGTGGATCAGAGCGATCGCTTATTGAAAAAGAAACCTTGCGTCGTCGCCAAGAAGCAGAAGCTGAGTCTGAGCGAGCGCGTCAAATCCAAGAAGAAAACGAACGTAACCAGATCGCTATTTTACGTCTGCTTGATGAATTGGGTGATTTGGCAGAAGGTGATTTGACAGTCAACGCGACTGTATCAGAAGATTTTACAGGGGCAATTGCTGATTCAGTCAACTTTGCAATTGACCAATTGCGACAGCTGGTACTGGTTATTAACAGCACTGCTGACCGAGTTTCACAGTCTTCAGATCAAACGCAGATGAATGCTGTTGAACTGGCCGAAGCTTCTGAACACCAAGCACAAGAAATTGCTGGTGTATCAGCCGCTATTAATGAGATGACTGTCTCAATTGATCAGGTTTCAAACAACGCTGCAGAATCTGCAACGGTTGCCCAGCGTTCAGTTGCTATTTCTCACAATGGAGCAGAAGTTGTACAGCGCTCTATTGAGGGTATGAACGTTATTCGTGATCAGATTCAAGAAACGTCAAAACGTATTAAGCGTCTTGGTGAGTCTTCGCAAGAGATTGGTGACATCGTTGGACTAATTAACGATATTGCTGACCAGACCAACGTTTTGGCATTGAACGCCGCTATTCAGGCATCGATGGCAGGGGAAGCGGGCCGAGGCTTCGCGGTTGTTGCTGATGAGGTACAGCGTCTGGCTGAGCGTTCAGCAAACGCTACTAAACAGATTGAAACGTTGGTAAAAACCATTCAGGCTGATACCAACGAAGCGGTTATGTCAATGGAGTCAACAACTTCTGAAGTTGTACGCGGTGCACGCTTAGCGAAAGATGCGGGTGAAGCACTAGAAGAAGTACAGAGCGTTTCTAATACTTTGGCTGACTTGATTCAAAACATCTCAAACGCTGCATTACAACAGGCTGAGTCTGCGGGTCATATTTCTCACACCATGAACATCATTCAAGATATTACCTCACAAACTTCTTCTGGAACGATGGCAACAGCCCGTTCTATTGGTGAGCTAAGTGAAATGGCGGCAGCACTACAGGAATCGGTAACAGGCTTTAAGGTATCGAACGACGACGAGCTAGTAGATTATGAAGTGTTGGATACGGAAGGCGCATTGAAAGAAAGCGTTTAGTGATTAGTTATTCTTTTAGAGCAAGATTGATAGTATTTGATTTTTCTGCATATTGAACAAAGTTGCTGTACCAAGAATGATAAAAATAAGCCGTAATTATAGTAGGTGATTTGTCTAGCTTAGGTAATGTTGGTAAGCCAAACCATCTGTTTAATACAGTTGATCTGACATTGGGTAATACTTTGATGAAAGTCGACAGTTTGGATGTGCAGCGATGGCAGAAGTACATAGAGCAAGAGACTGGATTTGTGCTGCCAGACATACAACTACAGTGGCTGGCCAATGCAGTCGACTGTACGGCGATGTCGAACGGATTGAGCGTTCAACAATTATGGTATCAACTATCGAAAAGTGATGAGTTGCGTCAGCAGTTGTTAGACAAAGTACTCATTCATGAGAGTCGCTTCTTTCGACATAGACCCTCTATCGACTTTGTCACAGAGTATGCATTGCAGCATCATAAAGCGGACAACATTGATAGTTTGTTTCGTATTTGGAGTGTTGGCTGCGCAAGTGGACAAGAAGCTTGGTCACTGGCCATGAGCTTGGCCGCACAGCGATGTCAAGACTATAAAATATTAGGGACGGACATCAGCGAAGAGGCTATTAAAAGCGCACGGTTGGGACAATACGATAACAGGCAACAAACTTTAATCCCGCAATCGTGTCAGCCGTTCGTTCAGCCGCTGCCATCTAAGATTACATTAAACAGATCGAAGCCTGACACACCAGAAGCGGCTAATAGTATGCAGGAGAATTGGCAGGTAGCGCCTGTATTGCAGCCACATGTCAATTTTTCTGTACACAATATTATTGAACAAAAACCACCCACTACGCATCTTCAGAATGTGATTATTTGCCAAAACATGCTGCTATATTTTCGTAAATTTGATCAGCGTGATATTTTGGCACGGTTATCAGAGCAGTGCGCGTTAGAGGGATATATTATATTGGCTCCAGGTGAGGCGTTGTTCTGGCGTCCTTCAAATATGCGCCGCATTGCGCACCCACAGGTTAATGTGTGGCAAAAAATTAGTGCCTAAATTAGTGCATAGACGAGTTAGGATAAACCTATGAAAAACCAGCCCAATGACATAGTGACGTTTCAGTGGTTGCTACCATTATTCAATCAGCAGTTAACACAGATATCTGACGGTTGGCAATTAGGTGAATCTAGCATCGACCATGAGCAACTAATATCAAGTTATCATCAGGTTAGTGGTGCGCTCATCATACTTAAACTACCTTTACTAGCAGGTGTTGCTAGCAAGTTGAGTCAACTCGCAGGATTACAAAGTTGTGACGATTTTTCTATTAAAGAGCGCCGTATAGGTCAGTTCTCTCATCGATTATTACAACGAGAGATTAATCAGTATGCGCGTACAGGAATCTATCATAGAGGTCTAATAAGTAGAGCAATTGATGAGCTGACCCAAGCTTTGTCTCAACGAGATATAGAAACTGACATTCTTGTAAATGTTAGTGACGTTCAGCATGAATACGCAAGCGATCATGCGAATAACGAAAATATTATCAATAATATTGAAGCCGCCCTACCTACAGAACAAGCTACTGCTAGCTTGACAAGTGAACAGTGTCAGCAGTTGCTACTCGTATGGCGTCAGCAAGTACAAGCATTACTGATCACTAATACAAATCAGTCGTCAGCACTCAGTACCTTAGGAAAAGCTAGCCAGTATCTCAGGCAGACAACACAAGATAGTGGTTTACAAAGACTATGGTGTTTAACTGAATTACTGCTAAGCGATCTGGCCCAAAACGAGAAACCACTTCCTGAGCGTTATGCTCCATTATTAGGTCAGCTTGATCAAGTTATAGAGTCTTGTGCCCAGTCAAATGAAGTACCTTCAACTATAGTTGTAAGATTGACCACCGCAATCTATGTCGAATTGAGTTATCTAGCGCACAGTAGCAAACGTACTCAGTCTATTTTGGATAAAGTATCTCAAAGTACCACGACAGCGTCTCGTTTTTTACCACAATTATTAACTCAACTTGATGCGCTTATTTTCAAGCTAGATGAGCCAGATAGCTTAGTAGCTCCTTTACAACATATCGGAGAACAGCTCAAAAACCGAGGCTGGACTTACTATGTGTCTCAGGTGGAATCAATCCTTGCAGATTTGAAACAGTCTCTCGTATCAGAAACAAGTTTTGCGCAAGAGCAATGGCAAATTGAACGCAAGCTGCAAGAGTTATACAACGCTATTTATAGTACTGAACAAACTATTTCACTTAAGATTGGTGATGCGACCTCTTTCGCTACTTTGCCTGAAGTGATAAGCAGCAATGAGACAGAATTAATAGGTAAACATGACTCTATTCCTACCGATGATGGCCTACGTGAGCTTCGAATTGCAGTGGAAGAGATAAAGCAAAATTTCAACGATTATATACAACATCAAGATATTGGGTTATTACCAGCGTCTGCTGATTTTACTAGTATTGGTCAAGCTTTTGACGATATGGAATTGCCAGAAATTCGTCATACTATGGATGATATCGGTAGTCTATTTGCACAGTTAACTACTCGTAATATTACTACCCCGAGCTGGAGTTTGGTGCAGGCGTTGGCTGAGAGCTTAACGTCTATTGAGCTATTACTTGATTATCTTGCGCAGCAGGTTTTCGACCAGCAGTTGCTCACTTTAGCAAATGAACATACGGCCAGAGCAACACAGCTTCTTGATACTGATATCGAATCACCAGCAATGCTTAACGAGACTGTACTCACTCAAGGGTCAGCTGCGACGAATGTTGTACGTTACGATGATAGTGGCGAGATCAGCCCTGTTATCAATATAGACGATGCAAATGTAGTTGAACAAGATAATGTGAGTCTGTCCAATAGTACTGAAAGTGATGCACTAAAGCAGGCTCGTGAACACGTGAAGCCTGATAACTTTGAAACAGATGAAGATGTCCACGATATCTTTATTGAAGAAGTGACCGAAATTATCACTGATCTTGAAGATTTCCTTCCTATCTGGGCGCAAGACTCACAAGATCTAACACCATTAACCGAAGTGCGTAGAGGTTTTCACACTCTAAAAGGCTCAGGTCGTATGGTGGGTGCCTTTAGTATCAGTGAAATAGTATGGTCAATCGAAAACCTACTCAATCGTTTATTAGATAAAACATTACCAGTAACAGATGATGTTGTAAATCTAGTGGTTGATACCACAAAAATTCTACCAGCATTGGTAGCAGATTTTTCAGCGCAGCGCTTACCAAGATTTGATCCTGCGATTGTTATCTTACAAAGTAGTAATCTTATGAGTCAGCAGCCGGTCAACACTGGACTGACGCTAGCTGAACTTGCTCCCAAAGAGTTTATGTCAGATGATGCAGAATTAGAAAAATCGCTACTAGAAATCGATAATGCTGATAACGATTCTAATAACGTTTCTAATAACGATAGTACCGAGTTGGCTACTGAATCGAATAATAAGGAAGCGAATATCAACGAATATCTATCTACGTTGAATATTCCAGAGAGTCTTGCACCTTTTATTAGAGAGACTAATCAACTACCAGCTGATGCCGACGATGCAGATCCTGATATCAAAGAGATATTTATAGAAGAGGCCAATGAAGTATTGGCAGAAATTGTGCCATTGTATGAAAGCTGGCAGAAAACACCGAGCGATCTAGAGGGATTAAAAGATATTCGCCGTGGTTTCCATACCTTGAAAGGTTCGGGCCGCATGGTAGGTGCTAACTATACAGCGGAACTGGCATGGTCTATAGAAAACATGCTCAACCGTATTTTGGATAATAGTGTCGCTATCTCAGCTGATATGCGTCAGTTAATTACAGATGTATTGGCGGCTTACCCCAATATGCTTGTAGCGTTTGAACAGGGTACTCAAGACTATCCAGCTGTAGTTCCAGTGTGGATTGCGTGTGCTGATGCGTATAGCAAGCAGCAGGGTAATGGATTTAGCTATGCTGCTTTGTTTGCACAGTCAGTAAGTAGTTCTATAGATGAGATGGAAGAAACAACGCCATGGTCTGATACGGCTGAGACTGGCAATGCTTATGATGACAACAGTAATGAAGCTATAGACTCTACCTTACAGACCTTTCATTCGGTCAATGAAAAAATGGCAGAGGCAGCGGTTGTCCTTACCCCTCAAACTGAGGAAGAAAAAGCATTTTGTAAGATATTTATTGATGAAGCAGAAGAGCTGCTTGACTGTATCGAACAGTTTGTCAAAGACAATAGAGAACAGCGTCATATAGAAATCACAGATGAAATCGTACGCGCATTTCATACTTTGCGCGGCGCTTCTGGTTCTAGTGCTTTGGCCGCTATCAGTGAAGTCAGTGCAACCATCGAGCATAGCTTGGAGTCATTACAACAACAAGATATAGGCATGAATGCTCAGCACTTAGAAGCATTGGCCCAGTCAGCCACATTAATAGAGGGTTATCTAAATAACTATAAGCAAAATATAGAGCAGCACGATGTATCAGCAGAGGACGATGGGTCGCAGAGTCAGCATGATATAGCGTCATTGCAAGCCATGCTTGGCGAGCAATACGTGGCTAATGACACTACTGTCATGACCAATAAGAAACCGACGATAGAAGAGTTATTAGACAGTAATATTGATACGTTGCTCGATGCTGAGTGGGAATTAGATGATGCGTTGAATCATACTGAGATAGAGCATGTTCAAGGCTATATAGAGCAGCAAACCTCTCAAATAGCTTCTCTTATGGAAAAAGCGCAAGCATTTCCAAAATTTTTCACGATTTTAGATGAGCTAGGTAATGCGTATCGTTATTTAAGTAATCATATCGATAAAGCTCAAAATCAAGACATTCAAGCGATATTGCATGCAGGTCATGCTCAGCTGATTGGCTTGTTTGATGCCTTAGCTGGAAGTACCTCCTTAAAAATAGATAAACAAGTCATTGATGATCTACAGAGTATTTATCAAGAAAGGGGTGAGAACGAGGACGTTGGCTTCACCGTTAAAGTTGTTCCAGCAACTGAGTTACAGTTTGAAACGATTGACACTGATATCGAGCTATTAGAGATATTTTTAGAAGAAGCACAAGAGCTTGATACTGCACTAGATGAAAGTTTCAATAAATGGCGTGCCGATATCACCAATGTCAATGCGCTGAAAGTTCTACAGCGTCATTTGCACACGATCAAAGGTGGTGCACGGATGGCTGGTATCCGTAGTATTGGTGATTTGACTCACGAAGCAGAAAGCGTCTACGAGTCGTTTGTAGAGAACCGAAGAGCGCCAACCGCGCAGTGGCTTGAAATCATGCAAATGGTGCAAGACACGATGTCACTACAAGTGATGCATATTGTGAGTCATAAGAAATCTTTCTTTACTCCAGAGCTGATTGAACAGTTGCGCCAGCTTGAAAAAGCAAAAACGTTACCAGAGGTAGTCGATCTAGTCATACCAGTACCAAAAAATCATTTTGAACCTACAGAGCGTAGCATTGCTGCCAATGTTGTTGACAGTGATAACGAGGCATTGAGTACCCTAAGTCTGGATAGCATGATTAATCAATCGTGGGCTAACGGACTCCCTGATCCTGATATATTAGCGGTATTTTTAGAAGAAGCAGAAGAGCTTACCAATCGTAATAAGTATCTGCACTTGTTCTTAAAAGACACGAGTAATGCCACAGCGTTACAAGCGCTCCAACGTGACTTGCATACCATAAAGGGTGGCGCACGAATGGTCACTGCCTCTGGTATCGCTGACTTAGCTCACGAAATGGAATCAGTTTATACGGATTTTGTTAGTAATCGACGTCCAGCCACCAAAAAAGTATTAGAGTTACTGGTTGCAAGTCATGACTGGCTAGCTGATGCAGTATTTATTCTTCAACAACATGTTAATCCACCAACGCCTACGTTGTTGATTGAAGCATTGGAGCAGTTTGGTAGAAACCCTGATAGCATAAAAACGATACCTAAAGAGTCTCTACAAGCCCAGCGTGAAGCAATCCTAATTGCCAAAGAAAACCAAGATTCGCAGTATCTTGCAAAAGATATCAGTGAAATGCCGTCTATGCTTAGAGATACTCATGAAGAAGATCAGAGCGCTAGTAGCAATGAGATGATTCGTATCTCAGGTGGTTTGATTGAGCACATGATTAACTTGTCTGGCGAGTCAGCGATTAACCGTGCTCGTATCGATATGGGTATCAGTAGTCTAACAAACAGTATTGAAGAGATGGGTACGACAGTACAACGCTTGGCAGATCAGCTACGTCGTATGGAGATCGAGCTAGAAGCACAAATTTTGTCTCAGATAGATGAGGAACTCATCGATAATGAAGACTTTGACCCTCTAGAGATGGATCAATACTCATCATTGAATCAGCTGTCTAAATCTTTAACAGAGTCGGCCTCGGATTTGGTTGATATTAACCATACACTATTAGAAAAAACACGCGATAGTGAAAGCCTGCTGCTACAATTATCTCGTACCCAGACTGAATTGCAAGACGGTTTGATGAATTCACGTATGGTGCCATTTACGCGCTTGACACCACGTCTTGAACGTATCGTACGTCAAACAGCTAACGAGCTTAATAAGTCTGTTGAACTGACCATTGTTAATGCTGATGACGAGATGGATAGAACCATTCTAGAGCGCATTACGTCACCGCTTGAGCATATGTTACGTAATGCTGTCGACCATGGTATTGAAACCACGTCAACCCGTCTGAAGTCAGGCAAAGAGCGTAGTGGCCGTATTACCCTTGAGGTCCGTCGTGAAGGTAGTGAAATCGTCATTCAATTAACAGATGATGGGCGAGGCATTGATGTTGAAGCAGTACGTAGCAAAGCCATCTCTCAGGGTCTAATTGATGCAGACGATAATAATCTGTCAGACCTTGATATTATGCAATATATTTTCAACGCCGGATTGAGTACGAGTCAGCAAGTGACTCAGATTTCTGGACGCGGCGTTGGTATGGACGTTGTTATTAGTGAGATTCGCCAACTAGGTGGCTCAGTATCCGTCGTTTCAGAGTTGGGTAAAGGCTCAAGTTTTACGATGCGCCTACCATTGACGGTAGCCGTGTCTGACGCATTGGTTGTTCGTGCTGCAGATCGCTACTATGCAATTCCATTGGTACAGATTGAGCGTGTGGTTCGAGTGAACCCAGAGAAGCTCTATGACTATTATCAATCAAATGATGCCACATTGAATTTTGAAGACACTGAGTATCGAGTACGCTACCTAAATGAGATTTTATCAGGTAATAAGTTAAATGAGTTGGTCGTAAATACCAATACCAGCTTACCGCTTATCATTATTAAAAACCGTACCGGACAGAATATTGCTTTGCAAGTGGATCAGATTGCAGGTTCGCGCATAGAAGTTGTTGTCAAACCTTTAGGCCAACAATTATCAAATATTCCAGGAGTTTCAGCTGCTACTATCATGGGTGATGGCTCGGTCATGCTCATCTTAGATCTGATTGCTCTTATGCGTAATGCGCAATTGGTCAAGAATATTACGAAAGCTGCTGATGCTAAAAGAGGACGTATAGAGTCTAAATCTACCATTCTAGTCGTCGATGATTCAGTGACAGTGCGTAAAGTAACCTCACGTTTCTTAGAGCGCCAGGGGTTCAATGTGGCAGTCGCTAAAGATGGTATTGACGCAATTGAGATATTGCAAGATATGACACCAGATATGATATTGCTTGATATCGAAATGCCTCGTATGGACGGCTTCGAGGTCGCCACTCAAGTCAGACATAATAATCGTCTAAAGCAAATTCCGATTATTATGATAACGTCACGTACTGGCGAAAAGCATCGTGAGCGTGCCTTAGAGATTGGTGTGAATGACTATATGGGTAAACCATTCCAAGAAAAAGAGCTGCTTGATAAAATGCAAAAATTACTAGGTGAAGGGGTTAGCCTGACTAATGAAGGATAATGCACGTGTTTTAGCGCTGCGAAAAAAAAATAAAAACGATATTAAAGTGATGGTGGTGGCAGAAGACCACCGCCAGCGCATGGCTTTTTCAGATACGGTACGTGGTTTCGGCTTTATGCTAGTCGGCTGTGTGTCACGAACACAGTGGCATGAAACAGGTGAGCTTTCTAACTCAGCTATCGATATTTGGCTGATAGACAGTGATTATGATGACAGTGTGGCAATAGCGACGGTGGCATCCAAACCAGCAGCAGTACTAGTAGGCTTCAGTCAAGCACCGTATCTAAACGAATCGCAAGAATATGCAAAATGGCAACGTAAGTTAAAGCGTAAATTTGCCCAGTTGCTTGATTTACCAACACTAGTAGATGCTCCAAATTATAAGAGCGCCGCTACTGACTGGCATTATGTCGTATTTTTAGGTGCTTCTATGGGTGGTCCTAGTGCGGTCAAAGAGTTTTTAGATAACGTACCAGCCACACTGCCAATTTGTATTTTATTGGCACATCATTTTAATCAGGCTATGATTGGTACGTTGCCCCGCATACTTAATCGTCATAATGACTGGCGCTGTAAGATTATCGCTTCTTCACAGCGGCTACGAGCAGGAGAGTGTCTGATAGTACCTATTGATAAGCAGGTTGTCTGTGATTCAACAGGTCGCGTGATACTATTGGATCAAGATTGGCATGGTGAATATAAGCCTGCAATCGGGCAGCTGCTCAAAAATACCAGTGATGTTCATGGTAGCGAGCTTATTAATATTATATTTTCAGGTATGGGTAATGATGGCTCTCAGTATCTAGACTTAATCCAAGACAATAACAGTCAATTATGGGCACAAGATCCGAGCTTGAGTGCATGTCCAAGTCAGCCTCAGGCTATCATTGACTCAGGGTATTGCAATTTTGTTGGTAGCCCTACCGATTTAGCAAAAAAACTAACCGATTACATTGGTGAAAGGGCAGATAGCCATTCACATTAACTTATTGCGAGTGACGTATGACACAAATTTTAAAACATTCGTTTGAGGCTGTGAGTCTGTTGACTACCAACAACGGTATGCTTGACGTCACTATTGTTCCAGCAGTTAACCAGCCGGACTGGATCATTCCAAGCAGCCTAATTTTGAGTGTGGATGAGTCTCAGCAGCAGGTTTCTAGATACGACTGGCAACAGCAAGATTTGGCTGTATTTCATTTGCTACTGCAAGATCAAACTCCAGACAAAATGGTTGTTTTGGAAGGTAATACGACTGATCACCGTTTTGCCTTACAGACGGCAGGTGATTTGCGTCAGCTGCAAGCACGAATTTCTGAAGTGAAAGATGTAGAAACACCGGAACAATTTAGTGGTGCTAATATCGAAGGTAGGGAAGAGTATTTTGATAAAAATGACGTCTCATCCTACCTATACCAAACAGTGATGATTGATGACGAAATCTACTTAGTGCCAGATTTGGATAAAATAGCCCACCACCTGATTGATTCGGATGGCTAGATTCTCACCTGTATTTAAGGTATTCTCCATTCTATAAATAGTAAGCCAGTAATGTTAATGACTTCATCTGTTGAAGACTTATTAACTGGCTTATAAAATTGATTAGAGATAATTCCTGATAAAGGTAGTAGAGTCCCTCATGAATAATGCCAACTCGAATGTATCAAAGTGGTCGGTTAGTAGCCGTATTTTTCATTGGATTAGTGCAGCCTTACTGTTAACCACATGGGTAATGATACTGCTATATGAGAATTTAGATAGCAATATGTTTATTGGATATCATAAAGCGTTCGGCGTGAGCCTGTTATTTTGGATGATTGCCCGAGTTATCAACCGCGTTTTTACTAAGGCGCCACCACCGTTAGCCATGCCAAAATGGCAAATGCTCATATCTCAGCTGTCACATTTTGCTCTCTATGCCATACTGATTGCTATGCCAATGGTTGGCTTACTGATGGCAGTATATGGCGGTCGACCGGTTGATATTTTCGGTATCTTTCAGATCCCTGTATTCGTAACCCCAGATAGAAGCTTGGCTCGTTTTTACAATAACTTGCATACTGAGATTATCTGGCCAATGATTATTGGTTTTACGGTCTTGCATATAGCAGCCGCGTTATACCATCAGTTTGTCAAAAAAGACAATCTTATTGCCCGTATGAAATAATCGATAAACATTAAAAAGCCCCAAGTATCAAACTTGGGGCTTTTTTTATTCATTGTAAAAATACGTATTGCTAGAACGTTATTTCTTATGCTCAGGCAAATTGATATTCATCTCTAACACATCTAAGCTGTCTTCAGAACGATGGTTGATATTGACATCATCAATCTGCACACCGTTAACGTATTTGTTCACGACTTCTAAGATTTCACGTTTCATTTTCTCGATACGATCAACCGTTAAGCGATTGTTCAATCTGTTTTCGCTAGCAACGATAACTTTTAAACGCTCAGTTGCTAAATTTGCGCTACCTGCGTTACTGTTGTCGTCAGTACCAAATAGGCTACTCCAAAATCCTTTTTTCTTAGTCATCATTATCCTCCAAACCAGCGCTGTAATAGACTCTTTTTCTTCACGTCAATATGACGTAGTGGACGCTCTTCACCCAAGAAACGGGCGACAATGTCTTCATAACATTGACCAGCAACAGAGTCGGTATAATGAATAACTGGTTCGCCATGGTTGGACGCTTCAAGCACTGAATGGCTTTCAGGAACAACCCCAAGTAGTGGAACTTTTAGGATATCATTTGAGATAGTATCAATATCCATCATCTCATTGGCAGCCGCACGTTCAGGATTATAACGAGTGATAATCAAATGCTCACGGACGGTCCCTTGGTTCTCTTCTACTTTTTTCGTCTGACTTTGCAGAATACCGATGATTCTATCTGAGTCACGTACTGAAGAGATCTCAGGGTTAGTGACAATAATAGCTTCATCCGCATGATACATCGCTAGCTGTGCACCGCGCTCGATACCGGCAGGTGAGTCACAGATGATATAGTCAAACTGCTTTGAGAGTTCAGCCATTACTTCTGATACCCCTTCGTCTGTCAATGCGTCTTTATCACGCGTTTGACTGGCGGGCAGGATATACAGGTTTTCAAGCTGTTTGTCTTTGACAAGTGCTTGCGACAAGCGCGCGTTTCCAGTGATGACATCAACGAAGTCATAAACAATTCTGTTTTCGCAACCCATGATTAAGTCTAGATTACGTAGACCTACATCAAAGTCGATAACAACCGTTTTATAGCCACGTAACGCCAAACCAGCGGCAAAAGAAGCACTTGTCGTGGTTTTACCCACACCGCCTTTACCTGAAGTGATTACAACTATCTTCGCCACAATGGCACACTCCTATGAATCAATGGGATATCTTTTATATAAATAGCAAAATTACATGTTATTCACCTAACATATATACACTATCTTCGAAGCTAGCCTAGCATAAATAAACAAAAATTTATAGCAGCTCGATACTAAAGCAGAAAAACAACCTATGTATCGCTCAATTAGCCTCTCTGCGTGGTATTGGTAGGGTCATAGTCATGCTCTTTGGCTTGTCGAATAGAGCAGCTTAACTACCTTAGTTTTCTATAAAGTCACTTCACGGTGTATTATTTTTAATGGCGTCTTAAGCTTCATCCATCACGGTAAATACTAAGCCTTCACCTTCTACGAATTTTACTTGCACCGACTTGTCGATGACATGCTCAGGTAAGTTGTCTCGTAAGCAATAAGTCCCTGCTACTGATACCAGTGACGGATTAAAGACTTGGCAGAATATACGGGCATCTTTATCCCCTGTTGCGCCTGCCACCAAACGCCCTTGTGCACGGCCATATACATGTAAGCTATTGTCAGTAATCGCTTCAGCACCACTATTGATACTACTGGTCAAAATCAAGTCGCCACCAACGTGATTGAGGCTTTGTCCTGAACGCAGCATTTGATCATAGATTAAGCTAGTAATATGCTGGGTACTTACCAATGTTTCGGTGGGCATATTAGATAGTGTCGTTTCAGTAGCAGGTTCGCTCGTGGTAGAAGTATCATCGACGTTATTAGCATTAACTACTTCGGCGTTGTTGTTCTCTACTGCCTTTTGAGTAGGGATGGGGGCTTTTTTACTTGGTAATATACGTTCAATACGCTTACCATCTGCTGGAAATATCGCTAAGCGTTGCTCACGTGCTTGCGCATCCAGCATACCTGTCACCACACCAATAGGCTGTAATCCCCATGCCCATAACAGCTCTACCAATGCTAATAAATCCTGCTCAACGTCACTATCAATAAGGATAGGGATATTGCTCGATTTATTACTGAGCGTTTCAGTTAGCTGAGCTTCTATAGCTGCTAGATCGCTTGTACTAAACTGTACGCGTGAAAACGTCAGCATCTTGCCATAGAAAGCTAGCGCTGGTGCAGTCTGGTTATCGTTAGCTGAAACTGTCATATACAAACCCTTAAAAATAATTCTGTCACGGTATTATGTCTCTTATTACATCATGCTATTAGATAGCTAAACTATAGATTTAGCATATCTTGGTGTTTCCATTGCTGCACTTTTACTTGCGCTTCAAACGCAGTCAAACTGTCATCAATGATACTAGAAATTAAGGTATCTAGCGCTGTATTATTGGTATCTATTTGCGCAATACCGCTAGCAATTTCCATCATTAATATATCCAAGCGCTTAGGGTCTAAAAGTCGCTTGTTTAACGCATTTACGACATTCTCACCGATATTGTGCCCGACGTGATGCAGCTGTGACTCAATCAGGCTGCCAGCGATAGGTATCATGCGTAGATAGCGTCGCAATTCAGGTGTGTTGGCCAATCCTTCTTCAATAGCATTGCCCATTTCGCTCGCCAATATACTGCCCCCACCTGATGAGGCAGTCAGTTCTTGCAGCTTCGGTGCAAGCTCTGTACGCAGCACAGACAATACGGCCGCTTCAATCTCATTTCGATTTTTTGCAATCGTCGACTCGATGAATGATTTATGCGTGTCTGAACTGGTTAGCTCTTGTCGAAAGTTCTGTATCGCTGTCAAAATAACGCGATCGGAGAGCTCTTCTAACAGTAGGTCAATGTAGAACTTGATTCGGTTGATCCACGTCTGCGGCAGTACTTGATAGCCAAGCTGATATAGACGTCGTCCAATAACGACCGCTCGCAGTAGTCGCAAAGCACGTAGCTGCGGAAAACAGCCTAATACTTCGTACCAATGAACGAATGGGAAAAAGAACCAGCGATAATAGACTTTTTGTTTAATGGCAATCACCCAGCGCAATAGCAACTCAATGACCAAAAAGATAGTAAAAAAACCTCCAGCAGTGCGTAGAGGATCATGTAGAGTGCTCTGATACCAATTGAGCCCTTCACTAATGGTTAGCCATTCTGCAGCATTACTACTAAAATTGCTCATCAAAATAGCGTCGATACTGATCAATAGCAGATCAATACTGATGGCAATAATCATAACGATATCGTAAGTGAGCTTAAAGCGACTCGGCTTTGGATGGTCCGGTTTTGGCGGCTCATTACTGATTGGATAAGGAGGCTGACTCAAAACAGATTCGGTAGCTAACGGCGAGCTAGTAGTAGAGGTGGGCACAGTCATACCTTATAAGTAATAAATGGCACAAAGAATGGGTCAGAAATCGATATTTACTACCATTTACTATTAAAGTAGACATCGAAAATCTATGAGTTCATGATTAGTCACATTATCAATGAATAAGGTTAAAAAACAACCCATCTTTGATTAAAATTTACTTACGATGCATGGCTGTTTTAACAGTAAACATCATAAGTAAGATATGACTATTGTGACACCTGTACCCGTAACTTTGTTCCTCAATAACTTTTTATCTCGTACTCGATACTTATTGCATCAACGTTTGTTACATCGATACTTATTGCATCAACGTTTGTTACATCGATATTTACTACTTAGTACGCTTGCATAGACTGTGCTTGGTATTTGATAAGGTCTAACGGTCAGCCAGTTTATTATTGCTGAGCGTCTTTGTTAGGCATCTTGCGTTTTAGGACTAGTTTCAAAATCTGCCAACATAGTACTAATGCGTTCATCTTTTTGACGCCATACTTGTTCAACCCAGTCGAACATTTGAGCTTTTGTATCCTCGTCATTTTCGTAGCCACCTTGCTTGATACTTTCGAACAAGGCATCTGGTATGTCAATGTAGCGCAAGTCAACGCCCAAACGTTTGATATTGCCTTTCCAAAGATCGCCGTAGCTTGGCACACCATCAGGATATACGATGGTCATGTCTAGTATGCCATCGATATCTTCACCTAGTGCGCTAATAGCCAATGATAATCCACCTGCACGAGGTTTCAATAAGTGCGTATAAGGCGATTTTTGCTGAGCTTGTTTTGCTTTGGTAAAACGAGTACCTTCTAAATAGTTTAATAAGGTAAACGGTTTGTCTTTTAGTAGGGCGCAGGCACGTTTGGCTTCCTCAATGTCTTTGCCTTTTAGCGCAGGGTTTTTGGCGATGGCTTCTTTTGAGTGTCGGCGCATCATTGGAAAATCTAAAAAGTAAAAAGCTTGACCAACGATAGGGATGTAGATCAGCTCAAACTTGGTAAAAAATCGTGTGAGTGGCAAGCGTTTTTCGCCAATATACTGCACGATACTGGTATCGACCCATGATTGGTGGTTGCTCACTAGCAGGTATTTACCATCAGTATGAATATCGTCCGGTAGGTTGATACGCCAATCTTTGCGAGGCAACATATTGTCGATTAAGGCACTGTTGCTACTGATCCAGTGAGTAGCAATTTTGATGACGGCTTTGTCCGCAATAGAGGCGCCAGTAATGACTTTACCGACGCCCATTAGCCATAAAGGAATACTACCACCGAAGCTATTGGCGGCGATGACACCAGTGGCTGTTGCAAGCGACACAGCTTTGCCCAGTTTAGGCGAACGTTTATGCATTTTTCGAATGGTAGATGTCAATCGCATGCTCAATCCTTTTCAGTCTATCTGATTAATAATAAGCCGTATGTCGCTGAATCTGTCCTAGTTAAGTCAGGAATATTATGAACGTAAAGCTTTAAATCATGACTATTTAAAGCCGACAAATTCAGCGATATAATTTTAGCAGAAACATGTTGTAGTGTACGGTTGTAAACGTGACTAGTGGTAGCAAGGCGCGAAGATTTGACCTATAAAATCATTGAAATATAACCTGCACTTCTCATACATAGGTATGACAAAATATTACACAGAGATAGGTTGTAGTTGCCATAATAATGGGGAATGTAGATAAGTACTTAAAAAAGATTAATGGACAATCTTTATAAAAAGCACGATTTTTTAAACTTAAGAGGAAATATTATGCGTAATACTTTAATGATTGCAGCAGTAGCATCAGGTTTAGCACTTAGTGGTTGTACAACAGATCCAAACACTGGACAACAGCGTCTAAATAAAGCTGCTCTAGGTGGTCTAGTTGGTGCAGCAGGTGGTGCAACTATTTCAAAAGCAACAGGCGGCGACAAAACTGGTCGTGATGCAGCTATCGGCGCAGCACTAGGTGCAGGCGTTGGTTACTACATGGAGCGTCAAGCTCGTCAGCTTGAGCAGCAAATGGCTGGTACAGGCGTAACTGTTGAGCAAAACCCAACCACTGGTAACATTGATTTGGTTATGCCAGGTAGCATCACGTTCTCATTTGATGATGCAACCCTTAGCTCATCATTCAAGCCAACGCTTGATAAGCTTGCTTCAACGATGAACCAGTACAACCAAAACACAATTACTATCGCTGGTCACACTGATAGCAAAGGTTCAGCATCTTATAACATGGGTCTGTCACGTGATCGTGCTTACTCAGTTGCTAACTACTTAACAGCTCGCGGTGTTGCTTCAAACCGTGTAAATGTTGTTGCTTACGGCGAGTCACGTCCAATCGCAGACAACAATACTGAATATGGCCGTGGTCAAAACCGCCGTGTTGAGCTAACAGTTAACGCACCACAGAGCGTAAACTAATCAATAGCTATAACTAATAAATAGCTATATAGCTATTAAGTATGTGCTAGATATTTGAGCACATATATTTCAAAAAGAGTCAGCGATATGCTGGCTCTTTTTTTGTGTTCTCAGTTTGAACAAAGCATTGAGCATTGATAGATATAGTTAATATTAAATTAAATATTGATAATGATTATCAATAACACTATAATTTGTCAGTGTTTGTTATCAATGCAATATTAAACGTCTTATCGTGCGCACTGAGAGTCAATGTGCATGGCTAAGATAGCCTGCTGTAACATGGCTTGATTATCAAAATAATTGAGGCTACTTAACCAAAACGAATTTTTTGCTATATTTCTTGAGGATATGTATGACGATTACCACAGTAACGAGCCGTAAGCTTTTACCAACTACTTTAGCTGTTGCACTTGCAGGATTGTTAATGGTGTCGGGCTGTACAAAGCAAGCCGATGAAGACATCAATGCTGCGACAGAGACACAAACAGAAGTAGCAAGCACAGAGACAGCTGATAATTCAGAGATGACTGCTGCCGAAAAAGCACATATTGATAGATTAATTATCAGTTATGCAAATATGGCACACGCCGCTTATAAAGATTCGTTGGACACGGCTAAAGCGCTACAAACTGCGGTAGAAACATACGTGGCCACTCCAACACAAGAAAACCTTGATGCTGCAAAAGCTGCCTATAAAGCAGCGCGCCAGCCATATTCACAAACTGAGATTTTTCGTTTTGATGAAGGCTTTGTGACTGCCAATGACAAACGTGCTATCAACAGCATCGATAGCTGGGAAGGGCAGATCAATGCTTGGCCACTTGATGAAGCGCTGATTGATTATGTCGGTGACGACTATGAAGGCGAATATAACAGCCAAGAGAACATCATCAATAGCGACAGCATTACTGTCGGTAGTATCAAGCAAGATACCAGTACGATTACGCCTGAGCTACTTGCAGAAATGAATGAAATCGGTGGTAGTGAAGCCAACGTAACGACTGGCTATCATGCGATTGAATTTATGCTGTGGGGTCAAGACAACAATGGCGTAAAAGAAGGCGCAGGTAATCGCCCAGTCACTGACTATGCGACTCAAGCCGGACAGTGTACTAGTGGTGAGACCGTCAATGAAGATGCCAGTATCTGTGAGCGCCGTGGTGAATTCTTAACTGCTGCAACTCAACTATTGGTTGATGATTTGACCGCGATGGAAGCCCAGTGGCAGCCTGATACTGAAAATACCTTACGTAGTGATTTGATAGCGCGCAAATATGACAATGGTCTACGCCAAATTATGTATCAAATGGGCAGCTTAGCATTAGGTGAGCTTGCTTCTGAGCGTATGCAGGTCGCTTTTGTTACTGGTTCTACTGAAGATGAGCACGAATGCTTTAGTGATTTGACCCATTTAAGCTATGCCAATAATGCGCGCGGTATCCAAAACGTCTTTAATGGTAGCTATACAACAGTCGCTGGTAAGACAGTAGGCGGCTACGGTATCAAAGATTATCTGACGGATAACGGCCACACAGAAGCTGCTGATAAATTGGCTGCTGAGTTCAACAAAGTAGAAGGTGCGTTTAACGTTATCGTTGAAAAAGGCGAAAAAGACGGCATCAAGATTGACCAGATGATTGCAACTGTCGGTCAAGCCAGCCAAGAAGGTATCTCTGCTGAAGAACAAAACGTCCGTCGTGGATGGGTTGAAGCGGGTATCACTAGCTTACAAGAGCTGACGGCCAGTATCGAAAACGCTGCAAAAGCAGTTGGTATCGATAATCTAGATGCAGATGCAGGGTCACAGTTTTAAGAAAAATTTAAGCTAGCGGCCCTTATTTAAAAGCCTTTCATTGGCTTTGCGACGTTTTATTAGTCGTTATAGGTCAGTAACCGCTGTTTATTAGATACTTAGATTAGATATAATACGTGCGTTGTCAGCCACCGTTGGCAACGCATTTTTACGAGCATTAAATAAGACAATTGGCCGGTGTACCACCTCATTATATGTCGACAGGCAATGATTGTGACGACATATAATGAGATGGTATGACAAAATTTTAATGGTTCTACTCTAGCGCTAAGGCAATTAATTTCTATGAACGCCAATTATGTTAACCCCTCTGATTCTCCTCTTGCTACTCAAATCCTACGACATATACCCTCTAAGATTGCGCTAATTATCGCGAGTGCAATGGCTATCAGTGCGTGTCAACCATCTGATAGCGTTTCTGACAACACTTCTAGTGATGCTTCAGAGCAGGCCTCAAGTAATGAAAGCAGCAGTGAAAAAAGCCAATCGCTGTCGTCCGAACACGTCAAAAATATAGAAACACTGGCAGGCGTGCCGATGCAGCAACTGGTGAGCTTTGACCCTCAAGAGATCAAGCAGGGCGGTGACTCTGGTATTAGCATTAGCAGTGCTGAGAGCTACTCGAAGCCTTCATCGAATCTAGCAGCTTCTCGAAAAGGATCGTTCTTTATTGGTAATGCATTTTTCAAGCAGCCATGGGTCGTTGCACCTGCTAGTACTGATAGTCGCGATGGGTTGGGCGCATTATTCAATGTGGCAGCTTGTCAGTCTTGTCATGTCAAAGATGGGCGAGGCCATGCGCCGATGACTGCCGATGACGATGCTGATAGTTTATTGATTCGTCTGTCTATGCCAGCGACGACTGATGAGCAGCGCCAACAGCTACAGGATTCGCTGATTGAAAAGGTGGCCCATCCTATGTATGGTGGCCAGCTACAAGATCGCGGTATTCAGGGCGTGCCTGCTGAAGCGAGAATCGCAGTGCAGTGGACGGACAAACCAGTGACCTTTGCTGACGGATATGTCGAGACGCTACGTGCGCCAATGTTTAATTTGACCAAACCTGGTTACGGTGCTTTTGACGATGACATGATGGTATCACCGCGTGTGGCGCTACCGATGATTGGGCTTGGGCTACTAGAGCAAATACCTGACGATGACATTAAAAAGCAAGCCAGCGACAGTAGTAATGGTGATATCAGTGGTAAATTTAACTGGGTCATGGATCCACAAACCGGCAAGCGTGCGCTTGGACGATTTGGGTGGAAAGCAGGTCAAACCAAACTTATTACTCAGAACCAAAGTGCCTTTAACGAAGACATGGGTCTGACGTCGAACATCCGTCCTAACGAGTCATGTATGCCAACGCAGACCGCTTGCCTAAATGCAGCGACAGGTGCTGATGAGCAGGGTAATGGTAAATCACCTGTGGAAGTAAACGATGAGGTCGCTAAGTTTGTAGAATTTTATACTCGCAATCTAGCAGTACCGCATCGCCGTAATGCAGATGATAAGCTTGTGCTGGCTGGCAAAAAGCGTTTTTATGACATGGGTTGTCAAAGCTGTCATACGCCAAGATATCAGTTGCCAAAAACCGACGATGATCACCTTGAGCAGCATGGACAAGTGATTTATCCTTACACAGATTTGCTATTGCACGATATGGGCGATGATCTCGCTGATCGTACGATTGCTGGCAAACTACCACCAAAAGATGCCCAAGTTGAATTTTTAGCCAACTCTTATGAATGGCGTACGCCAGCACTTTGGGGCGTAGGGCTTGCGCAGACAGTTGATCCTCAAGCGACGTTTTTGCATGATGGCCGTGCCCGTACGTTGATGGAAGCTGTTTTATGGCATGGCGGAGAAGCCGAAAAGCAAAAGCAACAAGTGTTGAAGTTAGACAAACAAGGTCGCACAGAGCTTAATGCGTTCCTAAAGTCGCTGTAATAAAGTTGCTATTATAAAATTAGTATAAAAACGCTATAAATTACTATCTATAACATTACCGAGAAACCTATGAAAATAAACCACGCTTTGGCAATGGCGCTATCTGCATTAAGTGCTGGACTGCTGATCAGTTGTGTCAAACCTGCCGATGACAACAAAACTGCAGATGTAGACAGCCAAAAAGTTGTGCAAGACAGTGCAGCTACTGACAGCTCAGTAGAGAACAGCAAAGCAAGTACTGAGCAAATCGTTGCAGTAGATATCAGCCCTGAGACTGCAAAAACGTATTTGACGCATGTGGCAGACGATATCGTGATTCCTGCGTATGCTGATGCGGCCAAGCAAAGCGATCTGTTGAACGAATTGGCGCAGAAGCATTGTACCCAAGCTCCAGTAAGTGGCGATGAGCTACAAGCATTACGTGCACAGTGGCTAGTGTTGGCACAAGCATGGTCGAGTGCTGAGATGGTCAACTTCGGTCCTGCGACTGCTAGCATGAGCAATCTATACATTAACTATTATCCTGACGAGCGCGGACTCGTACATAGTGGCGTGGCTGACTTAATCGCAGCCAATCCAAAACTAACGCCAGAGCAGCTTGCTGGCGAGAGTGCTATCGTACAAGGTGTACCAGGGTTGGAAGAGGCATTGTTTGCCAATGACAGTCTAGACGCTGGTCAGTGTGCTTACGTGATTAGCGCTAGTAGTGCGTTGAGCACGCGTCTAAAAGCCATCGAGAAAAACTGGCAGCAAAACGCGACTGATTTATTGGCGATAGACAAAACAGCAGAAAGCGATAGAGGCTTAAATCAATGGATTAACTCTCTACTGTCATTGATTGAGACTATGAAGTCTAATGCCATTGATCAGCCACTCGGTCTGACAGGTAAAGCAAAGGGTCATTTACCTGCTGCTACTGCTGGTCAAAGCCGCGCTATTATCAATGCTAAGTTAGATACGATTAACAAAGCCATGACTGACCCAGTATTGACGGCTATTCTTGGTAGCAATGATGAAAACAAAGTTTCGGATAATCTATCAACTGCATTGGCTGATACAACCGCATTATTAGCACAAATGCCAAAAGATTTATCAGAGGCTAGTAAGGACGACCAACAAGCGTTATACGATCATTTGACTGATGTCACTCGTCTGATTAAGCGCCAGTTAATCCCAGCACTTGGTATCCGTGTGGGCTTTAACAGCACTGATGGCGATTAGACAATGTCTACTATCGAAGCGAGTACAGCAGTGTCAGCAGCTCAGAATCATGACCAGATGAACAGGTCTAATCGGTCTGGGAAAACTTCGTCAACTCATGAGCTTTTGACGACTTCAGTGCTGACAGCAGTTGGCACGGCGGCGCTGGTCGGTATTCATCATCGTTATCGTAAGCAGCAGCATCCAGATGCCAGTCTACAAGATTATGTAGATGGTATTTGTACGCAGTTGCAGGTATTACGAGCGGCACATGATTTAACGCCGAAGCTTTTGCGCTTACGTTATGCTTGTGAGCAAGCAGCGGCAACCTGGAAGCAGGCTTATCATGCTGTAGGTGATGATAAAAGTAACACGCCTGACTTTGCTACTGTGCATACGACAACGATGCTGGCGCGCCCAGTCAGCTGGGTCAGTGGCGTCGCATCACTACCAAAAAATCATGCCACATCAAGCCAGAATGAGCACGACTTTGGTGTGGTAGGTATTGATGCTGACAGACAAATCGTTTGGCAGACGACTATGCCTGAGCGTGTCCACGACATCGTTGTTCAGCCTCTGCCTGTCAATATATATGAAGCTCAAACTCAGCATAGCAATGTGGATCAAAGACGTGATGTCGTCGTCATGGGTCGCCGTCCAAGCGAAAAATTCTGGGTACTTAATACGTCAAATGGGCAAGTACAGCATGCGATTACAGCTGATGTAAACCGTCACTTTTATGGTCATGCTTGTTATAGCTTAGATGGTAGCTTGCTCTACGTAACTGAGAATGACACAGTGAGTCTGGCAGGCAAAATCGGTATCTATGATGCCCGTGATGCTTATCAAAGAGTAGCAGAATTTGATTCATATGGTATCGGACCGCATGAACTGATTATGCATCCTGATAGCGAAACGCTCGTCATTGCAAATGGAGGCATCAAAACCGAGCAGGCCTCACGCGAAGAGCTAAACCTAGATACCATGCGACCCTCACTGGTTTATCTGAATCGTCACGATGGCACACTGCTTGAGCAAGTGACTCCCGAGCACAATCAGATGAGTGTGCGCCACTTAACCATGCACGATGACGGCACAGTGATGATCGGTATTCAGTTCCAAGGTGAAAAACATATCAATGTTCCATTGGTATTGACTCATAAACGTGGTGATGCCAGCTTTACATCACTCACTATGCCAAATAATCAATGGCAACGTTTTCACCAATATATCGCTAGCGTGGCGGTGGATAGTGAGCGTAACCTACTGTGTGTGACCACACCGATTGGTGGCCGTGCGGCAATTTATGATTTACATACTCGCGAGCTGATTGATGATGTAAGCCTGCCAGATTGTGCAGGGGCTTCAGTGTTAGCCAATTCTAGTGCTTCAATGAGTAAAATTGATAAACATGCCGAGCCGACAGGTTTTATCGTTAGTGATGGTCAAGGTCAGTTAACAGCGCTAAGAGTAAATGCTTTACCAGAAGTAAAGTTGGACGTAAACGACATCGAACCTCATGAGCGGATTATCAAAGACAGTCAACTGCATATGATGTCGTTTGACAACCACTTACAAGCACTGTGATACGTGATATTCAACAAGAGCGACAGCTGAACAGGTATGGCGATTAATAACGACTATTACTAGAACGGTAGTAATAGTCAGCCAAGGAGTAGAGCATTAGCTTAGACACCAATTTAGATACTGTCAGACAGCAGCTTGCACAGGCAGGCATCGAGCTACATATCAGTAAAAAGCATGTTAAAAATATCAATTTTCGCTTAAAGCCCCATACGTTGATGGTCTCTGCACCGATGCATGTCAGCGCATTACAAATGTTGCATGCTGTGGCTAAGCGGGTGCCTTGGGCTATTGCAAATCACCCGCAGGTATTAGAACAGTATAGACGTAGACAGAATACGTCGTCAGACTTTCCAACTGCTAATAACTCAGTTCTATTATGGGGTGTAGAGCAATCATTTACGCTCAGCCCCGATCAAAAAACGACATATTATCGGCAACAACTCTCTAAAGTCGCACCTGCAATATTTGAAAAGTGGCAGCCAATCGTTGGCGCTTACGCCAATGAAATACGGTTAAAAAAAATGCACACACGTTGGGGTAGCTGCAACACACGCGCAAAACGAATTTGGCTATCGGTTTATCTTCCTGCCTATCCTATCGAATGCACCGAATACGTAATCGTTCATGAGCTGTGCCACTTGCATCATGCCAACCATAGCCGAGCGTTTTGGCAAACCGTTGCCACAGCGATGCCAGATTACCAGCAATGGCATAATATCCTAGCGGGCAAGACAGGACAGCTGGACTAAACCTACCATCTAACTATCTAACTTTCTAATCAGCTAAATAGTTCTAGTAAGCACCTCGATATCATCTGCGTCACCTTCATTATGCAGAGCACCTAGTCCTATTTTTATCATCATTTTTAAAATAAGGACACGTCTGAATAAGCCTGATATGATAAGAAATAACGGTACAAATTGTTTCATTTAATCAGCAGGTTTATATACAGGGATGTTATATGGAAAACGTCAACCAAGCGGAGTTTTGGCAGCAGCGTTATGAGAAGAACAGCATCGGTTGGGACATGGGGCAGGTGTCACCACCGCTAAAAGCTTATATCGACCAGCTACCTGAGAGCGCGAAAGATCAAGCGATACTAGTGCCAGGTGCGGGTAATGCTTATGAAGTAGGCTATTTATATGAGCAAGGTTTTACCAATATCACGCTGGTTGACTTTGCCCCTGCACCGATTGAGACGTTTGCAGAGCGTTACCCTAATTTTCCATCTGAGCATTTGCTCTGTGCGGATTTTTTTAGTTTACCAGCTGAGCAGTATCAATTCGATTGGATACTTGAGCAGACGTTTTTTTGTGCGATTAATCCATCGCGCCGTGATGAATATGTGCAGCAGATGGCGAGACTGCTAAAGCCACAAGGTAAGCTGGTTGGATTGTTGTTTGACACGGATTTTGGACGGGAAGAGCCACCATTTGGCGGCAGCAAGGAAGAATACCAGCAGCGCTTTCAAAGTCATTTTGATATCGATATTATGGAGCCTAGCTATAATTCACATCCAGCACGGCAGGGTAGTGAGCTGTTTATAAAGCTGCAAGCGAAGTGAGCTCGCGCTTGATATTATCTCGAGCTTGCGTTTCTAACTGATTATAGTAATGGTCAGTCAGATAGAGTTTGGGATGCGCTAGTAATCCTTGTAGCACTGCAGTGCGTCCATCACGGTAGTTGTCATCGGCGACATGCTTATATTCTTGACGTATCGCCTTTGCATACTGCTTGTAGGTAGGCCAAGGCGCACCCAAAATACTCAAATCCATATCTAACAAATATGCCGCATCATTGTATTTTTCACTGTCTATCAATACATCTATCTGATGATTAGCCGTCATCATAATGAGAGCGTAGATCTGCTGGCATTGCTCTGTGCTTAGATAAGGGCTCAAAGCATCTGTCGCAAATTCTGCACTTTTTAGCTCGTTGTCGGAGCGTGTTGGGTTATATATCGCATCATGATAGTACAGTGCCAATGCAATGATATGCGGCTCAGCAAGATGGTGCTTAATATTCTCAAACTGTACCAAGAGCTGCTCAATATGATTGAGCGTATGATAGGCACGTTGTGGTTCACCATAGCGCGTCACGATATCTTGCCAAAGCCTATCTATTTGCTTTGGCGAGATATCGCTGGTCATAGCTGACAAATACTGTGCAAAGCACTTGCCAAGCTCATCATGCTTATTTGAGGCAGTTTTCATATGTCGTTTTTCACTATGACCGTGGTAAAAATGGTTTGATTATTCTTTGTTAGCTACCGCATCTTTAAATGCTTTATTAAACACCTCGCCAAGCAAGCTAACATCATCGACACGCGCATAGTTCAGACGGGTGACAAAGGCAATATGGCGATGCGGCCCGTCTT
Organism: Psychrobacter sp. JCM 18900; assembly: GCF_904846625.1. Classification (GTDB taxonomy): domain Bacteria; phylum Pseudomonadota; class Gammaproteobacteria; order Pseudomonadales; family Moraxellaceae; genus Psychrobacter. The sequence goes on from NZ_CAJHBL010000004.1 coordinate 142,309, forward strand.
CAGCCAATGGTATGGCGACGGCATTTTGGTTTTGCAGGTGTAGCTGATCGAGCGCCATTTCAGGCACTAGCGTTGTGCCCATATTGGCAAGTGCCATCTGAATCAAAGTATTTAAACTAGCATCTGAGAAGCTTGACTTCATTTGTGCACGGTCGAAATGACAGACAGACAGCGTCTGGTCGGTTAGGCAGTGTCCTTCGCCAAGTAACATGAGATTGGCAGTTGCCAGTTCGTCAGCATTGATAGTATCAAGCTTGGCATGTATGTCATCTTTTGGAAATACAGCAAAGAAGTCCTCACTCCAAAACTCAAAACTGTGTAGCCCATCTACCGCGTACGGTAGTGCAATGATAGCCGTATCGATATGACCGTAGCGTACTTGCTCAAGCAGACGCTCTGTCTGTTGTTCGACGATGGTCATACGGAACTCTGGATATTGAGCACGTAGCGCAGGCAGTACTTTTGGCAGCAAATAAGGCGCAATTGTCGGAATAATACCGACAGTCATAGGATAGGCAAGCGGCGTCTGATGGCTATGGGCACGTGTGGTCAAATCACTCACTTCAGAAAACACTCGCTGCGCCCGCGTAAGAATGTCTTGACCGATAGGGGTAATCAATACCTGTTTATTGTTGCGCTCAAAAATCTGAGTATCTAGCTGTTTTTCTAATTCTGCGATACCCAAACTTAGTGCAGACTGCGAGATATTGCAATCTTCAGCAGCACGTTTAAAATGACGATGTTTGGCGACGGCTAGGGCAAACTCAAGTTGTCGTAAAGTAATCATAAAACCTCTCTGTTAGTGGGTTTTTAATGCAATTTATTATGTTTGGTCAACCTTTATAAGGTAGCAAATTACCAATTAAGCACCAATGATAAAATGTAGAGATAATAGTTTAACAAGTTTAATAAAACAAAACATCACATTAAAAACTTTTAACTGGATTAACCGTAGAATTCGCGTATAGTTTGTCAGGTAGCCCAGAGAGCTAGAGGGCTAATTGAAAAAACCATATAAATAATTTCCAATTTACTCAACTATAGAGGAGCCAACCATGGCGTCTATCATCAATCAAGAAATCCCAGAATTTTCAGCAGATGCATACGTAAATGGTGAATTCAAAACCATCACTTCAGAAGACGTAAAAGGCAACTGGGCGATTTTCCTATTTTACCCAGCTGATTTCACGTTTGTTTGCCCAACTGAGCTAGAAGACATGGCCGCTCATTATGACGAGCTAAAAGGCCTCGGTGTTGAAGTATACTCAGTATCTACTGACACGCATTTCACACATAAAGCGTGGCATGATTCTTCAGAAGCTATCGGTAAAGTACAATACCCAATGATCGGCGATCCTACTGGTAAAATTACTCGTGGCTTTAATGTCATGATTGAAGAAGCAGGCTTGGCTGAGCGCGGTACGTTCCTAGTAGATCCTGATGGCTTGATCCAAGTCGCTGAAATCCATGCTGGCGGTATCGGCCGTAGTGCAAAAGACATGCTACGTAAAGTAAAAGCAGCACAGTATGTTCGTGAAAATGACGGCGAAGTTTGCCCAGCAGCTTGGGAACAAGGCGGCGACACATTGAAGCCAAGTCTTGACCTAGTTGGTAAAATCTAAGTAGACATTCCATACTTAGATAAAAGTAGTGCTGTATCTTAAATATCTGATTTAAGGCAGTACTACAAATAAAGACCCCATCAACATAAGTTGATGGGGTCTTTTTACGTCTTAAGCATAGATATTGTTAGTATTATTTTCTCAGCATATCTCTAAGTATAGACGCAATATTAAGCGCGAGACTGTGCTTTATTTTTATCAATAGTTTTATAAATCTCGTCTTTGAGTTGTAGCTTTCGTCGTTTCATCTGTTCGATTTCTTCGTCGCGACTGGCATGCTTGACCACATCGTTTTCAAGCTTATTAATTTGCCTATCTAGAGTCGTATGCTCATCGAAGATACTCGCAAAATGCGTGTCCTTTTGCTTAAGCTCATCGATAATATCACTGTGATCTTGCCATGTGTCTGTCATTGTCATGTTGTCATCCTTGTTATTTAGTGCAAGCTTAGAATAAGCGTAAGCACGTTATGGTTAAGACGCTTATGATGGTAAGACTTTGTTTGGAAGGGGTGAAAGTTTAATGGTAATAAAGATAGTTACTTCACGATATTGATAATGCATATTGCTATCAATACCATTCGATTGTAGCGAAAAAATAGACCATGTACCATCACTATCATTTGCTTATGTATTTATATTTAATTATTTAAGTTAACAAACGATTGGTTTTATAAAACATAAAGTTTGAGTTTCTCAGCTTGCTGAAATTCGCTAAACGCTTGATAATAGACACATCAAAGGGCAAGAGCCCACTATATATAACCTTTTATACAAAATTATTAACACCAACTATTTTATATTTAGACGCGTGGCATGACAGCTGCCGTTACATATTCAGTCATAATGAGGAACAAACATGATAGATCAGAATTTATTAGATGCCGTTAAGAACTATAGCGAAAATATGACACGCCCAATTACCTTTATATTGGGTACTGGTACGCATGCAAAACGTGCAGAATTGGTAGATTTTTTGACCAAGATTGCTGGAACAACAGACAAAATCAACTTCGATGCAGAAGCGACTGACGATAGTTTGCCTAGTGCGATTAGTTTTAAAGTAGTCAGCCATATCGATGGCGCATCAGATGATACTGGTATCGTATTCAGCGGTATTCCAGGTGGTCATGAGTTTACGTCATTGATTTTGGCGATTTTGCAAGCGGGTGGTCATACGCTAAAGTTGGATGAAGGTATCCAAAAGCTAGTTAAGCGCTTTAATAAGCCGCTACAGTTCCAGACCTACGTGTCATTGTCATGCCATAGCTGCCCAGAAGTCGTTCAAGCATTGAACCAGTTTGCGCTACTAAACGATGGTATCAGTAATGAGATGATCGACGGTGCATTGTTCCAAGAGCAAGTAGAAGCGAACAAAATCCAAGGCGTACCAGCTGTATTTTTAAACGGTAAGCCATTTGCTAATGGTCTGATCGACACTGCTAAATTGATTGGAAAATTGCAAGAGCAGTTCCCTGATTTACTGTCAGAAGTAGAAGACGATGCTGAGCAATTAGAGCAGCAAGACGTTACTATCATCGGTGCTGGCCCTGCAGGTGTGGCTGCTGCCATCTACACAGCGCGTAAAGGCTTAAAAGTTACAATGGTCGCTGATCGTATCGGTGGACAGGTAAAAGACACGCAAGATATCGAAAACTTGATCTCAGTACCGCTCACTAATGGTACGGATTTATCGACCAACTTTGTTAAGCACTTGGCTGAATACAACATCACGCTAAAAGAGCATGTGAGCGTTAAAGAAATTGGTGAGACTGAAGAAGAGAACTACAGTATCCACCTAAATACTGGTGAGACTTTTAATACTCGTAGTATCATCTTGGCGACAGGTGCTCAGTGGAGAAAGCTTGGTGTACCGGGCGAAGAAGAAAATATCGGTAAAGGCGTGGCTTTCTGTGCGCATTGTGATGGCCCATTCTTTAAAGGTAAAGATATCTCAGTGATCGGCGGTGGTAACTCAGGCGTTGAGGCAGCACTAGATTTGGCAGGTATCGTCAATCACGTTACTGTACTCGAGTTCGCTGATGAATTGAAAGCTGACCAAGTACTGATCAATAAAGCCAGAGAGAAAACCAACATCGAGTTCATTACTGGTGCAGCAACGCAAGAAATCAAAGCGACTGATGGTAAAGTATCGTCTATCGTTTACCAAGATCGCAGCACAGGTGAGACTCATGAGCGTGACTTATCAGGGGTGTTTGTACAGATTGGTTTAGTGCCAAACACTGGATTCATCAAAGGCTTCGTTGATCTAAACCGCTTTGGTGAGATCGAAATCGATGAGCGCTGCCGTACAGATCGTAAAGGTATCTTCGCTTGTGGTGATGTAACCACCGTACCATTCAAACAGATCAACATTGCGATGGGTGAAGGTAGTAAAGCAGCATTGTCAGCGTTTGAATACTTAGTTATGCAGTAAGCTGTTCAGTTTAGTTTCAGTATAAAAGGCCACCTCGGTTGAGGTGGTCTTTTTATGTTAGCGTATAAATACTTCTCTATAAAAAAATCCTGATATTTAGAAAATGGACTCTTAAGTAAACAAATAACGCGTTTTCACTCAGAAAATATCAGTATTTACGTTACAAATTCGACATTTGCATTACAAACTCGTGTTGTTGATGCAATAATGTATGCAATAAAACCTATCATAGCGTCATGAACTATAAGGAAAATAGGCATGGAATATATTGAAGCTTTTTTTGCCCTAGTCGGGGATCTAACGTGGGGCTGGGCGCTCGTGCCTATGCTAATTATTTTTGGTTTATTATTTACCATCGTAGGCAGGTTCGCTCAGTTTAAATATTTTAAACGTATGTTCCGCGTATTCAAAACGGATGAGGTAGGTGACGACGGAATTTCTGCCCGTCAAGCGTTGCTCGTTTCTATCGGTGGACGTGTAGGCGGTGGTAATATTGCTGGTGTTGCTGTTGCCATCTCTTTAGGGGGTCCGGGAGCGGTATTCTGGATGTGGGTTGTGGCTTTAATTGGCATGATGACCAGCATTGTCGAGTGTAGCTTAGCCCAGCTTTATAAGCGTAGAGATACTGATGGTAACTTTCGCGGTGGCCCTGCAACCTATATTTTACATGGTTTAGGTAAAGACTATCGCTGGCTTGCCGTTATTTATGCTATTGCTTTACTACTGTCTTTCTCTATCGGGTTTATCGCGTTCCAAGGTAATACGGTGGCAGGTTCTGCGCTTGAAAGCTTTGGGATTGATCGCTGGATATCGGGTGTGGTGTTGGTCATTGCTGGTGGGTTTATTGTCTTTGGCGGTATTCAGCGCATTGCAAAAGTAGCTGACGTTGTCATTCCTGTTATGGCATTAATCTATATTGGTATGGCACTTGTTGTTATATTGTTCAATGTCACAGAGCTGCCTACGTTGATGGTAATGATTGTCAAAAATGCATTTGGTATTGAGTCTGTCGTGGGCGGTGGTATTGGTGTGGCGATTGAGCAAGGTATGAAGCGTGGTTTATTCTCTAATGAAGCAGGTCTAGGTTCTGCGCCTAATATTGCTGCCACCGCTTATGCCACTCATCCTGTGAGTCAAGGTATCTCGCAGTCATTATCTGTATTTATTGATACGATAATCGTATGTAGTGCCACCGCATTTATGATTTTACTGAGCGGCGTATATCAACCAGGTGCTGAAGTCGATGGTATTGTACTGGCACAGCAAGCGTTAACGACTCAGCTTGGGAACTGGGCGCAGTATATTCTGACTATATCGCTATTGTTATTTACACTAAGTTCTATCATGTATAACTACTACATGGGCGAAAACGCCATTAATTTCTTGATCAAAAAGAATATTAAAAAAGCGACCTTGGTTTTACGAATTGTCGTGATGGCGATATTATTCTTGGGCGCAGTGGCTCCTGCCGCTACTACAGTATTCTTCTTCGCTGATCCGTTGATGGGCGTGCTAGCGCTAGCAAACTTACTGGCCTTGATAATGTTATTTCCACGAGCTAAGCGTCTATTGGACGACTTTGCAAGTCAGTTGAAATCAGGGGTTAAAGAGCCGCTATTTGATGCAAAAGAGTATGAGAAGTTAGATCTTGATCTGAGCGCATGGGGCAAAAAAGCAGTAAAAGAGGCATTAGAGCAAAAGCAGTAAAACGTTATGCTCGAAGTCTTATCAAACAAAAAACCACTCTGGCTAAGCTGAAGTGGTTTTTTTATGTAAGATACTATTTATTCGCCAATACGCCAACGACAGACAGTATCTTGCCTGCTTCATCTTCTTCAATAACTCGAGTTTCTGTTAGTGCTGATTGTTGCCACGCCTGTATGTGTGGATGATTTAGCATGGTTTGGCAATATTGCTTAGTCAGTGGCTGCAAAGTAATATCAGATGCATCAGCATAAGTCTGTAATCGCAGCACCACTGGAGCAAAAAACACATCAGCTGCTGTGAAATCTCCGAATAAGAAACTGTCTGCTGAGGGAGTTTTTAAACAATCGGCAAAGATGTCTTCGATACGAGTGATATCTGCTAAGCAAGCACTACTTGGTTGTATCTTAGCCGTTGCTCGTATATTCATCGGCATCTCGTTACGAATGCCTGTCAATCCCGAATGCATCTCAGCCACGATGCTTTGGCAATAGGCACTATTTATTCTACTTTGACTATTATGTCGTTTTTCAGCGTTAGATTTATCAATACCTGTCCAAATATCAATATCCGTAAAGTACTCATTAGCATGCATAGCAATCGCTAAGGTGTCCCAAACGGTTACTTTATTATCTTTTTCACCATAGACTAAAATAGGTACTTTACCCGTTGGTGAATGCGCTTCGAGCATTGAGCGTGCTGATGGATGAAACAACTCGACAAGTTGCTCATCAAAATCAACATTGAAGGCTTTGAGCAATAGCCATGCTCGTAGCGACCAAGATGAGTAGTTTCTATTCCCAATAATTAATAGCGGTTTTTGCATCATAGAGTCCTATTAAGCGATAACAGTAGCATTTTATTATGTACTCAATGTTGAGTATTGACCAGTCTATAACCCGAGCTATATTTCTATCATTTAAATCCTATTTCAAAAAAATGCCCATCTAATATTTAGACGGGTACTTATTTAGAAGGGCGCTTTTTATTTCTTACATTCGCTATCATCAGTTCTTGTTTTTGATTAGGAAAATAACGGGCAGCGCAACGACATACATCAGCACACCGTACAAAGCAGCAGGCAGCGCGATGACGGGTAGTGTGCTCACACCCATGATGATAGGGGCTAAGGTAATAGCCGTCGTGCTATTTTGGATACTGGTTTCTATCGAGATGGTTTTGGTATCAAACCAGCTGAGCTTTAGGACTCTAGAGATCGAGATGCTAATAGCGAATAAAATAGCAATGATAAAGATCAGCTCTAAACCAATTTGAGTGAACTGTGATTGTAGTAGTTGCCAGTTAGAGGCAATAGCAGCAAAGACGATTAGTACAAAAAACACGCTGGCCAAGCCGTTTAGAAGGCTGCTACGACGTACCATAAAGTCAGTGAATTTGTGGCGAGCAAGCATACCAAGAGATACGGGCAAAGTGGTCAATAAGAACATGACTAGGCCAATCTTTATCGCGCTAATAGAATTTGCCTGATCTTTCATAAAGTGATCAAAAGCCAACGTGATTAAGATAGGTAATGTAATGACCGATAGTATGCTGACCACACCGGTCAACGCGATAGAGAGAGCGACATTTCCTTTGGCATAGTAGGTCAGCATGTTGCTAGTGACGCCACCGGGACAAAAACTAATCAGCATAATCCCAAAAGCAATCGCTGGTGGCGGAGCCGTCACTAACACGACTGCGAGCGCAACCAACGGTACCAACACAACTTGATTGATTAAACCAACAAAGAACGCTTTTGGATATTTGGCAATGACCTTAAAATCACTAAGTTTTAGCCCTGCTCCTAGAGTGAACATAATGTAGGCAAGGGCTAGTGGCAGTAATGCTAGCGCGGTATTATTCATCAAACATTCCTTGTAAAACTAAATGCCATACCAAGATGGCGTTTTGAAAGTAAATAGCAGCGGGGCAACCTTGTCATCAGGCAGCTGCTCACAATCCATGTGTTTAGGTATTCAATCGTCTAGCTAATTAAGGGTCTCAACCACTAAGCTAGATCAAGCCTATCAAATGATAATAGCGGTATTACGCTCGTATAGTAACCCACTTGTCGTGACTATTGAGGTTGGTCGAGGTTGTTGGAAGCTATCGGGAAATGATCAGGCAGTGATTGGGTTGTTTGTGGCTAATGACACTTTGAGCATAATGATAAACGCAGTAAAAAGCCCACAAGATTCTGTGGGCTAAATATTCTAACTGTCTAGTCTATTTATGCTGCACTAGTCATCTAGTAAATCCATTTGCTTAGCGGCTTCATAGATACCGTTTGAGCGGTTACCCGTGCGGCAAAAAATCAGCATTGGCTGTTCAGCTTGATTAAAGAAATCTGCAAACGTTTCGACGTGAGTTTGATTCAGCTCATTACCTGCAAAAGAAATCTCTTTATAAGCAAGTCCAGCTTCTTTGGCTGCTGCTTCGATTTCGGCACTGGTTGGCTGATTTGGCTCTTCACCATCAGGACGGTTATTAATAATGGTTTTGAAACCATTTTCGGCAATCATAGGCACTTGGTCAGGCGTGATTTGTCCGGTAAAGCTAACTTCATGGCTCATAAGAGCTCCTTTTTTTATTGGTGTTGTTGGGTTTATAAAACGTGTTGGTTCGAGCGACGGTTGTTGTTATAACAGACCTTGCATCAATGCGCTTTGGTACAGTAGCTTGGCACGTGCACCAGTGCCACAAAACATTAATATAGGCTTGGGCATTGAGTGATAGAACTCGGCAAACTGCTCGACCGTCAGCATACTTAGGCGCTCATCATCAAACGGTAGATGATGATACGCTAGGTTTGCCTGTTCGGTAGCCGTTGCCAAATCGCAGCTATTAGGCTGTGTTTCAATCTCGGCATCTGGCCGAATGTTAAGCACTGAGCGATAACCAAGCTCAGCAATCTTAACGCATTGGCTTGGGTATATTTGCTTATAAATCGTTAAATTATCGGTCATAAGATAGGTTCAGTTATATTTGTTAAAGTATATTTATTATTGAGGGTTGGGCTAAGAATATCAAAGGACTATAAATCAGCATTTTTTAGGTCGATTTCTAGGTTAATTGATTCCCTATTTAGTGCGTCTAGCATAACACAGGCGCTATCATAGCGATATTGTGTTGTAGACGACAATAGTAATTGAGGTTGAGCGAAAACTAATGTTATAGCGATTTCATTGTAATCAAAATATAGATTATTTTAATGCATCGACAGCATCTAAGGTACTTAGATAGACCTGCCCTGATAGCTCGCTAATCAATGGGGTGTGACCGATGATGTCCATCACAGGACCTTTGATAAAGCTAAAATGCAAGCGCTTATTCTGTAACGCCAACTCATGATTTAAGGTACAAAGCATTTCTTGGGCGGTCAGATCTATATGGTTGACGGCAGCCATAATCAATATAATTTCATTGGCATCGGGATATTGCTGCATGGCATTGAGGATACGTCGATGTACAGATTCACTATTACCAAAGAACAAACTCTCATCGATACGTAACATCAATAAGTTGTCAAAAGTTACGACGTCATGGCGATTGATATTACGAAAATGTCCTGTACCGCCCAACTGTCCAACGACAGCCACGTGCGGCTTACTCGACTGCCAGATGAGACTGGCGAATGACACCATTAGACCAATGACCAGCCCAGTGTTTAGCCCAAATATCAGCACACCGACGAACGCTGCCAAAAAGCTAGCACCATCTAAGCGATCACGCTGCCATGCAGATTTCAACGTCGCGATATCTATCAGGCCAATGATGGAGGCCATGATTGTTGCGCCCAGCAGTGCATAGGGTAGTGGGGCAAGCGCATTGCTAAAGGCTATGAGCGCGGCAATCATTACTAGTACGGTGACGAGACTGGCAAGTGGAGTCTTAGCGCCTGAATCGGCATTGATAGCCGTACGCGAAAATCCACCCGCAACCGAAAAACTTTGGAACAGTCCACCAGACAGATTGGCCAGTCCAAGTCCAGTCAGCTCACGATTGGCATCAAAACTTTCACCACGAAAACGAGCATAGGTACTGGCAACTGAACTGCTCGATACAAATACGATTAGCGCCATCAATCCTGCGGTCGGCAAGAGCTTCAGCGCTTCTTGTAGGTCTGAGATGTGCGGTAACGTAAAGCTCGGTAGCCCTTGGGGAATACGACCGATGGTCGCGACACCATGTGTGCTCCAATGCAGTGCCATACTGAGTACGATAGCAATGCCAAGTAAGATAAGCGGAAATAAGCGTTCTGCCCATTTGGCATATGACGATGATAGCCACGTCTGCCATATCCATTCACTTGCATAGCGATTGGCAACCAATAGCGCAAATGCGGTCACACCAATAGCTAAGGTTAATGGATGCAGCTGGCTGGCATAGCGTTGCAGGGTAGATAGATACCCAATCAAACTATTGCCCGTGACCGGAATGTCGGTCAGATATTTGAGTTGACTGACAAATATAAGGACCGCTGCACCGCTTACAAACCCTGCGGACACGCCGCGGCTGATAAACTGCATGATCCAGCCAAGTTTTAACCTGCCTGCTACCCACAGCAGTGCACCTACCATCAGTGCCAATAGGCTGGCCATTAGTGCGTACTGTTCAGTGCCTTGCTCGGCATAAGGCAGTAAGCCACTGGCGGTCATGATGGCGGTAATGGCAACAGGTCCTACGGCTTGCACGTTGCTAGAGCCGAGCCACGCATAAACGAGGACAGGTACGATCGCTGCATATAAGCCATAGACAGGCGGCAGTCCTGCAAGCACTGCGTAACCTAGGCTCTGCGGTATGACCAACACACCCACCACTATGCCTGCGACGAGATCAGTCGGCAACGCTGAGAGCTGGTATTGACGCAGCCAAGCTGGAATCAGACGAGCGACGATAGAGGACATATCAATCACCACAGTAGATAGTATAAATAATTAGGCGAGGGCGGCGTTATTCTGCTTTGGCACAAAAACGTTGATACAGCAGATCAAGTACAGCTAGCGCATCCTCGCTTGCGATACTATAGTAAATTTGCTTACCTTCGCGGCGTGTGGCGACCAGCTCGTCTTTACGCAATATACCCAGTTGCTGCGATAAGCTCGGCTGTCCAACCCCGACCAAATCCTCAAGCTCACCGACACAATATTCACCTTGGGTCAATTGACAGAGAAGAAGTAGGCGATCAGGGTGCGATAGCGACTTTAATAGTTGGCTGGCTTGTAGCGATGCTTGCTGCATTTGCTTGGCAAGATCGGCAGGTACTAAATCTGCAGTATCAGATGACACATCGTCAGTGGTACTGCGATTAAGTGTACCTTCGGCTGAAATAGAAGTAGTCAGAACAAATTCCTTACATTAGAGGGTAACAAATGCCATGATGTTTTGAACAATATATAGTTGATTATCAATGATATCACGCCACATAGCAAGTTATCATTAATTACATTATATAAATTGATAAATTGTATAGTGGTTGTTATATTGGTGGCATCAGATAAGTCGTAGGAACGCATTATATACGACTGAATATCATACTTAAGGGTTAATTAAAGATAAAAATCCTTATGACCAAAATATGTATAAATAACTTATGTATAAATAATTAAAGAGGCCGCCATGCAAGTTCATTCTTTTTTAGATAGCGATACAGAAACCTATACCCACGTACTTGCTGATACTGAGCAAAAATTATGTGCCATTGTCGATCCTGTATTGAACTTCGATGCTAAGTCAGGCCGAACCAATACTAGCAGTGTCGATGAAGTGATTGAGTTTGTACGTGAGCAGGATTGGACGCTCAAGTACATTATTGAAACCCATGCGCATGCAGATCATTTGTCAGCGGCCATTCATGTAAAAGAAAGCCTTGGCGGACAGTTAGTCATCGGTCAGCATATCACCGAAGTACAAAAAATCTTTAAGCAAATTTTCAACTTTGACACCAGTTTCCGCACTGATGCCAGTCAGTTTGATATCTTGACAGACGAAGGCGAGACCTTAGAGCTTGGCAACATTACTATCACTGCGATGTATGTACCCGGTCATACACGTGCCGATATGGCCTATCTAGCCGCTGATAATGAGAAAACAGTGGTATTCGTTGGAGATACATTGTTCGCACCTGATGTCGGTACAGCGCGCTGTGATTTTCCTGGTGGCGATGCCAAAACGCTTTATCAGTCTATTCAGAAGCTGCTAGCACTTCCTGAAGATACGGTCATGTATCTGTGTCATGATTATCCGAGCAAAGGTCGTCAGCATTGCCCAACGACAACAGTAGCCGCGCAAAAACTAGAGAATATCCATGTCAAAGACAGTATCAACGAAGCAGAGTTTGTGCAGATGCGTGAGCGCCGTGATGCGACTTTAGATATGCCTCGCCTTATCATTCCTGCTGTACAAATCAATATCGATGCCGGACATTTCCCTGAGCCAGAAGACAACGGTACGCGTTATCTGAAAGTCCCGATCAATGTCCTCGGTGGATAAGTTAAACAGTGTAATAACTGAAAGTCATTACCTGATGCAGCTCTACGTAAGTATCGTATGATTGATATCTATAAGAATGCTAACCTGTAGACTGTCCGTTTTTAGATACTGTGTATGACCAACTGCAAGCGCTAAGTGCGGCAATAACTGGAGAGAGCAATGAACCCTTACGAGCGCTATGTGTTGCCAAAGATGATAGATGTTGCCTGTAGTACGGGTAATGTGATGAAAGCGCGTTCCAAAATTGTTCCGCAAGCGCTCGGTAAGGTGTTGGAGATTGGCATTGGTAGCGGTCTGAATTTACAGTTTTATGATGCTAATAAAGTCTCCTCTATCATCGGTGTGGATCCAGCGGCTCAAATGCAGTCGCTGGCTCGTGAGCGTGCGGCTGGCATTGGCATTCCGGTTGAAGTGATAGCTGTCGATGTACAAGGTATCCATGCCGATACGGATCAATTTGATACGATTGTGATGACTTTTACCTTGTGCAGTATTGATGATCCAGTAGCGGCGCTTCGAGAAATGGCACGCGTGTTAAAACCTAACGGTCGCTTACTATTTTGTGAGCATGGACTGGCACCAGACTCTTCTGTTGAGCGTTGGCAGCATCGATTGACACCTTTTTGGAAGCCTATAGCAGGTGGGTGTCATTTAGATCGCGATATTCCAGCACTTATCAGAGAAGGTGGGTTTGCTATTGATGAGTTGAGCGAAGCGTATTTGCCCGGCCCAAGACCAATGAGCTATGTGTATAGCGGTGTGGCACAGCAACTCGCATAAAGGATAAGCCCAATTAACTATGCTAAAATTATTTACCAATCAACGCGACGAGACTATAACTACAGCAAGCAACGTAACCAGCTTTTATATAAAAGCGTTCATGAACAGTATTTTAAATAACAAAATAATTAGAATAGGAATTAAATAATGAGTGAGCAAAGTTTTCATCTAGTATGTCCACATTGCCAAGCAACCAACCGTGTACCTGCTGCACGACTAAGCGCTGCGCCAAAATGCGGTAAATGTGGCCAGCCATTATTGACTGCCAGTCCACATGAGCTAAATGCGCAAACAGCCAATAAGGTTATCCAAAAGAACGATGTGCTGACTATCGTGGATTTTTGGGCGAGTTGGTGTCAGCCTTGTATTATGATGGCGCCAGAGTTCAAGAGCGCTGCTAGTCAATTGCCACAAGTAGTCTTTGCTAAAATGCAAACGGATAAATACGAGCAGGCAGCCGCTCCTTACAATATTCGCAGCTTGCCAACGATGGTTGCTTTTAGAAATGGTAAAGAAGTCGCACGTCAATCAGGTGCGCTACCAAGTCATCAAATCATCCAGTGGGTGCAAAGCTTACAGTCTTAGTATTAGTCAGGCTAGATTACTTTTTCTCCAAGCTATTTATCCAAATACTTATGTTTTCTTATAAAAAACCGTAGCAATAAAAAAGCCAATACGCGATCTGCATATTGGCTTCTTGCTATTTCATGTACTACTTTACGGTGTCATGTACTATTTTACGGTGTCATGTACTATTTTAGCCGTGTAGATAGCTTTGCACTTTCTTAAGCTTATTCACCATAAATCTTGATGCCATTGGCAAAGCTACAACGCTGAATGCGCGCCGACTGGACAATTGCATCACGCTCACCATAGAGCCGCGATAATTTTGCATCGCGTGCTTTGGTATTGTTGCTCTTGCCTAGACCAAAGCTGATATTCGGCGAAATACCCCAGCGTCCTGCAGAGACGCCTACACCGACGCCTGATGCCGATAGCGTAGATTGCTCGTTGCGAGCCGCTTCGACATAGCGGTTGACGCGAGTGTACTCTTGGCTAAGGGCTTGGCAATTATAATTTTGATACGTACTTGGTGGTACATATTGCGGGGTGATGTTACCAGTAGAGGCACAGCCTGAGAGCGCAAAAATGCCAGCTAGTAGTGTCGCTGTCGTAAACGTTTTCATAATGGCTCCAGTGGCTAAGTGATTGTATTTATATCTATTTAAGATAGCAAAAATAGCGCAATTAAGATATTGAAAATCCATCGATGATGAAAAATTTTCGCATCGTATCATCAAAATATCGACAGCTTTCTAAAATGGTTGCTTATTAAAACAGAAAATCGCTTATTAAAATAAGTTTGCGGGTTTGGCAAAGGCAAGTATGACGATCCCGATATAGGCAACGGCAGCAATAAGGATACCTGTTTTTCTTTGCACAGGTGTCGCATCAACCTTAAACGCTTTAATGCTTGAGCTAATAGCAGCGATAAGTAAGATGATTTTGGCAAACACCCACTGTATAGGAGCGTTGGCACCCATCAATTGCATTAGCATCATCGCACCTGACAAGATAAGCAGGGCATAGATAATATGCGTGGCTATTTTGACTGCTCGTGGTGCGCGTCTATCTGCGCTGAGTACTAAGTAGCTTTGATATAAAAATAGCGCAACAGTCAGTGCTGCCATCAGCATATGTAGATGTTTCATTGAATATTGCTCCCTCTAAAACTGCAGTATATAGGCTAATTTAAAATATGTAGTTGCGAGTCAAACATAATCGGCTATTTGTTTTGACCAGCACATAATGGACTCGCAGGGCTTTGACCTTGCCATTCTGTCGGAGTATAGGCATGGATGGCGAGAGCATGTACTTGGCCGCCTTGTGAAGTGAGTAAAGGCGTGACTAGGCCATATATCAGCTGATGACGCCCGACCAGTCGTTTGCCGTCAAATGCATCGCTAACGATAGTGAGCTTAAAGTGGCTTTCTTTACCTTCAAAATAACCGGCATGCGACATCGATTCATTGATCAGTTCGATGTGCTGCGGCGCAAGTGCCTGTAATTCGGCATGAAGTGCGTCGGCAGTAGGTGTGATACTCATAACAATCCTTCAATGTATTTTGTGCAATTTGATTGAGCAATCTGCAAACAATATTTATCGGTATTATAACAGACACGGTAAGTGGGATAGAGTGTGATTGCCAAATCGACCAATTGCAAACACTGCCTATTAAAATGCTTATCAACTGCAATGCTTGCCAATTATAACGCCTGCAATGTCTGGCTATAACTAAAAAAGCAAAGCACAACGCTTTGGCTGTACTTTGCTTCTATGATATCTAAACACGCACTGATAAAGCGTAAAGGTAGCTAATTAGCGGCGCGACTGTTGATATAGAGGCGTAACTTTTGGCATCAATGACTGTAACTCTGCAATACGGCTGCTACTGGTTGGGTGAGTGCTAAGGAATTGTGGTGGCTCACCTTGGCTGGCTTTTTGCATTTTTTGCCAAAGCGTAACAGCCGCCTGAGGGTTATAACCTGCACGTGCCATCAGCTCAAGACCGATCTGATCGGCTTCGCTTTCTTGAGTGCGACTATGGGGTAGGCTCAAGCCTAAATTACCCGCAGTACCAGCTAGCTCAGCCTGTCCTTGTGATAAGCCAAATATACTAGCAGCCAGACCGATACCAGTTTGGGTCGCATACTCGCGTGACAGACGCTCGCGTGAATGCTCACGTAATGCATGAGAGATTTCATGACCCATGATGGCAGCAATCTCATCATCAGTGAGATTCAAGCGATCGATGATGCCTGAATAAAACATGATCTTACCACCCGGCACCACAAATGCATTTAGATCGTTAGACTTAATGGTGTGTACTTCCCATTGCCACTTGGCTGCATCTGCGCGATAGACGCTAACTTGACCAACCAAACGGTTCGCAATATTTTTTAAGCGGTTTAGCTGAGCGGTATTGGTATCTAGCACACCTTTTGATTTAGCGTCTTGTATTGTTTTGGCATAGCTTTGGGCAGACAGTGCCAATACTTGCTCACTAGACACTAATAGCAATTGCTGACGATCAACACCAACCGCGCCAGTACTGGTAGTGCTGGTACAACCAGTTAAGGTCAGTGCTGACAACGAAGCGGCCATCACTGTCGTGGTTAATAACTTCTTCATAAAATATCCTCTCTATAAAATGGAAAAACCTACAAACGAACAAAGGGTAAAGCAGTGTCGTAGATTGTAAAGGGGGCTTTATTGACCTCTTATTAGGGTTTACTCATCTACTCTAATGGTAAAATTCTACCTGAACTGCAATCAGACATAAGTATAATAATGTTAACCACCTAAAACCAAGATAGGAAAAGTAACAATAAAGCGTATGATTGTAAGTGTGATATCTTTTTATTAGAGTAAAAATAGTAAGTTTTTCTTTTATCGATTGTCTTATGACCACTATGAAGCTAAAGGAAGTAGAGCTCAGACTTAAAGTTCTATAATTAATGTGAAATATTTTTAATTTAATTAAAATTAATTCCTGTTTTTAAATCAATTGCTTATGTTAATTTTTTCGATAAAAAGGACGTTTAGCTAAAAATATTAGAAATAAATTCTAAAAAAGGTGTTGACACCCACAGAATATTTGCTAAAATAGCCAGCCTATCGAGACGGAGTAGTTGTTAACAACGCTACGGATTGATGCTAAGCGGGAATAGCTCAGTGGTAGAGCATAACCTTGCCAAGGTTGGGGTCGAGAGTTCGAATCTCTTTTCCCGCTCCAAATATGGCTTGAAAAAGCGCAAAAAGCCTCACTTCACAGTGAGGCTTTTTTTTATGTGTAAAATCTGTCCTAAGTCAGCTAATAGCGAAAACATAGAAATCAAAAACTAAAGCTAACTATCAGCAAGACAGAGATTATCGATATTGAAGAATAGATGCGCACCCCCGAATACCTGAACGAATTAAACCTATAGCAACATAAGGGCATCCAATGCCACCAAAACCCCTCACATTAATCAGTGCCAAGCTCGCCTTTATCATATCCGCCATCGTCATCGGTATCATGGGCATCACCATGATTGGTTTTGGCTGGGTGCCGCACCTGTCTCTTATATTGGCTATCTGTGTGCTACTGGCTATCGGTATGTATAAAGGACTCAGCTTTGATGACATGCAGGCACAAATGGCCTCAGGTGTCATGCGCGGTATTGGTGCCATCTATTTATTCTTCTTTATTGGACTCATGGTTGCGGCTCTGATGATGTCAGGAGCGATTCCCACACTGATGTATGTAGGCTTTCAGCTGATATCACCTGAGTATTATTATATCTCTGCCTTTATCTTAACCTCTATTATTGGTATTGCTTTGGGTAGTAGTTTGACGACTGCAGCAACTCTGGGCATGGCGTTTATCGGTATGAGTAATGCCTTTGATGCCAATGTGGCAATAGCAGCAGGGGCTGTGGTATCAGGGGCATTCTTTGGTGATAAGATGTCGCCCTTATCTGATACTTGTACGATTGCGTCCTCTGTCGTTGGTATCGATCTGTTTGAGCATATTCGCAATATGATGTATACAACCGTACCTGCGTGGATACTGACAGTGATACTGTTTTGGATGTTCTCAGGACAGACGACCAGTGCTGATCTGAGTCAAGTGACAATATTGCAAGGACAACTGATAGACAGTGGTCTGGTACATGGGTATTCGGTACTGCCGTTTGTGGTATTGGTTGGGTTAGCACTGTTTCGGGTTAATGCGATTTATACGATTATCTGTACCATTGCCGCGGCACTGATTATTACTTATATCCATAGTTCACCAAGCTTTGGTCAATTGGGTGGTTACTTGTTTGCAGGCTATGCCCCTGCTGAGTCATTAGAGCTAGGGGAGGTAGGTAGTATGCTGTCGCGCGGCGGTGTACAGAGTATGTTCTTTACGCAGGCAATTGTGATACTGGCATTAAGCTTAGGTGGGTTATTAACGGCACTGGGTATTCTGCCAGCACTGCTATCTGGTATTAAAGACACACTGACGACATCAGGACGAGCGATATTCGCCGCAGCGATGTCGGCACTGAGCATTAACGTGCTAATCGGTGAGCAGTATTTGAGTATTCTATTATCAGGTACGGCCTTTCGATCGACGTTTGAGCGTCTACACTTACATCCTAAGAATTTGTCGCGGACAATTGAGGATGCGGGAACGGTAATTAATCCATTAGTGCCGTGGAGTGTGTGCGGGGTATTTATCAGTCAGGCATTAGGGGTGCCGGTATTGGATTACTTGCCTTATGCATTCTTCTGTTATTTGTCACTGCTATTGACGCTGCTATTCGGGTTTACGGGGCTGACGATTAGTCGGATTAAAGAAGGGAAGGTGACCCAAAATCAATAGCAATTGATATCGTTAGGAATAACAGAAACATGGGCTAATACTGATCCCAGTACGGATTGTCACCGAATTGCTCGGCAATAAAATCAATCAAGTAACGACAACGCTGCGACAAAAAACGATTTTTTGGATAAACAGCATAAGCGGTTAGGGTTGGCAATTGATAGTGTTGGAAGACAGGTACAAGCTCGCCCAGCGCCAGTTGTTTATAAGCTATAAAGGTTGGCACAAAGGTAATGCCATGGCCTTTGACTGCCAAATCCACTAAGAACTCACCATTGGTGGCTTTGATTTTGGCATCTATCGTACGATGATGACTTCTGCCTTCAGTATCCACCAAGTTTATACTATTGGTTTGACCGAGACTGTATTGCAACAGCGCATGGTTGTCTAAATCGTCTAGCGTTTCAGGCGTGCCCATTCTTGCTAAGTAATCGGGACTGGCGCAAATCACACAACGAATCAATGCAAGCTGCTTGGCTTGATAGCTAGAATCTTGTAACTCGCCGATTCGAATAGCCAGCTCATAACCTTCTTCAATCAAATCGATACGTCGGTCAGAAAAATCCAGATCGAATCTCAGATTGGGATGTTTATTGGCGTATTTATCAATCACATCGTTCAGATGCATGAGTCCAAAGGACAACGGCGCTGTCATTTTTAGCGTACCTTCAATACGCATGGGAGCGTCAGTAGCATGCTCATTGACAGCGTCAACCGCACGCAAGATATTGTTCACTTGCTGATAATACTGCTCACCAGCTTGCGTCAATTTAGATTGGCGGGTAGTACGGCTGATTAATTGACTGCCTAAACGCTCTTCCAATTCTTTAAGTCGGCGACTGACGGCTGATTTTGCAATATTTAACTGCTCAGCAGCCTTGGTAATACTACCTGCCTCAACAATGCGTACAAACATCGCCATGTCTTCTAATTGACCCATTATCGATGCCTCATGATTGTTCTTACATCAAGAACTTATATTTGTGATTATTGCTGTTTATCCCATGCTAGTCAACGCCTATAATCGCGCTATTCTCTACTTAGAGACATGATCAAACACACTTTTGGAGTATCATTATGGACAAATTACAGCAATTTAGCGCACCGCTCGGACGTTTATTATTATCAATCATTTTCATCTTTGCAGGCATTGGTAAAATCACAGATTATGCGACTACTCAAGGCTATATGGAGTCAGTAGGTGTGCCTGGTATGTTACTACCATTGGTAATCGCGTTTGAGGTACTAGGTGGTATCGCTATCTTGCTAGGTTATAAAGCTCGCCCAATCGCTTTCTTGTTTGCTGGGTTTAGCATCGTGTCAGCTGTTCTTTTTCATCAGTTCTGGACTGACGAATCACAGATGATCTCATTTATGAAAAATATTTCAATCGCCGGTGGGTTTTTGATGATTTTTGCTCATGGTGCGGGTGCTTACTCAATAGACAATAAGCGATAAACAATCAGTAGCTGATCTACCTCTTATACGCTTACGAAGAACAATCATAAAGGGGTAGTTTCAAATAAAGAGCGTCATAAATATTTTCACAGGAAATCTCAACAGCAGACAGTTTTTTATATAAGAATAACTTAAAGTAATTTATATAAAGTTAGCTTTGCTAATATATGTAAAAAATCTATACTACGTTAAAACCGCTATGATTGTTCTATAAAACAGAATAGTTAATTGCATTTAGTGTTGTTTATCTATGTAGAATTAATAATTATAATAAGCCCATTGTTTAAATATATTAATCGATAATAAGTATATAGAGAATTAATATGTTGATAGCTAAGGACGAATTATGAAAACAATCTATCATGCAGCAGACTCACGTGGCGATGCCAATCATGGCTGGCTTAAAAGCAGACATACCTTTAGCTTTGCCAATTATCATAATCCTGAGCGTATGGGGTTTGGTGCTTTACGCGTCATCAATGATGATTTCGTCATTGGCGGTCAGGGGTTTGGCAATCACTCGCACCGTAACATGGAGATTATCAGTATTCCTCTATCCGGCAAGCTCGCTCACGGCGACAGTATCGGCAACGAGGGCGTCATAGAAACTGGTGAAATTCAAGTAATGTCAGCGGGTACAGGCATTACCCATAGTGAAATGAATGGTGACGATGCAGAGGCTGTGAGGTTTTTGCAAATTTGGGTGATACCAAACAAAATGGATGTCGCACCGCGTTATCAGCAAGTGCATATGGGCGATATCATGCGACCTAACGAGTTTAGCCAAGTGCTATCACCTAATGCCAATGATGCAGGGGTTTGGATTCATCAAGATGCTTGGTTTAGCATGGGTAGTTTTGACGAAGGTATATCGCAAACTTATCAGTTAAATAATCCTAACAACGGTGTCTACGTATTTGTCATCAGTGGTGAGGTCGTGATAAATGGCCAAGTCCTGTCTACTCGTGACGGCCTTGGCATTTGGGATACTCAGAGCTTTACGATGGACGCAACAGTAGCTAGCCGTGTGCTAGTGATGGAAGTACCGCTATTTATGTAGTCATCGGATAGCAAAGTGCTTTATCAATTAAAGTACTCATACCAATAAATATTAACGCTAAAAATTACTCTTATTAATAACTATTTTACTAATAACCTGGAGAAACACTATGTCAGATTTAACAACACTACAGCAGCTAGCAGAGAAACGTCGTTCTATCTATGCGCTAAGCAACCAACTGCCAGTAGCTAAGGACGAAATCGTGAAAATAGTTGAGCATGCTATTTTGCACACGCCATCGTCGTTTAACTCGCAATCAACGCGCATCGTTGTATTGTTCGGCGATGACCATCTTAAATTGTGGGATATGACCGAAGATACATTACGCGAAATCGTTGGTGACGAAGAGAAGTTCAAATCGACCAAAGAGCGTGTCAATGGTTTCCGTAACGGTGCTGGTACGGTGCTGTTTTTTGAAGATCAAGCAGTCGTCAGAGGCATGCAAGAAGCCGCGCCACTATATGCTGACAACTTCCCAATTTGGGCAAGTCAAACCAGCGCCATGCATCAGTATGTTATCTGGACGGCACTAGCCAGTATCGATGTTGGCGCAAACTTACAGCATTACAATCCAGTAATCGATCAAAAAGTAGCTAGCGCTTGGGATATCGACAAAGACTGGACGCTAAATGCACAATTGGTATTTGGAACGATTGAGCAGCCAGCGGGCGAAAAAGCATTTAAGCCAGTCGAAGAGCGTATGAAAGTTTTTAGTGCTTAATATAAGTTAGTTTATTCTATTTTATATAGTCCTGAAAGCTTACGTAAAACAAAAAGCGCCACTCAGTAATCTCTGGGTGGCGTTTTTTTATTGATGATATTCTTTTGTTGAGGGTGAGAATTGTATAGGTTGTTGAGTAGCCTAAAGCTAAGCTAAATTCCTGCAGAAATTACGCAGAGATTGACAACTATTTACGTTGCATCAAGCTGTTAGCTACCCATGCTGGACCGATTAATAAGAACTGTAGATCCTTAAAGAAAGAAGGTTTTTTGCCTTCGATTTTATGACCAATGAACTGGCCAATCCAAGCAACGATAAATACCGCTGCCCACGCTTTAAAGCCCCATGGCATCGCTGCCATCACTGACAGACAGATAAGAATAAACATCCCCATCGCTAAAAAAAGTGGCGTAGATAAGCGCATATAAAACAGTAATACCAATGCGCTTAGTACCAAGGTAAACCACACAGATAGCGACATGCCCATACCTAACAGGCTGACAAAGATGGTTGGCACACATAGCCAATGGATTTTTTTATTGACCAAGTTTTGATGACTGACTGAGTACTCACTAAGCCATTGCTCTAGCGTACGTTTGGACATTTTTGGTTGTCGAGACATACTAACCTCCCTGTTAGTAAATAAGATAAGTAACTCATACTAGCTAATGGGCTCGCTACTGATCTCAGTATAAAGATGATTGTTAACATCAGTTGTAGCACTAATTGCGCCTGTCTACCATGTTATCTGATAGACGGCACAGTCAAGTTCACTCGTACTATTGATACTATATCAGCAAGATTTTATTCAAATTCCCAAGGGGTTTTTCTATAGGAGACGCATTATCCCTGCTCGCTACGATGCCATTCATACAGGCCGATAAAGGCGTTTACTTGATACACCATAGTCTGAATAGCAAAGATATAGTTGCCAGACATCAGATTCACGATGAGCCAGACAAAGTTGACGATAATCCATAACCACCAGTTAAATGAATAACGCAAAATCATAGCTGCCTGAGCGGTGATGGACAGCACAAAGGCAATGACGTTAATCCAAAAGAAAGAGATAAATCCCAAAAACAGACTACTATCATCCTCTACGACCGCATAGCCGTAGCTCGCTAATAAATCATTTACCGTAGGGAACAGTGCAAGTCCAACGATAATGAAGGTAGCGGTAATCAACCAAACAGCTTTACTTGCTGACTTGGGTATCATGTCGCCATCAGGATCGGTGTGCTTCGACCAATAAAAAATACCGTAAACATGGGTAAAAAAGTTAAATAATGGAGCAAGCATCAAACCAACTGCGCCAGACGTTGCCTGTACGATGACTTCGCCTGCGGTTGCCCCCATACCAAAGCCATTGCCCATGACGTTTTTGCGGAATGATAGCGAGACTACGCAAACCAAACCAATGAACGAGACCGCCAAGTAAAACCAATCAAGCGTGGTATGGTCTGTCGTGAGCCAAAAACCTGCGGATAAGGCAATAACACCGCAAATAAACCAAATGATAATCCATTGCATCGCCCATTTTCCGGTGATGTTGTCCAATAGCTGAATACGCATCGCTTTTCCCCTAAAGTGAATACTGATATCAATATAGTGCTAACTGTCATGTATTAGTTAAATAAAGTGTGCTAGTTAAATAACATGTGCTAATTGAATAAATTATTATAAATATGCTCAGTACAGTTTATGATTTTTTGCCATAGATATATTGATCAATCAATAACAATGCTTGCTGATAGCGAGCATCATAGTCGGGCTGATCGATCATATGCGGCGTAATATCATGACGTGCGAAAATATCTATCAAACGCTGCTCAAAGCGTCCACGCGCTTCAGGCGTACCCAAAGATCGCATACCATCATCAACCCATGGCGTATTGTTATCTAGCATGATGGTATGGTCTAAGCGAAACTCATCAATACAAGCAGCCACAAAAGGGTGCGTGCGACCCTCATACTCTTCACAAAATGCTTGCGTAGTGACAAAGTCAGTATCAACGATGGTAATAGGGGCCGTTGCATTCGCTTTAGCTTCTCGGATTGCCTCAGCGTGATCAAGACAAATAGGGCCATAATCACTATATTGCAGGCCAACCTCGCTACCACCCAAATCTGTACCGACATACAAACGACCCATTTCTAGGGCAAAGCTGGCACCATAATAATTGGCAAGCTTATGGACTAGCGTTGTCTTACCTGAGCTTTCACCGCCGACGATAGCAACAGTCTTAGTATAGTCGACGCGCGCTTGCGGATGAAGTGCTGACCAATGGGCAACGGGATCACGCGCAATCGCATAAGAGTCAAACTCGGGCTGTAGCGGCGTAGTAACGACTGGCAAAAGCAGCTGCTCTTGTATGTTATTGCGGGTGAGCGGATGGTTTTCCGCCATAAACAATACAGTCTCTGCTGATAGTGATAGTGCGTCCATTAAGCGTTGCAATTTGGCATTACTAGCAGCGACATCGATACTAATATCATCACTGGCACTATACAAATGTTCGTGCAGCGGTAGCTCAATCTCATGAGTAGTATGAATATGGATAAATGGCAAGTCGGCACAGGCCATCTGTAGCCAACGCGCCTTGTCTTGTAAGGTAATGGTAAAATCAGGATGCGGCGATGGATGCGCCATAATAACGATATGCAAGGTTTTGGCTTGTCCTGCTGCATCCAATATGCTGCGCATCTGTCCTAAATGTAGGGGTTCAAAATGTCCAATCATCAATCCAGTTTCGTACATAGTTATCCTTATTATTTTTTTATTCTAATCTTAGGGCGTGTCCTCAATTCAATCGATAGTCATCTAAATGGGCTAAAAACAGCTAAATCTTGCCAAACAGCGTCAAATAGCTGACTAATATCTCGATATTATCTGCGCTATTTTCCTTGTTTGACTGCAATTTATCTCATTTTTATCACCATTTTTAAAATGAGGACACGCCCTAGTGTTCCATGTCTATTCCAAAAAATATGGCTGATGCTGTCTAAGTTAAATGATCCAAACTAGACATCTATCAAGATCCAAATCAGAAGTCTATTAAGAATCGTAATACCAACCATGTTCTTTACTTCTAATGCTCTTCGTAAAGGTGTTTTTAAATAACAGTTGAGCAGTGTTATAACTTTCATCATAGAACGTCTGAAAACTTAAGTTGCTTATCAGCATGGTATAAAGCTTTTGGAGTATTTGCAGGTGGGTTATTGTAAAAATAAGGTATATCGCACGTACACGGAATCGCACGTTTTTTGATTGAGAATTTCTTAAATGAGCAAAATTGGTTAGTTAAAAGATTATTCAGACTATCAAAAGTTTAACTAAATTTTAGCGTTATGAAGCGAGCTTATCTCTTTGATTAAATTAAAAATAACAAGATATGTAAAGCTGGATTGCAAGGTTATAGCAACAAAGATAGTTTTGAAACATTTTGAAATAACTATTTAAAATCAGGGGTTTGCATGATGTTATGACAGGTTAGGGTAAGCTTGAGTAGCATAAACTCACAAAGTACTGCTATACCTTCAACAGATAGATCCTGAATTATTGATATACTGATTCGTAAGTTAGCAAAGCAAGATAATGTTTTAGCTAAATACGTAAGACAATCAGAAAAATAGAATAAAAAAATAAACAAGAATAGAAAATAGAGAGGTATTTGATTTGGCTAAGTTAGCAAAATTACATCGCTCACCAAACAATCGCATGATAGCAGGTGTGATGGGTGGCATTGCAGAATATGCTGGTTGGTCGCCAACATGGGTGAGAGTATTATTTGTCATTATCTCATCGTTAAGCGCAGCAGTACCAGGCATTTTGATTTATATCATCCTATGGATAATTATGCCAAAAGCCAATAGTCAGTCTTATCAATAATAGGAGCCTGATAATTATTTTTAAAATTAGCTTTTTTAGAATTAGGTTTTCTGAACTAATTAAAGAGCCAAGTTTAAGTTAGACGTAGTTGCTAAAAATAGTAGACCTCCAAAAAATAAAAAGCCTGATCAATCAGGATGCCCAAGATACAATTTTCCTCCTGCCCGAATGCTAGCGCATTTGGGTATTTTTTTATTTATTGTATTAGTACTACTTCCATGATGATTTGCCTGAAAATACGCTATACAACCGAGTTTTTGTGCCCACTATGCAAATTTAGTTGATGTAAATATGGATAAAATAGTCAATTTTTAGTAAGGTGAGCAGGCAGATAGAGTCGTTGCCGAATAGGTCGCGCGTGCGCTATCAGAGATTTATTTAATAATATTCATTTCACAGTGGCTTTACTATGAAAACCGAAACTATGACATCCCAAGCGATAACCCCGATGACACAAGATAAAGACTCTCAACCGATGACTTTTCAAGATTTAATTTTAACTTTGCAAAATTATTGGGCCGATAAAGGCTGCGTTGTATTGCAGCCCTACGACATGGAAGTCGGTGCAGGTACTTTTCATACCGCGACGTTTTTGCGCTCGTTAGGTCCTGAGCGTTGGAATGCGGCTTATGTACAGCCATCACGTCGTCCTACTGACGGGCGCTATGGTGATAACCCGAACCGTTTGCAGCATTATTATCAGTTCCAAGTCGTATTAAAGCCGAATCCACCGAACATTCAAGAGCTGTATTTGGACTCACTACGAGCCATTGGTATTGATCCATTGGTGCATGATGTGCGCTTTGTAGAAGACAACTGGGAATCGCCAACGCTTGGTGCGTGGGGATTGGGCTGGGAGATTTGGCTAAACGGTATGGAAGTCACGCAGTTCACCTACTTCCAGCAGGTCGGCGGTATTGAATGTTTCCCAGTCACTGGTGAAATCACGTACGGACTTGAGCGCTTAGCCATGTATGTACAGGGCGTCGATAGTGTTTATGACTTAGTCTGGGCAGATGGTGAGTTTGGCCGTGTGACTTATGGCGATGTCTTTCATCAAAACGAAGTCGAGCAGTCTACCTACAACTTTGAGCACGCTGATGTGCCGATGATGGGCGAGATGTTTGATTTTTATGAGCAACAAGCCGACAAATTGGTCGATGCAGGATTGCCATTGCCAGCTTATGAGATGGTATTAAAAGCATCACATGCGTTTAACTTGCTTGATGCACGCGGCGCTATTTCAGTGACTGAGCGTCAGCGTTTTATCCTACGTGTGCGTACGCTTGCTCGTAAGGTTGCTTTTGGTTATGTCGAAGCTCGTGCCAAATTGGGCTTCCCGTTGGCTGATGAAGAGCATCGCCAAGCCGCACTTGATAAGTATTTGCCAAAAGAAGACGTGGCAGCAGACAGCTTAGCAGCAGACAACTCAGCAAAAGAAACTACCGACACTAACCAATCTACTAACGATAAATAGGAGCATCCCATGAGTACTATTCTATTTGAACTGGGGTGTGAAGAGCTACCTCCAAAGAGCCTAAAACCATTACGTGATGCGCTACAAGCCAGTGTTACTGAGCAATTAACTGCAGCAGATATTACTTTTGATAGCATCAAAGCCTTTGCTGCTCCGCGCCGTTTGGCAATTCAGATTCAAGGTATTAGCGATAAGCAGCCGGATCGTACTGAGCAAAAACGCGGACCAGCGATTAAGGCGGCGTTCGATGCAGAGGGTAACCCAACACGTGCGGCGATGGGTTTTGCCAAAGGTTTGGGTATTGAAGCTAGCGAGCTTACGACGATTAATACCGATAAAGGTGACTATGTCGGTTTTGAGCAGACTATCCGTGGTCAAGCGACCACTGAGCTACTGCCTGCTATTTTCCAAACCGCGCTAGATAATTTGCCGATTGCTAAGCGTATGCGCTCAGGCGCTAGCCGTAACGAGTTTGTGCGTCCAGTACAGTGGGCAGTATTGATGCAGGACGATACTGTCATTGATGCCACTATCCAAGGTCATCAGACTGGTACGCAAACGCGTGGTCATCGCTTCCACAGCCCTGACTACCATAATATTGCTCATGCTAATGATTATGAGCAATTGCTAGATGGTCTAAAAGTAGTGGCAGATTTTGATAAGCGTCAAATGCTGATCAAAAACCAAGTCAAAGCTTTGGCAGATGAAGTCAATTCTGATGCCATCGTACCGCAAGACTTATTAAACGAAGTCACTGCATTGGTCGATTTTCCAATTGCGCTACGAGCGAGCTTTGAAGCGCGCTTTTTACAAGTACCGCAAGAAGCACTTATCTCGACCATGCAAGCGGATCAAAAGTATTTTTGCTTGACGGATAAGACTGGCAAATTGCAGCCGTATTTCATTTTTATTACCAATATTGAATCAAAAGATCCTAACCAGATTATTGAAGGTAATGAAAAAGTTGTACGTCCACGTTTGGCTGATGCAGAGTTTTTCTTCTTACAAGATCAAAAGCAGCCATTGTTTGCACTCACAGAAAGCCTAAAAAATCGCGTATTCCAAGATAAATTGGGTACGATTTGGGAGAAGTCTGAGCGTATTGCTAAGCTTGCTGCGTTTATCGCCACGTTGATGCAGCAGCAAGGCCACGATGTCAATGTTGATGAAACCGTACGTGCGGGTATTTTATCTAAAGCAGATTTAGCCAGCTCGCTCGTCGGCGAGTACCCTGAATTACAAGGTATCGCAGGTACTTATTATGCACGTTTGAATGATGAGCCAGAAGCGGTCGCTGCCAGTTTAGAAGAGCAGTATCTGCCGAAATTCAGCGGTGATGTATTACCACAAACACCGATTGGTATTTGCCTAGCATTGGCGGATCGTTTGGACACATTGGTTGGTATTTTTGCGATTGACCAAGCACCGACGGGTTCAAAGGATCCGTTTAGCTTACGTCGTTCTGCTATTGGTATCTTACGTATTTTGATCGAAAAGCAGTTGCCGATTAATCTGGTAGCGCTCGTTGAGCAAGCGATTAAAGGCTATAGCGATGCTGAAGGTAGCAAGATTGCCAAAATGGGTGATACTTTTACCCAAGTCATGGCATTCCTAAACTCGCGCTATCGTGCGATGTATACAGAGCAGGGCGTTAGCGTCGATACGATTCAAGCAGTGCAAGCGATTAACCCGCATATGCCGCTTGATTTTGATCAGCGTATCCGTGCAGTGCAAGCATTTAGCGAGCTGTCACAAGCGTCGATGTTGGCTGATTCAAACAAACGTGTTGCTAACATATTGGCCAAGTCAGAAGTGAGCGTGGCTGATACAGTCGATGAGGCACTACTGTCTGAACCTGCTGAGCAAAATTTATATGCAAATGTGCAGCAAGCACAGACAGTGGTACAACCATTGCTGGAGCAAGCGGACTATACGCAAGTATTGCAAACGCTGGCTAGCCTAGATGAGCCGCTGACACAGTTCTTTGATCAAGTAATGGTCAACAGTGAAGATGCTGCGCTTAAAAACAATCGCTTGGCATTGCTAAAACAGGTTCGCGCCTTGTTCTTGACGGTAGCTGATATCAGCGAGCTACAGCTGTAATCCTGCTAAAAGCTGATTGTTGTTTTGACTTGACTGTTACTTTTGATAAAAAACCTGGCTTATCGTGGCCAGGTTTTTTGTTATATAGTTGACTGATTTACTCGTACAGTTAATGAATGGATATAACCAGTCAGTTAGCGCAATTAGCAATTAAACGGTAAAGGCATTGTATTGTCGCTATTATTGACGGTAAAATTTATGCTATCAAAACGTCTTAAATAATCTTATTTAATAGATTTCGTTATTTCTCACGTTTACCCGTAATCGAAGGAGCACTGCCGTGTTTGCTGTTATTATTGTCATCCTTATTATTTGGGCTTCAATGTGGGCTTTTTATAAGTTTATGTACCCGCGTGCACCTAAGAGTATGATGCCAAAAGAAGGGGATGTGACCACTCCGCGTCAGTGCAATTTCTGTGGCAACAGCTTGGCTGAATATCGCGGCGTACTCGAAACCAAACCAAGTACAGCTACCGATGGCAACGTTGAAGCGAACCAAGAGTTATTCTTTTGCAATTATGAGCATCAGGCAGACTTTCACGCAGGCAAGACCTACACGCCTTATGCATAATTAGATAAATGATTGACCAAAAAAAGCGCCTAACTTTATTAGCTAGGCGCTTATGAGTTTAATACAGTACGATGTATCTACAGAATAGAATGAGCATCTTTCATGATTTTATTCAGCAATGCCTCAGACTGTTTGTCTTTCTGCAAACGATCTTCAGCACTTCTTTGATTGGCATGGATTTTTTCATATAGGTTCAAGCAGCACAGTACCAGTATGCTTTCTTGACTGAGGCTTGGCGCATCTCTTTTTAGATCGAGCGCATAGTTGTTGATATACGAAACCGCTGACAGTAGCTCTTCTTGCTCATGTACTGGACAAAAGATTGGATAAGTAACCCCAGCAATCGCAATATCGACTTTCTTGATTTGTGGTTCTGGCGCTTTAGGTGTTTTGGTATTAGATTGTGCCATGGCGCTTGATATATTTGATGCTGCTGGTGCTGTTTTTTGCGCTGGCGCACTTGTTACTGGTGCACTTGGCGCTTGAGTATTTTTTGATTGTTTTTCTATCGATTTGCTTTGGTCATCGGTCATGATAAATCCTACAATGTCTGGTCAGTGAAATGAGTGATATCAGATTTTACAAATAGCATTTGGCAGTTGAATAAACAGTACGTCTTTGCTATCTGCTACAAGAATGCGTTAGCCTTCTGCTTGATCGATACGAGTTAGGCGTTGTAATACGACTTGCGTACGCTCGGCTGCCAATTGGTTCTTCTTTTGTAGTTCACTGTTTTGTTGTTTGATATCGCTATACTGCTGCTTTAGCTCATTATTGTGTTGTTGCAGCTCGCTGTTTTGTTGTTGTAATTGGCTGATTTGTTTTTGCAGTTTGTCTTGTTCTTCACCGATCATATGGTGCGCTTCTGCAAGACTCTGATAGCGCTTATCGAGATCGTTCAGTTGTTTTTTGGCACCGTCACGTTCGTTATGGCTGTTGTCTAATTGGGTTTTTAGTGCGGCAAATTCTTTTGAATCAGTAACAGGGTGTTGTTTTAAGCTGCTAAGTTCAGCACTGACAAGCTGATACTGTTTTTTGATGTCGAGTACCATTTTTTCTAATATTCTAAGTTGATCATACATAGTCAGTTTTTATCCTTAACAAG
Organism: Psychrobacter sp. JCM 18900; assembly: GCF_904846625.1. Lineage (GTDB taxonomy): Bacteria > Pseudomonadota > Gammaproteobacteria > Pseudomonadales > Moraxellaceae > Psychrobacter. The sequence goes on from NZ_CAJHBL010000004.1 coordinate 173,144, forward strand.
TAAGCGTGAATGAATTTTGTTCGCTGCATTTAATAATGCCATAGGTGACCGCATAATATCTATATCAACAAAGTAATTACAAGCATCAGGCTTTGTGTTTTCACTTTTATTTATCGATGACTTGTCTATGACATTTTATCGCGACTATTTTTATTTTATGAGCAGTAATCAATTACTAGGACATCTATTATGAATGATAATATCTCTGGCTGGAATACTTGGCTGACTGCGTTTGATGACTGGACTGACGTGTCTATCAGCGAAGTGCATGGCATGATGACAGGGCTTATGACGGCTTGTAATGCGCCTGACGAAGCAACTTGGGCTAAGGTGTTTGAAGAGCTCAGCTTTGCCCCATTACCAGAGCCTGCATTGACCTTGCTGACAGAAGAAGCGGAAGACATCGTGTTTCAGCTAAAAGACAAAGATGATGCCTACGCGTATATGCCGCTCATCCCAGATGATGAACATGATTTATACGAGCGCGTGATGGCGTTGAAACAGTGGGCAAACGGTTTTATGACTGGTTTTGGTATTACTGATTGCGGTTTGACCAGTGAAGAAAACGAGATGCTATCTGATTTGGCTAAGATTGGCGCAATTCGTCTCGAAGATGATGAAGATTTTGAAGGTGGTGAAGAGTCTTATCTTTATATCTATGAATTTGCTCGCATGGTACCCGTAAGCTTTGCTACGCGTAAACGTAAGGCTGTCAAAGATATCGCGCTCATAGCGGGTTTGTCTATCGATGCCAAAACAACCAAAGAGCTACAGGCAGAAGGTAAGCTACCAAAACCAATGCCGCCAGTGGTTGATGTGATGAATCATAACAATCCATCGTAAGGCAGCTCTGACACATCATAGTTCTGAAAATTGTAGTAAGGATATTTTATGATCCAAAATAACAGTAGTAATAGCGATAATGTGGATAGCAGCAGCGCTGTCCAGCTGAAAAGTGTCGAACATCCTACTCAAAGCCTAGATTGGCTAACACGTCTCATCGCCTTTGATACGGTCAGTCGCCATTCTAATTTGGCTTTGATTAACGATGTAAAGTCGTACTGTGACCAGTTAGGTTTGACGGTAGATTTGACCTTTAATGAAGCTAAAACCAAAGCTAACTTGTTTGTGACTGTACCCGCTGGCGAAAATGCCGATATCGTCAATCATGGTCTGGTCTTATCGGGTCACACTGACGTTGTGCCAGTTGATGGACAAGCATGGTCTTCAGAGCCGTTTACGGCGACGATACGCGGTGATAAGCTATATGGTCGCGGTGCATGTGACATGAAGGGCTTTATCGCTTGTGCGCTTACGGTATTGCCGCAAGCCGTGCAGTTATCGACCAATGGTCAGCTACGTCGTCCGTTGCATTTGGCATTATCGTTCGATGAAGAGGTTGGTTGTTTGGGTGCGCCATTGATTTTGGCAGACCTAAAAGCACGTGGTATCACGCCTGATTATTGTATCGTCGGTGAGCCAACTAACATGACCATGGTAGTTGCACACAAAGGCATCGCAGTTTATCGTTGCCGTGTACATGGCAAGTCGGCGCATTCGTCACTGATTGCACAAGGTGTCAATGCTATTAGCTACGCTAGCAGATTGGTTGGCTATGTAGATACGCTTGCTGAAGAGCTGAGTACTCGTGATGATAACGATGCGTTATTTACAGTTCCTTATTCGACATTGTCAGTAGGTACCATCCATGGTGGTACAGCGACCAATATCGTACCCAACTTGTGCGAGTTTACTTTTGACTATCGTAACCTGCCGCACATGAAGCAAGACGATATACTAGCGCCCATTCGAGCCAAAGTTGCTGAGCTAAATGCTCAAATGCAAGCACGCGCGCCAGAGACTGGTATTGAGCTGATGCAAGAAGAAAGCGTCCCAGCAATGACAGATGACGATAGTGCTGAGCTACAATCGTTAATCGCTGCGCTGACAGGAGATGATGAGCGTCATAAAGTGGCTTATGCGACTGAAGGCGGTCAGTTTACCAATGCAGGCATCCCAACGATTATTTGTGGCCCTGGTAGTATTGAACAGGCGCACAAAGCGGATGAATATGTGGAGCTTAGTGAAATTGAACGCTGCGATGCGTTTTTAAAGAAGCTATTAGATAGCTGTACGACTCAGCCGTCCATGCAGTCATAATTATTCAGAAAAAGGCGTGTCGTTCCTTTAAGAATTTTTGCGAGACTTTTTTGATATATAGGTATAAGTGACACCGTCTTAATGGCGGTGTTTATTTTTTAGTCGCATATTTAAGTCGTATAGCCGTTCGTATTAGAACCATTTACACATGACAAAGTAGGGGTGGGTTGATGTCTTGGCATCTGTTTGCAGTGTTTTTCGCAAGTACGTTTTTTATCTCAGCGACCCCTGGTCCTAATATGCTACTGGCATTTCAGTATGGCATGAACTATGGCGTAAAACGAACGCTGTGGACGCTGGCAGGCCTGAGTCTTGGCTTGTTTGTATTGCTGCTATCGACTCTACTTGGGCTCGATGTGATCAGTCGCCAGTCACCTTGGCTGTTGACGATCATCAAAGCCGTGGGCGCGGCATACTTGATTTATTTGGGTATCAGCTCATGGCGCGATGCTGGTGACGGTAGCTTGATGAGCGATGCTCGTGAGTTGAGTGCTGAGGTGGCAGCTGATTATCCTGTCTCTGAAGGTGTGGCTGCCACACCGTCGTCACGCTCACTCTCTAGTGCTGCCGTGAAAACAGCGCCAAGTAACCTGATTTTGTTTCGTACGGGGGTTTGGGTGTCACTATCCAATCCAAAAGCTATCTTGTTCTTTGCGGCCTTTTTCCCTAAATTTATCAATTTCAGCGCGCCACTATGGCCACAATACGTCCTATTGACCATCGGCTTGTTTTTGAGTGAAACGATTTGGCAAATCGTATATACGCTAGGCGGCAAAAAGCTAGCAAGTTGGCTCGATGTGGGTAATCGCTTAGCCTGGCTCAATCGTGGTTGCGGGGTGATATTTATAATTATCGCTGCTGCCCTATTGGCTGAAGTGATAAATAGTTTTATAGCTTAAAAACTACCGATACGATTTTAAATTAAAGTGATTAATTAAATACACGTTTATTAAATCATTTTATATACAAGTCAAAATTAATTATTGACTTTAATTTTTAAATCGTTATTATTGGTTCATTGATTTATATCGTTTATCTTTCATAAGCGAAAAATCACTTCAATTAACCTGCTATTGTCACCCTGACATTGGCCATAACCTATGGAGGAATCATCGTGTCCTATTTAACTACCAAGACGTTTTTAAAGATTGAATATGTAAACCACATGACAGCAATGACACCTTCGAAAAGGTTTGGCTAAATTTTTATATAAGCTATTGAGTGATATCCCATCTATCGATATCAACGAATAGCCTTCTGTATCTACTTGCGCTATCTCTTTTCTAGGTCTACTGTGCCAAATGTGCTCTGCGATTGTGCTAAGCCATATTGCGCTTGCTGTTATCTGTTTACCTAACGTTTTTCTTTACCGTTATTGCTAATAAAGCGACTCAGGCTATGATTTAGTTAAAGCTTTTCTATGCGTATAATATTTACGCTGTGGCCGACGGTTTTGATCTATATTATATTTCTTTAAAATGTCCATAATAAATTAACCATGCATTTTTATTGATTTTTTAATTAATAAGAATACGGTTTTTTATCGCCTAAATTTTATAACTTCATTTCTTATTAAACGTTGCGTTTAATTGAGATATATAAGTAATGTCTAAAAATTATAAAAACCGGTAATTATAAAAAATGCATGGTTATAAAATAACAAAATGGAAATAACAAGTTATGAGCATTCAATTAGTATTAAACGAAAATCGTAAACACGGTGTACCAGTCAAAATTTATACCTCGGATGTTGAGCAAGGTGCGATGCAGCAGTTACGCAATTTAGCCCAGCTAGAGTTTGTACATTCACACATTGCAGTGATGCCCGATGTGCACGTTGGCAAAGGCGCTACAGTTGGTAGCGTGATACCGACCAAGTCAGCCATCATTCCTGCCGCAGTTGGGGTAGACATTGGCTGCGGTATGAACGCCGTGCGCTTATCCCTAACCGCAAGTGATCTGCCTGATAGCTTAAGGTCGTTACGCTTGGTAGTGGAGCAACAAGTGCCTGTGGGTTTCAATATGCATAAGCAAATCCAAGCCAAAAATTCAACGCTTGATCCACTAGGTAAACGCCTAAAACCGATTACTGATAAACACCCAGGTTTACTCAAAATGCTTAAAGGTTTTGAGCGTACGTGGGCAAAGCAGTTGGGTACATTGGGCGGTGGTAATCACTTTATTGAGCTGTGCTTGGATGAAAACAGTGATGTCTGGGTAATGCTGCATTCTGGCAGTCGCGGCATCGGTAATTGTATCGGTCGCTATTTCATTAACCTTGCCAAAAAAGAGCGTCAATCGCGCTTTGGTCATGTGCCAGATCGAGATTTGTCTTACTTTGCTGAAGGGTCTGATAGCTTTGCCGATTATGTCGAAGCAGTAGGCTGGGCGCAGGACTACGCGTTAGAGAACCGCCGCGAGATGATGCGTCTCGTCATTAAGTCATTACAGTCGCCACAAGCGGGATTACCACGGTTTCAGCTGACCAAAGAAGCCATCAATTGTCATCATAACTATGTCAATGAAGAGGTACATTTCGGTGAGCAAGTCTATGTGACGCGTAAAGGCGCGATCAGTGCTTATGCAGGTGAGCTTGGTATTATTCCAGGCTCTATGGGCGCAAAGTCTTTTATCGTACGTGGTCTAGGCGCGGCAGAGTCGTTTTGTTCTTGCTCACATGGGGCAGGACGACAGATGAGCCGTGGTAAAGCTATGCGAGCGTTCACTATCGATGAGCTAAAAGCGCAGACGGATGGCGTCGAGTGTCGCAAAGATAAAGGCGTCATCGATGAGATACCCGGCGCTTATAAAGACATCGATGAAGTGATGGCCAATCAAACGGATTTGGTTGAGGTGGTGCATACGCTTAAGCAGGTCATGTGTATTAAAGGCTAACGAATAAAAACATAGCGAGTCATGACGGTGTCAATCGAGCTAAATGTACTAAGTGTACTATTTGCGCTCGATTTCCTAGTCGTGACCTCACTATGCTGTCATTCGGATATATAAAACAGATTTAGAGCTATTAAAAATATAGGTAAAAACATGAGCTTAAAACAAACCTTAAAAAAGGCCAAACAGATTGAACGGCAGTTAGAGCAGCAAGCTGAAACAGGTACACAGCACTCACTAAGTACAGTCAAGCCGCGCAACTATTTGGCTCTGGATCCACTGTTAAGAAAAGGTGGTATTCATGAGAAAGAAGATATCGATATTGTTCGAAAAAAACGTCGCCGTGAGACCAAGCAGCAGTTACGGAAGACGGATTGGTTATTAGAATAGTGGTAGTTAACATTCACGCACAAAAAAGCCATTCGCTATTATAGTGAATGGCTTTTTTATTCTTACTCAAATTTATAACTTAACCATTGTTACCTTAACCACTATGCCAATACTTCGATTAGCTCACCTTTTACCATATGCGGACTGACGAAATCAGTAATACGTACACTCACAAGTTTACCCAACAGCTCATCCATTTTCTCGACATCATGAGGGAACATAACGGTACGAGTGTTATCTGCTGTACCGATTAAGCAGTCAGGATGACGATTGGCAACTTGTTCAACCAAGACGCGAGTAGTGGTGCCGACCATCTCATGCGTTTTCGCTAGCGTTGAGTCAATGATGACTTTCTGAAATTCAGCCAAGCGATCTTTTTTGGTCGTGAAGCTTACATCATCTGGCAACTCAGCGGCTGGCGTGCCTGGGCGCTTAGAGTAGATAAAGCTGTAAGAGTGATCGAAGTTCAACTCTTTCGCCAAGTTTAAGGTATCTTGGAAGTCTTGATCGGTTTCACCAGGGAAGCCAATGATAAAGTCGCTCGATAAATGAATATCTGGACGAATGGCTTTTAGCTTATTAATCTGATTAATATAAACGTCGATTGTATGGTTACGTTTCATCGCTGCCAAGATAGCGTTTGAGCCACTCTGAACCGGTAGATGTAAGTGTGATACCAGCTCTGGTAATTGTGCATATGCATCAATGATGTCATCAGTGAACTCTAGCGGATGGCTAGTCGTATAGCGAATACGCTCGACACCATCAACATGCGAGACATAGTGCAATAGTTCAGCGAAACGGCAAATGCTGCCATCGTCTTTTTCGCCGCGATAGCCGTTGACGTTTTGACCCAATAGGTTAATTTCACGGATACCTTGAGCGGCAAGGCTATCAATCTCAGCCAATACATCGTCAAGTGGACGCGATAATTCTTCACCACGCGTATAAGGCACCACGCAGAATGAGCAATATTTTGAGCAACCTTCCATAATAGAGACAAAGGCTTTGTAGCCTTCTACTCTTGGCTCAGGCAAAAAGTCAAACTTCTCAATGCTAGGGAATGACACATCAATCGTACCGATACGGTTTTTAGGTGCGATTTCACGTTGTTCATTTGATTGATCATACAGCTCTGGCAGGCGATGCAAGGTTTGCGGGCCAAATACCATATCGACATAAGGCGCACGCTTTTGAATGTTATCGCCTTCTTGTGAAGCGACGCAACCACCGACGCCAATGACGAGGTCAGGGCGTTTTTCTTTTAGTTTGCGCCAGCGACCCAATTCTGAAAAGACTTTTTCTTGCGCTTTTTCGCGGATAGAGCAGGTGTTCATCAATAGTACGTCGGCCTCATCGATATCATGAGTGACTTCCATACCATGTGAGTCGCCTAGCACGTCTAGCATTTTGCCAGAGTCATAGACATTCATCTGACAGCCTTGGGTCGTGACAAAGACCTTTTTTGTCGCTGCTTTTTCAACGGGCGCTTGGGCTGAACTTGCTTCTTTGAGTGCAGTGACAGCACGTGCGGTGACAGTCGTCTCAGCAACAGCATCGTCATCGATGCGGGGATTGAATACAGTAACACTCATAAGGATAAGTCCATGATTGACCAAAAATATAGCGGAGTAGCCGATTAACAGGTGGCGTATTTTATCACAACCCTGTGCCAATGTGAAAAATTAGCACGAGCGATGAGGTATCAATATGATAAATAATTCATAGCAGTATCAATTATTTACTGGCGTTCATATTACTATTCATAAAAACTGCGGCTCGTTATCACTTCTATGTTACACCGTGCTGTCCTATTTATTAACAAAAGGTAAAGGAGATAGTTGAAAGCACAATGAGTATAGTATGATGATTGCTATACCCTTGGCGGTACTTAGCGAACCGTTATTCACATATTTGTAGAGATATCATAAAGAGAGTCAGTATGACAAAGTTGCGTGTTGCGCATAGCATCAAGGATGAAGAGTCTATCAGTCAAAAACACGCGTCAAAGCGAATCACAGTAGGTACGCTACGGTTGAGCGCGTTGAGCGTGGCAACAGCGGTAAGTGCACTTGGTGTGTCACAAGTCGCTTGTGCCGAGTTGACGTGGGGCGATGAGGAAAGCTACCAACAAGAAAGTAACTATCAACAAGATTATCAGCAAGACAGTAGTATCGACTCATTTATGGCAGCCGCTATCGCCGCAGACCGCGGTGATGTGAGTGCGCTCTATAACTATGAGCAAGTCATGAGCGGCGGCTTGTTTGCGATGTATCCGACCTATTGGCGTATGAATCTAGATCTCAATTCACAGAGTTCAGCGGCGGTCTCGCAGTTTGTGCGTCAGTATCCAGACACAGTGATGGCTGAGAAATTGGTTGCGGATTTTGCGGAGACCAAGGCAGGATCGAATGACTACGCCTCTGTCAGACAGGTAGCCAATTTGATTACCAATGCGGATGCCAGTGAGCGCTGTGCGGTTGCGCTTGGGTTTAATAATGGCGGTGACACCATGCGTGCTATGGCAGCCAAATCTGATGTGTGGCTGACCACCAAAAAGCAACCAGCATTGTGCGATCAGCTAGCGATGGAGATGAACAACAACGCGCTAATTAGTAATCAAGATCGTGCGGCTCGTCTCAAGCGTATGCTACGTAAAGGCAAGACTGGTGATATTATGGCATTGTCCTCACGTCTTGGTACGCCAATTGCTTATTCGGCGCTCAGTGAAATTCAGCTAAATCCGTCTTCTTTCTTTAGCCGTTTTGGTCGTGAGCCTGCTAGCCAAACCAATCAATACCTATATATGTACGCAATCGGCCGTATGGCTGACAAGTCTTATCGTGAGGCGGCGCTACAGTTAGATTTTGATATCAAACAAGACAATCAGCGCGCGGTCAGATTGTTGAATGACGAAACCCGACGCTATGCTTATCGTACGCTTGGCGTACAGCGTATGAACCACAACACTGACGATGGCTTTAACGCTGAAGCAGTGGATTGGTTCCGCAACAGTTTGGACAATGATTTTAATTTTGAAGAAGCTGAAGATTACGCTATGGCGGCGATTCGCTTCGGTCGTTGGGATGACGTGGTAGAAGCTATCTCAAAAATGGATGGCGAAACGCAAAAAGAAGCCCAGTGGCAGTATTGGCTAGCTCGTGCGTATGAGCAGTCAAGCGATAGTAGCAAGCGCAATACGTCTAAAAAAATGTATCAAAACCTAGCAAAAAGTAATGACTATTACGGTCTAATGGCAAAAGATAAAATAGGGCAGCGTTTTGATGCTAGCCGTTTAGGCGGTAGTAATTTGCCTAATGTCAGTACCGCTGACCGCGCGCGCGTCATGCAAGATGCCAACTTTGCCCGTGCGTTTGCACTGTACAACTCTGAAGCTAGTCGTGCTTATGCCAACCGTGAGTGGAACTGGGCTGTAAAGCAAGCTCGTGACAATCGTGATGACAATTTGATTATTGCCGCTGCTCGTCAAGCCTATGACATGGGCTGGCTCGATCGAGCGATTTATGCGGTTGATAATACTGATAGAGTGGATAGCTTAGCACTTTCGCATCCGATGCCGCATCAAAGCGCAGTCGTACGTTATAGTGAGGCAGCAGGTATTGATCCAGCATGGGCGTACGGTATTATGCGTCAAGAGAGTCGCTTTGTGACTTCAGCACGCTCAAACGTGGGTGCGAGTGGACTGATGCAAGTTATGCCTGATACTGCAAAATATATCGCTCGTAACCTAGGCGAGACGTATAGTGCGAGCCGTACTAACAGCGGTGATACCAATATCCGCTATGGTACGTGGTATATGGGTGATATCTTGGGCAAACTCAATTATCAACCAGTATTGGCAACCGCAGGCTATAACGCTGGTCCTAATAATGCCAAACGTTGGCAGCCAGTTTATGGTTCACTTGCCGCAGATCAGTATGTAGAGTCGATTGCATTTCCTGAGACACGTAATTATGTCAAACACGTAATGGAAAACGCCACTATTTATAGCAGTCTATTGGGTCGTGGTCAGCCGATTACTCAGCGTATGGGTACGGTGCCAGCTGGATTTTAATCACTGAACTGGTATTTGATAAACCACTAATGATTTATTGTTAGTGGTTTATTTTTATCTGCTAATTTGCTTTGCTAATTGTCAATTGATCAACTCTGATTTGCCAAAGTAGCACTCATCTGACTAAGGTAAATTTCACGGCCGTTATCCTTCAGTGCTTTATCAACATTTATCGAGCTTCCTGACGATGTCGTCAACGTTTACGTTTTTGCTATAGATTAAAAAAAACGTTTTGTTACCATTGCCTTAATGGGAAACCCTATTTTTCAGTCTTGTTCTTAGGTCAATGCGTGTTTTATGTATCGCGTCTAATGATTTAAGTTATAGCCTATGTCTTATCATTGCTAACTAACTGCCTTCAGTCCTATGATCAAAAAATATTTTAGTCTGTCTACGTCGCCAAAAACCAAATATTCGTTATCTAATCGGATATGCTTTTTATCGAAGGCAAATACAAAGACAGATACAAACGCAAGCAACAAGGCTGCTAACTCTATGATGCGATTGCGTGCAGATTTGGCTAGCAAACACAGTGTAGGTAGTATTAAAGCAACGATGAGCTTCGGCGCTTTACTGCTTATACAAGGTGTTGTACTGCTACCAGCACAGGCGGCTAACACGGTTAAGACTGGTCAGCGCGTATTGATGATTGAGATGACCCCAGCATTATGTAATATGCAGCCAACGCGGGCACGTATGCGTCAGTGTTTAGAAGGATACTCGTTAACCGTATCTGGTCTAGATATGGGATATGGCGAACGATGCGGTCGTGGTAGTGAGCCACGCCTTACCCCGCTACAACTAAAAGTCGTCAACCGCATCATGCCTGACACAACGGTACGTAGCCAAACGTGGCAACGTTATGGAGCTTGTAGTCCGCTTAGCGCCAGCAGTTACTTTCGACAGATTACTAACTATGCAGGTGGATTAAAACTACCGAACGAGTTAAATACGGGTAATAGTTATACCGTTTCCAAATCACGATTTATCAGTCAAATGACCCGTCTCAATAGTGGTATGTCTTCCAATAGCGTGGACCTCATCTGTCAAGAAGGTAGCCGTCGCCAATCGATACTTACTGATATACATGTGTGTTATGAAGGTAGTGACTTTGGTACTTGTCATGACGTTGTAGACAGCTGTGGCAGTAAATTTATCATTTCAGGTGGACGATAGTCTTTACTTAGTTACCTGCTTAAACTTCCTTTTCGATACCGTTTTTCATTTCACTTAATCGAATTTGATGGTGCACATTGCCTATTTTGACCATTATATCTACGTATAACACAGTGAAAGTGTGCTTTAATTATCATGTGCTAAAACCCTCTAGCGCTTTATCCGTAAGCGCTTAGCCTCTGTAGAACTCCTCTCGTATAAAATGTAACAATATAATCCCTGACGGGTCTATGACTGTATCTAGACGGTCACTGCGATGAAGTGCTACACTAGCTCTCGGTTTATACATGCTGCTATGCGGCAAACAAGTCGATATCTAAAATGATAATCGTTCATTAGAATTATCTAATAATTAATTAGGGAGTATTCAATGTCAATGAAACAGCCTTTACGTGTTGCCGTCACTGGTGCCGCTGGTAATATCAGCTACGCGATGCTATTTCGTATTGCATCTGGCGAGATGCTAGGTAAAGATCAGCCAGTTATTTTGCAATTACTTGAAATTACGCCAGCTCTTGACGCCCTAAAGGGTGTGGTCATGGAACTAGAAGACTGTGCATTCCCATTGTTGGCTGGTATCGTCCAAACTGACGATGCTAATGTCGCATTCAAAGATATCGATTATGCTTTACTGGTTGGTGCACGTCCTCGTGGCCCAGGTATGGAGCGTAAAGATTTGCTAGAAGCCAACGCTGCGATCTTCTCAGCACAAGGTAAAGCATTGAACGAAGTCGCTAGCCGTGATGTAAAAGTATTGGTAGTCGGTAACCCTGCCAACACGAACGCACTTATCGCTCAGCGCAATGCGCCAGATCTTGATCCACGCAACTTCACTGCAATGACTCGTCTAGACCATAACCGTGCTATGGCACAGTTAGCTGGCAAGACTGACAGCACTGTAAATGACGTGAAAAAAATGATCATCTGGGGCAACCATTCGTCAACTCAGTATCCAGATCTAACTACTTGTACAGTAAACGGCAAGCCTGCGCTAGATTTAGTTGATCGCGAATGGTACGAAGCGACTTATATCCCAGAAGTACAACAGCGCGGTGCTGCAATTATCAAAGCTCGCGGTGCATCATCTGCGGCTTCTGCTGCCAACGCTGCTATCGCACACATGCGTACGTGGGCACTAGGTACTGATGAGAACGATTGGGTATCTATGGGCGTTTACTCAAACGGTGAATACGGTATTGCTGAAGGTTTGATCTACTCATTCCCATGCACATGCACTAACGGCGACTGGTCTATCGTAGACGGCGTTGATGTATCATCAGACTTTTCGAAAGAGAAAATGGCTGCCACTGAGCAAGAACTTAGTGAAGAGCGTGATGCAGTAGCACATTTACTACCGTAAATCTAAGCTGCTATCCAGTAAGCTATGATTCAAGTAGTAGAGATAAGTAGTATGAAAAGCCCTCTGGAATATGAGGGCTTTTTTGTGTCTATAAGAAATATAAGAAATGAGTGAGCGAAAATAATTTATGTCACTATTTTAAATGGATAAAAGCAGTTTAGCGTCAATACAATTGATAACGTTAGATAAACGTTGATTAACAGCTATTAAAATAAAGCTTGCTACAATGAATATGTCAATTTGAATAATAAGCACATTAAACAATAAGTACGATCCTATTCGTACCATTTAAGGAGAAAGTTATGTTGGGTGAACCAGAATATAGTATGAATGAGTTATTTGCTCAGTTAGGCCTAGACAGCTCTGATGAAGCAATCGATAATTTTATCGCAGAAAACCAACTAGCTAGCGAAGAAAAACTGACAGAGGCTAGCATTTGGACAGATAATCAGCGTATGTTCTTACAAGAAGAATGGCAAAAAGATGCAGCATGGGTAGAAACCATTGATGAGTTAAATGTTCGTTTGCATCCTGACGCATAAAGACTTATAGACATAAAAAACCCCGCGATAGTCTTAATAACGCGGGGTTTTTTATGTCTGGACTAACACTGAATTTTAAATTTGCTTGTCGCGCCACTCAAGTAAGTCTGCGACGTCTTGATGAATACCGGCTTTTAATGCTTCTAATCCATCATAGCGACGCTCACCATGCAAGAAGTGTAGGAAACGTACGTGTAAGTTCAGTCCGTATAAATCAGCTTGCAACTGTGGAAAGTGGACTTCTAGTCGCCAGTCATCACCTTTATCAACAGAAGGTCTTTTGCCAATATTAGCCGTGCCGAACACACTATGCGGACGCAAGCCGGCAACACCTGTATGACCGTCGGTGGCAAGCGCAGTCAAACCATCAGCGATCACATTACCATTGTCATCTAAGCTCACCACATCGACTGCAAAAATACCATACAGGGCAGGCTTTATACGTTGCAAATCGATATTTGCGGTAGGGAAGTCTATCGTACGACCTATCTGATCGCCGCGCACAACCACTCCAGTGATTGCATAGTCACGACCAAGTAACCTGTTGGCTGCTTGAAGATCACCTGCTAATAGTAAATCACGAACACGAGTAGAGCTGATACGGGCAGCGTCGTTATCGATAGTATCAACACTGTCGCTATCATTACTATTATCAGTGACCGTATGCAGGTTGGTCACATCCAAACCATAACTACGCAAAAACTGACTGTCGCCAGTACGATCATGGCCAAAGTGAAAGTCATCGCCCAGCACCAATGCTTTGACGTTCAAACGCTTGGCCAATATATCGGCAAATGCTTGTGCTGATAGCGAGCGAAACTCTGTATCAAAACCTGCTACGATCAATGTTTCAACGCCATATTCTGCCAGCAGTGCTTGTTTTTCTGCCAGATTGGTCAAACGTGCAGGCGCTTTAGCAGGTGCAAAAAACTCGCGTGGCTGCGGCTCAAATATCATGACCGCTGCACCCAAGTTTTGGGTATGCGCAATTTCACGAACCTGGGCTAGCATGGCTTGGTGACCAAGGTGCACACCGTCGAAATTACCAATAGTGAGCACGCAAGCTGCCAACTCTACTGGGACAGTGTCCGTAGATGAAGCGTGTGGCGACGAAATCAGTTGCTCAAGAAAATAGGTTTTCATAAGTTTTCAGCTATGATGAGACCAAATAAAAAACGAAAAAACACATCTATGCTTAAAATTGATGTGTCTAAAACCAGCCATTATAAAGTAAAATAGCCACACTAACATCCTATAGTCTACGTGTAATGCAACTATGACGCATAGGGTGGCTATTCTTTATTGCCAATGATGCTAACACCAACCCTAACAACAATCTCGACAACGATGGAGATCTTATGTCTGCTGCTGCCTTAAATACTATACCAACCGAACTATCGACATATCAGCTCACCGATCAGTTCGTTGTGCAGCGTGCAAATAAAGAAGATTTAGCAGAAGTCTTAGCCATTTATAATCAAAGCATACCGGGTAAACAAGCAACAGCCAATCTTGCATTGGTTACGCTAGAGGAGCGTGCCGCTTGGTTTGAGGAGCATTTGGATAGTGCAACCAGACCAATATATGTGGTTAAAGTACTACCATCAGATGATGTAGATCAAACCAAGGCGCCGATAGTCGCATGGGGCAGCTTTAGCGATTTGTACGCACGTACGGCCTATCATATCAGTACCGAGATTAGTATCTATCTAAATCAAGATTATCAGGGCAAAGGATTGGGCAGTTTGCTGACCCGTTGGATGTTGACGCAAGCACCAAACCTAGGTATTCGAAATATCATCGCCCTTGTCTTTGCTCATAATCATCCAAGCTTAGGACTGTTCCGTAAGCTTGGCTTTGAACAATGGGGTTATATGCCCGAAGTTTGCGATATGGAAGGGTTTATCGCTGATGTTGTGATGCTTGGTAAATCAGTGACATCAGACGATATCTCAGATAAAGCGTCTGAAACAATTTAGCTTAAAACGCTCTAACCTAAAATCTTCCATTGACCTTCTATCTTCTGTAGCTGGTAGGTCAGTGGTGCAGGTTCGCTCTGTCCTTTTAGCATCAGCTCGCCAGTGATGGTGGCACGAGTTTTATCATCATTATATTTGGTATCAGTAATCGTAACGCCATCCACCGTTTGCTGAAACGCAGACTGGGTATTGGCAAGCTCTTCTTCGAAGTTTGCCATATCGACTTGGTAGTATGATGCTGCATCCTTCACGTCACCGTAATATAAACTGTTTAGGGCTTGCTTGACAGTATCCTCTGGCGTACCGGCTTGAGTCGGATTGGTCACTAGGCTTTTCTGTTTAGGCGCATCGGTAACTGGATTAATATTGTTACTATCAATCGCTGTCTTATCTTCAGTGCCATCTGTAATTTTGCCTGTTTCGCTAGCACTGTCATCGGTCATTGCTTGGTCAGTCGTATCATTGTCTAATGTGATGTCTTCTGAGGTATCCACAGTCGCTACCACATCTTCATTATCGGTAGCAGTTTCTGACTCATTATTGCTACAACCGCTAATAAATAATCCAGTGCTTAGTACACCAGTTGCTAGCAAAATTGGTAAGCGCTGAAAGATTGGCTGTTTCGTTGTCATATCAAACCTCAAATGTCATTTATTCATTAGTGATCTATTATGACAATTATTCGCAGCGCGCATTGTCATTTCTCATAACAGGCTTGTTTTGGTTTCGTAAGCCCGTCATAAGTTTGCTTATACTTTGTCCTAACCGTGCTTTAGCTGACGCGGACGGAACCCTGTCGCTAGCAATACCACACTGTAAACCAGCGCTCCGACAGCACACATAATAATCAGCGCGACGATACGCTGCCACTGAGCCTGATCGGTAGGAAAGTAAGGTAGCATAAAATAAAGCACGCCAATCATAGAGCCAGTCGAGATAGCAAACTGCGTAAACAGCTTTTTCCAATGCGGACCAAAACGGAAAATATCACGCTTGTGTAAGAAGTAATATAGCAAGCCTGCGTTTACAAAAGCAGCGCCAGTCGTAGCCAATGCCAGACCGCCATGTAATGGTATCTCTAAGAAATAGAATATCCCAATAAAAATAACACTAAAAATCATATTGGCGATGACAGAAATGATACCGATTTTGACAGGGGTTCTAGTGTCTTGACGCGCAAAAAACGCAGGAGCAAATATCTTAATAAGCATAAATCCTAAGATACCACCTGCCATACTACGTAAGGCCAGTGAACTCATCTGGGCGTCACGTAAGGTAAACTCACCGCGTAAGAACAGCGCTTGCATTAATACATCTGCCAGTACAAATAGGGCAGCTGAGGCGGGGACCCCGACCAAGATGATAAGACGTGCTGCCCAGTCGATGGTCTTTTTGAAACTGACGTCGTCTTTTTGAGCTTCACTTTTGGATAGGCTTGGTAATATGACGGTACCAATGGCCACACCAATCAGACCCAATGGCAGCTCGCTCATACGTTCAGCTGCATAGAGCCAAGAGACGGAACCGCCAATCATCAATGAGGCGAAGATAGTGTTCAGTAGTAAATTGATCTGAGTAACAGAAACACCAAAGATAGCAGGTAACATCAACTTTAAAATACGACGAACGCCTTCGTGCTGGAAGTCTATTTTTGGTGCGACAAGCAGCTTTTGTTGCCAAAGCTGCGGCAGTTGAATCAAAAACTGTAGCAAACCTGCGATGGCGACTGCATAGCCAAGCGCCATAATGGGTGTATCAAACATTGGCGCAAAAATCAGTGCGCCACCAATCATACACAGGTTCAATAACACGGGTGCAAAGGCGGGCGCGGCGAAACGACCGTAGCTTTGCAGAATACCACTGGCAAAGGCTGTCATAGAAATGAATAGCAAATATGGAAAGGTAAGACGCAGTAACTCAGCGGTAATGGCAAACTTGTTGGGTTGATCGGCAAACCCAGGGGCAAATAACGTTACCACCCAAGGTGCGATTAAGATGACCACCACTGTCAGCATCGATAATACTAGCAATAATGCCCCCGAGGTTCGACTGACCAAAATCTGCACTTGTTGCAAACTGTACTTTTCTTTGTATTCGGACAGTACTGGCACGAAAGCTTGGCTAAACGCACCTTCTGCAAACAGTCGTCGTAAGAAGTTTGGGATTTTGAAGGCGACCAAAAAGGCATCCATCAAACCACCTGCACCAAAAACCCCTAGCAATACAACATCACGTACCAAACCTAAAATACGCGATAACATGGTCATACTACTGACCACCATGGTTGAACGAAATAACCGACTTTTTGCCATGAGAACCTATCTTGCCAAGTTGTATATGGAGTTATGTGCTGATGTGATATGGATAAAAAACTGACGAATTATATCACTTTCACCATTGAGATAAATGGATTGAGTGTGGAAATCACTTATGTGGCGGTACACCGTTTTTCGTTGCATCAGCGACTAACTGGCGCAACCTTGCCCATTCAAAAAAATCACCAGGGTCAGTCTTACGCCCAGGCGCGATATCGCTATGGCCTGTCAAGTGGCGACGTGTTTTGGGATAGGCCTTATAGATGGCGGCAATTACTTCGGCTAGCTGCTCATATTGAGCAGAGGTGAAGGACACAAAATCCGACCCTTCAAGCTCGATGCCAATGCTATAATCATTACATTCAGGTCGACCCAAGTAGCTAGACCGCCCAGCATGCCATGCCCGTTCGTTGAAATTGACAAACTGGGTGATAGCGCCATCACGTTCGATAAACAAGTGCGCTGATACTTCTGCGCCTTTAATTGTTTGAAAGTAAGGATGAGCATCCCAGTCTAATTGATTGGTAAATAATGCTTTCACGTAATGCGTACCATTAGTGTCGCAGGCACCAAATTCATTCGGTGGTAGGCTGATATTGTGTACGACGATGGCGTCAATACTTAAATCTTTTGGCCTTACATTGTAATTGGGTGAAGCCAACCAAGTAGCTGTTGATAGTAGTCCATCTTTGATGATCATTGGCGACGTAGATGATGAGTTTGGTGATAATACGGGCATAATGCTCTCTTTTTATACTAGTATTGATAATGGTGTAATAAACAATCTATCTAAATAGTTAAATGATAGTGGGCGATGTATTTGATTTTTTGACCCAGAAACTTTAATAACGCTGATAGCATATGAATAATAACGTGCGAGATTCTACCTCATGTCTATAAAACTGACGTCCATACCTATCGATTGTACGCTAATGACCATTGGCCTGCGAGCACGTCTGCCATTGGCTATAGCAGGGTTGCTACTCTCAGCTCAAACACAGGCATTTCTACCAACGCCGCTGTCCGTCCTTGAATCAGATGCATTGTCACCTGACGCATCTAGCTTAGCACCTACTAGCACAGCACCTACTTATTCTAATTCAGATGCATTATCTGAGTCGGGTAATATCAGTAATGCTGAACCTAATATTAAAAATAGTACTTCATCTGAATCAAGTTTAGCGACAGAACAGTTGCTATCGACATGGCGTCAGCAAGTAAAAACAGACAAGTTGGCACAGCATACAACATGGCGACGTTTATTATATTTTTACGATGATAAAAACAGTGTATTGGGTAAAAAGAAAACCGAGAGTTTGGTTGATGATCCGAGCTTTTTTTTAAGTGAAAATGGTCAACGAGATTCAGGTGCAGAGTTGGATGCGATGCTCGCGGCACTTGCACAAGAGTTGGTGTCATCATCGGCGACTGATAATGACCAAGCAAAAACTGATACCAATAACAATTCTGTCTTATGCCGTTTTCCAGCGCGAGTGGCATGGTTGACAGAGGTGCTAGCGATCGATGCTGCAAGTCTATCTGCTGAGTGTCCAGAGCTGGATGAATGGATGCAGACCATTGCACCTGAGCAGCTATCTATCATGTTTGCGCAGGAGTACTTGGACAATCCGCTCTCTGCATTTGCTCATACGTTGCTACGCATTGACTCAAAAGCGAGCATCGCCGCCCCAAATCAAATCGATAAGGCTTATGCGCTGAACTATACGGTAGACGGTGATCCAAACGACAGTTTTCCAGTCTATGCTACCAAGTCAATGATTGGTAGCTACAACAGCGCTATCGAAATTGACCCTTATCCAGAGATGCTAGCGAAATACCTGCAAGACGATGAACGGGATACGTGGACATATCAGTTGGGTCTGACGCCGAAGGAAGTTCAGCAGATTATGCGCCACGTTTGGGAAACCAAAGCATTGAAGATGCCGTATTACTTTACCACGGACAATTGTGCTTCTGAGATTCTACGTCTTATTGATGTGGTCCGTCCGCAGCAAAACCTACTGAGTCAATTGTCTTACGCAGTCGTGCCTTCTGATGTGATTCAACTATTAAATGATGAGCAGTTGCTGGCAAGTACGATTTATACGCCTGCTGATAATACCTTACGTCAATCTCAGCTCAATGAGAAAAAACAACAGCGCGCGCAGTTGGGCTATCATAATAGCGCTAAACAAACCGTGAATGAGATCAAGTCTGCGCAGCTCAATCCTATATCGAGCATGTCAGCCGATGGGCAAACACTACTCAAGCGTCAAATCGACGTATCGGATAATAATCCGATAGACAGGCATCCGCTACAATTGGGCACGATAGGTATAGGGCAGCGTAGTGACGATGACTATATAGATATTGGGTTTCGAGCGGGGTTTCATGATACGCTTGACCACGCCTCAGGGTATCCACAGTTTTTCAACTTAGAAGGGCTGGCTGCGACATTACGACTGTATGACACAGATGATAATAATCCCAATCAGCCAGATAGTGTGGTCTTGCAAAATGTTACTTTGATTCGAGGCCGCTCTTTTAACCCTGTCAATGCTGCCAAAAAAGGCAATACTTGGGGCGCCAGTATCGAGGCGACGCGAGTAAACGATGGGTCGCAAGAAGCAGGTACGGATCATTTGGTCGGTAGTGTGGGTTACGAAAAAGGCTGGTCATGGGCATTTGGTACACCCGCCACAGGCACTGGTGAGATGCCGCCGCAACTGTGCTATACGTTTTTGGCAGGTACAGGGCAAGTAGGACGAGGTATCAATAAAGGTTTTCGTCTAGGCGCAGGTATCAATGCAGGCTGCCGTTATCAGATTAACAATCAGTTACGCGCGCAAGCTGAATTGCAATTGCCATATTGGTATCATGGCAGCAGCGATGAAACCAACGTCCGTGGCCATTATTGGCAACCAGTCTCAAGCTTAGGGCTGCAATACGACATTGATAAAAAACAAGCATTACGCATTAATGCCAATTACGAATGGCAAGATCGTATCGATGCCAATGATGATATACAGCTGTCATACAGACGTTATTTTTAGGCATTGGTTTAGGCATTGGTTTAGGCATTAATTTAAACAAAATGGCTTCTAAGTGCTGTAATCGTTGCATAAAGGAAGTTGTATAAAGGAAAAGATGCTTTATGAGTACGCAAAATTTACTAATTATTGGACAAGGTGATATCGGCCTGCCAGTGACCAATAAACTTGCCCAAGATGGCTATTGGGTGACTGGGCTTGCTCGTAGTAAGCGCCACCATTATGATTTGGTAGATAGCGCCGATTTTTTGCAGGCTGATGCGTTGACTTTGACGGCTGAGCAACTGCAAGCATTTACTCATATTGCGATTATCGTTACCCCTGACGAGTATTCGACCAGCGGTTATCACAACAGTTATCTAGCGATTAGCCAGCATTTGGCAACGCTTGCTCCACAGCTTACCAAACTTGAGCGTGTGGTATTCATTTCTTCTACTGGTGTCTATGGCCAGGACAATGGCGAATGGATTGATGAGCATACTGCACCCGCTACGCCTGCGCGTGAAGCCTCAAAGGTTATATTGCGAGCAGAACAAGCGCTGCAACAAGGCTTTGGTGATAAAGCCATTATTATTCGTCCTAGTGGTATCTATGGGCGTGAGCGCTTAATGCGACTACGTAAGGCTCGTGAGCAAAATAAAGAACCAGTGCCAGCTGAGCATTGGAGCAACCGCATCATGGATCGCGACTTGGTCAATATCATCGCCAAAGTGTTGACGATAAAAGCACCAAAGCCTATCTATCTAGCGACAGACTATCGACCTGTTACTACGTTTGAGCTAGGGGTTTGGCTTAGTGAGCAGGTTGGCGAGACACCTCCTACTATCGATAGTACAAAAACCTCAGTGACAGGAAAACGCTTGCACAGCAACATTCCGTTAGCTTGGCTTGATTATGCTGACTGGCAGACAGGCTACCGAGATATTTTAAATCATCAAAAGTAAGCCTTTAGAGTTAAGCCCTACAGAGTAAAATAGCCCTTGGTATAATCGTTCTTATTTATTTTCTAGTCTATGGAGATTTCATGTCCCAGCCTTCTACTTCTGATGATCGTTTGTCTCATGCTAATCTGGCAACAGAAGGCGGGCAGCTGGCAGAAGGTCATGTGCAAAAAAAGGCTGAGCAATCGTCTATATTAGCTGATTCACAGCAGCCTGCGATCGTACATCCTAACTTTGATCCCAAACAGTCTCCTCTTGACCCTGCCAGACCATTGAGTGATATTCCTGATCCTGCTCGTCGCCTGAATGGTCAACTGCGTAGGCTCTACGGTAACTCGACTCGGTTCTATCAGCCCAATGCAGAGGGCTTATCGAAATGGTCGCTGATTGCTTCAGAAGCGCTGGCTGAGCATTTATCGTTACTAAATGCAGCACAGCTTATTGAATTACCGGATAGCTTTTATCAGAATCATAGTGAGCAGCCGTTAATATCGACATTATCAGATATGACGTTGTTAGATATGTCGGATATTCAACAGGCGATTCGGGCTTATCCAAAACTGAACCGTTATGGGTTTTTGCCGACTGATAGCTCTACAGGGGTTGAGTCAAACAACGATTCAGATAATGACTCAAATAATGACAGCAAGGCTCAAAATTCTGCATTATCTATGCGCGCATTGACCAAACGTTATAATCCTGATGAGCTACTCAATAGTCTGTATGCCGACGATTGGCAAGTGATACTACAACCGCAGCAGTTTGATACAGGTGAGGGCAGTTTGGCCACAGATATCATGGCATGTAGCGTGGCCGTCCATGCGCTAAAGCAATGCAGTAGCCGTAAAAGTATCAATCATAGTTATAGCGCCGCAGAAATCTGCCAGCATGTGCGTAGCTATTTGCTCAGTCAGATCGTTTGTGAGCCGTCGCAACGCCACGCATATCGTCAGATTCGACTATTTGCTGGTCATATTATTGTTGCCGCTTGTCATTTGGGTTGGGAGATACAAGTACGAGCAGACGGACAGAGCTATTTTAATATCTCGTCACGTAGTGGTTTGCTGACTCGCTATGCCAATATGCAGGGTTATGAGATCAATGGTTGGTCAAGCTGATCAATAATGCGTACAATAATGCAAATTTTTTGCCCCCTCTTTTTGCTGATAGGAATGTCATAATGTCTCATGTAACACGCCCTCAAGACCCTACATTTTCATCTCATCAATTTATTCAACTGGCTCTCGACAACCAAGTGCTCAAGTTTGGTGAGTTTGTCCTAAAGTCTGGTCGTATCAGTCCGTACTTTTTTAATGCAGGTTTGCTTGCGACTGGTGAGATGTTGTCACTGCTAGCACGTGGTTATGCAGATGCCTTAGCTGAACAGATAAGTGCAAATAATGGCGATAATGAGCAAGAGCTGGTCATCTTTGGTGCGGCTTACAAAGGTATTCCTTTTGTCGCAGCGACGGCGCAAGCATTATGGCTACATCATGGTATTAATGCCAAATGGGGCTATAACCGTAAAGAGGCCAAAACTCATGGCGAAGGCGGCAATTTGGTCGGTGCTGACGTAACTGGCAAGGCTGTTTGGGTACTTGACGACGTCATCACAGCGGGTACAGCCATGCGCGAAGTGGTCGAGATTCTAGAGCAAGCAGGTGCAAGCGTTGCTGGTATTATTGTTGCACTGGATCGTAAAGAGAAAGGTCAAGCCGAGCACTCTGCTATCCAAGAGCTTGCTGCGACACTAGAAGTGCCTGTACGTGCATTGGTCGATATCGATGATTTGATCAGTTATTTAGCCGATGACCATGGTGCACAAAACGGCCAGCATAAAGACGCGACCCAGTTAGCCAAAATGCAACACTATCGTGAGCAGTACGGCGTATAGTTGGGCACTGATGTTGTTTAATAAGTTTGTTTCATATCAACAATATAACGTAAGTGAGTCTTATCATGAGCCAACAAAAACAAGAAAAGTCGCTAAAAATACTCGTTATTATGGATCCTATCGAGCGAGTCAATTATAAAAAAGACACCAGTCTCGCTATGATGTGGGCCGCTCAAGACCGTGGCCATCAGCTCGGTTATTGTCAGATTCATGATTTGTGGTTGGACCGTGGTCAGTTGATGGTTGATACGCAGCCGCTTACAGTAAAGCGTGATCCTGCAGATTTCTATACGTTGGGTGATAAAAGCACAGGGCCAGTCGGTGACTATGACGTGATTTTGATGCGCAAAGATCCGCCGTTTGATATGCGCTTTATTTATGCCACTTATATGCTTGACCATGCCAAAGCAGCAGGCGTGCTCGTGGTCAATGATCCACAAGCGATTCGCGACTGCAATGAGAAGTTGTTTGCGACGTGGTTTAGCGATTATATGAGCCCAACGATTGTGACTAGCAAACAAGCACACATTCGTAAGTTCATCGCTGAACAGCAGGACGTCATCGTCAAGCCACTAGATGGTATGGGCGGCACTGGCATCTTCCGTTTGACTGCTGATAGCCCAAACATTGGAGTGACGTTAGAGATACTGACTGAGCTTGAGACTTTGCCCATTATGGCGCAGCGTTATTTGCCAGAAATCAAAGAAGGCGATAAACGCGTATTGATCGTCGATGGAGTCGTGGTAGATTATAGTTTGGCTCGTATTCCAACCAAAGGCGAGACCCGTGGTAATCTAGCAGCTGGTGGTAGCGGTGTTGCCATGCCATTGACTGATATTGAACGTCAAGTAGCAGAAGTTGTGGCACCAATCGTCAAAGAAAAAGGCCTAATGTTCGTTGGTCTAGACTTGATCGGTGGACGTATCACTGAGATTAACGTCACTAGCCCAACGTGCGTACGTGAGATTGATGACCAATGCGGTACAGATATCGCGACCGATTTTATCATGGCGATTGAGAACAAATTTACTGCGTAGCTTTCGCTATGTTCAGGAAAGTTTTGAGTTCAGGAATATTTTGACTACGTAAAACCCATATTTTGAGGTTTTGTTAGTCATTGATTTTCCTTACCGTTTATTAGCATTACACGACGCCAAGCCGTGACCGATCATGGCTTGGATTTTTGTTATTTTTGCTGCATAAAGTACTGTATATAAGACAATGATTTCCTCTATACTATGCGGGCTTTGGCTAGGTCATTATTTTTCATAATTGTTACCGCCGCAGTGAGATAAACCCTTCATATAAATAAAGTAAAGATAGGCAGGCGTTCATGAAAACTCCGCATATATTGATGATGGCAGCTGGTACGGGCGGGCATGTTTTTCCAGCGCTTGCAGTGAGCGACGAGCTGACCCAGCGCGGTGCGGTGATTCATTGGTTAGGAACGCCAAACGGTATGGAAAACGGTTTGGTTGAGCCGACAGGTTATCCTTTTCATGCTATTAATATGCAAGGACTTCGTGGTAAAGGCGTTGGTCGCCTATTGAAGCTGCCTGTGACTCTGCTATCGGCGACGATGGCTGCTATAAAAGTCATTCGTAGTAATCAGATTGATGTGGTCGTTGGGTTCGGTGGTTATGTGACTGCACCTGGCGGTATCGCTGCGCGCATGACCAACACACCATTGATTATCCATGAGCAAAATGCCATCGCTGGCATGAGCAACCGCTACCTATCTAAACTGTCGACCAAAACATTACAAGCGTTCGAGAATACCTTTGCTAATAGTCAGCAAGATGCCAAGCTTGAGACAGTGGGCAATCCTGTGCGTAACGCCATTACTGGTGTCGCAGAGCCAACGGTACGCTACGATGTAAACGACAGTTCACCGCTCAAGCTGTTGGTAGTCGGCGGTTCACTTGGCGCTCAGGTATTAAATGATACAGTACCAAAAGCATTGGCATTACTAGATCAGCCGTTTGAAGTCCTACATCAATGCGGACGCAATAATGAAGCAGCCACGCAAGCGGCTTATAGCGAGCAAAATCTAAACAACCATCAGTTTACTGTACAGCCCTTTATCAATGATATGGCTGCAGCTTATAACTGGGCAGACATCATCGTTTGCCGCGCAGGTGCATTGACCGTGACCGAAATTCAAAACGTCGGAATTGCCGCTATTTTTGTACCGCTACCGCATGCAGTGGATGATCATCAGACAGCTAATGCCCGCACGCTGACCTCGCATGATGCGGCAATTCTACTGCCACAGTCAGAGCTAACTGCCAAAAGTCTAAGTGATGAGCTTGGCGCACTCAATCGAGAGAAGTGCTTGGCGATGGCAAAGAAAGGCCATGCATTGGCTAACCGTAGTGCGAGTAAGCAAGTTGCTGATATCATTTGGCAAGCACTATAGTCTGTCATCTATACCCCTTATTTGAATTTACTAAGTTTTATTGACCTTTAATAAAGAGAGATCCTTATGCCTACCTCTGCGAAAGCTCTACCTAAGCGTTTGATTGAAATACCAGAAATGCGCCGTATTCAGCATTTGCATTTTATCGGTATTGGTGGCTCAGGCATGTGCGGTATCGCTGAGGTAATGAACAATCAAGGCTATCAGGTCAGTGGTTCTGACATCGCAGAAAGTCTAGTGACTAAGCGTTTACAGCAGATTGGCATCGAGATATCGATTGGCCATGACTCCAAAAATATTGCCAATGCCGATGTTATCGTTGTCTCATCAGCGATTGATCGTAGCAATCCTGAGGTGAAAGCAGCGCTTGAAGCTCGTCTGCCAGTAGTACGCCGCGCTGATATGCTTGGTGAACTAATGCGCTATCGTCACGGTATCGCAGTTGCTGGCGCGCATGGCAAAACGACGACGACCAGTTTGCTAACCACAATGATGGCAGAAGGACAGCTAGATCCTACTTATGTCATTGGCGGTAAGTTAAATGCGTCAGGCAAAAATGCAGCATTGGGTAGCAGCCGTTTCTTGGTAGCAGAGGCTGATGAGTCTGATGCATCATTCTTGTCATTGCATCCGATGGCCGCGATTGTGACCAACATCGACCAAGACCATATGGAAACCTACGAAAACAGCTTTGATAAATTAAAAGCCGCTTATATCCAGTTTCTACAAAACATGCCGTTTTACGGTTTGGCAGTGGTCTGCGGTGACGATCCTGAGCTGTATGCAATGATCGATGATATCGGTCGTCCAGTATTGACCTTTGGTCTAGAGCCGTTCAATGATGTACAAGCTGTAGACTTAGTGACAGAAGGAACCAAAACTCACTTTACCGTATTGCGCCGTGACCGTGAGCCATTACGCCTAACGTTAAACATTCCTGGTACACATAATGTCTATAACGCGCTTGCTGCCATCACGATGGCGACCGATGAAGGCGTTGATGATGCAGCGATTGAGCGTGCCCTGCAAAAATTTGAAGGCGTGGGCCGTCGTTTTGAACAGCACGCCTCTGTCGATATCGATGATGGCAATGTCTTATTGATTGATGATTATGGTCATCATCCAAAAGAAGTTGATGCGACCATCAAAGCCGCTCGTCAAAGCTTCCCTGATCGTCGTTTAGTGATGCTATTTCAGCCGCATCGTTATAGCCGTACCCGTGATTGCTACGACGATTTTGTAGAAGTGCTATCGAGTGTTGATGAGCTATTATTATTAGATGTTTATTCAGCAGGTGAGAGTCCGATTACGGGCGCTGATACCAAGTCACTAGCGCGCAGTATCCGTTTGCGCGGTGAAGTTGAACCGACTATTATTGATAAAGACAATCTAGCCCCTGTGATGCAACGTTTGCTAAAAGCTAACGATATGCTGATTACCCAAGGCGCTGGTAATGTCGGGCAAATTGCTATCGATTTGGCTGCCAATAACCTTTATATTAAGTAAGCTAAAATTTAGGGACGATCCTCATGACAACTGATAATAAAGACAATAATAGCACTCAAAATACAGCTACCAATGATACATCTGTAGACACGACGACTCATGCAAAAGATGCTAGTCAGTTTGGCAAAGTCGCCGTTATTTATGGTGGTAGTAGCAATGAGCGCAGCGTGTCTTTGGATAGTGGTGCGGCAGTATTGCAAGCGCTTCAAAACCAAGGCGTTGATGCCACTCACTTTGATCCAAAGCATCAAGACATTACTGAGCTACGCAAATTCGACCGCGTGTTTAATGTGTTACATGGTCGTGGCGGCGAAGATGGTTTGCTGCAAGGCGTATTACAGTGGTTTGATATACCGCAAACTGGTTCAGGGATTCTAGCTTCTGCACTAGGTATGGACAAAGTACGTACCAAGCAATTGTGGCAAGGCTGCGGCTTATCAACTGCACCATTTTCATTATTGACGGCTGATACTGACTGGCAGCAAGTGGTTAATATGTTAGGTCTGCCACTTATCATTAAACCAGTTCATGAAGGTTCAAGCATTGGCATGACCAAGGTTAATCATCTTGATGAATTGCCTGCTGCTTATGCAACTGCAGTGGAATGTGGTGATGCGGTGATGGCTGAGCGCTGGATTACAGGTCGCGAATTTACAATTGTAATTATCGATGACGAAGCCTATCCAGTTATTCGTCTCGAACCAGCTGATATCACTAATTTCTATGATTTTGAAGCCAAGTATAATCGTAACGATACCAGTTACTATATCCCCTGTGGATTGAGCGCGGCTGATGAAAAGCACTTGCAAGATTTAAGCCTTGCAGGATTTCGTGCAGTAGATGCAAAAGGCTGGGGACGTATCGATGCCATGCAAGACGAAGCAGGCAATTTTTGGTTGCTTGAAATCAATACCGTACCAGGTATGACCAGTCACAGTTTGGTTCCGATGGCAGCTAAAGCGCGTGGATTAGATTTTGATGCACTATGCTGGCACATTTTGGCACAAACGCTATAACTGTCAAATCAATTAAATTGAGCAGATAGTGATGACTCTTTGTGTCACTAGAGCTGCTATACCACAGCTTCGTGTAAACTTGTGTAAATTCGCTGCTGCTAGTTGGTGTTTGGCTATTGTTTAACCACAAAATACGTTAATATTGTAAGAATAGGTCTATTTCGGTGATATTTATGTTGTTTTGTGAATACAATTGATAACTTATTCATAATTTAAGAAAAATGTTACGTTTAAATCAACGTAATCGCTGTATATAAGCTATATTTTTAACAAAATTTGATAACATATCGACTTAATAAGCTTCTGCCAAAAATACGCAGATTTATATCAATAAATAGCATGAGCAGTTTTATGCAAATATAGGGACAAAGGTCGTTATGGCTCAAACTGTCAACGAGGTAACTGACTTGATGAGTGATAAAGCCGGTCGCCCAAAATCTAAGATCCAAATACCGGCAACGGTAAAGTATCTATTTATGGTACTGGTCTTAGGTTTGCTAGTGCTAATATTAATGATGGGCGGCAAAGCGCTGCGTGATGCACCGCCAGCAAATATTTATGTCAGTAATCAAGGTTTGTCTGCTGCTCAGTATGGCTCATTGCAAGACGTGATGGAACAACAACAAGTAAGTAGCTTCTTTACTTCTGATTTGCAAGCATTGCGAGACATTACGATGGGTTTAGCTTGGGTAGACCAAGTGAGTATCTCTCGTGATTGGCAACGTGGCATCGTCGTCAACGCATTACCCAAACAAGCAGTTGCTAATTTTGGTACAGAACGTTTGGTCGATGCAAAAGGGGCTGTATTTGTTCCTGCTGATAGTAGAGATTTAACGCAAGAGCGTTTTGCCACCCTACAAGGCGAGATGTCTCAAGCACCAGTTATTATGCAACAAATGCAGCAGGTCAATGATTGGTATGCACCGCTTGGTATGCAGGTCGAAGATATCATTCTGTCACCGAGAATGACTTGGCTAATCCGCTTTGACAATGGATTACGTGTAATTGTAGACAATGAAAATACGGCGCAAAAACTACTGAATTTAAGCCAGCTGCTTGGTAATCAGTTACGTACGCGTCGAGATGACATGCAGTCTGTAGATTTACGATACAAAAATGGCTTTACCATTGCTTGGAACGTGACACAGAGTGCTGAATCAGAATAGCCTAAGTAAGTATTACATCTATACATAACCGATGTGAACTAATACGGTTTATTTAGTTTGAAGAAAATATGTACAACATCATAGCGTATTAGTAACGCTTTTTTTAATGATTCAATAGAAGAGCATCACTTGCTCTTCTATTTAGCGATAATTTGTCTGGTACCATGAAAAATAATGAAAATCTGGTTGTTGTCCATCTAAGTGCCACGGCAGTATATGTCGTCATAGGCAATGTTGTCTCTGCAAAAGACATTCGTATTTTGGGCGTAGGACAAGTTAAAAACAGCGATTTTTATCAAGGTCAAATAAAGCATCGTGAACGTCTACAAGGTGCTATTAAGCAAGCCATTCAAGAAGCGGAAGACACCGCTAACTGCCGTGTGCATAGTGTTTGGTTAACCCTTGCGACCCCTGAGCTATCTAGCAAAAACAGTGCTGGAGAGGTCAAAGTAGAAGATGAAGTCGTACGTGCCAAAGACATGGTACAAGCATTGGCCAATGCAAAATCGCGTGATTTATCATCTGACTATTATTTGATGCATTGCTGTCAGCAAGGTATCTATGTTGATGAGCAAGATTTTATGGTGGATGATGTCATCGAAATGATGGCACACAATATCACCGTGATGTACCACATGATGATGATGCCTGTTGCCAGCCGTCAGAATATCCAAAAACTATTGCAAAGTTGTGACGTCGGCATTGATCATATTGTTTTTGATGCAGTGACCAGTGCTGAGTATAGTTTGATGACTGAGGAACGCCAGCAAGGGGTTTGCTTAGTAGACATCGGTGCTAGTACGACCAGCATTTGTGTGTATAAAGAGAATAAACTGATTTTTACACATTGTATAGCAACAGGCAGTCATGAAGTGACAATGGATATTTCAGCTGATTTTGGTATTTCCATGATTGAAGCTGAAAAGCTGAAGAAGTCTCATGGCACAGCTGATGTTAATAGTGTCGATCCAAGCGCCTTCTTTTTATTCAAGCCTCAAGGCTCGGGTGACGAAATCAATATTGGTATCTATAACCTAGCACGCATCATTGAAGCTCGTTACGTTCAGATATTTACTGAAGTAGCGCGTCAACTACACGAAGCAGGTTTGATAGGCTATATCGATAAAGGGATTGTGTTGACTGGCGGCGGTAGTACGATTAAAGGTATGATACCCTTTGCCAAAAAGCTACTAAAAATGCCTGTCGTACTAACAAACACCCATCCTGCTATCAGCGCTTATAATCATTTTGATAATGATGAGTCATTTAAGCTATTAAATAGTCAAGTGAATGACCGTGCTTATCAGACAGCTTTTGGTACGTTGTTATACAGTCAGAGTGAGCAATTCCGCCGTAGCGAAAAAAGTGAACCTGAAGCGATTCAAAACAATCGAGTATCAGGCGTATTTCGGAGTGCGGGTCAACGGTTTGCAAATGTTTTAAAGAAAATATTATAGATCTGTTTAATATCATATCTAGAGCATCCATACATTATGGAATGTCTCTAAGTTGGTTAAGCAAGAAAATAAAGTAATATTGCGAATAAATTAGTTTTAAAAATAAAGTATTAAGTAATAATGACATATTATTGTCTATACTGATCGATTTTAGCCATACCCTGTTTTATTTAAATACATTTATATATAGTATGTCGATAGCGCGCCACATGAGTGCGTTACTATGTATCGACTTACACGCTATCTGCAACTGGAGAATCTTTTTTATGTCAAAATACACCATGCCAGATGATAATCAGCTTCAAAACAATGGCCAAGCAAGCTTCACTGTATTCGGTGTTGGTGGCGGCGGCGGTAATGCAGTTGAACATATGGTACAGCAAGGCATCAGAGGTGTAACGTTCGTTTGTGCCAATACAGATAAACAAGCGCTAGATCGTCTTACTGCACCGCACAAATTGCAATTAGGTGCAAAAACGAACCGTGGTCTAGGGGCAGGCGCAAATCCAGAAGTGGGTCGTGAAGCAGCAGAGAGCGAAGAAGAAGCGATTCGCGCATTGCTTGAGCACTCGGATATGGTATTTATCACTGCTGGTATGGGTGGCGGTACTGGTACAGGCGCAGCGCCAGTTGTTGCTCGTATTGCTAAAGAAATGGAAGTGCTGACAGTTGCGGTTGTGACCACGCCATTTAAATTCGAAGGTGGTAAGCGTATCAAAGCTGCTAAAGCAGGTATTGAGCAGCTGACTAACTTTGTCGACTCAATTATCACGATTCCAAATGATAAATTAATGAGTGTATACGGCAACATCTCTATGCAAGATGCTTTCAAAAAAGCGGATGATGTATTGCTGCATGCTGTTCAAGGTATTGCGGAAACCATTGCTAGCGAAGGTATGATCAACATCGACTTTAACGATATCCGTACGGCAATGACTGCGAAAGGTCATGCGATGATGGGTATTGGCCGTGCCAGCGGTGATGATCGTGCGCGTCAAGCGACTGAAAAAGCCATCAGATCACCACTACTTGATGATTTGCGTTTAGAAAATGCAAAAGGCCTATTGGTTAACGTTATTTCTTCAGAATCATTGTCACTAGATGAGATGAGCAAAATCAGTGCAATAGTCGAAGAAATTACTGACATCGACGACGCTCACATTTTCTACGGTTCTGTGATTGATGAAAAAATGGGTGACGACTTACATGTAACCGTTATCGCAACTGGCTTAACGTTAGATGAGAATGCTGGACAAGAGCCAGAAGTAGTAGAGCAGCCAGTACCTTCTGTTAATAGCACGCAACCTGTTGATCCTAATGTGCATACCAGCGCTTTAAATAGTCAGAAGCAGTCTCAAGCTCAGCAGTATCAAGATAGCGTTGCACGTCCTAGTGCAAGTGCACCTCAAGAGCAGCCTAAGACGAAAACAAACAGTATTCAAGACTATTTAAAGCGTCAACAGAATAAATAGTACTTCTAATTTACTGTGAGTAAGAAAAAGCCAGCGTTTTAACGTTGGCTTTTTTGTGTTTAAGGAAAAATGAAACGTTTTCTATAAGAAAATTCATGCCAGTTTTCTATGTAATCTATATGTATATGACTGTCGAAACTTATATGAGCCTCGTTGTTTTATAGCATTAAATAGGCTATATAAAGTAAAAATCAGCAATAGGATATTGACGATAAGTGTTATCAATCAAGGAGATAAGAAAATTAGCGCTTTTTATATATAGCGAATAAGGGGTCGGTAATGGTACACTATGTCAATTGTAACAAAATATGTGAGAAGACAACCATGAACCAAAGAACCATAAAAACAGCAATAGCCGTTACGGGTACTGGTCTACATAGTGGTCAGCCTGTTGACTTGGAGTTTCATCCACAGCCGATTGACACTGGTATTGTTTTCGAGCGCTCTGATATAGAAGGTAGTCAACCAATTCCAGCGAGTGCGTTTTTAGTACAAGACACGATGATGTCATCGAATTTAGTGTTTGGTGGTACGCGAGTGGGGACGGTTGAGCATCTGCTTAGTGCCATCGCTGGTCTAGGAATAGACAATCTGTTAGTTCGGGTCTCTGCTTCAGAGATACCAATTATGGATGGTAGCGCTGCGCCTTTTGTTGCGCTCTTACTAGATGCAGGATTTTGTGAGCAAGAAGCGGCCAAGAAATTTATTAAAATTATACGTCCAGTACGAGTAAAACTAGAAGATAAATGGGCAGAGCTACGTCCTTATGAAGGGTATGAATTAAACTTTGAAATTGATTTTGATCATCCTGCGTTTGATAAGAACTTTCAGCATGCACAGTTGCAGTTCTCTACACAGAACTTCATCGAACAATTAAGCACTGCGCGTACTTTTGGATTTTTACGTGATATAGAAGCGCTACGTCAAAATAACTTAGCACTTGGCGGCAGTATGGAAAATGCTATCGTTATCGATGATGCCAACATACTTAATGCAGAAGGCTTACGTTTTAACGATGAGTTTGTCCGTCATAAAATTTTAGATGCTTTGGGAGATTTGCATCTGATTGGCTACCCAATTTTAGGTCGTTTCAATGCCTATAAGTCTGGTCATGCTCTAAATAATTTATTAGTACGTGAAATACTATCTGACGAAGATAACTTTAAAATTGTAACTTTTGATGACAATGTAACCTGTCCTATCGAGTATTTACCGCTTAATGATTTGGTTATTGAAGGATAAATACAGGAATATACAGGAAGTATCGAAACATTTACGCAATATTACATAGAAAGCCCATAATTACATTTATATAATATGCTATATTTTGAATATAATATCTATATGATTATATGAATTTTCTGTTAAGGCATATAATACAAAAGCTGTAGATGGTTTTTAAATCCTTCGTTAGCTATATCCATAATCTGGATGTAACTAACGAAGGATTTTTTTTATCTGATACATTACAAAAATCCATCTTTATCAATGCCATCACCTGTTCTTATTTACATAACTTTACATTTAACGGTCAGTATTTTTAATGATTAATCAAACGCAAAAGGGCTTTTTTGAGATTTTCATCAGTGGTGACATGCTCTGCGGCCTGTGATATAGTCCGTTTTGTGTTCTGGCTAAGCGCCTGATTTTCATTGGCTTTACGAGAATTTGGTAAGTGCAGTGATGATGTTGACGATTGTTTAGATGAATAATTATCGGCAGAGCTTTTAGCCACAACGACACGGATTTGCTTGAGTTGTTTAAATGTAATTGACTGCTCTGTTAGTATTTGCAAATACGAGCTATGTAAATAGCGAATATGATTTGCTGCTGTCATTGAGCTAACACTTAATATCAACTGCTCAGGTGTTAAGCCTACAACCCAACAGGTATTGAGTATTTCTTCAGGTAGACAGTCTACCAATAGCTCTTTTATCTCGTTGGTTGCTTCTATATATAGTCGCATGTTGTTAGCAAGGGTTTGAGGTAGCGCGCTACCAGCAAATGCTTGATGATCTATAAGCTGGGCAAGCCGATTAGGCTGTTTTTTTGACATCGTAAGTACTCATCTAATAGGTGACAAACTCGATACTCATAACAGACATGCTAAAAGCAATATATAGCAGATGGCTTATAAGATAGTTGACTAGGTGGGAAGTACTACTGGCACTAGTCACTATTTGAAAAGAATGAACCGTTGTAATAGGGATTTTATCACGTCTATTTGATGATTATATCCTCTAAATTAATTGATGCTTCGTTACGGATGACGAGCAGACTTGTATTAACAATAGGTAGTAAATTTATGAAACAAGCTTTATTGATTTTGTCAGTATTGGGAATGGGTATCGCACAGACGAGTGGTGCTGCCGAAACAACCTTTCAACCAAATAATACCTTGAGTCATACCATCACAAATATTTCTACTTCTGCGAACTATGGTTCTAGTCGCAACATCTATAGCACTAACAGTGGTGCACATGTATATAGCAACGATGAGATCAGTCAAGCAATTGACAATCTAAGTGCTCATGCTAAGCAAAAAGAATATCAGCTCGCTTCACTGACCAGTCGTTTATCTTACGAGCAGCGTCAGCAGCAAGCAAGCCGCGTACCTGACCGCAACTCTGCTCCTGCTATTGCAGCAGCAAATGCCTCTCGCGTCGCTCTATCTAGAAGCTCTGGCTACTGTGCTCGCTATGTACGTAAAGCATTACAATCAGCAGGTTACGAATTTACGCCTAACCCTTCAGCCTATCAGTACGCCTCTCGTGGCACGCTAGCCCAAGCTGGCTTTACCAAGATCAGTAACGACATGGCACCACAAGTTGGTGATGTCGTTGTCTATAACCGCACGTCAAGCCGTCCACATGGTCATATCCAGATTTTTGATGGCAATGACTGGGTATCTGACTTCCGTCAAAACAGCATTAGCCCTTATAGCGGTACATACAGCTATACGACATGGCGTGATTCGCAGTATGTTGATGATGCATCAGATCGTGGTATCTACCTTGCGATGGCTGACAAATAAACATCGGTTAAATGAAGTAAGTATCAGTTAAATAAGACTAAAGTTTTCTCCAAACTCAGTAATGCTCTTTATGACATTACTGGGTTTTTTTGTGCTTTAAACTGGGATGCCTAAATGAGTACAGCTCATATAACCAAATCAAAGCTCAAATTTTGGCCAATAGTCACGATTGTGAAAATCAGGCGGAGAGGCATGACCCGAGGCAAAGTATAAGTCAGTTTTGCCAAACCATAAGATGACACAAGGATGTATTTGTTCAATCATCATGTTTGCAATAGCGTATTGTTGATTCGGTAGCTGCGTTATAGGTAGGCTAAAGCTGCGCTCATAATTAGCAGGTGTCTGCACTGCCGTTGGAGTGCTAGATAGTAGGCTTGCTACTGATAAGGCTGTCAAATCCTTATGGTTATTCCAACCAATAGATGCGCAT
This sequence comes from Psychrobacter sp. JCM 18900, assembly GCF_904846625.1. GTDB lineage: Bacteria > Pseudomonadota > Gammaproteobacteria > Pseudomonadales > Moraxellaceae > Psychrobacter. The sequence goes on from NZ_CAJHBL010000004.1 coordinate 208,418, forward strand.
GTGGTTCCGTCGGTCTCATACAACGGTAATGGCGGTAGTGTCGCAGGGTTACGATAGTTCTCAAATTGATAGAGTGCATAGCGGCCGTCAGGGCTAGCATTAATCTCTATATAAGCGGTTGTTTGCTGAAATGGTATCTTGTGCGGTTCTGTCTGGTCAGATGCCACGATATCTTCGCCATCAGCCTTACAGCCAGCAATAAAGCATTCAAGGCAGGTTTCTTCCCATAGATAATCAGTGAAATTTACTTGAGTTTGTTGCCATGTTGGCCAATTGAGTTGATTAGCTAGAATTTGACTAGGCAGAGTCACTTGATAGGTCAGCACTAGTTGCAAAGCTGGTTGCTGGATGATCTCTACACTTACTTCGATAGAGATATTCTCAAGCGCTTCTATAGATACACCTAGTTGCTGAGCGTCTTTCACTATTGTCTCGGTGGCTATACAGAGGTCAAAAGATTGGTTCATTATGGGTACATCTCGACGGTAATAATAAAGAGGTAATAGTGACAAGAGAAATTATACTGATTAAGGGCACTAATACTATATGGTAAGTATAACCGAGACTATCGAAAAACATAAAAGCCGCGAGCAAGATGCGTCGCGGCCTTTGTATTTCATTATCGTTTGGCTATGATATAAGTGAACATAAAACCCAGTCACTTAAGTCTAGTCGGTCATGACATATTACTGTGCGTGACGTGCTAGGTTAGACAGTTTTGGGTTGGCATTTGGGTTTTTGCGTAGTAATAATGCCATACGACCAATAGAGTGAACCAAAGATGCATTAGCCGCTTTAGCAAGTTCAGCACCAACGATGTCACGCTCTTCTTTCGTGCCAGCAGGCAATTTCACTTTGATAAGCTCATGATCTGTTAGCGCGCGATCGATTTCCTCAGTAATGGTTGGGGTAATACCCTTGTTGCCGATCATAACGATAGGCTTTAGCTCGTGACCGATGCCTTTTAGACGTTTGATGGTAGCGTTATCGAGTTGCATAGAATTCCTAAGTGTTGGTAAAAATAAAAATGGTACTATCAAAAACAGTTATTGATCATTATAGATAATCTGTGACCATCTTGCATGAGATCAGCAGGATTTTGCACGATTTTACGTGACGAAAATGTTAAACTGAATGTTTGGTACATTATAAACGCTACTGCCTTATAAAACAGTTATTTAACCAATAGAATTTGGTCAGTTTGCAACCAACCATGAATAAAAAATCTGATTAACACCGTATTTAGAATAATCCGCAACGGATTAATATCAGTTTGTAAGTGATAGAGCAATTAAAGCAGCTAGATTTAGTAAAGCAATAGGAGCAGGTATTTTGGCCACGCGTATCGAAAACAAAAAACTATCAAAGAGCAGCAGTGCTTGGATGAAAGAGCATATTGACGATCATTATGTGCAAAAAGCTCAAAAAGATGGCTACCGTGCCCGTGCCGCTTATAAATTATTAGAGATTAATGAAAAAACCAACCTAATCAAAAAAGGCATGACGGTCGTGGACTTGGGCAGTGCGCCTGGTAGCTGGTCACAAGTCGCTGGTCGATTGGTAGGTGACGATGGTATCTTGATTGCCTCTGATATTTTGGCGATGGATACCTTGCCTGATGTGACCTTCATTCAGGGTGATTTTCGTGAAGCTGAAGTGTTTGATGCCATTATGGCAGAAGTGGGTGATAGACAAGTCGACGTGGTATTGTCTGACATGGCACCGAATACTGCGGGAAATAGCGCTATCGATCAGCCACGTATGATGTACTTATGTGAGCTAGCAGTAGACTTCGCGCTCGCAACCTTACCAGAAGGTGGCGCACTTATTATGAAAGTGTTTCAAGGTGAGGGTACACAAGAATTACGCAAGCAGATGCAGCAGGATTTTAGTAAGATTCGTAGTATAAAGCCAGGTGCGTCACGACCACGCTCAAAAGAGATGTTTTGGATAGCGATTAAATAGTTTTAACATCAATAGGTTGCTGCTCTTGTAAGCGTGAGGGTAAACCACCATAAAGTGTTATTATCGCGATATAAAAGCTGCGTCAATTGTTAAATGAATAATCGTGAAACCTGCTTGAATTATGCGGGTTAGCACCACATATCATGGTATATTACCTTTGTTTTTAGCATACGTTTTAGGCAAAGTCGTCTGATAATAAGCGTTTTACAAGCTCAATGATCGTATATCTATGTTTCTCTCATAATGATTATTTATAAAAACAATTTTTAGGCTACCTATAAATCATATAAGTTTAATTTAGCAGTTTTTTATTATCGGGATATTCGTTAAAAATGAGCAATACGTTTATAGACGTCACGTGTTTAATAAACACACCAATAAGTAAGGGATGGGAATAACTAGTGAGCGACATGGTAAAAAATACCTTATTGTGGCTGGTGGTAATCGGCGTTTTGGTGCTGGTGTTTAGCGGCTTTGATCAATCCTCTGAGCCGGATAACCTTAACTACTCTGAGTTTGTGACCGCAGTGTCAGAAAACCAAGTAGCCAGTGTCGAGATCGACGGCGAACAGATCACCGGCGAAAAGAAAAATGGTTCATCTTTTGAGACCATTAGACCAGCTGTGTCAGATGACCAGCTCATGCCAATGCTACGTGAGAACCAAGTCGAAGTTCAAGGAACGGCACCAAAGCGCCAAAGCGTATTAATGCAACTACTGATAGCCAGCTTCCCAATTCTATTGATTATTGGTCTGTTCTTATTCTTTATGCGTAACATGCAGGGCGGCGCTGGCGGTAAAGGCGGCGGCCCAATGAGCTTTGGTAAATCTAAAGCCAAAATGCTGACCGAAGACCAAATCAACGTTAACTTCGAAGACGTGGCTGGTTGTGAAGAAGCCAAAGAAGAAGTGGTTGAAGTGGTTGAGTTCTTACGTGATCCAGACAAATTTACCAAACTGGGTGCAACGATTCCTCGTGGTATCTTGATGGTAGGTCCTCCAGGTACAGGTAAAACCCTGCTAGCGAGAGCCATTGCTGGGGAAGCTAAAGTGCCGTTCTTCTCAATTTCAGGTTCTGATTTTGTTGAGATGTTCGTCGGTGTTGGTGCATCTCGTGTCCGCGATATGTTCGAACAGGCGAAGAAAAGCGCTCCTTGTATCATCTTTATTGATGAGATTGATGCAGTCGGTCGTCATCGTGGTTCCGGTATGGGCGGGGGTAACGATGAGCGCGAGCAGACATTGAACCAGTTATTGGTTGAAATGGATGGTTTTGAAGGCAATGAAGGCGTTATCGTTATTGCCGCAACCAACCGTGCTGATGTGCTCGATAAAGCATTATTGCGTCCAGGTCGTTTTGACCGTCAGGTACAAGTAGGCTTGCCGGATATCAAAGGCCGTGAACAAATCCTAAAAGTCCATTTGAAGAAACTGCCAAATACAATCAGTGTAGATGCCAGTTCTCTTGCTCGTGGTACGCCTGGATTTAGTGGTGCACAGCTTGCTAACCTTGTAAACGAAGCTGCATTGTTTGCCGCGCGTCGCAACAAGACCAGCGTCGATATGAATGACTTTGAAGATGCGAAAGACAAGCTGTATATGGGCCCTGAACGCAAGTCCATGGTAATACGCGAAGAAGAGCGCCGTGCGACTGCTTATCATGAAGCGGGTCATGCGTTAGTAGCTGAACTATTACCGGGTACAGATCCTGTGCATAAAGTTACTATTATGCCGCGTGGTTTTGCCCTTGGTGTCACCTGGCAGTTGCCTGAGCACGATCAAACCAGTATGTATAAGTCGAAAATGCTGAGCGACATTGCTATTTTGTTCGGTGGTCGTATCGCTGAAGAAGTATTTATCAATCAAATGTCGACGGGTGCTTCGAACGACTTTGAACGCGCTACCAAAATGGCACGTGCAATGGTGACGAAGTACGGTATGTCTGATGCACTTGGTATCATGGTGTACGAAGATGACGACAACTCGCAAGGGTATTTCGGTGGTGGTGGTCGTACAATTTCTGAAGCTACTCAGCAGAAAGTCGATGAAGAAGTGCGTCGTATGCTAGAAGAGCAGTATGATATTGCTCGTGAACTGATTGAGGCTAACCAAGACAAAATGCATGCAATGGTTGATGCGCTTATGAACTGGGAAACTATTGATCGTGACCAGCTGCAAGATATTTTAGCAGGTGAAGAACCACGTCCACCGAGAGTTTACCAGCATAACGAAGTAAACTTATCGAAGAACGATGTCAAAACAACTGGTGCTACACCGCCACCATTACCGGCGATGTAAGTGCTAGCGTATTCATGTTTAATAAAAAGCCCTTTACGATAAAGGGCTTTTTTATTGTCATCATTTTATGAAGGGTTTAGAACCCTATAAGATTTACTGGTATCATAAGCGTAGATAACAATAAATAGGGCGTATTGAACATTCACAAATAGGCACTGCTAATCGCTAAAACTGTTCCAGACAAGGCATAAAGTGACGGTAATGCTCCAGCCTTAACTAGGTTTGCAACGTACTGCTTGTATGGATCTGGGGGCAGTTTTAGGCTCAGCTCTAATATTAACAGAAGGAGACAGCACTCTTTTTTGCCATTTCATTGTTAAAAATACACGCTTAGAATGACTAAACTTACTATTTTTAACGTCGAACTGTCTAAAAAATAGTCTCTGTCAGTGCCATGGTCGAATGTTCAATACGCCCTAAAGCTGCATTATAAATTTTACTTGTGATGGATTATTCATGTCATTTTTCCAACCTTTACCCAACTACCAAGTATCTAGCCGTGATAAAACCTTAGATTTGTCGCAGCCGCATATCATGGGTATCTTGAACGTAACGCCAGATTCATTTTCAGACGGTGGGCAGTTTAACGCAGTAGATAAAGCCGTCGCTCATTGTCAGCAGATGATGAATGAAGGCGCTACTATTATCGATATTGGTGGTGAATCTACTCGTCCAAATGCGCAAACTGTAGCGACTAAAGACGAGATACAACGAGTTGTGCCAGTGGTTCGAGCCATTCGTCAGCATTGTGGTGATGCTATTTGGTTATCGATTGATACTAGCAGCCCTGAAGTCATGCAGGCAGCATTTAATGAAGGTGCTGATATTTGGAACGATGTACGAGCACTGAAACGTACTGGTGCGGCAGAGCTAGCGGCTAAGCTTGATATACCTGTTATGCTAATGCATATGCGCGGTGAGCCAACGACAATGAATAATCTGGCACAGTATGACAATGTGATCGATGAAGTGCGTACAGAGCTGCTCGACCGTATTAACGAAGTAGTCAGCATCGGCGTCAAACAAAGCAATATCATTATCGACCCAGGTTTTGGTTTTGCTAAGAACTATGAGCATCACTGCGCATTATTAAGTCAGCTGAGCAGCTTGCAGACATTAGGGCTGCCAATGATGTTTGGCATTTCTCGCAAGCGTTTTTTAGCAGAAGTATTGACCAAAAGTGGGTCTGAAGCTGTGAGTACGACGCAAGCGGTAGAGCGTGATTCGGCAGGAACCGCTGCTGGGCTATTGGCCGTACAACAAGGCGCAAGTATCATTCGTACGCATAATGTGGCGATGATGCAGCAAGCAGTGGCCTTATGGAGTCAACTGTCAGAATATCGTTGTTAATTTCATTCTACATGTCCGAATGCATAGCGAGATTTTAAGACTATAAATATTCTATACGCTATGCTTAACGTCTATTTTTAAACTGTCTAAACCAATAAAACTATCTCAATTAATAAGAGTAAATCTATGACAAGTACAACTCAGCCAGAACCAACCAATGAACAGCGCCGTATTATCTATCAAGCTCGCCGCGGATTAAAAGAATTGGATTTTTATATTGATCCTTACGTCAAGGAGCTGTATCTGACAGCAGATGCTACTGAACAAGCAACATTTGCAGAAATGCTCACTCATGAAGACCCAGACTTGCTAGACTATTTTACCAATCAAAATCGTCCAGAAGAGGATGACATCTGGGCGTTGGTCAATAAGATAAAAACATGGCGCCATACCAAAGACTTGGTTTAGCTTTTAAAGAATGGGTCAGTACAATATCTAACGTTTCCCATGGTACGCTTATATGACGCCAGTAACTTCGCTACGTATTGATACAGCTATCAAGCCTGCCAGTTATGTACGCGCGCTGCTATATGTAGGCTTGACTGGCGTTATGATGATATTGGCATGGTTTGCATCTTTGACTTTGTGGCAGTATTTACTAATCTTAATAGTCTCGGCAGCAGTTGCAAGTTATCTGATTATATCGAGACCGATACTATTACATATTAGTCAGCCATTGCTCAGTCAGCGTGTCGATAAAGAATGGCAATTACTGATACGAACGGGACGCGGCGATGAGTTATGGCAAGTAGAGTTAATCGATATAAATCACTACCAGTGGGCGATGAGTATCGAGTTCAAGATCGTTGAGCCTTATCAAAGATCGTTTTCGACGACTATATTTCGCGACCAAGTAAATCACGAGCAATGGCGACAATTAAATATTTTAGCCAATATCAGTAAGGGTAATATTAGATAGCTGAGTATTTATGGAGCTTAGGTTTTTCCTTTTACGATGAAAAATCCCTACACGTCATAACAAAATAGCTAACTCCAAGCACAAAGAGGTTTGTTATATTAAAATCTGTTATATTAAAAATAGAAAATAAAACTCGTAAGTCTGCTGTCCTTTTATTAAAAAAAATGTAGGCAGATATGAGGTTTCACAATTTTTAGCAGTATTTTTGTAGTAAACAATAGGATAAAAAGAGGAATAGATAATGAGCTTATTAGGGAATTTAGTGAGCCAAGTGGCACGTAGTGCAATGAATCCAGACGATGCTCAGCGCAATCCAGTTAACCAACGTACTGAAACACGGCAGACGGGCGGACTAGGTGATATTTTAGGTAGTGTGCTGGGCGGTGGCAGTCAGGCAGGTGGTTATAGCCCTCAACAAAATAGTCGTCAAGCAGATAATGGTTTTGGCTTAGATGACATCGTTGGTGGTCTCACGGGCGGTAGTCAGCGCGGCGGTATGAGTTCAGGTGCTGGCGGACTAGGTGATATTTTAGGTAGCGTATTAGGTGGTCAGCGTACTAATAGTGGGTTTGGTGGCAAAGGTATGCTCGTTGCAGCATTGATGCCTATGGTACTTAGCTGGATCAAACGTAATGGTGGTTTGAGCGGTGCATTGTCGAAAATCACTGGTATGGGCTATGAAGGTCAAGCAGGCTCTTGGATGAGTAATAACGAAGCAAACGATAATTTAGATCCAAACGAAATCAACCGCTTATTTGATGAAAATGAAATTCAGCAAGTGGCCGCTCATACTGGTGCTAATGAAACTGAGGTAAGACAAGGGCTCGCTGAGCTATTGCCTGAGGTAATGAATCAGCTAACGCCTAATGGCAATCTGGATAATGAGTCTGAAGCCAATGAAGAGATAGATCAAATCATTAGTCAGCTATCTAGCCGTCTTGGTAATTTTAAGTAGTTTGTTCAAGTAGTTTGGCAGCTCAAAATTCGAAAATTTCTAACTGAATACTTAAAAGCCGCCTCAATTAAAATAACTGGCAGTACTGTTTCTGGCAGTATTGATTAAAGAGCACGTTATATAACGTGCTCTTTTTTACATTTGTCATAATAGTATGACTGTCGATAAATACCGTTTGGCAGGGACAGTGATAGCGATAGCAATAGCAAGTCCTTAAAATCGCTCGTCTAGCGTCTCTGTAGTATGGTTAAGTGCTGCGAAGCAGATATCGGTATTAAACCCTCTATACTGTAAAAAACGTAACTGCTTGGCTTTTTCCTTTTGTTCAACTGGTATGTCATTACCGTATTTTTTGGTACGTGCTATCACCGCCAGTTTCAGCCAATCCACACCATCGACTAGGTTGTCTGCATCATCATCTACAAACTCACTAAATTCATCAGACTCAGTATTTGCCAGATCGATTAGCTCATCGATGTTACCTGGCATAGCAATCTTCTTGCGATAGAATTCTTGTTTGATCCGACCACGTCCGCGGCCTTTGCGAATGTTCTCACGTATCAACATTAGGATAGTGCGATAATCACTTTGATAACCTTTTTCTTCAAACTCATCGAGCAGTGCGTCAATTTTTTCTGGGTCTTGCTCTTTGTCGATCAGCTTTTGCTTTAGCTCAGCCTTACCGTATTCACGGCGTGATAAATAATAAAATGCGAGCCAACGCAATCGACTTTCAGCTTTAATCGCATCGATTTCTGCTTGTTTTTGTTCAGGGGTTCGTAAGTAGGCTTTGAGCGCGGCTGGTATGTTATCGTTTTGGCTGTCTGTTTCACTATCATTGATAGCAAAAAACTCAGCTTCATGTTCTGAGTTTTTGGATAGCGGCTCAGTGCTATCACTAGTACCAGTTGTCAAACCATCACTAATTTCGTCATTATGAATGTCGAGTTTGACTTCTGCCAGCATCTCTTTGATGGTTTGTGCTTCAGGGGGTTGATATGTAGGGGTATCACTAGGCTCAGCGGTAAAATTGGCTGCTGGGTGAAAACGCTTTTTACGTTTTTTAGATTTAGAGTTCTTTTTTGACTTAGGAGAGGAGTCTTCGAAAAACGCTGTATCAATAGTAGCGTCATTCTTGACTGAATCATCTTTATTTGAGCGGGTAGTCCGTTTACTAGTTTTCTCTCGTTTTTTATGCTCTTTCGTATGAGAGTTTTTGGACAGTTTTTTTGGTTTGCTATCAACAGAACTAGCTGAGTCGGCACCCGACTCAGCTAGAATTTCAGCTAAGGTTTTAATTTTCATAATGAATCATAGTGACTGGCAACGGTTAATCATTAAACCATTATTGTACAGGTTCAGAAGCCTGTTCTGTTTCTTCAGTTTCGTCGGCTTTGCTATTTTTTTTCGTACCAAGCTTTTCGTCACGAATCTTGTCTTCAATTTCTTGAGCAATGGCAGGGTTCTCTTTTAAGAAAAGCACAGAGTTGGCTTTACCTTGACCGATTTTTTCGTCGCCATAGCTGTACCAAGAGCCTGCTTTGCCAACGGCTCCAATCTCCACGCCTAAGTCAATGACTTCGGCTAAGTGATTCGTACCTTCACCGTAAGTAATTTCAAACTCAGCTTGGCGGAAAGGTGGTGCCATTTTGTTTTTGATAACTTTGACACGGGTCTGGTTACCGATGATTTCATCACCGTTTTTGACCGCACCAATGCGGCGGATATCCATACGTACAGAGGCGTAGAATTTCAGTGCGTTACCACCAGTCGTCGTTTCAGGGCTACCGAACATAACACCGATTTTCATACGGATTTGGTTAATAAATACCACCATACAGTTAGAGCGTTTGGCGTTACCAGTGATTTTACGTAGGGCTTGGCTCATAAGACGCGCTTGTAGACCCATGTGTGAGTCGCCCATTTCGCCTTCAATCTCGGCACGTGGTGTCAACGCAGCTACTGAGTCAATTACGATCATGTCGATTGCGCCTGAGCGTACCAACATATCTGTAATTTCAAGAGCTTGCTCGCCATTATCAGGCTGAGAAAGCAATAAATCATCAGTGTTTACCCCAAGCTTGCGTGCATAAACAGGGTCAAGCGCATGCTCGGCATCGATAAAGGCACAAGTACCGCCTTGCTTTTGACATTCTGCAATAGCTTGCAAGGTCATGGTGGTTTTACCTGAGCTTTCTGGACCGTAGATTTCAACGATACGGCCTTTTGGTAGACCACCAATGCCAAGCGCAATGTCTAATCCTAGAGAGCCTGTAGAGACCACATCGACATCCATAATGGCCGAGTCATCGCCTAGATGCATGATGGTGTTTTTACCAAATTGCTTTTCGATTTGACCTAATGCCGCTTTGAGGGCTTTGGCTTTATTGTCGTCCATATTGGATTCCTTGTTTTCGGTAGTTAAGTTGATGCTATAAATAAAATATTGGTACGGTTAAAACCTTTGGCAAACGCATACTGACTGTTATGAAGTCGGCAATTATTGTTTGGCTGTTTTATCGAAAAATAGGTTGTCACGTGACTGGTATAGATAGTAGTATCAAATGTATCGTTCTACTATACAGTAAAATTAAATAGCGAGAGAAGTAAAGATAAGTCCGTAATACACTGTCGTTATCGTTGTTTTTAAGTCAGCTTTGGCGTGCTAATTACTTGAATCAATTTCTTAACGCTGTTGATTTGATAAGGTAATTATAACAAAAGCAAGGCACTATAATGAGTGTTGAGGGATGCTAGACGACACTATCTGTCGTATGGTATGAGACTGAAAATCTATAGAAAAGATGCGATAGGTCGCTCTTGTTTTGAATCTTATAATGACTATGCTTGTCAATAGATTTAGGAGTTGTCCACAACAAATAAAAGGCTTATTTTTACTGATTGTGAAACATTATGAAGAATTAAATTATTTTAGAAATTATTTAAAATAATTTTTTATGTGTACGAATTTAATATAAGTTATTGATTTTAAATGTTTTATAAATTGTATAAAAAATGAACGATTTTACCTTATCCTTTAAGTTGCTTAGCTATAAAGTTGTCAAGTAGTGACTTATGCACAGGGTTATCCACAGCTTATGGGGAGAACTCTGTAAAGCCTTATAATACATAAGTTTACGTAGATAATTAGTATGAGGAACGGATTCTATATTTTGTTTCTAACTACTTTAGAGAAGCAGTTTTGTCTACGAACAACGTTATGAGCGCTATGTTTCACAAATTATAAATTTATCTTTTTTTATGCATAATCATACTATAGGCATTAAAAGTCAGGAGTATGACTCAAGATATACACTTAAGATATCAGCAGACATAGTTATGCATAGGATGTCTAGTATTTTTAGAAATATTTTCTACAGCCTATAAAAGGTCACAAAAAAGCGGCTACATCAGATAGCCGCTTTGTCAAAATTATCAAAAGTAAAGCTGTATTGATCAGTCTTTGATATAGATCAAATCCCAGACGCCATGCCCACGGTCGAGGCCACGACGCTCAAACTTGGTCATTGGACGAAAGTCAGGACGCTCAGTGAAATTACCTGTACCTGCTTTGTTGGTCAGTCCAGCGAAACCATCCAATACTTCAACCATCCAAAACGCATAATGCTCCCAGTCAGTTGCTGTATGGAACCAGCCGCCTTGTTTTAAGCTGCGCGTAACGATGGTCATACGTTCAGGACTGACAAAACGACGCTTATAGTGGCGCTTCTTTTGCCATGGGTCAGGGAAGTATAGCTGAATACGGTCGATATGGTTTTCTGGTAGTTGCTTGAGCAATTGAATGGCATCACCGTTGATGATTTTTACGTTGCTCAAATTTTGGGTGCCAGCCATATAAGCACATTTACCAATACCAGGCTCATGCACTTCTACACCGACAAAATTACGAGTAGGGTCAGCGGCCGCCATTTCAATAAACGAATCACCCAAGCCAAAACCAATCTCTACCGTAAGCGGCGCATCTGGACCGTTAGGGCTATCAGCAAATAACGTACGTAAGTTGTCAATACCGGTAAGATCGCCATCACCAAAACTGTTATTGACCAAATACTCAGAAAATTCTGGAGCAGTTAGTGCAAGCTCGGCGTTTTTGTTCATGTGCGTACGGCGCTTCATAAACGTATTGACGATGCGGATATGCTTGTCAGAGGTCGGTTCTATCTCTTGGCTAGTGCTGTTATCGATATCGATAGGCTCGCTTGTGCTATTAAGGGTTTGCTCATCAGTAGTATTGGTACTATTGACGTTGTCATTGATATCAGAATGTTGACTCATAGGATTCGTAAGGCTTAATTAGGTGGGTGATGTTTGCTTATTATAAGTTAAATCCATACAACTGTGAACGGACAATCCTATTTTCGCGTATTTGCTGGTCAGTGCTGTGGTTTCTCTATGTTACACACGGGTTTTAGCGTTATCATATACTGGTATCTTTTAAATGCTTTTTCTAAGAGTCAGTAAGTAGAGCGTGTTGCCATGTTATTTATAGAGACAGATTCACCGCCACCATTTTATCAAGAGTCGTTAACACCTACTAAACGTAAGCAGTTAGACAAGTGGTTCATCGGTAATCGTACCCAGCGTTATTACCTCAAACGTTTTGAGCAGTTTGATCAGCAAGGTTATCTGTCACCAAAATGGCATTGGGCTGCGTTTTTTATCACCTTTCCTTGGCTGCTATATCGCAAGCGCTATATGGATGCGATTGTCTATAGTGTTGCAGGGTGGTCTTTTATCCAGCTTAATGTCGCGCTGGTGCTAGTCGCCTTTGAATTTGTAGCGATGTCCTATGTACCAGATGCTTATCAGATGGCAACACGTATCGGTATTGCTGCTGTTATTTGGCTATTTTGGTCGTTTATGGTAGCACGTTGGACAGATGCGTATTACTACCGAATGGCAAGGCGTGAGATCGCTGATGCGATAAATGACTATCCGCGAGATGAGGCCGCACAGAAGGCGCATCTGCAAAGAGAAGGTGGCGTTAGCTTGTTTGGATTGGCATTAGGGTTTGGTTTTTTTGCGTTTTCGCTATTGGTCATTAAGGTGCAGTTTTTGCCTATTATCGCTAAGCCAAAAGCAAATGAAGTGTTGTTTGACGCTTATGATATTGCAAAGAATGCCCAAAACCGAGTGGCGTTGATTTATCAGCAGACGGGGCAGTGTCCAGTAGATTTGCCTCTCAGCACCGAGCAGCAGCAACTACGCATGCATGTCGATACTCAGGCCGCTGGTGTGCCAGAAACCGACTGTGCGGTAGTAGCAACGATTCAGAACGTGACGTTTCCGATACGCTATTTAAACGAGCAGACGCTGGTCTTTTATCATTCACCAGAAAGTGATAACTGGGATTGCATAAGCTCACTGAATAAAAAACAAGCCCCTAAAAACTGCATAGCTGATTAGGGACTGTATTTCACGAGTGCTTGTAGGTGTTGCTAGTGCTGAGAGCTACTGCTTAGGGTTAATGCTTAGAATCCGTTGCAGTATCATCTTTTTCCTCAACTGGTGTTGCTTGGCTCTTTAACGCCTCATAAAAATCGGTTAAATCCATTTTACGTGCTTTACCAATATCTTCGTCAAACAAGCTTTCAAGCTCAGCCATTGCTGATTGCGCGGATTCAATCATGCTAGCTTCATCATCGTAGATAGCTTGTTGGCGTTCGATCAAGTCATCATCATAATCACGGAATGTTTTTACTGTTTCTCGCGCTTTTTCTGGTGAGATACCTAATAACTGTAGTGATTCGCGTGACATGTCCAAAGACGACAAATAAGTCTCACGCCAAATGTGCCGCACGCCAACCTCACGCAAGCGATAATAGTGCTGACGATCGCGTGCTCTTGCCAATACAATTAGTTCAGGATAATTTTTACGAAGATACTGAGCGGTAGTGATAGAGCGTTCTAAGTCATCGATAGCGAGAATAAACACTCGCGCTTTTTGAATGCCTGCCGCTCGTAAAATCTCAGGGTTCTTTGGGTCGCCATAATATACTTGGTTACCGAACTTTCTTACAAAATCTACTCGGTTTGCAGAGCGTTCGATAGCGGTAAATTCGATATTATGCATGCGCAGTACACGGCCAATAATCTGACCAACGCGGCCAAAGCCCGCAATAATGACCTGATGTTCATGATCAGGAATGGTATCGTATTCGCGACTTGGTTTGCTCTTGGCAAATAACGGCTCACCCACTTTTTCTAACAATAAGAATGCCAAAGGTGTCAGCGCCATCGAGATGGTAACCACAAGATTGAGAGTATTAGCAAGCTCAGGACGTAAGACATTTTGGGCAGTGGCAACACTGAATAGGACAAAGGCAAACTCACCACCTTGAGCTAAGGTCACGCCCAATCGGATACTCGTCGGCCAGCGATTGCCCGATACTTTTGCAATTCCTGCAATCACTGCAAACTTGATAAACATCAAGGCGAGCGCACAGCCAATAATAAAGATGGGTTCTGCTAAAATGAGTTTGACGTCGGTAAGCATACCGACCGACATAAAGAATAGACCTAACAGCAATCCTTTAAAAGGTTCGATACTGGCTTCTAATTCGTGACGATACTCAGAATCAGCGAGCAACACACCTGTCAAAAATGCACCTAATGCCATTGATAGACCGATTTGACCCATCAAAATAGACACGCCCATCACGATAAATAGCGCGACCGCTGTCAGTAGTTCTGACGCACCACTGGAAGCCACAAATTTGAAGAAGGGTCGAACCACATAACGGCTGGCAAAAATCAGACCGGCAAAGACAGCAAATACCTTACCAAAATAAATTAAATCGTAGCTTTGCTCACGCACCCCTGATAAGAACGGAATGACTGCCAACAATGGAATGACCGCAATATCTTGGAATAATAAAATGGTGAAGGCTTCTCGACCATGCGTGCTCGAAAGCTGCTGTTTTTCAGTCAGTATCTGTAGTACAAACGCGGTAGAAGACAGGGCTAAACCAAAACCAACGATAAAGGCAGTATCTAGTTGTAAGGAGAAAAACTGATGTAGGAGCCACATCAGTAGCGTACCAGTTAAACCGACCTGCAAACCGCCCAATACAAATATAGAGCGGCGCAATGCCCAGAGCCGCGAAGGCTGTAGCTCAAGCCCGATAATAAACAGCAGCATGACCACGCCAAACTCTGAAAAGTGCAATAGACTTTCAGCGTCGCCTGCCACATCCAAGCCACTTGGGCCCAATATGAGTCCAGTGATGAGGTAGCCTAAAACCGTTGCAATGCCGAAGCGTTTACCAAGAGGGACAAAGAGCAATGCTGCTCCCAAAAATATAGTGGCTTGCAACATGAGATTTGGTGAGCCGGCGGCGGCAGCAAACATCTGGGCTCCTTAAAATTTGAATAAAATATACAATATAAAATAAACGTGACTAAAATCAGTATGGCTAAAACGATATCGCGCTAGTATCTATTATTTTTTGCGATAAATTTTCCACACACCATTGTCTGCAAGCGGATTATTATAAGCATCGTTGCGGCGTTTACGCGGTGTCTGGCGACTATCAACAATCTTAAAGTCAGGCAGGGCATGTACAATAAGACCGGTACGATAAAAGCGTACCCGCTCAGGCTCTAGCATCTCGCCCTTACTATCGCGACAAAAAACATAAGCGCGCAGATCGATAAATTCACGATGCGCTACCAGTCGCGCTTCCTCGTCGTTATCTAACACCGCTGTCATACGCTCGATTTCATCATCCGTATATTGACCACACTTATCGGTCAGAGCACCTACTGACCCAAAGCTTTTAGATTCTTTAGCGCGCGTCTTAGTCAAGTGTAGACGCTGAACATGATAGATGAATTGTGGTATTTCAAGGCTGGCAGGAAGTGGCAAGTAATCAGGTGGCATATTGGCCGCTGGATAAAAATCCTTTGCACGCTCAAGCAGATTTTGCCAACGTTGTTGATAGGTTTGGACTTCGGCTAAGTTGCCTTCATAAATAGGCATATCACGAATTTGGCGCAAAACATCAGGTGGAAACTGTTCATTACGAAAGTTTGCAATGTCTTCTTGCAGCGTTGATAACAAAACTTTGGCGTGTTTTTTGCCATCTTTTGATGCAGGATCATCGATATAGTCTGGGGCGACAAAGGGTGCTGAGCGTCTAGACATAGTGTTGTATCATCAATAGATAGAGTGAAAATACCAAAAAGTATGATTATAAAAATTAACTGGGGTGCTAAACAAAACTTTATAATAGTTATTATAACCATATAAGCCGATTTGGACTTGAGTTTTTTGAATCGAATAAAACAAAAGTTTGTCGCAAATCATAACTGCTCTAATTTGACCAAAATTAAATTCCTAATTCCACGTAAATTTTAGTATGAGCCAATATGAGATGACTATGCCTATATTTGCTAGATTAGGGTTCGAATTACTGCCTTATCTATTCAGACACTTAGCTGAAAATGTATCGTCAATGGTTATGACCAATATGACTATTACCATCAGGTAGCTGTCCCGAAATATCACAGACCAATGCATCGCTATGTGCGATATTTTGCGGGTGAGACGAGCTTTCGACCTGAATAGTAGCATGGTGAATACCAAGCTCTAGCAGTCTTTGTTCTAGACTGGCAATTAGAATATTTGATTCATGGATACTCATTTCACCATCGACCACCACGTGACAAGAGAGTGCATTGAGACCGCTAGTAATACTCCAAACATGTAGGTCATGTACTTTTTGTACTTGAGAGTCTTCGAGTAATTTTTGCTCCACATCGACTAGCGATATATTGGCAGGCGTCCCTTCCATCAATATATGCACAGAATCACGTACGACGCGGTAGCCACTAATTAAAATAAGTACGGCAACGATTACTGATGCCACTGCGTCTGCCCATACCCAACCAAAACCCATCATAAGTAGCGCAGCGATAATCGCAGCCACTGACCCTAATAAATCGCTCAATACGTGCAAATAGGCGCTTTGCATATTGAGGTTAACGGGTTCTGCATTATTAGGTTTCTGCTCTGCGACCTTGGCATCATCCGTACCATGATTATGGTCGTGTGACTCGCCACCTTGACTACCTCGGTGCATTAGCCAAGCGACCAGAATATTGATTAACATACCGATAGTCGCCACGATAAGCATGCCTTGGGTCGCAATTTCTGGCGGTGAGTTAAAGCGTTTGATCGCTTCATAAAAAATCATCAAAGCAATTATGACAAGTGTCGCGCCATTTACCGTAGCGACTAATATCTCAAAACGCTTGTATCCGAAGGTTTTCTGGTGAGTGGCCGCTTTTTCGCCGATTTTAAACGCGACCAAAGTGGCACCAAGCGCTATCGCATCGCTTAACATATGCCCTGCATCAGATAGCAAGGCTAAACTACCGGTAAGCCAACCACCAATGGCTTCGATAAACATGTAACCAGTAATGATAATAAAGCTGAACAGCAAGGTACGCTGATAGCCTTTGGTATCTCGTGCTGTGGTTGTCTGTTCTAGATGCTCATCATGATCGTGATGGCCTTGGTTTTCTTGAGTGTAGTTATTTTCTTCATCTTCGCGAACGTACTTAGGCACATCCGTATTATCATGCTGTTGGCTATGATTGTGCTCGTCAGAGTTTGGATTATTTGGATTCATAATAATACTCAGATTCGCTGATAGTTGCGTTCGATAGATGGTGCTTACTGATAAGTGACGTTTACTAATAAGTGATGTTTGCTATAGGTAGAGTGGGCGTAGAGCCTCTATCGCATACCATTTGAGAGTTATAAATTTAACATAGCCAAGCATGAGAAGCTGTAACGACGAAGTAAACATGATGAGGAGATGAGTAGAAAGATATGCACCCATTTGTTGAGAGCTGCGTGAGAACTACCAACCGACAGGATCAATATCCAAAGTAAGTTTAAGGTATTTAGCGCTTGGTAGGGCAAGCACTGGCTGCCACCACTGTCCCAACACATGGTGCAATTGACGACGGTCTTTGGCCAGTAGCAAAAGCTGTGCATGGTAGCGGCTGTTCTTTTTACTCATGGGCGCATCAATAGGACCGAGAACAGCGAGGTTATGAGCATTAGGCAAATGCGCAATAGCATCCTTGAGCGCTTGAGTAGTGGCTGCCAAAGTTTTGCCTTCACAGCGTATCAATGCAGCATGTCGATGAGGAGGTAAGCCCATCAATTGACGTTCTTGCAGTAGCTCGCGTGCAAATGACAAGTAGCCGTCTTTGACCAGTTTTAATAGTAACTCGTTATCAGGCTGCAACGTTTGAATCAATACGCGGCCAGCTTTGTCACCTCGACCAGCACGGCCAGCTACCTGAATCATGAGCTGTGCGGTATGCTCTGGTGAGCGAAAGTCTGCTGATAAAAATCCGCGATCAGCATTGGGTAAGCAAACCAACGTGACATTGGGGAAGTGATGCCCTTTGGCGACCATCTGTGTACCGACCAATATGGCAGGGTTGCCTTTATTGATTTGCTCATAAATATTTTCCCAGCTGTCTTTGCGTCTTGTGGTATCACGGTCTATCTGAATAATCGGATAGAGCTCTTTGCTAGTTTGAGGGTTAGCAAAGATTGCATGTAGATTTTCGCTAAGCCTTGTCGTTCCCATACCTTTGGCGTCTAGGTTTTGACTACCACAATCAGGGCATACGGTAGGGATATAGGCTTGCCAATCGCAATGATGGCATTTTAAGTACGAGTTGCTTGAATAACTGTTTCGCTGGGATTGGCTATTATAGTGAACGGTCAGGTGAGCGTCACAGCGCGGACAATCTGCTTGCCAGCCACAAGCCTCGCACAATAGAACAGGCGCATAGCCACGACGATTCAAAAATATTAGTATTTGATCACCGGACTCTAGCGTTTGCCGTATCGCCCCGATCATGGCATCCGTCAGCCCTGTATCATAGCGCGCACCGTCATCTTGTGCTTGTTGATGGGTACTTTGCAAGCGAGCATCGATCAGTTGCATGGTTGCAGGTTTGGCATTGCCCGGACGAGTAAGCAGTTGGTATTCTGATAGTTTGCCATCATCGACCAGTTTTAAATGCTCAAGAGAAGGTGTGGCAGTACCGAGTATCACTGGGATTTTGTATTGCAAACCTCGATAGAGAGCGACATCAGCCGCATGATAACGTAACGTGTCTTGTTGCTTATACGAGCCATCATGCGCTTCATCAACAACAATCAAGCCTAAGTCTGCAAAGGGATATAGCACAGCCGAACGTGTACCGATCACGATTTGTGCATGCCCCGTGCGGCAGTCTTGCCAACCTTGTAAGCGATGAGTGTTAGTCATACCAGAGTGTAATAGCACAATATGGGCGGCAAACCGACTGGCAAATCTTGCCCGCGTTTGCGGTGTGAGACCAATCTCTGGCACTAAAATAAGGACTTGTTTGCCAGCCTCTAGTACGGCTTGCATCGCTTGCAGATAAACTTCAGTTTTACCACTACCAGTAATACCGTTGAGCAGAAAACCAGTATAAGTATCTGATTCATGGGCAGCAATAATAGCGTCGACAGCAAGTTTCTGCTCATCATTGAGATCAAGTGGCATTTTTGCCAGTTTAACTGGAGTAGGTGCTTGTTTTGGCTGAATATAGCGCTCGACTAACCCTTTATCTTCTAGCGTCTTTAAAAAGGCTCGTTGCATCCCTTCTAATAGCAATACATCTTCACTGGCGCCGTGCTGACCATGTAGCTTTAGCATATCGAACTGCTGCTTTTGTTTCTTAGCATTGGCTCGAAAATCATCATCAGTGATATGAGGCAAAATTCGCCAATGGGTAATCAGTAAATCTAATGGTTTGCCTTGACGGACAAGGCTTGGCAGGATAACTGCTAACACGTCGCCAAGTGGATAATGGTAATAGCGCGCCAACCAATAGGCAAGCTTGAGCATGCCAGCGTCCAAAATAGGCTCAGCATCTAGACATTTATTAATAGGTTTGATCTTGTTAACAGGTACGCTGCTATCATCTTGCGAAATATGAGCAATCACAATGCCAATCAGAGTCTGACGACCAAACGAAACTTCGACACGGCTGCCGATTGTCGGTATTGTACTGTCTGGTAAAGCAAGCATATCAGCTGGTAGGCTATAGTCAAACACCCGATAAAGGGGAACGGGCAGAGCAACTTGTACCAACATAAACGGCTTCGCAGTCTTATTAGGTGAATATGAGATCAGAATAATAGAACAGAGACCAATAAGCTTAGCATGATGCTAAGCTTATTGTGATATAACTTATAGGCTGTTGCTAAAATGAGCACTTAATAATGATGCTTAACAATTAGTACCTAATATTAAGCATCAAATATCATCTTACTCGATATAAAGAATAGACTCGATTTCTACCACACCACCTTTAGGTAGAGCAGCTACTTGGACGGCAGCGCGGGCAGGATATGGCTCGCTTAGATTGGCGACAAACACTTCGTTCAAGACAGCAAAATCACTCAAGTCAGTCAAAGATACATTGAATTTGACCACGTCATTTAAACTGCCACCAGCGGCTTCACAGATAGCTTTGATATTTTCAAATACTTGCTCAGCCTGTGCTTTAAAACCTTCTCTTAGCTCCATCGTGTCAGGATCAAAACCAAGCTGACCTGAGATATAGACAGTATTGCCGACTTTTACGGCTTGTGAATAGGTGCCGACTGCTGCAGGTGCTTTATCAGTTTGGATGGTTTGACGAGTCATGGGGTGTCCCTTTTATATTTTATGTGAGTGATTCATTGCTACTAGAATAGCAGTTCTATTTTAGCTATTTGCATCACGACTATAGCAGTGATGCAAATGTGCTTATTATAATTGATATAACCGTATAATGTTAGGGAAACCTAGCAGCGAGCGTAGTTCACGGATACCCTGTGCTAAGTGGTTGCGGCTACGTACCACGATATGAATGATGGTATCAGTATTGCGAACATCAACGGTTTCAACACCCATATTGAGCTGGCGTAAGTGATAGATAACTTCACTGATTTGCTCGTCACTAAGTGCAATAGAGAGCTTTAAGTAAGCAGGAAAACGAATCTTGCCGCTGTTTTTTAGATCGTGCTCACCGATGTCACCTTGTTTGACTGCATTGTCATTGCGCCAACGTAATTGGATCACCTGATAAGGATTGTCCTTACGGATGTCATCCAGTGAGAAACACTTATGACGGTGAACGACCAAACCATGACGCGATAAATGCCCTACGATAGGGTCGCCATATATTGGATGACAGCAATTAGCAAAATCAAGCTCGACTCCAGCAGCATTTGCAATCAGCTGTTGCGGTTGGGTCATGTCATCGCTATGTACTTTTGCCTGTAGGTCGCTCAGCTCATCGCTAAATAAACGTGTCACGACTAGCTGAGGAAGTAGCGTACCTGAGCTTATTTGTTCAAATAACGCATCTTTTTCAGTTAGGCCGCGCCATTCAGTCAGATCTTTCCAGTCAGCAACTGTCAAATCATCAAAACTTTTCTGATGCGTTCTGAGCGCACGATCTAATGCTTGCCTGCCATGGTGTTGTTTGTCAGCGACAGATAGATCTTTGAACCAACGTAAAATCTCTTCTCGGGCTTTGTTAGTCACTACAAATCCCAACCACTCAGCTTTTGGTTCTGAGTGACTGTTCACTTCTATCTCAACGGACTGTCCATTTTTTACTACAGTGCCGAGCTTTGCAGCTTTGCCATCGATATTTGCACCAACGGCAACGTTACCAATCATAGGCCCGACCGCGTAGGCAAAATCTAGCGCCGTTGCACCCTGTGGAAGCTCGTAAGCACGGCCTTGAGGACTGTAGCAAATGATTTTACTAGAGTGCAGATAATCCATCAGCTCATTGATGGTAGAGACTGCTGCTGAGAAATCAGGACTGTTTTCATTCAGATTATCTTCATCAACCAAATCTTTCATGTTGCGCAGTGACGCTTGGATAACTGACTGACTGACATCAGATGCGTGCTCTGCGCCGATGACCCCAAGTCTGGCAGCGCTCTGCATTTGCTTAGTCAATATAGTGACCTTTACCACGTCATTATCACGCTCATAGATGAGGGTGAGGGATTGGTTACCACCTGGTAGCGGTCGACGAATGTTATCCGCAATATGGGTATCATCAATCTGATATTTTTTGATTAAGTAATAGGCCAGTTTGTCGCATGCTTCGATATTATCAAGGACGATTTCAAATGCATAGTGACGCAGTAGCGCATTAATCTCACCGCGATTGCGGAAAAACTGACGATATATGACCACGCGATTATCTAAGACTTTGACCAGACCATTGAGATCCAAGTTGTTTAGTACGATACTCAAATAACGATGAATCGACTCTCTTTGAAAATTTCGTCCAAGCCCATGCTGTAGCAGTTTATCAGACAGCTTGTTGTACATATCAGAGTCTAAATTGCGATAACACAATACTTCGATATAGTCAGCAATATCATTCAGACCCATTAATCGGGCAAATGGCACATAAAAATCTAAGGTTTCTTGAGCTGTGGTACGCTGTTTTTCAGGACGTACCGCGTCAAGCGTAGACATATTATGTAGACGGTCAGCAAGCTTGATAATAAGTACACGCGGGTCAGCGAGGGTAGCGGTCAAAATTTTATGAAAGGTGGCCGCTTTATTTTGCTGCTTGTTATGCGAAGATGACTTTAGCTTGGTCACACCATCGACCAGTCTTGATACAATTTCGCCATAACGCTGCTTGATTTGCTCATCACTAACTTCGGTGTCTTCGACCGTATCATGCAAAATTGCTGCAATAATGGTATCTCGATCTAAGCGAAAGCCCGCTAGTATCTCAGCGACAGCGATTGGATGCGTGATATAAGGTTCCCCTGATTTGCGCTTGTCTTTAATGTGCGCAATATCTCCGAACTCACAAGCATCAACAATATCACGGCGCTCAGCAGCAGTGAGATAACCTACCGAACGTAGTAAATTATATTGAGCATCATCGACGAGGTGATGACTGAGTTTGGGTAGGGTTTGACTCATAAAATGATGATCCTATTTTCCATGACCTACTTATTGGGCCACTTACCGAAGCAAATGGAGGCTAAATAATGACCTACCATACAAAACTTAAGGATGAGTACGCCATTCTCTAATTAATCGCAAATCGCTTTCAATGTCAACTGATAAGCGTGTGGGCGATGAAAAAATTTCACTCAGTGGTCTATTTTGGGGATAAATGGTGACCAAAATAGCCAATACATTATTATTACAACCAAAAAACCACAGCCTATGCTGTGGTCTCTATAGTTGATCAAGATGTGTATTTATTTTATAAAAACACGATTGCCTTTATGAAATACATCTTATCAAAACAGCTTATTAGAAGCTGTGGTCGCCTGATAATGCTAAATCTAATGAGCTAGTAGCAAAATTATGCTCTGGCTGATTTAGGATGTCGCGTGTGATTTTGCCAGCGGCAATTTCACGTAGTGCCAATACTGTAGGCTTGTCGTTATCAACGTCAACCAACGGCTCGGCAATACCTTTGGCCAATTGGCGGGCGCGTTTGCTTGCGACCAAAATTAGCTCAAAGCGATTATCAACATTATCCAAACAATCTTCAATCGTCACTCGTGCCATAAATAGCTACCTCGGTTGTTTTTATTAGTAACGGACCTTGCCCGCCACTCAATAAAAATAATATCAAAAATATAAAGGGGGATAGCTAAATATTATAGCATTTTTTGCCAAGTCGCGTAGTTGCTTTTTATATCTACTTACGAGATTAGCTGCTTGTGCGTAGTTTACTCTTCTACCTGAGTGTTTAGCAAGTTGCTAATCGTGCGATGATAGCGCTGCTGCTGACGACCAAGTGTCTGCCTGTCGGCCACGATGATTGCTTTTAGCTCAGCTAATGCTACGTCAAAATTATCATTGATCACTACATAGTCAGCATTCACGTATTGTGCCATTTCGGTGACCGCGCCAGCTAGACGGCGCTCTATAACTTCTACAGAATCCTGCGCACGGGTCGAGAGACGTTGACGTAATGTCGCAATGCTGGGTGGTAGAATAAAAACCATAATGGCATCGGGAAAGATATTTCTGATTTGCGTCGCGCCTTGCCAGTCAATCTCCAAAATAACGTCGATACCCGCCGCTAGCTGAGTACGTACACTTTCCTCTGACGTGCCATAATAGTTACCAAATACTTCAGCATGCTCTAGAAATAGACCCGCATTGATACCATTGGTAAAACTATCGGTATCTGTGAAATGATAGTGCTGACCGTCAATCTCGCCCGGGCGTGGTGCGCGAGTCGTATGTGAGACGCTGACAGTCAAGTCGTTGGTGGTCGCAAGCAACTGCTTGACCAGTGAAGTCTTGCCAGTACCTGAAGCGGCAGTAACAATGAATAATGAACCTGTCATACAATTTATCCTAATAGAAGGTGTCTTAGTAACTCGTAAAATGTATCGTAATAAATGCGTGTTGATAAAAAGTTAAGCAGTGCCTCAGTCAAAAACAAAGACTGGAAAAAATAAAAAACGCCATCATGTATGGCGATAGAAATTATAATAGATGCATTATTATAAACTGCTTTTATACAAGTTAAAGCTGGTTTTGCAATATGTCGTAAGCATGCTGAGATTTGCCCACAAAATATTGCTATGAGTAGACAGCTATTTTAGAGAGCGACAAAAGCAAATTATGCTAAAGTAGAGCATTGATTTCGCCCCAACTTTTGAATAAAAAATTCAAAAATACGTTTTAACTATAAATTATCCAATGATAGGCCTTTTTATGCAAATTTATCTTGCCAATCCCCGTGGATTTTGTGCTGGTGTGGACCGTGCAATTGCGATTGTTAATGAAGCATTGACACGTTTCGAGCCGCCTATTTATGTCCGTCATGAAGTTGTGCATAATAAGTTTGTGGTGTCAGACTTGGCCAATCGTGGTGCGGTATTTGTTGAAGAGCTTCATGAAGTACCAGACGGCTCTATCGTTATTTTCTCCGCTCATGGGGTTTCTAAAGCAGTCGAAGATGAGGCTGAGCGTCGTGATTTGACAGTGTTCGATGCAACATGTCCGCTGGTAACTAAAGTACACATCGAAGTGGCAAAGTTTGCGCAAGATGGCATGGATGCCGTGTTAATAGGACATGCAGGACATCCGGAAGTCGAAGGCACGATGGGGCGTTTCAACCGTCGCCATGGTGGGCAGATTCATCTGGTCGAAGATGAAGGTGATGTGGCTGCATTAACTGTCCAAGATGCCGAACGCTTGGCATTTGTGACTCAGACAACCTTGTCGATGGATGATACTGCTCGCGTTATCGATGCGCTGCGTGAAAAATTCCCTAGTATCCAAGGCCCTCGTAAAGACGACATTTGCTATGCCACACAGAACCGCCAAGATGCGGTAAAAGATTTGGCCAGTCGCTGTGAAGTGGTCTTGGTAGTTGGTTCGCCAAACTCATCAAACTCTAATCGCTTGCGAGAGTTGGCTGAGCGTATGAATTGCCGAGCGTATTTAATCGATAATGCCAGTGAGATGGACAAGCGTTGGTTAGATGGTGTGCAGAGTATAGGCGTGACCGCTGGTGCATCCGCGCCCGAAGTGTTGATCCAAGAAGTATTGCAACAGTTGCAAGACTGGGGTGGCGATCTACCTAGTGAGCTATCTGGTATTGAAGAAAATGTGACGTTTAGTCTGCCGAAAGCATTGCGGATTCCTGTCACTCAGGTCGGTAAGTAACTAATATTCGTGTTTGTATTTGTATGAACCATCATTGATATGGATAAGGTCGCATGAAAGAACCAAAAGCCAGATTTGTATTGGCAGAGGCCACGCTCGCTGAAGTCAACAAGCAACTAAAACTCAATATGCTAGTGATGGCAGCAGTGGTTTTTGTATTGTTTATGAATATTATGAAGTTTATGGCAGATAAAGGCTTTTTCTACGCAATGCTCGCAGTAGTCATGATCTGTTTGTTATTTTTCATACAAAAAGCTCGCCGGATTCTCACGCTCAGAAAACAAGAGCTTATCCATAAATAAAAAGTACAAGCCTAAATAAAAAATACAGATGAAAGTACCAAATATAGGATAGCTATGACTGCTTATTACAAATTTGTTAAACGAGAATTGCAAGAAGACGGTGTTAGTGTGGCGCATTATCAGCCAACCAAGCATGCTCAAGGTGCTTGGAATGAGCATGAGCAGCACATGGCGCCAGCAACAGGCCTATTAACAGCCGAGATTAACAGCTTCGCGCCACAACCTAATACCCGTATCGCACGTGTGAGCCTCGATATCTTGGGGCTAATACCGCTTGACGATTTTACTATCACTACTCGCTGTATCCGACCGGGTAAGACTATTGAGCTGGTCGAAGCGGTCATGAGTAGCCGTGGCCGCGATGCTATCATTGCAAGAGCGTGGCGACTGATTACTCAAGATACCAGCGAGATTGCCGGACTTGAAGATCAACCAGCAGAATACAAACCTGAAGAGTTGCCAGTTTGGGACGGTATGAAAGGTTGGCCGGGCGGCTTTATTGAGAGCGTACGTCTAGTAGCGACAGAAGACCGTCGTTCTGGTCGCGGTATGGTATGGATTACCAATGATCTCGACATGATTGAAGGCGAGCCGACTGATGACTTGGTGCATCTGTTAGGTATGGTCGATACTGCCAATGGTGTTGTACCAAGATTGGGTCTTGGTTTATCTAAGTTAGAATGGATGTTTCCCAATACTGATTTGCAAATCCATATGCATCGCTCGCCAAAAGGTCGCTGGCTCGGTATCGAGGCTGTACAACAATATGGCGATGATGGTATCGGACTGACAAGTGCAGTATTGCACGATGTACAAGGGCCTTTTGGTCGTAGTGAGCAAATCCTTACTATTCGCCCGATGCCACGTTAAAAAACTAAGAGTCAGTCATTTTATGGTTTTGAAAAATGAAACGATAAATTGTAATCAATTAATTATACAAATAATAGAGAAATGGTTCTAATAGTAGCTAACAAGACAATATTACTAACAAGCCGATGTTAATCGACATAGAGGTTACTATGAAAACCCATACGCAATTTTCAAAAAAGCTGACGACTCTCTGGGATATATTGATAGAAGCATATTCAGAATAGTTGCTGTTGTTTGTGCTTCGATTGCTATGTCAGAAAATGACTGAGCAATTAAATGACGAAGCAAGTAAATAACTGATACCAGAACACCGCCTTGATAAACAAGCGCGGTGTTTTTTGTTGAATAGGAATTTTGAGCTTGAATTTTTTCTCAATGCCCCTATTAGTATAGACAGTTTAACGGTATTGCATACGGCAAGTTCTCTAACATTATGAGAACGGCTTTAGTGAGTATATCGTTATCTGATAATAGGTCTTTCATAGAATTTAAAGGAGTTTTTATGAGTGAAGCAACTCAAGCTGAAGGTCTGAATCCAGAATTAAAAAAACATACGTTCGAAGCGGAAGTGGCGCAGTTACTGCATTTGGTAACGCATTCACTATATTCTAACGCTGATATTTTTGTCCGCGAGTTGGTATCTAATGCGTCGGATGCTTGTGATAAGTTGCGCTTTGAAGGCACAAATGATGATAGCCTTTATGAAGATGATGGCGAATTAAAAATCCGCATCGCTGTTGATGAAGCTGCCAAAACTATTACCTTTACCGACAATGGTATTGGTATGAACGAAGCCGATGCAATCGAAAACTTAGGTACGATTGCTAAATCAGGCACCAAAGCATTTTTGGACAAATTATCTGAATCACAAAAGCAAGACGGACAGTTGATTGGTCAGTTCGGTGTTGGTTTTTACTCAGGTTTTATCGTGGCTGATACCATCAGTGTTGAGTCACGCAAAGCAGGCGAACCTGCAGACAAAGGCGTACGCTGGGTATCAGATGGTACTGGTAGCTTTACTGTTGAGCCTATTACCAAAGAAATGCGTGGTACGGCGATTACTTTGCATCTAAAAGAAGAATATAGCGAAGGCGAAGATAGTTACTTAGATCGCAGTAAAATTAAGCGCTTGGTTAATAAATACTCTGACCATATCAGCCTGCCGATTCAGATGCGTAAAGAGATCTGGCAAGAAGACGTAAAAGAAGACGAAAACGACGACACACCTGCTGGTGGCCAGATGGTACTCACTGATGAGTGGGAAACAATCAATAAAGCCAGTGCACTATGGACTCGCTCTAGCTCTGAAATTGAAGATGATGAGTATGTTGATTTTTATAAAAATATCTCTTATGACATGGATGCGCCGCTTACTTGGACGCATAACCGTGTAGAGGGTCGCGTACAGTATACGCAGCTACTATATATTCCTAAAAAAGCGCCAGTCGATCTATACACTCGGGAGCAGCAGCATGGTCTAAAGCTTTATGTGAAGCGCGTCTTTATCATGGACGAAGCTGAGCAACTGCTACCGATGTATCTACGCTTTGTGAAAGGTGTGATTGATTCAGCAGATTTGCCATTGAACGTGAGCCGTGAGCTACTACAAGAATCACGTGATGTAAAATCTATCCGTGATGGTAACGCTCGCCGTATCTTAACCTTACTCGCAAGCCTTGCGAATAGCGAAGACAGTGATAAGCAAGAGAAATTTGCCCAGTTCTATGCAGAGTTTGGTGATGTCATCAAAGAAGGTTTAGGCGAAGACGCAGGTAATCAAGAACGTATTGCTAAGCTATTGCGTTATGCTACCAGCACCCAAGACGGTTTGGTAACAAGCTTCGAAGATTACAAAGGTCGTATGAAAGATGGCCAAAAAGCCATCTACTACCTCACCGCTGATAACCTAGCCGCTGCGAAAAACAGCCCGCAACTTGAGCTATTCAAGAAAAAAGGCATTGAAGTTATCTTGATGACCAGCCGTGTTGATGAATGGGCAATGAACTTCTTGACCTCATTCGATGAGACACCGCTGCAAAACATCGCGAAAGGCGCAGTAGACCTGGGCGACTTGCAAGATGAAGCAGAAAAAGCGGAAGCAGAGAAAGCACAAGAAACGCTAAAGCCAGTAGTTGATAAGCTAAAAGCTGCGTTGGGCGAGCGTGCTAAAGACGTCAAAGTATCGACGCGTTTAGTCGATAGTCCAGCTTGTTTGGTTGTAGGTGAAGGTGAGCTATCACCACAAATGATTCAGATGCTACAGCAAATGGGTCAGGATGTACCAGCAAGTAAGCCAACGCTAGAAGTAAACCCTGATCATCCACTCATCAAGAAGCTTGAAAGCAGTGAGCAATTCGATGATTTGGCGCAAGTCATTTTTGATCAGGCATTATTAGCAGATGGTGGTCAGCTAGACGATCCAGCCGCTTACCTAAAACGCGTCAATGAGCTATTGATGAGATAATGTTTAGTAATTAGCAAAAAAGGAGGCTTTATATAAGAGGCCTCCTTTTTTATTTGAATTTTTGGCCGAATTTGAGTGAATTTTACAAATCAGCCTTATCCTCTTAACCGACAATCCGTTACAATCGCGATAGATTAGCGAGCTAAAATATTAGGCAGTGCTAGTCATCTTCTATAATCACTCCATCGTGAATTCAATATAAATCGATGTCTGCATGCTGTACAAAAAATCGTCAATTTATTGCACCGCGCGGCTGTTACATTAAGATAATTATCATTGAGTCATTTTATTTTTCTCGACTGGCTAGAGGTCTAAGTCTTTGTCACTTACGTCGTTAAAAACCGTCTCGCTTCAGCGTTTTTCGCTCAATTTCGCTGCCAATATTATTGCAACTTTGTGGATGCTGGTGGGCTCAACACGAGCTTTTTCTTGGGTTAAACCCACTTTTGTACAGTTTGCCGTATTTGCACTATTGGCGCTTGGTAGTAATGTCTTATTTTCATGGTTAGCTGCTGAAAGTGGCAGCATATTTAATGAGCAAGGATTGGTCAGTTATTTGATCTGGCCGATGATTATTTTACTTGGTGGTATCATTTTGGCTCGGCGAGCGAGCAACCAAGCATTGGTATTTGTACCAGTAGTACTGTGGTTGGTCGCTGATACATTATCAGCCCTATTGCAGAGCTTGGTGCAGTTTTTTGGTAGCTATGGTTGGTTGCCAAATTGGAGTTATTCGTTCTTACCAGTACTGTTTTTAGTATTGTTCTTATGGCAAACGCTAGCGTTACTTTGGATTTTCTCCCGTCGTCTGCGTATACCATGGTGGGAGCGAATCATTGTATTAGTTGGCGCGGTAGCGTTGCTGACCATCTGGCAGCGTAATGTCGCAGACCAGCCAATCTTTAAGCAAATACCTGTAGAGCCTGTATTAGAAGAGGCGGCACTGTATCAGCAGCCACGTTTATTACAGCAAGCATTGGATAGTATAGACCCAAGTATCGATGGTAAAACCGACTGGTACTTTATGGGAGTAGCAGGATTTTCTGATCAAAACGTCTTTCGTTCTGAGATTAATAAGGTACGCGAGCTGTTTGATGTGCGCTTTGGTACCAGCGGGCATTCACTATCGCTGATCAATAATACTTATAGCTGGCTCGATGAGCCAATTGCTACTAAGACTAGCATTTTGCGCGGCCTAAAGAAAATCGGTCAGCAGATGAATGCTGATGAAGATGTATTGTTCCTGACGTTGTCTTCACATGGTAATCAGGATATCGTCCAGTTGGCAAATCCGCCGCTTGCGATGGATAATTTAGATGCCACCTGGTTGCGTGACGCGCTAGACGCATCTGGTATCCGCTGGCGTGTGATTGTGGTGTCTGCTTGCTACTCAGGTTCGTTTATTGACGAATTGGCATCGCCAACCACGGTAGTGATTACTGCATCAGCCGCTGACAAAGCATCATTTGGCTGCACGAATACAGCTGAGATGACCTATTTTGGCCAAGCGTTTTTTGCTGAAAGCCTACGAGGGAATACCAGTTTTGAGTCGGCTTTTAAGGATGCCAGTATACGGGTCAATGAGCGTGAGAGCGCCATGGGCTTTGAGCCATCGGAGCCGCAAATGGTGATTGGTAGCTTAATGGAGACGGCATTGCCTGCGTTTGAGCAAGTATTATTTGATAAGGCGCGCCCATCCGTTGCTAGTATTACAAATAATGCAGCTTCTACAACGGTTAATATTTTACCTGACAGCGCTACTAATCTGTCGGTAGACGAAGTAGAGATAGCTGCTGAATAGCTAAATAAATATAAAGTATGATTTGGCATTTAATAAATGCCAATATCAGATTTACTATTAGATGATGAGTATTTATTAAACATTGTCATTGGTTCTATTTTGAATAAAAGGATATCACTCATGCAAAATTCCTATAGTCATAGTTTATCTACCAATAAACAGCTTACCCAAAAAAGCGTGAATCGCTGTTTTAATGGTGAGCAGCATTATTATAGTCACGAGTCGACATCTACCAAAACCTCTATGACGTTTAGTATTTATCTACCTGATGAAGCCTTGGCTGGGCGACGTTGTCCTGCGATATTGTATTTATCAGGTTTGACGTGTAATGCTGATAATGTCACTCATAAAGCGCATTTTCAGCAAAAATGCAGCGAGCTTGGTATGATACTTATCGCACCTGATACTTCGCCTAGAAGTAGTGAAGACAGCGATGTACCAAACGACGATCGCTATTTTGTCGGTCAAGGTGCAAGCTATTATGTTGACGCGACTCAAGCGCCGTGGTCAGACAATTTTAATATGCAAAGCTATATTGTCGATGAGTTATATGACTTACTACGTTCAGAGTTTCCTATTCACAGCATCGGTGTCACAGGGCATTCAATGGGTGGTCATGGTGCGCTGTTGCTAGGGTTTAAGTTCCCAAGTAAGTTTGTCAGCGTATCGGCTTTATCGCCAGTATGTGCGGCCAGTGAGTCTGCATGGGGGCAAGCTGCTTACACAGAGTACTTCGGTGATGATAAGTCTCTATGGGCACAAGCAGACGCCTCACAAATGATTGAAAAGGTCGGTCAGCAGTATTCGAGCATTTTGGTTGATCAAGGTGCAGCTGACAATTTCTTAGCAGAAGGTCAGCTACAGACTTCTAAACTACAAGACGCTTGTGCAAAAGCCAAACAGCCCTTAACATTACGTTATCAAGCGGGGCATGACCACAGCTATTATTTTATCCAAACGGTGATTAATGATCATATCGAACATCATTGGCATATGGCTCAAATGAGCTAAGATGTCTTTCAGATGACCGCGATACATTTTTCGCTATTCCATTCATGCTCAGAAGGTGATTTTTATGGCAAGTTATCAAGATTTGACAGCTTCTAATTCGAAGAATAAGTCAGCAGATACGAGCTCTACAAAAGCGACTATGCAAGCTGATATGGATGCTGCTCTACAAAAAAAACAACGTAGCATTGATTATAGTGATGAAGTGTCTCAAGCTAAATCAGACGAGTTGATTGCAAAAACCGTCAATGACGCTGGTGATAGAGTACTTGATGACGTGCAAATATCTCGTGTGATAGAGATGGCATGGGAAGATAGAACGACATTCGGTGCCATAGAGCATAGCTACGGTCTCGATGAGACTGGGGTTATCAAGCTCATGCGCCAAGAGCTAAAGCCGTCATCTTTTCGCTTATGGCGTCAGAGAGTAAGCAATCGTGCTACCAAACATGAGGCAAAGCGCTCTTTCGAAGTTGGCCGCGCTTATTGCAAAACTCAATATAAGCAGCGCTAAACCATTAAGTATTTAGCATCAATATATAAAAGGCTCTCAGCATATGTGAGCCAATTATAATTTCCTTTTTAATTTATTAATATCTTATATAAACATGAATTAGGTAGCTCAATTATGAACAGTCCTGCTAAACCTTATCTTATTGCACCGTCGATACTCTCAGCTGATTTCGCGCGGTTGGGCGAAGAAGTGGAGAAGGTACTAGAGTCGGGTGCCGATGTGATTCATTTTGATGTGATGGACAACCATTACGTACCCAATTTGACGTTTGGTAGCATGATTTGTAAGGCATTGCGTGACTATGGTGTTGAAGCGCCAATTGATGTACATCTGATGGTTTCACCTGTCGATAGTATGATTGAGCAGTTTTTGGAAGCGGGTGCTAGTATCATTACCTTCCATCCTGAAGCCAGCGCTCATATCGATCGCTCACTTCAGTTGATCAAAGATGGCGGTGCAGAGTGTGGTTTGGTATTGAATCCAGCGACACCACTACATTATCTTGATTATGTCATGGATAAAGTAGATCAAATTTTATTAATGAGTGTGAACCCAGGCTATGGTGGACAGTCGTTTATCGATAGTACTTTAGACAAAGTCCGTCAAGTACGTCAGCGTATTATTACCAGTGGTCGAGATATTCGATTGGAAGTTGATGGCGGTATCAAAGCCAGTAATATACGTGCGATTGCTGAAGCGGGTGCTGATATGTTCGTTGCGGGTTCTGCAATTTTTAATCAAGAAGATTATAAAGCGGCTATTGATGAGATGCGCGCAGAGTTGCTATTAGCCAACAACAGCTAGCGAGTGTTGTATGGTTAATAAACGCTATTAGCCATATAACAATAATATTAAGATGTGCTGTATAACTTATGACTATATAGTTAATCCGATATAAAAGAGCTACAGCGTTAACCTCGCTTGAAGTATCACAGTTACATCTGCACTCAGTTGCCTTGTCTCTCTTTTAAATTGAATCAATTATATATAACGGTCAGTCGCGTAAAGGTGAAATATGGACACAAACAATTCTACCAGTTCAACAGAACCTTGTGAGCAAGTAAACTCTCATGAAACGTTGAATCAGCAGACTAGGCAGTCACTTACAAGTGAAACACCGCAGCGCAGTTTGGTACCTAGAGGCATTACCATTGGCTTAGCGATGTTTGCACTTGTACTTAGTTTGGCAGGTTATGGCTTTCGCCTGATGGTGGGTGATGATGTCGAAACCGTGCTGCGTCATGCAGCGGTCATTGTGCCTGCATTTATGCTAGGCATTCCGCTATTTTTTTGGGTAGGCTCTCGCATACTTAACAAAGTTAAGGGCCTGCATATCGAGAGTTGGAATGCGATTAGTTTGGGTTATTTGACTTCTTGTATATCGATGCTATGGCTAATGGGTACTTATAGTTGAGTAGTTTCGCTGTAAATATAATGCTTTTCCACGCCTATATATAAAGTCGTAATATTTTATATTTTTTAATCATTAAGCCATGTTCTACAAGCATGACTGGAATTTTATATGAGAATCGTACCAGCCAGTATTGCTAAAATTATCTATCCTAAAGACTTACCAAATGGCTTATTTACTAGCTTAATTATCGCTTGTTTGTTAATGGGATTGGCGTCACTACGTCACGGAACTGATTTACAAGGTTGGCTAAATGTCATTGAGAATTGGCTGCTTATGCTGCTGATATTGCCTACTGCGACGGCCACCGTTGCACTGCCATTTAAGTATCGTGATCCTAGCCTTGAGCTAAAGCTGGTTTATTACCTTGGAATGTTTGTGGCCTTCTTATTTACATTAGGAAAGCTACGTTATTGGCACTAATATATACAAACGACATGGTATTCAAGTTTGCTTTTATAGCAGAGACTTATGTGACAGCCCTTGAATTCGAGTGTTAAAGCGTCCATTGTATGAGTAAGACAGATTTACCCGCGTTACTGTAAGACGATAGATTTGCCGAATGAGTTTATTTTTAGAAATGACTGCTTTGCAATGACTAGTTTCTCTACCAGTACTAAACGGGATAATAAGGAATACATTAATGCCATACGATATCGATAATGATATAGAAGTAGATAACGAGAATAGCGATCAGTTTGCAGGATTTGCCAAAGAAACCACGTTAGAGTTGGTGGAAGCAGATGATGGTAGGTTGTTATTGCGTGATGCTGAACAAGACGAAGCGCCGCTGATGACTATCGATTTTTCTGACAAGCTAAAAGAACTACTTGGTAGCGATACTCAAGCCATTGGTCAACATATGATTCATGCTGCGATTCAGGTCATTATGCAAAAGCAAATGAGCAAGTGGCATGCGCATGTATATGATAAAGAACCAACACACTACAGCTAATCTTTGGTTATTTTTGAGCTCCAGTTAAAGCGAATACCAGTCAAAGCGAATAATTGAAGATATAGCTTAGCAACATGAAGCTACAGCCATAAAAAAAGGGTTTATCAATTGATAAACCCTTTTTTTGTTCAAATAGTACCACTTATAAAATGGAAATTATTTGATTTTAGCTTCTTTAAAGATCACGTGCTGGCGTACTTTTGGATCAAACTTTTTAATTTCCATTTTGCCAGGCATAGTGCGCTTGTTTTTAGTAGTGGTGTAGTAATACCCAGTACCAGCTGTTGATACTAATTTAATTTTATCTCTCATGATAGCTTTCCTGTAAATGAGGGGTCTTCAAACGATAGGTACGTGTCTCAAAGAATGAGTTGCCACAATTAATGTAGCAAAACAGCAGCCTAAATGATGAGAGTCATCACTCAGCTGCTATTTTTAACTTAAACTTTTTGACCTTGTGCGCGTAGATCCGCTAACACTTTATCGATACCAAGTTTGTCAATGATGCGCATACCTTTGGTAGACACACGTAGACGTACAAAGCGGTTTTCAGACTCTACCCAAAAACGATGGTTGTGAAGGTTTGGTAGAAAGCGACGACGGGTTTTGTTGTTTGCATGCGAAACATTATTACCCACCATAGGGCGCTTTCCAGTCACTTGGCAAACTCGAGACATGGCGAACTCCTAATCTATGAGGTATGAGTTTTTCTCATACCAGTCTGGGCAAGTTGCACGTTTTTGCGGCATGGACACAGCAAGCGGCAGCTTTGCACCAAACAAAACTATATGAAGGTTGAGCTGGTTTTGCTGCTATCTAAAGGCAAATAACAGGCTGACCAATTCAGAAAATTTTAAAGCCGACATTTATACCATAAAACAGATGAATACTCAAATATTTTTACAGTAACTGTCGAATTAAAGGATGGCTATTATACCCTGAAATGAGCGCTCTATGTTGTTGATTGTTTAATAGTAAAGATTAATTTTTAGTTGTAAGTTATAACAAAAGTCAGTAAAGTTGCTGTTATATATTTAATACAATCTGTTAATACGCTAGTATTACTGTAAATCTATGTATCATTACCAATCTATTCTGATTCTGGGTAATGATTTTTTGCTTATTTGCTCAGATAAATTACTGCTCATGCGGAGTCAAAACATGTCATATACATCATTACCTACTTCCAAGCTATTTCAGTTAACAGCGCTCACATTATCATTAGCTCTAGCAGGTTGTGGCGGTGGTGGTGACGGTACCGATACTATCGCGCCAAAGCCAGATATTGGATTGGTTACAGTAATTCCAAGTAATCAAGAATCAGGTAGTGAGGAAGAGTCAACTATTAAGGCAAGTGAAATATATATATTGTCTAATTATACTAGTATTAATGTGGATATGGCGAAAGATGCTTCTATAAAAATAGAGGCTCTAGTATTAGATGATAAAAACGGAGTGGTAAATGATAAGACGGTTACCTTTGCAGTCACTGATCCCAAAGCAACAGGGTTATTCAGCACTTCTAGCTCTAGAGTAACTACTGATGAAAAAGGGAAAGCGGTCATTGAGTTGCAAGCAACAAACACGTTAACTGCAGCACAGCGTGACTTTCTTATTAAGAACGGTGTAACAATAAGAGTCAGTGTTGATGGTGTTCAACAATCTCTTACACTATTTGGAGTAGAAGGTAATACGAACACACAAAAAGATGATGTTTATGATGTGTTTATTGCCTCTGATAAAACCGAATTGCTAACTGGTGCAGACACGGCAACGATAAATATTAGAGTAACTGATAAGAAGGGCGGTATTGTCGCAGGTGTCCCTGTAGTTATCGGCATTACTGATGCTGCATTATATGGTTTATCTTTAGATGGTTCTTCTAATCAAGTTACTAATGCAGAAGGGTTGATTACCGTAAAGCTGATACAAAGCAGAGCTAATGTTGATTCACAAATAAACCATGAAAGTCTACTAACAGTATTAGTTAATGACGAAGAAAATAGCATTGTTGAGCAAAGTTTCCCTATTATAGTTTCTGGTACGCGAGCAAGTAATGTTATTTCTTCTAAAAACATGGTGAGTAGTGGGGAAAGCTTTGCTGTATCTGGGCAGATAATGGATGGTGCAGCAGAGCCTATCAATCGTGCAACTGTATTATTGTATAATAACAATGTAGAAGTAGGAAGTAGCAGCACTGACAGTAATGGTAACTTCAGATTTGACTTAAATACAGCTGATTTAAATGTTTCAAATAATGATAGTTATGTATTTAGTATTGAAATTAAAGGTGCTGAAAATACTCAACGTATTTCTGATATATTAACTGTAGGATCGGCTATCAAATCAAGTATGAACTTTGAACGAACAAATGATATAGAGGTGGATACTAGAAAGAAAGTAATATTAAGTGTTCCTGATGCTGATGATGGTGACTCTGTTATTCTTGTCACAAACAAAGGCAAAATCTATCAAAATGAAAATGAAAATCAAGAACAGGGCAGTTCACGCCGTGTATTTACAGTGTTAAATAAGAAATTAGAGTTCTATATTGAATCAAGTGTTCCTGATAGCGCTACTATTACTGCTACGCATAGAAGAACAAACCAATCAGACAGTATTAAAGAAACGGTATTGAGCTTCGTCTCTGTTAGCCCCACCAAGTTGCTTCTACAGACTGAGCGTTCAGTACTAAGTGTTGGCGGGTCAACGCAAGTGATCGCTCGCGTATTAGATAGCGATGATGCACCGGTGAAAAATGCAATTGTCCAGTTTACGACTACTAAGGATGCATCTGGGGGTAGTCTAGGTCAAGGTGTCGCTTATACTGATAGTAGTGGTTTAGCGAAAGTAGTTTACAATGCCGGGCAGAACCCAACAAAAACAGAAGGCGTTGTCATTGCAGCTGAAGTGCGGCTAATTGAGCTGCCAGATGGTACAGAAAAGCCAGTAAATATTAGTCCTGTAGAAGCGAAGATTTCGATACAGACTAGAGCAACATTTATCAGTTTTTCCTTTGCGGATAAGATATCTGCTGGTGACCGTGAAGTTTATTATTTCCAAAAAGGCTCCATTAGCGTATTAAACAGCACAGGTAAGCCAGCAATCAATCAACCAGTATCTATTAATTTAAACCCTAGCAGTTACGGTAAAGGTCAGTGGAGCGTATTTAGAAATATTACTCTTGATAAAAATGTATGGGATCGTGTCCCATATATAAGCTGTCCTAGTGAAGATACAAATAATAATGGTATTTTAGATTTAGGTGAAGATGTGAATGGGAATGGTCAGTTAGACCCAATTAACGTTGTAGCAGTACTTGACAAAGATGGTAACGAGGTTAGTTCTAGCCAAAACTTTAATTTTATAACAGATGGTGCTGGTAAAGTTGATTTTTCAATACGCTATCCGAAAGAATATGCAGAATGGTACCAGGCCAAAGTTACTGTTAATACAAATGTAGATGGTAGTGAGTCACAACAGTCTCGCTTAATTAGTTTTCCAGTCCTGATAGACGATGTTGATATTAATGTTCCCACACGTCCAAACTGGGTGAGTCCATTCGGTACTAATCCTAGTTGTAGCAATCCTAATTAGAATGAGTTGCTTCTTCTTATTACATGATTAAAGGTGCCCTCAACCCTACGTTGGGGGTTTTTAGTTTGTCCTTTAAAATAACCAAATCACCTTAAATAATTAAAAACAACTAACTCGCTCAGCAAAGTATTGCAAAAAGGATTAAAATAACCGGTTTACTACGCTGTCAGCAATTTTTCAGCAATAAGTCATCATTTTTTATATTGGGCGAATTATGTCAGACAATACTAAAGCGGTTTCATTATCGACCATAGCTTCTCAGAGCAAACAAACACCTAGCGCTATTGATACAGCCACGCTGCTCATCAAATGCAAAGATCAGGCAGGTATCGTACAGGCAGTCTCTGAATTTATTCATCGTTATGGCGCTAATATTATTACGCTTGATCAGTATTCAACGGCGCATGAAGGCGGTCAATACTTCATGCGTTTAGAGTTTGCTTTGGCAGGATTGAGCGATATTATCGAGAATTTTGAAGCCAGCTTTGCGCATACGGTTGCTAAGCGCCACGATATGGATTGGCGTCTACATAATAATGCAACGAAGACCAAAGTCGGTATTTTGGTATCTAAGTTTGATCATGCGTTGTTAGATTTATTATGGCGACATCAGCGTGGACTGCTCGATTGCGAGATTACTTGCGTGGTCAGCAACCATCCTGATTTAAAGCAAGCAGTACAAAATTTTGGTATTACTTTTCATCATGTACCAGTGACAAAAGACAATAAGGCAGAGGCAGAAGAGCAGATTCATAAGCTGATGGCAGGTAACGACTTGCTAGTATTGGCGCGCTATATGCAGATATTGTCATCAGACTTCGTCAAGCGTTGGCCGATGCAGATTATCAATATTCATCATTCTTTCTTGCCAGCGTTTGTGGGTGCAGATCCTTATCGTCAAGCTTACGATAAAGGCGTTAAGCTTATCGGCGCAACTGCGCACTATGTCACAGCTGAGCTTGATCAAGGGCCTATCATCGAGCAGGATGTACACCGTGTGACGCATCGCCAAGGGGTGACAGAGCTGCGTGCTATCGGCCGTGATATCGAACGCAACGTATTAGCACGTGCTGTAAACTGGCATGTGCAAAACCGTGTGATTGTGGCAGGTAATAAGACAGTCGTATTTAACTAAGAAGAATTAGTAGTGAGTCTGCTAAGAATATAAAAAGGCGGTCAGTAGCAACAGTTACTAACCGCCTTTTTTTGAACATATACTTTATAGGAGCATTTCTAAGACGAACTTGCTACCAACAAAGCCAATGGCTAATAGGATAAAGGCATAAATAGTGATATTGGCCGCACGTTTACCTCGCCAGCCTGCACGCCAATTACCGAATAGTAGCACACCAAATAATAACCACGACAGTAGACTAAAAACAGTCTTATGCACGATATGTTGCGCCATCAAGTCTTGTACATAGATAAACCCAATTCCTAGTGCGATACTGAGCAATACAAAGCCTACCAACAGCATATCGAATAATAAACTCTCCATACTTTGCAAGGAAGGTAGTTTATTGACCCAAAAGCGGTGAATGGTATGATGCTTGAGCTCACGTATTTGTAGACGTAAAAATAGCGCTTGTACAGCCGCCATCAACAGCACACAATAGGCAGCTAATGATAATATGATATGGATTTCAAGCCCGATACTGACGTCAGTGAGCGGTTGATAAGGGGCGCGGCCGATATAACCGACAGTCATACCTATCAGCGCAGTGGGTGCAGCCAAAATGCCAAGGCTAAGAATAGGGCGGTATAAACAGAACAGCAGATAAAAGAATAAGAAAAATAAACTGGTCAGACTGATGATATTAAATAAGTTGAAATTTAAACCATACAGCGTCACAACGTATGGATATAGCAGTGCCGCATGTGCAGCCATGCCAACCAGCAATAAGCCCAAACTGAGGCTTTTGTGGATAGGTTTGTCCTGAACCAGCGCCCAACCAATATGGATGCTGACTAAGACATAAGCCATGCTAGCAAGTAAGAATGCAAAGTGCACAGATAAAAAGCCTCATCTTATACTGAGCATAAACTGCCGCTCAATGTATCGCTAAAGTGGTATTATCAGAATGATTAGAATAATCGTCCAATTTATCATAAAATGGGTGCCAATTGAGCACCATCTTGCTTATAACTTATAAATGATCGGCAGTACTGCATAGCGCAAAACATAAAATATGTCATC
This sequence comes from Psychrobacter sp. JCM 18900, assembly GCF_904846625.1. GTDB lineage: Bacteria > Pseudomonadota > Gammaproteobacteria > Pseudomonadales > Moraxellaceae > Psychrobacter. Next base: position 248,782 of record NZ_CAJHBL010000004.1, read on the forward strand.
TATAAAAAGTTGACTACAATTATAATCGCTGTGTCTTTTGCGAAACGACTATAAGTTTTGAGCCATGTTAATGCTATAGTATTGATAATATAATTCTTTTATTATGTTCCTTGTCATGCAATATCCTAATATCTTATAGCGTATCCTAATATTATTTACGAACCATTTTAATGGTTTGATTTAGAGTTATTTTAATTGCGTATTATTTAATTGAAAACCATTTTAATTGAGAGTTATTTATGTTTGATACCTTAACAGAACGCTTATCGTCGAGCCTACGTAACATCGTCGGTACCGGACAGTTGACCGAAGACAATATCAAAGACACGCTACGTGAAGTGCGTATGGCGTTGTTAGAAGCCGATGTGGCGTTGCCTGTCACTCGTGATTTTGTAAAACGCGTAAAAGAACAAGCGCTTGGTGCCGAGGTGCTAAAAGAGTTAGCGCCAGGTCAAGCTTTTGTCAAAATCGTACACGACGAGCTGACCGAAATGATGGGCAGTGCCAATCAGCAGTTAGAGATGACAGGCAAACCGCCCGTTGTCTATTTGCTAGCAGGCCTGCAAGGTGCGGGTAAAACGACTACAGCTGGTAAGTTGGCCAAATATCTACAAGAGCGTCAAAAGAAAAAAGTCATGCTAGTCTCTGCCGACGTTTATCGTCCAGCGGCTATCAAACAGCTTGAGCAAGTAGCCGGTCAGGTGAATGCTAAGTTTGTGAACTCAAGCACAGATGAGAATCCAATTGATATCGCAAAGCGTGCGATTGAAGAAGCCAAAATCCAATATCAAGATATTCTGATCATTGATACCGCTGGTCGTCTACATATCGACGATACCATGATGGATGAGATTAAGGCGCTAACTGCTGCGGTTAACCCATCTGAGACGCTATTCGTCGTCGATGCCATGACGGGTCAAGATGCCGCCAATACCGCAAAAGCCTTTAATGATGCGTTGCCATTGACAGGTGTTATCTTAACCAAGACTGACGGTGATGCTCGTGGCGGTGCGGCGCTTTCTGTACGTGCTATCACGGGTAAGCCTATTAAGTTCTTGGGCCGCGGTGAAAAACTAGACGAGCTAGAGCTTTTCCACCCTGAGCGTATCGCGCAGCGTATCCTTGGTATGGGCGATGTACTGAGTCTGGTCGAAGAAGTTGAGCAAAAGATTGACCGTGATAAAGCCGAAAAAATGGCGAAAAAGATGCAAAAGGGCGGTGACTTCGACCTTGAGGATCTATTGACCCAGTTCCAGCAGATGAAGAGCATGGGCGGTATGGCAGGTTTCTTGGATAAGATGCCTGGTATGGGCGGCTCAGACATGCAAAAAGCAGTCGAAGATGCCAAACCAGAAGAAAAAGTTCGCGAAATGGAAGCATTGATCAACTCAATGACGCCATTTGAGCGTAAAAACCCTGATAAGATTAACCCAAGTCGCAAGCGCCGTATCGCAGCAGGTTCAGGCCGTGAGATTCAAGATGTTAATCGTCTGCTCAAGCAGCACAAGCAAATGGCAAAAATGATGAAAATGATTTCAAAGCCTGAAGGCATCAGTAAAATGATGAAGTCTATGCAAGGCCTCATGGGTGGCGGTAGTACTGGCGGTGGCGGCGGTCCATTGTTTGGTGGCGGGCAGCAAGGTGGTGCTAAGGACGTGAATCCAGAACAAATGGCCAAGCAAATGGGACTGGATCCAAATAACATGCCAAGCACCGAAGAGATGCAAAAACAAATGCAAGAAATGCAAAACCAAGCACCAAAGAAGTTCAAAACCCGTTTTTAGATAACGATTAGTTATTTTTAAGAAGTTTGATCAAAGCCCCAAAGCCAATAAAGCTTTGGGGCTTTTTATCGTTATCAGTTGTAGATAAACACTGATGGATAAAGTGTGAAAAATATAGAAATTAATAAAATTCGTGTACCCTAAATGCTATGATAGGCGCTGCTTCACTCTGTCTAGATTATTACAGGACATGAATGATAGATCGTTATTAAAAATTATTAAAATCTGACAAATCAATTTAGAACGCCAAAAGTAAAAGCCGAGGTTGTGATGTTTTTAGCAATGGATACCGTGTTCGACCAGTGTTCGATCGCGATTTTAGATTCGAGCGGACAGGTACTATCGAGCCATACCGAAACAGGTAAGCGTCAGCAGACTCAGCAGATTTTACCGATGATTGATGCTGCATTGTCTGAGGCACAGTTACGTCTTGCTGATATACAGGCTTTAATATTTAATCGCGGGCCGGGTGCGTTTAGTGGTATCCGTATTAATACGGCAGTGGTACAGGCTCTGTCTGTAGCGCATGACTTGCCTTGCGTTGGCGTCTCAAGCCTGCAAGCAATCGCACAATGTGCGTATCAGAAATACGGGCTGACACACCTATACAGCGCCCTTGATGCTCGTATGCAGCAAGTTTACTTTGGGCAGTATGAATTGGTAACTGACGACCAATTAGGTTATAGCATTATGCAGCCAGTCTTGGCTGATTGTGGCGATAGCACTGAGCAACTATTAGATTATGATAGCCAAACAGAGCTCAACCTGCCTATCGTTGGTAATGGCGCGCCGCTATTGGCACGACATGATCAGCAAGACTGTCATGAAGATGTTTGGCCAGATGCTGTTGTCATTGGGCAGCTTGGTATTGCCCAGTTTGCAAACGATGGTGGTACAGAAGCGTCACAGGCATTACCAAAATATCTACGTAATCAAGCTTGGAAAACACTTAAAGAGCAAGGCAAAGCATAGCTTTATAAATATACTTTTTGCAGCCAGCTTTTTAGTGTTTAGCAAGCGCATACCAATATAAAATCAACGTTAATATAGGACAGCCAATCGGTCTGTTTTTAGGCCAGTTTTTTAGGCCAGTCTGTTTCTAGGAAAGTCACTGTGGATATAGTTTTATTCGTTCAAGCTGTCATCATGGGTATCGTTGAAGGTATCACTGAGTTTTTACCCATCTCTAGTACGGGATATTTGATTTTATCAGCAGATGTGATGGGTTTCTGGACTAAAGAAAAAGTCGATTTATTTGTCGTGGTGGTACAGCTTGGCGCTATTTTAGCAGTGATTTATGACTATTGGGGTAGGTTATGGCAAGCGCTGATGGGCTTGCTGACTGGTAAATCAGAGGGCATGACCAATCCTAGACAGCTAGGACTGAGTCTGATTGTCTCTACTATCCCTGTGATGATTGTTGGTTTTACTTTTGCCGATGAAATCAAAGCTTATTTGTTTAATCCTATCGTCGTTGCCATTATGCTCATCATTGGCGGTCTGCTGATATTTTACGTGGAAAAGCGTCCTAAAACGGTCATTGCAGAAGAAGCGGAAGATGTCAGCATAAAAACTGCGTTGATGATTGGTTTGTTCCAATGTTTAGCTCTTATACCAGGGACGTCACGCTCAGGTGCTACTATTATTGGTGCGCTGTGGTTAGGTGTCTCACGTAAGGCTTCTGCTGAGTTTTCTTTCTTTTTGGGTATTCCTGTCATTGTAGGCGCGGCACTGTTGGATTTACTCAAACATGGTGACGTACTGACCAACAGTGAAGATTGGCTAGTGCTAGGTATCGGAACCATCGTATCATTTGTAGTAGCGCTACTTTGTATCCGCTTACTTGTGGCATGGGTAAGTCGCCGCGACTTTACTATTTTTGCTTGGTTGCGCATTATCACGGGTGTTATCGTGTTGGTCGCCGCTTGGGGCTTTGGTTATCAAATGGCTGGCTAGATTTGCGTTATGATTTAACACGCCAGTAATTTATAGTGAAAATAAGCAGCAAACAGGATGATGGTTATGACCGATGTGCCCCAAACGTATGACGAGACAGGTGCTGTTGTACATTGTCAGTTATTCTACGTCAATGACAGTCAGCAAGCACAGATTGAGAGCCTACAGTCATTGATAGCTGAGCATACATTATCAATTATCTTAGATATTAAAGTCGCTACAGAGAAACTCACTCAAAAGCGCCGTCAGCAATTGAGCCAAGCATCTACTCAGCCTATTTTATTATTAGATGATAAAGATAAGCTATCATGGCTAAGTGATGGGCTTAGTGTGGCACCTGAGTGGGATAAGTTGCAGCGCCGTGTAGTGAGTGCTGGCCGTAAGTCTGAGCTGCTATTACAAGCCGCCAAAATCACATCAGATAGTCACGTTATTGATGCAACTGCTGGCTTTGGGCATGATAGTTTGATATTGGCCAGTACTGGTGCCCAAGTCACTATGCTTGAGCAGCAGCCGTTGATGGCATTGCTGTTACTTGCAGAGCAGCAGCGTATGAGTGCGCTACCCAATTGGCAAAAGCTCATGAGCCGTCTACAGATTATTAATGCTAATGCGCTCAGTTATTTTGCGAATTTAGAAGCAAGCACCGCAATAGACGATGCTATGGCAATCGATGTCGTCTATTTGGATCCGATGTTTCCAGAGGATAGCTATCAAGATAGCAAAACAGGTAAAGGGGCAAAAGTCGGTAAGCATATGCAAGCACTGCATCAATTGGCTCGTCCACCAACTTCAGATGAAGAGCGACAACTGCTAAGTAGGGCGCAGGCCGTTGTCAAACAAAATACGCAAGGCCAAGGTCGCGTAGTCGTAAAGCGTCCACATTTTGCACCGCTGCTTGCTGATGAGCCAGCTAGCGAAAGCTGGCATAATGAAGCCGTACGCTTTGATGGGTATTTTGTCTGATAGCTGCTGTTTGTGATAACGAATGTACGAGTATAAATGTACGCAATTAATCAGCTTATGTGTTCAAAATTAATGGATTAAGGAGCAAGGAATGTCAGCGCTAATTATTTGGGTCATGGGTGCAGTTTTACTGTTGATTAATATCATGCTGCGTACTCGAATTCTTCGGCTTGAAGCACGGTTAAAAGAGCTGAGCAATCCACAAGAGCAACTGACATTTTTACGTCAACAAGCAGCCAAAAAAGACAAAGTCCCAGCGCTGAAAGCATTACGCAAGCAATATCCTGAGCTATCACTGATCGAAGCGAATAAATTGTGGCAACAAATTCAGTAGCCAGACCATTAAACTTAGTAATTAGTCTATTAAAACTAAGCAACCAGCCCCTTCAAAAATCAATTTAGTTGTTCTGAGCTAAATATATAAGCACACATAAAAAGTATCCAATTAATGATAATAAAAAACCATGACATTTAAAGACAAGCTACAAGCCTACATCCAGCTAACCCGTTTTGATAAACCAGTCGGCATTGAGCTGCTCCTATGGCCAACGCTTTGGGGCGTACTACTTGCTGCAATGGGTCAAGCGCAGCAGCAAGGAATGACGGCAGCGTTGCCAAGTATCAAGGTGTTCGCAATATTTGCCCTTGGTGCAATATTTATGCGAGCGGCTGGTTGTGCGATCAATGACTTTGCGGATCGCAAAGTAGATGGTTATGTGACTCGCACTAAAGGCCGCCCGTTAGCAGATGGACGCCTATCTGGCAAAGAAGCCGTCGCTGCATTTTTAGTGCTGGTGCTGTTAAGTGCCAGTCTGCTATTTTTCTTACCTATAGCTGTATTCTACTGGTCGCTTGGTGCCGTTGTATTGGCGTTTATTTATCCATTTATGAAACGCTATACGCATTTGCCGCAAGTATTTTTAGCAGCTGCTTTTGGGTGGGCGATACCGATGTCCTATGTGGCGGTGCAAGGCGCTCCCGATATTTGGTGTTGGCTGCTATTCTTAGCTTATATGTGTTGGACAGTGGCCTATGATACCCAGTACGCCATGGCTGACCGTGAGGATGACTTAAAGATTGGCGTGAAATCAACAGCGATACTATTCGGTCGTTATGACGTGATTATCATCTCAATATTACAGATGCTATTTTTGCTAATGATGGGCGTGGTTATGTGGCATTACTTTGCCCCGACCACATTAGGCGTAACACCGGTATTTGGGTTGGCGCTTGTTGCGATGATGTTTGCCAAACAAAATAGCGCTTGTGCCAGCCGTAACCCTTTGGCCTGCTTTCAGGCGTTCTTGGCCAATATCTGGGTAGGGCGCTATGTGTTTGCGCTCATCGCAGTCACTTGCATATGGACGACGCTAAATGGATAAGTTCGATAAATTGCCGAGATTCAAATTAAAGAAACTGTCTGATACGAATGCGTCAGTCGTAGACTATCAAGCTAAACTTGCCGAACATGGTCTGACTCGCGAGCAAGTTATCGCAACTGAACGTAAACTGGCGAAGTTTGCCAATACTATGGATTCGCTAGTACGAGTGCCTTTTACCAAGCAAGGAATGGGTGCGGATGCCGCGCTTTCGACCATTCCACTCGCAGGAGATTTAGCAGGATTGGCATTGACCAGTTATGCATTTATATTAGGACGTCAGTTGGGTGTGCCCGCTCATAAAATGACGCCAGCGGTTAGATTGGCACTTATTGATATGGTCGTTGGTATCGTACCTGGCATTGGTACGCTATTAGATATTTTTATTCGTCCTAGCCGTAAGACATTGGGTATCGTGCACGAGCATCTACACCATGAGTATGGTATTACCGAAACCATGCATATGGATCGACCGTTTTTGCACCAGTCACTAGAAGACAAGCAGCAGCAAAGCCGCTTTGGGTTTTTTTGGCGCAATCCAATCGTTGCTTGGCTGTATTTGCATATCCCTGATTTTCTTGGACTGATAGTCATTGTATTTGTCGGTTGGGGGCTGTGGACAGTGATAAGCTGGTTGGTCGGGGTGTTTGGTCAATCGACTGGGTTTGGTTAAATACAATCACTCATAACCCATTAGACAGCTTAGTAGAGACAAGTCAGTAGAGAATAATACACAGAAACGAAAAAGGCGGCAATGATAATAACGTTTGCCGCCTTTTTTATGATTTTAAATCGCGTATTGAAACAAAGGCGACCTCAGACTTTATTCAGTGATGACTTCTGCTTCAGCACTGACGGCATCAAAGCTAGTCACTTTATTGTTTCGGATAAGGTCGATAGTGCCGCCACCAGCATGACTGACCAGTTGGATGCTACCGTCAGCTGATTGATAGGTAGGATTATTGCCTTGGCCTTCGGGTGCGCTTAATGTCATTTTTGGCTGGTTGGGGCGAGTAATGATCGCGTTAAGCATACCAGCTGCCGACGTCTCAAAGACCACGGACAAATTCTCACCTGCTGCACTCTTATAACGGACATCAGTGATTTGTGCGCCTTTGATAGCTTGTTCTGGATTAGGTTTTTCAGCGCTAGCATTTGCCATGGACGTAGTATCACTAAGATCTTTATCTAATTCTGTTAGGTTCATATCACGTTCTGAATCAGTCTGCGCTACATTTTGAGCATCATCTACGTTGCTATCTTCAGCTGCATCAACGTTGATATTGGTCGTTACTGGCGTGGTTTGCGTTGAGGTCTCAGCTGTAGTTGTATCAGTTGCTTCAGGTTCTGGATCTTTTTGACAAGCAGTCAGTAGCAACAGACTGAAGAAAATAGCAGGAGCCGTACGATAAAGCAGTGTAGATTTTCGTAAGTTTAGTACTTTTGGAAGAGAAGTATTCATAATCAGCTTTATCCGTTAATAGCGCTCTACGTAAATGGGGCAATTGGCAAGGGTCAATCTGCTATTTATTGACAGTATATTATTACGTATTTACCGTAATCACCAGCTTACGCTGTCCGCCATATTCTTGTAGGTTTCTATGCTCACATAAATAAATCCCTTGCCACATGCCTAGACCTAATCCACCATCGACAAGCGGTATAGTCAAGCTTACCCCAAGCATCATGCTTTTGAGATGCGCTGGCAGGTCGTCTGATCCTTCTAAGGTATGGCGATACTCTGGCTGATCTTCTGGTGCGATTTTATTAAGCCAATCCTCTGTATCTAGTCTGACATCTGGATCGGCATTTTCATTGATCGCAAGACTGGCTGACGTGTGCAGCAAAAACAGATGAACCAACCCTACCTTGGCAGAGTGAGGTAACAGCTGAGAAATCGCTTCTTTAACCTTCGGAGTGATGATATGAATGCCGCGCGCATAAGTAGGTAACGTAAGAGTGGTTTGGTAATAGCTCATAGAATATATCTCATTATTAGAGTCGACATTAAATTAAGATATCATAAGACAGTATGAACTATGAAAATCGTTGCTGTTATTTACACAAGAGCCATTTATTCTTAAACAAGCGGCGTCTGTAGCCGTGTACGATTGGGTGATAAGCGTGCGAGCATCGTCTCTGACAGTGGTGCGAATGAGCCTAGCATCATATCTGCTAATGCTTCAGCACAAATAGGTGCCAATGCATAACCTTTTGCGCCCATCGCACTCATTGTCCATATTCGCTGACTGTTTGCCAATTGTCCAACGATAGGATGGTAGTCAGGCGTCTGAGTGCGAATGCCAGCTCGTCCCTGCCACAGACTCGTATCCGCTGGAATAATAAATGCCATTTCAGGAATAGCATTGATGAGCTTGTCTCGGCTAATTTGATGCTCTTCAGGACGTATATCGGTATTTGTATCATTGCGGATAAAACTCGCGCCAAGCAATAAATATGGCTTGTCAGCGACCACGGTATTTAACTCATCATCTCCACTCTGTGCGTTGAACCGCGCACAGTAACCACTATATTTAAGCGGTATTTTAGGCAGCTTAGCGTACTGCTCAGGGGTTGGCGTAAACCAAGACAGCTGCCCACGAATTTTACGGCAATCAAAAACACGCTGATCCAATTTATGACTTTCATAAGCCGCGCAAATGACGATATTATCAGCAGTTATAATGATAGAGTTATGGTTTTCATCAATACCTTCAATACGAACTTGCTGCTCAGTCTCGTTGATTTTATTCACTTCTAACTGCTGAAAGTGAATGAGTGGATGAGTCAGTATGATGTTTTTTAATGCTTGCGGATTGACCAGACCAGACTGCGGTAAGTACAAGTTCTCTGATAAATCTTGCTCTTTTAGGCCGCTAGTAATCTGTGCTTGCTCATGCGATAGGGTGGTTGCCATCTCGTCAGGATAGTCGGCAATTTGTTCCGTACCGATATTGGCTTTTATGAGTAAATCAAGGGCGCCAGTCAGTTCAAGTACCGGTGCTGTATTAAGCTGTACGGCTGTTTGATTAAGGCCTCGATATAGCCTGCTGCTATGGAGATAGCCTATGGTATGCAGATGCTCGTCAACATGGTGAATCGGCGTCATTTTGGGCGCAAGTAATGCTCTAGGATTGCCCGATGCACCTGCTAAGGGCGCTGATTTATCTAATAAGATGACGGTAATACCGCGATTGGCAAGCGACCAAGCTGTGAGCAACCCTGAGACACCTGCACCAATGACGACAGTGTGATCGAATGTGCTATAAGTCGTTTGCTGCTTCGCCTCGTGGCTTTTATTATCACAACTTTTATCATCGCTAGTAATGTCACTACTGTCCGCATCAATCATGAGGGCCGTTAGCATTTCTCGTTTTCGACCGAAACCTCTGACTTTCTTAATTTGAAAGCCATGCTCTCTTAGTCCGCGCTTGACGATACCTGCACAGCTATAAGTGGCGGCAGTCGTATGAGGGCATGATAGGCGCTGCATTTGTGCAAAGATACTGTCAGCCCACAAGGTGCTGTTGCAAGAAGGCGCAAAACCATCCAAAAACCAAGCATCAATATAAGGCGTATGCTGGCTAGAACGGTCTAATGCCAGTTTGCTTAGACTTTCTGCTGCATCACCAAGCCAGATATCGACGGTTAAGTTATCATGAGAAAAACTTAAACGATGACAGCCTGCAATTAGGGGCGGATATGCAGCCAACAGGGGCTCAATAAATGCCATTAGTTCAGGTGCACGCTCACCCCATAGCGCAAGTATCTGGGTCAGATCTGCTAGCGGTATAGGGAACTTTTCAGTAGTAATAAAGTGCAGGCGAGCCGTTGCTAATTGCGGATTGGTTTCACGTAATTGTCGCCACAATTGCCATGTTGCTAGTAGATTAAGCCCAGTTCCGAAGCCTAGCTCAGCAATCGTAAAGCATTGCTTTGGTGCAAGATGTACTAAACGCTCTGGTAACTGATTGTGCTCTAGAAACACGTGACGCGTTTCTGCCAAACCATCTGCATGAGAAAAATACACATCTCCAAACTCACCTGATACTGGCACCATATTGCCAGTATCATCCGTTTGCCAGTCAATCTTGGCAGGCGTGATAACGTTTAAGTGTTCAGGGTTTTGATGGTTAGCGGTAGACATGAGGCACTTCTTAGAAATATCAGAAACGGAAGCTCAACGATCAGCAGTGACGGATCAATGATATCGACATTTGGTCAGACACAGCGAAGTAGAGTAATGCAAGTCAGTGCGAGCACAGTATATGCTACCAGCGCTCACGGCGGACAAATACTAACCACGAGACAAAAATACCGACTAATAGACTGATCAAAACGGTAAACGCACCGTATAGAAACAATTGTCCTTTACTTTCGTAAACCAAGACATTTACTTGAGTCTGTAAATCGTTCACTTGACGCTGTAGTTGTGCATTACGGCTGAGCAGTTCTTGATTGGCAGCTGACAATGCTTTAGTAGATGGTTGCAACTGTGCCGCCAAGGTATCATTGATATCTAGCGCTGAGTTTTTTGTTGGTAAAGCGCGCGGCGCTACTGGCCCAGTCAACGGCAGCACTGCTGTCGGATCGGTTGCATCGACAGCAGGTGTTATGGGCGCAGCAGGTGCAGCCTGCGCCGAAACGGCTGTCACTAACATGAGACCAATCAGGGCACTTTTGTAGCAACAGGTAGGTGAAAAAGAGACTCTCTGAATCACGATGCAGCTACTTGATTGTTGCTATCAGTTGGTGCTGGCAATGCTTGAATAAATGGTTTGATATCGACATGACTATACACGCCATCACGTAGATAAGGCTCATCGTTTGCCCATGCTTGAGCCGCTTCGATAGAGTCAAAATCTGCAATGATTAAGCTGCCTGACATATCATTCTTGCCATGCTCGATAGGCGTTGGACCTGCGATAACGAGGCGGCCCTCTTGATGCAGCGCTTTTAAACGTTCAATATGTTCAGTACGAGTAATCAGACGTTGTGCACTGCTATTAGCCACGTCATGACCAATGATTGCAAATAAAGACATGAGACTTCCTTAGTGAATAATAAAAAAGTAATGATGAGCTTATGTGGGCTTAATATAAACGTCATAGCAATAAAATTGTTATTTCTACTATGACAAGGCAACAGAAATTATTTAGTGGCTTTGTCTGTTAGGGCAGGGTTGAGATGCTTTTTCAACACGGCAAATTGAGCTACGACAAACACTAGCATAATTGGAATCCAGCCATAGGTCTTAAAGTTGATCCATGCTTCATCTGACATTGTGAACGCTGTGATATAATGCAGTACAGCCATTAGGGCAAAAAACAATGCCCAAGCAACGGTCAGCTTTTTCCAGCCGCTAAGCGTCAGGGTAAATACCTCTTTCATAGCAAGCTGCATCAATGGCTTATTAATAGCGGCACTGACGAATAGTGTCAATGCAAAAATACCATTGATAATGGGCGACTTCCAGCGCAAATAAATATCATCACGCAGCAGTAATGTGCCGCCGCAGAATAAAATCGTTAATAATAAGACAACCCATTGCTGCTTATCAAACTTACCTTTTTGACGAATAAAATGAATGGCGTAAACGATAATAGTGGCGACGAGCAAAGCCCCTGCCGCTGCTAAAATACCGTTATAACGCGCCGCGATAAAAAAGGCAATTAAGGGAATAAAGTCTAATAATGCTTTCATAGCAAAGGGTGTATCCAACAAAAACGTATGGGGTAGTTTACACGTCTACCGCACCAAAAAAAAGCAATCAACACGATAATCATGCGATATACGCGACCTACAGAGTAATACTTTCTTATTGCGCCTGATGACCATGCCACTGGCCAAATATAAACACGAATACAGTAACGATAACTGCTAAATCTACAGAATGAGCAAGACAAATCACAATACTCATAATCGTAACAATGACTGTCTGCTACCTAACTTTTATTCTACTTTTATTTTATTTAACACTTTAAGGCTCAGCTTATGAAAATTGACTTACATTGCCACAGTACTTGTTCAGATGGTACCTACGCACCGACCGAGGTCATACAGCGTGCCCATGCAGCGGGCATCAACGTATTGGCATTGACTGACCATGACACGCTGGCAGGGATTGATGAGGCAAGAGACGCTGCCAGTGCCTGCGATATGCAGATTATTAATGGTGTTGAAATCAGTTGTGAACATACGTTAAGCGGTGGTTACGGAAAGAATAAATCCACCAATAAAATTATTCACGTACTTGGACTGGACTTTACTGATCGCGAAAAAATGCACGCAACGCTGCAGCAACTGCAAGACAGTCGAGCCACTCGTGGTCAGCGTATCGCTGAAAAATTGAGTGAGCTATTAGATATTAATTATGATGAGCTATGGCAAGCAGTGCTCGATAAAGCAGGCGGTAACCCTCAAGCAGTCGGCCGCGCCCATATTGGACAGGTATTGTTTGAGCGAGGTGAAGTCAAAACCGTTCAAAAAGCCTTTGATAAGTACCTAGCAGATAACAAACCTGCTTATGTAGCAATCGAGGCATTGACGATGCAGCATGGTATCGAGCTGATTCATGCTTGCGGCGGCAAAGCGGTGCTCGCACATCCCACGCGATATCAACTATCAGCGACACGCGTGCGTAAACTAATCGAAGAGTTTGCGCAGCTTGGCGGAGATGCTTGTGAACTACCAGCCACTAGTGAGCCAATTAGTACTCGCAGAATGGTCGACCGTAGCATTGCTGAGCATGGTCTTTCGGCATCTATTGGTAGTGACTTTCATGGTAGTAACATGCCTTGGCGACGTTTGGGCGATGTTCCTACTTTAAATGATGATCAGCAAGGGGTTTGGGAGTCTTTTGCAACGCTTGCTTAATGAGCAGGATTTACCTTTTTACAGTTACTTCTAATAAGGTTGTTTTCAATAGCGATAAGGCCTTATTTATCATGATGAATAAGGCTAGGAATGGGTAAGTAAACAAAATTGCATTCATAGAGAAATTATTGGGAAATAAATGCGTAAAATAGATTGATAATAAGGCAAGAACTTGTAACACTTGATATGAAAATTTCAGAGCGGATAGTATGCTTTGGCTTTGATTTTAGCGCTTATATATTCAACGTATTTATACCTTTTAATGTATTTACACTCTCTGCGGTAGCCCTTCTATGGCTGTATCGATATCCCATCTAGGTTACAACAAAATCTCTCAAATGATTTTTGAGTGGCAGGCCGCTGACCGAACATCGCTGATGGCCTTATTTATCGTATTAGAAGTGTCATTGCATTGGTTCTGGTGCTTATATGTTTGGTGGCAGCAAGATGCGCTAAATACCTATGTAAATATACACTATCTATATCCATTATGGCTTGGGATTAGCTTTGTCGGGCTGTTCTTTTTGTGCATGGTCAAAGGCTTATTTCACTCAAGCAATGACAACGACATTGTCTTAAGCAGATGGCAGATAGCTTTGGTTTTGGTTTACACCGCCTACATTTCTACTGTTATTGTGATGATAGGGTACAGCAGTCTGTTTGCAGGCGTGTCGCTCGTCGGCGGCGCTATGCTTGGCATGATGCTGATCAAACGCCGCTATGCTTGGCGTATGTTTTGGCTGCATATTATTTTGATGCTATTAGCGATCATGTCACCTTACTTTGGTATCAGTCTGCCTAATTTACGCCAATTGACCGTCATTCATCCCATGCTTGAAAGTCATAACTATCTAACTTACAACGAGATTATGGCTGCTGAAAATGCGGTTGCTGCGTTGGCTTTTGAGAACAATGTCTTAAACTGGGATAGTATCAGCGAGCTACAGCGTTCATCCGCATTTTTTTGGCGGTCGACTCATTTATATTTAGCGCTGCCAAAAGCGATTTTTATTGTTTATATGTTTCGTGCTTTGCTATTGGTGTTAGATGATAGTCGGTTTGAGACCCTTCTACATGCCAATCAGGACGAGCTTACTCAGCTTAAAAATCGTCGCTACGGTTTGAAAAAGATGAAGTATGCTTTGGCTACTGTGCGAGAATATCAAGACTTAAGCGTCATGCTGTTAGATTTGGACTGGTTCAAACAGATTAACGATAACTATGGTCACGATGTAGGTGATCAGGTTCTGATTGAAATCTCGCAGACGCTATCGCAGTCGTTAACAGATAAGACTATTATCAGTCGCTATGGCGGCGAAGAGTTTTTAATTGTCCTACCAGACACAAAGCATGATAGCGCTATGATGATTGCCGAACAATTACGCCTAAATATTGCTGAGCATGTCATGAAGATTGAAGGTCTGGCTGATTTTAATGTGACAGCAAGCTTTGGATTGTATACCTTAACTCATGAAGAGCGAGATTGTATCGCGCAAGGCTACAAAACGATCACACAGCAAAAAACTGTCGCTCAAACGTCACCTCTTATCAAGCCAATTGCTACTCAGCGCGCGGAAAGCAAAATCGCTTTAATGCAAAAGCTGCCTAGTGATATTTGCCAGCGGCTTATTAGCACAGCGGATAAGGCACTATATGAAGCCAAGCACCGTGGTCGCAATCAAGTTGTCAGTGCAAATGAGATGTGGGCCGAAAAAGAAGGCGGTAAGCAATCGCTTTACAAAAGCCGCTAGCCATTAATTTATTAACGATCAGCCATGCCACTAAGACTTTGTAAGTATTATCGGTATGGCTGATATTTTATTGATTGGTTCAATTGAGGCTTCGATTTAATCCAATCAAGATGCTAATTCCTGCACTAAACTTGCGAGCACACTTGTGGCAAAGCTACCCGTCGTCAAAGTAAAGTTTAATACTAGCGTCTGATCGTCCGACCATTCCCAGCTTAACGCCTCAATCGGTAGGCGTAGCGCTCGTCTTTGCGCCTTAATATCGCGCTGCTCTAATCCAGTTGCTAGTTGCATGAGTAGTGGACTGTGTTGTACTACCTCGGTCTCTAAATCTGCAGCGCTACCGATGACTTTATCGTTACCCGTACCCCATAGCACGGCAGTTGGGTGAATATCGCCATTATCAATACGAGCATGCAACGTATCATCTAGTGTTTCACTAGTGAATATCGATCCTGAACCATCTAAATTAAACACCTCGCCTGCTAGGCCAGTGTTCCAGCTGCCATTACGCACTCGCGCTGCCAATATCTCATTAAATATCAAGCTACGTGCAGCAGACAGTTCCATCGTATTTTGCTCGCGCGGGGCACGCTTACGTTTGCTCTTTTTTGGTTGTGGACGCGGCTCTCGCGGTGGACGAGCAAACAGTGATAAAGCCTCTCTGACGTTATTACCCTGACGACCAAAACGCTGTGGACCAAAATAATTGGGTACGCCGTTTTCGCCAATGCGCGTTAGGTGCTGCTCGACGGCCTCTTTTGCAGATAGTAGTTGCTCGGGTGATGCGTTACTTCCGTCACAAACATTTTCGTCACTAGCGCTCGCAAACTGAATATCACGTAAAGTAATAACAAACTGATTGGCACGGTGCGTACCGCGATTGAGTTTTTTATTGTGCCAGTGCTGCGCAAGGATAGTGACAGTCTCATTTTCACCGATGTCTACTGGTGCAAACTCAGTAGGCGGCAATTGCTTCTTTGGTATGCGCAAACTAAACCACTGAGTCGTCAACGCGTGACGATCCTTCAACCCTGAATAACCAACATCACGCAATGGAATGTCTGCCCACTCTGACAGTAGTTTCGCCAGATAAGCGGTATTTATGCCTGATTTTTCGATATGTAGCCATAAATGCTCACCTTCACCAGTGAAGTCTAACGGCAATAGCTCATTAACGATAAAATCAGTCGCATTGGATTTATAAGTCGCTTGCTGTATCGGCTGCAAACTTGGCTGTGGCAAATTTGCAGTATCTGTACTAGTGGCAATATCAACATGAGCTAGGTCAATTTGCTCACTGGCTGCTTGGTCATTAGTTTTTTGTTCATTGCCATTTTGGGCAACAGCTGTTGAGTCAAGAGTAGCAACTTGGCTATCTAAACTATCTTGAGAAGTAGTAATGATTTCGTTTTGGTTATCTTGAGAAGTCATAGGGTCGTCTTTTATTTTGTTTATTAATAATGATTAGAAGTAAAAGGAGTGCGGAAAGCAAAGTCGCATAATTACGTTTTGCAACGCAGCAAACATACAAAAAAACATCGTGTGCACGGAGCTCTTGCTACTATCAATGCATAGCATATTAAAAATAATAGGATAAGTTGAATTTGTCTGGTTGGTTACGGTCATTTTCAACCTGCTGTCATTAGACATCATTATAACTGTTAAGGAAGCATTATGACCGACGCAACGATCAACACCGTCACCATTAGTAAAGCGGATATCCCAAGCGGTGGCATGAAATCATATAAGCAAGAAGACGATAGTATCATCTTAATCACTCGCGATGACGATGAGTTCCATGCATTCGATGGCAAATGCCCACATGCGGGTGCAGACTTGGGTAATGGATTACGCTGTGGTAATCGGGTAGTCTGTCCTTGGCATCATGCGACTTTTGATAGTCGCGACGGCTCATTATTAGAGCCGATAGCGACTAAAGGTTTGACCCAGTATGAGCTGACTTATGATGGTGACAGTTTAACGGTTGATACCTCAGCTCAGGTAACGGGGCAAGTCGAAAATGATAAATTGACTGACACCCATACTATTATTGTTGGTGGTGGCGGTGCAGGATTTATGACAGCCGACCAGTTGCGTCAGGGTGGTTATGGCGGCAAGATTACGTTGATTAGTAAAGATGATAAAGCTCCTTACAACCGACCTTTATTATCCAAAGCATTTTTGGCAGGTAAGATGGACGAGGATAAGCTGCTCTTGGGCGGTGCTTACTGGGCGGATAACAACAATATTGAGTTACGCCTTAATCAAACGGTTAACGAAGTGCTGCCTAATGAATCGACCGTCGTCATAGAGGATAATGATGGCAACGGCGAGCGACAAACTGCAGACTTCTTGGTCGTCGCCACTGGCGCTAAACCAAACTTGCCACCTATCAAAGGCGCTGACATAGATGGCGTATATACGCTACGCAGCATGACAGATGCCAAACTAATTAAAGCGGCTAGTCATGATCAGCGCGTGGTGATCATTGGTACAGGTTTTATCGGTATGGAGACCGCTTCGGCATTAGCACAAGCAGGCACGACAGCTTCTATTACAGTGGTTGGACAAGGTAGCCGTGTGATGGGCAATATTGTCTCTGAAACGGTGAGTAACGCCTTAATTAAGTTACATGAAGAGAAGGGCATCAATTTTGTGTTTGACGCAACCGTCAATGAAATTACTAAGGTTGATCGTCAAGTGGACAAGGATGGAGATAACAATAATCAAGCTTTCTCAAATGTAGGCGGTGTCACGCTGGCGAATGGTGAGCATATTGATGCCGATATCGTGATATTGGGTACTGGCGTGTCTCCACGTACAGAGATATTGAGCGGAGTTAACGATCTAGATGGCGTACAAGTCGATGCGCATCTACAGCTGCGCGATGGCGTTTATGCGCTGGGTGATATCGCTAAAGCCACCAACCAGATGGGTCGCATGCGTATCGAGCATTGGCGCGTGGCGCTGCAGCATGGCATGGTTACAGCTGCTGCAATCCTAAATGACGACAGTATTGATTCATTAGAGGCGCGTATTCCGTTCTTTTGGACCATGCAATATGGCAAGAGCCTACGCTATAGCGGTCATGCCGAGACACCAGATCACAATATCCTATTTGGTACGCCAGATACGCATGATTATATCGAATACTACTTCGATGATGAAGGTGAGGATACACGAGCTAGTGCAGCAAGTACGCTTGGACGTGATAAAGAGCTGGTTGCCTTCTCCGAGCTATTACGCCGTGGTCATGCACCGACGCGCGCGCAGCTTAATGCAGGTCTTGATATTATTGAGCAAGCCCATGCATTATCGCGCTAGTACTATCAAGCAATAATTATTAGTATCTGGGGCATGTCACAATTAGCATATGAATACATTTAGTGGTCTTAAAATGGCTAAATTTTGCTAAACATCGTCAGAAATCTTGCAAATATGTTCATATTAACAGCAATTTTTTCCTCGTTTATCTACAATTTTTCTCATTTTAAGCTGCATAATCTAATTAATGACATACCCTAAACTGGCTTAGTGATCTAAGTCAGTTTTTTATGTAGTCAAATCCATATAAATCCGCTACATCGTTAACCTTGTTAAGTATACTAATGTATAACTTGAATTCAGTTTTCTTGTATCGAAATTATTTGAATGCAACTATACATAGACAGAAAAGGAAAAATTATAATATGAGCAAAAAAAATATAAATAGTAGCAACATAAACACAGACCACTTTAATAAAGAGTCGGTATTTTTGCGTGAAGCGACACTAGAGGATATTGGCGCACTTGAGCAGTTATTGAATTGCTGCTATCGCGAGACGGCAGGTTGGACCAATGAGGCCGATTTGATCGGTGGTATCAGGACTACATCAGCGGAGCTCGCCGCCGTAATCAATGATTCTAATCACTATTATTTTGTCTATCCGAAAACCACAACAGGCAATCGTGAGGGAGATGAGATGGGTGAGATACTTGGCTGTATCGCTGTCGATATTAAAACTGATGCTGACTCAAATAAAAAAGCCTATATCGGCATGTTTGCGGTACATCCTGTGCTACAAGGGAAGGGTGTCGGCAACGTGATTTTACAAGCGGCTGAGACCTTTGCAGATCGTCATTTACAGTCACTTAATCAGCCTAGCCGTCTGACTATGTCTATACTAAGTCATCGTCCTGAGCTTTTGGCTTACTATCAGCGCCGTGGTTATCAGTTCAATGGCAATAAAATGCCGTTTCCAAATGATGGCAATAATGGCGAGCCAAAGCGTGATGATTTAGAGCTATTAGAACTAGAAAAAGTCGTTAGCTAATCAAGTTGGCCTAGTAAAAAACACTAAAAAATATTCTATCTCGCTCAACCCCAGAAATATCCAAAAGTCATAAATAGTCCAATACTCAGCAGCACAAATGCCACGATGATTAAGCGCTTGAACCAGTTAAATGCTGGCAAGCGCGTGGCATTATCATCCGACATCAGATAAGCGAACAAAAACAATAGGCTTGCTGCCAAGGTCATGATACCAAGCCCAATCGGTAGTATAAATAAGTACACCTGCCACACAGTCATCTCTCAACGGTCAGTATTAAGCGCATCATAGCAGCATCAGGATTGCGCTGTCAGTATGCCTTACTTTAAATTTTCCAATACAAATAATGATTAGAAAAATACAGTAGTCATCAGGACGATATAAAAGTAATGAGCCAGCTTTAGACCTAGGAAGCTATATGCTTACGCCATGACTGACAATAAAAAAGGACGCCCAAATGGCATCCTTTTTTATCATAGCTAAGACTTAAGAGTAATATTGTCCAGTGAGTCTAACGCATCGTCACAAACTCTTCTGAGCCAGTTGGATGAATGGCAACGGTATTATCAAAGTCAGCCTTGGTCGCACCCATTTTAATCGCAACAGCAAAGCCCTGAATCATCTCATCGACGCCAAAACCAATACCATGCAAGCCAATGACTTTTTCATCATCGCCCAAGCATACTAGCTTCATGGTGCATTGTTGGCGATGCTGAGTCACCGCGCTATACATATCGGTAAAGCTTGAGGTATAACACTTGATGTTTTCTTTGCCATAGCGTTCTACCGCGTCGATCTCAGACAGGCCAATTGTACCGATAGCTGGATGGGTAAAAATCACCGTCGGTATCAACGTATAGTCTAAGTGCTCATTGGGCTTATTGTTAAACAAACGCTCAGATAAACGACGTCCTGCGGCAATCGCTACAGGCGTTAGATCTACGCTGTTTTCGATAATATCGCCAACCGCATAAATACCATCGACATTGGTGTTTTGGAATTTATCGACTTTGATTTTACCAGTCTCAGTCGTCTCGACCCCTGTCACTTGCAGGTTGATACCATCAGTCGATGGCGCGCGACCAATCGCCCAGATCAAGCAATCGACAGTATCGATACAGTCTTCACCACCATCGTTGGTAGTCAAATCGAGGCTGTCATCGTCATTCTTATTGACTTCACTGATCACCGTATTGGTATGTAACTTAATGCCAGCTTGTTCCATTTCTATCAGCAAAGTCTCTACGATAGTATGGTCAAATGTACGTAGTGGCGAGTGTTTACGCACATACAAATGCACTTCGGTACCCAGACTGTTTAACACGCCTGCGATCTCGACAGCGATATAACCTGCACCTACAATCGCCACGCGTTTTGGCAAATGATTCAACGCAAAAAAGCCGTCAGAGTCAATGCCGTATTCTGCGCCTTTGATGTCTGGCTGAATAGGATGACCGCCCGTAGCAATCAAAATATGGTCAGCGGTAATCAGCTCGCCATTTACTTCTACGGTATTGGTATCGACAAATTTGGCAAAGCCTTTGATCACTTCGACGCCGTTTTTTGCCAAGTTATTGTCATAAGCGCGGTGAATGTTTTCGATATATTGTTGGCGGCTCTGTACCAGCTTTTGAAAGTCAAAACCTTTAACATCGACATCAAAACCATAATCTGGCGCATATTTATGGATAGCTTCAGCCACTTGCGCGCCATACCACATTACTTTTTTGGGAACGCAGCCCAAATTCACACACGTGCCGCCCAGTTGGTTGGCTTCGATAATGGCGCATTTTTTGCCATAGCTGGCTGCGCGGTTGAGTGATGCGATGCCGCCGCTACCGCCGCCAATAGAGATATAGTCATAATGTTTGGTCATAATACGGTCTCTTTATTAAGTTGTTATTGGTGCTGTTTCTGACTCTACTGTAATGGGTCTTATCATCCATCTTACAAGTTTTTTATGGTTAAGATGTGTTGAATCGCTTGACTATAAACGGTGGTTGGTTAAGAAATGCCTAGCATTTAGATATTTAAATCCCCTCAAACCCACTTATACAATAGGACGACGTCTATAAAATAACAACCCCGGAATGGACAAGCCGAGCACCAATCCTGAGGTGACAAATAAAGCTTCGAACAAATACACCATCATTTGGCTAAATAACTCATCTGAAAAGCCAAAGTAACCAATCTGCACCATACTGACCATCGCCTTATAGGCGGCGATACCAGGCATCATACAAATGACGCTAGGCGAGATGAGCGCCTTGGGCGGTAGGGTATATTTCTTAGAAAAATACACACCCAAAAAGCTAGCAAGCATCGCGCCAAAAAAGCTAGCAACCACGATATGAATGTGTTGATAAACGAGTGCTGTCTTTAATCCAAAGCCAAATGCCGTCATCAGTAAACAAGGCAAGATATAGCGTTTAGGTACGCTAAACATCAGCGTCCAACCAAGGGTAATGATACAAGACAGTATGACGGTTTTAATAAACCACATCTTAAAACCCCCAATGCTGTATGCGAAGTAAAACCAGTGCCATCACGATACCGACGCACGCGGACAAGGTCAGCATATAGGTAAAGACCGCACGCCCAACACCAATATTGACATAGCCTTTTAGGATATCGGACAAAGAGTTAATCAAAGGAAAGCTGGGCACCAGTAGCAGAACGCTAGAGGCGACGGCGATATCGGCATTATTCCCAATATCAAAATAATAGGTCGTCGCGCCAATGAGTGAGGCAATAAAAGCCGTCACAATGACCGTGATAAAAGGGTTGAAATGATGTTTGGCCAGATAGATACGGGTAAACATCGCCACCATGCCAGCGATAAATGTTACCGCTGTAATCGACCAACTACCGCCATTCAGATAAGCAAATGCGGCACAAGATGCGCCAACAAACACGCTTACTAACCATGTTGGATATACGGTCTTATCCAACTCATCAAAGGCAAGGGTAGTGCGGTCAATCAAGTCATTGTGATCGACAGTGGCTTCAGTCTTGTTAACGATTTGCTGGATTTGCACCAATAAATTGACATTGATGCTCTGATTGATCGTATCTCTGGTAGTGGTAATACAGCGCTCGTCACAGATAGTCGTCAAGGTGATGGCGTTAAAGTTCAGCGAACATTCGACGCTGTTCATTCCCAAGGCAAGCCCCAAGCGTTTGGACAAGTCCACCACCACGGCAGACTCAGCGCCATACTGCATAAGGAGTAATCCGCAGCGCACGCATAGTCGAGTAATACGCTGCTGCTTTACGTAGCTGATAGAGGTCATGAGTTAGATACGCAGGTTGGTTTGTATTGATACACTATTATAAAGGGTCTGGGAGTGGATAGGGTAGCGATACGAATATAGCAAGGTAACGATATAGTCAATCCTCTATAAAAGAGTGATAGCGTTAACCTCGTCTGAAGTATCACAGTTACCTCTACACTCGGTTGCCTTGACTCTCTTTTAAACTGAATTAACGATAGAATCACTCACAGTACTGATTTGCTACTATTATAAAGCGTAAACCCTTATCGCAAGGAGCATAAAATGCATATCGCTATTTTGACGCTGGCGTTTTCATTGCCTGGCTGTGGCTCGTTAAAAGAAAAACGCCACCGTATGGGCGACTTGCATGCGCGCTTTGGCAATACGCCAAGTGTCGCGGTATGTGAAAGCGGTGAGCGCGATCGGCATGATGCCAGCGAGTGGACGTTTGTGATTATCGGGCTGTCTAAACGTGAGGTCGAGTCGCAATGTAGTCAGATTGAAGAGAAGCTAGAGCGTACGGTGGATGCAAGAGTAATGAATGTTGAGAGGGAGTTTGTTTAGGTTGGGGCATCTTTGTAGATAGCCAATTGGGGCTAAATCGCGTCTCATGACAGCTATTCAGTATTACGATTATATATTCTCTAAGTTATTCGTAAGCTCTAAAAGATGCTCGATAGCTGCTTTGCTATTCGGTTTTTCTTCGATTCTCTCTTGGAGTAACTCTAAAGTCCATTTCTTAACTTCTTTAAATTTAGAACTACCAGTTCTAAAAGCAGGGTGTTTTAACAATTCTCGAATATATAGCATTCTACTTAACCCATCACTGAGCGGCTGCCAAATAACAACACTGAAGCTTTCTTTGCTAATATTTTGTATAGCTGCGAAAAAATCCTCACTATCATTTCCATGTTTGCAAAATCGCATAAAAATTTTAGACATAATATCAGCGTTGTCATTTGAGATAAGATCTTTTTTATGTCTTTTTACAGCTTGCTGAAGAAAGTTATAAAAAAGATCATTTGTATTTGAATGATTCAAATAATAGCTTTCCATAAGACCTTGCTCTAAACCTTTCGAAACTTTTTCTTCAATATAGTTCTCTACCAACTCTTTAAGTTGGTCAGATAGATCAGAAGCTCCATTTTTCCTTAATATATTATAGTAGAAGCTTAAATTAGGGAGCGCTTCTCTATCTATTCTACTTTTAATATTATCAAAAATTCTTTGGTTAAATCCATGTTCTGGGTTTAAACTATGATACTCAATCATCGATTCTTGTTTTTCTCTATCGTTTTCTAATTGAGCTTCTGTGAGTCTGTCAGATAGGCTTAATTCTTCGATAACATCACTTTCTGTGTCTAAATCAATAAGTAAGCCTGTTATTATTTCACTCCAGCCTGAAAGCTCAAAGTAGCTATAAAATTGAGAAATAGTATCATCCATCAATTTGAATTTTCTTGCTACTTCAATTTTTTCTTTATCATCTAATTTGTCTTCATCTGATATGAGTGCCAGATCAAGGTCGTAACCACGAAGCTCATCGACTCTAGGTGAGCTATATGACTCCACAAAGAAATCGAAATCAATAGTATTGTCAAAAATAGAAGGCATATCATGTGCCATACGTATAATTAAAAGAGCTTCCAAAATTTGTTTCTTACTAGTAAAAGACAAGTCATCGTCTGCATTGTTTAGCATAGCTTCAAATGTGTTTTTAACACGCTGGTAAAACCTTATATTTTTGATGTTCATAGTTTGATAAAAATTTTCGTATATAGGAAAAAGTTCATTATTTATGATTATCTCTTTGATGATAGATAGTGAGTTATCTAAAGTTAACACCTCATCAAACACTTTTTCCTTATATTCTCTAAAGTCTTTGTCTGCTTTACCTTCATGTAATATTACTACGACTTTACAGTTTTTTTCTAAGCTTAAATGGTTAACTAATCCCATAACATCTTTGATATCTATATTCTTAGATAACCTTTCAATATCGTCAATACAAATCAAAGTGTCTCCGATAAGACTAGTAATTGTACTGCTAATCAAGCCTTTACCAAGAGATAATGTGATGCCTGTACCTTCAAGCTTTGGTAAATCTATGACATCTAAGCTCTTTTTGAAGATACCTTTGAGACCAGAGAGATAGTCTTTTTTCTGAGTAGTCTCATGGGTGCTAAGAGCAATTTCAAATTTTAATGCTTCTATTGAATCTATACCGAAAAGAGAGACATAAGAGTATTTACTAACACCTAAATCTATATGGTTTTCCTCGTAGAAATTATTCCAAAAGCGCGTCTTTCCAATACCCCATTCACCAGTCAGAGCAATAGCAAAAGAGTCTTTATTATTGATAAGCTTCAAAAGCTTTTTTTCAAGATTTGCTACATTTGCCATTGCTAACTACCTTACAGGTGTTCGTATATTAATAATGATATTAGCACTGAATCTGAATTAAACCCAACAAAAAAGGCCACTCCCTAAAGAGTAGCCTTTTATCAATGAGCATCTAAAAAGTATTAATTATTGCGGACGGCCTTGGCCATGTCCTTCAGGTTTTTTTATACCCTTTTGCAGTCATACAGGCTTCTAGCTTCTTCATATCACTTTTACTTGGACGACTTTCTTTAGACATTTTTACGCCAGCTCGTTGAGCACAATCATCCATGGCTTGTTTCATATCAGCAGACATTGCAGGTCTTTGATGGTTGCGATCGCTTACGCCATTTGATGTGCCGCTTGACGCACAGGCACTAACGCCAACAGTAGATGCTAAGACAATAAATAGTAATTTTTTCATAAGAATTCCTTAAGAGTTTCAGAGGTCGTACAAGAATGAGTAACGTCAATTTGTGTTGGCTATATCGTTATTAACCAGTTGTTTCTATATCGTGTGCGTTTACGTGTCATATCTCACCAGTTAAATATTAATACATTTAACTTTTAAATATCTTTAATAAATATTAAGAAAGGTAACGTAGCGAAGTAACTTAAGCCTTAGTTTATATAGCAATTTTCATTCATAGCTTATAGTTTGCGCTTTGCTTTATACCAACCAATAAAAAAGGCCACCCTATGAAGAGTAGCCTTTTATCAATCAAGACTAAGGGTATTAGCCGACTTCTTTCATACCTTGCTCAAGCATTGGCTTTAAGAATATACCCGTGTAGGATTCTTTGACTTCAGCCACTTCCTCGGGTGTACCTTCCGCGATGATCATACCGCCACCTTTACCGCCTTCAGGGCCTAGATCAATCACCCAGTCTGCCGTTTTAATAACATCCAAGTTATGCTCGATGACCACGATAGTATTACCTTTATCGCGTAGGGCATGCAGGATATTGAGCAGCTTATCGATATCATGGAAATGCAAACCAGTGGTTGGCTCATCCAAGATATACAGCGTCTGTCCCGTATCACGTTTGGCAAGCTCACGCGCCAGTTTGACACGTTGCGCCTCACCACCTGATAGTGTTGGCGCAGACTGGCCCAAGCGAATATAGCTCAGACCGACATCCATCAGTGCTTGCAGACGACGATAGATGGCTGGTATCGCTGAGAAGAACTCAACGGCATCTTCAACAGTCATATCAAGCACATCAGCGATGGTTTTGCCTTTATAGTGAATCTCTAGTGTCTCGCGGTTGTAGCGTTTGCCTTCACAGGTATCACACGGCACATACATATCAGGCAAGAAATGCATCTCAACTTTGATGAGACCATCACCTTGACACATCTCACAGCGTCCGCCTTTTACATTGAAGCTAAAGCGACCAGGCTTATAGCCACGGGCACGCGCTTCTTGCGTCTGGGCAAACATCTCGCGCACAGGGGTAAACACACCTGTATAAGTTGCTGGGTTTGAGCGCGGCGTACGGCCGATTGGGCTTTGATCAATATCGACCATTTTGTCCAAATGCTCAAGACCGCTAATGCTTTCAAACTTGTCGGCAATCAGCGTTGAGGCATTGTTTAACTGAGTCGCTGCCAATGGCATAAGCGTACGGTTAATCAAGGTTGATTTACCTGAACCTGAGACACCCGTCACACAAGTCATGATGCCAACAGGAATGGTCAAATCCACATCGTGTAGGTTATTACCTGACGCGCCTTTTAGCTCGATGGTCATCGGTACTTTTTTGGATTTGGCCTTACCCTTGACTTCCACATCGATGGTTTTGGCTTTATGACGGACAGTTGGAATCTCGATTTTTTTCTTACCAGACATATATTGCCCAGTTAGCGACTCTTTATTTGCCATGATGTCATCGACCGTACCTTGAGCGATGACATGACCGCCATGTACGCCTGCACCGATACCGATATCGATGACATGATCCGCTTGGCGGATAGCGTCTTCATCATGCTCAACGACCAGTACCGTGTTACCCAAGTCACGCAAGCGCGTTAGGGTTTTTAGCAGACGATCGTTATCACGCTGATGCAGACCGATTGATGGCTCATCAAGTACGTACATCACACCCATCAGACCAGCACCGATTTGGCTAGCCAAACGAATACGCTGCGCTTCACCGCCCGATAGTGTTTCGGCAGAGCGAGCAAGGGTCAAATAATCAAGCCCGACGCTCACAAGAAAGTTTAAACGCTCATTAATCTCTTTAAAGATTTTTTCGGCTACTTCGCCTTTATGACCGCCAATCTTTAGCGTTTTATAATAGTCCGCCGCATCACCGATAGATAGCTTAACGATTTCTGCAATGGTCTGATCATCGACACGGACATTACGTGAGATTTCATTTAGACGCGCACCATCACAGACGTTACAAGTGGTATCAGCCAGATATTTTGCCAGCTCGTCACGCACAAGGTTACTTTGCGTCTTGGCATAACGACGCTCTAGGTAAGGAAGCACACCTTCAAATGGTACAGTCTTATTCGTCTTGCGACCGCGCTCGTCGGTAAAGTTAAAGGTGAGTTTTTCTTTACCAGAGCCGTGCATGATTAGGTCTTGCTGCTCTTTGGACAGATCTTGCCATGGCGCATCCATATCGATTTTAAAATGCTTACAGACCGTGCTAAGCAAACCAAAATAGTACGCATGACGCTTGTCCCAACCGTTGATTGCGCCTTGGTTAAGTGACTTCTCATGATGAGTAATCAGCTTTTCAGCGGCGAAATATTGACGTTTACCAAGACCATCACAGCTTGGGCATGCACCATATGGGTTGTTAAAACTGAACATGCGTGGCTCAAGCTCAGGCACTGCACGATCACAGACAGGGCATGAATGCTTGGCTGACATGACTTGGTTTTCATCACCGCCTTCTTTTGGATTGCCATCCATAAAGTGCAGCGTGACCAGTCCTTGACCCAAACGTAACGCCGTCTCTAAGCTCTCAGCGACACGGTTGCCCAAGTCATCACGAACTTTAAAGCGATCGACCACCACTTCGATGGTATGTTTTTTCTTTTTATCTAACGTTGGTAGCTCATCGGTATCGTAAACATCACCATCGACGCGAACGCGAACAAAACCTTGCCCAATCAGTTGCTCAAGCAAAACGGTATGCTCACCTTTACGCTCACGAATCACCGGTGCCAAAATCATAATCTTGGTGTCATCTGGCAATGCCATGACCTGATCGACCATTTCAGTGACTGACTGCGCGACCATTGGCTCACCGTGCTCAGGGCAATATGGCGTACCGATGCGTGCATATAGCAGGCGCAGATAGTCATAAATCTCGGTAATCGTACCGACGGTCGAGCGTGGGTTATGGTTGGTGGATTTTTGCTCGATAGCAATCGCAGGGGATAGACCCTCGATACTATCGACGTCAGGCTTCTCCATTTGAGAAAGGAACTGACGAGCATATGCCGATAAGCTTTCGACATAACGACGTTGCCCTTCGGCATACAAGGTGTCAAATGCCAACGAAGATTTACCAGAGCCAGATAGGCCAGTGATTACCACGAATTTATCTCGTGGAATGTCTAAATCGATGTTTTTTAAATTATGAGTACGTGCGCCGCGTATTGCGATATGGTCATGTGCCATCGGTTACAGGTTTCCTATTTGCTAAAAGGGGATTGGGAAATATCTCAAGTCAAAAAATAAATACAGATCAGTAAAGTGGTTGGTTAAAAGGTGAATAATTCTAAATTTATGATGTTGTTATGAGTAGTGTTGTTATAAAAGATATCGTTATAAATAATGTCGTTATGAACAGTGTCATTATAAAAGGTACATATATTGATAAGGTAAAAGTTATGCCAGCCTAGTTATTCATTTTCTATTATTGTTTGGCTTTGTATTGCTTATCGTTCCTATGACGATTTTTTATAGGACTAAGCAAATCTAAATCAAATCAATGTTAAGTAACAGGCATCGTTTGTTATGGTTTTGACCAAAAATGTGATTTTATAGAAGCGTTCGTCGTTACGTATAATAGAAGTGTTCGTCGTTACATAGATATGGTGAGTTAGCCATTAATTATGCTGACAACGTTTTACTTTATTGTCATGGTGACAGCATTATTCAAGGTGTGACTGTGCATCTGATGCACTTGGTAACAAAATAATCTCGTAATATGAATGGCTTGGGTTGAGGGCGCATACGTTACTGCACCAGTAAGACAAAAGTCTCGGCAACCAAACGGCGAATGTCTTATACTAGGGGGCTTGATTTATAGGCCAATGCCTTGATAAACCAGTAGTGATAAATCATGGTATGGCGCAGTGTTAGTCATGAAAGATAGCAATGTGCAACCAGCAATGATCAACCAGTGAGGCAAGTATGAATAGCGTAGAGAAACGGGCAATCCTCGGAGTCGGTGGCATCTTTGCCTTACGTATGATTGGCTTGTTTATGATTGTGCCGGTATTTTCTGTATACGGTGACAATTATGCACACGCGACGCCGTTTTTGATTGGGTTGGCCGTTGGTATTTATGGCTTAGGGCAGGCCATCTTTCAGATACCGATGAGTTTGGCTGCTGATAAATTTCCGCGTAAGCCTATTATCTTTCTGGGATTGATACTGTTCGCTGTCGGCGGCATGATTGCAGCAAATGCGACAGATATTTATGAAGTGATCATTGGTCGGGCGCTGGCAGGTAGTGGCGCGGTCTCTGCTGTGCTTATGGCACTATTGGCAGATGTGACTCGTGAGGAAATGCGTACCAAAGCGATGGCCACGATGGGTCTGACGATTGCGACCTCTATTATGCTCGCCTTTGCTTTTGGTCCATTGTTAGTCGGATCGCTCGGAATCTCTGGACTGTTTTGGCTAACTTCAGGATTTGCTATATTGGCGATGCTGCTATTGGTGGTGGTACCGACGCCTATGCGCGTGCTCAAGCACAATCTGGATAATAAGACCATCGGTCAACAGTTGGCTACTGTCCTTAAGATTGGCGATCTTAACCGCTTACATATCGGCATCTTTGCGCTACACCTAACGATGACGGCGATATTTGTGATATTGCCGCACCAGCTCAGTGACGTACTTGGCTTGTCAGTACGTCAGCAAGGCATGGTTTATCTGCCACTACTGTTTATCGGGTTCGCCATCGCAATACCTTTTATTATCATCGCTGAAAAGAAACGCAAAATGCGTCAGGTATTTTTGGGTGCGATTGCATTGATGACCGCCGCTTTAGCAATACTTGCGCTTGGCAGTCAGGTCGGTGTTGGTATCATATTGGGTTTGCTGCTTTATTTTATGGGCTTTAACCTGCTTGAGGCGACGATTCCTTCATGGATATCTAAGCGCGCACCAGTCGCCAATAAAGCGACCGCGATGGGGCTTAACTCTTCTAGTCAGTTCTTTGGAGCATTTGTAGGCGGGGCAATGGGTGGTCTGTTATTAAGCCAGCCTAATTTGTTGGCGTGGGGCATACTGGCTATTATTATGGGTGCCGCATTGCTTATCATCATTCCCATCTCTCAGCCACCTTATCTGTCGAGCACAACGGTTACTATTCCCAAAGATATTAATATCCAAGACTGGTCACGACAAATGCTGGCAGTAGATGGCGTTGACGAGCTGGTCGTCATGGCAAAAGAGCAAGTCGCCTATTTAAAGTTAGATAAGACACAGTTGACGGATGATTCACGTCAGCAGCTATCGAGTTTGGCGCAGAGTCCGTTAGATATTTAATATGATATATAACAGCTTTAGACTTATGTTTTTATATAGAAATAAAGCCAAATAGCAAAAATTGCACAGACAGCAGTCTCATAAACAACCAATATCAATAAGTAGAAACTAACTATTTATCTCTATTTAAAAGGAATTAATATGAGTAAATTTAAGATGTTGTCTGCTAGTGTCATTGAGGGTAAAAAGAAGGCGCATCGCTCAATAGCCAAGTTAACTGTAGGTCTTGGTCTATCAGCCATGCTGCTAACCTCTGGTTGCGCTACGCAAAATATTCAGGCGTATCAGAACACCACACCAACGCTCAACATGCATGAGTTTTTTTCGGGTCAAATTGATGGTTGGGGTATGTTCCAAGGTCGAAATGGTGAGGTCAAAAAACGCTTTTATGTCGACATTGATGCAACCCATGAGGGAGATGATGTCATTGTCCTAAACGAGAAGTTCTCGTGGGCAGATGGCACGAAATCGCAGCGTATATGGCGTCTGACTGAGCAGACAGATGGCAGCTGGAAAGGTGTGGCAGGTGATGTTATTGGCGAGGCAACAGGGCAAGTGGTTGGCAACACGTTGCACTGGAATTACTTATTAGAGTTACCTGTCGAGGACAAAACCTATAAAGTAACGTTCGATGATTGGATGTATCTTATCAATAAGGATGTCATGCTCAATCGCTCAGTGATGAAAAAATTTGGCGTTGAGCTGGGTAGCGTGACGTTGAGCATGCATCGCAAGCCTTCTGATGTTAATTGAAAACGTCTAAATTATTTGATAATAAGCCAGGTGCTATGCAATATCGATAAAGGTGAAAGGTGTTCTTCAGCGTCTTAAAATGGCAAAATAGCAGCATATTTAACTATTACCTATTATTTATTGGACTCTACCATATCTACTAGTATATCAAGATAGAGTATCTAAGCGACATAGACTGACGTGCACCATAGGTGGCCTATAGATATTTCGATAAAAATTGGTTAAAGTAAAATTATACAATCGATAGTGCCAACTGACGCTATCAGATAACGATTAAAACAGTTTATTAAATTATTCATAAGTAAAAGGACGGTATCATGCGCGGAGTCAATAAAGTTATCATCATCGGTAACCTCGGAGCAGATCCTGAGGCACGCCAATTCAGCAATGGCGGTAGTGTAACCAATATCTCGGTTGCGACATCAGAGCAGTGGACAGACAAACAAAGTGGCGAAAAAAGAGAAGCGACAGAGTGGCATCGTATCGCACTTTTTAACCGTCTAGGTGAAATCGCAGCGCAATACCTGCGCAAAGGCAGCAAAGTCTATATCGAAGGTAGTTTGCGTACACGTAAATACCAAGACCAAAGTGGTCAAGACCGTTATATTACTGAGATTCGTGCTGAACAAATGCAGATGCTCGATGGTCAAACTGGCGGCGGTCAGGGTGGAGATAGCTTTGGTAGTCAAAACCAAGGTCAAAGTGGCGGCTATAATAATCAAGGTGGTCAGAATAACTTTGGTCAGCAAGCAAATAATCAAATGGCACATCAAGGTGGCTACAATCAACCAGCGGCTCAAGGTGGGCAGAACAGTTTTAACAATCAAGCGCCTGCTCAGCAAAATCAGTTCAATCAGCCAGCACAGAAACCTGCACAATCTAAGCCTACAGCAATGCCAGATGGCCCTGTAGATGATGACATTCCGTTTTAACTTATACCTTAGACTTTAATGTAAAAATGCTAAAAAAGCCCTGCAACTGCAGGGCTTTTTTAATGCTTGCTATAGTTGATTCAGTTTAAAAGAGATATAAGGCAACTGAGTGCAGATGTAACTGTGATACTTCAAACGAGGTTAAGGCTGTAGCTCTTTTATAGAGGATTAACTATATCCAGAAATGTAATTCAGTTGATGCTTTTTAGCATAGTTAAACTAAATTTTTATTAAAGAATTTTTTAATTTATTTAATATGCTCTTAATTTTTAATCGAATAAACTTAAGTTTATTTATTATTGGTTTAACACTATTGGTTTTCACATTAGCTAGTATGCTTACTACCTTCCATACTCTATATTGACCGTTTATACCAAAAAATAATTATGATTAGTGACGTTTGGTTTTAAAAATTGCTATACTAACTTTATATGGCATATAGTTAATATATACTGATCGTCTATAAATAAAATAAATTTCGGTGATAATAACCAAAGTTTTACTTGTTTCTTATTAATAAATCGAAAGCTATTTGGATAATAGATCTTTATATGAAATGGTTAACTTCTTCGGAACGTACCATAGGAACGACATAGTAAGTTACAGAGCTGATGCAGAACTATCTCCAAAATTAGCAGTATTTGAGAGTATAGTGCATAGAGATACTACTCTATTATTTTAACAGTAGATTTTGGTCGAAATATTATTGTGAAATTCTAGCAGTAGTCAAAGTACTAGAATTTTGTTCTATTATTAGGAAATACTTTCGAAGCTATAATAGCAATATATAAAGAATAGTGACTTGTATGTTTAGATTTATCTAAAACTAATTTTATTTAAAATGGATACAATGAGCATCTGTTGCTATATATCTTCTATTTATAATAGATTGTTCGAGATGCCATTAGAAATTGAATACTCTTTAGAATTAATTATATTTTATAAATAGAATTAATGGCCAATGAACGATTTGTTCTCCGCATGTTTTCACGAAAAATAATACCTCAATAGAGGCCACACTCTTATTTTATAGTTGGATTTATTATGAGCAAAAATAACGCAATTGATTTAGAAAATTTGAACGTAGATGAGTTACGTGCTATCACTGAAAACGCTCAACAACTTATCGCCAAAAAACAGCATCAACGTTTGTATGATGCCTATATGCAGTTCGAGCAGATTGCAGAAGATAGCAATGCAACGATTGAAGAAATACTGAAAGCTGGTGAAAAGTTAGAGAAAAAACGCAGCATTAAATATCGTAATACTGATGACCATAGTGAAACTTGGACTGGCCGTGGCCGTAAGCCAACGTGGTTAGTCGAAGCGCTAGCAGCAGGTCGTGATATCGAAGATTTCGCTATTTAATTAGCTGTTTTCTTATAGAGTTACTTTCTGTGAACCAGTTTGAAGTTGCTATTTATAATAGTGTATTTACAACCATTTAGCGACAGACATAGCTGCTTTCGAGAAAATAAAAGCCAGTATCTTTACTGCCAGTATTTTGGCAAAAAGATACTGGCTTTTTTTCTGTCATCTATATGCCATTGTTTGTTATGATAATGACGTTTTTGTCTTATATAAGAGTTGTACGACTGTGGCCCAAGTATCTGAGTTTTCTCATAAACGTCCCCGTAAGCTCTGGTGGCTAGTGGGGTTTGTGTTGTTTGCGCTATTTGCTGTTTTGCAAATGCCAGCAGCATGGTTACTTGAGAAATACGCGCCAGATACGCCTTATGTCCAGCATGTATCTGGCAATGTATGGCAAGGTGCTGCTATTTGGCAGTTGCCTATGTCATCAACATCGCTTACAGGTATGGCAGAATGGTCATGGCAGCCTTGGCAGTTACTCATAGGTAAGCTAGGTGCGGACGTCAATATTAACTCATCACAGACACGTCTGAATGGGCAAGTTAAACTTGGTCTGAGCTCATGGCAAGTTGACAACATGAGTGGGAAAATTGCACCTGAGACGCTAGCGAGTATGGTCAACTGGCAGCTGCCAAATGCCCCTATTCAAGTAAATAATGTATCGCTAACGCGTCAGGCTGATAAAAATGACGCATCTAGTAGTGAGCCTGCTAAAGACGTTGGCGGATTTAGCGCAGCGGATGGTCAATTGACTTGGGTTGGTGGTGAGGTAGGCTATCCTAGTGGTGGCAAAGTTTTTTATATTACGATGCCCGCTCTAAGAGCCGAGCTTAGTACAGAGCAGAAAAACAATAGAGATTTGCTGCATATTAATTTATTAAACAATCAAGATAAGCGTTTGGGAGATCTGTATCTCGATAGCGATAATATGCTCGATGTCAGTTTGACGCAGCGCTTGCTAGAGAATATGCCTGAATATAAAGGACAAGCTCCTCAAGATACGCCAGTTGTCAGTGTGCGCCAGCCATTGTTAGCTGGTTTGGGGGCGAACTAAATGCTTAATATCGCCGCAAGTCTAAAACCTGTTATTAATACTCTCAATCGCTTTTCAGGTTGGCTATTATTGCTAGCCATTGCTTGGTTATGCTGGACAGCCGCCCGTCTTTTATGGCTACTGTTAGCAGCGCCTTTAGCACCTGCCTTGCCTTTAGCGCCTCTACAGAATAGTGCTAAGTCCACTAACGACTATAGTGGCTTATTTGCAATCTTTGCTGATCCCGATCCTATTACCGCAGCCGTGCAACCACCTCCCAACATTGAGCTCAAGGGCGTACTACTAGCCATACCTGAGAGCATGTCTTCGGCTTTACTGAATGTCAATGGCGAAGTCAAAAATTACCGCATCGGTGATGGGCTAAAAGATAGCGATTATACGCTCGTGGCTGTTGATTGGAATTCAGTCATCATCGCTGATGCTAACGATAAAGAAACCGTTATTAAAATGCCAGAGGCGATGCCATTAGACCAAAGTGATATGCTAGCAAGCGGAATAAGTAATCAGCGTTTGCCAAACAATAGTATGTTGCCTACAGCGCCCCAGCCAGTACAAAACGCTGTTCCTGAGACAGAAGGGACGACTGGCGCAGACACTTCAAGTAATCCACAGTCGGCTATCGAAGAAGCGGTTACGGCCTTGCAAGAAAACCCCGCCAGTTATCTAAGTAGGATGGGGGTGATGGCATCAGGTGAAAGCTACCAAGTCACAGCGGCGATGCCTGCTGGCCTACGTAATCGTTTAGGGTTAGAGCCAGGCGATAAGGTACTGACCGTCAACGGACAGAGCGTAGGCAATAACCCAGCGCAAGATGCTGGTGTACTTCAGCAAGTACAGCAAGCAGGTGAAGCGCAGATAGAGGTTCAACGTGGTGAGCAAGTTATTACGATTCGCCAGCAGTTCTAGCAAGGTAGGTTTTTAGCAAAATTGCTCCTTAAACACTCAGCACATAGTAAGCAATATCACTGTAGGTAATCATCAATATGGTAAGTTTTCAGAATTTTTCAGCCACGCCTTTGTACTGTAGCCTGCAGCGTTTGATGCGCCTGTGTCGTCCACTTTGTCTGGCAGTGCCATTATGGACTGCTGGTGTTGGTCTTGCCAATGCTGAGAGCTGGAAAGTTAATCTACAAGATGCTGATATCAAAGCCTTTATCAATGAAGTTGCGACCATTACAGATCAAAACTTTGTGCTTGATCCACGTATCAATGGTAATGTCACAGTTATTTCCA
This sequence comes from Psychrobacter sp. JCM 18900, assembly GCF_904846625.1. Taxonomy (GTDB): domain Bacteria; phylum Pseudomonadota; class Gammaproteobacteria; order Pseudomonadales; family Moraxellaceae; genus Psychrobacter. The sequence continues at coordinate 284,550 of NZ_CAJHBL010000004.1, forward strand.
ACAAAGCCCTGTCCCGTGATGAGATTTATCAGTTATTTCTAAGCGTGATGCAAGTGAATGGTATCGCTGCGATTGAATCGGGAACGACGACAAAACTGGTGCCAGATAATATTGCTAAGCAATCTGGTGTGGCGGTTGATTTACGCGGTGATAGTGTTGGTGAGTCGCTTGCCACTCGAGTTATTTATTTGACCAACACCCAAGCTGCAGAAGTATTAGGTGTTATTCGCCCATTGATGCCGCAGTCGGCTCACGCGGCCGCTGTACCTGGTGTCAATGCGCTGGTTTTGTCCGATCGAGCAGACAGTCTTAATCAGCTGACAGCCCTTATTCGTGACTTAGACAGCAATGTGAATGACAGTTTGCAAGTGATACCACTACGCCACGTCGATGCCGAACGTATGATGGAGTTGATTAGCGCTTTAGTCTCAAGTGCGGGTAGTGGACAAGCACAAGGTGGCAACAATCAGCTAAAGGTAATTGCTGACACGTCGAGTGATAGACTGCTAGTCAAAGGCAGTCCTGAAATGATTGCTAAAGTCCAAGAAATGGTCAATCAATTGGATACTACGCCTACCAGACGTTTAAGTGGTTTACGTGTCTTTCGTCTAAAGTATGCTAGTGCTGGTCATATCGCCGATATGTTACGCGGCTTACTCGCTAATCAATCTATCAATAGTGCTGGCGCGACCTCGACACTAGAATCCGCTTCGCTAAATGATGCAAGTAGCACAGGCGCCGCAATTAATAATGCAGCTAGCGATAGCCTAGGTAGCAGTGCAGCTGCTGTGTCGACTAGCAGCACAAGCGGAACAAGCACAGGAGTGGGCGGTCGTCCGTTTAGTATTATCGCTGATGAAACTCAAAATGCCGTTATCGTCAACGCCGCACCTGAGCTAATGTTTGAGATTGAAGATGCGGTCAACCAGTTAGACAGTCGCCGCGCACAAGTATTAATTCAAGCAGCTATTGTTGAAGTGTCAGGCGACGATGCCACCCAGCTAGGCGTTCAATGGGCGTTAGGTAATGCCAATAGTGGCTATGGAGTGGTCAACTTTAATAATGTGGGAGCCAGCGCGACGACGCTTGCGGCGGCCGCTTTAGCAGGGACGAGTACGGCAGGTATTAGCGCTGCTGCCAGCTCTATTGCTGGTGCATTGATAGGTATTGGTGACAGTCGTAAAGACAGTCAGGGCAATACAGAGTTTTATGGCGCTATTCTACAGGCGCTTGACTCATCTACCAGCGCTAATCTATTGTCCATGCCATCGATTTTGACATTGGATAATGAAAAAGCCAGTATCTTGGTTGGTCAAAACGTACCCTTTGTCACGGGCTCTTTTACCACCAGTGGCAATAATTCAAACAACCCATTTCAGACAATTGATCGCCAAGACATTGGTATTAATTTGAATGTTATTCCTCATATCGGTGACAATGGCACAGTACGTCTAGAGGTATCGCAAGAAGTCTCGTCAGTGGTACCAGGTAGTACGGGTAATGCCAGTGGGCTAATTACCAATAAAAGCCTTATTAATACGACCATCCTAGCGGATGATCAGCAGACGATTGCCTTGGGCGGCCTGATGCGTGACAACACCACTACACGTCAACAGAAAGTTCCTGGGTTGGGCAATGTTCCTATTATCGGTAGACTTTTTCGTTCTGACAACGACAGCACCCAAAAGAGCAATTTGATAATCTTTTTACAGCCGACTATTTTACGTGATGGTGGCGCGGTAGCGAGTGTGACTGAACGCAAATTCAATCAAATGAGAGTGTTGCAGCTGGTCATTGATAAAAACGGTACGATTAAGCAATTACCATTGAGCGGCACTGAAGGTTGGAGTGGTAATGTCAGTGCGGATTACGAGCTCATGCCGCTAAATCCCCTTATCCCTAAACGTGATCAAGCGCCAAAATCTACTTCGCAAGGTTTTACGAGAGTAGATAGTCCTAATAGTGGTATCACGACCTATCCTCTTAATCGTTAAAATATTAGCTCTATATATAACGGTTAATGTGATTCGACTGGCATAAATTAATGTACGATGTAATAGATACTAGTTACATCGTACATTAGCTTGCGTATTCATAACACAGATAAACATAGCCGCTTTTATATTTGAGTATATTGGTTACTAATAGAATAGTGAGTTACGTATTATGTTTTCCGCTACAGTAAATCAGAAGCTAAAATGACAGATGATAAAAATACAAAAAAATGGCTTTTACTAAGTGTGGCTGCAACTGCGCTATTACTCATCCCTAGGCGCAGTAGTCGAAAGGACAATACGGAGACAGTAAATAGTCATAATACCGTATCTGAGGGTAGTGATATTGACGATGCTCACGAGAATGTAATTAGTAAATAGAAGCTAGTAATTAAAAAATAGAAGCTCAATAATGCGTCTATAGCAATATTCTTATATAAAAATACTTGTATAGTAAAAATTGCTTAGTGTTTATTACTCAATTCTATGTTCTGAAAAGTCAGTTTTGGAGTTTATTAATGTGTGGCAACAAATCAGTGACCATGGCTGAGAGAACAGATGCTAGAGAAGTTTTAAAAAATGTCTATCCTCTTATAGATACGCATACACATTTTGATGCTCCAGTGTTCGACAATGATCGCAGACAACAGGTAGAGCAGGCTTATAGTCAAGGTATTCGTCACTTAGTGCTAGTAGGTTATTTATATCAGTATTTTGATCGAATGTACGATACTCAAGATTTCATTAATAAAATGTCGCCATCGTCTGTGATAAAGGTGAATAGTAAAGATAAGTGCGATGTTGCAGCCCATATCGCGCTAGGTTTACATCCTTTTTATATTAAGCAGCATACCGACGACCATTTAACACAACTTGAGCAAATGGTGATAGAGCGTCGTCCATTAGCCATTGGTGAGATTGGATTAGACACCTTTACCGATGCAATGAAGCAGCCTGATGTATTTGCTAAACAAAAAAGGTTCTTTGCGGCGCAGTTGGATATAGCAGTGGCCCATCGACTGCCAGTGATGCTGCATATTCGTAAGGCGCATGCCGAAGCACTTGCAATATTAAAAGCGCATAAATACGATGCGCATAAATTAGGTGGTATTGCCCACAGTTTTAGCGGTGGTGAACAAGAGGCCAAGGCTTTTGTGAAATTAGGGTTTAAGCTTGGTGTCACGGGTCAGATAACCAATCCGAATGCCAAAAAACTGCGCCGTGCTATTCAAGTAGCAGTTGAGAGTCATGGCATCGAATGCTTGGTCATTGAGACGGATTGTCCAGATATGACACCTATTATGTGTCAGACAACGGATGATACTGATTCACATAATAGGAATGTACCAGCCAATCTGCCATGGGTATTGGCAAGCTTGAGTGAGCTATTAGAAATACCACATGATAAACTTGCTAAGCAGTTATGGCAAAATAGCTGTAATGCTCTGAAAGTAGACTGGGCTTATTCAGTGTAACTATGCTATTTATAAGAAAAGCATCGTTGTAATTAGAAGCTAAAAAGTATGAGCCGTATAAATGACAACCAAAATATTTTAAAAGAGAATTTGATCTGTTATGAGTGACACGCGACAATTTGAACAACCAAAATCCGTCGAAGACAGTCTTGCACAAAACGAATCGCTCCAACAAGATGGGCAGTACGATCGTCGTTTTCAAGGTACACGGACACTATATGGTACCTCTGCGGTTGATACTTTTTCGGCAGCTCATGTCTACATTATTGGTGTAGGAGGGGTGGGCTCTTGGGCAGCAGAGGCGCTGGCTCGGACAGCAGTGGGAACGATTACGTTGATTGATTTGGATGTATTGGTTGCTTCTAATGTCAATCGCCAACTGCCTGCATTGGACAGCACATTTGGTCAAAGTAAAATTGAAGCAATGGCAACTCGTATTAGAGAGATTAACCCTACAGTAACCTTAAATTTAGTCGATGACTTTTTGACGGTAGATAATGTCACCACACTCTTACCAAGTCGTGAATCGGTCAAGTCCGCTACTGCTCAGGGGAGACCGATTGTTATTTTAGACTGTGTAGACGATATGAATGCTAAACTGGCAATTGCTTTACACTGTCGTTTTAATAAACTAAAGTTGGTCTGTGCGGGCGGTGCAGGTGGTAAGATAGATCCAAGTCAGATTAGAGTTAGTGATTTGCGTGACTGTTATCAAGATCCACTACTTGCCAAGTTACGCAACAAGTTACGCCACGAGAAAGGCATTAATAGTGCTTTAAAAGAAAAATTTGGTATCAAATGTGTCTATTCGACAGAGCCGCCAATTGTAGATAAAAGCTGTCAGACAGGCGGTCTGCAGTGCGGTGGTTATGGCTCAGCAGTGGTCGTTACGTCAGTAGTGGCGATGATTATGGTGAGTGAAGCATTACAATTATTAATAAGACAGACGAGTCGTAACTAATACGTCTGATATTATTTAACGGAGTTTACCTTGTCTATATCTAACTCATCTCAGCAGAGCTACCCTGTCGCGGTAGATGAAATAGAGCGTATCAATAAGCTAAAGAAATATCAGGTACTCAATGAAGATGAGGAGCCTGCGTTTGATCGGCTTGTTGAACTCGTAAAGCTGTTTTTTGATGTGCCTGTAGTTACGATCACTTTTATGGATGAGGAAACTCAATATTTAAAGCCAGCCTGTCAATTTGGTAGTGAAGATGAGGCTGTAAGCAAAGGACCACGTAACACGGCTTTTTGTAATTATACGATACTGTCTGATGATGTGTTAATCGTGTTAGACACATTTAAAGATAGCCGTTTTAGCCAAAGTCCGATGGTCACAGGTGCTCCGTATTTACGATTTTATGTTGGTGCACCTATTATCTTAAATGAAGATAACAAAAGGTATCGTCTGGGCACCTTATGCCTTATGGATACTGAGCCACATCAGAGTTTTAGCAGTCAACAAGAAAAGATATTGGCGCAGTTTGCAATGATGGCGGCAGATGCGTTGAAACTACAAGATAAACAACGCGATGCTAAGCGTGCTAATGAGATGAAATCGAGCTTTTTGGCCAATATGAGTCATGAGATTCGTACACCGATGAATGGTATTATCGGTATGGTAGAGATGTTAGGCGATACGGAACTCAGTAGCGAACAACGTGACTATGTTGATAACATCAAAGTCTCTAATGAACATTTGATGGTCATCATTAATGGTATTTTGGACTTATCGAAGGTTGAGTCTGGAAAGATGACGATTGATTCTATTCCATTGAACTTATCTAGTTTATGCAATGAGGTTGTCAGTTTGTTTGCGATTAAGGCACGCCAAAGAGGTGTAACCTTAGATTATCATTATACTGAAACGCTATCACCTTATGTAAACGGCGATCCTGTACGTCTAAAACAGATTATTGCAAACTTGGTCAATAACGCGATTAAGTTCACGCGTGAAGGTGGGCAGGTAAGTATCGATGTCAAACATATGGACAATTGCTACTGTCCAGATAACATCGATGAAAAATTTGTGAGTACGAGTAAAGAAAAAGAAGCGAGCAAAATAGAGTGCGATAAAAACGGTCAGAACATGACTTTGTGTATAGAAGTGAAAGATACGGGTGTTGGTATCAAAGAAGAGTCGTTAGAGGCGATATTTGACGCTTACGATCAAGCAAATAAGTTTACCCATCGTATTTACGGTGGTACTGGACTTGGACTGTCTGTTTGTAAGTCCCTAGTCGATTTGATGGGTGGTCACATTTACGTAAATAGTGAAGTAGGGGTTGGTACGACATTTAGTGTTTTATTACCGCTGACTACTATTGATGAAGACAAGTATGAGACATGGCAAGACTCTAACGATACGACTATGATTGAACCTACGCATGAGCGGTCTGGTCATATATTGCTGGTCGAAGATGATGCTGTCAATGCGATCATAGCCAAAAAATCACTAACCAGCAGTGGTCATACCGTTACCCATGTTACGGATGGTCAGCAAGCAATTGAGGCTTTCGCTTTATTCCCTGACCGTTATGATGTGATATTAATGGATCATCATATGCCGATTATGGACGGTGTACAGGCAACTATTAAATTGCATGAATTGTATGATCCCCAAGTACTACCGCCCATTATTGCCTTAACTGCCAATGCAATGGACGGCGAGCGTGAAAAATATCTGAAAGTTGGTATGCAGGACTATTGCACCAAACCTTTTAAGCAAGAACAGTTGAATGCCTTGGTACAGTATTGGCTGATACAAAAGCAATCATTGGAAGAAGAGTAACTTACTAGATATTAGCATTAGCGCCATTGATTAGCATTTTAATGTAACTATGATCGGTAAATATAAAAAAAGCTTAACCGCCTATATGGTGGTTAAGCTTTTTTATTGATGATAAAGATATCAGTAAATATCAACTACCAGTCATGTCTAGAGCGATATTAGTTCACGCGAGTTTGGTAGTCGCCAGTACGCGTATCAACACGTACCACTTCACCTTGTTGCACAAATAATGGCACACGTACAACAGCACCTGTCTCTAATTTAGCAGGTTTGCCACCACCGCCTGAAGTATCACCGCGTACGCCAGGATCTGTTTCTGTGATTTCTAACTCAACGAAGTTAGGTGGCGTGACTGACAGAGGAGCACCATTAAATAACGTAATGGTACATAGAGCATTGCTGTTTTCTTTTAACCACTTGATTGAGTCACTCATTGCGTTTTTGTCCGCTTGAATCTGCTCAAAGCTTTCAGGATGCATAAAATGCCAAAACTCGCCATCGTTGTATAGATAGTTCATTTCAGTATCCATCACATCAGCAGCTTCTAAGCTGTCACCTGATTTGAAAGTTTGTTCCAGTACTTTGCCACTACGAAGATTGCGCAACTTAACACGGTTAAAGGCTTGACCTTTACCAGGCTTGACAAACTCGTTTTCAAGAATGGCACAAGGGTTGCCATCAAGCATCACTTTTAGACCAGCTTTAAATTCATTAGTAGAAAAACTTGCCACAAGAAACTCCTAGGGGTTGTAAATATAATAGTAAGACATAGGGCTGACTGTACCAAAATTTTCTGTTATGCCAAGTATTTACGGATTAACGAGGATACTTTGATAGGCTAGACACTAAGGGCGTATAATATCGGATTTTGGGCACAGGTAATAGGCTGTCATGATAAACCATTTAATCACACAAAAAAACTGGCAAACGCAATTATCGGAAGCTATTACATCTGTTGATGAGCTATTGAGTCTCCTACAGCTTGAATCAATGCGTGCAGAAGTTTACGTACCTAAGCATTTTGAACTGCGTGTGCCGCGTGGCTTTGTGGCAAAAATGGCTATTGGCGACCGTAATGATCCCCTGCTTAAACAAGTGTTACCAGACCAGCAAGAGCAAATCAACGTCACAGGCTACGTAGCAGATCCGTTAAGCGAAAACACGCAAAACCCTGTAAAAGGTTTGCTGCATAAATATGAGTCGAGAGTGTTATTAACGATTACGGGTGCGTGCGCTATTCACTGCCGTTACTGCTTTCGTCAGCATTTTGACTATAGTGCCAATATGCCTACTGCTGATGCAAAAGAAAATATCATCAATTATATTAATGCAAATCCTGAGGTCAATGAGGTAATTTTGAGTGGTGGTGACCCACTAAATGTGACTAATAGACGATTGTTTTCATGGTTAGATACTTTGGAGTCTCTTCCGCAGATTACTACGATTCGGTTGCATACGCGTTTGCCATTGGTGATACCTGCACGCTTGGATTCTGCATTGTTAGAGAGGTTATCTCAAAGCCGCTGCCATATTGTCATGGTCATTCACTGTAATCATGCCAATGAGCTAGATGCACCAACCGCTGAATACTTGCAACGTGCGAGAGCAGCTGGAATTACACTATTAAACCAAGCCGTGTTGCTAAAAGGTGTCAACGATACTCTTAACGCGCAAGTACAGCTTAGTCAGCGTTTGTTTGCTTCTGGCGTGCTACCATATTATTTACATGTGTTGGACAAGGTGGCTGGTGCGGCGCATTTCGATAGTAGTGAGCAAGCAGCGATTGAGCTTTATTGGTCATTGCTAGCATCATTGCCAGGTTATCTTGTCCCTAAGTTGGTCAGAGAGTTACCTAATAAACCTTTTAAAGTGCCGATTGATATTTACAGCAATGGCTAATGTAGGGCACTATATCAATTTAGGAGAATTAGTAAACAAAGAGTGGCTCTTAAAAAAAGAAGCGGATAGTATCTTTAGAAACTAAAATCTAGGATTTATGCTTTTTTATAAGTATAAATAGATATATGATTGGAACAGAATATAAACTGTCAGTATGTAATCTACCTAAAAAGTATATAACGTTAAATACAAAACTTTGCCAGTATATAGGTATTGTCAGAGCGTACTGCTAGATTTAGGCTCACAATAAATAGATATCATCACTTTTCTATAGTCGAGCTTAACAAACATTTTTTATGCCATACATGTATTTGTACTGCTGCATATTACTGATTGCCTCAGAGTGACTAATAGAGAGTAAACATACTGATGATAACTTTATCAATGTTTCAAGAGCATTTAGATTCTACAGAGCCACTACCTCCGCTATCTAATCGCTCAGTAAATGGTCAAGAGCGTTACTTGTTAAAGATGTTGGCAACGCTACCTACGCTTACCCAGGAGCAGCAAACAGAGCATTTAGAGAGTCTACTGACAGTATTACGTGAATCCAATATGGATGAACAACAGCGTCTCAAATTAATGGCAACAGTCATTGATGCTTCAGACCGGCTGATTGCAGCTTTTAGGCAGCACTATATCTATGAGACAGGTGCGCTTAGTCAGGATCAGATGTCTTATATCGCTCAAATGCAATCGCTGCATTATTTAATTATTATGGTTTACGACAAAGTCATACGTCGTGAGACGCAGTTGTCAGAAGCCTCCTTAAACCAATCTTCTGGTAAAGGTTGGCAGCGTTTTTTTGGTGCTGAGACTAAACCTGATAGCACGCTTGCTATTGCGATTTATCAATCACTATTAAAATACCAAAAACTATTAGCAGAAGAAACACTGTGCTATCGAAAGCCATCAGATTACCTGTGGTCTAAAGTCAATCAGTTATATTATCTGGCTCATCAGAAAAAAGTAGCTGATATGGATTTAAGTCTACATACTGTCACGAACCAAACAAACAGTATCCATCAGCTATATTGCCAAATCTGTTTGCATCACTTGTTAAATTTGCGTGCTATGAGGCGCCCGAATATCTTACTCGTACAGCGTCTATTGCCTGACTGGGCTAAACAAATGGGCGCGACAATGGAGCCTACCACCGAGACAAAGGTTTTTGTTGATCTTCATAGTAGTAATCCACCAAGCTATCTAACAGTCAACTCTCATATCAACCCCTATGAAGATCGTCATGACTGTCTATTTATAGAACTGACACCGATAGTTGAGTATTTTGAGTCACGTAAAAAAGACTTTATCGAGGAAGGTAGCACAGCAGAATATAGTTTGCTTAATGCTATTTCGATGACCATCAGCTACCGCTATTTGCAGCCGCCACTTACTTTGCCAACCAAATATACTAGCAAGCAGCAGGCAAAGTTAATCACCAATTTTAATGATATACACTACCATGTAGGTCATTTAAAAACTTTCGCTAATCTAATTGATATTAAATATCTACGAGAAGAATACAGGCCTTCATATGACACATTTGATAATGAAAGTAGTTACAGAAGTATCATAAATATTGAAACATTTGACGACTATGACAGTTCTTCAGCATATCGCACACTGCATTTTTTACCAAAAAATGATGAGTTCAATAAGAATGGTGTCAATAAAGATATTTTCAATCAAGAAATACTTAGTATAGAAAAAACTGACCCTGACTTTTCTATGACAGCACTTCAGCCTTTACATATCATGAGTCTGATTCTGGTCTATGGATCTGAAAATACAGAACAGCCTAATTGGTTAATAGGGGTCGTGCGTTGGCTCAATCTAGATACCAAAAATCCAGAAGTAGAATGGCAAGTACTTGGGCATAAAATTGTGGCATGTGGACTACGTTTGGAAGGTAATCAAAAACGAAGTCGACATTTTGTACCAGCATTTATTCTTGGTAAGGATGAACAGCTGCAGACGACTGGCACACTAATCGTACCACCTTCGTACTTTCAAGCTGATGATAGAGTCGTCATGCGTATTGGCAATAAACAAACCTCCCTACGATTAGGACGCAGGCTGATGATGACTGATAAGTTTAGTCAATATGAGGTTGCTCAGTTATAACGCTTAGGGATACATCCGTACATAACAGGGGTTTTAGGCCATAACGGAGAGTTTATACAGATTTTCGTCAGTAATATAGTAGGCGACAAAGGGTATAAGTTAATCTGCAGTTGGTCTAATTATTGTCTATAATGATAAATATTGTTACTCTGACTTTTATGATATCTCTAACTATAAAATAATTATCATAGTGAAAACTCAGTCTATACTGATAGGATTCATAGAATATTAACGCTAGCATATTTTATGTGCTAGGTTAGTTTTAGAGAAAGATGTAAAGCAACAAAATAATAGATAACAATACGTACGACTAAAAGGCTCCTTATGCGCTCTCAATCTCTTTTAAATTTATTGGTGATCAATGACGATCAGCTCTATGCTGAACGTCTTGTTCAGTTATTGAGTCCTTATTATGATAGTGTAAATTTGGGGTTTATGGACGATAAAGAAGAGCTATTAAAACTTCTGCGCCAACCGTGGGATGTGCTGGTATTTGGCAAAGCTTATAATATGAGCTTTACAGATGTGGTGAGCATCGTACAAGAGCAAAATATCGATCTGCCAATGATCTGTTTAACGAATGAAGAGGTAGCGTCGACTGCCTACAATGAGTATGAGCTACCGACTGTGATTAGTGGCACGATGGTCAAAGCGCTTGAAATGAATCAAGAGATGCCAGTAGTAATGGCCATTTGTTTGCAGCATAGTAGTTTGCGCAGTCGCCGTGAGCTAAAAACCTTGCGTCAAGTGCTTTCTGAAGCAGAACAACGTGCCAATGTATTGATTAAGAACTCTAAGAGCGCGGTCGCTTATATAGACGAGGGTATCCATATATTTGCTAATGAGCCCTATCTTCAGCTATTCGGCTTTAAATCGATGAATGAAGTGGTAGGCGTGCCTATTATTGACCTGATTTCAGGTAGAGATAATGTTCAAGGGTTTAAACAGTTTTTACGTCAGTTTGACAAAGGTAGTCGCCAAGACGTTGAGTTTAATTTTGAAAGCGTGCGGACAGATGGCAGTACTTTTGAAGCAAAGCTACAACTAGCATCAGCCACGTTAGAGGGCGAGCCAGTCATTCAGATTATTATTCAGCAGAATAGTAACAATAGTGCAGAGGTTGCCAAGCGTTTAGCTGAAGCTGAACGTAAAGATAATTTAACTGGCCTAGATAATCGTCGCGGTTTTGAAGATCAGATGATAGCAATACATCAGCAGGCGTCTCAAGGACTAATAACCGCAGCCCTGCTATATGTGCAGGTTGATAATGTAGGCAAAATAAGAAGTAGTTTGGGTCTACAAGGAATAGATGCAACGGTCAAACAAGTTGCCCACACGTTGACTGAGCTAGTACCTGATGGGCATGTGAGCCGTTTCAGCGATACCGCTTTTACGATATTGGTGAAAAACAAGACGACGAGTGATCTTGAAGGACTTGCTGCGCATATCGGTTCGTCTATGAAGGATATGTTTATTGAAGTTGATAAACGTACAACGAGTACAACAGTCAGTATTGCTGTTGTCAAAATTGAAAAAAATCCTGTAGAGCCTGTCATTATATTAGAACGTGCCATGGATGCTATCAGCCAAATCATGGTAGAGACTTCTAATAGTGGCGGGTCTTACCGTATATATGACCCAAGCGAACATGCCAATAGTGACGATCATGCACTTGCTGAGTCATTAGTGGATGCTATTACTAATAACCGCTTTGAGCTATCATTTCAGCCAATATACGACATCAACAACGATCGTAGCGACTTCTTTGAAGTGTATCTACGGTTACCTTTATCAGATGCTGACAATACGGTATTAACCCCTGATCAATTTATGGCAGTGGCTAAAAAGCATCAACTGTTAGAGAAGATTGACCGATGGGTGCTTATCAATGCTTGTAAGAAAATTAATGATGTCCGCAAAGTTAATCCTGAAGCTAAATTATTAGTACAATTAACCAATGCTTCACTGGTTGATAAAAAATTGCCGATTGTCGCCAGTCAGTTGATAAAGGCAGTGGGCGGTACAGCTGGTGTATTAACACTACAGTTCAATGAAATAGATATCTCTGATCATTTAACCGTCGCCAAATCCCAATTTTCCGCGCTCAACGATGTCAATTGTCAAATCGGTGTTAATAACTTTGGCTCGTCTGCCAAATCTATTGAAATTGCCAATTTTGTCCAACCTGATATGGTACGCTTGGCACGCAGTTATATTCAAGACATTGGTTCAGCAGAGAATTTAGAGACGGTCAAGTCTCTTATCACGCGTACTAATGATATTAAAGTCGACGTGCTCATGCCTTATATCGAAGATGCAGCAACGATGTCAGTTGCTTGGAGTGTGGGTGCGCGCTATTTGCAAGGGTATTATTTAGAAGAGCCTAGTAGCACAATAAAGGTAGCGAGTTAAAAGGCCAGTACATCATATCGTTTATGTCATGGCGATAATATTCCTCAACCAAAGATTGCTAAAAATGTCCCTTATCAGTAGATATCAACTGAGCAGCCTTTTGGCTGCTGTTCTGTTGCTCACAGCTTGTGAGAAAACACCACCTGACCACCGTGCTCCTGTGACTCTGCCCTTATATACTGACGGCGATGCGGACAACGGCTCGATAATTTATAAAGATGCTTGCGGTCAATGCCATCAACGTAATGCAGGTCTGAATAAAAAAGGCCCACAATTAATGAATATATATGGTGCGCCGGCTGCCGAGTTAAAAGACTATACCTACAGTAAAGGGCTAGAAGATTCAGGTTGGGTATGGGATGCAGAGACACTCGATCCATATATTGCAGATGCCCAAAAAGCCATGCCAGACTCCAAAATGCTGTCTGACCCGATGCCAGATGCGAAAGAGCGTGCTGATATTATTGCTTATTTATCTACGCTCCGTGCCCCTGCACCAACCGTTACAGATGATGTGAACTGACTTATCATCGTTATGACCTAAAAAATGAGCCAATAACCTACTATGACCCATGCAGCTAACGATATATCATTATTCACCTCTCATAAAACAGCGGATCCGCTCAGCCAGCCCATACCTAGTACGGCTGATTTTCAACGCAACCAGCAGCAAATTGCACAGCTGTTAGCGCAATTAAATCAGATTGTATTGGACAAGCCGCAAGCAGTTAGGCTAGCATTCAGTTGTATCTTGGCAGGCGGTCATTTGTTATTGCAGGACTTGCCTGGTATGGGTAAGACGACTTTGGCTCAGGGCTTGGCACAGTTGTTAGGTTTGAGCTTTAGCCGAGTGCAATTTACCAATGATATGTTGCCTGCTGATATTTTAGGTATGAGCATCTACGACCAAAGTAAACAGCAGTTTGAGTTTCGTCCGGGCCCCATATTTACTCAGTTATTACTTGCCGATGAAATCAACCGTTCCAGTCCCAAAACGCAGAGTGCGCTACTTGAAGCAATGGAGGAGCGACAAGTCACGCAAGATGGTCAGACTTATCCTTTGCCGCAACCGTTCTTTGTCATTGCCACTCAAAATCCATTGCAACAAGCAGGTGTCTATCCGCTCCCAGAGTCGCAGTTAGACAGATTTTTATTATGCTTATCATTGGGTTATCCATCGCCTGCCGCAGAGCGTGAGCTGCTAAAAGGTAAAGACCGTCGCGAGCTACTCAAGGATTTGGATACGGTACTTGATACTGAAGCTGTACTATTGGCTCAGCAGGGTGTCAGGCAAGTTTATGTAGCAGATACAGTACTGGATTACTTGCAAAGACTGGTTGCAAAAACTCGTGCAAGCCAAGAGTATCATGGTTTATCACCTCGCGGCATGTTATCACTACAACGTGCTGCCCAAGCGCATGCTTATGTATCGGGATATATGGAAGTGACCCCTGAAGATATACAAGCAGTGTTTGCTGCGGTTACTGATCATCGCCTCGGTCAGCGTTTCGTACCCGCGCATGTGACTGGTGGGCAGGCAACAAAAACCATCGCCCAACGTATCCTAGCAGAAGTGTCAGTCGTTGCTTAGCAGCTGGCAGACTGTTTGACCCTATTGATTAACTGCATCGCTGAACCATAATTCTACACATAGTCAAATCTATATAACTTAGAAAAAATATCAAAGTCACTCAGTTCACTATTTACGGTATTTTCACCCGCTTTTCTTGTATTCAAATTGTCCTGAATCAACTATATCGTTCTATTCGTGAGTTTGTTTGTCAGTTAGATATAAATACAAATACTGACAGCATTGTTATTTAGATGGTAATAATAGGGTAGTCATGAGCTTATTGCCAAAGGCCTTAACCGCACCAATAAAATCAGCTCTGAGCCGCTGGTTTGCCGCGCGCGCACCTAAGAGTGATAGTGCTACGCTTAATTTGCGTAATGTCTATATTTTCTTTAGTCGTGAAGGAATGCTATTCGCCGTATTGTTAGGGATTACCTTTATCGCGGGTATCAATTATGGCAACAATTTGGTGCTTGGTTTGTGCTTTTATCTGGTTAGTATTTGGCTAATTAGTTTTCATGTTACTTTTGCTCATATATCTGGTCTGCAAGTGCGTCTGCTAGAAGTCACTATGACAGAAGCTGGCTTGCCTGTCTGGATTACGCTGCAGTTGAATAGTGATAGTCGCCAACCACGGCGTCAGTTGCTATTTGAATTTGAGCAGTTAGCCAATAAGAAAACCAAAAATGTCACAAACGCGCCAAGTTCAGTGCTCATCACGCGATTACAAGGCGAGCAAGTCATTCGACTGCCTGTCCAGACTTACAACCGTGGTCAGCTTGAACTGCCACGGTTAAAAATAAAAACAGTTTATCCTCTAGGTATCATGCGTGCATGGTCTTACGTATACTTTGCGCGTACGGCTTGGGTATATCCAAAACCTGAAGTTTTTGACTGGCAAGCAAAATATGCAATCGCAAGCTTAGAGGATTTACCAACAGGTGGGCAGTATAGACAGGGTCAGGACGACTTTGAGCGATTAGATAATTATGTCGAGGGTGAGTCATTGGCCCGAGTCTCTTGGGGGCATGTGGCGCGGGGACAAGGCATGCTGACCAAGCACTTCGCTGATCCGGTCGGTCATGAGCAAACGCTTGATTATGCAGATATGCCAGCTGCACATCACGAGCAAAAACTTGCACAATTGGCTTATGGTGCATTGACGCTGGGTCAGCTAGGCGTACCGTTTCAAATGCGTTTACCTAGTGATACTCCTGCTACTGCGGAAATGGGTAACGGGGAAACCTTTGCGCAAGCATGCTTGCTAAGGCTTGCGAAAGCACCATGACTAATTCTAAACGCTTATCTTCTGCTGATGTTGATACACTGTCCACAGAGTATTCTGCGGTCGATGCTACAAAAACGGCAAGCTTTGAGCAGTTGGCTTTAGGTCAAAAAGTCTCAATTCGACCTGAGCGAAATGACGCTAAATGGTATCGTAAGTTATTTGCACTGCCAGCTTATTATTGGATATTAATTGCTCAAGTCGTCGTTGTGTTACCGCATGCCGCACATTTACCATTATGGCTGATAGGATTTGCCGCCGTCAGTATCGCCGCTCAATTGCCTCATATCAAAGCTAAATTCAAAAAACTATCGCACCTAAAGCGTATTTATCAAAGTGTACAAATGCTAGGCTTTCTGCTGGGGCTATTAGGTCTGTGGCTGACCTACAGTACGGCATTTGGGCTCGATATGGGTGTGGCATTTTTAGTGTTATGCCTAGTTAGCAAACTGTGGGAGCTATATAAGCGCCGCGATGCCTATGTGGTTTTGAATTTATCATTGTTCGTGCTTGCGGCATTATTTTTGATGGATCAAGGTTTACTGACTACTTTAGAAGTGATCGTTGGCGCAGTCATTGTATTGCTAGCATTTATTGCGCTTAATGATGATAGCAATGCTAGCGGTGATGGACGCTTGCGGACATTGGGTGTGTTAGGGGTTGGCGCGTTACCATTATTGCTGGTGCTATTTTTGTTTTTTCCGAGACTGCCACCACTGTGGTCCGTACAGCTCTCAGGTCAGCAAGCCGTTACAGGTGTGTCTAATAGCATGTCTCCTGGTGATTTTGCCAATTTAGGGCAGTCAACTGAGCTAGCCTTTCGGGTAGAGTTTGCTGATGAGCGCCCACCGCAACAGCAGCTGTATTGGCGCGGTTTGGTATTTAGTGATTTCGATGGTGTCACATGGCGACCAGCTTCCCAAAAGGGTCAATGGTCGTCGAGATTGCAAGCACCTGCATGGATTCAGAATGCCTTTGCTACTGTACCTGACGAATCAAGGGCGGCACCTGTCAATTACAAGGTTATCTTAGAACCTACTCAGCAAAACTGGCTATTCGGTCTTGATTATCCATTTTCTCAGCAGCCAGACATCAATACCACATCAGACTTTACTTTAACCAAAGATCAGCCTGTTACGCAGCAGCTCCGTTATGATGTATCGCAGTTTGCATCGATGCGTATTGACCCAGTTTTGACAAAGGCATCAAGACGCGAGAATCTTGCCTTGCCTAATGAAGGTAATCCACAAGCACGCGCGCTTGCTAAGCAGTTATTTGAGCAGTCAGGTTCAGACCCTGTGCGCTATATCGCTGCTATTGAGCAATGGATCAATCGGACAGAGTTTCGCTATACGTTGTCGCCACCACGGCTCAATACCAATCGGATTGACGAGTTTTTATTTGAAACCAAAGCAGGGTTCTGTGAGCATTATTCGTCAAGCTTTACCTTTATGCTACGCGCCGCTGGCATTCCTGCACGAGTAGTAGCGGGTTATCAAGGCGGTGAGCCAAGTCGCAATGGTAACGTATGGGAAGTGCGGCAAATGGATGCGCATGCATGGACTGAGGTTTGGCTTGAGGGCCAAGGCTGGGTACGTGTGGATCCGACAGCCTTTGTGGCGCCTGAGCGAGTAGAGCAAGGCATGAATACGATGACCGAGCAGCAAGGGGCAGCTATGTTTGGCAATGGTGCCAGTGCACAAATCAGCTATCAGCAGTATCAGATGCTACAAACGCTACGCCGCCTATCAGACCAAGCGAGCTACTACTGGCAAAAAGACGTAGTTGGCTATGACCAAGACAAACAGGCCGACTCGCTACTCAAATGGTTCAATATCAGCTCAATCATGCAGCAAATCATTTGGTTAGCCACCAGTGCGGTTTCCGTTATGGCTATCTTAGTATTTGTCATTTGGTATCGTCGCCGTAAGCGCTGGCACCCAGCAGACTTGCCTCTTGCTCAGCTTTCAAAACGTGTTGCTAAGCATGATAAATTATTAGCCCGCAATGATAACGAAGGGCAGCTAGCTTGGCTGGAACGTCTGGCATCGGCTATTGATAGCCGTCAGGATGACACTGCTCATTCTACGAGTCAGCTAACAGATAGCAATGATCCAATCGTTATTCAGGCAAAGCTTATTGAAATTAGACAAAACTACCGTCAGTTACGCTATGGACGACTGAGTACATTTGATAGTAGTCATAGCAAGTATCAAGAACGACTCAAACAACTTAAAAAAGATGTACGCGCATTGTTATAAAGGTTTTTGATGATAGTGTTATTAAGTTGCTAAGGTATCTTGAACTGACGACAAGTTAGATAAGCGAATTAGTGGATAAGTAGAGAGGCGGTTATATGGCGATATATGTAGATTTTGTGCAGATAAAATTCAGAGGCCATAAGTGGTGTCATATGCTTGCCGATAGCTTGCAAGAGCTGCATGAGTTTGCGGCGTTCATTGAATTAGATGAGCGTCTATTCCATCGTGATGCCAGTTATCCGCATTATGATGTCACCGTACAAATGCGAGAAACCGCGATTGAGTACGGCGCGATTCCTGCTGATCGCAGAAAAATTATCGAGTGTGCAAAGAAATTAAAAGTAGAGTTGAATGACCAGATAGAGCAATCTAGTCATTCTTAATATGAGGGATTTTCAAGTAAATAAGTAATGTTTCAATTGCCTGTTCACTTATTTACTCGAATATATATTTATTCAACTATACCAAACACATTATTTTGCTGTTGCTGCAGTACTGATCGCGTTGAGTGCTTTTGAGATATTGGCAATCTCGGTATCGCAACCTTTGATATTGTGACGTGTCTTGAGGTAGTCAGGGTTGTTGTATGACAGCCATACTTTTTTATCAGCATCTTCGCTAATTAAGATTTTTTGTGGTAAATCAATGGCAACAGTTTGCTCACAGTTCATTAATGGCGTACCTGCTTTAGGATTACCAAACATAACGACTTGCGTTGGTCTCAATGATAAGTCGGCACTCTGTGCATTTTTCTGATGATCGACTCGTGCAAATACTTTCATACCCTTGCTTTCGATAACTGAGACCAGTTTGTCTGCGGTATCTTGGACAGAGTGATTGCTCTGTAAAGTTACCAAGCCTTTTTCGGCATTGATAGAGGTTGTGGTGTCTGTCATAGTACCGGTGCTATTGGTTTTATCCAACAGCGTATCAATACTGGCACAAGCGGAAACGGCCACTGCCAGCGCAGCGATAGAGACGATTTTAATCATAATTACACCTTTAAGTTGTCTGTAGTATGGTCAGTCCTAACTATAATGAGCAACATCGAATATTCATTGTGCGTAATCAGGTCTGTGATTGCAATACGTCTTAACAGAACGTTAAACCAAATGTTCTGCCAAATAATCTACGAGCAGTCTAATCTTTGGTGATAAATGACGGTTATGCGGATAGATGGCCCAAATGCTTTCTTCGGGTTCTCTATAGTCATCGAGTAAACTGACTAACTCGCCAGACGCTAAGTACTTTTGCACATAGTAATCAGGCAGCTGTACGATACCTAGCCCTTTTAGCGCAGCATCGACCAGACTATGGCCGCTATTGTATTGCACCGTACCAGAGACACGCAGGTTCCTTTCTACGCTCGTTTGTTGGTTGTCCGTCTTACCATAAGTATCGCTGTTCTCTTTTGTTTTAGTGGTATCTATAAAATGCCAGTAGTCACGTGTACCCAATAGGCAGTTATGTTGACTTAAATCACTTAAATGGTGCGGTATGCCGTGTTTTTTTAGATAAGAGGGCGCAGCGCAGACAAAATTAGTACGCAGGCTAAGTTTCTTTGCCATCATCGTCGAGTCATGCAATTTGCCAATACGAATGGCCAAATCATAACCCCCTTCAATCAAATCAATTTTCTGATTACTCAAAAAGGCAGTCACTTCGATATCGTGATATTGCATCATAAAATCATTGATGAGTGGTAATAACTGCTGCTCACCATAAGTAACGGGCGCTGTTAGTTTTATCCTGCCTTGAGGCTTTGATTGTAAGTTGCTTACGGCTTGCTCAGCCGCATCCAAGCCATCGAGCACACTGCGGCAGTGCTGATAGAATACACGTCCTTCTTCGGTTAATGAGACCTTGCGTGTGGTTCGATATAGCAGCTTTATATTTAAACGTTTCTCTAACGCGCTGATCTGACGGCTGACTTGTGCCGTCGAGATACCCAGCTCTTTTGCACCACGCGTAAAACTCTCATATTCTGCGACATAGACAAACTCACTAATCCCTTCCCAGCGCATGATTATTACCAATATGTAAAAGATATTTGCAAATATAGCATATTGTTATCCGCTCAGAAATAAATATAATGGTTGGTATCAATGTAAACAGAGAGTGTTTTACTGTCATCGATGCTTGCCTATAGAGGGCAGGCAAGATAAGCTCAGTCTATCTTTATTCGTTTTAACTGTGGATATAGTGAACGCCAAAATCCATAAAATGTGTTAGCAAGTTACTAGAATGGATTGCACTTATAACGCAACTGTCATGTCATCACCCATAAATAACAATCAATTAAAAAGAGAGAATTTTATGTCAGATAAATTTATCAAATCAAAAGCCGCCATCGCGTGGGGTCCAAAGCAGCCACTATCTATCGAAGAAGTGGACGTCATGCTACCGCGCAAAGGCGAAGTATTGGTAAAAATCGTCGCCAGTGGTGTCTGTCACACAGATGCTTTTACCTTATCTGGTGAAGACCCAGAAGGCGTATTCCCTGCGATCTTGGGTCATGAAGGCGGCGGTATCGTTGAGCAAGTTGGCGAAGGCGTGACCAGTGTTCAGGTCGGCGACCATGTCATTCCGTTATACACGGCAGAATGCGGCGTCTGTAAAATGTGCCGCTCAGGAAAAACCAATCTTTGCTCGGCAGTGCGCGAGACTCAAGGCAAAGGCTTGATGCCAGATGGCACTACACGTTTTTATAAAGACGGCGAGCCTATCTATCATTATATGGGTTGCTCAACTTTCTCTGAGTACACGGTTTTACCAGAGATTTCTTTGGCTAAAGTCAATAAAGAAGCGCCATTACAAGAAGTTTGCTTGCTTGGTTGCGGTGTGACTACTGGCATGGGCGCGGTCATGAATACTGCAAAAGTTGAAGAGGGCGCTACAGTAGCTATCTTTGGACTGGGCGGTATTGGACTGTCAGCAGTAATTGGTGCTGCTATGGCAAAAGCCAGCCGTATCATCGCGATTGATATCAATGAAAGCAAGTTTGAGTTAGCCAAAAAACTAGGTGCAACTGACTGTATCAACCCAAAAGATTATGACAAACCAATTCAAGAAGTGATCGTTGAGCTAACTGATGGCGGTGTTGATTATTCGTTTGAATGTATCGGTAATGTCGATGTCATGCGTTCAGCGTTAGAGTGCTGCCACAAAGGTTGGGGTGAGTCGGTCATCATCGGTGTGGCTGGTGCTGGACAAGAAATCTCAACCCGTCCATTCCAGTTAGTGACTGGTCGAGTCTGGAAGGGCTCAGCATTTGGCGGTGTAAAAGGTCGCACAGAACTACCAGGTTATGTCGAACGCTATCTAGCAGGCGAGATTCCGCTACAGGACTTCATCACTCATACGATGCCGATAGAAGACGTCAACGAAGCGTTTGACTTGATGCACAAAGGCGAAAGTATCCGTACGGTTGTACACTTCTCAGAGTAGTTAATGACAGCAGTAACGACGTCATTGTCTTAGAAATGCTTTGTTAAAAATAAAAAGGCTGCTTCAATATTGAAGCAGCCTTTTTTTAATATTATTTCCACACATAGCTTAGTGATTGAAAGTCTCAAGCACTCTTTTTGCTAATGATTAGATCCGCTAGTGTCGATAAATCTGATGCGGTCAAATCTGGAACTGGTACATTTGGCGCGTTGAGCATCGCATTATAGGGACGGGTCAAAAATGCACCGCGACAACCAGCCGCTTGTGCGCCTATAGTATCCCAGAGGTGACAGGCAACAAGACATAAGTCTGACGTATCAACGGCTAGCGTATCAGCCACCAATTGGTAAGTATCAGGTGCTGGCTTGAACTTGCCAACAGTCTCAATACTGAAATGCTGCTCAAAGAATTGACTGAGACCTGCTTTTTCTAGTGGCGTTGGGGACGCACTGCTTGCTGAATTGGTCAGCGTGACCAGTCGAAACCCTGCATCACGCAAACGAGTCAGTGCTGGCGCTGCATCAGGATGCGCCGGCAACGCGTTCATTCTTTCTTTGAACTCATTGATATCGTCGTCTGTCAAAGCCACTTGTCTGATATCAGCAACCATTTGCAATGCACCAACGCCGAGCTCGCCAAAAGGCGTATAGAGACCGGATAACGTCATGGTCTGCGAGTACAGTACCAGCTGAGCGAACCATTCTCGCAGTACTCTTTGCTTGCCAAAGACACGGGTGAATAAAGGCGTTAGCGTGTCGATATCGAGCAATGTTTCGTTGACGTCGAACACAATAATCGAGGGAAAGCGTTCAGAAGACATAAAGTATCCTTTTATAGAATGACATTTTTATAACGTCAGGTGGTTTACTCAGTCATGTTGGCCAATTGCTCTAAAATACTGATGTAGTTCTCGACCCCTTGGGCACCGCTGACCAGATGACGCTCATTAAAGATAATCGCTGGTACACTTTGGATGCCTTGCTGTTGCCAATGCTGCTCTTCGGCTCGTACTTCTTTTGCAAAGAACTGACCTTCTAACACTGCCAATGATTCACTACGATCAAGCCCAGTCTCTGCTGCAATATCAGCAAGCACATTGATATCTGAGATGTCTCTGTTATTGGTGAAATGCGCGGCAAACAAGGCTTGCTTTAGCTCATGCATGCGGCCTTGTTGATCAGCGAAATGTAGCAGCTGATGCAAGTTAAAGGTGTTGTGCATGCGTGTGTCATCATTGAAATTAAATTTAAAGCCAACTTCCTGTCCAGCTTCAGTCATTCTGACTCGGCTAGCATCTGACTCTTGCTTGGTAGAACCGTACTTCTCGATGATGTGCTCACGTAGGTTTTGACCTTCGTTCGGCATATTTGGGTTTAGCTCAAACGGATGCCAGTGGATAGTGTGAGCGGTATTGGTTTGCTCAAGTGCTGCTGCCAATTGGCGATAACCGATGACGCACCAAGGGCAGACGACGTCTGAGACGATATCTATTCGGAGTGGTTTTTCTGATGTGCTCATATTTCCTCACAGGTATTATTATGTATGTTTTGTTTGGGATGTATAGATAGTGGCATATCAGTTGGAATCAAGCAGATATACCTAGTTATCAGACAACTATAATTAGTTACCATATATCAAGTCAGTTCATACTAAGAGAATGACTAAGTGATTACAATGTAGTCTGCGCAGTCGGCGTCGCCAATTCGGTAGCGTAATTGTAACCATTACCAATAAGAAAGTAGGCGTTTTTGCAATACGCTGACTCAGTCATAACAAAACCTACGAATACTTAACCAAGCAGGCATGGTCATAAAATAGCTTTTTATTTAAAGTGGCTTCGTTAAATGATAATCGAAGAAGAAAAATTCTAAGCAAGAATAAAAAACTAATATCAATAATGGAGTCATAGATGAAAAATATCACTGAAGCGATGAACTGGCGCTATAGCACAAAAGAATTTGATACCAATAAGAAAATCTCAGCAGAAGATTTCCAAAGTCTAAAAGATATTTTGCGCCTAAGTCCTTCGAGTACCAACATTCAGCCTTGGCATTTTGTCATTGCTGATGATGAAGCTGGTAAAGCCCGAATCGCAAAAGGCACTGAGGGCATGTATGAGTTCAACGATGCCAAAGTAAAAGGTGCCTCGCACGTCATTGTATTCTGTAGCCGTGTCTATGCAGATGATGAGTTTTTGAATGACATACTAGAAAAAGAAAATGCAGATGGTCGTTTTGCGGAACCACAATTTAAAGAGCAAATGCATCAGACGCGTAAAATGTTTTTGGACATTCGTCGTTATGAGCAAAAGGACGAGCCACATTGGTTGATAGAGCAATTGTATCTTAATATGGGCGCTCTGCTACTAGGGGCTGCAACTTTGGGTATCGATGCGGTGCCGATGGAAGGGGCGGATTTAAAAGCACTTGATGAAGAGTTTGATTTGCGTAGTAAAGGTTACACCGCTGTGGCAGTCGTATCACTTGGTTATCGTAGTAAAGATGACTTTAACGCTGAGCTGCCAAAATCACGTTTTGATGAAGAAACGATTATCACGAAAGCCTAGCCAGTTATTAGCTAATCCAAGAACGGATTTAATAGACATATCTACTAAATACTATACGTAAAAAGTCTATTTAAGAGCCTCATAAACTGACCGTTTATGGGGCTTTTTTTATCGATATTTCCTTTGAAATAACGTTAAAAACTGATGATAAATCATATATCACCTATTAGCAGCGCTAACATTTCGATACTCTTGCAGATTAGAAACTACACTGGAACCCCTACAAAGTAAAAACAAAACAACTTTTTTCATACGTCATAATAAATTTATTGACGCTGTCATTTTGAAGCGTATTTCACCATTTTATTATGTTCATCTGCCAGCGAGAAGCCAGCATGTCTACTTTGACTTTAACAATCAATAAGCAAGATTATCAGCTTGAAAATCTTGACGCCCGTACGACACTGCTCGACGTCTGTCGTCAGCATTTACAAATTACTGGACCCAAAAAAGGCTGCGACCATGGTCAATGCGGGGCATGTACAATGCTCATCAATGGACGACGGGTTAATTCTTGTCTGACGCTCGCCGTTATGCATGATGGTGATGACATCACAACAATTGAAGGCATCGGAATGCCAGAGTCATTATCGGCATTGCAGCAAGCGTTTAAAGACAATGACGCTTTTCAGTGCGGATATTGCACGCCTGGTCAGATTTGCTCAGCGACCGCATTGATAGAAGAAGTGAAGCAAAACTGGCCAAGCCATGTTAGCACCGACTTAAAAAATCCTGATGGTCTCCTTGTACAAGAAATTGCTGAGCGCATGAGTGGTAACATCTGCCGCTGCTCAGCTTATCCAAATATTATCAAAGCCATTTCACAAGTGCTTGAGAGTCAGGTATCAGAGAGTCAAATACAAGAAGCTAGTACTCAAACAACAGACAATACAGTGCAAAACTCAAGCGTGACAGGTATCTGGTCGCCGCCACCGAGCGAGGCGCAACTTGGTAAGACCTCAGCGAATAACAAGACAGCAACTGCTACAACAGGAGGCCGCTCATGAAACGCTTTGAATATAGCCGTGCTGATGCACCAGAGCAAGCGGCAATATCTGCCAGTACCAAAGATGCGTCATTTATCGCAGGTGGTACCAACTTATTAGACTTGATGAAATTGGAGATTGAAACGCCAATTAAATTGGTCGATATTACCCGTTTAGAATTAGAGCAAGTTGAAACCACTGCCGACGGTGGTCTGCGTATTGGCACGCTTGTGACCAATAGTGATTTAGCAGCGCATCCTGAAGTTATTGCAAATTATCCAGTATTGTCCCGAGCGATTTTGGCAGGAGCGACTGGCCAGCTGCGTAATAAAGCAACGACTGGCGGTAATTTCTTACAGCGCACCCGTTGTTATTACTTCTATCAAACGGATAGTGCTTGCAATAAGCGTGAACCGGGCACAGGTTGTCCTGCTATCAATGGCGAGAACCGTACGCTGGCTATTTTAGGTACGAGCGATGCCTGTATCGCTCAGCATCCATCTGACATGGCAGTAGCGATGCGCTTGCTGGATGCCACTATCGAGACAGTTAAAGCGGATGGATCGACTCGTTCTATCAATGTGAAGGACTTTTATCGCTTGCCGAAAGATACGCCGCATATTGAAAACGTATTAGAGACAGGCGAGTTAATTACTCATGTTGTATTACCTGCGCCTATTAAAGGTATGCATACTTATGACAAAGTGCGAGATCGCGCCTCATATGCGTTTGCGCTCGTGTCCTGTGCCGCAGTGATAGACGCTGATGATAACGGTAATCTAAAAACGGTACGATTGGCATTTGGTGGTATCGGTACGGAGCCATGGCGTAATGAAGAAGTTGAGGCACTGTTGACGGATACCGATGGCAATAATGACGTTATCGTGCAAGCTGCCGATCTGTTATTGAATGATGCCAAAGGTAATGGTCAAAACGACTTTAAGATACCGTTGACGCGTCGCCTACTAAAACAAGTCATTCAGCGCGCACTAGCGGGCGAGGGAGCATAATCATGTCATTATTTGAATCAATCACTCAGTCAGAACCGACCAAAAAAATGACCATGGATGAACCTGTTGAATCTTTATTTAGCACAACAGCGAGCAAACTGGTTGGTAAGCCAATCAACCGTGTTGATGGCTCGCTGAAGGTTAGTGGTCAAGCACCTTACAGTGCTGAAATCCATTTAGACAATAAAGCGTACGGTGTCTTGGTCGGTGCGACTATTGCTAAAGGGCAAGTCCAGAATATCGATAGTAGTTCTTTAGATGGCATTCCCAATATTATCAAGGTCGTGACAGATCCTAAGCACTTCTTGCGTAATTCTCAGCAAGGCGGATTGAAAAAAGCGCCAAAGCAGGGAGCGACTGAGATTTTTTATCATGGTCAACCCATCGCTGTTGTAATCGCTGAAACCTTTGAAGCAGCAACAGAAGGGGCAAATGCGCTTAAAGTCACTTATAAAGATGAGACTGACCAAGCGGCATTAAATTTTACTAAAGAGTTGTCTAACGCCCATGCAGTTGATGAAAAAAAAGGCTCTGACAAAAATTATGTCCAAGGCGATCCTGAGCAAGGATTGGCTAATGCTGAAGTAACACTAGATCGCTTTTATCATACGCCAAGTCAAAACAGCTCTGCGATGGAGCCACATGCGACATTGGCACATTGGGAAGGGGATAAGCTCGTTCTTTATACGGCAAATCAAATGCTTGCGTCTTGTAAGCAGCAAGTCATGGATGCGCTAAACTTAAACAAAGATCAAGTTCAGCTAATTGCACACTATGTTGGTGGTGGGTTTGGTAGTAAGCTCGGTATTGCGCCTGAATCTATTGCCGCTGCTATTGCGTCAAAAGATCTTGGTCGACCAGTATTGATTACTATGACCCGTCCACAGGTGATGGAGGCAACGGTCAGACGCTCAAACACTCGTCAGCGCATTGCAATTGGCTGCGATAAAAATGGCGTTATCGATACGTTGATTCACGATACCATTTCTAGCAATTTGCCAGACGAAGCGTTCTTTGAACCAACTGCCTTGTCTACGCACTATCTATACAGTGGTAAAAACCGCCGTGTAAATTACGAAATGGTTGATATGAACCAAGTGCTATCAGGCTCTATGCGTGCACCTGGTGAAGCGGTCGGTATGATTGCCGTTGAGTGTGCGATGGATGAATTGGCTGCGCAATTGGACCTTGATCCTATAGAGCTGCGCCGCCGTAACGAACCCGAAAAAGACCCTAGTAAAGACATTCCATTTTCGACGCGCCAGCTGATTGCCTGTATGGAGCAAGGTGCTGAGCAGTTTGGTTGGAGTCAGCGCAACACAAAGCCTGCCAGTCAATTAGAAGGTGACTGGTGGATAGGCACGGGCATGGCTGCGGCCGCACGTGGTAACCAGTTACAGTCTTCTGAAGCGCGCGCAACGCTGCAAATCGATAAGTCAAAAGCGCTTGGTGTCAAAGCAGTTATCGAGACAGATATGACGGATATCGGTACAGGGTCTTATACAGTGTTTTCTCAGGTAGCAGCAGATTTATTAGGATTACCTATCGACCATATCGAGATGAAATTAGGCGATAGTGCCTTACCACCTGCATCAGGTTCAGGTGGTAGCTGGGGTGCAGCAAGTGCAGGTAGTGGTGTCTACCTCGCTTGTGAGCAGCTGCGTGAAATGTTAGCAGAAAAAGTCGGTCTATACCCTGATACGATTCAGCTAGATAATGGTCAAATTAAGCAAGTAGGCAAGCATGATCTGACTACAGTAGAGGCAGCCAAAGAGAACGGTCAAGCGTTTGCTGATAGCACTATTGATAAGATATCTGAAACGACCGGAGTCTCATTTTCAGAGAATGTATTAGAAGAACAGACAGCATCAGAAAAATATGATTTTGACAATACAGAATCATATGCGCTTGCTGACGTGATCGCAGGCTACGAGGAGCAAAAAGTCAGTGCCAAAGGACAGATAAAGCCAGGTAAAAATGGTAAAAAGTATCGTCAGTCTTCTTTTGGTGCAAACTTTGCTGAAGTAGCTGTGCATAAAGTTACTGGTGAGATTCGAGTAAAACGCATGACAGGCGCATTTGCCGCAGGTCGTATTCTTAACCATAAAACAGCGACTTCGCAATGCTATGGTGGCATGGTATTCGGTATTGGCTCAGCGTTGATGGAAGAGGTCATCTACGATAAACGTGACGGTCGCCTATGTAACCATGATCTCGCTGAATATCATGTGCCAGTCAATGCCGATGTACCACAGTTAGATGTGATATTGGTCGAAGAGGATGATCCTTATACCAACCCAATGCATATCAAGGGCATTGGTGAGACTGCTATTGCTGGTGCTGCCGCCGCGATTGCTAACGCTGTCTATAATGCCGTCGGCGTACGCGTTTATGATTTTCCGATTACGCTTGATAAATTGCTTTACGAGATGCCAGAGTAATTTTTTGAGCCATATGTACGACAGGAACCCGCTTAATGAGCGGGTTTTTATAACTCAATCAGCAGTATATTTCGTCATTATCAAGAAAATAACTACCAAATAAGAGGCGTTATGAATCAGGTCGCTGACATTCTTAAGCTGGCAATCAAAGCTAAGCAACAAGGTATTGATGCTGTATTGGCAACGGTCGTACGTACTGAAGGCTCAGCATATCGCCGTGCTGGCGCGATGATGCTTATCTGTGAGGATGGTCGATCAGTTGGGATGATTAGTGGTGGCTGCTTGGAGCCGCATATTATCAAACGTGCCTTTTGGCTTACTCGTAACGGTGCCAATGTGCAAGTCTATCAGACGGGTGATGACATTCAATATGCTGACGATGGCCAAGCGCAAGCAGGTGTGAAGCGAACTAACTCTGATATATATGATGAGTCGGATAAAGGTTTAGATAGCGGCTTAAATGGCGGTTTAGATGACGCGGACTTTGATGAGCTAAATTTTGGATTAGGCTGTAATGGGCGAGTGCATGTATTGTTTGAACGACTAACGACAGCAACACCATTGTTAGAGACAATCCGTAATGTTCGACGTACTCAGCAGCCGATTACTGTAGCGACTTTAATTCGTGCTGACGACTATCAGTATCAAGATTCTATATCGCAAAACAGTGATAACTTGCAAATCGGGATGCGGATTAATTTAGATGAATACTGCAGTTTGGGAAGCGTTTTTGCACTAGGGAAAACAGCTCTTCCAAGCATACTTGCCAATACTGTAGAAGAGTTAGCACAATATAAGCTGTCTGATAAAAATGCCGAATATGTGACGGTGAAAAATGAAGACGTAAATACAGAGTGGCTCGTGCAACGCCTGCAACCACAATTGCGTCTATTGATTTGCGGGGCAGGTAACGATGTGATGCCACTGGTGACCATGGCTAAACTACAAGATTGGCATGTGACGGTCGTAGACAGTCGCGCGCAATATGCGACGCGTATGCGGTTTCCTCAAGCGGATGTTGTGATGTCGCTATCTTTAGATGACAGTGAGACTTTGCTTAAGCTCAGTAATAACGCAGCCGTCGCCCTGATGTCACACAGCTTGAGTCAAGATCGCGCGCGCCTAACTGTACTGCTCGAGCATTCAAACAATTATAAATACTTAGGACAATTAGGGCCGCGCTATCGAACCGAACGTTTAATTAATGAGATTAGCATAAACCTTAGCAATCCTACTATGTTAGAAGCTGGCATTCATAAATTGCATTATCCGATTGGTTATAAGCTGGGTGGAGATGGCCCTGAGGCACTTGCGCTTGGCATCATGGCAGAGATTAATGCGGTCATGCATAGTCAAGACGCTCCAGTAAGTGGTTCACATAACAATGTTTCAAATATCCCAGCGGTGAGTAATGATACGGATGCCAATATTGTCCAGAGTGGCGTATGAGTAAGCGTGCATTTACAGAAGGTGCTGAATATACAGAAAGTACTAAACAGCAGAGTCAAAACCATGCGGTCATTATCTTAGCAAGTGGCCTCAGTCAGCGTCTAGGTCAACCCAAGCAGCTGCTTATTAAGAATGGCGAGCCGTTAATTACTTATATGACTCGATTGGCAATAACGACCAATCCGCAAGCCATCGTCGTCGTTATTCCTGATAAGCATCGTTTGATTGATAGCGCGATTACAGCGTTGGAAAATCAATATTCAACGGTTCAAATAGTAGTGAACTCACAAGCTGATGCTGGTATGGCGGATAGTTTAAGTCTAGGTATTGAGACAATTGCTGCTCTTGAAACGACTTCAATCGATCGAGTGCTCATCATGGGAGTCGATCAAGTGTTATTAGATGAGCCACATTTAACCGCTTTGCTATCGGGCGAGCAGCCAGTAGTGGCTAGTCGCTATGACAGTTGGCAACGTTTAAAAAAACATCAAAATCTGGATGAAACGGTATCTGATATCATAGGTCTGCCTTTGGCAATTGACTATAACCTGCTGAGACAGTGGCAGTCAGAATTGATAGGAGATAAAGGGCTTCGTTACCTCATTAGAGAATTGCCCACTGATCAAGTAGGTGATGTCGATAATGACCAACTTAGCTACGATATTGATACGCCTGAGCAACTAGCGTTTGCTAGAAAACTGGGTTGGCTTGATAGCTAACTTGATTAATTTAATTGATTTTGAACAGTATTCCTTCTGAACAACGAAATGCGAGAGAATAAAATTATAAATACGATAGAAACCGAACGACTGTATCTCAGACAATGGCAAGCGAGCGACTTTGCGCCATTCGCTGAGATGAATGCTAACCCTGAAGTAATGGCATACTTTCCTAAGTTATTGACTACTTCCATGAGTAATACTATCGCCAAAAAATGCCAGTCGCTGATTGATGACAATGGGTGGGGTTTTTGGGCGGTCAGTCTAAAAGAGACAGATACTTTTATCGGTATGGTTGGGTTAAATAACGCGCATGCCGATATGCCGTTTTCTCCTGCTGTCGAGATTGCTTGGCGCTTAGATAATGACTATTGGGGATTAGGGTATGCGACTGAAGCTGCCCGAGCATCTCTGAATTTTGCCTTTGTTGAGTTAGGGATTGAGGAAGTAGTTTCATTTACAGCAGTCATTAATAAGCGCTCACAATTGGTTATGGAGCGCCTTGGTATGACCAATACACAAGAAAACTTCTATCACCCGATGATTAATTCTAATCATCGGCTCGCTGAGCATGTGCTGTACAAAATCACTCGGCAGCAGTGGAAGCTTGCTTAGCTGCGTTAGCATACCCAGTTAAACGAATTAAAATTTATATACTTAAACTAATATATAATTATCGATTTATGTATATAAAATGAGAATGCTATGGAAGATATATTACTAGAATTTGAGAATGGTATAGCAGATATATTAGAGCTATTCAATAAATTTCGAGATAGTATCGGTGAGAACCCAGTATCAAAAACTACTAGAGATCGTATTGATTATTTTATAAGGGCTTATGAAAATTACAAGGTTGCTTTGGATAAAGGAAGTGCAGAGAAAATTGCAGAAGCTGCTTTAAGTGTTTGTTCGAATGCAAGTACAATTGATTTTCTTGTTGAGGATATTGATGAGCGAACGAGGGAATATAGTAAAACTTTATCAGAACGTGCTGTTTTTCTTCGTGGAAAGATAGAAAATTCACCAATTTTGACAGTTCCTTTGACAGACAAAGCACGTTCAAATGTTTCAAGCGATATGCAAGACTATAGATCTTTTAAGAAACAATTAAAAGATACGAATGAAAAACTTGAACAATTAAATCGTAAAGTAAAAAAATCACTTGATGAAAGTGAAGTTAAGGCTGATATTTTAACGAAAGAAATAGAGTCATTAGAAGAGACATACAAAAGTAAAATTGGTGCCATATCACTAGCATATGAAGAAGAGCTAAAAGCTATTAATGATAAGAATGCTCAGTTAGATACTCTTTTAGGTAACGCAGCAAGCAGAGTGATTGTTACTGAATATGCTGATAGTGCAGACCAAGAAAAAATAGCTGCTGATTGGTTGAGATGGGGATCATTGTTTTGTATGGCAATTATTATTCTAATAGCTGGCTATTCTTTCTGGGAATCTATTCATCAAAGCTTTGATCTATCTAATTCGCTTCTACGATTGGCATTAGTGTTCTTGTTATCTGTTCCAGCTGCTTACTTAGCGCGTGAGTCTACTAAGCATCGTCAGCAACAATACACTCATCTTCAAACATCATTAGACTTAAAGGCTATTAATCCTTATATAGCCTCGTTACCTGAAGAAGAGCAACATAAAATAAAATCCGAAATTGCTCAAAGAATATTTGCCCCTAAAGATTTTCAATCTATAAGTAATGAGTCTTATCCAATTAACTCTCAAGAAGTCATCATGGCACTTATTGCAAAATTTGGAAACGATAAAGATAAACCGTCAGATTAATTATCTCGCGAAAACGTCAGAATATGCCCTTTAAATGGCAAGTCTAGGTAAGTCGTATTTTCAGGTTTTACATGCTTACTACTAAAGCCAAATTCAGTCATCTTATTGGTTAGCTTGTTTTTTCGACCGCGACCAGGATCGACCACGATGACTTCGCAAGTCGGCATAGCATGACGGTCAATGAACTCAGCTAATATATCAATGTGTTGGTCTTCATAGAGCAAGTCACTGCCGATAATCATATCAAACTTGCCAAGATGGCTATTATCCTCTGCCCAATCTAAACGCTCAAAATTAATCTCTTTGTTATTATTCAGCGTGGTATTCCTATCAAGGAAATACTCAACCGTTGGATGATAGTCAGTCGCTGTGATGTCCGCATGTCTATGATTCAGTAGCAAACTAGAGAGCGCCATACCGCAGCCAACTTCCAAAATACGTTTGCCTGCAATATCGTAATCAAGCATATGATTGGCCAGCACCAAGCTTGACGGCCATATCACCCCAAACATCGGCCAAGAAGCAGAGCAGATGCCCAAATTTAACGCTTCGTCATCAGGGTCGCTAAATTGTTGATTGTCACGCAAAGTACAAATATGAATGTCGGTATTGCCAATTTCAATCGTTTGATAACGCACGCGCACAGTGGTCAGCGAAGTCATAAACTGTCCTAAAAAATAAGCAAGAATGCAAGTTTTGG
Organism: Psychrobacter sp. JCM 18900; assembly: GCF_904846625.1. Taxonomy (GTDB): domain Bacteria; phylum Pseudomonadota; class Gammaproteobacteria; order Pseudomonadales; family Moraxellaceae; genus Psychrobacter. The sequence goes on from NZ_CAJHBL010000004.1 coordinate 317,488, forward strand.
CAGGGGTTGCCGATTTCGGTAGGGTACGACGTTGGAAAAGATAGTTAAAATATTGGAAGCGGTATAGATGTTTGAATGATTAGAGATTTGTGGCAACTTAAGTTGTGGCAAGAAAATACTTAAGTATGAGAAGAGTATGACCTAAATTCTGACAAGTTATTGTTAATTCTGAGAGTATTGTTATTGCTGCATAGAGTTAGCCGATATCAAAGAGTGATATAGATAAGAATGGTACGAAAAGTTTCATATAAGCATAAGTAGTGTGCTTAGCTAGAATTAAGCGCACTGCTTATGCTCGCGTAAAAGATTGAGATTAAGCATCAAATCAGTCGATACAGTGGAATCAACTAAGCGAGTTAAATCAGTTAAGAAACCTCCTTAGTTAAGAAATCTCAATCCAGACGTTTTAAGGGCCCATACTAGTTCGACAAAAGCACGACTGTTGGTCAAAGGTTCGCCATCGATAATGAGAACGTAGCCTGCATTATCTATCCATAAAAACACAAAGCTGGTCTCAGGAATGAGTAGGTCAACCTGCTGAAAAAACGAGATTGCCTGACTCTCTACTGCCCATCCACGTTGCTTTTGGCGGAGCATAAAGCCTGAAAAATCAGCGGCGGCGACACTGAGCATGTCCGCTTCTTCTTGACTATAGCCAACTCGTGCCAAACAAAACCCTTCATCAGATCCAATAGCGGCTCGGCGTTTACCAGATAAGCTCGCCACGACATAAGGCAAGAACTGGTCCAATGGTAAGTTAGGTGCTGGTAAAAGTAGCGACAGCTTTTCAATCCAACCTTGTTCTATAAAGCTCTGTAGCCATTTTTCAGAATAGCGCTGAAGCCAGTCAGCAGCGAGCAACGTCTGATCATAAGACAGCAAATCCTGTAATGCCAACTGCTCATCAGTTGGTTCGTTCTGTGAAAACGCCTCAAAAATACCAGCTGGCGTCAGGGTAAGATAGGTTTTATCAGCATTTAAGTAAGAGGACATAGTAACTACCATTATGATAAAAGTGATTAATAGGTGACAAATTAGGCTTTCATATTGTTGAGTTCAAATAATTTCGATACAAGGAAACCGAGCGTAAGTTATACATTAATATGCTTACCGAGGATGACGATGTAGCGGATTTATATGGATTTGACTATAGTTTGATCGAGATGTTGTTGGCAGTTGTCCCAACGTGCATCGAACTGCCAAACACTTCTACCCAAGCGAAACCATACCAGCGAAAATGCGAGACGATCATTGCGCGCAGTACAATGGGCAAAAAACTCATTTTCGATTTGCTCAATCGTACCCCAGTCTTCGTCCTCACGCGCTTGCATCAGCTCAGTGGTGATGTCTTTAGCGATTTCTCGGGCATCGTCGCTGCTGATACGCAGTCGTTGCTTTTGCTCATTGAGAGAAGGGGATGTCAGCACACTCCAGCGAGTGGCAAGCATACTATTGCGCTGGATGTATCTTTTTTTATCAATACAATCGCGAAAGCCTTGCTGGACATGAGGATACAAACGATTTTTTATACGAGTAAATAGGTTGTTTACATCGTATGGAATATCAAACCAGCACCCATAAAAAAAGTCTGCCACTGCACCCTGTAGCGGTTCTTTCTCCGTCAACAGTAACGCTGCATTGATACGCTGCTCATGAAAGTGACGGTTATTGGGTGCCAAAAATACTTTACGTGAGTAAAACCGAAATACTCGGTGCGCGACTCTTTCATTTTCTTTGATCAGGTCTGAATCAGACATAATAATACCCTCCTGTCATCGCTATTATGACGACGGTGCTTGCTTCAGTGGTAATGATGTCATACGACAAGCGATGATGTAATCCAGAGAAATAGCGCTTGATATCAATACAATGATTGAGCGACTAATCTAATAATGTCTGCATCAAATCAATCATAAATTCGGCATCTTCTTCGCTCATTGGCTCAAATCCTTGAGGCATGCCAAGCTCAGACAATGCTTCTTTACCATCTGCATCGTTATGCAAATTGAGGATGGCCTCTAGGAAGATTTGCGCATCGGGAAAGTCTTCTTTAACAAGGAGTACATGACTGATATCAGCCAAGTCACTTTCGATAAGTACTGACAGCTGAGTCTTGGTCAAGCGTGAAAAGCTATGAAATATCTCTGCCAAGAAAAACGCGACTTGGGCTTCACCTTTGATGACTTTGCGGGCAGCCGCTTGATAGGTCTCGGTCACATCCCAGTTGAGATCAGAGGCTTCTATATCGACGGCTTCTAGCAATCGCAAACCAATCAGTTTGACATCTCGGTTGTCAGCCATCGCGACAGTAGCCCCTGCTTGAATGTCTTCCAAACGACTGATAGTGCTATTAGCTGCGGCTGCAATGATCATCTCGTCAGATTTACCGATAGGTCGGGCAATGGCTCGATAGCCTTGCTCGCGGATGAGAGTCGCTGCATCAAAGGGGTTAGCATAAATGATTTGAATGTCACCAGCATCAATGACCTGCTCTTGCTCAGCGTGAGAGGCAGGGATATTTAGATGCATGTTTAAGTTGGCACGTTTTTGAATCAAAGTATTGAACATGTGCCAGCCTGCAAAGCGATCAGGAGAAAAATCAGGGGCGATTAACATATTGTGTGTCGTCATGACCTAGCCTTCCTCATTTTGTTTCATTTGGGCATATTGAATCATCGCCGCTTCAATTTTGCTGCGTGATGGTTTGCGTCGTACCGAGGTATAGCCGACGGTTTCGCCGCGACGCACGTTAGGCACCACAGTGGCATAGACCCAATAATGACTGCCGTCTTTGCATAAGTTTTTGACATAGCCATGCCATTTTTGTCCAGACTCAGCAGTACTCCATAAGTCTTTATAGGCAGCTTTTGGCATATCAGGATGACGCAAAATATAGTGCTGTTGGCCAATCAATTCATCTACATGATAGCCACTGATTTCGACAAAGGCGTCGTTGACGTGAGTGATGATACCGTCGAGATTGGTACGCGAGACAATCAGCTTACCGTCTGGGTAGGGGCGCTCTATACCAGTATCATAGACAGTCCGTGACGTGCCATCATGATAAGTCATCGTGATTTGCTCAGCAGGCATATCGGGTTTGTGTGCATCAGGGATTGGAGAACCCATGGTCATCTCCTTCGTTGATCGTTATATCGTCAATCCTTTATAAATCGGATACGGTGTCAGCCTTGCTTAGCCTACTACTTGTAGTACTTTCACTCGGTTTTCTTATATTCAAATTATATTGAACCAACTATGTTTATAGTAATTAAAAGCTAATAAATTCGATAAGCAGTCGCCAATCAAATGAGCTTTGCCAACGCTTCTGAGGCGCGTTTAATATCTAGGAATATCAAGCCAAGCTTGGCGTTGGGTTTTGCCATGATGGTAAGTACGGCTTCATCGCCTGATGAGGTCATGATGACATAGCCTTTCTCGCCTTGAATCATAATGCGATCGATACTACCGCGTGCCAACTCGCGTCCTGCACGATCACCCAATGATAATAATGCTGCTGACATAGCACCCACGCGATCTTCATCCACGCCGGTTGGTAGAGCTGAAGCAATCATAAGACCATCGTTAGAGATTAGGGCAGATGCTTCAACATCTGCTGATGAACTGTTTAAGTCTTCCAATATCTGCTGAAATGAATCTGTACGCATATCGCTTTCTCTGTACTGGTGATTGGTTTTTTATTTATGAGCTAATGAAGTTAGTCAGAAATATCCTTGTTTAAAGAAAGGTATTATAATTCCTTACTAATAATATTGATATACATTTGCCCAATTAAAAGTAAATTTTTTGGATTTTTATGCCATTTGTCATCAAATCATTACCCTTTATCTTTATTTTTTCGAGGAAAATGGTGGTTTTTTATTATGTCTAGTCGATGAGCGGTTGAAGACCTAGCAAGATCCTTGGTATTTTTTTTGAATAGAGATGTTCTTTGTAACTATAGATTAATGTCCACCATTGCTATCAAACGGAGCCGCTGAAATTTAGCTAACAAAAATCGCTTATAGATTCTTATGATGAAGATATTTACTAGACTTATAAGTCTCAAAAATGATATACAGTCATGAGGGGATAAATGTTGACACTTCTAAATACATTATAAAAATACAAATTGAGTCAGCTTTTTTGATCCTATCAGTCTCTATACATAATCTTGTATAGGGGCGATTTCAGTTTTACATCAACGTTTATAGTCCTTTCGCTTACTCAATATGTTGTAGCGTCGATGTAAATAATTACTATCACCAGTTTTATCCTAAGGAAGAAATACATGAGCATCAGTGAAGCCATCCAAAAAGTCGAAGCACGTTATGCCCATCAGCCCGAATTCATTCAAGCAGTAAAAGAGGTGGCAATTACGATTCAACCTTTATACGATGCGCATCCTGAATATAGTACGTTAAAGGTATTCGAGCGTTTGGTAGAGCCTGATCGGGTATTTGGCTTTCGTATCAATTGGGAAGATGATCAAGGCGTGGTACAAGTCAATCGTGGTTGGCGTGTGCAGTTTTGCAATGCTCTAGGCCCTTATAAAGGCGGTCTCAGATTCCATCCTACGGTCAATCAATCCGTGTTGAAGTTTTTAGGTTTCGAGCAGATTTTTAAAAATGCCTTAACTGGCTTGCCTATTGGCGGCGGTAAAGGTGGGTCAGATTTCGATCCTAAAGGTAAAACAGACAGCGAGATACGTCGTTTTTGCTATGCCTTTATGCGTGAGCTACATCATTACGTGAGCAAAGACATGGATGTGCCTGCTGGTGACATCGGCGTCGGTGGTCGAGAAGTTAGCTATATGTTTGCGATGTATAAGAATTTGACGCGTGAATCAACAGGGGTTATCACTGGCAAAGGCGTGGGCTTTGGTGGCAGCTTGATGCGTACAGAGGCGACGGGATACGGTGCAGTCTACTTCTTAGAAAACATGCTCATCGCTCAGAACGATACGCTTCAAGGCAAAAGGGTGCTGATATCAGGGGCGGGTAATGTCTCATTGCATGCTGCCGAAAAAGTGAATGCGCTAGGTGGTATGGCAATAACTGTCTCTGATTCACAAGGGACGTTGCATGATGAAAATGGCCTCAACCAAGAAAAAATTGATTGGCTCAAAAAACAAAAGCAGCAAAACAAGCCTTTAGCAGAGTATATTGATGTTTATGGTGGCGAGTGGCTTGCCAAACAGAAACCGTGGCAGTTTGAAGCTGATATTGCGATTCCATGCGCTACTCAAAACGAAGTCAATGAAGCTGATGCCAAACTGTTCGTCGAAAATGGTGTGAAGTATGTGGTTGAAGGCGCGAATATGCCGCTCACTGCGGAAGCGATTGATTATATCCGTTTACACCGAGTCCATTATGCACCTGGTAAAGCGGCCAATGCTGGCGGCGTGGCAGTGTCTGCGCTTGAAATGTCGCAAAACTCTGTCCGTCAGTATCAAACCTTTGAGCAAGTCGATGAGCGTCTAAAAGGTATTATGAAAGATATCCACGACAGTGCTGCGAACGCTTCAGCAGAGTATGGTCAAACTGACAATGGTTATATCGACTATATGGCTGGTGCCAATATGGTTGGTTTCAAACGTGTAGCTGATGCGTTGGTTGCTTTTGGTATTTTGAACTAGTCTTACTTATAAGGGTTAAACATGCTCTAGGGCGTGTCTTCATTTCAAAAATGGTGATAAAAATGAGATAAATTGCCGTCAAACAAGAAAAATAGCGCAGATAATATCGGGATATTAACCAGCTGTTTGACGATGTTTGGCAAGATTTAGCCATTTTTAGCCCATTTAGATGACTATCGAGTGAATTGAAGACACGCCCTAGTAGTTGGTTCATACGGACAAATAGCAAAGCCCCAGTCACTGAATGATTGGGGCTTTTTTAATTGAGATAAACAAAGGTAGGTTGATTATATTGTGTCGCGCCATTTACCTTGTACCATGATACCTTGGATAGGGTTTAGTCCCATTTGATAGGGCAAGTCAGCAGGACGGGCGATATCCCATAGTGCCAAATCAGCATCACAGCCCACTTCTATTTTACCTTTATTCGGTAGTCCTAAAGCTTGTGCTGCGTGAACAGTAACTCCTGCCAAAACCTCTTCAGTGGTTAAGTAAAATAGCGTACAGCCCATATTCATCGTCAATAAAAGTGACGTCAACGGTGAGGTGCCAGGATTACAGTCGGTTGAAATTGCCATGGGAACTTGATGTTTGCGTAGTGCGTCAATCGGCGGCAACTTGGTGTCACGTAGCGTATAAAACGCCCCTGGCAATATCACGGCAACCGTATTGCTAGCCGCCATTTTTTTGATATCTTCTTCTGATAAGTGTTCTAGATGGTCGCTCGATAGTCCTTTATATTCAGCAACTAAGGCACTACCACCTATATCAGACAGCTGCTCAGAGTGTAGTTTGACTGGTAGATCCAATGAGCGAGCCACTTCAAACACTCGTCTGATTTGCTCAGTACTAAAAGCGATATTTTCACAGAAACCATCGACCGCATCGACTAAGCCTTCTGCATGCAGAATTGGCAGCCACTTGCAGACTTGTACGATATAATCGTCCGCACGGTCTTTGTACTCAGTAGGTAGGGCATGCGCTGCTAGATACGTGGTACTTACATGGATATCGTATTTTTCGCCCAGTTGACGAGCGACCGTGAGCATTTTACGCTCAGTGTCCAAGTCTAAGCCGTAGCCAGATTTGATTTCAATACTGGTGACGCCTTCTTTCATAAGTGCGACGAAGCGTTTTTCGCTTTGTGCAAATAGTGATTCAATACTGGCGGTGCGAGTAGCACTGACCGTCGCGACAATACCACCGCCTTGTGCAGAAATGTCTTGGTAGCTAGCGCCTTGTAACCTTGCTTCGAACTCATTACTACGGTTGCCACCATAGACAATATGCGTATGACAGTCGATAAGCCCTGGGGTTATCCATTTACCATCCACGTCTGTGATTTGGCTATCTTGATATTTAGGTAAATGAGCAGTGATTTGATCATGTGTGCCAACCCAAGCGACTTTGCCACTTTTAATACCGATAGCCGCGTGTAGTAGTTGTCCGTATGGGATGCTATCAGCGTGCTCATTTGCATCACTACCTATATCAATACCAAAACCATGCTGCGCTGAAAAAGTGGCGATATTGGCGTTAGTAATGATGTGGTCAAATGATGTCATAGTAGACTCGTCGAGCGTCTGTTCTGTAGGGTTTTTCAATACGGAGTTCTTTGATTCATTCATAATATGCTCCTAATTATTGGGAGGCTAATGTGTTTAGGTGACAATTAAATGCTGCTCTACAATAGTCGCTAGTAAGCGAGCAGCAACTTTGCAGCTACGACTATCAACGTCAAAGGTAGGATTGATCTCAGCAATGTCTGCCATTTTTACTTTGCCTGATGCCATGATGGTTTTGACCATACGCTCAACGAAACCCAGCTCAATACCAAAGGCGGCAGGTGCGCTCACACCTGGAACGACACTAGATGGTAAGCAATCCATATCGATGGTCAAATACACGATATCGACCTGATCTATAAAGCTTTTAACTTGCTCAGCAAGTGTATCCCAAGGCTGATAATGACAGTCTTCATCACTGATAACCTGTACGCCCAATTGCTCGGCACGATCGAAAAGCGCCGCCGTGTTAGAGAACCGACTGACGCCAATACAGCAATAATGAAAGGGCTGACCATGTGCATCAAGGTGCTCGGCAATTTGGCGAAATGGTGTCCCAGAAGTCGCTACATCAGACTGACGAATATCAAGATGAGCATCAAAATTAATAATCCCAATAGTAGGCGCTGTGTTTGTGCTGATAGTTGTTTCGCTAGTATTTTCTAAGGCCTGCCATAATCCCAAAAAGCTACCATAAGCAATGGCATGACCACCGCCAAGCCCGACGGGTAATCCACCTTGCTTGACGATTGTACTCACTGCATCAGCATATTTGATCTGAGCTTGCTCAAGAGTGCTCTCGGCAAAGCTATCATTATCATTACAATGAATGTCGCCAGCATCACCCAATAAGGTTGATAATTGACCATCAAAACGTCGTTGTAAATCAGCGATGACTGGCAGCGTAGCAAAAGCTCGACGAATCAATGGTGGGGCAGCTCTAGCACCCACGCGGCCTTGATTGCGTCTGACGCCTTGCTCACAGGCAAAGCCAACCAGCCCAATATGTTGTTTCTCGTAAGGCTGAGCAAGCTGATACCAATAACGGGCACGCGCAGTCTCAAATGGCTCTGCACGTCCTGTCCACTGGGTCATATCAGCAGGTGTATGGCTAATGGGTGTGGTATTCGGTGCTGCTGTTATCGCTATTGTCATCGCTGCTCTCCGCTTATTGATCTTTATTTAGACTCATACCAATCGCTGCGTAGTGACTGCCAATGTTCAGCAAGCGTACCGTCTAATACTAACTGCTTGGCTGCTTCGATATCAGGGGCTAGGTAGCGATCTTTGTCATAGAAAGTCACTTTTTCACGTAGTTTCTGATGTGCCACAGTCAGCGGCTCTGACGTATCTAGTCCGCGATGGAAGTCGATGCCTTGACCAGCAGCCAGAAGTTCAATACCAATAATGGTGGCAGTGTTTTGTGCCATTTCGTATAGGCGTCGTGCGCAATAGGTGGCCATAGACACATGGTCTTCTTGGTTGGCAGAAGTCGGGATGCTATCGACGCTACCAGGATGGGCGATAGATTTGTTTTCTGACGCCAGTGCTGCGGCGGTCACATGAGCAATCATAAACCCTGAGTTTACCCCAGCATTATCAACCAAGAATGGCGGTAAGCCACCTGATAGCGTCGCGTCGATTAGCAAAGCGACACGGCGCTCAGACATAGAGCCAATCTCAGCGATTGCCAAGGCTAAAATATCAGCGGCAAAAGCGACTGGCTCAGCATGGAAGTTACCACCTGATATAGCAATTGGCCCATCTTCGTTATTAAAGATAAGTGGGTTGTCAGTTACGGCATTGGATTCGATGAGTAGCGTTTTTCCTGCTTGGTTGATGATATCAAGGCAAGCACCCATAACCTGTGGCTGGCAGCGTAAGCAGTAAGGGTCTTGTACTCGATCATCTTGCTCGCCGTCATGTGAGGCACGGATAGCACTACCTTTGATTAGCTGACGGTGTGCTTTGGCGATCTCTATCTGACCATGATGGCCACGCACTTCATGAATACGCGCATCAAATGGTGAGTCTGATCCTTTGGCAGCATCAATTGATAGTGAGCCGACAATGGTCGCAGTCTCAAGCAAATCACGCGCCAAGAAATAACCACGTAATGCCAATGCGGTTGATACTTGCGTACCGTTGATCAGTGCAAGGCCTTCTTTAGCTGCAAGAGTAATAGGCTCAAGTCCATGCTGTGCTAGAGCGTCAGCGGCAGGCATTTTTTTACCGTCAACAAACACATCACCTTCGCCCATCATTGCAAGTGTCATATGTGATAATGGCGCTAAGTCACCAGAGGCACCAACTGAACCTTTGGCTGGGATATTGGGTGTGATTTGTTTGTTGATTAAGGCAAGTAAACTATCAACCACTTCACGGCGTACACCAGAGACACCTTGCGCCAGACTGGCGACTTTCATCACCATAATCAGTCGCACCACGCCGTCTGGCAACGCTTCACCAGTACCCACTGAGTGAGAAACGATTAGGTTACGCTGAAGTAGCTCAAGCTGATCATCACTGATACGCGTCTTTGCCAATAGGCCAAAACCAGTATTAATACCATAAGCGCTTTTGTCTCGTGCAATGATAGTGCGTACATCTTCGTGCGAGGCATCTATCGCTTCATAGGCACTCTCAGGTAGTGTCAATATGACAGGCTGCTCGTAGATATCACGTAGCATCTCAAAGCTAAGCTGGCGAGGATGTAGGGTTAGTTGTTTGATGTCGTTCATAGGGGTCATCCTAGTGTGGTAAGTCATATAGTCATTCCACTATAAAAGTATTACAGCGTTAACCTCGCTTGAAGTATCACATATACATCTACACTCGGTTGCCTTGTACTACTTTTAAATTGAATCGACTATGTGGGTTATATTATTTTTGTTTAGGGTGTGTCCTCATTTTAAAAATGGTGATAAAAATGAGATAAATTGCCGTCAAACAAGGAAAATAGTGCAGATAATATCGAGATATTGACCAACTATTTGACGATGTTTGGCAAAATTTAGCTGTTTTTAGCCCATTTAGAGGACACTCGTTTGAATTGAGGACACGCCCTAGTGTCTTTATTAAAATTAAATTGTTGAAAGTTTTTTAATCAACGAAATATCTATTATTGGGTTTGAATTTTTTAGCCAATCCAATTGAAGTACATAGCCAGATGTCCGAATGCCGCAGCCAGTAAAATACTGAATACCACGCGCTCGAACCAAATGATGACCATTTTGCCAACAGAGATAGGAATCTCGGTCGCAAGCACGCATGGAATCATGGCTGAAAAGAACAGCACACTGCTAATGGAAATGACCCCTGCGACATAGCGTGTCAGAATATCTGCCTCACTTAGTAGTAATGCTGGCAAGAACATCTCAGCCAAGCCCGCTGACATGCCTTTGGCAGCGACTAGCGGTTCCGGTAGGCCGCCAAGCCATGTAAAGGGATAAAGAAGCAGGCCCAAGGCATCGAAAACTGGCGTATATTTTGCTAATAGCAATCCTGTTAAGCCAACCGCGATGATAGATGGCACAATGGCGGCTGCCATCGTCAGGCCATCACGAAAGTTAGACCACAAGATTTGTTTGAGGTCAGTGGCACGGCGCGAAGTGGATAATCCCAAGTCAAACGCAGCTGCTAGCCGTGTACCACCTTTATGGTCTAAAGCGGGACGTTCAACGCTATCATCAAAGAGACTGATAGGTGGAATACGAGCAGTAATTGCAGTGACAATAAAGGTAATTACTAGCGTAGACCAAAAGAACACATTCCAAAATTCCATCAGACCAAGCGTTTTGGCAACAATCACCATAAACGCGGCTGATACAGTCGAAAACCCAGTCGCAATGATAATGGCTTCACGTGCTGAATATTGCTTTTGCAAGTACACACGATTGGTAATGAGTAAGCCAATGGAGTAGCTGCCGACAAAGGAAGCAACGGCATCAATCGCTGATGAGCCTGGGGTTTTCCAAATAGGTTTCATAACCGGCTGCATGAGCACACCAACCATTTCTAGTAAGCCAAAACCAACCAAGAATGCCAATATCAATGCCCCAATCGGTACAATCATACCCACCGGTAAGGCCAGTTTTTCAAACAAAAACGGCAGCATGTCCTTTTCCATCATAAAGGCAGGCGCTACGTCAGCCACATACATCACTGCCAATATCAGACCCATGATTTTAAAAGCAGTCATAATCATGTGGGTGATATTTTTGCGCCATGAGCCATCTATAAATGGTTTACTCACGCCATAGAGCATGAGTAAAAACAATAGCGTAACGGACAAAGTATGCTGCTGAGTCACCAGATAGGTCGCACCATGATCGAACAAAATCGTGCTTTTCTCGCCAATGGTAAATGGCACAAAAAACATCACCAAACCGATCGCACTGAATACGATCAGCTGTATTAATGCAATAGGGGTTGATAGTAGTTTTTTCGATGATGTCGTTGTACTTTCATCGTTCAGGCTAGATGTCGTATTTTGCTCAATCATATTATCCTCCTTGATAAAACGCCGATTATGTCCTTATACCCAGCTACAGCATATAAGGACAAGGAACAAACTATTTGATCATTGGCAGATTTAGACCATATTCTTTCGCTGTTTTAATCGCCAACTCATAACCTGCATCTGCATGACGCATGACGCCTGAGCCGCAATCATTGACTAACACGCGTGACAATCTTTTGGCTGCGGCGTCAGTACCATCCGCGACAATGACCATGCCGGAGTGCTGCGAGTAGCCCATACCAACACCACCGCCATGATGTAGTGATACCCAAGTCGCGCCGCCTGCGACATTGAGCATGCCATTCAATAATGCCCAATCAGAGACCGCATCTGAGCCATCTTTCATGCTTTCTGTTTCGCGGTTTGGACTGGCAACAGAACCCGTGTCTAAGTGGTCACGACCAATAACGATCGGGCCTTTTAGCTCGCCGTTTTTGACCATTTCATTAAATGCCAAACCTGCTTTATCACGCTCACCAAGCCCCAACCAGCAGATACGAGCAGGCAAGCCTTGGAATTGAATACGCTCTTTTGCCATATCTAACCAACGATGGATATGCTGGTTTTCAGGGAATAGCTCTTTGATTTTTTGATCAGTCTTATAGATATCTTCTGGATCACCTGATAACGCTACCCAGCGGAATGGGCCTTTACCTTGGCAAAATAGCGGACGAATATACGCAGGGACAAAACCTGGGAAGTTAAAGGCATCTTTGACGCCTTCATCGAAAGCGACCTGACGGATGTTGTTGCCATAATCGGTCGTTGGAATATCCATTGCTTGTAGATCTAGCATCGCCTGTACGTGTACGGCACAAGATTTAGCGGCTGCTTTGGTCAGTGCTGCGTGTTGCTCTGAATCTTCTTGTGCTGCTTTCCATGCTTCCACTGTCCAGCCACTTGGCAGATAGCCATTAATCAAATCATGCGCCGAGGTTTGATCGGTGACCAAATCCGGCTTCATGCCACCAGCATTAGCACGCTTGACCATTTCAGGTAGGATATCTGCGGCATTGCCAAGGAGGGCGATAGAAACGGCTTCACCTGCATCGGTATGTTGTTTGATTAGCTCATAAGCATGGTCAAGATCATCCGCTTGCTTATCGACATAACCAGTGCGCAAACGGAAATCAATACTAGACTGCTGACACTCGATGTTTAATGAAGTTGCCCCTGCAAAAGTAGCCGCAAGTGGCTGCGCGCCGCCCATACCGCCAAGACCAGCGGTCAAAATCCAACGACCCGCCCAGCTACCGTCATAATGCTGACGACCTGCTTCAACGAAAGTCTCATACGTACCTTGGACGATGCCTTGCGTGCCGATATAAATCCAGCTACCAGCGGTCATTTGGCCATACATCATTAAGTCTTTGCGATCTAACTCGTTGAAGTGCTCCCACGTTGCCCAACGCGGCACAAGGTTTGAATTGGCAATCAAGACGCGCGGGGCATTTTCATGCGTTTGAAACACGCCGACGGGTTTGCCCGATTGCACCAATAATGTCTCATCATCTTCTAATTCTTTTAGCGATTCTAGGATTTGATCGTAGCTTTCCCAGTTACGGGCTGCGCGTCCGATACCACCATAGACGACTAGGCTTTTTGGGTTTTCCGCCACATCAGGATGCAGGTTGTTTTGCAGCATCCGATAAGGGGCTTCGGTCAGCCAGCTTTTGCAATGTAGCGTAGAGCCAGTAGGCGCAGCGATATTACGGCTCTCATCGCGTCGAGTAGGTTTGTTGCTATTGCTATCAGTAGTCATGGTCAAATCCTTGTGAAATCTTTTAAGTCGATTGGGCAATTAAAGTGAGTGGTTTACGATCAGTCTAAGAGTGCACTTAACTGCTTGCTAAATTGGCTAGATTATCGATACTGTCGTAAAGTTGTATATACAAATTATCAAAGATACTTTTTCTATGCAAGGATTTTTTTCATGAGCTGATTATTTTTGTCATTCACTCAGCCGATTTAGATAACATCGAGTGAGTTGAACTATCCCCTAGTTAATACTGAACGCTCAGACATTTTGACTAAGGCTTGCACGGTGGTCTCGTGATATTATGTGGTCACTCCTATTAGCAAAACTGACGGTTAAAGGCGGATATGACAAAGACGATTCCGGCGTATCAACGCATAAAAAACGCCATACTAGACAATATTCATTCTGGTAAGTGGCAGGCAGGCAACGCAATTTCGACAGAAATGGCACTGGCTGAAGAATTTGGTGTGTCACGAATGACGGTCAACCGTGCACTCAAAGAACTGAGCGAGGAGCGGGTACTAGAACGCCGTCAAGGCTCAGGTACGTTTGTCGCGCAGCAGCAGTTTAACCATACGTTCGTAGAAGTTCGCAATATCGCAGAGGATCTCAAATCCGCCAATCGTGATTATGAGGCACAGGTCATGAGTAAGCGTGCTATTACGGCTGATATGCTCGATGATGAATTGCGTCGTAAGTTTGGTATTGATGAAGGGGCTGTGATTGATAAAGAGTCTGTGCCTGTTAACACAAGCGCTCAGAAAGATGCTAGTGATGAAGCTGTCCTGTATGAAGTAAAAATCATTCACTTTGCCGATGGTCAGCCCATACAGTTTGAAGAACGCTGGGTCGATGCCAAAAAAGTACCGAAGTTTATCGATCAGGATTTTAGTGTGGTCAATACCAGTGATTACTTAATTGCCAAAAGCCCTCTAGAGAGTGGTAGCTATACCATTCGAGCATTGGCAGCCCCTGATGAGATTGCTGAGTTTTTGCAAATTGCGCCGCAGTCACCAACGCTTGTGCTGCGTCGGCAGACCTATTCGGCTGGGCAAGTCGTTACCTTTGTAAAAATGTGGCACGCGGGTGATCGCTATCAGTTCTCAGGCGAGTTGTAGCAGATATAGTCAAGCCTATATAAATCCGCTACATCGTCATCCTCGCTAAGCATACTAATGTATAACTTGCACTCGGTTTCCTTATATCGAAATTATATCGAACTGACTATAGCTTACGTATGCTCACTGATTGTGTACGTTTTTTCTGTCCAAAATGAGATACTATATCCATAAGCTGCTATTTAATAAGATAGCAATTGGCGTTAATTAAACTCTTCAGAATATTTGAACAATCGTTAAAAATTAAAATATAATATAGAAACAGTATTGAAAAATAGCCCGAATAACCTCAAATCGGGCAACCAAAGCCGAATATCATAGAGGAGCTCGTATTGTTCTTCTGTGTCGGCTTGCCCTATTTATTAGCACCGTATATTTTATTAGTGCTGTGTGTCTTATTAACATTATGTGTTTTTACTTTATTCATTCACTCTTATAAGGACGTCTTATGAAACGTCGTACTCTTTTAGCCCTTGCCGCCAGCACTATGTTCCTTGCCGCTTGTGGTCAATCTACTACCAACGAAGCCGATACCAGTGCAACTGACAGCGCTGCAACAGGCGGTTCTGATTTACTACAACGTATTAACAACGGCGGCACTATCAACGTTGGTACAGAGGGTACTTATCCTCCGTTCACATACCATGATGAGAGCGGCAAACTAACGGGTTATGATGTTGAAGTAACGCGTGCAGTAGCTGATAAACTGGGCGTAGACGTTGAGTTTAAAGAAACTCAATGGGATGCGATGCTGGCTGGTTTGGATTCAAAACGTTTTGATATGGTGGCTAACCAAGTTAGTTTGACCACGCCTGAGCGTAAAGCAAAGTATGACAAAGCAATGGCTTATAGCTGGTCAGGTGCGGTTGTATTGGCACCTACTGATGATAACCGTTATAGCTCGTGGGAAGGTCTAAAAAGCCTACGTACGGCGCAATCACTTAGCAGTAACTATGGTGAGCTTGCAGAGCGTTATGGTGCAGAGATCGTTCCTGTCGATGGTATGGCGCAAGCGATTCAATTGGTTAAGCAAGACCGTGCTGACTTTACGATGAATGACAATCTAGCGGTATTGGATTATCTCAAAAAGTTCCCAGATTCTGATCTTGAGATTAAACTAACTGCCCCTGCAAGTGAACAAACTGGTTCAGGCCTAGTGCTTATTAAAGGTGATGATGAAGTTGTAGCGAAACTGGATGAAGCAATGGCTGAATTGGCGGCTGAAGGCACACTTACCAAGCTTAGCGAACAGTTCTTTGGTGCTGATATAAGTCAACAAAAATAATGTCAGTTTCTATCATGTCAGCTTCTGTAATGTCTACATCATGGTTCGCGGACTTATTGGCAGTATTGCCATTTATGAGTCCTGATCGAGCGCAGATTGTCATCTCGTCGTTTTGGCCAATGCTCAAAGGCGGTATCTATTATTCGATACCGCTGGCATTGATCTCATTTGCGATTGGTATGGCCATTGCACTGACAGTGGCATTGATTCGTATTATTCCGCGTGCCACTTGGTTCCATGAAATCATTTATCGGCTCGCTCGTGTCTATGTGTCCGCCATTCGCGGTACACCGATGCTGGTTCAGCTGTTTATTATTTTTTATGGTCTGCCAAGTGTCGGGGTGAAGCTCGATCCCTTTCCCTCAGCGATTATCGCGTTCTCACTGAACATCGGTGCTTATGCATCGGAGACAGTGCGTGCTTCGATTTTGTCAATACCAAAAGGGCAGTGGGAAGCAGGATCGACAGTTGGCTTGACGTATCTACAGACCTTCCGCCATGTGATTTTACCGCAGGCGCTTAGAGTATCGGTGCCGCCGTTGTCTAATACCTTTATCAGTCTGGTAAAAGATACCTCACTTGCTTCATTGGTACTGGTCACTGAGCTATTCAAACAAGCGCAGATTATCACAGCTCGTAACTATGAGTTTATGCTGGTCTATACGGAAGCGGCGATTATCTACTGGGGTATCTGTCTGTTCTTGACCTTTATCCAAGGCAAGCTTGAAACTCGGCTAGACCGTTATGTAGCAAAATGAGCTACGTAGTAAAATAAATTATGGCTCAATAGACACGCCCTAGCACAACAGGAATTTTTATGATCAAAGTCACTAATATTCATAAAGCCTTCGGTGGCAATCAGGTGCTAAAAGGCATCGACTTGACCATTAATAAAGGCAAAGTAGTCGTAATATTAGGACCTTCAGGATCGGGTAAAACCACCTTTTTGCGTTGCTTAAATGCGCTAGAGATTCCTGATCAAGGTGTGATTGCTTTTGATGACGATAGCTTGAGCGTCGACTTTGCGACTAAGCCAAGCAAAAAAACGCTGCTAGCCTTACAGCGTAAGTCAGGTATGGTTTTTCAGTCTTATAATTTATTTCCACATAAGACAGCCATTGAAAATCTCATGCTTGGGCCTACGGTCGTACAAGGTCAAAGCAAAGCGCAAGCCCGTGAGCAGGCATTGGTACTACTTGAGAAAGTTGGACTGTCGGACAAAGCGGATCTGTATCCGTTCCAGCTATCTGGTGGTCAGCAGCAGCGTATCGGTATTGCTCGTGCGCTGGCTATTGAGCCATCGCTCTTACTGTTTGATGAGCCAACCTCTGCGCTTGATCCAGAGTTGGTACAGGATGTGCTTGAGACGATGAAGCAGCTCGCCTCTGAAGGTTGGACGATGGTTGTAGTGACTCACGAAATCAACTTTGCCCGAGACGTTGCCGATCATGTTGTACTGATTGAGGATGGTCATGTGGTTGAAGAAGGCAGTGCCAAGCAGCTGTTTGAGGACTCAAAACATCCTCGTACGCAGGCATTTTTGCAACGTATTGAGCAGTAAAAACGTTTGTTTTCGCATAAGTAATAAAACAAAAAGGCCCCAATCATGATGCAATGGTTGGGGCTTTTTTTATCGCAATAAATAGGACGTATTTCAAATAATAGACAGTAAACTATATTTTTTGTCGTTGCTTTAACCAGCGAGGTACGCGAGTAGCAGTACCATTTAATACAGCATTTAACAAAGCCGCCAGCAAAATAAGTGCCACGCCCAGATATTGAATCCAAGACAAAGATTGATGCAGTAACAGCATCGCGAGCGCAATCGCAGTTAATGGCTCAAAAATCGTGAATACCGATGCACGAGTGGCAGGCAGTTTCTCCAATGCCTTCATATATAGCCCAAATGGCACGACGGTTCCCAATAATGACAATCCTAAAACATAGCCCCAAGTCATTAAGGGCAGACTCACTAGCTGCTCATAAGTGTTATAGGTCTCAGGCAAGAGCAGTAGTACGCCAGCACTAATGATAATGGAAGTGAAAAATACCAGAGGGGCAGGGTGAGCGTAATGCATCGCACGCTTACCCAATACGCCATATAACGAATAGCACATCCCTGCTGATAGACCGAGTAAAATCCCCCAGTTAACTTTTGCTTGTTCACCTAACATCGTTAAACCTACGCCAAACACCGCCATCAATGCTAGCAACACTGATTTACGAGTAATGGACTCACTCAGTAAGAACTTCGAAAATAATAAGCTAAATACGGGCGCGGTATAGAGTAAGGCAACGGCAGGGCCAGCTCCAACGTAACTGACCGCAAAAAAATAGCAGACCGACATGCCAAGGACACCTATCAATGACTGCATCGCCAGTCCCAGCCACTGTTTTGGTTGTAATTTGATAAGGTGTGGCCACAATTTTGGTAGCATGGCTAAAATAATAAAGGCTGCCGTGACGATGCGTAATATCGTTACCTGCCAGCCACTAAATCCAATTTGGTTTAGATAAGTCGAGAATATACCCAACGTGCCCCAGCAAATAGCAGCCGTGATAATTTGGATGGTGCCTAGCCATGATTGATGCGAATGGTTCGTCATTCCGTTGTCGATGTTTGCCATACTGTTTTCTTCTTACGATCTAAGTGACACAAGATGTTGTAAGATTGCTATTGATACAATCTCTCCAAGCAATGCTGAAATAAGAAAAGACAACCTGATTAAAGGCTGTCTTTTGTTTATTCTTTTGAGTCTATCACTAAAAGATAATAAGTGGCTACTAGGGCGTGTGCTAAATTCAGTCAATAGTTATTTAAATTGCTAAAAAATGGCTAGCGTTTGCTGAATAACCTAAACAATATCGAATCATTAACTTATATCATATTTGTGTTCGTACCATTTTTCATTTCTATAGTCTCTGTTAATCAATCCATAAAAAGAATGTTTGCTCTCGGAGAGTATTTCGCTGAATAAAGCACACTTTTTCCACTTGGGTTCTTGGTAAATGATCCGTATCAGCCCCGCAGTTTTTTGAGCGCTGTTTTATCCACTGAGTCTGCTCTTTCTTAAGATCAGCCGCCATATCCTCACCGTACAGGCGTCTGACTTCATTTCGCGTTACTCTGTAGCTTTCATTCAATGCTTTATCAGACGTGTTATATATCTGATCAATCAGAGCAGCTTCTGATGCTAATGGCAGATAAGTCGCATTTTCTTTGTAGGTGGCACTATAGGTATCGACTGTCCATTTACTTCTTATAGATATCTCATGGTTCGAGGTATCTATAAACCCATCAAAATCTTCGCCCTCAAAGGTATAACCCTGAAATCGACACGGGGTCACGCCATCTTTACATAAGCTATGCTTGGTTTCCGCAGAGTAGTATTTGACAGCATAGGGCGACTTACTAGGTTCTGGTGTTGTCTGCAATAGCCGTCCTAAATCGGGAGCGACTAGCAGCATATTGTTGCAAGTAACGCTTCCTTCTGCACAGCTCTCATAAAGGTTGAGACGTTGACCTTGGATGTCCATGCCCATTGTAAAGTTTGCCTGTACAGGCGCTACGGCGGAACTGACAGACGTCATTAGCATTAAGCTCAAGAGCAATGTAGTATGTCTGAGTAAGCTAGGTTTATTTAGGCTTGAGCTAGACATGGAGACGGACATATAGGTTTATACCTGTAGCAAGAAGTTACTCAGCAATCGCTTAGCGCCCTCAGTGGCAAACGACTCAGGGTGAAACTGCACACCTTGAATTGGGTATTCTTTGTGCGCCAGTCCCATAATTTCATCACCAGTCAATGCTGACTCAGCAAAGCTCAATTCAGCACCACTGTCATTGGCGACCACGGAAGTAATCGTGAGACAACTTGGGATAGTGTCGGCTTTTACCACCAGTGAGTGATAGCGCATGATTTCAAGCTCTTGTGGTAAACCTTGATAAATACCTGAATTATCATGGCGAATTGATGAGACCTTGCCATGCATCGGTACACTGGCGCGTACCACGTCACCGCCGAACACATGAGCAATGCCTTGCATACCTAGGCAGACGCCTAATAGCGGCACAGTTTTGCCTAGTGTTTCAATGACCTCGCTACAGATGCCAAAGTACGCCGGATCGTCAGGGGAGCCAGGGCCAGGCGAAATGATAATTCTATCAAGATTCATCGCTTCTACATCTGCTAAGGTTATTTCGTTATTGCGTTTAACGATTACGCTGGCTTCTTTATCACTGTCTAAGGTTTGCAAAATCTCACCCACATATTGGTAGAGATTAAAGGTAAACGAGTCGTAGTTATCGATAATTAAAACATTCATGGGTCATAAACTCTTTTGTAAAATATGGTCAATTTACGCAGTATTTCTAGTAGCAATTATGATTGCATAAAGCTGTCTAATACGACTTTCATCGCCGACAGTTTACGCTGAATCTCTAAGTACTCATCAGCTGGGTTGGAGTCGTAAACGTTACCGCCGCAAGTTTGAGCGTAGGCAGACTCGCCATTGATAAAGAGGCTGCGAATAGGAATGGCGAAGATACAATCACCATTAAAATTGAACGAGCCTAATGCACCGCCATAAGCACCGCGACCATCTGGCTCTAGCTCATTAATCACCTTAATGGCTTCTACTTTAGGTGCGCCTGATAGCGTACCAGCAGGGAAGTTGCTGGCAAGCGCACTAAACATATCTTCGTTAGGATGCAGGATGCCAACGATTTCAGAAGAGATATGCTGTACGTGAGAGAAGCGTTTAATATCCATCAAACTGCGTACTTTTACCGTACCAAATCGTGCCACACGGCCAATATCATTGCGATGCAAATCGACCAACATATTATGCTCGGCAATCTCTTTGTCATCGTTGAGCAAGGCGCGGGCAAGCTTACGGTCCTCTATTACATCGGCGCCGCGCTTGGCAGTTCCTGCGAGCGGATAAGTTTCCATTTCACCCTGACGCAAGCGGAATAGCAGCTCAGGAGAAGCGCCAATGATGCACTGCTGGGCAAATTTCATAAAGTACATATGCGGTGATGGGTTGACAGCGCGCAGCTTTTCATAAATCGGCATTTTGTCACCGGCAATACGGTACTTAGATTTAAACCCAACCTCACACTGAAAGATACGCCCAGCGATGATATCTTCTTTGACTTGCATAACGACATTAGCATGCTCTTCTTGGCTCATACCATCACCTAAAAATTCAACTTTAGGCGCTTCATAACTAGGCGTTGGCTCATCGAGTAGGGCTTTGATTTGCTCGATGCGGTTTTCTTGCTGAGCAGTTGGGTAATAAAAGTAGAAGATTTCCCCAGTCATCTTATCTAGGGTCAATCCATCTAAATACACGCCAAACTTAAATGGTTCAAAGTCTTCGCTGGCTTTTGCATTGAGACTTGGCTCAAAAAAGTTCACGCAGTCATAACCCAAATAGCCAACCAGACCGCCGCTTTGGTCACGGGCGATGACATGTTGCGGTGTTATCTCACGCAGCAATTGATAAGGGTTGTCGGTTTGATAGCAACTTGTCTCAGCAGTTTTATTATCGGTAATCGCAAGCGTGTTGCGATCTAATGCTGCGATAGTCGTCACAGGGTCAAAGCCGATCGCATGATGGCGCGAGATATGGCTGTCTTCACCCAATGATTCGAGCAAATAGCAGGTATCAAACGCGCTTTCAATACGTTTGAATAATGCAAAAAAATCGATATCTTGCGTCAGTTTGATGCGTTGTGGTTTGCTCGGAATATCGATAGGAGCAGGCTTGGTCTGTATGCGAGTACTAGAGGTCATAACAAAGTCCGAAATGGTTCAAATATGTGTTGATTAATGAGTGTCGACTAATAAGTGTTGATTAATAAGTATAAGTTTCGTCAGTAAAAAGCTAGATAGTATCGTCGTCAGAGGCTAAGAGCGGTCTCTATGAGTGGCCAGTAACGCGCTGACATCATGGCTTTGCTTGGCCTTGGCACCGCGAGAGACAGTGGCGATACCAACCCCGAGCTGCTCAGAGATATCACGTTGGGTGATACCGCGATCTAGCAAGTCAAAAATGCGAATACGATTGGCAATGTCATGCTGTTCTTTATCGGTCAGCAGGGCACTGAGCAGCTTTTCGATATCTGCGCTATCAGTACAGTTGGTCAAATGTTTCACTAAGCTTTGATAAGGATCGGTAGTCATAATAGGTCATCTTAGCCAAAGAAAATAGATAGGTCGTTTATTAAGCAATTTTTCGCTGGGAACTATCTTGTTTCAGTATTCTAGTACAGTAGTACAAGAAAAACAAGTGATGAGCTAAGTTAATAGCAGACTGATATATAAGTGATAAGTTCCTACGCCTGACTACATATAGTCTTGATACATCGTCAGAACCATATTGAATGTTATATTTACGACTAGTACAGAAACACTTTTGTGCTCTCTCAGCATGTCCAGAGCTAAAATTGAGAATTTATTACATTAATTATTGCCAAAGTGTTAATACTTCGTTATTATGCCTCTCATTATTTAAACGCTAATCATTATCATTAACATTAATCATGTTATTCGCACGATGAGTTAAGTATTTTTAAGGTACTTAATCTTCTGGTAGGCACTATTTTAAGGGTTGTTTGACGACAGCCTTTAAAAATAATTCTAAACATTCTAATTTCTGACAGTAAACAAAGTGAGTAAATGTGTTATGCGCGAAGTAAAGTTATCTAGTCAATTGACAGTATTGTCTATCGGTGTCGCCGCTGTATTGTGGACGCAAGCTGCTAGCGCTGCAACGGCAGCAGATATGCCAAACACGACATTGCAGACTATCACTGTAACAGCAAATAGCTCAGTACGTGACGCTGTACAAGAAGACTCTGTCTATATAGATGACTACACCCCAGCTGCACAAGCCAGCCACTTGAACGACTTTTTAGACGTTGTACCAGGGGTAAGCGTGGGCGGTACCTCATCAGTCAACCAACGTATTCGTGTACGTGGTCTTGATGATACCAATCTAAAAGTAACGATTGATGGCGCACGTCAAGAAGGCGCATTGTTCTACCATATGGGTGATGTCACTATTGATCCAGATCTGCTAAAACAAGCAGAAGTATCAGTGGGCAATAACTCAGTGACGTTAGGCAATGATGCCATCGGCGGCGCGGTTGCTTTTGAGACAGTCGACGCGGCAGATTTACTTAAGCCAGGTCAAAAAGTAGGTGCTAAGCTGCATACAGGTTATGCTAGCAACAATGATGAACTGCTAACTTCTGCCACTGTATATGGTGCACCAACAGAAAATGTTGATTTACTGGCTTATTATGGCAAACGCAATGCGGATGCTGGTGAAGACGGTAAAGGCCGTAAAATCCAAACGGAAGACAGCGAAGGCGAAAACATCCTATTAAAAGCTGGTGCTTATGTCGGTAGTGATCATCATGTAGGCGCTAGCTTTAGCCGTACCGAAAACAAAGGCAAGTTCCCATTACGTCCAGATTTTCCTGCTGGTGGCTGGAACCCAATCATCCCGCAGGAAGTCAAACGCGATACCTATGCGCTTGACTACGCATACAATCCTGCCAACCAGTTGGTCAATGTAGACGCCAGTGTATATCAGACTAGCACGCAGATTTTGCGTAACTCTGATGGCTTACCTGGGTTTGAGTTTGATGCAGAAGTCCAAACCACAGGCGCAAAAGTACAAAACACCAGTATCATCGATAGCAATATCATCAATGGTGTACCAGGGGTTCATAAGTTAATCGCTGGGGTTGAGCATTACAAAAAAGAATCTGACTATAGCAGTGTTCAACGAGGTACAGCTATACCAGTTGCTGGTACAGATGAAGCAACCAATACTTCAGTGTATCTAGAAGACCAATGGCAAATGGGTAAGCTTAGCTTAACGCCAGGCGTCCGTTATGACCGTTATGAGTCTCCAGAATATGTATCGGCTGGCAAGACTTATGACAATGTCGTTGGCGCATTGGCTGCTAGCTATGAGATTGCACCGCACACCCAACTATTTGCAAGCTATACGCAGTTATTTAACGGTCCAGATCTCAGCCAAACGATTTATAATACCGATGGTGTTGGTACATATGTCAATGACGACTTAAAAGCAGAAGAAGGTGATAATGCAGAAGTCGGTATTGCTACAACGCTGCGCGGTCTAACGATGGCTGATGACTCTTTAAAGTTAAGTGCTAAATACTTTGAAACCAATATCGAAAATTATATCGAATACATCAGATATGATGCATCTGGAAAGAATATAGATAGACCAGGTATTAACTGTAGTACAGGCGAACTTGGTGGTACTTGTGAAGGTGTCATTAATAATGACGAAGATTTCAAAATCAAAGGCGTAGAGCTATCAGCCGACTATCGCGCAGATAACTTCAACATGGGTCTAAGCTATGCTCGTGCGCGTAGCAAAGGCGAAGATACGGGTTACAATATCTCTTCTGTCAGTGGTAGCGGCTCTGAGTCTGGCGATAAGTATATGGTTAACCTAGGTTACGCTCCAACCAACACTACTGAGCTTGGCTGGCGCAGTACTTATGTCGCCGATGTGACACCGAATACTGCTGGTGATGACAACGAAAAATCAGGCTATGACGTACACGATATCTTTATGACTTATACGCCAACTCAAATTGAAGGTTTAAAAGCCACACTAGGTGTATACAATATCTTTGATGAGACTTATGCAAGTCATGCATCACGTAACTCTATCGATGATGCCTATACTGATTTTGAAATGGGACGTAATATCAAAACGTCTTTAACTTATCAGTTCTAATCTAGCTTATCGAATTTAAATCTAATCGTACTTATAAAGTCAGCTGTCTTATACGGGAGCTGGCTTTTTATTGCCTACTAGTTTTTACATTGGCTATAACAGCAATGACGTGCCAACTGATAAGTACCTACCAAAACAACATATGACAAAGAACCAACACTAATGATTTCACTCAATCCTCGTCAAGCTTGCCTATGGCTCCATCGTTATACTGGGCTTGCCATGGCAGCTTTTTTAATTATCACTGGTATTACTGGCACATTATTGGCATTTCATGACGAGCTAGACGATGTCTTCAACCATAAACTGGTTCAGGTCGAGAAACAAAACGCATCACATCTGCCTATTGCCGAGCTTCATGACAAGGTCATCAGTGCGTACCCACAATATGCTTTTTCTAGCATGCCAACCTCGATAGCAGCAGAGAGGTCAGCCGTATTTTCGGTAGATAGAGCACGAGGAAAAGCCGCCCAAAACCAACCAAAAGCACCTTTTCAACAGGTTTATGTCCACCCTTATACTGGCGATATCATTGGTACTCGTGATAGAGATGAGTGGGCATGGCACAACACCATGTGGAAAGTGTTTTGGTTACATCGCGATTTATTACTGGGTGATATTGGAAGATTGCTACTAGGGATTGTCGCGCTCGTGTGGACGATTAATTGCTTTATTGGCTTTTACTTAACGTTTCCTAGAGCAATCAAGAAAAAAGCACAGAATAAAACCTCGCCCAAAAAACGTGCCTCCTTTTTGAAACGCTGGTTACCAGCGTGGAAAATTCGTACCAAAAGTAATATGTTTAAATTGAATTATGATCTACACCATGCCTTTGGATTATGGCTTTGGGGGATCTTGTTTGTCATCGCGTGGTCGAGTGTTGGTTTTAACCTAAGAGAGGTCTATCAACCTGTGATGCATGCAGTTGTGGGGCTCGAAGGCAGAGGCGACAAACAAGAAAAATCACGTGAAGAAATTGGGCAGACTGCTAATGCAGACAGGGGTTCGAGGATTGGCGCTGCAAAAGGTGAGGCTTTGAGTAACGAGGCTAGTAATGTCGATGCTATTGATGTCGTCAATAAAGCCAATAGCATTGCTTATCTAAGCGAACAGGCAGAAATCGCTGCACAGCAGAATGGCGTGTCGGTACAGCAGCTATTGGGTATCCGCTGGGTCGAAGAAGACAATCAATGGCAGATGCGTTTCAAAACAAACAGAGATATCGGTAAAAAAGGCGGCGCTTCGTCTATTACTGTCAATGCAAGGACTGGTAGCATCGAGCGTGTAAATTTTGGCTATCAAAGTTCATCATTTGGCAGCAAAGCCGATCAATGGCTATCGACCTTACATATGGGGCATATCAGTCAAGGTATTGGCCATTTGCTGTATCAAATATTTTTAGCATTGATAGGTTTGGCTGTGACAGTGTTGTCTATTACTGGTGTTTATCTATGGTGGAAAGGGCGTCAAAGTCGATTGAAGGCGTTGCAAAAGGGTAGGTAATATTGCCAGATTTCTAGGGTATGTTTTTATTTAGATAGTTATCTGTTGAATCAAAAGCATGCCCTAGTTATAAATTTAATTGCAAAAATATTGTGTCTGCTATCGAGACAGTAAAAATGAAGAAAGCAAACGTCTCACCTATCATGACCCATCTATGCCAACTATTATTTTCATCATAGTTCTTTGTGTAATCTACTGACGAGATGTCTTGAGTAAAATCCATAGGAATAATCACTAATCTTAGAGTATATAAAGTCATTCCTAACCAAAAAAAGGTATTTGATATCTCCTTATTTAGAGCATAATAAATGAACAGGCAAAGGCTAATCACTAAAACTAGTAGAGATAGGTTTTTGTAGTTTATCCATCGATTATTTAATAGCGCTCTATGCATCTATAATTTCTTTTATTATTTGCGAAATTCTTTATTTAAACCGTATCAACAATCACTGGACGACCCTGATGACTTAGGACAGTGACATCGACGTTGTATAAATCTTTCATCGTCTCTTTAGTAATAACATCAGCAGGGCAACCAACAGCAGTCACTTTTCCTGCTTTCATCGTAACCACTGTATCGGCAAACTGTGCCGCTTGGTTGATATCATGCAGGACGATCACCACGGTTTTTTGCTGATTGTGGCTCAGCTGGCGTAGCTCACGCATGAGTCGACCAGCATGATACATGTCTAGGTTATTTAGTGGCTCATCGAGCAATAGATAGGGCGTATCCTGGCAGACAATCATAGCAATCAGCACGCGTTGACGCTGTCCGCCTGATAGCGTTGACAAGAAACGCTCGGCAAGTGGCTCAAGCTCAAAGCGTTCGAGGATTTCTTGTACTTTTTGTTGATCGTCAGCGGTCGGTTGCCCTTGATGATAAGGGTAACGACCAAACATCAGTAGCTCATGTACGCGTAGGCGTCCTTGTACATGGTTGTCTTGCCCAAGCATAGCGACCGTCTTGGCCAGTGTCCGCGCCTGACAGCTGACAATGTCACGTTCCTCATTATCTACAGCGAAACTCACCTGCCCAGATTGCAGCGGCTGCAAACGAGCCATAACAGAAAACAACGTAGACTTCCCAGCACCATTAGGCCCAATCAAAGCAATTACCTGCGCCGTTGGTAGGGACAACGTAATGTCATGCAAGATTTGTTGTTTGCCAATATGGTGAGAGATATTATTCAGTTTAATCATAGTCAGTCTTATTTAAAAAAGTCTTAGGGTTTTCTCTATCAACAGGATCGGCTAAACAAACAATGTCAGCTAAGTGGTCATACTGAACGACGTTGAGACATAAATATCAATGCTAAGAACATCAATCCGCCCGCTAGCTCTATTACCACTGACAATACGCCTGCCATATCTAGCACTTGCTCAAAGATAGTCTGACCCAGTACTAAGCAAATCATAGCGACCAAGCTGACCAATATCAGCCGCTCAGTGTGATACATATGTCGCGCGATACGATTGGTCAATGCGCAAACCAATAGACCAAAGAAAGTTACAGGACCGACCAGTGCAGTGGCCGTGGCAACCAGTACAGCGATGACAGTTAATAGACCAAATGCCAGACGTTGATAGTTGATACCAAGGTTGACGGCCTGTGCTTGTCCGAGCATCAACACATCGCATTGGTAACGCCAGCGCCACACAAATATCGCAGTGATGGCACAGATAAATAAGCTGATGCCCAGTAGCTGAGGGTTGACCGTATTGAACTGCGCGTAGCTAGCGGACTGTACGACCACAAAATCATCAGGGTTAATCAGCCGTGCAATGAGTGCTGATAAACTGCGAAACAACACACCAAAGATAACGCCCACCAATATTAGCCGCGTCAAATCCTGACTGCTTTTAGAAAACAATAGCTTAAATAATAATAAAGATGCCCCAAACATCAGAACAATCTCTAGCGTGAACTTGGCAATAGGATCGAGACTGGTAAAGCTAATCGCACCTAAAAAGAAAACCAGTAAGCTCTGCAACAGAACATAGAGTGAATCAAATCCGAGTAGGGAGGGCGTTAGAATTGGATTGTGAGTCAACGTCTGAAACAGTAACGTCGACACGCCAATCGCATAGCCAACCACCATCAGTGCCAGCAGTTTTTTGCCGCGTAATGGTAGCGCAAAGTCCCAATAGCCATTGACATTGAGCGTCATAAACAAGGTCATCGAGATAAGTAGAATAATAGCTGCTATGGATTTTGGATGGGCAGCTATCCATGCCCAAAGCTTTGCCAACTGACCTTGTGCAGCGGCTGAATACTGACCATCTGCTGAAGATGAGTTATCTATTGCTGTGCTGGTTTTGGTAGCATCAGTCTTGGTGGAAGTAAGCTTAGTTGATGAGAACATACAAAAATCCTATGGTGCCAAGCTTATCTAATAAGGCAAAAAATGAACGACGGTAAGTGAGTGTTGAAAACTAATACATAGTTAGTAAACATAGTGCTACTGCTCAGCTGGTGCACGTAATAACAGCCATAAAAACAGCACCGTACCAACCACACCAAAAATAGTGGCGACCGGCACTTCAAATGGATAGCGAATAGAGCGCCCGATAATATCGCATAGCAGCACGGCTGAAGCACCAAGTAGGGCCACTGCTGGCAAGCTGCGACGCAACTTATCTCCCATTAGACGGCTCACAATGTTTGGCACGACCAGCCCAATAAAAGGAATCATGCCCACAGTCACGACCACGACAGCGCTCATCATGGCTACCATACCTACGCCAATCCAAGTGACTTGACGCTTACTGATACCCAAGTTTAAGGCGATATTGTCACCCAAACCGACGATGGTCAGCTTGTCAGCAATAATATAGGCCAGCACACACAGTCCACCCGTGAGCCACAGCAGCTCATAGCGCCCTGCCAATACGCCCGAAAAATCCCCAAATTGCCAAACACTCAGCATCTGTAGCGATTCAGTTTGATAGGCGATAAAGGTAGTAACTGCTTCGATAATGCCACCGAAAACAATGCCAATCAATGGAATCATCAAAAAATCAGTGGGCGGAATACGATGAATGAGCAGCATAAATAGCATCATGCCAAAAACGGCAGCGATGGTTGCTACGCCCATTTTGACAATGAGCGCACTGGCAGGGAACAGTAAACTGACCACTAGCAAACCAAGTGCAGCGCTCTGAGTTGCACCAACCATAGACGGCTCTACAAAGCGGTTTTTTAGCACTACTTGGATAATCATGCCAGCCACTGCCATTGCAATGCCAGTCAAGATAATGGCGATGGTACGCGGTATGCGGCTCACCAATAGCAATGAGCTATCGGAGTTGGCACTCTGAGTCAGAAGACTCTGCAAGATACCTGACCACGAAAAGTCAGCCACCCCAATAGATAAGCTCAATAACACCAAAAGCCCCATAAGAATGAGGCTTGCTGTATTGATGAACCACGGTGGTATGACAGTACGTCGATGTAACGCATTGCCAGTACCGCTTTGCCAGCTTGACGCTGATGGAGCAGTACTGGATTTGAGCCTAGCATGAGTACGGTGTGAAAATAACGACATAATCTCTACTGGCTTAAAAATGAGCAGGGTTAACGGTAATAATACTTACTTGTGCAACAATCGCTTTTATCACCAACGAGGTTATTTAGCGTTAGTAAAAGCATCTTTGATCGTCGTTAGATCCTGCATCCACTGGTAGTAGCCGCCAAATGCTAAGTAAGAATCTGGGCTAAGATAAACCACTTGCTGCTTGCTCCATGCATTGCTCTGGGCAACTAATGGATTGTCTAATACGGCCTTGGCACCAATACCGTCTTCACCAATTGCAGCACTACGGTCGATGACAAACAACCAATCAGGATTGGCTTTTTGGATATATTCAAACGATATGGGCTGACCATGAGGCGCATCGGCAATTTTGTCATCTGCCATTGGTACACCTAACACAGTATGGATAAAACCATAGCGAGACTTGTCACCATAGGCTGACATTTTGTTGCCATTGACCATGACGACTAGGCCAGTGCCTTTATTTTCTTTTGTTAGATTCTTGGTCTCAGTGATGAGTCCATCGATGTTCTGTTGTAGCTTAGCGGCTTGATCGCTTTTACCGAACAATGCACCTAGATCATGCAGGCGCTGCTTGCTTGACTCATAGATATTGGCTGTATCAATACTCATGTCCAATGTCGGCGCGATACTTGATAGCTCGTCGTATTTTTCTGCCATGCGTGAACCGACCAAAATAGCTTGCGGCTGCATTGCATTTAACGCTTCAAGATCTGGCTCAAACACAGTACCTACCGATTTTGGATCAGGTTGCGTCTCTGAGTGTAGATTCTTTAGTAGTAGACCACCAGGCATACCATCAACTGCTACATCTAGCGCCGCCAAGTCTTGCATCAATGTCATGTCATAGACGACAAGTGGCGATGGGTTCATGGCCAGCTCAACATCACCTTTTACGGTATTGACCATGATTTTCTCAGCAGATACAGCGTCGTTATTAGCAACGTTCTGTGATTCATCAGCCGTTGGGTTTTCGGTTTTGGCATCTGCTGGCTCAGAGTCATTAGATTCAGGCGAGCTACATCCTGCCACTACGGTAGCTAACAAAGCTGTCATGGCAGCAGTCAATAATGGACGTTTGAAAAAAGAGGCGGTAGATCTGCTAGATAATAAAGGTGTCGGCATAATGAACTCGGTCTATCAAAAAATGTTTAAGCAATTGTCTAAAATAATTGCAAATGAATGATGCTAAAAATATTAAGTCTGAAAGATGCTTGAGATAAAAAGCATAAAATAAATAGTCTACTTAGGGCGTGTCCTCAATTCAAACGAGTATCCTCTAAATGGGCTAAAAACAGCTAAATTTTGCCAAACATCGTCAAATAGTTGGTCAATATCTCGATATTATCTGCACTATTTTCCTCGTTTGACGACAATTTATCTCATTTTTATCACCATTTTTAAAATGAAGACACGCCCTAGTACCACTCACTAATTTTTTATACGAATAGTTTTTATAAAATAGTATGAGTAGACAAGGCAGACGTTATACTAAAGTAGTTGAGACTCATTATCAATATAAATGATAATGGTTTTTATTAACAGTAATTGTTATATTAAACGCAACGTATCATTTGATAAAAATATAAGTTTCATAGTAGTGAAATCTAGAAGTAAGGTATGTTCATAGAAATGAGCGATGCGATAGGTAAAACTACTAAGCAATGTCACGTGTCAGAGATGTATTAAATAGCAAAAATATTATAAATTATTATTGATAATAATTATCGTTTGCATTATTATCTACGCCATTCTACTCTGAGTAATAAACATTAGGCTGTTATGAGTTCAACGGATTTAGACGCGCCACCACTTAAGTCGTTATTGCTAGCTATTGTTGCAGTCTTAGGACTCCATGTGCTTGCCGCAATTGCACTAGTGGCAATAAAAACGCCTGAACTCAAACCTGAGCCAAAAAAAGAGATGTCACCGCTTGAGATAAAGTTTGTGTCATTACCGGCAAAAACGGTCTCAACTGAAGTAGAAAAACAAACAGTCACAGCCAAAAAAGAAGTACCGCCTGAGGTACAAGTTCAGCCAGCGCCGCAACCTGAACCAAAGCCTAAAGAGGCGGTTAGACAACCAACAGAGACACCCGTAAAGCCAAAAGAGCCTGTTGTAAAAAATACAGAGCCGAAAGTGACGCCTGTGATAGCGTCAGAAAAGCCTCGTCCTGATACCAGTCAAAAAGTAGCCTCAAAAGAGCCGCTACCGAAACCAAGGATTGATAATTCAGCAGCTGAAGCACAACGTCAAGCAGCTGCCCAAGCTGAATCAGAGCGTCAAGCCAGAAAAGCTGAGCAAGAGGCGCAAGCTAGGGCAGAGCAAGAAGCCAAAAGAGTCGCTGATGCCAAAGCTGCCGCTCAAGCGAAGGCTGCCGCAGAGGCCGCCGCTGCACAAGCAAGAGCTGAGGCGGAAGCAGCAGCTGCTTTAGCACAGAGTAATGAGCCTGTGAGCTTTACTGCTAGCTCAGCCAACTGGGCATCTGCGCCAAAATTTAGTTTTCCTGAGCGCGCCGCACGTAGGGCCCGTTCTGGTGATACGCTCAATATTGTCTTGGTATTACGAGTCAACAAGCAAGGCGGTATTGATAACGTGCGCGTTGCTCAATCATCAGGTAATCCGCTAGTAGACAAAGAAGCCAGACGTCAAGTGCGATCTGGCAAGTTCAAACCCTTTACTAAGAATGGCGTACCCGTGGTGGGTGATGTGACCCTACCGATCAGTTACGCGGTTCCTTGATAGCTCATACTTTATAACAACGTATTTATTGATAATCTTTCATTATAAAACTAAACATGATATTTACCTCAGTATCATGTAATGGCATTACACATTAAGGAGTCTGACATGGACTTTATGCAATACTGGCAGATCAGTGACATGGTGACAAAAACGTTGTTCTTTTTGTTGCTTGCGTTATCTATTCTCTCTTGGGTGACAGGTATCGTCCGCGTATTGCAAAGCCGTAAACTGGCGACCAATGTAGCAGATGATTTGAGTCAGCAATTACAAGCCAGGCAGTCTGACTTGGCTGGTTCTGATGCTGCCACACGCCGTTTGGTGACTGAGCAGACTTTGCTCAAGCATATCGGTCGCTATCGCTTTGCTAGTGAGCGCGGTCTGCCGATTCTTGGTACGACGGCAGCGATTGCACCGTTCATTGGCTTGTTTGGTACGGTATGGGGTATTTTCCATGCATTACACAACATCGGTATGAGTGGTCAGGCAGGATTGGGGCAGGTTGCAGGGCCAGTGGGTGAAGCACTGATTATGACAGGTCTTGGTATTGCAGTAGCGATTCCAGCCGTGGTGTTTTACAACCTTGCAGTACGTATCAATCGTCGCATAATGTATCAAGCCAACGACAGAGCGCATGATTTATTGGCGCAATCAACGGGTCTTGTGGATACTACCAAGGTAACTGCAAGCAATGCTGCTAGCGCCTCTCAAGTGCATGCTGCACCAAGCAGTCGTTCAACGACGAGCGAGACTCAGCATACCAGTAATTACAGTAATTCTGTGCCAAAGCAGCTATAGACAATATCAATTCTACAGATACTGATTCTGATTCTGATTCTGATTCTGTAAACGTTAGGTCCGTAAACATTAAGGCTGCAAGCGCTAGGTCTGTAAAGGCTCAAACGACAAGTCGACAAACCGTCAAAAAGCGGCTTGGCTGTGTGAAAATAACCAAAAGCATTGAGAGTAACTATGGCATTTCAATTGGGTGATGATGACGTACGAAGCATGGATGAGATGAACCTCATTCCGCTTATCGATATCATGCTGGTATTGATGATTATATTTTTATTGACAGCGACCGTGTTGAATCCGACAGTGCCTTTAGATTTGCCAGAGACTAGTGCCGCGCTCAATGAAACGCCGCCAGAAGCGATTCAAGTCAGCATTGATAAAGACGCGGGGATATTCTGGGATAGTGACCCAATCAGCATGGAAGAGTTAGAGACACGCTTGCAGCAACAAGGCGCGACTGGTAAGAACCCAGCGGTACAGTTACGTGCGGATAAAGAAGGCAAGTACGATACGGTTGCTCAAGTCTTAGCAGCGGCAAGTAATGCTGGATTGACTAAAATCACATTTGTGAATGAGTAGCTTAGTAGCTAGATATTGAATAACTTAAGCACTGAATAACTTAAGCACTGTGAGTCAGTGCTAGTAGCTTTGACTCTATATTAGAAAACTGGCTAGATAAATCAATAGCCCAACCAGTAAAACAACCAGCACCGCTATAATAAAAACAATTAAAATAATAAAATTTTCTCCAACCTCATTAACTACTTAAACCTCAAATTAAGTCGTTAGTGAGGTTTTCTTTTTTTACCAGCCATAGCCAAACGGACGATAGCCGTAACCGAAGCCTGCATGTCTGTAGCCAAATGGGTAAGGTGAGCGTAAGTAGTCGAGATCGCGCTGACGAATATAGTAGTAGCGTCCTTGGGAGTAGGCTTCTTCTAACTTCTCAATACCTTCTAACGGACAGACAGGTTGCCAGTCATAGCCTTCGCGACCGAGCTTATAAGCGTTAAGTTCGGTACAGTAGTTTTTGAGACCTTGTTGACGGCCTTGTTCCCATTGGATACGGTTAGGACTAGCTCCGCCAACACTGGCGCAGCTATTGGCATAGTGACCGAAGTAAGCACCTGAACGACCTTGTGAGCCATCAGCATAGCCAACTTCTTGCCAGTTACTGCTTTGACATTGCTGCGGGGTTAGGCTCTGAGTCGTGGCACAGCCTGATAATGTCAGTACGACCGCGCCAAGTAGCGATAGGCTCATGCCTGTTTTGCTCATGACTTTACTCATCAGCTTGTGAGCGTGATAAGCGCCCGATGAGTTTGACTCAATAAGATAATTCATAATAAACCTGCGCGCGTTTAAAATTATGGTTTATCATAGCACTTTTTTGCGCTGACCACTTTTCGTATCTGGTTTTTATAGCGTACTGCGATCGGTAAGTTTGTATACGCTAAATAGTTGATTTTATAGTATAACTAGCGAAACTATAATATGCTTTAAAAGCACTTGCTGTACCGTGATTGGACGACAACGCTTGATTTTTAATGGTTCGTGCTCATTATAAGCCCTTACATATGGTTGTTTATTATCGTGCTAACTGCAATCTGCACGTAATATTTACAAATAACGGTTCATTAGCGATATTTGTCGCTATATCTCTTAGTATCTTTTTCATTTAGTCAAAAGGCCAGACCATCATGGGAACATTGATTGGCGTTATCATTGTACTATTCGTATTAGGGAGTATGATGGCGCTCAAACCGAACGGTATCGATCAGCGTTTGGATAAGCTGCGTATGACCGCGCGTCGTCTACAGCTCAATCCAAAGCTCGTTTCGTGCCCTGATTGGATCAAAGGCCGTGACAATGAGTATGGCCGCGGTATGCTTGGACAGTACTGCCTGATATTTGAAGACACTAAACTGCCGCATACTCGTTATCAAGTGATTGATGGACAGTGGCGACCAGACAGCAGTTTTGTCGATACCAGTACAGATGATAAGACGCTTACTATTCCCAGTGCGATTCGTTCTAGTCAAATCAGCAATAATCCAGTAGTCAAAAAGACTGATTTTAGCTTGGATCAAGTGCCGTTAGAGCTACCAGTAAGTATCGAACCGTTTGTTAAAGGTCTATTGACCAAGGCCAATAGCATTATTATTTATTGGGAAGATATTGCTTATGTACGTCCAGCGTCCAACCCAACGTATCATCAAAAACGGATCGAAGCAGACTTATTAGTGCTCAAAGAAAACCTTGAGAAATGGGCGCTACAGATGCAAAAACCAGCATAAACCTAGTAAAGCGTTTTTTCGTCTCCATTAAAGGGCAATATGCAAGCGGTTTGTCATATTCAAATTATTTAAAGTTGACAGTTTAACGCTTAGCAGTGTAACGTCTTTATAACTATATCTTTATTTTATGGTTATTATTTGTTTTATAACCTTTTTTATCAGCAGCGATTATTACTATAAATAGCTGAACCGTGGTCAAGCCATGAGTATCCGCTTCCATAAATTGCCGTGCTGCTGAATTTAACCTTACTTTTAATTTACTTATATTATGGTGTCGTCAAACATGGCAAAAACCACAACCAAAAAAAGTCCAGCACCAGCTGCGGACAGCCCAAAGGGTAAGTCTTTGGTGATTGTAGAATCACCAGCCAAGGCAAAAACGATTAATAAATACCTTGGTGATGACTTTATCGTACGCTCAAGTATCGGTCACGTCCGTGATTTGCCGGTCAGTGCGAGCAAAAGCGCAAAGAAAGCAACGACCGCTAAAAAAGATGACAGTCTGACCAAAGAAGAGAAAGCGCAACAAGCACTGGTGCGCCGCATGGGTGTAGATCCAGAGCATGATTGGGCAGCAGTCTACGAAGTATTACCAAACAAAACCAAAGTCATCAAAGAGCTTAAAGCACTAGCCAAAGACGCTGACAAAATCTATCTAGCAACGGATATGGATAGAGAAGGGGAAGCGATCGCTTGGCATTTAAAAGAAGTCATCGGTGGCCCTGATAGCAAGTATCAACGTGTGGTCTTTAACGAGATTACCAAGTCAGCTATCCAAAGTGCGTTTAAACAGCCTTCGAAATTAGACATTGACCGCGTGAACGCACAGCAAGCCCGTCGCTTCTTGGACCGTGTCGTTGGCTTTATGGTATCGCCACTATTATGGCAAAAGATTGCCCGTGGACTGTCGGCAGGCCGTGTACAGTCAGTCGCTATGCGTTTGGTCGTTGAGCGTGAGCATGAGATTCGCGCGTTCATTCCAGAAGAGTACTGGCAGATTCATGCGGACACGCACATCGCCAATGGCAAAGCCAAAAAAACCTCAGACGCTGAGCAAATCGGTATACGCTTAGAGGCGACCAAACAAGGTGGCAAAACCCTAAAGCTTGGTAATAAAGAGCAAACCGATAAAGTCTTAGAGATACTCAAAGCAAGCGATTTTATTGTTAAAGAGCGTGAAGAAAAACCAACGCAATCACGCCCAAGCGCGCCATTTATTACTTCGACCTTGCAGCAGGCTGCTAGCACGCGCTTAGGATTCTCTGTTAAGAAAACCATGATCTTAGCGCAGCGTCTATATGAAGCGGGTCATATTACTTATATGCGTACCGATTCGACATTCTTATCAGGCGACGCACTTGCTGCTGTCCGTGGTCATATCGAAGACAGCTATGGTGCAAAATATGTACCAGAAAAACCAAATTTCTATGGTAACAAGCAAGGCGCACAAGAAGCGCATGAAGCGATTCGTCCTTCTAATGTCAATATGAAATCAACACAGCTCAAAGGTGTTGAGCGTGATGCGATACGTCTATACGAGCTAATCTGGCGTCAATTTGTGGCGTGTCAGATGTTACCTGCCAAATATCTATCAGTGAACCTGTTTGTAGGCGCAGATGATATCGAGCTAAAAGCCCGCGGTCGTACCATGGTATTTGATGGCTACACAAGAGTCATGCCACCAGCCAAAACTGATGATACCTTACTCCCTGATGTTAAAAAAGGCGATAAGTTAAACCTAGATAAGCTAGATCCAAGTCAGCACTTTACTAAGCCTGCGCCTCGCTATACTGAAGCAAGCCTAGTAAAAGAGCTTGAGAAAAAAGGCATCGGTCGTCCATCGACGTATGCTTCAATTATCTCAACCATTCAAGATCGCGGCTATGTGAAGCTTGAGAATAAGCGTCTGTTTGCCGAAAAAATGGGTGATATCGTTACTGATAGATTGACAGCTAGCTTTCCAGATTTAATGGATTATACCTTTACTGCTGCGTTAGAGGACAAGCTCGATCATGTGGCAGAAGGTGATCAAGATTGGAAAGATGTGCTTGATAATTTCTATGGCGAGTTTAAAACCACTCTAGAGCGTGCCAAAGAAAAAGACGGCATGCGTCCAAACGATCCGACCGATGTACCAGATGTTCACTGTGATATCTGTGATCGTCCGATGCAGCTGCGCACAGGCTCAACAGGTGTATTCTTAGGTTGTACTGGTTATAACTTACCGCCAAAAGAGCGCTGTAAAGGCACCAAAAATCTAATGCCAGTCGAAGCATTCGCCAATCTAGATGATGCGGAAGGTGATGACGAAGCGGCAGAAGTTAAAGATTTGATGGAGAAAAAACGCTGTCCGAAATGTGGCACGGCGATGAATGGTTACATCGTAGATGGTGGCCTCAAACTACACATTTGCGGTAACAACCCTGATTGCGATGGTTATATCCTAGAGGAAGGTAAGTTTGAAGTTCCTGGCTCAGATGCACCAACTATTGACTGTAACAAGTGCGATGGGCAGATGGAGCTTAAGACAGGACGCTTTGGCCCGTACTTTGCTTGTCAGAAATGTGATAACACGCGCAAGGTGCTAAAAACAGGCGAAGCAGCGCCGCCGCGTATGGATCCAATCCATCTTCCAGAGCTAAAGTCGACCAAGCATGATGATTATTTCATTTTGCGTGAAGGGGCAGCTGGGATGTTCTTAGCAGCGTCTAAGTTTCCAAAAGTGCGTGAGACACGTCCGCCGAAGCTGGCTGAGCTACGAGAAATCAAAGATAAAATGGAAGATAAGTTTCAGTATCTGTTTGCAGGGCCAGATGAAGATCCTGAAGGTAACCCAACCATATTGCGCTGGTCGCGTAAGAAAAAAGAGCAGTACATCGGCTCTGAGAAAAACGGTAAGGCCACACGTTGGGGTGTTTACTGGCGTAAAGGTGAATGGGTAGAGGAGTAACTATTGTTAAATCCAATATAGTGCTTTTATAGCGTCAGACTCATTTAATGTACTACAGGTACAATTTGCATTGGTCTTTCTTGTATTGGCTTAAACAAACCTAATAGTTACTTCCAATAAAAAACCCTCTTATAATTTAAGAGGGTTTTTTTGTGCTTATAATATTTCTTTTAAGCCATTTCTATGTTTTCAGACTTAGCCTAAGTCCATAGGTTTGGACAGTATTAGTTTTTTACGATGATACCGCAACCAATACGATCGCCTGCATTGCCTGAAGGTTGACTGGTATAGTCATCAACGCCAGCGTGTACGATAAAGGCCAAACGATTTACGCTGTATTTACCTGCTTCAGTCGCTGCGATTTTCTTGTTCACATAGTTAATAGTAGCAACACCGTCTTCGTTGGCAGTTAAGTTTGGCAAGTCACCAGCATGACCATTCATATCATCTGGATTAGAGTGTGGCTTGTTGTCTGGGTTGAAGTGACCGCCTGCTGCTTTACCCATAACGTCACAGCTACCCGTTTCATGGATATGTAATGAGACAGTTCTGCCTGGCTGTAAGTTAGTGAGTTTACCGTAAACTTGGACGCCGCCATCGACTGGACGTAAGAAAACTTGGCCAACTTCTTTCTTCTCACCATCTACTGTTTGTATGGTTGATTTTAGCGTTGGCTGTGCTAAAGGATTGCCTGTTTGCATTTGGCTTTCTACCGTTTGACAACCAGTCATTGCTAACGCTGAACCGCATAACAGGGTACTTGCAAGTAATGTCTTATTCATTGTTATCTCCAATTGTTTGAGTTGTTATTTTTAATCTTCATTAAAGCCACGAATATATTTCGTTATTGTTCTATAAAAATCGGCGTCAATATTCGTTAACATCGTAGTCAGTATAGCCAAGCTAACTCTATAGTTATTCATCAAATGCGCAACAATCAGTTAATAAATGTAAGTAACGTATGGGTTTGAAAAACGAACTAAGGTAAATGATTCTCAAAATTAAATGGCTTTAAATGCGTGGGAAACTTACTAAGAAGGCTATGAATTGCAAGTAGATAAATAATAAACAGGCATAAAAAAGCCGCCCATCATAGTGATGAGCGGCTTATTAATCTATAGGACGAGTTTAATAAAGGTTCAATTAATTATGCAGTGCTTTGCCAGAAGTTTTATCAACGGTCACTTTGGCAGGTTTGATTGGTGTTGGCATACTCACCAAAGCAACCTTTAAGATTTCCTCAATCGTGGCGACTGGCTGAATGGTTAAGCCTTCTTTTACGTTGTCAGGAATATCAGCCAGATCACGTTCATTGGTCGCTGGGATCAAGACGTGCTTGATACCGCCGCGATGTGCCGCAAGTAGTTTTTCTTTTAGACCGCCGATACGTAGGATCTTACCGCGTAAGGTAATCTCACCTGTCATCGCAATATCTGGACGGATAGCGATACCTGTCAACGCAGAGACGAGCGCTGTCGTTAGTGCACCACCAGCAGAGGGACCGTCTTTTGGCGTGGCGCCTTCTGGCATATGGACATGGACGTCTGTTGTTTTAAACGTCTCGTAGTCGATACCTAAGCTGTCACCTCGAGCACGAACCACACTCATAGCTGCGCGAATCGACTCTTTCATCACATCGCCTAGTGAACCAGTAAAGCTAAGCTCGCCTTTACCTTTCATACCGACCGCTTCGATGGTCAATAGCTCACCGCCGACTTGTGTCCAAGCAAGACCAGTAATACGACCAATCTCAGGCTCTTCTTCAGCCAGACCGTAGTCATACTGATGCACACCTAGATAATCATCGATGTTCTTGTCATCGACTGTCACTAGCTGACGTTCTGCTTTTTTCGGAGCACGCGCGCCATGAGTTTCAACCGAACCGCGAACCACTTTACGGCAGATCTTGTTCACTTCACGCTCAAGGTTACGCACACCTGCTTCACGAGTATAACTACGGACAATGCTGTGCAATGCCGCTTCAATAATCTCAATTTCACCTTCTTTAAGACCATTTTGCTTAATTGCTTTTGGCACTAGGTATTTCTGTGCGATATTAACTTTTTCTTCTTCGGTATAACCCGGCAAGCGAATAACTTCCATACGGTCAAGCAGCGCAGGCGGAATATCCATGCTGTTGGCAGTACAGATAAACATCACTTGCGACAAATCTAAGTCCATATCTAAATAATGGTCGTTAAAGGTATCGTTCTGTGATGGGTCTAATACTTCAAGCAACGCTGATGCTGGATCACCGCGGAAGTCTTGCGCCATCTTATCGATTTCATCCAATAGGAACAGCGGGTTTTTGACTTCTACTTTTGCAAGTGACTGAACAATTTTACCTGGCATTGCACCGATATAAGTACGGCGATGACCACGAATCTCTGCTTCATCACGTACGCCGCCGAGTGCCATACGCACAAACTTACGGCCAGTAGCACGGGCAATTGATTCACCCAATGAGGTTTTACCGACACCTGGAGGACCGACGAGACATAGAATCGGGCCACGAAGCTTTTTCACGCGTGATTGTACGGCGAGATACTCTAAGATGCGGTCTTTTACATCTTGTAGACCATAGTGGTCTTCGTCTAATACTGTTTTGGCTTTATCTAAATTGATAGATACTTTGGTCGTCGCATTCCACGGCGTGTCCAAAATCCATTCAATATAGTTGCGTACCACTGATGATTCACTTGACGCAGGTGGCATCATTTTGAGCTTTTTGAACTCTTGCTCAGCTTTTTTGCGCACGTCTTCTGGCAAGTCAGCATCTTCTAAGCGCTGCTCTAGCTCAGCCACATCATCTTCACCATCGAACGCGCCGTCATTCATATCTGACAGCTCGTTTTTAATGGCTTTCATCTTCTCATTTAAAAAATATTCGCGCTGATTGTCTTCCATTTGCTGACGGACAGCATCTTGGATATCCTGCTCGATGTTTTGCTCAGCACTTTGCTTAACCAAATATTCAGTCAAAGTATTGATATGCGTTTTGATATCGTCTTCTTCTAGGAAAGACTGTTTGATATCAAGGTCCATCGACACACGAGTTGAGATGAAATAAACCAATTCAAGCAAGTCGTCGATACGTTTGGCCACACGAGTCAGCTCACGTGCATTGCGAAGTCGCGCATCTGCATAGCTTTCGAATAACGTAGTTAACGCTTGAATGGTGTTTTTCTGTTGGCTCTCATCCATGCTGACATCGAGGTCGGCACGTTCAAATCTCGCCATCAATAAATCATCATGGCCTTCTATGTTATCGACACGAGCGCGGTATTGACCTTCGATCAATACTTTAATGCAGTTCTCATCGCTATCGTGTGGCATAGTGCTGACGATGCGGCACACCGTACCGTACTGATACAAGTTATCTTGATCAATATCTTCGGTCAGTGAGTCTTTTTGCGCGACTACCAGTACTTTGTTGCCATACTCAGCTTGTGCCAACTCAACCGCTTTCACCGATGGCGCGCGTCCCACAAACAATGCAATCTGCATATGTGGATAGACGACGACGTCACGTAACGCCAACAGTGGCAGATAGCTTTCATCTTCATTGTCTTTGACAGCGTTGGATGAGGCATTTAACGCATCCGTAGATGAGCTTTCTGTCTCATTATTCGCGTCAGCACTGATGTTAGCGTCAGTGTCAGTATTTGCATCAGACGTCGTGTCAGTGTTCAGGGCAGATGATACATCGATGTCGATGTTGTCTTTATCAATATTATGTTCACTCATATGTTCTTCCTCGTTCCCCAGACTTGTAAAGTCAAGTTCGTGGTTCATGTTTAGATAAATGGTGCTCACGAAAAAAATTGCAAGGCTGATTGGTAAAGTCGTCTGCTTATCTTTGTTAAATAGTTATCTGAGCGTCCAGTTATTAATGCAATTAATGTGGATAACGATGTGTCGTCAATAGTGTGACTGGTATATGAGTGATAAAAATAGTTAGAAATTATAGAAGAGAGTTTAGATGTATAGGTGATATTTGGCTACCCGTGATGATGTCTGATCGGTTCTATGCGTAGGCTTTATACCCAAAATAAGGTAAACTGGCGCGCGTCTAAAACAGGCTCTCATATTGGGACGTTTTAGACAACAGGGCGATATTCATTAGTTTCAATATTCATAGGTCTCACTAAGACCAAAGTATAAAGAACAAGGGGCAACACATGGCCATCAATGCAGTATTGCTAGCAGTTATTATCATGCTAGGACTGTCACTTTCGCGAGTGCACGTGGTGCTCAGTTTATTAATCGGCGCGCTGGCAGGTGGACTGCTAGCAGGGCTTGGTATTACTGATACGCTCAATGCTTTTCAAGAAGGCATCCGTAATGGCGCAGAGATTGCGCTGTCGTATGCACTGCTCGGGGCGTTTGCGGTAGCGATTGCTCATTCGGGCTTGCCGCAGTCATTGGCAGGTGCGGTCATCAAGCGTATTGATGCTGCTGGCACGAGTGGCATGATTAAGTACATGCTGTTTGCAGGTCTCATTACCATGAGCTGCTTTAGTCAAAACTTAATCCCTATTCATATTGCCTTTATTCCGCTACTGGTACCGCCACTACTGTTAGCGTTTAATCGCATGCAGATTGATAGACGCCTAATTGCTTGTCTGATTACGTTTGGACTGGTCACCACCTATATGTTTATTCCTTATGGCTTTGGTGATATCTATCTGAATCAGATTATGCTAAAAAACGTGGGTGAAGCGGGCATTGATGTTGCCAATATTTCTGTGGTGCAAGCCATGGCGATTCCTGCATTGGGTATGCTGATTGGTTTGCTGGTTGCTGTATGTATCAGCTACCGTAAGCCACGCGCATATCAGCAGATTGCGATAGATCAGCAAGCGCATGATGCTGTAGTAGAAGGTGATGCATTAAGCAAAACTGCTGCTGGTGCACAGTCGCAGAGCAAGCTTAAGACATTGGTTGCACTGGCTGCTATCGTTACGGCTTTTGTGGTGCAGTTATATACTGACTCGCTACTACTTGGCTCGATGTTTGGCTTCGGTGTCTTCATGGCGACCGGCGTGGTGAAGTGGCGTGATGCTGATGGCGTCTTTAATGA
Source organism: Psychrobacter sp. JCM 18900 (assembly GCF_904846625.1). Classification (GTDB taxonomy): domain Bacteria; phylum Pseudomonadota; class Gammaproteobacteria; order Pseudomonadales; family Moraxellaceae; genus Psychrobacter. The sequence continues at coordinate 361,095 of NZ_CAJHBL010000004.1, forward strand.
TGGTATCAAACTGATGGCGATGATTGGTTTTATTATGATTACCGCGCAAGGTTTTGCTGAAGTAATGAAAGCGACTGAGCAGATTCAGCCATTGGTCGATGGGGCAGCGTCACTGTTCGCTGGTAATAAAGCGATGGCGGCATTTATTATGCTACTAATCGGTTTGATTGTGACCATGGGTATTGGTTCGTCATTTTCGACCATTCCTATTTTGGCTGCGATTTATGTGCCGCTGTGTATCTCTCTAGGATTTTCGCCATTGGCGACTGTGGCGATTATCGGTACGGCTGGCGCGCTGGGTGATGCGGGTTCGCCTGCGTCAGATTCGACATTGGGGCCAACCTCTGGTCTAAATATCGACGGTCAACATGACCATATCAAAGATAGTGTGATACCAACATTTTTGCATTACAATATTCCGCTACTAGCATTTGGTTGGATTGCAGCGATGGTGTTGTAGTAAGTGATTTGAACGACTGGGTTTGGTATAAAAGGCGAGTATAGCTATAAGCTATGCTCGCCTTTTTCATTTCTCTTTATTGCTTAATTAATATGTCTTTTAATACTCATCATCAAAATCTCTAATCTCACCGCTTAGACTACTCAAAAATGCATCACTTTGCGCGAGCAGCTCATTTAGACGATCTTCATTGACGAGCCTTGTCATCTCCTCAGAGCTAAAAGGTTGCTCTTGACTGTAGTAACGTATCTCTCTAGCGTCCTCATTGCCTAATGTCTGCAAATATTCATCCACACTATCTGCACTGGAATCAGCAGCGCTAGAGTCTTTTTCAAATTGTTTATCGTCTTTCATCAAAACCACCTTATGCCGCTTGGCGTAATTAAGCCATCTAATGGCACATCCCACGGTTGCCGCGCCAATTGTTCAACCACTTGAAAATCATAGCACCAACCTATCTTTAACGGCCTTGAAGTCCCTGAGCAATAGCTTTTACCAAGCGTCGTATCATAGAACCCGCCACCCATGCCCATACGATTACCATTTAGATCAACCGCCACAAGTGGACAGATAATCACATTCAATTCCGACGCCCATAGCAGAGCGCGGCTGTGGTTCTGTTTCATGCCTAATTGATGAATGCGAGTGGGGATATTCACCAGTTTTGAATGATAAACAGGTACAAAGCGCAATCGTTTATCATCATTACCATTGCTAGTACGACCAAGCGAGCCAACAACTGGTAAATAAGGTAAATAGCCTAAGCGTTGACACCAGTCTAATATTAGCTGAGTAGGTAGCTCACCAAATCCATCATAGTATAGGCCAATACGCGCACGCTTTGGCAAACACTTCTGCAGCTTAGATAGATGCAAGCTTGCAGACTGAGCAAATTGTCTACGTGCGCCATCACTTAACTGACGACGCTGGCGAGTAAAGTGTCGTCTAGGCGGATTGCTGATGACAGGTTCGGATGTTTCAGTGTTGTTTGAATCCGAATTATTTAAATCAAGGTTGTTTGAATCAAGGTTGTTTGAATCAAGGTTGTTTTGCTCAGGTCGTATTGGTTTAGGATGCATAGTTTCAGAGTGCGTAATTTTAGAGTGCATAGGTATCTTATCCAATGAAGTATCAGATTGGTGATGACAGACGTTTTTAGACATTCGTTTTTAGGCATTGCTCAAGGCTATTTGTGAATATTCAACACGCCTTAGTCATGCTATCATAACGCCACTTTACATCGTATTTCCGTTTATGTGCAGCAGCTGTTGCACTTTTTATCGTTCAGTTATTTAACAACAAACCAGTAAAGAGGGTAGTTATGTCGACACAGAATCAGGCAACTCGTACCGAAAAAGACACCATGGGCAACGTGGAAGTCCCAGCTGATGCTTATTGGGGTGCGCAAACTCAGCGTAGCCGCGAGAACTTCAAAATTGGTGGCGAGACGTTGCCGCGTCCAATGATTGAAGCGATGGCACTGGTCAAAAAAGCCGCTGCGATTACCAATGCAAGCCTAGAGCGTATCGAAGGCGACAAGCGTGATCTCATCGTACAAGCCGCTGACGAAATCATCAATGGTGGTCTGGTCGATCAGTTCCCATTGGTCGTATGGCAGACAGGTTCTGGTACGCAGTCAAACATGAACATGAACGAAGTATTGGCCAACCGTGCTAACGAAATTGCTGGTTCTGAGCGTGGCAGCTACACGCCAATTCACCCAAATGACCATGTGAACCATGCACAGTCTACCAACGACAGCTTCCCAACGGCGATTCGTGTGGCTGCTGCTCGTCAGATCAACAGCTTGTTGATCCCAGCGGTAAAAGCACTACGCGATACGCTAGCGGCTAAAGCCAAAGAGTTCGATAGCATCGTAAAAATCGGTCGTACCCATTTACAAGATGCTACGCCTTTGACTCTAGGCCAAGAGTTCAGCGGCTATGTAAGCCAACTTGACCATTCATTAACTCGTATCGACAACGCGCTACAAGGTCTATATGAATTGCCACTAGGCGGTACTGCGGTTGGTACTGGTCTAAATGCCCATCCTGACTATGCAGTAAAATCAGCTGAGCAATTAGCGACTTTGACTGGCTTGCCATTCGTTACGTCACCAAACAAATTCGAAGCACTAGCCGCTCGTGATGCAGAAGTATTTGCCTCAGGCGCACTAAAAACGCTAGCGGGCAGCTTAAACAAAATCGCTAACGACGTACGTTGGTTGGCATCTGGTCCTCGTTGTGGTCTAGGCGAATTAACGATTCCTGAAAATGAGCCAGGCTCTTCTATCATGCCGGGTAAAGTTAACCCAACTCAGTCAGAAGCATTGACGATGGTTGTCGCTCAAGTCATGGGTAACGATGTGACGATCAGCATGGCTGGCGCATCAGGTAACTTTGAGCTAAACGTGTATAAGCCAGTTATCGCCTTTAACTTGTTACAGTCTATCAAACTGCTTGGCGATGCTTGCAACAGCTTCAACGAAAACTGTGCAGTGGGTATCGAGCCAGTGAAAGACAAAATTGATGACTTCTTGCATAACTCATTGATGCTAGTAACGTCATTGAACCGTCATGTTGGTTATGAAAATGCAGCAAAAATCGCTAAGACTGCTTATAAAGAAAACAAAACGTTGAAGCAAGTGGCGGTTGAGTTAGAGCTATTAACTGAAGCGCAGTTCGATGAGTGGGTAATTCCTGCTGATATGGTACATCCTAAGTAAGCAGTAGACCAAATAATGACCTGCTACGGCGTCAGACTCGCTTAATGTACGATAAGTGCAATTTGCATTCGTCTTTCTGGTAGCAGCATCATATTTTTTCCACTGAGAATTTAGAAATAAAAAGACCTTGTCACTTCTTTATGAGAATGTGGCAAGGTCTTTTTTTTGTTTTCGATTGGATATTACTTTTATCTATTAAATGTTTCATTCGCTATAGAAATAATACAATTTACTTATTATTGTATTAAGTTTACTCTCAATATCAAAATTACGTTCAATGAGGCAAACAATGGCTTCCAATAAGAACTAACATTATGTACCTCAGTGCTATTTAAAAAAATTTTCTACTGATGAATCAAAAGCAGCTATTTGTCTCTATAATCTGAACAAAAAGAAACTAATAGAAAATGCACCTATAAAGAACCAGTGTTCAAAAAACTACTTCTATGGCGAAGACCTAGCTTTAGAGAAGGCGTTACAGCCGATTGAAGGGCAGTTCTCTGAAATAGTTCGCAATCTTGAAAATATAAATTACGTTCTGACAGACAAAGACAAGCTATTTCTCATAGAATTTTGGCTACTTCAACGTGCAAGAACTGAGGAGTTTTCTAAGTCTACTGCTGAATCAACTGAACAAGATATAAAAACTTTGCTTTCTATTGACATTAAAATGGAAGTTAAAGAAGTTGTTCACAAAGTAATGCAGTCGATCTTAAAAGATAGGCATTTAATTCATGACTTAAAGGTTTGTATTTTAAAGAACAATACTAAAACTGATTTCATAACCTCAGACCATCCAGCAGTACTCACAAATCGATGGTATTTTCTCAATAAAAAAGTGCAATTTAGATCTTTTGGATTACAGTCAGCAGGAGGACTGTTTATTTTACCTCTTACTCCTAGAATTCTTATGTTGGCCTATGATAAAGATGTTTATAGTATTGCTAACGTAAAAGGGTGGGTTCAGCTTAAAAATAGGTGTGATGTAGATGCTTTTAACTATCTTCAGTTACTGAATTGTCGAGCTAATATATACACAGCAAATCCTGATAGTGCCCGATATCTAGAGAGTCTTCATAATAAAGTGGAGTATTCAAAATCTTTGCAAGGCCATAAAACAGAGTTTTACATTTCAGATAATTCTGACGGTAAGATAAGAGATGAAAATCGAATTGATGTTTCTGAAATTAAAGTAAATCAAAAGTTCTTCAAAGTCTCTCAAACCGTTTACGCTACACCACCAATATGGCCTAGAGTAATAAATTGGAAGCCAAATGGGTTTATAATGACAAATGACACGTATGATGATTTTGTTCGTCAAGCAGTAGTAAAAAAATAGGGCGAAGTGATTTTTATAAAATGTCGATCCGCAAAGGCTAGCTAGAGTCAGTAAAAGTAATTTTATTCAAACAACTAAACTTCTCTGACTTCTTAAAAACTCAAAATATGTGTTTATCTAAAGTACCTACAAAAAAGCCAAGCAAAATGCTTGGCTTTTTCATATCAAACTTCTAAGCTTAGTTAAAACTTATAAAGCAAACCAAGCGTGGTCGCCGCTTCAGTACGTGAGTCGACCATTGGGCTATCATACTGCTCATTTGGTACATAGCTCACGCTTTGATTGGCAAATCCTGCCCAGCGTTCATTGAAATCATAGTTGGCACTGATATTGATATACGGATTTAGGCTTGAGTTAGATTTATAAGCGTCAACGCCTGTCTCTGCTGACTCTTTTTCACTGACACCATAGTAGTATTCGTTGTAGTCAGCATCATGATATTCAAAGCCAATACTTGGATAGACCGTCAGCTTGCCTCTAGTAATTCTAGAAAGGTAGGTCAAGCGAGCCGTGTTACCGCCACTACGATCTAATACATCAGCACCTATCTGCGCGCGGATGCCGCCAATAGCAGTACGACGTTGATAGCTAAGACCTGCTTCTGCTGATGATTTACGCTCATCTAAGCCTTGTAGTGCGCCATTGGCATCATCAGGTTCAAACTCAGAACCCGCAAGCTTGGCATAAGCAGATAGCTGATTGACACCATCGTTGATCAGATATGCACCAGCTTGGGCACCGCGTACATAGACTTTGTTGTTGTCATAAAATGCACCTGGTAGCACGCGCACTTCAGTACTGTCTTCGAGATCATAGGCTGATTTGACTGCCATGACATTGACCCCAACGCTGAGCTCAGCATCTTTGTCAGTCGGCAAGTTGTCATTAAAAAGTGCGGCATTAGACATGCTAGCCACACTAAGTAGTGCAGTAGCGGTGAACGCGCCAAACATAGTACGTGTAGAGATATTAGGTAGCGCTGCAAGTTTTAACATAATTGGATCTCGTAAGTGAGTATAAATAACTGAGTGGTGCGATTAAGCAAAACGTGTTCGAAAGAGTAAGCAATAAAACGAACCAGTAATGTTGATCAGTATGCTGTTTTTGGAGTCTATATAGCAATGATAGATAAGTATGAGCATTTACTCAATGGCTTTTAGTACTTGCAGTAATTGCTGATGAATATCTTGCCACCACCAGACAAAACCAATACTGATAAGTAACATCGCAAGCCATGGTAAGAGCTGCCAAATAATGGAGGGTTTTTTAAGTGCTTCGGGTTCAATACTATTATGAACAGCTTCATGACTTAACGATGAATTGTTAGCAGTAATGCTTTTAGCATATACGTCTGCCGTATTCGTTTCATTGTTTGCAACCACAGTATCTTGCTCGGTTGAATTGGCAGCAAAGTAAGGTGATTGATTGAGAGGAGTAGCATCATAACGGCTTTGGTTATCGTGTTGGTCATTATACTGGCCACTATAATGACTGTTATATGATGGGGTGTCGTGAGCGCTGTATGAATAGTTGGTTTGATAAGCGTTGAACGTGCGCTGTTGTTGAATCGCTGCGTTTTGTATAGCAACTGCTAGACGCTGACGGTAGCCAATGGCAAAAGCCAATGCAATCACTAGTCCCGTGATTGCGCCACCGATATGACCAGCATTATCAATTCCCGGTACGGCAAACCCATAGACGAGGTTGATGCCCATAATGAATATCAGGCTTTTTAGATTGAGCACCATGCCATTGACCGATATTTTAAACAGTGCAGCGATTAATAATGCCGCGCCAATACCCATGATACCGCCAGAGGCACCAGCTGATAGTCCAGGCTGTCCTGTGCCATCCAAAATACTTTGCCATGTCACATAACTATTGAGTAAGTTACCACCGATTGCCGCCAGCAAAAATAACGCCAAAAACTTGGCTGAGCCAAACATCGGCTCGGCAATCTGCCCAAAGAAATACATGGCAAACCCATTAAACAATAAATGCATCAAACCAATGTGCAAAAACGCACTGCTGACCAGTCGCCAAGGATCATCGCCCATGGTAAATGGCAACGCATTAGCACCCCATTTGAGCAGCGCTTCAGTGGAAGGATTGTTGGCATCGACACCTGTCAATATCTGCATAATAAATAGCCCGATAAAGCTGGCTAATAGCAGGGTAGTGACGGGTGCTGTTTTTAATAGTTGTTGAATGGTCATAAAAGCGAGATATCATCAAAATGTTGTATATATAGTATAAAGGGTATGGTCAGACAATGTTATTTATCGGCAGGTCATCATGGTACAAGTTTTCATAATCTTGATGGCTGATAGCTTTTAAAACTAGCAAGCTCTTAGAAATCGAAAATTCTTAGAAATCGAAAGTTCTTAAGAACGGATAGCTCTTAAAAATGAATAGCTCTAAAAATTACCAACTTTAAGATTTTCGTAAGTACCTTTTACCAAGATATCATCCGTAACTTTATTGATATCGGTATGACCGCAGAACGCCATTGAGATATCACACTCTTTATAGATAATTTCGAGCGCGCGGCGTACACCATCTTCACCATAAGCGCCCAGTCCATAGAGAAAAGCGCGACCAATCATTGTGCCCTTTGCACCCAGCGATATCGCTTTTAGCACATCTTGACCGGAGCGAATGCCACTATCTAACCACACTTCAATATCGCTATTTTCAGCATGGACGGCTTGTACGATGTCAGACAGCGCAGAAATAGAAGACAGTGCACCATCCAATTGACGGCCACCATGGTTTGAGACGACCAGTGCATCGGCACCGCTACGGGCCGCCATGATGGCATCTTCAGGTTCCATGATGCCTTTGATGATGAGCTTGCCACCCCACATATCTTTGATACGCGCCACATCATCCCAGCTCAAACGTGGATCAAACTGCTCTTCCGTCCATGAGCTTAATGATGACAAGTCTTCGACACCTTTGGCATGACCGACGATATTGCCAAAGCTACGACGTTTGGTGCCTAGCATATTCATACACCACTGCGGCTTAGTCATTAGATTCATGATGTTGGTAAGTGTCGGTTTAGGCGGAGCAGACAAGCCGTTTTTGATGTCTTTATGACGCTGACCCATGACCTGCAAGTCGGCAGTTAATATTAGGGCTGAACAATTGGCATCTTTGGCCCGTTGAACCAGATTGGCCATATAGTCTTGATCGCGCATGACATATAACTGAAACCAAAACGGCTTGCTGGTATGAGTGGCGATGTCTTCGATAGAGCAGATGCTCATAGTCGAGAGCGAGAAGGGCACGCCAAATTTTTCGGCGGCACGCGCAGCATGAATCTCGCCATCTGCCCACATCATACCAGTGAATCCAGTCGGAGCGATGGCGACAGGCATATTGACGGACTCGCCAATCATTTGTGTTGCTAGACTGCGATTGTCCATATCGACCAATACTCGCTGGCGCAGTTTGATACGGTCAAAGTCAGTTTCATTACTACGATACGTGGTCTCAGTCCATGAGCCTGAATCGACATAGTCATAAAACATACGCGGCACTTTACGCTCGGCGACACGGCGCAGGTCTTCGATCTCTGTTATTTTCTTTAGTACTGGTTTTAAATCTTTCATGATTTCTCACCACTTTATCATCGTAATAGGGCGTCTTTGTTATAGGTCTAATGCTATTAAGCGAGCAGCTGCTGCAAATCCATCACCGAGAACGGATAGTTTAATCGTTTGGATGGTGTCAAAATCACAGGAATAGCTGTGGCAAATTCCATCATCAGCGCCTCATCAAAGTCTGCAATATCGACATTTTGGTAACTAATCGGTTGTACGGCCTGAAACTGAGTGAGTATTTGCTCAGCGATATCACATAAATGGCAGCCTGAGGTGCCGAGTAGCCACCATTGATTGTTATTTTCAGCGGTGTTGAGGCTTGGATTTGCTGCAATAACACGCGCTCGTAATACTTCTATATTATCATCGTGCATGGGTAATCTCTTATCTTCATACTGATTGCAAAGCGCTGATGCTCAGCACGCGCTTATTTAAAACATAAAATACTTTAACGGTCATTACATCATAAAGAAGTGGGGTAAATAATGACAGCGATTGTGAGATTAGGTAAGATGACCTGCTATTGATCGTTATTAATGACGAATGCTCAACGGTCGATGATCGGCTATAAATAGCCCGTTTACAATTATTGATTCTTAGTTGATGTTTTATAGTCATTAATAGAGTATCTATCTTATCTTATTACTTTTTTAACCACTCGGATATCGCGCATGGCAAGTTTTGGCACATTTATCAAACGTCTGTTATTGGCAATTATGCTATTGGTTGTCGCATTCCATATATTGGTCGTTGGGCTACTATTAATTTGGAAAACGCAGCCAATTAACAACAGTATGTTTATGTTGACGCATCGCCTAACGGGCGGCACGGTCACTCAGACATGGGCTGAATATGATGCGATTGCCAAATCTGCCAAGCAAGCGGCGATTGTGAGTGAAGACTCGACGTTTAGTCAGCACAGTGGTTTTGATTTTAAAGGTATCAAAGCCGCACAAAAGAAAAATGAAGAAACAGGAAAAATGTCTGCTGGCGGCTCAACGATTACTCAGCAATTGGCAAAAAACTTGTTCCTCACCTCGCATCGCTCTTATGTGCGTAAAGCGGAAGAGGCTGTCATCACTGTGATGATTGAAACGCTATGGGATAAGCAGCGCATCATGACCGCTTACCTAAATGTGGCGGAGTTTGGTAATGGTATCTATGGTATAGACGCGGCAGCGCATCATTATTTCGATAAGTCTGCGGCCAATCTAAACCGAGATGAGTCAGCGCTTCTGATTGCGATGCTCACCAATCCAAAATACTACGAAGATAATCAAGGCGATAAGCGTTTGCGTAACAAGCAACGTATTATCAAAAAACGCATGAAAAATGCTGTATTACCGCAAGCAGCTTCGTAAATATAAAGCATTAGGGTTGGGCTAGGGCGTGTCCTCATTTTAAAAATGGTGATAAAAATGAGATAAATTGCCGTCAAACAAGGAAAATAGTGCAGATAATATCGAGATATTGACCAACTATTTGACGATGTTTGGCAAAATTTAGCTGTTTTTAGCCCATTTAGAGGACACTCGTTTGAATTGAGGACACGCCCTAGATTATAGGATCGAATGTTGTAGGCTCGGCTATTTCGAATAAAACTAGGACAGACCCTAATAAAGACAGAACGATAAAAGATGATGGCGTATCGATAACGCAAAAGGAGTAGTGACGTGGTAGAGATGACTAGTAATCAGGGCAGTGGTGATGTTAACGATATGATTGACGTTAATAATGTTGAAGATGGCGCTAATGATAATATTAATAAAGACATCAATATAGATAATAGCCAGAACGACTTGGCCGAAATCGAATGGCAACGCTCAGCAGATGGCAGCTATTCACCGAGCAGTTATATCAATCGTGACTTGTCTTTACTACAGTTTCATCTGCGAGTATTAGCGCAGGCATCTAGTTCGCGTCACCCATTGCTTGAACGCTTATTTTTCTTGATTATTTTTTCATCCAATCTCGATGAGTTTTTTGAGATTCGTGTCGCTGGCATCATGCAAAAGCTTAACATCGGTGATGTATCGACCAGTGCTCATGGTATGCGTCCTAGCGAAGTGCTAAACGAGATATCTATTATCACTCATGCCGCAATCAGTGAGCAGTACCGTATTCTCAATGAGGATATCCTGCCAGCACTTGCGCTCGAAGATATTCGCTATCTCAAACGTGATGAACTAAACGCTGAGCAGTCTGCATGGATGAAGCGTTATTTTACGGAGCAAGTCGTACCCGTATTGACGCCGATTAGTATTGATCCGGCGCATCCATTCCCGCGTCTTGTAAATAAAAGCTTAAACTTTATCGCTACCTTGGAAGGCAAAGACGCCTTTGGACGTGATATCAACTTAGCGATTGTACCTGCGCCGCGCAGTCTACCGCGTGTGATTCGTCTGCCAGATGAGCTAACTGGTGGTAAAGAGCATCATGTAATGCTATCCGCTATCATTCATGAGCATATCGGTGAGCTATTCCCTGGCATGAGTGTAACTGGCTGTCACCAATTTAGGCTGACACGTAATGCTGATTTAGACTTGGCCGATGATGTCGAAGATATTGCCAAAGCACTAGAAGGCGAGCTTGAAAACCGCCGCTTCGGTGATAAGGTGCGCCTTGAGGTCACAACTGATTGCCCAACGCATATCAGTGAGTATCTGCTTAATGAGTTTGAGCTGCATGACAATCAGCTATACCGTGTCAATGGCCCCGTTAACCTAACGCGTTTGCTGTTTGACTTTAATATTCCTGCGCTGCGCTATCAGCCATTTACTCATGTCGTGCCAAAGGCATTTCGCCGAGAAATGGATAAGTCAGATAAATCGACCAGTATGTTCGCTGCCATGCGTAAAAGCGATGTGCTGGTTCATCATCCTTTTCATGCGTTCTCACCGATTATTAATTTACTTTGGCAGGCTGCCAGCGATCCTAAAGTATTGGCAATTAAACAAACGCTATATCGCTCAGGCACCAATTCAGAAATTGTCAAAGCACTTGCCGCCGCCGCTCGTAATGGCAAAGAAGTCACGGCTGTTATCGAGCTGCGTGCGCGTTTTGATGAAGCATCTAATATCGCAGTTGCCAACTATCTACAAGAAGCAGGCGCGGTCGTGGTCTACGGTATCGTCGGTTATAAAACCCATGCCAAGCTTATGCTAATCGTACGCCGCGAGGATGATCGAATCCGCCGTTATGTGCATCTGGGCACTGGTAACTATCACGCGGCAAATGCTAAGGTCTATACCGACTATGGTCTGTTTAGCGCCGACCCTGATATCTCAGAAGATGTTCACAAAATATTCCAAGAGCTAACCGGCATGGGTAAGCCAGCCAACCTCAAAAAATTGCTACATGCACCGTTTACTTTGCATGAGAAATTGATGAGCTTTATCGATGATGAAATCGCTCATGCCAAAGCGGGCAAACGTTCTCATATTATTATCAAAGCCAATGCGCTCACTGAGCGCCGCCTCATTGATAAATTATATGATGCCTCGCAGGCAGGCGTTAAGATTGAATTAATTCTGCGTTCTATGTGTTGTCTACGTCCACAAGTAAAAGGACTCTCTGAAAACATCACTGTGCGTTCTGTTATCGGTCGGTTTTTGGAGCATACGCGCGTTTATTATTTCTACAACGATGGCAATGAGCGCTTGTACTGCGGTAGTGCAGACTGGATGGATCGTAACCTGTTCCATCGCGTAGAAGTGGCATTCCCGATTGAGAATAAAAAGCTATTTAAGCAGATTTATCAAGATGGCTTAATTAACTACTTACAGGATAATACGCAAGCATGGACACTTGATGGCACTGGCGTGTGGCAGCAGCTACAGCCAGCAGCAGGTGAGGAGCCACACGTCGCACAAGAGCATTTATTAAAAACGATTAATCGTGTCGAGGAATCTAGCTAATCTGTAAAAGCACTTTTAGCTGATATTCAACTATTCAATTATCTATCTAGCCAAGCACTGGTAAATACTGGTGCTTGGTTTTTTGTGCTTACCAATTGCAAAAGTTACAAACCGACTTGCAACCTCACAATTATTCACATATTGATACGGCAGTACACTGGTGCATTACCCAAGGTCATACCTATAATTAATATCAATTCTGACGCTACTTGATAAGTATTGGTTACTCATTTGGGCGTTGGTACAGTCTTGAAACATATATCTATTTAACGTTTCAAAACCATGTAATCAAATCATAATAATAGGAAATAAACCATGAGTACTACTAACGATGACAATTCAGATATCAAGCAAGCTGCAGAACAGGTAAATGGTCAGGAAGTTGAGAAGAACTTAGCAGAGAATAAAAAGGTTGACGCTTCTGAATCATTAAGCGAAGAAGAGCAAACGCCTTTTATCGATGATGATCTACGTACTGATAAGTAATCTACGACATCAAACATCGAATTAATAACCAATAATAAAGCAAGGGATATGCCATGACTATGCAAGAACCAGTAGTAACAGACACAGAAGAAAAGGTAATCGTAGATGACCCTGCTGCTAATGAATTAGAAAACCCTAAAGATAGCTACGCAGGGCGCAAGCACAAGCCTGAAATCGATGGCCCTGAGCAAGACTCACAAGAGACCGACGAAGTTTATGCTGATCCACGTAAAGAAGAGAATCTTCCAGCTGGTGGCAAGAATGCAGCAGAACTAAGTGCCTACGACTTGAGCCAAAAAGGTAACGAGTAAAGGACTATAGATAACAGTGTGCTAATCAAATCGACAAAATTATAAATATAAAAAGAGGATATGATAATGCAAGCCAAAGACTCAGCAATAGACAAGACAAAGGTACTAGGATCTGATGATCATAGTGCAATTGAAAAAAATACTACCGAGAACAAAGGAACTGATACTTTTGATGAGTCTGTGGTCGACTCAGAACACGTAAATGATAATGACAATCCAGCGCGCCAACCAGATCGTCGTGATCAAGAAGGTAGTACCGCATTTGATGACAATATCAATGAAGATACTGTCGGTAGTGCAGCACCCAAGAGTGAGGGTATTAATGATTTAAATCGTTATGCCAACATTGATAACGCACAAACCCGTATCTTAAATCCTGATGAAAAAGATTAGATAGGTTTACATTTCGACAGATCTATAGCGTTTCTTGGGTTAGACGAGTAATTATCATAGTAGGGAGTATTAATGAATAACTCACATAACGAAAGCGTCAATAACGATCATAGCTTAAAAGATGCAGATGATAATAATGGTATTGTTCCTGATGATGCATTACAAAAGGCAAATCCAGCTGCAGCAGAAAAGGCTACGGAAGATCATGATCCGCATAATGTCGCCAAGAGCAACAAACAGTATGATAGTCCATTGATGGAAGATAAAAAGTAAGAATTCACTACATTAATAGCTATTTGTATTTGTACATAAACAGGCATCTGTACATAGATAAAAAGGCACTGTGTTTGGTAAGAGTATATAACTCGTATCAAACACAGTGCCTTTTTTGCTTCCTACATTCTTGTTTCTTACATTTTTACTTTCTACATTATATAGGTAGACATGTTTAGGTAAGGCATGGGCTTTAAGCAGGTGTACCACTGTGAAAACGTAGCTCAGCATCTGGGCTACTGATTAATTCAGCTTCTACTTCTTTAAAGAACGCGACTCGCTCGTCTATATTCTCATCTGACAATGATTGAGCGAGTGCAAGATAATCTTCGAAATGACGGCTCTCTGACTTGAGCAGATAACGATAATACTTCGCTAAGCGTTCATCATTAATGACTTCGGCCAACGCTGCAAAACGCTCACAAGAGCGCGCCTCAATAAACGCCCCAATTATCAATACATCAACCATCGCTGCTGGCTCGTAAGTGCGTTTGTGCTTCAACATACCCTTAGCATAGCGCCCAGCACTCAGATATTTCCATTCCTGCCCACGCTCATTCATGATACCCAGTACTTGCTCGTAGTGCAGCATCTCTTCACGTATCAGCTGCGCCAATTTACGTTGCAAGTCATACGAGAACTCATAACGAAATATCAAATTCATCGCGGTGCCAGCGGCCTTTTTTTCGCAGTTAGCATGGTCTTGAATAATCATAGGTAGGTTTTTAATCGCGGCATCTACCCAAGATTGCGTGGTTCGAGCACCCAAGAAGTTATAAACAGGAGATAAGTCTACCTTTATAGGAGTGCGCAGATGCGTAATATCGACACTGTCTTCTTCAGGCAGCTCTTCTTCGATTAGATCAGATTCAGCACTACTATTTACAGTTTGAGAGACATTTTCTTCGACAGATTTTTTCTCGATATTATCGTTATCTATAGTATTTGCTGTTGATTGTAATGTCGTGAGGTCTTGTTGATTGATAGTCATAGTCTAAGGAAGCTTTATTTATGAATGGTAATACCAGTAATTATATCGTTAGTCTGACCTAGATACGATGCTAAATATCTGACAGTCATCAATAGGTGTTTATTAATAGATAACGGTTAAGCATAATTAAAGGTATTAATGATTACTTACTGTTTATATTGGTTTTGCTGCATCTAATTTCTAAATGATGATTATAGCTCCTAGAGTAAGCCACTCATACATTATCATTATCAAACAGCCTAAGTATTTACTTAGTGAATGATGTTTCCTTGTTAATTTTATTATTTGATAGTAGGATGAGATTTTGCTCTTTAAGCATTTCGTTTTACTTTTATGATTCACTATTAGTAAAGAGTAAACCTGACATTAATAAGTTACCTTTTATTAGAACATTAAATTTGTAGATATATCTTCGTAGAAAAATTAGAGAATCAAAGATTCCATAACGAATGAGATATGAACGTTTAAAACCTCACAAGATTAAAAACTCTTAAACAGTTACTGTCACAATTCAGTATTAGTACCCCTCACGAACAGATAAGGATAACAATATGAGCCAGTCTTCTAACACCAATCGTATTCAAAAAGGCAGTCTTGCCATCGATCAGCAGTTATATGACTTTATTGAAAACGAAGTACTACCGAAAGTCGGTGTGGATTCAGACGATTATTGGTCAGGTTTCGAAAAGGTTATTAAAGAATTTACCCCACGCAATAAAGCACTACTAGAAACTCGTGACAAGATTCAAGCGCAGATTGACCAGTGGCACCTAGATAATCCTGCAAAAAATGGCGAAATCGATTATCCAGCTTATAAGACATTCCTGCAAGAAATTGGTTATCTGCTACCTGAAGGCGAAGCGTTTACGGTTGATACCAAAAACGTCGATGACGAAATTGCACACATCGCAGGGCCGCAGCTGGTTGTACCAGTTCGCAACGCTCGTTATGCGCTTAACGCGACCAATGCACGTTGGGGGAGCTTATACGATGCGTTGTATGGTACCGATGTTATCAGTAGTGATAATGGCCAAGAAGCGGGTGGTAGTTATAATCCTACTCGCGGTGCTGCTGTTGTTGCTTACGCCAAAGCATTTTTAGATGAGCACTTCACTCTAGCATCCGGCTCTTACAATGACGTGACTGGTTTTAAAATAATCGATGGCAAGCTCGAGGTCGTACAAGGTGATAGCAGTACCGAGCTAAAAGATACGGCTAAGTTTGTCGGCTTTGTCGGTGACGCTGAAGCTCCTACAGGTGTACTGTTAAAGAACAACGGCTTGCATGCTGAGATTCAAATCGATAGCAACCATCCAGTTGGTAAAGATGATCCAGCAAACATCAAGGACGTATTGCTTGAGTCGGCTATGACAGCCATTCAGGATTGTGAAGACTCAGTCGCTGCGGTAGATGCAGAAGAAAAAGTCGAAGTCTATCGTAACTGGCTTGGCTTGATGAATAGCGACCTACAAGAAACCTTTGAAAAAGGTGGCAAGACGCGTACACGTAAGCAAAACCCAGATCGTGAATATAACACACCAGATGGAGGCAAGCTGATCTTGCCAGGTCGTTCGCTATTATTAATTCGTAACGTCGGTCATTTAATGCAGAATCCTGCTATTTTGGTTGATTTAGGCAATGGTCAAGAGCAAATATTTGAAGGCTTAATGGATGGCTTAATCACGCCACTATTATCACTTAATGATATCAAAGGCAAAAACGAGCTATCAAACTCACGTCAAGGCTCAATGTATATCGTGAAGCCAAAAATGCACGGCCCTGAAGAAGTTAAAATGGCTAATGACTTATTTAATGCATCAGAGGATCTGTTAGGTCTAGAGCGCAATACGCTAAAAATCGGCATCATGGATGAAGAGCGTCGTATGACGGTCAACTTAAAAGAAGCTATCCGCCAAGCCAAAGAACGCGTTATCTTTATTAACACAGGTTTCTTAGACCGTACTGGTGATGAGATGCATACCAGCATGCATGCAGGTCCATTTGTACCAAAAGGCGAGATGAAATCGCAAGCATGGCAGCCTGCTTACGAGCAGTGGAACGTCGATATCGGTCTCGAGACAGGCCTACAAGGCCGCGCGCAAATCGGTAAGGGTATGTGGGCTAAGCCTGATGAAATGAAAGAGATGATGGATACTAAGGCTGCTCATCCTAAGTCTGGTGCTAGCACTGCGTGGGTACCATCACCAACGGGCGCTACCTTGCATAGCATACACTATCATCAAGTGAGCGTAGCTGATATACAGGACACGCTAAAATCACGAGAGCGTGCTAGCTTGGACGACATCTTGACCATTCCATTAGCAAAAAATACCGATTGGACTGACGAAGAAAAGCAGCAAGAGCTTGAAAACAATGCTCAAGGTATTTTGGGTTATGTTGTACGCTGGGTAAATCAAGGTGTTGGTTGCTCCAAGGTGCCTGATATCAATGATGTCGGTCTCATGGAAGATCGTGCTACTTTGCGTATCTCAAGCCAACACATTGCTAACTGGTTACATCATGGCGTGGTTAGTGAGCAGCAAGTGATGGATACGATGAAACGTATGGCCAAGGTCGTCGATGAGCAAAATGCAGGTGACGATGACTATCAATCAATGGCAGATAGCTTTGATAGCTCTTACGCGTTCAAAGCAGCCTGCGATTTAGTATTCAAAGGTCGTGAGCAGCCTAGTGGTTATACTGAGCCATTATTGCATCAAGCACGTTTGGATCTTAAAGCAAACGCTTAGGAGAACAGACCAAATATGACAGGTATTTAAGCATATTTGATGAGCAAGTATGCCAGTCAGTCTTGCTCATTTGTAACTGATAAATCTGCTCATACAGATTGTTGACTCTTTAATTAGCGCTATTTATTTTTTAGTAAATAGCGCTTCATTTTGGACTATTATTCGATGTTTATTATAAAAATTTAAGAATATTAGTAATCATATTAACCAATATTATTCGTATCTAATTGAGTAAGTAGAAGTTTTTTTACAATCGTTCAAATAAAATAAAGTATCTGTTATTTGATAATAGATGTATCGAAAAGACAAAAAAATATGTTGCAAATTATGTCAAAGTTGTTATGCTTGTACTCGAAGTATGAGTTTGGTAACGGATGTTACGCAATGGAAGGATAAAAACTAAAGATTACATGGCAGTTACTTTTTTAATCCCAGTTATGTAAATCATGGTTTTTTTCATCTTACTGTAATAGAACTTCGCCACACTTGTTTCTGACTAATCTCGGTAGCCAGTTACACATTATATCTTTGAGGATTTGTGACGATACCATTATGGGCGCCAGCTAATAATAGCTTGCTCATTACTACAATTGTAAAGTGGAGATACCCCATGAAAAAACTACTTTTAGCTACAGCAATCGCAGCCCTATCTGTATCTGCAGCCAATGCAGCACCAACTCTATACGGTAAAGCTTTCTTAGCAGCTGACTATGAAAATGCTGATTTTGATGCTGCTGGCAATAATATGTATGACGAAGATACAGTACAGATTAACTCTCATGCTTCACGTATTGGCCTTAAAGGTTCTGAAGCGATGACTGCTAATACTGATGTTATCTATCGTTTAGAGTACGGTACAAGTATCGATGGTGATAACGCTACTTTCAGTAACCGTGATACGTATCTTGGTGTTGTAAACAAGCAGTTCGGTGAGTTCCGTGTTGGTAAAAACCAATCAAGCCTAGCTCGTATTGACAACGTTGTTGTTAACCAAGGTTACTGGGATAACCTAGGCCAAACTGAAAACGAAAGTGAAGTTGTTAATGCTCTAAACATGGCGGATAGTGCCCGTATCAACAGTTCAGTTATTTGGACTGCACCAAAATATGAAGGCCTACCATTACAATTGTCTGCAATGTATAGCTCTGACGATGCAAATGGTAATGACAATGCAGGCTTCGGTGTAGCCATGTTGTTTGACCAAGGTACTGGCTATACTGCTGGTATTGCGTACGATAAAGACCAAAACATCGATGGTGAAATCATCCGTGGTACAGCGACTGTTGATCTAGGTAAATATATGGCAGCTCCTGTTACTCTAGGCGCGCTATACCAAGTAGGTGACTACGACGGTCAAGATAAAGATGAGAAAGGTCTAGTTGTTAGTGCTCAGATGGGTCTAAATAACTTTGCCCGTCCAGCAGCTGTATATGCACAGTACAACAAAACTGACAACTTGAATGGTTTTAACAATGTTGATTCAGACCAAATCGTTGTTGGTGGTAAATACTTCTTCAAGGACAATATCATTGCTCATGCCTATGCTGGCGTAAACAATGCTGATAATGTTGGATATACATATAATACTGGTAATCAAGATCCTATTACTAACGAAGATATATTCGCAACGTCAAACGGTGATGCGCAAGTAGTCGTAGTTGGTACTGGTCTAGAATACTTATTCTAGTAACAACTAGAATCTGATTTCATAAAAACTCATCCTTCGGGGTGAGTTTTTTGTTGTGTAGCGTTTTAACAATAGAAAAATGTTTGCTACCAGCACGAAAACATAAGAGTTTCAGACAGTTTGCATTTTTGCCCTATATTTTATGGCGTATTTTTAGTAAAATCCTTCTTTACCAATTACCGACAGAGTACTATGACCAAGTTTATATTCGTGACCGGTGGGGTAGTGTCCTCACTAGGAAAAGGTATCACCGCAGCTTCTCTTGCAGCGGTCTTAGAAGCACGTGGCGTGACTGTCACGATGACCAAAATGGATCCGTATATTAACGTTGATCCAGGTACAATGAGCCCGTTTCAGCATGGTGAAGTATTCGTCACTGAAGATGGCGCAGAGACCGATCTAGATTTGGGTTATTACGAGCGCTTCTTGCGTCACTCAAAAATGAGTAAGAGTAATAACTTCACCAGTGGCCGTATTTATCAGAATGTTTTGAATAAAGAACGCCGCGGTGAGTATCTAGGCGGTACTGTACAGGTTATTCCACATATTACTGATGAAATCAAAAACAAAATCCTTGCCAGTGGCGAAGGGTATGATATCGCTATTATCGAAATTGGCGGTACGGTTGGTGATATCGAATCACTTCCATTTATGGAAGCCGTACGTCAGATGCAAGTAGAGCTTGGTCGTAATAGAGCCATGCTAATGCATCTTACTTTAGTACCGTATATTGCTAGTGCGGGTGAGACCAAAACTAAGCCAACGCAGCATTCAGTAAAAGAGCTGCGCTCTATTGGCCTACAGCCTGATATCTTAATCTGCCGCTCTGATCATCATATCTCACAAGACAACCGTCGCAAGATTGCGCTATTTACCAACGTTGAAGAGCGTGCAGTCATTATGTGTGAAGATGCACAGAGTATCTATCAGATACCGCGTACATTGCACGAGCAGGATCTTGATGATCTAATCTGTGAGCGTTTCGGTCTTGATGTGCCTGAAGCTGATTTGAGCGATTGGGACAAAGTGGTTGAAGCACAGTTGAACCCAGAAGGAACAGTGACAGTTGCGATGGTTGGCAAATATGTTGAGCTTCCAGATGCTTATAAGTCTATTAACGAAGCATTGCTACATGCAGGTATCACGCATAAAGTAGACGTGAAGATTGACTATATCGATGCTGAACGTCTAGAAGATGATGATACTTTACTTGCGCAGCTAAACGATGCTGATGCTATCTTAGTACCAGGCGGTTTCGGTGAGCGCGGTACGATGGGTAAGATAAAAGCCATCACTTATGCTCGTGAAAACAACGTCCCATATTTAGGCATTTGTCTTGGTATGCAGTTGGCTGTGATTGAGTATGCACGTAACGTACTTAACATTAACGCCAACTCTTCTGAGTTTGATCGTAAGACAGCTGAGCCTATCATTGGTCTAATCACTGAATGGTTAGATGAGCGCGGCGAGCTACAGATTCGTAGTGATGATTCAGACCTTGGTGGCACGATGCGTCTAGGCGCACAGCAAGCAGAGCTAGTTTCTGGCAGTAAGCTAAGCCAAATTTATGGTGCAAGCAATATCACTGAGCGTCATCGCCATCGCTATGAGATGAATAATCGTTATATCGAGCCGCTAGAGCAAGCAGGTATGACCATATCTGGTTATTCTGCCAAGCAGCATTTGGTAGAGTCGGTTGAGATTTCTGAGCATCCATGGTTTGTCGCTGTGCAGTTCCATCCTGAATTTACTAGCTCACCACGCGGTGGTCATCCATTGTTTAATAGCTTTGTAAAAGCCGCTAAGAACCATAGCGAAGCAAAATAGCTCTCAGAATGTAGTATATTGAAAGCGTTTATTATAAAAAAGACTGATCTTCGGATTGGTCTTTTTTTTGCTTACTCCAAACTGCTAGTAGTTATTAGCCAAAATCATTTTTACTAATGACGTCTAATTACGCTTGCATACTTTTTTTAATCAGCCTATCGGTTACAATATGGGATAGAGATATTAATAACAAAATAAGAGGTAAGGGCTTCATGGAAAACTTATTGACTGCACAATCACATATCACGCTCAATACTCCTAACAACGATACGATTAATATTGGTAACGACCAGCCTTTTGTATTGTTTGGTGGTATGAATGTTTTAGAGTCTAAAGAATTGGCATTTGAGATTGCTGAGCAGTATGTTGATATTTGCCAGCGCTTAGGTATCGGCTATGTTTTTAAAGCGAGCTTTGATAAAGCCAATCGTTCAAGTCTGCATTCGTATCGTGGGCCTGGTTTAGAGCAAGGTATCGATTGGTTAGGTCAGATCAAAGAAAAATTCCAAGTACCGATTATCACTGATGTGCATGAACCACATCAGGCAGCACCAGTCGCTGAAGTGGCTGATATTATTCAGCTACCTGCATTTTTGTCGCGTCAGACGGATCTAGTGCATGCGATGGCAAAAACAGATGCCATTATTAATATCAAAAAGGCGCAGTTTTTGGCCCCTCATGAGATGCGTCATATCGTCAATAAGTGCTTAGAGGGCGGTAATGATAAGCTCATACTTTGTGAGCGTGGTAGTGCCTTTGGCTATAATAATTTAGTCGTGGATATGCTTGGTTTTGATACCATGAAGCAGATGGATATCCCCGTATTCTTTGACGTGACGCATAGCTTACAACAGCCAGGTGCACGTAGTGATAGTGCTGGTGGACGTCGTGAGCAGATTACAACGCTTGCCCGTGCAGGTATGGCTACAGGATTGGCAGGGTTATTTTTAGAAGCGCATCCAAACCCAGAGACTGCAAAATGTGATGGTCCATGTGCGCTGCGTATGAGCCAACTAGAGCCGTTCTTACGTCAGCTTAAGCAAATCGATGATTTGGTCAAAGGTTTTGAGGTATTGGATACTCATTGATACGGTACGTAATAAGAGGGCTATACAATGGCAATTCAGATGGCGCAAGTAAGCATCGAAAATATTGACGATGAAGAAGGCTTAGATAGCGTAATGACTGTGCTTAAGAATATCTCAGGCGTGACGGCTATTAATTTGGATCCTAAGCATAATGTCGCAACGGTAAGCTATGATGATACAGATACTAGTATCCATGCCTTAACAGCAGCGATTAGTATGGTGGACTATGTGACTCAGCCATTTCCGATTGATTCACCACAGAACCCGCACCATAACGATTTATAATTACAAATAGCTATTGCTATAAATTTGTTGGTGCGCTCTTTTACGTTTTTATTAATAAGTTACTGTCTCGTTAATAGCATCTCGTTAATAAAGCAACAACCAAACAGTCTTGTTGTCGAGGATAATAGGGCTTATGCTTATTTAATGTAGCTTTGATAGTTGCTCTTACTTTGATAACTTAAAAGGTGTCAAAGTAAGTATTAACAGAATCACTATTAGAGTTGCTCATTACTAATAAAAATAAGGAGCCCAATATGGCAGATCAAACACGTATTATTAAAATTGACGGTATGACTTGTGGCGGATGCGTAGCAAGCGTACATACAGCAACAGCCGATATTGATGGATTAGAAACTATTACTGTTGACCTCGCTGATAATCTAGCGACGATAACCTTTGATGATAGCAAAACCAGTGCAGAGGCTATTGCTTCAGCTATTGACGATGCGGGATTTGAGGCGACAGTTGCTAACTCATAAATCTCATCTTCTATGTAAAAAACCAGCTAACATGTTATTACAAGCATGATAGCTGGTTTTTTAATGATTAACGATTACGAGTATTCAGTCTCGATACTTTGATAAATTGCTACTTTGTCTAAAACACTAATACTGAATACGATATAACCCAATTGCTTTATTTGAATTTCTTGCCCACCCACTGATATTTTATCGTGGTTCCTACAAATTTATAGGCACCATGACGAGTTTTATTTATGAACGATACCACCCGTACTACCAAAGATGAGTCTTATGATGTCGAAACTGATGTTGAGTCCAACACGACACTGACACCGCAACGCGCGCATTTGCAATTAGCGATTGACGGCATGACTTGTCAGGCCTGCGCCTCGAGAATTGAGAAAGTACTTAACAAAAAGCCTTCGGTGTATGAGGTAAGTGTGAGTTTTGCTGGCGAGACTGCCAATGTCGATTATGATCCGACCCAAACGACGCCCGAACAGGTGACGGAGTGGGTGAATAAAACAGGCTTTGTCGCTAATGTGCAGGCAGCCGATAGCTTATTTGCTCAGACTGACGAAGACACCGCCACTCAATACCCATGGCGTTTGATCGGATTATGGGTTTGTTTGGTGCCATTTTTGGTGGGTATGGCAGGTATGCTGACGGGTTTTGGTATGGCGTGGATGCCGCCAGTCTGGGTGCAATTTATTTTAGCGACTGTAGTACAGTTTGGCTTAGCGTTACCGTTTTATAAGAGCGCATGGGCATCTATAAAAGGTGGCCTTGCCAATATGGATGTACTGGTGGTCATTGGTACAGTGACGATATGGGCATATTCGACTTACCTTTGGCTCACGCATGGCGATGGGACTTTAAACAGCCTCTTGCAAAGTGGACACACAGGCGGACACGGTGCGAGTAATAGCCCAGCCGTATATTTTGAAGCAGGGGTGATGGTCATTGCCTTTGTGCGTACAGGTAAATACTTAGAGGAACGTACCAAGAAGCACAGCCTAAACAGTATCGATTTATTACTGTCGTTGACACCTGATGAAGTAGAGCAGCAGCAGCCAAATGGTGACTTCCATCGTATTGCATTGTCTGATGTGCAAGTGGGTGACGTCTTACGTGCAAAGCAAGGCAGCCGCGTCGCTACAGATGGTACAGTCATAGAAGGCAGTGGTTGGTGCGTGGAGAGTCATTTAACTGGTGAGTCGGTAGCCCTCAAAAAAGAGCAAGGCGATGGATTGCTGGCAGGTGCCTTGGTAGAGAATGGCAGTCTGCTATACCGTGTCAGTGCGAAGGGCAGCGACACGAAACTCGGCGATATGGTACAAGCGTTGAGTGATGCACAAGGCTCAAAAGCCAATCTAGCGCGTCTCGCGGATCGAGTAACGGCTATTTTTGTCCCCGTAGTAGTAACGATTGCGTTGGTTACTTTTGGGGTCACATGGTGGCTGACAGGTATGGTTGATACTGCTTTAATGCACGCGGTATCGGTATTGGTCATTGCTTGTCCTTGTGCGCTTGGTTTGGCCACGCCAGCGGCGATCATGGCTGGTATGGGTGTTGCCGCGCGTCATGGTGTTTGGTTCAAGGATGCACAAAGTCTTGAAGCAGCAGGTAATATCGATACGGTAGTGCTCGATAAAACAGGTACATTGACGATTGGTAAACCTACTATCGTCGATCATGTCATGGTGGATAAATCGCTTGCTGTGGATGATGTATTGCAGATTGCAGCCAGTGTCGAAGCGCACGCCAGTCATCCATTAGCAACGGCTCTCGTCAATACAGCTAAAGACCGCCAATTAAATCTATTTAATGTGACTGACATCAGTGTGATAAAAGGTGCTGGTATACAAGCAAATATCGAAGGTCTTGGGCTGATAAAAGTGGGTACGGCAGAGTTTGCGAACTTGACGTTACCAAGATTCATGCCAAAAGTATGGCAAATTGCCAGTACCGTTGCGATTAGTATCAATGATGAGCCACTAGGCGCGTTTGCCCTAGCCGATGACTTAAAAGCAGATACGCCGCAAGCAATCGCTGCACTACAAGATGCGGGTATCAATGTCATTTTGATGAGTGGTGATAAGCAGTCCGTCGTCGATCATGTAGCAGGGCAGTTGGGTATTGATAAGGCTTATGGCAAGATGAGCCCACGTGACAAGGCCAGTCAAATTGCACTATTGCAAACTGCTGGTCATAAGGTAGCGATGGCAGGAGACGGCGTCAACGATGCACCAGCGATGGCCACTGCCGACGCCAGTTTTGCGATGTTTGAGGGGACTGATGTCGCTCAGCATAGTGCCTCTGCACGTCTAATGGGTGAGTCGCTCATGCATATCGATGCGGCACAAAAAATCGCTCAAGCAACGCTACGCAATATTAAACAAAATCTATTTTTTGCCTTCATTTATAACTGTCTTGGTATTCCGCTTGCTGCGTTTGGGTTTTTAAATCCGATGATTGCCGCCGCTGCTATGGCGCTTAGTTCCATCTCAGTACTCATGAATGCACTACGATTGACACGGTTTAAGACAGAGGTTGAGCTAGATAATACGGTATCTACCTCTCATACGGATAAAGAACGCATAGCGAAATAGTAGCTATCATATTTGCTTAGGTATTTTATAAATATAAAACAGATAGCCATCGCATATGTGTATATCTAAGATCGTTTTTATGACGGCAAGTCGGTGTAAGATAAGGGAAGTTTGGTAAAATATATGCTATGATGCCAAGCACTATAGCCGACTATTAATCTGCTTTATATCCCTCTAATTGCTAGGTAACGATAGCCACAAGATAGAAAGGTATGAAGGGTTTTTAGGATTATGCGCTATATGATATTTTGCTTTATCTTTTTTATATGCTAGCTGCCGTTATTTATCTCACAAACTTGGCATGACCAAAGGAATTAACAGACATTATGTACGCTGAAGAAACCAACAACGTCACCGCAATTAAAGACATTCGCGCTCGTGAAATTTTAGACTCGCGCGGAAACCCAACTATCGAAGCTGATGTTATTTTAGCTGACGGTACTGTCGGCCGTGCTGCTGCTCCAAGTGGCGCATCAACAGGCTCGCGTGAAGCGCTTGAGCTACGTGATGGCGACAAGACCCGCTTTATGGGTAAAGGCGTCAAAAAAGCCGTTTCTAATGTTAATAGTCAAATCCGCAGTGCCTTGATTGACAAAGATGTGACTGAGCAACAGGCTATTGATGATGCTATGATTGCGCTAGATGGTACAGAAAACAAAGAAAGCTTGGGTGCTAATGCCATGCTAGCTGTGTCACTTGCGACAGCCAAAGCGGCAGCCAAGTCACAGAATCTGCCATTACATCAATACATCGCTAATCTACGTAATCAAACGTCGTTGACAATGCCTGTGCCGATGATGAACATTTTGAACGGTGGCGAGCACGCGGACAACACCGTTGATATCCAAGAGTTTATGATTGAGCCTGTGGGCTTCACAAGCTTCTCAGAAGCATTGCGTGCTGGTACAGAGATTTTCCATAGCTTAAAGTCTGTGTTGAAATCACAAGGTTTAAATACCGCCGTTGGTGATGAAGGTGGTTTTGCGCCAAACCTACGTAGCAACGAAGAAGCCATCACGGTTATCATGCAAGCGATTGAGCAGGTTGGCTACAAAGCGGGTGAAGATATTCATCTTGCGCTAGATTGTGCAGCTAGTGAATTTTACAAAAACGGTCAATATGTCTTGGCAGGCGAAGGTAATAAAGCCTTTGATAGCCAAGGGTTCTCAGATTATCTAGTTGGGCTGGCACGTCAGTATCCGATTATCTCTATCGAAGATGGTCTTGACGAGTCGGATTGGGACGGCTGGAAATATCTGACCGAGCAGATTGGCGATAAAGTTCAATTGGTTGGTGATGATTTGTTTGTAACCAATCCTACAATCTTGCAAGAAGGTATTGATAAGCATATTGCCAATGCTATTTTGATTAAATTTAATCAAATTGGCACCTTGTCAGAAACGCTAGATGCGATTTATATGGCTAAGAAAAATGGCTATGCAACTATCATTTCACATCGTTCAGGCGAAACTGAAGACAGCACCATTGCAGACTTGGCAGTTGGTACCGCCGCTGGTCAGATCAAAACTGGCTCACTATGCCGTTCAGACCGCGTAGCGAAGTACAACCAATTGCTACGTATCGAGCAGCAAGTACGCGCAAGCTATCGTGGCCGTGAAGAGTTTATTGGTCTACGTGGCTAAGAGTCTGACTGGCTCTTTGGCGTATAATATACGTTAAGTAATATACGCTAAAAAGCCTAAACTCATCAGCTGAAGTCAATATTTAGGCGATATATAATCATTTTTATATCGCCTAATCAGCTTAAATTTTACTATCCTCTTTTATACCGTTTGGCGTTATCACCTTATGAAATATTTTAGCCAATTTATACTACTTGCTTTAGCCGTTGCAGTGCTTTTAGGATTGCAATATCAGTATTGGTTGGGTGAAAATGGTCGCTTTGAACACAATAAGTTGACGGCTCAAATTGAAGAGCAACAACGTTTGAATGACAATCAAGTTGCAGCGAACAACTTACTACGCACGGATGTTCAAGATTTAAAAACGGGACTTGAGGCCGTAGAAGAGCATGCTCGCTTAGATTTAGGTTTAATCAAACCTAATGAGACTTTTGTTCAAGTATCCACCGCACCAACCACGCACAGCAACTATTAGCTTTATAAATACACTAGCTTTCACGAATACACTAATTTTCACGACATGAATTAATTTTCATGATGCAGCATCATAATGTTGTTATCTGACACCATTCATCACACTTAACACCTGCTTTATTCCTCTTTACATATACTGTCATGGGCTTAAACCATGAGTACACTACTATGAATACAACCCCTAATATACATGCCATGATCGTCGCAGCTGGTCGCGGCAGCCGTTTTGGTGCGTCTATCGCCAAGCAATATACAATGCTAGAAGGTCAGACACTATTGCAGCATAGCGTGGCACGACTTGCTTATAGCGATTACATTGATAAGTGTCTATTGGTCATATCAGCCGATGACAGCACGGCTCAACAATTAGAGTTTGCACTTCCTGTACGCTATGCAGTCGGCGGAGCAGAGCGTTGGCAGTCAGTACAAGCAGGCGTTGAAGCGATTAGTCAGACAAGTGCTGATGATTCGGATTTGGTGCTTATCCATGATGCAGCACGTCCCGCTGTACCAAGTTCAGATATCGATCAAGTGATTGAAGCAGCGATGTTGGAGCCTTACGGCGCTATTCTAGCGACACCAGTGGCCGATACGTTAAAAGCTTCCTATCAGCTAGCTACCTCCGTAGAAGAGAGTCGTCCACATTCTTATACCAAATCTACTATCGACCGTAGCAATATGTGGCAAGCACAAACCCCGCAAGTATTCCGTTTAGGTCAATTAAAAAAAGTCCTAAATCATGTGTTTGAACATCAGCTAAGCATCACAGATGAGGCCAGTGCTTTTGAACAACTAGGTTTACCAATACGCTTAGTCTCTGGTAGTCGCCAGAATATAAAACTGACCTATCCTGATGATGCGGTACTGTTAACAGCGATTATGGCGCTTCAGTCTTAGTTTCAACTCTGCTTCCGCTAACGAGCATTAGTTTTACTCCTTTTATACTTAATGGTGGCCATGATAAGAATTATGGCTTCAGTAGCCACTATATCCTCGTTAAACTTTTCTGTACTATTCTAAAAAATTAATGAATTCAGAAATAATCTATTACTAAAACCTATACCGAGAATATATATAATCTACTTTGGAATATAATATGGTTATTACATATGTTTTTTGTTTCTGAGCGGGCCTATGTCCAGTAATAGGTTGCTTTAATGACCAAACTAACCTATGATGTAACTAACTTAATACAATTAATATAAAAACTTATAAAATCAATAATATATCAGACCGATTCATTACGCTTAGTTATGTTGTCTCTATATTTTTTCTGAAGTTAGTATGATTGTTTTAGCGACATTTACCTGATAATAGGGAGAAGCTGATTGTCAACAATCAACGATTCAACAAATCCAGTAACGACAGATCTCTGCCAGCTTGTATATATAAGCCGGATTACCTCTACTGGTCTTTCAAGTCCTAGCACGCTTAATGATATCTCAGAGACCGCGGTTGAACGCAATCAAATAGATAATGTCACGGGTATTCTTTGCTATGGCAATGGCTACTTTTTGCAGTGTGTCGAAGGCTCAGAGCAGGCACTAACCAATCTAAAAAATCGTTTGTTGGTGGATGATCGACATAAAGAATTAAAGATTTTAGATTTTTCTGAGATTACCGAACGTCGCTTTGCCAGTTGGTCATTACGTTCAATTACCCTTGAGCGTTGGATGACTAAAGAGCCTGAGCTTAAAAAGTTAATGCCATTTAAGCCTTATGAGTGGGATTCTAATGAGTGGCAGAAGTTCTTGGACGTGTTGCAAGGCTACTATGAAGAGCAAACGAGAACAGGTAACGTTGATACGCCTCCTGTCAAATATAGTACGCTAGGGGTGACTCTAAGTAAGGTTGTAGGGCAGCATCAGGCGTTCTTTTTAATCCAGACGATATTGGGATTGATGATAGTGGCTACGTTGCTATGGTTGCTGCTGTAATCGATAGATATGAAAAAAGTTCCCATTGAGCCAAGCTATATTTATAATCAATAAGACAACCAAATAAAAAAGCCAGCATTCAATTGATGCTGGCTTTTTTATTTAAAAGAATAAGTTGGCTCTTAATGACAGACATAAAAAAACCCAGTTCATAATAAATTATGAACTGGGTTTTTGGTGGTACGCTTGTTAGTCTAATCTAATGCTAAGCAATAGTGCTAACAAGTGACGCCAAATAGTGGCGTCCCCAGGGGGATTCGAACCCCCGTTACCGCCGTGAAAGGGCGGTGTCCTAGGCCTCTAGACGATGGGGACTAGTAACAACACTTCAACTGCTTTCACCATTTATGCTGAAGTGGTGCGTATTTTAATAGCGTCGGCGCTTTCTGTCAAGCCTTTTTCTACGTCTTTTTAAAATTAAATATCTTTTTTTAATTGCGCGACGTGGATGCAGGTCATTTCGCTTTAAATGATAGCGAATCCATAAAGAAGTACAGGCGCTAATCGTCAATGCAAGCAGCATATAACCGAGAATGGTACCCCATAACTTGAGCTGTGGATCCATAATAAAGTCCCTCCTATTAATCTTGATAGTGCTTGCTATCAAGACAGTGTGAGCAACTTAAACCATCTATAGGATATAACTGCATCGCTTAGGAGTGATATTTTATAGTTATTTATTCATATCCAATAGAACAACTATGTCTGTAATCACTAAAATAGTTCCGTCTATTTATTATGATATCAATCATATCCCTATTGATTGCCAAATCAAGATGTCAAAGTCATCAAGTATTACAAATAGCACTATTATGTATTATTGGCAATATAGGATATGTGACTTATTGACTGTCGCTATCAGCTGACTCTTCTTTCGCGTCTTCATTATGCAGTGCATTGGCCAACATAGGGTAGTTATTCAGTATATGACAGAATAGCTCAGCAGTCTTTTGAGTGTCATACAGAGCTGAGTGAGCATTTTTGCCATCAAACTCTAACCCTGCTGCCTTACAAGCGCGTGCTAGAACGGTTTGACCAAACGCTAATGCTGATAAGGTGACGGTATCAAATACTGAAAAATTATGAAATGGATTGTGATTTTTGCTATTAGTTCGTAGCACAGCTGCATTCAAAAAAGCTAAGTCAAAATGAGCATTGTGCCCAATTAAGACACATTGACGGCATTCTTCGTCACGGCGTACGTCTTTTAACCCTTTAAAGATGCGGCGCAATGCTGTTTTTTCATCTTCAGCAATAGCTTTGCGCATTGGGTTTTTAGGGTCAATGCCGGTAAAGGCAAGCGCACTTGGCTCTAAATTTGCGCCTTCAAAAGGCTCGATATGAGCGTTGAAAGCTTCACCTGGATAAAATACACCTTGTTCATTCAGTAAGACAGGAATACAGGCAATTTCTAACAGTGCATCGGTCTGGGCGTTGAAACCTGCTGTTTCCACGTCGACGACGACAGGCAAGAACTTGCGAAAGCGGTCTTTTAAGGCCATAGGCGCTTGCTCATCTGTCGCTGAAGCTGCATCTTCAGCGGAAGTGCTTAGAGTAGCATCAGGACTAGCAGATTTAGGGTTTGATAAGTCTTCGTCAGGCAAGGTCGCTATGTTTTGATTGGTCATATAAAGTTAAATCACCTTTATCAGTCGTACTAATATATTGAATAAAAAATAAACATCCTATGATACTAACTGTACCTTTAGTACAAAGAAATCTACTACAAAGGTATCATTAGTATCATAGGATAAAATAATAGGTCGTTTATTGAATACTAAGCTTTGCGGGCGTTAAGCCTTAATCGACCAAGGTAGCGTTTCACCTGCCATTAGGGGAGTCAATGATGCGCCATCAAAATAAGGATAGTCAGTCGGTACTTGCATAGGCGTGTTGACAAGCGTGATCGTGCTTTCATTGAGAGGTAAGCCGTAGAACTGAGCGCCAAAACGACTGGCAAAACCCTCCAGCTTGTCTATTTTTCCAACACTATCAAAGGCGGTCGCATACAAAGGCAGCGCCGTGGCTGCACTATAGCAACCTGCACAGCCACAAGCGGCTTCTTTTTTATCTGTCGCATGTGGCGCAGAGTCAGTACCCAAGAAGAACTTTGGATTACCACTGGTGGCCACATCTAATAGCACTTTCTGGTGGCTTTCACGCTTTAAAATAGGTAGGCAATAAAAATGCGGTTTGATACCACCAACCAAGAGATGATTGCGGTTAAACATCAAATGCTGCGGCGTGATGGTGGCAGCAACATGGTTGCCTTGTGACAATACAAAATCTGCCGCATCGCTGGTAGTGATGTGCTCTACTACTATTTTCAACGTAGGGAATTTCACGATAATTTGTGCTAATACTTCGTCTAAGAAACGCTTTTCGCGATCAAAGATATCTATATGGTCTTGTGTCACTTCGCCATGTATCAGTAGTGGCAAGTTGTACTTTTCTAATGCTTCAAAGACATCGACGCAGGCATTGATGTTGGTGACGCCGTCTGCAGAGTTGGTAGTCGCTCCAGCAGGGTAGAGTTTGACAGCTTGTACGATACCTGACTGCGCTGCCAACTCAATATCTTGGGCAGTGGTGTTATCCGTTAAGTATAGAGTCATACGCGGATCGAAAGCTGACTTGCGCTCAAGACTTAAATTGCTTGATTTTAACTGCTCCATAATACGTGCGCGGTAGGCAATAGCCTCTTGTGCATTTTTGACTGGAGGCACAAGGTTTGGCATACAGATGACACGGTTGAAGCTGCTTGCTGCATGAGGTACGGTCGTGCTCAAAGCGAGATCGTCACGCAAATGAATATGCCAGTCATCTGGCTGAAGGATGGTCAATTCTCTAATCGAATCAGTCATAGTGTCAAAGCGCTCTATATCGTCAAATAAAGGAAACAAAAGGGAGTAATACTGTGGGTCTATCATAACAGATTTGCCCACTTGACTAAATATAAGGCTAGATATCTGTACATAATTCATCGAGCTAAGATGAATATCTTATCTTTAAACGATGTTTAAATTCTGATGGCAAAAATGAGGTTGACTAGAATTTAAGTCAAAAGCGCACGCCTTATGGCAGTTAGACTTTTGCCCATAGTAAATATGATGTACACTGAGCAGGTAATTATCGTTCGACTTGCTTTTGATTTGATCGTCGCCTTTTCTAAAACTATATTTCATAATGGGAGTTATTCATGGCTCAACTTGATCCAAAAAATATCAATAAAATCGTCTTGGCTTATTCAGGTGGTCTTGATACCTCAATCATCGCTAAATGGCTACAAGAAACTTATGATGCGGAAGTAATCACCTTTACCGCTGATATCGGTCAAGGCGAAGAAGTTGAGCCAGCACGAGCCAAAGCTCAAGCAATGGGTATCAAGCATATCCATATTGAAGACTTGCGCGAAGAGTTCGCTCGTGATTATGTATTCCCTATGTTCCGTGCTAACGCCATTTACGAAGGTGAGTACTTATTAGGTACGTCCATTGCTCGTCCATTGATTGCCAAGCGTTTGGTTGAGATTGCTAAAGAACATAACGCCGATGCTATCAGCCATGGTGCGACTGGTAAAGGCAATGACCAAGTTCGTTTTGAGCTAGGTGCTGTCGCTTTGTCACCAGACGTAGTGACTATTGCTCCTTGGCGCGAGTGGGATCTATCAAGCCGTGAAAGCCTGATGAAATATGCTGAAGAGCATGATATCGCAATCGATTATGCGGGCAATAAGAAAAAATCTCCTTACTCAATGGATGCTAACTTATTACACATCTCTTATGAAGGCGGTGTCCTAGAAGAACCATATACTGAAGCAGAAGATGACATGTGGCGCTGGTCTGTTAGCCCAGAAGAAGCACCTGATGAAGCGCAATATCTAGAACTAGAATACGAAAAAGGCGACATCGTTGCTATCGATGGCGAAGCGCTTAAGCCTTATGAAGTCATGATTAAGCTGAACGAAATCGGTGGCAAACACGGTATCGGCCGTTTAGATATCGTTGAAAACCGTTACGTAGGCATGAAGTCACGTGGTTGCTATGAGACGCCAGCGGGTACTATTATGTTAAAAGCGCATCGAGGTATTGAGTCGTTAACGCTTGATCGTGAAGCTGCCCATCTAAAAGATGAGCTAATGCCACGCTATGCAAAAATCATCTACAATGGCTATTGGTTCAGCCCTGAGCGTATGATGCTACAAGCATTGATTGACAAGTCACAAGAATACGTCAACGGTACTGTACGTGTAAAACTGTATAAAGGTAGCGTGAGCGTCGTCGGCCGTAAATCTGACGATTCATTATTTGATGAAAAAATCGCCACTTTCGAAGATGATGCGGGTGCTTATGATCAAAAAGACGCAGAAGGCTTTATACGTCTAAATGGCTTACGTCTAGCTATCGAAGCTAGCCGTGGTCGCGATTTATCTAAGTAAGTTTTTGGGCTACTGATAGCCAATTCGTAACTTAGATCGCACAACAAAAAAGAGGCTCTATTAATATAGAGCCTCTTTTTTTATGGCTAATAACTTATTAATAAAACCATTACTTTGAGAGTGGCTGTCTTAACAGTAAATCTTTTTATTCAGCTTTTTCTGTCTCTACAACGTCAGATTCATCTTCGTCTACCATTACAATGGCCACATCTTGCTGTTGACGCTCATCAATAGCATCTTGTTCTAACACTTCTTCAGTTGCAAGGATAGCACCGTTAGATTTTTGCGATTGGTACTTTAAGGTAGCGAGCGCACCAAGGACACCAACGACAAGTATGATGATAAGAATGACAGGATTTTTCCATAGCGGTG
This sequence comes from Psychrobacter sp. JCM 18900, assembly GCF_904846625.1. Lineage (GTDB taxonomy): Bacteria > Pseudomonadota > Gammaproteobacteria > Pseudomonadales > Moraxellaceae > Psychrobacter. The sequence goes on from NZ_CAJHBL010000004.1 coordinate 395,172, forward strand.
TGGAAGCCTCATACTCGATGGGCTTTTCACTAGTAGTGGTCGGTGTGTTGTCGTTATTGCCGCCGATTAGTCCCAAACTCACCAAAGGCGGTTTAGGCGGATTGGCTGGTTCAGAATTAACGCGCAGTCGATTTCGACTGAGATAGATATCTGATATTTTGGCTAACTGTAATAACCAACGTTGATGTGGTAAGGCAACGGCATGCATGTCCGTAAATACCAGCATATCGTTGTGACGACCTTGCTGTAGATTGTCAGGTGAGCGTCCAATGGCTTTTAAGTAATTGCCTGTTGCCATTTGCATGTCTTGCACGGGTTCATAGTTTTCAGGTTTGAATCCGGTCAGCTCATACCAGTAAGGATCAAAAGAAGGTGGAGTGCTTGATAACTGCTTAGCATTTAATAACGTATGCTCCGCATTATTCTCTTGATTGTTCTCTATCGCTTCAGCAGCTTCAGTAGTTAATTCGAGCAGGTCACTATTGCTTTCTGTCTCAGCAGATAAGGTATGCGTATGCTCTGGGATAAATCGAGCCGCTGATAAAAACTGTGGTTGTAGTGCAAACCATTTATTGATCTCATCACTGTCTAGTTGACTGTATTCTGTCAGGATAGCCAATTCACGTAGCACAATTACGCACAATGAAGTGAGTAGAGTTTGAGCTTGCTGCATCGTTGCATCAATCTTCTCAGCGATATGTTCGCTTGCCTTTATGACACGGGCATTATCACTAAATACAGCATCTGCCGCATCGTGACGATGATAGAGTGTGGCGCTAATGGTGGCAAAGTTCATTGAGTTATACTGTCGTAACTCTTTGACAGCACTACGACTAAACAGTTTTTTGCTGACTGCCTGTCCTTGATGACGCTGCTGATAGGCGAGCAGCGCACTTACGATGGCTTGTAGACTGGCATCCATCCCTAAGCGAGCTTGCGGTAGAGAGAGCTGTGCCGCATCGGCCAAAAGTGACAGCATAGGCTGGGTATCATGATATAAAAAATCATACATCGACACACGTGTCGGTGAAATAGTCGTCATAATCTGCTAGCATCAAAAAGTGTGCCCCTATATTACGGTGCCAAATGTCTTGATACAATCCCTTGATAATAGAAATTTTCAATCATTTTACTAATAACCTTGATAGTAATCTGATGAATGACTAATAGTCGGAAGCATTTATGACCAATAATAAGACGCTTGATAAACAACTCGTGATTAATATCGCTGAGCAAACATTAACGCTGTACCAGCAGCAGACTGAGGTCGCGAGATACGTAGTCTCCACTGCAAAGAATGGTATTGGTAGTCAGCAGGATAGTGGTTGCACACCGCTTGGTAGGCATGTCATTGAACAAAAAATAGGTGGTAGCGAGCCTATGAATGCGGTATTTGTCGGGCGTGTGCCGACAGGTGAGATATATGATGCCAATCTTGGTGAGCTACATCCCAAGCGTGACTGGATATTGAGCCGTATTCTTTGGTTAAGCGGTCTTGAAGAAGGGTTAAACAAAGGTAGTAATGGCCAAGGTGGTTGCGATACTTATGAGCGCTATATCTATATTCACGGTACACCAGATACTGAACCAATGAGTATTCCGCTATCACATGGCTGTATCCGTATGCGTAATAAAGATATTGTAGAATTATTTGAGCAAGTAGAAGAAGGTATGCCTGTTACGATTGTTGCTGACTAGGTCGTGTTGCGCACAAATTTAGCTATGGCGCTGACAGAAACTATTTAAACACAATAAAAAAAGACAGCTGGTTATATAACTAGCTGTCTTTTTTATGGAGCGGTTTTACTTTATGAAAGCAGTATCTGTCATAAAAATGATATTACTATTACCAAAACGTTGAGCTGTCCGCAAATTTTGCTAAACGTGCATCAATATGACTCTGGTCATCAGTCAGTATGGCCGTAAACCAACCTGTACCATATAAAGCATTAGTATCTGTCTTTGATTTCAACTCATAGAACTGCTGATGTTGATTATCATCGTTTAGTTTTTCTAACGCTTTTTGCGCTTTTATCAGCCTTTTTAGCCAACGTTTGGTTTTCTTTTTAGCTTTTTTCTTACTTAGTAAAGGTGTGGAAAATTCACTGATGTAACGCAAATCTTTTAACTGATTAAGCAGGTCGCTTTCAGGTTGGTCATTATCAGCAACATCTGTGCTTACATTTGTGTCATCGCTCACAAGCTCAGCAACACTTACTTCATCACTTACTTCGTCAGCTTCTTTATTGGTTTTAAGGCATTTCTTATATTGTTTAGAGAGGACTTTCGTTAGCTTATCGCAGGCAAGCTGATCAGTCTGAGGTTCAATGCTTGGGTCGCTCATAGTAAAGGCAATCAGCTCTAGCAAGGTTATCTGAAAATCATTGGCTTGTAGCGTATTGATGGGCGTGATTTTGATATTTTCAATATCTGCTGTCCAGTCGACGGCAGGCGCGCCACATGCTTGTAGCTCAGGTTCGATCTGTACATTGATATAAGCAAGTTGATAGTAATCGCTAAGCAAGGTTGCAGTTTGCTTTAGTATCGGCAGCCATTCAGGGTTGATCTCATCAGAGAAGTCGGTAAATGCTTTCAACGCAGTACGCAAGCGATCAATACCAATTCGCAACTGTAGAATATGATCGTCATCTATGCTGCCAGCGACGATAGCACTGCTATTTGGTAGTATCTGTAATAAGCAATTATGTACGACCGCACGTATAAAAGCAGGCGCACTACTGTCTTTGTCTATTTGCAATTGACTTAGATTTGCGTTGACCGCTGGACTGTGATTTTGTCCGTTAATAAGTAAGCTACCGTTTTCAGCTTTGGTAACGGTAGATAGACACAGCTTATAGCGCTTGCACCATGTTTTGGCAGTCGTAAATAGAAAATCTAAATCTCCTGACACCAGTTCAAACTCTATCTCTTGAATAGCTTTACGTAGCGAGTCATCAGTACCATGAATAATCTCTCCCTGATCGTAAGCCATTTCGATACAGCTATCGGTTTCATCTTCATTACTTTTTGTTAGCAACCGCGTAGTGCGCTCGACGTCAGTAACATACAGGCGTGTTAGCGTCTTCGCTAACTTTTTGAGTTTAAAGTCAGCCAATGCTGCAGCGATTGGAGTGTCTTGATATATCGCTAAATCAGGCATCAGCTCATTATTATCGAGCATTATTTGTACTTGCTCATTATCGAGTACGGCATTGTGCTCCAAGCGTGCCGCGATACCATCACCACCAGCTTTAATGGTTTGGACCCATGTATCACCTTCTTTGCGAATACGCAGACCGATACCTGCCTGTGCAAGCTGTTGGTCAGGCGTATCGTAATAATGTGCAGCCAGTTGCGTCACTTGTGAAGATTTAACGTGCGTTTGACGCATTAAACCCTTTAGTCGCGACTCTGGTACCAAAAACTTCAGCTCTATCTCTTGCATATTAGCTCCTAATAATTCTGACTGATGGCTCTGATCGATAGTTGTGATAAACAATTATTAGTCTACCATTCTCTGATTATTTAAACCGCAATAAAAAACCGCCCTACATGATGTAGGGCGGTTTTTTGATAAATACTGCTAGTCTGTCGGCTATTAGAACTGGTTCATTGTGTTCTTGCCGCCGCCAGCTTTCAGAGCGTTATCGCCTGAGAAAATTTCTTTGTGGTCATCGCCAAGGTCAGAACCAGCCATTGCTTGGTGCTTAACACAAGAGATGCCTTCGCGGATTTCTTTACGCTGTACGCCAGCTGCATAAGCAAGCATACCTTCTTCACCGAAGTAGCCTTTAGCAAGTTCATGAACGCTAAGAGCAGTCGTGTGGTAAGTCGGTAGCGTGATTAAGTGATGGAATACACCAGCTTTACGTGACGCATCACGTTGGAAGTTCTTAGCGGCTACGTCAGCTGCAGCATCAAGTTCAGTACCGTCGTAATCAGCACTCATCAAGTCATCTTTATTGTATGCAGAGATGTCTTTGCCTTCTTCTTCCCACTGTGCGATAACTTGCTTACGGAAGTTAAGCGTCCAGTTGAATGATGGGCTGTTGTTGTATACAAGCTTTGCTTTAGGCTGTTGCTCCTTGATACGGTCAACCATCATTTTGATGTGCTCTACATCTGGAGTCGGTGTTTCGATCCATAGTAGGTCAGCGCCGTTTTCTAGAGCAGTTACACAGTCAAGTACAACACGGTCAATGTTGGTCTCTTCACGGAACTGATATAGACCGTTAGGTAGACGAACTGGGCGTACTAGCTTGCCGTTATGCTTAAGTAGGCTGTCATTTTCTTGAGCATTTTCTAGCGTTACTTCTTCCATTTCGATGAAATCGATGTATTTAGAAGCAAGGTCACCTGGCTCATTTGATACTGGAATTTTTTGCGTTAGTGATGCGCCTTCAGAGTCAGTACGAGCAACGATAACACCGTCTTCAACACCAAGCTCTAGGAATGCATAACGGATAGCGTTTAGCTTAGAGATGAAGTCTTCATGCGGTACCGTTACTTTACCAGCCTGGTGGCCACATTGCTTAGCGTCAGATACTTGGTTTTCAACCTGAATGGCACAAGCACCAGCTTCGATCATTTGCTTAGTCAATAGGTAAGTGGCTTCTTCGTTACCGAAACCTGCATCGATATCAGCGATGATTGGCACAACATGTGAATCAAAGTTTTCGATTTTTTCTAGGATAGCTGAAGTGTCTTGGCCAGCTTCTTCAGCAGCGTTTAGCTCACGGAAGTAGTCGTTCAATACTTTAGCATCTGCTTGACGCAAGAAGGTGTAGATTTCTTCGATTAGCTTAGGTACTGACGTCTTTTCGTGCATAGATTGGTCAGGTAGTGGACCAAACTCAGAGCGTAGGGCAGCTACCATCCAACCTGAAAGGTAGATATAAGTTTTAGAAGTCGTACCGAAATATTTTTTCTTAGCGTACATAGTTTGCTGTGCAACAAAACCATGCCATGCACCTAAAGACTGTGTGTACTGAGACGTATCATTGTCATAATCTTCCATGTCTTGACGCATGATTTTTGCAGTATATTTTGCGATATCCAAACCCGTTTTGAAACGGTTCTGTGACATCATACGTGCAGCATCAACTTCGCTAATGTTCTGCCAGTTGCCGTGCTTTTGCTTTAATTCACGTACTAAGTCGATCGCTGATTTATATGCAGTTGACATCTATAGTCTCCTTGGTGGGGTGTAAAAACAAATAAGTTAATTGTTAAAATAATGGGTCTGTCGCTTTACTAAAATCCGCTTTACTAAAACCTTTGTGCTAAAAAATAATATTCAAAATTTGGTCTATCGTTTATCTATCGAAGCTCTATTTACCCTAAACAAACCGCTACGCTATTACAAGAAATTTGCTGAACTCAACAGTTGAAAATAATTGCTGGTTTATAAATATTTATCGATTCTCACTATATATCTAAAAGGTATCTGAATACTTAATAGGCAGTGATGTCATAATTGGTAGCAAGAGATGTTACAATAATGAGGTCAATTAACCGTATTTAACGACTGATAAAAACCATTAATATATTACTTAGCGACAATATTTAATCGGATGAAAACAGCTTATGAACCTAAAGTTCGTCATCTATGCTGCAAATCCTTTATAGAACTCACTATAACCACCTTACCAAGATTTATCTAATTTATGATAGTTATCTTTGGTATTTCTGTATGATATAATGTTTATATAACAGGGCCTTACGATAGGTTGAATGAGTTATAATGGATAGCTAATAGAAAAATCCAGAACAAAATTAGTAAAAAATAATGAAATTATGCTGTTACAGCGCACAAATCACCGTAGCAGCACTACAAATGCCAGCCTTAATATGGCGTTTATTCAAAAGCCAAGAGAACCAAATATGAATTTGCAGCGGGTTGATTTAAATTTGTTAGTCCATCTAGATGTGTTGCTACGAGAAAAAAACGTTACTCGCGCAGCCGAGCAGCTTGGGATTACTCAGCCTGCTATGAGTAATATCTTGCGCCGTTTGCGTAAGCTGTTTAATGATCCATTATTGGTACGCTCATCTGAGGGTATGACGCCGACTGAACGTGCCCTTGAGTTACAGCCACGTATCCGTGAGATACTCGCTGACTTGACTCAAGTGTTGGAGCCACGTACTGAATTCCGTCCTTATAGTACTTCTCGTGTGTTCCGTATCATGACATCAGATTATGCCGAAGCGACCCTAGTACCTAAGCTAGTAAAAGCACTACGTTCTGAAGCACCCAATGTTATTTTGGACTTTTTGACTCCATCAGACGTCTCTTATCGAGATATGGAGCAGGGACGAGTTGATTTAGCGATTAACCGTTTTAATGAGATACCTCAAAGTTTCCATCAGGTTCTAGTATGGCGTGATACTTTTAGCTGCCTATTATCTTCTGACAGTCCTTATGCCAATCGTTTTAATTTAAAGAACTACCTTAAAGCACAGCACGTTTGGGTATCTAAAACAGGGATGGGCGTGGGCTTTGGGGTCAATCCAGAAAAATCTGGTGGACTAGGGTCTATCGATCAGGCCCTGCAGCGTCTTGGTCAAAAACGCCAAATCAGTGTCTTTACTCGACATTATCAAATGCCTGCTATGCTTGCAGCAAATAAAGATTTGATAGCGACTTTGCCCACGCGTGTGGCAAGAATGCAGGCAAACAATGACAGCATTATGATGGAAGATCCGCCGTTTTTTATTCCTGAGTTTGAGCTTACGATGGCATGGTCTCCTTTGTTGCAGCATCACCCAGCCCATCGCTGGTTACGTCAGTTAATTATGCATGTGGCACGACAAGTCGTCGCTGAAGAAGAAAATCCACCACAAGAGATACCGGTCATTAATCATTTGTTTTGATTGGTTTGTGTGAGTTGAATCTATCTTTTATCAGAGCGGAATATTCCTGATTATCTGAATTTTTAATAAAAATATTTCTCTTTAGCTCCCACTCTATATAGTTATTAGGCCAGCCACTAGGCTGGTTTTTTGTGTTCTAGCGTTTAATAGTTAGTATATAATATTTAGTTATACTTAATAATTCAGTCACACTATTAACATCTTCAACACACTTCACAATATATTGTAAAACTCTTCATCAAATAGCTTGTTAAGATAACGGCAGATAGAAAACGAGCTACCAATAGATTGTGCTATCGACGTAAATTTAATAATTAAAACTGTCACAGCAAAATAATTACAAGTGGCGGTAACTCCAATTATAAATTCGAATAATAAGGACAGTAACTATGTCAGACATTACTACTATTAACCCAACCACGGGCGAAGAAATCAGTAACTATAATTATATGAGCAACGACGAAGTCAATAAGATTGTCGATGCTTCACATAACGCATTTTTAGAATGGCGTACAGTGAGTCACGAAGAGCGCGGTCGTGTCATCAAATCTATCGGTGATAAGCTGATGGAGTATAAAGAAGAGTTGGCTAAACTGATGACTGAAGAGCGTGGTAAGTTGTATAGCCAAAGCATGCAAGAGATTGATCTTTGCAAAGCCATTTGTGACTACACTGCTGAAAATGGCGTCGCTTCTTTAGCTGATGATGTACGCGATATCGAAAGCATGGAGAAAGGGCTAGTGACGTACCAACCTATCGGTATCATCTATGGTATGCAGCCTTGGAACTTCCCAGCGTATCAGGTATTCCGCTATACCATCGCAAACTTGATGGCAGGTAACAGTGTTTTACTAAAACACGCATCAAACGTAACAGGCTCTGGTCTACTAATTGAAAAAATTCTTCACGAGTCTGAATTACCAAGTGATTTGTTCCGTACGATTATCATTGACCATGATCAATCAGAAGCATTGATTGGCAATAACAAAGTACGCGGCGTGACACTAACAGGTAGTGACAAAGCAGGTGTAATCGTTGGACAACAAGCAGCTAAGGCGATTAAGAAAGCGGTATTAGAGCTAGGTTCAAATGATGCATTTATCGTATTAGAAGATGCAGATATCGAAACTGCAGTAGAAACTTGTACTCAAGCACGTTTAATCAATAACGGCGAAACTTGTGTAGCGGCCAAACGCTTTATCGTAGTCGATAGCGTATATGATGAGTTCCGTAAACGTATCGTTGAGAAATTTGAAGGTACCAAAGCGGGTGATCCAATGGATGATAGCTCAGATATCGGTCCATTAGCACGTGCAGATTTACGTGAGCAACTACATGAGCAAGTAGAGCAGAGTGTGGCTAAAGGTGCAACGATTGCTGTTGGCGGTAAGGTACCTGAAGGTAAAGGTAGCTTTTATCCAGCAACTATCTTAGAGAACGTTGAAAAAGGTCAGCCTGCATACGATGACGAACTATTTGGCCCTGTCGCTTCACTAATTCGTGCAAAAGATGAAGACGACGCAATGCGCATCGCTAACGACAGTCGTTATGGTTTAGGTGGCGCGATTTTCTCGAAAGATGAAGAGAAAGCTGTTCGTTTAGCACGTGAGCAATTTGATACTGGTATGGTCTATATCAATGGTTATGGTCTTGCCAATCCTGCACTGCCATTTGGTGGCGTGAAAAACTCAGGCTATGGCCGTGAGCATGGCGGTTTTGGTATCAAAGAGTTTGTCAACATCAAAGCGGTTCATGTATTCTAAAAATGAACTAATTAGACAAATTAGCTAAATAGATAACTATTTACGACTTTAAATGATAGTAAATAACAAATAGTTATCAAATAAAAAAGCCCAGTTGCTCGTAATGAGTAGCTGGGCTTTTTATTGCGCTATATAAAGTGGTATTAAAATCAGCTTAATAAGCTGAGATTTTTATCCGTCTATCAGCAATTGCAAAGGCAACTTAGGTAAATAAGTTTCCATTTGCGATGATGTATTATTTACTTCAAGTGATAATACATTTTGTGCTAGTAGTAAAATCGTCCAAGGTAGCAGCTGATGTTCAAGCTTCTGAATCCGTGACTGTAAGCTCTCTGCAGTGTCGTTGATATCGACATTCAATACGGCTTGAGTCAATACCTGACCTGCATCAAGCTCCGCTGTGACTTTATGAATACTACAACCGTGACGACGTTCACCCGCTTGTATGACGCGTTTATGAGTATCTAAACCCTTATAAACCGGAAGTAGAGAAGGGTGAAGGTTAATCATAGGCGCTGGTACATTATCGATAAATGAGCCACTTAATACACGCATAAACCCAGCCAAGACGATTAAGTCAGGTTGCCATGCTATTAGCTGCTCGTTGGCGTGGGTTTCAAACGTCTTGATACCCATACGTTTACCATTAGCAACGTGTGACAATACCGCAACTGGAATATTGGCATCTTTAGCACGTGTCAATGCATAAGCATCTTCACGGTTACTAATGACACCAACGATTTCAATTGGTAGCGCACCTGCTTGCATTGCATTGATTAACACTTGCAGGTTGCTACCACTTCCTGAGACTAGAACAGCAATACGCAATGGTTTGATAGGCTGGCTTGCGTTATCAATCGACATTAACGGTACACCACTGCATCCGCCTGGTCATCAGTGCTGCGTTTGATCATTTCACCTATTTGCCAAGCTGTCTCGCCTGCATCAGTCAAGGTCTGGATAGCAGCATCTGCTTTGTCTTTTGGCATAACGATGACAAAACCAACGCCGCAGTTAAAGGTACGGTACATTTCACTCTGCGCGATATTACCTTGGGTCTGTAGCCAAGTGAATAGCTCTGAGAACTGCCAGCTATTGGTATCGATGCTAGCCGCTAGATTATCAGGTAGTACACGTGGCAAGTTATCCGTTAGACCACCACCTGTGATGTGTGACATCGCATGTAAGGCTGAGCTACCAAGTGTATCTTGTAATGCTTTGATTGCTTTTACATAGATACGGGTAGGAGCCATTAGAGCGTCTTGAATAGGCTGACCGTCTAGTTGCTCGTCGCTACTTGTAACATCCACACCGCTCACTTCGATGACTTTACGAACCAGTGAGTAGCCGTTTGAGTGCGCGCCACTTGAGGCAAGTGCAATCAGTACATCGCCTTCTGCAACATTTTCACCAGTGACGACTTCTGCTTCTTCAACCACGCCTACACAGAATCCAGCTAGATCGTAATCATCATCTTGATACATGCCTGGCATTTCAGCAGTTTCGCCACCGATGAGCGCACAGTTAGCTAGTTTACAACCATCACCAATACCAGTCACGACAGTCGCCGCTACATCAACATCCAGCTTACCAGTTGCATAATAGTCTAAGAAGAATAATGGCTCTGCGCCGCAAACCAATAGATCATTGACGCACATCGCGACCAAATCAATACCAATCGTGTCATGACGGTTCAGCTGTAGCGCCAATTTTAGTTTGGTGCCGACGCCATCAGTGCCAGAAACCAATAATGGTGAAGTATAACCTGTTGGGATACGGCATAACGCACCAAAACCGCCAAGTCCACCCACGACTTCAGGACGAGTAGTGGCTTTTGCAACGGACTTGATTCGCTGAACCAAAGCATCGCCTGCATCGATATCAACACCGGCATCTTTGTAGCTTAAAGAAGGCTTGTCACTCATAGTCATCTCACAGTTGGGGATAGATAATTGGGATTAGAAGGTAAAGTAATTGAGCACGCAAAAATCAGCGTTATAAAGTTCAAAAGTAAAGTTTAAAGACAGTGCGCGCATTATACCCAAAAACAGACCGTACTCGCAAAGCAACTTGCCAATATTTGACTAAGATTTGCATTAAGTGGCAAATAAGCCGTTAAGAAACAAAAAATGACTGATTTTTTGTTGTACTCTGCGATAATAGAACGCTAAATTTATTGTCAATAATGGCCTTAATACAAGTTCAAATGTGATTGATAGAATAAAAACTAAGAAACATAAATTTATTAAGAATCAGGCTTTTTAGGGACTTTGATACGTCTCAGTTTAGCTAGCTAAAACTAATGAGAAAAAAGCAATTCGCCTAGTGACACATCGTGATGGCTATAGTTATATCATTTAGAAATCGCTATCACTGACTGACTCTCTGTCACTTTTTCAAACCTGTCACTTTTTTAAACCTGTCCAACTATAGGATTATTTGCCATGATGAACCAACCAATAGATCCTTTTTTTCGGCGTTTATTTATTGTCGTGGCATTAGTTGTGGCTGTATTTCTCTTGTATTTGATGATGCCCGTCATCGTACCCTTCGTTTTTGCCTTTATGTTGGCTTACCTATTTAATCCTCTAGTCAAGCGCTTATCAAAATACATCAAGCGCTGGGTCGCGATTATTATCGTCTACTCGACGATTACACTGGGGATGGCGTTATTATTGTGGTGGTTGGTACCGACATTGTGGCATCAGCTGCAAGCGGCGTGGGATTATTTGCCAAAGATATTTAATTGGTACAATCAAGTCGTACGAGAGTGGTTCAATAGTAATACTCGTATCAAATTGCCCCAATTAGAGTCCAAAGAGTTTTCCGATACTCTCGTCGATTATATGCAAACGAATTATAAGTTCGCTGATGCTAGCACCATGATGAGCCAAATACTGACCTCAAGTATGAACTTCATCAATAATGCAGGTCTCATTGTATTGGTGCCTATTTTGACCTTTTATTTTCTATTTAATTGGGACCAGCGTTTGCATAACTGGAAAATGGCGATACCAGGTGCTTACTGCCAAAAAGTGACTGAAATAGCTAAAGAGTGTGATCTGGCATTGATGGCATTTATCAAAGGGCAATTACTAGTGATGGTATTGCTAGGCGCTATTTATGCTGTACAGTTACAGCTCATTGGATTAGAGCTTGGGCTTATCATTGGTATGGTAGCAGGCATTGCCAGTTTTGTGCCGTATTTAGGATTTGGTATTGGTTTTATCGCGGCTATTATCGCCTGCCTATTTCAATTCGGATTGGACTGGACGTATTTGTCATTGGTCGTAGGTGCGTTCTTGATTGGACAAGCTGCAGAAGGTTATATTCTACAACCATTGCTGTTAGGTGATAAGATTGGTCTATCGCCATTGTGGGTCATATTTGCTGTATTGGCAGGTGCCAGTCTATTAGGTTTTGTTGGTATGTTGATCGCCTTACCAGTATCCGCTGTCTTAAACGTCCTGTTCCGCCATGTATACAGCTATTATCGAACCACTGACTTTTATAAAGGTCGTAAACAACTGGCATTGTTTGAAAAAAGATAATTATCTTATTATTGAACATGCTAGATAAAGATTGATATGTAATATTAGGATAGGAACGCAATGATTGATAAGGCTTAATGGGTAAAAGACTTGTCAGTCATTTTGTAAATATGTTATATATAGGCGCAGTGTTGATAGTATCAACCGTTTTGGTACCAGTTTTGCTAACGTTGTTTTCGACAAAGTGACTGACCGATTTTTGCAAAGGCTATAGGGCCATTACTTACAGCTGTATCGACTAGTATTAATAGTAATGAATACAGCTCAAAGCAACCTATCTTTTTTATTATATTTTTTCATTGCACTACGCAACACGAGTTGATGATTCATGGCAGAAGCACAGCTAAGTCTCAATCTGGACATTAAGCATGATGCAAGTCTCAGCGACTTTGCCGGTCCCGGTTGGATGTCGATTATTGATGCAGTACGGCAGTTACATGTCGGCCTGATCGGTCAACTATATCTGTTTGGTAGCCCTGCTACAGGTAAGTCCCATTTGCTGTCTGCTATTTGCGAGTCATTTATCGAAATGGATAAATCGGCTATCTGTTTGTCCCTTAATGAGTTGATTCATACAGATGTTCACGTACTATCATCGTTAGAAAACTTTGATCTTATCGCTATTGATGATTTGGAAGTGCTTGAGCAGAGCAGCCAGTGGCAAGAAGCTTTATTTCACCTGATCAATCGTAGCCGAGAAGGGCAACGCCAGTTATTGTTTGCCGCTAATAAACCAGCCGATGACTTACCATTCCAGTTAAGAGATTTAATGACGCGTCTGGCACAGGCACCGACCTTTAAAGTGCCTACTGGTCATGATTTGGCAGACAGACAAGCATTATTACAGTCTATTTTGCGTCGGCGCGGATGGCAGTTTGACGATCGAATTATTGATCACTTACTAACTGATGGACCGCATCGTATCGGTGCGATGATGGAAGTACTTAATTATATTCAACCAATGTTTTCTAACCTTGGTCGCAGTAATATCTCAAAAGCAGTCATAAGTGATGCTCTGCGTACCATCGATGAGCAGACGCTAGCCGCGGAGCTGGCGGATATCGCTCAAGAGACGCAAGTGGATAACGACACGCCTGATCAAGACCAACATACGATGCCACTTGATTTTTAGCAGCAAGACTCTTAGCAGTAAGACTTTTAGCAGCAAAAAATGAATAACCGTAAGAATACAAATATTTTGTCCAACTCGCTTTTACTATTAATGGAATAACTTATGAAACCGAATGCTTCTTTGCTAAAAAAATTAACGATAGGTACGTTGTTGGCAGGGGCTGCCTCGGTCTCTATGTTGTCACAGGCAGCAGTGACCCTACAGGTTGATGACCATATCAAAGTAACCGCTATTAATGGACAGGAAATTCAGCAGAGCGCTTTTCAGCCGCTGCAGAAAACATTTACGTTACAGCCTGGACAACATGCTATTACTGCTAAGTATGACCGTTTATATAACTTGCGTCGTGATGAGCATGATTATTTGCGTTCAGGTAATGTCAGTGTGACGGCACAATTGGCCGACAATCAAACATATCGTTTGACTATGCCTAATCAACCAGAAGATTATGAAGCTGCTAGAGAATATGCCAAGCAGCCTACGCTCGCTGTGCAACAAAACAATACGGTCATTGCTAGCCAGCAAAGTATGGCCGGTAACCAAGGTGGTCTATTTTCAGGCCTTGGTAAAGCGCTAGGCGGCGTATTCGGCGGTGCAGGTGATGCAGAACTACAGAATCAACGTGCTATTGCCTCTTTAGATCAACCAGTAGTAAATTCTACTAGCAACGTCAACACTGGCACGACTACTGTTAAGCAAACTACTAGCGTAAACACTTCTACTAGTACGTTAGATACGTTTATGCAAGTATGGCTACAAGCCACACCTGCTGAACGCGAAAAAATGCGTCAATGGATCGAAAAATAAATCAATATTCTATAAAAGATGGACAATAAAAAAGCACCTAATTAGGTGCTTTTTTATTATTTGGAGTTTGATAATCATTAGAGTTAGTAAGGTTAAGCCGAGTAGAAACTAACGCCTATTAACCCAAAAACGCGTTATACATCCATACCAGTTTTTCTTGCTCTTGTACGTAAGCATCTACTAAGTCAGCTGAACCTTGGTCTTCGCTCTCTTCTGCTAGGGCTGATACTTGACGTTGTTCTGCAATTAACGCTTGTAAGCCAGTGACCACACCCTTGACACAGCTTGTGCCATCTTTTACGTTTTTGTCTTCACTGATGCTAGTATGCTGCGTAAAATCGCTGTAAGCGTGAAGTGGTGTACCACCCAACGTTAAAATGCGCTCAGCGATTTCATCAATTTGGAGTTGTAGTGACGTATACAGTTCTTCAAATTGCGGATGCAAAGTAAAGAAATGCTCACCTTTTACGTTCCAATGATAGCCACGTACGTTTAAATAAAACACGTGATATGTTGATAGTAGATTGTTTAATTTGGCGATGACTTCGCTCATGTCTGCTTTTTCTAGACCGATCTGGTTAGTAGCATTATTAGAATTACTCATAGTATTGTCCTTATAGTGTGAGTGTAGTTATATGATAATAAATAAAGAAGAATAAAGACTCTAATAAATTAAAATACAGCGAAAAATACTTTGGATTTCATCTATACCTATCAATATAGACTCTATTGCTCCCTTTGATGCTTATAATAATAGCAAACTATTATTAATAAGTTAAATTTAATAAATACAATTTTACGATTGGTTTTATAAAAATAAAGCTAAGTCTCTCTACTGTTTTTCTAAACAATAGAGAGACCTCATTACATTTACGCTGGTGGCTGCAAGTTTTCAGGGTTTAAGCCTTTAACGGGAACCACTTCTTGTAAATGTTGACGTATCGTATCGATAGGAAACTTCTGTGCTTGCAAGCGTTTTGGTACGATTTGGCTACCTTGCTGACCTTTTAGCTCAAACATCATAAAGATATAGTCGTCAGTCTCATCCCAGCTCTTGATAGAGGTCCAAGGAATAACTGCTTGCTGAGTCGCGCCTGCACGCATTTGCATACCGCGCATTTGCGAGTTTTTCATCATATCAGGCTGGTTGCTTGGCATCGCCATGACTAGACCATGCTTTTGCACACCTAACTTCATCTGGCGCATTTCATCTGGCATCTCTTGGTCGGCCACTTGTTTGTCAAACTCTCTCTTTACGTACCATTTAAAACCTAAAGTACGTGCCAATAGATAAATCACCACACCAACCAGCATTAACCAAAATATAATGGTTGAATAGCCTGTTACAAAGATAAGCCCTGCAATAGCGAGTACCACAATCACGGCCATGATGATCCACTCTTTGGTCTTAAAGCTTGATAAACCAAAAGAAGGGCTGGCACTGGCAAACAGTTCATACTGTGCTTGGTGAAATTCAGCCTCAGTTAGGTTTAAGGCGACAGGTTGGAGCGTGTAGGGGTACAGGGCCATAAAGGTTTCTCAAATACTTATATTAAAAGCGTTGGATTAAAACTGCCAAAGCGAAGCAGCGATGCTGTACTTGGCTAGAAGTGAATAAAGGTATGCGCTTATCTTACCGAAAAGTACTCCTAAATGAAACATATAAGCAAGACTGTTCACGGATAGATGCCATATTAATGACGTAGTTCACGCTCTATACTCAGCTTATTTAGACTAGACGACAGCAAAAGTGAAAATTAGAATCAGAATAACTTGTGATAAGCGATTAGCATAATGAACAAAACCTAGTGAGAGTCAGCCAAAAACAGGGAAAAGTAGCCAAAGATATCCAAAACATGGTCAAATCTGCCGTGTCTTGGTATTATAGCGACTACAAGATATGTTGATATAAAACATAACGTCATAGCCAGTTATCACAAAGACCGTGATAGCGATACGCTAGGCAATTACCTTATTAATAATACTTTTAAACCTTTTACTCACCTTTAGTGTTACAGGCAACTACTATGATTGATCCGAAACTCTTACGCGGCGATTTAAGCGACCTACAACAGCAGCTAGCCACCCGTGGTTATGAGCTTGATATGGAGTTCTGGCAAACGATTGAAAACGAGCGTAAGTCTCTACAAGTCAAAACCGAAGAGTTGCAATCGCGCCGTAATGCTGGTGCAAAGCAAGTAGGTGCCCTAAAAAAATCAGGCGAAGATGCCAGTGAGCTATTGGCTGAGATGCAAAGCGTTAGCGGTGAAATTAAAGCTGCGGAAGACGAGCTACGTACGCTACAAGAGCGTATCACTCAAGCAGCCTTGCAAATTCCGAATATTCCAGCGGCAGATGTACCAGTCGGTACGTCAGAGGACGATAACGTAGAAGTGCGCAAATGGGGCACGCCGCGTACGTTTGACTTTGAAATTCAAGATCATACACATATCGGTGAGACGCTTGGTATGCTGGACTTTGAGGCAGCGACCAAATTGACTGGTAGCCGTTTTAACGTGCTCAAAGGGCAATTGGCGCAACTGCATCGCGCGTTGATTCAATTTATGTTGAATACACATACTATGAAGTACGGCTATCTTGAGACCTATGTGCCTTATATCGTTAATAGCGATAGCTTAAAAGGTACGGGTCAGTTGCCTAAGTTTGAAGATGATTTGTTTAAATTGAGCAATCACACTAATAACGATGAGATGGATTTTTATTTGATCCCAACCGCTGAAGTACCAATGACCAACTTGGTACGCGGCGAGCGTTTGGATATTAAAGAGCTACCGCTAAAATTCACGGCGCATACGCCATGTTTCCGCAGTGAGGCAGGCTCACACGGTCGTGATACTCGCGGCTTGATTCGTCAGCATCAGTTTGAGAAAGTGGAAATGGTCAATGTTGGCACCGCTGAGCAATCTGATGACTTGCTTGAGGCAATGACAGGGCAGGCTGAATATATCTTGCAGCAGCTTGAGTTGCCATACCGTACAGTGCAGCTATGTACTGGCGATATGGGTTTTGCCGCACAAAAAACCTATGACATCGAAGTATGGTTGCCAAGCCAAGATACCTATCGTGAAATCTCTAGCTGCTCTAACTGTGGTGATTTCCAAGCGCGCCGTATGGGTACGCGTGTCAAAGATGGCAAGCAAACCAGCTTGGCTCATACTTTAAACGGTTCAGGTCTAGCGGTTGGTCGTACGCTATTAGCAGTGATGGAAAATCACCAAAACGCTGATGGCAGCATCACGATTCCAGAAGTATTACGTCCGTTTATGGGCGGTGCTGAGCGCATTGAAATCTGAGAGTAATGACATCATAAATACTTTGTCTATAATTGATGAGCTAAATTACTCACAATTTCTCATCTATGGCCAAAGTATAGGCGACGATTTGTTAGGATTTGAAATAGATGCCAATGTATCTTTCTGTTGTATGGAAAATAATGTTGGTTGTGATTTTCTTTATCAAGAACGCCATGATGAGACGAATTGCATGCTTACGTTACGCTGCAAATTTGCAAATAACGTAAGCTATCAGCAAATGGCAGATTATTTAGAGGAAAAATGGCTTGAGCATGTTTGCTATCAAGAATTTGAGAAGCATTATATTGAAGTCGTTAATGATCAATTGATTTTTTATTATGTGACCCGATCAAGTTATGGACTAGGAGTAACAGGGAAAATTGTTGCTACTTAGTTTATAATGAGCCACCTATTTAGATATCTAAGCAAATTCAGTTCAACAACCTTTTTTAATCCAATAAACTTTCCTTCAATCTTAGGACACGCTATGCCCACCCCAATTAACGAACGTAAACTAGCCAATGCCATCCGTGTACTGTCGTTTGACGCGGTTCAAAAAGCCAACTCTGGACATCCGGGTGCGCCAATGGGTATGGCTGATATTGCCGAAGTTTTGTGGCGCAAATTTTTGAAGCACAATCCAGCTGATCCTAATTGGCACAACCGTGATCGCTTTGTACTGTCAAACGGTCATGGCTCGATGCTTATTTATTCATTGCTACATTTATCAGGTTACGATGTGAGCGTTGATGACCTTAAAGGTTTCCGTCAGCTGCATTCAAAAACCCCAGGACATCCTGAACTTGGTTATACGCCTGGTGTAGAAACGACGACTGGTCCACTAGGACAAGGCATTGCTAATGCCGTTGGTTTTGCTATTGCAGAAAAGACGCTAGCCGCACAGTTCAACCGTGACGGTCATAACGTCGTCGATCATCATACCTATGCGTTCTTGGGCGATGGCTGCTTGATGGAAGGTATTAGTCATGAAGTTTGCTCATTGGCTGGCACGTTGGCGCTTGGCAAATTGGTATTCTTCTATGATGATAACGGTATCTCTATCGACGGTAATGTCGAAGGTTGGTTCACTGACGATACCGAAGCGCGCTTTGAGTCATACGGCTGGCAAGTGATCAAAGTTGACGGTCATGATACTGACGCAATCACGCGAGCAACGGAGCAAGCGATTGCAGAGACTACTAAGCCAAGTCTAATCATCTGCAAAACCACGATCGGTGCTGGTAGCCCGAACAAGCAAGGTCTAGCTGCCAGTCATGGTGCCCCGTTAGGTGATGATGAAATCGCCTTGACTCGTGATGCGCTGTCTTGGAAGCATGCCCCATTTGAATTAGACGACGAAATCTATGAAGCATGGGATGCTAAAGCCAAAGGCGACGTCCAGCAAAAGAACTGGGATGCGGACTTTGAAGCATACAAAAAAGCCTATCCAGAGCTTGCAGCAGAACTATCACGTCGTCTAAATGGCGAGTTGCCTGCTGACTTTGCTAGCCAAGCGCAAGCCTATATTCAGCAAACTCAAGAAGCGGGTGGGGATGTCGCTAGTCGTAAAGCCAGCCAAAATGCTATCAACAGCTTGCAGCCATTATTGCCAGAACTATTGGGTGGTTCAGCCGACCTAGCAGGCTCAAACCTCACGCTATTTAAAGGCGCTAAAGGCATCGAAAAAGATGCTGACGGCAACTACATCTATTACGGCGTACGTGAGTTTGGTATGACTGCGATTGCCAATGGTATCGCATTGCATGGCGGCTTTATTCCTTACGTAGCGACGTTCCTAATGTTTATGGAATACGCACGTAATGCAGTACGCATGGGCGCATTGATGAAGCAGCGCGTCATCCATGTGTATACGCATGACTCTATCGGTCTGGGTGAAGATGGCCCTACGCATCAGCCAGTTGAGCAATTGACTAGCCTACGTACCACGCCAAACCTACGTACATGGCGCCCGTGTGATGCGACTGAATCTGCCAGCGCGTGGGTAGAAGCAATCAAATCAGAAAATAACCCATCAGCATTGATCTTTAGCCGTCAGAGCTTGCCACATCAAGCGCGTGATAGCGAGCAAGTAGACAACATTACCAAAGGCGGCTATGTACTGGCAAAAGAACAAGGCGAGCTACAAGCCATCATCATCGCCACTGGTTCAGAAGTTGGCCTAGCGATGGAAGCGTATGAGGCGTTGAGCGCAAATGGTGTTGGCGTCCGTGTGGTATCTATGCCATGTGCTGAAATTTTCGTTGAGCAAGATGCTATCTATCGTGAAGCCGTATTGCCTGCCAATATCCGTGCTCGCGTCGCAGTAGAAGCGGCGCATGTAGATTACTGGTATAAGTTCGTTGGTCTAGATGGCAAAGTCATCGGTATGACCACTTATGGCGAATCTGCGCCTGCAGATCAGTTATACAAAGAGTTTGGTATCACGACTGACGCTGTGGTTGAAGCGGTAAATAGTCTGGTGTAATTAACCTGACTGAGTTAGTGTTTAAAAAAAGAGCCACTAGAGAAATCTAGTGGCTTTTTTTTATGGTTTAATTTTTAGCTCTAGGTCAATTTGGAGCTAACTCTACCGTTCGTTTGTACTTGTATCACCATTATCGTCAGCAGGATAAACCTATTGTTAGAGCTTAGCGGCAACATTATATTTTTGCTGCTATTAATAACGGTTTGAATTGTAAAGTCTAGAAAAGTAATATAGCCCTAAGTTAAGAGCTAGATGATGAACTCTTCTCACTGGTAGTATAGCTACATGTATATTCCGTGACAAAATCAGAATGAAGTAGCTTGAAGTTTTTCAAGCTTCGATTTACTTTTTCAAAACTTGTAAGTATCTCAGGGCTAGATATTATCTCTTGAATAAACATATAAATGTTATTTTTCAGCTTGTTGAGTTCAATATCCGTTATTACTCTGAAAATGCTCATTGGAGAGGCATGATAGTCAAAAATCTTACTCGGATGAATAATGATAGGTGTGTAAGAGATCTCATTTTCAGTAGGCTTGTAAGTATCGATAAACCACTGAGTAGAGTTTAGTAATTGGCCACAGTAGTTTTTAGTGACTTTCTCATTCTCTGCTTGGTTTTTACATTCTATTATCAAATAGACATTTGGATATATATTGAATAATACATCTGGCCCCTTGTTTGTAGTTGCATCAGGGCGATCGCTACTGAAACCGATGAGTAATACAATTTCAGCTAATGCTTTTTCAAACGATTTTGCTGAAGTTTTTGGGTTAAGTTCAAGGTTTTTTACTAAGCTGTCATAGAAAAAAACAAGCCCATTAGTATCTTCCATATATTTTCTAAGATATTCAATACATCTTTTAGACTGGTTAGTGTCTTTCAACTGTACTTTGGAGTAGCTGATACCTTGTAATGGACGTAGTAGCAAATTGTTTGAGTTCTTTGCAGACAATTGAATTTCTTGTGATTCGGTAGGGTTCAAAACGTTAAGGTATGTAGATAAAATTTGTTTAAGATAACCTCTCTCTTTTATGCTTTCTGTTTTATTAATAAGAGCTTGAAACTCAGACACAGCAAGCTCGATATTAGTCCCACTAATACTTCTATTATAAATATTACGTAAAGCTTTAGCTTTACTAGATGGTTCTTTATTTAAGCTTGTAATGTCATTTAATATGGACTTACTTATCTCTACCCAGTTATCTTCACGATTTAAGCACATACCAATTGCATCTTCATAGCTAGAATTTTGTTCTTTAATTTGTTCTGTAACGTTAGCAGATAGTTCGTATTGTGCTTTTGTAGCTGGAGAGAAGCTCTCGGTAGCATTACTATTGTATATTATGTCCGTAAGGCTAGAGTCCATTAGGATTACAGCGCAATAATCAAGATTAGAACGTACTCCTCTTCCCATACCTTGCTCTATTTTCTGAATTAATCTAGATGAAGAATATGCACCTAGATAGTCATTTTCGACTTTATCAATATATCTAGTAATTGGTGGTACACCATCAATTACTAATAATCTACAAGCTTCATCGGGCAGGTCTATTCCGTCATAACGATTAACTAAAATAGCAAGTCCAATATGCCCGTTCTTTAAGCTTTCAACGCCGTCATCTATATTCTCACTGTCTAGGATTAAATCAGAATAATCGGCCCATAGTTTAGCTTTTTCATAGGAGGGTACAATAACAACAACATTAATTGACTCTGACTTTTCTTTGCAAAACTTTCTTATACTGTCTTCATCAACGTTAGGATCGATGGCTTTAGGTATCAAAATCAGTCTTTCGCCTATATCATTACAGTTCTTAGGCTGTATTACATTGTCTTTTGAATAATCTTCTACATTGAAGTGGCTAAAAAGTATTGAGTCATCAGCCATGGTGGCAGTCATAAAAATTATTCTATCTGTATTCCTTAATGTATTTATCACGTCGATAGGTATTTGAAATGGCGATATCTCGAATGATTTATGTGTACAAACACAGCTACAGTATTTGAGGTATTGCTTTACTAGTCCCCATTTAAATTTTAAAAAACTCTCATCTTTGCTGTCTCTCAACAAGCTATAAGTTTTTTCTAGCCTACTTTGCCAATCCCAATATGGAATTAAAGCAAACTCGTGAGGATCAAATGCCTCTAGTTCAATATATTTTGTTTCATACTGTCTCTTTAAATCCTCTGAAAATAGTTCCCAAAGCTCTTGTCCACAATCAGAATCTCTTGGAATCTCAAGAGTAAATTGATCTTCAATGATATCTAAACAAGCATGTGCATCATCAACTATTAATGAACCAATACTAATTTTTTGTGTATTGATACCAAAGACTGACATTCCATTAACTAACTTTTGTATCGTAATAACACCGATTGACTTCGAGTTTTGAAATTCAAAAGACTTCACATCATCTGTAACACTTAAATTTAATTCACTAGCAGTTTCCATCACTTGAGAGGCTAATTGATTGTTAGGGCATACGTACAGTGCAGGACCTTTTAGTTCATTCAGACTACTCTGAAGAATCATTAATCCAACTACAGTCTTACCAGAGCCTGTATTCATTTTGATAACTAGGTTTTTTTTATCTTTTTTAGTAAACCAGTCTGACCAAACTTGATCTTGTACGTCCCGAGGATAGGCGTAAGTAGAACTACGTTTTAAGTTACGAAAAATTTTCGAAGGTTCAATTTCTAGTTTTTCGCTAAGTTGGTTGATATTTAATTTAAACGACATAGCAAATACTCTTAGATAAATTATCGGAAAAATACATAATATTTTTGGAACAATAATTTTATTATTATTGGTGTCAGGTTTAAGGATAAAATCACTTATCAATTTAATAAGATAAAAGAGATAAAATATCTACCTGTCTAAAATTTCATGGCGAGATGATCAAGCGCGTGGCAAAAAAAGGCATAAATCAAGGTCAGACCTTTTTTGGTTGTAGCAAATCTCCTAAGTGTCGCGGTGTAGTGAATATTGATTAGTCGTTAATCATCTTAACCTTAATCATTTTAACCTTAGTCACCTTAACCATATATCTCTTCTAAACGTAAACAAGCAACCAATCGACCGTCCCACTCTCGCAGTTGCGGCTCTACTTCGCTGCATTGTGGTTTTGCATAGGGACAGCGTTTGTGCAGGGCGCAGCCGCTTGGTGGATTAAGCGGGCTTGGTAGCTCACCTTGTAGGGTCAAATCGTTTTTATGGCCATTTACCGTTGGGGCAGCAGCCAATAGTGCGATGGTATACGGATGTTTTGGCGCATTATAAATCGCTTCTTTCGGCCCGTGCTCAACAGCTTGACCTAAATACATGACCATCACATCATCAGCGACGTGGCGTACGACCGATAGATTGTGCGAGATAAAAACGTAAGCAGTACGATATTCATCCTGCAAATCCATAAATAGATTTAAGACTTGCGCTTGGATTGATACATCGAGTGCAGAAGTCGGTTCATCAGCGACGACAATTTTAGGGTTGAGCATCATCGCGCGGGCGAGGGCAATACGTTGGCGCTGTCCACCCGAAAACATATGTGGATAACGACCAGCGTGTTCGGGACGTAGACCGACATGTTTCATCATCTCGTTAATTTTGTCGCGCTTTTCTTCTTTAGACAGTTTGGTATGGATATCCAACGGTTCTGTCAATTGATAGCCAATGGTATGACGCGGATTTAAGCTACCATAAGGATTTTGAAAGACCATTTGAATTTCGGTACGCAACTCTTTTAGCGCTTTTCTACTATAGCCAGTGGTGCCTTCATCATTGATAAATAGCTCACCATGTGTAGGCGCTTCGATCAGTGTCAACTGGCGGGCAAGGGTGGATTTACCGCAGCCTGACTCACCAACGACTGCCAGTGTCTTGCCAGCTTCAAGCTCGAATGAGACGCCATTGAGCGCTTTCACGTACGCTTTTGCTTTGCCCAGACCTTGTGATACTGGGTAGTGCTTGTGTAGATTGTCTGCTTTTAGGACCACTTTATTACTCATACTTGTGACTCCAAAGTATCAGCGTGAGAGGGGCGAGAGGTAATATCAGAATCAATACAGCGCACCTTGCCATTGGGCGTATCTAAAATAGGTGGTGGTATTTCGCAAGCAGGCTCTTTATACGGACAACGCGGAGACAATAAGCAACCAGCTGGCCGGTCATATTGACTTGGCACGACCCCTGGTAAACTGTTTAGCCTATCTTGACCGATAGCCAATTCAGGGATGGCTTGTAGCAATGCTTCAGTATAAGGGTGAGCAGGCTTTTGGAAAATCTCTGGCACGGTACTGGTTTCGACCACTTGTCCAGCATACATGACCGCGACATCGCGCGAGTTTTGCGCAACCAGACCCAAATCGTGGGTAATTAATACCATGGCCATTTGTTTTTCGCGTTGTAATCGGCTGAGTAAATCCATGATCTGCGCTTGTACTGTGACATCCAGAGCCGTAGTCGGTTCATCAGCGATCAGTAGTTTTGGCTCACAAGCAATCGCCATCGCAATCATAACCCGTTGACTCATACCGCCTGATAGCTGATGCGGATATACCTTAAGTCTGTTTTTGGCATCGGGCATCTCAACCAACTCTAGCAGTTCTAAGATGCGTGTTTGTACCGCTGCACCTCGTAAACCAAGGTGTTTGCGTAGTACTTCACCTAGCTGCATCTCAACGGTGAAGCTTGGATTTAGGCAAGACATCGCATTCTGAAAAATCATAGAGATGTCTTTGCCAATGATGCCGCGTTTCTCTTTGGCTGACATACTGAGCATATCTTTATTATCAAATACCACTCGCTGTGCACGAACGGTCGCAGAAGGTGGTAATAGACCCATCAGCGCCATCATAGTGACCGATTTACCTGAGCCAGATTCGCCGACGACAGCGATGACTTCACCTTGGGTTATCTTTAAAGACACATCGTCGACTGCGCGAAAGGCACGCACCCCTTGTCCAAAAGTAACCGACAGGTTTTCGATATCTAGCAATAACGGAGAGTCTTTTGTTGATGCGCCATTCATAGACGTATGAGTGATAGGCGTATTAATTAATGGTTCAGTCATCTTAGGTCACCTGCTTTAATTTAGGATCTAGCGCATCGCGTAAGCCATCACCAGTCAGGTTGATCGATAGTGCAGCCAAGAAAATAGCGACACCCGGCCAGATTGCTAGCCAAACATTACTTTGAATATATTGACGCGCCGTACCTAGCATCGCACCCCATTCGGCATCTGGTGGCTGTACGCCAAAGCCCAAGAAACCAATCGCACCTGCTTCTAAAATAGCAGACGAGAAAATCATCGTTGCCTGTACGATAAGCGGTGCCATACAGTTGGGCAAAATGGTGATAAACAACAATCTGAGCACGCCAGCACCCATCACTTGTGAAGCGATAAAGTACTCACGTTGTAGCTCTACCATTGCAGTGGCACGAGTCAAACGAATAAAGGGCGGCGTACAGACCAAAGCGATGGTAATAATCGTATTGGTCATAGAAGGCCCTAAGATAGCAGCAATGATGATGGCCAATAGCAAGCTCGGATAGGACATCAAGATGTCATTGA
The DNA here is from genome assembly GCF_904846625.1 of Psychrobacter sp. JCM 18900. Classification (GTDB taxonomy): domain Bacteria; phylum Pseudomonadota; class Gammaproteobacteria; order Pseudomonadales; family Moraxellaceae; genus Psychrobacter. The sequence continues at coordinate 420,673 of NZ_CAJHBL010000004.1, forward strand.
CCAGCATGACGGCCTTGCCCCAGACTTTTGGCCAAAACGCAGCACTCAGCCCTAACGAAATACCAACCAACATCGCCAGCGTCGTGGCGCTTAGACCGATAAATAGTGAATAACGCGCACCATACATCACCCGAGATAGCGTATCTCGGCCTGCATCATCAGTGCCTAGCCAAAACATCGCATTGCCACCATCTAAAAAGGCAGGCGGCAATTGCTCTTGACCGGTGAACAGCTCGTAAGGATCGTGAGGCGCGATAGCAGGCGCAAGTATGGCAACAAGTACCATTAATGCCAGTACGATAAAACCAATCACGGCGCCTTTGTTTCGGCAGAACGTCGATAAAAATAGCTGCCAAGATGACGGCGGTGTGGCTGCCATCAGATTGACATCAGAGGGGAGAACAGAAGGCTTCATGAGCATTTCCTATAGTGGCTAGCGCATTGGGTTCGTTTGGGCTTCATTTCCTAACAATTATTAGAAATTTGCCAAAAACCTTTATAACCATGTAAGCGCTAATCATCACTATTTATAATGTGAGTATTTATCAATGTTGAATTAAGAAGTATGGCGAATACGTGGATTGATCAGACCATACAAAATATCAATAAATAAACTAACCAAAATCAGAGCGGTGGCGACCAATAAAATACCGTTTTGTACAATAGGGTAGTCACGAGTGAAAAACCCATCGAGTAGCCAATTACCAACGCCTGGCCAACTAAAGATAGTCTCGGTAATAATGGCACCTGCAAGCAATGTTGCCATCTGCAAGCCAACGACTGTAACCACAGTAATCAAGGCGTTACGCATGACATGAACCAGTATCACTCGGCGCGGAGATAAGCCTTTGGCTCGCGCTGTACGCACATAGTCCTCATCCAATACCTCTAGCATCGCAGAGCGTGTCATCCGCGCAATCATCGCTAACGGAATGGTCGATAAGGCAATAGAAGGTAGGATAAAGTGTTTGACCACGTTCCAAAACGCGCCAGGCTCTCCCGAGCTTAGTGAGCCGAGTAACCATGAGCCATACAGCGGTTGCACATCTAGAAACTGCGCGACAGATATGACTCCAGCAACAGGCAAGAGACCTAAATAGTGAGCGAAGATACCAGTTAGGATGGGGCCCAATAAATAGATGGGCATAGAGTATCCTGCCAACGCGCCTGACATGAGGGTGTAATCAATCCATGTACCACGGCGTAGGGCAGCAAAGATGCCTAAGCTGACACCAATGACACTAGCGATGACAATAGCGCATAACGCCAATTCTAAAGTAGGAACAAAGTGGGCAAAAAAATCTTGTAGTACGGGCGTACGAGTACGAAAGGACTGACCGAAATCACCCGTTAGGATGCCAGTCAAATAATCCCAATACTGGGCAACGAGCGGTTTGTCTAAGCCTAGCCTTTCTAGGGCACGGGCATGTAGTTCGGGATCGACCATACGCTCGCCCATCATAATCTCGACCGCATCTCCAGGTACGAGACGAATCAGAGTAAAGGTCGATAGCGTTAGGCCAAGATAGACGGGTATTAAAATGGCAATACGACGCAGAATATAAAGTAGCATGGGCTGCTCAATAGTTGTGGTTCAATGATTAGAGTATTAGCGATGATGAAGAGATCCGTGACAAAGCGCTTAGTTCATATTGTTCATATAAGTGCGGCTGGAGCAGAGTATCTGACCCAGCCGCACTTATATGAATGAATAAAATGAATAAATTGCTTATGTTGTAACGGAGTTAATCAGTCAAGGTTATTCAACTTTTACACCATCAAAGCGTATTGAGCCAAGTGGGCTGATTTTATAATCGACAACGTTTGGTGCGGTGAATACGGTCACTACCGAGTGTGCCATTGTTGTCCAAGGAAGCTGCTCTTTGAATATCTGCTGAGCTTGCTCATATTCACTGACACGCTCATCTTGATTGTTAATCTGACGGGCATTGGTCACCAAATTGTCGAAGTCTTTATTACACCAGCGCGAGTAGTTGTTACCACCGACTGCGTCACAAGACAGTAACGAACCAAGCCAGTTGTCTGGATCACCATTGTCGCCAGTCCAGCCGGCTAGAATGACATCAGGCTCGCCTTTAGCAGCGCGTTTTAGGTACTCGCCCCACTCATAAGTCACAAGCTTGGTATCGACGCCAATCTTCGCCCAATCTGCTTGTAGCATTTCAGCCATTAGCTTGGCATTTGGGTTGTATGGACGCTGAACTGGCATATACCATAGATTGATAGAAAGGTTATCCGCGCCAGCTTCTTTGATCAGTGATTTTGCTTTTTCGACATCGTAAGGCGCGTCTTTAAGTGACTCATCATAGCCCCACTGCGTTGGCGGCATTGGGTTGGTCGCTTTGAGGCCTTCGCTCTGATAAACCGCGTTGATAATAGCGTCTTTATTGATCGCCATATCTAATGCTTGACGCACTTTAAGATCGCTCAGTTGAGGTTTTTCTACGTTATAACCGACATAGCCGACGTTGAAGCCAGGCTGATCGAGAACGGTGGCTTTACCTGACTTTTTGACAGATTCGATTTCGGCAGGTTTTGGATAAGCGGACACGTGACATTCGCCAGCTTGCACTTTCTGTGCACGAACTGCCGAGTCTTTAGTGATAACAAACACTAGGTTGTCGATATAGATGTCGTCTTTATTCCAATAGTCTGGGTTTTTGGTATAACGAATTTGCGCGTCTTTTTGATAAGAAGTAAAGACGAAAGGTCCAGTACCGACGGGCTTAGTATTGATATCAGCAGCATTGCCAGAGGCTAGCAATTGATCTGCGTACTCAGCAGAACCAATATAAGCAAAAGGCATCGCTAGGTTCTGTAGGAACGGCGCATTGGTTTCGCTAAGGGTAATCTTTACCGTATAGTCGTCAACCTTTTCGATACTAGAGATAATATCAGGTAGCCCCATACCGACTGAATATGGGAATTCAGCAGGATAAGCTTTGTTAAATTCAAAGTCTGGGTCAGTGATACGTTCTAGCGTAAAGACAATGTCATCCGCGTTGAAATCGCGAGTCGGAGTAAAGTAATCAGTTGTACCGAATTTAACCCCTTTGCGTAGATTAAAGGTATAAGTCTTGCCGTCTTCGCTAATATCCCAGCTTTCAGCAAGTCCTGGCTGAATCTCAGTCTCTGCTCTTTTGAATTCTACCAAGCCATTGTAAATAGGGAAGGCACTCGCATCAAAATCCGTACCTGAGGTATATTGCGCTGGATCGAATCCAGCAGGGCTACCTTCTGAGCAATAGAGCAATGTTTTGGCGGCTTTGGCATCTGAGCTAGCAGCAGAATCATCCGTAGTTTTGTTGTCTCCACTACAGGCGCTGATACCTAAGACAAACGTCGCCAACATTGTAAGTTTGAAGAGTGATTTTTGCATTATTACATCCTATGTAATGGTAGGTAGGTACTCATGTATCCATATGTTCGTACTCGATCATGAATACGATGAGAAAGCGTTTAGTGACCTCTAAAGTGTCTATCTATGTAATATTTCTTATATACAAAATAAAACATATTAAAGGTTGTCATAACTTTAAATTATATAGATGGAAACTAAAAATATAAACAAGTCGTTCGAATATACTCTCTTAATCTGTGGTAATGCAAGCAATAAATAGACTAATTTTGATAAAAAATGCACAGTTTTACCGTATTTAGCATCAATAAGATATTAGATACTAAATTCTATGGCCTTATGTTCATTAGTTTTAAATAGCAAAAAGACACGATCTTAAGTTGCTAATTGTTTACAATTTTACTAAGTGTAAACAATTAGAAATAATAAAGTTATGTCTCTTTAAAGCAATCAGCTGTAATCCGTTTGTCCATTGCAGCACTAAACAGGGCTATGATTTGTTTTAATGAGATCGGCTATTTTTTCGGCAATCATAATAGTTGGCGCATTGGTATTGGCGCTAATAAGCGTTGGCATCACTGATGCGTCGATGACTCGCAATCCGCTCACACCTCGTACCTTTAATTCCAAATCAACCACAGAGCTGTCATCTGAGCCCATGCGGCAAGTGCCTACTGGGTGATAGATGGTATCTGACTTATTACGGATATAGCCGAGCATGCCGTCTTTTTCGAGGTAAGGGGCAGGGTAGTCTTCAGTAATGTATTTAGCGAGTGTGGACTCTTGCATGATGGCTCGAGTACGCTCGGCACCGGCAACCATATACTCTATGTCTTTTGGATGCGACAGATAGTTTGGATCGATCAAGACAGCATCAGAAGGTTCGGCTGAGTCCAATCTAACAGTACCTCGACTTTCAGGTCGTAAGTAGCAACTGTGACAAGAGACAGCAAATCCGCGTCTGAGATCACGGCCATGCTCTATCACGCGCGAGATGACAAAGTGCAGCTGGGTATTTGGCCACTCCTTTGGATCGTCACCGACGCTAAAGAACGCACCTGCCTCTGCATAGTTGGTAGACAGCAGCCCTGTACCGTCTTTTCTCCACTGCCGAATGCTTTTGGTCAATGTCGAAATTGATGCCATGCCAATACCGATGACATCAGTAGTATTGACCTCATAATCAAAGACGACGTCTAAATGATCCTGCAAATTACCACCGACTTCAGGTGCATCTACCACCACATCGATACCATGAGACTGCAAATGCTCTGCAGGACCAATACCTGAGAGCATCAGAACTTTGGGTGAACCAAATGCGCCACCTGATAACAGGACTTCATGACGCGCCGTGACAGTATGTTCGACACCGTCTTTTTCGTAGACGACGCCTGTCGCTTGATTGTCTTCGATAATGACGCGGTTAGCCTGCGCATGAGTGATAACCGTCAGGTTGGAGCGGTTTTGTACAGGATGCAGATAGGCAGCCGCGGCAGAGCAGCGTTGGCCTTGTTTTTCACCATGGAAATGAGTGACTTGATACAACCCTGTACCGTCTTGCTTTTCGCTATTAAAGTCGGTGTTATGATCTAGGCCATTGGCAATCGCAGCTTCTACGAATGCTTTGGAGATGTCTCGTGGACTGAGTAGGTCGCTAACATGCAGCGGCCCGCTATCACCATGTAGCTCATCGCTACCACGAACGTTATTTTCAGCTTTGATAAAGTAGGGAAGTACATCGTCAAATCCCCAGCCAGTACAGCCTTGCTCTACCCAGCGCTCATAATCTAGCTTACTACCACGCGTATAGATCATGGCATTGATTGCTGATGAGCCGCCCAGACATTGTCCACGCGGCTGAAAACCTTTACGGTTATTAAGGTGCTCTTGCGGGGTGGTGTGAAAGCACCAATTATTTAGTTTAAGCGGTTTGCCAGGAACCATCAGAATTAGTCCAGCAGGTACGCGTACTGCTAGATCTTTGCCATCACCGCCGTACTCTAATAAACAGACACTGATATCTGGGTTTTCAGTGAGACGGCTAGCGAGCACGCAACCCGCCGAACCTCCTCCGACGATGACATAGTCAAAGGTTGTGTCAAATTCCATTTTATATTCCTTATAGCATCCATGCTAATTAAAATAGGGTACGCTTTACAGTAACTATTATTCTGCTGAAATAATAAAATAAAAATGACTCTGCGGTATCTGTTTGCGTCAATATTATAGGACACGCTAAGACTGTTATATTCGGTACATTATTTAAGATTGATGCTACCTAGTTTTGCGTCAAACGTTCTTATATCGCACAGATTTCTGAGCGTACGATAAAGCGTTTGCCTTCAGGAATTTCTAACGAAAAACTCGCACCGCGACCATTGACGACATCAATAGTGAGATCAGTATGCTGCCATAAATTGTACTGTGCCTTACCCATATAAAATGGACAGCCAGCAAGTTCACCAACCAACACATCCTGACCACCCACTTTGAACTCTCCTAATGGATAGCACATGGGCGAGCTACCATCACAGCAGCCGCCTGATTGATGAAACATTAGCTCACCGTGCTTGGATTTCAATAGCTCAATTAGCTCTTTACAAGACTCTGTTGCCGTAATTTTCATACTCAACTCCTATGCTATCAGTGTCTAAAAACCATATCGTTCTGAAAAGCTATTATTCAAAACATGGCTTTTTACGACTTCTTAAAGTGAAAATGCAACCTATCTTGCGACAGATTGCATTTGTTTTCTAAGTACTGTCATGCGTTCACAGGTTAGATTAGAAGAAACCCATTTTTTTAGGGCTGTACGAAACCAGCATGTTTTTGGTTTGCTGATAATGATCGAGCATCATCAGATGGTTTTCGCGGCCGATACCTGATTGTTTATAGCCACCGAATGCAGCATGTGATGGATATAGGTGGTAGCAATTGGTCCATACGCGGCCAGCTTGAATACCACGTCCGAAACGATAGGCCTTATGTACACTACGAGTCCAAACGCCAGCGCCTAGACCATATAGCGTATCGTTGGCAATTTGCATGGCTTCTTCGTCGTCTTTAAAGGTAGTAACAGCGAGCACAGGTCCAAAGATTTCTTCTTGGAACACGCGCATATCGTTGGTGCCTTCAAAGATAGTTGGCTTAACATAATAGCCGTCTGCTAAGTCGCCATCGTGTTTGGCTTGATCGCCACCGACTAGGACTTTTGCGCCTTCTTTTTTACCAATATCAAGATAAGATAAAATCTTCTCTAACTGATCTGAGCTGGCTTGCGCGCCAATCATGGTCTCAGTATCTAGTGGATTGCCCATCTTGATGGCTTCAACACGAGCGATACAGCGTTTGATAAATTCGTCATAGATGCTTTCGTGTACGAGTGCACGTGATGGGCAAGTACAGACCTCACCTTGGTTTAGGGCAAACATGACTAGGCCTTCGACCGCTTTGTCCAAGAAGTCATCATCTTCGTCCATGACATCAGCAAAGAAGATATTTGGGCTTTTGCCGCCAAGCTCTAGTGTGACTGGAATGATGTTTTCGCTGGCGTACTGCATGATGAGGCGACCCGTTGTGGTCTCACCAGTGAAGGCAACTTTATTGATACGAGGGTTTGAGGCAAGTGGTTTACCAGCTTCGACACCAAAGCCATTGACGATGTTTAACACGCCTTTAGGCAGGATGTCAGCGATACCGATCGCTTCTAACATATATAGTATAGAGGCAGGCGTTTGCTCAGCAGGCTTCATAACGATACAGTTACCAGCAGCCAGTGCAGGGGCGATTTTCCATACTGCCATTAGAATAGGGAAGTTCCATGGGATAATCTGCCCGACAACACCTAGCGGCTCATGGAAATGGTAAGCAACGGTGTCTTCATCAATTTGGCTGATGCCGCCTTCTTGCGCGCGGATGGCACTGGCGAAATAACGGAATTGATCGATAGCTAGTGGAATATCTGCCATTAAGGTTTCGCGCACAGGCTTACCATTTTCGTAGCATTCAGCAATAGCGATCGCTTCTAAGTTAGCTTCCATGCTATCTGCGATTTTTAATAGTAAGTTGGCACGTTCAGCAACGCTGGTTTTGCCCCAAGCGTCTTTGGCAGCATGCGCGGCATCTAGGGCTTTTTCGATATCTGCTTCTTTTGAACGGGCGACTTGGCAAATGGTTTTACCATCGATAGGACTTGGGTTGTCAAAGTACTCGCCATCGACAGGAGGGGTCCACTCACCATTAATAAAGTTATCATATTTTTCGCGGAATTGGACGGGACTGTTTTCAGTATTGGGATAAGCGTATAACATTAACCACTCCTTGTTGTGTATTATGGTTATTTAAAATATGGTTACTTACGTATGACCATTTAAAAATACATTCTTGGTCTTCCTAACCAAGTTATTATCCTATCGTACTGAGCTTTTTAGCAGAACGATAATGACTTTTTATAATGATATATTTTGTATCGTATAACTTTAAGTTATGTGATATGAGTCGGTTAAAATGGTTCGCAAATGGTATGCAGCTGTTATAATTGTGAGCATCTACTTTGGCTTGCTATGGTTATTAAGTTAATCATGGCGGCTTTCTTTTTGTATTATTTCTTCTTCATAATATTGGTTGGTTTGGATCTATGCGTCAATCTTCTGCTCTTGATATCCTAAAAACAGGTCAAAACGTCTTTTTGACCGGCTCAGCAGGTTCAGGTAAGACTTATACTCTCAATCAATACATCGATTATTTACGCGCTCGCCGCGTCCCTGTTGCGGTGACAGCCAGTACGGGTATTGCTGCCACGCACATGAACGGAACGACGATTCATAGTTGGTCAGGCATCGGTATCAAAGATGAGCTCACTGATCGAGATCTGTCTACCTTGTCACGCAAGCAGTTTTTAGCAGACAGATTGAAAGATACTGCGGTATTGGTCATTGACGAGATATCAATGCTACATGCCAAACAGCTTAACTTGGTTAGCCAAGTGCTCAAGCATATTCGCAAAAATGACAAAGCGTTTGGTGGTATTCAGGTCGTAGTCGCAGGAGACTTTTTTCAGTTACCACCGATTGGCAGTAAAGGTGAGACGAATCGTGAAAAATTTGCGTTTATGTCTGATGCGTGGCTCGATGCCAAGTTCCATATTTGCTACTTGTCTGAGCAGCATCGTCAAGTCAGCGATGCAGCCAATGGTGGTCTGGACTTAGACGATATTCTTAACCAAATCCGCCGTCAGGAAGTAACCTTTGAGGCGATTGCCGCTTTAGAAGCGACGTATGACCAAAGCGTCGATATCAAGCGTACCCGTCTGTATACCCATAACCTCAACGTCAATAAAATCAATGACAAAGAACTGGCGTCTCTAGATGGCGAGATGATGCGTTTTGAGGCGACGGCGACAGGCGATAGTAAGCTGGTTGAAACGCTAAAAAAGACCGTGCGTACCCAGGACGAGCTGATTCTTAAAGTCGGCGCCAAGGTCATGTTTATCAAAAACAACGCTGAGCTTGGTGTCTCTAACGGGACGATGGGCGAGTTGATAGGATTTGCCGCTGTTAAAATAGACGATAAGGAAAGTAGTGACGCGTTAATCGAAGATGATAGCAACGATGACGTTGATGAGGATGCTGCTGGCGAAAAAACGACAAAAGGTAAAAAGTCCGTTGCTAAAAAAGACAAAGAAAAACCAAAGTCAAAGAAACCAACGACCCAAAAAATGCCTGTCGTGCGGCTTAATTCAGGACGAGAAGTTATCGCTGAGCCTGAAGAGTGGATTATCGAAGATGAGACGGGTGACGTGCTAGCAAGTTACTTACAAGTGCCGCTTTGTCTGGCATGGGCGATTACCATTCATAAATCGCAGGGCATGACCCTCGATGCGGCTGAAATCGATTTGTCGCGTACTTTTGAGCTGGGACAAGGCTATGTGGCATTGTCACGCCTCAAGTCGCTATCAGGTCTACAGCTGTTGGGTATGAACGATATGAGCTTGCAACTCGATCCATTGGCTCGCGGCGCAGATAAGCGGTTTTTGGTATTGTCTGAAGAAGCGGATGCCAACTATGCGATGCTAGATGAAGAAAGCATGCAGCAGGCACATGAAAAATTCGTGCTGAAGTCAGGTGGGACATTAAGCAAGTCGGTAATCGATGCTTACGCCACCCTACAAAAGAAACGCCGCGAACAACAGCAAGCTAAAATCGATAAAAAACAGAAGTTAGGCAATCAGGTCTCTGATAAGTCAGACAGTACGCTACTTGCGACCAGAGTGTTGTTAGAGGAGAGTTTGACCATTGCGGAGATATCACAAGCCCGTCAATTGTCACAGTCGACCATCATGCGTCATATTGCTGACCTAAAATCACAAGATCCAAGCCTTGCCTGCGATCATCTGCGTCCAGATGATGAGGTAATGACAGCCGTAGGTAATGCCTATATCGCTATTAAAGTCGCTAACAATCCAAATGACTTTAATGATGACGGTAGCATCAAGCTGCGTCCGATATATGATCATCTCAAGCAAAGTATTGACTACAATACCATTCGCCTCGCATTGATTTTTATCACGCCGTAGTTTTGCTGCCTATAATTTTATAGCCTATAACTTTATTACCTTTATTTTTATAGGCTTTATCTTTGCTATTTCTTAGTATTTAGCAATCATTAGCGCACTCAACGTGATAACGCTCAGTTTTTACCCCCATTTATAGCGATACCCTTTATGTCCGATGTTATGCCTGATTTTTCGAGCGCTACTTATCAATTGACCTCTGACCCGATAGCGGCGACGTTCCGTACTACTGGTGAGCACACACAGCCACTGAGAGTCGCTATCAATGGCTTTGGTCGTATAGGGCGCAATGTACTTCGTGCTTTGCTAGAGCGCTTTGAAGTGTTGGGCCGTGCGATTCATGTAGTGGCAATTAATGATTTAGCGCCAGCGGATATCTTGTTACATTTACTCAAGTTTGATAGCACTCATGGCCGCCTCAGTCGTTTAGGGGTAAATGCTGAGATTGTAGAGAGTGAGTCAGGTGATACGAGCAAGACTGAGCTCTGTCTGACCAAAAACAATCTGACTTACTGCATCAATATGCTATCAGAGCCTGATCCCAAAAATTTACCTTGGCAGGCGCTGGGTGTCGATGTGGTTTTAGAATGTACTGGGCATTTTCGCTCGTATGAGCAAGCGACGCTACATATCGATGCTGGCGCGCAACAAGTGATCATCGGTGCCGCGCCATTTGACGATGTGGATGCCTGTATCGTGATGGGCGTGAATACCGATGCGCTCACGCTTGAGCTACCGATTATCTCTAGTGTTTCTTGTACCACGCAGGCATTGGTACCGTTGATTGATACGCTAGATAAGGCGTTCGGTGTGCAGTCCGCCATGATGACAGAGATTCATGCAGTTACTGCTGATCAGACAGTGCTCGATCAAGCACATCGAGATCCAAGACGGGCGCGCGCTTCTGGCTATAACATTATCCCAACGACATCCAGTAGTATCGCTGCGACAGAACGAGTGCTACCAGCCATGGTCGGCAAGATAAATGGACATTCGATACGGGTGCCCACTATCGACGTAGCTGCGATTGATGTCACCTTTGTATTTGATACGCCAGATGTCGATGTTGAGACAGTGCGAGAAGTACTTAAATCTGCCAGTCAGGCGCATTTGCATGACATCATGGCTTATACCGATGAGCCACTGGTATCTAGTGACTTTATCCATCAGACTGAGTCGCTTATCATTGATGGGCAACAGCTTATGCAAGTAGGCGGTCAATATAAGGTTTTTGCATGGTACGATAATGAATGGGGCTATGCTAATAGGTTGCTTGATATGTGCTTACATCTGGCCTCAAGCAAGCGATAATGCATCAATTTACAAGTATTCGAAAATTAATTGGATTTTTTTAGTTTAGGGGCTTGCATTATAAAATGATATCTATATAATGATGCACCAATGGAGACGTGGCAGAGCGGTTGAATGCACCGGTCTTGAAAACCGACAAGGGTTAATAGCCCTTCGAGAGTTCGAATCTCTCCGTCTCCGCCAAATTCGAAAAAGCCCCTATCAGCAATGATTGGGGCTTTTTTTTATGGTATTGATAAAAGTATTAATTAGTACCTTCTATAAGATCCTCAATAGTAGGTTATACAGCTACTTCACCAGTGAGTTTTCAAATTCGATTGTCTGATCATCTATTAAGGTAAGCGTGCCTTTATTAATCTCAATAGTGATGCCACTAGCATTTTTGATAGCGCGCATGACATTGATATCCTCAATACTGCTTTCAATAATGATCTTGCCAGACTGTTCTGTTGCGATAGGTGGATCAAACGTTGTCAAAGGCACATTAAAGTTTTTACCTTTTGTCAGATTGGCATCCTTCATGGTTAGCGTCCCTTTAAAACTTTTTATCGCGCCTTTACCATGATTGGATAGCATAAACTGCATTTTGACTTGATTTAAGCTATCGCTATCACTGGTTTTCACAGGTAGTAGGGCGACAGGATACATCTGTGCAGTAGCGTCCGCCGCCTGACCTTTGATGATAGGGCTTTTCTTACCCGTTGGGTTGTTTGGATGCAGACGTTCATATTCACGCTGTTGTATCAGCGCTTGTTTGATAGTGGTGCGCGGCATGGCTCCTGATTCATAAGCGTCGCTCAATTTCATGCGTAGCATATATCGGCTGAGTACTTGTTGATCGGCCTCAGACAATTGCTCAAAAGTTTGCCCTAATTTTTTTTGCCATTGGTCAGAATCTGTCGGTATGGTTGTTTTACTTGGATCAGTCTGCGGCGATGAGCAGCCAGTCGCAATCACTAGCATTGCTACCGTCATGGTTGAAAACAAAGTTTTGTTGAAACGCTGATGTAAGCCCGTCATCGTACCCCTCCTTGCAGATCTTTATTATGTTGAAACCTTATAAATAATCGCGACTATATTCTTAATATACCTTGTTTAAACATCTGTTGTGTTTATTTATGGCTAACTAAAACCGCAAATATCGCAGAGTACTTAAAAACATATGTACTGTAGATGAGCTGGAAGCAGGGCGTAAAAAGAATGGAGTTAGAGAAGAATCAGTAATGCTTTAACTTTTATAATAGCCATAAAAAAGACCAAGCTCGCGTTAGCAAACTCGGTCTTTTTATTTTAATACTATCTAGCAGCGTTACTATTAATTAGTAACGATACTATTAATTGTTTAATCGTTGTCTTGCAACTCAGATAGCGGATGAGTGATGTTGTTATTATGTGTCACTACAATCGCTTCATCAATAATATGCTGGCTAACGCCGCGCTTACGTAGCGTTTCGATGAATACTTCATCATGGGCAAGCGTATAATCCTGATGGTCACGATCCAAGCCCTGACGAATATAAAGACGAATAAGCCCTTGAATGCGCTTAAAGCCTAAGTCTGATGACGTCGTTTCTAATAGACCAATCATTTCTTCAGACAAACGAATACTAATCGGGCGCATGATTTTTTGCGGATGATCAGAAAACTTATTTTTTATACGTACAGGTATCATAATAAACCATTACTTTTAGTGAGTAAGAGCGAAGCACTCAAACAAAAACGAACCCAATCAAAACTAATCTTACCATACAACAAAAATGTCTAAAAGAACACCACAGCCGTGCTAATATTATTAGAAGTAAATATAAAGGACGCAGCAATAAAAAAACCTCCATCAAATTATGATGAAGGTTTTTAGTATATGGCTCTCCAACCTGGGCTCGAACCAGGGACACACGGATTAACAGTCCGTTGCTCTACCAACTGAGCTATTGGAGAATAGTTGGTCATAACAGCAAGTTATTGACGCTTTATATTAAAGCAATTAATTAGCTTGTTTGCGTTATGTGGGGCACATTTTAGCCAAGTCACTACAGGCTGTCAACCTTATTATGCGTTTAATTATAAATATTATCGCAATTATTGAAAATTAACGCCAATCCCTTATTAGATAGGCTATTTCAAGACAGAACGTAGTAGAAAATGACGACAAATGTGTTTTAAAAATAAAATGTGCTTTAGAAATAAAAATTATTTTCAGAGAATTTTATATGGCACATGGACAAACGATAAGAATATGGAACCAGATGTCAATTCGGCAAAGTAAAACTAGATTTAATGCTTTGTATTTTTGAATATAAAGGTGATTCGATACCGTTTGACACAATAAAGTTGCAAGACAACCCTTCACATTAGCAATAGAGTTCTATAAAATACCGACCATGTGGTTTCTTTGCTATGTTTTTTCATAGCATGCGTTGAACAAAGGCGGGTGTTCTAAAGATGAGTCCTACTACTATTGCTTATGGTTACTTAGCCATTGCCATCATTTGTGAAGTGATCGGCACTACTTTTTTGATGAAGTCAGAGCAGTTCACCCGTTTGGTGCCGACGCTCATTATGGGTTTGCTTTATGTCATCTCATTTTATTTGTTGGCGCAGACCCTTAAGACCATACCACTTGGTGTTGCCTACGCGCTGTGGGGCGGACTCGGAATCGTACTGACATCGCTTGTTGGCTTGGTGTTCTTTAAGCAAAGCCTTGATACAGCAGCAGTGGTTGGTATCGCGATGATCGTCGGCGGTGTTGTTGTGATGAACTTATTGTCTAATTCTGTGGTGCATTGATATGGAAAATGCTTATAAGCGTAAAAAACAGCCAGAAGTTATTCGTCGTGCGTTGTTAGATCAGGCAGCACGTATCACATTGGAGCAGGGCTTATCTAAAGTGACTTTTCAGGCGGTCGCTGATGCGGTTGGGGTGACAAAGGGTGGTGTGATGCATCATTTTTCTACCAAAAACGCACTCGTGCTAGAAGTCTTCAATGATGCAATGGCTAAGTTTGAGGCAGAAGTAAACGCAGCAATGGCTAACGATCCTGTTAAGTACGGTTCATTTACCCGCGCTTACATAGACGCCACCATCAGTCTCGGCGAGCAAGGGCAGGAAGAGTACGATAACCAAGCGACCCTATATGTGCTAATGCTAGGTGATAGTGAGCTGCGTGAGTTGTGGGCTAAGTGGGCGAACGAGCAACTCAAAAAACATGCAGCAACGGATAATACCGAGACATTATGTATGGTTCGCCTTGTCGCTGACGGTATTTGGCTCTCAGACTTTTCAGGTATCGATATCGCAGACAAACAATCATTGCGCGATCGCTTGATAAAAATGACGCAACAAGACTTTGATTTGTAAAACGATGCTGATTTATAAAATAACTTTTATTTCACTATTTAAAGACTAAATTTCGAAACTTAACTAACGACGACATTATTCGGCCTGAGTACTTTTATATAGCTACTTTTGCCAATCGTCCTAAGGAGAATTTATGACTGATATTAATAATTTGACAGATATTATCGATTTAGACCAAGTACAAACAGCTTATATCAACGGTCGCTATCTAGCGGTTGATGAATCGCTGACGACTTTTGAGGATATCAATCCAGCCACTGGTGAAGTGTTGGCAACGATTCAGCAAACCAGCAATGAGCAGATTGACGAGGCCGTAAAAGCCGCACATAAAGGTCAAAAAGTCTGGGCGGCGATGACAGCGGTCGAGCGTGGCCGAATTTTATCAAAGGCTGTTGAGATATTGCGTACGCGCAATGATGTGTTGGCACTACTTGAGACCAAAGACACAGGTAAAGCCTACTCTGAGACGAAGTATGTCGATATCGTCACTGGTGCTGATGTCGTTGAATACTATGCAGGTCTGGCACCGATGATTGAGGGTCGTCAGATTCCATTGCGTGATACTAGCTTTGTCTATACTCGCCGCGAGCCACTTGGCGTGGTCGCAGGTATTGGCGCGTGGAACTATCCTATTCAAATCGCGATGTGGAAAGCAGCACCAGCATTGGCTGCCGGTAATGCGATGATTTTTAAGCCATCAGAAGTGACACCATTGACGGCATTGAAACTGGCAGAGATATTGACCGAAGCTGGATTGCCAGATGGTGTATTTAACGTCGTACAAGGTAATTATGAAGTAGGTCAAGCGCTGACCGAACACCCAGATATCGCAAAAGTATCGTTCACGGGTGGCGTACCAACTGGTAAAAAAGTCATGTCGAGCGCGGCAAGCTCATCTCTAAAAGACGTAACTTTAGAGCTTGGTGGTAAATCACCTTTGATCATATTTGATGACGCAGATATCGATACCGCTGCTGACATCGCTATGATGGCCAACTTCTACAGTACTGGTCAGGTATGTACCAACGGTACGCGCGTATTTGTCCCTAAAGCGTTACAAGCTAAGTTTGAGCAAGCTATCTTAACCCGTGTTGAGCGTATTAGACTGGGCGATCCGATGGATGAGAACATCAATATGGGTCCGCTAGTTAGCTTCCCGCATATGGAGCGCGTGCTTGGCTATATCGAGCAAGGTAAAAAAAGCGGCGCGCGTCTGCTAACAGGTGGCGAGCGCGTTACAACAAACGAGCTTGCCAGCGGCGCATTTGTCGCACCGACAGTATTCACTGATTGCACGGATGATATGACTATCGTACGCGAAGAAATCTTTGGACCAGTGATGTCGATATTGACTTACGAGACCGAAGAAGAAGTTATTCGCCGTGCCAATAATACCGATTATGGCTTAGCAGCTGGGGTTGTGACTGCAGATCTAAAACGCGCGCATCGAGTCATCGCTCAGATCGAAGCTGGCATCTGCTGGTTAAATACATGGGGCGAGTCGGCAGCACAAATGCCAGTAGGCGGCTATAAGCATTCTGGTATCGGCCGCGAAAACGGAATCGAAGCGCTCGAACACTATACTCAGACCAAATCTATCCAAGTAGAGCTGGGTGCGTTTGAATCTGTCTTTTAATCAATCTTATTGAGAAAAACGAAGCCAGTAAGGTTGCTTATTAGCTTTAATTTAGCTTTTTTAGGACACCTTACTGACCCTAAACGATTTATGTTTTTTCAATATTATGGAGTATGTTATGACATCAACCACACCTGAGTATGACTATATTATTGTTGGAGCAGGCTCAGCAGGAAATGTGCTGGCTACGCGTCTGACCGAAGATGCCAGTATTAGAGTACTGCTATTAGAAGCAGGTCGTCCCGATTATCGTTTTGACTTCCGTACCCAAATGCCAGCTGCACTTGCCATGCCGCTACAAGGGACGACTTATAATTGGGGTTATAAGACAGATCCTGAGCCATATATGAATAACCGTGTCATGGACTGTGGCCGCGGCAAAGGGCTAGGTGGCTCATCATTGATTAACGGTATGTGCTACATCCGTGGTAATGCGCTAGATTTTGATGATTGGTCTAAGATAAAAGGTCTATCAGACTGGACGTATTCGGATTGCTTGCCGTACTTCAAAAAGCTAGAAAACCGTGACGCTGGCGAAAATGATTATCATGGCGTGGGCGGTCCTGTTGAAATGACTACCTCAAAGCCAGGGGTCAATCCACTGTTCCAAGCTATGATTGAAGCGGGCGTACAAGCGGGTTATCCACGTACCGAAGATCTAAACGGTTATCAGCAAGAAGGTTTTGGTCCGATGGATCGCTTTGTGACGCCTAATGGTCGCCGTGCATCAACGGCTCGCGGCTATCTTGATCGTGCCAAACCGCGTAGCAATATCACGATTTTGACAGGTGCATTGACTGACGTAATTTTATTCGACGGCAAGCGCGCTGTCGGTGTCAAAGTCGAACACGAAGGCCAGACCAAAAACTTCCATGCCGCTCGTGAAGTGATTGTCTCATCTGGTGCGATTGCCTCACCGCAACTACTGCAGCGTTCAGGTATCGGTCCTGGTCAGTGGTTAAAAGATGCTGGCGTGACTGAAATACTGGATCTGCCAGGTGTCGGTAATAACTTGCAAGACCACCTAGAGCTGTATATGCAGTATGAATGCAAACTGCCAGTGTCAATCGCGCCTGCCAACAAATGGTGGAATAAGCCTGCGATTGGGGCAGAATGGTTATTCAATGGCACAGGTCTTGGTGCGTCTAACCAATTCGAAGGTGGCGGTTTTATCCGTACCGATGAGAAGTTTACCCATCCAAATATTCAGTATCACTTCTTGCCACTAGCTGTACGCTACGATGGCCGTAGTGCTGTAAAATCACACAGCTTCCAAGCACACGTTGGCTCACTGCGCTCACCAAGCCGTGGCCGCGTCAAGCTAAAATCACGTGATCCGAAAGCGCATCCAAGTATCTTGTTTAACTATATGTCACATGATCAAGACTGGCAAGAGTTCCGTGCTGCAATGCGTATCACACGTGAGATCATGCATCAGCCAGCGCTTGATCCTTATCGTGGTCGCGCGATTGCACCGACCGATGATTTGGTTACCGATGCTCAATTAGATGAGTACGTACGTAATCATAGTGAGACGGCTTATCATCCATCTTGTACTTGTGCGATGGGTGAAGGTAATGATTCAGTGGTAAACGGCGAAGGTCTGGTACATGGTATTGATGGCTTGCGAGTCGTCGATGCGTCTATCATGCCAAACATTATTAGTGGTAATCTCAATGCTACGACTATTATGCTTGCCGAAAAAATCGTCGACAAGATGAGAGGCGTACAGTTGCCACGTTCAACGGCAGATTATTATGTGGCCAATGGTGCACCGCTGCGCTCAGAGCCAATGCGTGATTATCTCTCGACGGTGTAGGCTGTAATATAAGCCTGCATACAGGATACTGAATAAATAACGATATGAGAAAATTTTAACCAAAAGGCCTTTCCAAGTAGAGGCCTTTTCTATCAGCGCTAACGTATTAGAATAATGAATACCGTTCAGGTTGAATTTGTTTATAATTTTATTAGCTTTTTATTTATTGGTACTGCTTTGTCCGTCATGCGGTTGGTTCCACGTAATACGGTTATAGATCATCAGTCTACTATTAGACGATGCCGGACAAAGCAATATCGGACCCTGTTTAATTTACTTATTGAGGTCTTTTATGTACAGTTCGCCATCACAAGATGTGACGAAACCTCTGACCCTAAACAAAACGGTGTTTATGGGCTCAGCTATTATTTCTATTTTATTGATAATCTGGACCATCGCTTTTCCAGATTATAGTGAGACCTTGTTGAGCGCGAGCATGACTTGGGTATCAGACAAGTTTGGCTGGTATTACATGTTGGTGGTTGCCGCTTATAGTATCTTTGCGTTGTTTGTTGGTTTTTCTAAGTACGGTGATATAAAGCTTGGTCAAGATCACGAAAAAGCACAATTTCCGTTTTTAGCGTGGGCGGCCATGCTGTTCTCAGCGGGTATTGGTATTGACCTGTTGTTCTTTGGTGCCTCTGAGCCTTTAATGCATTATTTGACCCCGCATACAGGCCTAGAGCCTGCTAGTGCTGAGGCCATGCGTGAAGCGCTTGCTCAGACTTTTTTGCACTGGGGACTACACGGTTGGGGTATTTATGCGCTGATCGGTATGGCGTTAGCTTATTTTGCTTATCGCAAAAATATGCCACTCGCACTACGCTCGCCGCTGACACCGATATTTGGTGAACGCTTAATCAAGGGCTGGTTGGGCGATGGCATTGATACCTTTGGCGTTGTCTGTACGTTGATGGGTATTGCGACCAGTTTAGGTATTGGAGTATTACAGGCAAATGCTGGCTTGACCCATGTGTTCGGTATCGAATCTAGCAAAACGGTTCAGGCTCTCATCATCGTAGGTGTTGTCGCTGCCGCCGCTGTCTCTGCGATGACAGGTGTCGAAAAAGGCGTTCGTCGTCTATCTGAATTCAACATGTTGTCGTCAATACTGTTGTTGCTTGCCATATTGGTAATGGGCAATACGGTGTATCTATTAAATACCTTTACTCAAAATATCGGTCAATATTTCCAAACCATCATTTATAAAACCTTTGACGTTTATGCTTATGACGGTGCTGCTGGTGCCGAGTGGAAATCTTGGTGGACGATATTTTTCTGGGCATGGTGGGTTGCTTGGGCACCATTTGTAGGGCTATTTATTGCACGTATTAGTCGTGGCCGTACGTTACGCGAGTTTGTATTTGGCGTGATGTTTATTCCGCTTGGTTTTATCTTCGCATGGTTCTCTATCTTTGGTAATTCAGCGATAGATTTGGTTGCCAATGGCGCAACAGAGCTGGGCGAAATCGCGGTCAATGATGCGGCAATGGGCATGTTTGCGCTGTTTGAGTACTTCCCTTACAGCGAAGTATTGTCATTTGCTGGTGTGGTTATTGGTCTTATTTTCTTTGTGACTTCTGCTGACTCGGGCGCGTTAGTACTAGCGAACTTGAGTTCAAGAGGTATGACCAATGATACCGATGCTCCTGTTTGGTTACGTCTGTTTTGGGCAGCAGCTACTGGTCTTATTACGTTAGGACTGCTATTTGCAGGTGGTTTTGCCTCATTGCAATCTGTCTCTGTCATTGCAGGTTTGCCATTCTCTATCATTCTTGTGCTTTACATGATGTCTATGTGGAAGTCGCTAAAAGAAGAAGGCAACAAGCGTAAAGCCAGTACAATCGGCACAGCAAATGTATTGGACAGCGGGAAGAGCTGGAAAGCGCGCTTGCAACGTATTGTGAGCTTCCCAGGACATGCACAGGTTGAAAAATTCCTGCATACGGTCGTGATGCCAGCGATGTCTGAGGTCGAAAAAGAGTTTAAAGCAGGTGGTCTCAAAACCTCTTTGGATACTAAAAACCTTGCTAGTATCGGTGAAGGTATCGATGCAGGCATGGATCAAGATAGTGGTCAGGTAGACGGTCTAAAACTGCGTGTCGGTCATGGCGATGAAGATGACTTTATTTATGAAGTCAATCTGATTAAAGCTCATCGTCCTAACTTTACATTGAGCACATCTACCAAGCATGCAGAGTACTACTACCGTGCGGAAGTGTTCCTAAGTGAAGGATCGCAAGAGTATGACTTGGTTGGCTACTCAAAAGAGCAGGTATTGGTTGATATCTTAAATCAGTACGAGCGCCATTTGCAGTATCTGCATTTAGAGCGTTAATCAGACACACTTTTTAAGTAAAACTATCCCCATAAGTTGCACGCAGCTTATGGGTTTTTTTATGACTAACTATTTATAAATAACTGTCATTTAAGTTGAAGATATATCCCAAATAAGTGGCAAACAAGCACCGCAAATATAAGGTAAAATTCCCTAAGATTAAATTGATTGACTGATACGCTGCAACGTATTAGCAAAGGATACATTTGTGACCAAATTAAAGTACATAGCGCATTACTCAGAACAGATTCAAACTCAAGCTGCTCAGCTTATAACTGATGGTAGGTTGGGCGAGTATCTGGAAAAAAAGTACCCGACTCAGCATCAAATCCAAAGCGACAAAGCGCTCTATCAGTATATCAATGAGATAAAAACCCAATACATGCGTAAGATTGGTCAGCTATCAAATGTCAGTTATAGCAGTAAATTAAAAGTTTTAAAACATGCACTGGGTATCCATACGACGCAATCGCGCGTACAGGGCAGTAAGCTCAAATCGCACAATAGCATCACGGTAGCCAGTCTATTTAAGGATGCGCCGCCAGAGTTTTTGCGCATGATAGTGGTGCACGAGCTTGCTCATTTCAAAGAGCATGAGCATAACAAAGCTTTTTATCAATTATGCTGCCATATGGAGCCTGAGTATCATCAATTTGAGCTGGATACGCGATTGTGGTTACACTGGCGAGAGTTGTAACACTAATATAGTCATTCCACTATAAAAGTATTACGGCGTTAACCTCGCTTGAAGTATCAAATATACCTCTGCACTCGGTTGTCTTGTACTACTTTTAAATTGAATCGACTATAGTATGAATAGCAACCTTATCAAGGTTCATATTAATCTTAATAACAGCCACATAAATATCGTGTCTTCTTTTAAGGCAATCATCTGAGCCGCTAGGGCGTGTCCTCAATTCAATTGATCATATCTAAACGGGCTAAAAATGGCTAAATTTTGCCAAACATCGTTAAATAGCTGGTTAATATCCCGATATTATCTGCGCTATTTTCCTTGTTTGACTGCAATTTATCTCATTTTTATCACCATTTTTAAAATGAGGAAACGCCCTAGAATTACGTTATAATCCTAACCAAATAATCTATACCCCAAGTCAATAAAAGGTTGTAAGCAATGATTAATACCAAAATATATAAAGCCATTTACACCTTAGCCGAAGAATTATTAGAAGCGGATCGCAGAGGCAATCAAGCAAAATTTGATTCGTTGTATGCTGAACTAAACGCCATTTGTACCGATAATGAAGGCACTGATAAAGACCACCCAGAACAATGGGAAACGCTCGCTGACTTCACAGAAGACTTGGACGCAGCACTGGTGATTTATGACAAAGCACTGGCCAAGGCTACTGCCATTAACTCAAAAGATCATATGTCATCAATTGCTTTTTCTATGGCGGTGCTACAGCTTGAGACAGGTGAAAAAGAAGCCGCTATCCAAAGTCTGCAAAATGCCAAAGTTACAGCCAATAAAATAGAAGACAAAGAGTTCAAGGTTGAGATTGATGAGATGCTTACGAAGCTATTGGCAGAGTAGTTTGGTTTATAGTCAATCCTCTATAAATTGGGTACGGTGTCAGTCTCGCCTAGCTTACTACTTGTAATACTTTCACTCGGCTTCCTTGTATCCAAGTTATATTGAACCGACTATAAATAGGGTAATCCGATATGCAAGACATACCTGTGGTAATCGTTGGTGGTGGGCTGAGTGGATTATATGCCGCCTTTTTATTAGAGCAAAAGGGCATAGCGTATAGACTGCTAGAGGCGCGTGATACCTTGGGTGGTCGCATTGCAGTTGCTAAATATTCAGATGTACATACTACTAATAACAGTACTGCTATCGATCAAGCAGAATCAAGCGCGGCGTTTGATTTAGGACCCTCTTGGTTTTGGCCTGATTATCAGACGCAGTTAAGCACACTTGTTGAGTCGTTGAATTTATCACGTTTTACGCAGTTCGAAGCAGGCGATATGATGGTTGAGCGCGCTGCCAACCAGCCACCTGTGCGTATGCAGGGTTACAAAAGCGCACCACCTTCTGTGCGGCTAGTCGGTGGTATGGCTGCTTTGATTGATGCGCTATATGCTCGCCTAGATGCTAGTTGTATTATGACCAGTCAAACCGTAAGGCAGTTGAACAAGACGTCTCAATATATTGAAGTACAGAGCGAAGATACTTCTGGACATGTGACGACGTTCCGTGCGCAGCATGTGCTACTTGCGTTACCGCCCCGATTGGTAGAAGGTCGGATAGTATTTCAGCCAGTACTACCGCAAGATTTAAGTGAACAGTGGCGCGAGACAGCCACTTGGATGGCTCCCCATGCTAAATATGTCGCTGTTTATGAATCACCATTTTGGCGTAATACTGGTCTCTCGGGTGCCGCGCGCAGTGCGATAGGACCGCTCACTGAGATACATGATGCCTCTACGCTAGAGGGCGATGGGGCATTGTTTGGTTTCTTTGGTGTTCCAGCCCAAGTACGCCAAAGCGTTTCAGAGATGGCGCTAAAAGCACATTGCCGCGCGCAGATGGTACGTCTATTTGGTGTACAAGCAGACAAACCAAAGGCTGAATATATCAAAGACTGGTCTCAAGATGTATTTACCGCGACAGCTGCCGATGCGAGTGGCGCAGGGCAGCATGCTGTAGCACCGCCATCAAAACCAAAGACAGGCGAGTGGCAGGACTGTCTAACAGGTTGCGGTAGTGAGTGGTCAGAGGCGTTCCCTGGGTATGTCGCTGGTGCTATTGACGCTGCAAGCAAGGCGGTACAAAGCTTATAGGATCGTTGATGAGTGAGCCTACGGAACAGCAAATATCTCGCTACAGAAACACATGGCTAATTCCTTTCGCTTGCTTGTTGACTGGCGGTGCACTCACTGGTATCTCAACCAATTTGGCGAAATATGCAGGCGACATAGGTCTGACGCCATTATCCTTTCTGTTTTGGTCCATCACTGGTGCGGCCTTTATTTTATCAATTGTTGTACTAGTAAGGCATGAGTCACTGCCGTTTAGCACGCGTAGCTTTGAGTACTATTTTATCGCTGCACTGGTCAGCGTTGCAGGGTCCAATTTACTGCTGTTTTCTGCTATCCCTCATGTCGGGGCAGGTTTCGTTGCGCTGACTATCTCGCTACCACCACTTCTTACCTATCTCGGGGCACTGGCCCTACGCATAGAGACATTCAATGTCATCCGTGCTTCTGGGGTGGCTACTGCACTGGTTGGGGCTGGGGTATTGGCTGTGCATAAATTCTCTGCACCAGATGCCAGTATTTTTTGGATATTAATAGCGCTTTGCGGCCCTGTCTTACTCGCCATTGGCAATATATATCGCACACTACGTTGGCCTGATAAGGCATCTCCTAGCGCACTCGCTCCAGGTATGCTGATCGCGGCGGCTCTCCTGCTAGGCTTATTCAGTATGATGTCTGGTTTTTCTATCGATATACCACGAGAAGGGCTGTTGCCATTAGGTTTAATCGCTGTTCAATCTTGTGTATTTGCTGGTCAGTTTTTACTATTATTTCTGCTGCAAAAAACAGGCGGGCCAGTGCTATTAAGTTTGTTAGGTGCGGTAGGGGCCATTGTCGGCGTGCCCGTCGCTATTTTTTTGCAAGGGGAGAGTCCACCAGAAGGTTTATTTTCAGGTGCGACTTTAATTGCTATTGGCGTAGCATTGGTGACATGGGGCGGCGTAAAAATAGCAAGAGTGAAAGAAGAAGTTTCATAAATGTGTATAGACGATAGCATTAAACTATAGAGTTATTAAAACCGTTACTGCCTAATGGGCGCTTCTTATCTGGCTCTGGTTATCAGTATCTAGCTTATCAATAGCTGCTATGACTCAATAATTGGTTACGATTAACTTATACTCCTTTTTTGTGGAGACGACAAAAAAGGAGTATAAGTATCGTGGTTATTGTTGTCATGGACTCAGGCTATGAATGCAGCCACGCGTTATCGATTATTAAACAATTTTACGATTCTCATTAGTGTCATCGGGGTAGCGATTGCCTTGTTAGATAGTGGTTTTACACTACCAACGTGGCTCCAGCAAGTATTCCATATTTTCTATTTGGTCATTATTTTTCTCAGTTTTATGGTGACCGCTGGGCGTTACATCTATACCAAAAAGCCATTAACGCTTAATAAAGTCGCCGTCTTTGACACACTGACCAGCATCGCGATTATCATTCTATTGACCGCACATTTCACAGACCTAGTGCGCTCGGGATTGTCCGCCGCCGTTGATGGTTTTGTTGCGATAAAGATAGCTGTGTTCGTCACCTTTGTCCGCGAACTCTCCGATCACAATTTCAATCTCAATCGTACCTTTCTACATCCTGCGCAGTTTTTTATTCTAAGCTTTTTAGTCGTAGTGCTGGTTGGTGCATTGCTATTGATGATGCCCAATGCGACGACGCAACCGTTGTCCTTTGTTGATGCACTCTTTACGGCGACCAGTGCAGTTTGCGTAACAGGGCTTATCGTAGTGGATACTGCCACCTATTTTACGACTTTTGGCCAAGTCATCATCATGGGGCTGATACAAATTGGTGGCTTGGGTATTTTGACCTTTGTGACCTATTTTAGTTATTTCTTTAAGGGCGGTGTCAGCTATGAGACGCAAGCAAGTATCAGCGAGATGTCTTATATGCGCGGTATGGGGGATGTGGTGTCGACACTCAAGTCTATCTTATACGTCACGTTTGCTGTCGAGGCGGTAGCGGCTGCGCTGATCTATATCAGTATTTATGACATACCCAATATGGACTGGTCTGAGCAGCTATTCTTTTCAGTCTTTCATGCGATTTCTGCTTTTTGTAATGCTGGGTTCTCTACCTTTAGTGCTGGCTTGTACGATGATTCGCTACGTTTTAATTATTCGCTACAGCTGATTCTGGCGATGACATTTATTTTTGGTGGTATGGGTTTTACCATCGTGGTCAATGTGCTTAGGTATTTACGTTATCGTGCTCAGCGGCTGATAAATCGCCATGACCAACGCTATATTTATCAGCCTTGGTTACTTAATATCAATAGCCGCATTACTTTGATTACTACAGGTGCATTACTGCTAGTCGGTCTGATTGGAGTGATGATATTTGAATACAATAATGTGCTCGCTGACCACACGAGCTTCCTCGGTAAGCTAGTGACAGGGTTCTTTACGGCGGCTACCCCGCGTACGGCGGGGTTTAATGTTATTGATATGGGTGATCTTACATTTCCGACTGTTATGCTGACGATATTTTTGATGTGGATTGGTGCGTCACCAAACTCGACAGGTGGGGGTATCAAGACCAGCACCTTTGCGATTGCGCTATTGAATACATTAAGCCTAGCTCGTGGGCAGACCAAGATAGAGGTATTTAAACGAGAGATTGCTGAGATTTCAGTTCGCCGCGCATTTTCTATTATGTGGTTGTCACTACTGGTCATCGGTACGGGCGTGACGCTCATCAGCTATGATCAGCCAGAGCTTGATTTGATTAAAGTGGTGTTTGAGTGCTTCTCAGCGTATAGCACGGTGGGCTTAAGTTTAAACCTGACAGCAGACTTATCAGATTTTAGTAAAATAGTGGTTTCGGTCATTATGTTCGTTGGCCGCGTTAGTATGCTGACAATCTTTATTGCACTGCTTAAAAATATGCGCCAACGCAATTATCGCTATCCTACGGAAGAGATTACGATTAACTAATTCGTCGCAAACAGTTAATTAAACCGTCGTAAACAGACTGTGTCGTTCTTAATAAATAGCAAAAAATATTAAAAAAGGTTGTATAAGTTATGAAGTACATCATCGTAGGGCTAGGAAATTTTGGTGCATCATTGGGCTCGGCATTGACCAGTCAAGGGCATGAAGTGATTGCTATTGATAGTAGTATGCAACGGGTTGAAGCGTATAAAGAAGTGATTTCGCATACGCTGTGTATGGATGCCACGGACGAGTATACGGTTAGCGGATTACCAATCGTTGATACCGATATTGTTATTGTGGCGATTGGCGAAGATCAAGGTGCCAATGTTATGGCAACAGCGCTATTTAAAACGTTAAAAGCAAAACGTTTGATTAGCCGTAGTATCAATCCGCTACATGAAAAAGTCCTGCAAGCTATCGGCGTGGATGATTTGATTCACCCTGAAAAAGAAGCAGCCAATCGCTGGGCTAAGCGTCTGTCACTACGCTATTTTGTTGATTCGTTTGAATTGAGCGATAACTTCAGCATGGTAGAGATTAAGATTCCAAATGTGCTGATTGGTAAGACTGTCGACGACTTACAGTTAGAGCAAAAGTTCAATATCCGATTGCTTAGTACGTTGCGCTATGAGTATTATGAAGACAGCTTTGGCCGTACGCAGAGCAAGCCTAGCATTCAAGGTTTGGCAACGCCTGAGCAAGTATTGCAAGAGCGAGATGTATTGGTTATTTATGGTGCCAATAAACACATCAACCAGTTCTTACGTAGTGTGGGTGTAAAAATAAAGGTGTGAAAATAAAATAGCAGCTTGTCATCGCAGTAATGCCAGAAGGTATAGGGAAATGATTATGAATATACGTAATATGTCTGTCCTACTGATCGCTATAATGGCAGTACTGTCAGGTTGTGATCAGTCAGCACAAGACCCGAACGTTCTTCTGTCCGAGCATCAAAAAGACCCGATTAAAGAGTTGGTGATTACCTCAGACGTGGATCACAGTCAGTTTGGTTACAAGCAAACCTTTTATGTGCCGATTTATTCTGATATCTATACCGATAGAGACGCTCGCAAAGTGCTGCTATCGGCCACGCTGAGTGTACGTAATACCACGCTCAAAAAGTCACTGTATATCAATAAAATTGATTATTACGATACAGATGGGGCATTGGTTAAATCATATCTAGATAAGCCTATCGAGCTACCAGCGATGGCCACGCTCAACTATATTGTCGAAAAAGAAGAGAACAAAGGTGGCTCAGGTGCCAACTTTATTATCGAAGTCGAAGGCATAGATGAAACGGTTAAACCAGTTATCGAAGCAGTCATGATCGGTAACTTTAGCAATAAAGGATTTGCCTTTAGTACAGAAGGCACGCCCGTGATACATTGATATATGTATTGTCGTTACGTAGTTTAGAGTATTAAAAGAGCACTGTAGCATAGGCGAAAATAGTTTCTACTTTGCTAACTAGCAATGATCGTATACATGTATTAAACGAATCAACATGGACAGTTCAATTCAAGGAAGAGTTATGTCTGCAACCAAAGAAGAAATCAGCGCCTTTATGGCATTGGAGTTTCCCCAAAC
Organism: Psychrobacter sp. JCM 18900; assembly: GCF_904846625.1. Taxonomy (GTDB): domain Bacteria; phylum Pseudomonadota; class Gammaproteobacteria; order Pseudomonadales; family Moraxellaceae; genus Psychrobacter. The sequence continues at coordinate 448,410 of NZ_CAJHBL010000004.1, forward strand.
CAAATGTGTCGTCGAGGCGGTCAACGAAAATGGCGCGACCTTATCGCATGAGATCGGTGTAAATGAGCTGCGTCCCGGTGGCACAGTTTCGGGACCTGTCATGATGGCCGTTGCTGATGTCGCTATCTATGTGGCGATACTCGGAAGAATCGGTATTGTCCCATTAACGGTGACGACGAGTTTGACCATCAACTTCTTGCGTAAGCCATCAGCAAATGCGCGTATTATCGCCGAATGTACTTTGATGAAAGTAGGACGCACATTGATAGTAGGCGAGGTCTCTCTTTATTCAGAAGGCTCTGATGATATCGTGGCTCACGTAGTTGGCACGTATTCAGTGCCGCCTAAGCGTACTTAAAATCTCCTATCATAGTGTTTTATCTCTTAAGCAACGAGCATTTGGCATCGTTAAAATAGCGCATGTTATATCTTAAAAGCTTAATGGCTGAGTATGTCATGTTGAAATATTACATCTAATTAGAATGGTTTAATCAATCAGATTGATAAAAGCTGACATGAGTCTACCCAATAACTATCGTTTGCTTTGGTCAATCATTTAACTTTATGCTAGTAGTAAAATCTATAAGACTTATTAAAAATAATAATAAGATAAAATGTATTTTTGTAATTTTTGAATACCAATAGTCCGGAATTTCTAATGGTTTATAAGAAACTATTGTTTATTTAAATAATGTGACTCTTCTACTTTTATCACAGTTCGGGCTCAAAAATCAAATAATAGTCTTGTAAATAATTGACTTATGTACATCAAATAATATGATGAACGGTCGATTACATGGTTTGTTCTTCCTAGTATAAATACGTAAAAATAGGTAACATAAAGTTTACGTAAATATTGTCACATAATTTAGATAACTATGAGTTAGGAACTAACTATGGAAAGTGTACTTAAAAAAACTATTAGCACTATTACCTTACCGATATTCTTGTTTGGAATGACGGCTTGCGCTATGACTGGCAATAGTAGTATTGATAATGATGGAGATAGTCGTCATGTCAGTAAAGTGGCATGGAACAATCAAGTTGATACCGATATTAATAGCATATTAAGTAATAAGGTAGCATCGGATAAAACGCGTTTAGTTTTTATTAGAGGAAATGATAGTTACTCTGAACAAACAAGTGCCAACATTTCAGTAAATAATAGATTCCAAGTTAGCCTGCATGAAGGCAATTATACTGCTGTTGAGTCATGCGTCGGTATAAATAAGTTGAGTACTCATGCAACAGGTTTCAAAGACAATAATTTATTGGCAAATACAGAAGATTATACTTTAGTAGGTGGTCAAACCTACTTTTTTCACGTAAACATGAATGAAAAAGGTCAAAGTGCCTTAGAGCAGATAACTGCTAATAGTGCATCACAGCTACTCTCAAAAAAACGCTATCAGTCTCATCAAATTAGTCGTGTTGTTCCTAACTGTCCGCTACCTGTAGTTGCACCTGTGGTAAACCTGCCTATCGTTACGGAAACCTCAAGTACACCTGTTGCTGAAAAAATGACAATTGATCTAGAGATACTATTTGAAACAGATAAAGCTGTAGTACGTCCAGAATACTATTCAAAAGCCACTGAATTAGTAGAGTTTATGAGACAGTACCCAAATACAGTGGTGACCATTGAAGGACACACCGACAGTCGAGGCAAAGATAACTATAACCAAGATTTATCGCAGCGCCGAGTTAATGCAGTGAAAGAAGTACTGATTACTGAGTTTGGTATTGCTTCTGATCGTATAAGTGCTATTGGCTATGGAGAGTCGCAACCACGAGCAAGCAATGATACCGTAGACGGTCGTCAACTTAATCGCCGCGTTGTGGCTGTGGTTGAAGAGCGCGTACGTAACTAATAATGGTATTACTCTGCGGTAACCAAACCTGCCTAATATGAATATATATCAATCTATATTATTTGAATTAAAAAATCGAAGGTAAAGAAGCATATGAATACTATTATTGTTAAAACTAACGATGCGACTCAAACTGTAGCTCAAGTACAAGTGGTGACCAAAGATGGTAAACCTACCATTATTAAAGCTATGGATAAAGTGAATTATGAGTTTCATGATGCGGCAATCGGTCGTGCACCCAATCATATTATTACCAAACGTCTAAAAAATGATTTACACATCTCATTCGAAGAAGATGGCAAAGAGAGTGATCTTATTATAGAAGGCTTCTACGACGAAGCAGACAGCGCATTGCTTGGCATCGCTGAAGATGGTGAATACTATTATTATATTCCAGATACTGGCGAGACTTACGATTATGTCACGCAGCTAGAGACAGGAGATATTGAAGGTCAGGCATTAGGTGGAACTGAATATATAGCAGCGGCGATACCTTGGTGGATACCTGCAGCTGCCGGTCTTGGTTTGGCTGGTTTGGTAGTGGGTCTCAGTAGTGGAGGCGGTGATGACGATAAACCTATTGAACCTGCTCCTATTGTCAGTCTTAATGGTGTTACGAGCTTGAGCGAGGCCAATGCTGCTAACGAAGCGAACACTGCAGTATATACAGTTAGTCTTGATAGAGCGAGTGCTACGGACACCACGGTAACAGTCACGATTACACCTGGATCTGCTGATGGTGGTGACTATAGCGCGCCAATCACACAGACAGTCACGATACCGGCTGGGCAAACCTCTATTGATTTTAGTGTGCCGATTGTCAATGATGATGTTTATGAAGGCGTTGAGAGTTTTACAGTTGCTATAACGAGTGTGACTGCTGGTAGAGCTAATATTAACTCTAGTAAAGATACAGTAGATACAGTTATTTATGATAATGATCCAGCGACAGGTAGTGATATACCAGTGGTTAAGATTATCGCCACTGATGAGCAAGCGATAGAAGGAGTGGACAACGGACTAGTCTTTACCATATCACAAAATCAAATTAGTAACTTCGACACGTTAGTTGATGTAAAACTTAGCGATACTAGTAGTATTGAAGTAGCAGATATTACTTCTATTAGTTATGTTGGCATCGATGGTGTTACTGTATTTCTGAGTAATGCAAATGATATCCAAGATTTTCTAACCAATGGAGCAAGTGTCAAAATACCAGCAGGACAGAGTTCGGCACCAGCCATCAATGTCACAGTGGCCAACGATACTATTTACGAGCAATCAGAAAGTATAGTGCTTGATGTTGTCATTAATACGAACAGTCCCACTCCTGCTACTATTAGTATAAATAGCGCCACCGGCACCATCTTAGATGAATCAGATGATCCACAGAATCCAGCTGCCAATACCGACGGTGACAAACCGACCCTAACCGTTGGCAATGCGAGCGCGACAGAAGGGGACAATCTGGTCCACCAAGTCACAGTGAATGGCA
>NZ_CAJHBL010000005.1 GCF_904846625.1 Psychrobacter sp. JCM 18900
TGAACCAGTTGTTGAGCCTGAACCAGTTGTTGAGCCTGAACCAGTTGTTGAGCCTGAACCAGTTGTTGAGCCTGAACCAGTTGTTGAGCCTGAACCAGTTGTTGAGCCTGAACCAGTTGTTGAGCCTAGCGCAAATGATTCTCAGTTAATAGCACACCCTGATGAAGATCCACGCACATTGCTGCGTTGTCCACCTCAAGAACTGACAGGCGAGTGGAATCCAGAAAAGTGGGACTACTGGTTGCAAACTGCTCGTGAAAGCGAGGTATTAGCTCAAGATGAGCTAGCACTAGCACGACAAGGCACAATGACTGGACAATGCAATGGTAAAGCCACGTTTTTGACCAGTGTTGATAGTAAGCATTTGCAGGTCACTTTTCAGCAATTGGCAGCTAAGCTACAACAGCAATTTACGCAAGCTGACATTGACTTGAAAATTGATAGTAGTATCATGCAGACCGAAGATAAAACCCCAGAGCGCCGACAGAAAAAACGTTTAGAGCAAGCGAAAACCGTTGCTGAAACCAAATTACTAAAAACACCAGTAATGCAGTATTTAACTGAACGCGGTGAGGGGAAAATGGGCAAAGTACAGCTGTATTGAGATTTTAGAGCAGTGTTTGCTCAAAATATCTAAAAGTATATTTATATATTGAACGTAGTTTTATATTAAATATCAAGGTGATAGCAATATATCACCTTGATATTTTTGTTTTTATTACGGGTCAAAATATATTTATCAAACAAGAGAGAACCATTTGATAACGATAAGATGAATGCAAAGTCGTTATAATGGTTAAGTTATATTAAAAACTGAAATGACGTTTAGGTGAGAATATGTTGGATAATTTACGCGGTATGGCTGTGTTCGCCAGTGTGGTCGGACATGGCTCTTTTAGTGGCTCAGCACGTGAGCTAGGTATTACAACCAGTGCAGTCAGTCAGCAAATTCGTTCGCTAGAGAACGAGCTTGGCGTGGTATTGCTACATCGCTCAACTCGTAAGCTAAGCTTAACAGAAGCTGGCGAGAGCTTTTATGAAGCGGCAAAAGATGTCGTCAGTGCAGCGGAGCAAGGGCGTATCAAAGTCAATCAATTGCGTGATGAGCTAGCAGGTAGCTTGCGTGTATCGACCACCCCTGAGCTTGGTGTTAATCACATACTGCCAGCACTCTCTACGTGGATGGCGGCACATGATGATTTAAGTGTCACTTATCTAGCTGACAATCATTATATTGATATGATTGACGAGCGTATAGATATTGCGATTCGCATGAGTCCATCGATTAATGATTCTAGTCTGAGCAGTCATCCATTGACTGATGTGCGCCAACTATTGGTTGCCTCACCTCAGTATTTGCGTCAGCACAGTAAGCTAAATACGCCTAAAGACTTGGCTGAGCATCAATTAATCTGTATTGAAATCATGAAAGATGCCAATCAGATCGATATGATTCAGACTGAAACTGGCAAAAAAACGCGTGTCAAAATGAACTCACGTATCTATACCAACAACGTATTCATGGCAACGACGTTGGCTAAAGAAGGTCACGGGTTGGTTAGAATGCTAGAGATGGACGTCAAAAAAGAGCTTGAGAGTGGAGAGTTGGTAGAAGTGTTGACTGGCTATCAGTTACCAAGCTTTGTGCTATATGCGGTCACTTTAAATCGCGACCAACAGCCAGCTAAAATCACTCGTTGTCTAGAAGTATTGAAAAAGTACTTCCATGCGAATTAAGTGTTGTTCTCACTACGCACGAAACGTTTTTAGTAAGCAGTAAGCAGTAAGCAGTAAGCCTATAGATAATGAATCATCTATAGGCTTTTTTGTTGTCTATTATTAACGTTGAAGCATGCTTTAAAATGATGGCTTTAGTAGATTGATTAAACGCTCAGCGACTTGTGTGCTTTCATCACGGCTCATGTTAAGCGGCGGTAGCAAACGTACAACATGACCACCCGTCACATTAATAATCAGCTTTTGCTCATCACGGGCACGATCTACCAGTTGGCTACAATCCATATCTTCAGGTAGCGCGATACCAATCATCATACCTGCACCGCGACTACTAACGCCATGTTGGCCAAATGTATCAACGATACTTTCTCTAATGAATAAACCCTCAGTCACTGCGTTTTCCATGATATTACTATTTGCTAGCACGTCGTATACGCTATGTACTACGCGGCTGGCCAATGGCGTACCACCATAAGTAGACCCATGGCTACCAGCACCAAACAGACCATTGGCACGGCCGCGTACCATGCACGCACCGACTGGGAAGCCATTACCTAGACCTTTGGCTGTCGTCAACACATCAGGACGAGCATTGCTGTGTTGATAAGCAAAGTATTTACCCGTACGGCCATTACCTGTTTGCACTTCATCTAGCATAAATAGCCAGTTATGAGCGTCACATTCCGCTTGCAGCTCTTCAAGATAATTGAATCCATTAGCTGCAGTATTCAGGCCACCTTCGCCTTGGATCGGCTCTACAAAGATAGCGCAGATATCATCATGTTCTTGGGCCGCTTGTTTGACAGCTTCGATATCGCCAAATGGCACACGAATAAAGTCTTCATCTAATGTATAAAACCCTTCACGTGCTTTTGGATTTGCAGTAGCTGACAAAGATAATAACGTACGACCATGGAACGATTGCTCCATTACGATAACTTTTGGACGTTTAAAACCTTGCTTGTAGGCATATAAACGTGCCAGCTTTAATGCAGCTTCATTGGCTTCGGCACCGCTATTGGCAAAAAACACACTGTCCATTTGGGCGGCGGTACATAGTATCTCTCCAGCACGCTCTTGCCAATCAATGCCGAACAAGTTGCTCGTATGGATTAACGTACCTGCTTGCTGCTGAATCGCGTCAGTGACTTGTGGATGACAGTGACCTAAGCCGCATACCGCGATACCAGTCAAGGCATCTAAGTAAGGCGTGTCATCTTTGGTATAGAGCCAACTGCCTGCACCGCGTGTAAAGCTGATTGGTTGACGATTATAAGTGGGCATCAGGTAAGTAGCAGACATGTAAAGCATCCTTGATATAATAATTGAATAAGAGTGTGGGTTATAGCTCGTCAGAAAAAGGCGTGGTTTCTGCAGGTAAGGTGTAGTCTTCGTTTGCCCAGGCACCTAAGTCGATCAGCTTGCAGCGACTGCTACAAAACGGCTTGTATTTATTGTCTTGCCAGGCCGTCTGAGTGCTGCAGCGTGGACAAGGGTAGGTCTTTGGGGGCGTATTTGCAGTAGAGTCAGTCATAAGAAAAGAGCAATGTCCTAAATGTTGTTATTATCGGTTGCATACGGCACAAGTATAAAACGCATCCGTCATTTAAATTACAACGAAACGAGGCGTACTTGCTGTCGCTGTATTACTATTCAATTGGATTGACTATATAATAGCATGGGGCCGAATAATGACAAAAGACAAATGCTTTAAGGATAGTAGATGACCGATAATATTGATCTCACGCATCAGCAAGAGCGTGCCTTTCAACCACAAAAACTGTCAGCACCGCGTGACTTTATTATTCCAAATATAATTAACGACAATAAAAGTGAAAAACCGTTGATGCTAGAGATTGGGGCAGGGAAGGGTAAGCATGCACTTAGCTTTGCCGCACAAAATTCTGATAAGCATCTAATAGCCATTGAACGCACGCGTAATAAATTTGAAGCATTCTCAAAATTGGCCACTCTACAAAATCTATCAAACCTAGACGCGATTCATGCGGATGCGATTGCATGGACAGTGCATGCAATCAAACCAAATAGCTTGGCTAAAATCTTCATTCTTTATCCTAATCCTGAACAGCACAATCCAAATCAGCAATGGCTGAATATGCCTTTTTTTGAGTTTTTATTATCACGCTTGCAGGTGGGCGGAGAAGTGATATTAGTCACTAATATCGAATCCTATATGGACAATGCAGAACACCAAGCAACTAAAGTGTGGTGTCTACCATCAACACGTTCTCGAGTACCATCGACCAGTCAGCGCACTCATTTCGAAGTGAAATATCTTGCCCGACAAGAAGTATGTTGGGAGCTAAGTATTCGTAAGCCGAAGTGGTATAAAACAAGATTTGACGATTGGCAGGTAAGTGCTATGAGCGAAAAATAATAGCCTAAGTAAGTATAGGACTTATATCAGGGATGTACAGTAAAGGTAATGATATTAAATATAAAATAGCCTAAGCGGTTAAAATTAAAATAATAAAAAGCCGTCACTAAAGAACGGCTAAAAATTTGCAAATTTTATAAATAAGGTTTTACAAGACTGTTAGAGTTGGTATGCGCATCTAAAACAGTCAAAAAGGTATATGCACCGATAAACTTACGGCTGATAAACATAAATTCTTTTGGTGGTAGATTAAATTCAAAAGATTGCATTGCACGTGTGGCCGTAGTGGATAGGCGTGAATGTAGCTTACTATTTGCCCAAATATAACGATTCTGTTCATCTAAACATTCGCTAGGGATATTGGTATTTTTCTCAGGATCACTAAAAGGCTCGGTAGCAAGCAAAAATAACGAGGCAATATCCGAACGTACTTTATTACTCATGCTATCGAAAAAGTCATATCCTTTCATAGCAATGCTCATTGCTTGCTGATCATGGCGATATCCCGCGCGTAGTAGACCACGAGCAATCGTTAATAAGTTACCATCAAACTGACGAATCGCTCCAAAATCTAGCAAAACCAATCTATCGATATCTTCTTCGTTTTCGCTCACACGCACTAAATAATTACCAAAGTTGGGATCTGTCTGCATTTCACCCCATACAAAAATCTCTTGCATCATGATTTCTATGGCCGCTTGACCAATGGCATTTCGGCGTTCATGAGGTAATAGTTGCAATGCTTCCGAGACCACAGTGATACCTGGCTCGTATGACATACATAGCAGGCGTTTTTTAGAATAAGTGCGATTAATCTTAGGCACGATATAGCGAGGATCATCGATTAAACGCTCGTAAAAACGTTCTGTCGTAGCCGCTTCCGCTTCATAATCGACTTCGTGATGGAGTAGGTCACGTATTTCCTCAAACCAAGCATCGAGTGCGCGTGTTTGGGGAACGATATTACTTACTTTTAACAATCGTTTGAACAAGGCAAGATCAGAGTTGATAGCGTCTGCCACACCCGGATACTGAATTTTTAACACAACTTGTTCGCCAGTGGCGAGTACGGTCGCACGGTGAACTTGAGCAAGAGAAGCAGTTCCGATGGGGACAGGATCAACGTCTAGCTCGTTTAGTTTGTTGCCCAGTAACTGGCGTAATGTTTGTTCAATCGTCGGCCAAGTCAATGTCGCTGTGTCATCATTGAGAGTTTGCAAAGCGCGCGTGATCTCTGGCGGCAGTATGTGCTCACCATAAATCGCTAGCATTTGACCAATCTTGACGACCGAACCTTTCAATTTGCCTAGCTCTGATGCCAGATAATTTGCCTGAGTTTCCATAAACGCTTGATTGCGTGCAGTACGAGCTTCTTTATTTAAGAACATACCAGACACGCTATTACCCGCCCAACGACGACCAATATTCAAAGAAGTTTTTGCAATCGACATACGACGATCAAACCCTGAGGTTTTTAGGCTGTCGATTGATTGCTTGTTGCTAAAAGGTTTAGACGTATCATTTGCCATAAGTATAATCATTCATCCAATTGGTATTGATTTGCGGGTTCGAAACCTACAATACAAGGGAGACGTGATGCACAGGTACAAAATTGTATCATATAAAGCGCGTTGGTTTTATGAGCCTGAGCTGGCCATTGATAGTTACTTTGTAAGCCAATATCTAGCGGTAACTATTAATAAATAGGTGCTTACTAATTTGAGTATGATTAATAAATGTTTAGAATTTTCTAGCAAGTCTACTGACTATTAAAATTTAGAAAAATCTATTTATAGCCAATAGATTAGTATTAAAAAGATACTAAAAAATAAGACCTAGCATGATGCTAGGTCAAATAATGATATGGAGCTATAAAATACAGAAGCACTATTAATCAAACATATTGAGCGAAACCTTCGCATTCTCTAAAATATTGCCCAAGACGTTACTCAATATGTCTTTTAGTATGCCTTAGCTGCTAAGCATTTTCGCGAGTGATGGCATGATGACCAATATCACGGCGGTACTGAGCACCATCAAAACTGATAGCAGCGGTGACTGCTAATGCTGCTTGCTGAGCATCAGAAATGCTATCTGCTAACGCAGTTACACATAATACACGCCCGCCGTTTGTAACGACTTCTTTATCATTATCGTTAGAAAGTGCCGTACCAGCATGGAAAACTTTAACAGCATTGTCGTTATTAGGATCTAGCTCTGGCAAGCCAGCAATCACATCACCCTTAGACGAAGTTTCAGGGTAGCCTTTTGATGCGACAACGATACCTAGAGCAGGGCGCGCATCCCATTTTGCTTCACTAGGTAATTGACCTGCCAAGCCTTGTGCGACCAAATCGACCATTGATGACTGTAAACGCATTAAGATAGGCTGCGTTTCTGGATCACCAAAGCGGCAGTTAAATTCGATGACATACGGATCGCCTGCCTTATCAATCATGAGACCAGCGTATAAGAATCCAGTATAAGGATGGCCTGCGTTTTTCATGGCATCGACTACTGGTTGTATCACTTGCTGCATGACTTTGGTATGAACATCGCTGGTAACAACTGGAGCAGGGGAGTAGGCACCCATGCCGCCAGTGTTTGGACCGGTATCGCCTTCAAAAGCACGTTTGTGATCTTGGCTGGTTGCCATTGGTAAGATGTTATCACCATCAATCATGCAGATAAAGCTGGCTTCTTCACCCTGTAAAAACTGCTCGATAACCACGCGGCTGCCAGCATCACCAAACTTATTGTCCGCTAACATATCGTCGATAGCTTCATGTGCTTGTTCGATCGTTTCAGCAACGATGACGCCTTTACCTGCAGCGAGGCCGTCTGCTTTGATAACGATAGGCGCGCCTTGCTCATCGACATAGGCTTTTGCAGCGACTGCGTCGGTAAAACCTTGATAAGCAGCGGTTGGGATATTGTTTTGCTCCATGAACTCTTTAGCAAAAGTTTTTGAGCCTTCTAACTGTGCACAGTATGCTGTTGGGCCCCATGCTTTGATACCTGCTTCTCGACAAGCATCAACAATACCCGTAACCAGAGGCGCTTCTGGACCAACAATTACCATGTCGATATCATTATTTTGACAAAACGCGATAACAGCACTATGCTCGCCTGCGTCAGCGTCGGTAGACTCTAGCGTAACGTTTTGGCATTTAGGCTCAAGGGCGGTGCCAGCATTACCAGGAGCGATGTAGACATTTTTTACATTGTCATCTTTTGCACATTGCCATGCCAATGCGTGTTCGCGACCACCTGAGCCAACCACCAAAATATTCATCATACCTTTTGCCCTTAGCATTAAAGTTAATAGTGAGCGAGTCGTACGCTCTTAAATATGTTGGCATATTCTAACAAAAAAACGCCTTCAATTACCATGAGTATCCGCCTGCCAGCACCGAATCATCCATATCGATGTCTAAAAATGCATTGTCTCATTAGTAAAGGTTATCGACACATCGCTGATTCATGAAATGATGTTGTACACTTTAGCTCGCGCCTTATGTGCGTTACACTTCACTATATTGGTAGTATTAAATTCTGATGGCTACATATTAATAAAAAATAAGAGCAAAAAAGGAGAAAATTTCTAACTGTTATAAAAATAAAATAAGTCGCGTGAATGGAAATACTGCACCGTTGCACCAATGATGAATATGCAGTAACAGTAGTCAATCTAAATCGATAAACTTAAATAAATAAATGTTAAACCAAATCTATAAAAAAAGGACGCAGGAAATGCCAAACTCCCTCAGTATCGCAAAAGAGCGCATTAGCCAGATAAGCGATATTGCTACCAGTTATGTACAAAAAGACAAATCGCTATTTGATCATTTTATTCATAGCTATTATCAGCCGCTGCATCAAGAAACTGCAGAGGCGATTAGTAATGCTGACTTGGCGGGCATGGCGCTACATCACTTTACACTACTCAAAGCTTACGACGGCAGCAAGCCGCAGCTGACAGTACTAAACCCAGCAGCAGAAGAGCAGCACTTTCACAGCTCGCACACTGTCATTCAAATCGCAGCTTATGATAGACCATTCTTAGTTGATACGATTTTAATGAGCCTAGAAGCTGAAGGTATCGATGTTCATCGTACTTACAACATCATTATCAGTGTTGAGCGTGATGACAATGGTGATATTACGCATATCGAAGGCGCACATGAAAGTGCCACCTCACATATGTCATTGATTCATTGTGAAATTGCTTACCAAGACAACGAAGGCTTGGAAGCGCTGCAACAGATGCTGATGTCAAAAATTGACACGCTTGATACAGTCGTTGGTGACTGGAAACAGATGCGTGCCCAGTTGAATGACATCAAAACTGAGCTTTCAACTAAGCCGCTACCAGAAGTATTCTACTCACAACAAGAAATCCAAGCATTTTTAGATTGGATCTTAGACGATCACTTTATATTCTTAGGATATCGTGAATACCGCTTAGAAGGTGGTCAGTCTATCGAAGTGACTTCTGAGCCGACCGATTTGGATTTATTCGCAATAGGTAACAGTGGCCTTGGTCTATTACGTGGTTCTGAAAAAGACAAGCTATCGGAAAGCTTTAGCCAATTGCCTAGAGGCTTAAAGCAATTATTGACTGAGCCGCGCGTGTTGATGCTGTCTAAATCAAGCCGTGTATCACCTGTGCATCGTTCAGTATATATGGACTTTTTGGGCATTCATAAGTTCGATGACAACGGTAATCTAATTGGTGAATACCGCTTTATCGGTTTGCTTACGTCACAAGCCTATCAGCTGACTGTACAGCAAATACCGCTATTGCGCGAAAAAGCCAATAAAATCATGGCGATGGCAGACTTGCCACGTGACGGTCACGCTCATCATAAGATGATGCATGTGATTAACACTTTACCACGTGATGATTTGTTCCAAGCCAGCGTCGAAGAGCTATACCCAATTGTTTCGGGCATTACTCAACTACAAGACAAGAAGAGCTTACGTCTATTTAGCCGTATTGACCATTATCAGCGTTTTGTTTCGTGCTTGGTCTATATCCCGCGTGATAAGTTCAACACCGAGCTACGTATCAAAGTACAAAACGTCTTAAAAGACGCCTATAACGGTATGTCTTCAGGGTTTACTACTGAATTCAATGAATCTGCGCATGCTCGTGTACACGTTCACGTACGTACCGTGCCTGGTCAAGTAAATGACGTCAATATCGCCACACTTGAAGCCAAATTATCAGCACTCATGCAATCATGGGATGATAATTATCAAAAGATGCTACTCGACAATGTGGGTGAGCAACAAGCCAACGCTTTAAATCGTCGCTTCTTAAACTATATCCCTGCTGCCTACCAAGAGCGTTTCGATGCTCGTACTGCAGTCGAAGATACGAAGCGTTTGGCGGGACTGACCGCAGAGCAACCAATGCTTTGGCATTTATACCAGTCGACAGGCGATGCACGTAACCAGCTCCATCTAAAACTGTACGGTCGCGAGCAGCCGGTTATCTTGTCAAAAGTACTACCAATACTTGAAAACTTTGGTGTATCAGTTATTTCAGCACAGACTTATGAGTTTGACTTGCCAGAGCAACCTATCTGGATGCAAGAGTATGAGTTGACCCTAGAGCATGTCGATACGGTCAATATGCAAGTCGTGCGTGGTCAGTTCGAAGACAGCCTCAAGCAAATCTGGGCAGGTCGCGTTGAAAGCGATTCATTCAATGAATTGGTACTAACGACCAAGCTCGATACTTATGATGTCGTCGTATTGCGTGCATTGTCTCGCTACATGCTGCAAGCACGTGCGCCATTCTCGAGTGCTTATATTCAGCAAACTGTGGTCAAAAACAGTGATATCAGTGTCGCGTTAGGTAGTTTGTTTGATGCACGTATGAATCCTAAGTATAGCGAAGAAGATCGCCAAGAGAAGGCTGCTACCATTCAAGAGCAAATCACAGCGGCGCTAGCAGATGTCGATAGTCTAGACGAAGATCGTATCTTGCGCTGGTACTTAGATTTGATCAATGCGATGGTGCGTACCAACTTCTATCAAGTCGATAGTGATGGTCAACGTAAAGATCGTCTGTCATTTAAGTTCTTGGCAGCAGACATTCCAAACTTGCCTAAACCAAAGCCAATGTTTGAGATATTTGTGTATTCACCACGCGTCGAAGCTGTACATTTACGTGGCGGCAAAGTCGCTCGTGGTGGTCTGCGCTGGTCAGATCGTATGGAAGATTTCCGTACTGAAGTACTTGGCCTTGTCAAAGCACAAATGGTCAAAAACGCAGTAATCGTCCCTGTGGGCTCTAAAGGCGGATTTATTGTAAAAACCAAGAGCATGGCTGATGGTCGTGAGGCATTCCAAGCAGAAGGTATCGCTTGTTATCAGACATTCTTACGTGGCATGCTTGATGTCACAGACAATATTGTAGATGGCAACATCGTCCCGCCAGCCAATACGGTACGCCATGATGAAGACGATCCGTACTTGGTTGTTGCGGCAGACAAAGGTACAGCTACCTTCTCTGATATAGCCAATGCGCTAGCAGCAGAGTACAACTTCTGGCTAGATGATGCCTTTGCATCAGGTGGCTCAGTAGGTTATGACCATAAAGCAATGGGTATCACAGCTCGCGGTGGTTGGGAGTCGGTCAAACGCCACTTCCGTATGCGCGGTATGGACATCCAAAATCGTGATGACTTTACGGTTGTTGGTATTGGTGACATGAGTGGGGATGTTTTCGGTAATGGCATGCTGCTATCAAAACATACTAAACTAGTTGCTGCCTTTAACCATTTGCATATCTTTATTGATCCTAATCCAGATACGGCGGCCTCATACGCTGAGCGTGCACACTTATTTGAGTTACCACGCTCATCATGGGCAGATTATGAAGCATCATTGATCAGTCAAGGTGGTGGTATATTCTCACGCCAAGACAAAACCATCGCTATCAGCCCTGAGATGAAATCGCTCTTCGATATCAGTGAAGACAGCCTTGCACCGAATGATTTGATCAGTGCGTTACTACGAGCACCTGTCGATCTTATCTGGAATGGTGGTATCGGTACTTATGTCAAAAGTGCAAACGAAACGCATGCTGATGTGGGCGACCGTGCGAATGATTCGCTGCGTATCGATGGTAATGAGCTACGCGCAGCTGTTGTTGGTGAAGGTGGTAACTTAGGTCTAACCCAGCAAGGTCGTATCGAGTACGCTCAAACGGGCGGCCGTATCTATACAGATGCAATCGACAACTCAGGCGGTGTTAACTGCTCGGATCATGAAGTCAATATCAAAATCCTACTTGGCAAAGTGGTCGAGCAAGGCGACATGACTCTCAAGCAACGTAATGAGCTGCTTGAGAGTATGACTGACACCGTAGCAGAACTGGTACTGCGTCAAAACTACTTGCAACCACAAGCGATTGAGCTGAGCCATATCCGCGCAGCAGCCAACTTGAGCGATCATCAACGCTTTATTCAGATGCTAGAGAGTGAAGGGCGTCTGGATCGTGCGATTGAGTATCTACCATCAGATGAAGAAATTGCGAAGCGCCAAAAAGCGGATACTGGTCTGACCAATCCTGAGCTGGCAGTGGTCTTAGCTTATGGCAAGATGTGGGTTTATGACAATCTATTATTGTCTGATTTACCAGATGATCCGTACTTTATCAATGAGCTACGTAAGTACTTCCCAGATGAACTTGCTTCACGCTTCTTTGATGAGATGACTGAGCACCGTTTGCATCGCGAGATTATCAGTACTTACTTGACCAACAGTGTGGTCAACCGTTTAGGTATTGAAGCGCTATTCCGTCTCTTTGAGGAAACCGATCAATCACTAGCCACTATCGTACGTGGTTATGCGATTAGCCGTGATGTATTCAACGTATCGCGCGCTTGGAAAGCACTTGAAGCCCTAGACAATCAAGTTGAGGCGACGTTACTGCTGAACCTTGAGCTACGTCTACGGGATTCACTTGAGCGCGGTGTGGTTTGGTTTATCAATGCCTTCGGTCAAAACTTGCAAGTCGCTGATATGATTAGCCGCTTCAGTGAAAGTGTAGAAAAACTAACCAAGCCAAGTGGTTTTATCGAGCAGCAATTTGCACAGTATCTGCAAGAAGATACCAAACGCTTGATGCAAAAAGAGCTGTCTGATAATGACGCTACGTTATTTGCGATGCTACCGTATCATGTCGATGCGCTTGATGCTGCATTGCTTGCTGAGCAATACGAGCGTCCTGTCGATGAGATTGCAACTTTATACTTTGAAGCTTATCAAGTATTGCAATTAGACTGGATGATGGAAAATATTGCGAACCTACCACAGCAAGATTATTGGGATCGCCGTGCACGTCATGCGTTAGTGAACGAGTTGTCACGCAGCTTGCGTCTATTGATGGATGCGGTACTCTCAAAACCAGATGCTAAGCAAGCATTTAGTGAATGGAGAGCAAGACACGTCGATCAGCTTGCAGCAGTCACCACAGAGATGAATAAGTTGGATGAGCTACACAGTAACGATGAAGAAGGTCAAATCGGTCTGTCAACGTTGTCAGTATTGATGAGTGAGCTTAGTGGTTTAGTTACTAAGTAATGAAGTAATATCAACCCGAAACTGTCGCACAAAAAAACCACCGTTCTTAATGTTCGGTGGTTTTTTATTGTCTAAACAAAATGGTTTAATCAAAAGTATTAAGTAGTAAAGTAATCAACCTAACTTATGATACTTTTTCACTGACGACTTTATGACACCCTTGACCACTAATTCGGCTAAATCCACCCGAGAGCTTTTCGACTTTAATCTGGGTTAAAATGCGATCTTTTAGCGCCTGAACATGGGATATCACCCCGATTAATTTACCTTCTTGCTGTAGATTGGTCAGCGTATCAAGCGCAATGTCTAAAGATTCCTCATCCAATGTACCAAACCCTTCATCCAAAAATAGCGAGTCCACACGTATGTTTTGACTGGCCATCTGTGAGAGCCCTAATGCTAATGCTAGGCTAATGATAAAACCTTCGCCGCCTGAGAGGTTTTTAGTACTGCGAATTTCACCACCTTGATAGTTATCAATCACATTTAGCTCAAGTGGACTGTTATCATCACGAGCCAGCAAATAGCGATCGCTCATTTTTTGCAGTTGCGTATTGGCTTGAGTGACCATAAGGTCAAAAGTAAGTCCTTGAGCAAAGGTGCGGTACTTCTTGCCATCGGACGAGCCAATCAATTTGTGCAGCTGTTGCCACACTTGAAGCTTATCCTTTTGAGTATTGATGGCATCAATCTGTTCCTGCTGGGTGTTTTTCTTATCTTCATTATCTTTTAGACGCTGACTGATGGCACCAATCGATTCAATTCGTTTATTAGACTCATCTTGGGCTTGCGACTGCTGTTGGGTAAGCGTTTCTTTATCATCTGTTGTCAGTGGATTGGCTTGTTTATCCGCCAGTGTTTTTTGTGTTGCATCCAATAAAGACTGCGCTTGCTTTAGCACGTAACCAATATGTTCTTGCTGCTGCTTGAGTGTATTGCGTTCATCGATGGGCAGGCGTGCCTTAGTAAAATCTATTTCATCAGCGAAATCAGAGGCGGCAAGCGCTGACTTAAAGGTATTTTCTTGGCTACTAAGCGTACTAGTCACCGTGTTTAATTGTTCACTCAAACGTCGCTGTGTGTCAAGCAATTGACTAAGTGTGTGCTCAGCATTGTCCAGCTGCCTTTGTGCAGAGGTCTGGCCAATTTGGGCTTGCTCCAGCTCATCACGTAATCGACGTTCCTCCGCTTCAGGCTCTTTGTTAGCAAAAACACGCTCTCTGTCTGTTCGTAATTTCTCAATCGCCTCAGTTCTTTTTGCCACGAGTTGAACCAGTTTACTAAGCTCACTTTCTTCTTTATCGAGCTGAGACTGCTTGGTCTCGATTTGTGTTTCTAGGCGACCCAGTGCGGTTATGAGCGTTTGCTGCTGCTCTTTATAGTTATTAAACTCGTTTTTTATGGTCGTAAGCGCAGCATGCTGCTGACGCAATGTATTGATATGAGTATGGTAATCCACCTCGTTTAGTATGACTTGGTTATCAATACTGGCTATCAGCGGTTGTAATGAGTACAGTGAAGATCGTATCGCCGTTTTTGCGTCTGACTGATGTTTGCCAGCAGAATATTTATTCAACAGCGTTAATATCTCGGCCTTAAGTACAGTCAATTCAGAAAAATTATCATGATATTTTTTGTCTAAGTTTTCTATCGTCCATGCTATTTTTTCACTATTGCTCTCAATCTCATTGATAGTGCTTGCCAGCTCACGCTGCTCTTTGTCTAACGCTTCGATGTCATTACGCATCGTAGAGAGTGATTCGCTAAGCCATTCGTAGTGAGATAACGCATTTTTAAGAGACTCTCTACGTTCACCTAGCGCATTTTTGATACTGCCTAATAATGACAACGCATCGTTATGTCTATCAATCTGCGCCAGCGGCTGTATGATCGCAGCGATAAATTGAGAATAGGTTTTGTTAAAGGCTGAACTGACCAACTGATCAATCTCAGTCTTTGACTTTTGTATTTGATGATTCAGCAGGCCTTGTTGTTCTTCTTGTTGCGCAAACTGCTGTTGTGTTTTTGCCTGAGTAATACGATGTTTAGAGAGAGTATCTTCTAAATCGGCTATAGTCGTATCCAGCTCTGCTATTTGCCGCTGAGTTTGCGTTGCTTCCGTTTCTTGCGCTAAGTGCGGATGATTTGCACTATAA
The DNA here is from genome assembly GCF_904846625.1 of Psychrobacter sp. JCM 18900. Lineage (GTDB taxonomy): Bacteria > Pseudomonadota > Gammaproteobacteria > Pseudomonadales > Moraxellaceae > Psychrobacter. The sequence continues at coordinate 14,893 of NZ_CAJHBL010000005.1, forward strand.
GGATGCTCAAGCGATCCACACAGCGGGCAGGGGTGACCGTCTTTTAGATCAGCGATATGGTTTTCTAAGGTGGCGACTTTTTGTAGTAAATGCAGCTGGGTTTGTTTGTCTTGCCGCTTGTCTTTAGCAGCGTTGATGGCCGATTCACTATCAGTGATTAAGCCTGCCAGTTCCGTTATTTTATTATTTATTGCTGGTAAGACAGCATCTATTTTCTCTACTTGTGCGCTAAACTCATGCAGCTGTTTTGTCTTAACGCTCGCTTGGTCAAGCTGACGGTTGATATCGTCAATCTGCTCTTGCTCATCTCGCATATCAGCCAATGATTGCACTTGAATGAATGCTGCTTGCTCTTGTTGTAACGCGGACAATTTATGTTGCATCGTTGTTATAGCAGTATCTTTCACCTTTTGTTGTTGATTTAAGGCGTCAAAATTGGTGCGATACTGGTTGAGCTGTTGCTGTTGGCTGGTTTTATCTTTTATTAGGGCATTATTATCTAGAAATAGTGCTTTTAGTCGGCTGCAATGACTCTTGAAATTCGCTATATCGCTATCGATATTTTTTAATTCATGGGCGTCATTAAGGTAGCTTTCTACACGTGTTAGCTGAGTTTTATTGTGCGCAGCCTGTTGTGTATGGCCATCTATCTCTTTGCTTAAATGCTGGGTGCTGCTCGTTAGGGTTTGTTGCCTTTGCTCAGTTTCTTTTAAAGCATGTGTATGCTGCGCAATGTCTGTATCCAATTGGCGCGCCTGCGCAATATTAGGTAGAGCAGACTGCAATGATTCGTGGGCAGCTTGTTGACGAGTTTTTGCTGTCTCTAGATGTGTGGTCGCTTGCTCTAAGTCATCTTGTTTTTTCGGTAGGATGCTGCTGATCTGCTGCTGTTCTTCTTGCAAGCGTTTTAGATTATCGCGACTATGCACAAGTTGGCTGAACTGACTATCAATCTCCAATGCTTTATTAGCAGCGGTTAAGCGTTTGGCATTAGGGATGAAGTCTTGCTGAGCTTGCTGAGCCTGCGCTAGATCATTTTGATAAGTATTCAGTTTTTCTTTTAACTCTGTAACGCTATCTAGCCATTGAATCTTTTCGGCCAAATCTTGAATGGTCTGCTGCTGTGCGCTTTGAGCACTTTGATATGACTGTAAATCGGCTTTTAACTGATTTTCTTCATCAGCATCTAGAAGCATTAAGCCATCTAAACCGTATTGTAGCTTGCTGAGAATTTCTTCTTCGGTACGTTTCTTATCATGAACCTGTGTTGAGATAGTCGCGTAAATATCAGTGCCCGTAATTTTCTCTAAAATATCTGCGCGTTCATCAGCCTTTGCCTTTAGAAATGCTGAAAAGCTACCCTGAGCTAGCAATATAGAGCGAGTAAACTGCTGAAAATCCATCCGAGTCAGTTCAATGATCTTATTTTTGGTATGCTTTAAGGTGCTCTCTAGCAGCTCATCCTCTTTTGACGAGTCATCAACGTTTATCTTAGCGATTTCATGAGTCGCATCTTGCAGATTGCCATCTGCTTTATTGTAAGCACGGCGCTGTCCCCAGCGGCAGCGATACTGCTCACCATTCAAATCAATCACTACTTCAGCGAAACACGCTGCCGTCTGCCTCGTCATCACTTCATTGCTGCTCTTACTGATACTATTAATCCTTGGCGTCTCACCATATAGCGCTAAGCAAATCGCATCCAATATGGTGGTCTTGCCAGCACCTGTTTGCCCTGTAATAGCAAAGATACCTTCATTGGTAAAGGCAGTATCAGCAAAATCAATATGCCATTCACCTTTTAGGGAGTTGAGGTTTTTTAGTCTGAGTTCGATTAGGCGCATGGATAAGTCTTAGTATTAGTAATAGCCGCAACTGCGAAAAATTTAGGAAGTGTGGTCATGATATGTCGCTTTTGTTATTCTGCCTGTTTGTCTTCATGACGTAAGTTATAAAGTATCTGACCATAGGCATCGCGCAATGAGTCTTTTTGAGAATCAGCCACATCATTGAGCGTTAAGCAGCGCTCAAATACTTCCATCTCATTTAAGTCCTGCAAGTTCTCGGAAGTCTGCTGCTGATTGAGCACTTTATTATAAGTACGAGTGTTTTTTATCTTAAGCACTTCACAGGGTAACCCTTCTACCATTGCTTGCACTTGCTCACGCAAATCACTGACAATCTCATCCCCTGTATAGACAATCTCTAGCCAAATAGAGTCCGATTGCTTAAGCGCTCTAATGGTTTGTTCAATCGTGGTTAGGTCACCAGATATTTGCGCCAATTGTTGGAACTTTGGGATGGGCAGGGACACTACTTGCATCTGATTAGCGTCATCGCGATGCAGTATTTTATTGATAGTAGTGGCATCATTCGAGGTTGGTTGATTGTTTATATCTTGCTGAACAGGAATATTTTCTATGGCAGTAGACTGTGCTACCTCTTCATCATCTGAAGGCTCATCAAAGCCAAACAAGTCATCCATGAAAGGCAGTTCCTGACTAGACACTTTTTTAGCGGTTTTTTCTGCTAATTTATCTACTGATTTTTTCACTTGGGCGACTTCAATAGTAGCAGCTGTATTGATGGCATGAGGATTAATACTATCAGGTGCGACGTCTAACCCTAAAATGTCGTTATCAAAATGCTCTGCGGCACCAAACTGTACCAGCAATACTTGCTTTTGCTGTTTGGCCTCTCCGAAACCCATCGCGATGGGTGAACCTGAATAGCGAATACTCTCACGACCGCCAACACGCTGCGGCACATGTAAATGGCCGAGTGCCACATAATCAAAGCCATCATTGAACATATCGGCAGATATTTTACCTAGTGAGCCGACATATAGCTCGCGTACACCATCATCTTCGGTTGTTTTGCCGCCAGACGCGAATAGATGTCCTGTCGCGATGATAGGAATATATCGCTGATGCATTCTGATTAAGTCGGCTTGCTTAGTCTTCGCAATGTCTGCGACATTGTCATAATGCTCGCAAATACCAGCGATAACATTGGCGTCTTTGCTATCTGCGGACTCGCCAGCGCTACTGCTACGCACATCCCGATCGCGCAGATAGGGCACAGCGGCAATAATACAATGAGGGTTGTTGTCGTCATCACCCAAGACCAATACTTCGTCGTCCAAGTCATCACAAGCAGTACCAATCACATGTACGTTCAAAAACTTAAGTACATTGCTTGGCGCATCTAAAAATGTCGGTGAATCGTGATTCCCTGCGACAATTACCACATGCTGACAGCAGGAGCACGAGACCTTACCCAAAAATTCATAATATAGCGCTTGGGCTTTATTGCTTGGGGTCATGGTATCGAAGATATCACCCGCAACAATCAATATATCTACTTGCTGTGCGCTGATGGTGTCTTGTAGCCAATGCAGGAATGACTCAAATTCTTCGTAACGAAGACGCCCATACAGACGTCGCCCCAAGTGCCAGTCTGAGGTATGCAATATGGTCAAAGGTTTCATTTGCGTGGTTAAAGAAGAAGGCAAGCTAGCATCAGATATGGGCATAAGTAGACTATAAGTATGAGCAGTAGAAAGTCTTCATTCTAGCAAGAATCGTTGAGATTTGCGCTGTTGCCAAAAGAAAACCCTACCAATAATATACTGGTAGGGTTTTCTTCTTATACAAGACTCATCTTTTTGCAGATTAAAGGTAAGCGCTAGTCAATAATCAATTGCTCCAGACCATCTCCTTGCTGCGTTGCAAGATTTGCGACCATCGATAGGGCATGCGCTTGTTGGTCTATTGGTTGTTTTACTGCTTTACCTCTTGATCCTTCACGCAACCAATTTTTAGCTATGTCATCGCTGTTTTGACTGCGCTGCTGATTTTGCAAATTATACCAAGCCAAATCATGATGCAAGCTGACCACGTCGCCCATAATGAGGAGGGCAGGCGTTGGCAATTGTGCTTGCTCTTGTTTGGCAACAATCGTTGCAAGCGTACCGGTTAATACTTGTTGATTGGGCATACTCGCATTAGAGACGATAGCAATCGGTGTCTCGCTACTGCGTCCAGCATCAACCAAGCCTTCAGTCAAACGTGCCAGCGAGTGCAGACCCATATAAAATACGACCGTCTCATCAGTATTTAAGAAGCTCTTAAAGTTACTGTTGGGTGCGCCAGCCTTCAAAAATCCCGTCACAAAACGCACTGATTGTGAATGATCACGATGAGTTAGCGGAATGCCTGCATAGCTAGCAGCGGCGTTGGCAGCGGTGATGCCTGGTACGACTTGATAAGGTACATTATGTGCTCGTAGGCTCTCTATCTCTTCGCCGCCACGTCCAAATATAAACGGATCGCCACCTTTTAAACGCACGACACGGCGACCTTGTTTGGCATGATTGACGAGCAGCTCATTGATACCCAACTGTGCGACCGTATGATTGCTGCGTTTTTTACCGACGAACACTTTGTCAGCATCACGGCGGCATAAGTCTAAGACCTGCGGTGAGACTAACGCATCATAAAATACCACATCTGCTTGTTGCATCAGACGCAATGCTTTAAAGGTCAACAGCTCTGGATCACCCGGGCCTGCGCCTACGATATAGACTTCACCAACGGCTGGTAAGCTTTTTTCTGACTCTCTAACCGATTCTGTATCGTCGCTTTTCTTACTGATAGCAGCGGCAGTGCTATCCAAATCAGCTTGCAGTTGTGCAGTCGCTTTAGTTTCATTACCGGCAAACATCAGCTGACTGACTTGGCCTTCAAACGCGCGCTCCCAAAACTGACGACGACCAGTCAGCGTTGGTATCTTGGCTTTTACCTCACTGCGGAATTCACCTGCCAGCTTGGCTAATTTTCCATAGCCTTGCGGGATTAATGTCTCAAGGCGTGCCCGTAATAGACGTGCCAATACTGGCGCTTTACCATTTGATGAAATACCAATCACAATAGGATTTCTATCGATAATCGCTGGAAAGATAAAATCACATAAATGCGGGGTATCGACCACATTGACTGGAATATTTAGCTCAGTCGCGTCCGCATGAATCTGGTGATTAAGCGTTTCATCGTCAGTCGCGGCAATAATTACGCGTGCGCCTGACATATGGGTTTTATTATATTCCTCATAGATAAATTCATGCTTGCTGTCAGTGAGCAAGGCATTTAGCTCGTGACTGATATCGGGTGCAAGTATCGTGATACAGGCGCCTGCACGGCTGAGCAAATCAGCTTTACGCAGTGCCACTTCGCCGCCGCCCACGATGAGCACTTTACGGTCTTCTAATTTAAAAAATAGCGGGAAGGTGTTCATAATGTCACCATATATTTAATTGTTTATTATAAAAAGGTAGAAAAGATATAAGGAATGCCGCCATTATGAGGTATCACAAGCACACTCTCACCTAGTGAATTGGCATTAGCATATTCGTTTTTGTCATGTTAACGATGGTTTTTTGTGAGAAAGGGAATAGGTTTTATGAGACATGATATGCGTACTAGAGGTTTAGAAGGGCATAATTTTATATTTTTTAATTCAGAACAATTATGAAGGCATCATAATGAGTCAAAACAATACGTTTAATAGACTAAAAAAATTAAGTACTGTCTTTTTCGGACTGATTTTAGGGTTGCTAGTTAGTTCAGATGTACTAGCAGAATGCGCGTTGGCTGAAGGTTATAAGTTACCAAATGGGGTTGTATTTGATGAACACTGTGAGTTTGATGGTGAACTCGCGCCCGTAATAAAAGGTAGTAAGTATGGATTCATCGATAAGCAAGGTGTGATAAAAATACTAACACAGTATGACTTTCCAATTGCTTTTGTAGAAGGTCTAGGAAGTGTTCATAAGGACAACTTATCCGGATACATTAATATGCAGGGTGAAGTTATTATACCTCTCAAATACAGCCTTACTTATCCATTTGAAGATAGTTTAGCTGTGGTTGGGGTAGATAATAGAAGAGGAGTCATTGATAAACAGGGACAGATAATTATTCCGATAATGTACGATGATTTAATGGGTTTTAATGAGGGTTTATCTGCAGTTGAGAACGAAGGGAAGTATGGATACATTGATATTAATAATAAGTTAGTTATTCCTTATGAATATGATTCTACTATTTTCTTTACAGAAGGCCTAGCAGCGGTTGAAAAAAATGAAAAGTTCGGATTTATAGATAGGCTAAATAATATCGTGATACCCATTGAATATTATAGTGCGACTTGGTTTTCAGGTGGTTTAGCCGTCGTTAATAATGATGATAAGTTTATGATCATTAATAGGTCGAATCAAGTAGTCAAAGAGCTAGACTATGCAATGGTCTTCCCCTTCATTAACGGATTAGCACTTGTCTATGATAACGGTAAGCATGGATTTATTGACAAAAATGGTGATGTAGCAATTGAATTAGACTATGATGACATTCCATTTATTGATCCTTTTAAAGATGGTACCGCCTATGTCAAAAAAGATGGTGAATGGTTCTACATTAATAGACAAGGTAAACGTGTAGAAAACAAGTTTTAAGTCCAATGAAAAGCCGAAAAAAGCCCTTTCTTAAATCAAAGAAAGGGCTTCTCAAATTCATAAACAGCTAAAATTACAGCTGAGTATGCAAGCCACACTCACGGCTTTCTTCTACTTTCGTTGGATCAAAGTAGTCATGCTCATTTGGTAAGTTGTGCTCTTCTAAGTACACATCCAAATCAGCATCTGTTTTTTCAAACAATGGTGCTACTTTTAGCACGCCGTCTTTTGACAAGCTAAGCACATCAAGACCTTGACGGAACTCAGTTTGGTCTTTACGAATAGCATTGAACCACACATCTGGCTTTAGCTCATCTAACGCACGGCGGAATGGCTCAAGTTTAACTTGCTCTGTGAACTCGTCATGCTGTGGGTTATCGATACCTGGGATGCCATTCATCGTCGCGTCACGGTGTGCAGCCGTTTGCTTAGGAATATAAGTAACGACATTTAGGTTCAAGTCATGGATAAGCTTGTTGGCAAACTGATAAGTAGCATCAGTGTTGTAACCTGAGTCTACCCATAATACCGTGATATCAGGACGCTGTTTGGCAACCAAATGCAAAATCGCTGATTCATACGGACGGAAGTTGGTCGTGATGATTGGATTTTTTGCTTGAGTCAGTGCCCACTCAACGATTTGCTCAGGTGACTTACCTTGCAGGTCTTGGTTGGCTTGGTCAAGATCTAGATTTGGGTGTAATTGGCTCATGATACGTTCCTTAATTGTTGTTAATATAAAAGTGTTGATTAAAAATATTGGGTATTACTATAAAATTAATGGTCAGTGCGACAGCTATGCGACTGAAGGCTCTAACGGTTGTGCAAACATCGGTAAATCTGAAGCGCTTCGACCATCATAGCTACTAGCAAGGGCAGTAAAGGCTTGCTCAATGCCAAACTTAGAATCGGCTTCTAGGTCATGCTCGCTCAATACAAAGCTATCAACCCCAGTGCGTAGCATATAAGCAATTTGATCGCGGCCAAACGCGCCAGCCACTCGAATCTCGCCTGTATAACCGATTTGGCGCAGCGTACGTGCAAAGCTAAAGTGACGACCATCAGCGAACTTAGGCACATCAATCACGATAAGTGCGTGCGTTGATAAGAACTCACTAAGCCCCTCTAGTGCATCAGCGTCAGTATCGGCAGTAACCCACAATCCAAGTCGACTACTGTGCTGTACGATTAACTCATAGACTTCTTTGATCAGACCACCAGCTTGTGCGCCTGTCGTATCTAACAGATCAACAAGTGGCACGATGACGTCAGGATTTTCTTGTTTTTGTAGTAGCTCAAGCAACGTAATGTTAGTCGATACAATGCTCTCTGGCAGTGCATCAGTAGTAAGTACATGCCATGTATCTTGACTGCCGATATCTACGCCATGACTGTCCAAAACATGGTGATTAGCCATAGACCTTCTCCTTAAATGGATCAATACCAACGCGCTCAACCAATTGACCAAAGCTCTCTACATCGTTATCAGTGCTGGCACGTAAGTCCACATAGACATCAACGATCTGCTGTATGGTGTTGGCGACCTCAAGGGCAGGCACAGATTTGCCTAAGATTTTGCCAAGTTTGGCGTCGTCGCTAGAGTTGCCGCCAAGGCTAATCTGATACCAATGTTCGCCTTTTTTATCGACACCCAAGATACCAATATCGCCTGTATGATGGTGCGCACAAGCATTGATACAGCCAGACATGTTCAGGCGAATCTCACCCAAGTCATATAGATAGTCTAAGTCATCGAACTGTTTTTCGATTTGTTCAGCGATGTTGTGCGTCGTTGCATTGGCAAGCGAGCAGTAATCCCAACCTGGGCAGACAATCATATCCGTTAGGGTGTTGATGTTTGCGCGCGCTAAATGCAATTCTGATAGTTGCTGCCATAACTCATAAAGCTTATTGGTCTGCACATCAGCAAATACTAGATTCTGCTGATAAGTACCCCGTAGCTCACCAAAGCTGTATTTGTCAGACAGGTCAGCCAGCGCATCCATCTGTGATTCACTGACGTCACCGGATGGTACATATTTACCATCGACTAAACCTGCCTTAAGAGAAATAACCACGGCACGATAGCCAGCTATTTTGTGCGCTACGGTATTTTGGTTATACCAATTGGCAAAATCTTTATCAGCGCTCAGTTGCTGTTGTAGCTCAGACTGTACTTGTAGTGCGTCGAATGAGACATAGTCAGGCTCACTAAAGAAGCTGCTCGCTGTTGCAAAGTTCTCATCAGTCAAAGTAAGTGGGCCGTCTTTGGTGTGAGCTTTCCACTCGGCATTGACCAATTTGGCAAAGGCTGGACCGCCCATGCTTTCGACCAAAATTTTGATACGTGATCTGTATTTACTGCCTTTGTCACGGCGACCATGCAAGTTATAGACACGCAAGATGGCGTCTAAATAACTCAGCAGATGCTGACGTGGCAAGAATTTATTGATGACTTTACCAAGAACAGGGATACGTCCAAGACCGCCACCAACCAATACTTCAAAACCAATCTCACCTTCATCATTGGTCTTTACGTGTAGACCGACATCATGTACTTGGGTTGCTGCACGGTCATCATTGGTGCCGATGACAGCAATCTTAAATTTACGTGGCAAAAAAGCAAACTCAGGGTGGAAGGTTGACCACTGACGGATAATTTCACAATAAGGACGTGGGTCAGCGATTTCTTCTTTATGAATACCAGCATATGGATCGGTGGTGGTATTACGAATACAGTTCCCTGAGGTTTGGATGGCATGCATCTGTACTGAGGCTAATTCAGCCAAAATATCTGGCACATCTTCTAGTTTTGGCCAGTTCAGCTGAATATTGGTACGCGTCGTGAAGTGTCCATAGCCCTTATCATACTTGCGAGTAATTTCGGCCAATTTGCGCAACTGGTAGCTGGCAAGCAAACCGTAAGGAATCGCGATACGCAACATTGGCGCATAACGCTGGATGTATAGGCCGTTTTGCAACCGCAGTGGCAAAAACTGCTCTTCTGGCAGCTCACCTGCCAAAAACCGCTCGGTTTGGTCGCGAAATTGGGCAACTCGTTCCTCTACCAAAGTCTGGTCAGCGTAATTATATTGATACATGACGTAATCTCAGTTTTGTTTTTAATCTTAAAATCAGCGACGAAAATGATTTGCGTGTGTAATAGGTTTTATTGCCGTTCGCAATGTAAATAATTCAGCTATACATCATATAAGCTTGTACCCAGAAACATAAATTCCTTTCAGACATATCCATATCCAAACACAGCATAAATTTTCATAACGAAAGTTAGGTAGCCTATGCGTAACAAATTTAATGCCCAATCGTTAGTACGCTACTTATTATCTATCGACGGCTTTCTTCTCAGTTTTGTACATTTAATCGCTTTTGCATTTTTGCTCATCTCTTCCAACCATTCTTTTTATAAGAGGTTTTAATAACTATATGTCTCAAACTCAAAGCCCAACCCAATTCAAATCAAAGCTGGTTCCACCACATGGCAGTGCCGAGCTTAAGCCACTATTATTAAACGGTGCAGCACGCGATCAAGCATTAGAGCTTGCCAGCACATTGCCTACCATCACCCTAAGCTCACGTGAGCGCGGTGATTTAATCATGTTCGGTATTGGTGGTTTTACTCCGTTAAATGGTTTTATGAATCAAGCGGACTGGCAGGGTGTGGTAGACAACATGCGCTTGCAAAGCGGTGAAAACGCAGGTTTGTTTTGGCCAATTCCTATCACTTTGTCTGCGCCAAAAGAGACTGCAGATGATTTGAGTCAAGGCGACAAAGTAGCCTTGGTCGCTCAAGATGGCGAAGTCATGGGTATCTTGACGGTAGAAGAGACCTATACCATCGATAAAGAACATGAGTGTCAGCAAGTATTTACGACCACGGATTCAGAGCATCCAGGCGTACAGCAAGTATTGAACCAAGAAGCCGTCAATGTTGCCGGTAGCGTTGAAGTATTGAGTGAAGGCGAGTTCCCAACGTTATATCCAGAAATCTACAAAACGCCAGCAGAAACACGCGCAATCTTGGATGCTAAAGGCTGGAAAACAGTGGCTGCATTCCAAACGCGTAATCCAATGCACCGCTCACATGAGTATCTGGCTAAGATTGCGATTGAGATCTGTGATGGTGTGTTGATTCATTCATTATTGGGCGCATTGAAACCTGGCGACATCCCTGCAGAAGTTCGTCAAGAAGCCATCAAGACCTTGATCGATAACTACTTTAGACAAGATACCGTGATCCAAGCAGGCTATCCGTTGGATATGCGCTATGCTGGCCCACGTGAAGCGTTACTACATGCGCTATTCCGTCAAAACTATGGCTGTAGCCATCTGATTGTTGGTCGTGACCATGCGGGTGTCGGCGATTACTACGGTGCGTTTGATGCGCAAACGATTTTTGAACATGTTGGTAAAGATGACCTTATCACCCAACCGCTCAAAATTGGTTGGACGTTCTGGTGTAATGCTTGTAATGCGATGGCCTCTGATAAGACTTGCCCGCATGACGCGTCTGAGCACGTTAAAGTATCAGGTACTAAGCTGCGTAAAGCACTATCAGAAGACGAAGATGTACCAGATAACTTTAGCCGTCCAGAAGTACTACAGATTCTGCGTGACTACTATGCCGGTATCGCAAAAGAAGAGCGTGCTGAGGTTAAATTAACGGGTGCATCTGCCGTATAAAAACAGATCGTCAGTATAAATAACTCGTACTAAGCCAACCATAAAAAAGGTGTCAGACTTATTGTCTGGCACCTTTTTGTTTTTATCACTACTTTTGAAATGAAAACACGCCCTAACGCATGTTAGCGCTGTCTATTAAATCTCCAAACCTATTGCCAGCTTCTTATATTCTCCAGCAAGCGAGCCACCACCTGAGCAAAAATAGTTCAGTGCATACTTGTCTGGGCTGTCGATGATGAGCTTGTCGTCTTTAAATTGAAAAAAGGCAGTGCTGTCATTTACCTTTGCCTGAAAAATCGTACCGTGAGCGGCATCTTGGCCCATCAATGTCGCCTTACCATCGAAATAACAAGTAGGTTTTTTGATATCGCTGCGTGAGCGAACTTTAATGTCAATCTGTCGATCACCATCTGCTCGTACCATCACGCCAACCCAATCATAGCCTTGTGCTCGTTTGTCGTAGTCGGCAGTAGCGTAATCCGCTGAAACCTTGTCTGTTGAAACTTTATCTGTTGAAAATCTGTCTGCTGAGACATTGGTACCCAAGATATTACTTTCAATAGCTGGCAAAGCAGATGTTGTACTGGCAACTGATTTAACCGTGCTGTGGCTATCGCTGTTCACAGTGGGCGACATACTATTACAGCCTGTTAAAGTCGCTAGGGTGGAGGTCAACACTATTAGCCCTACAATAGAATGAAATTGACGGTATAAAAGAGTCATATAAGGGCCTTTGGTCAAGTAAGAGGGTAATATTTGAATAGTAGCGAGATGATAAAAGTATCATTGATACAGCAAACTTTATGACGTACGAATAATGGTACAGCCTACCCAAATTATAGTCTACTTAATAAACCTGCCAGCAGTTATGTACCTCCTTTTATGCTTGATGCTGCAAAACGATTGCTCCTATCACTTATGCCAACTTCACTAGTCGATAAGCTAATTCGTCACTAAGCGTTTGCTATTTATGCTGCTAGCATAGCTTGCATCATCCCGACAACCGAACTCAAAAGATTGTAGGCTCTGTGATGATGGTCAAGATTTTGACAAAACGCTTCTAATACTTTTATCGAGAGCATCATGCAAAAAAAATTCCAACAAATCAGCATTGCTAGCATTCAATCAACTAATAATAAGCCTGTAAAAGCGCATGTACTTGCCACCAGCGGCATGCTCGCAGCAGCGATGATAATGACAGGCTGCAGTCCAACCGAAGCGACGCAAGATGACGCGGCAAATAGTGCCAGTGGCGGGACGCAAGATGTCAATCTACTCAACGTCTCCTATGATGTGTCTCGAGACTTTTATAAAGACTACAACACCTTATTCAGTACCGACTATCAGAAGACACACCCAAATAGCAAAGTAAATATCAATCAGTCACATGGCGGCTCTAGTAAGCAGGCACTCTCTGTCGCTAATGGTTTGCAAGCGGATGTGGTGACCTTTAACCAAGAGAGCGACATGAATCTATTGGTGGAAAAAGGCTTAGTCGCTGCTGACTGGCAGCAAGCACTTCCAAATAATGCCGTGCCGTACACCAGCACCATGGTATTACTGGTTCGCGCTGGTAATCCAAAAAATATCAAAGACTGGTCAGATTTGGCCCGTAATGATATCGATGTGGTCATCCCGAACCCGAAAACCAGTGGTACAGCGCGTTATGCCTTCTTGGGTGTTTATGGCTACGGCTTGCACCAATTTAAAGAAAGCAGTAATGAAAATCCTGTAAAAACCAATGACTTTATCAAGAAGTTGCTGGCAAACGTGGTCACTTATGACAATGGCGCGCGCGCTGCAACGACCAGCTTTACCCAGCGTGGTCTAGGTGATGTGTTGATCACGACCGAAAACGAAGCACATTTGACTGCACAGCAATTTGCAAAGGGTAACGTTGATATCGTATATCCGAGCTATTCGATTACGATTGCCAACCCAGTAGCAGTCGTAACGGCAGTGACTGAAAAATCTGGTAAGACAGAAGCAGCTAATGCTTATCTCAAAGGCTTATGGGATAAGCCTGCCCAAGAGCTCATGGCAAAAATGTATATGCGTCCAAGTGATGAGCAAATCCTAGCTGCTCACAAAGATACTTTGCCTGATATTGAGACGTTTGAACCTGTGGCTGTGTTTGGCTCATGGGTAGAGATTATGGATGCTTTCTTTGTAGATGGCGGCCGTTTTGATCAGCTGGCAACCACGAAGTAGTCGTTAATTCTTGATTTATAAAACTATCTATCTTAGCTGCTTTCAGTAAAACGCGGACAAGATAGATAGGGCGCATGCCAGTATTAAAACCATCAATAAACAAACAGTCAGTTATACATATAGATTCTTTTAACAACTTATTGATATATCTGGCTTTGTTTACTGGTTATTCCCTTTTGGCAATAACATACGCATATTCATCATTAAACATAATAAGATGGCGCTGTTAGCATACTTGCATTACACAACAGACATCTTTGAGGTATTTATGACAGACGTAGCTCGTTATCAACAAAAAAGTAAAACTCTTAGTGCCTTGAGTATTGCTGGCGTTGCTTTGACATTGGGTCTAGCTGGCTGTAGCAACAGTGAGACTACTGAAGCCGCAGCTGATGGTTCAGCGACGACAGAAGGGAAAAATATCGAGCTACTTAATGTCTCATACGATGTGGCACGTGATTTCTATAAAGATTACAACCCATTGTTTGTTGAGCACTATAAAGCTGAAAATCCAGACAGCAATATCCTAATCAAGCAGTCACATGGCGGCTCAAGTAAGCAAGCACTGTCTGTTGCCAACGGTCTACAAGCAGATGTTGCCACCATGAACCAAGGCTCTGATATTGAGCTGCTTGAGAAAAAAGGCTTGGTTGAGTCAGATTGGGAAAGTAAATTCCCAGACAACGCAGTGCCGTTTACCAGTACGATCGTATTTTTGGTACGTAAAGACAATCCAAAAAATATCAAAGACTGGGAAGACTTGACCAAAGACGGTGTTGAAATTGTCATGGCCAATCCAAAGGTGACGGGTAACGGTCGTTATGCATTCTTGGGTGCATACGGTTATGGTCTACATGCTTTTAATCAAGATGAAACAAAAGCTAAAGGCTACGTAAAAGACATGCTAAAAAATGTCAAAGTCTATGAAAACGGCGGACGTGCCGCGACAACGACTTTCGTACAGCGCGGTATTGGTGATGTATTGGTCACGTTTGAAAACGAAGCCAACCTTGCAGCGACTGATTTTGGCGCAGGTCAAGTAGACATTGTTTATCCAAAATACTCGATTAAGTCAGAAAGCCCTGTGGCAGTTGTGAAGACGGTAACAGATAAAAAAGGCACTACAGACGCTGCCAAAGCATATCTTGATTACTTATGGAGTGAGTCTGCTCAGCAGCTAGCGGCCAATCTATATCTACGTCCTAGCGTTAAGAGCGTGCTTGACAAAAACGGTGACAAATTACCGCCTGTTGAGACTTTCCGCCCGAACGATGCCTTTGGCACGTGGGATGAGATCATGAGCACTTACTTCAGTGATGGTGGTGTATTTGACCAATTGGCAATTAACGCGCCTCAGTAATCACTTGCTGAGTAGTTAGAGCAGCTACTGCGCTAACCACTGAAACGAATTAACTCAGTTAATCGTACAGTCAGTCATGAAGCACCCCATAAAGGACATGGTCGTACGCACTATGTCCTTTATATCATAAGCCGACCAATAATAATTTTGATAACAATGGTAATAATGGTCTTACAGTGAGCACCCTCGCTAAGTACCATCAGTTAGGCAATAGGACATCACTATGAGTGCAACATCTTCTTCTGCCAGTAAGCCCGGCAATAAAAAAGGTTGGCTGACCCGTTTGCGTCAGCGCAATGTGCTACCCGGGTTCGGTCTGAGCATGGGTATTACTGTCTTTAGCTTGTCGTTATTGGTGGTGCTACCGTTTGCCATGATGGCCTATACCACGACGCAGATGGGTTGGACTGGCTTTTGGGAAACCATTACTCAGCCACAAGTCACTGCCGCTATCAAGCTGAGCTTATGGATGTCGTTTTTGGCGATGCTGACCAATATGGTATTTGGCACATTGGTCGCATGGGTACTTGTCCGCTATGAGTTTTGGGGTAAGTCACTGATTAATGCTTTGGTTGATTTACCATTTGCACTACCAACGGCCGTTACAGGTATCTCGCTTGCCACTTTATATGCGCCTAATGGCTTGATCGGTCAATGGTTTGCCAAGTTCGATATTCAAGTTGCCTTTACGCCAATAGGTATTTGGCTAGCACTGGTTGTGGTGAGCTTCCCCTTTATTGTCCGCGCGGTGCAGCCCGTACTTGCTGAACTATCAGTTGAATTTGAAGAAGCTGCTGCAGTATTGGGCGCCAATCGTTTGACAACTTTTCGTAAAGTGATTTTGCCGGAGTTATTGCCAGCCTTGCTGATGGGTGCAGGTATGATGTTTGCTCGTGCCACTGGTGAGTATGGCTCAGTTATCTTTATCGCGGGCAATATTCCGATGCAGTCTGAGATTTTGCCGCTGATTATTATCAGTAAGCTTGAGCAATTTGATATTCAAGGTGCTTCTGCGGTTGCACTATTTATGCTACTCATATCATTTGTCATTTTGTTGACCATTAATATCATGCAGTGGAAACTGTCGCGCCGTGTAGGAGCTCGCTAATATGCAAATATCTAATAGCTACGACTACCAAAGCAACGCCGCGACCAAAGATACCCCATGGATACGTCGTACCTTTATTGCCATTGCAGTGTTATTCATGATTGTTATGTTGGTCATTCCATTACTAGCTGTGTTTTATGAAGCCTTTAAAAATGGTTGGCAGTTGTATATTGCTTCATTAGTAGACCCTGAAGCTTTGCAAGCCATCAAGCTGACGCTCATTACAGCAGGCATTGTCTTACCGATTAATATGGTAATGGGCATCGCAATTGCATGGCTGGTCACGCGTTACCAGTTTAAAGGTAAGCAGCTGGTCACCACGTTGCTAGATTTGCCATTTTCGGTATCACCAGTGGTTGCAGGTTTGATGTTTGTACTGCTGTTTGGACTGAACTCTACTATCGGCGGCTGGCTTGAGAGTATGGGTTTTCAGGTCATATATGCAGTGCCTGGTATCATTTTGGCAACGTTATTTGTGACCTTTCCTTTTGTTGCACGTGAGCTGATCCCATTGATGCAGACTCAAGGCGACTCTGAAGAGCAGGCAGCGCTAACATTAGGCGCGACTGGTTGGCAGACTTTTTGGCATGTGACACTGCCTAACATCAAATGGGCGCTGCTATATGGTTTGATTTTGACCAATGCCCGTGCGATGGGTGAGTTTGGTGCGGTCAGCGTGGTATCTGGCCACATTCGCGGCGAGACCAACACCATGCCGCTATTGGTTGAGATTGCCTATAACGATTATAACTTTACCGCTGCATTTGCTTTATCGAGCATATTGGCTGCATTGGCCTTAGTGACGCTACTGATTCAGCAAGTCATGACCAAGATACAAGAGCGTAAATTTGCCAAGTCTGAGCGGCTCGCTAGTGCACCTGAACTGCCAGTGAGTGCTAACGCAACTGCCGTCACTAAATCGACGAGTGCGGACAGTACTGGCAAGGTATAGCTGCCATTATCTGATAAATGATGTTAATACTATTGATGCAGTCGCTACTCAGCTACTTGCCACGATACGACAAAAGATATAATAAGAGATACGATTATGAGCATTGAGATTCGCAACGTTAATAAAAAATTCGGCAATTTTACCGCTTTAGATAATATCAATATCACGGTGCCGACTGGCAAATTGACGACGTTACTAGGTCCATCAGGCTGCGGTAAGACTACCTTGCTACGTATTATCGCGGGTCTGGAATATGCTGACTCTGGACAGGTATTGTTCGATGAGCTGGATGTGACCAATACTCCAGTCCAAAAACGCCATATTGGCTTTATGTTTCAGCATTATGCACTGTTTCGTCATAAGAACATCGCGGATAATGTGGCGTTTGGATTGACCTTGTTACCAAAAAACGAGCGTCCGAGCAAAGCTGATATCAATAAGCGCGTGGCAGAGCTCTTAGACCTCGTACAGCTACCACAAGTTGCCAATGCTTATCCACATCAGCTATCAGGTGGTCAGCGCCAGCGCATAGCGCTAGCACGTGCACTAGCTGTCAAACCAAAACTACTGCTGCTAGATGAGCCGTTTGGTGCACTAGATGCCAAAGTCCGTAAAGAGCTGCGCACATGGCTAAAAAACATCCACCACGAGCTAGGTATCACCAGTATCATGGTGACGCACGATCAAGAAGAAGCACGTGCGGTATCAGATGAGATCGTCGTGATGAATCAGGGCCGAGTAGAGCAGGTGGGCACGTCAGAGGAGCTGATACACCAGCCAGCCAACGCCTTTATCAGCGATTTCTTAGATCTTGTATAATTATTTGACCTAGCGCAATTTAGGTCGAATTATCAATAGTTGAGCAAAAAAAGACCTACGAAAGTAGGTCTTTTTTGGTCTGGAGCATTGCCGCAGATTCATTGTCTCAAGCGCTTTTTACAAAGCGCAGTCAAATAGCTAAAAATCTAAGCGGACAACAGTATCTAAGCAAGATCCGATACATCTCTACTAGTTCCTCTAGGAGTTATTTGCTCGTAGGTGATGTCTAAGATATCTTGACACCAATCTGGTAAATCATCAGCGACCTCATACCACATCCAAGTACCATCACGCACACAGCTCAAAATACCCAATTTTTTCAAATGGTTTAGGTGGCGTGATATCGTTGGTTGCGGCTGGTCAAGCATATCTACCAAATCACCCACGCAACGTGCTTCTTTTTTAAAAAGAATTTGAAATATTTTTAGACGTGTCGGATCAGATAGGACTTTGAATAAATCGATAGGTCGTATCGTAAAGTTATTATCAGACATAGGAGAATTCCAATGGGCTTCGTTAATAGGGATTCAATATAACAGCAGTTACCTACAAAATCGATTAAAAAATAAGCAAATTTACAGTTCATCGTCAATTCACTACCTTTGACAATATTCGGTTACACGCACACTTATATCCACTTACATAAATGAACTGCCTGTAATACAAGGATACTGTCTCGACGAATAAATATATCGAATGTGATTGAAAATGATAATAATTATCGTTATTATACTGCAAGCGATAAACGTGATTTCAACGACTAATTTTTAATTGCTAGAAAACAGTAAATTATCCGTTTATCAATGACACTTATCACAAAAGTTTTTTATACAAGTGTCGTATGCCGTCATTATCGAATAGTGGTATTCCGAGGAGCCAATCCATGTACGTATGTATCTGCAACAACGTAAAAGAAAAGCAAATCAAAGCAGCTATTGCTGCAGGTGTTGATACGCTCGATGGTCTAAAAGATACGCTCGATGTAGCAACGTGCTGTGGCTGCTGTGAGCCGATGGTCAATGACTATCTAGACGAACACCATGCAAAACTTGATGATTTAGCGTACGCCGTTTAAATATTATCAACCATATAACTTATAATATAATACGATAAAATATATTCAATATTCTGCATCTAACTTTATTTATTATACATAAGGGATAGGGTGCAAGCGTCCATATAACCTCACTCAAACGCCGGCATGTTACATAACACATATCAATACTAGTTGTAGCTAATTATGATTCTCAATTAGCATCTTATTCTTAGTTCATAACGTTACACCCTATACTGCGCCTGTATGCTACTATATTTACCTAAGATTAGAAGCCATTTTATTGATTTTGATTTTTACTGATCAGTTTGCCAATTATGCTATCCTTATATAATAAATTGTGGATGTATGGTGATCGGTAAAAATAAATAGGGGAGTACGCGTTATGATAGGTAGCCAGAAAGTCATTGATTATTTGAATTTCTTACTAGGTGGTGAGCTTGCCGCTCGTGACCAATATTTTATTCATTCAGAGATGTACGCTGAGTGGCACTATGGCAAGTTATACGACCGTATCCATCATGAAATGGAAGACGAAACGCTACACGCGCAAAATATCATTCGCCGTATCTTGATGTTGAGTGGCACGCCAAAGATGTCGGTCGACGCTATCCATATCGGTGCGACTGTCCCTGAGATGTTGCAGTTTGACCTAGATTTAGAGTACCAAGTACAAAAGCATCTAAAAGAAGGCATCGCACTTTGCGAAGCAGAGCATGACTATGTCACGCGTGAGATGTTGGTCGAGCAGTTGAAAGATACCGAAGAAGATCATGCGCATTGGCTTGAGCAGCAGCTCCGTCTCATCGACATGATTGGTCTACCGAATTACCTACAAAGCCAAATGGCTGAAGTCACTCCTAATATTGTCTGATATCATCCTACATATAAGTAGCATTCACAGTATTTAGCATAAATAACAGAGATTAAGGGAGAAAGGTAATGACAGGGGATAAAGAAGTTATTCGCGCGTTAAACAAAGTACTTGGGCAGTCATTGATTGCCATCAACCAGTATTTTTTGCATGCACGTATTGCACGTCATTGGGGTCTAGAGGCGCTTAATGACTCATTATATAAGCAATCTATTGCTGAGATGAAATGGTCAGACGACCTAATCGCTCGTATTTTATTGCTAGGCGGTTTGCCAAACTTGCAGGAACTGGGCAAGGTATTGGTCGGTGAAGATGTACCAGAAATCATTGAGTGCAACCTACGCCTTGAGAGACAAAAGTTCGATATTATTACCGATGCCGTTACCTTATGTGAGACAAAGTCTGACTATGTCTCTCGCCAGCTATTAGTTAAGCTAAAAGATGGCAATGAAGAGTATGAAGACTGGTTAGAGACGCAGCAGGACTTGATAGAAAGTATTGGTGTAGAGCGCTACATCCAATCGCAAATGAGTGATGATGACGCATAATATTTGTTGATGTAAGTCGTTATAAAAAAAGCCAGTATGAGATTGATAATTCAATCGCATACTGGCTTTTTTCTGTCTATAGATAAGCTGTTTTTAACATTTCGACTATACAGAATAGAGATGTGTCGTACGTTAAATCTCACTTAATAGAAAGCTTGTCTTGATTGAAGACACGCCCTAGTATAAACCGCGGCCATCCTCAGGTTTTAGACGTAAAAAATACAGCCCCGAGAGAATGGTCAAAATACCCAGTATCCAATAAGTTGTTTGGAATGCTATTAGTGTATCCATCTGTAGACGCTCACGTAATAGATTCAATACAGCAGCACCGAACGCAATCCCAAAGCTAATCGCTAATTGTTGATTGACCGCCATTAAGCTGTTACCGCTACTAGTCTGTATGCCCTGTAAATCGCCAATCGTAATCGTATTCATCGCGCTAAACTGCATAGAGTTGCAGGCACCCATGATGGTCAGGATGGGTATAAACCATAGCCACTGCGACGCATCATTAAACTGCGCTAGCACAATGATAAGCGAACCCATAAACAAGGTATTGTAGACCAGTACTTTGCGATAGCTAAACCGTTGAATAATTTTGCTAACCCAGGGTTTGATACCTATAGCACCCACTGCAATCGGGGCGAGTAGCCAACCTGCCTGCGAAGGTGAGTATTCAAACACCACTTGTAGTAATAAAGGCAATAAAAAGGGCACGGCACTGATACCAAGCCGCGTAAACAAATTGCCTGTAATACCAATTCGAAAGGTGCGAATATCAAACAAGCTCAGTGGAAACAGGGGAGCTGCTCGCCGTTTGGCATGCCAGACGTACGCACCGATCAATAGACTTGCGCCTAACCCAAGCAACAACCCATAAACCCCGCGACCTGTCTGCGAACCAAACTCAACAGCCAGTGTGAATCCGCAGGCAGCGGCGGCAAACAATACAAACCCTGTCCAGTCAAGACGCTTAGTATCTTCATATAGCGCTGGCACCAGTTTTTTGCCCATGATAAAACCTGCCACACCCATCGGTATATTGATCAAAAATATCCAATGCCAGCTGGCATATTGCACAATATAGCCACCCAATACTGGACCGACTAGTGGTGCAATCAAAGCAGGTATTACAGCGAAATTCATCACAGTGAGCAGCTTATTGCGCGGATAAGACTTAACCAATATCAAACGAGCGACAGGCGTCATCATGGCACCGCCGATACCCTGTACCACACGTGAGGCAACCAAAAAATCTAGCGTTTGTGACGCCGCGCACAGTAATGAGCCAATACAAAAAATGATGACCGCTGATAAAAATACGCGGCGTGTGCCATATTTATCCGCTAAAAAACCACTGATAGGGATAAAAATCGCTAGGGTCAATGCGTAGCTGATGACGGCCCACTGCATCTTTAGTGGTGACTCACCGAGTGCCTGCGCCATTTGTGGCAACGAGGTATTCAAAATAGTAGCGTCTAAAATTTGCATAAATAGCGCTACCGCTAGTACGTAAGGTAGGTATTTCTCTTGAGTTGGGGTGAGCGTTACCATGTGAGTCCCATTGAACGTCTCGTTATGGAATAAGAAAATAGCGGATTTGCGAGCAGATCACTATGCAAGCTGAGTAGTATAAGAAAGCCTAGCTCATAATAAAAGTGACTCAAAGTAACTGATATAAGATAACTTATATAAGATAACTTATATAAGATAACTTATATAAGAGCAACGATGCGAAAGGTAGCTAATAAAAAGGCAAAGAGGCGAAATATGACAAAAAATTCGATGCGTGCTAATAGCTCTTCTGTATTTACTCTGGCAGTAGAAACACAACATTGATTACAAGAGAGGACTTTAATATCGTTATGAGTTCTCGTTATAGTAAACCTTCGCGGCAGTCATAAATACAAACCGAGGATAAATTATGAGTCAAGATAATAATAAATACGTACCACCAAAAGTTTGGACGCAAGATAAAGATAACGGTGGCAAGTTTGCTAGTATTAACAGTCCAACGTCTGGAGCTCGCTATGATAAAGAGCTGCCTGTTGGTGATGCTCCGTTACAGCTGTATTCATTAAATACGCCAAATGGTGTCAAGGTAAACATACTATTAGAAGAGCTGGCCGAACTTGGCATTGACGGGGCAGCATATGATGCTTATAAAATTGATATTTCTAAAGGTGAGCAGTTTGGCTCAGGGTTTGTAGAGATAAACCCCAATTCAAAGATTCCAGCCTTGGTCGATCATTCTACTGATACAGCAGAGGGGCCGATAGCGCTGTTCGAGTCGGGCGCAATCTTAATGTATCTAGCAGAAAAGTTTGATAAGTTCCTGCCACTGGCTACTGGCAAAGCGCGAGCAGATTGTCTGTCTTGGATTATGTGGCAAATGGGTAGCGCACCTTTCTTAGGTGGCGGCTTTGGACACTTTTATGCGTATGCGCCTGAACCTCTAGAGTATCCAATCAACCGCTATACGATGGAAACCAAGCGTCAGCTCGATGTATTAGACACGCATCTAAAAGATCATGAGTACCTATGCGGCAATAATGAGTCTGATTACAACATTGCGGATATGATTGTCTGGTCTTGGTATGGCCAGTTGGCACTAGGTAAGCTCTATGACGCAGCAGAATTTTTACAAGTAGAAGACTACAAACACTTGCAACGTTGGGCTAAGAAAATTGCTGAACGTCCTGCGGTCAAACGTGCAGTAGCGCTAGAGCTAAAACCAATCGACTAAACCAAGTACTCAATACAGTTTAGATCTAGTAGTACAGTTTAAGCATAAACAAACCTTAAACACAGCAGCAAGGCTGATAAGCAAATAGCTTATCAGCCTTTTTATTTATATTCATAAAAATGAATATAAACTATGTTAGGTCTTCCTTTTGTCTTTACACAATGATACATTAGTACAACAGATAGAAACACTAGTGCGTTAAGATAGCCGAGCACCATTACAATAGACAGGTGTTTATACTTCTTCTACTGAAAGGTGATGATTATGAAAGACAATAATTATATAAACGATATGTCGCTATCAAAAGGCGCTGATTTAACTGGTGTTAGTAGGTCAGGCATTACCTATGACGATAATAAGTATGATGACAATAGCTGTAAAGATAGTGCCCAGTCTAATAAAAATCCCAAAAACATCACTGTAGAGTACTATTCAGAAAACATACCTAAAAAAATAAAAGAACAATCCACCTATATGATAAAAAATAAAATATTACTGCCTGTACTTGCAGCGCTTAGCACAGCTTTATTTAGTACCACCAGTATGGCCAGTACATCGACTGAGTTTACTAGCCAAGACTGGCAAGTCGCTTGTGATAATACGCGTACGTGCCGGCTAGCAGGTTATCAAGCAGAGAATAACAGTGAG
This sequence comes from Psychrobacter sp. JCM 18900, assembly GCF_904846625.1. Lineage (GTDB taxonomy): Bacteria > Pseudomonadota > Gammaproteobacteria > Pseudomonadales > Moraxellaceae > Psychrobacter. Next base: position 38,425 of record NZ_CAJHBL010000005.1, read on the forward strand.
TTCCCGGTTTCTATATTGCTCGTACGCCGCGCAGGTGCGAATGCTGGCGTGGATGGTAAAGTAAAGCTTGGCGGGGCAAAGGACAGCTCGTCTAAAGCCTTAATGCAGCTCGGTAACCGTCATCGTATCTCGCTATTTATTAATGACAAAGATTATGGCGAGACTAAACCGTATTCAGCTGCTGCAGGTAATGCTGAGCTTACTCAAGCGCAGGTAACCGCATTGTTAGAGGCTTTAACCAAATCTAGCAAGATTACATTGGCCTTGCGCAACTCACGTTGGCAGCTATCTGACAAAGGTGCCAGTGCTGTCATGCTAAAAGCCGATGAGTTCCAAGGTCGCGTTGGTACATCCAGTGCTTTTATTAAAAATGACGATGCTGTTAAATCTAGTGGCGGTATATTGCCTCCTAAAGCAGCGCCAGTACTACGTTTTGTCGTACCAAGTGCCAAAGCGGACGATGGTAATGACAAAAAGTTTGTGATGAGGTCCTCTCAGTTGGCATCGTTGGTAAAAGGCACAATGAAAGATGCGGACAGCGTTTGTCCCAATCTTTCAGACAAATCACCTTGGCGTATCAGTCGTTTAAATGGCTCGCAGCTGTTGGCACAGCATGAGTGTTGGACAGGCGCTTATAACGCTGGAGCAGGGGTTTGGGTGATCAACGACAGTAAACCTTATAAGCCAACGTTGGTGACGACCAATGCTACTGGCTACGATAAAGGCAAGCTTACCTCTGTACAAAAAGGTCGCGGCATCGGTGATTGCATGAGCAAAACCGATTGGCTATGGACGGGCCGTGCATTTGAAAAAAGCCATGAAAGCACCACAGGACTTTGCCGTTTAATCGAGGCGGGCGGGGCATGGCAGCTACCTACCTATGTCACAGAAGTCAAAGTAGTACGATAGATAAATAGCGAGTAGTTCATTTAAGTTATTAAATAAACTACCTAAATTTGTTTATTATCAACACTATTAGTGCTTATTTACTCAGTAATTGAAGAAATAGGTACATATAATTTTTTATTGTGCTATACTGCGTCGCCACGTTAGCTTAGGCTTTCGTGAATTATGAGATTGATAACATCGCCTGCGATTTTGGGTCTAGGATGACCATAAGTAATTGTTGCCGATGATTTTGTGTACTTAAATAACCTTTAAAAATATCCGTTATTTTTGACTCATATCTTATCTACTGGCCTATAACTAGGGTCTAGATTGGTTGCTGTTTGCCTTTATCTGCTTTGGACAAAGCATTGATAATGAGCGTATATCAAGCAAGGATAAGACACTCGGCACTACCACCAAAATACGTCAGACAGCACGAACGCATTTATTATAAAGACGCTAAGCTCTATTGGCTTGGTTTCTAATTATCGACAATTTTATATTGCTCGGTAATGCTAATAAGAGCAGCGTGGTGAACGGTTATCAGTGGTATGCATCAAGTTTGCTGAATTTACAGCAACTTATACTTACCAAGGATTCTTATGACTGACATCTTATCTGCAATCGCCGCTGAAAACGGCATCATCGAAAGCACTGACACTCCAAATACTGATAACAGTACTCAAGCGGCTGCTACTGACGCCACTGAAGAAAACAAAATCACTTTTACTGATCTTGGCATTGCTAAGCCAATTCTTACTGCGCTTGATCGCAGTGGCTATACCAACCCAACCCCTATTCAAGAACAAGCCATTCCTTTTGCTCTAGCCGGTCGTGACCTTTTATTGTCAGCGCAAACGGGTAGTGGTAAAACAGCGGCTTTTGTTATCCCTGTACTTGACCGTTTGAGCCGTGCCACTAGCTTTGACAAACTAACCAAAGCACTTATCCTAACGCCAACGCGTGAACTTGCTCAGCAAGTACATGACAGCGTTCGCACTTATTCTAAAGACATGCGTGGTCTATTTTGTGTACCACTAGTTGGCGGCGCACCATACAACGGTCAGATCACTGCTTTGAAAAAGGGCGTTCAAGTAATCGTTGCAACTCCTGGTCGTCTACTTGACCATATCAATGCGGGTCGCGTTGATTTGTCAAACCTAGAAGTATTGGTACTTGATGAAGCTGACCGTATGCTAGACATGGGTTTTGCTGATGATATTAGTGACATCCTTCGTGCAGCGCCAATCGATCGTCAAACGATCATGTGTTCAGCAACTTGGGATGGCCCAGTAGGTAAAATCGCTGCCAGCTTCACTAAAAATCCTGAGCGCGTATCAATCAAAGTAGAATCTGCACACATCGAAGAAAAAGTGTACTACTGTGATGATTTTGATCACAAAAACCGTTTACTTGACAAAATCGTTTGCCAGCAAGATATGGAACAAATCATTATCTTTGCTGCTACCAAACGTAGCACTGAGAAATTGGCTAAGCAGCTACAAGAAGCGGGCCATAAAGCAAGCTTCCTACATGGTGACTTGCCACAGAGCAAGCGTAACCGTATCGTTCAAGACTTGCGTAATGGTAAAGTAAAAATTCTAGTAGCGACTGACGTTGCTGCACGTGGTCTAGACATCCCAGCTATCTCGCACGTTATCAACTATGACTTGCCACGTCAGACTGAAGATTACGTCCATCGTATCGGTCGTTGTGGTCGTGCTGGTCGTACTGGTGTTGCTATCAGCCTATGTAGCATGGATGATCGTCCACAGCTTAACGCTATCAACCGTTATCTAGATCGCAAAATGGAAGTATGTATCATCGAAGGTATGGAGCCTAAGAAAACTTACGTACCTAGCGAAAACAAAGGTAATGGTCGTGGCCGTGGTCGCGGTCGTTCTAATGGCGGTGGCGGTCAAGGCCGTGGTCGTTCAGGCGGTGGCTATGCTGGTAAATCTAGCGGTGGTGGTCAAGGTCGTGGTCGTTCAAGCGACAGCGCTCCAACTGGTCAACGCGCTAGCAACGACAGCGGTTATCAAGGTAAGCCACGTGACACGTCAGGCAAACCAAATGAGCGTTCAGGTGGCAAGCCGTATCAAGGCAAGCGCACTGGTGGCCCAAGCCGCGGTGATAGCAATGGCGTTCCACGTGGTGAGCGTGCTGCAACTGGTCGTGGTCGTCCAAGCGGCAGCCAAGGTCGTCCAGCTGGTCGTTCTGACAGCCGTGGCCAAGGTCGTCCAAACGGCGGCAACCGTGGTAACAACTCGTAATACAGCTATATTTGACGATTTAAATCATTGATTTATTAATCGTCTAAAGATAGCACTAAAAAAGCCAGATACTTGTTATCTGGCTTTTTTGCGTTTACCTGCTTTATATTGCTCAATAACGGGCGTATGACGTTACGTGTCTAGCCGTTCCCTTGCTATTCATTCCGTCAAATACTACTTAGCAAATCCTAGCTAATAGTCGATGGCTGCTTGCAGGAGTTTTTTGCCTTGTCTATACTGATTTACTTTTGCCCGTTGTAAATCTTGGAGCGCCTTGATGCAAGCCACCTCAAACTTAGCAATCGATAATTTGCCATTAGCCTTTGGCATTATCATGGCCATTATTGGTCTGGTTTTTTATACCCAAGGCTTGCCGGGTAAGTTTTGGCGTCGGTTTTATGCCATATTGCCTGGTATTGTGCTTTGCTGCTTTATACCAGCAACTCTAAATAGTTTAGGCGTGTTTGCCGATGGCGTTGGTTCGCAGATTTATGGCTTTACTGCGACTTATTTGCTGCCAGCAAGTTTGCTGTTGATGACCTTATCCATGGATGTACCTAAAATATTGGGCTTAGGCTGGAAAGCGATTGCGATGTTTTTTGCTGCCAGTATTGCTATCGTCATCAGTGGTCCGATCAGTTTGGGAGTCGCTAAGTGGATATCGCCTGCGATGTTTACCGATGATACGTTATGGCGTGGGTTCTCGGCCGTAGCGGGCAGCTGGATAGGCGGCGCGGCTAACCAAGCAGCGATGAAGGAGCTATTTGGAGTCAGTGATGATTTGTTTGGTATGATGATTTTGGTCGATACCACCAATGCATCACTGTGGCTGCTAGCTATCTTGGTCATGGCAAAACACAGCGACAAGATAGACCGCTTTTTGCGCGCTGATACCAGTAGTATTGATAAAGTAGTCAAAGCAGTCGAGAGTTATGAGCGTGATCATGCCCGCCCAGCAACCATCAATGATTTGATGGTGATGTTTGGCTTATGCTTTGCCATGGTCGGGGTCGCACACTTTATCGGTGGCCAGATTGCAGAGTTCTTTGCGCCTTATAGCTGGGCCGTTCAGTATAGCTTTGCCAGTTCGTTCTTTTGGATGGTGGTAATTATTACCCTAATAGGCGTTATATTTTCATTCACTAAGATTCGCAGGTTAGATCATGTTGGCGCCTCAAAAATCGGCACAGTATTTATCTTTGTATTAATCGCCGCAATCGGTATGCAAATCAATCTGGCTGGTATCGTCTCACAGTGGCGACTATTGCTTATCGGTTTACTATGGATGAGCATCCATGTCGTTATCATATTTGCTGTCGCTAGAATCATTCGTGCGCCATTTTTCTTTTTGGCAGTTGGCTCTAATGCCAATACAGGCGGTGCATCGTCAGCCCCGATTGTCGCTACTGCCTTTCATCCATCACTGGCGCCTGTCGGAGTGTTTTTGGGTATTTTAGGTTACGCAGTAGGGACATTTGGTGGTTATATCAGCACCCAACTGATGCGCTTGGTTGTGTCTTAATGTCTAAGTTACCACTCTTTTAATAGCATTTCTTGCTAAACAAAACCCGCGTTGATGCGGGTTTTTTATTATTAATGATTGGGTGACTTGAGTTATCATTTTGTCTATCTATGCTATTGATACGTAAGCCCAGCCATGGCCACGCATGAGTACGTGTTAACCTTTCTATTAATTAAATAAAGAAAACTAATTAAGTAAAGAAAAATAGGCCCGTTAGGAATAAACAACGATTCGATAGGAACAATAACGTTATGGCGAACTCAAAAAAATTAGAAGAAAAAACAAGTAAAACAAACACAGTGAGAAATGCCCTTTATAACCCTGATCAAGACAATATTCAGGTCAGAGGCGCACGTGTACATAACTTAAAGAACGTTGATGTTGATTTACCTCGCAATGCATTAGTGGTCTTCACCGGTATCTCCGGCTCAGGGAAGTCGTCATTAGCATTTGGTACGTTGTTTGCCGAGTCACAACGCCGCTATCTTGATTCGGTATCCCCTTATGCGAGACGGCTGATCGATCAGGTTGATGAGCCAGATGTTGATTCTATAGAAGGGTTACCACCAGCAGTCGCCTTGCAGCAGAAGCGAGGTACGCCTTCAGTGCGCTCGTCCGTGGGTAGCGTGACGACGATATCTAATGGTCTGCGCATGCTGTACTCACGCGCAGGGGAGTATCCTGCCGATCTAGAGATTCTATACGCAGATGCATTTTCTCCCAATACGCCAGACGGTGCTTGTCCGACTTGCTCAGGTATCGGCCGTGTCTTTGAGGTCACTGAAGAGCTGCTGGTGCCAGACAATACCAAGACCATCCGTGAGCGGGCAATTGCAGCTTGGCCACCAGCATGGCAAGGTCAAAACCTCAGCCGTATATTGACTACATTAGGCTATGATATCGATAAACCATGGCACACACTGCCGAAAAAGACGCGTGATTGGATTTTGTTTACAGATGATACGCCAACAGTACCTGTCTATCCTGAATACAACATTGAGCAAACGCGTGATGCGATAGAAAAAGGCGAAAAGCCAAACTATATGGGTACTTTTACCAGTGCCAAAAACTTCATCTTGCACTCTTTTGCCACCACTCAGAGCCCGCGTACCAAAAAACGTGTCTCGCAGTTTATGCAGATATCTGAGTGTCCTGAATGTCACGGTAAAAAACTAAAGAAAGAATCGCTATCGGTTAAGTTTGCAGGACTCGATATCGGTGAGCTATCACAGTTAACACTGACTGAAATGGCACAAAAACTGGAAACAACCGCTCGTACCAAGGTAGCCGATAACACACCAAACCGCGAAAAAGCCATCGTTGCCCAGCGTATCGCCAGTGATATTCTCTCTCGTGTTGAAGCGCTGACAAGGTTAGGGTTAGGATATCTCTCACTTGAGCGTACCACACCGACACTCTCTCCTGGTGAATTACAGCGATTACGATTGGCCACTCAAATTCGCTCGCAGCTATTTGGCGTGGTGTATGTCCTTGATGAGCCATCGTCTGGTCTGCATCCTGCTGATACTCAAGCATTGCTAGGGGCATTGGATGAGCTAATCGCAGCTGGGAATTCAGTGTTTGTTGTTGAGCATGATGTTAGTGTCATCAGACATGCTGATTGGATAGTCGATGTCGGGCCAAAGGCAGGCACGCATGGTGGCGAGATTGTCTATAGTGGCCCTGTAGATGGACTTCGTAAAGTTACGCAGTCGCATACTGGTCAATATCTATTTGCCAATGCTACGTCTAACGCACAGTCAAAATCTAGTACAAGGCAGCCGACAAATTGGCTCAAGCTTGCCAACATTGAGCGAAATAACATCACAGGATTAGACGTTGATTTTCCGCTTGGGGTGATGACCAGCGTCACAGGGGTCTCGGGCTCAGGAAAATCAAGCCTTGTCAGTCAAGCATTGGTAGAGCTTATCAATGAAGCATTGGGTCAAAAGACAGTCACAGAAGCGCCTATTGGTGAAGCGGATTTGTTAGAGCAAGAGCTTGAGTCAGTAACTGGCGGTGAAATTGTCGCTGGCATGGAGCATGTCCGCCGTCTTATTAATATCAATCAAAAAGCAATTGGGCGTACACCGCGCTCCAACTTGGCAACCTATACGGGTCTGTTTGATGATGTGCGGAAGATTTTTGCGGCGACTAAGCAAGCAAAATCTCATGGCTATGATGCTGGCAGATTCTCCTTTAACACGACCAAAGGCCGCTGCCCAAATTGCGAAGGCTTAGGGTTTGTCAGCGTTGAGCTGTTGTTTCTACCAAGCGTTTATGCACCTTGTCAGGTATGTCATGGCCAACGCTATGACGAGGAAACGCTAGCAATCACTTATCGAGACAAAAACATCGCTGAAGTATTAAACTTAACGGTTGAAGCGGCTCATGAGTTTTTTGTTGATGAAGCACCTATTTTGCGTGCATTAGAGGCATTGCTACAAGTTGGACTTGGTTACTTACGTCTGGGTCAGCCTGCCACCGAATTGTCGGGTGGCGAAGCACAGCGTATTAAACTTGCCACCGAGCTGCAGCGTGTGCAACGAGGCGACACGCTATACATCTTAGATGAACCAACCACAGGCCTACACCCTGCTGATGTGTCTATGCTTATGACGCAGTTAAATGGTCTCGTCGCTGCGGGCAATACCGTTATTATGGTTGAACATGATATGCAGGTGGCGAGCAATAGTGACTGGATCATTGATATCGGACCAGGGGCAGGGGATGCGGGCGGGGTAATCGTCGCTCAAGGTACGCCATATGACGTTGCCCAATCAAAAGACAGTCGTACTGCAGCGTTTTTATTGGTGTAATGGCGCTATATTTACATCAGTACATGTTACTGATGTAAAAATGAGTATTAGGGCGTGTCCTCAATTCAATCGATAGTTATCTAAATGGGTTAAAAATGGCTAAATCTTGCCAAACGGCGTCAAATAGCTGACTAATATCTCGATATTATCTGCGCTATTTTCCTTGTTTGACTGCCATTTATCTCATTTTTATCACCATTTTTAAAATGAGGACACGCCCTAGAAATAGAATTTTTCTAATACTCGTTTTTTTATAAATATAAATAAATATCTATGCAGGTGTCTCTTGCTGCACTTGTAAACGTTCAATTCTAGCTAGATAACTGTGTCCTAGCTCTGGCTCTGCCGAGGCTATCCAAGCGGCATATCCTGACAACGTATTTAAAGTCTCATCAGCGCGTAATGTGCCGCCTGACTCTAAGTTATGAACGGCTGCTCGTAACATTTTTTTGATTTGACGAGATACCCTAGGTACGCCTTGTCCATTGACCACCATGCCTGTCACTTGTTGCTGGTTGCCTTTACGAATCACGCGCGTTTTATCATTATTTAATGCAAAACCTTCTTCACGTAATATTTTATGGACTGAGCCGAGCAGTTGCCCGATCAGCTTGTTGTGCTGCGTATCGGCTTGTTTTTTTGCGGTGCTGGTCGTGGCTTTAATCGTTGTTTTAGCCTTCGATTTGGGTTTGGTGTCTTCAATAGCGGGCACACTAAAGGTCAAGTCATCGGCATAACGGCTATAACGTAGGCCCAACTTTTCTGCCAATCCTGTCAAGCGTCGATCCAGATTTAGGCAAACGATGTTCGTTAATGCCGGGCTGGTCGGCGCGCCTTGTGGCAAGGCTCTATCGCCTAATGCCACATAGTAGGTAACGCCATCTTGCTGCACCACCTGTCTGGGCGACTCTGTACAGAGTAATGCCAGTAATGTCGCAATTTGTTCTGGGTAGCCAGCATGACGAAAGACCCCTTTGACACGGCGCCAGCTCACGCTAGGAAAGAAATCTTTGACATCTAGCTTAATAAGCAGCTCACTATTGCTATGTACTGCCGCGTTGGTCACGATGGATTTTCCGCGTACAAAGCCATGGGCGGCACCATGCGTCGTTAAGTTATTCAAAATATTATGCAAAATCCAGCGTTGTACAAACTTCAAACGTGGTCTCGGCGACCATATTTGACGTGCTGTCCCATTTCGTTTGGCAATAGTAAAATGCGAATAAGACAGATTGGTAGCGACCTCTCTTTGATAGCACAACCCTTTTAATTGCGGGATGCTAAGGTTCACCGCTTCTGCTAGTTCACTGTGTTTACTTAACAGCGGTAGTTTGTTTTCAATCAGTCGATTGGCCGCGTCTTTTACGTCCCACTTATCGGTACTGGTATCGTCCGTCCAATATACATGACGACCAAGATAAACCATGTGATGCGCTTTGTATGCTTGCCAAGCAGCTTTTTTGAGACTTTTTTCTTCAGCTGCTTCCTTTTTTAAGGCTTTCTTATAGCGCTCACGTTCTTTTGGGCTCATGTTATCGACAGGCTGACGATCGACCATAAAGCCTTGGCTGACCAGCTGCTGCTGTACGTATTGGTAACGGCCGCCTGCCAGCTCAATCTCTTGCCATAATTGTTGCCACTGACGCTCAAAAGGAGTGGGTGCTGGCTCAGGACTGATGTAATCGTTATGGTTGGCTGTGTGTGTGGTCATACATTACATCCCTTGGTTTTCGATAAAGCCTTTGGCTTCAAATCTGGCAATATGTTGTAAATAAGCGGCTTTGGCTTGAGCAGGTTGGTTAAACACCAGTTGCTGGCGTGTATCCTCATTACCTGTAGTTTGTTCAATGGTGATTTTTTTATGGGCAATGGTGATGTAGACATACGCAATAGAGGTTTCTTGCGCTGCTAAAGTCTGTGGTTTGTTGTTTGCAGTCTCATGTGAGTGGGTCACTGGTTGAGTTAAGGCTGTCAAATCAAGCGTCATTTCAGAAGGTAATGCCTTCAACGAGTTGTTGGCTGCTTTTGTTGGCACGCTTTCTTGATTACTCATCGTCTTATTAACGCGTTTACTCAAGACACGAGTGTCATGCCAGCTGTCATTACTGGCGTTATTCGGGTCATATTGATTGTACCTAAGACGCAGCGCGATAAGATGCGCACACACACCATGAGTGAGACGATGTTGTAGATACTGCGGGCAGCTACATTCTGCTTTGGTCACCAGTCCTTCGTCGCCCAATTGCAGCTGACTGTGGTAAGTACGTCTGTCTTCTTCGACATGGATATCTGCACGGATGGTAATGCCTTTGACAGCAACAGTCTCAACCGAAAAATTCTGTACACCATCGGCACGACTTAATAAATCAAAGGCCTGTTTTTCTGCCTCATTGTGATAAGCAAACTGCGCCATCTCAAGCGGTGCTTGGGTCAATGGTCTGTAATGATACAGCTGCGTCGCCACATCATAGCGAATCAAGCCCTGCTGAGTACCTGATAACAACCATTGCTGCACTTGCTGATTAGACACTGATGCAGGATCTAATGACGTATCTGCTGATAGCAACTTTACCAAGTCTTCTAGATTGCTGGGGGTATTTGCCAGCGTGGTCATCAATACAGACAGGCCGTTATTGTCATCGCTATTATCATCATTGCGAGCATTTAAGGTTGCTTTACCACTGCCTGATAACCCTTCACTAGCAGCTAATGTATTATGCAATGGGCGCTTGGGCAATAATAAGTCAAAGTTTAATGACTGTGACCAGTTGGCTTGGCTAAAGCCTGTCATGGCAAAGGTGAAGTGAAATCCTTTGCCCGTCACGGTCCAATAGCTTGGCATGCCTTGACCCAATAAAGAGACGGAAACACTATCAGCATGCGGCAACAGTCGTTTTAATAGGCTGAGACGACGACGACCCCATAAGCGAATCAGTTTGGCCTGTTGGCCTTGATAAGGTGTCTGCTGTTGGCTGACTTGGCTGGTGACAGTGATATCAAATGGCTCAAGTACAATAATCGGTAATTGCTGTGGTCTGAGTTCAATCAGCAGTCCGCGGCGCTTGCCTTTGATATCAGCATGCATGCGCAGCTCAAACAGCACGTTATAGAGCGCAATAGGATCAAGGTGAATGGTGTCTTGCGGCAATTGATGTGCAGACTGTACTTGTAGCAGTGCTCTGATCCAGCTTTTGGGTACATTGATGCGCTTTTCTATGATCTGTTTTTTTACGGTGGGTGCGGTGAATGCACTATCAGTACCTGTACTGTTTGCCTCGTCATTATCAGCCTCTGGCATGGTTTCGAGTAACTGTAAGCCGACCGCTTCATGACCAATGTCTAATACCGTCTGTTGATGGTCTCGAATTTGCTGAATACCGTCAAACAAAGCCGTACTATAATCAATGCTCGTGGTACCAAGGGTAGCTTCGGCACTTTGCTCAAAAAGCGCATTGGTCAATGTCAGTTGAGCATAGCAGCCTTCATCACGGCTAAATACCTCAAAGCTGACACCCTGCTCATGCACCTGAATAATCGGGTCCAAAATACAAAAAGCCAGTGGGTCATTGTCGAACAACCACGTGAAATAATCACGCTGCGCAGTAAATAGGTTCTTATTGCTGCTGGCACGGCGCATCTGCATAAATACCGTGTACGCTGAGCGGTCTTTTGGCACATAACGGTAGTCACTACTGACCACATCAAACAGCGCTAGCAAACTGTCACGAAAGACAAGGGGAGACTTGACCTTACCGTGGAAGTTAACCTCCGACCGATTCAGCTGAGCAAATAGTGCCACATGCTGAGTGTGTTCGGTCGTTTGCGCCTCCAACAATGAGTCTGACGATTCGTTAACTTGACTGATTTGGCTAGGGGCGGCGTAGTCCAACTGCATCATCAGGCCATCAGTGTTGGCTACTACTTCTGACTCTATTTCTGATGCTTGGTCTAATTGATTGTCTATAGTCATTGACTGTCTCCTTCACCCTGATTGCTTTTTTGATTGCTTTTTTGACTATATGCCAACGGACGCTTTTGCTGTGCTCGTATCATGGCACGTTGCCAGCGGCGTAGTACTTTATAAGCAAGCTTCTGAATGTCTGAGTTTTCATGTGCCATAAGCGTCGTCAGCCACTGTTCAATATTTGGATCATGTAGCTGCCCAAGCGCTTCGATAGCACGGATACGAACCGTCAGCTCCATGTTGTCATTATTTGCACAATGATAGAGTGCATCAGCGTCTTTTGCTCTGATCCACTGTAGCAGCTGTTGATTGATTGGTATCTCGGTAGACGAGCCCTTATGTTTGAGCGCATTCTTTACTACCGTTATTATGGATTTTTGGGTAGATGTATCGCTTTGTTCAATACGAGTTAGTAGCGTTGATAGTAAGGTTCGGTTGTCATAAGTGAGCGGTGATGGAACCGTAGTTGATATGCTGCTCAACGTTGGCACGATGCTTGATAGCATCTTATCTTCAGCGACAGGTCTGGCCAGTAGTGCCAATAGCGCTTGCTGCCACCAATCACTAACAGTAGTAGAGAGTAACGGAACGGAAGTGATGGTCAATGGTTGACGAGAATCATTGAGCCAATCAAGCATTGCCGCGATTTGCTTAGTAGCCGCTTTATCGACAGTTCCTTTGGCAGTTGTAATGGACACATGACGCATGATTAGCCAAACCAGTTGTCTGATGGTACCACCCACTTGCTCAACCATGCTAATCCACTGACTATTGCTGATAGTAGTTGGACTGCGGCTGATGGTGTCGATAAGCGTATGCCATTGCTCGCTTGCAGTGTCAAAACGCTGCTGCAACGTCGCAACCATCTCTTTATCAATATAGTTGGTCGGATATTGGGTCAGATAGCACAGTCCAATATGCTGTGTCAGTGTGTTACTACTGCTAATCAATGCGGTAAGCTGCGATTTTGGCATGTCTTGCTTGGCCATAATGGCATTTTGCAGTGCCATCAAGTTGTCAGCTGGCAAGTGCGCGCCATGCTGGGTGATAAATGCTGCCAGCTCATTGATGCTGCTATTATCAATGATACGCTTTAGACTCAAACGCTCAGTCTCTTCTATAAAGTTATCATTATGGCTTTGAATGGCTGCCCAATCATAAGGATAAACCTGCGATGCGAGGCTGCCCCAGGTTTTCTGTGCCGCCGTATAAGCCACCATGAGCACATCACGATCTAGGTTGTTTTGCTTTAAAATATCTAATATTAATGCTTTATTGGCATCGTTATTATTCATCTGCAGTAGCCATACCGCATGCCTTTGTGGACGGAAGAATATGGCTTTATCGATATGAGTGCGGATATAGCTGCGGATTTGTTCCCAAGCAGGCGTTGTGTTGAGCCAGCGTAGTCCATTTAACCAATGGACAATGGCGGGATTGGTGAAATGGACTGCGGGGTCTGACAAGTGCGATTTTAATAGCTCAAAAATATGCGGACTATGCTCAAAGTCACCACCTTGTGCAAGGCGACCTAAGGCTTCACTGGCCACGTCTTGTAAGTAGTGCTCGTCGTCCTCGGCCAGTTTGATTAACTTATCATAGGCTTTGTATAAGGTATGAACCTGTAAGTTTTTATCAGCGTTGTCCGCAGGCGAGCTAGCATTAGGCGAGTCAGCATTTTGATTGTTATTGCTGCCTAGTAGTTCGCCAATGGCTAACACACTGCAGCTGCGGAACTCAGCATCAGGGTTGTAATCGATCGTGGCCATCAAGATATTGACCCCATCAGCATGACCGCATTTAGCGAGTCCTTCAGCCGCGGCAAATTGCACATCGGCGTCTTTATTACGCAGGGCATTTTGTAATGAGGCAATGCTGCCGTGTCGTCTTTTGGCACGATATGCCAGTGCCTCAACCAACTTAAAGGTATGGTTGGCTGGCATTTGCTCGTAAGCAAGTGCTAAAGCAGTATCAATGCGCGAGGATAAATCGCTGTCGCCCGATTGTACCCATGCCAGTGACGGTAATAGCTGTGCGGCAAGCGCATAATCACTATGATTCATAAGCGTAGTAAACAGCGATAACAAGACTTGCGAGTCTCTAGGGTGCTGACGTTGTAACCAGCGCGTGTCTTCACGCTCCTCCAAATAGTCCTCGATATTTTGATCGTAACCGCTGATTTTTACTAAGGTATCAAATAAATATTTACGCTCTTCTTTATTTTTTTGCGGCGTGTGCTCAAACAGACTTTCTAAACGCTGTAGTAATGGCGCCACGAGATTCGTGTTACGTAGGTCAGCGATATCCCAATAAATAAACTGCTTAGGTTTGTTGATATGTGGATCATCAAGTAAGGCTAATAATCGTAAGTGCGCTTCATTGGCGACCTGTTCAGCAGTCGCAGTATCAAAGCTGCTCTTTAAATGCCCCTCTAAAGTGTTCTTATTGATGAATTGGTACGACGTGAGTGCGTCGACAAGCAGCTGCCAGCTACGATATCTCTCATTACTGGACTGAGCGTCTTCAGCAAAATCAAACAAGTCATCAAATAGCGTGCTGTCCGCAAAGAGTACGTCATGAAACTCGACCAGTTGACTCAGTGCTTGATATTTTGCATTCCAATCATCACTCTTCACAGCATGCAGCAAAAACGTCAGTTTGTCTTGGCGCTGCACTGACGGTGATTGACTGTTTGCAAAGGGCGTGACAATGACTTGTTTCCATTCAGCAACGATCTGAGGCAGTAGCGACTGACAATAGGTCTGTAGCCCAAGTAAGCTAGCAGGCAGATGGCCTAGTCGGTCTTTTAGCAGCTGATAGGTCTCTTCTGCTAAGGTGTGATTATTGGTTTTTAACAAATCAATGAGTTGTTGATCAGCGCTACTACTGACAGTAGCTGTATCCGATGCTTTGCTTTGCTGCTGTACGGCATTGTTATTTACGGTATCTAGCAATAGATCCAAGCCGCGTTTGACCATATCACGGTAGGGCGTGCTCATGGCATAGTCAGCCAGTTTTTTGGCAGGCATGTTTAGCTTATACAAGCATGCCCAAGCCAGCTCACGAGTGTCAAAACTACTGTGGTTGAGTAATGGTAACAACACGCGACTGGTACTGTCTCGCCAGTCCTCATCGTTATTAGTATCAAACGCCGATGATTGAGTAGCAAGCCACATTAGACCTCGAATGGCTTGGTCTGTGGTGCTGCTATTAGCATAATAATCATCGCCTGCGCGTATGACGCCAATCCAAGCGCCAAAAGCAAGGGACTGGTATGGATAATGCACCTCAGAACTGTCTTGTTTGTCAGTAGGAGAGCTATCGCCTGCCATATTAACGGTGGCCGTAACTGGGTGAGCACTTAACAATGCCTGCAAACTGCGTTGCCATTTTTGTAATGTCTCAAAAACATCGTCCTCATCATCATAGTAGTCATGGGCGAGTAATTCAGATAAGTGGCAAATGACACTAATGGTTTGCGCGCGTACCAATGGCTGCTGATGTCGACTGAGGTTGGTGAGCTGTTGTAAATTTTCGGTACTGACGGTTGTCAGAATACTTGCTCGGATAGAGGCCTTATTATTCGACTGTCCTTTAACACCACCTTTATCTGCCGTGTTTGGCATGGCATCCATCATCATCGTGATGACTTCAGAGTGAGAAGATAAAACACTGCTTAATTGACGTGACAAGTAATCACTTAGGTACTGCCACGCTGACGATAGTGCTTGCTGGTTATTAGGGTGTTGTACGTCATTCGGGTAACGAGCGAGTATATTGGCATAGACTACTGCCGTGTCATTATCGGCAAAGCTTAGGGCTTCTATCAGTCGGTTGGGTCGATCAATGTTAGAGGCGTCTGTTTTAGCAGCTTGCCAGCCATTCTGTAAGTCATTAAATATCAATAACAGTCTGGCTGCTACTGTATAGGACTCTGACTCAAACAAAGGCTGTAATTGCCGTGCATGTGTAATACCTAAACCGTGCTGCGCTTGTAGCCAATGCGTAGGTGTCATCGGTGCAACAAGCGTACTAAGATTGTCTGTATTGTCTCTCATGTTATGAGTAAGGAAGTATTGCCCGCGAGCATCACCCAAAATAGCCAAACACAAACTGGCTGATTGATTGATAATGTCGCGCTCATCTTTTTGCCATTTCACCAGTAGATCAATGTCCTCAAGAGAAACTATCTGCGTCATCTTTGGTGCAAGAGGTTTAAAATCAGCATCAGGGTGGTGTAGATATTTAGCATACCAACCTAGTGCATCATGCTTTGATGGGTATGCCAATTTAGACAAGCCAGATAGCGCTTGGCTTACATGACTGTGCCACTGGGTATAGCTGTCACTTTTCTTGCCTTGAGAGGGCATAGGCAGTTCTAGATAATGTTTAAAGACTTGGTACGCTTGTTCATCACTCCGCTGTGCCTGTTCTTCGTCAGCATATAAGCGAGATTGGCTGGCAAGTAGTTGAGCGACTGTTAGCTGTATATCAGGGTAAGGGCTGTTGAGGGCAGCGGTAATCAATGCTTCGTGTTGATTCGGTTGATCATCGGTGCCGTTTTTATTCGCTAAAATAGTAAGCTGTAAGTCTGTCAGCGCCAAAGCAACCGTTAAGGCTTGCTTGCGCAGCTCAATACTGTCATCAGCGAACATAGCCACTAGAGCTGGCATCAGTTGTGTCAGCTGAGTCGTATTGGCTTTGGCTTGCACTGTCGTAAGGGCCAGTTGCTTGGTATCAGCATAAGGGCTGGCAAGCGCGTTCAGCATGACATCAGCAAACCCTAAATGTTTACTTTGCTTAAGTGCAATGTCAAAGGCTTGCTTACGGATAGCTGTAAACGTATCTGCGAAAAACAGGGTCAAGACGGCTTGATTGGTCTTTTGGTGGCTGGTTTCTTCAGTGTTATTGGTTTTATTTGTTTTATGTTTCGAGTTCATCGCTAGCAACAGTCGTTGCCATTCTTCTATCGCCACTTGATGCACATCTTCAAACAGGCTTTGCTGCAATAGCTTGATAATATCAACGATAGTACTATCAGAAATATCGTCAGAAACGTTTTTAGAAATATTGTCAGATGACTGCTTAAATTGGCGGTTTAATAGAACTTTAACCACCTCTAGCCGAATACTGGTAAAAGGGTTGTTCAATGCCTGTAGCAGTATGTCTGTCATCTCTGACGACATCTGAGCGCTTTTGTCACTGCTATTACCACTATTTGAGCTATCTGCTGCAACATGCTTTAAAAACAGTGCTAAAGACTGCTCATGAATATCTTGATGTTTAGAAGCAAAACCCGTCGCTGCCCAAGACAATGCATTGTCTGCCAACTTACCATAGGCTTGCATAGCCACTTGGCGCACGCCAGCGTCCTTATCGTCTAGTAATGTCGGTAGGACTGCTTTGGCGTCTTCTATATTTAAATGACCAAGCGCGGTGGCCACACCAGCACGGATGATGGCGCTGTCTTCATGGCTCATCAGACTAATCAGGGTGCCAAACGCCCGTTTGTCTTGTAGGCAAGCCAGTGCATAAGCTGCTCGGAAACTGATATCTTCATGACTATTGCTTAAGCTTTGTAATAAGGGCTCTAACGTGTCATTGCTTAGATTTATAGATTCAGCAGCAGGCTTCTTGGATTTTGCCTTTTTAGCCTTACTCTTAGATGCTTGGGTACTATCTGCTTGCGAGATAAAATCTTGCGTGGATAAGGTTAAACGGATCGCCTCATCGGATTGTTTAACATTATTATTCGCCGCTGTACTACTAGCGTTATCTAGTAGCGTGCCGCGCAGTAAGCGAAAGTCATCAAAATCAGACAGGGTACGCAATGTTTGCGTGTCGCCTTGCTGTTTTAACGCCTCTATTAACTTGGGTTGAGACAGTAATGAGACATAAAACGCCGTTTGCCTAATCTCTGTATTACGATGATTCTGTAGCAGCATCAATTGACGTGAGACTTCAAGGTGATTTAGCATGCCGCGCTGATACAGACGAATCAGTCCTGACTGGACAATGTCTGACTGATTGCAGTCTAATGCCATCAAATCTGCTTGAGGACTGTTTTCTGGCAATAGTGTCTCAAGGGACGCCAATGCTTGCTTGCGAATATTCGCAAAACTGTGTGACAACGCGTCTCTTAAAATAGGTAAGATACGGCGCTGGTTGGTAGCATCCCTCATCGCAACCTTTAGGTAACCTTGTAACGCAGAAGCCACCACTTCTTCGTAGTAACGGTTTTTAAAGGCTTCTTCTAAATAATGCAGCGGGCGCTTCGCCGTACTTGCGCGATCGGCCAAGGCATGAAAAGCAGCAAGACGTACTTTTGCACTGTGCGCCGAGCATAGTTGCTGTTCTAAAACCTGTGCAGTTTTATCAAGGTTAGTAGTAGCAACCCACTGTACCAATTGCAATGCTTGGTTGGCCGTGAGCGTGTCGCTATCAGTAAGTAATTTTTTAACCAGCTCTAACGTTTGGTTATCTGCTTGTGCCTGTAGCAGCGCCAAGCCTTCTTTAAACGACACATCGTTATTGTTTGACGTATCTGTCAGTAATTGGCCGATTCTTTGATAGCCATCTTTGATGATATAAGTGACTGGCAGCAGCTTGCTATTTTTTGCCGTACTATTTTGTGAGGTGCTATTCTGTGACGTACTTTGAGTATGGTCAATAGGTATGAAACGTAAGCTCTGATCGGCACTGACTACGATGAGCGCTGGTTGTTCAGCGTAAGAAGATAAGACAATCTGTCGAGCTTTGGTCAGATCCTCTTTACAGCTGTTTGGTTGACCTTTATCAAATGCCCATGATTTGACGCTCTTGTCATCTGCTGCGGTAAACAACCGAGTGTCTGAGACACAAAGCGCCGTGATCATTTCACTGTGTTGGCTAGACTTGGCTCTATCAACAGGATGCAGATCGCCTTGGACATGAGTACGGTATAAGCCCTTATCTGCGCCTGCTGAGAAGAAGTACTGACCGACTGGCTCAAAACAAATCGCGTTTACTTTACCTTGGTGGAGCTGTTTGCGGCTACTTAGAGTGAGCTGAGCTTTATCTGATACCCATTGATAGCTACTAACATCTCCCGTTTTATCTGCCACGACTAACCACGAGCCATCGTTTGAGGTTGCTAGCGCTGTTAATGCAGACTCCTTACTTGATGCTGCTATAGAAGACGAATAAGGCTCAATAATGATAGGACTGCTGGCTTGGCTGTCTTGATAAGGCCATACCACGATATGTTTTGGATATAAAATAGCCAGTGCATCTTGTAGTGGTGCCATTGCTACGGCACAGCCTATATCATTGTTATTATTTTTAGGTGCATCGAGTAAGGATTGCGCACTGGTCTTCTTAACTTTCTTGGCTTGCCAATCCGTTTGATAAAGATGACCATCGTCACCAATCATTATCACCGTACTGTCATCTATTTTGGTGATGGCTTGCATCGCACAAGGCAGCGCTGTTGTCGATAAGCTAAATTGCTCACCTTGTTGGTCAAGGACGTATAAGACCGTAGTGGATGCTTGCTGCTGGCGAGTAATAAAAAGACTGCGCCCATCTTGCTTGGTTGTCTTTTGAGTTGCCACTTGGGTGCTGTTGGACTTACTGACTAGGCCAATAATTTGACCCCAATAGGGGAGTGTTATTGTTTTCATGGTGTTATCTCAGTTGAGGTGACGTCATATTTTTTTAAGTAGCTATTTATCTATATCTGTTTGCCAAAGCCGTTAAGCCGATGCCACTAAGCCGATGCCACTGGCTGCAGATTTTTAGATAGCTCAGGATAGCGATGCAATAACCGTGTGACGGCAACCAAACACGCATGACGCTCCATCTTGCCTGCCGAGTGCGTAAAGGTGAACAGTGTGGGCATAATGAGCGCCGCAAAGGTACTGTCAGCTAATGCCACATCACGAAAGGTCTCAATCAACGCCAATTTAGCACGACTCGCAGATATAGGTTTTAGCGTGATATTGCTATTTGACTCAGTTTGCTCCGATAAGGTTTTATCTGAGTAGCGTTGTTGCTTATGCTTACTGCTGTCACTAGTACTGGACTCTTGCGAACCGACTAGACGGCCAGGTGGTAGCTCAAAGAGACCACGGCGTAGCAACATCAATAATTGGTCGACTTCTGCAGGCAAGCTTGCCAAACGTTTATCTGACTTCTCTGCTATGACTGGTTGAGCGCAGCTGTCTTTATCTTTACTATCGCTACTGGCTGGTTGCCAGTTTGGAGACACGTGATGCGCCTTGTAGTGTTTCCATAGCATGGTCACGGCGGCATAACGTACTTCACGGTCTGTGCTTTGGGTCAATCGATATAGAGACTGCACATCTTGGAAATTGGCATGACGCTGTAGCAAGGTGATACCGATTTGGCGAGCGACTCGCGCTTTGCTTTCAATCAAAGCATTCAACATGCTAGCATTCAATTGTGCTGACTGAACGTGGTAACGTCGATTGGCAACAGATGGCTTGTCCAATAGCGCACGCTTTAACAGTTGAGTGATATCCGTATAGGGGGATTCTGCCATCATCAGCCATAGGGCTGGCGTTGGTTGCCACGTCGCCATCTCATACTCACTCAGTAATAAGCCAAATTCTCGCAGCTGGCTGTTACGGTGTTGCAGTAAAGGAATGACGCGCTCCGCATCAAAGAATGAAGAAGGGATAATCGCATCGGGATCGACTGGTCTGTCTGTCAGTGCCATACAGATCTGTTCATGATGATGACTGAGGTAGCTGATCGCAAGCTCGCTGATAGGTGCAGTAGCGTCATCTGTTGCCATATGCCACAGTGCATTGGCACCTGCAAAAGTATCGTCTTCAGACACCTCTCTCGATTGACCACTCAGCATCTGCAAAAAGGCAGTTTCGGAAATAATCTTTAGGGCAGCACCATCGGCGATTAAGCTCTCGGCTTTAACTTGCTTGCTACCTTTACGGCCATTACCGTATAACGGTGAACCATCATCACCGATGACTAAGTAATCTAACTTGCCATTAACAGCACCACTGATGGCACCATTAGCCGCTTTCACAACTTTTTCGGCCTCGCCACGAGTCATGCTTTGCATCTTGCCCGTGAATAAATAGCGTTGGCCAGTTAAATCTACTTCAGTAGTAGCATCGCTATTCGAGTCTTTATCGTCAGTGCCATTACTGGAAGCGTTGTCAGTAGAGTCGCCTTCATTACTGTCAAGATATGCGATAAAGTCAGCAGGCAAAAACCCTTTGTTAATGCGATCAATCGCAAATTCACGATAGAGTGCTTGTTCGCTATGCGCAAGATTCATAAGCCAGTCGAAACCTAAATCTATCGGTGCAAACCGACGCACATCAGATAGCCAACTCCTCACGTTTTCTGCTAAGTACTCATCAAAGGCCAAGTGCTTTTGCCAGTTTTTAATAGGAGTGTCAGCAGATTTTAGTTGTTCAACATATTCACTCACTTGCCAATCAGGCTCATAGGCAAGTGCATGCCAATAGCTCATATCAAGCGTTGCTGCTGACAGTACATCTTCATCAAACCAATCGGTAATAGTGGATTGCGACAGTGGATGTAATAGCAGCATTTGCCACACGGCAGCATTTACTTGGCTCAAATCCAAACGTCTGAGCTGGTCCAACGCAAAGTCCATGCAGTCGCTGTCGTTATTAGCAGCGAAGTCCTGTTGCTCTGGTATATCTAACTGCTGGGCAACGCGAATAAAGTATTCAGTCCCTAGCTCTTTGGCACTATAAAGCTCAGGCAGTTTTTTTATCGCAAATTTTACGCTGTGTGTTCTTCCGCTAGTCAATCGTTCAAAAAACCACTCAGGGGTTAAATCGCGCCTTGTAAAGTGTTTGCTAAGTTGCTTGCTCGCGGTTTGATAGTGATGCTCTGTGTCTAATAGCTGCCCCCAACCGTTGACACCGATATCAGAAACAGGATCACGACTCAAGATATTGTTGATGGCAAATGCTCTAACAGGCTCATAATCTGACATGGCCAGTAGCATTAGCTCAGTGAGTGATAAGTCCTGAGCGTAGCTTTTGGCATAGCCAATCGCATACTGATAGGCGGCAGGATAGTGTGAATGGAGTAGTTGTAGCACCACTTGATGCAAGCCCAATGTTTGAAATTTAGACTTTTCAAAATGCGGTGAATTTTCTAATAGCCAAACAATCATCTCATCACGTGCTTTGCTATGCGCTTGTCCGGCAGATAAATATTGTAGCGTCGCACCACTCACATCACGTAATTGGGTCTTAAAGTCGTGTTTTAGGCTATCGGTTGCGAACTGTCTGACAGCCTCATTTTTGGCGATAGCCAATAGCTGGATAAGTGGTTCAGGGTCTCGTTGCCACGCCTCAGCGAAAGCGCGACCTTTGGCATCAAAGAGCTTTCGAGGTGAGCGACTGCTGAATCGATTGACGCCATAATCAAGACTGTTATGGAAACAGATATGATTGAGCACCCAGCTGTTCGTTTGTTCAAGGCTGCCTGCCGTCATGGTTTCGTCATAGCTGGCGAGTACAGAAACGGCGGCATCAATGTAGCCAATTGGCATTTGCTGTCCTAGCTGGCGCAAATAACGCCATGCTCTAAGGCTCATATAGGTTTTAGTAGCTAGGCTGACCGCAGCGTTGGCGGTTTGATTGAAACGCTGTAAATCAATCTGGGCAGCTATTTGTCCAAAAACCTCATAATCTTGAGAAAATTCAGCTTGCTTATAAATACGCTTTAAACCCTTCCACACACCGTAGCTGACTGGCAAAGCTGTAATGGCTTGTTTTAAAATAGTTCTAGAATACGCGCTGCCATCTTCCCACAGTGCGGTCAGTATTATGTGAATTTTGTAGCGATCTGGGAGAGGGTAAACGCCTTCGTCTGCTTCCAGTTTGGCAATCATTGCCACGCGCTCTGCAAACTGTACTTCGGGGTGTTGCTCCCGAAATTGATGACTAAATATCTTATCTAAAAACCGATCAAAAGTAAGCTCATGCTCAGGTATGGGCGTCTCGGGAAACGCATCAGCTTGAGTTGCCAATGTACATAATTTATCGACCAAACTTGGATCTTGGGCTTGCCAAGCTTGCTGAATTTGTGAAAATGACAGACTCATAGCAATTTGCCTTAATTTTTATTTTTTCAGTGCGCGTAATTTTGTAGCACCATAAAAGCGCGTTTCACAGAAAATATCAAGGACTTTTGTAAGGAAATATATGGGCTGCGACATATAGCGTCGCGCATAATTTTATTTGCAATTATATATTGACAATAACAACTATTATGAGGCAAACTTAACGAGTTGTGAGATTTAGCGTTTCACCGTTTACGGTGAGGGGCGACGTTGCGTCGTCCACGAGTCAAGCCATTACATTTTACCCAAGGAAGACTGTTTCAGTCCTGCTAATACCTAGATAAAGGCCCTAGTGTCATTAGCTCGCTGGCGCAATCACGCAATCGTGATTGAGCTAATGCACTAGGGCCTTTATCTAGGTGCAGTCCAGTGAGTCTTCCATGTACCAGGTCATGAGGTAGATTACACAACAATTGAGTGTGACATCATTATGATGGCATTCAAGGCCTTTAAAGCAAAACCGGATTAGGGCTGTTTATTCAGCGCTATTCCGGTTTTTTATTGCCTGATTATTAGTTGATAATAAAAAAGCCCTTTGTCTATCACAAAGGGCTTTTTAGTACAAAAATATGATTTTATACGGAACTATTTATCCCCAATAACCATCAGGACATTTAGGCAATTCAACCAAAGTGCGACGTAACGCATCTGACCATTGATGACGAATCGTATTAAAGTACTCGTCACGCTCATCAATACGTCGGCCGTTTGGCAGAGCTAGGCTGTCATTGTCATAAAGTACAAAATCTATCGGCATACCGACTGATAGATTTGAGTGAATCGTGGAATCAAATGACAGCATCAGCGCACGTGCCGCGTGTCTTACATCTGTGTTATAGCTGACAGAACGATCCAAAATAGGTTTTCCGTATTTGCTTTCGCCCAACTGAAAGAAGGGCGTATCTTCAGTGGCTTTGATGCAATTGCCTTCAGGATAAATCAGGTATAGCTCAGGTGGCTGTCCTTTGATTTGACCACCAAGCATAAACGAGCTAGTAAATGCACCATCGCGACTAGAGTTAGCGACTGCTTTTGCATGATTCATCTTTTCACGCATACATTCGCCAACCATTTGCGCCGCATCAAACAATGTCGCTACTGTATTGAGATTACTCTCAGCACGCTGGTCAATGTCGCTTTGTAGTTTATTGAACACTGCCTGCGATGTCGCTAAGCTGCCAGCTGTCTGTAGCACCATAAAGCGCTCGCCCTCAACGCCGTATTGATACAACTTTCTGAATGTCGATATGTGATCAACACCGGCATTGGTGCGCGTGTCACTGGCAAAGACCATACCGTCTTTTAGACGAATGGCAGCACAATAAGTCATAAAATACCCTTGATGAATAAACGTAATAAAAAATAGCAAACGCTATGATAGCTTTTTGACTAATACCAAACTGTAAAGATTTTCGTAACCGCCGCCCATACGCACGCCGCGAACAGGCGCTGTATCTAGATAGTCTCGCCCAATAGCCACATACACATGTGAGCTTGGGGTAAATGCTTGATTTGAGATATCAAAAGTATACCAGTAACCATCCAGCCAAACCTCAGCCCATGCGTGACTGGCCATGTGATTTTCGGTATCGTCATACAGATAACCGGATACATAACGCGCTGGAATCTGTTGATCGCGCAAGATACCTAAAAATACATGCGTATGGTCTTGGCACACACCGGCACTTGTCGCAAACGCCTCAGCAGCGGTCGTACCCACATGCGTGACGTCTTTAACAAAAGGCATCTTCATAATAAGGGCATTCGCCATTGCCTTTAAGCTGTCATGAGTAGGGGTTTTCAGATATGGCGCTGCAAATTCTCGCATTTCTTGTGAGCATTTGGTTAACGGGGTTTGTACGGTAAATAGCAGGTAGGGGACATGATCCATATCCTCTAGTCGTTCGGTTTCGGTGTTGATCTCAACGATACCCGACGCCTGCATTTGTAAGTTGTTATGTGCCTCGTTACGACTGAGTGTGAGCCATGCATTACCAAAGCCGTCCTTTTGATTAGTCGCCACTTTAGGGAGCATCACATCCCATTTATGAATGGTTTGGTGTGGCATTTGCATAGGGGTCATGCGTATATACTGTACACTGCGCTGCGCCAGCTCATCGTAATAATAGTTGGTTTGGTGACTGATTTGAAGTTTCATGGCATTTTCCTTATAGCATCTTTCTATTTTCTGTTTATTCCATATGTCTCATGAGCCATTGTTATTGGTTTTTGGCTAGACACCTTCTAGACACCTTGACGCAATATGAGATTGAACTCCTTGCTAATCAGCGCAAAATCACTAAATTTCTTTGACCTGATCATCTGGTTGGTCAAGCGGATAAGCTCACGCCAGCGCGTATTCTCCGGCAACTCATTAATCCAGTGTCTGAATTCAAAACTGATCTCTGTTGAATCTTCTCCTAACAAGACGGCACGCTCAAGCTGCTCAAAGTGACGCCCTAATTGCCAGAAGCAAGTCACTGTCGGATTTTCTTGTTTCATCGCCGCGTTACACGCGTGTAGCTGCAAGGTGGCCGCTCGATACGTGCCAGCACTCGATAAACGCTTGATCAAGTTATATAACTCAGCGGTATCTTTACCAATGACACCTTTGGCCTCTTGGACATTGTCCTCAATCGATTGCACGATATTGGGTATGATGTTTTGTTCCAAATCAGACATCATTTGTGCTTTCATGGTGGTCAGTGACACTTCACCATCAACGGCAAACCCTAAATGGCTAATTAAATGTCTGATCTGTGATTTTTTGAGATCGCCTTTGATGAGTTGTTTCATAACATCGTCGTAGTAATACAGACGCTCACTATATCGGCCTAGCCATATTAAGTGACTGGCGGTAGAGAGTAGCAGTATCATGGGCGCATCATCTAAACTCTCGTAACCTGTTTCTAAGGGCTGGACGCGATCATAGTAGTTCGCATGTCCTGAAGCATTGACCCCTACCGATGATAAAGGCGAGCACTTGTCAGTTTGCTGGCTGTCTAAATCACTGTCATCAATAATCCAAGTGTCTTTGATACCACCACCTTGTGATGAATTGACGACCAAAGAGCCTTCAACCATGGCCACTCGTGTCAGACCACCGGGTACAATATCTACTGTGCCATCACCATGACTGAGGATAAAGGGACGCAAGTCAATATGACGCGGTGCGATACCGTCGCTTACGGCAGTAGGATTGGTAGATAGTGAGATGGTCGGTTGGGCAATAAAGCCGGCTGGGTTTTCAAGCAGACGCAGGCGATATTCTTCGATTTCTTTTTTGGTCGACGTTGGACCAATAAGCATCCCGTAGCCGCCTGAGCCCTGTGTTTCTTTTACCACCAGCTTGTCTAGATTGTCGAGTACATATTTGAGATCGTCGGGCTTACGGCACTGGTATGTCTCAATATTAGGTAGGATAGGCTCTTCATTTAGGTAGAATTTAATCATATCCGGTACAAAAGGATATAAACTCTTATCATCGGCCACGCCCGTACCTGGGGCGTTAACAATCACCACGTTACCAGCACGATAAGCACTCATTAGCCCTGATACACCCAATATGGAGTCAGATTTAAAGGCTAACGGGTCAATATAGGGATCATCAATGCGGCGATAGATCACATCGACTTGTACCTTGCCACGAATGCCTTGCATATAGACTTTGCTGTCTTCAACGACCAAATCATAACCATGGACGAGTGGTACATTCATCTCATGCGCTAAGAAGGCATGCTCATAATAGGCACTATTAAAGCGGCCTGGAGTTAAAATGACGACTTGTGGATCATATTTGGATGTAGAACTGGCTAGACAGGCTTTGAGACGGCTAGGGTAATCACTGATACCCATAATAGGCGTGTCAGAAAATATATCAGCTAATAATGTCTCTGATATATTGCGGCTTTCAAGCATATATGAGACGCCTGATGGGGTACGCAGGTTATCCTCTAACACACAAAATCTACCTGTCTCGTCTCGAATCAAATCAATACCGCTGATGTGCGAATAGATAGGTTTGTCCAGCTCAATGCCCATCATCCATGGCTCATAGCAGCCACTGGCATAGACGTAGCTGGCAGGGACAATATCCGCCTTCATGATGGCTTGGTCATGGTAGATATCATGTAAGAATGCATTGAGAGCCGTGATACGCTGTTTACAGCCTGCTTCTATTTGTTTCCATTCGCTCGCGGCAATAATGCGTGGAATGATATCAAACGGAATCATACGCTCAATGTTTTTGGCGTCGCTATAGACCGTAAAGGTAACCCCTTTACGGTAAAAGATATTTTCTGCTTGTTCGTTTAGATAATTGAGGGCATCCATATTGATGTTATCAAGCCAATGGCCAACAGCTTGTGCCACTGGGCGATACTTACCCTTACTTATCTGTAATTCATCGAAACTTTGTGGTTTTTTCTCAGGTTTTTCTGAAGTGTCTTTTGTTAAGGTATCTTCGGTCGGTGTTGACGCGGGACTTTTAGTATTGTCATTGGGCACTTTTATGGATTGACTCTGACTCTGACTCTGACTTTGATTTGCAGACTTTTCTTTGTCTGGGTTTCCATCCTTAGACTGACTTTGAGATGCTGTTTTATTCATAAATACCTCACGTATCCTTGGTAAAGTTATACTTTATGATGAATACACTGTCTATGCTAAGTAGAGTAGCACTTGTACTGCGCCCAACAGGTAGTCTATCTCCTGTATGGACTATACAACGGTTACTGAGCAATATACAACAAGAGTTAAATAATAGATTTTTAAAAACTTGAACCTAATTCCAATAAGTTTAACTCAATAGAAACAGAAGGAGAGAAGAGATGAAGCTACGTAGTAGGTTTTTAATGCTGGCAGGTATAGGGTTGTCAGCGACTATCAGTGTGACTGGCTGTGGTAGCGAACCGACACAGACGGCCTTGCCTGCTGGTAGCACAGTGGTCGCACTTGGCGACTCTCTAACCTATGGTTATGGCGCAAATCCTAAAACAGCGTATCCTACGGTGCTAGCAGAGCTAAGCAAATGGAACGTCGTTAATGCAGGTGTCAATGGTGATACTTCTGCAGATGTGCTTACTCGAGTGAATAAGATCACTGAGCAAAACCCTGATTTGGTCTTACTGGGTGTGGGTGGTAATGATGTATTGCAGCGCATCGCACCTGATACGACTCGGGCTAATATCGTCGCGACTATAGATACCTTACAATCCAATAATATTGATGTTGTCCTAATCGCTGAGCCGCATCTCAGTACCAGTGCTTTGTTTGGTAAGGCCAGTGATAATCCACTGTATGAAGATATTGCGGAAGCTGAAGGCATACCTCTGTATTCTGATGGCTGGTCAACTGTACTGTCAGATGAGGCTCTAAAGTCTGATAAAATTCATGCCAATGCGGCAGGCTATAGACAGTTCGCTGAAGGGTTGCATGATTATCTAAAAGACGAAGGGTGGGTACGTTAAACCGCAATGTAAACCACAGTTTTTAAGTTTAAAAATTATAAGTAAGGTGGATGTCTGTAGTCAGTATATAATGCACAAAAAAAGCAGAGAGTTTATTGGCAAGACTCTCTACTTTTTTATTTTCATTTTGCTAATGACAAATAGTCGATAAATTTTATAGCCAGTTTTATAGTCTAGTCTTTTTCATTGTCACCCATGACGACTACCAAACCTTCATCAGCGGCTATCTTACCTTCGCAGATATCTTTATAAACCTCCAGTAAGCCTTTAACTCCATCAAGCTCTTGAATCTTTAACCACGCACTAGTTTTTGCAGTGCTATGCATGATATAGCGCATAGAGCGTTTATTAAATTCTTCAGGGCCCCATTCTTTCATGCATTGCTGTACGTGACTGGGTGCAAAAAACTGTTGGCTACGTTCTTGAATGATACCGTCTACATGGCGCGGTTCATCCCAATGCGTGATACCGACATTGCTGGTGTAGCGCATGTTGTCGCCTAAGTGCTGATGCAGCCTACTAAGCACGTCAGTATTGGCCGACATATCTACAATAACCGTTGGCTTACTTGCATCAATCTGCTCTAGGGTGTCATAGCTAAGCACACTGTTATAAGCGTCAATTGACTTAACAAAATCTATATTACGGTTTGAGGTGAGACCGATAACGTGCGGTGCGTCTTTATCATCAGCTAGGCCATATGCTAAGCCAGTACTGGTCTTACTCGATGCACTGATAATCACTACTTGCTCTGCACCAAACCAGTCATTACTCTTCAACAGATCATGTAAGCAAAATGAGGTTAGGTGCAAGACAAACAACAGCATGCGCTGATCGTCATGGGCGCGATCATAGCCTCGTTCATGATTAACACGCTGGTATAGGTTATAACCAGGTGGTAGCTCGGCACGATGGACACTACCATCTAGCAAGCTGGTTTGGGTGACTCGCTTGGGTGCTATGATTAACTCATTGGCGGGCGGGAAGTAACCGAATAAACGCTCACCGACAGGTAGTGCATCACTATTGGACTCTACAACATCGCCAAATCCCCATACTGGAATAATACCCCATTTCTCAGGCTCGTCACCATTTGGCGGAAAAAACTGCCAATAGCGTAATTGGTCACCCATGACTGCATAAGTAATATTATTCGCAGTAAAAGCAAAGCGATCAACTTTGACACGTACTTCGCCATCACCTAGGGTATGTACAGGCGTCTCTTGCAGGCGAGCTTGGGTTAGATTTGCTTTATTGGTTTGAAATTCTTGCATGGTTATTTCCTTTTTTATTTTATAGTTATCGGATTAAGCATTAGCAGTTTTGGCTTGACGCGCTGCCGTAATTTGCATGATTTCACCCATGAGCTTGGGCATGTTTGCAGCGGCTTTTGGTCCTGCTTCTTTTAAACGCTTAAGAATAGCTAACTCTTCAGGTGGCGTGTCTTCGCTGGCACGTACCAATTTGGTGAAGCCATCTAAGCGATTGTTGATCATCCATTCACGTAGCGCTGGCTCTTTTGACCAACGCATCTGATTCTGCATTTGTTTAACAAGCCCAACCAAAAAATCCGTATCATGATTTGGGATTGGCACCACTTGGCATAACTCATTTTTGATGGTTTCATCATCATAACTGGCCTCGATGTGGGCGATAAATGCGGCACTAAATACAGGCTGATAGGTACGTACGGTTTGTACCACCACAGTATCACCTTTGAACACATCGTACGTCTCTGTCACTGGTACTGCCCGTGCAGAGCAGTCGATATGCATGGTGTTAGGGGTGGTAGAAATGCTGTCCTCACCAAAATAAATCTTGTCAGTATCTAAGCGAGTTACGCGACCTTTACGCACAATATTTTTAACACGGCGTAATTGCTTAAGCTCTTCACTACTAATGGTGGCACCATGGAACATTTGCGGGCGTACATTTGGATCAATGCGCATTAATACCCCGCCTTTTTCTAAACGATTAAACAGGTCTTCGATGTTTTCTGCCTCAGCAATCGCTTCTGCTTGAGTAGCCTGCGCTCCAATAGTATGGGTGAAAAAATCACGAGAGGGTTGGGTATTTTTACGATCGATCAGCCAAGCATCTCTTGGCATAATCCACGTGATATTGTCTGGATCAATATGGTTCTCTAGTAGCCATAAAACCGCATCAATACCTGTCTTTCCGCCGCCGATAATAACGTAACCATCACGGGGTTTGGTTAGACTTGGCAAGTCATTTAACGGGCCAAACTTAACACCTTTAGCAATCTCGAAGTTTGGGGTATGGGTCGCTGGTACTGAGGTTTTAAAATAAGTGCCATCAATGATTTTTTTATTGACCTTAACCTCATAGCTGGTATCAGACAGCAATGATGAAAACTTGCCGTCGCCTTTGTACTCACACATCGGGAAGTACTTTACGCGGCCACTTGGTAAAAACGTGTGCTTCATGACCTTATCAAAGTACGCCATGACTTCTGCCCCTGACGCCAGCTCAGACAAGCCTTTATTTAAACCAATCTTATCAATCATGCCGCCGCAAAGCTCACGCGAACTAACACCATAAAAAGACGATGGCTGATGCAGTGTGACAAACGAATAAGCATCGTTCCAATGACCACCTGGCTTATGATGTTTATCGACGATAATAATATTAGCATCGGTCTCTGTAAGCAGCACATCAGCAAAAGCCATGCCCACCGCGCCACTACCAATGATTAGATAATCCGTTTCTAGCTGTTGAATACTCATAGCGTCCTTACTCTAAGTTGAATTTTTATCAATACAATCAATTCATAATTGTTTGTACATAACAGTGTTATATACTAGAATAACACTGTTATAATTGTCAAGACATAGTGAGAATCTAATGGATGCCAGAACCAAAATACTAAACGCCGCATCTGAGCTTTTCTTAGAAGGGGGTGGGGACGCCTTGAGTGTACGCGCTATATCCAAGCGGGCAGGACTGTCCACCATCGGTATATACAGTCACTTCCAAGGTAAGCAAGGCATACTAGATGCGCTGTACATAGAAGGGTTTAATCTCGTTCGTGAAGCCATGGATGTCATTCCAGAGGGTAGAGCAAACAAAGAGCAAGTGCTAGAGGCGTGCTTAGGGTATCTCAATGTAGGCGAGAAATATGAAGCGCATTATCGGCTGATTTTTGGGGAATCTGATGCAGGATATCAGCCCTCAATCGAGGCCATTGCAGCAAGAGATAGCGCATTTTCAAAGTTGGTTCGGGTGGCGGGTTCTTATTTATCAGAAGAGGCTAGCATGACGGAACGTCGGCAAATAGCGTTGGATATTTGGGCCATCGTACATGGGTACGTCAGTATTAGTCACCATGTGGTGTTCGACGATGGATTGGAATTGGATTGGAAGACCATGGCACTTCGTGTAGTTGGAGTACAGTTGGATGCCATAAAGTCTTCTTAATAACGATATTGCTGTATTTGTGGCAAGTGAGTGCATGCTAGGCTGAGTTATTTCAATATCTTAAGGTTTAAGGATAGCAAATTATGTTTGGCATCATAAAAGATTGGCGTGAACAGCGTATATTAGATAATAGTGAATTTACCCATGCCGATTGGATGCAAGCGGCTGAGCGTATCGTGATACTCGACAGATTGAGTGTTGACGAGATGACGCATTTATTTGAGCTCGCGACATTGTTTTTGGCTGATAAGTCCATCACAGGCGCACAAGGTTTTGAGATTACCGATGCTGTCAGACAGTCTATTGCACTGCAAGCGTGTTTGCCGATCTTGAACTTAGGTCTTGATTGGTATGCTGGTTGGTCATCCATCATCATTTATCCTGGCTCGTACAAGAGTAACAGTACCACGGTAGATGAGTTTGGTATCGTCCACGAAGGCACTCAGCACCGTAGCGGAGAAGCATGGCTGCGAGGGCCTGTTATTCTTTCATGGAAGGACGCTAAGCACTCAGGCGAACGTGATGGACACAACGTTGTCATTCATGAGTTTGTACATAAACTCGATATGATGAATGGGCGTGCCAATGGCTTTCCGCCGATGCAACCTGATATGGATCCTGCAAACTGGACACAGATTATGAGCCGCGATTTTGAAGATTTTCAAACACATCGCAAGTCAGGGCTTGATCGTTATGGCGCAACCAATCCTGCAGAATTTTTTGCCGTTCTCAGTGAAGTGTTTTTTGAAACGCCGCAAAAGCTGGTTGATGCTTATCCAGATATTTATGAGATTATGGTGAAATTCTTTCGTCAGACGCCGTTATAAGTGATATTTATAGAGATAGTAATAGTAAGCTGTATTTAAGACAGCATAAGCATATTGGAATTGGGAAAGCTTAGGTGATCAACACTATAAGTGAGATGTGGCGAAAGTAGAAATCTATGAAAGTGCTGATGGAAAGGCGCAAGTAGATGTACGTTTTGAGCAAGAGACTGTCTGGCTGTCACAAGCACAAATGACTGTGTTGTTTGGTCATGATCAATCAGTAATTTCTCGTCATATCGCCAATGCCATAAAAGATGAAGAAATCGATGAATTTGCAATATGCAAAAAATGCATATTGCAAATTCAGACCGTCCGGTGACTTTTTACGACTTAGACGTGGTTATATCAGTCGGTTATCGCATCAAATCTCCTCAAGGTGTGCAATTTAGGCGTTGGTCAACGCAGCGACTACGTGAATACTTAGTACAAGGCCATACGCTCAATCAACAGCGCTTCGATAAGAACTCTATTAAATTGCAACAAGCGCTAAACTTAATCAAAAAAACCGCACAAAGTCCCGAGCTTAAAACTGACGAAGCTTGCCATTAAAAATTATACCAAAAACCATGTAGCACAAGCTGCTATATATATTTACTTGAATATATACAGCATTTATAACCAGATAGAGTAGGCTGCCAATTTAAACAAGTCTTATAGAAGTTGTCGGGCAATCTTTCTCTACGTCTTAAATCGTCCATTGATCATTAATG
The DNA here is from genome assembly GCF_904846625.1 of Psychrobacter sp. JCM 18900. GTDB lineage: Bacteria > Pseudomonadota > Gammaproteobacteria > Pseudomonadales > Moraxellaceae > Psychrobacter. The sequence goes on from NZ_CAJHBL010000005.1 coordinate 71,468, forward strand.
ATAGCCACCAGATATCGCTTACCTTGATACTCATCAAATACCAAGCGCAATACACGCCAGTCCATACCATCATACTCATCCGTGCCTTTATAATAAAACTCTACAACGTCTGAAGCTTGGTATATCTGTTTTAAGTTATTGATAGAGTTGCCATTATTTTTGAATTCATTGATGCTGATATTGGCATTATTGAACTTTTTGCTATCTACCCAAGTATCCAAATAAGTAGGCAACGGCGTGACTAACAGATCGCCAGTACCATCTTTTTCGCCCCAAGTAAATTGGATGTTGGACTGCTGTAAATACTGTGCAAATTGCCCGCGGCTAAAGACTTTATCTGACTCAGGCCGTACATAAGCGTACATCGAAAAACGAACGCCACGTGTTGGATGGATATCATTAGTGATTCTAGAAAAGTCCTTACTTGCCAGTGCACGCTGTATACGTAACGCTTGCTGTCTAAGGGTTTGCTGACTGATATCAGCATTAATAAGTGTTGATGAGCTACTGGTTGGCTGAGAGACAATGGCTTCACTGGACTCAGAAGCAGACTGACAACCCGTAGCAGCTAGCGTAAATAACAGAAGGCTGCTAGAGGCTAATGTCGCAGATTTTTCCTTAAAAAAAGCAGGTAATGTCATCATAAAATCATCCTTAGCACAGTTATTAGCGAAAGAAAAATTACTATAAATTGTCACGGGAACTGGTAAAAAATACCATAAAAGCGCTATGTAATAGATATTTTGGTAAGTAAACCTGAATGATACGATAATACAGCAGAGTCCGAATATAGGTATGATGTAATAGTCGGTAACACTGATAGGACAAAAGCTCGCAGAGAACACCATGCCAACATACAAATCGCTGACATTACTATTGACCATAGGACTGATGCCTGTCGGTCACGCTATAGCGGATGTATCAAAAGTAGATCAGAAACAAAATGCCATGGCTAATATAAAGATTGCGACCATCACGAAAATGTACCAACAAGATATTGATGACCAAGGTATGATTAATCCTGTCGTGCTGCAGCAATATGCAGATGCTGACTTGCAAGCAGCCATGCAACTTGAGCAAGCGTATTTTAATAAAACTCAGACGTCCTGCAATATAGATTACGATGTACTTTGGAGCTCGCAAGATCCTGACTATACGCAAGACAAAAAGTTTTCAATAACTGATCAAGGATTGGTTCAGGTTAGCTTGGCACAAGGTAGCGATATTTATTATGAGCTGTCATGTGACAACAATGATAAAACTTGCCAAGTTGCAGATGTGGTTTTAGATCAGAATGACAAAACTTTGCGTCAGCATTTGCTTGAAACTTGTCGTTAGTAAAAGTCTATAACTCAAACTCATATTAAATCTGATCTAAGGTATAAGAATGGCATGGTACAAATGGTTTTGCGCTTAACTATTAAAACCGTTGGTTTGTTTTCGCATAATGTATATTATGTTAAACTAAGGCTACCGTACAATAAGTTCATGGGATTATGTCTACATCATAAATAACAGTCAGTTTAGTTAATAGCCGTTCAAATATAATGTACATGTCATGGCTAAGTAATCATTGCAATCGTCACTATGGCAAACCTTAACTGAATCTGTTTTATCAACTATATGTGGAATCCTTTTGACATCTAGTATGCTTGTACTCAAACTTGGCACATATTCATAATATAGCTAACAACCTCTTTCAAATCGTAGGATAAGTTACTTTTATAGCTCATCAAAGAAAGCTTCAAAGCTAAACTATTTGATGAGTTTGTTCTACGTGTCACCATCATACTGGCTACATCTGTCAGAATATCCAATCAGCACTTTATCCAGTCCCTCATTCTTAATCGTCACCTAAAAGCCAAATCTACTATCATTCGGTTGTTATTAACTTAATCAACTGGATCTTTGGTGCCAATGCTCTTGCAACGTATTGAATGTAGTCAACTGTCACGTGTCTATATATAGGATACTGTTACTCATAGATTGACAGCTGATATTAAATACTAAAACCCTATTTGATGCTTCTTATCCTATATCACTGCTAAGAGCGCATGTAGACTCTAATACTGATAGTCCTATTTAGTTTGACTATGAGTCTGGTTTCTATACATTTTATACTTAGGAGTGTCATAACTAACCAAGTCATAATATCTTCTTCCCTGATTGGCCCACAGAGCCTTTCAAATCAATAAAGCATTCATTAGTGTCTTCTGATATCTATCACTCCTCGCAAGATGTTTTTATCTGAAGCACTAAGTTGCCATCTCCAAATTTGCACAGAACAGTACTATGACCCTGATTTTTATATTCTGTGCGAGTACAGGAGCATGTTTTTTGTAGAGAATATGCTCAACTCCTTGCCGAATCAATCATGGATACCATAATCGCATTTAACTATGTATCGAAATAACTGGTAGAAATGCCGTGTAACCCATTCAGCGTATGGCCTACTCACTATTTGGCCACTATGCTATAATCATCCCCAAGCTTTCCTTGAGGATAATTATTATCTAAGTGTCTGTTTTTGAAATGGTTTATATAATAATCCCTTTATTCGGTGTCCAAACGGTGTCCAAAAAAGGGATAATACGAGGTGTTTTGATGGTCTCAATCTTATTTCAGATAGTAGCAGACGAAGTCTTGGATTATTGGACAAGCCATCAAAATCAGTGATAGATACTCATATTTTGTCATTTGTGTCTCCTTTTTTTAGTTGAGGTGATTAAGGTATTTACTTCTCTCTTATACGTACGGCTTTAAGCAAAGAATGGATTTACTTCTCTCTTATACGTACCACTTTAAGATTTCAGCACCTCGTTCTTCTGATGTGTGTGGGCATAAAAAAAGACCCTTAGTTATGACTAAAGGTCTCGTTTGACTCCTATACTAGAACACAAACTGTCGGCTATACGCCCAGTGTTTACGGAATTTCTTGATTATCATTTTTGACAATACCAACAATCGCTTTTACGGGAGCTGTTCTTAGGGTTCTAGTATAGTCACTTTTTGATTAAATTATGACTTAGGAGTTAGTTTTGAGAAGCGTATTTACTAGGTTGCTGAAAGTCCTTTGGATTTTAAATCTTATATTTGCTAGTGGCATTATTCTTATTTGTATTCTCATGATGTTACTGGATGGTATAGACACCTATCTAGAAGGCCTTCCTATTAAATTGTTTATTTCTATTTGTTTGGGGCTAATGCTTATGGTTGTGCAATATATATTGCTTGGTAGTTTTAACCCTAGGCGTTTAATTAACAGAGAAAGCCGTTACTAAAAATCAGTGTTCTAGCTGTGTCCAAACATAAATTTATCTCGATTAATCGTGTTTGGTGCGCTGTAGAGGCATCGAACTGTCGGCTGTGTCCCAAGCGTTTTAGGGGTGTTCAGGTTTTATTGATTTTCTTTTAACATCATTTTTAACATCGTTTGCGTGTCGCTACTGCTCAAAACATAGGGGTGACTTGTCGCGAAACTACTCACACGCGCGTACTGTTCCATAAAGTCATCAATCAAGCATTTTTAACCCCATTGGGTCATCTCTTTTGTCTTGTCTGCGTTCTAGTGCGAACCCACCGCCTAGCAACTTTGATTTGCTCATAGTACATGACAAGGCGGTCTTGTAGTCATCATCATTCAATGCCATTTGTCGTACCTGCTCGATTTCATCAAGTACGCTGTCTAGTGTGATTGTGTCGCGTGTTCTGTCACTCATAGCTTATGCTACCTCTTATCTTGTCTAACATTTCCATACTTACTCCGCATATCTGCCTCACTAGCTTGTCATACTCATTCAATAGCCTGTAGTACGTGCTGTGGTGCATTCCTTTGGGTCGTTCACCGTAACCATGTGCTATCCCTGCCACCCAACCTAGACGCGCTCTGATTGCCCCTGCACGACTGAATAGGCGGTCTATTGGTTGCTGTAGCTGTGAGCCGTAAGAGGCGTTCAGACAATGCCTACAGACGTAAGCACCTGCACAATACAACACTGATACTCGCTTGCTGCACGAAGGACATAACCACCAATGGCGGAAGTTGCCATAGTTGCATGGTGTTCTTGTTAGCTGCACAGAATATCTGTAGGACTTGCCGCGATATGAGTAATTCAGCTCAATGCTGCTTGCCTTGCCTGATTGCCTCAACTGGTCACGATAGCGTGAAATATTCAGCTTTGGATAATTGCTCAGGCTTGAAGTAGTAGCAAGTTTGGGCATAGTTTGCGCTCAGGGTTATCTAAATCATTAGGCAAATAACGGTAACTGTCGTTCGTCATCGGTCATCATGTGAACTGGTTTATCTGTGGCTGTGGTCTTTGGTGTGACCTGCTTCGCACGATTTGCTTTGGCTGCTATCGCTTTCTTGTAGTCATCGCCTGATGTGAATATATCGCCATGTTCGTTCAATCGTGGCTTGATACGGCTTGTCTGATAATTATTGGCTCTGTCCGACCTGTGCTTATTGTCTTTGGTGCGAGTCTTAGCAAGGTATGATGCCCACTCAAACGCCCTTTCATAATCACCCTGAACGTCTCTATCTATCATCATGTGCATGGGGTTGTCACCAAAATGGGGAACACTTCTATAGCCTCTGTGAGCATGATGTGCTGCTATTTGTTGAGCCTTTTCGAGAACATAGTAATGACTTTTCACCACGTCACCATTGAGAAGTAGTACCAAGTGATAATGCAGCCCTTTGTCACTGCTCAATTCCCTAGCCCATACGAACCCAAGACGCTTATTCTTTTTGTACTTGCCACAAGCCCACCGCCTCATTCTGTCGATGAAGTCGGTCATGATGTCATTGTCTGCCAATCGGTCATGGACATGAACATCAAGACGAACCATCAGTACCTTGTCATGATGAGATAACATAGCCGTCATTTGCTCATCTATCGACTTGAGCATTTCAACATAACAACCTTTTGAGCCGTTCCAAGTATTAATTGGCAATGTTCGACCACCTAATTTTATGAAATTCTCTTTTGTCTGTTGTCGCATTTTTTGACCTTATCAAACCATAATTGAGTCCCCTCGGGAGTACCACTGCTTAATCTCTCTTTTGACTAAAGAATAATGATGAATAACACAAGGATAATAATATTTACCGACCTAAATTTATTTTCTTTGTAGCCCATCAGCAGTAACCTTGACCTATATTATATGATTTTATTCTATGTAGGAACTGTGACATTATAACTCATTAATCTATTCTAAACAGTGTTTTTATCTCTGTTTATCAACGAGTGGCTTATGGTGATGTTTTTGCTGTTTGTAGTACCTAAGTATCGAATTCAACCTAGAACACTACCTGAGCCAATCTGAGGGCTTATTTGCTGTGAAAGGATATTCGTTTGTTCTGATTGCCCAGATTGAGCGAGGAGAAGTTTCAGGCAACACTCACCCTAAAGCACCCACAATCAGATTGTGAACACTTTAGCTGTTGCCTTGAATTAGATTACCCGTCAATCGCTCGGTATCGTCATCAGGGGATTGTCACTGTATCAAGCCAATCCTGTCATGATTACGGTTGATAGCACCGCCTGAACACGCTCATGACCTTTACAAGCTCTCTATGCTAGCGAGGGCATACACCCAACATACCGCACCGAGAAACAATATAAACACTCATTGCGCTGTCTGCTCTGTTCAGTAACCCCAGTTGCAGACTTAACCCATCACCAAACGCTGTCGTCACATGAGTCCTGCCACCCGTTTGGAGGGTACAGTTATCAGTGAGTGAGGATTTTGAGTAACGATTAATAAACGATTGAACTTGAATAGTTTCGGTGATTTGAATTAGAATAGACCCATAACGGGCTTATGCTGATTTTATAATGCACTGCGAATGCTTATATTATCGTTACAGTATGTTCCCCAACACGCTGTAACCGTTGACCTGATTAAACGACAAACCCCATCCATCCGTCAAGTGGTGAATGGGGTTTTTTGTTCTCTGTTGAAAATTCTACTTTATCCCAGTGGCTCAAATTTGCGTTCTGAGCGACTTTGACTGGTTATCAGGTATCAATCTTTATCTTTGCACCTAAAATCGCACTGTGGGCTTATCTGTGACAATTTGGCACTGTTTTAGCTCATATCATCAGTGATTGTTTTGGCTGTGATAATCCGCTCAGGTGCTTTGAGAAATGGACACTAGAATTATCCCCACGCTTTCCTTGAGGATAATTATTATCTAAGTGTCTGTTTTTGAAATGGTTTATATAATAATCCCTTTATTCGGTGTCCAAACGGTGTCCAAAAAAGGGATAATACGAGGTGTTTTGATGGTCTCAATCTTATTTCAGATAGTAGCAGACGAAGTCTTGGATTATTGGACAAGCCATCAAAATCAGTGATAGATACTCATATTTTGTCATTTGTGTCTCCTTTTTTTAGTTGAGGTGATTAAGGTATTTACTTCTCTCTTATACGTACGGCTTTAAGCAAAGAATGGATTTACTTCTCTCTTATACGTACCACTTTAAGATTTCAGCACCTCGTTCTTCTGATGTGTGTGGGCATAAAAAAAGACCCTTAGTTATGACTAAAGGTCTCGTTTGACTCCTATACTAGAACACAAACTGTCGGCTATACGCCCAGTGTTTACGGAATTTCTTGATTATCATTTTTGACAATACCAACAATCGCTTTTACGGGAGCTGTTCTTATAGGGTTCTGGTATAGTCACTTTTTGATTAAATTATGACTTAGGAGTTAGTTTTGAGAAGCGTATTTACTAGGTTGCTGAAAGTCCTTTGGATTTTAAATCTTATATTTGCTAGTGGCATTATTCTTATTTGTATTCTCATGATGTTACTGGATGGTATAGACACCTATCTAGAAGGCCTTCCTATTAAATTGTTTATTTCTATTTGTTTGGGGCTAATGCTTATGGTTGTGCAATATATATTGCTTGGTAGTTTTAACCCTAGGCGTTTAATTAACAGAGAAAGCCGTTACTAAAAATCAGTGTTCTAGCTGTGTCCAAACATAAATTTATCTCGATTAATCGTGTTTGGTGCGCTGTAGAGGCATCGAACTGTCGGCTGTGTCCCAAGCGTTTTAGGGGTGTTCAGGTTTTATTGATTTTCTTTTAACATCATTTTTAACATCGTTTGCGTGTCGCTACTGCTCAAAACATAGGGGTGACTTGTCGCGAAACTACTCACACGCGCGTACTGTTCCATAAAGTCATCAATCAAGCATTTTTAACCCCATTGGGTCATCTCTTTTGTCTTGTCTGCGTTCTAGTGCGAACCCACCGCCTAGCAACTTTGATTTGCTCATAGTACATGACAAGGCGGTCTTGTAGTCATCATCATTCAATGCCATTTGTCGTACCTGCTCGATTTCATCAAGTACGCTGTCTAGTGTGATTGTGTCGCGTGTTCTGTCACTCATAGCTTATGCTACCTCTTATCTTGTCTAACATTTCCATACTTACTCCGCATATCTGCCTCACTAGCTTGTCATACTCATTCAATAGCCTGTAGTACGTGCTGTGGTGCATTCCTTTGGGTCGTTCACCGTAACCATGTGCTATCCCTGCCACCCAACCTAGACGCGCTCTGATTGCCCCTGCACGACTGAATAGGCGGTCTATTGGTTGCTGTAGCTGTGAGCCGTAAGAGGCGTTCAGACAATGCCTACAGACGTAAGCACCTGCACAATACAACACTGATACTCGCTTGCTGCACGAAGGACATAACCACCAATGGCGGAAGTTGCCATAGTTGCATGGTGTTCTTGTTAGCTGCACAGAATATCTGTAGGACTTGCCGCGATATGAGTAATTCAGCTCAATGCTGCTTGCCTTGCCTGATTGCCTCAACTGGTCACGATAGCGTGAAATATTCAGCTTTGGATAATTGCTCAGGCTTGAAGTAGTAGCAAGTTTGGGCATAGTTTGCGCTCAGGGTTATCTAAATCATTAGGCAAATAACGGTAACTGTCGTTCGTCATCGGTCATCATGTGAACTGGTTTATCTGTGGCTGTGGTCTTTGGTGTGACCTGCTTCGCACGATTTGCTTTGGCTGCTATCGCTTTCTTGTAGTCATCGCCTGATGTGAATATATCGCCATGTTCGTTCAATCGTGGCTTGATACGGCTTGTCTGATAATTATTGGCTCTGTCCGACCTGTGCTTATTGTCTTTGGTGCGAGTCTTAGCAAGGTATGATGCCCACTCAAACGCCCTTTCATAATCACCCTGAACGTCTCTATCTATCATCATGTGCATGGGGTTGTCACCAAAATGGGGAACACTTCTATAGCCTCTGTGAGCATGATGTGCTGCTATTTGTTGAGCCTTTTCGAGAACATAGTAATGACTTTTCACCACGTCACCATTGAGAAGTAGTACCAAGTGATAATGCAGCCCTTTGTCACTGCTCAATTCCCTAGCCCATACGAACCCAAGACGCTTATTCTTTTTGTACTTGCCACAAGCCCACCGCCTCATTCTGTCGATGAAGTCGGTCATGATGTCATTGTCTGCCAATCGGTCATGGACATGAACATCAAGACGAACCATCAGTACCTTGTCATGATGAGATAACATAGCCGTCATTTGCTCATCTATCGACTTGAGCATTTCAACATAACAACCTTTTGAGCCGTTCCAAGTATTAATTGGCAATGTTCGACCACCTAATTTTATGAAATTCTCTTTTGTCTGTTGTCGCATTTTTTGACCTTATCAAACCATAATTGAGTCCCCTCGGGAGTACCACTGCTTAATCTCTCTTTTGACTAAAGAATAATGATGAATAACACAAGGATAATAATATTTACCGACCTAAATTTATTTTCTTTGTAGCCCATCAGCAGTAACCTTGACCTATATTATATGATTTTATTCTATGTAGGAACTGTGACATTATAACTCATTAATCTATTCTAAACAGTGTTTTTATCTCTGTTTATCAACGAGTGGCTTATGGTGATGTTTTTGCTGTTTGTAGTACCTAAGTATCGAATTCAACCTAGAACACTACCTGAGCCAATCTGAGGGCTTATTTGCTGTGAAAGGATATTCGTTTGTTCTGATTGCCCAGATTGAGCGAGGAGAAGTTTCAGGCAACACTCACCCTAAAGCACCCACAATCAGATTGTGAACACTTTAGCTGTTGCCTTGAATTAGATTACCCGTCAATCGCTCGGTATCGTCATCAGGGGATTGTCACTGTATCAAGCCAATCCTGTCATGATTACGGTTGATAGCACCGCCTGAACACGCTCATGACCTTTACAAGCTCTCTATGCTAGCGAGGGCATACACCCAACATACCGCACCGAGAAACAATATAAACACTCATTGCGCTGTCTGCTCTGTTCAGTAACCCCAGTTGCAGACTTAACCCATCACCAAACGCTGTCGTCACATGAGTCCTGCCACCCGTTTGGAGGGTACAGTTATCAGTGAGAGAGGATTTTGAGTAACGATTAATAAACGATTGAACTTGAATAGTTTCGGTGATTTGAATTAGAATAGACCCATAACGGGCTTATGCTGATTTTATAATGCACTGCGAATGCTTATATTATCGTTACAGTATGTTCCCCAACACGCTGTAACCGTTGACCTGATTAAACGACAAACCCCATCCATCCGTCAAGTGGTGAATGGGGTTTTTTGTTCTCTGTTGAAAATTCTACTTTATCCCAGTGGCTCAAATTTGCGTTCTGAGCGACTTTGACTGGTTATCAGGTATCAATCTTTATCTTTGCACCTAAAATCGCACTGTGGGCTTATCTGTGACAATTTGGCACTGTTTTAGCTCATATCATCAGTGATTGTTTTGGCTGTGATAATCCGCTCAGGTGCTTTGAGAAATGGACACTAGAATTATCCCCACGTGAACCTTGGGGATAATTTAGTGTTAAAAGTATTATTATATAAGGTTTTACTAAAAATACTAACGAATACCAGTGTCCATGACAGTGTCCAATACTTCTGTATTTTTCTACAGAAGAGACTTTTTATAAGTCATCAATCATAAACCTATCATTAACCTTAATTATCATATGGCTGATATACATTATGGCTATCGACACAGCAAACGATATCAACAAGCTAGAATGCCGCGACAAAGATTATTCTGTCAGTGTCTCAGGTGTAGCTGGCTTAAGTCTGCGTATTTATCCAAATGGCAAAAAGGAATACTACTTACGTTATTCCCATCCGCATATCGAGGGCAAACGTCCTAGGATGATGTTGGGTAAGATTGAGGATGTCAGTCTCCATGAGGTTAAATATAAAGCAGACACCATTCTTGATATGGTCGCAAAAGGCTCTGACCCTAAAGCTATCCAGCAAAAAGAGCAAACCAATAAATATACTCACCTAAAAAACGCACCATTTTCTGAGATTTCCAAAGCATGGCGAGAACACAAAACAGCAGGTCGCACTCAAAGTAAATCTAAAAAACCGTCATACAGTGAGTCAACCCTCAAGTTCTGGGATTTATGTCTAGGATATATGTGCCAAGAAATTGGTGATTTAAGAATGGACGATATCACCAGTGAGATGATACTGAGTGTGTGTGAGTCTATCCAAAACAATGAAAATCAAGCAACTTTCGTTGGTGCAAGCACGCGTCTATATACTGAAAAAGTCTTTTCATTCGCTGTTGCTCGAGGATTATGTGATAGAAATGTGGCAGTCGATACCCGTGGTGAGCTTGCACCTGCCAATTCAGGCAATCACTTGCCAGCCATCACCAAACCAGATCAATTTGCGACTCTCTTAAAGGATATGTCTGATTTTAGAGGTGCAAGTAAGATCACATTAGAGGCGATGAACTTATTACCTTACGTGTTTGTACGTAGCATCGATCTGCGCTCAATGCGTTGGAATGACATCGATTGGGACAATAATACATGGGCATTCTCCCCGACTAAGGGCGAAGGTCGTGACGATATGGTCTCGCACTTAGTTGTTCCTTTAGCCACGCAAGTAATTTCGCGATTACGAAACATCCAGTCAATTACAGGATATAAAGAGCATGTATTTGCCTCGATGCGCGGTTCAAGCAATGCTTATATTAGTAAAGCGACGTTGGTACAGATATTCCACCGACTTGGATATAAAGACGTGCAATGTGCGCATGGATTTCGAGCATCGGCTAAAACTTTGCTCATGGAACAGCCTGAGCTACGCTATTCTGATATCGTCACAGAATTACAGCTAGGTCACAGGATAAAAGACACACACGGCGGGGCTTACAACAGACTCGATGAAATCGATACTAGGGTACAGATGATGCAAGATTGGGCAGATTATATAGACGAGCTTCGGAGTCGTTAGTTGGAGTCGTTAGAGAGTTATTTTAGAGTCAAGAACCATATTTTTTGCTTTTATTTATGGTTCTTTGAAATGTATTTTACGAAAGTTCACAGGGGACATGCCAGTAAACTGCTTAAACTGTCGACTAAAGGCACTATGATCACCATATCCACAATTTAAGGAGACTTGAGTCACTGTTAGCTTATGATTCGCTAATAGTCGAATGGCATGCTCTAAGCGCATTTTTTGTACAAACTGAATGGGTGACATATTGAGTACTGCTTTGAAGGTACGCTCCAATTGCGATTGACTAAGATTTGCCAATTTCGCCAATTGACCAATATTAATCTTTTGATCAAGATTGTCTCGTACGTATTGATCTACGCTTGCCAATCGAGCGTGTTTGCGTAATATCCGCTCGTTATCTTCATCAATATCTACTGATATACCTACCATTGCTACAATATGATTTTTTACATCATAGACGGGGATTTTTTGCGTGATACACCATCCCAGCTGTCCTGATGCATAGCTATGAAGTTCTAGTTTATCAATAATCTCCCTGCCTTCCCTTAACACTCTAAGATCCTGATTGAGATAATCCTTGCCTTGAGACTTCAAAAATACTTGCTCTGTAGTCAGTCCTATTAGTGCTTTTTTGTTTTTAAGCCCGCTACGTCTAATGAGCGTTTTACTGACTAATCGATAGCATGCTTGGTCATCTTTAACAAAAAATACCACATTTTTCATAGTATCAAATAGAGGCATCAATAACGATATATTGCCAACAAACTCATCAAAATTGGCTGGTTGATACGTCTGTAGGTGTTTTGACAGTTCTTTTGTAGGTACTTCTAATACTAACGGCCGCATCGGTATATTCCCATATAGCATCTCAAGCTTGTCGTTGAGCTTTTCAATTATTTTAGGGTGCTACACAATATTTATACTCCTAAATATCTTTATAACCTGTGCAGAAATGCGCATTTATTCATATAAAAACATCAAGACTGCTTTTCTGAAAAACGTCATTCTATATTTGCGCCTTGTTCATTTATGAATAACGCTAACAGTATATTAACTCACGGATGAATCAGGTAGGCAGTCATGTTTGATACGCTTTTCACTCTTAAGATTATTGATTCGCATACTGGCGGTGAACCTACTCGTATGGTGTATGCAGGATTTCCTGAGCTTAGTGGGCAATCTATTCAAGAAAAACTTCAGGACTTCAAACAGAATTTCGATCATTTACGTCAAAGTATTATCCTAGAACCTCGTGGTAATGATGTGCTTGTCGGAGCGCTTTTGTGCCCGCCTTCCGATCCTCGTGCCACGGCTGGCGTGATCTTCTTTAATAATCATGGCTATTTAGGTATGTGTGGCCATGGCACTATCGGCGTTATTGCATCTCTAGCTTATCAACAAAAAATAACCGCTGGTGATCATTATCTAGAAACAAGCGTAGGCCTAGTTAAAGCAACCTTACATGATGATGGTAGTTGTAGCGTCCAGAATGTCCCCTCTTATCGCTACCAAAAACAAGTAGAAGTTCAAGTACCTGATATCGGTCCTATCTATGGAGATATCGCTTGGGGTGGTAATTGGTTTTTCTTAGTCAACGATCATAAGCAGGCTATTGAAGCCAATAATGTTAAGGCGCTTACTCAATTTAGCATACAGATTAAAAAAGCACTTCATAAGTCTGGAATCACGGGTGCTGACAATGGCGAAATTGATCATATAGAACTTTTTGGCAAGAGCGATCTCGCCGGCACTAACAGCAAAAACTTCGTATTATGCCCTGGATCTGCCTACGATCGCTCTCCTTGTGGTACTGGAACCAGTGCCAAATTGGCTTGCTTAGCCGCAGACAATGTACTCGCACCTGGTGAGACTTGGTATCAGCAAAGCATCATTGGCAGTGTCTTTAGTGCCAGCTATCAGCCTATTGATGTGCTTAGTAAGCATAGTCCTCTTCATAACAACCCTATCAATACTATTATCCCCACGATCCGAGGGTACGCCTACGTATGTGCAGAGACCTCACTCATCGTTCAAGACAGCGATCCGTTCAAATGGGGTATTTCTTTATAGATACCAGTTTATATAGCTTTTAGGAAGTAACCAATCACTGCTCAGTAAGGTAAGAAAAGCGAGACTCTCATGGACACACAAGTGTTTGATATACATATTATCGGTGGTGGCATTATCGGGCTATGTGCTGCGGTTACCCTACAGTCTCGCGGGGTAAAAGTTGCAATCTTGGAAGCCGATAAAATTGCTCGCGGTGCAACTTATGGCAACGCAGGTCACATTGCCACTGAACAGGTTTTCCCTATCGCTGATGCCAGTATCTTACGACATGTTCCTGCCATGCTACTCAACCCTGAAGGGCCTCTGCGTATAGATTGGCGCTACCTTCCACGCTTAGCACCATGGGCATTCAAGTTATTACTTAATATGCGTACCGAACCATTTGCACGCAGTCACCAAGCGCTTTTGGCATTAAATGCACAGAGCCTTCAAGCTTGGCAAGATTTTGCCAAAGAGTGGCAGTTACATTCTTGGGTACAAATACAAGGATCTGTTTTAACCGCAGAGACACCTAACAGTCTAAAAATGCTGACTGAACACGGCCAACGCTTAAATAGTTTAGGTGTCTCTAACAGCCTACTCTCACAGTCAGCATTGACAGATCTTGAGCCTGCGTTAAAAGACAATCAACTGGGTGCTTTGTTTTTTCCAGAGACAGGTCATATCACCAATATAGAAGCCATTACCCATAAATTAAGCACTATTTTTAGATCGCTTGGCGGTCAAATTTATGAGAATTGCCGTGTTCTGAGCGCGGAAGTAATAACTGATGGTATTCGTCTGACGACGACACAAAAGCAGCTTCACGCCAACAAGGTTATGCTCGCCGCAGGGGCGCATTCCAAAGCCTTAGCCAAACAGCTAACAGGTGTCTCAGTACCAATGGATACAGAGCGAGGCTATCACCTGATGCTTCCTAACGAAAGCCAGCGTCTCAACATTCCTGTTTCTAGCATGGATCGCCGCTTTATTATGACGCCGATGGAAAAAGGGCTGCGCTTGGCTGGCACTGTTGAGTATGCAGGACTTGAGGCGCCAGCAAACATGAACCGTGCGAATATGCTGTTGAAACAAGCTCAAGCAATGCTAAAGACCCCACTAGATAGTGATAGCAATACGCAATGGATGGGGTTTAGACCTTCTACAGCAGACTCACTACCCATCATAGATAGACGTAATTCAGTCTTTTTAAACTTTGGTCATCAGCATCTAGGTCTGACCCAAGCTGTCGTAAGCGCACAGATGATCGCGGCTTTGTATTTTGGCGATACTGCCATGGTAGATCCTACTGCCTATCGTCTAAACCGCTTCAAACGTAAATCTTTTAAATAATAATCGAACATTTTATCTCTATGACAACTCATAGAACCAACAACGTCGCTAATAGCTCATGGCTTACTAACGGCTTTTACTTCCAAATAAGGATATTTATATGAACATTCATGGCGTTTTAGTCCCTATCGTTACTCCTTTCGATGTTAATGGAGATATCGATACTCAAAAGTTAACCGAACTGGTCAATGTATTCGTAGAAAAAGGCGTTACCGGAATCGTAGCTTGCGGTACAACGGGTGAATACTACACGTTCTCGCCTGCAGAGCGTGAACTGGTTTTGACCACTATCGCTGACGCTGCCAAAGGCAAAGTCACTCTGATTGCAGGTATCAACAGTTTATCGACCAATCATTCTATCGAACTTGCTCACCAAGCCAACAATTTGGGCTACGACGGTTTAATGTTATCAGCCAATCCGTATAGCCTACCAGACCAAGACGGTATTATTGCGCATTTTGAAACCGTCGCTGATGCCACTGACCTACCTATCATTATGTACAATTTTCCAGCACGCGTCGGTGTAAGCATTGAGTTTGAAACCGTCGCGCATTTATCCAAACATCCCAATATTGTAGGTGTCAAAGAAAGCAGCGGCGATTTTAGCCATGCATTACGTATGCTACAGGCTGATTTTGAAAACTTTGAAGTGGTTTGTGGTTGTGATGACCAACCAGTAGATTTCTTCTTTTGGGGTGCTAAGAGCTGGATCGCTGGTGCGGCTAACGTATTTCCAGCAGAACAAGTCGCATTGTTTGAAGCCACACAAAAAGGCGATTGGAACCATGCTAAGGAGCTGATGACAGCCATGTATCCTGCTATCCACTCTATGGAGTCTGGAAACTATAACCAAAAAGCCAAAGCAGGCTGCATTAACGGGAGCATTAATGTTGGGTCAGTACGACTACCTTTGACTGATATGTCAAAAGAAGAGGCTCAGGCATTTTTAGCACTTCTGTCTTGATACATCGCACCATTCTTATCGTTCCTACCATTGTATAGAAAAGGATAATCTAATGAGTATGACCACAGCGCAAGTCTTCGAACTCGCCAGCAACCAAAAGCTTTGGGCAGGCCATTTAATAGATACCACAGCACCAGTATCCGAGACAACACTTCCTAACTACAGCCCTATTGATAATACCTGCATAGGTAGCATTGCTAATGGGAGTCGGCAAGATGTTAATACGGCGGTCGCGGCAGCCCGAGACGCTTTTGAACATGGTGAGTGGCGACGGATGTCTCCTGCAGAGCGCAAAGCTATCATGCAGCGCTGGTGTCAGTTAATGCATGAGCATATGGATGAGTTAGCTGCCTTAGATTGCGTCGATGCAGGCAAGCCTATTACGGAATGTCTCAACACTGACCTGCCCGCTACGATTGAAACCTTTGAATGGTACGCCGAAACGGCTGATAAAGTTTTTGGCAAGGTTGCTCCTACTGGTGCTGATGCACTAGGCCTTGTGGTACAAGAGCCTATCGGTGTAGTGGGTGCGGTACTACCATGGAATTTCCCAGCACAAATGTATGCATGGAAAGTTGCACCCGCATTAATAACCGGCAACTCAGTCATTGTTAAACCTGCTGAATTGACCTCGCTCTCAGCATATCGATTAACACAATTGGCGTACGAGGCTGGCGTGCCAAAAGCGGCGTTGCAGTTAGTCTGTGGGCTTGGTGAAGAAGTAGGTGCGGCACTCGGTCAGCATATGGATGTTGATATGGTTTCTTTTACAGGATCAACCGAAGTCGGTCGACTGTTTCTACAGTACTCTGCACAAAGCAATCTCAAGGAAGTGGTCTTAGAGTGTGGTGGCAAAAGCCCTCAAATCGTTTTTGCGGATGCCATTATCAATGAACAAACCATCGAGCATATTTTATCCGCTGCTTTTTGGAATATGAGCGAAAACTGTAGCTGTGGTTCGCGTCTACTTGTCCATTCTAGCCAAAAAGAAGCATTGTTAACGCTATTAAAAAAAGGTCTTCAGTCTTGGAAGGTTGGTCATCCTTACGATCCCGAGGTCGCTATTGGCCCAATGATCGAAAAGGCGCATTTTGAAAAGGTAATATCGCATCTCAATACTGCAAAAACGGAGGGTGCTCGTTTGATCGCAGGTGGACGTATCCACGATGAACTCGGTAGTGGCTGGTATATCGAGCCTACCATCTTTGATAATGTCAGCCCGGATATGACGCTGTTTAAAGTAGAAGTTTTTGGCCCACTTTTAGCTGTCACAAGTTTTGAAACCGAAGAGGAAGCTATTCAGCTCGCCAATCAGAGTAATTATGGGCTTGCTGCATCCTTCTATACACAAAACATCCATCGCGCATTCCGCGTGGCATCTGCTATTAAAGCTGGTACCGTCTCGATTAATGGTTTCTCTGAAGGCGACATTACGACACCTTTTGGTGGTTATAAACAATCTGGCTTCGGTGGTCGTGACAATGGCTTAGAGGCGTTGTCCCAGTATACCCAAACCAAAACTATCTGGTTGGTGAACTAAAAACTGACATTGTCCGCTATCCACGCCCAAGTCAGCATAACCGAAAACACTACAAGGAAGTAAAGTTATGGAAAATATCATCAATACTATCGTCGGGTATATTTGGAGTGACGCCCTAGTTTATCTTGCGTTAGGTGTCGGCATATATTTTACGATTATGACTCGTGCCGTACAAATCCGTTATTTCAAAGAAATGATTAGGCTGTTGTTCGACAAACAAAGCTCATCAGCTGGGATTAGCTCCTTCCAAGCTTTCTGTATGGCGCTATCAGGACGTATTGGTGTGGGTAATATCGCTGGGGTTGCAACAGCCATTGCAGCAGGTGGCCCTGGCGCGGTATTTTGGATGATTTTCATGGGTGTGTTAGGTGGTGCTAGTGCTTTTATTGAGTCTACTTTAGCGCAGGTATACAAACATAAGGTCGGTGATCAATATCGTGGCGGCTCCCCGTTCTATATTGAAAGAGGATTGAAGCTAAAACCTTTTGCTATCATCGTCGCTATCGTGACCTGTCTATCTTACGGTGTGTTAGTGCCTGGTGTTCAGGCCAATACCATTGCGGACTCTTTTAATACAGCATTTAATATACCGCCCGTTGTAACAGGAATTATCCTTGTCGTACTATTAGGTATCATTATATTTGGCGGTGTGAAGCGTATTGCTAATTTTGCAGGAAAAGTCGTACCTGTCATGGCAATCGGTTATATTCTCATGATGGTGATTGTATTGGCATTTAACGCTCAAAATATCCCTGCAATGTTTGCACTTATATTTAAGAGTGCTTTTGGCATGGATGCAGTGTTTGGTGGTATGGTTGGAACTGCTATCTCTTGGGGCGTACGCCGTGCTGTTTTCTCAAACGTTGCGGGTGCTGGTGAGGCGACCTTTAGCTCAGCGGCAGCCGAAGTATCACATCCTGCCAAACAAGGCTTAGTGCAAAGCTTCTCTATCTACATCGATACGGTGCTTGTCTGTACTGCAACAGCGTTGATGATTCTATCAACTGGCATGTATAACGTGGTGACCCCTGAAGGTGTAACCCTAGTTGATAATATGCCTGGTATTGAAGCTGGTACGGCATTTACCCAAGCCGCCGTATCTACTGTCTTTAACCAGTATGGAAGTGGCTTTGTTGCGATTGCTATCTTTTTATTCGCTTTCACCTGCTTGGTTGCTTATTACTATATCGCCGAAACTACGTTGGTCTATTTGGACAATAAACTGCGCTACCCCATTCTCAAGCATGTACTCAAACTGGTATTTTTAATCGTTTGTTTCACTGGTAGTGTTCAGTCAATCGGTATGATGTGGGCGTTAGGTGACATAGGGTTTGGCAGTATGTGCTACCTGAATTTCATTGCCATTTTACTGCTAAGTAAAGTTGCTCTAAAAGTTCTAAAAGACTACGACGAGCAGATGAAATTAGGTATAAACCCTGTCTTTGACCCTAGAAAGGCTGGAGTGGATAATGCGGACTTTTGGATAGAATATAGCAATGAGCATGGTCATAAAAAATCGCTTTAATAATAGTGCATTAGAGGTCTGCTAATATCTACTAGTAAAAAAGTTGCTATCAACATCAAGCAGGCCTCACCTATTTATGTTAAATTGCAAAAAACCATAAGGATATTACGTATAAGATAACCATAGTATTGTATCCACTCATTTGATAGGAAGGTTGAAGATGACACTAGATAACAACGTACTACGTAGACGCACCAGCTTGTTGGGTTCATTATTAGGTGATGCTATTTCTCGCCAATCTGGTGAGCAGACGTTAGATACGATTGAGACGCTGCGCAAAGGCTTTATTCAACAGCGTCGTGAGCCGAATGAGGCACATAAACAGCAGCTTATCGATTTTATTGCTTCTTTGGACAATCAAACCTTAAAAAACGTCATACGCGGCTTTTCTATCTATTTTTTCCTAGCCAATCTAAGCGAAGAGAATTACTTGCGTGAGCAGCGTCATGAGCTGCGTATGCAGTCTGAGCAAAGCTGGGAAGGATCATTTCGTCGTACCTTACTTGAATGCCGCGAGCGCAATATTGAACCTGCCCAAATGCAAGAGCTGATTGATCAGCTAAAGTTTACACCTGTATTTACGGCGCATCCTACCGAAGCGCGTCGCCGTACTACGATGAATATCTTACAAAGTCTATTCACACATAGTGATGCTTTAAATAACGTGTCTGAAAACAGCTTCGCCTACGAGCAAGCTAAAGAACAAACTGCGCAAACGATTGATCTATTATGGTCGTCTGACGAAGTGCGCACCCGTAAGCCGTTGGTATATGATGAGATTAACAATGGCCTGCATTACTTTAATGCCAGTTTGTTCAATGCCATTCCTAAAGTGTATCGTAATATCAAAAAAGCCATTGTCGACATCTATCCAGAGCTCACAGACTATCCACTGCCTGCGTTTATGAGCTTTGGGTCATGGATTGGTGGTGATAGAGATGGCAATCCTTTTGTGACTTTTGAGACCACAGAACTTGCCGTATTGATGCATGCTGATACCGTGCTGCGTCACTATCAAGTGCTACTCAAAAAACTGCGCCGCCAGCTGATTCATAGTGACACTATTGTCACCGTTTCACCTGACGTATATGCCAAAATCAAAAGTTATGATGAGCTCGATCAGCGTGTGTTTGACTATAACCTCGATGACTATGGCAATGAGCCATATCGTCGCCTGCTCTCTATCATTCTGACTAAAGTCAAAGCCACCAATCGCCGCATCCAGAGCAAAGGCACGGATATCGAAGCTGAAAAAGATGCCTATGCTAATCCAGAAGAATTACTAGAAGACCTGCGCATTATCCGTCAAAGTGTCAATACACACGATACGGCACACGCAGAAGGATTACTACTAGATGTCATTCGTTTGGTCAAAACTTGCGGCTTTCATTTGGCAGCGCTCGATATCCGTCAAGAGTCGTCATACCATGGTGAAGTGATCGCAGATATCTTTGCTAGTGCCTCCAACCTGCCTGATTATCAGACGCTAAGCGAAACCGAACGTCAAGAGTGGTTGACGCGCTTGCTAGAAAAACCAGGCACGCCGCTTATCTATACTGATAACCTGACAAACAAAACGCGTGAGCAATTGTCACTGATGAATTCGGTCGCTACTCTACGCAAACTGGTGGGACAGGCTACTTTTGGTAGCTATGTGATCTCGATGACCAATAATGCTAGCCAGCTACTAGAAGTATTGCTGCTCATGCGGTTTGCAGGCTTATGCAGAATCGATGACGAAGGCCAGTTGTCTGCTGATTTGCCAGTTGCGCCGTTGTTTGAGACCATCGAAGATCTCAAAAATATTGATCAGATTTTACCTGCCGTGTTAGACAATCCACTGTATCGTGGACTGCTACAAAACACGGACAACACGCAAGAGATTATGCTGGGTTATTCAGACTCATCAAAAGACGGCGGTATTATCACGTCAGCATGGCAGCTTTATAGCGCACAGCAAACCATTAATAACATTGCTGAGCAATATGGCATAAAAACGCGCTTGTTCCATGGTCGTGGTGGCTCAGTGAGCCGTGGTGGTGGATCAACGCACAAAGCCATTGCTGCACAGCCGGCAGGCACGCTACATGGTCAGATTAAAGTGACTGAGCAAGGCGAAGTGCTCTATGCCAAGTATGCCAATACGGATACAGCCGTGTTTGAGCTGACCATGGCTATTACAGGTACACTCAAAGCCTGCTCAACAAGGTTTGTGGTACAACCGACTGAGTTGCCAGAGTATGAAGCGCTGTTTGCACGCTTAGCAGACGCAGGTGAACAACGCTATCGCGAGCTGACCGATCATACCGAAGGGTTTTATAAATTCTATTCCGAGGTGACCCCAGTACAAGAAATCTCGTTATTAAACATTGGCTCACGTCCTGCCCATCGCAAAAAAGGCCTACCAAGTAAAACCACCTTGCGAGCGATTCCTTGGGTATTTGGCTGGTCATTGGCACGCTTTACCCTACCTGCTTGGTATGGCGTCGGTAGTGCACTGGATAGCGTCAAAAAAGACGAAGCATTGATGAAAGAGATGAATCAGCATTGGCCTTTCTTTAGCGTATTTATCAGCAATATCGAAATGGCTTTTACCAAAGCCAATATGAATATTGCCGAGGCCTATAGCCAACTGTGTGATGATGAGCCGTTACGCGAAAAAATCATGACAGCGGTCACTGATGAACACACGCTGACCAATTCGGGTCTCAACTCTCTGCTTGAGCAAGATTCTTTATTGTCCAATCAGCAGAATCTTGCTTCATCCTTGCAGTGGCGAGACGCTTATCTAGATCCTATTAACTATATCCAGATTGAGCTGTTAAAGCGTGCCAGACAACAGGACACCCCGAACGATTCGGCACATGGCAACCTGAATGTAGAAGATCCATTAATCCGTAGTATCAATGCGCTAGCTGCAGGGTTACGAAATACTGGTTAAGGTAGCTTTTCGATAAGTAGCTTTTGGATAAATAAAAAGCTTATACCAATTGTCGCAGATATTAAGGCTTCGTTCGCGAAGCCTTAATATTATTCAAAACCCTTCAAAAATATCTCACCAGATATCAATCGCAGTTTAGTACTACGTTGATTGATATTGCCTATTAGGTGATTCGTAATTCATTGTTTGAATAACCGATCCGAACAAGATACCGTAAAATATATTTTTACTTCATGTATATGTAGGGTCTGCTCCAATGGAAACGCCTCAATCAGCATCATCTCTAGACATCGCCGTAGCAACTGACTATCAAATAGAATCCGTTGCGCTCATTGATCACGCCATTCAAATACGCTGGAATGATGGTATCGACAGTACGTATCACTATATCTGGCTGCGTGATAACTGCCCATCGGCTTTTCATCCGCACACTGGCGAGCGTAGCTTTTATTTGCTGAGTGTCTCAAAAGATATCCATCCGCTATCCGTCTCTTTTGATGAGACAGCGCTAACGATTGAATGGTCAGAACAAGCACATATTAGCCATTTTGAACAAAGCTGGTTACGTGAGTTTGGGTATTCTAGTGCATTGGCCAAGGACCATAGCAGTCCTTATGAAAGCTGGGATGGCACGTTTATTGACCACATTCCGATGTATGACCAACAGAGCATCATGACCAGTGACAGCGCTTTATATGAGTGGATGAGTGCGCTGGATAAATATGGGCTTACCATTATTGATAATATGCCAGATGACGCTGATGCAGGTGTGCAGACAGCCATGCGAGTCGATTACCTGCGGCAGACCAATTTTGGCATGACCTTCGATGTGATATCAGAAAAGTCGCCGATTAATTTAGCTTATACCTCGCTATCATTACCGTTGCATACCGACTTGCCAAATCAGGAACTGCCTCCAGGCTATCAATTTTTGCATTTTTTGAGTAATGAAAGCATAGGTGGCGAATCTACTTTTGTAGACGGGCTAAAGGTGTTAGAAGCGTTACGAGAAGAGCAGCCTGAGTATTTTCGCTTGCTTGCAGAATATGCCATCCCCTTTCGTTTTCATGACACTGCCCATGATATCCGTGAGCACCATCCCGTCATCAATTTAGACAACTTTGGCAATATTGTGGAAATCAAATACAACGCGCATCTTGCAGATGTTTTTGATTTGCCAAGTGACGTTATGTACGACTACTACCTTGCTTATCGAGAGCTGATGGCTCGACTAAAAGACGCTCGCTATAAGATTGAGTTAAAACTAGCAGCGGGTCAAATGGTAGTTTTTGATAACCGCCGAGTCCTGCATGGGCGTAACGCATTTGATGAAAACGTCGGTGAGCGTCGTCTCAAAGGCTGTTATGTTGACCGCTCAGAATTTAAGAGCCGTTTAAGAACGCTTAAAAAGCAACTGGCTTAACACGACCTGAAAGCTAACTGATGCTGTGATTGTGATTGTAATATAAAGAGCAAGAGCATAAGTGCTTGGCCTCGGTGTCTGTTGATGACTCTAATCTGCTTCCTTCATGTTCCCTCATGGAAAGTATAAACGTTCTATCAAGCAGCTTTACGACCTTTCACAAATAAAACCATGCTAAAGCATGGAGCACTGAGCCCACAAAAAAGCCCCATTCCTCTTCTCTCATGTTTAGAGAAGAGTAATGGAGCTTAAGGTTATTCACTTACTGACTTATAGTTATCATTATAATCTTATAGCGCTAATAGCAGCTCTAATAACTGGATTCACGATATAAGGTTTTATGTGCTTCTATCTTAAAGTCTGCAGCGCTGACAGCAGGCGTCATACTATGTGTACTGTACTTAGCTTGTATGATCTTTTCTTCCTCACGAAATAGCACATTTTGCGCTTCTTGCTTGAAGTCATGATAGCTAATGGCGGTGTCATCTTCATGACCGTCAATAACTATAGGTCTGCTAGGTTGATTTTGGCTATCCGAATGCTGTTGTACAGTCTGATTAGCATTAGCTTCTTTAGTAATATTGCTGACTGTTAAACCCTTATTAGTCGTCGACGCTTGAGATAGCGTGGAAGAGATACGGTTAGACATATAGAAGGCAGATATCAGAACAATACAGATGACACTGATAATAGCAAGAACAAGACTACGGGGTCTGATGCTTTTTGGCTCGATATCATTATTCACGTTTTCTGAGTCGTTCATAGTTACGTACCATATAATTCATATCATCAATGGCACAGAACCATGCCTTTTACATAATGATACGAATTTTATATTGTGTTGCAACAGTTTCTGGTACGAGCGCTCGAATAAATTGATAGACGGTTATCTAACCGTCTGAAATGGTATAAAACGTAAATCCTTTAATCATTGGTTTCGCGGTATAAGGTAGTCTGTGACTCTTGTCTAAAGTCCTCATAAGTTATGGCAGCTTCCTCAGTAGCTATAACAGTGGCATCAATTTCTGGTGTAGGATCTTCAGAAGTTGACTCTGATTCATTAGCAGCTGGCAGGTCCTGTCTATTGTTGTCCAAAGTATCTTGCTGAGTAGTGGCTGGTTGCGTACTTACAGGGTCAACGTCATCTGTAGCTGTTTGACTATCAGTAGACAGTTCTGGCTTAGCACTAACAGTTGGTGTACTGTCTGTCTCTACATTACTATCAGTGCTGTTGTCTATACTATCAACCGCAGAAGTAGATAAGACTCCTGAAAATACAAGCATTAATGCAATAGCAACCAATACTACTGAACCAATTACCATAGCCATCATGAGAGATTTCTTGCTTTTGATCACTTTATTGTCTATGACTGGCTCTTCGATAACTGATTCAGACACATTCTCGATGTTTAAAGAATCATCCGATACCTGATTTATGATAGATTCACTATGGTCAATCGTAGAGGGTGACTCTGCTTGATTGCTACTATCTATATTGTTGCGTTCTATATACTCTGAGGCTTCTGTATCTGAACTGACATCATTGACATCGATACTAATACTGTCGCTATCATTAGCGATATTCAGCACATGATTTTCAGATACATTTTCAAATAATGTACTTGTATTTGAGGCTTTAGAGGGAATGTTTTCTGCTGTAGCATCTTCTGTTTCTAGCAATAATTCTTGTTCACTGCTTTGATCTTCAAACAGCTGCAACTCTTCTGTGCTCAAGGGTTCGAAAGCGGCAAGGTTCTTTGCACTTTCTAGTGTTTCAAACGCAGCCTGATCGTTCTCTTCAGAACCATGGACTCGATTAATAAAGCGTTCATAGATATCATTGTTATTACGCTTACGCGACTTTTGGTCAATAATTCTAGCCAATTTTCCATCAAAATCGGTGCCAGCGTCTTCTTTTTCGTCGCTCATAGAATAATACCAAACCAGTTTTCTCTACTGGTGTTAAATGATTGCTAGAATGAATTTTCTTACTATAGTGTAACAGTGTTATTAGCCAACAATATAGTTGCTCGACCTATTATCTTCAAGCACAATTTATGGGATAGCGCTAATATTGATAAGAACTATTCTAAATAATATGATAAACCAACCTTAAGAACTGATCTATGTAGAGATAGCATAGACTATGACAGGCTCAATAGTATGGATTTAAAACAGCTTAATGCGTTTATCGCGGTTGCCGACTTACGTAGCTTTAGCGCTGCCGCCACCAAGACAGGACTGTCACAGCCGAGTCTGAGTCGCTTGCTAAAACAGTTAGAGACTGACATGGGCGTGGTGCTTATTGATCGCTACCACAGACCACTACATCTGACTGAAGCGGGCAGTTTTTTCTACGATAAAATAAGCACGATACTGACCGAGATTGATACTGTGACTAGTATGACTCAGCGTCTATCAGCACCCAGCAGCGTTTTAAATATAGGTTTTGTGCCCTCAGTACTATATGGCCTGTTGCCTGAAATCATTGCCACGCTTAAACAGTTCAGCCCTGATATCGACGTTAATTTAAAAGACATTAGCTCATATCAACAAATGGATGCCCTCAAGTCTGGTGAGATTGATATTGGCTTTGGCCGATTTGCCCATCAAGATCCATGGATTCAGCAGATTCTGCTACGTCATGAACGCTATGTGGTGGCATTGCCAAAATCACACCCGCTTGCCAATGTACGTAAGCAGCGCTTGATAGATCTAGCGAACAATCGCTTAATTTTATACCATCAAACACATTTGCCAGTATCGTCCACGGTGACGACAGAGACAGGAACCCAATCGAGCGACAAGTTATCTACAGATAGAGTCAACCGTGCTGCTACTCATGAAGCATCATCTAGCGCTAGCGAGCCTATTACTGAGCCTTTACTACATCTTTTTGCCCAGTATGGCATCTCACCTTTTATGACCACGACAGTCAGCGATTTGCAGGTAGCATTGGGGCTGGTCGCGGCAGGCGAAGGCATTACATTGGTGCCTGCCAGCTTGCAAACCGTACGTACGGAACAGATCAGCTACCAACGTTTGGTTCATGAAAATGTCACCTCCCCTATTTATTTACACACCCTCAAAGACTTTGTACACCCAAAAATACCTGACTTGCTCACAGCCATTTATCACGTCTACGAACAGCGCGGCATCACTTATCGGCAGCAAAATTTTGTGTCACAGGCCTAAATGGGCAGATATCCGATGAATATTGTGTTATAAAGAACCGCCAAAAATAATTCATTTTAAATATTGATATTATTTTATAAGTATGCTAACTAACAAGAATAGCAATGCAAACAAATAGTAATAATAACTAGAATAATCATTCTCCTAGACAGTGTTGGTGTGATAAAGTCGATACGATGTAAATCGTTTTATATTTAGACGATTTATAGGACGTTCTTTCATGATCATTGGCAAGCTGACACAGGTAAGTGATAATTTGCTGTTTTAACCATTTCGAGGTATTCATGTCCACACAACAACTCAACAACCCAAGTGCCCCTGACGATAGCATTGCCTCGCAACAAGAGGGCTTTAGCTGGCGCATCTTTGGCCCAGGCATTTTGATGGCAACTGCTGCCATTGGTGGTTCGCATTTGATTTCGTCAACACAGGCCGGTGCTATCTATGGCTGGCAACTGGCCATTATGATTGTATTGGCCAACGTGTTTAAGTATCCGTTTTTTCGCTTCGCAACTGACTACGTCTACGATACTGGCGAGAGTTTGATTGCAGGCTATGCCAAACGCTCAAAGGTATATCTTTGGGTATATTTTATTCTTTCTATCTTGTCAGCGGTTATTAGTACGGGTGCGGTTTCACTTATTGCTGCCGTAATTTTGGGCTTTATGTTGCCAGCCTCACTTGGTCTGTCGACAATGGCGTTATCTCTCATTATCGTCGCAGTCTCTTGGTTCTTTTTGATTGCAGGGCATTACAAGTTGCTCGATGGTGTGACTAAGTGGATTATGATTGCGCTTACCACGGCAACCGTTGCTGCAGTTATCATTGCTGCTGGCAAGCCAACCGTTATGGCAGTAGATTTTGTGGCGGCCTCTCCTTGGAATTTAGCCACGTTGGGCTTCATCGTAGCACTCATGGGCTGGATGCCAGCACCGCTAGAGTTTGCAGCGATTACCTCTATGTGGACCTCTGCCAAAGTCAAAGCAGATCACACCACGCATAGCCAAGGCTTGTTAGATTTTAACGTTGGCTATGCAGTTTCAGCGATATTGGCGTTGTTCTTCTTATCGTTAGGTGTGTTTGTCCAGTACGGATCAGGACAAGAGATTGAATTGGTCGGCGGTGCTTATATCAACCAGTTAATCAATATGTATACCGCAACCATTGGTGAATGGTCGAGATTGCTGGTCGCTTTCGTCGCCTTTATGTGTATGTTTGGCACGACCATCACCTGTGCTGATGGCTATGGACGTGCTAATGCTGAATGCTGGCGCCTGCTAAAAGGTGAAAGCGAAATCAATAAAAAGCAAATCGCTTTTTGGACGACCTATGCCATCGGTGGTGGTCTAGTAATTATCACTTTCTTCACAGGTCAACTAGGCGCTATGCTTAAATTTGCCATGATATCAGCGTTCGTCTCTGCGCCTATTTTTGGTTGGTTAAACTACTCATTGGTTAAAAAGCATAAGAAACTGTCAGCAGGTATGAACGCCCTGTCTATCGCAGGCTTGATATTCTTAGCAGGTTTCGCGTTATTGTTCTTGGCCAATATGGCAGGTTTATTTGCTTAAGCTTTTGCTTAATTTAAAACTCAGCACTTAACACTCTTATTTAAGTGAAACATAAGCCCTAATAGCCTAGCTGTTGGGGCTTTTTGATGATTGTCGTTAAATTAATAAAACAGTAATCATGAAGTAGCAAACTTAGTAATTGTAACTAAATGTAAAAAATAGACGATTCTAAAAGCTGTAATTTTAAGCAATATGAATACTTATCATAGGAAATTACCAATAAATGCATAATGCTATTTAAATTATGAATACTATTAAAAATACTACATACAATTATTATTTAAATTAAATATTAATTGAGAACTCAAACTTTTCAGACATGAATAATTGAGTATAATCAGCTACAACAATTAGAATATTTTCCCTCCATGTAAGGACAATCATATGACTTCATCTTCAGCAGGCGCGCGCTTTCGCAGTGCCCTCACTCAAAAAAATGATAACAACCAGCCATTACAGATTGCAGGCGCTATCAATGCCTATACAGCGATGATGGCGACCCAAGTTGGTCACCAAGCGTTGTATCTCTCGGGTGCTGGCGTGGCCAATGCGTCATTTGGCTTGCCTGATCTAGGTATGACCAGCCTTGATAACGTACTAGAAGATGCTCGCCGTATCACCGATGCCGTTGATACACCATTATTGGTTGATATCGATACTGGCTTTGGTGGCGCGTTCAACATCGCTCAAACCATCAGAAAGATGGAAAAAGCAGGTGTTGCGGCAGTACATATCGAAGACCAAGTGGCACAAAAACGTTGTGGTCATCGCCCTAACAAAGAAATCGTTAGTATCTCAGAGATGGTTGATCGTCTAAAAGCAGCACTAGATGCCAAGACTGACCCTGACTTTGTGGTGATGGCTCGTACAGACGCCCTATCAGTAGAAGGTTTGGACGCTGCTGTTGAACGTGCCGTTGCCTTCCAAGAAGCTGGCGCAGACATGATCTTTGCAGAAGCGCTAACTGATATCGAGATGTATCGTAAGTTCACTGATGTGTTGGATATTCCGGTACTAGCAAACATGACAGAGTTTGGTCAGACAGATCTATATACCACCGATCAGTTGTATAGTGTGGGTGTCGAGATGGTGCTATATCCACTATCCGCTTTCCGCGCTATGAACAAAGCGGCATTGAACGTTTATCAGCACTTATTAGATGATGGCACACAAGACAAAGTCGTCGATACCATGCAGACTCGCATGGAGCTCTATGATTTCTTGAACTATCATGAGTTTGAGCAGACACTAGACAAGCTATTTGCTGATAATAAGTAGCTAATAACTAATAATTGCCAAGTAGCAACGCCGAAACGATAAACCATCTCTGTGTGCTTTATCGTTTCAAAATCCGTCTTTATTTATCTTTAGGTTATTTATGCCATTTTTTACTGCTCATACGGTTGTCAAATCCTCACTACTTAGTAGCACGCTAGCGGCGCTGTTATTCATGACGGGCTGTGATAAAACACCAGAAACCGTTGACGATACTGCCAGTGATACGAGCGAAACTGTGGTTAGCGAAAGCGAAGCTGCACCTTCAGAGACTAATGCTCAAAACGACTTGATTATGACGACGATTACGCTAGATACCGTCAACGGCCTATTGTTTGCACCAATTATCAATAGTGGTGCGCTCAGTGAAGAGCAAGTCAGCTGCCTTGAATCACGTGACAAAGACTTGGGTAAAGCGGAAGTCGATCGTTTTTATAAGAGTCAGTTTACCGATGCGGAGTTAAAAGAATTAGATGACTTTTATATGTCGGATGTAGGTAAAAAACTGCTTGCTTTTGGCAATGAGCAATTGCGCGTCATGAATGGCGAAGAAGTAGCAACGCCAATGGCTGACCCTACCCCAGAAGAAATGACTGAGATTCAGACATTTATGGAGTCACCACTGGGTGCCAAATATATGAAGATCAACAATGCAGAAGGCGAAGGCAGCGCAATGGAAGTCTTAAATGGCCCTATTGAAGCTGAATTTGAGCGCTGTAAGGTCGATTTAGACGGTCCACAGCCTGAACAGCCTGCATAACGCTAAACTGGCGCTATAGTCATTAACCAAGAAATTTATTATCAGAAACATCGTTTTCACTCAAACAAGCTACCAACAAAAGGAATGTAAACATGGCAGCACAAAAAGAACTTTCAGGCGCAGGTCTACGTGGACAAGTCGCTGGTAAAACCTCTCTATCTACCGTTGGCAAATCAGGCTCTGGTCTGACCTATCGCGGTTATGATGTATCAGAGCTGGCAGATAAATGTATTTTTGAAGAAGTGGCTTATTTGCTGTTATACGGCAATTTGCCTACTCAAAGCGAGCTTGATGCTTATCAAACTAAGCTCAAAAGCTTGCGTAGCCTACCACAAGCGTTAAAAGACGTGCTTGAACGTATCCCAAGCGATGCGCATCCAATGGATGTGCTACGTACGGGCTGCTCTATGCTCGGTAACCTTGAGACCGAAACTGATTTTGCTCAGCAAAACGATCAAACTGACCGTATGCTGGCTGCCTTCCCATCGATTATCAACTACTGGTACCGCTTTACCCACGACAATGTGCGTATCGAGACCGATACAGATGACGCCACCATCGGCGGCCACTTTTTGCATCTGCTAAAAGGTGAGAAACCAAACGAGCTACATACAAAAGTGATGAACGTGTCTCTTATCTTGTACGCAGAGCATGAGTTTAACGCTTCAACCTTTACCGCTCGCGTTTGTGCTTCTACTTTATCTGACATTCATTCTTGTATCACAGGCGCGATTGGCTCATTACGTGGTCACTTGCATGGCGGTGCTAATGAGGCCGCGATGGATATGATTGAAGGCTTTGGTTCAGCGGATGAAGCCGAGACAGAAATGATGGCTATGCTGGCACGCAAAGACAAAATCATGGGCTTTGGTCATGCAATCTATAGCGAGTCAGATCCACGCAATGTCGTGATTAAAGGTTGGGCTGAAAAGCTGGCAGCGGATGTTGGTGACGAAGTGCTGTATCCAGTATCAGTACGCTGTGAAGAGGTCATGTGGCGCGAGAAGAAACTGTTCTGTAATGCTGACTTTTTCCATGCATCAGCCTATCACTTCATGGGTATTCCAACCAAGCTATTCACCCCTATCTTTGTCTGTTCACGATTGACTGGTTGGGCCGCTCACGTGTTTGAGCAACGTGCTAACAACCGTATCATTCGTCCAAGTGCGGAATATACTGGTGAAGAGCTGCGTCCTGTACCAGATATGAGTGCTCGTTAAACGGCTGTTATTTAGCAATTATTAAGATGATTTGTGCTAAATAATCTTATCAGCTAGCGGCAGTGTTAGCTGATACAGGTATGATGATTGAGCCTTGCTATGATCTCTGCAGGTTTAATCGTCATACGCTATCTTTTTTATAGACCACGCCCTTTTAATTTTCGATATCGCTTCTTTAGCAAAGCCTATGATAACGAACGATGATTTTGCTAAAGGAATGAATTTTTACCCAGTATCAACGCTTAACTACTTATTATAATTAGCCAACAGCCAAAGGTGACTTATGGACAACGCCCTAGTACAACCAATGAACGAACAATTCAAAAAGCCACTTCCCGGTACTGACCTTTATTACTTTGACACCCGCGAGGCCGTCGAGAGTATCGAAGCTGGCGCGTACGACAAGCTACCATTTTGCTCAAAAGTATTGTGTGAAAACCTAGTACGCCGTTGCCCACCAGAAGAGTTAACCGATGCGCTAAAGCAGCATATCGAAGGCAAGCAAGACCTAGACTTTCCTTGGTACCCTGCCCGCGTGGTATGTCATGACATCTTAGGTCAGACCGCGTTTGTTGATTTGGCAGGTTTGCGTGATGCCATCGCTGAACAAGGCGGCGATCCGTCTAAGGTAAACCCTATCGTGCCAACTCAGCTTATCGTTGACCATTCATTGGCCGTTGAGCACGCAGGCTTCGAAGATGACGCATTTGAGAAAAACCGTGCGATTGAAGAGCGCCGCAACGATGACCGCTTTCACTTTATTAACTGGTGCCAATATGCCTTTGACAATGTGAATGTCGTACCGCCTGGTAATGGCATTATGCACCAGATTAACCTAGAAAAAATGTCACCTGTCGTACAGGTCGTGCATAATAAAGCGGGTGAAGAAGTCGCTTTTGCCGACACCTTAGTTGGTACTGATAGCCACACGCCGATGGTCGATGCACTAGGTGTAATCTCGATCGGTGTTGGCGGTCTAGAAGCCGAAAGCGTCATGCTGGGTAACCCATCCTATATGCGCCTGCCTGATTATGTGGGTGTCAAATTAACGGGAAAATTACAAAAAGGCATCACTGGTACGGATCTCGTACTGGCGATGACTGAGTTCTTACGCGACGCAGGCGTGGTCTCTACCTATATTGAATTCTTTGGTGACGGTGCACGCCAGCTAAGTGTCGGTGATCGTGCTTCTATCTCCAATATGACGCCTGAATATGGCGCCACTGCCGCGATGTTCTATATCGATGAGCAAACCACTGATTATCTGCGTTTGACTGGTCGTTCTGAGGAACAGATTAAATTGGTTGAGCAATACGCCAAGCAAACGGGCCTATGGGCTGATGGTATGGAAAAAGCCGAATACGCACGTGTTCTTGAGTTTGATTTGTCATCAGTCGTACGTAATATGGCAGGTCCGTCGCGTCCACATGCCCGTGTATCAACTACTGACTTGGTTGCCAAAGGTATCGCTCATGGCGCTGACGAAAAATTGCCTGAACCAAAAGACGGTTTGATGCCAGATGGCGCGGTTATTATCGCTGCTATTACCAGCTGTACTAATACTTCAAACCCACGCAACATGGTAGCCGCAGGCCTTGTCGCTCGTAATGCGAACGCCAAAGGCTTATTACGAAAACCTTGGGTAAAGTCGTCACTCGCACCTGGCTCAAAAACGGTCAAGATGTACCTAGAAGAAGCAGGGCTGATGCCAGAGTTGCAAGAAATTGGCTTTGATGTGGTCGGCTTCGCTTGTACCACGTGTAATGGCATGAGCGGTGCGCTCGACCCTGATATCGAAAAAGAAATCATCGATAATGATTTATTTACCACAGCAGTTCTATCTGGTAACCGTAACTTCGACGGCCGTATCCATCCGTATGCCAAGCAAGCATTTTTGGCATCGCCGCCATTGGTTATCGCCTATGCCATCGCTGGTAACATCCGCTTTGATATCGAAAAAGACTCATTGGGTAAAGACCAAGACGGCAATGACGTCTATCTAAAAGACATCTGGTTTGATGATGAAGAAGTGGATGCCATTGTTGCGGCGGCTGTTAAGCCTGAGCAATTCAATGCGGTATATATCCCAATGTTTGATGAAGCCAAAAAAGACACAGGTAAGGCACTAAGCCCATTGTATGACTGGCGTGAAATGACGACCTATATTCGCCGTCCGCCGTATTGGGAAGGAAAAATGGCCAAGAAAAATAAACTGACAGGCTTACGTCCGCTTGCAGTCCTTGGTGATAACATCACAACCGACCATATGTCACCATCAAACGCCATTCTTGGCTCATCAGCAGCTGGCGAGTATCTCGATACTATGGGCTTGCCTGCTGAGGACTATAACTCATACGCAACCCATCGCGGCGACCATTTAACCGCGCAACGCGCCACCTTTGCCAACCCTAAACTATTGAACGAAATGGTACGCGATGAAGATGGCGAAGTTGTCCAAGGCTCACTGGCGCGCCTCGAACCAGAAGGTCAAGTCATGCGCATGTGGGAAGCGATTGAAACCTACATGAACCGTGAGCAGCCGCTTATCATCATCGCAGGTGATGGCTATGGTCAAGGCTCAAGCCGAGATTGGGCTGCCAAAGGTGTGCGTCTCGCTGGCGTAGAAGCCGTCGTCGCCGAGGACTTTGAGCGTATTCATCGTCAAAACTTAGTTGGTATGGGCGCGCTGCCTTTACAGTTTGAAGAAGGCACGACTCGCCATACGCTAAATATCGATGGTACGGAAACCTTTGATGTCACAGGCGAAGTCTCGGCTGGCGGGTTGATGACTTTAGTGATCCATCGTGCCGATGGTAGTACCACTGAGACGCCGATTATCTGCCGCTTAGATACGGCTGATGAGGTTAAAATGTACAATGCTGGCGGTATGCTACAACGCTTTGCTAAAGAGTTTATCGAAGGTACGCTTGATATCGTCTAAGGCTATCCTGTAAGTTTTAGCGTGATAAGCAGTAAAGTATAAAGATCGCCGATGTTGTATAACTTTATATGACATCGGCTTTTATTTGCTTTTGCGTTCTATACACTGAGTTTTGTTACTTACTCCTAAGTACTAGATAGTAGGTAAATATTGAGTTTACTTAACCAATGACGTAATATGTACTATATATTGTACAAGTTATGCAAAATATCATGAAAGGAGTAAGCCATGAGAGTCGTTAGTTTTTCAGAAGCCAGAAAGCACTTAAAGTCCGTCCTAGACACGGTAAATGATGATGCCAACGCCACTATCGTAACCCGCCGTGACGCTGATGATGCCGTTGTGATGTCGCTTGATTATTACAACAGCCTGATGGAAACCGTCTATCTGCTAAAATCTCCTGCCAATGCAGCGCACTTAGCGGACTCTATTGCCCAATATAAAGCTGGCAAGACTGTTACGCGTGAGCTAATTGATACGGTAGAAAATAGTGATAAAGGTGATGGTAGCAGCAATAATAATGAGCATACGGATGGCGATATTGAAAGTGCTTGAACTCAAAGGCTTTAATCAATGCAAAGGGTCTAACAATGAGTGAACAACTAGCATGGACAGACGCTGCATGGAAAGACTACCTGTACTGGCAAACGCAAGACAAAAAAACACTCAAACGTATTAACAAACTCATCACCGAATGTAAGCGTAATCCGTTTGAAGGCATTGGCAAACCTGAACCCCTAAAAGAAAACCTATCCGGATTTTGGTCAAGACGCATCGATGACGCCAATCGGTTGGTATATGCCGTCGATGATAACTATCTGACGATTATCTCTTGTCGCTATCATTATTAACGAGCGTTCTTAGGCGTTTATGCTTACTGATGGCACCATACCTACTCTTATAACAATATAAAAAGGACTTAATACAGTGGCCCAAACCAATTCTAAATCAAAACCTTCTTTCACCCCGCAAATATCCGTTCCTGCTACCTATATGCGCGGTGGTACCTCAAAAGGTACGTTCTTTAAATTATCTGACTTACCTGAGCGTTGCCAAGTCGCTGGTGAATCACGTGATAAATTTTTGTTACGTGTCATCGGCAGCCCAGATCCTTATGGCAAGCAAATCGATGGCTTAGGTAATGGTAGCTCTAGTACGTCAAAAACGGTTATTCTATCGGCCTCTGATAAATCAGATCACGATGTAAATTATCTTTTTGGACAAGTCAATATCGCTAAGCCTATGATTGATTGGGCGGGTAACTGTGGCAACTTAACCGCAGCGGTTGGTGCTTGCGCCATTAATATGGGCCTGGTCGATGCTGACAAAATTGCTAATAGTATCGACGAAAATGCTGAAAGCAGTATTTGTGAAGTACGCATTTGGCAAGAAAATATCGGTAAAACGATTATTGCTCATGTTCCCATCTATAAAGACGCAAATAACAAAGTACAGGTTCAAGAGACGGGCGATTTTGAATTAGACGGTGTCACCTTCCCAGCCGCTGAAGTCAAAATTGAGTTTATTGACCCTGTAGATGCTACTAGCGACATGTTCCCTACTGGTAACTTAGTCGATGAATTCGATGTGTCAGGCTGCGGTCTAAACGCTGATAGCATCAAAGCGACCTTCATTACTGCGGGTATCCCAACCATCTTTATGAAAGCTGAAGATTTAGGCTTTACGGGTACTGAATTACAAGGCGACATTAATAGTGACAGCGAGCTACTTACCAAGCTTGAGAAAATCCGTGCTACAGGCGGCGTTGCGATGGGACTATTTAAAGACGTAAGCGAGGCACAGACCAGTCAACACATTCCTAAAATTGCTTGGGTTGGCGCAGCACAGAGCTATATCGCCTCTAGTGGTAAGTCGGTTAATGCAAGTGAGATTGATTTAGTGGTACGTGCCATGAGTATGGGTCAATTGCATCACGCTATGATGGGTACAGCAGCAGTCGCTATTGCCGCCGCAGCAACCACACAAGGCACGCTCGTCAATCAAGCAGCAGGCGCTGGTGAGCTGACAGAGGTGCGTTTTGGCCATCCATCAGGTACATTGCTCGTTGGCGGAAAAACCGAACTGGTCGATGGGCGCTGGCAAGCCAAAAAAGTGTCGATGAGTCGCTCAGCAAGGCGTATCATGGTTGGTGAAATTTTTGTGCCAGCGGATGCATTTTAAGCGTAGCCATGGCTTATCTTAATTTGCGATAGAGTTTTATGCCAACATCTCCCCAGCCACGCCGCGTACAGTTGGACAAAAAGCCTCCCGTCGAAAAAAAAGAACGGCGGGCACTGCTGTGGGATATTCTAAAAAAACTGGCGGTATTTGCTAAACCTTATCGCTTGCTTATTATCGCTACCTTGGCGCTGACCGTATTAGGCTCCTTTACGGCTCAGGTCAATGCGTTTGTACTGCGTTATACCGTCGATACCTTGACCGAAATTGCTACGCTTGCCGAGCCATGGCAGGCAGGTTTGCGTATGTTAGGTATTATTAGCGCGGTCTTGCTAACTAAAGAGATACTGTCGATATTCATCTCTTTTGGTCAGCGTTTTTTTGGTGAAAAGATTCGTATCAACTTGTCACGTGACTTGTCCCAAAAAATCATTGAGCGCATCCTTACCTATCGGATGGCGTTTTATACCAGTAGTGAAAACGACAGTGGTAAATTGCAAACCCGTATTGATTATGGGGTCAGCAGTTTAACCAGCCTCGTGCAAAATTTCTTTATCGACATGCTACCGCTATTTGCCAATGCAATTGTGGCACTTATCATTATGTTTTCGACCAATTTTTGGGTTGGCATGGTCGGTCTTATTATCATACCCATTTACTTCTTTATCAGCCAAAAGCAAGCACGGCGTTTGCAAGGGTTTCGTCGGCAGATGCGTGGGTTTCGAGAAGCCAAAAGCGGTTTGGTGATCTCTTTAATTAATTCGATCAGTGTGGTGAAATCCTTTGTCCGTGAGTCAATTGAGGCTGAGAAGCACTTAGCCATTCAAAAAGAAATGACCGACAATCAACTACGCATTCGTAGTATTGGCTTTATTTATGATGCCATCAAAACCTTTATCGAGCAGATTGGTGTGGTGGTTATCATCCTTCTCACCGCTTATTTTGTGCTAAAAGGCGAGATGACCATTGGCATGATTTTGTTTCATGTCATGCTATTTCAGAACGTCGCCGCCCCTATCCGTCAATTACACCGCATCTACGACCAGATAAATAATGCATTGACCTATGCCGAAGGTTTTTTTGATATTTTAGAAGATGACAAACAAGTCGAAAACATCGATGGCATCAGTAGCGAAAACCTCAAAGGTCATATCGAGCTTAAAAACGTTGATTTTACCTATCCTAATGGCACGCAAGCGCTAAAAAACGTCAGCTTTACTATCAAGCCCAATCGTATCACCGCGTTGGTTGGCCTTTCTGGCGCAGGAAAGAGCACGATTATCAATCTATTGGTCAAGTTCTATGCCCCAGACGCTGGTACGATATGCCTAGACGGGCATGATTTGGCCGACTGTGATACCCATGAGTTGCGTCAGCGTATCGGCCTAGTCCTACAGAGCAATCATATTTTTTCGGGTACGATTAGTGAAAACATCCGCTATGGTGATATGAATGCCAGCGAAGATGACATCATCGTGGCTGCAAAAAAAGCCTCTATCCACGAGCAGATTATAGGGTTAGCTGATGGCTATGAGAGTACTGCCAAATCCCTATCAGGTGGTCAACAGCAGCGTATCGCGCTGGCAAGGATGTTTTTAAAAGACCCACCTATTGTGTTTTTGGACGAGCCGACAGCCAGTCTAGATGCTATCGCCAGTCAGCAGGTCAAAAAAAGCCTAGATCTGATCAAAAAAGACCGTACCGTCATTATGGTCTCGCACAATATCGCTCAAATTATCGATGCCGACGATCTCGTGGTGATAGAAAATGGCGAAGTGGTTGAGACAGGTACACATGAGGTACTTTATGCCCAACGCGGCAAATACTTTGAAATCTTTAGCGCTATGTCTGATAGCCTAAACTTAGACAAAATCAGCCAGACCCTAAACGGTTAGGAATGGTTAATGCTTGCCTAAATCGTTATAATGCCAATCTTTTACTGCCTATTGCCAGAAGCTAGCCCACTATGACTTGTGAATTTTCTTTAAAAACCTTTGACGAGCTGACCTCAGTTGATCTGTACCATATCCTAAAGGCGCGCTCGCAAGTGTTTGTCGTCGAACAAAACTGTGCCTATCAAGATATGGATGAAGTGGATTTTGATTGCTTGCACCTAATCGCTCATCAAAACGCAGCATTGGTTGGCTATTGTCGTATCATTCCACCTGAGTTTAACAAGTTAAAATCCAATCTATCAGTAGCTGATCCTGCGATTAAGACCAACCACACCGCGATGCCAGCCATCGGTAGAGTGCTTGTACTATCAGAGCATAGAGGTGATGGTCTAGCACGGCAAATGATGAATCAGGCTATTGCACAGTGCCGCAAAAAGTATGGTAAAAAGCGTCCGATTATCATCTCGGCACAGGTTTACTTACTGAGTTTTTATGAGTCGTTAGGTTTTGTACCTGAAGGCGAGCATTATCTCGAGGACAATATCGAGCATGTAAAAATGGTGCTATACGTTGCTAAGAAAAACAAAATCAAAAAAGAGAGTACGGACAATGCGTCAACCACGACCAAAGTTTTAAGTTTCCTGCTGTTTATCATGGCCGCTTTGTTTGTTTTAGGTCTGTTGTACTTAATGATTTAGACCGTTGCTAACGTCTTAATTCTTAACATAATTCAAATTGGTTGTTCCATATTGAGTGTGCTACTTTTAAATGATGACTCCTTTAAAAGGATGGCTGAGCCAATCAGCTCAGTCTCAGTCAAGGAAGTAGCACACTCAGGATGAGGAACTAACCATGTCAAATAATCACTTAGATAACCGTTCAAATACAGCCAATGTAGATATAGCCAATTCAAATACAAACGATGCGACGGTAGAGAGTAATGTCCGTCCAGAATATGACAATGAAATTCAAAAAATCGCCGATTACGTTCTCAACTATTCAATAGACGAGCAATCCCCAAACCCTACTGATGCGTGGAATACCGCGCGCCACTGTCTAATGGACACGCTTGGCTGCGGTCTATTGGCGCTGCGCTTCCCTGAGTGCACCAAGCACTTGGGGCCTGATTGCCCCGATCAAATAACGCCGCATGGCGCTCGCGTCCCTGGCACCTCCTATAGACTAGACCCCATTAAGGCCGCTTTTGATATTGGCTGCATGGTGCGCTGGCTTGACTATAACGATACGTGGCTTGCTGCTGAATGGGGCCATCCTTCTGATAATCTGGGTGGTATCTTGGCAGTCGCCGACTATATTAGTCAAAAAAATATCAGCCAAGGACAAGCACCATTAACCATGAGAGCAGTGCTTGAAGCCATGATCATGGCGCATGAAATTCAAGGCGTACTGGCACTCGAAAACTCATTTAACCGTGTGGGGCTCGATCATGTATTTTTGGTCAAGTTGGCATCAACAGCCGTCGTCGCCAAGCTATATCAGCTGTCCCGTGAGCGCATCATGGCAGCGATTTCACAAGCCATCGTCGATGGTCAAGCACTGCGCACCTATCGGCATGCACCCAATGCTGGCAGCCGAAAATCATGGGCAGCAGGTGATGCAACCAGTCGTGCGGTACGTCTGGTAGATATAACGGCACGTGGTGAAATGGGTATTCCTGGCGCATTAACCGCACCGCAGTGGGGATTCTATGATGTGCTATTTAGCCATACCAATAAGGATCTAGCGACAAAGCCTGAAGACGATCGTCGCTTTAAATTCCAGCGGGATTTTGGTAGTTACGTGATGGAAAATATCTTATTTAAAATAAGCTTTCCGGCTGAGTTTCATGCGCAAACTGCTTGTGAAGCGGCCGTTATTTTGCACCCACATATCAAAGGCAGAATTGACGATATCGAGAGAATTGTCCTAACCACACATGACTCAGCGATTCGAATCATTTCAAAAGAAGGCGCCCTTGCGAATCCAGCAGATCGAGATCACTGCTTGCAGTATATGGTGGCTGTGCCGCTGCTGACAGGCGA
This sequence comes from Psychrobacter sp. JCM 18900, assembly GCF_904846625.1. Classification (GTDB taxonomy): domain Bacteria; phylum Pseudomonadota; class Gammaproteobacteria; order Pseudomonadales; family Moraxellaceae; genus Psychrobacter. Next base: position 111,660 of record NZ_CAJHBL010000005.1, read on the forward strand.
TCTAATGGCAGAGAGCTATGAAGACGACTATCACGAGCAGCATTTGTCAATCGATGAGCTACGTAGCAAGATGGTTGTAGAAGAAAACGCGCAGTATTCAAAAGACTATCATGACCCAAGCAAGCGCTCTATTGCCAACGCCATTCAAGTATTTTTTAACGATGGCAGCAGTACAGAAAAAGTGGCTGTTGAATATCCTATCGGGCATAAACGCCGGCGAGCTGAGGGCATCCCTGTACTGGAAGCAAAGTTCCGCGCCAGTCTGGCCACTCGATTTATCGAGAGTCGTTGTCAGCATATCGTTGAGTTATGCGACGAGCAAGAAAGACTGGAGCAGACGCCTGTTAATGAGTTTATGGCGCTGTTTGAAGCGTATTAAATTTATGGCTTAACAGTACGCTAACGTCAGCTTAACGGCTACCAAGGTATCGACTCTCCAGCCCAATCGACAAAACTGCCTGACTGGGTAGCAGTCATACCTGAGAGCACTTCCAATAAGCACTCCGCGCTATACGCTGGCGAGAATAAATGCCCTTCAGCGACATTGCCTTGAAATGGTGCAGACAACTGAGTATTTACGGTGCCTGGTTGCATAACGACCACACACACATTTTTAAGTGATCTGCCCCATTCGATACTCAGGTTTTTCATGCCCATATTGAGCGCCGCCTTGCTCATTCTATAGCTATACCAACCGCCTAGCTTATTGTCAGTGATACTACCGACGCGGGCTGATACGGTAGCAAAAACGGCAGGATGATTGACGCTTCGATTAGCCTTGGCAAGCAACGGTTTGATGTGTTTGGCTATCAGCAAACTTGCTAGGGCATTGATTTGCATGTTTTGCAAAAAGAACTCCGTCTCTATCTGTCGCAAGGCCTTTTCTGGCTGCGCTGTCTCTGTATGTAGTAACCCCACGCAGTTGATTACCCAATCCACATGACCGACCGTCTGTTTGATGGTATCGGCAGCTTTTTTAATGCTGTCCTCATCACTGACATTCATTGGCAGCCAGTGCAGGTTTTCTGCTTCAATATTCGGCTCATTGCGATGATAAGTAGCAAATACTTGTGTGCGATGGCTTTGATGAGATTGACTGTCCGTTTGACTCACAGTCGTTGTGTGTATTAGCTGCTGCACCATGGCCTGACCAATACCGCCTGTTCCGCCGATGATAAGATAGGTTTTATTATTCATTTCGTTATTCATATGCCACCTTCCTTTTTTTGATAGGTTTCTTTAATACGCTTTTTGACACGATTGGGTTTCATTTATTCATTTTGGCTGACTTTATAAGCGTTTACTATGATAAAAATAATACAAGTCATCCTTATTCTATATAAGCTACAATAATCTATAACGATTAAAACGCGCATTTTTTGCTTCTCATTTCTTATATCGACGCCTTCATACGGATATTATCGCATTATGCTATCACCCCAAGACCAACTGACCGAGCTGGTACGTGCTTTAGAGACCGATCAGCACGTCTTTGCCACTGACCCGTTATTAATCACGGAAAAGCTACAGGGCGAGGACGGTATGCCTATCCAAAAGCTGTATCGACGGGCGTCACGTATAGACAGCAACGGGGCGCTTGCACGTGTACTGGGTAAGATTGACGGCCGTATAAAGGGCATCATGATCGTTATGAGCGTGGTGTGGTGTATCTCAGGGTTTTTGGGGTTATTCACGCTATTGCAGTCTAATGTTGTGAACTTCTTTTATGTGTTGGTCTGTCTACTTGGTTTTCATACCATTATGCTTGGTGGCTGGCTTGTCATGACCCTTGTCAATCGAGATCAGCAATCACCCAGTTGGTTTGCGAGCTTTGTCAGTCCAAGTTATCTCATACGTGGTAAGGATGATGTGACCAAAGCGGCCGTCGATCTGTATGAGCGGCAGTTGCAGCACAGTGGTATGCGTTGGTATTTGGGGCGGTTTAGCCATCAGTTGTGGCTTGCGACATTGACCGGTATGCTACTTGCGATTATATTTTTGCTGGTTGTACGTCAGTATAGCTTTAGCTGGGAGTCAACCTTACTCTCTGATCAAGCGCTTGTGAGCTTGACTCAAGTATTAGGCTGGCTACCTAGTATGGTGGGATTTGGTGTGCCAGACAGTACAGCGATCGCACAGAGCAGGCTTGTCACCGAAGCCATGCCGCTGTCTGTTGCACGGCAATGGGCGGGGTTACTAGTTGGTAGCTTGCTAATGTACGGCATTGTACCGCGAGCGATAGCATGGGCGTTCTGTGCATTGATGTTCCGCCGCAAAAAAATGCGTTTGGATATCAAACAACCCTATTATCAAAAAATCCTAAATTTTTGGCAGCGGCATGTGGTTGATGCTGATGATTTTACTGAGGCGCCAGCACCTATCGCACCAAAGGCGACGGTCAGTGCGGGCAAGAAATTAGTTGCTCTGCTTGAATACCCTGCAGATCAGGACAAATGGTGGCAGTCAGGGCTTGATGGCAGCAGCCATAGTCTTGAACAATCAAGCGAGGTTGAGAATTTTGGTATCGTTGATGACCGTGATGATATGGCACGGCTCAAAAATTACTTAGATGGGCATCCTGTGCAAGTCTTGCTTGGCATTCATAGTAACGCATTACCCGACCGCGGTACGCTACGCAAACTCGATCAAATCGCTGCTCACGCCAAAGATGGGCTTATCGTACAACTGCTTAGTGATAACAGCGTTTCTACAGGGTTGACTGATGCTCGTACCGATGATGAGCCATTAGACAAACAAGTGGTTCGTTATCAGCAGTGGCAAACGGCGCTCTCTGCACGAAAAATTGGCTTGGTTGATATAGATACTTAACACATTCTAATTTTTGATCTGTTACTCATATCTTAAATTATCATTATGACTAGCATGATATACAATAAATAAATATTATAGGTCTATCACCTTAAACAGGTCTAAAGACTTATTGATATAACAGTTGTTAAGATACGTTTTGATAGCTGTGACATCATATCAAGATGACAAGGATGTTTTATAGTGGCTAGGAGCCCAAGATGGCAGCAGACAACTCACTTATGACCTTAGGTCAGTATGGTCAACTATTGGATGGTTACCAAGAGGTATTAAACCAAAGTATCTTAACGGCTGCGCCAGAGTCATGGCAGCCAATGCTGGCGAGCATTCTACCTGCGTATTGGCAAGAGTGGCTGCTACCGCTGGCTGGTGGCCCATTTTTCTTATTATTTTTAGCAGAATGGTTCTATCAGTCCAAGCGCGGCAATGGTAAAAGCTTTAGTTGGCGTCGTGCGATGACCAATTTTAGCTTGGGCGGCTCTTATCTAGGGTTTGAATTGATTGTCCAAGCGCTTATCGTCATACCTATCTGCTTATGGTTATATCAATATCGCTTATTTACTATTGAGGTGACATGGCTTACCGCTATCCCTATATTCGTTGCGGTTGAGTTTAGCTATTACTGGTTCCATCGCGCGTCACACCGTATGAATTGGTTTTGGTCAGCGCATGTCGTGCATCATTCAGATGACCATATGAATCTATCCACTGCTATGCGTCAAAGCCTGTTGTACTCAGTGACGGGATGGTGGCTATTCTTTGTCCCGCTGATGATGTTGGGCGTACATCCTGTCTGGGTATTCTTCTTTTATGCGTTAGATTTGATTTATCAATTCTTTATCCATACCGAAACAGTAGGAAAATTTCCAAAATGGATTGAGTATGTTTTTGATACCCCATCCAATCACCGCGCCCACCATGGCACCAATAATGAATATATTGACCAAAATTACGGCGGCGTGCTCATTATTTTTGATCGCTGGTTTGGCACTTATGTAGAAGAAGATACCGCCAATAACCCCGTCCAATATGGTGCCGTTGGTGAAGCCAGTCATGACAATATCGTCAGCCTGATATTTGGGGTTTTTTACCGTATGTGGCAGCGGTTTTTTCGTGCCAAAGGGCTTAAGAAAAAGCTAAAGGTACTGCTGCGTCCACCAAGTGCTGTCTAATATAGTCAATTCTCTATACATTGGATACGATGTCAGTCTCGCTTAGCCTACTATTTGTAGTGCTTTCACTCGTCTTCCTTGTATCTAATGTATATTGAACCGACTAGAGCATGATTACAAATGCGTGGACTACGATTTATGATATGACAATACGCATTCATAACCAATACCCAATCAGATTTGTTTTACAATAAATGGCTACTGTGTGTTGTTACCATCAATAAATATAAGACGTTACTATGAATAATGACAATAAAAATAATCATGAGAATGATAAGCCTGCAGGTCTCTTTGCGGACAAAGCTTATGAGCCAGCCCCTGATGTCTCAAGTATTCCTTCAGACAACACCTCAAAATCCACAGTAGCTAAGTCAATAGCTACTCAGGATAATCAACCTGTATCAACCGATACATCAGCAACGACAGCACCAGTGTCAAGGATGGCAAAGAAAACCATTGCCAGTGGTGAACCGCTCAAATTAGCCGTCGTTGGTCATACCAATACGGGTAAAACCTCTATACTGCGCACTTTATTGCGAGACGTATATTTCGGTGAAGTCAAAAACGAAGCGGCGACCACGCGTCACGTCGAGCAAGCACAGCTGACAGACAGTCGCACTGGTGAGGTGCTGGTAGCACTATACGATACGCCTGGTCTGGAAGATGCTTCAGGGCTTATGGACTGGCTAGAGGATAATACTGCCAGTCGTCGTGATGGTATTGAGCGCCTGCAGCAGTTTTTGGCGGCGGATGTCGCTCAAGGTGCAGACAGTTATGACTTGCCCTATGATTATAGTCAAGAAGCCAAAGTAATTCGTCAGCTGCTGACAAGTGATATGGCCATTTATGTGGTAGATGCTCGTGAGCCTGTATTGGGTAAATACAAAGATGAGCTAGCGATTTTGTCTTGGGCTGCGATTCCTGTGATGCCTGTTTTTAATTTCACGGACAGTCAGAATGCCAATATCGACGATTGGCAGACGATGCTGGCAAGACGCAATCTGCATATCTCAACGCGTTTCGATTCGGTCGCGTTTGAGTTTGAAGATGAGATGCGTCTATGGAAAAACCTAGCCACCATGCTTACTCACTCTGAAATGCTTGAGCAGCTGATGCAACGACGGACGGAAGACTGGGCGCAGCTCTATGATGAGGCCAACATCATCATAGCTGATTTTTTATTGAATGTTGCTGCCTTTGTACGCGAGATCAATGAAGATGACGACCCACTTCCTGTCTTAGAACAAATGCAAGAAGCGGTCAGGCAAAGTGAGCGTGCGATGCAGCACAATCTCCTTAACCTTTATAAGTTTTATGACAATGCGGTTGCAGCAACACCGCTTGAACTACAAGCCTATCAACAAGACCCATTCGACCCTGAGCTTCTCAAAAGCTACGGCATTCGTACCACTTCTGGGGCAGCAGCTGGTGCGCTTCTAGGACTAGGTATCGATGCAGCAGCCCTAGGTATGACTCTGGGATTGGGTGCCGCTATAGGTGGTATTGCAGGCGGGCTGCTATCGAATACCAGCAGTATTGCCGATAGGATTACTGGGGTAAAACGCTTGTATATTGATCCTGCAACGTTAACATTGCTAGCCACGCGAGCATTAGACTTGCTAACTGCCCTACGTCATCGTGGTCATGCTGCTACAGACGCCACTCAGTTATTATATAAGGGCGAAAATAGCAGTCTTGGAACGTCGTTAACTGACGACGGTGACCATGCAGATGAAGACAATAATCCAATTACTGTATGGCCAGCACACAAATTACCAAGCGAACTCAAAAAAGCACGTGGTAAACCACAATGGTCGTCGCTTAGTAGCGGCAAGTCTGAACAAGCTCAGTTATTACGCACAGACATGGCATGGTCTCTATCAGGTAAGTTACAGTCGTATAAGCGTGAGTCATAAATTACTAGCGAACTATCTATGCACCCTATGCACTTAACAACGCACTCAATGCATCAGTACCGCGTACATCTGTCTGTTGCAGATAGATCGGATACAGCGGGTACTTGGTAAAGCTTTGTTCGATATCCTGCAGCAGATGTTGCTGACGCTCAGCGCGGCGGCGCCAAAACTCATCCGACTGCGCAGTTGATATCAGCTGATTAATGACGATTGCTGCTGGCATGAGCTTACTATCTTCCAATTGCTCGATAGCGCGTTTGGTTTCAGCCAATGGCAAGACATCAGCGGTCATCACCAACACAATCGCTGTTTGTGTACGGTCATGTAGTAGCAACCCTGCTTGGTGGAACAGTTGCTTGCGCTTTTCTAATACAGATACAGCTTGCTCCCAGCGATCTGATTTCTTTGCTGCAAATGGATTGGCTACATCGTTCTTTTGAGCGCCGTTTTTCTGATTGTGACTGTCCAAATGGTTTGCCACGGAGCGCAACTTAGACTGTCGTCGCTGCTGTGCAAGCAGCCCATCCGTCCACGCGCCCATCATTTCTGGTAAGACCAACAATCGCAAAGTATGACCTGTCGGTGCGGTATCAAAGATGATGTGTTCATACCCAGCATCTGCCGCTTCGACTAAATGGTGACACATAGATTCGAGCATCGCGGCTTCTTGGGCACCTGGTGCCGACTTAGATAGCCTCAGATGCTCACGAATTTTTGGCATCATATCTGGGTTGGCATAAGCTTTAATTGTACGTTCAACTTGAGCAAAATGTTCATCGACAATCACATCAGGATTTAACTCAATCGCATCTAGATAAGGTGATATCACCGTTGTCTCATTATTGAGTCGTACATTCAATACATCGCCCAAACTATGTGCCGGATCGGTTGAGACAATTAAGGTTTTTTGCTGCTGGCTTGCATAGTAGCTCGCTAGTGCAGCAGCAGTGGTGGTCTTCCCTACACCACCTTTGCCGCCGATAAATATAATCGGTTGTGTCTCTAACTGCTCTACCAATCCATGTAAAGGGTGTAATGCCATATCGTTATCTCGTATTTTGTCTCATTATCTAATAAATATTTAGCTACTGTTTATACAGTCAATCCACTACTGTTAGCAGCAACCAACGTGGTCAAATGGACATCTATCCATTCCCATACGTGTATGCCACTCATGAAAGTTCTCTAAAAATAGAGGTTGCAACTCTAATGTATAAAAGCTGGCGGGATTATCAATCCCCAAACTCTCAGCAAACATAAGCAACATAAAAAAATCTTCTTCATCACGTGCCGCGCGTGCCATCGTCTGACGATAAGGCGCATGATAAAACTCATTTAATCCACTCTTAAACCGTTGCCACCATGGTTGAGTGTTCTCTAGTGGTTGAACATTTTCTATATCATTCGATGTGTTTTTATTTTCCATAATGTGCTCGTATTTTACTTAATTCTTATGATCTATCATGCCTATATGATACAAAAAACGCCAGCAATTGCTGCTAGCGTTTTTTATTAAACAGATACTCAATATGGTTTAACGTTTAAACCTCACCGTTTTTGCCTTTATGTAGTGACCACTCTTTGCGTAGTACAGACAAACTCTCAAACGTCACTAAAATAGTTGCGATTAAGATAATTATATCCATAATAATAAGTAGCCAATTACCATCAGTAAAGAAGGTTTTGAGCTGAATCAATAGGGCAAAGACAGTCATAACCAACAAGAACGACAATGGTGCTAAGGTGTACCAAACTGGCTTGCCTTTACGTAATAAGATAATGGTAACGATCATCAAAGTTAAGGCAGCCATTAACTGGTTGGTTGTACCAAATAGCGGCCAAATAATCATACCACCCGCGCCATCGATACCACCAGCACCGAACGCTAATAACAAACAGCTTCCGACAGCAAGTAACGTTGCAACAACACTCTTATTGAGTACGGGTAAATTATAAAATTCACCAAATTCTTGGAAGATATAACGTTGTAAACGTACGCCAGTATCCATCGTCGTACCTGCAAACAATGCGGCCATTACCGTAAGCATTGTCTGTGATAGCACCATGTCGATGCCAACGCCGGCATTCAAGATGGTCGCACCGCCGTCGATGAACGCACCGATAGAGCCATCACCGAACTTTTGGTAGACCGCTTGCCAATCACCAAGAGTCGCAAAACCTGCGGTTGCTGCAAGGATTGCTCCAAGCGCTAGCATACCCTCACCCAATGCACCGAAGTAACCAACGAAACGAACGTCTTCTTCTTTATCAATCTGCTTAGAAGTGGTCCCTGTTGCAACCAAACCATGGAAACCTGATATGGCACCACAAGCAATTGTCACAAACAATAATGGTAGAAGTGACGGTGTATCCGCTGGTAATGCAGTGTTAACGGCTGGCGCGACAATATTAGGCGTGCCGATAAAAATAGCGGCATATAATAAAATCAAACCGACAAATAACTGTAAGCCATTAATATAATCACGAGGTTGAAGTAGCATCCATACAGGCAACAACGATGCAATCGCCGCATAGGCGAACAAGATCAAGATCCATACTGCGTTATCAGGCAAACCCATGACGGTTTCAGGTAACACAATCGGGAACATAGGGCCAAGATAGATAAGCCCGTACAAGGCAGTTACCCCGATAATGGACACCCAGACCAGATTCATATTGTAGCGATAGATACACTGCCCGATGATGAAGGCAACCACTAATGCACCCCAAACGGGCAATACCGCAGATGGCGTCTTAATCATCATATTGGCAATAGCTACGCCAAATACAGCATTAACCATCAGTAGTAATAAGAAAATGACAACCATCATCAAGCTGCGGACACGTGTGCCCATGACAGTACCAGCGATAGAGCCAATCGACTGCCCTCTATTGCGCATACTTGCCCAAATAGCAGACATATCATGTACACCAGCCATAAAGATAGTACCTACCACTACCCAAATAATGGCAGGCACCCAGCCCCAAATAACAGCAATTGCAGGACCGATAATTGGTGCAGCCCCTGCCACTGACGTGAAGTGATGCCCCCACAATACATACTTATTGGTGGGAACATAATCGATCCCATCTTTCATCGTATGTGCGGGTGTAGGACGGCTGTTGTCCAATGCTAAAATTTTGGTGGCGATAAATTTTGAATAAAACACGTAGCCGCAGAGCATAGCGGCAACGGCGAATAGTAGTACGATAGCACTATTCATCTCATCTCTCCCTAGACAAGTAGTCAATAGCCTTATAAGTTCAAGCTTTTTGAATTAAAATATGAAAAATATGCTAAATTAGTGTGCGATGAGTGACTCAGCTCATCTATCGTTTAGGTAAATTCTAGCAATTTGCAAAATTATTACCAATCAACAAAGTCATTTATCTTATAACTAGGGCATGTCACTAATCAGCATTTGGTGTGATGAGCCTGAGACTGAAACTTTGTTTAAATAATAACCGATTTGGTGATCAATGTAACGCAAGTAAGACATAAAAAACAACAAATAAAGGAAGCGCAATGGCACATTATTTTGGATTCGTACCCTCAGATAAACTAAAAGCTTTAATCAGTGAGGCCGAACAAGTCGTTGCTTCAAATGAGAATGTAGAGTACTACCCTTATCGCGATGCTCTTACGCATCAGACAGCGCGCGATCTTACTGATAATTTATTGGTTGGTTTGGTAGATATTATTCCTAACCCTGAGCGCCAAGCCTCTATGCGTAAAATTGTTGGAACGATTGAACGCGCAACAGATACTTTGCTTAATATCTTACTGGGTAAAGAAAACAACAAAGACGTGTTACCAAGCTTTCATTTTCTAAGAGATCACGCAACCTTTATTGATAATGAAGGCATTAAACGTGTGGGCTTTAAACTGTCAGAAAAAGATGCGAATACCATCACTGAAGGGTTTGCTGCTATCACGCCTGAGCATGTAGATAGAGCCAAATTTAAAACGGCACTTGAAACCATGAACGAAGAAACATTGACCCACTTCATCAGTCGTTATGCTGAGACATTAAAGCTAGGTATGATCAAACGTAAGTCAGTTCCAGTTGCCAAATCGGCAATTGATAAAGGCATGAGTATGGCACTTAATAAGCTATTACCTGACCTACCAAATGACTCATTGAATAGATTGGCCAATTATTACCGTCCATTTATTATAGAAAAGCCAGAATAACCCCAAAAGTTGGATTAATTTTGTCCCAAAAGTCATATGACGTTGGGCAAATTCACTAAAATTTGCTAAAATAAGCGGCACTTTTTACCAAAGGCGCACCCGATGACCCAAATCAGTAACCAAGAAATTGAAAAAACCTTACGCAACTCAGAGTGCCTTATCAGCAGTATCGAAGTAGCTGCTGCTTATGAGCGTTTGGCCGCTCAGCTCAATCTACATTATGCTGGTCTAAACCCAATTGTTATGGTCGTGATGAACGGCGGATTGATTCCAGCTGGTCAACTACTGACACACCTTACGTTCTACCATCGTATGCATTATATCCATGCGACCCGTTATCGTGATAACGAAGGTACTAATGAGCTTGATTGGAAATTCAAGCCTGATGTTAGTATCGAAGGTGAGCACGTATTGTTAATTGACGACATCTTTGACGAAGGTATTACCCTAAAAGCAGTTGTTGAAGAACTAAGTAAAGAAAAGCCTTTATCACTTGAGTCTTGTGTCTTGCTTAATAAGCAACATGATCGCAAAGTTGCAGATTTTGACGTAGATTTTGTGGGTATTGATGTTGCAGATCGTTATGTTTACGGTTGTGGTATGGATTTCCATGGTTACTTGCGTCACCTGCCAGGTATCTATGCAATCAAAGAAGACAAAGTTTAATTCTTAGACTTAATTGATTAAAATAGTTAAATCCTAAAAAAGCATCCAAATTGGATGCTTTTTTATTGCACTGACTTATTGCGCCGATAACAACTTGAATGAATCGTTAAAACTGTAATGCCAAACCAGTATGGCGTTCAGTTGGTGTTTGAACCGCTTTTTCTAAAGCGTGTTTGGTACTATATATCGTTACCTGCTTCTTAGCACGAGTCACTGCCGTATAGATAAGCTCTTTGCTCAGCAATCTTGCATGGCTGTTATCGAAAGTAATAGCAACATGATCAAATTCGGATCCTTGTGACTTATGAATAGTCATTGCATATGCCGTGGCTATCACCTCTTCATTTAGCAAATTAACAGCTATCCCTTGTGTCTTATTTTCAAAGAATACCTCTAATTGGCTCCTTTCATCTGATGTTTGTAAGCAGAAACCAATATCCCCATTAAATAATCCAAGCTCATAGTTATTTTGTAGCACCATAACAGGACGTCCATGGAACCACGTGTTTTGACCCAATGGTAACTTCAACTCAGCAAGATGCCATTGAGTGAGGTAGTTATTGATATAGTGGTCGCCCCATTCACCATTATGGCCAGCAGTTAAGATTCTAAATTGATTAAATACTTCCATTAACGAAGTGGTAGTATTTTTAACTGATTCTGGCACGGATTTTTCTATCGGATTCTTTAGTATATTTTTAACTTTATTTATGTATGATTGGTAATTACTGGAGATTCTTGAAATAATTTTATTCTTGCTTAGGCTATTTTCTATCTTGTTATTTGATACGGACTCTGCTTGTAACGTATTAACATATTGAAAACTCAAAGCAGCGTCTTGCCTTAATAATTGCCAAATAGCTTGAAGATTTGTCTCTGCTTTATTGATTTGAGTGGCCAGTTTACCGATACCTGACTCGGCGCTAAATCGGCGGCTCTCTGTTAGCTCTGCGTGTATGGGTTGCAATAGTGGAATACGGCATAGATCACCCAATACTGCTCCTGCATCGACGGCTGCTAACTGATTAGCATCGCCTAATAATATCAGCCTAGCACCTGGCTTTACCGCGCTCACAAGGTAATTGGCCAACTCGACTCCGAGCATAGATGCCTCATCAACGATGATAATATCTTCACCGAGTGGGTTGTTGGCATCGTAGCGCGGTCTACCCGTTCGACCGATACCTAGTAGACGATGGATGGTTTTTGCCTCTTGCAACTGCAACTCTACATTTGCGTCATCTAAAGCCGCCTGTAGAGATTCTTGCATACGTTGGGCTGCCTTACCCGTTGGTGCTGCTAATGCTAGGCTAGCACTGTCTGTACTAAACCTAATATGTTCAGACTCATCTCCCCTACTCTTTGTCGCCTGTTGTAACGCGATAACTAACTGAGCAACGGTGTAGGTTTTACCTGTCCCTGGGCCACCAGTAATGATACTAAATGCATTATTGTTCGCCACATTGATAGCGGCTATCTGTTGGTCATTTAAGTTCTCAGGCATGGTAATGTCCAAAGGCACTATCTGCTGATTCAAAATATGATTGATATGCTGTGCTAAGTTAAATTCTGCTTGCCATGTGCGGTGTAGCCAAAATGTGATTTTCGAACCTTGGGTCTCTTTATTCTTAGTTATGTTATAAATAATTGGCTGATTATTCTTGCTTAGGCTATTTTGATTGTTGTTACAATTAGTGTCCGCATTAACATTAGCAAATAAAGCATGCTCATGGATTGAATGAACGAAAGTATTTAAGTCGCTATTTTTAAAGCGCTGGTATAACGTAGTTATCGCATCAAAACGTTTGATCAACGTCTCTTTTTCATGATTACTCAGTGCTAGCTGCGCCCACAGGTAATCTCGCTGACCAAACAAAGTATCTAGTAATACAAATAGCGATGTCTCCGTTATAGTGTCATCGTCTAGTTGCGTGTTTGGTTGCGTTTTTATCTGAGTATCAATCAGCGCAAAAATTGGTGTTGCCAGTATCTCTAGTAAGTTCTGCTGCCATGCATATAGTTTGACCAACTCACCATTAATTTGCCCTTGTAGCGGCGTTTCATGATCGGCTGTATCGACAGTTAATACAGTATGCCCTTCTTCCAAATGAGCCGCTAAAATAACGAATAGAGCCGTAAATAAATCGCTATCTTTTGACTTGCCGATTCTTCTATTTTCATCGTTTGTCTTTGCATCTGTTGCGTCATATGCTACATGTGTTTGCTGACGGCGCAGCAAAATATAATCGCTGATGTTACTGGCCCAGCTCTCTTGTAAGCTAATGGCTGACTTGCTCTTATTGTTATTATGACTCATCGTATATTTATCTCTTTTTAATCTGATTAACTGCTATAACAATTTTTATCTATCTAATTGCTATATAAGGTTTATTAATCCGGCAGGCCAAACAAGGCATCTAGACCTTTAATGAATGCAATGGGAATATCCCAAGTAACCAGTCCATAACAACTTTTATCGCTCAAGTTATCGTGATTAGACTGAACCACATCTTGCGATGTAGGCATAGTAGTTGCCTGAGCATTCGGGTCATACACACCGCGTAAAAATACGTACTCTACAGCGCCTAAATATTTATCTTCGTTACCCGTATAATCACCGATTCTCATAGCAAGGAACCGATGCAATGCTACCTGATAGATTGCTGCTTGTAGCCAGTATCCCGCTTTAGACATTGCTTTCTTGAGGGTATCTTCATTGTAATCGCTTAGGCTATTTCCTAGAAAGTTACTCTTATAATCGACCACATAATACTTGCCAGCATGCTCATACACCAAGTCAATCTCACCACGCAAATAACGATACAAATTTGCTTTGTTTTGTGGCACTAGAGTGACGTGTTTATCGGTCTCGTCAGGTAAATACTGTTGGAAAAGCTTACTAATATCCTGTGCTTTAAAATTCTCTGACAATCCCATGTTGAACTCTAACTCGGCAAATCGCTTACCTTTATCAAGAGCAATCAAGGGTTGATTGGAAGCCAACAGTGGCGCATGCAGCACCTCTTCAATCCAATTAACTAATGCCTCATGCTTGGTTGTATCTATTGACTCAAGATCAAACCCATCACTATTTCTTTGTTTTTTGCCTTGTGATCTGCGGCTCTGCTGTTCCGCACTGCTATATATCAGCGGCAACTGATAGCTACTAATCGCTCTATCAATAACCTGAGGCCACTGGGCTTTATTGTTAAAGTCTATTTGTTCAAATATCTCATGCAAAAATGTACCAGCATTGGCACCTTTCACAAAGGTAAAACGGATATCATCTTCTGACTTGAGGCTTAGCTCACTGTCTTGTTCGAGAGACTCTTTACTATTCAGTGAAGAGAGGTCTGAAACAGAAGACTCTGTCATATCAATGTCTATCGCATCATCAATACGCTCATCCACTATCGCCATTGCTTGTGTAGATTCATCTAGCTGCCGCGCCAAAGCGGTAAAGCTGGTCTTAGCCCAACCGTAAAAATAATTGGTTTTCATCACCTCAGCAAATGGCGCGTACTCAATAGCCTCTGTCGTAGGCTTATGAGCATTTGACTTGGTAGCAGCCATCTGAACACTGTCATTTATACCTGCTGAGTTAGCATTGTTGTTTGCGTAATTATTGTCATAGAACTCATTAACTTTATGACCTCTAAGCATGCCTACAATACCTTTGAGCCTGTCAGGTAGCTCGAACTTTGCTTCTGGCGATTCAAACCAATAAAACACTGGCTTTAGCTCAAACCCTGTTTTGTTACTCGGATCTCGTAGCACAACATAAAGCTGCTCACTGGCTCGAGTAAATGCCACATAGCCAAGCCGTCTTATCTCATCAAAACCTTCTTGTGTCTCGATATCCGTATAGTAACCCTCATCCGTGGCAGAGCCTTTCAATGGTGAGAAGCGGCGCTGATTACCCGATTGATTATCTGTCGTCTGCTGTATTAACACTGAGGGCGCTTGTTGCGCGTTATATAAATACAGCCCATAGTCTTCCTTATTGCCAGACTTCCTACTGGCATCACCCATTCCCAATACATAGACAATAGGGAACTCAAGCCCTTTTGACTTATGAATGGTCATCAGTTGCACGCCAGATTCTGTCGGTAGCGGATATTGCTTAGCCCAATCACTGTTGGGTGCTGTATCTATCTGCTGTCTGAACCACGCCAACAACTCATACTCACCCATTCCTAAACCATACTGCGCCAAGATATCCATCACATGACGCAAGTCCATGATATGGCGATCGCCTTCTGGATGAGCAGCTAGGGCTTGCCAAACGCCTTGCGGCTGCACAGGGCTTTTATCTAATAAATAATGTAGCGCCGATAAGATGCCAAAGTGCTGCCAACGCTGTGCCCCTTCTTTTAGATAGGTAATAAAGTCTTGATAGCTCTTTTTAATATCAGTAGCTTCATTGGCTGGGAGGTCTTTCGAATTAGACTTATTTGAATGGGCGCTTGGTGTACTGCTACCCTCGGTAATACCTGACTCATGATCCGTCATCATGGCTTTGATGTTTTTGATACTCAGTCCATATAGGTGGCTGGTCAATACCCGATTAATCATGTCATGACGATATGGGTATAGCATGGCACTCAACAATGCGGCCACATCTTCTGCCATAGTCGTCTCAAAGATACTGACATCACTAGTAGTCAAAGTCGGCACATTAAGTTTCACCAGCTCATCTTCGACCCTTTTCAGATCTTTTTTGGCACGTGCCAGCACCCCAATATCACTGGGCTGAATCAGCTTACCTTTGAGCGTCTGACCACTACTGAGCAAAGTGGCTATATGGCGAGCTGTGATTTCATGCTCATCATAATCAAACTCTTTGTCCTTGTCATAAGGCAGGTGTAATAAGCTCACTGGCTGAGCAGAAAGCACCTCTGTCACCAGTACATCATCTAAACTATTTGACTCATTAAACCAAGATAGCTGATATTCTGGTTTTGCTGCTTTGATATGTTGGTAATGAATCCCAGCACCCAGCTGCGACAGCTTATTCTCAGCAGTTGTTGCACTCGCCATACCAAACCAGCAATTCAATGCGTTAATCACACCGGCATTAGAACGGCGATTGATATCAAGCGTCCAAAGCGCACTTTTATCAAACTGGGCTTTCATGTAGTTATAGTTGGCCACATCACCGCCACGAAACCCATAAATAGCCTGTTTGGGATCACCAACCAATAGCAGAAACTCATGATTGGCCTTCCTAGTAGTTGACGGCTTATCATTATCTGACTGTTTACGCTTATTCTTTGGCAAATAAATGCTTTCAATCATAGTGGCTTGCTCGCCATTGATATCTTGCGACTCATCAATCAACGCCACTGGGTAATGATGACGAATATAACGCGCCAGCTTATCCCCTTGGCGACCAGTTAGCGCTTGGTTTAAGCGTACCATTTGTAGACTAAAAGTCGTCTCGCCGCGCTCTTCCAAAATGACTGGCAGCCTACTACGTACAGCCAGCACAATATGACGGTTAAGATTGGCTAAGACCAACAATATATGCTGATTTAAACTGTCTAGCATGTCTAAGAGAGCCATTAACTTGCTAATGCTCTCTAGCTCAAAAAGCGTCTGATGCTCTTTTTCTTTATTCTTATTAAAGTTCTTAATTTTGCCATCTTCATCGGGATATCTAGAATCCTGCAATGATGTCAGAATCTTGTTTTCGCTCTCATTTAAATAGCTATTAAAGGTCAGCTGATACTGCGATATCTTTTGATGCACCTCAATAATGGCATCAAACTGTTTGGTTAAATTAGAACCACCACGGAACCCTTGAGACTTTCTATAGTCAGGATTTAAATAAGGCTGAATATCAGCTAAATCTAACTGAGAAAACTCATTGATTAGCTTTTCGTATGCATCAAAATCAAAGCTTTTCTCATGCCTTATCTCATCAATCGGCGCAGAGATAAAATTAAGCGAGCGAGTTACGTATTTCTTATGATCGCCAACTGCAGTCAGCTTACCTTGCTGATCCATTAGCGCGTAAAGTTTAGGCTGCTCATAATACAAACGGCTCTGAAACTGACGCAGCTCATCATGAACAATGCTATCGGTAACTTGTTCAATACTGCTATCTTCAATAATGCCCATGCCCTGCTGGTGACCAGTCTCGCTACTGTACTCCGTCAACCATTTTTGCGCCAAGCTATCGAGCGTGCCTACGAATAGCTTATCTAGGGTGGTTAGTACTAATGCGGTACGCCTGATAGCTTCCGCCATTGGGTAACTGTACACGTGATCCAGCAAATAACTGACGAGATGCAAGTTAATAGGATCTTGCATGATACCGTCTAAGCGCACATATTTGGCCTGATTCACCAGCCAATCTTCACGGTCTTTCTTTGCCTGTTTACGTTTCTCTGCTGCCGCTTGCTTATCAGCAGCAAGGTCTTGATTTAAATCGTCAATATCTGTTTCAATGTTTGCATCAGTACTTGAATCATTGCCTGCTTGTGCGTCTTTATTACCCTCAGGCATGACTTGCAGTATATTGGGATAGAGACTCTCTTTATTGCTAGTATCAGCACTTAGGCTATTGACCCATTGTAATAGCTGATAAAAATCTACCAAACGATCATGGATACGCTGACGCATTTCGGCAGCGGCAGCTCGAGTAAAAGTCGTGGCAATGATCTGCTCTGGTGCACGTCGCGCTTCAATCAGTAGACGCAGTACAATACCAGTCAGAGTCCAAGTCTTACCAGTACCAGCTGAGGCTTCAATTAGGTGCTTGCCCGTTAGGTCAACGTCAACTGCCGGTATGACATCAGCTTTACGTTCAGGTATAGCAGCCGAGTAAGGCAGCTCATCTGAAGGTTCATCGAATAAGTTCGGTTGTGTCGACGAGTCAATGGTATTGGTTGGGTCGGTAAAGTCTGTCATATGGGCGCATACTTTTAATTATTATTTATTAGGGCGTGTCTTCAATTCACTTGATAGTTATCTAAATGGGCTAAAAACAGCTAAATTTTGCCAAACATCGTCAAATAGCTGGTTAATATCCCGATATTATCGGCACTATTTTCCTCGTTTGACGGCAATTTATCTCATTTTTATCACCATTTTTGAAATGAAGACACGCCCTAGAACAAAATAGCAAAAATTAATTAGAGGCTGCTCTAGATAATGAGCTAACCATCTAAGTCAGTTAACGCATTAAACATCGGCTCATACAGTGGCTGAGCTAATGTAGTCAACGCTGCTGACAAAGCCTTAAACGCATCTTGGTCACGTAGTACATATTGCCAAATAGCATGCTGAGAGCAAGTATCATATACCGTGTCTGAGTTGTAGTTAGGTCTTAACCAGTCTGAGAAGTCGGCACGTTTTGGCCAATAGCTATTACCGTCACCTTCTTCAGGCTTTAGATACTTATCAAGGTAATTAAGTGCATATTCTGGTAGTAACGTAATAGGCACTTGACCCGTTAACTTGCCAAAAACAGCCCATTTTATCAACTCAATGACTGCGTCTTCATAGACAATTGGGCTTAGTTTAAATGCGATTACATCTTTATAGTTACCAACTTGTGAGCTGGCCTTATTAAAGCGCCAAATACTCACGCCATCATTTAATACCACTTGCTCGGCAGTGGTACGTCTGGCCACTTGCCAATACAAATGTGACAACCAAAACTTGAGTAAATGCCTAGGACTGGCAGAATTGGGCAGTATATTTAACCATTGCTTAGGCGATTGCTGAGCATAAGGTACACCCGCCTGAATAACTGATATGGGTGCTAATATTGGTACTGAGCCTTTTATCTTAATGGATTTTGGCAACAGCTTAAGCAGTGTCTCTATACCCTCTATATTCGTCTGATTACTTGACTCGTTGTCAGTGCTACTCAGTATATTTTTTAGCTCTATTTGAACGGGATGCTCGGCAATTGGCGTCAGTAGCTGTAATACACTGCTGCTATCTGCCTTACTCTCGTTGAGAATACTGCTTTCGTCAAAGCCATTAGCCATTAACTGCTCTTTAAACTCTAAACATTGCTGTTGCAGTTTCTTCTGTTGATTGGGTAATGTAGTTTGGCGAGCGACACCAGCAGGCATAATTTTTTGATACATCAGGATTGGCGTAGTGGTTTCATCCGCTGCACTCTTATTATTCTCATCAGTAACCAACTGTTTAATCAAATGATCTTTGATTTGATAGGTAGTTAAACTGTCTAAAAATAAGGGCTCTTGATGTGATAGTGCTTCTTCACCTTGTACCACATGTACCTTTTGAGATCGTAAGAATGCTTTGGCAGGATGGCGCACTTGGTAAGACAATACCCCTTCAATATCAATCTCTCCGATGTTAAATATGTTATCAGATAACTCTTGGATGAGCGCCTCTGTCATGCTACTGACATCGCTAGGAGCATCAACAACTGTGTCGAACCCCAACAATTCAGCCAATGCAGACAAGGTTTGATTGTCTACTTGACCTAGCTGACCCAAGCCTTGACCCAACACCTGAGCGATTGACTCATACTGCGCCTTCGTAGGTAAGCCCACCAACTCTTTATGCTCACTAGATACTCGACCTTTTAATGTGTCAAACACCGCTTGCCAAAGCGGTGCAGGCGGAAACTGTTTTTTCTGAGCCAGTTTGGTTTTGCGCATGGCTATATTTAGTAAAGTATCCAGCTCATCAATCATATCGACAGGGCTGGAATCCTGAGCATTGATAGTAATGTTGGCATTAACGTTGGCATTAGCATTGTCATCAATATCAGGAGACGCTTGCTCAAAAACATTAGCACCTTCAATTTCTGTCTCAAACAGACTCTCATGAAAAGGCAGTGCAGGATGCTCAGTCACTAACCACTGCTTAATCAATTTAGGTAAGTAACGCTTGAGGCTCTCGGTGGTGGGATCAATATTCTCAAGTAATGTCTCAAGCGAGTTCACCTGCCATTGCACCTCGCCTTGTAGGAATTGCAATAGCTCGCTCACTGGGTTGGCTGGCAGATGCTCATGGGTGTCCGTCAAGCTTTGGCCGTTGTAGAACATCCAACATGCACTGCGCGCGCACAGTAGCGCATCTAAAAATGCACCGTTGTCATCATCTTCACTAACTCTGTCACCACGGCGTGCATTGGTCGCTTTCATCAAATCATAGCGGTTATCTCGGTCACGCCCAGGAAACTCAGAGAGATCCATATTGAGCATCACCACCAGCTCAAATGGCACGTTTCTTAGTGCACCAAACCGACCAAAAGTAATCACCCCAGTTGGCTCGGCACTGACCTGCTGACTTTCAAGCTCGTTTTCGATACTGTCTAGCATAAAGCTCAGCTTGAGCGGCAATTGCTCCACACCTGCCAGCCTCTGCTCCACTTCTCTGTTGTCGACATCACCACTAGCGTACTGCCTATAGTGACGATTGGCTCGCAGACTTGATTTAAAACCATTCATCGCGTTGTAAATGGCGCGCATGGTACGTGTTTGGTCTACATCACCAAAGTAGCGATGGATAACTTGTGTCTCAATCTGATCGAGCCAATCTTCCGCTTTCATTTTTTGTGTATGGTCATCACGACGCGCAACTAAGCCCGTGTAAATACGACAAAGTGCTTCAACGATCAGCGCATCATTTAGGCTGACTTGTGGCAATGGCAAGGTCATTTCTGGTAAAGCTGTACTTGGCCATTCATCGTCACTTAGAGCATATAAGCAGTCGCTCAACTCAGCCTCTGGCATGACCAGACCTAGGGTCAGTCTGTCTAATGCCTGTGCAAAGCTAAAGCGATAGTCGTAATCATTACTGTCTAAAGTTTGCTTAAGATGCAGCTCGTCAAAACCGCGAATAAAGCCCGCCTCTACCAATAAATCACAGCCACGGCTCATTTGCTCATGAGTCAGTCCAAAGCTTTCAAATAAAGGCGGTAACATGAGCCAGTCTAAGACTTCAGCTGCTTCAAAACGGGCGCTATGGCTACCCAATAGCTTGTAAAAACCGATAATCGCTTCCCATAACTGGCGAATGTCGGCATCAACAACACCAGTCACTTTAGCAGGCAAAGTCAAACCGTCTTGACCTTTACCATTGACGAAGATAGACCCAATCAATGCATGATGACGTTCAACATCAGGTAGCAGTACAACAATGTCGGAGATATGGCGTTTCTTCTCACCAGATTTGATAGGTTCATTTAGCCAACGGCCAATCATAATACGCAATACTTCAAGTTGACGCTGCAAACTATGACACGAATGTATGCTTAGGCTATTATCTTGGGAAGAGATTTCCCAAAAACGGTCTTTCTCAAAGCGCTTATTTTCTAATGCTTCATCTTCATACCAAGCCGTTTCTGGCTTAGCTTCATCAAAGCTTGGCTCTAGTTGCTTACTTACCGCTTGTGAGACTGTAGCGGCTGTTGCTTGCTGGGTAGATTGCTCATCAAGCATCAATACATCATTTTGCAAACGTTTTAATAAGCTCAGGTTACCTTGGGCATCTTGAGTACTGACAGCGTCATCAGCAGCATCTATGCTTTCATAATCGTAATGACCGAGCACATTATCTACACCCTTATCAAAGTTATCTTGCCATTCGACTAGCGCATCGTCGTACTGCTCATTACCAGACAAGTTAGCAAGCATTGCAAACGCATCGCGCGACTGCTTGCCCAAACGTGATAGCAAACTGTGACCATAATCACGCAAAAACACACTTTCAGGATTGATAATCTGCTGACGCTGTAACCATGATTTATCAACGATATCGGCCCAAAACAGCTTTGATGGATTGTAATGCAATAGCGTGATATTCATGTATTGCGACAAGCGCTGTAGAAAGTCTAACTCGGTCTGTGGCAGTTGCTGAATGGTAAATATACGCAGTACTTTGGGCAACTGATCGCGCTCATTCGCCTTGTTACCTTTTAAAGCCGACCAAAACGCACGCTCCAGTGCCACACGGTGTAAATGAACATCAGCAAACAAATGTGACCATAAGAATCTTTGGGCGATTTCTAGCTCAACATAATGCTCGACCAACCACTCAGGTGTGCCGCGCGCATACTTATCAAAGCGCAGAGATAAGGCGTCTTTATCTGCTATCAACTCACTTACGCTCAACGGCTTGTTTTGCGACCATAATGCCAACCAATCCTCACGGTGAGTCAAATAGCGGTTAAACACTCTTGCCAAATCGCTTGCCAGCTGCCAAATACGGGCATCTTGTTGCGCCTTATCCTGTCGCACATTGTCTTTTAGCACACTGCCTTGCTGTAAATTATCCTGTTGTACATTATCTTGTTGAGCAATTGCCTGTGGGTCATCAATCAAAGATGCCAGTAATGGATGAACCGGATGCTTCTCATCTTTAACAATCGACTCTTGATAGTAAGTCAAATACCCAAACAATCGCCATTGCATCACCGTTGGTGACAACACCGCCACTTCGGGTACATTCAAGGTTTGCGCTTCAGGGTTTTGCGCTAGTAAAGAAGCGTTATGGCGAGTTAGCACATCTTGCATCAATGTCCATTGATACTGACCCCAGAATTTAGTACGCACCAAGGTACTAATACCAGCACGGCTAGCAATAGTTTTGTCCAACCAATCACCCAATACCATTGACGGTACAATGACAATAAAAGGCTCAAAAACAGGCTGATCCTTGGACTGGTATTGTACAAGCAATTGATCAACGAGGTTTTCGGTACGGTGCGACTGAATGATAGTGAACATAGACAATAATCTGATTGCAATAAAGGTGAGGTATTAGGATTAATAAAAAAGGCTTCACTTGTAGATGAGATGTCTGTATCCAATGTCAAAAATGCTATGAAACGTCCAGACAAAACAAAAATCGATACTCATCAATCCATGTTTGATGGTCGTTACTATGATGCATTTCTGCTAGCATGAGGGCCATAAACAAAAACAACTATAGTAGCAAATTCTACATATCCATTGATAACGTTGACTTGCCAAATTTGCTATCAGTGTGCCATTGATGGTTATCGTTTACTAGTGTAGATGCCGATATTATAATAAGCTTGCGACATTTAGTGTCGTTTTATACTATCATTCCTATTTACAATGAAATAATCTCATTGCGGTTTTTAAATTGGCCTTTACAACCTGTATCTAAATAATACTTTCTATTGACGGGATTACTTAATATTATGCCATTGCGTCCCATTGATGCCATTTTTGTCCATCCAAAACAACGCTTATACGTCGTGTATTATCGCGGTGAGTTGTGGCAACTGCCACGTATGAAAATCGATGACAGATCATGGCAAAACAGACGACCATATACGGATGATAGCAGCTCACTTTATTTGAGCATCCATCAAGCTATCAGCGACCCTATCCTTGCGCAGAAATTGAGAACGCTAGATCTACCTGTAGCAGTACGTGGTAGCACGTTGCCGCGTTTTGAAGCATGGTGGGAGGCACATGGGTTTAGATGGTTAAAAGACAGATTGTTAACCGGTGAATCGCCGTTAGCAGCGCATCAAACTACTACATCTGCTGCCAAGGTATTAAACGACCAACCTGATTCTCTAATAAATCGCCAAACCAATAATCATACTGATGAAAGTAGTGAAGTTAATGAAGAACAAGTATCTACCCCTTCTGCAGACACGGATATCTTTGCAGACATGTTGGCTGAATTAACCGATGAAGTACTAGAACAAAAGCTTTAAAAACTAGATACCACCTTATATATAAACTTTGCTATGAATCAACTAATAATAAAAGAGCAGTAATATATGAAAGACTACAAACTACTGCTGGCTGGGCTAATCTTACTGCTGCTCACAATCTTTATCGCGGTCTTCATTTGGTTGTGGACCAGTAATCGAAAAAACACAGACCCATTGCCAATCATGGCAAGTGAAAGTGAAGCAGACCCTAGTACGAAAGGTGATGAATCAAGAGAGATTGCTGACAGTGTTTTATACATTCGAGCAGAAGAGAAGTTACAGATACCTTTGGACGATATCATTGTAAGCTTTGAATCTCGTTATCCGCACGTGCAAGTGTTAGCGAGTTATGTACCCTCTAACGACCTTCTTACAGTACCAAGTAGTGGTTCTATCAAAGACAAACTCTCTGACTTTGTCTTTGATACAGATATAATTATTACCAATGACGATAGCCTGTCTACAGAACGGGTATCACTCTTACAGTCAGAATTGCAACAGGCACAAGATAGAAATGGTCAAAGTCAAAAAAGCATTGATAGTGCTAGTATAAATGACGCTTCTGATAAAAATAGTGATAATAGTACGCATAATAAAGATAAAGAGATACACACTCTAAATCCCTTTAACTATGCTCTAAAAGATGAACAAGCGCTTGAGGGTGTCATTCTGACAGACGATACAACTGCTATTAGCTTCCGTAATTTTTTACTATCGAGCACAGGTCAAGATATACTAAAAAAATATGATTATGAGAATATCAGTGGTTATAAGAACAGTGTAAATGACTTATTTAAACCAACCTCACAGGCAAAAACTGCATCAGGTGATCATGCTGTAGATGTCACTGATGCGCTTAGCAATGGTGAGTAAGGATAAATTGTCTTTATTTATCTTTTGTTGATTGCTTTTATGACTGCTTTTTTCTACAATGTCACTCCATAATGCGCCTATAGCTCAACAGGATAGAGCAGTTGCCTCCTAAGCGATCGATCCGAGTTCGAGTCTTGGTGGGCGCACCAATTATTGTATTTAGACATAACCCCGCATTACCCCAATCCGCTACAGCCCCCGAATTGACTTACATTACGTCTTCCTGCATCACTTGTCATTACCTAGCAGCACCACTACACTGTTGTTAAATATGTTGTTAAATATTCAACAAGAGCATTATTTGTTGTTAAATTCTCTTAGGTTTTGTTGTTAAAACCTCTCAACGCCTTTAAGGCCAAGTCATGACAAAGAGAAAAGACTACCAGTTGACGGATGCTGGCGTAAAATCTATTGCCAAACAATCACCACCTAGTAAAATTACACGTCACGGTGACGGGAATAATTTATATCTAATACAACATCCAAACGGTTCCCTATTTTGGCAAATGGCTTATCGCTATCAATCTAATAAAGACCTCAAACCTAAGCAAAAAACCTATCAGATAGGTATATACAAACCAGCCAAGCTAGATATAGATTCCTCCTTCAAACCAGAAGTATCGTTAAAACAAGCACGATTGGCACGTGATAAAGCTAAATCATCACTTGACGACGGTATTGATCCTACCGACCAAAAAAACCATCATAAAAATAACTTTGAGCAGAAAGATTTATTTAAAATTATTGCTAACAGTTATATCAATGAAAAGTCAGAAACCACGCCCAAGAATATTCAAAAGCTGCATACCTATTTAGACAAGCATGTCTCACCACATATAGGTGACTATCCTATAAATGCTATTACTGCTCAGGATGTTATTAAAACTGGATTAGCAATTCAAACGTATTTTGAAAAGCAAGGTAAGTGGACGACTGACACAACACACAAGTGCGTGGCGTTTATCAGTTCGGTTTTTGAGTATGCTATCAACACGCTAGGTTATGATCTTATCAATATTGCTCATGGACGCAGTAGAGCGCTAAGACCTCATAAGGCTGAGCGCATGAAAGCAGTGGAGCAACACCAATTCCCTGAGCTACTACGTAATATTGATCAATACAGTGTAGATAATCCAAATGCTCATGAACAGACCGTCGCTGGCATGCAATTAATGACGCTGTGCTTTGTTAGAACAAAAGAGTTGAGGTTTTTTGAATGGTCAGAGATTGATTATCATAAAAGTGTTTGGCGAGTGCCAGCGCACAAGATGAAGATGCGTCAGGATCACATTATCCCCCTATCACCACAAGCTATGGCTATTATCGAGCGTATGCGTCCCTTAACTGAGCGGACAGGCTATGTTTTCTACAACTTTGAGCGCAGTAATCCATATAGCGAAGTATGGTTTAATCAAGCACTAAAGCGCATGGGCTATACAGGTGATCCCTACCCTAAAATGACGGGGCACGGATTTAGACAGCTTGCGAGCACAGGATTGTATGAGCTGCAGTTTCCAGAAAACATTATTGAAGTCCAGTTAGCCCACCTTGAACAATCCAGTGTTAAAAAACGGTATGACCTCTCAGCCCACTTAGCAGAACGTCAAATTATGATGAACCGTTGGGCAGACCACTTAGACGACTTGCGAGCTGGAAAAGCGGTTAGCTTTGACCTTTTAACACCTAGTGAGGTATCGAGCGAGATAAGCAGTCGCAGGGTACAAGCCACAGATATAGAATTACAGGATAAAGAAACGTTAATAAAGGGCTTACAAGCGCAAGGGATATTACCTGACTTATTGGCTCAGCTCGCCAGCCAAATGACCTAACATCACATCGTCAGCATCACCCTGACATATAAAAATTGATAGCGTTATACGCTGTCATTACAAATGTAGGGCTAGGATTAATTATCCAAATATCAGCCGTTTTCACACGCCTTAGGCTGGCATGCCTTACATCTACTTCACCTAAAGGGTGTGCTTAAAGGTGGGATCGTGTTATCTCTAAATATAGAACGAGCCGATTATTATTCCTTAGATGATGCATGTAGTTATTTAAGTCTAAAGCATAAAGTTACGAATATAACTGCAAGAAAACTCTTAAAAAAGATCATAAGCTATCAGATACCTGTCTATATCTATGCAAGAGGTTTTAATATCATAGGCGACTTTGAGACAAATATTCCTGAGGTCAAAGATGAAGAAATAGAAGATGTAGTTGTAAGAGAAACTTTGACCAATAAAGTCACACATCAAACAGAGGAATATCTATCTGCACTTTGTGAGAGTGGATATATGTTCCTGCAACTAGATCCTAGCGTTATTGACTTGATGCCATTAAACAGCAATGTCAGAACTGATATCGATACAGAAGAATCCTTTTTATTTATTGGCGCTTTGAATATTTTAGATTTATATAAAAATAGTAGAACTTTAGATTATCTTCAGACATATATTGAAAAACACTTTGGTTACTACGTCAATAAAGTGCTCGCTCTATATCCAAGAGCAGACTATATGGACAAAAATTCCAAAGAAGATGTTTTAGACGAGTTAAATCGAATAAGACCTCGAACTATAAACCAGTTTGAAGACTTTGATGCTGACAGAGGTGATTTGTATTTCGATATAACTCCTGATGACCTAATAATTTTACATAGAGATTTATCGGAATTAGAAGAGAAGCTCGTTAACGATGTAGCACCAAATACTGGTAGAGATACAGCTATACCAATTGCAAAGCTTCAAAAATCTTTACCTCGAAAAGGAGTGGGAGTAAGAAAGTTAGAAGCAAAAAGGGCTGCTTGGCTCTTAGCACAAGCATTGTGGGAAGACGAACCGCAAAATGAAAAAACTAGAATTGCAGATATGGCCTTCAAGGTATATGCAATAATGAATACGTCCGATTTAAAAGATCAGCTACCGAATCACGCGATAAGCTTAAAAGAATGGATAGCAGATAATGCACCAAAGAAAGCACGCCAAGGTGGTAGACCAAAACTTACTTAATTAATGTATAGCAACCTAGGTTTATCTATATAAACCTAGGTTGCTATATTTTTTTTGATCTTTAACATGCCTATCATTCATCTCATAGCAACCAGCCATTACCGGCAATTACTCTAACCGCTATGAGGTAAATATTATGAAACTCACTGATCAATATTTAAGAATGGCAGACCTTGCTAACCAATCGGAACGCATCGCCAAGATCTATACGACACAATCAGGGCAACAACGAACTGTGTCTGCTAAAAACGCGACACGCGGTATCGTCGGTTTCTCTGCTAAACATATCTACCACCTAATCAGTCAAAATCAATTTCCAGCACCCATTAAAATTGGCCGTGCTAGCCTATGGCTTTTATCTGATATTAACGGCTGGATAGATTCTCACGCCGCGATTAGTAATGACGAGGTGACAGTATGAGTCAATCTCTTAAAGTATTAGAATCCCACCTCCTCACACGCCATGGTCAAATGCTGTCAGTAGCAAACGACCACATTCAAGACTATTCCAACGATTGTGACAGGATAGCCGATACACTGAATCTCATTAAAGTGGATGATCCAGAATCAAAGGCTTTAATAGTAGCTATAAGATCTGCCTTATTCATTATCAGCGAACACGCCAGCGATTTGAGCGCAGAGATCATAGTACAGCTTATCTCACGACCTGCAGTGGAGAAGTCAAACCATGAGTAGCAATGACTATAAAAATAAGCTAGAAGCTCTCAGCAACTTACCTGATGATACCTTGTCTATCGGTCAAAATAGCCAGCGTGAAATAATCGATACAACTACCGACAACGACACAGAGGTCGTTGTGATATCAGCACACGATCTATCAGATATTGCCTGTGATATCGAAGGCGTGGTCACTATATTGAATGATATTGGGCATCTGCTAGCACTTGTTCACTACGCCAAGATACCACCACATACCGTTGTAACCATGTCACGTTTAACAAATGACTCTGTCAATACATGGATAAATCTATTAAATGCCAGATTAAAGAAAACCAA
This sequence comes from Psychrobacter sp. JCM 18900, assembly GCF_904846625.1. GTDB lineage: Bacteria > Pseudomonadota > Gammaproteobacteria > Pseudomonadales > Moraxellaceae > Psychrobacter. The sequence goes on from NZ_CAJHBL010000005.1 coordinate 140,030, forward strand.
TCAAATCTTAGCATTGGCTCATTACGACAAGGAGGTAGCACAGTGAGAAGCTACCCACCAAAGCAAAGCCATAAGCATGCCAAGCGTAAGAGCTTCTACAGAAAATATCAAGCTACACGCAAGCCGAACCAGTCGCCAGCAAGGGGTAAAAGATGACCCCTACACCACAAACGATAGACAATAAAAAAGCCCATGCTGACAACATGGGCGCTGATACTCTCTTACAAGGTTGCAAGCCAGCTACAGAGAAACAACTAGCAAACTGTCCATTCTTAACCAAGCTATGCAGCATGATAGAACCTGAACGACTGCTATTTTCTACAGACGACACCACTATATATCATGGTGATGATATTGGCAAAACCGAAGCGACCGCTGGCACGATAGCTATAGAAGTCACCGACAGACAAAAGCAACCCGTAGGCGCGGTATTCTACACACCAAACAGCAAAGCAAAGCCCATTGTTGTTGATCCTACAGGGTATGGCGCTATCGTCATTGGTGATACGAACAAAGCTAATGAAGTGCTAGCATTTGATAATTTAGATAACGGTATTGATACTTATTCGTGCCTGATGGCTAGTGACAAGACTATTATTATCAGCCCTCAAAAGACAAAGCAATGCTTTAAAAAAATGGTGCAGCATTGGAGCAGCGGATCACAGGTCATCATACCGATGACCATAGATAACAAAGGGATGATAAATTTACTCTCAGGTGTGAATGCTAGGGCATTGGTTACTGTGGCTGATATGGTCACGATGCTACATGCTAATAATAGCTATGAGGCAATACTGGCAGCTGATGACACCCAGCTAATCAATTTAAAAGATACCACTTACTATCCTGAATGGCGCGACGACAAAGCACCTCAACTGAATACGCCTATGGTCTGTGATGATGGGCGTTTTGAGCTATACCATGATGGGCTGTTTTTCGTAAAGTACGATGACAGCGATCCTAGCAATATTTTATATAAGCAAAAAATGTTTGTTTGTTCTCCCATAGAGATTATTGCTAAGACACGGGACACAAGCAGCGCTACATGGGGGCGGTTACTGCAATGGCATGATGATGACAGCGTGTTACATACATGGTCAATGCCGTTAGCTTTACTGCAAGGTGATGCCCGTGAGTATCGCCGTGAGCTTGCCAGTCAAGGATTAAGCATTACTACTAGTGGCAAGCAGCGCAACTACTTAGACACTTATATTCAGGACTACCCTATTCACAAACGAGCATTATGCGTGGATAAGTTGGGCTGGCATGAGGAGCAATACATATTACCTAATGGCGCTATCGGTAGTGATAGTAAAGAACTGATTGTCTATCAGTCTGCAAATAGCATTAACAGCACCCTAGCCCAGCAAGGAGAGCTAGCCCAATGGCGTGATGAGTTATGCAGGCCACTAGCAGAACAAAGCCGTTTTGTTTTCTCCATTGCTTGCGCATTTGCTGGTCAATTACTCGCGCTATTAGAATCTGACGGGGGTGGTTTCCACCTTTTAGGCTCATCAAGCATGGGTAAATCTTTATCGCTTAAGTTGGCTGCTAGTGTGTGGGGTAATCCTGACAGGTACGTTAAGACATGGCGCAGCACTGACAATGCCCTAGAGGGCACAGCAAGCGAGCATAACGACAGCTTCTTGCCCCTCGATGAGATCAGCGAATGCGCTCCCAAAATAGTAGGCAAAGCCGTTTATATGCTAGGTAATGGTCACGGCAAAGGTAGAAGTACGACTACAGGACACAACCGCATAGCCAAAGAATGGCGCATTATTTTTTTATCCAATGGTGAAGAGTCGCTGCAAAACATCATGGCGCAAGCAGGACAGAAAACCAATGCAGGTATTGAGGTTCGGGTAGCACATATAGACGCTGACGCTGGTAAAGGCTTAAAGACTTTTGATAGTTTGGTATTGGCACCCACAGGTGCAGCGCAAGCCGATAAGATCAACGAGCTATCACACGCTTATCATGGTGTGGCTGGCATAGCATGGCTAGAACATATTACTATTGACAAGGCTGCGACCACAGCCACCGCCAAGCAGTTGGTAGATGACTTTATGAGCCAATACACAGAACTTGCTCCACAAGCACACAGAGTGGCTAAACGATTCGCTATTGTGGCTGCCGCTGGTGAGATGGCAACTCAGGCAGACATCACAGGCTGGCAAGCAGGACAAGCAACCACAGCCGTTATGACATGCCTTGATAATTGGCTTGATAACTATGGGCGTGATGGTGAGCATGAGCAGCGCCAGATCATCAAACATATTCAGACGTTTATTGAACAGCATGGATCAAGTCGTTTTGAGCCGCGCCATAGTCACCGATGCCCAGACTTTGAGCCTAAAACTTCTAACCGTGTAGGCTATCGCAATACTAATACAGGTGACTATTATTTCTTAATGAACACCTTTGAAAAGGAAGTCTGCCCACCTTTCAATGCTAAAAAAGTCTTGCAAGTTTTGGATGATGCCAATCTTTTAATGCGTAATCAAGGAGATCGTAAAGCATATAAATCACCAAAAACACTTTTTCTAGAGCGTGACCCCTTCTATGCAGTTACAGGTAATATCTTAAGTTATGACATCAATAGAACTACTGGGACAGTGGAGACAAACGGGACAGACCATACAACGAAAGAGCTAAAGACCGTCCCAAGTATCAAAGTCTTATTGGGACAGGTGGGACAAAGTAAATATAAACCTGCTAATTTGTCCCATTCGTCCCAAGCCCTAAAAAGTACTGGGACAGCCACGAATCCAGTAATCAGAGTCGCTGTCCCGTTGTCCCAAGTGTCCCACACTGAAAAGGCAGTTACAGCAGCTAATGTTATTTCTGAGCCAGATAACGAGATACCACCATTTGGTAGGATAGCCAATTATTGATAGCTGACAACTATCTCGACGACTGAAATACTGAAAGGCATACGTTAATACGCATGCCTTTCTTACTGTTTGTACTCTGATGACAGCAAAGAAAAATATTGGAACCAAAACAGCCAAATTGTGGAAATTTGGAACCAAAACACGCCTGTTTTCTCTTTGGTTCCAACATAAAAAACCACTCTTAGCCCAGTCATGGAAAGTGATTCAGCTCGGAACCAGAAATAATTTTGGAACCAAAAAAAAGCTGGAAAAATGGAACCACCTTGGTACGATTAGAGCGAGAAAACGCCTCTCAAACCAATTTATCTTAAGCTACAACTAATAATTAAATGACCTGTACATTTTTGACTAAAAAAAGCACTTTTGGGGGAGATTCAATTTTTGTTAACCGTTATGATATTGGTTATAGACAGTAAGCAACTGGCTATATGAAATAAACTAAACCTTTAATGGAGTAACAACTATGAAAGTTTATATGAATAATGGCGGTCAAGGTGCAGGCTGGCCGAGCACAACAGGCAACCCATCAGGTGGTGGTCGCGATAATAATCCATCAGGAAAATAGGTAGTTAGCTGATAATTACTAGCTATACTCAAGCCACATGTTCAATACGTGTGGCTTGCTTCTTTAAATAATCTGGCCATTCGACCCGTGGATTGTTTACATGCTCACTGATCATCTTCTCGTACTTAGCCGTCATTGATTCCCACAATCCATAATACTCATCACAGATAAAACAATGTTGCTCTTTGGTCTGCTTGTTGAGCTTATCCGTGTGTTCATAAATACTTTGAAAGAAAGCATATATGAACCAAGTCATACCTTCGGCAGTAGGAGGAAGTCCACCAAGTTCATTTATATCTTCATTTTTTACATATCTGACAAACGATTTCTGGAAATTAACTAATGCTTTGTCAGGCTCATCTTCTAGAGACTCTTCCATACCCAACAACCAATAAAACTCTTCAAGACTAATCCAGTTTCTCTTACTATCACGTTCGCTTTTTCTATCTAAAAAACTATACAGCTGACCATCTTCATCATCCGTTCTCCAATTAATCTCATTTCTAAGACCATAATGACCTTTTGGCATTTCCTTAGGCTTTGGATTTTTACGGACTTGTTTAGTTTTCTCGCCACTATAGAAATAAAGGTCGGTTAATATAAAATGTATGAATGAGCGTGATGTACAAGTGAACGGATTACCATTTTTGTCGGTTAGCTTGTATTTTTTAATTGCTGTGTCATATGCCCATTTATCTGGATCTCGTTTATGCATGAACAACCAGCCCAGACTAATCGGCATAATATCTTTTGAATAAAAAGCTGCATGAACCAGAGCATCAAGGTTAGCGATAAAACTAAGCACTATAAACGAATAGAAATCCCTTACTGGCATGTTTATATTAAGCGCCTCATCTTCATAGTTAAAAGTCTTAAGTAAGTAAGTCTTAAAATTTACAATAAGCTTACTATTAAATTTCTGACTCAAACAGTCATCTACAATCTTGGCATGCTCAAGTAAGTGGGTTGATTTTTCAGTACCAAGCAGCGTACGTACTAATGACTCATAAGGATGTTTGGATAGCTCTCCTTCTTCTAAGTTTATATCTTCTGGTTTAATACTTCCTTCTTCCTGCGTTGTAGCTATATTATCAAATATATCTGCGATCTGTACTTTCTTCTTTCTAGGTATCTTAGACAGTTTTTTGGTCAACTTTCTCATTAAAGCTTTGCCTTCAGGTAAGCCTTTCCTCAAAAGAAGCAAGGACGGAAACATACTGAAGTTATAACGCAACTTCTCATCTTCAGTATCACAAAGGTTAATATTCTTATCTGTCATGCCATTTACCCTTTATTCTCTGTATAACCTATCCTGAAACCTCATTACCCAACTTCGTATCAAGCATCAACCTGATAAACTTCTTAAACTGATTCGGGTTAGACAGTAGATGCATGGTCATGTTTTCAAACGTACCTTTGGCATCAAACATAGCGTCCTCGGCAGCATTGGGATAACCACCTAGCATAATCTGATCAACACTGTTATTAGTGAACTGCTTGACCACGATCTCGTTTTCAGTGACTTTATCCCAAATGGTATTCATAAAGTTCACTTTGTCTTTATCAGTAAAATCCTCACCAGCAAAGACTTCATTCAATCTCTCAATAATCTGTGATAGCAGCGCTTCTTGTTTGTCCTTAGGCGTGGCCGTGCCCGCTCCACTGCCACCATCTAATTGATATTCAGACTTGCCCTCTTGCAGTTTTAAGTCTTGTTGATGCAGCTTTGAGACACGGTAATGACTCATAACAATATTACTTAGATCAACATCATCTTCATTGTCTACGCTTTCACGTAGTAGTGGCTGTAGGTTACGCGCGTATAGGCTCAGTTTCTCTAGCTCTTTATCATCATAGTCCACGATTTGCGACATAAACTCATACTGGCGGGTAAAGGTGCCTAAGTCCTTTTTAAAGATTTCCAGCGCGTCTTGATCGGTCTTAAAACCTTTGTAGTCATTCTCAGCATTGGTCATCAGTACCACATCGCCCGTGGCCTTGGTACGCTCTAACATCACCTTGGCATGCTGTGCTTGTTCACGTGCTAGCTTATAGCGTTTTTGCCAACGCTCAACCGCTGGCTTGCAGATATTGCTAATGGCCGCGTTAGACTTGTTCTTGCTGTAGAAGGCCTCAACGAATTGCTCTACCTCATGCCATAAGAAAATACCGCTGGCACGTAGCTTCTCGTAAAGATCAAACACCTGATCAGGGTCAGACACATCTGCTAAGGTTGCAGTCTCATAGTATGGTTGGAAGGCTTCGAGAATATCGTTAGGATCATTGAAAAAGTCGAGCACAAACGTACCGCTCTCTGCTTTGCCCTTATAGGTACGGTTCAGCCGTGAAAGCGTCTGTACGCAGTCCACGCCTGTTAGCTTCTTATCCACGTACATGGCGCACAGTTTGGGCTGGTCAAAGCCTGTCTGGAACTTATTAGCCACCAGCATCACTTGATAGTCATCACTGTCAAAAGCTTTACGCAGATCGCGGCCTTTTAACCCGATATTCATATTGTGCTCGGTGAACTTCTCGCCAAGTAATGCGCCGCTATCAGGATCATTGTCATTAAAGGTGACTTCACCTGAGAACGCGACCATGGCATTGATGTTTCTATAACCGTAATCAGCAATATAGTTATCAAAGGCGATCTTATAGCGTACCGCCTCTTTACGTGAGCCTGTCACTACCATGGCTTTGGCTTGGCCGCCTAATAAGCCTTTAATATTGTCATTAAAGTGCTCAATGATGATCTTAACCTTCTGCGCGATATTGTGCTCATGGAGTCGCACCCAGTTATTAAGCTTAATCTTGGCGCGGCGGGCATCGACCTCATCATCAGCGGCGGCCAGCTTTTGCTTAAGCTGATAGACCACTTTATAGTTGGTGTAGTTCTTGAGCACATCTAAAATAAAACCCTCTTCAATGGCTTGACGCATGGAATAAACATGATAAGCGGCTGGCAGGTTATCGCTAGCAGCTGGCAAGTCAGGATTGGGCAAGCGTCCGAATAACTCGATGGTTTTCGGTTTAGGCGTGGCAGTAAAGGCATAGTAGCTGAGGTTGGGACTGCTACGGCGTGAGGCTAACGTAGCGTCCAGTATATCTTCGCTAGATAGCGGCGCGTCATTCTCAGTAGTATTATGCTCTATATCGCCTGAGACCAATACTTCTTTGAGCTGGCGTGCGGTAGAGCCTGTCTGTGATGAATGTGCTTCATCGGCGATGATGGCATAGCGGCGCGACTTAAGCACACTTGAGTCTTCAATCGCTTTGAGCACAAACGGAAAGGTTTGAATTGTCACGATAATGATCGGCTGTGAGTTTACCAATGCAGCCGCAAGCTGTTCAGACTTTGAGCCATCGCTCTCTTTTCTATTGATCTTACCGACTACGCCATCGGCATGTTCAAACTGATAGATGGTGTCCTGCAATTGGTCATCAAGTACGGTACGGTCGGTGATAACAATGACTGAATGAAACTGCTTATCGCCGTCACTGTTATATAAGGTGGATAGCTGATGGGCAGTCCATGCGATAGAGTTAGACTTACCCGATCCTGCACTATGCTGAATGAGGTACTTTTGACCAGCGCCTTCAGTAATAGCAGCATTAACCAACTTGGTCACCACATCCCACTGATGATAGCGCGGGAACATCATGGTTTCTTTCTTAGACTTGCGCCCAATAGCGTCCTCTTCCTCATCGATCTGCAAGTGCATAAAGTGGCCGAGGATGGCGAGTAAGTTCTCTGGCGTGAGTACTTCATTCCATAGATAGTCAGTAGCATATTGGCTGAGATCGTCAGGGGTATCATTACCCGCGCCGCCGTCACTGGTGCCTTTGTTAAATGGCAAGAAATAAGTACTGTCACCTGCCAGCCTAGTGGTCATATAGACTTCATATTGACTGACCGCAAAGTGAACCAGTGCGCCGCGCTTAAACGTCAGTAGCGGCTCAGGCTTCTTAGTATCAGGGTCTTTAGGCAGGCGTGTCCTCTTATACTGAGTAATAGCATTTTGTACCGCTTGCTTAAACTCAGACTTTAGCTCCATCGTTGTGACGGGCAAGCCATTGACGAACAGCACCACATCGATACGGTTACGCTTAGCGACTTTACCATCAGTACTTTCTTTGACGCTGGTATGAGGGCTATATACCACCTCGGGAACCACACGGCAGATTTTGGTCTCATAGCGTGCCATGATCTCAGGGTTTAGGTTATGCTCAGGCTTGAACTGGCATAGTGAGAAACGCGCGTTACGAATCTTTAGGCCATGACGTAATACGCCAAGCGTCCCATAGGTGCGTGAGGCTTTATCGGTAGCGTGCTCATCGGCCTTGTTGAGCTGCTTAACCAATGCGGTGATGAAATGGCGCTCAGAATCGATAGGAAAGGTACGGCAAAACTTCTCCCACTCCTGCGGCTGGGTTGTCTGCACAAAGTCCAGCACGTCTTGCTCATACAGCGCCGTTTCTGCCTGATAGCCGCTGGCATGACCCAACTGCCAGCCATTTTCTTGCATTTGGCTGACGATATCGGCTTGGAAAACAGACTCATAGGTAGCGCTTTGGCTCATAGTTAATCCATTAAAATTTATTATTTTTATACAATTGATGAGTTTAAAATCGTCCTATCCTTCAGAGACCAAACAAGCATTAGACACCATTGGTTACTAAATATAAGTGCTATTATTATCATCAGTAATAGTAACTAACATGAATGTTATTTTGAAGATAAGTTAGTTAACTGAACTAATGCTTTGACTAATCATACATCCCTGTGCTTTGCCATTACTACAAGTTTCGTTACGACGCATATTTTGGCTCTTGCTAGATACTAACTTAAAATTACTTTGAGCAGTAGCATTACCCTGATCAGCAGCTTTTTGATACCATTCCTTTGCCTTATTAGAATCTTGATTTACCCCTAACCCATTCTCGTACATAGAACCTAAATTATTTTGAGCTAAAACGTTTCCTTGGCTTGCAGATTTATGAAATAGATCGAAAGCTTTAGTCAAATCTTGATCGACCCCATGAGCTGTGTAGTATGCTGATGCAAGACTAAACTGGCCTCCTGAGTTATCCTGAGCCACAGATTTTTTATACAGTCTTATTGCATCAGTGTAACTCTGTGGCACTCCTAAACCCAATTCATACATTAGTCCAAGATTGTTTTGAGCTAATGCGCCTTCTTGATCTACTGACTTTTGAAACCACTCCACTGCCTTTCTATAGTCTTGAGAAGTGCCTTGACCCTTTAGATACATTAGTCCAAGATTATTTTGTGCTAAGACGTCACCCTGAATAGCTGCTCTTTGATACCATTCAACTGCTTTGATGTAGTCTTGTGCAATGCCTATGCCTTTCTCATAGTTGACACCGAGATTGTACTGAGCCGTTGCATCACCTTGCATGGCTGCTTTTTGATACCACAGATTGGCTTTAATATGATCTTGTTCAACTCCTTTGCCTTGAGCATATAAGTCGGCAAGATTTTTTTGCGCCAATGCATTCCCTTGATTGGCAGCTTTTAGGTACAGCTTTGCAGCCTGACTGTAATCTTGCGCAACTCCAGTTCCCATTTCATGCATAAACCCAAGTATATTTTGAGCTGAAGGCTCGCCTTGATCAGCAGCCTTCTTATACCATCTAGAAGCTTGAACATAATCTTGAGTAATGCCCGTCCCTTGATAGTAGATTGTGCCAAGACTAACTTGGGAAGCAACCTCTCCTTGATTAGCCGCTTTTTTGTACCACTCTAATGCTTGGCTATAGTTTTGCTCAACTCCCTTACCAACATAATAGGCAGAGGCAAGCTCATATTGACTAAACCTATCACCTTGCATGGCTAAGTATTGGATGCTACTAATATCCTTAGCTATAGCAGATAAAGATAGGCTCAACGCTAGTCCTAGCGCTATTGTCTTACAAGCAGGAGTCTGTTTGATTAGGGATAGTGTCATCGTACTTCCTTATGCTGCATAAAATATGCCCACCACTGACTATCTAAACTTACTCAGGAGCCATATGTAAAAACTCATTTTTTATTGACCTAACCAAACGATCAAATTCATCGCTAGAAAAAACGAATTTTTCTAGATGACTCCAACCTTGAAATCCTAAGTCGCCGTCGTCAACAAAACTATGAATATCATCTTCTAGCAAGAAAACTATGTCAGGCAGCGTCAAATTAGATAATTCACTTACTATTTTGTTCTGTAACTCATCTATGGACATTTCATATAAAAAGTGATCATTACCGACATAGATTAAATAACCCAAATATTCGAAGAGACTATTAAACCCTTCCTCTGCGGCATCAAGGCTAAGATACTTGTCTTTAAGTTTGGTCAGTAATGCTTCAACATATTCACTTTTAGAGGTTAAGTTAGATAGCTCTCCTAAGCTATAAATAAAGTCATTAGCTCCCTCAGTCAGTTCTTCAATTTGGTCGTACTGCGTATGCTTAGTTAACTCAATATCCTCATAACTTGTTCTTATGTCTGAAAATATTTCAGCTAAGCTAATAGACATTCGAGCTGTATATCTCAATTGCTCTGTTGCTATGCGGTCATCATTATTACTCTCAACATAGCTTAAAAGAGCATCTTGAATATGATGAAAAAAGGCCTGAATGAAAAAGTAATCAAACTCCATAATATAATTACGATTGATACTTTCTACCAAAAATTCATCATTATCTAGAATCTTAGAAAGTAGCCTTGCATAAGCCCATTCTTCATTATTTTCATTGTTGAGGAGGCCACACTGTATATCTCTTAGTTTAGCTAAAACAGTAAATTCTAGTTGTGACAATTGGATATGCGGGCCATCATCCAATCGCTCTAACTTAGAACCATAACGACCACAATCAAAAAGATAAATATACTTTCTGAATTTTGTCATCACATCTTTATCTATTTCTTGATCTATTAGCATGGGCTTTTTTGACCTCCTTGACTTTCTACTTCCTAAACTCATTGTGCTCACCCCTTGACCTGCCTTATCTTAAGCCTTCGATTTGCTTAGCTTTATAAAACACTACTACTTAGCCGTTTGCCAGCCCCTCACATCAATCTTACCTGTAACGGCAGCAGAGATTAAAGCAGTGCGGCGTTCAGGGTCTGTACGGAAGAGCCAACCCTACTCTTGCAGCTAAGTTGTCTGTAAAAAACCTAGCACGTCTTGCTCATACAATGCCGTCTCAGCCGTATAGTCACTGCCATGACCCACAGTTGCCAGCCTTGCGCTTGTATCTGAGTGACAATATCAGTTTGGAAGACAGATTCGTAGGTGACATTGTGAGCGTTGGTCATACCAAGTCCATTTCTAAGTTACGGTATAACATCGTATACAATGCTCAGCAGATGGCAATACTAACCTTAGTCCTCGTCGCAAATCTCTTTAAAACTCTTACCAAATAACGCTTTATTCAGTTTTTGTGAGTCCGCAAATACAACGTCTGAATCAACACGATAGGCTGTATTAACAAGACAGTTATTAAAGTGATATGAAATCAGATCTTTGTGAGCATAGAAAGAGGCGTTAGTTGCTTTCTCCTCTTGATAACGATCCATTGCGAGCTTTCTTTGAGATTTGATTAAGTCTGGATCATCTGCATAATCCTTTGCTTGTTCCTTAATGTTCTCTTCAACGGCCTTACGCCACCTGTTTTGTATCGCGCTTTCACTTTGCAATAACGGCTCGATATAGGTTTTACATATTGGCGGGCTTTTTTTGATCGCTTCTGCTGGATCAACGTAAGCCAAAAGCACTAACTTATTTGTGGTGTATTCACCCTCAATGCTCTTAAGCAGGTCTTGCTTGTATGTCTGCGCTTGAGGCACAACCTTAAGCTTTTCAACGTCGTTTTTGACTTGGGCATACTCTTTATCCAAGGCATCTACATCTCCGTAAGACAGCTGCTTCATTTCAGTGACACTCTGAGGGGTACTAAGAATCTCTAAATTTAAAGTGCTTAGCTGATTCATAACATAGTGTGAATTTTCAATTTGCTTTGCTGTGTATTTTTTACTGTCGAAGTCGCCTTGCATCCTGCAATAACCATCTTCCCATTTGTAAATTTGTGCTTGGGCGATAGTGGTCATTGCCATTGAGGCAACTATAAGAGCTGTGGTCAATCCTTTCATGTGTAAATATCCTTTTAGCTAGGCTCATCTTGAGTAAAAAACCCAACTATTGTACTATTATTATTCTTATGCTTGCTAGCCCTGCGTCTGCATTTGGCTGACGATATCAGCTTGAAAGACAGACTTGTATGTGACGTTATGTGCGTTAGTCATATTAAATCCATTTAAATCTGTTGCTGTTTTAAAGGCAAGAAGGTTTTTGATTTATTGGCATATGTGTTGAAGCAGACTCTATCATTAGCTATAGTATTTTGAATGCTAATCGATATGACGCAGACCATTCGGATGCTTAGATCACCTTTTATTGATTCATTCGTTTTTCTTTCTCCAAAACATGGAACTTTTAATGCGTAACTTTAGTATTAATTATCACGACTGTAGAATCATATTTTTAGATCTAGAATTTTATGTTCCAGAGTCTAGCAGAAGAACTAAAGGGTTGAGCTACAACCCTTGGGATTCAGATTGCAAGTTACTAGGGGGTTCTTTTTTTGTCGCTAATCCCACAAAAGACTTTGAAAACTCTTTAGATATTGATTCAGACCAAATTCAATCATTTTGGCTATGGAATTATGACTCCGAAAAAGCGCTATTGATCGATATTTTCAATCTATTAAAACAAGTCAGCCAAGACGCTAAAGCAGGTAATGATGGTAGAGTCTCTGCAACCTTATGCGGTATAGGTATCATATCTTCTGACATTCCTGTGATATTTGATCTATTAAAAAGGTACGAGCTATTATCAAATGCAGAAGCTTTTTATTTCCAAACAGAATTTCGCGTTATAGATGTTTCAAACTTAGCTATACCTACCTTCAATCATAGTTCTATGTTTGCATATCCAAAAACAAAAAAAGATCTCTTGTTAAAGTACATATCAGGCAAAAAATTTGAGAGTGGCACAGCGGTTTGGAATCTGTATGAAAAAGAGCAGTATAACGAAATAGAATACCGAACTAATGATGAAATCAGCTGTACGCACAAGATATATTCAGAAATTTTAAACAACTACAAGCTTTTCAAACGTTTAGAAAAGGAGGATAAGCGCAATAAGTATAAAGAGAACAACTAACTACTCAGACGCAACCCAGCCCTGCACATCAATCTTACCCGTAACGGCAGCAGAGATTAAAGCAGTGCGGCGTTCCTGCATGTAACGATACCCAATATTGAAACGGTATAGCGTTCTTGCATAAGTTATATAGTGTATATTCCTATTCATACTTTATTTGATGAGACTGCTTTATGGATTTGACGTACATACCCGATGAAATGAAGCCTCTAGCAATTATAGTTATAATCATTGTTGCTTTCGTACCTTTTCTTAAATTTCTTAAAGATATCTATATTGATTTTGAGATGTCTAAGTTTAAACAAATAATCAATACGAAAAGCTACGAAGATGGATTAAGTGATGAGATGAAAGCCAGTCTTATAGACGCAAGAGATGGAGCTGTCTTCAAAAAGATATACGGCTTGAATCTTAGTAAAAAATATAGAGATATTGCCTTACAAATAGAGCGTCAACCTGAGATTAATATTGATTGTGAAGATATAAAGCGAGCTAAACATCACTTAGACTTCAAAGATAACAATATTATTGTAAATTATAGGCCTTGGTTAATTTTTAAGCGGAAGTTAGCTAATATCTTGGGATTCGTATATTTCTTGACTGGTATGCTTTTAATACTGAGCTTAATTATAATAGTATTGCTAGAATTTTCTGGGTATCTTTCAAATATAAAAGTAGGAGCTCAAGATATTATTTTTTGGGTTTTTATAGGGTTTGTATATTTAGCTGTTGCCTACGATCAGATTAAAGAGCGAGAAGCCTTAAAAGCAGTTATCAAGATTCTACTTCAATCTGAAAAAACACCTAACTTGATTAGTATCAATGATAACTGGAAGGGTAAAGACTTTCTTAAAAGATTAGGGTTTAAATTTAAATCGCTAGACGAAATAAACTTTGAGCAGTAAACCACAGTTAATCTGATACCATAAAAACACTGATTTCTGATCGAGATACTAAGCGTAGAGAACCTTTAGCCCACTACGCAGTACGCCCAAAGTGCCATAGGTACACGATGCTCTATCGGCAGAATGCTCATTGGCCTTCGCTAGCTGTTTAACCAATGCGGTGATGAAGTGACGCTCTGAATCTATAGGAAAGGTGCGGCAGAACTTCTCCCATTCCTTTGGCTGGGTAGTCTTCACAAAATACAGCGTGTCTTGCTCATATAGCGCCGTTTCTGCCTGATAGCCGCTGGCATGACTCAATTACCAGCCTTGCAATTGTATTTGACTGACAATGTTCGCTTGAAAGACAGATTTGTAAGTAGTATCAGTTATAAAAATTATATTAAATCTTTCTAAATTTATTAGAAATATATTTAGCTGAATTTTCTAAGTATGGAAATAAAGTACTTTCATTTATATTCAACAAGTCCAGCTCTCTAATTATTTCTTCTTTATACTTATCTTGTATTAAATAATGGATAATATTAAAACCAAATTCCTCTCCATCTATTAATTCTGCATCTAGGCCAAACATCAAAAAAGCTCCAGACTGTGCATTAATTCTAAGATTTGTTATTTTTCCCTTTATGCAAATTATTTCTTTTATACTACTTTCTTTTATTCTCTCTTTAAAATATGGCTTATCGCTTTTAATAAAGTCATATAGCTTATCCATTGTTTGATTAAAATTAGGCTCAGTAGTACCCGCACTAAGTATTTCTTTATCTTTATTTTTTAGCTTACAAAGGTTAGCTATACAAGTTGCAGTATCAGAATCAAAATATTTAATTTTATCCTTAGGAACCTTGATGGAAATTACATCACCTGTTGTTTCCTCCACACCTTTACAAGCAAAGTACAACGCTATTAATGGATTCGTTGAAATATCTAATAATCTTGTGGGTAAAGAAAAATGTTGCATACGTACAAGTCTATCAAAAGTACTGCCATCACCTCTAAATTCATCGTAGTTCTGTGTTAGCAACTCATTATAGGTGGTATTTTCATCCTCCAAATAGAGAAAACTACCGTTTTCTTTCTTTCTAAGTATTGATGGCTCTAATTTATACTTAGAGTTTGAATGACCTCTATAGAAGTTTATGAAATCTTTATTATGCTCTTTACTAAATATTTTTTGAATAAAATCAGTTACGCTCTCAATATTCTCTGTATTATTATGAATAGTTAATCTAGCACTTAAAACTCCAAAAGATGAAAATAAATGTTCTTTAATATGAATTCTCTGTACAAAACTATCTAGATAATCTTTAAGAATTTTTCTGCTATTACCTGGTAGATTTGACTCAGAATATTTTAATAAGTCGTTTAAGCTACCTTCTTTTAATGCCCAGTGTGTTCTGGTAATTTCCTGCTGTCTTATATCCAATTTATCTACGAGAGACTCAATATCTGAATATTTAAAACAATTGTTATTAAAGATCTTAAATTTTATTTCGTAATACCTCCCATTTAAAGCGACAGTAGAAATTCGACATAAGTATATATCAGGGTTTTTACCTTCTTTCATGATAAGACATGGATACCCATATATAACCTCAATATTATCTTTGAATTTTTCTATAACAGATTCTTTTGTGTATTCTAGAAAACGAGTAGTTGCAATTTCTACAACTCCATTTTCAAACCATGATTCATCTTCATATCCAATAACTATTAAGTTATACAATGTCATATCCTTTTGATTTAAATTGATGGTTTCTTTACTAACTCATTTGTCCCTTGCCAGCCCCTCACATCAATCTTGCCCGTGACAGCCGCAGATATTAAAGCGGTGCGGCGCTCTCGCATAAGTTGTATTTGCTCATTTGCTTTCACCTCAATTGCTCTGTAATGCTCTAACATACTATCTAAATAAATCACGATTTTCTCTTGCTCATTGTGCGAAGGAAAAGCGCCCTTAACAGTACCAACTCTATCTATATTCAAATTTGCTTGAGAGCTTTGAGTCGATGTTTGCTCAAATGCAGGTAAAGCTGCTAAAAAACTATATCTTAAGAATTCAACATCGATACCTGTATAAGGTTTAAAACCAATAACACTGTCTGGTGCGTATGCTTCAAAACCTAAAATTGCTGTATCACCAATATTTGCAGCAATCGCCATCATTAAAGTACCCGCTGGAAATAACTGGCTTACGCTTTTACCTTTTTCATTTAAGGTTTGCGAGTATGACGCTATAATTTTTCCCGCACGTGCCACATCGCCAGTCTGAATAAAAGGGTATTCACCGTCATAAAAAGCGGGGTCGTTACGCGGTCTATGACCAAATTTGCCACGATAAATTTTAGACGCGTGTCTATAACTCTTAACATTCCAATGTTCAGGCACTTCCCCCAACCACTCAACGCCCGAATCTTTCATTGGTGCGTCAGGGTTTAAGCCTTTAGTCACTGCATGACTGATCACCGCTTGGCGCTTTTCTTTTAACAGTTGAATTAGGATTTGCTGCTTCTCAATTAGGGTATCGATTTGGGCGGTTTCGTGATCGAGGAAGTTAGCGATTTGGGTTTGTTCATTAATATCAGGAACAGCTATCGGATACGTATTAATGGTTTCAGCAGGAACACGCCGCAATCCTCCTGCACCTGTCATAGCAGCTGTAGCTACACTAATAAATATGGTTTCTAATAAACGATAGAATAGGTAACGGTTATTAACCTTGTCATTAACTCGTAAAACGAATATTTCAGACGATCCAAAACCAACCCCATTGATAAGGTCTTTAGCTATAGTAGTATTATTATTTTCAAAGCACGGAGTCACTTTTGCAACTAGAATATCTTCATTTTCAAAATAGGTATAACCGTCATAAACGTCTTTGATGACTTTTTTTTCATCTAAAACAAGACTATTGAACTTAAGCTTTTCCATTGGCACAAAACTACATTCATCCGACATTAAATCTTGAGATAGCGTAGATTTTTTTGGATTAAGAATTGCTAGATGTTTTATAGGTACAACTTCCCAATGAGTAGGAATCTCCCCCAACCATTCAACCCCAGAATCCTTATACTCTCCATATTGCTGATACTTCATTACCAATTCAGCCATTACGAATGCACCTCACCCAATAACTGCATAATCTCGCTACTAACCGCATCTAAGTCCGCATCAATCTCAGCTAGCGGACGTGGTGGCTCATACACATAGAAATGACGGTTAAACGGTATCTCAAAGCCCACAATGCCTATCTCTTCATCGATGGCATCTGTCTTATCGGGATTAATCCACGCATCAGGCACATGCGGCTGCACTTCACGGGCAAAGTAGCCCTCAATCAGTGCGGTGGTGCTCATGTCTGGATTGAGTGGCACGTTTTCATAATCACGCAGGTCGCTATCAGGCTGGAACTCGACGATTTTAGCGGGCTTATCCGCGTGTGGCTGATAGCGAAACGCGCCGTATAGCGGGCCTTCGGTCTTGATGATTTTTTTGATGACAGGCGCGGCCTCAGGGTTTTTCCATGTCACAGCGTTTAAGATCTGTTTTTTGTCCTTAGCCGATAAATTCAATCCAGTATCCTTAATTGCTTGATTAAACCTTAACTCAAACTGGTTAAAATCATTAAACTGCTTAGTACCAATGGCATGTCGCAGAACATGAGCGGCTTCCATAGTTTCTAACTGATCCAGCCATAACTTTTGGCTTAATACTTCTTTGATTTGCTTCTCTTTCAACTCACTAAAGTCCGCCTTTATCATCGCACGGGCTTCGATATGTATATCACTATCTTGTGTACCAAAATAACCGTAGTGTGACTCTAGACTAGTATCATGGCTCACATCAGCCCAATTCCATTCTTCGAAAAACTTTTCGTATAGGGCTCGCATGACCAAATCATAGGTGCGCTCAGCATAACGTAATGATTCAATAGCCTTATCGCTAAGCTGCGCTGACAATCGCAGTGGACGCTCAATAGTGATACGGCGATAGCCAAACTCATGAGTGGCAAATATCTTACTGGCAAAGGTCTTGGCAGGCTCAGTCTTAGGATTGACAGACTGACGGCCACGGTTAGACTTCACCTCTTCTGGCTTATCTAGCACGCGCGCATCGACTACCTCAAAGTCACCAAAGCTACGGATAATGGTCTTGATATCATCATCGCTCATCTCATTACGCTTTGAGCCAAGTGATTTACGCATCTTGCCGTATAGGTTACTGCCATCAATCAATTGCACGCGACCTTTACGCTCAGGCGCTTTCTTATTGCTTAATACCCATACATAGGTAGCGATACCCGTGTTGTAGAACATATCGGTAGGTAGGGCGATGATAGCCTCTAGTAGATCGGCCTCAAGGATATAACGGCGAATCTCACTCTCGCCACTCCCTGCGCCGCCCGTGAATAGCGGTGACCCATTTAAGATAATACCGATACGGCTGCCTTGGTTGCTGCTGCTATCCGTATCTTTGGTATTATCAGTGATCGGACGCATCTTGCTAATCAGATGCATCAGGAACAATAGCGAGCCATCAGACACGCGCGGCAAGCCAGCCCCAAAACGACCGTCAAAGCCTTTTTGCTCGTGCTCGTCTTTGATCTCACCTGATATCTTTTTCCAATCTACCCCAAACGGCGGATTAGACAGCATGTAGTCAAACTTCTCAGCGACCAGCTGATCACTAGACAAAGTATTGCCCAGCTTAATGTTATTCACCTCTTGCCCTTTGATCAGCATATCAGCTTTACAGATGGCATAAGACTCAGGGTTGAGCTCTTGCCCATAGGTTCGCATCACCGCATCAGGGTTCAGCTCTAGTACGTATTCCATACCAGATGATAGGAAGCCGCCCGTACCTGCTGTCGGGTCATAAATGGTGCGAATGATACCGTCTTTGGTCAGTGCGTCATCATCTTCCATAAATACCAGTGACGTGGTCAGGCGCACGATATCGCGCGGGGTAAAATGCTCCCCTGCGGTTTCGTTTGAGCTTTCAGCAAAGCGGCGGATTAACTCTTCAAAGACAAAGCCCATTTCATGGTTAGATATCTTCTCAGGACTTAGATCAGTAGTGGCAAACATCCGCACCACTTTATATAGCAAGTTCGCATCGGCCAGTTGCCCGACAAACTCTTCAAACTTAAAGTGCTCAAATATCTCACGTGCGTCTTTAGAGAAGGATTGCACGTAAGTATTGAGGTTATCCTTGATGTCGCTTTGACCCATCTTGCTGAGATCCATCGGCGAGGTATTGTAAAACGGTCGCTTGCTGGCACGAATGATGAACTTCTCTTGCGCTTCCTCTGGCAAACCTTTCTCAGCGATACGCTCACTCTCGGCAACCACAGCAGCTTTGGTGTCTGCTAATACGCACTCTAGGCGGCGCAGTAGTGTGAATGGCAGGATGATGCGGCCGTATTGAGATTGCTTAAAGTCACCACGCAATAGATCAGCGACAGACCAGATGAAAGCCGCTGTTTGAGAGAAGTTTTTGGTCATGGGAGTATCTTTTGGTTGTTGAGCAGGAATAGAATTTTTGAATTGAATGTCAGT
Source organism: Psychrobacter sp. JCM 18900 (assembly GCF_904846625.1). Taxonomy (GTDB): domain Bacteria; phylum Pseudomonadota; class Gammaproteobacteria; order Pseudomonadales; family Moraxellaceae; genus Psychrobacter. Next base: position 159,180 of record NZ_CAJHBL010000005.1, read on the forward strand.
GATGAGGCGATACCTATCCTAGACAAAATATAACCATCATAAGGGTATTCGACATTACTCGGCAAGTGTGAATGTGAGATTTACTGAGATATAGGCTTTCGAACTACAAAATATTAAAGGGTTCATAAAATAGCTTTTAGGATTAAGTATCCCTTTCAAGCACCTATAAGTTAATATATACAAAATAATAATTAGATTTTATAAGTAATTATAGATAAAACTTAATTTCATTTTGGTAATTTCTGAATACTGATAAAAAGGAAGCTACATAGTGGCAATAACATTTATAAAGTTAGTTGATGGCATCTACTTACCTGACCAAGCTCAAAACACTGCTTATTTACAACCTAATAACTGGGATGATTTTGATTATAAAACGCTATTTAGCCTTGTGATTTTTGACGCCAAAGGTAATAAGCACCATATTGGCAATGTAAAAATTGGTTTTGTTGGACAGTATACAGGCTGGACCAGTGAAAAAATATCATCTCCCTTCACTACACTGCTAGATAACTTTTACTCTTTAGGTCAGGATGCTGATTATTATAAAAACCTTGTAGAAAAGCTTTCTACTGAAATGGTAAGTGAAGTTCTAACAGCATTAGGCGACGTTTCATATCTACCAGAACGTTTAGTTATTGCTGAAGATGAACAGGCTTTTAATACATCATTATTAAGGTCAGTCCGCCGCCTCACTATAGAACAGCAATTTCGAAGAATTCTACGTGGTGAGGCAGCTTTAACAAAATACAATTTCTTCTATAAAAAGTCATCTAATGAACGTTATTCTGGTATTCAAGTAGATTTTAAAGTGAAGCCTAATACTAAGCCTTCATCTAACATTCATATATTGATTGGTCGCAATGGTGTAGGTAAAACAACTCTGCTTAACAATATGGTTGATGCACTTCTTCCTAACAGAGGTCCGCGAAAAGAAACTGGTTTTTTTGCTGTTGAATCTATATTTGAAGAGGAACTTATAATACCAAAAGACTATTTCGCTGGAGTTGTTTCTGTAAGTTTTAGTGCATTTGATCCTTTTACTCCACCTTATGACCAAGTTGATGCAAGTGTTGGCACGCAGTATTACTACGTTGGGTTAAAGAAACGTTTGAAACAACAAGATCAATGGGGATTAAAAAGCATAAAAGATTTATGCCGAGATTTTACCAATAGTTTGCAACTATGCTTTGCACTCGATGCTAAACGGGGGAGATGGATTGAAGCTATTAGAAAATTAGAATCTGATGCCAATTTCGCTGAAATGAAATTACGATCCCTCATTAATGTATATGCTGAAGATGCATCAGATGACAAACACCGGTTTTCTCAAGAAGCTACAGGTCTATTTGGAAGGATGAGCTCAGGCCATGCTATTGTACTTTTGACTATTACAAAACTGGTTGAAACTGTTGAAGAGAAGACCTTAGTCCTATTAGATGAGCCAGAAAGCCATTTGCATCCACCATTACTTTCTGCATTCACTAGGGCCCTATCTGACTTACTTGTTAATCGTAATGGCGTAGCTATTATTGCCACCCATTCGCCAGTAGTATTACAGGAAGTTCCTAAATCATGCGTTTCTATCCTAAGAAGAACACGACTTATCTCAAATGTTGATAGACCTGAGTGTGAAACTTTTGCCGAAAATGTGGGAATCTTGACGCGTGAAGTGTTCGGATTAGAAGTGTCTAAGTCTGGTTTTCATAATTTACTAGAGACCTCTGTAAGTGAAGGTAAGAGTTATGAACAAATAGAACGTGAATACAATTATCAATTAGGTTTTGAAGGTAAAGTTATATTACGCTCATTAATTTTAGCTAGGGACTCAGAAGTGGAGACTAAAAGATGAGAGTTATAGTTGCTCCTCTTGAAGATCCAAAAGAGGTTTATCAAGTTTGTGTTCATAGCATTGCAAATGAATGTTTACGCAATCGACTAACTGCACTGGAAAACGATATCTGTGTAGCAGCATCAGATTATAAGCAAAAAGCTAAAACTAAAAAGCTCTATACTATTCCTCCTAACAACTGTGAAAATGAAGAAATTGCTTTAGGTCAGGTTACAAAAAAAGAGCTAATAAACGTATATAGCAGCCATATGGTTGGTAAGGAAAAGCCTGCAAGAAAAGCATATTATGACTTATTACTATCACGAGCTCCATCAGGTAAATGTCCATTTTGTGGCTTTGGTCAAGTCTGGACTTTAGATCATTATCTACCTAAAACTACATACCCTCAGTTATCAGTTGTACCTTCTAACTTAGTTCCATCCTGCAGGGATTGTAATACCGGAAAGAGTACTTTTATCGCCACCACAGAAAATACTCAAAGCTTACATCCCTACTTCGACCATCAAATTATTACTAATGAGCAATGGTTATTTGCAAAGGTTATTGAAACGTCTCCAGCAACAATCCAATTTTATGTCAAAGCTCCTATTGACTGGGATGAAATTTCTAAAGCGAGAGTTCATTCACACTTCAAAGACTTTAAATTGGAATTACGATACTCATTAGAAGCGAGTGACCAGCTTGGATGTCTTAGAGATACTCTTTCTCAATATAGAGATCTATTAGGTACAATGGCTGTAAAACAGCATCTGTTTATCGAAAGTCAAACCCACATTCGAAAACACATGAATTCATGGCAAACAGCTATGTTTCAAGCTCTTTCTGTTAGTGATTGGTATTGTGATGGGGGTTTCCAATAATAAAAAAATGTTTATTGATTGTTTCTATGCTCAGCCGATAATATTTTTGTAATCAATATCTACCTATTTTTATAATGGAACTATTACTGTAACGACAATTAAATGTTGTTAAATTTGTTGTTAAAATTAATTATAAAATTACTGTATAGTTTGATATTAAAGACTCTTAGGCTTATAGCCTACTCTTGGTGGGCGCACCATCAAATATAATTTTAAGTACCGATTAACCCTTGTATGCCACGCGCTGCAAGGGTTTTTTATTATCTAATACACGGTAATTAACGATTAAAAACGGTTGAGCTACAAACCTATAACGGCTGAAGTCATAATGCTTTTGTTATTAATGTATGATTAATAACACTTTCATCAGGTTGATTTCTCTAACCTCAGTAAGACCTTCATTACAACAGTCTTTGGTACAGTCGCGTTATTTCAATAAATCCATTTCATTAGGCTTTTGAATAAGCGAGCAGAAGAAATAGTGTGATGAGATTAAGCTTCTCATAAATAAAGATCCGTAATCAATTAATGCTATTGTTGATAGCCGTGTTGCCGTTGATCACTGAGACCGCATACTTACTGAAGAATTCCTTAATATTACTATTATAACGTTGGGGCAGTTACTGCCTTATCTTAGCTGACAAAAACTGTCTCTTTTCCGTAGAACGATTTCACGATTATTAATATTCATCTTTAGGAGGATGCTATGAGCACTCAAATAACAGAAAATTATACCTACATTGATGGGCATAAGATTGCATTTCTAGAACAAGGTTCAGGTAGTCCAATAATCCTGCTGCACGGGATTCCAACCAATAGCCTCATGTGGCGAAATATTATTCCACAACTTGCAAAAACACATCGGGTCATCGCCCCTGACCTTCTCAACTATGGGAAATCTGCAAAACCAAAAAGCGCAGATGTGTCCATTAATGCGCAAAGCAACATGATTGTAAAACTCATGGATGTCATAGGTGCGCGGCAAGCAGATATTGTTGGACATGATATTGGTGGAGGCGTTGCTCAGTTGATAGCTGTCAATTATCCAGAGAAAGTTCGAAAGCTGATTTTGATAGATAGCATCTGCTTCGATTCATGGCCTATCCCAGATTTTGAGCCGCTACAGGAACCTGGTGCTGAGTCAGAGATGAGTCTAGTGGACTTTTTGAGCATGATGCGAGGTTTCCTACCAAAAGGTGTATATGATAAGAGTGTCATGACTGATGAGCTTATTGAGATGTATCTTGAACCTTGGTCAACTGAAGATGGCAAGCATGCCTTCTTTCGCAATCTCAGACGGTTGAATAAGGAATATACTCAGGCCATTACTGACGAACTTAGCAACCTTCCACATCAGACGTTCATTATGTGGGGTGATAAAGACCCTTTCCAAAAACCGGAATATGCACCAAAGCTGGCAGAAGCGATTCCAAACGCAGAGCTTGTCTGGATTAAAGATGTCGCTCATTGGTTAATTGATGAGAAACCTGATGAAATTGGTGAGCATATCAATCAGTTTCTAAGCTAAAAACGAGTGCTACAGAGACACATAACACAGCGCTGCATCGAACAAAAATGCTATATTACTATTCGATGCAGAATTTTTATTGTACCGTTCGCCATTACAGAGAACTAACCGTAAATATATGTAGAAATGGACTCTCAACAATTCCACGAAATATAGCTTGGTATAAAAAACCATTGAGCCCACAGCTTACTCTGAGTAAGCACACCAGTTAAAATATGAGTAGTAATTATTTAAACCCTTGTAAGCCTCGAGCAACAAGGATTCTTTATTGCCTTTTAACAACTATAATCATTAATTGCTTACTGTCTTAATTGCCATATTGCCCAAAATTGATAAAGCCTCTTAAGCTTAATATTTCATAGCTTGAAAGGCTTTTTCGATAACATGCTTTTATCTAGGTAAGGCGCTTAATATTGGGGTTAGATTTATTTTTAAAGGCTGAAAAATATTAATATGGAGTTCAATTTGGATATCTGACTCCATACATAGTTTATGTGTTGTCCTCTTTAATCATGTCAGCTGCCTTCTCTGCTACCATAATTGTGGGTGCATTTGTATTACCAGCCATAACGAACGGGAAAATAGAGGCATCTACCACACGCAGTCTTTTAACACCTCGAACCTTTAATCGTGGTGTCACCACTGCCAAACCATCATTTCCCATTTTACAGGTGCCATTCTGGTGATGGTAACTTACAACTGACGAACGCACATACTCTGCAATTTGTTCATCTGTTTTAACATCTTCACCTGGATATATTTCTCGACCACGCCATTCTTTTAAGGCTGGTTGGTTTGCGATATTGCGCATTTGTTTAATCGAAGTCACTAATGTATCGACATCATATTGTGTATCAAGTACATTTGGATCGATATTCATCTTATCATCAGGATTAGAACTGTTTAGTGTAATCCTACCGCGTGAGGTCGGTCTAACTCCTGCAGCTACTAGAGAGAATGCATTTTGAACGGAACTATCTTGACCAGGTGCGTAATAAGGAACATGGAAAAAAAGTGGCTGCATATCGGCCCCTGGTAGAGCTGTCTGAGTTTTTGCAAACATATGAGCATGCAATACTTGAATAGACATGTCACTTGGTGGCGGGAGCTCTTTCTTTCCTTCGTATATTACAGGGCTTAAGTTATGATCGTGGAGGTTTTCACCTACACCGGGGCTATCGACAACCACATTAATACCAAGCTTTTCTAACTCTGATTTTGACCCAATGCCTGATAGCATCAAAATACGAGGAGATTCAATAGCACCGCCACATACAATCACTTCTTTTTTAGCTTTGACTGTTTTGATAGTGCCTTCTTGACGATATGTAACACCTGTTGCTACACCCTTTGTTATATTTACTTTGTGGACACGTGAGTTAGTTATTAATGATAAATTAGGACGGTTGAGAGCTGGCCGTAAGAAAGCGACTGCTGTGGAGTGTCTCTTCCCATCTTTCGTATTTAAATCAGTATAACTGACCCCTTCTTGTGTCTCCCCATTGCTGTCATCATTAAAAGAGATACCAGACTCTATAGCAGCATCAACTATCGCTTTCGTTACCGGATGAGGAGTAAAATCTGCAGTAACATGAAGTAGCCCGTTACCGCCATGATAGACACTTGGACCACGTGAGTAATTTTCTGACTTTTTGAAATATGGTAGTACATCGTTATAAGACCACCCATCACAACCTAATTCATTTGCCCAATGATCATAATCAGATGCATTACCTCGCACATAAATCATGGCATTTAATGAAGATGACCCACCCACTGTTTTACCACGTGGCCAATTTAAGATACGATTGTGTGCATTTTTTTGCGGTATAGTTTTATAGTCCCAATCATATTCGGTACCCCATAGCTCAATTAAACGCATGGGTGTTGATATCATTTCACTATTATCGGGACCTCCTGCTTCAATAATAAGTACCTGACTACCGTCTTCAGTTAGACGATTCGCAAGTACGCAGCCTGCTGAACCTGCGCCAATAATCACATAATCGAATTCTTTACTATGGCTATCTATAGGATTAATACTTGCACCTATAGCACCTTTAGATAACATAAGTACACCTGAAGCAACTGCGGTGTATCCTAAAAAATTGCGACGTGAAATACCTTTTGATTTATTCTTAGTAGACATGAAAACTCCTTTTTACTGTCAACTATATTCTTTTGTTTTAGATGAGCCTATTTCAATTAAAATAACTAACCATCTTCAGATAACTGATTTTTTCTACTAACAACCATGTAATCTGGGGCTTTTAGCATCTCTAAAGATAAGTACTCACTACCTGTTCTACTTCAGCCATATTTTTTGCATTTACTAGCGGTCACTAGATACTTATTATGTAATAAATATCTATTAAGATTTAAAAACCTGCATCGTCTGTATAGAGGTAAACTCTTTGAGACCAGCTTCTCCAAACTCAATACCAAACCCAGAGTCTTTAACACCACCGAATGGTGCATCGGGTTGAACCATGGCATGATTATTGATCCACACAGTGCCACAGTCTAAACGTGAGCCGATACTCTGTGCTTTTTCGATGTCTGTTGACCAGACTGAACCACCAAGTCCAACAGATAAGCGGTTGGCACTGGCAATCGCCTCTTCGATATCGCTAAACTTAATAATCGGTAGAATCGGTCCAAACTGTTCTTCATCAACCAATCTTGCGCCATCATTGATGTTGTTCACCAACGTTATGGGATAAAAATAGCCGGTCTCGTCTACTACTTCACCGCCACATAGGAAGTTTGCACCGCGCTCTTTGGCATCTTGAGCAAGAGCTTTGACAATATTCAATTGTGCCTCATTTTGTAGAGGTCCAAAGTCGGTGTCTTCATCAAGCCCATTACCTGTCTTCATACTTTTGGCAATCGTGGTCAAGGCTGCACACAACTCATCATGCACGGATTCATGCACATATAGTCGTTTTAAGGCGGCACACGTTTGGCCATTATTGATAAAAGAGGTTGCAAAAATCTTACCCGCGATGGCTTCAATATCAGCATCCGCCAGTACAATACCAGCGTCATTGCCACCTAACTCAAGCGTCAAACGTTTTAAAGTCACGGCAGCGCTTTTCATAATGGCTTTGCCTGTTGGGGTTGAGCCTGTAAATACAATCTTTTGAATATCCACATGTGCAGACATCGCCGCACCAATATCACCTTTGCCAGTTACCACATTCAATACGCCTGCTGGCAAAATATCTTTAGCAATCTCACCAAAGCATAGTACGGTCAATGGGGTCATCTCAGACGGTTTCATGACGACGGTATTACCAGTGAGCAAAGCAGGAATGATGTGCCAAATGCCGATAAGTAAGGGATAATTCCATGGGGTAATCGAGCCCACAACGCCCAGTGGCTTACGATGTAACTCTATCCTAGCCAAGTCATTGTCTTGGATAGTTTCTGGTTCTAACGCCATGCTAGCAGTCGCACGTATCCAAGCCAATGCACCACCCAACTCAAAGCCTGCACCCAAATCGGCAAAACCTTTTTTGGGTTTGCCCTGCTCTTTGGTCAGCATCGTCATAAGCATATCAGCACGAGTTTCAACCGCATCAGCAAGCTGCATTAAGTGGTCACGGCGCTCTGCATAGGTGAGTGCTGACCAACTAGGGAACGCTGCTTTGGCTGCTGCGACTGCTTCATCTAATTGAGCCACACTGGCCTTTGGACAGCAGGCAATAACAGATTTATCAGCAGGGTTGATGACATCAAAACAATCGGTAGTGGCAACGCTTTTACCGCCGATAATTAAATTAAAAGATTCCATTATTCATCCTCTTATTGTTAGGATCTATTGTCTATAGAATTGACCCGCATGATTTAAAAATAGTAGATTTAAACAATTGGCTTTAATAACGCTAAAAATAATGGGCCTTAATGCAACAATATGAGTGCCACATTAAAGCCCATTATTTTAAAAACACGTCAGGTTTACTTACTATTGTCTTTACTTTGATTAAGATTTAACGAAGGGGTTTCATCAAAGAAGTTCCATGGTTTAAGCAGAATATTCACCCACTCTGTTGGCATAATAGGCCATTCTTCAGCCCGGGCTATATGCGTAGTGCCCGTGGTTAGCCAAACCACCAAATCTTTATTATGAATGTTTTCGTCATCTGCAACGAAGGATCCTAGCCCCGTATCTTTATCAGAACGATTAGGATAAGTACCCTCTGGATATAACTCATTCGTATTATATTTTGTCACCCAAATTTGTTTATCCATAAAATTGAGACGCTTAAATAACCATTCATCATCTGCAAAATTAGCACCTTTCGCAATGGGATGAGTGGCGCCTGCAAATGGAATCATTTGATAAGAAACTGGATTGCCCATACGGTTTTCTTTACTGGCATTACTGATTAAACGCACAGTAGTAGGGTCAAAATTTTCTTTCGCTTTTGTTTCTGTTAATACTGTCGTCTCACGAGTCTCCATTGCACTGGTACGCGGGCCACTGCGCACATTGGGTACGACTACTGGCTCTATACGTTTGATGTTGTTGGTCTCGCCATCAACATCCATATCCAAGCGGAAATTATAGATATGCTGATGCGTGGTGCCAACGATGTTGTGGTCTATCAGTGTGCCATAACGTGTGTCTTCTTTAGCACTTGGGTCATGCATGGTTTTGGTAATAACACCTTTGACCGCTTCGATACCAGTAGCGCCAGCATTGATACCAATGGTACCGTTTGGCTGAAGTACCCAGTCAAAAATATAGTCATAGTTGCCGATGGTGCTGATCCAGCGTACAACTAGCTCACGACGCTCAGTACTGACATTTTTTTGTCCCATTTCTTGGTGTTTAAACTCAGGGCCTGCATAACGTTCAAACACGGCAATGGCATTCGGAATGGTATAAGGATTACCTTCGTAATCTGCAAGCACCGCATCAAGGAGCACCGCATTTTCTGGTGCATCAACATTTCTTTCTAGTGGGGAAGTTAAGGTGCCCATACCATATTCGCCAGAATCTAGATAAGATTTAAAATACCAACCCATATCAGGGTCACCATAAGGGACTACCATGCCACCTAAATTGCCTTGATACATGATTTTACGGTCTACACCTTTGTCTTTAAAAGTAACGGTACTGAGCTGTAAACCTGTACGACTGTCTAGACCGATATGGAACTTCCAATTGTTCCACTCAACGTTTCGACCAGTGATGGTATAGTTTTTTCCTTCTGGTTCAATAATGTTTAATGGTTTATTGGTCACAGCCTTTTTATCGCGACCATCAATTGGACGTGGGGTCATAGGTACCGGAATAACACCACCTTCTTCGATTTTAATAATCTTGCTCTTATCTAAATCGACCACGGCTACTAAATTTTCGATCGGATGTGCCCAATAGTTACCATCGCCGACATCTAGGTAAGAGACAATTTTTAGAATCCTCTGTTGCTTGTCTAACAGACCATCTTCTCCCCCAAAATACCCAACGGTCAACGGTGTGCCCACCACTTTGGTCACATCGTCTACCCCATGTTTTTTCAGTGCGGCTTTATACTCTGGGCTAGTTTGAATGATGTCTTGTATGGCCATAAAGTCATCGACCAGTACCATGCCAAAAGTGTTCTCTAAAACTTTCCAGCTTGTCAGCGTGTTTTTGCTTAAATCGACTTCCCCTTCAATGACCGTATTGCCTTTTAAGATGGTAAACGTTGCCACGCGGTCGCTTGTATAAGGTTTTCTATCAATCACGTTACGCCACACGGCATCTTTGTCGGGTTGCTTTAGACGAATATCAGCAAACCGTGAGTTTTTTTGTTCAGGTTTGGCTTTACGAATAATGGCTGTGACTTCGTTAATCTCGTCACTACTCAATACATTCAAGGGATGCGGGCTTTGCTCTATTTTGAATGTTTGATCCAAATTGGATTGGAGTATTTCATTGGCCAAGGTGTCAGGCACCAAAGCTTGTCCATCTTTCATGACCAGTGGGTTAGTGATCTTTAAAGGCTTTCCATTCACCATGGCAGTTGCGCTATTGGGTTTGATTTGTACACGTGTAGAGTTTTTGGTGACGGTATACATATCAGCGTAGCTGTCGTAGCTGACCTCTGCCCCTGCTGTGGTCATAGCTGCCTCAATCGGCACCATATGTACCTCTCCGCCATGTGCCAGTGCCTGTCCACTATAAATAAAAGCCAAGCTGGCGACCAATGCTGTTAGAGTAGATGACAATGAGGTATGCTGGCGAGGGTTTTTACTGATTGTAGCGTTGACTTTCTGTTGATGGCTTGAGAGTGAGCAAAAATGTCTCATGGATAACTTCCTTGTTATTGTGGATGGATATAGGCTTTATTTTTTGTAATAGCCGCTAAATATTGATATCTAATATTATATTTAACGTTTCTATCATCAGTATTATTAACCGATGATTGTAGGTTTTCTACTCGTTGACAGACGGCTGTTAATAACCCTCTTCATAATGCTGAACACAATCGTTATAAACAAAACTTTAGTTCATTAGAATTTTCAAATAATACTGTAACAGTATTTACATAGTTAAACAATAGTTCACTATAAAGTTGTAGTATATCAGTGATTTGGGGGATTTTATTGTCCATAATAGCAACGCTAATATATTTGATAATGCCAAACTAAATTAGAATTTCCATACCCATAAAATACTGATAGATACTCAGATATGCCCACATATAACAATAGGTGATCATATCTGAGAATGGGGCGCTAAATATCACCTGTATTTGGGTCAACAATGACTTCTAACAGATAACAGCCCGATGCATTGACCGCTTTATGAATTGCTTCGGGTAGGTTTTCGTGCTCTTTAATACAAGCACCTTCACAACCCATACTATTGGCCACTTGCACAAAGTCAATATTGGGCAAGTCAAGCCCTGGTACAGACTGACTCTTCATAATTTTACCGAATGAATGCATGGCACCATATCCAAAATTGTTTAGCACAATAAATGTCACAGGTAAATTCAACTGCGCGGCCGTCCAAACAGCCTGAATAGAATACATAGAAGATCCATCACCAATTAAGCACACAACCCGTTTATTAGTGGATAACGCGACTCCTACTGATGCCGGTAACGCATAGCCAAGACCACCACTAGACATCGTAAAAAAGCCCTGCGCTTGTGTAATGGGCAAAAAACGTTGAATGACAGACCGGTGAGAAGGCGCTTCTTCGACGATAATAGAGTCAGATGGTCGTGCATGCGACAGCAGATCAATGGCATACTCCACTGAAATGGGGGTCGCTCCAGTTACCTTGGGTGCAGCAGGACGCAGCGGCGTGACAAATTTGTCACTCTGGGAGTCAGATAGAGGAAGGATTTTATCCAACATGGCACTAATACTGTGGTTGATTGAACCAAATAAAGTGGTGGTTGCAGAGGCAAATGCCGCATATTTTGGATCATCGGTAATTTGATATATTTTGACTGCTGAATCAAATATCGTCACATCTCCTGCAATGTGTAACGTAAACACAGGGGCACCAATCACCAGAATCACATCATATCCAAACAGTTTTTCTGACAGCTGTGCAGGAAGCGCAGGTAGAAACCCTGCAAACTGAGGGTGGTCTTCTGGAAAACTGGCTCGACTCGAATACGGTGCTGCCCAAACATGTGCTTGTAACCGCTCAGCCAGTTTAACAGCAGTATTAAATGCATCCTGCCTATCGACATCTGCACCAACAACTATGGCTAAATTTTGACTGTTTTTGAGTACCTCTAACAGCTGATCAATGGCTGCTGCCGTTGGTATAGTGCCCTCAATCACTTTTGAGTAATGAGGCATATAGGTCGTTTTGTCCCAATCATCAGAGGGTATCGATACAAAGGTTGGACCACGTGGATGCTGCATCGCAATATGATACGCTTGAGCGATTGCCAATGGTACATCCTCAGGACGCGCAGGCTCGATGCTCCATTTAACGTACGGTTTTGGAAAGTCGGCAGCGTGATCTGCGCCAAGATAAGGCGCAAATGGTAAGATGCTACGAGATTGCTGGCCTGCCGTTATGACTAAAGGTGTGTGATTTCGATATGCTGTGAATATATTTCCTAATGCATGGCCAACCCCTACTGCTGAGTGCAGATTGACAAAAGCGGCATTGCCAGATGCTTGAGCATAGCCATCGGCCATCGCCACAACAGATGACTCTTGTAAGGCCAATATATATTCAAAATCTTCAGGAAAGTTATTCAAAAAATTAAGCTCAGTAGAGCCGGGATTACCAAACACTGTCGTCATATTAAGTTCACGCATCAAACGAAACGTCACTTGTTGTACAGTATCTGTATGCTGCATAGAAGACATAAAAGACATCCTTGTCACTAATTGCTTATTGCTAAGCGTTGATTGTCAAAATTGTTAATACTAAGGTCTGTTTAATATTAGACTGCTTTACAGTCCCTACTATCGGAGCAAGTGACCTAGCTATTAAGACTGACAAGCGGCACTGGCTTTTATAGTTTTTTGATAAGCTGTTTGAGCGTCCAAACCCAGCTTGGCAAGATCTGTTAAATATTTTTGTGTGCCCGCTTCTAAAGGATTTTTCCATTCAGGGTTTTCTAGTGGATTGGGAATATCTATGATTGAATCACCCTTAGCTTTGGCTTCAGCCATATACCTTGCATCATCTTCATCGAACACCTTGCCCGCTATTTTGGCCATCGCCGCACCCGAATTATTATCGATGACTTTTTTAAGATCGTCTGGCAAGCTTTCATATTTATCTTTATTCATGGTCACAACAATCGGCGAGCTATAAAAAGGGATATTGGTATGGATGTTGGTTATCTCTGTCAACTTAAAGGAACCCATAGCATCCCAAGGCAAGCTTATACCGTCCAATACACCGCGCTGCAAAGAGGTATAAAGATCAGTCACTGGCAACCCCACTGGCGTACCACCCGCTGCGTCAATGATATTGCCCGTTATTGCTGAAGGACCTCGAATACGCATCCCGGTTAAGTCATCTGGTGTGCGAATCGGCTTGTCAACCGTGTGAAAACCACCAGGGCCGGTACCCATCATGAACAACACATGAGTGTCTTCATACTCACTTGCAATCACACCATCGTCATATAGATTATGGAGCATACAGTTTAGTTGTGTTGCCGAGTTTGACAGCCCTGGTAACTCAGTAATTTGAGTCAATGGAAAGCGGCCATTGGTATAGCCTTGGAGCGTAGAACCAATATCGACCACACCATTGGCAACTGCATCATAGGTTGCGTTTGGTTTACTGAGTGTTGCAGAAGGAAATATCTCAATTTTAATTTTCCCTTTAGATTCTGCCTCTACTTTTTTTGCCCAGTATTCAAATATTTCTGTGTTTGTGGTCGAGGTGGCTGGCCAAAAATGTGAGAAGCGCAGAGTGGTGACTTCTTGAGCACTTTGAGTGGTGCTGTCATCTGATGGTGAACAAGCCGTCATACCCACTAGAGCCGCCAACACTAAGCTGATTGAAAAGGTTTTACTCATCATGAATTCCTTTTTTTGATGGTAGACAATTATTGTGATAGATAAATAGGCATAGCTTCCAATCTATGCCGCTCTCATATGTCTGAATGATTGGTAATAAGAACCTTAATGCCTACATTCTTAAGTTCAAAATCACTAAACAGGATATGGACGCTGTTCAGTTTGTACCGATACCCATTGATAAGTCGTGAACTCATCGAAGGTAATGTGACGACCGAAGCGGCCCACCCCTGATGCTTTTTCACCACCAAAGGCAACGCGCGGCTCATCATTGACACTTTGATCATTAATATGAACCATGCCTGTGCGCCATCCTGCCGCAAACCTTTGTGCTCGGGAGATATCTGCAGAATGCACAGCACCGCTCAATCCAGCATCGGTATCGTTTGCTAAGCGTAAAGCATCAGCATCGCCTTTGTGTGAAATCAAGGTCACTACAGGGCCAAACATTTCTGTACGTGCAGAATAAACGTCATTACTGCCCTTTAGGACATATGGATAAACGAACGCACCGTCACGCTTACCTTCAAGAAGTAACTCAGCACCTTCTTGTACTGCTTGTTGTACGGCCTGCTCAACCCGCACAGCTTCGCGCTCATCAATCAAAGGCCCCACCAACACATCAGGTCTTGATGGGTCACCAACGTTCAGTCCTTTTGTATATTCGACGAACTTTTCGGCAAACGCATCAAAGATAGACTCATGAACAATGATACGGTTCACTGACATACAAATCTGACCACTATGTAAGAAACGACCAAAGACTGCAGAACGTGCCGCATAATCAATATCGGCATCGTCAAGCACTACAAAGGCATTATTGCCACCAAGCTCTAAAATAGAACGCTTAATTTCGCGGCCCGTCATCTCTCCTATGCGCTGACCAACCTCAGTAGATCCAGTGAACGAAATCACACGAGGAATCGGGTGTGTATATAGCGCATCGCCAATCTCAGAGGTTATTGGCACAACCACTGTCAACACACCTGGGGGCAAACCTGCCTCTTCGAAGATTTTGGCCAGCAAGATACCGCCAGTAATGGGTGTGGTAGAGGCAGGCTTTAATAATACGGTGTTGCCACTTGCCAAGGCCGTGACTACTGATCGCATGGCTAAAAACATTGGAAAATTAAAGGGGCCAATAACCGTTACCACACCTACTGGTTTACGAATAATGTGATTTAACTTATTGGGAATGGCTGAGCGTGCAACCGTAGTTTCTAATAAAAACGGGTACTCGGCGGCCACTTTAATAACCCCAATACAGGCATCAATCTCAATATTGGCTTTCATCACGGTAGAACCAGACTCACGCACCAGCAAATCAACCAACTCGTCTCGACGGTTACTCATTACTTTTGCCGCTTGCTCAACAATCTGGCTTACAGCATAAGGGTTGGTATGACGCCAGTCCTGTTGTGCTTGCTCTAGTGCCTCATAAGACTTGTTAATATCATCTAGGCTGGCAGCTTTAAACGTGGCGATATCTTCACCAGTAAACGGATTACTTGTTACGATTTCATGACTCGATGTACCATCACGCCATTCGCCTGCTATGTAATTATGATGTAAATTTGTGTAGTTAGACATATCAATTCCTTGTTAAAAACTATTTATCTAAGGGGTACTACTATTTTCTTACGAATATTCTTTTACATGATGTTGCGTATATCAATACGCGGCATCATGAATAATACGGTGCACTTCAACGATGAGACTTGTAATAGAGCGTGTTATTAACTGTCTGACAAACACTACCCGAGCAGCACAAGTGAGATCGCAGGGAACATCACCAAGATAACCAAACGAATCACATCAGAGACAATGAATGGTGCCACCCCTCGGAACATATCGGACAGCTTAATGTGCGGTGCCATCGCCTTAATCACAAAGATATTCATGCCCATCGGCGGCGTAATCAAACCCAGCTCCACCGTCAATACCGCAATGATGCCAAACCATACCGGATCAAACCCTAACGCTAGAATGATGGGATATACCACAGGTATGGTGATTACCAGCATTGCTAAGGCATCCATGAACAATCCTAATAGGAAGTACATGAACAAGATACAGATCAGTACAATCATTGGACTGACTGCCAACCCACCGATCCAAGATGCCAAGGTATAAGACAAGCGTGAGACTGAGATAAAATACCCTAATGCCTCTGCACCCAGTAGCATAAAGAACACCACTGCAGAGAGTGCTAGTGTCTCAATCAATGACTGCTTGAGTCCATTTAAACGCATACCTTTAGCAAAGGCATAAGCCCATGAGACAAACGCCCCTACTGCGGCGCCTTCTGTTGGAGTAAATAGCCCAAAGAAGATACCAGCAATAATCACAATAAAGATAAAGCTAAACGGTATCAGACCAGTTAGTGACAGTAGCTTGGCTTTCCACGTGGTTTTCTCACCACGTTTCGCTAAATGTGGTTTCCAGCGTACCATCACCATGACGGTGAGTGAGTACATCACCATACCGAGCATACCGGGTAGGAACCCAGCGATAAACATGTCACCCACTGACTGCTGGGTTAAGATGGCATAGACTAGTAGCGCAATACTGGGCGGAATCATAATACCAAGCGTACCGCCAGCGGCTAAGATACCGCAGGCAAAGCCAGGCTGATAACCGTACTTCTCCATTTGCGGTAGCGCCACTTTGGTCATGGTAGAGGCAGTGGCAAGCGATGATCCTGAGATAGAGGCAAAGATACCCGATGAACCAATACCGGCAATACCAAGACTACCCCGTACCCCGCCAAATATGGTTCGGGTGGCTTCAAAGAGTTTACCTGCCATGCCCGAGTGAGTGGCAAACACGCCCATCAGAATAAATAAGGGAATGGCACTAAAGTCATACTTTGCTAAGACATCGACTGGGATGTCTTTGAGCATTTGCAGCGCACCACTGGGGGCTGTGACCGCACCGAAACCGACTAAGCCTACCCCTAACATGGCAAGTGCAACGGGTACTCGTAAGACGACAAGCAGGATCATGACCACTAGGCCAATCGCACCGATGATTTCTGGACTCATGCGCCTGTCTCCTCGGCGTCAAAGAATTCGCCTGTCTTAAAGATGTTGATAGATTCGATCAATGAGCGAATGGCTAGTAGGATGCTTAAGAATGCACTAACGATATAGATAGGCATCATAGATATTCGAAGATCTTGGGTGACTTTGCCATACTCTAAGGCGTCAATGGCGCTCTCGTAGAGTCCCCATGAAAAGACAATGCCGATGACAAAGAAGCCCATCATAAAGATACCCATGAGGTAGCCTTTGATAGACTGTGGCATTTTCTGGGTGAAGACGTCGACGATGATTTGTGAGCGTTCGACAAATGCGGCAAAGGCAGCGAGTAATGCAAATAGCATAAAGTAGGAGACGATCTCTACACTGCCTTTGACGGTAAAGCCAAACTCACCGCCGGTGAGTTTGAATATGTAGCGTGCGACGACGTCGAGCATGGTGGTTAGTACGATGATAATGAGACTCACCCCACCGATAAACTGGCATAATCTAGAGATTAAAACACTGAGCTTGACTAAAAATGTCATATAGCACCTGCCTTGTTATTAGAGGCTGATGCAATCTCATTAGTATCATCATTTATAACAGGCCAAATAGCCTGTATGACTGCTAGAGATAAGTGTTTTTTCATCATGAAATCCCTTCTTGATGGTTAAGCGCTGTACTGATAATAGCGTGTCACGAGTTGTTTTAGGTTATGGCTGTCGCAATGTCGCGCCCGTTTTTGATTGCAATTCATCAAAGGTCAACCCATCAACCATTTCACGTACCACCAACCCTTGCTCAGTGATATCAATCACCGCTAAATCCGTATAAATTCGATTGACACACTTTTCGCCAGTAATAGGGAGATTGAGACTTTCAACGATTTTGGGTTCACCATTTTTGCTAACGTGATCCATAATGACGTAAACTTTTTTGGCCCCAACCGCCAAATCCATCGCTCCGCCAACGGCTGGAATGTCTTTTGGACGACCCAAAAACCAGTTAGCAATATCGCCATTTTTAGCGACTTCAAATGCTCCAAGAACACATAGATCGATATGCCCACCACGAATCATGGCAAAAGAGTCACCATGGTGAAAGTAACTACCACCTTTGAGTAGCGTGATATATTGTTTGCCAGCATTGATCAGGTCGCCATCTCTATCAGCTTCTTCAGGAGCGGGCCCCATGCCTAAAACACCATTTTCACTATGCAAAAAAATGTCTTTATCTTTTGGTAGAAAGTCAGCGACCTTGGTAGGCTGTCCGATGCCCAAGTTGACATACATGCCTTCTTCGATGTCTTGAGCAACACACTTGGCAATCTCATCAACTGAACGTGGAGTATAATTACTCATTATTTATCTCCTTCAATACAAACAACTTCATGCACAAAGATACCTGGTGTAATGATGTGTTCAGGATCCAACGCGCCCAATTCGACTACTTCACTCACTTGAGCAATAGTATGCTTCGATGCTGCCGCCATAATTGGACCAAAATTGCGAGCAGCTTTACGATAGGTTAGGTTGCCCCAACGATCGCCCTGAAAAGCTTTGATAAGGGCAAAATCTGCTTTGATTGGATATTCCAATACATAGTTTACGCCATCGATAGTCCGTGTCTCCTTGCCTTCAGCAAGCAGCGTACCATAAGCGGTCGGCGTATAAATCGCGCCAAGACCACTACCGCCAGCTTGCATACGAGCAGCCAACGTGCCTTGTGGTACCACTTCGAGCTCAATCTTGCCTGAACGATAAAGATCATCAAAAATATACGAGTCATGCTGACGCGGAAACGAACAAATGATTTTGCGCACACAGCCTGATTTTAGTAATAGCGCCAATCCTGTCTCGCCATTACCTGCATTATTACTTACGATTGTTAAATCTTTAGCATTACGCTCAATCAATGCGTCGATCAGCTCTGCTGGCTGACCTGCCAAGCCAAACCCACCTATCAAGATAGTTGCCCCATCATTGATATGATTCATGGCGTCGATGGCAGATTCTGTCACTTTATTTAACATGGAATCATCCTATATAAAAAGTTGAGTAGCTAGGTCTAAATAATTGAAACTCAACTATTTACTCTAGTGCTTCAAACGGTAAGCCCACATAGTTTTCAGCAATCGTTGCTTTTCCAGCATCTGAATGAATAAAGTAATCAAACTCAGCTTGCTGTACCCGAAAATCGAAACGACCTGCACTCTGAAAACGATGTAATAGCATGGTCATCCACCATGAGAAGCGTACGGCTTTCCAAGCGCGTGCCAAGCAGATTTCTTGATAGCGAGGGATCAAGTCTATACGTTCTTCCTCATATATTTTCACAAACAAACGAAACGCTGTTTCTACATCACTAGCGGCTAGGTTCAATCCCTTAGCGCCAGTCGGCGGAACAATATGTGCCGCATCTCCCAATAAGAATACTTTGCCATATTGCATCGTTTCACAAACATAAGAGCGTAGCGGTGCAATGCTCATCTCTATAGCAGGCCCAGTCACTAGTCGTTCAGCCATTTCTGGTGGAATACGGCGTTTTAACTCCGCCCAAAACTTTTCTTCATCCCAGTTTTCGATCTTGTCTGTATCAGGCACTTGGATGTAGTAGCGGCTTCTGGTTGGAGAACGCATCGAGCAAAGTGCAAAGCCACGCTCATGAGCACAGTAGACCAGCTCTTCATTGACTGGTGGCGTGTCACTCATCAACCCTAACCAACCAAACGGATAGACTTTCTCATATTCTTCTAACTTATTAGACGGAATAGACTTACGCGAGACACCATGGAAACCATCACATCCAGCTATGTAATCACAGTCTAGATGGAACGACTCACCGTTATGCTGATAAGTGACGTAAGGTTTGTCTGATTCAATATCGTGTAGCTCAACGTTCTCTGCCTGATAGACAGTGACACCGCCTACTTTTTTACGCGCTTCCATCAAATCTCGAGTGACTTCTGTTTGACCGTATACCACGACATGTTTGCCGCCACTATATTTTTCTAGGTCTATATGATAGTGCTCACCTTGAAAACTAAAGTCAGTGCCAGTATGAACCAGTCCTTCTTTGTCCATTCGCTCACCAGCGCCTGACTCGCGAATCAGATTCACAGTGCCCTGCTCCAAAACACCTGCACGGATACGCCCTAGGACATACTCTCCTGTTTGACGCTCTAAAATAATGTTGTCGATACCCGCTTTGGTCAGTAGTTGACCGAGCAATAAACCTGATGGGCCAGCACCAATGATGGCCACCTGAGTTTTATAATTCATGAAATCCCTCTCATTACTTGATAAATTCCTATTTGCACTACATTTTTATCAATCGCTTCTTTACGAAAGCCATTAGCTATCCGTAAAAGTATTCATTTAAAAATCGAAAAAGACAGTCTCTCCATCACCTTGTAAGTAGATGTCAAATCGGTAGCGAGGTTTGCCATCGCCTTGCTCTTTTTTGGCTATCAATGTTTTTCGACGTTCTGCTGAAGGCACACTGTTCAATATTGGACACTGCTCATTGGCTTCTTGCTCATCATCGAAATAGGCTCTGGTTTGCAGATGTAAATTAATACCACGTGCAAAAATGGCGATATTGACGTGCGGCGCCATGGGCTTACCATAAAAATCCACCTGTCCAGGTTTGACGGTATGGAAATGAAAATCTCCATCTAAAGCACAAGCACTACGTCCAAACCCGCTAAACGGTTCTTTGTTATCAAAGTTACTAATATAATTACCTTGGCTGTCTGCTTGCCATATCTCGATCAATGCATCATGTACCGCTTCGCCATTACCGTCGTATACATGACCGACCAATTCTATGTGCTCACCTTCAGCACCCTCTTTGGCCAAATCTTGCCAAATCTCATCAGATCGTGACTCGAAACCAGCAATTTCTAATGCCAAGCCGATATGTACAAAAGGACCTGACGTTTGAGATGCCGTTTCACGCAACAGACCACTGTCGTCTTGTAATTTGTATTGGCTGTACATGATTTACTCCTCAAAATAGGTTTGTAATGCGCCGCGCACCACGATGTCAAAACGATAGGCCAAACAGTCCATTGGCTTGCTTCTAGTCATATCTAAGCGTGCAATCATTGTTTCAACAGCTTCTGGATCTTTTAGCACTTGTACAATTGGGCAAAGTGGAATAAGCGGATCCCCTTCAAAATACATTTGGGTAATCAGACGCGTAGAGATTGAAGGACCCATGACAGATACATGAATGTGCGCAGGTCGCCAAGTGTTAACCCCATTCGGCCACGGATAAGGCCCTGGACGCACTGTACGGAAACGATAGCGACCTTCAGCATCAGTGATACATCGCCCAACACCGCCAAAGTTAGGATCTAGTGGTGTCAGATAGCCATCTTTTTTGTGACGATATTTACCACCAGCGTTTGCTTGCCACATCTCAACCAACGTATTGGGCACAGGCTTACCGAACTGATCGATTACCTGACCATGCATAATGATACGTTCGCCAATAGGCAGGCCTGCTTGCTCACCATCTGCTCGAAAATTCATCAATAAGTCATTGTCATACTGACCGATTTCTAAACCATCAAATACAGGACCACTACGCTCTGAATCGCTCGCTCTTTGGAGACTGACCAACGCTTGACGCGGTGAACGCGCCACCGAAGTTTTGTAACCTGGTGTGTAGGGTTCTGGCTGCCAAGTGCGATCACGTGATAGAAAAGAGGGGTATTTATGGCTCATTACATTGCTCTCCATTTTTATAAAGCAAACTTTATCAATATCGGGTACTAACTAGCTGCTGTGCTAATTAACTACTGTGCTGACTCATTACTGCCTTAACTGATGGGATTACCCCATCCATTATCTTTGGCTAAAGAAAACGCATGATTGGCCGCTGGTACGCCAGCATAAATCGATACATGCATCAGCACCTGACGTAACTGATCTTCATTGATACCTAAACGATGCGCGGTACGTAAATGCAAGCCCAGCTCACCATCGCGTCCAAGGGCAGCCAATATGGCAGTGGTAATCATGCTTCTTTGTTGCACGGTCAAGCTAGGATCTCCCCACAGCTCTCCCCAAGCATTACGTGTGATGAATTGCTGAAAAGGTCCATCTAATGTTGTGGCATTCTTGGAGGCTTTGGTAACATGGTCTTCACCAAGGATTCGCTTACGTTGTATAAGACCTTGCTCATAACCAATACCCGTCTGCCCAATAGAATCACGCATAGGGTTGTTTTGTATGTACTCGGCTAGCTGTTTGGGCATTTCAACTGCTGGCACGTGCGCCAACCCGTCAAATACGGTTAATTCAGCATCGGTAAAAGCTTCTTGGAGTCCGGCTAGCGTCGCAGGCGGTGTAGAGACATCTTCTCTACCTGCCAGTAAGGCAACCTTGCCTGTATAACTTGCTAAGTGTTCACGATTATCAACTTGCGCAATGGCTTCACAAAGCTTGGCATAGCTCTCATCATCGTTGCGTGATAACTGTACTTGCCATCCAAGTAGTGCATCAGGGTTTTGTTTAATATACGCAGGTGCAAACCAGCGCGGGACAATCCCTTCAGCCATTTGAGCCAAGCCCAAACTGCGAACGTTGGCAGCGCGTTCAGTCCACGCCTCTGCTGTACCAATCACAGCACCTGTGTTGGTGAGCCAAACCTGCTCTAAAGATTCTGGCGAAATTTGGCACAGGCTTTGTCCAATCATGCCGCCAATAGAAGTACCAATGAAACTAAAGCTTTTAATATCTAAAGCGATTGCTAAGCTGAGTACATCATAAGCCAACTGCTCTATCGTCAAATCTACACAGGCAGCGCCACTGCTGCCATGGCCCGGCAAGTCCCAACGTATGCAGCGATAATGACCATGTAGCTCATCACATACTTTGTCCCATACGTTACGGCTCATGCCTAACGGATGCGCCATAAACAATGCTGGCAAGTAGGTTTCACCACTATCTTGATAAGCAATAAGGTGTGTGTCTGTTGTCAAAAATGCCATTATTATTCTCCTGCTCTTGAAACCACCAAGGCAATACCTTGACCAACGCCGATACACATCGTACAAAGTGCGCGGTCCTTTTTGGTACGTTGTAACTCATGAATAGCTGAAATCAGAATACGTGCACCAGAAGCGCCAAGTGGATGACCTAAAGCAATAGAGCCACCTTTAGGATTCAGTCTTGGATCGCGATCCTCTAATCCTAGCTCTCTTGAACAGGCCAGTACTTGGGCAGAAAAAGCTTCGTTGAGCTCGATGATGTCGATATCGTCTAAACTAAGATTAAGACGCTTTAATAGTTTTTGAGTAGCTGGTACCGGACCGATACCCATAATAGTTGGTTCCACGCCAGCAGTTGCCATCCCTTCGATTTTTGCCATTGGTGTTAGACCATATTTTTTTACGGCCGCTTCACTAGCGATTAACATGGCAGCAGCACCATCATTGATGCCAGAAGCATTACCAGCGGTAATCGTCCCTCCTTCGTAGATAGGGCGCAGCTTTTCTAGAGCAGTTATATCGGTATTCGGACGTGGATGCTCGTCTGTATCGACGATCAACGCTTCTTTTTTGCGTCTCTCGATTGTGATAGGAGTAATTTCGGCCGCTAGACGTCCATCATCTTGTGCTTGAGCGGCTTTTTGTTGTGACCATACCGCAAAAGAATCTTGGTCTTCACGAGAGATATTATATTTTTCCGCTAGGTTTTCTGCGGTGCGTGGCATCGCTTCTGTGCCATACATGGCATCCAGTTTTTTATTAATAAAACGCCAACCCATGGTTGTGTCTTGTAACGTTTGACGACGATCATAAGCACCCTCAGGCTTACCGATTACAAATGGTGCGCGGGTCATTGATTCAACACCGCCAGCGAGTGCCAGTTCCATCTCACCACTGACTATCGCCCGAAACGCCGTTCCTACTGCATCGAGGCCTGAGCCACATAGTCGATTAATAGTTGTCGCTGGTACATTTTCTGAGAGGCCTGATAACAAGCCACTCATGCGTGCAACGTTACGATTGTCTTCACCGCTTTGATTGGCACACCCCATAAAGCTGTCTTCTATCGCACTATGGTCAAAGTCAGGTGCATCATCGAGCACTGCCTTTATTACTTGTGCTAATAGATCATCAGGACGAATATCAGCCAATGCGCCGCCATACCGACCTACTGCTGATCTTTTTGGATGACAAATATAGACTGCTGTCATATCTTGCTCCTAGATTATTTAATGATATACTGTATTTGTTCTTAATTAGAATTATTGTTCGTATAGTGAATTAAACTATACGTTTTATTGGCTTTTGTCAACAAGATTTGCTTTTTTTCCAAAATAAAAAACCCACGCTAATTCGTGGGTTTTCATTGCTAAAAATTCTACTAATCTATGTAAGCAAACTGACAAAACATCAGGAAGAACAAGTAGTTTATCTTATCCAGTTAGGATCAATCCGATTCATCAACCGATAGTATGCTGGCCATTCAGGTAGCCTAACTTGGGCACCAGCTTGCGCCTCACCGCCCTCGAACTGCTCTCTGGTTTTAATCATTGCTTCATCACTGGCTTGAAGTAATTTACCACCAGAAGCCATTGCTTTTAGCTGAACCTCACAGCCTTGTATAATTTGGTACATTCGCATGAATGCCCATGACACATCAGGGCCAGTGGTAATAACACCGTGGTTGTTGAGCATGAGCGTGTGATTGTCAATACCAATTGACTCAACAAGTCGCTCTTGTTCTGTTGCATCCAATACAATGCCTTCAAAAGGATGATAACCAATACGGTCATGGAACATATACGCTTCCTGGAATAAAGGTATAAAACCACACTCCAAAGCACTAACTGCCTGTAAATCTGTATTGTGAGTGTGCATCACACAGTGAATATCAGGGCGACCTTTATGGATGGCAGTATGAATGACGTTGCCCGCTTTATTGATCGGAAACGGTGAGTCATCAAGTTTATTACCATCAAAATCTATTTTTACCAGATTTGAGGGGGTGATTTCGCTATATAAAAGCCCGAATGCATTAATCAGTAAATGATCTGTACCCGGAATTCGATATGAGATATGGTTATAAACTTGTGTGGTCCAGCCATAGTAGTCAACCATTCTATAGCATAATGCCAGCTCAATTCTCGCCTGCCACTCATGTTCACTATAGCCAGGCGGCGTTACTATTGATTCAAAAATATCTTTCATTAAGCCATCCTTTTTTATTCTGGTTTTTCGCCCATGACGACTGCCCGATACATCTCTCTTCTGTAACCATCATAGTCATTAAACGCCTGATGCAAGCAGATTCGGTTATCCCACATGATAACCGTATTGTTATACCACTTAAGTCTGCAAACAAAAGACTCTTGGGTCACAAAACCTGCTAAGAAATCCAGTAGAGGACGTGACTCTTCTTCTGTCATACCTTCGATACCGCAGGCATAGGTTTTGTCTACATACAGTGATTTTTCGCCCGATACAGGATGTGTTCTAACCAGCGGATGATAAGATCCTTCAATCATTTTTTGTGTATCGACATCAAGCTCTAAACTACCTAATTCACCAGATTTTCTTTGCTGTGATTGTTTTTCAGCTTGCATAGAGCTCACAACGTGTTTAGCACTCATCCACACTTTAAGAGGGGCTATCATCTCTTTCATTGCTGGACTTAAGCTATTGTATGCGAGTACAGAGTTTGCAAATAAGGTATCACCGCCATATGGAGGCATATCTTTACCATAGTTGATCGCGATTGCAGGCGGGCAGTCTAAAAAAGCGGAATCTGTGTGCCAGCCACTGCCAAACACCATTTTTGTTTCAACAGTTGCTTCTTTGATGACCGGCTGGATGTTCTTATGCCCCTCTACACCTTTGGTATAGGCATCTGTTCCAAAATCACCAAATCTGAGCGTTATATTTTCATGATCCGTAAAAGAGATATCTTGCTCCCTAAAGAAGATAAGCTTATGCCTATACAAGGCCGCTTCGATCTCAGCAAAAGCGTAGTCGCTCACATTACTGAGATCTACGCCTTGTATCTCTGCTCCCATAGCTGCCGCTAAAGGAATAGCGGTAATATGCTTATAGTCTTTTGCGCCATTGTCAAACAGTCCGGTTGGATGTGTAATACTCTTCATAATTTTAATCCTTTAAAATTTTTTGTTGATTTTTATCAACTGTCGAATAGGAGACCAAAAAATACTTTTTTAGAGATAATCCCTTGTCAATCTTGAAAGTCACGCTTAGGCTCACCGCTTACAGCTAGTAAAAGGCTACATATTGGACAATCATTATGATTATCTACAATAATGTTGACTGTATACATGAGGACTACCTGACATTGTTTAAGCTTTACAGCCTGCACTGACCGTTTGTACCTTTTCGTAGATACCATCAGCATCTAAACCTAATGCTTTAACATCACTCAGATATTTCTGAGTGCCTTGCAACAAAGGTCCTTTCCAATCAGGATTATTGAGCGGATCAGGAATGTCAACCATGATATGTCCAGCAGCACGCGCTTCTGCCATATATTTAGCATCTTCTCTATCTGTTACTTCGCCTACCAAATCAGACATCACTCTTCCTGAATTGTCATCTAGGACTTTTTTAAGGTCATCAGGTAAATTCTCATATTTATTTTTGTTCATGGTCACGAGCAATGCTGAATTATAAAAAGGTATGTTGGTGTGTGCTTTAGTTAACTCGACCAGTCTAAAGTCACCCGTTGGCTGCCAAGGAAAGCTGAGGCCATCAATCACGCCACGCTGTAATGAGGTGTAGATATCATTAGCTGGAAGACCCACTGGTGTGCCGCCAGTGGCTTCAATGATATCGCCTGCAATGGCTGATGGTCGACGAATACGCAAGCCCTTCATATCAGAAGGAACACGGATGGGTTCACCAACCGTATGAATTGCAGCCGGTCCTGCGCCCATGAGAAGTAACAAATGCGTATCTTCATATTCATTGGCGATAGTGCCATCGTCATAAAGTGTTTGTAGAATGCAGCCCATTTGGGTGGCAGAATTTGAAAGGCCGGGAAGCTCAGCAATCTGTGTGAGTGGAAAACGACCAGCACTGTAGCCGTGTGCCTGAGAGCCAATATCAATGACGCCTTTAGCAGCAGAATCATACATCACGTCTGGCTTGCTCAGCGTTGCTGATGGATAAATCTCAACCTTTAACTGGCCATTAGATTCCGTCTCAATTTTTTTTGCCCATGGCTCAAAGACTTCAACATGCATCGCAGAGGTTGCAGGCCAAAAGTGTGAGAATCTTAAAACGGTGGTTTCAGTTTCAGAGCTTTGCTCATTTGATTGACTAGAACACCCTACCATGCCTAATGCCAAGGCTATCAGTACGGACATGCTCTTCATTTTGACATTGTCTTTGATTTTCATTTGTATACTTTCCTTGTATATAAACAATACATGAGTCAGCTTGAAGGCGGTCAATGCCAACTGCTCTACCATCCTTGGCG
This sequence comes from Psychrobacter sp. JCM 18900, assembly GCF_904846625.1. Classification (GTDB taxonomy): domain Bacteria; phylum Pseudomonadota; class Gammaproteobacteria; order Pseudomonadales; family Moraxellaceae; genus Psychrobacter. The sequence continues at coordinate 186,440 of NZ_CAJHBL010000005.1, forward strand.
CTGCAGTAATATATTATGAATCTATTAAAGGTAACCTGTCCTTTTAAAGTAAAAAGGCAGATGGCAGCAAATAATTATCTCAATTTTCTTGATAAATATGATATTATTTGTTCTTTATTAGAATTAATGTTCATATTATGAACTTCAATATACTGTCCTTTTACCATGCTGTCAATAATTTATCTTTTAGAAAATACAATTGTTTTGAGTGAGGAAACAGTCATTTTAATCCTAACTCTTGGCTGCTTAGGTTTACTAAAAGACAAAAAAAAGGTTTCCAATGCAATTTTATATAAAGCATTGGAAACCTTTTCATGATGCCCATTCAATCGTGATTTCTATCTACTCACAATGTCGTATAAACTCAGACAGGTGGCAACATTTAGCTCGGCTGACTAGATATAATACGTTTGGATTTTTTCAGCGCAATCACGCAATATGGGCAAAAACTCTTTAATAAGCGTCTCTTTTGACACGCGCATGGCATTGGTACTGATATTGATAGCACCGATGAGTTCATCATTTGATTTATAAACAGGCAGTGCAAGGGATCGCAGCCCAGTATCAAGCTCTTGATCGACAACCACGTATTGCTCGTCATGAGCGGCACTTAACATGTTTTTGAATTGTTCACGATCAATGATACTAAAGGGTGTATACGCGTTTAGCTCGATTTTGTCGACATAATCTTCACGCTCATCTTCGGGCAGGTTAGCCAAGATAGCACGGCCCATAGAGGTGTAAGCGACAGGAAGCCGAGTACCGATAGAGAGCGAAATAGATAGCAGGCGATGCTTTGCAGCAGACCGTGCGATATAAACCACTTCATCATCATCTAGTACGGCAAAGGAACAAGATTCACCCGTTTTTTCGGTCACACGTTCGAGATAGAACTGCACGATGTCGTGATGATGCGCACTACTTAGATAGCTCGAGCCAATACTGAGCGTTTTGGGAGAGAGTTTGAATTGGCGCTTATCCTTATGAACATAGCCTAACGCATGCAGCGTCAGCAGATAGCGCCGCGCTTTTGCTCTGTCCATATTGGTACATTCGGCAACTTCACTCAGCGTCATCGTCGAATGGTTGTCATCAAACGCTCGCAGAACACTTAGTCCACCTGCGAGAGACGTCACGAAATCTGGACTATCAAAGGGTATTTTCTTATCTTGTTTCATAGATATATTATTCATACTTATCAAAGTTAGGGATTCTAAATGAAAATCAATCGATTAATCAATCAGCCTTTTGTACATTCTGATGTTGCCAATTCGTTTTCTGATCGGGCTTTCGTTCAAGCCATGTTAGATTTTGAGTTAACCGTGCTAGAAGTTCGAGAGAAAAATCAGCTTATCCCAAAAAACAACTTTCAACAATCCCGGCAAGCGTTAGCCTTAGAATTGTTTGATATTGACGCCATTGGAAAACAAACGTATTTGGGCGGTAACGCTGCTATTCCTTTCGTGTCACAAGCAAAGTCTTTACTTCCAGCCGATATAAAACCGTTCTTTCATCAAACACTGACCAGTCAGGATGTGATTGATACCGCAATGATGATGATGCTCAAACCGTCATTTAAACGCATTTATCAAGATTTGATTGAGGTATTGGAAGCTTGTGAGGTACTGATTCAAACACATCGTGTAACGCCGATGGCAGGCCGAACGCTACTGCAACAGGCGCTACCTATCACTTTTGGCACCAAAGTATCCCAATGGGCAGCTTCATTGATAGCCATCATACCTAACTTAGCACAATTAGAGCAGTCAGGATTTTACTTACAATGGGGTGGTCCTGTTGGCGTAAGTAATGAAGAAAACGAACATCATAGTCTGCCGCAGCAGGTAGCGGAGTCACTGGGCCTATCAGCTCCTCTACTCCCTTGGCACACCAACAGACAACCTATTCATACCATTGCTTCTACATTAGATGCCTGTGCTGGGGCACTAGAAAATATCGTCGAGGACATTGCTTTGATGTCTCAATCTGAGCTGGGTGAAGTTGCTGAACCGTCCATCGAGGGAATGGGTGGCTCCTCATCGATGCCGCACAAGCGCAACCCTGTCCTATGCGCTTTGATCAAAACAGCCACGTTGCGAATGCATGGACATATGAGTGTGATTAGCAATAGCACAGCCCAGCCTTTTGAGCGCGCATTAGGACAGTGGCATGCTAGCTGGGTTCCTTTGACTGAGGGCACAGCTTTGATGGCAGGTGCTGTATCGTATTTGAAGACACTATTGCAGGGACTACAAGTCTACCCTGAGCGTATGGCGGCCAACCTTGATTTAAATAGCGATGCCTATTTAATCAAAGGCCTAGAAAGATATTTTGAGGCAGACAAAGACAAAATCTATCCGTTAATTAATCAAGCTAGCCAACAAGCCCACAGTCAGCATCAAGGGTTTACAACTACCTTTTTGGCTTTGCTATCAGAGCAATCTATAGGTTTGAGCAATCATGATGCGCTCAAAACAGTTTTATCGCCTTTGACCTACTGCGGTGCAGCGCAAAGACAATGTCAAACTATATTACAAGTTATTGAAGATATCACTTCAGAAATTGGGTTCTACAAGCAATAAAGCAGATTGACAGAAAAGTAAAAACAAGGTATTTTTAATTCACTATACGAACAAAAGTTCTTATTTAGAACAAAACATCGAAAAAGGATTTTATGATGCGAAAGATACTGCCCCTTAGTTTGACGTTAGCCGCTATGATTGGATTGACTGGCTGCTCGCAGTCGAACGAAACCGCAACGGCGAGTACTAAAGAAGTCACCACATTACGTTTTTCACATTTTTGGCCAGCAACGGCAGCCACTCATTCGGAAATCTTTGAGCCTTGGTCCAAAAAAGTCGAAGAGGAATCTGGAGGCCGTATCAAAGTTGAAATATATCCTTCAGCAACTCTTAGCAAACCGGATGCTACTTACGATGCGACTGCCAAAGGTACCGTCGATATAGGCTCTCAGCTACAAGGATATACCAATGGCCGCTTTCCCTTGACCCAAGTGGCAGAACTGCCAGGTCTTTCCAACTCAGCGACTCAGATGAACTGCATGCTACAGACTCTACATGATGACGGGGTGATATCGAGTGAATACGAAGACACTCATTTGTTATTTATGATGGGTACTGGTCCTGGCGGGATGCATACTATTGATAAAGCCATCCGTACACCAGATGACCTAAAAGGGTTGCGTATGCGTCGCCCATCAGCGATTGCTGGAGATATTATTGAATCTGCAGGCGGTACACCAGTAGGTCTACCTGCCACTGATATCTATACATCTCTTCAACGTGGTGTTTTGGATGGGTTAAGTCTGCCGTGGGATGCGACAGGCTCTTTTAGACTGATTGAGCTGACCAATACTCATACCAATATTCCTTTTTACAGCTCTGCCATCATGGTCACCATGAATAAAGATAAATACGAGAGCCTTCCTGACGATCTCAAAAAGGTCATTGATGATAACTCTGGCAAAGTCATGGCTGCGATGGCAGGTAAAGTCTTTGATGCAGAGGACGCAAAATTCATGGCTGAAGCCAAGGCAAAAGGCGACACTATAATAGACATTCCTGATCCATTAAATGACCCACAATGGAAAGGCCCATTAGAAGCGGGTACTAAAAAATACCTAAACGATGTCGCAGCATTAGGTCTAGACCCTCAGGCTGTCTATGAAAAAGCCAAAGAAGCTAGTGCGGCTTGTAAGGTTTAGTGACCTGTAGTTATTTTTTTGTGTTTAGCATCCCATATCTAGCGCCAGATGTTTAACGCTTTGTATGAGTAATCTAACTAGAGTCACCCTATTAGGGTCTCTGAATATTATTCAAAATAGTTAAATATAAGGTACTCTCATCTTAATCGGCATACAAAAGGAATGATCATGACATATCAGTTACCTGACTCTTATATGGCAGCAGTAATTCGCCAGCAAGCAGGACAGTTCCAAATTGAGCAAGTTAAATCCACTTCTATCAGAGACGATGAGGTGCTGGTACGCGTAGTGGCAACAGGTATGTGTCATACTGATATGGTCGCACGTGATCAAGTTTTTCCAGTTCCGCATCCAATAGTTCTAGGTCATGAAGGTTCTGGCGTCATTGAATATGTCGGTGACGCAGTCACAAATATCGAGCCAGGCGATCATGTGGTCATGACCTTTTTAAATTGCAATAAATGCACAGCTTGCTACGAAGGTCATCCTGCTTATTGTGAAAACTTCAATCAGTATAACTTTTCTGGTCAAAGGAATGATGGATCGCACGCCTTGATCGCAGACGATGATACTGAGCTAAATGATCGTTTTTTTGGACAGTCATCATTTGGTGAGTATGCCGTGGCAAATGCTCGTAATGTCATTAAAGTGCGTAAAGATGCACCACTGGAACTACTTGGTCCGTTAGGCTGCGGCATACAAACTGGTGCTGGTACTGTGATGAACGCGCTCAAAGTGACTCCTGGTTCTAGCTTTGTGGCCTGGGGCGGTGGTGCTGTAGGTCTATCAGCCATTATGGCAGCCGCGGCCATAGGCGCAACAACCATCATTTCAATCGATATTGTCCCCTCACGCTTGGAGTTGGCACTTAAATTGGGAGCAACCCATATCATTAACAGTCAAGAAGAAGACACCATCGATCGTATTCAAGAAATTACAGGTGGCGGCGCACAGTTTGCAATGGATTCTACTGGTATTGGTAAACTTGTATCAGACATGATGGTGTCTTTATGTCCACGAGGTATTGGTGCACTTGTTGGAGCATCTAAGCCAGGCACCACAGCGGCACTAGATTTGACAGATATAATGCAAAACTGTAAAAAACTTATTGGTGTGGTTGAAGGTGACAGTGTTCCCAGTATTTTAATACCAGTTCTAGTAGATCTCTATATGGCGGGCAAATTTCCATTTGATCAGTTAGTAACATTTTATGAGCTCAAAGACATTAATCAGGCAGCAGAAGATAGTGAGAAAGGCATCACTCTTAAGCCTATCGTTAGAATGCAGTCAGATGATATTTTTACTACAAGTTGATGAAACAGATTAGATAGTCTTTTTTTATGATTTAAACGCTTTTACTCCATAACAATGTTGTTCATTCCAGAACACTTGAATTAAACTTGGGATAGATGAGCCAATAACTAGTTCTTAGTGAGCTGGTTCAGTTATTCATGTTGGTGAAGTATATTTACTTTATATAGGACAAGGTACGGTAAAACGTGCTATTTAGGCTTGGAAAGCTATAGCTGCACCTAACACGGTCTATTCATCATCGGCTTGCTCAGACAGTTGATTAAAAACCTACCCCTACACTAAATATTTGTATTTTTTATCTGTTTCTCAGCGACAGCAATGTACGAGCCAGAACATAACTGCTTAGGTGATGATGACCTCACTATCGAGGGACTGAAAATCTGATTATAATGAACGTATAAACTTATCTTTAGATATTAAAAATACAAAAGAAAGGTTGTCAACGCTATACCAAATATAGCTTTGGTAACCTTTTTTAATTTGGTTTTTTACTTAGGTGATATTGTTAATATTGGGGTTTGAACCCACGCCGCCTTCTGCGCCAATGACCAGTACTGATAAAGTATTTGTATTTGCATCAGCACTATTGTCACTTGCAGCGCCCTCAACGTTTTCAGAAACAGGTACCTGCAAGTGGTTAAACAGCATCTCCCAAGCAGTGATAATAGCGAGTAGTAATGCAGCCGCCTCAACAAATGATAAAGAAGCTAGCGTGTGCCCAACGATACGCTCATCGACCAACTGGTACTCAGCATTGCTGCGAAATTAGTTCGAACACAGAGCCGCTATCTGTTGCTAAAACAAATTCTTTCAGGTAACGATAGCAGTACTTTTATCGTAGCCAATATATCGATATTACATGAGCTATTTGAGAGACTGAAATATTCAAAGCCCTTAAAGATAGGCTGCATATGACATATAGACCTCTCAGACCTTTAATATTTTTAGGTGAGGTTGTCAATATTGGGGTTTGTTCACAAGCTATGATGGCCTTTGTTATCAAAGTTCTGATTTGATATGATGTTGGGCATTAAATTGCTTATGTGTTAACCGCTCGCCTGCATCCATGGTTAAAGGCTCAACTTCCTTTAAAGAGTGCAAACAACGTTTGGTAAGATCTATATATTGCTGAGTACCATGAGCTTTCCAAGCCAACTCCTTTTCTTCAAGTTCTCTTATCACTTTTGTAGGGCTGCCTAATGCCATGACATTTGGCGGAATGATCATCTTCGCTTTAACGGTACTATTAGCACCAATAATGCTATTTTCACCTACTTCTGCTAAATCTAAAATGACACTATTCATTCCGACTAGTGCATTCTTTCTCACAATGCAGCCGTGTAGAATGGCTGCATGTCCAATATGTCCATACTCTTCAACCACTACTACATGGTTGGGAAAGCCATGTATAATGCAATTATCTTGTATATTGGCGTTTTTTTTGACACGAATACCACCGAAATCAGCACGTAATGACGCAAGTGGACCAACATACACACCTGCTTCAATTACAACATCGCCAATGATCACGGCAGTTGGATGAACATAAGCATCTGGGCTAATAACCGGTATTACACCGTCAATGGCATAGCAAGGCATAGTCGTTTCCTTATCAAGAAATGTCAAAAAAAGTTTAAAGTCATCATTCGCTTAAGTTCCTTCAGCAAACTTTAACCCACCAAAGCGTTTATAAAACTGTGGCCGTGCTGGCGGCATGGTTCCCTCAGCAGTGCGGGCAATGTTAAGAAAAAACTCTTCTGACGAACTAATAATCATTTGGTACACATTACTGGTCAAATTACGCGCGGTCAGTGCCAGCCAATCCGATGGCAATAGTTCTAGAGGTAAATTCGGATCTTTTAATAAGATACGTCGGTACTGGTGAATCAGTAGAATACGAATTTGAAACGCTTGTAGCTGATTAAACTCACCATCTTCGATGAGGCTCAAAACATTACGAAAGTCGTTAATAAATTTATCATAGCGTTGATGCAGCTGCTCGATGGGCCAGTTAACCTCAATCATACGCTTGAGTGTTGGGTATGACTCTTGCCACAATTGCAAGGCTTCGGCACGAAACACTACAACTTCTTCGGTCATATTGAGATTAAATAGTAAGTTTTGCAGCTGCAGTTCATCACAGCTCGGATAGGCCATGAGATTGGTGGTAATATTGGCAAACCCTAACCACTCCAATTCTTTTTTGAGGAGGGTTTTGTTTCCAAGATCAACCGAGCTTAATAACACCAAGTCCCATTTTTGATCCCACTCACCCTGATTTAAACCATAAATTTTTTCATGGGCGGCAGCAAAGCGTTCACGGCTGACTTCGGTAATGCGGTAGTAACTGGTACGCCCGATTTTTTCGGAGCTTAACCAATCATTTTGCACTAAGCGAAACACCGCAGTACGCACCGAGCGTTCGTTAAAACCGAACACATCCATGAGTTGAATTAGACTGGCTAAACTAATAACCCCTCCTCGTTGAAAGATACAATCACCAAAGATTGACATAATTAACGAGGTGCCACTTAATACGTCTTCACAGGTAAGCTCATCAATACATTGTTTTAATTTAGCATTCATATCATTTATTCGTCGTCTAAAAGGCACGCGATAATATCCAAGGGACTATCGTGCGGGGTTAATTGCATTAGGCAGGTACAGCGGCATTGCGTAGGTCAACAACACGTTGAGCTTTACCTTCAGAACGAGGTAACATACCTTGTGGTGAGACTTCTACATGAACGCTGATACCCACCATGGTTTTTATTTTTTGTTTAAGTTTATTGGCCAACTGCATCACTTCGATACCACTGGCATCACTACGTGACTCAACATGGATACATAGGGTGTCTAAGTGACCGTGCTTGAGGATATGGATCTGATAGTTTGGCAGTAATTTTGGTACTTGTAAAATCTGTTCTTCGATCTGCGAGGGAAATACATTAACGCCACGAATGATCAGCATATCATCACTACGGCCAACAATCTTTTCCATACGACGCATCGTTCGTACAGAGCCTGGTAATAAGCGGGTCAGATCTCGGGTACGGTAGCGAATGATAGGCATACCCTCTTTAGTAATGGTGGTAAACACTAATTCGCCCAGCTCGCCGTCTGGTAGTACTTCCCCGGTCTCAGGGTTGATGATTTCTGGGTAAAAATGGTCTTCCCAAATGGTTGCGCCGTCTTTAGATTCTAAGCATTCCATGGCGACACCTGGGCCCATGACTTCTGACAGGCCGTATATATCTAGCGCATCAATACCTAAACGCGTTTCGATTTCTTGGCGCATGGCATTCGTCCACGGTTCAGCCCCAAAAATACCGGTTTTGACAGAGCAGTCTTTGGCTGTACCAAATTTTTTCTCTAATGCTTCAATAATGTTCAAGCAATAAGAAGGGGTAACCATTAATGCGGTTGGTTCAAAGTCATGGATTAGCTGGGCTTGGCGATCAGTTTGGCCACCTGACATTGGGATAACCGTTGCACCTAATCGTTCAACACCATAGTGCGCTCCCAAACCACCAGTGAATAGGCCATAACCGTATGATACTTGGATGGTATCTTTGCTAGTAAGACCAGCCGCACGCAGTGAGCGTGCTACAACATCCGACCAAGTCACGATATCTTGCTTGGTATAACCGACAACGGTAGGTTGGCCAGTAGTACCTGATGATGCATGAACACGGACGATCTGTTCACGTGGGACGCTAAACATACCGAACGGGTAATTGTCGCGCAAATCTGATTTGGTGGTGAATGGGAATTTGGCTAAATCTTCTAATGATTGACAGTCTTCGGGGTGGACACCGACTTGGTCAAATTTCTTCTTATAAACAGGGTTGTTTTCGTATGCGTGTTTGAGTGTTTCTTTCAAACGTTTCAACTGTACGCTACGCAATTCGTCTACTGATGCGGTTTCGATGTGTTCCATAACGTTATGATTCATGTAAAACTCCTTTTCGTAGTCATCCTGACTACATTTCCAATTAAAAAGCTCTGTTAAAGCCGTGATTAGACGTTTTCTATCACCATTGCCACACCTTGACCCACACCCACACACATGGTGCATAACGCATACTTACCGTTACAACGTTTTAATTCTTTCATTGCGGTGATGGCCAAACGTGTACCACTCATTCCTAGAGGATGACCTAGCGCAATGGCTCCACCATTTGGATTGATACGTACGTCATCATCGGTAAGACCCAGTTCGCGAATTACGGCAAGGGATTGCGCGGCGAATGCTTCGTTGAGCTCGATAACATCCATCTGGCTTAATGTTAGTCCGGTTTGCTCAAGTACTTTTAATACTGCAGGCACAGGGCCAATACCCATATAGCGTGGCTCGACACCAGCACTCGCCATACCAACAATACGCGCTTGCGGCGTTAGATTGTGTGCTTGACCAAAGCGTTTGCTACCCATTAGCACACAAGCAGCACCGTCATTGATGCCTGATGCGTTACCCGCAGTCACTGAACCGCCCTCCTTGCGAAATGGGGTTTTGAGACTCGCAAGGGCTTCTAAACTAGCATCTGCACGTGGGTGTTCGTCTTGATCAACAATCACGCTGCCTTTTTTCGTTTTGACTTCAACTGGTAATATCTCTTCGTTAAAGAGACCCGCCTGTTGGGCAGCGGCCGTTTTCTGTTGGCTGCGTAGCGCGAATAGATCTTGGTCTTCGCGGCTGATTTGATATTTCTCAGCCACGTTTTCAGCAGTTTCTGGCATGCTATCAACACCATACGCGGCCTTCATTAATGGGTTAATGAAGCGCCAACCGATGGAGGTGTCAAAAATTTCTGGTGCGCGGTGAAAGGCACTGGTCGGTTTCGATTGTACATAGGGTGCGCGGCTCATGCTCTCGACACCACCAGCCAATACAAACTCGGCCTCACCCGTTTTTACCAAACGTGAGGCGATGCCAATCGAGTCCATACCAGAAGCACAGAGACGATTAACGGTGATAGCAGGCACGTTATCAGGCAAGCCTGCAAGTAAAGTTGCCATACGCGCTACATTACGGTTGTCTTCGCCGGCTTGGTTAGCACAGCCAATGATTACTTCATCAACTTTATCCCATGGCAAGTTTGGGTTTTGATCTTTTAGATGTTGAATAGGCAAAGCTGCCAAATCGTCCGTACGAACACTACTTAAGCCACCGGCATAGCGCCCGATTGGGGTGCGAATAGCGTCATAAATATATACTTGTTGCATTATAGTTTCCCTTACAATAAATCAATAAGTTTAAGCGCTTGCCGTGTGACAGGTGACGGCTTTTTTTACCAAATACAGGCTGGCACGATAACGTTCTTCACCATAAATACGTTGTAAGTTATTGAGCGTCTTAAGCACGGTGTCGTAGCCAAGCATTTGTGCCCATTCAAACGGACCTTTGGGGTAATTTACGCCGTACTTCATGGCCGCATCGATGTCTGCTTCAGAGGCGATGTTGTGTAACACTGCTTCACAGCCTTCGTTAATGAGCATAGCAATGGTACGTAAAACATATAGACCAGGATGGTCGGCAGACCAAATAACATGCACGTCAAGTCGGGCAAAGGCTTGCGTCACCAGCTCACGCTCATCATCATTACAGGCCATCGAGGCAGCCAATACAATAGCGCGGACTTGTGACCAGTCCGCATGCCAGTCCATCAGCATGACTTTGGCATCACCATGGTCAATCTCCACGGATTCACCCAGTGATAAACGAATGCTGACATCACCAATTTCGATACTGTTCTGGTCTGCATCTTCAAGAGTCACTGTGAGGCTATCAGCAGCTTGTAAGCGTTCAACCAAACCTTTGGTATAAAACCAATCACCACGTACAATAATGGTAGGCAGCGCGGCATCGGTTGCTTCAACGGCGGGTAACGCATAGGCAGGGATTGCTGGCGTTTGGCTATAGTCATAGAATCCTTGGCCAGATTTACGGCCAAAGCACCCGGCATCGACCAATTCTTTTTGTACCAACGATGGGCGGTAACGTGGCTCATAGAAGAAAGCCTGGTAGACGCTTTGCGTCACCGAGAAGTTGATATCTTGGCCAATTAAGTCTGTTAGCTCGCATGGCCCCATGGCAAAACGACCTGATTCACGCATGATAAAGTCAAGCTGCGCAGGTGTGGTCGCGTTTTCTTGCAGTGCGCGAAAGCCTTCAGCATAGTATGGACGCGCCACACGGTTAACGATAAAGCCTGGGGTAGACTTGGCGATTACCGGTACCTTTTTCCAAGCACTCATCAAGTTAAACAGGCCATCTGTAATCTCAGTCGCTGTTTGTAAACCGCGAACAATCTCAACAAGTTTCATCACTGGGGCTGGATTAAAGAAGTGTAAGCCTACTACACGCTCAGGGTTTGGTACTGCTGATGCAATCGCTGTAATCGATATTGATGACGTGTTTGATGCAAAAATCGTATCGTTAGCACAAATATCGGCCAATTGGACAAAGATCTGCTGTTTAATATCTTGACGCTCAACAATCGCCTCAACGATTAACTGCACCGCTGCCATCTCATTAATATCTGTAATAATAGATAAATTCTCTAGGGTGCTATCAAATAGCACTTGGGACATCTTGCCTTTTTGGACCCGTTTGGCAAGTTGACTTTCCAGACCCACTAAGGCGGCTTGACTTTTGGCAACATCTACATCAAAGAGATAGGTCGTGTGACCGTGCATGGCGGCCAACTGCGCAATGCCAATCCCCATCGTGCCTGCCCCAATAACGGCAATGGTTGCGTTTGATAAATCCCTCGTTTCCATGATTAACGTCCTTGATAAATTGGGGTGCGTTTTTGCATAAAAGCTTGGACACCTTCTTTATAGTCAGCTGAGCGACCAGCAAGTCGCTGCAAGTCCCGCTCTAAGATTAGCTGATCTTCTAGGCTGTTGTCCGCGGATACATTGATGGCTTTTTTAATGAGGCTGAGGCCATAGGTCGGTTGGCTGGCCAAGTGTTCGGCCAATTTACTGGCTTCGTTACGTAGCGCGTCATCTTCGATCACTTGCCAAATCATGCCCCATGCCATCGCTTGTTCAGCAGATAGCTTATCGCCTAACATGGCTAAGCCCATCGCGCGGGCGTGGCCGACAACGCGTGGTAGGAACCATGTACCGCCTGAATCAGGTACAAGCCCAAGACGACAAAACGCTTGGATAAATGAGGCTGATTTGGCCGCCAATACCAAGTCACACGCCAAAGCGATGTTCGCGCCGGCACCGGCAGCCACGCCATTCACCGCACAGATCACAGGCTTTGGCATATCAGTAATCAGCTTAATCAGTGGATTGTAGTAAGTCTCGATGGATAGGCCCAAATCTGGCGCATCAGCATTCGGGGCAACTGCGCGATCGCCTAAATCTTGACCTGCACAAAAACCGCGACCTTCAGCAGAGAGCACTACAGCGCGAATAGTACTGTCTTTTGACCATGCTTTTAGCACGCTGACCACTTCTTTGTGCATGGTTTCATTAAAGCTATTAAGCTGTTTTGGGCGGTTTAAAGTAAGATAGCCGACGGCATTTTTTTCTTCGACGAGAATCGTTTGATAGTCCATTACATACCTCTAAAAATTGGTTGACGTTTTTCTAAAAATGCACGGATGCCTTCTTGGCGATCTTGGGTGGCGGCAAGCCAAACAAATAGCTGACGTTCTTGCTTAAGTCCTTGGCTCAAGTTCACTTCGTGGATGGTTTTGAGTGACTGTTTGATGGCGCGAATGGCCAAAGGGGCTTGCTTGGCGATTTTGGCCGCCAGATCAAGGGTGTATTGTACGGTCAAATCAGTTGGGCAGACTTGGGTGGTAATTCCATGTTGTTGTGCATTTAATGCACTAATCCTCTCACCTGTCATCGCCCAACGCATGGCAAGCTGCTGACCCACTAGGCGAGCGAGGCGCTGGGTGCCCCCTGCCCCTGGTAGCATGCCCAAGCCAACTTCAGGCAGCGAAAATTGGGCGTTTTCGCCCGTGACCACGATGTCACCATGCAGTACCAGCTCAAAACCGGCACCGAGTGCATAGCCATTAACTGCGATTAATAGCGGCTTGCTAAATTCATCGATTCGCTTCCATAAGGTTGGGCGAATATCAGTTTGTAAGCTAACGGTATCGAGTTGAATAAGTTCGTTAAGATCGGCACCCGCAGCGAAGCATTGAGTATTGCCAGTAATGACGACCGCTTTTATATCGGTATCAGCGTCATAGGCTTGAAGCCGTTCGACAATTTCTTGCAAAGTGGCGTTATTTAGGGCGTTGCGTTTTTCTGGGCGATTTAGCTCAATCAGTGCAACGCCTTCTTTTGGACTGGAGGTTTTAATGTAATTCATCCCTGAATCCTAATAAAAACAATGAAATAGGGGGTTTTGCCAAACCCTACTTTGGATATACAAACGATAAATATCTAAGGTGTTAACGTCTCTCGATTACGCGTCAAAGCTCAATCGTATGTTGGCTGATACAGGTAATGCTTGGCAGCTGAGTACGTAGCCCTTATCTAACTCTTCTTGCTCAAGGCTATAGTTAACGGCCATTTCGACCTCACCTTCAATCACTCTGCATTTACAAGTGGCACACACACCGCCTTTACAGGCATAGGGTAAGTCAGCACCCGCACGTAATGCCGCATCTAAGATGCTGTCATCTTGTTTTGACACTTCAACGATCAGTTCACGTCCGTCCAAAATGATATTGACGCGTTCTTCGCTGCGTTTTTCGATTTGCTGGGCAGTTGGTTTGTTGACAGTCCCCGTATGGAAACGCTCGGTATGGATGTTGTTGCGATCGATACCAAGGTTTGGCAATACGGTCTCAATGGCCTCCATCATTTCTTCTGGGCCACAGGCAAAGCAGTGGTCAACATCAGCACTGATAAGTCGGGCGTCAAACAACTGTTGTAGTTTGTTCGCATCGATACGGCCATTAAAGATCTCGCTGTCACTCATCTCACGTGAGAAAATATTAACCAGTTGTAGGCGCGTTTTAAAACGGTCTTTAAGGTCCATGATTTGCTCAGAGAACATGGTTTGTTTCCATGACCGATTGCCGTATATCAAGGTAAAATTGGCATCTGGTTGGGTACTTAACACCGTTTTGACGATAGATAAAATTGGGGTAATACCACTACCAGCAGCAAAGCTTAGATAGTTTTGACCACCAGCTTTAGCAGCTTTTTGAAAGAAAACTCCTTGGGGTGGCATAACTTCTAGAGTATGGCCTACTTTTAGATGTTCGTTTGCCCAAGTAGAAAATTGTCCTTGATCAATCTTCTTGATGGCAATGCTCATGTCTTCTTGCACATCACTACAGATTGAGTAGCAACGACGGATTTCGCCATTATCTGTCATGTGACGGATGGTCAAATGTTGACCTGGTTGGTATTTAAAGGCTGCCGCATCTTCCGAAGCAAGGTCAAATGCAATGCAAATCGCTTGCTCAGTTTGTGGCTGGATAGACTTGATAGTTAGTGGCAAAAATTGACTCATGCGAAAATCCTTCTTTCATTTTGCTTAGTTAGTGAGCTGACTGTCACGTGCGATCTCGCGACTACCCCTATCTTAGATGCATTTAAAATAATCAAACGGTTCAAGGCAATCGAGGCACTTATACAACGCCTTGCACGCAGTTGAACCAAATTCGCTAATCAGTTGGGTTTTTTGACTGCGACAATGAGGACAGGTCACACCATCAGTTAGCGCCACGTGGCTACCACAGCTGTGTGAATCGCCTTGCGGCGGTGCAATGCCATATTCTTGCAGCTTTTGCTTACCTGCCTCACTCATCCAGTCGGTCGTCCAAGCTTCAGACAAGTCAATCACCACCTTTACAGGGGTCAGCCCACGTTCGGTAAACGTATTGGTAATCTCATCTTTTAGCATATCGGTTGCTGGACAGCCGCTATAGGTTGGTGTTAAACGCACCACAATTTCGTTATCTGCGTTGATATCAACGCCCCGAATCATGCCTAAGTCAAGCACGGTCAAAACAGGTACTTCTGGATCATGAACCTCATTAAGAGCTTTCCAACAGGCATCTGTGACTTGTGGAATTAACCGCATACTATGACTCCTTGTCGTGTATGTTTACCAATTCATATTTGGGTAAGTACGTTGCATGTACTGTAATTCTGCCAAAATATAACCCAAGTGTTCGGTATGAGCGCCTTGCTTCGCACCACGGCGGTATGCGCCAATCTCAGGCAAAGTTAAGTTCAAATGTGCCAATCCACTTTCAATCTGCGCTAACCATTCAGCTTTTAGAAGATCGAGTTTCGGTAAGACGCCATTATCAACTAAGGCTTGTTCGTCAGTGGTGAGTTCAAACAATTCAGCAGTAAAGCGCCATAGGTTGTTCAGCGCTTGTTGCGTTTTGTGGTGTGCCTCATCGGTGCCTAGGCTTAAGCGTTCCATCCATGCATGTGAGAAACGTAAGTGATATTTTGCTTCTTTTAATGACTTGACACCAAAGGCTGCAATATCTACGTGGCTGCTTTGGCTTAACGCGTCAAGTAATAATACATGGTAATGATCCATCAACCATTGACGTACCATCGTTTGGGCAAAATCTACATTGGGCTGTTCACATAGCAATAGGTTGCGATATTCACGTTCGGTACGTAAAAAAGCCAAGTTGTCTTCATCACGGCCCAAGTCTTCGATTTGTCCAGCTAGACTCAGCACCGTACGGGATTGACCCAATAAGTCTAAACCGATATTGGACAAAGCAATATCAAGCTCAAGCTCAGGGGCATGTCCACACCATTCAGACAATCGGTGCGATAGAATCAATTGGCTATCACCAACATGAAGTAAGAATTGTGTTAACGCTTGGTTATTCATCGATTATCTCCTATCTTAAATATGCTCAATACCGTCTGGAATTTGATAGAAGGTAGGATGACGATATACCTTGTCGAGTGATGGCTCAAAAAACTCTGGCTTTTCCTCAGGTTGCGATGAGGTAATCAGCTCTGACTTCACTATCCAAATGCTCACACCTTCATTACGACGAGTGTAGACATCACGTGCGTTTTGCAGAGCAATTTCATCATCTGGCGCGCGCAAGCTACCAACATGACGATGACTTAAACCTTGTTTGCTACGGATAAAAACTTCGTAAAGTGACCAGTTGTTTTTGCTTTCCATGGCTAATTTTCCTTTAAAAAATATTAAGCGGCTTTTTGAGTATTGGCGTGTTGTTTCTGTGCATAGACAGCAGCAGAATCACGAACCCATTTACCCTCTTCCCAAGCTTTACGTCGGGCTTCGATACGCTCATGATTACACGGGCCTTTACCAGCAATCACGGCAAAGAGTTCATCCCAGTTGATTTCACCGAATTCATAGTTGCCCGTTTCTTCGTTAAACGTCAAATCTTTGTCAGGAATAGTTAAACCAAGTTGTAACACCTGTGAGACGGTATTATTCACGAATTTTTGGCGCAACTCATCGTTACTAAATAGTTTGATTTTCCAATCCATGCTAAGAGCACTGTTGGGTGAATTATCATCATTTGGACCGAACATCATCAGCACTGGCCACCAGAAGCGATCGACTGCATCTTGTGCCATGGCTTTTTGTTCAGGTGTACCATTCGCCAATACCATCATGGCTTCGAAGCCTTGGCGTTGGTGGAAACTTTCTTCTTTACAGATACGAACCATGGCGCGAGCATATGGACCATATGACGTCCGGCAAAGCGCCACTTGGTTAACGATAGCGGCGCCGTCAACCAACCAGCCAATAGCAGCGATGTCAGCCCACGTTAGAGTTGGGTAGTTAAATATTGATGAGTATTTCATGCGGCCGGCAACGAGTTTGTCCATCATATCGTCACGATCTGCGCCTAGGGTTTCAGCTGCACTGTATAGATACAATCCATGACCTGCCTCATCTTGAACTTTGGCCAACAATACGGCTTTACGCTTGAGTGTTGGTGCACGCGTAATCCAATTACCCTCAGGTAACATACCAACCACTTCTGAATGCGCATGCTGACCAATCTGGCGTATGAGCGTTTTACGATAAGCATCTGGCATCCAATCTTTTGGCTCAATTGAAATGTCCTTTTCAATTTTGCTGTCAAATAATTCTACTTGCGTGTTCATTTGATACCTCGTCCTTAACAAGTGTTTGTGTTAACTAATCTAAAGCGATACTATTTTAAAATCAACATCTATTTTCATGTATCGTTTTATTTTTTAGCTGTATTATTAATAAGATGTTGTTTTATATAGATATTTATAATAATAAATTTTTAAAAAAATATTAATAATTATAAACATGCTTGACTTTTCAGCGATTTAAATACAGATTATGACACGTTAAGTTTTTATTTTTATCTATAATGTATCGTAAAAGGAGTTGTTATATGTCAGACATTAAAACGTTAAGCTCACTCGTCCTCAGTAAAGCCTACGTTGCACAAAGCGATTTTCGCACTGTGCATCATGCGGTTACCGGCGAACCAATTTATCAAGTCAGTAGCGCTGGTATCGATACCAAAAAAGTAGTTGAATACGCTAAAGAATATGGCTCAGCGCTTGCAAACTGGACATTCCACCAACGCGCTAATGCACTGAAATTGGTCGCACAATATCTACTTCAACGTAAAGAAGATTTTTATGCATTGGCCACGGCAACTGGTGCGACACGCAAAGATGCCTGGGTCGATGTTGAAGGAGGTATCGGTACCTTATTTGCATATTCGAGCCTCGTGCGCCGTGAGCTCAGCGATGAGACTGCCTTAGTTGAAGATGCTTGGATTCCTCTATCAAAAAATGGTACGTTTGGCGCTCAGCATATCTTGAGCCCGAAAACGGGCGTGGCCATTCATATTGATGCGTTTAACTTCCCTATCTGGGGCATGTTAGAAAAAGTCGCACCGACTCTATTAGCTGGTGTCCCTTGTATCGTCAAGCCTGCAACCGAAGGCGCTGAGCTGACTCATGCCGTGGTAGCCGCGATTCATGAAAGCGGTCTATTGCCAGAGGGTTCATTGCAGCTGATATGTGGACAAACCTATGACTTGTTTGACCATCTAAATCCCCAAGACACCATTACCTTCACAGGTTCTGCAGTAACGGGTCAAAAACTACGAGCCCATCCACACTTGAACGCCCATTCAATTCCTTTCACCATGGAAGCCGATTCGGTGAACAGTGCCATTTTAAGCCCAGCTGCCAACGATGAAACTATCGATTTGTTTGTACGCGAAGTCTTCCGCGAAATTACTATCAAAGCTGGACAAAAATGTACTGCGATTCGTCGCGCGTTTGTTCCTGCCGCCTTGCTAGAAACAGCGCAAACTCGCCTAGTTGAAAAACTACAAAAAGTCGTGGTCGGTGACCCAAACCGTGAAAACGTGACCATGGGTACATTAGCTAGCGTGAAGCAAAAACTTGACGTCGCAGAAAAAGTCGAGCAACTGAGCCAAGAAGCCGAAGTGGTATTCGGTAGTCACTTACGTGAAGATTTCACTTTACAAGTAGACGACGCAGAAAAATCAGCCTGTTACCCACCAACCGTGTTGGTCTGTAATAACCCAAGCCAAGCCGAAAATATCCATCGCATCGAAGCATTTGGTCCAGTTGTCACCCTAATGCCATACGGCGACCTAGATGAACTTGGTGCACTTGTAGCACGTGGTGAAGGTAGCTTAGTTGCCTCTATCGTGCGCAATGCAGACGAAAACATCGAAGCCTTATTGAAAAAAATTGCCCCTTGGCATGGCCGTGTACATATCCTAGATAGCGAAAGTGCTCGTGAAAGTACGGGTCATGGTTCACCTCTCCCATTACTTGTACACGGTGGCCCAGGCCGTGCCGGTGGTGGTGAAGAACTTGGTGGTCTGCGAGCCGTTAAACACTACATGCAACGTACTGCCATCCAAGGCTCGCCCAATGCCTTGACCCAAGTCGGTCACAGCTGGACAGCTGGTGCACAAGTGTTCGAAGATCGTGTCCATCCGTTCAAAAAATCATTCGATGAACTTCGTATTGGAGAGCGTCTATTGACCGCACGTCGTACAGTGACTGAGGCAGATATCGTTAACTTTGGCTGCTTAAGTGGTGACCACTTTTACGCTCATATGGACAAAATTGCGGCGGCAGATTCGTTCTTTGGTGAGCGTGTCGCCCATGGTTACTTTATCGTATCAGCGGCCGCTGGCTTGTTTGTTGACGCATCACCTGGTCCAGTCATCGCTAACTACGGTATGGAAAACCTACGCTTCGTTGAGCCTGTCAAGATTGGTGACACCATTCAAGTTGAATTAACTTGTAAACAAAAGACGCCAAAGGCACAACGCGACCCAGCGGAAAAAGCTCATGGCGTTGTAGTATGGGACATCAAAGTTAAGAACCAACGCAACGACTTGGTCGCAACTTACGACATCTTGACCTTAGTTGAGCGTAAGGCTTGATACCTATATGGATCTGCAAAAAAGGAGTCGTCATGACTCCTTTTTTGCAACTAAAGCAAACTTTATTAATAAAACATATTGACGTCAGGTTGTAGAATAGCTAAATTATAAAACCAAGTGATACATAATTTTATTTTTAATAAATAAAAAGTATCATTAATTTATATTAGATAATGTTTGGCTAGGATAGCTAAGCTGTCGAGTCGTTTCTAGGACAATATATAGACAAGGAGTCACTAATGACAACCACCACCGCAATGGCTGAAAACGCCTCGCTTGCTATACATCAGGATAAAAAAGTACTCACTGCCACCCTAGTTGGTACTGCGATTGAATGGTATGATTTTTTCATCTATGCACAAGCCGCAAGTCTCATATTTGCTCCCCTGTTTTTCGCTGAAGTCAGCAAATCAAACCCTATGCTCGCCCAAATCATCGCTTTTGCGACCGTTGGTATCTCATTTCTATTTCGCCCATTAGGCGCAATCGTATGTGGTCGCTTGGGTGACAAGTACGGTCGCAAGATGGTATTGGTAACGACCCTGATTTTGATGGGTGCGTCAACGACCTTAATAGGCTTCTTGCCGACTTATGCGCAGATTGGTGTATTAGCACCCTTGGCTTTGGTATTTTTACGTATTATCCAAGGCTTTTCTGCAGGTGGTGAATGGGGCGGTGCGGCATTGTTATCTGTCGAGCATGCACCCCTTGATAAACGCTCACTATTTGGGGCTTACCCACAGATTGGCGTGCCCATCGGTATGATTTTAGCGACTGGTGTCCTGCTGCTCTTAAATTTGATTTTGGGTAAAGAAGCCTACCTCGAGTGGGGTTGGCGCATTCCATTTATATTATCGATTGCATTAATCATCGTGGGCACCTTTATCCGTCGTTCGGTTAAAGAGTCACCAGTGTTTGAAGCCATGCATCGTCGTAAAGCAGAAGCCTCTGCACCATTGTCATTGTTATTCAAAGATCACACACCAACAGTTCTTAAAGCGGCTTTAATCTTTATGGGAGTGAATGCAGGTGGTTATATTCTCATCGCTTTTATGGTGGGTTACGGTCAAAAAGCCTTAGGACTTAGCCCTACTTTAACCATGCTAATCGTAGTGGCGGCTGCTTTCTCTTGGTTAGTATCAACCCTTTGGGGCGGCATGTTAGGTGATAAGATTGGTCGTCTAAAGATTTTTAAATTAGGCTATATCTTATTGTCGTTATGGTCGATTCCAATGTGGTTTTTGATTGATACCAAATCTCCCATTTTATTTATGCTAGCACTAGTGGTTTGGGCTATTCCCCTAGGTTTTACTTATGGTCCATTATCAGCCCTATTTGCTGAAATGTTCCCTGCAAAAGTACGTTTTTCAGGGGTGTCCATCAGCTATGCATTAGGTTCCATTATTGGTGGTGCGTTCGCTCCGATGATTGCGCAATGGATTATGGCAACTTATCAACAGTCATGGATGATTGGGTTGTATATTACTATCGTCTCATTAATTTCACTATTCACACTTTACACGATTAAAAAAGACCCACAAGGCGTTGATCTATCTCTCTAAATAAATTTAGAGAGATAGTGGAAAATGTCACCATGTAAATGGTATAAAAATTTTATCAGCATACGAAAAAAAATCAGCCCCACCTTACCTTTAACGGTTAAAAAGCTGACTAACTATTGAAATACCGAAGTGTCGTGATTGAAAAATACCAAACGCAAGCCCTCAATCAGCAGGTTTAAGCCTAAAACGAACAAACTGACTTGAGGGCGAGTGTTTGACTTTAGCTTGCGTTTTAAAGGTTTGTTTTTAGTAGCTTAAAGATACCTATTAGTGTCTTTATAATCTCAAATATATTATCTTGCTTTGTCTATCTCCCTCTTTCATTTCCTCAACATACTTTCTGATACAAAACCTTAATTCAAGCTATAACCTATTAGAAGGCACATACACCAATGCAGTGGCATCCAAAATGTCAGGTCACATTCCCATATGCCATGGATTTATTTTACTGTGATGAGTCGAAAAATCCATGCATGCTATTCTTTGTATAGCATAGAAGGCTGAGGCATGAAATTCACTTTCCCTAAGCCTTGTTATCAATACCGCGGTTTGGTCAATAAGAATTTTGGCAGCATTAATTATGATAAACAACTACTTTCAAGATAACATTGAAAGTGTTTCTTGAGTTAAGCCTCTACCTCTACTATAACTAGCTATATATAATCGTTTTAAAGCAGTCGATTAACTAACGATATCTTTTGACTTGATAAAGTTTAACATTGGTGGTTAAAAATAATTCTATTATGGCTAGATTAACCATCGTTGCTAATATCATGGCCAAACCAAATCGAAACGGTCAAAACAGAATTGATAAAACTTATTGGTGTTACTCGCACTAAAAAAGTGTGTATCAATTACGACTTACATCAAGATAATAAAAATCCTGCTCATTTTATATTCTACGAAAATTGGGCGTCATACACTCAATATTATGCTTGAGTACCTATACACATCAATAAATACAGGAGATTCAAATGAAATATGCAAAGTCACTACTGGCTATAAGTGCTGCACTGATATTAGGCACAGCTCATGCCAACAATATTGAAGTCGTTGCGCAAATAGATGATACTCGCCCTGGTAATATCACGGTAACTCAACAAGGACGAACATTTTTGTCCATGCAGCCCCTAGACAACCCTGAATACCGTGTGGTTGAATTGATGAGTGATGGCTCAACTAAACCTTTTCCAAACGTAGACTGGGCTGACGGTCCAGATAAAGGAGATGTTGGATTTGCTTCAGTTATTGGTATCGAAAGCACTCCAGATGGAGTGGTTTGGATTCTAGATATGGGTAGCAAAAATTCGCCTGCTCAAATCGTAGCTTGGGATACCTTAAATAACAGACTCTTCAAACGCATTGAGATCGATAGTGATGCTACTGTAGACAATTCGTTCTTACAAGATTTTGTTATCGATACTAAGCGCAATAAAATATACATAGCTGATACTAGTCTCGGCAATTTGTCAGGAGCACCTGCGCCTGCCTTTGTAGTTGTTGACTTAGGCACAGGTAACTCTCGCCGTGTTCTTCAAGCAAATAAAGCACTTTTAGCACCTGAGCATGACCTTATTATTGATGGGTCATTAATGGCAACTAAGCGTGAAAATGGTAATTCTGATGCAATTTACCTAAGTTTAAACCCAATCACTATGGATGCCCAAAATGAATGGGTATATTTCGGCACAGTGAATGGTAGTGTAATTTACCGCTTGCCTGCCTCATCACTTGCCAATGATAATTTGACAGATAGCCAACTGAGTAAAACCATAGAGTTTTATGGTGAAAAACGTCCTAGTGATGGGATGATTATGGCGGATAATGGAGATATCTACGTTGGAGATATTGAAAAAAATGCCATCAGTATCGTGACTAAAGATGGCTTTAAGACCTTTGCTCAAGATGACAATCTACTATCATGGGCTGATGGGTTTTCAATTCAAAATGGCTACTTATACATCACTCAAAACTCACTACATCTTAACCCTGCGTTAAATCAAGGTGAAGAGGGCTCTGTGAAGCCATACCATATCTTACGCATAAAGTTGAATCAATAATTGGGGGGGGTACTTCTAACTTCAACGGCTAATCAATAC
Source organism: Psychrobacter sp. JCM 18900 (assembly GCF_904846625.1). GTDB lineage: Bacteria > Pseudomonadota > Gammaproteobacteria > Pseudomonadales > Moraxellaceae > Psychrobacter. Next base: position 209,577 of record NZ_CAJHBL010000005.1, read on the forward strand.
CTTTTTCTTTAAGCAGATGCATGCTTGAATACTTAAGCTTAGCTATACTGAAGGAATGGTAGAAGTAAACTTGATAAACTAATGAACTTTGATAGAAACAAAAAAGGTTGCCGACACTATATATAATATAGCGCTAGCAACCTTTTTTTATTTAGTACTTTACTTAGATAATGTACCTAATATTAGGAATTTTCATACCTAACTTCTAACCTAGAAAGAAGTCCGGCGATAGTTACGATATTCAGGTAACCAAAAGTTCGCTTTTAATCGGCGTTGTAAATTCTCCGATGTGATAGGTAGTGCTAGCTTATCTTGAGCCGCTTGCAATGCCACTGCATACGCTATTTTTTCACTGATCTCTCTGATAACTTTGATCGGCGGTAAGATGGCACCAGGTGCTTTTTCGTATTCCATTGATATATCTGCAAGGGCTTGGCTTGCTGCCGTTAGCATATTATCGCTGATACCTGTCGCACGTGCTGCTAAAACACCTAGACCAATACCAGGGAAAATATAGCTGTTATTACACTGAGAAACCTCAAAAGACTGACCGTTATAAGTGGTATGAGGAAACGGACTACCCGTCGCCACAATTGCCTTACCTTTACTCCAATTCATGACTTCTTGCGGCGTTGCTTCCACACGAGACGTTGGATTTGAAAGTGGTAGTACAATTGGGTGTTCAGTATTAGCACATAGCGACTCGATCACTTCTTGGGTGAACAGACCTTTTTGTCCGCTAACACCAAATAATACGGTGATTTTTGCTTGTTTAACCACTTGCGCTAAACCAAGCTTCTTACTTTTATCCCAGCTGGCAATAGCTGATTCCTTTTGTACTAATGGTTCTTGGAATTTTTGCAGCTCTGTCATGCCATCTGTTAGCAAGCCATAACGGTCAACCATGAATACTTGACTACGAGCTTGCTCTTCAGTCAATCCTTCACGCTGCATTTGGCGAATAATATGCTCAGCAATACCGCAACCTGCAGATCCTGCGCCTAAAAATGCGATATTCTGTTGGCTAAGTTTTTGACCTTTATTTAGACACGCTGCAATCAGAGTACCAACCGATACCGCAGCAGTCCCTTGAATATCATCATTAAAGCAGCATAGCTGATCACGATATTTATTCAATAACGGGGTCGCGTTTTCCTGAGCAAAATCTTCAAATTGCAATAACACCTCTGGCCAACGGCGCTTAACAGCTTGAATAAATAAATCCACAAATTCATTATATTCATCGCCAGAGATGCGCGGATTTCTCCAGCCCATATACATAGGATCATCAAGCAACTGTTGGTTATTGGTGCCGACATCCAGCAAAATAGGTAGACAGTAAGCTGGGCTAATACCACCACACGCCGTGTATAAAGACAACTTACCGATTGGAATTCCCATACCGCCAATGCCCTGATCCCCTAGGCCCAATATACGTTCACCGTCAGTAACAACGATCACTTTGACGTTTTGTTTGGTGGCATTTTGTAGCATATCGTCGATTTTGTGACGCTCAGGATATGAGATAAACAAACCACGTTTACGACGATAAATTTGCGAGAATTTTTCACACGCCTGACCAACGGTTGGGGTATAAATGAGCGGCATGACTTCTTCGATATGCTGCTCAATTAAATGATGAAATAAGGTTTCATTGGTATCTTGGATGTTACGCAAGTAAATATGCTTATCCATAGCATCAGTGAATGAGCTAAGTTGATGATAAGCACGTAATGATTGCTCCTCAATCGTTTCAATATTATGAGGTAATAGCCCCGTTAAATTAAAGCTACTACGTTCTTCTGATGAAAAAGCACTACCTTTATTCAATAAAGGTGTCTCTAAAAGAGCGGGTCCAGCAACAGGAATATATAAAGGACGCTTGTTTGACATAATGTAATCTTCTTATTAAAGGCATATGAGTGAAAGCCATACTGAGTGAAAGCTATGCTAGTGCTGCATTATACATAGCATCGACTGGTATTTAACAATAGATAACAAAATCATTTTGAATAAATGTGCTTCTGAACTCGAGGCTGCTGATACATTTACCGAGAAATAATAAAAAAGCACTACCAATCGGCAGTGCTTCTGAGGATGTATTGAACAATTTATAATAGACAAACACTGAACTATTTAGCTACTGATAAATAATCAGCCCAATGCCAATTTTAAATATCAGTTATAAACAACACGAGCAATTGCGTTTGGTTTTCGACATTTTACCAATACCCGGATTAAAGGTATTGGTTGGGTCTAAGCTTGCATAAAAGTTCTGCAAATCAGGTTCCGCTTCGTATAAGTGTCCGACATTATGCTCAGCAGGATACTTGGCTCCGCGTGCGCTCAGTAGCTCTAACATCATCTTTTTAACAAGATGGGCATCACTACCCTTCTTCAGAATATAATCTTGATGAAATACATAACAAAAGAAGTGCCCGTAATAGAGTTTCTTCTCCAAATGCTGTTCAATTTCTTCAGGTAGCGTTTCGAGCCATTCTAATTCGTTACGTGGTATGGCAATATCTAATGCCAATATCTCGCCGACGTCTTTTTCATGTATGACTTCATACCTTAGTGCGGCACCTGCAGCGGCAAAGCGATGTAAAAAGGCGCTTTCTGATTCTTCTTGACTACATTCAAAATAGTTACCCGTATTTGAAGCGTCGAAAAACACCTTCAGAAAATCCTGTGCTTCAGCTATACCTTCATCACTCATTTTTAAGATGAGATGATGCTCATATTGGTCGCGATACTCTAGCATTCGCTTCGGTAAATGCTTTGGAAATATATTGGCGACGAACTGCATGACTTTGTCAGTGAAATGCTTTGGCATCCATGGCCATTTATGGAATTTTGCATCCATAGCGCCTTTGATAGAAAATAGTCTAGGTAAGGCGTTGGTACCGAGATGCTTAATACTCAGGAACGTGTCTTTTCCGTATTTAGCAGATACATCAAATATATCACGATGCATATACTCACCCACTTCAGGGATATTATCGAAGTTTGATAATATCTGTCTTCTGAGCTGTGCAAGCTCACTCACACTATTGGTACCTATGTAGAAGGTTTTCTCTCTTGCAGCGGTTGGATAGGTATCAAGACGTACTGCAAATACCGCTAGCTTGCCAGCGCAGCCGCTTGCTTCATACAGTCTTCGCTTATCCGCATTAAAACGACTTGGCGTGCTTGCATCAACATCTTTTACTCTGGCGATGTACTCTTTGTCAGATGCGAGCTTGCCAGTGTCAGATAATGCTCTTTTATCAAAATTACCTGTTTGCAGGTTAGTGAGTATTTCTTCTGGGGTATCTCCTAACTCTACATCTAGGTGATTAACCAGCACTAGCTGACCGTGCTTGTCTATTTGGGCAAACAATGCCAGCTCGGTATAAGCAGGACCTCTTTTAACCAGAGCCCCACCAGAATTATTAGAGACACCGCCAATAATTGACGCACCCAACGTCGATGAACCGATGACCGAGTGAGGCGCTCTATTTACGGCTTTAAGCTGACTTTGCAACTGGTGCAACGTGGCGCCAGGTAAGCTAATCACTTGCTCGTTATCATTCACCAAATACAACTGATTCATTGCAAGGGTGTTAATCACAACCACTGGTCTATCATAGTCGTTACCGCTCGGGGTTGAGCCTTCCGTCAGTCCCGTTTTTGCTGCTTGCATGATAATAATGCAGTCGCCTTCCACACATATTTCTAGACTACGCCAAATCTCCAGCAGCGTTTGCGGAAACAAAACAGCCAAAGCACTGCCGCCGCCAGAACGCCACCCCATTCTATAGTGTTCGTTTTTTTCTGGATCAGCCTGTACATTGCCGGCTCCCAGTAAATGGGTTAGCTTGTCTAACACTTGCTCAGGATGGAGTGTGTCTTGGTCTTGATGCGCTATATTTGATGAGGAAAGGTTTGATGAAGCTCTATTTAATGACGGCATATGACGCTCTTTATTTAGTGATTGTGTGTCACTCATGATGCTAAAGGCCCTTGAAAACCAAAGAGGTAAATGGCAGCCATGACGATAATCCCGCAGAACAACACATAATAGATGGTAGGTAAAATAGTACGTCTAAGTGTGGCGCCCTCCATACCGAGTAGGCCCACCGTTGCCGATGCAGCCACCACATTATGTACTGCAATCATATTACCAGCAGCGGCACCAACTGCTTGAGCCGCGATGATTAGAGAAGGTGAAATATGTAAGCTCATGGCGGCTTCGTATTGGAATTGACTGAACATCATGTTGGATACGGTATTAGAGCCCGCGATAAAAGCACCTAACGCACCAATGGTTGCACTGATTAAGGGGAAAACACTACCAAAAGTACCCGCAAACAACTCTGCGCTGGCGACAGGCATACTCGCCACATCTGATAAGTTTACGCCTGAATTAATAAAAATTCTAACCATTGGAATCGTAAAAATAAGGACAAATCCGGCCCCTAGTACAGTTTTACCTGATTCTTTAAAGGCATTGTTTAGTGCATTGACAGGTTTGTTCGTTTGAAAGGCCGCAGCAACCAAGGCGCTGATTAATAACAAGCCGCCTGGTAAGTATAAAGGACTAAAACTGGCACTGATATCTGCCTCACTTAAAATCGAGGTTAGGTCTACTGTCGCGCTGTTCAGCAAAGACTGAAAGCCTGTTAATACTCTAGAACACACCAATAAAAGGGCAACTAACAAATAAGGGAACCATGCCATGACCGTGGACATCTTTTTATCACTCAACGCAGGAGTGATATCTTCTTTGCTGACTACTAGCTTACCAAGCCATTCACTTGGCCAGCTTTTTTTCGGTTCAAAATCCCATGTGGTTTTTGGTACTAAAAATCCACGTTTTGCCGCATTAACAACGATAGTGATACTGACCAAACCGCCGACCAAGGATGGAAACTCTGGCCCTAAAAAGACACCTGTTAGGGTATAAGGGACTGTGAATGCTAAACCCGCAAAAATAGCAAATGGCCAAATAGCGAAGCCTTCTCTCCAGCTTTTGTTTTTCCCAAAAAAGCGCGTGAGCATCATCACCATAAAAAGTGGCATAAATGTACCAATGACACCGTGCATAATGGCTACTTGGCTGGTAATCAATTGTAAAAAGTCGCCCCACTCTAGTCCTTGTTGTGCCAGTTGGGCGCTAATGGCTACTGTATCTAACCCCTTATTTACTCCAATAACGATAGGCGTACCGACTGCACCAAATGACACAGGCGTACTTTGTATCATCATCCCCATCAACACAGCACCCAGCGCTGGAAATCCTATCGCGACGAGTAAAGGTGCTGCAATAGCGGCAGCTGTACCAAAACCAGCAGCCCCCTCAAGAAAGCAGCCAAAGCACCATGCAATAATAATGGCTTGCACCCGCCTATCTGGCGATACATTGGTAAACCCAGCACGGATAACGGCGATGGCGCCAGTATGCTTCAACGTATTCAGTAAAAAAATAGCCCCAAATACGATCCACAATACTGAGACGGTAATGACCATCCCTTGAATGATCGATGAAGACACGCGATTAAGCGTCATATCCCATACAAAGAGGGCAAGCGTGGCAGTAACCGCCAGAACGATTGGCATGGTTCTTTTGGCTGACCATTGCAAGCCTATCAAAAAAATACCACAGAGAACGATTGGCAGTAATGCCAACAGTCCATATATTGTTTGATTCAAAATCATAGTCCTTTTTTTATCGTGTAATCTTCCTTGAACAACTTCATTTAAGCATTTGTTTTTATAACTTCACGCTGTCGGTCAGACGAAGCCGAAAACAATCTCTGTCAGCGACATGATTAATAGAATGATTAAATGGTCAAATGCTCAAAATTCCCTAAAATATTCTACGCCTTGTCGATACATTGATATATTGCATCAAAGGACAATGTTATTTTCTTTTTTTGCTATAATCTAAAACGTATTGTACCAATTGGGGAACAAGTATGGGCAAAGCTGACGATATGGTTTTATTCGTCCAGGTGGTTGATGAAGGGTCATTTTCTCGGGTCGCTGAAAAGCTGTCATTAACGAATTCAGTGGTAAGTAAACGCATTGCAAGATTAGAAGAAAGCTTAAATGCACAGCTGCTTTATAGGACAACCAGAAAGTTAAGCTTAACCGATGCAGGAAGGACGCTTTATAACAAAGCTAAAATCGCTAAATTTGCCTTTCAGGAAGCTGAAAATGCCGTTACAGGCTATGGTGAGGACATGAAAGGCAACATACGTATAACCATGCCAGCGGTCTCTGCAAATCTAATATTGAGCGAATCCATTGCCGAATTCTGTAAACAACACCCAGAAATATCAGTAGATTTACAGATTACCAATCGATTGGTTGATTTGATAGAAGAAGGATTTGATCTGGCGATAAGGACAGCAGAGCTTGAAGACTCATCACTCATTGCAAGACGTCTTATAGATAGCCAGTGGGTCATATGTGCAACACCAGACTATTTAGAACGACACGGTACACCTCAAACCCCTGAACAATTACGGAGTCATGAGTGTTTGGTCTATAAGTTTGATCATACGGCAAATGGTATATGGCCGCTATATATAGATGGCACGGAGCAACTGCTTCCTGTACAGGGTCGGTTTCATAGCAATCATCTTAATGCGATTAAACAAGCGACTCTCAGCGACCTAGGTATCGCCTTTTTACCACAAGCACTTGTTTATGAAGAAATGCAGCAAAACACGCTCATTCAGATTTTGCAGCGCTTTACACGAAAGAAAATGGGGATGTATGCGGTTTACCCCAAGGCACGGCAACCGGACCAAAAGTTGAAACTGCTTGTAGCGCATCTGCGAGAATCATTACATCAAAAACAGGCTTACTACTGCTAAGTAATAAGCCTGTTTTTCATATGAATAAGCAAAGATGGATAAGAGTGTTTGACGATAAAGGCTGACCAATCTAAATAAAATTCTATAATCCATTGACTGTGTAGCGTACGATAACTTCATTATCGAGTACTACATTGGTTGACCAAATGAATTCAGCATCTGCTTTTTCATTATCAAAAATATCTACGAAATTGGTATAAGCTGATTTGTTGTCTACTCCAATGGTTTGATTACTATAAGTGGTAGCGTTCGGCCAACTAGAGTCATCAAAGTCTGCTTGTTGCCAGTTGGTAGGCAATTCCCAGTGCAGACCATAATCTGCCGAACTATCTTGCACATTGCCAGTGGTCACACAATTAATAGATAGGCGCTCGCTACCTGACTCACTAACACAGGACAAGTCTCTAATCGGCGCGGTATAAAAGGTCTGTGCTTTCCAGTTTTCATCGGTCTTGGCGATGATGTTGTTATCTTCATCTTTGATCACAGCGACTAGACCACCATCTCCTGCATGAAATTCTGAGCCATTATTACTCTCTGAACCAATGCCTAAGTTTTCTTCCCAATCTACCAAATGCATAGCAACGGTAAACGGTGCTTTTGCTTTGAAACGTACAATGTTTGAATTGAACTGAGTAAACGGTACATTGTCACGTCCGACGGCTACGCCATTTACGTACATCTCAAAATAATTATCTGCAAAGACGTAAGCGGTATACACTTCGCCATCTGCATCTATTTCAATGATGTCTGAGCCATCGAGTTGATCTAACGCTTCACTGGCGGTGCGATAGTCGTTGCCCATACAAGGGTTGTTTAAGTCGGATGCCACTGGGAAGTCTGTATTGAGTAAATTGGTCGCTGCTGGTACTGTCCACGATTTACCGTCAGTTGACTGAATACTACCGATGTTGGTTTGGCGACCACGGTCACATTCATAGGCGTTTGTCACGTCAGTCTGAGCAACACCTTGGGTTAAGCTAGCGGTACCAGTATAGCTGCTGGCATCTACACTACTATTTACTGATGCTGTCGTTTGCTCATTGGCATCGGTAGCTGCTGAGTCTATTTGAGTTTGGCTACACGCCGCTAGCAATACAGCAGATATTGTCGTGGTTAGCAAAGCAGGTATTAAAATAGGTTTCATTAGGATTCCTTAGCATTATATAAGATGGTCTAAAACTCAGCTTATTTGTCTCTATAACTGATCATTATCATTAGATTTACATTATTTTTTCTGTGTATCATCAGAGCGTTTATAAGTCTGTACAGTCGTACCCTCTGGATCAATAAACTCAAAAGTATAAGTATCTTTAGTCGCTTCAGTAGCACCCCAACCATAGTTAAGTTTATGCTCTTGACCGTCATGGGTATACGTTAGACTATATTGAGTCGGGCTTATAATTTTGTAATCTGTGATCTCAGCTCCGCGCAAAGGCGTTAGCGCTGGACGAACGCCGTGCGTATGCGCTTGTGGTGCAATCTCATTTTCTGGCGCTGTCGTATCTGGGTTTATAGTGACCTTACCGCGCAAACCGGCAATTAAATACGGAAACTCTGAAGTAGCATGGTATTCATAACTACCGTCTTCATTGAATTTGCCTAAATATTCATCAAGCTCATCATCCGTTTCACCATAGACAGGAAAGCCGTCTAGTGCATAAGCAATGGGCTTACCTTCACCAACTTGTGACTGTAGATGGGTTGGTGCAAGATGATAGTGGTAATCATCAACGCGTCCAGAATGCCCGCCCCAATTGTCTAACTCTCCGAATGCTTTGGCGTCCTCATCCCGATTGTTTAATGGGTTGAATATAGGAATGCCATTGGCTGCAATAGCGATAGCCCCTTTCATAAAATTATCTTTGGCCATTAGAGGCTCATCGGCAAGCTCAGGCTGTAAAGGAATGACCCAACTGTTCTCATTGGTATAATCCTGGTCGATAGGTACTTGCTGTTGCCAACTGGTGATACCTGTCATCATTTTGTGGCTTGGGATACCATTTGATTCGACATACAGATATTTATCATCATGATGAGTACTGACGTTATCGAATGAGCCAAATACTGACGTCATAAAATCAATATCATTGGCTGGTACTGACAAATGAGCAACCGCCTCTTTCGTCTTTTCACCGATATTTTGGGCCGTCTCAGTACTGCTACAAGCCACAAGCAAAGCAGCTGAACCCAATACACCAAAAACTGAATAAGCTACTTTTGAGGTTCGGTTTTTTTTGCGGCGTATATTCAAAACATAGAACAAAACTAAACCACTCGCTAAGATCAAGCCACCCAACAGGTAGAAGAATAAGACAGAGCGTGTGTCACTGTTATCCGTCATGACAGACGTTGCCGCATCAGCTTTATTTAGTGCCGTTCCATTATCGTTAGAGGTAACAGTAGTATCGCTTGGATTTTGGATAGCCGTTAATTGATTACTACTTACTAGATTGTCAATCATTGCTAGCTGATTGATCGCTTGAATATGGGCGTTTTTTTCCAAAATATAGGTTTGATCATTGGCTGAAAAGTCCGACAAATCAAAAGAGAGCAACTGATGGTGACTGTCGGTCAGATAAACCATGTCGTTTTCTAATTTAATGAAATCCGCAGCGACACTAGGCTGGCCGGTGATCTGCCATTCTTTGGCAGGCAGAGTATGTGCACTAGGATCATGGGCGTAGGCAGAGGTCAGTGATGAAACTTGTATGGCAGTGACCATAGCAAGCAAGCTGAAAGCTCGAGCCGTTTTTATAAGGCTCATAACACGCTCTCGTTTGGATTGATATTTGAAAGTTAGTAATGGTCAGATGGATATGCGTATACGCACCTGTCTAAATGTCGTGGCTACTTGTCGTTACTCACTCAAAAAATTATGATTACAAAATAATAGATCTATTATATTGAGAAGATAATATCAATTTTTACTTTAGATAAGCTTTAATAAATGTTAAGCCATATTGCGTTTTTTACTAAGGAAATTACATAGACTATACCTTCACCTGATCTACTATCATCAATCGTGATGCAACGTACGGCGATAACTAGCAGTGTTCTTATATAAGAAAGCGTCGTGCAAAATCAAAAACGCATCCCACTGTCTTCTAAACACTGCAACGGATTTTTATCAGACGCACAAGGTTGGATTTTTTTGAGTTCATCAAGCGATAGATATTCAAAATAATTGGTCAGTGCAACACGAGCATCGGGGTCATCTATAAAATAGCCGTCATCATATATTTTATTTTTCCAGCTTGGATTTACTCGATACAAATAAGACTTATAATCTATATTGGCTAATGCCTCGTCAGGGAGCTGATCAAAAGGGCCATCGTAATAGTTATTTTTATAAACATTATTGGCATTAACGCCTACTAATATGGCAAATTTTTCCATAGGCAAGTACACAAATTGAGTCCTAGCACCCACTTTGAGCACCTCGCTAAAAGGATAGTAAGACTCATCATCTCTGGATAAAGGATTAATATAATAAAAGTTATTGGTAGTAGGATGAAATGCCAAATAGAGTGTGACTCCCGAATCATCCATCATGGGTAGGTTGACTTCAAAACCTTGACTCTCAAGCGTCTTTACAAAATCAGCATCCGGCTCTATCTGATTAATCTCAAGGTTTTTTTTAATATTTTTGAAAGTTAACTGATATAAGTTAGGTTGATGCTCTTTCAGGCTAAATATATCTGATGACTTATATAGTTTATGATGCGTTTTAAACTCACCTCGTTCTTTGCCGGCTATGTCATAAAAATATATAAAGGATAAGCTGCCTTGCTGTCTTAACTTATGACCCACCAACATATTGCCTTTTATTAAGTTGCCCTGATGGTAAAAGTTAAAATAATAATAGCCCTCTGAAGGGTAAATAGTGAGGGTATCGTCAGTCTGTGATAACACGTATGCAAAAACGTCATCTACATTATCAATATCAAGCTCAGTATCCTGATACAGCTCATTGATCATTTTCTCGTTAGTATTTAGGGCATTGGCTTGAGCAGAATACAAAAAAAGCAGACTCACCAGTAGGTAACAAAAGGTTTTCATGAATACTCTCCAAAATGTGGCTTAGTACATAAAAAATGACAGCTAAATTTTTAACTGTCACTTTGTTCTACTCCTAGATAGCACATATAGCATTGTTCAATTATTTTGCTAGTTTCATGGACTCAAGTTCAACGTTTTCGTCATTGATCCCTACTTTAGTAGTAATACAGTTATGTTTTTTTATAGTTTTACCAAATAGATGACCTGCGCTTTGCGCCAGCTCTTCTTCACCACTCGTAAATTCACGTGCTTTAAAAATCTTAAATGATTTTTTGGTCCAATGTGACTCAGACTTGCCCCAGCGATGTCCTTGCGATTTAGTCTCTGTCATTTGGCTTTCCATAAAGGCGCCACAAACATCACCATAGCTTTTTTCAATCATGTTATTTTCTTCAGCAAATTTAGTAAGAGCTACTTGCGAGGCGGTTTCCTCCATCGGTGCACTCACTTTAACGGTACTACGTTTACGCTTATGCTTAGGTTCTCTATTCGTTGTGCTCCAGTTGTGGTTTCTGATACTCACGTCACTATTCTCAGTTAAAGTAATACCATTTTTGGCACCTGCCATATCATCGGCGGCATGGCTGAGCCCTACTAAAGACATGCTCAGTGTCAGAATCGTTATTTGCTTATAAATATTCATAATATACATCCTTGTGTAAAAGTATTTAATATCAATAAATCACTATGAACAGCTGAAACTACTGTAAGCAGCTACGTTAAATTTACCTTCAAATGATCCATATGACGGACTATCTGCCCGAGTCTCTTTAGGGTCTTGATTGACTCTTAAAGTCTTCGATAGCTTCAAGAGCTTTGTCTTTTCTCCTTTGCCAAGGCCATCTGAAACCTTGTTCTTTATCAATTTCAACATCATTTGAATTATTGATGGCACTTGATTTATTATCTGTCGGTACTTTTTCTTTTTGCTGCATACTTGAGGATGTAGCGTCCTTGACACTCATCATTGAGGTTTCAGAGATACGTAAGTTTTGGGAGTCAACGTCTTCAGCATAAGCGATAGCAGCTAACAGTAAAATGCAGATACTGGTTAAGATGGCTTTCCATAATTTCATCGTGGTAGTCCTTTATAGTTAATGAACTAACAGCACTTTGGACGCTCAGGTGTCGCTACTTCTTTGTTCTTCTTCTGCCAAGGCCAGCGCCACGTTCTTTCTTTGTCCACTTCTACATCGCTGCCGTCTTGAATGGCGTTCGATTTTTCGCCCATATGATCATTATCATTGTGCATTTTCATGGTTGCTGGTGCTGCTTCATTGACGCTCATCATTGAGGTTTCAGAGATACGTAAGTTTTGAGTATTAACGTCTTCAGCATAAGCGATGGTGGCTAACGGTAAGATACAGATGCTGGCAAGTACAGCTTTTGCTAATTTCATAGTTATCGTCCTTTATGGTTGCTTAACTCCGATACGTGAGATTAAAAATCCATATAGCCAATTAATTTAATTAGATAAACTAACCAAATTAATTAGTATAACTAGGTATAGCAGAAATATTCATCATTTTCTATGAATATATTTCATATGATAAATATAAATAGCCTACCTAAAGCTAGCTAAAAAAACGATACGATAATCTTTTCCATTAATAATCATTCACTTTTTACCTATCAATAGTACTTGTATCAATGCCTTTTTATCTTGCTATAAATCAGACCATTGCTATTAGCTGCTCAAATGACACAATTTATAAATTGTAGATTTTTAATAAATAACAAGGACAATCTCACTAAGTAAAATATATTACAATTGTAGCGATAACGTTAAGACTGAAATTTTGTTTTGCAATTTAATATAGCTTTAACTATGATTACTTTCTTACGGGAAGCTAACGATAGGTAACAATATGCAAATTAATAAATTATATACGGGCCTCGCATTGGCCAGTGCCCTAGTACTTACAGGATGTGGCGGAGATAGTGACGGTCAGTACGTCGCAAGCAATGGAGACGATGGTGGTCCTATCGTTAATAATGAACTGAGCTATACAGTCTTTGACTCTTTTACCGATGTGAACGATGGAGAGTACAAAAATGCATGGGGTAAGCTCGCTTATAGACTTAGCAATAGCGGCTTAATGCAGACAATATCTACTATTGTAGGAAGCTCACCTACTGCATATCAGGATAGCGTAGGTGATGTCTCTGAATTAGAGTTTTACGCTGGCCAAAATTTGTTCATTGCGGTTCCTGAGGATTTTGATAGTCAGTTTTATAACATTAGCTTTGTTGATAGTGATACGTTCAAGCTAAATATTCGTTCAGGAAATGCTTCCGTCAATTCAACTTATGACATTATAACCCTTGACCTTGAAGGCGTAGGCAAACAGCCATTCAATGCTAAAACAGGTATTGACACTGAGTTATCTTCTTTTCCTAGCAGTGTTAACCCTGTTTTTCCGAGCGGCTCTCAATGTTATATATTCCTAGAGACACCTAATCAAAATTTCTATACCTTTTCTGAAGACGAAGATGAAGGTAGCATGACTATAGATGAGTGGATTGCTAACGAGAAAACGTATAACACTGTCAACAATCTTGTCAAAGAAAACATCGGAATCGACAACGAGCTACCAGCTGCTCGGTATACTGATGAAGATGGCGAGATCGTGGCAGCTGTCAGATACAACGGCTTGATATATGATGCTTTCTATAATCAAAGCGGAGTCCAAGAAAATTTCAATACTAACCCTGACATCGAAGAAGTTTATTGTAGTCTGTACAATGACGTCGCGGCTAATTTCTTAGAAACACAAATCAAAGCCAACTACTAAAAATAGTTTTTGCCAAAAAACTATCATGAGTTTTGCTTATAAAATAGAATAAAAAATAGCGCCTACAATGGGCGCTTTTTTTATATTTGATCACTAAAATCAAACTCAAGCAAAGGGAAAGTCACTGGCTAATCACTTGATCATAAAAGTACTCAATAGCTTATAAGCGTTCTATATGTTGGTCTTTATATAGAGTCTGACATCGCTGAATTTTTAGCACTATATAAACCTTGACCCGAATTAAGACAGTATTAACTTTCCTTGACCTGAATATGCCTACTTTCAAAAGATATCATACGATACAGTTAGTAAATCAAGGATGATCATGCCCTCGCTGCTATAGTCAAAGCATATATAACGAGCTGTTAGTCACTTAGATAACATTCTTTATATGCTCTTGGCGTCATCCCAAACCAACTCTTAAAAGCACCGAAAAACTGACTATTAGAATGATAACCAAGTAAAAATGCCGTATCTGTAGCTGATAACCTCTGCTCTATTAAGTATTTATAAGCTAACTTTTTTCGAACTTCCAATAGCAACGTTTTAAAAGAAGTACCCTCTTCTCTTAGACGCCTTTGCAAGCTACTAACACTCATATTGAGCACCTGAGCAACTTGCTCACGAGTCGGCTCATGCAGACCCATGATTGTTATGAGTATATGCTGACAACGTTGTGTATAGCTGGTATCGGTGAAGTTCTTATCAAGCATATGATGCAAAGGGTTGATAAAAAATGTACTTCCTACAGTGTTTTTTGTGTGTTCCGATGAGTAGTAACTGTGATCAGCCCTATCGATTCGATACGTTAAACTATTGACTGTTTTAGACATTTCTGCTGAAACACCTAAGAACTGTTTATATAGCTCAAACCCTTGGGAAGATTGCCGATGCGCCAGAGTAAGTTCTACAGGTTTGAGTGAGCTAAATGTCGAGATAATTTTATAAACGGAAAAAATAATGCCATCAATTTGATGTTTATTAACCTGTTCAGGCACGCTTGGATTGAACTCAAGACGGATTAAATCTTTTCTCTCAAATAAATGAACCTCGATTGATTCAGTCATGACTTTGAAGTAACGCGAAATCAAACGGCAGAGAACAATAAGAGGAATATCAATATTGGCATTTATTAGAGGAGTGATACATTGGCTTATTCCCTTATAAAAAGGAAGAGACTCAATCTCGATATAGTTGAAAACTTTTAGCCCTATATAATCATCTTGGAAGAAATAGGTAGCCAAATTGAACTCATTCGTGACGACAGCTAGTGGCATTCTATCGCCTTCAAAATCATCGAGATCACTAAATTGTGACATGATTTTGGGTATATCAGATGAGCGATTTATCTGTATTAGATACGTTGCTACGGCTTTTCTATAACAGAGCGCTGTCAGCTTATGAACCGTATATTCATTGAGTTCCATAGATTTACTCTGTGTTGAATTTGACTTGATTTAAAACTGCCGTTCACTTTTTGGAGTGTATTTAGCATCACGGTTAAAACACTTCTAAGTGATAGTAGGTTATACAAAAGTACATGAATGAGAAATATTGATCAGTTTTATCAGTGTTTTGACTGTTTGACCCGTTAGACTATATATCTAACTTTAGCAAAAAAAGCCTAGTAGTAGCTAGGATAATCCAAGGAAGGAGTTAACTAATCATGGAATTTGATTATATTATCGTTGGTGGTGGATCTGCAGGATCCGTGTTGGCAAGTCGATTAAGTGAAGATCCTCAAGTCACAGTGTGCCTTTTAGAGTCAGGGGGTGATGGCAAAGATCTAGTAGTACGTTTACCTGCGGCAGTTATTGCCCAAATGAGAGACAAGCCAATTAAGATAAACAACTGGTGTCTCAGTACTGTGCCCCAAAAGCACCTAAACAATCGTATTGGATATCAGCCTCGTGGCAAGTGCTTAGGTGGCTCATCAGCTATTAATGCGATGGTTTATACCCGTGGTAGTGCAAAAGATTATGACCGTTGGGCTGATGAGGGCTGTGACGGTTGGGATTACGATTCACTCTTACCATATTTCAAAAAGGCAGAAAACAATGTCCGCGGTGCAAATCATTTTCATGGTGACAGTGGACCGTTAAACGTTGCCGACCCTCTTAGCCCTCGGCCTATTACTAATGCTTTTGTCGATGCATGCATTGCGAATGGCTTAGATAGAAATGACGACTTCAATGGTGATAAGCAGGATGGAGCTGGCCTTTACCAATTAACTCATTTCCATGGTGAAAAACAAGGGCAGCGTTGTTCAGCTGCTGCCGCCTACCTACACCCTGTAGAAGACAGACCCAACCTAACTATTATTACAGGTGCCATTGCTTCTCACGTTCTTATAGAGAACGGAGTAGCATCAGGAATGGTTTACCTCAAAGATAATCAAGAAAATACTATTAAGGCCAATGCAGAAGTCATTCTGTGTGCTGGTGCTTTCGGCTCTCCAAAGATTTTGATGCTATCAGGCATTGGTCCTAAAGAAGAGTTAGAAAAGCACGGTATTCGTGTTGTCTATGACTCTCCTAATGTTGGTGAAAATCTCCAAGATCACCTTGATGTTGTGTTTGACTATGAGGTAAACACAAAAGACGTATTTGGCGTAGGTTTTGCTGGCGGCATCAGCCTTATGAAAGGAGCTCGTGATTGGAGAAAAGATGGGACTGGACTGCTATCAACCAATTTTGCTGAAGGGGCTGCTTTTTTTAGTGCCACAAATGCCACACCTAAAGACTGGCCAGATACTCAGCTTCACTTTGTTATTTCTAGAGTCATCGATCATGGCCGTCAAGTTAAGTGGGGATATGCGGTATCTATTCATAGCTGTTATCTCAGACCTGAAAGCCGTGGCACCGTAAAGCTCGCGTCCTCTGACCCAAATGCCGCGCCACTAATTGATCCCAACTATTTAGACCATCCAAAAGATGTGGAAATGATGGTGGCAGGTGCTCAACGTACGCGCGAAATCATGCAAGAACAACCTATTGCCAAATATATTACTAAAGACTATGCAGCTTCCGCACTGGATAAAGACGGCTTGTTAGGTTATATCCGCAACAAGTCAGACACTATATATCATCCGGTAGGCACGTGTAGGATGGGCTCAGATGCTGAATCCGTGGTGGATCTAGATCTTAAAGTAAGAGGTGTAATCGGACTACGTGTTGTGGACGCCTCTATTATGCCTCACCTTAATAGTGCAAATACTAACGCTCCGACGATAGCCATTGCAGAAAAAATCGCTCAGGAAATAAAGATGGAGCGTTTTCATCTAAGCCACGGTAGCACAAGTATTGAAACCAAAGATTCCGTTAAATTAAATGAAAACATGCCCGACATGGTAGTGGCTAAGGGCCATGTAAGCGTTGCGTATTGAATTGATAGTGACTACTGCAATAGTACTACCAGATTAATATCTCAATTACGCAAAATCCTAGGAGTATGATTATATGCCATCCTCCTAGGATAATTTTATAAAATATTTCAAGGATGAAAACGATGGATAGCACTCAAATTGATAACAGCTCTTCAGTAAGTAGCTCACCCGCAATCATTACCAACAAGAAAGATCTACAAGCCCAGTTTTTGAGACTGCAAAAACTGAGTCGCAAAGGACCTATAACTGACTGGGATACTAGAAAATCTCAACTTGAAACTCTTGAAACCTTATTAAGTAAAAATAAGGATAAACTTACTAGTGCCATCAATGCAGATTTTGGTCAACGTAGTGAAGGTGAAACTAAGTTTGCCGAATTATTTTCAAGTTTTACAAGCATTAGTCATGCAAAGAAACATGGTGAGTCTTGGATGAAAGCTCGAAAGGCGCCTGTTTCAGCTGTTTACTTGCCAGCTCGTAATGAAATAGAACCACAACCATTGGGCGTAGTGGGTATCATGGTCCCTTGGAACTATCCACTATATTTAGCAATTGGTCCAATGATAGATGCTATTACAGCGGGAAACCGTATTATGGTCAAAATGAGTGAAGCTGCGCCAAAATTTGCTCAGGCATTTGCTGAAGCGATTGAAAAACATTTCTCACCAGAGATGGTAAATGTTGTTGTAGGTGATGTTGATATCGCGGTGGCTTTTAGTGAGCTTCCTTTCGATCATTTGATTTATACCGGCTCTACAGAAGTAGGCAAAAAAGTCATGGCAGCAGCGGCTCCGAATCTAACGCCAGTTACTCTTGAGCTTGGTGGTAAATCTCCGGTGATTGTACTAGATGATGCCAACTTAGAAAGTGCCGTAAATAGAATTATGACGGGTAAAGCGCTAAATGCTGGACAAACTTGTATAGCACCTGACTATGTACTGTTAAATCGCAAGTATCATGAGCAGTTTACTAGTCTAGCCAAGAAATGGATGCAAAAGCATTACCCAAAAATCACGACAAACAAGGACTATACCCATATTATCAATAGTGCTCAGTTTGTTAGAGTTCAAAAGTATCTAGACGAAATACCGAAAGAGAAAGTTCACCATACAACTGAAGTGAAACCAGATATCAACTCACGCTTAATGCCTCCTATTATCGTAACTGAACCTACATTAGATAGTGCATTAATGCAAAATGAAATATTTGCACCAGTACTACCACTCATACATTATGAAGAGTTAGATGAAGCTATCTCATTTATCAATGAACGCCCTAGACCATTAGCGTTATATATATTCGGAAATTCAGAAAAGAATATTAAGCGTATTCGTTCCCATACGGTATCTGGCGGTGTCTGTATTAATGAGATTGTATTACATGCCCTGCAGCATGAATTGCCTTTTGGCGGGGTTGGACATTCCGGTATAGGAGCTTACCACGGTAAGATTGGCTTTGAACGCTTTAGTCATATGAAACCTATTTTAGTCCAGCCCAAAATAAATGCTATGAATTTATTACAACCTCCATATGGAGTTGTCTTTAATAAATTTATGTCTATGTTTATCAAATAGATACCTGAACTCACATGTATCTTTTAATAATAATTACTGCTAATATCTCAAAGAACCATTAATGCATCTCGCTTCGATGGATTTACAGACGTTATAAGTTTATGTCGATGCACATAAAAAAATCACCCTAACTTGAATGTTTAGGATGATTTTTTTGGTTTGAGATACTCTTTTAAAGTGCATTGTATTATAGTCTTACCGCTGTCGTCACTCATTTTTAACTCAACCAATCAGTAACTGCTTGTTTAAAACTAGGGCGTGCCATAATTATATTTTTCCAGCGCTCAAAGTGTGCATACTGCGCAAAAGGATAGCCTGCTCTACCTAAAACAACCAATTGCGGAATCCAAGTAATATCCGCCAATGAAAAGGTGTCGCCAACTAGCCAATCATGATCTTTGAGACGCACGTCCATTTTTGCAAAACAGTCGTCAAGAACTGCGGTTGCCTTATCAATATCCTCTTGACTAAAACCATGTGTGCTACGATGCTCATGAAACGCTAACAGTGCTTTGTCGTAAGTTTGGTTTTTGCGGTATTCTATTAGCTCTTCTTCGCTAAGACCCGTGGCACCTAATTTATAATACATATAAGTTTTTATGGACAGATGATTATCTTTTGCCATATGCATCCAATCATACATGGCCTGCATTTCAGCTTCACTATCAGGACGCAACGAATTGGGTTTATAGGTGGTGTCTAAATAATCAATGATATCGGTCGAATCAATAATAACCACACCCTCATCTACCAAGGTTGGTACCACACCATTAGGATTGATTCCTAGATATTCCTTGCTACGCTGTTCACCTTTGGATAGATCAATAAGATGGCTTGTCCACTCTAGCTGCTTCTCCGCTAATGCAATCCTTACGCGCATGGCACAGTTGGAAAATGGCGCGTGATACAAGTGTAAACCTTCGAATTTGGTAACGGGTTTATTTCTAGGCGTAATAACAGGCATAATAGTCTTCCTTACATTTTGCATTACATCAAAGAGCGTTCAAATAATATCTAGTTTGAGTATGCGCGGTCTTATTAATTATTAAAGTACTCAGTCCAACTCATATGTTCGCGCCCCACTACCTTGGCAAAATCGCTTTGGTTGTGCATAGCATCTATTGCTATCTGCTCATAAATACCAGCGATCACTGTACCGATAAACTCGCCTAGTTCATCAATACGGTCTTGTTTGAACGCCTCCACGGTCATATAGCGATAACTAAGCGTTGTACCAAACCTGTCATTCAAGTACTGAGTGAGCTGCTGCTGGGTAATGGATTCACCATTTAAATTATAAGTATTGGCATCGTGCTTAGCATTGATTAGCATTTGGCTATAAGCGACCGCCAATTCTTCATGAGTGGTATAGCCACACTTGCCCTCACCTGCACAGTTAGCAATCTTACCCTGCACCTTATAGCTATCGATATAATCCACATCAGGCTCGATATAGATACCATTACGGCCTATCACCCAATTGAGACCACTATCTTTGATATCTTGTTCTGTTTGCTGATTACTCTTCACAATCGGCGCAAACGCAGTTTGAGTACTAGAACCCTGAATACTGGTATACACGATTTTTTTCACACTATGTTTTTTCGCAGACTCAATGACATTGCGGTGCTGATCAATACGCTTAGCAGTCTCATCCATACTAGACACCAGTAAAACGCTATCTATACCTTGTAATGAGTTCTCAAGCTGTTGTACATCATCATAATCACCTGCTCTGACCTCGATGCCATACTGCTTAGTCAAAAACTCAGCTTTGGCAGGAGTGCGTGCCAGCGCCACGATGTCTGTTTCGGCATGCGCCTGTAGTAGGTTCTCAATAATGGCAGACCCTAGTTTTCCATTAGCGGCTGTAACTGCGATTTTCATAGTGCACCTCTTTGATTCGCTTAACTAGAATGAAAGTCGATTAGGGTCTATCTATTGACCCTAATCGAGCTACTGGTTTGCAACTGATTGAAATTGCTGTTTATTTCAAACTAATCTACTAAGGTATAACGATTCATTGCCATCGTCTTTAAATCTATACTGCCCATAAATTCAGCTGCCATAGGTGTTTTAGTAAAACTTGTCATGGAAGCATCCGCATCCGCTAACGTTTCCCAATGCACCACAACCACCCATTCGCCGTTTTCGCCCATTGCTGACTCACGAGACACAAAGCCCTTTTGTTTTGCCACATGATTGACTTCAACGCTGTGATCAAGAACGGCAAAGTCATCGTAGGAAATACTTGGTTTAAGTTTGAAAGAGGCAATCTCAATCACTTTGGCGTTTGATACTACGTCAGCACCTTGATGATGGCTATTATACTGTGTATGCTTTTGAGCTTGATGAGCAGGTTGTAAGTTGTTGCAAGCGGTCAATGCAAATGTACTAATAACAACAGTGGTTAATAAAGCAGCTTTTGAATAGATTGATGATTTAAAATTTGTTTTAAATAGGGTCTGTTGAACATTCAAATATTAGGGCTGCTGATTGCTAAAATTGCACCAAATTAGGCGCAAGCCGACGATAATGTCGAGACCTTAACTAGGATTGCAACAACGTTTGGGGTGATTTTAGCATCAGCCTTTCAGGGCAGTACTATTTTCTGCCAATATATGGCGAAATTATTTAACCTAGAATGACTAGGCGTCAAAAATTTCACTGCATATTGTCTAAAAAATAGTGACTGCCAGCACCACATTTGAATGTTCAACAGACCCTATTTAGATACAGATGAAATATCGAGACTAAGATAAGTTGATAAATTAAAAAACCTTAAAACTGATAGCGTAAGCCTAGGTTAAATTCATGAGCAGAGGCGTCGTTGATCTCAAAGCCATCGCTGAAGCCGTCTTGCCCTGTTTGTACGTCGCCACCAAAATCGATGTATTGATACTCTCCATATAGATGGGTGCTTGGGGTCAATGCATAGCTTGCACCTGCTCCGATATTCCATGTAAATTCGCTAGAGTCGCCATCAGCGTAGTTGTCATAATAGCCATCTGCTTTGCCATCAAATGCGTCAAATCCTGCTACGCCAGTTCCGCCCAAACGAGCAGAATAGTCATTTTTTGAAAGTCCAATACCTGCCTTAGCGTAAGGGGTAAATGAGGCACTAATAGGGAAATCATAAAACCCTTCAAGAGTCATCGTTAAGCTTTCAAACTCACCATCTAAAATGTATTGCTCGCCATCACGAGCGCCCGTACCGTAACGTGAGTCATCAATATCAAAGCTACGTTTTGCCAATCGACCTTCTATACGTAGGTTCTGGTTAAACTGATAACCCAACCCTATACCGCCGACCATACTATTATCAGCTTCAAATGAACTTGGGAAATCGTCATCGGTTGCAATGTTATTACCATAGGCTTTTGAATCAGTGTCCGCAATGCTATAGCCTAGTTGTGCTGTGCCATATAGACCTTCTGTCATATCTGCCATGGCAACTGTAGGTAGTGCAAATAAGCCCAAAACAGCAAAGGTAGATAATGCTTTTGCATTGGTTAAAGATGTCATAAGTGTTCCCTAATTAAGAATGTATTCAAAGCCAATGGTTAATGACTGCTTTATTAAAGACGTACTATTTAATAAAGCAGTATTTAATTAAACACTGTTTAAGACTTAGGGTTTTTGGAATATTAAATTCTTGCAACCCGATGACAACCATCATATGCTACCAACTCATGAATAAAAACAGAGGTTTGTTTATACTTATTATGAAAGATTTCGATTATTTAGCGTTAAGTGGACAGCACTTGTTGGTATTCACCACCTTGCACGAGGTCGGCACAGTGACTAAAACTGCCGAACAACTGGATCTGACACAATCGACCATTAGCCATAGTTTGCAAAAACTAAGGCTAATATTTGACGATGAGTTGTTTGTGCGTTCAGGTAGAAGCGTGATGCCGACCCAAAAAAGTGAATATTTATATCAAGAAATTAAGCCGTTATTAGTTCGACTAGATGAGTTAACGCAGACCCAAGAGTTTGAGCCAAATCTGGCTCATTTTGATTACACGATTTTGGCAAATGATTATCAGGTGGGTGTATTTTTAACACAGGCAATGCAACAAATTAGCGCACAAGTGGCCTCATTTCGCTTGAATATATTGCCTTCTCGCAAGCCTAATATTGAGCAACTTCGGCAACATAATGTTGATGTGGCGTTTTCCCCCTTTGCCCCTGATCACAATGACATTATGAGCGTACGCTTATTTGACGACGTGGCACGGTGCTATTACGATCCTGCGTACCGCTCACCTCCAGTAACCGAGCAAGATTTTGATAACGCTCGCTACGTGGGGCTAAGCTTTACCAAAGGCGCGTCTGCTAGTCAAACGGATAAACGCATTATCCAAGCGATAGATGCCAATACCATCATACGCACCAATAGCTTTGCGACGATGGCAACGTTCATTAAAGGGTCAGAGTTAATGGCGATTGTCCCCAGTAAATTGAATACGTTGGGATTTGAGCATTTAGACAGCGTGGCATTACCTTATCAACCCACACCGATTACCATGCGGATGCTGTGGCACAAAAAATATCAAAAAGACCCTAAGCATCAGTGGTTTAGGGAACAGATTGTCGCGTCTACTGATATTTTTAGAACGCCCTAGAGTCTGTTGAGTACTATTACATCACTGCTTATGTCATTCTTCACGTCGATAGAATTTTGACATCAGCAGTCATTAAAAATGTCGTTATGATATTAAATTAGCCTTCAGTTATCATAAAATCATTAGGTATGAAGCTAGCAATACAGTCAGCAAGTTATTGAATTATTTAATAATATAATAAGTCAAGTAGTATGAAATTATTTGATACTTGCATAGCGATATTTTTGGGTTTTCTTTAATGTTTTTATAAAAATGAAGGTTGAATAATAAGGTAAAACCATCTAATAATAGATCTATGAGTTCTAGACATTTATCTAGCGGCTTATATCCACTACTATTAGGAAATAAATACAATGACGTATAAAAATGTAACTGTCGCTGGAAGCGGCATCCTAGGCTATCAAATTGCTTTTCAGGCCGCATTTCATGGTTTTAATGTCAGTGTCTATGACATCAATGATGAGGTTTTAGAAAAAGCAAAGTCAAAATTTCAATTGATGTGCAAGGCTTTTAGAAAGGATCTGAGGGCAACTCAAGAGCAGTTGGATAAGGCTTTTGATAATCTAAGCTATACCTCAGATTTAGCAGAAGCGGTCAAAGATGCTGACCTAATGATTGAAGCCATACCCGAAATTCCTGAAATTAAAATCGAATTTTATGAAAAACTTGCCAAACTAGCGCCAGAGAAAACCATCTTTGCCACCAATACCTCTACCTTACTTCCTAGTCAGTTTGCAGAGTCAACGGGACGACCTGCGCAGTTTTTAGCGCTACACTTTGCCAATAAAATTTGGATGCATAATGTCGCCGAAATCATGGGGCATCCTGGCACAGATCCTAAAGTATTTGATGAGGTTGTTGCTTTTGCTACTGCCATCGGTATGGTGGCAATGCCGCTGGATAAGGAGCAACCCGGCTATATCATGAACAGTTTGTTAGCGCCTTTTATAGATGCAGCTTTGCAATTGGTTGCAAAAGAGGTTGCCGATCCACATACGATAGATAAAACGTGGATGATAGTAACTGGCGCGCCGTCAGGTCCCTTTGCCATATTGGACACTATCGGTATCAACACTGCATACAACATCACAAAACTATCTGCTGAAAAAACTCAAAATCCTGTGAGGTTCAAGGCTGCTCAATATTTAAAAGAGCAATTAATCGATCAAAACAAACTAGGATTCGCGACTGGTGAAGGTTTCTACACTTATCCAAACCCAGCCTTTATGCAACCTGAATTTTTAAAATAATAGATAGCTTTCAAACTGGCTCTAAAACACAAAAGGCCATTCAAGCTTTATATTGCATCGCTTGAATGGCCTTGTCAGTCGCGCATTTTATTTAACTAAATATCTTAATATTAGGATTTACTTTCGGCGATAACTATTCAAACCTATCTAAGTTATGTTGTTCACTAAAGAGAAAAGTCATATTTCGTCAATGCCACTATCTCAATTGGCACTGCATACTTCCAAGGCATACCGCCCGTACAATAGAACTGGCCATCTTCAAAAGCCACAATGCGAGATGTGAAGTCATTACCTACCTGATCTTCTAGAGCATTCTCATCACTCTCATCACTTACAGCACACCATATATTTTTATGACCGTCCTCAAGCATTGAACGAGTTAGTTCGCTTCCAACAATTACCGTATCCATGTTGTTACTCCTATTCAATGACAATGATTAGTAAGCTAAACAAGCGGTTTTATAACAGCAATCACTTGATCATCTTCGAACCTGTTTTATCTATCGTTGCAGAATATTGGTGGTTAGACAGATGAGCTTATAAATAGATAGTACAGATGTATTGTCAGCTAGAACAAGAAGTTGTAGACAGATGGTAGATTTTCATGCATAGGCTGTAAAACTAATCTGTATGTAGAACGTAACAGTCATTATATTGATAATGAGTTATAGCCCTACATCATCATGAGTAAGTGCCACTCTCTTTACTGAGACAGCGTACTCCCATAGATCACCTTTATCACAAACGAACTGGTCATTATTAAAGGCTACAATAGGAACCAATAATTCGTAGTAACCATTATCTATGGTTGCTACAGCATAATCATCACTAACGTTGCTGACAGCACACCATACATAGTTGCTGACATTTTCCAAGATTGCTTTGGTTAACTCACTGCCTTGTAATTCAGCAATCATCTTCAGGCTCCAGTATCTATCAAGTTAATCTATTACTTTATAGATAAATTCGGTTTTTGCAATATATCTGTATAACTCATAAGTTCTCGAAATACGCTTAACTCACTTCGAGCAGATTTTTTATAGTTATAATTTATACTCAAACTATTCAAAGATATTTTTCATCTTATGCTCGATATACTGTCTTTTCGGTATGATAAATAGGCTTTCATTTGTGCTATAAAAGACTGCTTAATCGATGCTCGTTAACGCTTTACTAACATCTAAGAAATTGACAGCGGGGGGCAGCTTATACTACCCTTTATCACTCATTCACTTTATTAATCTTACTTCTTAAATAGTAAGATCGTTCCGGAGTAATCCCATGCAGTGGACCAAACCAGCTTTTCAAGACATTCGTATCGGTTTCGAAGTGACTATGTATTTCGAAGCACGCTAAAACTCATTAGCACTCAATCCATTAAAAGCCCTAGATGATTAGGGCTTTTATTTTTTTGGAAATATTGATTTATGTATATTCACGTTTTAGGCTCAGCTGCTGGTGGCGGTTTCCCGCAGTGGAACTGTAACTGCGATAATTGCCACGGTGTGCGTCAAGGCACGATTCAGGCAAAAACCCGCACCCAATCTTCGATAGCCATATCAGAAAATGGTGTGGATTGGATCTTATTCAACGCATCCCCTGATATCCGCCAACAATTATTTGAGTTCAAGGCGGCACAGCCAGCACGTCAATTGAGAGATACAGGTATCACCAATGTAGTCTTAATGGACAGTCAACTTGACCATACGACGGGGCTATTGACCCTGCGTGAAGGTTGTCCAATTCCTGTTTGGTGTACTGACATGGTCTATCAAGATCTAACAACAGGATTTCCTCTCTTTAACATGTTGAAGCACTGGAATGGCGGCTTGCAATATAATCAAATTGATCCAGAAAAGACGTTTAAGATTGAAGGATTTGACAATTTAGAATTGACGCCTTTAGTGATTAGAAGCTCTGCACCGCCCTACTCTCCGCACCGCAACGACCCGCATGATGGCGACAATATTGCCCTGATTGTAAAAGACTTAAAAACACAAAAACAACTCTTTTATGCGCCAGGTCTCGGTAAAATTGACGAGCAAGTGATGCAGATTATGAAAAGCTCTGATTGCGTAATGATTGACGGTACGCTCTGGACTGACAATGAAATGCAAGAATGCGGCGTCGGTACGAAGACCGGCCAAGACATGGGGCATTTACATATTAGTGGTGAAGATGGCTCGCTGCATTATCTAGATCAGCTCGATAATGCTCGTAAGGTGCTGATCCATATCAATAACACCAACCCGATATTGAATGAACAGTCTGAACAGGCTGCGACATTAAAACAACATGGTGTTGAAGTAGCATTTGATGGTATGCAGATTGAGCTTTAAGACAAACGGTAAGGCAAAGATAGCAATCGTAAGGTGAGAACAATGCAAGAAGAAAACACAGCGCTAAGCCCAGAAGCGTTTGAACAAGCGATTATGGCTAAGGGTCAGTATTATCATATTTACCATCCTTTTCATATCATGATGCATGAAGGCAAAGCGACCCAGCAGCAAATCCAAGCGTGGGTCGCTAATCGATTTTATTATCAGATCAATATCCCATTGAAAGACGCGGCCATTATGGCAAACTGTCCTGATCAACGCGTGCGTCAAGAGTGGATCCAGCGCATGATTGATCAAGATGGCGTCTATCCTGATGGGGGTGGTCGCGAAGCGTGGCTCGGTCTGGCAGAAGCGGTTGGTTTGACCCGTGAGCAGGTGATCTCTGAAGAGCTAGTCCTACCAGGTGTACGTTTTGCCGTCGATGCTTATGTGAACTTTGCACGGCGTACCTCATGGCGAGAAGCGGCGAGTAGCTCACTTACAGAGTTGTTTGCCCCGCAGATTCACCAGTCGCGTTTAGAGTCCTGGCCCAAGCACTACCCTTGGATAAAAGAGCAAGGCTATACCTATTTCCGCTCACGCTTGAGTCAAGCGCGCCGCGATGTTGAGCATGGTCTGACCATCACACTCGACTCATTCAAAACGGCCGAGCAACAAGAGCGTATGCTAGAGATCCTACAGTTTAAGCTCGATATCTTATGGACGATCTTGGATGCCTTAAGCTTGGCCTATGTGCATAATCAAGCCCCTTATCAAAGCGTTACCACTGACAATGTCTGGCATAAAGGATTGTTCAAATGAGTATACCTGCTAGTTTACCTAAGCTGGATCAATCCATCGTACCGGTATGGCGTCACGGTTATCGTTTTCAGTTTGAGCCTGCGCAAAACGCGTATGTCTTACTGTACCCTGAGGGTATGATTAAGCTCAATGACAGTGCCAGCATCATTGGGCAACATATTGATGGTCAAGCGTCCATTGCTGATATTATCCAAAAGGTGCAAGCTATGTTTGGCGATATTCCCGAAATCGAGCAAGACATCATCGAATATATGCTGGTCGCCCAGCGTGAACATTGGATTGATTTAGTATGACTGTGCCAGTCGGGCTACCGCTATGGCTGCTTGCTGAGCTGACCTATCGCTGCCCCTTACAATGCCCTTACTGCTCAAACCCCATTGATTATGCTCAGTATAAAGAGGAGCTAACGACGCAAGAATGGTTTGATGTATTTGATCAGGCGCGGCAAATGGGCGCGGTGCAGCTTGGTTTTTCTGGCGGTGAACCACTGGTTCGTCAAGACCTAGAAGAACTGGTCGCTTATGCGCACAATCAAGGCTTTTATACCAATTTAATCACGTCGGGTATGGGATTGACTGAAGCTCGGATTGCGCGTTTAAAAGAAGCAGGTCTTCAGCATATTCAAATTAGCTTTCAAGCCAGTGATCCAACGGTCAACAATGCCTTGGCAGGTTCAAAACATGCCTTTGAGCAAAAGTATGAGATGTCACGTCTGGTCAAACAGTACGACTACCCGATGGTACTTAACTTTGTCATTCATCGGCAAAACATCGATCAGATTGACCAGATTATTGACCTCTGCTTAGAGCTTGAAGCCGACACGGTCGAGCTGGCTATTTGTCAGTTTTATGGTTGGGCGTTTGAGAACATAGAGGGTTTACTACCAACCAAAGCGCAAGTGGTCCGAGCTGAACGCATTACCAATGAATACCGTAAGCAGATTGAAGAACGTGGTATCAAGTGCAAACTTATTTTTGTGGTGCCTGATTATTATGAAGAACGTCCAAAGCCCTGTATGGATGGCTGGGGCAAGATTTTCTTAACAGTGGCACCAGACGGTACAGCCCTGCCTTGCCATGCTGCAAGACAGATGCCAATACAGTTTCCTAATGTACGACATACACCACTGTCGGATATTTGGTATGAATCTGCGAGCTTCAATCAGTTTCGCGGTGACGATTGGATGCCCGATATGTGCCAAAGCTGCCCAGATAAAGAGCGCGATTATGGCGGCTGCCGTTGCCAAGCGTTTATGCTAACTGGGGATGCCAAAAACGCCGATCCTGTCTGTGGCAAATCGCCTTATCACTACCTGATTGAGGAGGCACGTATCAACAGCGAGACGCCTGTACCTTTTGAAGAACTGCGCTTTCGCAATCCAAAAAATTCTAAGTCACTGAGCAATAAACAGCTGAATAAAGACAAACTGATTCCTACTCGTATGGTGACAGGTGAAATATGAATGCTAATACTAAGCCTGTGATATTTGATGGACATAACGATCTATTGACTCGCCTTTGGCTAAGTTCAGCTGCCGATCCGGTACATGATTTCATTTATGGTACGTTACCGGGACATTTGGATTTACAACGCTGCCAAGAAGCGAATTGGATGGGCGGATTATTTTCTATATTTTTACCACCCTATGCTTATGTGAAAAACAACCATCCTGACAAATTAGCCAACCCATCACATTCAGATTTTACTCCACAAGAAATCGTCGATATCTGCTGTGAGCAATTGAAACTGGCTCAGCAACTAGAGGCAAGATCTGACGGTCAGATTCAGATTTGCACCTCGTTAGAACAAATTCAGGCCTGTCAGCAGAATAAGCAACTGGCCATTGTATTGCATTTGGAAGGTGCTGAGTTTTTAGCCATACAGCCTGACCTGCTGGATGTTTTTTATGAGGCAGGCCTCAGAAGCATTGGCCCACTATGGAATAGAAAGAGTCTCTTCGGTGATGGCTTGAATGCCTCCTTTCCGCACTCTCCAGATACAGGATCTGGTCTGACCGCTCAAGGCAAAGACCTCATTCTTAAATGCAGTGAAAAGCATATGCTGATCGATGTGTCGCATATGAATGAACGCGCTTTTTGGGATACGATAGAGATTGCCTGCCAGCCTATTGTTGCGACACACTCCAATTCGCATGCTCTCTGTCAGCAAGCACGGAACTTAACCGATCAGCAGCTGGCTGCTATTAAACAAAGCGATGGTTTGGTTGGGGTGAATTTCGATGTGGCGTTCCTTCGTGCAGATGGGCAACGTAATACGCAAACCTCACTTGATGTGATTGTCGACCATCTCGATTATCTGATCGACCATCTAGGCGAAGATCACGTTGGGTTTGGTTCTGATTTCGATGGTTGCCTACTACCTGATGAGTTATCTGATATCAGTCAAATCTCTATGTTGATTGA
Organism: Psychrobacter sp. JCM 18900; assembly: GCF_904846625.1. Lineage (GTDB taxonomy): Bacteria > Pseudomonadota > Gammaproteobacteria > Pseudomonadales > Moraxellaceae > Psychrobacter. The sequence continues at coordinate 239,703 of NZ_CAJHBL010000005.1, forward strand.
GCGAATGCAGCAACGCCATTTCTCTGATCAACTTATTGAAAAGGTAACGTCAAAAAACTGGTTTACGGTGCTTGATAAGGTATGGCAATAGTCATAATAATCAAGCAATTACTGTCTAGTGACTGTTGTTTTGCTCGTCTGATTAAATAGGGTAACCATTAATTTTTGTTTTACCTTAACACCTGCTCTACCCGTTCAATCAAGTATTCTTTGACCGCATTAAACAGTGGATCGATTAAGCGCCGTTCTGGACAAATCAAATATAGTGGATAGTTGGCCACTTGCCAGCCGTCCAACTCTACCTCAACCAGTCTCCCTGCCTTTAAATCGCCGGCGATATCTAACTGAGACTTTAATGCGATGCCTTTACCCGCGACTGCCCAGCGGCGTACAACGTCACCGTCTTTACTTCTGCGATTGCCATCCACGGCCACACGTTTAGTCTTTCCAGCTTTCTCAAAAGTCCACTCGCTCAAATACTTTTCATCATGACCCAAACGTAAGCAATTATGCTGCGATAAATCTTCCGGCATTTTTGGGATACTAATATCCTTATCAATTTTGCTCAAATACTCCTTTGACGCACATAATATAGGACGATTATTCAACACTATGGGTAATGCGACCAGTGATGAGTCTTTGGGTGCGCCGTAACGTAGTGCCAAATCAATCTGCTGACCGTACAAGTCCACATAGCTGTCAGACATATGTAGCTGCACCGTCACTTTTGGGTGAATGTCTATAAAATCGTCCAACCAAGGCAAAATTAGGTTTCGACCCAAATCTGATGATGCCGACAGCCGAATTGTACCCGTCAGCTCAGCATCATTGTCATGTAGTCCTGCATAAGCATTGTCTAAGATAGCCACCGCATCTCGGCAATGCTTTAAATATTGTTCACCCTTGCTAGTTAAACGCAGCCTACGAGTAGAGCGAACAAACAACACCGTCTCAATTTCCGCTTCTAATCGCTTGACCGCTGCACTCACAACGGCAGGCGATAGATCTAAGTGCCGAGCACAGGCAGATAGGCTACCCAAGCGAGCGGTCTCAATAAAAATACGTAGATCCTGCAAATTTTTCATCGTCATGCCTTCGTTCAATTAACGTCTAACTTAGCAACAACCATCGCTTGCTGCTGCTAGCCTCATTATTATATAAAAATTATTGAAACTGTTTCTCTAAACCTGCTGATTATCAAAATCATTAATTATAGTAGCATGCACCTATAAGATTTACTCACACATTTGGAGATACACGATGGATACTATAATACGGCCTACGAGCACACAGGATACTCAACACCATAGCCACCATGATGGAGATAATCAACAAAGCGCACTACAGCAAGCACGCAACTTACCACTACCTTCAAAATCAGACATGCTTAGACGTGCACCATCGGTAGAGCATTTTTGGCATCAAAACAGCCAGTTACTAGAGCAAGCATGGGCAGAGTGGGAAACCACTGAGCATGACTTGCCTGTACTCGATGATGCATTATTTGATCCAACTTTACGTGATGCAGTGACGCAAGCATGGCGCACTCCTTCTACGGAGACGGCTGTTAAAAATTTATGGCAAGAGATACTACCTGACGTATATCAGGGGCAATTCTTTGACCCAGCACAACTATCAACACTGCGCCGTTATCTGCAAGCAATCGCAGACGCTAACATTCCTGTACGTCCTCCTTACGGTATCGCATTGAACAGTAATGGGGCCATGCTAGATGCGCGCTCGCTAGGCTATCTGGCCACCCCTAATTTTCAGGCGTTTTATCATAGAGTCATGAATCAATATATGCGCCCTATCGCTCGGTTATTATTTGCCAATGTTTATGGCTATGACACTCAGACCTTTGGGTTCTCGATTCAATACCAGCCGACAGGCGACACATCGCTACAACTTCATACCGATGCTTCAGCGGTGACTATGAATATTAACCTAAATCTGCCAGGCGAAGACTTTACTGGATCAGAAGTTGACTTTGTCGATCGCCATTTAGGGCAAACCAAACGTGCCATTTTTAAACCTGGCATGGCGATTATTCATAGAGGCTCGGTGCCACACGCCGCACATCCAATCACTAGTGGCAAACGTACCAATATGGTGCTTTGGCTGTATGGCGATAATATGCAAGTACCACGAGGAGTTGGGCTTAATAGTCATATTGATGCCAATCAACGTTGGACTGCTACGCACAGTCAGCCTGATAATTTCGCGCCGTTTTAAGATGAGCTTATGCGTTTAATGGATTTATCAATTGATAAAGTACCTTCATTATACGTCCTAATATAGCTAATAAATAACCTTTAAACAGATTAGAAACGCCATATTCTCAAAATAATATTGAAAGTGTTTTCTCTTGTAGCTAGTGGTTCTAATGTATGAACTTTACTATTATGAGTCATCGCTAGGACGGGCTAATCATTCAACTTATCTATGCACGAATAAGGATTGAGTGGCACCGTTTGTTAAATCCGTTTGTATTACCAGCTGACTAAAAAAATGAAACTTACTTTACTTAAGGACAATCATGAAAACCATTAATGAAGCGCTAAACTGGCGTTACAGTACCAAAGTATTTGATGCCAATAAAAAGATATCTGCTGAAGATTTTGTGCAGATCAAAGACATGCTACAAATGAGTCCATCAAGCACCAATATTCAACCATGGAGCTTTGTCATTGCAGATGATGACGCAGGCAAAGCACGCATTGCCAAAAGCACGCAAGGCGCCTTTCATTTTAATACACCTAAAGTCCTAGATGCCTCACACGTGGTGGTTTTCTGTACTCGTATTCATGCCGACGATGAATACATGCAGGCGGTGTTAGAAAAAGAAGATCAAGATGGTCGCTATGCGCAGTCAGAACTCAAAGCACAGATGCATCAAGGTCGCCAATTGTTCTTAGATATGCATCGATTCGATACCAAAGATGAGCCACATTGGCTTGCCAAACAGGTATATCTCAACATGGGCGGGGTACTATTGGGCAGCGCGCTTTTGGGTATTGATACCGTCCCTATGGAAGGGGTTGATTTACAGGCGCTTGATACGGAGTTCGACTTACGTAGCAAAGGATATTCTGCTGTGGCAGTGGTATCGTTTGGCTACCGCAGCGATGATGACTTTAATGCCAAAATACCTAAATCACGCTTGAGTGAAGAAACTATTTTTATTAAGGCTTAAGCAATCATTAGGGTCTAAACATTATCAAATGGTCAATAAGCATAATTTTAACGTTGCTATTGGCCGTTTGAGTTTCTGCTATAGATTTTCTGACGTTTTTTGATAATATTTCTTATTAATTTACTGTGTTGCTTTTAAAATAAACATAAATAATAACTGGAGCCGACGATGAATTTGGCAAACAATAAAAAGAATGCTATCGCGTTCTATCAGACCGCTTACGAGGGTAATCCACAAAGAGCCGTCGCTGATTATGTGGGCGATGATTATATTCAACACAATCCCGCCGTAGCCAATGGTAAATCAGGATTTATTGAATACTTTGAACGGATGCAAGCACAGTATCCGAATAAGTCAATTGAGTTTGTACGTTGTATCGCTGAAGATGACTTAGTCTCATTGCATACCCATCAAGTCTGGCATAATGAAGATAAAACCATCGATGAATTCGTGACGATGGATTTCTTTCGATTTGATGATAGTGGGAAAATTGTCGAGCATTGGGATTCTATCCAACAAATACCAAAAGATTCTGCTAATGATCAAACCATGTATTAGTTCATATATATAGAGAGGTGACAACCCCTTTTATGCGTAATCAGACTGTGCATAATCTACGCCTTTAATCCTTAATCATAGTAGTAATAGAGACCTATTGGCTAACGTTAACATTGGAGCCGTCGTAAGATATTTCCTATCTATTAATATCCTAGTTTATGAGTTTCTTGCTACCAATAAGGCGAACGCTTTATTTCTTCGGCAAGAAAATCAATAAACTTTCTTTGTAGTGGTGTCACCTGCTTTCGATTGGCATAAACTACATAAACACCCAAGGTCTTGGGTTTCCATTCAGGCAATAACTCAATAAGTTGTCCAGATGCAATCAAAGATTTGACTGCGCCAGATGGCTGTAAGCTGATCCCGTGTCCGCGCAACGTGGCAGAGAGCAAGACTTCAGAGATATTGGCGCTGATATTGCCAGAGATAGGAACAGACTCTGGACCATTTGGCCCATCAAACACCCATGCCGACCGTCCAAAATACGCAAACGATAGACAGTTGTGATGTACAAGCGACTGTACGTCTGTAGGTCTGCTACGCCTTTGTAAATATTCAGGTGCAGCGCATACGATAGAGTGGCACTCACCGATACGTCTGGCAACGACATTTGGCTCCAAGTCATTGGTGATACGAATCGCCAAGTCAATACGGGCATCAACTAAATTGACCGAATCATCAGTGGTAAGAATATCAATTGCTGTTTGCGGCCAGTGAGAAACAAAGCGACCAACCACATCCATCAAAAGGCTATCAATCAGCGAAAAGCCGGCAGTGATTCGCAGCTGACCTTTTAGCTCCAAAGTGTTTTGATTGCGTATCTGATCCAACGAGTCAGTCAATCCAAGCAACTGATATGCTACCTCAAGCGTCTGCTCACCAGGTGCAGTGAGGCTCAGACTTCTAGTCGTGCGATGTAATAAGCGCACATCCATCCAGCTCTCAAGCTCTGTCAGATAGCGCGTTACCTTAGCTCTAGACATGTCTAAATTGTCCGCGGCACGGCTCAAGCTACCTTGTTCAACGATAGTAACAAACACCTGCAACGCGGTCAGCCTATCCATCTCTTCATCCTTATTTGCGCGAAAACTGAAACAGTAAATGCCAAATTATAGCGTATTTAAACGAAATACAATCGAATAGAATAGCCACTAACAACGAATACCACCATTAACGTGGTCTATTTACTCAAACGAAAATATAGGTGAATTATGAAAAAATTAATGACAGCTTCTATGGCGGCCAGTGTGCTACTGCTTGCAACCCAAGTAAACGCAGCCGATCTACAACTGCAAGCATATAGACCTGATCAAAATGCTATTTTCCCAGTGACCTCTGTGCTGGCAAGTGGCCAGAAAGATGCTATCTTGTTCGATGCACAGTTTAGTGTCAAAGACGGTGAGGCATTGGTTGATATGATCAAAAAAAGCAATAAAGACCTAAAAATGATTTATATCACGGCAGGCGATCCAGATTACTATTTCGGTCTTCAGCCTTTAGTCAAGGCCTTCCCTAATGTGAAGGTTATGTCTAGCCCTTCTATTATTGAACACATTGAGGCGACTAAAGATGCAAAATTAAAGCATTGGGGCCCAATCCTTGGTAAACATGCGCCTACCAAGATCACAGTACCGCAAACACTTGATCAGTCCACATTGACCTTAGAAGGTCACAAAATCGAAATCAAAGAGATGGGAACCCATCAAGCATATATGTGGGTACCAGAGTCAAAAACCGTTTTCGGCGGTGTGTCAGTAACATCAGGTATGCATGTGTGGACTGCTGATACCCAAACTAAAGAAGCTCGTAGCGAGTGGATGCAATCATTGGAACACATGAAGCAATTAAAGCCAAACCTTGTGATACCAGGTCACTATTCAGGCAACCTACTCAAAAAAGACTATGCTGTTGATTTTACCCTCAGTTATCTAAAAACCTTTGAGAAAGCACTGGATGAGGCAAAAAAGCAAGACTCCAAGAAATCAGAAAAAGTGATTTCTACCATGGAAGTAGCTTATCCCGCGTTATCTGGGGATACTAGTTTACAAATAGGCAGTAAAGTAAATACAGGTGAAATGAAGTGGTAAATACGGACTATTAGATAAAAAGAATTATACTTTGCTAAGTCTGTTAGCGAAATACGAGTGTCAAAATGCTGGCGTATGAATGCTTGGTCAATCAGCATACGCTAGCACTTTTAATGATAAATGAGAGTAACTAATGACAATACAGTATCGTCGTGCTACGCCTGAAGACTTTACAGCCATTGTCGACCTTTTTGTCGTCAATATGAATTTGAGTGTATTTACTACTGCAACAGATAAGCAGGTTCTAAAGCAACTGGCTACCCTATTTCTTGCGAAAGACTGTCATCATGCTACTTTTATACAAGTTGCAGAATATGATGACGTCATTTGTGGTGTGGTGATAGGGGTCACTAAACAAGATTCATACAAGGCATTACGATTCGATGATAAGACTATTATTGAACAGATAGAACACAAGCTGGGTCTATCTGAACAAGGACAACAGGTATTAATTGATTTACAGAAAAAAGAGACAGCTAGTACGAAACGAAAGACAGTCAATTTTGATAGCGAATTACAGTTCTTCTGTGTAGACCCAAACTATCGTCGTCACCGTATCGGAGCGGAGCTAATTCAGGCATTTGAGACTTATCTCGTGGCACAGGGCGTAACCACGTATGCACTACATACAGACACCCTGTGCACTTATCAGTACTACGATAATAATGGCTATCAGCGTGTTGATGAGTATCCCAACCATCTAAACCCGCAGATAATGCACTATACCTATGTCAAATCTTTATCTTAACAAGCTTGTATAGACTATCTTTAATTAGCCAATAAAGCAGCTTCGAAAGGATAGTTAGTAAGGTTTTCAAACCCAGTGTCTGTAATAATGATTTGATCTTCAAGTTTGACACCATTTTTACCACCAACTCGACCTACATACGCTTCAACGCAGAGTGCCATGCCCGGCTCCAACACACCACTATAGCCATGGCATTCAAGGTCTTCGGGGTAACGAATAGACGGATACTCATCACAAAGACCAACGCCATGCATCATCACACCATATCTTTGCGCTCTATATTCTTCAGGCAGTAACAAACCAGATTTTGTCACCTCTTCAAATGTCATTCCTGGTTTTAATATAGTCATGTTGTGTTGGATATGTTCATAAGCTACCTGATAGAGATGCTTTTGCTCTGCACTTGGCAAGCTCTCTCCAATCATCCAAGTTCGAGACAAGTCTGCACACATTCCATAAGGGCCAATCAGATCTGTATCGAATGCAAGTAACTCGCCTTCCTTCACAACTCGAGGGCCACTTTCTTGAAACCAAGGATTGGTTCTCGGCCCTGAAGAAAGAATTCGACATTCTATCCACTCACCACCTCGACGAATATTTTCCGCATGAAGAATAGACCATATGTCATTCTCAGTGATACCGGGTACTGTTGCTTCTTGCATGCACTTCATCGCAACCTCTGTTGAGGCAATTGAACATCGCATGGCATTAATTTCATCTTCGTTCTTAATAGATCGAGCAAACTCCATCACTTCCTGACCATCAAAAACATCGATTCCTAACTGTTTTATCTTATTGAAACCAGCAATTTCAATTTTATCGATAGCCAATCTTTTATTGTCTCCAGCATGCTCCTGTAAAATAGATTGAATTTCTGAAGCAAACCTAGAGGCATGTTCGTCAGTTCTATCACCGGTTTCAAAGTAGAAGAAAGAAGCGCCTCCTCTGACTTCTTTGATCAAAGGAAGGTGTGCTGATAAGTGCTCACAATTGTGAAAATCCCATAAAATAAGATGTCCTGATGCAGATACAAAACAGGCTCTAGAGTGATTGTGGGTTACCCATACCTGCATATTTGTGGAGTCAGTCGCATATCGAATATTAAGAGGATCAAATAATAAGATGCCGCCAAGATCTCTTTTCTGTAGTTCTTTTACGATTCTTTGGAGGCGGTATTCGCGCATTCGTGTAAGGTTAGGAGGTGTCAACCCCAGCTCAGCCCACTCATTGAAAGCAAGATCTGTTGGACCTATCTCGACACGGTCATTATCGTTCAGAGAGCCGTCAGCTTTAAACGCGCCACCTCGACGCCGTGAAGGATCGATTTTTCGATTTGAAGATGTGACTGAAAATGTGGTTATATTGCTCATTATTTGGCCTGCCTATAGTAATAACTTCAACAAACAAGAGCTCTCTTAAAGACTAAAGCCTTGCCTGAATGGTTGTATCTATAGTAATTTGCCACAAAAAATGAGTATGAAAAAACGATTTAAACACACGAATTCATGACATAAATTCATGCGAATATTATTATAGATTCTTTCTCCGCTCTCTCTATTGTAAAACGCTATAGAGCTGTTCTTTTATATTTGACAGACTCTCGTGTGGCGAGCCAAATGAGAGGGATAATAATCAATGCTGAACCTATCAATAAGCTGATATCTGGTATCTCATGGAACCACACGATGCCGATGAACACTGCTCCTAACAGACCCGTATATTCTGCACTGGAGATTTTATGTGCTTCCACCGCTCGGTAGACCAGTACGCAGATACCCGCATAGATCAAAATAAACAAATTCGAGCCTGCTGCTATCCATAGCGCGTACCAACTCAAAGGGGCATTTTCCCAAATAGCCAAACCAAGCCCCAACGGTATTCCGACTAAATTGGTCAAAAACAGTGTTTGTGCAACGGTATGATTCGAAGGCAATTTACGAACCAATAGATTGTTTGTCGCCATGGTTAAGGCCACGATCAGCGCAAATATAGCACCCATATTAATTTGTGTTGGTTTTACCACGACAAGAATACCTATAAAGCCTAGTATTGCCACAATGATGCTTGGTGCTGTGAGTCTGTCTTTATAGAACAGAAACCCTAAAGGCAACATCAGTAAAGGCGCAGTATAAAAAATCGCATTGACCGTTGCTAGCGGTAGCGCTTGGATAGACAACACCATAAATACCGCGCCAAATAACCAAATATGCCCACGTACAAAATGCCATTTTACGTTACTAAGTAGCTTGGCTTTTTGGTTGAATAAACAAAACGGTAGCAGCATCAAGACAGCTGTTAGCTGACGCAATAGCACAAACTGATAGACCGCTGCGCCATCTGGCAACTCTTTTATCAGCGCATCTGAAAGGACTGCAATCATGTTTCCTGCAACCAACAGTATCATTGCAAACCCAACACTCATCTTCGGCATTATCATGCTTATACCTATCTCAAAATACATAAAATTTTAAATTAAGCCATTTAATCTAATGGTCAGGTAAATAGTATATTCGCGTATACTCATGACGTATAATGATATAAAAATGTTTAGTATTAGTTGAACTCATAATGAAACTTCCCCCATTACGTGCCATACAATGCTTTGAATCTGTAGCAAGGCTCAATAGTTTTTCTAAGGCGGCAGAAAGCCTCAATGTAACGCAAAGTGCCGTGAGTCATCAGGTTCGAACGCTTGAAGAATATCTTGGTGAAGCGTTGTTTTATAGGCAGGGCCGAACCCTTTCTTTAACAGATATAGGTACTCGCTATTTCACAGAGGTGAATCAATCGCTGAAGGCTCTGTCCAATACCAGTCAAGCCATTCGCCATGATAAGCCTGGCCATATTCGCCTAGCGCTGTATAGTTCAGTGGCTGTCAATTGGTTGATTCCGCGGTTAGAAAACTTCCGCGAACAGCACCCAGAGATTGAGCTGACCTTAAATATGGTGACAGACCAAGACGACTATAATGAGCAATGTTCGGATTGCTTTATTACCGTCAATCCACCAAAACGTAACGTAGTCAGCAAGCTTTTATTCGCTGAGAAGCTATTCCCTGTCTGTGGCCAAAAGCTTTGGGCAGAAATAAAGGATCAGCCATTGCCTGAGGCGTTATGGCAACACCCTATACTGTCCGTAAAGTATTCTGACAAAAGTGAAAGTACGGCTAATGATTGGCTAAAATGGTGTAAAGCAGGCGGGTTTGAGCTGCCAAGCGAGGTAAAGATTAATCAATTTAGCCATGTACTGCTTGCCGCACAGGCTGCACGTTATAACTTAGGTATTACGCTTACCGACAACTATATGATGCTAGAACAAACACATCAGCAAAATCTTGTCAAAATCCCACTGCATGAATTACTCACTGGCGACAGTTTCTATTTCTTTTATAATGACTTAAAGTCAAATCAACCAGACATCATTAAATTGAGTCGTTGGTTAGAGTCACAATGTCTTTAAAAGTGTTTTAAATAGCATTTTAAATAAGTGTTTCTAAAGACCATCATTAACGAGTATTACCTATAATTGCGACCATAAACACTGTGAAAGTATCAACCCCCTACGATAAAGAGCAAGACCTATGCAAATAATCCTCAATCAAATGGATATTACCGATTATCAAGTATCAGTAAATGCTGCTGCGATATTAAAATCAATCCATGATCATCAAGTTTGTGATGGCTTTATGATTTTTCCAGAACTTGCTTTGACTGGCTTTCCGACGCTAGACAATATTGAAGCGTTGTATCATCAATCAACAGAGCACTTTCACAGCATATTGGAAGCAAGCAAAAATACAGATTCAACCATCATTATTGGACATATTGACAAGCAGGATCAACTTTTCTATAACGCATGTTCTTTTATAAAAAACGGCAAAATCATTCATAAACACCGAAAGTCAAAGCTTTGGCTTGATGATGTTGGGGTATTTACAAGCGGAGAAGACTTGTCAGTGGTTAGCATTAATGATGTGGTTTGTGGTGCTCAGATTTGTTTTGAGCTAGAGTTTCCAGAAGGCTCAAGAGCACTGGCAAAAAAAGGCGCACAGATCATATTTATGCCAAACGGCAATATGTCTCCTTATGCAAATACCCACTATGTATTGACTCAAGCTCGGGCTATAGAGAACCAATGTTTTGTGATTACTTGCAATAGTGTCGGCGTCGGTCATGGCGGTCAGTTTGTAGGAGAGAGCCTAATCGTCTCTCCTACAGGACGAATTATCAAAAAACTTGGTTCGTCGCCAGATATAGTAACAGTAAATATAGATTTAGAGGAACTAGAGCAGTCTAAGCAAAACTATCACTATATAGACTTGTCTTAATGTCACCATAGAGCTTAGTCATTAAACTGAGTGGCAAGGTTATTTTCTGGAGAAACCACAGTGAAGAAAAATCACGGTTACTTATCGCGGCTGATGTCTGGTGACTTGAGAGCCGATGGACTATCGTTGAGCTAGTACAGCGCAATCTATATATCCTATGACTTACTATGCTCAGTCTCTCAAAGCATCTTCAACAAAGCTCAACCGGTCTTGACCAAAAAACATCTCACCATTTACGAAGAAACTTGGTGCCCCAAATACGCCTCGTGCTACTGCTTCTTCGGTACTAGATTTTAAACGCGCCTTGACCTCAGGCTCACTAATACGCGCCATAAAATCAGTTGGCTCAATGCCTACTTTCGACAGAACCTCAGCCACAACTTCTGGTGATTCCATATTTAATTTTTCAGCCCATAGCGCATTGAAGATAGCGGATAAATAACTCTCAAATTTAGGTGTCCCCAAATAAGCGGTAACACCGCGCATAAGCTGCATCGTATTGACTGGGAAAAATGGATTGAAGCGAAAAGGCACGTCATAGATAGCTGAAAAACGCTTAAGGTCTTTGAGCATATAAGCGCCTTTAGCAGGTACGGCAGCTGGTGAGGTGTTACCAACGGCTTGGAACACTGCGCCAAGTAACATAGGCCGCCAAACGATCTCGGCATTGTGACGCTGCGCGATACTCGCTAACTGCGTCCATGCCAAGTAACTGGCTGGGCTGCCCACATCAAAGAAAAACTCTACTTGTTTACTCATCTTTGCATTCCTTGCAATATATTAAAAATCCATTAAAATTTGACGGTTACTAATTAGATAAGATCAAAAAGTTTCCATCCATGGGCGTAAATCTAGCTCATGCGTCCAGCTATCTCTTGGCTGACAGTGCAGCTGCCAATACTGCTCAGCGATATGTTCTGGATTTAAGATACCGTCTTGGTCTTTTAGCTCATAGCGCTCAGGAAAGTTGTCACGAATAAAATCAGTATCAATGGCACCGTCAATGATAGGATGTGCGACATGAATACCCTTTGGCCCCAACTCGCGTGCCATGCTTTGTGCCAGTGCCCGTAGAGCAAACTTAGCGCTAGCAAAAGCCGAAAAACCTTTACTACCGCGTAAAGACGCTGTTGCACCCGTAAAAATAATTGTCCCCCTCTCACGTGGAATCATGACTTTTGCCGCTTCTCTACCTGTCAAAAATCCAGCCAAGGCACCCATCTCCCACACTTTTCGATAGACCCTCTCTGTCGTATCTAAGATGGAGAAATGAACGTTTGCCCCGATGTTAAACACTACGACTTCAATCGGGCCAATGTCTTTTTCAATATGAGCAAACAGCTCAACCATCTCTTGCTCGACACGCGCATCACAACCAAATGGCTTGACTACTCCTCCAGCCGCTTCGATATCACTGACTAATGTCTCTAGCTTCTCAACAGTCCTTCTGGTCACACACAAAGTAAAACCTTCTCGCGCAAAACGTTTGGCAACAGCACTGCCAGTGGCATCGCCTGCGCCGATTACAACTGCTACGGGTGCTCTGTTCATGTCTACTTCCTTATAGGTTCCTTTTTAGAACTAACAAAAACATAGCTTTATTTTTGGACCCTGTCAAGCTAACCTATAACTTAAAGATAAAGGAGATAACCTATGCGCTGGGATGAACTGGACCAACAGTCTTGCTCGGTGGCTCGCACTTTAGCAGTCATTGGTGATCGTTGGACGCTCATGATTTTACGTGATTGTTTTTTGGGAGTCAGACGATTCGACGTATTTGAGCAACGCTTGGGCATTACACGCCATGTCCTATCTAACCGTCTTCGTAAATTGGTTGAATACGATATTTTAAAAAAAGTCGCTTATCAGCAGCGGCCACTACGTGAGGAATATAGACTGACAGAGTGTGGATTAGATTTGCACTCTGTCGTACTGGCATTGGTCAGTTGGGGTGATAAACACATGGCTGATGAACGCGGGGCACCGCTGTTGCATAGACACAAGGCATGTGGTCACATTATGCATCCGGTGACAGTATGCTCCGAGTGCGCTGAAGCCGTTACCGCACGTGATATTGAGGTTGAAATAGGTCCCAAATGGATCGGTAATGATGGAGTGAGTATTTAATATAGTAGCGGTTGATGAATAACTGGAGCTAGACATCAGAACACTTTATTTAAAAGACTTAACCTTTTACGGCTGTACCGTACTACAGCCTGAAGTATTCCAAAACCTTGTTAACTGTATCGAACAACGTAAAATAAATCCAATCGTGGCGTGTACCTTTCCATTAAAAGAGATACATACTGCTCAAGCGGTTTTCTTAGAAAAGAAACATGTCGGTAAAATCGTTTTGAACGTTGCTCAAGAATAATCATCGATCAATAGCAAATAAATAGCGTACAAATGGCTTTGAATATTTTATTCAAAGCCATTCATATCTAAATCAATAAACGCTGTTTTGAAGCATAAAAGTCAACCTTATCAGTCATGACTTTCAACCATTCATTTTATTGTTAGCAGCAGAATATAGATCAAACCTATGAAATGACTGTCATTTCAGTGACGACAAATTCATCGACCATCCCATCTGTTACTTGTACATAGTTTTGGAAATGCGGGCTTTGTACATGTTGCTGAAGACACTCGTTGTTTTCCCAAATCTCATAAACCACGAAACCGTTACTATTTGCATTTTCTTGATGTAAGTCATATTGGATACAACCTTGATCATCTTGTGATGCTGCTGTCAGTTTAAGCAGCTCAGTTTTGACTTGTTCAACGTGCTCAGGTTTGGCTTTGATAGTGGCGACGATGGTAAGTGGTTTGTTTGCTTGCGTGCTCATCTATTTATCCTATGTTTATTATTATCATTGATTTAAATAGGTTCAACGTGTCTGCTAAAAGCGTCACATTGGACCTATTAATCTAAATGGCGTTATGCGTTATGCAGACCAGCCTTCTAATACAATCTTGCCATGCGCTTGCTGTTTTTCTAGCATTTGGTGCGCACTACGTAGATGTTCAGCGGTGATAGCCCCAAGATTGTGAGCGACCGTGGTTTTGATCTCGTCTGCATCAATCAATTTTGCCACTGCATTTAATAAATGATGCTGTTCAATCATGTCTGGCGTATTGAACATTGAGCGTGCAAACATAAATTCCCAATGCAGACTTAAGCTTTTGGTTTTAAGAGGGTTGGCATCTAGTGATTTTGGATCATCAATCAATCCAAGCTTACCCTGCGGCTTTAAGCATTTAATGATTTCTTCATAATGATCTTCAGTATTATTGAGACTTACCACATAGTCTACTTCAGCAATACCTGTTTTTTGTAGTTCATCAGACAATGGGTTGCGGTGATTGATAACATGATCAGCACCCAAATCTTTGAGCCATTGCACGCTCTCATCTCTTGAAGCCGTACCAATAATCGTGGCAGACGTTCTTGTCTTTAACAACTGCGTTAAGATGGATCCAACGCCGCCCGCTGCGCCAATGACCAATACTGAGACGTCATTAGCGTTCTCGCTACTACCGCTGTCATTTGCTTTGCTATCAGAGACAGGCACTTGTAAACGGTCAAATAACATCTCCCAAGCCGTAATCGTCGTAAGCGGTAATGCCGCTGCCTCAGCGAAAGACAAGGAGGCTGGCATGTGTCCAACGATACGCTCATCGACCAACTGATATTCAGCATTGCTGCCTGAACGGGTCAAATCTCCAGCATAATAGACGTTGTCGCCTACTGAGAATAAACTGACATCTTCACCGACAGCCGTCACAGTACCAGCAGCATCCCAACCAATAATAGCATACTCACCCTCTGCAGTAGGACGCCCTTCACGGATTTTGTAATCTACTGGATTGACTGATATGGCTTTCACTTCCACGAGAATATCGCGGCCTGAAGCAACTGGTTTATCAAGGGTAATGTCTTGTAGCGACTGTTCGTTATCAATAGGTAGATTGTTTTGATAACCAATGGCTTTGATAGCTTGCATAATATTGTGTCCTGTTTTTAATGAGAAAGTTTCTAATAGTAAAATTTTTGAGAATATAGTTAGTAATGGTTCAATTGTTCGAAATTTATTAATGCTGCTAAATGCAAATTTTATGCATCTTATGCATCTTATGCAAAAATTGACTGCAATACTGTTTGAGTCTGCTGCTCAAGCTCTGTAATGGCTGCTTGGTTTAGAGCATCAGCATGTGGTCGTCCAAACGCCCCTCTTGCATCGCCATGTGCGCCATCTGTTATATCGTTATCAAAGTATTTACCAGTATCATCAGCGAACTCATCCGAGATGGCCAACTCCGTTAAGATATTTGCGCCCTTGTCTGCTGATGACCAATGCTGACCATACGCTTCGTTGGCCATTTTTGTGTTCAGCAGCGAGCCTGGATTGACGGCAATGACATTAATATCGTTGCTAGCGACGGTGTCAGCTAATGCCATACTCCACATCGTGAGTGCCAGCTTGCTTTGGGCATAAGCATCCTTATCATCGAGGCGGGTCTGGCCTGCAAGTGCTTGATAAGATATTGACGCTTGCGCAGCTGAGCTTAAGTTCACGATACGCGCTTTATCAGACTGCTTGAGCAAAGGTAATAAAGCATTGGTCAGCTCATAAGGCGCTAGGTAATTGACTACGAAACGTACATCCAAACCGTCTTTAGTCAATGCTGATGCCGTGGTATAAATCCCTGCGTTATTTATGAGCACGTCAAGCTTGGGCAGTTTTTCATTGACGTCTGCTGCCATCTTTAGCACATCCGTTAAATCAGAAAAATCAGCCACAAACCCATCAATATTATCTACTGCTGCGCCTGTCGCGACTGCTTGAACTTCTGCAATGACGCTAGCAAGTTTGTCAGCATCGCGGCCATGTAGGTAAACTTGATGTCCAGCTTCTGCCAGTTTTAACGCTGCCAATTTGCCAATGCCATCTGTACTGCCAGTAATTAAAATTGTTTTAGTTGTATTCAGAGTCATAAACCGCCCTTATTATTTGTTTGAATTATTGTTTCAGTTTTGGATACCTGTTCTATTTTATCCGTCGTGATAGCGTCCATTGTAATGAAAGTGTTGTGATTCAAACAGTAGCCATCCGCTAAAACACTTTCAATATAATTTTGAAAGTGAGTTATATTTAAGGGGTTATTTAAACTGTTACCTAAGCGGTTGCTAGTTATACTGAAGATAATGTAACTATCGACAAAGCCACTCTATTGCATTGTAGAGCTCACAAGTGATAGTAATGGAGTCAAGACATTAAGCAGTTCTATCTAGATGGTATTGCACTGAAAACCGTCTAGATAGTCGCGTTGATATAAAAGAAGGGCGGCTCATTGAAGCGGCTCATTAAAGTTGGTTTAGGAAGTTAAGTTAAACAGTCAGTGCCATACAAGAACATTTAATCGACTATGTGCAGTATATTGGCTTGAATAAAGAAATGGCTCATCAGAAAATTCGTTGATTAAATCAATCTTTTACCCCTACAAGTTCAGGAAGCTGTTGTAATAACCATTTCCGGAATTTGGTCACACTCATTGATGTGTTATGTCGACCTAAAGGCTCTAACATATAAAAGTTTTCTGCAGTACGTAGAACGGTATCCACTGGGCGCACTAGAGCGCCACTTTTCAGATAGTCATCTACAAGTGAGCCCCACGCCAAAGCAATACCTTGACCATTGATTGCAGCCTGAAGCAACATCGTGTAATTATTGATATGGACTTTGTTTTTAGGTGTGATAGTAGGATAACCTACTTCACTAAACCACTCAGGCCAAGTCATCCAGTCTATTCGTGCCTCATCAAGATTCAATAAAGTGCCACCAAATATTTTCTCTAGCGATCTATCATTATTAAACTGCACCAAATAATCCGGACTACAGACAGGGAACACTTCTTCTGGAAACAGAGGGGTTACCTCCATTCCTGCGGGTGGTACTCGGCAATAAAACAAAGCCAAATCGCAGTCCATACTATGCAAGTCTACAACATTATCAGTTGCTAGTATTCTCAGGTCTATGCCTTCTTCTTGCTGAAATCGTGCAACCTTAGGCAGTAGCCAAAGTGCTGCCATTGCATGTGTGGTGGCTACTGTGACTTGATTTTCACCGCGCCATTTTTTGATTTCTCCGGTCGCTTGGGCAATATTAATCAGCGCACCATAAATGCTTTGATAATACTGCAATCCAGTGGGCGATAAAGAAATCTTACGGTTGGCTCGAATAAACAACTCTTTGCCAAGATACTCTTCTAATTGGCGTATCTGACGACTGACGGCTCCTTGCGTGACGTTTAGCTCATCAGCAGCTAAGGTAAAGCTCTGGTAGCGAGCTGCTACTTCAAACATAATAAGGCTGTTCATCGGTGGTAATGGCTTGATTTTCATCGACACTCCTAGCTTGTCATCTTGGCAATAGCTAATCTATTCCTTAGATTAGAACGTAAACAGAATTAGATCGTAAATAGAGACCCCTGAAAGCTAGAGTATATCACTAGAAGTCGTAAAAACTGATCGCGGTGTTTCACACTTCAAAAGTAAGGACATTAAGATACATGTATGTTAATCATTATCACTTAAGTGCGTGGCTATCGACTATAATATCAATATTTATAAGAACGATTATAAAAGCACAAAGCTCTTTAAATCCTAGGAATTAAAGAGCTTTGTGCTTAAATATCGCATTTATGTCAATCCATGGATTTCTTTCCAGTTACCAGGGTGCACAACATAGCCAAATAAGGCATGACCACCGTATATAAGCTCTGTTCCTTCAGGAATCCAAAGCATCTGTCCTGGACGCACTTCGTACTTTTGACCATTAGCCGTCAACTCAAAACAGCCTTCTATCACAAAGACAACCTCATCGTAGAGTACTTGCCATGCGACCTCCGCACCTTCCCAGCGAGCAAAGCCTATCCCCATATTTGGAGAAACATCAGGCGTTAACGCCCTAGCCACATAAGCCATGCCTGGAGAGTGGCCACGTACACTAAATTCGAGGTTCTTACTATCTATTAATCTTACTTCACTCATTATTATTTCCTAGCGATTGCTATAGTTCACTGCGACTTTGCCATTTTGCGAGATTGATGCGAAATTTGACCCCCAGTCCTAAAAACGGTTCTGGTGGGTTTAAGCTTGGCATATCAGTCACATATTGAATATCACGCAAATCTTGGGAGTCTGCTCCTACCACCAGATCTGCGAGCAGCGTTCCAGAAATGGTTCCCCACGCTGCACCAACACCGTTGTCACACGCGCTGGCATACACGCCATCTTCTAACTCACCAAAGAAGTTCGTAAAATTACGTGAAATGGCATAAACACCTCCCCATGTATGGGTTAAAGGCACACCTGCTAGCTCAGGATAACGGGCTAAGAATGCTTTTCGATGATCCGTCTGAACCCATTGGCGTGTTTCATCACTGATGCTTTTGCCATATTTTGGTACATGTTTGTAGGTATTACGAATAAGGATACGGCGATCCGCAGTCATGCGTAATGTCGTGCCAGCATGGTCAGCTGGTGTTAATCCCCAGTTTAAGTCACCTTTGTATATCTTCATCTCTTCATCAGTTAGCGGACGAGTCCAACTGGCAAAAGTCATCACGGGTAATAAACGATTTTTGAGATAGCCAAACTCTCGTGTAAAGATACTGGTGCCCAGTAATAACTTAGGTGTAATCACTGTTCCTTTATTACTCGTCAGTACCCAACTACCATTTAATTTCTGTATGTCTGTAATTGGTGATTCTTCAAACAGTTCCACATTCTCAGGTAGATTGTTACCCATTCCTTGTACTAAAGCGGCAGGCTGCATAAGGTAAGAGCCAGGCGTAAAAATAGCACGGCTATAATAATTGGTTCCAAGAACGCTACTGAGCTCTGCTTTTTCTACCCAGTGATAAGGCTCCCCTAGATTTTTCATCAAATGCTCAAAATGTTTTAGGTGCTCCTCACCACGTTCGCCAACTGCGCCTTGGTACTTACCTACCGCCGACCACTGACAATCGATGTTGTGCTGTTCGACCAACCCTTGCAACTGCGATATGGCGGTTCTATTTAGGTGTAATAGCTTTTTCTTAAGCTCAGGATCTGGGTGCTCTAATGAAAACTTATGTGGTAAATCTATCACAAAGCCTGAGTTACGCCCTGAGGCCCCTTCTGCCACACGCTGCGCATCTACCAATATAATACGCGCCTCTGGCTTTAGCTCAGCCAATCGTCTTGCGGCTGCCAGACCAGCAAAACCTGCACCAATAATCGCATAATCGGCTTTTTGTGTTCCAAGCAGTTTTTTGGCAGGTTCTGGCGCAGGCAATACGGAATACCAACCACAGCTTTTGTCATCATTCGGTAAATTAACCATTATTATTCCCTCAAGCTGCCGTTTTATTGAGCGTGATTTTTTCAAGCCATTGATTGCGCTGGCTTTGCAGTGTCGCACCAAGCAGTGCAAAGCCTGTTAGATTGCCTGCCTCATCATAAAAACCTGCAGCCAGTTCTTGCCCATACTGCTCAACCCTCCAGTCCCCAGCGCCAACCCCTGGCAATATACTCAGCGGTAAAACAGGCGTCTTAACGATGATGGGCGTCGCCTTCAATGATGCTGGTGTCGGCTTCCCTAATAGACTATTGACCAAAGCAGGTAGCGCCTGATTAATAGGATTGATATAAGGTGCCCATTCACCATCCACCTCAGCGCAATCCCCCAATGCATATATCGCAGGGTCACTACTCTGGTGATTTAAATCAGTCTGGATACCTCGGCCCGTTACTAAACCTGCTGTTTGAGCCAATGCAATATTTGGTCTCAAGCCAACGGCACTGAGTACCAAATCTGTCTCTATATATTGCCCATCTTGTAGCGCTAACTGATAACGACCACCGAGTGACTGAACAGAGCGGATACTATTCTCCAGCTTCCATTCCACACCAATTCCGCTCAACGCTTGCTGCAACTCACTACCCAACTGCTGCGGAATTAGTCGCTCCATAGGCCATTTGCCCAACCCTACCACTGTGACAGCCATACCATGTGCTGCCAGATCATTGGCAAACTCACAACCAATCAAGCCATCACCTAAAATGGTGATATGTTTTTTATCGGTTAGATGAGAGCGGAACTGTTTGTAATCTGCTAGATCATTCACACTGAATAGCGCGGACTGCTCACCTTCTACCGGAATGACAATTGGCGTTGCACCAGTCGCTAACACTAAGCGGCCGTAGGTATATTCACCTATTGTGGTGTAGAGTCTTTTTTGTGAACGATCAATTTTGTTGATACGAGTGTGTGCATATACACGAATATCTAATCGTCGCTCCCAGCTCAGCGCAGACTCTCTCACTAGATCATCACAGCTTTTGCCTAGGGCAAGCGCATTAGATAATGCGGGTTTACTATAGACCGAACCATCATCGGCGGTGAATAAGGTAATAGACAAGTCTGGAGACTGGCTACGCAATGCTGATGCCAACTGGTAACCTGCATGGCCACTTCCGATAATAACGACTGGTTCAATAGTATTATCAACGATAGCGTTGCCAATACTTTCCTCTTCGTCGTCGGTAATCTCGAGCATCTCAAAATCAGCTTTTGTCACTTGACAGTCAGGGCACAACCAATCTTCTGGAATGTCTTCCCATCTTGTGCCAGGTGCGATTCCATCAGCAGGCCAGCCTTTCGCCTCGTCATAAACCCAACCACAGACAATACATAACCATTTTTTCATTGTGCCTACTCCCTTTTACTCTGTGACTACTTGTTGTGTCTCAAACGAATACCAATATTGCGCGTCTGAACATAACTATAGATGGCTTCCTGCCCTTTTTCTCGACCAAAACCTGACAATCCTACGCCGCCAAAAGGCGTCTCAACCCCGCCTGCAAACCACTCATTAATGAATATCTGCCCGGCAACCAGTTTGTTTGCCACCCGTAAAGTCTGACTTAACCCTTCACCAAATACGCCAGCCACTAAACCAAACTCTGTACCATTGGCCATTTCAATCGCTTGCTCTTCTTCATCAAATGGCATTATCACTAAGACAGG
The DNA here is from genome assembly GCF_904846625.1 of Psychrobacter sp. JCM 18900. Classification (GTDB taxonomy): domain Bacteria; phylum Pseudomonadota; class Gammaproteobacteria; order Pseudomonadales; family Moraxellaceae; genus Psychrobacter. Next base: position 260,692 of record NZ_CAJHBL010000005.1, read on the forward strand.
CCCAAAAACTTCTTGCTGCGTGATACTCATCTCATGGCTAGCTTCGATAATCGTTGGCGATACAAAATAACCCTCTAAGTCAGGTGCACTGCCACCTGTCAAAATACATGCGCCCTCTTCACGAGCAGACTCAATCATTTTTAGAATCTGCTGCTGTTGACTCTTAGATACTACAGGCGTTAAATCAGAGTTATCTTCACCTACTCCGATACTTAAGCTCTGTGCCAAATCAACGACTGCATTTTTTACTTCGTCATAACGGCTGCGATGTACCAGTAAGCGTGACATCGCTGAGCATACTTGCCCAGAGTTGTAGAAAATACCGACCTTGACACTGCTCAATAACGTATCTAGATCCACATCTGCTAGTGCGATGGCAGCAGACTTTCCTCCCAGTTCCATCACTGAAGGCGTTGCGCGTTCAGCAGCATCTCTTAAGATGCGTTGCCCAGTTGGTACTGAACCTGTAAATACAATTTGATTGGTTTCTGAATGCTTGACTAAGTGCGAGCCAACCTCTGAGCCTTTGCCGCAAAGTAAGTTCACCGCGCCTTGTGGAAAACCAGCTTTTTCGATAGCTTTAAATAACAATGTCATAGCGATGGGCGAAATCTCAGGAGATTTTACAACCACCGCATTGCCAGCGGCTAAAGCTGGCGCCAAAGAACGCGCGCAAATTGATACAGGGAAATTCCAAGGGACAATCTGTACTGATATCCCCATTGGCTCGTATTGAGTAAAATTGATGTAGTCTTTGCCCAATGGCACAGATATCCCTTCAATTTTGTCTGCGATGCCAGCGTAATACTCAAAGTAACGGGCCGCTTCGATGAACTCATCACGAGCCGTATCCAAGTTTTTACCATTTTCTGAGCACAGCACTAAAGCGGCCTCTTCCGTAATTTTACGAATTTCCTCAGCTGCCTTGAGCATCCAAGTAAGACGCTGCGCTGGGCGTATATCGGTGAGCAATCTTTGGCTCACACAATGCCTTGCTCCGGCCATTGCTAGATCAGCATCCTCGATACTTGCTTGAGCAACAGTGGCATAGGGTGCACCAGTAGCAGGGTTCATCACAGTCAGTTGACAGTGTGAATCTTTCCATTCGCCATTGATATAATTAAGGTAATGTTGCATCTTATGCCTCCTTTTCTAGTGCAGCTTTCGCTTGTGTGGCTAGCCATTTTTGGAAGAAATGTGTTGGTAAATCCATCTCGGGTGAAAACACACCGCCACCAAACCCTGGAGAATGACGACCCTTTTGTAGACCTTCGACCGCCGTAATGTCTTCACTAAATACCACACGCCAAGACTCTAGCGTCGCTGTACGACAAGCTGCATAAATGTCTTTGGCAGATTCATCACTGACAAAATACAAGCGGAGTTTTTCAGTTGTTTTTTCGGCACTAATGGGATCAATCATCATTGCAAATACATGGTCTGCCTGAATGCCCAACAGCACGTTTGGAAACAGAGCCACATATTCAGCGTGACGCAACTTATCCTCTGGCCAGCTTGGGAACTTAGGTAAATGAGTGCCTTGAGTATCAGACAAGTTGTATTTATAGCTGCCTTGTCCTGCGAAGCGGTCTTCAAACATAATGTTGTAATGGTCTTCTAGCTTTGAGTACGTGTTCAACGCTGGATGTACCCAAGGTAAATGGTAGGCTTCGCAGTAGTTTTCGACCGTCAACTTCCAGTTACTATCTACCTCAATCTCTAAACCCTCACTCATATCCACACGGTGGATTTGATCGACACCATTCTCTCCCCAAAACGGCTTCCAACGCTCTAACAAAGGAGCGATATGCGCTTCAAACGGTGCGGCATCCCCTGATATGTTTACGAAGACCATATCCATCCAAACACTAGAACGTAATGCACGTAGACCATGGTCTTCGCATTTAAAACGCTCATCTTTGTGTTTGCCTATACCGCCTACGTGCGGTGTTCCTTTTAAGTTTCCGTCTAAATCGTAGCTCCAAGAATGGTACTGACAGCGAATCACGCCCTGTACCACGCCCTCTTCATGAACCAGTTTCATACCGCGGTGACTACAAACGTTATGGAACACTTGTACCATACCTTCACGATTGCGCATCATCAATAATGGCAATCCCATAAATTCGACAGGTTTGATGTAGCCGTTTTTAATAAGATCAGAGGCAAACCCGACACATACCCAAGTTTTACTTAAGATGTTATCGCGTTCAAAATTGAAATACTCTTCGCTGACATAAGCAGTATTAGGCATACCATTTGCTTCAGTGATGGGGTGCAAAACACTGTCTACTTGTTGGATTGAGATGCGATTGTGGTTAGTTTGGTTCATGCTGAATCTCCATGTAATAAAATGACGCATACTTCCTTGCGTTGGCTGTAGCCATTTATGAGCAATGTGTACTGCTTGATGAAGATTCTGCTAGACATTGCGAAGTTTGACAAACGACTTTTTTGCTAGATATTCATGAGTTTTTATCATGTATTTTATAAAGATTCTTTGTATTAAATACCTACAATTGTTTTCTATTAATAAAACTCATGTATTTATGATAATAAATAGGTTGAAAGGTACTGGCACATAGCACTACTCTGAATGACCCAAACACGCAGCTGACTATGGAAATCTGGCTGTTGTAACGTATTCAAGGAGTGATCATGCTAGCTACATCAGGCATTTTTAAAGGACTAAATCCAACCATAACGGTTGTCTCAAAAATATTGGTTATTGCTTTCGTATTGTTCTGTGCTCTCCAAGCAGAACAAGCTGGAGCGGCCTTCCAAAACATTGCAACTTTTTTATTACAAAATTTTAAATGGTTCTATATTTTATTGATGACTGGCGTTGTTATTTTATTGCTTTTTATAATGTTCAGTCGTTTTGGACATATACGCCTAGGCAAAGACGATGAAGAGCCTGATTTTAGTTTTGTCAGTTGGATCTCCATGCTTTTCTCAGGCGGTATAGGTGTCGGTCTGGTTTTTTGGGCGGTTGCTGAACCTATGAACTATTATATAAGCAATCCTTTTACTCCAGGCTTAAGTGACGAATCTGCAAGTATGGCCATGCAGCTCACCTTCTTTCACTGGGGGTTACATCCGTGGGCAATATTCTGTATGACCGCCTTAGCTCTAGCCTACTTTAGCCATAGAAAGGGGCTACCCTTAAGCTTAAGATCTGTACTTTACCCAATTATCGGTGATCGTATTTATGGTCCTATTGGCCATACTATAGATATTCTTACTATCTTCGTTACTGCATTTGGTATCGCTCAATCTCTGGGGATGAGTGCGCTCCAAATGAATACTGGCTTGAGCCAAGTATTTGGTATTGAAAACAGTCTATTTAACCAACTTTCTTTACTGGCTTTCTTATGTACTATTGCAACTTATTCGGCAGTCACTGGCGTCAACAAAGGTATGAAGTACTTATCTAATCTAAACATGTTGTTGGCACTCTCCCTAGTTATCATTCTGCTTGTCATCGGTCCAACTCGCTATCTAATACATACGCTAATTGAAACCACGGGTAACTATGCTCAAAATATCATAGGCATGAGTTTTTGGAGTGATACCCAAAAAGACTCGGGCTGGCAAAACTGGTGGACGGCTTACTATTGGCCGTGGTGGATGACTTGGGCACCATTCGTTGGGATGTTCGTCTCTCGTATTTCAAAAGGACGTACTATTCGTGAGTTAATTGCAGGTGTACTTCTTGTTCCGACTCTGATTACAGCAATCTGGATGTCAGTCGTAGGTGGCTCTGCTTTAAAAGTTGAGCAGGATGCTCGTCACAGCTATGAAACGCAAGCGGCCGCACTAGTCGAAGCAGGTCTACCTGCTCAAGAAGCTTTTACTGGCGGTCCGGTAGTTGAAGCATTACAGGTTGATATGACTTTCTCTTTGTTTACGATGTTTGAAAGTATAGGTGGTGACTTATTAGGTCAGACTTTGAGTGTTTTTACCTGTATTTTGCTTGGAACATTTCTGATTACTTCAGCAGATAGTGGGACTTATGTCTTGTGCTTTTTAGATGCAGAGGGGGCGCAGACCTCCCCTAAAAAAATGCGCATCATTTGGGGTATTTTGATTGCAATTATTGCAGGTAGCTTACTTTATGCTGGAGGGCTAAAGGCTATGCAGACAGCCTCTATCATTGCAGGCTTTCCAATCTCAATCTTCCTCTTTATCATGTGTATCACTCTATTTAAGAGTCTAAAAGAAGAAGCAAATAGGATGGGCTTATAACGTTTTCAACTTGAACGTTTAAACCGCTGATCAAGATATAACAAAAGCATCATAATAAGACCGGCTTTACCTTATTAAAATAGAAACCCTTATGGGTTTCTATTTTTTTGTTTGATACCTAAAATGACCGTTATTTAGAATTGCTGTTGGTTGGAATTGTTTTTGCTTGGAACTGCTGTTGCTTCAATTTTCTATTACTTGAAACGACTACTACCTACAATAATTACTAGACAGAGCTAAGCAAATCTCTTTTTTGCATAAAAATCAACGTCACCGTCTCTCGTATAAACGAACAGAAATGCCTGAATCAAAGTATGTTAGATTATTATTCTTAACTCAAATGAGGGCATTCTTCTGAATACGTTAATATTTTATAACTGGTTTGAAAAACTTCCTACAGATATTCAGGAGGACATTGGTTCAGCGATGACTCAGCGAACGCTATCTGACGGAGAAGCCTTGTTTCGTATACAAGAACCGTCTAATGAGCTGTACCAAGTAGTATCGGGTAACATAAAATGTAATATATATAGCCATGATGGTACAGAGGTAGTCATCGGTACGCTATTGTCAGGAGAGACATTTGGTGAGCAAGGACTGATAGATGAATTACCCAGAGCGACCAATACCTATTCAGTAGGTGATTCTGTTGTCAATGTATTGAGCAAGAGACATTTTTTTCGACTTAACAACAAGTACCCTGAGATAAACGCTCAGCTCCTAATCATGTTCTCTCACCGAATGCGGGTTGCCTTCGAGATCAATACTGACAATCTGACGCTTCCCTTACATCAAAGATTGTCACGATGTATATATAGGATAGTGGTCAATCAAAGTTCAAAAATGGCACAAAGCAATGAGCTAGAAATTACTATTTCACACGCAGACTTAGCAAGGATGGTAGGAGCCTCTCGGCAGAGCGTTAGCAAAGAGCTTAAACAAATGGAAAGAGACAAGCTTATCTGTATTCAATATGGAAAAATCGTTATTAACAGTATGGATGCACTCTCAAAAGCCTATCATGATGCTAATTAAACAGTCGATTGAAGCGATGCTAAATCATCCATAATTAGCGCGATTTTTTCAGCTTCTGTATCAGACAGACTAGGTAAAGGCGCTCTGACCGTTCTTTGAATAGGCAAGCCCTTAAATCTTAGAGCTTCTTTGATTTTAGCGTGAGAGCTGGTCACATTTTTTATCAGCTTCACGGGGCTAGCACTAAGTAGACTTAACGCCAGAAACTGGGTTTTTTCCGATAGAGTCAACGTATTCACAATCGGCAACATACGCTTTAATGGTGCTCTATATTTTTTGAGATTTTTATCGCTGTTTTGAATAGCACAAAAATACTCATGTGCTTGCTGTGGCAGTACTGAGGCAATAGGACAAATCGCACCTACTGCGCCTAGCTTTATCAAAGGCTCTAATAACAAGCTAAGCCCGCTAAAATAGAGTGTATCTGGTACATCAGACAAGATACGTTTGGCCGTTGGAATATGTACAGAACTGTCTTTGATACCAATAATATTGTCGATTGAAAGAATGGCAATCAACTGATTTGACGTAAATGTCTTTTGAGTGATTTGCGGGAAATAGTAAAACAAAATAGGTTTTGCAGAGTGTTGCGCAATACATTCTAGTGTTTGTAGATAATCTTCAAAAGTGCTTTGGTAATAATCAGGAACCAATAGCAATATGTAGTCAACGTAAGCGCTATATAAGGCTATTTTTTCTATCGCCTGCGTACTGCTATACGCGTGGACACCAGCAATAATCGCCTTGCTACCATCTAGATAATTAAAAGCTGCCTTAATAATGTCATATTGCTCACTGTCTGAAAAATAAGGCAACTCTCCACCGCTTCCAATCAAAGTAACGCCCGGTAAATCTGTTTGATTGTAATACTCCAAACACGCTTTTAAACCGTCAAAATCAATGCTTTCATCTTCATGTAATGGCGTATGAACAACGGGATATACGCCATGTGTCATGGTCATGGTCTTAGTGGTCATGCAAGTCATATGGCTTCTCCAAATAGAGGGTATTTAACTGAGCAGGTTATTAAGTGGTTGATTGAATCGCTCAATGACATCGCTATTGAGCTCTTCGATACGGCTTACCCCCATCAGTCCCATCGTCGCAGCTATCTCCTGCTGATAGAGAGCCAACAGCTTGTTCACGCCAGCCTCTCCTTGCGCTGCCATCGCATATACCCAAGAGCGCCCTATTAAGACGCTGTCTGCCCCCAGCGCTATGGCCTTCACGACATCGACACCATTGTGTATGCCACCATCCAATAAAACTCTGGTGTGCTGCCCGACGCTATTCGCTATACTCGGCAACTTATCAATGGTAGACGAGACACCATCTAGCTGACGGCCGCCATGATTGGAGACAACAATGCCATCTGCACCTGCATCAACCGCTGCTTTGGCATCATCTGCATCCATGATACCTTTGATAATAATATTGCCACTCCAATTATTACGAAGCCATGCGATATCTTTCCATGTGGCACTTGGATCAAACTGACTCTCTACAAACGCTTTGTATCGATCAAGGTCGCTTGCACTCTCAACTTTGTGTTTCAGGTTGCCTAAACTATGTGGTTTTCCTAAAATGCCAATATCGAGCAACCATCCTGGCCGCATGAATAACTGCGTTAGATAAGACATTTTTCCTTTTGTAGAGCCACCTAACATGCCATTTCGATAGTCTCTTAAACGCATACCAGGCAGTGCTAAATCGACCGTGAATACCAGCGTTTTACAACCTGATGCAGCAGCACGGTTTAACATATCTAGCACAAGTGCCCTATCACGCAGCATATACAGCTGAAACCAAAAAGGCTGATTGGTCGCACTTCGCACTTCTTCAGACGAACATATCGCCACAGTAGACAGGGTAAACGGTATGCCATTCTTTTCTGCTGCCCTCGCCGCTTGTACTTCTCCACGCCTTGCAAACAGTCCAGCCATGCCGACAGGTGCTAGTGCCAACGGCATAGACAGAGACTCTCCAAAAAGAGTCGTTGAGGTATCGACAGCAGACACGTCTCGCATGACTCGCTGTCTTAGCGTATATCTTTTAAAGTCTGCTGTATTCGCCTGCAATGTTTGCTCAGCATTTGCACCGCCCTCTATGTAGTCGAACAAAAAATTGGGCAAGCGTTGTTTGGCCTGTTTTTTATAGTCATTGGTCGTAACAGCCACGACATCATATTTACTCATTGTTTTTCTCCAAAGCTACCTCTAAGGTCAGCCACCTTTAAAGTCAGCCATATTCAAAATCAGCCACGTAGTGAGCATTGCAGATTCAAATAATGAACCGCAATGCCAAGTATTTGCGCTGTTATTTTTTATCTTTGAGAAATTCAATCATGATGTCATTCACTGCTTTTGGCTGCTCTTGTTGCACCCAGTGCCCTGCGCCTTTTACAAAATGAATCTCTAGCTGCGCGATACTCGCCTTCATTGCTTCAAAGTTGCCATAGCTTTGATACGGCCCCCAGTCTTTTTCGCCTGCTATAAATACCACGGGCACATCAATAGATTTACCGCTGAAGGTTTTTATCGCATGGAAATATTTTGGATTGGTGGCACAGCGATAAGAATTCATAGTGCCTTGGAATTGCGTGCGAGTGAACTCATCAGAGAAGACCTTTAGCTCGTTATCGGGTAACCATTCACAGGCATCTATTTGCGCTTGGGTTGGCATAAACTCCATGACTTGCTCAGGCATGCTTTTGTCCAGATCCATCACATAGTATTTTGGAATTTTAGAAAACTCCTCAAGCGTTTTGGCTTGTAGGCTGTGCGGGTTGTTCTCCTGCCAGTCACCGCTTTTGGCATGATTGTATGCCCGCATAAAATCATGAATTCCCTGAGGTGCATTCATAATCTCATCATTAGCATGCGATGAGGCAAAGTACATTTGATAATGTTTGCGGGGTGGTACTAAAGAGCCGAGTTGCTCTTCCATACTTTTGGTCAAGGTTGGATCGTAGTTTGTAGTATCTTTTGGTAGATTGGCTGAATTAAATGGAAATTGCGGCGTGCCTGGCCAAGGTGTACTCATGATGATTAAAGACTTAAAAATATCAGGACGGATAAAACTACATAGTGCTGCCGCAGGAGAACCAAAATCATGTCCTGCAACGGCTGCAACTGTTTTATAGCCTAATGCATATACCAGTCCAATCATGTCTTGTACGTTGTTGTATAAACTAAACTGGTCAAGATTACAGTCGAAACCTGTCTCCCACCCTGTTGTTCTGCCACTACCGCGTAAGTCAGGGGCAATCACATGAAACCCTTGGTCAGCCAAAGGCACCAGCTGCTTGCGCCAGCTATAGGCCAGCTCTGGATGACCATGCAAAAGCAGCACGACTGGTCGGCTTCCTTTCTCAGACTCCGTTTCTTCAAACCCTGCTTCTAAAATATGAACATTTAGACCGTTATTGTTATCAACAAAACGTGATCTGATTTTTGGATCAAGCGTATCGGTACCATAAGCATTTTGATTACTATTCATCATTCATCCCTGATTAATTTATTTAGTGATAAGTTAAGGTTTATCATTGACGACATCCCTTGCCTGTAGACTATAATTTCATAACAGCGCTTAGAAGTTTGTCGTGCACACGACAATTCCCCAATAAATGAGAGATAAATACACTTAAATACTTATAGTAGAAGTATGCATTGGCCTTTAATCTATATTCAATAAACCGATTTCAGCTTGCCGGAATATTGGTATTCTGTAAAAATACGGAGGTTCTGTAGAAATAAAATAGGGAAATACGAAATGACATTCTGGAAGTCAGTAATCTATTTTTAGACTCGCTAAAGGAACAAACCACCGCTACCTCTAACAAAACGGACAAGTAATATAATCATGAAAAAATCAGTGCAAACACTTTTTAGCCGAGTTGGTCTGACTGCTGTCGTTGCCGCCTTATTGATATCTGTACAAGTACAAGCAGCAGACAGCGATAATCATCTAAAAAGTACAGTAGATGCACAAGCCAAGTCGCTAATGAAAGCACATGATATTCCAGGTATGGCGTTTGGTATTATTGTCGATGGAAAGTCGTCTTTTTATAACTACGGTTTGGCTGACAAACAATCTGGCAAGGCTGTTTCAGAAAACACTATCTTTGAGTTGGGCTCTATCAGTAAGACCTTTGCCGCGACTTTGGCCAGTTACTCAGAGCTCAATGGCACACTCGACTTGGAGGATACCGCTGATAAATACATTCCTTATCTACAAGACAGCGCCATTGGTAACACCAAGCTTATCAACCTAGCCACCTATTCGGCAGGTGGTCTACCACTTCAAGTACCTAACGATATCAAAAACAATAAGGAATTGTTCCGCTACTATAAGTCGTGGCAACCTGCCTTCCCTATCAACTCAAAACGTCTATACTCTAACGCCAGTATAGGACTGTTCGGCCATATATCAGCCTTTAGTATGGGCGCGGATTACACACAGGTGATGGAAGATAAAATACTGCCCTTACTCAATATGCCTAGTACCTTTGTCAATGTTCCTAACGACAAAATGGACGATTATGCGTTTGGTTATAACGCTGCTGGAGAGCCGATAAGAGTTAACCCTGGGATTTTGGACGCCGAAGCTTATGGTATTAAATCAACCAGCGCGGATATGACCTATTATATGGCGGCTAATATGAGGTTAATCCCTTTGGATAAAGAGATTCAACAGTCATTGCAAAACACTAGAAAGGGATACTATCAAGCGAGCACTTTTACACAGGGATTGGCGTGGGAGATGTATCCATTCCCCACTCAGCTAGACACACTGCTTGAAGGTAATTCAACGGATGTGGTGCTCAAACCACAGCCCATTACAGCAAACAATCAGCCGACACCTGTTTTAAACGATGTATGGGTGAACAAGACAGGCGCTACCAATGGTTTCGGTGGATATATCACTTATATTCCCGCAAAAAAATCTGGTATTGTCATTTTGGCAAATAAGAACTACCCCAACGCAGAGAGGGTCAAAGCGGCTTACACTATCCTGCAAAGTGCGATGGCTAATTGAAGTAGAAGAAAATAGAACGTTGCTGTGTCTCTAGTGACATTCACCTTTTTTAAACCAATATAATGAATGTAAAAAAGTCCTTTATATCAGTATAAAGGACTTTTTTTCTGAAGTTGAGATCGTTAATTTGTACTATTTTTCAAACTCTTTGAAATCTGCTTTACGAATTTTGGCGTGAATACCTTTGGTCTTATCCACGACTTGCGATACTTCAAAATCTGTCGCTGCACTTAGGTAAGCATAAGCGATTGCCTCATCAATGCCATACTCTTGATTTAAGAAACGAATCGCTTCACGAGTAGACTTCTTCATCGCCTCATCCAAATCTTCATCTAGCCCTGGCGTGATCCAAAATTCAGCATTCTCTGCCAACGGTTGCACAATCTCTTTACCCGGAATCTTATCCTTACCTGCTTTTAGCAATGTAAATTTAAAAGTGGCGCGAGCAGACGCTTCAAGGGCAGTCAATGCAACCTCGCCATCGCCTTGGGCAAAGTGACTGTCACCTGTATAAAACAGTGCACCTGCCACTTGTACCGGATAATAAACCGTTGCCCCTGCACCCAATTCGTTGATATCAATATTGCCGCCATACATCGCAGGTGGAACTGAATGTACTCGCTCTGAGGTGTTTGCTGCGACACCCATTAGACCCATAAATGGACTAAGTGGAAAACGTATAGACTTACCAGAATCTGTTTTTAGAATACCTTCGTATTCACCTTTGGCATTTTTTTCGATAGGCGTAAATACGGAGACATTGCCGTAGCGCTCAGGGTGAGCGGCAGACGCGTTGTCTTGTTTTGCTTTTTTGGGAAACTCGCCTGCCAATGCGCCTTTGCCATGGCGGTTAGAGATGACACCATACGGCACGCGCGGCTCAACGTTGATGACTTCTACTTTTAGGATGTCGCCTGGTTGCGCCCCTTTGATTTCGATAGGGCCTGTCACGATATGTGGACCATCTTTATCAAAGTCATGTTTTAATTTTGATTTTGTTATTGTTTTTGCTTCATCTAAAATAAAGTCGTCTTTGACCCCTTTTGACTTAAAGTATTTTGCTGCATCACGGCCCTGATCTTCGAGCAGACCTTCGTGTGAGACGGTATCAAAAGTCACCACACTACCAGAGGTAACAGACATAACGGGGCTGGCGTCTCTGTTGGGCAAATATCCCCATGTTATGGTGTCTAAAGTAGAAGGTACATAGTAATTGCCTTTGTATTCACCACTACTCAACTGAGTAGGTTTATCTGCTATTTGCTTAAGAACCGTAAAGTCTTCTGCTTGGGATACTGATATACCAAACGCGCTTAGAATAAACAGTGAAAGAATGGTTTTTTTGAACATAGAACATACCCTCTTTAGTTAAAACATGACAATATTGTCATACCTGTATAAGGGCAAGTTCTATGCCATGGGCAAAACGGTGTTTTCTACTAAAGTTAGGGATAAAAGCACTATATTGATACAATTGTTTGCTTTATCGTGGTGCCTCAGCATAAAAAGAGCATTGTTTTAGAGCATAGATATTGCATGCAGAGGTATTAAATTAAAAGGTATTGAATTAAAAAATATTAAATGAAAAGATAATGAATAGAAAACTGCATTATCAATCTTATTTTAAGACACGCTATGCAAATTGGCGTTCGAACGACATCCAATTCTCAATATAGGTTGACTGGCAAATAAGACAATCACACCAACTAAGGAAAACACACCAAAGGCGTAGAACGCAGTAGCAGCACCATACCGATCCACAATCAAACCAGTAAAGATGACGGGGACACTAAACCCTATATATGCCATCAGAAAATAGCCTGCACTCGCACGTGCCTGCTCATTTCCAGCAGATTTTGCGACTCCTAACATACCGCCCAAATAGACAAAGCCATAGCAACTCGTACTGGCCAAAAATGCCGCCAAAAGAATCACTGGTAGGTTGGCATTCAACGTTCCCCAAGCCAATAAAGCATAAGCTGGTAGTAAGATCAGAAGACCAAGCTTGCTTGAAACTTGAGGGTCAAGCTTTCGGGCGATTGGCTGAACGATCAATCCACAACTGATGGCTAACATAGAGGATATCCCTGCATATTTAGCGAGTCCATGCGTGGCGAGTACTGAGGGAATAACTGACAATACCAATCCTGTCGTCGCCCAACAAATCAAAATACCGCTGCCATACCAGATGACCTCACGGTTAAAATAAGGTAGCCGTAGCATAGAGGTGGGCAAATTAGTGCGTTTAGGTGCCGTCTCTGGTAATTGATATAACAAAAACATAGCGAGCAGCCCGCTCGCTAGCAGTAAGAAAAAACTGGCTGGCTGATCGGTTTCATAAAACATCAAAGAAACCGTCGTCAATACAGGGCCAAGACCAAAACCTATCGTTGTACTGGCTGTCACCCACGCTGTCGCACGCATCGTATCTGATGAGCCAAGCAGCTCAATCATATAGGCAGTCGCCGTAGCAGCCATTAGAGCCGTTCCCACACCAAGTATGAATCGTGCTACTGCTAACGCTCGCGTGTACGGATAAAATAACATAAGAGCCGTCGCTGCTACCGATAGTGCCAAAGAGATTAAAATCACCTTGCGCCGTCCGATACGATCAGACAATCCACCAAAAGCTAACAATACAGGTATGACGCCTAATACATAAAAGGAAAACGCTATCGTAGTTGCTAGTACGCCATAGCCATCATTGTGTGCGTAAACGGCATAAAGCGGCCCTTGGATATTGACGCTTGTCGTTATCACGCATAAGGCAAAGGCCAAATATTTATTATATTTTTTCGTGGTCATATATCGCTGCTTTTTGAAGAATAATCGTTGAATTGACTGAGGTAAGTGCGTTTCACAATAGAAACACATCTACCTCTACATCGTTTACGTTCAATAATTAAAACAAAAGCACAGTAGGTTATCTATATACAATACAGTACAATTAGACAGAACTGTTTGGTCTATAAAACCCATACAGTTCGGATATCCTATCCATATATCGTCATAGCTATAACCTTAAGATAAAGCCTTCACAAAATTCGCCCTACCAAAAACTGTAAAAAATATGAATAAGAAGCTAACACGCATCGAAGTTGTCATGGCTGACGTAAAAGAGAAAATAGCGACCGTTATCTACATGCCAGAGTCGCGACTACCCTCCGTCCGTGCCGCTGCCAAAGATTATGGGTTCTCGCCATCTACCGTGGTTGAAGCCTACGAGCGCCTGCAAACTGAGGGCATTATTTACTCCCGTCCTGGTGCAGGGTTCTATGTGGCAGAGACGACAGCGCCTCTATCATTGACAGATATAGCACCAAAAATTGATCGAGTGGTAGATCCATTGTGGGTATCGCGGCAGTCGCTTGAGCCACCTGATGGTGCACTAAAGCCAGGCTGCGGTTGGTTACCAGCGGATTGGCTGTTTGAGGCAGGTATACGCCGTGGTCTGCGAAATGTAGCAAAAGCTGACGCGTCTATTATTAGTGAGTATGCAACGCCGCTAGGACTGTTAGCATTACGCCAATTACTCACGCGGCGTATGGCAGGATTGAGTATCAATGCAGAACCGTCACAGGTCATATTGACGGATTCGGGCACTCAAGCGATAGATTTGATTTTTCGATTTTTGCTGACACCAGGTGATACGGTTGTCGTCGATGATCCTTGCTATTTTAACTTTCGAGCACAGCTGCTTGCCCATCGGGTCAAAGTAGTTGGCGTCCCTTATACGCCAAATGGGCCAGATGTAAAGGCCTTTGCAGCGATTTTAGATGAGCATAAGCCGCGCCTGTACATCACCAATGCTGCCATTCATAATCCTACGGGCGCAACGTTATCACCTGCTACGGCATACCGTGTATTACAATTGGCTCAAGCGGCTGGTTTGTACATTATCGAAGACGATATTTTTGCAGATTTTGAAGTCAAGCCTGCGGCGAGATTGGCGGCTTTAGATGGATTATCACGAGTATTCTATATCGGCAGTTTTTCTAAAACGTTATCCGCATCCCTACGCTGTGGTTATATTGCAGCGCCTATAGAATGGGTTGAGAGCTTGGTAGATTTAAAGATAGCGACTGGCTTTGGTGGCAGTCAGTTGGCGGCAGCTGTTGTTTTCTCAGCACTGACTGATAGCGGCTACCGTAAGCATATGAATGATATCCATACTCGGCTGGCAAGCGCGCGTACTCATACGCTACCACGATTGGCCAAATTAGGCATCGTACCGTGGCTGCTCCCACAAGCAGGTATGTTCCTATGGTGCCGATTACCTGAGAATAATAATGCGACCGAATTGGCCAATCGCTGTTTATCACAGGGTGTGGTCTTGGCGCCAGGCAATGTTTTTAGCCAATCGGACAATGCTGAAAACTTTATGCGATTCAATGTGGCACAAATGAGTCATTCAAAAGTTTTCGAGGTATTGGCTCAATCGTTAGACTGACCAATCAGAGACTTATATAGTCATTCCACTGTAAAAGTATTACAGCGTTAAACTCGCTTGAAGTATCACATGTACATCTACACTCGGTTGCCTTGTACTACTTTTAAATTGAATCGGCTATAGTGCTAGCACCTTCTTATTATATAGTGACCTTTCGACTATAATTCTAAGCCTAAATATCAGCCAAACATAAGCCGAACACGATTAAATCCAACCATCCCCGACAACGGATACTATTTCTCTAGGATAGCTCATATGTCCCCTATATATACTGCATTGGCTGTACTGGTTACCTTTATCTGGGGCGTAAATTTTACTTTTATTGCGTGGGGTCTTGAGAGCTTTCCACCATTGATGCTTACCGCCCTGCGTTTTTTCTTTACTGCTGTGCCACTGGTCTTGTTTCTAAAGCCACCTAAATTCAACCGTACCTTGTTTATTTATGCCATCGGTACATTTGTCATGCAGTACGCCTTTGTATTTACAGCGATGCATCTGGGTTCATCCCCGGGGCTGACGGCACTACTGCTACAAATTCAGATTTTTATCACGGTATTGCTAGCGTACTTTATATTGGGTGAAGCAGTCAGCCGTATGCAAATCGTCGGTATGTTGGTCGGTGTACTAGGACTCAGCGTGATTGCGTTAAACCTTGGCGGTGATATGCCTTTGGCAGGGTTCATCTGTATTTTGATTGCGGCCATCGGTTGGAGCTTTGGTAATATTGCCTCCAAGCAAGCATCAAAACAGGCCTCAGAAAAAGCGTCAGAGCAAACGGCTCTAAAAGCGATGCAGCAAGGAACAGGGGTATCTGTTGCCACATCTAGCACTGGAAAAAATAAAGCCTCTGCTTTGTCTGCGTTAGCACTGGTAGTCTGGGGCGGTCTCATTGCTTGCGTGATGTTGACGATATCTTCTCTTATATTTGAGACTGATGCATGGCAGCTGGCGACGTTTACTGAAGCATCACTCAAGTCTTGGCTCTCACTTGGGTTTATCGTCTATATCTCAACCTTAATTGGCTTTGGCCTGTGGGCACACTTACTCAGTCAAAATACCGCCTCCAAGGTTATGCCGTTTGCACTATTGGTGCCCGTATTCGGTATGGTGACCTCAGTACTACTCACAGGAGAAGTAGTGACGTGGTGGAAAATGCTGGCCATGATGTTGATCTTATCAGGACTGTTATTAGCAAATGTGAAAATGAAAAGAAGGGCTATTTGAATGGTTACTCAGTTTTATCTTGACTCGCTATTACCGTCCAGTTAAGGTTTATTCATAGTAATTAAATTGCCCACCGTGACTCACACTAGTAAGAAATCAATCTATATTAGCTTTGTTTTATATACGTCATATTTAGAAGGTGGCCCCTGCTCTTAAGTTTAATGCCCTTAAGTGTTAAGTCACAACCGACATGGAAGTCGAAAACTGACGTGATTTGCTCTGTTATCAAGTAAAAAGTACAGAGCGCACCGTAGTCTACAAACTTTGAGGTGATTTGCATGCGTATAGACATACCGACTTACTATGATCGTCTGCTGCAGAAACTCTCAAAACTGATGGTTTCACCTCGATTATGCGTTGCGTTTTTTTTATTTATCATCATTGTTATCTCGCTGTTATTCACTGGTTGCGCAAAACGAGTCTGGAATAAGCCTATTGTAGAGAAGAGCACTGCTCGCTATGATTTTCATAACAACCTCCCAAACAACTCAGACGAAGTCTTTGTTGTACTTGCCTTTTCTGGCGGTGGTACACGGGCAGCAGCACTCAGCTACGGGGTGCTAGAAAAGCTACGTGATACACCAGTAACTATCAATGGCGTAGAGCGCAGACTATTAGATGAAGTCGATGTCATCTCTTCAGTATCTGGCGGGAGCTACACGGCAGCTTATTATGGGCTATTTGGCGATGACATTTTTGAGAAGTTTGCTCCAGAATTCTTGTATGAAGACTGGCAATCACGACTGATTAGACTTGCGATACGTCCGCAAAGCCTAATAGCGATGAGCAGTTCTGAATACAATCGTGGGGATTTGGTGGCTAACAACTTAGACAACAGTCTATTTCAACAAAAGACCTTTGCTGATATGAGCCGTGGAAAATTGCCTTACGTTATCCTAAATGCAAGTGATTTAAACAACGCCATGACTTTTTCATTTACTCAGCAGCAGTTCGACTTTTTGTGTTCGGATTTATCAAGCTACCCAGTTGCCAATGCGGTGATGGCCTCTTCCTCAGTCCCTGGCATCTTTGCCCCTATTGCCCTACACAACTTTTCTGATTGTTCGCAGCGCTCGCAGCCCTGGGTTAATGACGCACTAAATCAAGACAGTCATTTGCCGCGTAGTTATGCGATAGCTCGCGCACTAGATAGGTATTCGCAGCCAGATCGAATGCCAGTAGTGCGCTTGGTAGATGGCGGGGTAACCGATAATCTTGGCGTGCGCGGCTCAATGATGAGTCCTGTGACCCAATATGGTGATGTGCCCAACATGGCAGGCGCTTTCAGTCCTGCGAAATTGCGCCAAGTCAGACAAGTACTGGTCGTTGTAGCCAATGCTCAGACCTATTCAGAGCATGAGTGGTCAGTAGAAAATAAAGACCCGAGTTTTCTTGATACCATTTCAGCGGCGAGTGAAGTCGCACTAGGCACACTAAATAACGAAACTGTCTCATTGGCCAAAAAAGAATTTTTACAATGGGGAGAGCATGTAAATGCTCAGCGACCTGCAAGTGCGCCTCAGGTAGAAGTGCATTTCTCCGTATTGACCTTTGATCAAGTCAAAGATAAAACAGAGCGTGCAAAGTTCGATGCCATGCCGACCACCTTTCATTTACAACCTGAACAAGTAGATGATCTACGCTATTTGGGCAGTGATTTACTTGAACAATCTAAAGAGTTTCAAAATTTCCGCAATGCCCTTCAATAACCGTCATCTTGCTTGCCAATAACCAAGTATGCGTGACTGTCAAAATTTCTTAGCAGCATCATGACTGATAGCATGCCAGCCTATATTTATCGCTTTTCTCTATCTCTGCCTGCTATATCCGCCTCATTTCTATTCGAACTGAACATTCATAACGTGCTTGTGGTTACAAGTAATATTGAACGATTACTCAAAATTACTTGAATGACTGTTCAAAACCTTTTATCGTAGAAACGATACATATTGGGGTTTTTAATACTTGGCAGGTAGTACACGAGAGTCTTGAAGATTACTCATATTCTTCAATATCCCTACCGTATATATAAGCGGCCGTCTATCTCCAATGTATTACGACTGGATAATCACCAAAATTAAAAACGTCAAAAAAATAATAACGATTCAAACCTTAAGAAGGAATGACTACTATGAACAAATATATGGCTGGAATAATAGCTGCTTTTATCGCGACCATCGTTATGTCGCTACTTCTCATGCTAAAAAGTGCAATAGGCCTCATGCCTGATTTAGATATTATTGCGATGCTTGAATCGATGATGGGTGGCAGTCATGTAATGGCTTGGATTGCTCATTTTATGGTCGGATCGATCGGCTATGGTATCGTCATGGCATTGATAGCAGGTACGGATAGAAGTAAGAACTTTACGCTGACTGGCGCAATGGTAGGTGCAATTGGTTGGTTTATGATGATGATTGCTATTATGCCCATGATGGGCAATGGCTTATTTGGTTTATCTATGCCAAGCGGCATTATGATTCCAATCGCCACTCTTATGCTACATCTCGTATTTGGTGTAGTATTGGGCAAAGTTTATGCCAAGCTGGTTGCCGCACACTAAACACTTGAACACCAATTAGCTATAAGAATGTTTGATTGAAGTTCGATATCAAAAATCAACATTAGAAAATGACATCAAAAATATAAACTTAAGTGCCTTTATAAGTATTTGAAATAAGCTGCTAACGATGACCACTAAAACACTTGGCCATCATTAGCAGCTTTTTATTTTCTGCAGCTTTTTTTCTATAATTATCGTAAATCATCCACGACAGCTAGCATTGCTACCAGTGATGCTTCGCCTAATTTGATAGAACGCTCTGGCGACCAACCCATCTCTTCATCGGGCAGATTATCATTGTCTTTAAATGGCATCTCTAACGTATTAGCGAGGCAATCAAAACGCTCTGCTACCCAATTGGTGGCAACGGTCATATTGGCAGCACCTGGTGCATCGATCTCATAGCCAATCTCAGACTGAAAATCAGCACTGGCTAACTTTAATACGTCTGAAAACTTATCACGTAGTCCAGCAAGACGGTCACTGTAGCTTGGCGTCCCTTGTGAACCAGCGAGGAATACGTATGGCAATGCTTCATCACCATGCACATCATAAAATAGATCCACGCCCGTCGCTTCCATTTTATTAATCACATGAAATACTTCAGGGCTTTTGTCTAAGCTTGGACTCTGCCATTCACGGTTTAGGTTGGTTCCGACAGCGTTAGTACGCAGGTGTCCGCGCACGCTGCCGTCGGGATTCATATTAGGAACGATGTAGAAGTTTGCTTTGTCTAGTAACTGTTTGCCAGTCGCATTATCGCTATCTAACAAGCTATACAACAAACCCTCGATCAGCCATTCAGCCATCGTTTCACCTGGGTGCTGACGAACAGTAATCCATATATTACGCTTGTGAGCAGCACCGTCACCTATTTTGACTAGGGTCAAGTCACGTTTATCAAGCGTTTCGCCTAGATGCTCTAACGTCACTAGCGGATGCACTTGCACAGCGGCCAATAAATCTTGATGACGCTCATAGCTATAAGGCGCAAAATACGCAATCTGAATGGTTTCGCACTCTAACTCTACCATGATGGTCAATTTGCCATCTTTATAAGACGTTGGCAGACGGAACCAATGCTGACGATCATAAGAAGCCACCGCTTGGTAGTTCTCCCAACCTTCTAGATAAGACGCCTCTCCTGCATTCAGAATATTGAGAACATACTGCTCCCCTATTTGACCTGATAGACGAAAGTTAAACCATTGAAAAAACTCGCCACCAACATCTGGACGAATCGCTAATTGAATGTCTTTTTTGTCATCTGCATTAATAATATCAATGTTGCCTGCATCAAAATTAGCCGTGATATGCATAGTTATTCCTTAATTGATTTTTATGATTGTGTTTTAAGTATTATGTTCGTTATCGACTTACTATTTTACCTATTGCCTTTTAATAATCTCTAACTTTGTATGGGGCATTAGATATACATTTACTTGGTCATTACCAGCTCATTTTCAAGGCAATCACTTGCCAAATCTATCTATTCAGATTGAATATCTATCGTTGACTGCTAAAAGATTAAACGTCCGCCAATAACTCGACACTCACTTGAAAGTAATCATCGTCTTTTATAGTAATACTGACGTTACCGTTATGCGCCCCAACGATAGACTGTACGATAGATAGCCCCAAACCTGTTCCTGTATGGCGATTTATTGTTTTGTGATGTCGATAGAAGCGCTCAAACAACTTATCTGCCTCACTTTGTGTCAACGGCTCATCTAATCGGTTGGTGACGGTCATTCGTAAAATAGCTTGTTTTGATTGTTGAAGACTGCTTATTGTTGTGCCCACCATCTTATCTGAGTTTACTCTATCTGCCCTAATGGTTATAACGCTATCTTGAGCAGCATAATAAATCGCGTTCGATATCAGATTAGCAAAGAGCCTTTGTAATAAACTTTTATCTCCTAAGACAGTGCTGAACTCACCTTTGGTTTCAATAGCGATACCTCTGTCTTCTGCAATCATTTCGTAGTAATCAACGAGCTTGGTGATTAAACTGTCCGTATCCACGTAACTGATTTGCGAGTCACTCAATCCTTTTTGGGTTTTTGCCAGCAGCAGCATATTATTTATCATGGCCGATAGCTGCTCTAACGTGTCATGTTGATGGTGTAGCTGCTCAATGTATTCATCGCCAGCTCTCGGTTTATTTAACATGACTTGCGTTTGCGTGCTGAGTGTCGCTATTGGAGTGCGCAGCTCATGGGCGATATTGTCTGAAAACCGTGACAATGATTCAAAATTACTTTCAAGCTTGGCCATCATTGAGTTGTAAGATTCTGCTAATGGTCGCAGCTCTAACGGCATATCACTGACCGTGACTCTATCATCCAATCTGTCAGGATTCATTGTTTTCATTTTTTGGACGATGGTCGCCAAAGGTGCAAAACCCCAGTACACACCCAATGCCGCTACTGAGACGAGCAACAAGGTAATCGCGAACAAAATCATACTAAGCTGACGATTGAACTGTAATAAATACTGATGATGCACATCTATAGGCAGTGCGATAAGCGCGAGCATTTTGTCGTCTTCAATGACCATTGCTCGATAGTATCGACTATTGATATTCATCACAAACTGTTGCTTATCATTATCTTGTTTCAGTGATGACAGATTAAACCCTTCCCCTAGCTCTTGAGCAAAGTTATTGGGGGTACTAGACAGTATCTGCCCTTCTTTATTAGCGATAATGGTTTTTAGATCGTAATCTAGCCAAGAAGAATGCTGATGATCAGCTTCATCTGATATCGCTGTGGTAAAAGTATCTCCATCAGGCATTACGTCAGGTGCCGCTCTTAGCGACTGTTGACTATTTAATGAATATTGAGAGCTAGGTAGGGTTTGGGAAGTTATAGGGCTACTAGGTTCTATCACTCGTTTACGTAAGTTAAAAGCCGCATGGGTCATAATCTCAGCGTCCATTTGCTCAAAATGGCCTTTAACAGAACGCTGTATCCATATATAAATAATAACCTGTGATATGACAACAAATATCGTGAGCAATAGCACAGTACGCCATAATAGTGGCAAACGCCGATTATCAAACCTATATTTCATATTAGACATTGCCAGCTTCGTGAGATGGTTTGCTATCAAGCGCTGTATCGACAGCTTCTAACCGATAGCCCATCCCGCGCACCGTATGAATCAGCTTTTCGTCATGATCATCGTCTATTTTTATACGAAGACGCCTTATCGCCACATCAATCACATTGGTATCATTTTCAAAGTTCATATCCCATACTTGGGAGGCGATGATTGAGCGTGGAAGCACTTCACCGCGGCGCTCTAATAAAAACTGTAGTAAGGAAAACTCTTTTGCCGTGAGCTTAATAGGCTTATCTCCTCTATGCACCGTGCGCTTGGCAATGTCCATCTTGAGATCCGCTATTTGCATAATCGTACTTTGATAGTCGGCTTGATTGGCACGTCGTAATAAGCTTTTCATCCTGACGATCAATTCTGCAAAGGCGAAAGGTTTGGTCAAATAATCATCACCACCAATCTCAATCCCCTTTATCTTGTCACTCAAGTCATCTTTTGCGGTTAGAAATAACACAGGTGTATGCTTGCCAGCCGCTCGGTAATTACGCACCAGCTCAAAACCACTAACGTCAGGTAGCATCACATCCATCAATATCACGCTAAATTCTTCCGTCATCAATGCATGATAGCCGTCTAATCCTGTTAGCTGATGATCCACGATAAACCCAGCCTCGGTTAAGCCTTTTTTTATATACTCGCCAAGCTTCAATTCATCTTCTACCAGCAGTACTTTCATGGTAATTCCTCAATACGGTCATGATTGTTTAACGCTCTAACCAGCACAGGTGACAACATTGACTGGTAGCTGACAAAGATGTCATGTGCTCGTAATCAGACTGTCAGTTTTATTTTGCTAATCTATATAAACGGTACATAGGTGCTCGTTTCAATACTTAGCTACTATCCAATACTTAGGGCGTGTCCTCAATTCAAACGAGTGTCTCTAAATGGGCTAAAAACAGCTAAATTTTGCCAAACATCGTCAAATAGTTGGTCAATATCTCGATATTATCTGCACTATTTTCCTCGTTTGACGGCAATTTATCTCATTTTTATCACCATTTTTAAAATAAGGACACGCCCTAGCTACGATGAATTATTTTTATCGGTAATCAATGTAAACAACTTACAAAAGAGGTTTTATATGAAAATTCACGGTTCATTCAAAAAAGCAGTACTGCTGTCGGTATCTGTACTTATCGGTACTACCACTGCCAATGCGCATACGACGGATCTAAGCACTTCAATCATCAACAACTGCGACGCTGTGACTGAGTTTGCAAAAAACTTGGATCATAACGATGCTCAGCTCTCAAATTCACAAATGAAAAGCTATATCGATGCGAGAGTGGCTTGTGAGATTGAACACAAAGATCAACATCTACAGTCTGAAAAATACTTCATCAACAAATATGGTAGCGATAAGTGATATCAGCTCTGATGTCATACTAAAGGATTACTGACAACATTAAAAACCATAAATAGTAAGATGACAGAATTGTAATCTTACCGTCATCTCTCTGTCAGAATCACTAAAGTATGCTTTAAAGTAACTTAATATCTTAAAGTCTTTTCGACTACATACCAATTTAAATAAGGATTTACCATGTCATTATTCAAATCAATGCCACTGTCTAAATCAATCGTAGCAACTGCTATAGCCTTAGTTGTTTCAACCTCTGCGTTGGCACACGACCCAAAAATGCATGCTGAAAAAGACCAGATGAACTGTGAGAAAATGCAAAAGCATATGCAGATGATGCAAAAAATGGATCATAGCAAAATGGATATGAATGATCCTGCTATGAAAGCCATGATGGCTAACATGAGCAAAATGAAAGCGATGTACCAAAAGCACTGTGTGAGCAGCGATAGCGACTCTTAAATATCAATTTATAAGTTCAACACTATAGTCAGTTCAATATAATTTCGATACAAGGAAACCGAGTGCAAGTTATACATTAGTATGCTTAGCGAGGATGACGCTGTAGCGGATTTATATAGACTTGACTATATTGTTAGAGAAGCTGATCAAGCAGTAATGGGATATTAAAGAAAATGGATTTTTAGGACAAACCTATGAAGTTCTTGTTAGGAATACTTTTTACTGTCTTTGTCGCTATTGTGGGTATTTTTATTACGGTGACTAGTGGCATGATAAATATCGGTGCTGATCGAGCTCATAGTCCGCTGGTTTACGATTTTTTAGAAACTGCTCGCACACGCTCAATTGAACATGCCAGTAAGAATATTTTGGTTCCCAATTTAAAAAAGGCGGAAATGATCAGCTCGGGCGGTGCAGATTACAAAGATATGTGTGCAGGCTGTCATTTGTCTCCCGGCGTCAACAGCACAGATTTAAGTAGCGGTATGTATCCAAAGCCTCCTAATTTTACCGAGGCGGATATCGTTAAGCGCTATCAAAACGAAGCCGGTGCCAGACAAAGCTTTTGGGCGATTAAACATGGCATTATGGCGTCTGGCATGCCCGCTTGGGGCGCTACTCACGATGATGATAGAATGTGGGCAATGGTCGCTTTTATCAGATCGTTACCTGAATTAAATGAAAACCAGTACACCATGCTAACGACTAGGATAGACGATGATATGTTGGGCATGTCATTTGATGGTG
>NZ_CAJHBL010000006.1 GCF_904846625.1 Psychrobacter sp. JCM 18900
GTTAACTGGGTTATTAATGTGTAATCTACACACTAGCTACTTCCAGCTCGTCTTGATGAGGTGCGTATTATAGACGGTTTAACTTTTGTGTCAACCCGTTTTATTAATGTTTTTAAAGTTATTTTAGTAGAATAATAAATCTGTATTTTTTTCAACGGGTTATGATTTAATTAATTTCAATAGGTTTAGAGACTGACTATAGATGTGCTTTTAACTATACTTTCTATCATCAAAAACGCTTAGCTTTGTTAGATAAATACCTTTTACTATCTTTGAGCTTTACCTTCGATTAGTGCAACCATTTCTCTATTTCCATTTTATAACTTACCCATCTTTTCAAAAAATGCTTTATACGCAGCGACTTTCTTATCCAACGATAGCGGATAAGCACGTGAAGTCGACGGTAACCTATATAGGGTTAGATTACTCACATCAGCTTTCTGGTTATCTGTACTCTGCCATTGATAAGGGTAGTCCATACTCTGATTGGTTTTTGGATGCTTTGATTTGGCAATTGGCTCGCTTAATAAATTGAGCAGTACTTCGGTCGCCTTGCCTCCTGTTGTGAACAAAGTCTCTACCTTTGGCACTTGCGGCAAGATAACATCTAGATCAACAGGTGTGACTACCGTTAAATTTTTATCTGAAGCATTACCCGTCTCACGGATGGCTTGCTTTACTGTCGGGCAAGAAGCGATGCCACGTTCAAACATAAAATCTCGAATGCGTTCAGGGTCAAAGCGTTTTTCATCGCCTACTCTAAAGTAGTCAGCATCATCAAAAAATACTCGACCATATATCCGCCACATATCATTATAAAAATTGGGATAATGAAAGCTCATGGCCCATTTATCAGCAGTCGGTGGAAAAGTACCCATCATCATGACCGTGGCATTGGGCGGTAAGACAGGCTCAAAAGGATGAGTTTCAAGCTCTGTGGCTTTGTCATTAGACAATTTCGATTCAGTATCAGTGGTTTTTTGAGTGGTTGGTGTTTTTATAGTCATGATATTCTTCATCAGAAAAGCGGTTTTTTTGGTATCATAGCAAGTCTAAACACTACCTCACTTATAATCACGCTATATAGTCAAACTTAGTTGATTCAATCAGTTGACTTAAATAGCGCGATATCATTTTACTTAGCCTGAATTGCTTAGGCTTTGATGGCAGCTGTGAACGCAAATATTGTCATTGCGTTAAATGAGCACTGTCGTAAAGTAGTTAATTAGCTTGATTGTAAAGGATTTAACTTTACTATTTATAAGCTAAGGATATGGTTAAAGTGCGGTAAGTGTTTGTATCTTTTATACTAATAGCAACCGCAGTAACTGCGCAAGCATCAGACAAGAAACCAAGAGAGTACTTATGAGTGACTTAAACAGCGATTTAAAAATTACGGTAATCGATCATCCACTAGTCCGTCATAAACTCAGCCTTATGCGCGAAAAAGACTGTAGTACTTATAAATTTCGTACATTGACCAAAGAGCTTGCGCGCTTGATGGCTTATGAAGCAAGCCGTGACTTTGAAATTGAAACTTTCCCAATGGAAGGCTGGTGTGGCGAAATCACTGGTGAGCAAATCATCGGTAAGACGGCGACGATCGTACCGATTTTACGCGCAGGTATTGGCATGCTTGATGGGGTGCTCGACTTGATCCCTACTGCTAAGATTTCTGTGGTCGGTCTACAACGTGACGAAGAAACGTTGCAGCCAGTCCCTTTCTTTGAAAAATTCGTGAGCCACATGGACAAACGTCCTGCGCTGATCATTGATCCAATGTTAGCCACAGGCGGCTCAATGGTTGCGACCATCGAGATGCTAAAGAAAAATGGCTGTACTAACATTAAAGCCTTGGTATTGGTGGCTGCACCTGAAGGCGTACGCTTAGTAAATGAAGCGCATCCTGACGTGACTATCTATACTGCTGCATTAGACAGCCATTTGGATGAGCACGGTTACATCATCCCAGGTCTAGGCGATGCTGGTGATAAGATTTTTGGTAAGCAGTTATCTAATAGATAAGTTGTATTAAAGTAAATAAAGCCGTCATCAAAACTATGGAAACAGCGGACAGCATCAACAATAAGGACAGATCATGAACGTATTGATTACAGGAGCGAGCGCGGGTTTTGGTAAAGCGTTGGCAGAGCGTTTGGTTGCTAACGGCCATCGTGTGATTGGTTGCGCCAGACGCCTTGATAAACTGAATGCTTTGGCAGAGACTTTAGGTGAGGCTTTTTTGCCCGTGGTTATGGATGTGAGTGATACGGCTTCTATTCCGCAAATTATTGCTGACTTGCCTGATGATTTTAAACAAATCGATGTCTTGGTCAATAATGCAGGATTGGCATTGGGTACAGAGCCTGCTCACAAGGCCAGTCTAGATGACTGGATGCGTATGACTGATACCAATATTAAAGGCTTGATGGCGTTGACCCATGCGGTCTTGCCAGCGATGGTTAAGCGTGACAGTGGCTATGTCATCAATGTCGGTTCGATTGCTGGTAGCTGGCCTTACTTCGGTGGCAATGTTTACGGCGCAACTAAAGCGTTTGTAAAACAGTTCAGCTTAAACTTGCGAGCAGATCTGATTGGTACCCAAGTGCGTGTGACCAATCTTGAACCTGGCAACGTTGCTGGCACTGAGTTTTCAAACGTGCGCTATCATGGTGACGATGACAAAGCTGCCAAGGTGTATGATGGCTTTAAAACCATGACAGGTGAAGATATCGGCGATATTTTGTTATGGCTAATCGAATCACCTGCTCATATTAATGTCAACCGTCTAGAAGTAATGCCAGTCGCCCAGACCTATAATGGGCTAACGATTGCCAAGCAAGATTAATATTAACTGCTCGGCTAGTTTTAGTATCAATGTTGATTATCAATATATCACTTATCAATACCGAACCTGTTAGCGTATCTCATACGATCGAAGCAATATAGAGTCACCTATATTGCTTTTTTTTATGTCTTCAATAGCTTGCTCATTGACCAAACGCAAATTCTGAAAGTCCAAAATCAGCACTTCGTTACGCAGACGTTCGCTAGTACGTTTATTGTGACGTATCGCAAATCCTAGTACCTGCTTACCAGTGATGGTTATCTGATTAATAATTAACCTTGAATTATTTATGTTCAGCTTCTGAACATTTATGATTGCCGTTGCAGGATTCACCGTCGTGGTTAACGTCTTCGTCTGTCGTACACTTTTGGGCATATCTCCTGCAAAAAACAATATCTGACCTAATGGTAAATATTGCGTATGCCGTACTAATTCTTGTCGGAACAATGCAGGCATATCTGTGTTAAAACTGTCTTCTGTCTGCTGATAAAACGCGGTGAAGTTACGATGTAAATAACGCCCGAACACCGTAGTATTAATCCATTCCTGATAAACATCGTCTGCTAATAACTGCTTGGTAAAAGCACTGGCATCAATTGTGATATCCCTACTCAAAGTAGCAAACAACATTGACAGTAAAAGCGCTTGCGGACTGGTAAATGTCTGCTGCTGCCATACTTGTGGATATAGGCTACTATCGAGTAATGGCAATGTTGATCTACTCATGCACTTGTATCCTCAACAATCATTTTCAGCCCCTATATAGCACTGGTATAGTATCACTGTTGACTTTTACCCTTAGCCAAATTCTATGCTATGGTCAGGCGACAGCTTTAATATAGCAGTCTTTTATTCGCGGTATAACTATTTTGTAGTGGTATATTCTACCGCTATACTTTCTTAACTAAATTGACCGAGACAGCTTGAAGAATCAAAGATATATCACTCTATGAAAAAAGACCTCATACCGTTTCCTACTCCCTACCAGCTAAAGACCATTACTGTCCAAACAGCTGATGGAACACTGCTGCCCGTCTCTGTCATTGGCAAAGGTAAACCTGTCCTATTAATGCACGCTTTCGGTATGGATGCGAGGCAATTTTTGCCATTTATTTTACCGCTCATTCAGCACTACTGCTTTTACTTGCCTCATTTTAGAGGGTTTGGGTTGGCCAGTAACCTAACGTTGCCAACGTTTGATTTTATTGAGCAATATGCACAAGACACCCAAGATGTATTTGAATACGTAAGCAAAGAAACTGGCATTGAGGCTTTCCATGTTGCCGCGATATCGATGGGGGCATTGGTCAT
The DNA here is from genome assembly GCF_904846625.1 of Psychrobacter sp. JCM 18900. Taxonomy (GTDB): domain Bacteria; phylum Pseudomonadota; class Gammaproteobacteria; order Pseudomonadales; family Moraxellaceae; genus Psychrobacter. The sequence goes on from NZ_CAJHBL010000006.1 coordinate 4,160, forward strand.
GTGGGCGTATTTTCAGCGCTTTGGCACTCAGCACGTGAGTCACTATCTGAATATTGACCAAGCACCGATTATTCATAATCAGCCAGACTGGCAAGGTGGCGGTGTATTTGGTACACGACAAACCGAATTGTTTGCGCAATTTACACAGTTAATTACCGACACTGCCCCTTATCTACAAGCCGAGCAAATGGTTGACTTCCGTCACCTGCCCTATCGATTAAAAGTAAATTTATTAGACATGGAACGCTCTTTTTCTCTGCTCTCTGTCAGTAAAAAACCTTCGCAATTATTGGTAAAAGCACTCAGTTATCGGGCACCACACAAAATCTCATTAATGGAACACGCGACTTGGCAACATAAACTGCGTTGCCTATCTGCTTATGTTGCACTGCCCTACGATTACCGCGATGTTTTGCCCACTGTTAATATTCCGACTACCTTACTGATTGGTGCGCGCTCGCAGTTATATAATGCAGAATGGCAACAGCGTTTGACTACTCTGCTGCCCAATGCACACAGTATTATTTTGCCAACATCAGGGCATGCTGTACCGATGGATGCACCTGTGGCATTTTATAAAGTATTGAAAGAGTTTCTGAACGCTTAATGATGGGTTTTTAATAATGCACAAAAAAAACGACCTCAACGGGTCGTTTTTTATACGCTAAATTCAATCTAAATCAGTGGCTAAGTATTAATCATTTAAGCGCTGAATCAATTCAAATCGTGGAATTTCTTTACCATCAACCGTAACTGTTTCAGCGAACATCGCAAGCGGACGAACCCACACGCCATACTCACCATATAAGCAGCGATATACCACTAGCGACTCTTCGGTTTCTGAATGCTGCGCTGTATGCAATACTTGATACAAACTGCCTTTATAGTGGCGGTAAATGCCTTGGGGGATGGTTTTAGTCATAGCAAACTCCTACTATTAAAAATGGCTACTAATCATCGCTTCATAAAAAAGGTCGACAATGACTGCCGACCTCGCTCTTAATCATTTTTATAGATTATCTAACCAACAGTCACTTTTGCATAGGCCTTTTTACCTGCTTGAATCACGACCGTTTGACCTGAGGTTAGACTAAAGCCACCATCAACGACTTCGCCATCTACTTTGACCGCGCCACGTTTTACCATGTCTTTGGCAGCTGAGTTGTTTTTAGCGAGCTTAGCTTGGTTTAGGATCTGAGTGATAAATAACGCATCTTGCCCTTCTAGATCCAACATAATTTCTGGCAAATCGATTGGCAGCTCGCCATCGGCCAATACGTTACCGGCTGACTTATGCGCATTAGCAGCCGCATCGGCATCATGGAAACGCTCGATCAATTCTTCGGCTAAGATACGTTTGATTTCTTGTGGATTACGGCCACCTTCCATGTCTGCCATCAAGCTTTCGACTTCTTCCATTGGCTTAAAGCTTAAGAACTCAAAGTAACGATGGATCAGCGTGTCCGGCATCGACAGGATTTTTTGATACATGGTGCCTGGTGCGTCGTAGATAGCGACATAGTTGCCCAGTGATTTGGACATTTTATTGACACCATCTAGCCCTTCTAAGATTGGCACAGTGATACAAACTTGTGGTTCTTGGCCGTAGCGTCCTTGCAATGTGCGACCCATTAGCAAGTTAAAGGTCTGATCTGTACCGCCAAGCTCAACATCGGCTTTAAGTGCAATAGAATCGTAGCCTTGTACTAAAGGATAAAGAAACTCATGGATTGAAATGGGCGTTTGTGATGCATAGCGTTTAGAGAAGTCATCACGCTCAAGCATACGCGAGACGGTTTGCTGACTGGCAAGCTGAATCATGTCAGCAGCGCTCATGTCATTGAACCACTCAGAGTTAAAGACTACGCGAGTCTTTTCTTTGTCCAAGATTTTAAATACTTGCTCAGCATAAGTGGTTGCGTTGGCTTTGATTTGCTCATCGGTCAATGGTGGACGCGTGCTGTTTTTGCCAGAAGGGTCACCAATCTTGGCGGTATAATCACCGATTAGAAAATAAATCTCATGACCCAAATCTTGAAAATGCTTAAGCTTATTAATCAATACTGTGTGACCCAAATGCAGATCTGGTGCGGTAGGATCAAAGCCAGCCTTGATACGTAGTGGACGATTGAGCTTTAGCTTAGCCACTAAGTCATCTTCAGATAATATCTCTTGCGTACCGCGCTGAATAAGGGCCAGTTGTTCTTCTAGGGTGTAAGTTTGATTGGTCATGATGCTCTCTATATATCACTTTAATTGGGATTTTTATGAATGACGGTTACTGGCTCAACACCTTAGGAAGTTTAGAACCTCAAAAGGTTGGAAAAAATGCTAGAATTTGACGGATATACTAGCGTTTTTTAAGGTAAATTGCCATGACCAACCCCGCATCGATTGCTGATACTGACCATAATGCCCTCGCAGACTTGCTTATGAATAATGGTTTGGATAACCCTTCAGACGATATTGATGATTTGACCTCTGATAATTCGAACTATGCCACCCTAACTGATGCCCTTGAGCAAACGGTGTTTGAAAGCTTTGATGATGGCTTATATATCGGCATGATGTCTGGCACCAGTTTGGATGGTATGGATGCTGTCCTTTGTCAGTTTAATCCTGAGATGAACAACGAAGATGGCACCCAACCACCGATGCGACTGCTTGCGACCTATAGCCAAGACTTTCCGCCACGTCTGCGTGAAGTGCTACTGGCATTGTGTCAGCCGAATGGTGTGAATCAACTTGTACCAGAGGCTGATGAACCAAACAGTGAATTGGATTGGTTCGGCTGGGCAAGTCGCGAATATGCGGAATTTGCGAGCGAGGTGGTCAATACTTTATTGCAGCAATCAAATACCGATCCTGAGTCAGTGCTAGCGATTGGCTGTCATGGCCAGACCGTACGTCATCGCCCACAAATGGGATTCACGTTGCAATTAGTCGATGCCAATATCATCGCTGAGCGCACAAGCATCAGCGTGGTCAATGATTTCCGACGTCGTGATATGGCTGTTGGTGGTCAAGGCGCGCCTTTAGTACCTGCATTTCATCAGGCATTATTTGCCAATTCCGATAGCACCCGTGTGCTATTAAACTTAGGTGGTATTGCGAACATAACGGTCTTGCCAGCCAATGAAAAAGATCAAGTTGTTGGCTACGATACGGGTCCTGCCAACTTATTATTGGATGCGTGGATATCTTTGCATACTGACAATGCTTATGATGCAGGTGGCGCTTGGGCACAGTCTGGAACTCTCATTGAACCATTATTACAGCAACTTTTGGCACATCCATTTTTTGCTCAATCTCATCCAAAAAGCACAGGCCGTGAGGACTTTAATTTAACTTGGTTGCAAGATGAGCTACAGGCTTTTGAGCAAGCCAATGCTAACATCAGTTATTCAGCAGCCGATGTGCAAGCAACCTTGACTGAGCTAACGGCTACCAGTGCCAGTACGCAAATCAATACGTTTATCAGTCATGCAAAAAACAGCTCGGTTTATGTTTGCGGTGGCGGCGCATTGAATGGCTATTTAATGACGCGCCTGCAAGCTCATCTACCTCATTGCACAGTAAAAACCACTGAACATTTAGGGCTTGCGCCAACGTGGGTCGAGGCCGTTGCTTTTGCATGGTTGGCCAGACAAACATTGATGGGTGAAACTGGTAATTTACCAGCGGTAACCGGTGCAAATAAAGGCGTGGTATTGGGTCAAGTATGTTTTGCCTGACCAGTTAAATTTTAGTTTACATACGTGCACCTATGTGTTTTATAATGACTTTTGAAACGCCATCCTCTTAGGACCTGTAAGTATAGGATATATCGCATGAGCCAGAATAGTAGTTCACCTATCGACCAAGCCACCACTGATGACACAAATAATATGACTGCAGCACCTGTACATAAATCACGTCAAAAACCACCTCACTACGAGCGTTCTGATGATACGCGTGTGGTAGTCACAGGTATGGGCGCCATTACGCCGCTCGGTCTAGACGTCGATAGCTCATGGACCAAGTTGCTCAATGGCGAGAGTGGTATCTCACCGATTACGCATTTCGATGCCACAGGCTACCGTGCGCAAATCGCAGGCGTGATCAAAGATTTTGATGCCAAGCAATATATGAATGCTAAAGATGCGCGTCGCTATGATGAGTTCATGCATTATGGGGTTGCCGCTTCTGCCATGGCCCTAAAACACGCTGGTTTTATCGATGAAGTCAGTGCTGCTGATGCGCCTGTGCAAGGCGTCGACCAAGATCGCTTTGGTATTATTTTAGGTTCAGGTATTGGCGGTATTCAAACGATTGAAAACAGCCGTGATACCTTACACGAAAAAGGCGCAGGCAAAGTCTCACCTTTTATTATCCCAGGCTCTATCGTCAATATGGCCGCTGGACTAGTAGCGATTAAGCATAAGTTAAAAGGCCCAAACCTTGCGACATCGACGGCTTGTACCACGGCGACTCATGCTATGGGTCTTGCTGCTCGTTTGATTGCTTATGGTGATGCTGATGTCATGTTGGCCGGCGGTAGTGAAAAAGGTTCTAGCCCACTTGGTATAGCTGGCTTTAGTGCTATGCATGCACTCTCTACCCGCAATGACGAGCCAACCAAAGCTTCACGTCCATTTGATAAAGGTCGTGACGGGTTTGTCCTTGGTGATGGTGCTGGTGTGGTGGTATTAGAAAGCCTTGCCCATGCCAAAGCGCGCGGTGCAACGATATTGGCAGAGTTAGTCGGTTTCGGTATGAGTGATGATGCCAGTCATATTACTGCCCCACCAGAAGACGGTAGCGGTGCGGCAAGAGCGATGCAAAATGCACTAAACGATGCTGGTATCGAGTCATCAAGCGTCGGTTATGTCAACGCTCATGGTACCAGTACCCCTGCTGGTGATGTGGCTGAGTCTATTGCTATCGAAACTGTATTCTCTCCTGTAAAAGACAGCATCTTAGTTAGCTCAACCAAATCGATGACCGGTCACTTACTTGGTGCCGCTGGCGGAGTTGAAGCCATCTTTACAGTACTAGCGCTACAGCATCAGCATGTGCCACCTACGATCAATCTAGACGATGTCGAGGACGACTGTAATCTTGATTATGTGGCTAATCAATCACGCAAAGTTGATAACCTGCAGTATGCAGTATCCAACAGCTTTGGCTTTGGTGGTACCAATGGCTCATTGGTATTTGCTCGCTGGCCTGTCAATCAATAATAGCTACCCATCTACATCGCAGCGCATGGTAATGAGTGCGTTGTAACGTTGGTGTCAGATTTGCTACGTTTGTCCACTTGCAGCCCCTTATCGTACTTGCGTATGATAAGGGGTAATTTTTGGAACATTTATGGAAGATACTATGTCAAGCTACTCATTTTCCCATCAGTTTTATCAACGCTGGACGTGTGCACCTGAGCCAGTACGCGCAGCGATTACCCAAGAACTAAAAGACATCACTACCCTGCTGCAATCTGACACCTCATTTGAAGACTTCACTTTTAATACTCATGATTTAGATGCGCATGTAGACGAGCTATACGACAACTACAATGCAGAGCAAGCCATTGCGAAAGCGATCACAGACAAACAAGAGCAAGAAGACGCGGCCGCTGCAAAACAAAAGCTAGAAGAAGATCAGAAGAAAAAAGAAGCAGAAGAAGCCACGCGCAAGGCAGAATCGACTCAAAAAGAACAAGAGAAAAATGAGCAGTCAGCGTTAGAGGCAGACAATGACAAAGAACTGGCTGCTACCGACGTAGCTAAAGTAAACACAGATAAAGTCGTGACAGATAGCGCCGTTACTGACGATTTTGTTACTGATACTTCTAGTGCAAAGACTGAAAAAGCGGCATTAGAAGTCGTAAATACTGAAGGCAATACTAGCGATAGTAAAAATGCTGATCACAAAACCATTAGCGAACAGGCACATACGCTTAGCGATAACCACATTAAAGATATTAGTAATAAAGCCAGTGCAGCGATTAATTTGGCCTTAAAAGACGCGAAGCTTGATGCAACACATCAACAGCTAATCCGCGAGCTAGAAACACAGGTCGATGACTATCTCAGTGAGCAAATGATGCTGATGTCTGAAAATCTAAAGTCTTGGCTACGTGCTGAGGTCACTCAACACTTTAGCGAACAAAGTGACTTAACTACTAATAATGAAGCTGCTAAGAAAAGCATCCACTAACAGTGATTATTTCTCAGTGTTAAATTTACAGTTAGAACAGCCGCTCAGTAGCAAGTACTAAATCACGAACACTAAAAAGCCCCGTAAATTATTTACGGGGCTTTTTAGTGCTTTTAGTTAATGTTTTGAGCTTAGTATTAAATGGCTTTGGTACGTTCAGTCAACCACTCAAGCGCTGCACCTTCGACACGATCTTTTAGCTCTGCGAAGACTTGGCTATGATAGTCATTTAACCAATCAATCTCGGTTTGGTCCAACAACGATGGCTCAATCAGACGCGTATCGATTGGGCAGTAAGTGATGGTCTCAAAGTTCAAGAAACCACCAAAATCTGTCTCAGTAGGCTTAGCAACTGGCGTATTTACTACCAAGTTCTCGATACGAATACCCCATTTACCTTCGCGGTATAGACCTGGCTCATTACTAGAAATCATACCTTCTTTCATCGCGCGCTCTTTTGGTGTGCTTGCGCTATAGGCGATGACTTGTGGGCCTTCGTGTACATTCAAGAAATACCCAACACCGTGACCCGTACCATGACCATAGTCCATCTGTGCTTGCCACAATGGCGCACGGCAAATAGCATCGATCAACGGTGAGGCGATACCATCAGGGAAATGGGCACGAGCCAGCGCAATGTGGGCTTTTAGCACAATCGTAAAGTCGCGTTTATGCTCAGCAGTGACTTGTCCAATACCAACTACGCGGGTGATATCAGTCGTACCGTTTTGATATTGTGCGCCTGAGTCAATCAGTAGCAATCCGCCTTCGCCCTCGGTCACATCAAGGTAGCTGAATTTTTCTGGTGTCGCACGGTAATGTGGCAATGCGCCATTTTCATTAAAGCCTGCAATTGTTGGGAAGCTTGGCGAGACATAATGCGGCTGACGACTGCGCACGTCTATCAGCATGCTATCAACATCTAGTTCGCTTAGACGCTCGCCGTTTGCTAGACGCTGCTCAAATGTCGCAAAAAACTCAGCCAAAGCAGCGCCATCTTGACGCATCGCTTCACGCACATGATCGATATCTGCATCTGACTTTACAGATTTGAGTAATGTGCTAGGCGCCATTTGCTCAATAAAGCCAACATCATCTGCCATTTTTGAGAGTGTACCTACTGCGACTTTGCTCGGATCTAACAGTAGTAAATCGTCTGGTGTTAATGCATTCAATGCATCTTGCACAGCAGAATAGTCAGCCAATGTGATACCACTGTCTTTTAGACTCTGTGCAATATCTTTGCTTACTTTATCAGTATCAACAAACAGCGTTGCTTTGTCTGCGTCAATCAACATATGTGACAAGAATACCGGATTATAATCAACATCAGCACCGCGCAAGTTCGTCAACCAAGCGATATCGTCTAGACTTGAGAGTAAATGATGTGTCGCACCTGCTTCTACCATACCTGCACGCACATCAGCAAGTTTTGAGGTGGCAGACTGAGCAAGGAACTGCTCATCATGCGCATATAGTTTGGCCGCTGGTAGTGCTGGGCGATCTGTCCAAATCTCTGTCAACACATCACGCTCAGTAATCAAAGTAATGTCATTGGCATCAAAAGCATTTAACAAGCGATCTTGCTCGGCGATAGATAGTACGTTGCCGTCTACTGCTACGCTATCCCCTTCATGCAAATGCTCGGCTAGCCAATCGATATGATTTGGCTGACCTGGCGCAAGCTTTTCTAAAGTAATACCTGTGCCTTCTAACTGGTCGGCAGCATGTACCCAATAACGGCTATCCGTCCATAGACCTGCAAAATCAGCAGTCACGACCAGCGTACCGACAGAACCGGTAAATCCTGACAGCCATAAGCGTGCTTGCCAGTACTCTGGTAGATATTCAGATAAATGGGGATCAGCAGAGGGTACGATGATTGCGGTGAGATCTTGCGCGGCTAAGGTGCTACGTAAGTTAGCAATACGTTCGTGAATGGCTTGTTTATTCATTGAATGTGTCCTTATAGAAGTTATAAAAATATGATGATGGCGCGATTATTTACAATCGTCTTGTTCTAATAGTCGTCTTGTTTTAGTTCTTGATACCGCTTTAGTTTTAATAAGATATTTATCATTGATAGCAATTATTCAAGCAAGCAAACTGTCTACTTATTTAGCTATCTAATTATGTTTGTTTGGGTAATTACTTCTGCTTATTAATAATAAAAAATTGAGATTAATATTGCCTCACGGATATTTACGGTGAGCTATCATTAGATGTTTGGGCAGATAATAAGCTTTCAATGGCTTATGCCAAATATCTCACTAACTAAAACAGTAAAACGTGCTACCAGTAATGGTAACACGTCTCATCATATGTCACTTGTGCTGTTGTTAATCACAAATGTACATCAGACTATCTTATTGCTTGGCCAGTTGTTTTTCACGCTCGCTTTCTTTAAGCATTTTATTGATAGGTTTTGCTAGTATCAATAATAGTACAGCGGTAACTACCAAGAAAATGGTCATGGTTGTGAACAGACCTGGTAAGCCTTCGATTTTGTCAGCTGATACATGCCCACCAAAGAAAGCGGCAACCAAGTTACCCATAGCGATAGAAGCGAAGAACAGCCCCATCATTTGGCCTTGCATACCCTTTGGCGCCAACTTTGTCATTGCAGACAAACCAACGGGACTTAGTGCTAACTCACCCAACGTTAATAGCAAGAGACTGCCTACCAACCATAGTGGCGATGCCAAGCCAGCACCAGGCACTAAGATGCTTTTTGAAGCAAAAATCATCAATGCAAAACCTGCCGCTGCGAGTAGCATACCCAGTGCAAACTTAGCCATACTGCTCGGCTCAAGTCCTCGGTTACCAAGCTTGACCCAGATGATGCTAATGATAGGTGCCAATATTAAAATAAATAGTGGGTTCAATGACTGGAACCAAATACTTGGTATCTCAAACCCTAGAACATTCAGATCAGTATAACGATCGGCAAATAAGTTAAAAGACGTTGGCTGCTGCTCAAAACTTGACCAAAATAGCGTCGAGCCAATGATTAAGACAAAGCAAATTAACAAGCGTAATTTGTCCGTCTTATCCAATCGCGGTGAGATAAACATAATAGCGAAATACAAGATAACCACCGCAGCAATGATATACGTCATATACTCTGCAACCATCTCAGGATTGAACGATATCATGCCGGTAGACACTAATAGCACTGCGGCTACTAGCAAGGCGACAAAACCACCAACCCAGCGACCGATGTTTTTGTAATGGTCGTTAGATTTTTCCCACTCAGCAGAAATACCTTTGGCACGTGCATAACGCGTTAATTTTTTTTGCGCGAAAAAACGATAGATTAGTAATGAGACCAGCATACCCAATCCGCCAACGCCAAAGCCGACATGCCACATGCCTTTTTCTTTGAATACGCCGACGATAAGTGCCGCTAGTAACGCACCGATGTTTATACCCATATAAAACAAGGTAAAACCGCCATCACGGCGAGAGTCGCCTTTGGGGTACAAAGCACCAACCATTACTGAGATACAGGTCTTAAATAACCCTGAGCCCAAGACAATACAGATTAAACCAACGAAGAACAGCGTCATACCAAACATCGCTGAAAGCGCGATACACAAGTGACCAAGGGCAATAATAATACTGCCCCACCATAACGCACGCTCTTGACCTAACCAGTTATCTGCTAACCAACCACCTGGTACTGCTGCTAAGTATAACGAACCCGCAAAAATACCATAAATAGCAGAAGCGGTGACTTCATCGAAGCCAAAACCGCCACTGCTCACTGTTGCCACCATAAATAGAACTAATAGTGGACGGATACTATAATAGGAGAATCGCTCCCACATTTCGGTAAAAAACAATGAGCGTAAGGGCGCAGGATGTCCCATAAAGCCATTGTCTAGTGCTTCTAGCTCTGCTGCACTAGCCCCCGATTTTGTTTCTGTGCCCATAACTTTATTCCTTTAAAGATCATATTTGTAATGACCAAACCCCTGATTATCCAGATGGACGGTCATATAGGCGGAACATTGTTTCACTTGGCTATAATCAAGTAAAGAAAAAATTGGTCAAAAATTACACAAATACCCATAAAAAAAGCCCGCTCTCAATGGTTGAGAACGGACTCTTTTTATAGGTATCTAAGACAGTAATATTATGCTTATAGCACTGTTGATACAGACTTCATAATGCAGCTCATTTAACAATCGAGTGGCACTATTTTAAATCATTTATATAATCATACTACAGCTTACTGTGCTGCGGCCTCATCAGTAGCGTCGCTAGCATTCCCAGCATCTAAGTCACCATCCGCTTGCTCAGCTGTCAAATCAGCATCGGCTACAGCGGCTTGGCTTACAGTACCAGAGGCCGTTGCTGTACCAGCTTCTGCGGTGACAACTGCACTATCTGCATCTGCCGCTGGTGTTACGGTTGCATCTGCTGCAGTATCAGACGCTGTAGCATCTGACGCTTCTTCTGTTGTTGCAGCTTCTGCATCGGCTGGAGCCGCTTCTTCTTCAGTAGCAGTAGCTTCTGCTTCATCTGCCGCAGCTGATGCTTCGGTTGTCTCAGCAGTGATATGCTCGCCTGCTGGACGCAAAAATGCAGAAACACCAATAAGTAAGACAATACCTAAGAACATGGCAATGCCACCTAAAGCGAATAACAGCTCTTTTTTTGGATTGTTATTAACGATACCTTCTGACATACCTTATCCACCTTGCACAAAATATTTGAAATATTGACCTATTATATCGCAATTTATACTGATTTGTGAAAACCCTTAAGTATTTAAAGGGTTTATTATTCACAATTTAAATATCCATTTTTGGCACTTATGTCAGCCAACTACTTAATCAGTTATCTATTATTCGATATCAACGCATCTTACTTAATAATACTACTTAACCAAACGTACTGGAGTCTTCGGACGTTTACCCAAATAGCTGAGTATCAGCAGCAGTGCCATGATAAACAAAATAGGATATTGACCAAAGCGCATAAATGGCGTATTACCAACTCGCGCCTGAATATCACCACGCAATACAGTACGTTCAAACTGCGGTGCACGCTCTACGATACGACCTTTGTGGTCAATGATAGCTGTCACACCTGTATTGGTCGCACGCATAAACCAGCGACCGTTTTCTAACGCGCGCATTTGTACCATCTGTAGATGCTGTAGTGGGCCTGCTGACGTACCAAACCAAGCATCGTTTGAGATGGTTAATAAGAAATCCGTGCCAATGGCATTTTTGCGCGTGGTATCTGGATAAGCCACTTCGTAACAGATGGCTGCGCCTAAATTATGCCCTCGCACACGTAGCGGTGACTGCTGATCACTGCCGCGACTATAGCTCATAATGTCTTGACTACCTGCCAGATTAGGCAAAATATCGAGCACGCCTTGGAATGGAATATACTCCCCAAATGGCACCAGACGTTGCTTTTTATACAGCCCCTCTGCCTGTGCCCCTAGCGCTACCACGCTATTATAAAATGGCGGATATTTATCTGTACTGGCATCAAACGCTGCTTCATCCTTATAAGGAATACCAGTCACCCATGTCGTGTCAGTCTCTTTGGCCATCGCGACCATTTCACTGATAAAACCAACAGCTTCTGTCTGAAACATAGGAATCGACGATTCAGGCCACAGCACGATGTCACGTCCCCACTCGTCACGGGTCAACGTTGCATAGATTTTTAGCGTCTCAATCTGATATTCGGTGAGCCATTTTAGGTCTTGCGGGATATTACCCTGAATCAAAGATACTGATAAATCAGGAGTGCCTTTTGGTTTGGTCCATTGCGGATTGATCAACCATAGCGCGCTACTAATGATTAACAATGCTATCGATGGAACCATATAGCCACCGCGGCGACGCAATAGCTCAACGATACTGGCAGCCAATAATACCGCTACAAAAGAAACCGCAAAGACGCCAGCCACAGGCGCGAGCGACGACAGCCAATACTGCTCAGTAAACGCGTAACCGACAAATAGCCAAGGAAAACCAGTAAACAACCACGTTTTCATCCACTCTTGAAGTATCCATAAGGCAGCAAAAGATAACGGCTGCTTGCCAACCACACGATTAAAGATTAGCGCCAAAAAGCCATGGAACAATCCCATGCCCAGACCCATGAGCGCAATCATAATCAGCGCAAGCCATGCGGGCGTATCACCATAAACGTGTATCGAGGTATATAGCCAAAACGCGCCAACACACCACAGCCCTGTACCGTAGGCCTGACCAATTAGAAAGGCGCGGCGACCTGTCATCGCTGGCACCAATAACGCGTACAAAATAGCAGGCGATACCAAGGCAACTGGCCAAATGCCATAAGGCGCGAGCGCGAGTATAAAAGCTGCCCCTGCCAGCCAAGCTATTAGTACCGTCAATCCCATATGTAAACCTTTTGGCTTATCGGGGTTCAGACGTTTTTGCAAATCAACAGTAGACAGACGCATAGCAGTTATCCAAAACCATATTTACTAAAATTTCTCAGCTAAGCTATGAGATAATACTCATGCAAAACCTGACTGCATAATGCTTTATGCAGGGCCACAAATAAAACCCACCCATGATACCAGTCAAAACCTACAAGTGGGTAAATTTGCGTAGCTAAAACCTGATTCTAAAGACCAAAAGGCAGAAAGCAAAAAACACGATTTTTCATCGTGTTTTTTATTGAATTTGCTAGAAATAAGCTTGCCAGAAAGTGTACTAATTAGGCATTTGGTATAGCCGTACAGAAAAGCTAATGGCTGCCTATCAATATCTGTTGCTCGGCATTGGTTTTGGTCAGCTCTAGATTTTGGATAAATCGCCCTTCTACATCGGTAATGGTAATTTTCCAATCATCTATCACGACGCTCTCGCCTTCTAAATCACCAACGAAGCCAAGTGCTTGCATGACCAGACCGCCCATCGTATCGACATCGGTATCGTCAAAACGACTACCCAGCTCATCATTACAGTCTTCAATTACTGTAGACGCTTGGACACGCCATGTGTTTGGTTTTTCTGGATCAGGGACGATATTGTTGATATCGCTATCTTCATCAAAGTCATCATGCTCATCGACGATGTCGCCAACGATTTCTTCCAACAAGTCTTCCATGGTGACCACACCACCAAAGTTACCAAACTCATCAACGACAATCGCCATATGTACTTGGGTACGCTGCAATGAGCGTAGCAAGGTATCAGAACGAGCCGTCTCACTGATATATAACGGTTGGCGCACCAAGTCTCTAAGACGCTTACTGTCAATTTTGTCTTCTTGGTTGCGAACCATATGTACCAGAATCGGAATCAAGTCTTTTGCCAATAAGATACCGATGACGGCATCATCATCTTGACTGTCAAAAACAGGATAGCGCGAGTGAGTGGTTTCAAGAATGATGTCCATCACTTCGGCAAGGCTGGTGCTCTCATGCAGACCAATTACTTGCGGACGCGGTGTCATGATTTCGCGGACTTGTGTCGCAGGCAAATCTAGCACGCCTTCTAACATATCGACAGTATCAGGCTCTAAAAACTGGCGCGAGTCTTGTACCAGACGAATCAATTCATCACGGGTTTCGGGGGCGGTCGATAGCCAGCGTTTTAAGCCGCGCATCGACCAACTACTCGGGCTGGGAGTGTCGTCAGACATGGTGGTGTGATTTAACCTCTTTAGTTAATAAAAATTAGAATAGTATTCAATAGAAAAACGAACAATACTCAATAAAAAAACAAGTAGAGCCTAGATGGGGATAAAAGTAGCAAATAAAACAGCTGGTTTGTTATTAATTAATGGATGAATAACAAATTTTCTAGTACAAATTAGCTTCACTTTATCGCAAGGCTCACCGACATTCAACGACAAATTCACTCAAATTGTATTGTCAGCGTGTTATAAACTTTGCTATGGTCAAAGCCTTTATTTATCAAAGCAAACCCTATGTCGCTACGTTCCGTTTTTTCTCGCTTACTCTTGTCGCGTTCACGCAGTCGACGGTCAGACAGTCGTGGCTTAGAGAGCCGTGGTTTAGAGAGCCTTGACTTAAAACGAGAAACATCAAAAAATAGCCCATCAGATAGCAATCAGCCAAAGCCTACATGGCGCCAGCGTCTTGTGACTTTTTTAATTGCCGTTACGTTATTGTTATCAGCGATATGGTTGTTACTCGCGATTTGGTATCAATACGGCGTCAGCTCAGTATTGACTTGGCTTTCGACAATAGCGATTGTAAGTATATTAGCTGCGCTGCTAAGTACGCGTTATTGGGATGCCGTCACAAAAGTATTGCACAGTGACTCACTATCTAATAAAAAGTCAGTTAGCAAAAGCACAGCAACCAAACTACTTATCGGCATATATAGCGCTGTTTGGCTTGTAGGTCTAGGTTGGTTTTTTTCTATTGAGCCCAAGCAGGATCGTGACTGGATGGCTGAGGTCGACCAACGGGTCTCTTATGAACGCGATGCGACCAACCCTGATTTAATTACTTTAACCAATGTTCGTAACTTTGATTGGCAGACTGAAGAAGACGCTACCGAGCATTGGGATACCCGTACGATTGATTTATCTAAACTCTCTGGCGTTGATGTGACCAACTCTTATTGGATGGGACCACTAATCGCTCATACCTTAGTTAGCTTTCGATTTGAAGGTGATAGACCACTTGCCTTCTCATTTGAGATTCGTAAAGAAGACGGCGAGTCTTTTTCAGCGCTGGCTGGGTTTTTTCGACGTTATGAGCTGAGCCTGATCGCCGCAGAAGAGCGCGATATTATTTACACTCGCAGCAATGCGCGCGGCGAGCAGGTTTATCTGTTTCCTATCAGTAATTTGCAGCAGCATGAAGTGAGGTCGCTATTTGAATCTTATCTAACGGCGGCTGATGATTTGAACGCTAAACCTGCTTGGTACAATACATTGCTCAGCAACTGTACCAATATTATCTTTTATATGGCGCGTATCGTCAGTGGCGATCGTTTGCCATGGGATTATCGGATTTGGGTCTCTGGTTGGTTACCGAACTATCTATATGATGTAGGCATGTTGGATGCGGCACCAGAAAAGAACAACCAGCCTTGGTCAATGAACACGTGGTATGAGCGCACTCATATCAACCCAAAAGCAAAGGGTTTCGATAATCAAGTCAACTCACATTCTGATATCGATAGAGATAAAAACAGCCGTAAATTCTCACAGCAGATTCGTCAAGATATTCCGATACCAGCATTGGCTAACTCGCAAGCCAGTGCGGAAGCAAAGGCCAAATCTACTGCTCAAGCATCTAACTAACGGTAGACTAAGGATTAACCCAGTTAACCACCCGCGTTTCCATCTCTTCATCAGACATACCGATTTCCGTGACACAGCGACCGGCGACGCCCACGTTGGCCGCTCGCATTTGTTGTTGTGTTACCACAGCATCCCCAGTCAATAATAAATGCCAACTTGGTAAGCCCTGCCCTTTATACAAACGCTTATAAGCGCAGTGCGATGGTAGCCACATCATCTTGGGTAAGTTGTCCATAGTCAGCTGAATACAGTCTGGTACGTGCTCCTGGCGCGTTGCATAGTGACTGCAATATCCTGTCGCGCAGTCCATCAACTGGCAGGTGACATCGGTATATTCGACTAGCTCCTCATCCACATTGCCGCTTTCATCTTCATCGATGTACTTAATCAAGCAGCAACTGCCGCAACCATCGCACAACGCTTCCCACTCGCTATGGTTTAGTTCTGTTAACGCAAATCGCGACCAGAACTGCGGACGTAGTGGCTCAGACTCATACTTAGAATCAACATCAGCATCAGCATTAGAGTCGGCATTGACACTATCAGGGAACAAACTTACCGGTTGCGCAGGCTTGGCTGCTGCGTCGAGACCTGAGTTCAAGTCTGATTGGTCATTATTTTTGTTTAACAAATTTATAGTCATAAAGTCGCTGTAGCATTTTGATAAAGAGCGTTACAGTATTATAGCTGTTTTTGCTAGACATGGGCGTTAAGGTAGTACGAGTTAGAAAAACGAACCAGCACAATGACGAATAATTAAAACTCACAACATAAAAAAGGACAATAATATGTCAATTAAGACTTTTGAATTAATCAGTACTACCGAAAACGGTGTAGAGCTTATCAGTTATGTAGCACTACCAGAAAATGCTTCAGATGAAAATCCAGCAGCAGGTATCTTGGTTGCACCAGAATGGTGGGGTGTGGTCGATCATCCAAAATCAGTGGTTGAGCGCTTGGCAGAAGCAGGTTATGCAGCAGTCGCTATGGACGTTTATGGTGAAGGCAAATTAACTACTGATGCAGCGCAGGCAAACATGTGGATGGAGCAAGTACTGGCCGATCAAGACATGCTAATGGCACGCTGCCGCTTGATTTTGAATGACTTCAGCGATCAGTTATCTGTCGATGGTGACAACCTAGGTGCAATCGGTTACTGTTTCGGCGGTAAAGTCGTCCTAGATATGGCTCGCGAAGGCATGCCACTAAAAGCCGTTGCTACTTTCCATGGTAACCCAACGCCAAAACAGCCAGCTGACAAAAACTTTGCAGCAAAAGTGTTGGTCGCTCATGGCCGTGATGACTCAATGGTATCAATGGATGCTATCGAAGGTCTAAAATCAGAGCTAGACGCAGCCGATGTTGATTACACTATTGACGTTTATGACAACGCTAAACATGGCTTTACCAATCCGCATGCCGATGAGCGCGCAGCCAAAAATGAAGTAGATCTTGGCTACAATGAAGCCGCTGCTAAACAAAGCTGGGAAAACATGCTTGAGTTTATGAAAGCCAATTTGGCATAAAAAAGATCTGGTATAAAACTCATCAAGAAGGGTAGCTTAATTATTAAGCTACCCTTTTATTTTGAGCAGCGTTTTAGCACCTGTCTTTTAGCCCAGTAATCAGAGTAGTCTTGTGCTTCTTATCAAATCACGTCATTATCACTTTACTATAAACTGGATTGAGTGACGAAGATGTTGTATCTAATGGTGACCCAGTTGGGCTGGCTGGCTTTTACGATTTTATTGATCGTAGTGGTCGCGTTATATACTAGGATAGCTCGAAAAATCGAGCATCTACGCCGCGATGTAACGACGCTGCAAGCTGAGCTGGAGCAGCAAAGACAGCGTAATATGACGCCTCCGTCTGCACCTTTCGTCGATAAAAGCAATTATGCGCGCAACACTGCTACTGACGATCATGATCTTAAAAACAATGTTCCTAAAGACAGTGACGCTAAAGACAGTGACGCTAAAGACCACGATGATAAAGAAACAACTTTCAACTCACAACACTCTTCTCCAGATAATCGGCTGCCTGTATCACCACCACCGCTTCCTACCGTTGCTTCAAACTCAACCATACATGCAGCATCAAACGTCTATGACGATAAATCTATAGACGATAACGCCTCGATAAATACGAAAAACACAGCACCTACCGCACCGATTGAGCCTGATGAACGCTCATTGCCTATTGTGACCTCGCTGATTCATTCAATCAAAAACTGGTTTTTCGGTGGCAACTTGGTCGTGCGAGTCGGCGTATTGGTATTGCTAGTAGGTGTGGTGCTCCTGCTTCGCTTATTAAGCGAATATATCGAGATTTCGATTGCCACGAAGCTGATAGCAGTTGGCGTTACAGGATTAGCATTAGCAGCACTTGGGTTAAAGCTGACGGCAAAACGCTTCTCATATGGGATTACGCTACAAGGCGCAGGCTTAGCAATTGCGTATCTAAGTACTTTTTTTGCTTACAGCGTTTATGAAATTATTACTAGTATCCCAAGCTTTATCGGGCTTGGTTTATTGTCTGCCATTACCATTGCTCTCGCCGTACGTCAAAACGCTTTTCCATTAGCATTACTAGCATTATCGGGTGGATTTTTTGCACCGATTTTGACCAGTGAAGATACTGGTAGCTTGGTCACCTTATTTAGCTATTATCTACTGCTAAACGTCACCATTGCCGTCATTGCTCACTATCGACCGTGGAAAATACTGAATCTATTCGGTGTGACTGTGACATTTGGCTTGGCATACTATTGGGGTATCAGCGAAAACCTGAGCACTGTCATTGAAACGCAGCGCTGGGCATTGGTAGCGTTAGTAACCTTACACTGGTTGCTTTACTTATTTGTCGTCATTCGTTATGCACAGCAAATCATCACTTATAATGCGCTAAACGAAAAAGACCTCAGTCATGCTGATAATGTAGATGACACAAAACACTTGGACAGAGCCCATGTAGGCAGCTCCTATGTATTTCCCATTGATACGGGCTTACTATTTTCAGTACCGCTACTGGCTTTTGGTTTGTTTTCTGCCTTATTAAACGACATCTCTAACGCCCTCACGATTACCAGTGCCATTTTGGCTATGGTTTATCTTGGGATGGGCTGGTTGTTCATCCAGCGCAGTAGACGCTATGCTTTAATCACCGAAGGGATGCTGGCATTAGGATTAGGATTTTTTGCGCTCGTTATTCCGCTGGCGCTAGATGCTGAATGGATTGCTTTTGGTTGGTCCGTACAAGGGTTGGCGCTAGTATGGTTTGGACGACGCTCGCTGCGATCATGGTCGGTATTATTCGGCTTGCTATTACAGCTCGTCAGCATTGGTATGCTAGTGACAACAGCAATATTCTCTATCACAGACTATCCCGTTTTAGCCTTTAGTATTTCAGCGCTCAGTTATCTAGCGACCGTCTTTATATTACGCGCTAGCAATTCACCTGCCGCGCTGATTAATAGCTTAGATAGTAGTAATAACCTTAGTAGCCTTAAAAATAAAGGCACTACAACATCCTCGGTCATACAATTACAAACCTCAGTAATACAATCACAAACATTGGACGGTGCATCAGATACATTAACTAGCTATGCGAGTGCGCTGGGTGTCAGTACGCAAGCGGCGCAGCAATGGCTGACCTCTATCGATAGTCAAAGCCGCGTATTCAAATTCGTTTGGCACAGCCCTAGATTCATCAAATTTTTGACACTGACCGCGATGGCTTGGATGCTACAAGTACTAATGCTTGATTTGCATCATTGGTTTGATATCTGGCAATCAAGCACGACGGTAATTGCACTGGCAGCACTCATCAGCTTGATCGCTTATTGGGTTATCAATCGCTATCGTCCGTGGGCGGAAATCAGACAGCTTAGTCATGGATTATTGGCCCTGTTCTACTTCATGCTAATACTGCAACTGCCACAAAAATTTGAGCGCAATCTAACATGGGCAACAGCGGAATGGTTGGTGTTCGTAAGCTTAATAATCGGTTGGCTGGTTATGGGGCAGCTATGGCTAAAAACATGGTCTGATACATTGTCTGATAATGACAATGTATCACGTTATACTGCTGCAAGCTGGCTAGGTACAGGGCTGTTGCTGATTGCTGCCGCGGCGCATTATGGCCTACCAGACTCTGATGGTGTGATGGCTTTCTTGTTTTCAGCGGTACTTATATTATTTGGACTATGGTTCAATCGTCGTTATCTCAGTCAAAATGCAGAAAACACATCAACTAATAAAGTTTCAGAACAAGGTCTGCTGTATTGGTTTGATTGGCAACAGGCACTATTAGGATGCGCTGCCATTTTTGCTCCCATTGCTTTACTGTGGGTTGTTCTTACCAATTGGTCTTATGACGGTATGATTTGGGAACTGTCTTATTTTCCATTGTTCAACCTATATGACATCACATCGTGGCTGACGCTATCGGTTGGTTTTAGTCTGTATTACATCAGCCAGCACAGTCACAATGAAATCGTTATCGAGTCGAGTGCAGATGCCAAATCCAAGCGCGTATTTACCGCTGAAAATTTGCTAATTGTATTGGGTCTGATCAGCTTCTGGTTAATCTCCAGCATGTTGGTCAGAACGCTACATGCCTTTATTGGCACACCGCTTTGGAATGACTATCAAGGCGGCGCATGGCAGAGCGAGCAGGTACAAACTGGACTGACGATTTTATGGACGCTTTTAGCCTTGGTCGCCACCATCATGGCGAGTCGATATTGGCAGCGCGCGCTTTGGTTTATGGGTATTGGATTATTAGGTATTGTCGTACTTAAGCTAGTCTTGGTAGATTTATCACAGACTGAGGCAATTTGGCGAGTGATATCCTTCCTTGGCGCAGGTAGTTTGATTCTGCTCATTGGGTATCTCGCCCCATTACCACCAGCACACGAGGAAACAGAAAACCAAAATCAAGCGTCATGACAAAGCTGGTTGGGTGAAATTGTGCCGTGAGCAAGGTGGTTCTGTAGTAAACTGGACACCATTAGAAAGTAAACGTTGATTGTTTTACTTTTAGCATTTTTTATAAAAGGTTATGAAAGCAGATGGATAAGAGAGCAAGTATTCAGTGGTTCCCTGGGCATATGAACAAAGCCCGTAACGAAATCAAAGAAGTCATGCCGCAGATGGATTTGGTCATCGAGGTCATCGATGCGCGGATTCCATATAGTAGTGAAAACCCAATGGTCGCAGCACTGCGCGGCGAAAAACCTGTTATCAAAATTCTGAACAAAGCTGACCTTGCCGATCCTGAGTTGACTCAAGCATGGATGGATTATCTCGAGCAGCAAGATGGGGTCAAAGCCATCGCTTGCGATACTGAAAAAGCCAATGATGTAAAACGTATCATCGCCATCTGTAAGCATCTAGTACCCAATAAAGTCGGGACTGGTCGTCAAATCAAAGCAATGATTATGGGTATTCCAAACGTTGGTAAATCAACGCTGATCAATACGCTAGCAGGACGCGCTGTGGCAAAGACAGGCGACGAGCCAGCCGTGACCAAGTCACAACAACTGATTAAGCTCGACGATGACATCATGCTCTATGACACACCTGGTATGCTATGGCCAAAAGTCGAAAACGAAAACTCAGGCTATCGTTTAGCAGCGACAGGCGGTATTCGTGATACGGCTTTTGACTTCGCTGATGTGGCAAGCTATACCGCTGAGTACCTAATGCAAGCCTATCCTGAGCTGCTAAAAACCCGCTATAAAATTGAAGAGCTGCCAAAGACTGATTGGGAGTTTTTTGAAGTGGCTGGACGTAATCGCGGCTGTGTACGCGCGGGCAACCAAGTCGATACGTACCGTATGTCTGAGATTCTCATTAACGAATTGCGTAGTGCGAAAATTGGTCGCATCACGCTAGAAACACCAGCGATGACTGAAGCGGAAGAAATCGTCGTCGCTGAACAACGACTCGCTGCTGAAGAGAAGAAAAAAGCGAAAGAGGAAGAAAAACGCTTACGTCGTCTAAAAACGCGGAAGAATCGTAAGTAGATTCTCCAATAATATAAGTTACTATGAATCCATTAATACCATCGGCTAAAACCATTCAAATTTATCTGCCAAAAGGTAACCCTCGTGGGTTGCGTTTGGCAGAGATGACTACGCGCACAGTAAGATTGATTGAAATTCCCCGTATCCACATTGACGATTTTTTTGCGATGGCCGATGCCAATCAAGTTGGTTTGTATTTTTTGATTGGTGATACCGATAGTGTAGAGAAGCCGTTACTCTATGTTGGACAAACTGGTGATCTTAAAAGACGTCTTAACCAACACGATGACAAAGAGTTCTGGACACGGGCTTTTGTCATGCTCTCAACTAATAACTCCATGACGCAAACCCATGCGCTATATATGGAACATAAGGCTATCGCAACTGCTATAGAGGTGGGACGTTACGAACTAAAAAATGGAAATAATGGTAATAAACCGCATACACCTGACCCATTAAAGGCTGATTGCGAGGAATTATTCCACACTCTTGATGTTTTACTATCCACTTTAGGACAGCCTATTTTCGAGTCCTTGGCTATTCATGATAGCCTTCATACCAACAAGACTTATGAAAACAAAACGACTGATTCCACCATTGCTAAAGTTGCTCAAATAATCGATGAAGCTCCAACGAAACCTATTCCAGCTCTGTTTTACTACAAGATAAAAGGTGGTGATGCTAAAGGATACTATGACGACGATGGCTTTGTAATATTAGCAGGTTCTCTAATACGGCAAACACAAACGTCATCAGCTCCGCCATTCGTGACTAAATTAAAAGAGAGTCTGCTCAGTAGCGGCAAACTCGTAGCCGTAAACGATAAAAGCTATAAACTCACTGAAAACCATTTATTTAAAACACCCAGTGGAGCCAGTGCTCTAGTATCAGGACGTTCGACCAACGGATGGATTGAGTGGAAAAATAAATCGGGTGAGACTTTAGACAGTGTTTATCGATAAACTCGTACTTCTCTATAGTGATACTATCTATCCCCTTTATTTATAAACAATTAAGCCTCATATATTGGTAAATAATTTTATCTATTTACCTTCTCGCTTGCCAACTATAAATCCAAATCCTATATATCCCTGTTCAACTTACAAGGAATACTCTTGCCTACTCAATCTTCTCAGTCATCTACTGCTCTAAACTCCTTTGCCCCGCGCCTACTCGACTGGTTTGCCGAAAACGGTCGCCATGACTTACCTTGGCAACAGCACCAGACCGATACGCCCAATCCTTATATCGTTTGGTTATCAGAAGTCATGCTTCAGCAAACGCAGGTGATCACTGTATTACCTTACTTTGCGCGTTTTATGGCGTCGTTTCCGACCGTGCAGGATTTAGCCGCAGCAGAATGGGATACCGTAGCGGAGCATTGGGCAGGACTTGGCTATTATGCACGCGCACGTAATTTGCATAAAGGTGCTAAACAGTTGGTTGAGGTAATCGATGAAACGGGCGAGTTTCCGCAGACGCTAGCAGGATGGGAAGCGATTTCGGGCGTTGGGCCATCAACTGCTGGCGCGATTATGGCGATGGGATTGCATCATTATGGCGTCATCTGCGATGGTAATGTCAAACGAGTGCTGACACGTTGGGCGGCAATTGACGGCGATATCACCAAATCTGCTACCACCAAAGAGCTATGGGCATTAGCAGAGCGACTGACACCGACAGAGAACTCAGGATTGTTTGCGCAAGCCATGATGGATATGGGTGCGACGTTATGTACGCGTAGCAAACCTGCTTGTCTATTATGTCCATTAAAAGAAGACTGCCTAGCCCATGCGCAAGGGCGCGAGACTGATTATCCCGTCAAAGCAAAAAAACAGCCCAAACCTAGTAAATTCAGTGATGCACTGCTAATCGAAAGTGTAGATGGTGACATACTATGGCTACAACGCCCTGACAACGGCATCTGGGGTGGATTATGGAGTTTGCCATTACAGTTTGTGGAAAAAGTTGACGGTAAAACGAGTGGTAGCACTGCGAAGAAAGTAGAAGCTAACGATGACAAACCATCGAATGTGCCAAATGATGTCCGCAGTAATGAAAAAGTATATGAGGCAGAATTTACCACTGCTGAGCAGATTATCAATGAGTGGCTGATAAAAAATGAACTGGTGGCAAAATCAGTTAGCAATACCTTGCTCGATGACGCCCCTATCAAGCATTCGCTGACGCATTTTCACTGGTATTTGACCCCGCGTAAATTGACGATCGACGCGACGCAGGTAACTGAGTTAAATCAGAAATTAGCAGCGGCTGAAATTGACTTTAAGTGGTTGACCGAACAAAAAGCGCAAGACAGCCTAGGGCTACCTCGCGCGATGGTTAAGATCTTAGAGTAAGAAATTGGAATAAAAAAAAGCGACTCATTATTAATATTGGGTCGCTTTTTTATAATGACAATATAAAGATAACTGGGTCTAAAGCACCCTAAGACTTTGGCACACGCAAACGCATCAGGCCTTCTTGTTGCACGGTGGCGACCAGCTTGCCATCTTGCCAAAACTGACCATGATTCAAGCCTTTCGCATTAGACGTGGTATCGCTCCACATGTCATAAAGCATCCATTTATTCAAATCAAAATCACGATGGAAATGCATCGAGTGATCGATACTGGCAGCTTGTAGACCACTGGTCATAAAGCTAACACCATGTGACATTAGCCCTGTGCCAACCAAATAAAAGTCAGACGAAAATGCCAATAGTGCTTGCTGAATAGCCACTGGCTGATTGCCCAATTCGCGAATGCGTAGCCAGTTTGCTTGCTTAGGTTTCATTGGTTCTGGGCTAATCGGATTACGCGGCTTTACTGGCTTAATCTCGACATGACGGCGGCGCATAAATCTTGCCTTTAGTGCTTCTGGCACTTTTCCGACATTCTCTTCTTTTAGATCTTGCTCTGTTAGCAAGTCTTCTGGCGGTGGATAGACAGGCATGTCTTCTTGATACTCAAGCCCATCTTCCATCGGTGAAAACGAGGCAATCATTGAAAATATTACTTGTTCAACAGGCGGCTTACCACGTACTTCTTTGTACTGAATAGCCGTGACTTCACGTGCAGACAAGCTACGACCATCACGCAATCGACGGACTTGGTATATCACTGGTTGGTTGATATCGCCACCACGCAAAAAATATCCATGCAGTGAGTGACAAGGTTTGTCTTTATCTAATGTATGAGCCGCTGCCATAATTGCTTGAGCGAGCACTTGCCCACCAAATATACGACTGCCCACATAGTCATGGCTTTTACCCTCAAACACATCAGGGGTAACTTCAATAAGCGCGATAGTAGCCAGCAGCTCATCAATCAGTTGTAGATTATCGGACATGACGATATGTTTCCTTATTTTTATCAAAAACGCTCAGCATCTGATGATATTGATGCCATATAGCCATCATATTTGAATGTAAAATAATGCGAGATCACTTGTTAAGATCTGTCGAAGGAGACCTTAAAATAAACATACAGACATCGTTAGCGATGTTATCACCGAATATTTATTTTCTATAGAAAAGGTAAACATCTTACCCAATATTGGTGGCTTTGACTAGTTACTGTCGGCTTACTCATAAGTATTACTTAGCTGTTTTTGCCAGACACATCGCAACTAAAGAGCAAAGCAAGCAATCTCAACCATAAAAAAACGAGATGTATAATAACACCTCGTTTTTGACAAATACGCCGATGTTTATGGCTTAACTGCTACGAGTACGCGAATAGAGTCCGGTACTAATGACAAGTTACCAAGTGCTTGCTCACCTTGAGCTTTGAGCTGCTCTAAACGCTCAATCTCTTCAGGACGTACGTTTGGATTGATCGTTTGTAGATGTTTTAGACGCTTAATTTCGCGTGACCACTGCTGGCTAAAGCGGCTACTTGCTTGCTCACCAATCTCAGCGATCTGCTGACGAGCAATGTCTTCAGCTTCGTAATAACGCTGTTCAATCACATCGCCGCGTACTTTAATGACTTGGCGGGCACGGTTTTTATCCAATCGCTCAACATGCGGCATAATCATCTCAGCACTGATACGAGCCGATAAATCACTGCCCTGCTCACTGATAAAGACACGGATATTTTGTGTGGACAAAGTCGCTGGCAGATTGAGTACTTTTGGCGCAATCGCTTCAACACGGAAATTCACCTCTAGCAGCACCATACCTTGCGGAACAGCGGCACTTTTTAGCATAGCAACTGTCGTATTACCAAAGGTGCTAGTGCTGGCTAGCTCATAAATCGCACGCATCAATGGATGCTCGTGAGTGATGAATTCGATATCTTCACGCTGAAGTGCTTGCTCACGCTCGAAGGTCAACGTCATACCGTCTTCATCACCAAGCGGCAAGCCATCGATATAGTCACTGATCTCGGTGCTATCGATAGGTGCAATCACCCACGAGCCATCACGTTGAATGTTGTGATCGATATTAGCAGACGCAAAGAAACGCTCAATGAAATGCGGCAGCAAATTGTTACCATCAAAGTCACGCATAGCATCGGCGATACGCCCTGCGACACGTGGACGGCATGAGTTATATTCTAGCAGACGGTCACGACCAGCTTGTAGCTGTGCTTCTAGTCCTAAACGTGTCTGTAGCGCCTCGTCAATGATGTCTTGCAAGATGACATTATTTTCAGCGGTATCAGCACCCTCAAGCATTGGCTTAAGCTCTTGGATATATTGCTCTTGTACACTTTGGGCAGTTGGCGATATCTGATTGAACATATTCAGCGCATCGTTATACCATTGATACAGACGCTCTTGCGCTGTACCCTGTACATAAGGCACATGTAGCATGATTTGCTGCGTCTGACCAATACGATCTAGACGGCCGATACGCTGCTCTAAGGTATCTGGGTTAGCAGGTAGATCCCATAGTATCAACTGGCTTGCAAACTGGAAGTTACGACCTTCTGAACCAATCTCTGAACACAATAGTATCTGCGCACCTTCACTATCTGCAAAGAATGCGGCCGCTTGGTCACGCTCAAGCAAAGTCATCTGTTCAGTAAAGATAGCTGTTTTGATGCCCGCATGCAGACGCAATACTGCTTCTAAACTCTCTACCGTCGCACCACTACGAGCGATTAATAGCACTTTTTGATGCTTAAGCTCACCGCGTAAAATATCAATCAACCAAGAAACACGTGGATCATCTTCTAGCCAGCCACCATCTGGTTGGTTTTCTTCGCCCCATAGCTGCTCACGCAACTTACCATTGGTTTGATAGCTGTCTTTCCATGCTTCAGGTAATGGCAATGGATATGGTTGGCTACTACGCCCATAGAATCCTTTGACACTCTCACGCGTATTACGGAACAAAATACGACCTGTACCATGACGATCTAGTAGCTCGTTTAGCGCATGCGTTCGTAGTTTTTCATCTTCATTGATTGAAGATAGCTCTTCAATACTAATATCTAGCAAGCTACTTAAAGCAGCAATTTGGCCTTCATTCAGTGGCTTTTCTTCTATTAAGACGCCAGCAACTGCTGCTGTCTCTGCAAAAGCTTCTTGACCATCGATAAACTCATCCAAATCATCAAAACGATCTGGATCAAGCAGACGCAGACGAGCAAAGTGGCTCTGAGCACCGAGCTGCTCTGGCGTTGCTGTCAATAGCATCACGCCTGGCGTTTCTTCGGCGAAATCTGCAATCAGGTCATACTTATCATTGCCGCCCTGTGCTTCATCCCAATGCAGATGATGCGCCTCATCAACGACTAATAAATCAAACCCTGCATCCATCGCTTGGTCATATAAGTCTGGGTGATCGAGTAACAGATCCATACCACCAATGATGCATTGCTCAGTGGCAAAGACGTTTTGTTCAGGGTCGTGCTCTTTAATAGCCGCAGTACGCACTAGATCAAACAAGGCAAAGTTTAGGTTAAAACGACGACGCAGCTCAATCATCCATTGATACTGCAAACTATCTGGCACTAAAATCAACACACGCTCAGCTTTGCCTGTTAGCAACTGCTGATGAATAATCATGCCCGCTTCGATGGTTTTACCAAGGCCAACCTCATCAGCCAGTAGTACACGCGGTGCGATACGCTTGCCGACTTCATGTGCGATATATAGCTGATGCTCGATGATATCGACACGTGCACCCATTAGGCCTTTTAGTGGATGACCTGCCAGCGCTGACTGCATGCGCAAGATATCTTGGCGCAGCTCATACCAGTCACCACGTTCAATACGGCCAGCAAGCAAACGCTCAAGCGGCTTGGCCAACGTGATATTGGCAGCAAGGCGGGTTTCCATGATGCCGCGCTCGTGCTCATCGACGCCATATTTCAGTACGCCCATTACTTCATCAACGGCATTGACCGTATAGCTTTTGCCATCTTGATCGTAGATGCTATCGCCCACCTTAAACACCACGCGCGATAATGGCGCAGAGTTTTTGGCGTAGACGCGTGTCTCTTCACTTTGCGGAAATAGAATATGCACACATCGGTCGTCAACATCGATGACCACACCTAAGCCAAGCTCAGACTCCGTATCAGATAAATAACGTTGACCAACGGCGAATTCAGTACTGTGCAATGAAGCAATAGAGATAGTCATAAGGCGATGTCTTTTGTACTCAGGTAGTAAGAAATTAAATAGATAGCTTAGAAAAACAGCAATGGCGGCTAACTATAGCTAAATAAGGTTGTTCACACCATAAAATGTCAAAAAGACATAGAAGAAGTGCCACAACACCAATCAAGCCAATCGTTAAGCCCAACCATTATATAACGTTAGCAGGTAGATGAGTGCGTTAAGTTGACTTTTCAAGAGGCAGCTTGCGATAGCTATGATTTTATAAGCTATTTAATCGATACTATGTCAGACAAATACACGATTGTTAAATAATACAGATTATCCTATTTCATCAGCAGCTTATATCTATTCGATCGATATTTGGCCAATTCGTTTTTGACTAAAAATACCAACGTGCTACATTAAGCCGATAAGAAATCATGCGATAGTAATTTATTCGCTAACTATCTATAAGACAACAATAAGTAAGGACTAGCCATGCAAGCTGTTTTTTTAGATAAAGGTACGTTTTCTGAAGGTATTGACCTGCCAGCGCCAATAGGTGTGAGCGATTACATCGCTTATAACGACACGCCAAAAGACACGGCTGTCATCATTGAGCGCTGCAAAGATGCTGACATTATTATCACCAATAAAGTGCAAATCGGTGCTGAAGTGATAGAACAACTACCGAAACTTAAGCTGATCCAACTGACCGCCACTGGCATGAACAACGTCGATCAAGAGGCTTGCGATAAGCACGGTGTTGCGCTGTTCAATGTCGCTGGTTATGCGGTCAAAAGCGTGCCCGAGCATACATTTATGCTCATGTTAAATGCAATGCGCGCAGGCATCCACTACCATCAAAAAGTTAATGATGGTACATGGCAAGCAAAAGGAGATTTTTGTCTACTGGATATTCCGCTGATAGATTTGGAAGATAAGACGTTGGGTATCATTGGTATTGGCACCATTGGCAAGCGGGTGACCGAGATCGCTCGTGCCTTTGGCATGACCGTACTGTGGGCAGAGCACCAAGGACGCGAACCGCGCAGCGACGACTATACCGCGTTTGATGAAGTATTAGCGCGTGCGGATGTGATCAGTCTGCACTGTCCATTGAATGAACAAACTGAGCATCTTATTAACAAAGATACTCTGGCGAAAATGGTTAAACATCCGCTAATCGTCAACGTCGCCCGTGGCGGCATCGTTGATAGCCAAGCATTAACTGACGCGGTTAATAATGAGCAAATTATCGGCTATGCTAGTGATGTGTTTGAACAAGAACCGATCGCTGAAGATGAGCCGCTCCTCAGTATGAGCGACCATCCGCGTGTTATCTTTAGTCCGCACAATGCATGGGGCAGCAAAAGCGCCCAAGAGACCTTGTGGCAGATGTTAAGCAAGCAAGTCGCTGACTTCATCGACAACCATCATCAGTAATTACCAAAACGCTAACGACTAAATCGTAACCAGTCGTCTTTTATCTTGCGATACTTAAGCATGATTCGATCGCTTAGATAGTTGTTGGTCACGAACCAAGGATAGCGATCGCCTTGCTTAGGTAGCTCGTCTTTGCCGCGTCTGACATAACCAGACGATAGCGAACCCATCACGGTATCTGCTTGAGCACAGGCTGTCATATCGTCAGTCTGTGCTTGTGGCATGGCGACTTGATAACGGTTTTCATGCATATACCCCAACAGCCTCACTACATACTGACAGGCCAAATCGATTTTTAGTGTCCACGAGGCATTGGTATAGCCAAACAGTGCCGCCAGATTAGGTATGCCTTCTATCATGACCGCTTTGTAGGTCATACGCGTGCCAATATCGACAGCTTGACCATCGATATATACCGCAGCCCCGCCTAGCATCTGTAGTTTTAAACCAGTCGCGGTAACGATGATATCAGCGTCGAGGTGCTGACCAGATTGCAGCATAATTCCCGTTGCCGTAAAGTGACTGATTTGATCGGTCACTACTGTTGCACGTTTGTCCTGCAGGGCTTTGAATAAATCACCGTCAGGTACCGCGCATACTCGTTGATCCCACGGATTATAGTCAGGCATAAAATGGTTGCTATCAACGCCGCTACCTTTCAGCTCTTTTTTCACCCCACTTCTTAAGATTGCCTTCATCACCTTGGGTGCATGAGTCGCAACTTTGTACAGGCCTTGTTGTCTCAACACATTGCGCGCACGCAGTAGCGTATAAGCTTGCTCTTTTGATAAAGGAGAAAACTTGCCAGATAGCCAGTCAATAGCATAGTCATCGCCCGGCACGCTCGCCACATAGGTCGGCGTACGCTGTAGCATCGTGACATGACGCGCACACTGATTACTGTCCTTATCTACTAGCGCAGGTAACAACGTCATCGCCGTGGCACCACTACCAATAACGACGACTTTTTTATCATCATAGTCTAGATTATTCCAGTGCTGTGGATGGACGATTTGACCGTGAAAACCCTCCTCTCCGTCAAAATGAGGACGATAGCCTTGCTCATAATCATAATAACCAGTGGCACCTACGATAAACTTAGCAGTCTTAACAAACCTCTCACCGCTTGCATGGTTTTTAATAGTTGCTGACCACTGTTGATCATCACTAGACCATGATATCTGCTGAACTTCATGCTGATAGTGGATATGTTCGGTCACCCCAAACTCGTTTGCCGTATCAGCGATATAGCGTTTGATATCATCGCCTGCTGCAAGCATTCTATAATCAAGCCACGGCCTAAAGTTATAGCCAAAGGTCAAGGCGTCAGAGTCAGAGCGAATCCCGGGATAGGTAAATAAATCCCATGTACCACCCAAATCAGCACGCTTTTCTAAGATAGCAAAGCGCTGTGGAAGTTTTTGCTTATTAGTCGGTTTTACCTGCTTTTGCTTTTTTGGGGCTTTATGACCGAATAGGCCTTTATGCTGCTGTTGCTGTAAACGGCAAGCCATGCCAATACCTGCAATACCCGCACCGATGATCAATACTTCATAGTCGGCTACTTTATCCGTCTTTGACTTTTTACCTTTAAGGCGGTTTTTAATGGCCTGTTTGATCGTGGTGATATCAAGCATACTTCCATCCTTGTATTTGCATGACTGGCATTTTATAGCTGGCTTTAGAGCCGTTTATCGCATCTATTGACAGCAAGCGGTAAAATCTAACTCTTAAAATGGGCAGGGACTTTCCCAGTCCATCCAAGCACCCAGTACTGGATGCTTTAAACGCAATTGCTGTGCATGTAAGTTGAGCCTTGGTGCTATCTCTAGTGCGGCACCTTCAGCATAAATCGGATCGCCAATCATCACATGATCGACATGCACCATATGTACGCGTAGCTGATGGCTGCGACCAGTGACTGGCTTTAGCATGACCCGAGTGACTGCCTCGCCATTACAGGTTTCGTGAGCCACAACTTCATATAAGGTTAGCGCATGCTTTGACCAGTCATGATCGACGATATGGCGCGGTTTGGTACTTGGCTCATAACGCACTGGCACGGATATCTCACCAGTTGCTCCGACCTGCTCCCACTCACCAAAGACACGCGCTTGGTATTTCTTTTGCGGTAAACGCTCGATGAATTGCTTACTGATATTGGTTTGCGCTGCTGCATTTTTTGCAAAAATAAGCAGTCCCGACGTGTCCATATCTAAGCGGTGAATCAACTTGACGGCTGGATTGGCACGCTCAAGACGAGCAAGCAGACTGACTTTGAGTGTTTTACCATCGACGCTTAATAGGCCTGCAGGTTTATCAACTACCCAAATATCATCGTCTTCGTAAACCGTAATCTCTTGTGCAAAATTTTTAAAAAACTCAAGCGGATAAGCGCTCTCTTGGGCATTGAGGGCATTAACTTCTTCATCGGTAAAAGGCATAAATTTAACTACTTATATAAATTGGTTTTAAGATAAGGATTTTTGGTGGCTAATCTTTTGGACACGATAGCTATATTTGGCACGATAGCCATTTTATGAACAATGATTATTTGGACAAAAGGTCAAAACTTCGACTGATTTTTAACGTTATTAATATCGCTAGCTGCTAATCACTAGCTACTAATCAATAACTACTATATAAACGAGATATAAAATACGACTTATATCGCACTGAGATACATACTTTGATAAGGACAATCGTATTAAATAACAGATTAGACACTCTTGTACTGCACCGTTTCGATTTATTGTGCTAATACTAGTTGTTAAACAATTTAACCAGCCTGTATCTGTCAAATTAGAGCAAACATGTTAATATAATGGCACATTTTCACCCCTTCTAAACAATTCTTTGACCACCAACTGATTTATTATTAAACCAATATATAGGTTGATGAGTGGTGATAGAAGTAATAAAACAAGAGAGATAAAATTATGTCAGACCTTATTGTACATACTACCGACACAGACTTTGATCAAGACGTTCTACAATCAGACGTACCTGTATTAGTAGACTTCTGGGCACCATGGTGTGGTCCTTGTAAAGCCATCGCTCCTATTTTAGAAGATCTAGCGACTGAGTACCAAGGTAAAGTTAAAATCGTCAAAGTAGACGTAGACAACAACCCACAAGCGGCTAGCCGTTTCGGTATTCGTAACATCCCAACACTATTTGTATTCAAAGATGGCGAAAAAGTTGACTCAGTAATGGGCCTACAGCCAAAAGCTGAATTGGCTAAAGTACTAGACAAGCATTTATAAGTTAAATTTGCCAGTTCTAGACTATCTTGAGCCGGTAAAATAGAATAACCAAGAAAGCCATTATCTAACCAAGATAGTGGCTTTTTTGCTTGTTTTTTGTGCAAAAAACTCGATAATATGACTTTTTTGGCAAAATTTATTGACAACGCTATTGTGAAGACCGTATAGTCTGCTGACAAGAGAAAACCAACTGTTTTCCTAAGTATCTTGTCGCTATTCTCCTCGTGTTTATCAACAAAAACACAATCGTCATTATAAACACCATTGCTGAACAAAATGACTAAACGCAATTACTGATATTGAGTTTTTGACGCAGACTCTTATGTAGCCTTTTTTATCCTTATTTCTTATTACCTTGCCTCCAATGATGGCAATGCGTACATAAGCAGACATATAAAACCAAAACTACATAAACTACAGCGCTGTGCACACACCCATATCATCATATTACCGTTATTTTAATCACTGTCGTGACTTGTGCTGCTAATGGCATCTCTCATCTGATCAATTGCTAATGACCTATCTATGAATCTTACTGAATTAAAGAAAAAATCAATCGCTGAGCTATTGGCTATCGCCAAAGAAATGGGTCTTGATAATATGGCGCGTAGCCGTAAACAGGACATTATCTTTGCTATTCTAAAAACCCATGCGCGTAACGGTGAAGCCATTTATGGTGACGGCGTACTTGAGGTTCTTCCTGATGGTTTTGGATTTTTGCGCTCATCAGAAGGCTCATATTTAGCCGGTCCTGATGATATTTATGTCAGCCCAAGCCAGATTCGCCGTTTCAGTCTAAAAACTGGTGACAGTATCGCTGGTACGATTCGTCCACCAAAAGATTCTGAGCGTTATTTTGCATTATTAAAAGTTGGCGAGATCAACTTTGATACGCCAGATCGCTCACGTCATAAGCTTATCTTTGAGAACCTGACACCCCTATTCCCAACTGAGCATTTAAAGCTTGAGCTTGGTAACGGAACCACTGAAGATTTGACTGGTCGTATCATCGATCTAATCGCTCCGATTGGTAAAGGTCAGCGCTCTATCATCGTCGCACCGCCAAAAGCGGGTAAAACGATGTTGCTACAAACCATTGCACAATCAATCACTCGTAATAACCCTGAATGCTATTTGATCGTACTATTGATTGATGAGCGTCCAGAAGAAGTCACCGAGATGGTACGTACGGTACGCGGTGAAGTGGTCGCCTCTACTTTTGACGAGCCGCCACAGCGTCACGTACAAGTCGCTGAAATGGTCATCGAAAAAGCCAAGCGTTTGGTCGAGCATAAGCAAGACGTGGTAATTTTACTTGATTCAATTACGCGTCTAGCACGTGCTTATAATACGGTCATCCCATCGTCAGGTAAAGTATTGACCGGTGGACTGGATGCCAATGCCCTAGAACGTCCAAAACGCTTCTTTGGTGCGGCGCGTAACGTTGAAGAAGGTGGTAGTTTGACCATTATTGCCAGTGCATTGATTGATACTGGTAGTAAGATGGATAGCGTTATTTTTGAAGAGTTTAAGGGAACGGGTAACCAAGAAATTACGCTTGAGCGTGACTTGGCTGAAAAACGTGTATTCCCTGCGATTAATATCAAAAAATCTGGTACACGCCGCGAAGAGCGTCTATTGGACGAAGACAAACTGCGTAAAGTATGGATTTTACGTAAACTACTTCAACCGATGGATGGCGTACAAGCCACTGAGTTCTTGTTGGATCGCCTAAAAGAAGCGAAAACCAATGATGAATTCTTCGAGCAAATGAAGCGTAAATCACAAAATTAATTTCTAGTTAACTTGCTAGACATATTCAGCTTCGATTTGATATTAAGACTACCTATAGGTAGTCTTTTTTATGACAGCATCAAAATATTAATAGTTAAACCAATTAAACTATGCTGCTCTGTCATTCACAAGCACTACTGATGATACAGTACGGCAACATCGCTTACATCTCGTTTGCAAAGTTTAGCGTTTTTACTACGACTATATTATTAGTAACCGACTATTATGACAGACAGTAGGAATATACTTGAAAATATCATGGATACAGTATTTTGAAGGTATTGTATTTTAAACTTGATGACTTAATAGGTGATAATATGAAATTTGCTAAAACGATCGCAATGACTGCAATTACTAGCTCAGCACTAATTATGACTGGTTGTAACTCTTATAGCGGTATGAGCAACACAGCTAAAGGTGCTACTGCTGGCGCAGCAGCTGGTGCTCTTATTAAAAGTAAAGGCGACAGCAAAGATATCGCTCGTGGCGCATTGGCTGGTGCAGCGATTGGCGGTGCTGGTGGTTATGTTCTTGATAACAACTAAATCTCTCTACGCTGATGTTATTTGACAATTGGTTAAGTGATATCAGATAAAAGATGATAAAAAAGCCTGCAATTCGTTGCAGGCTTTTTTATGTCTTAATTTTTACTATAAGTCCATGCGCTAGATTTATAATAAAAAATATCAGTATTAGAAATATATCATTAGTAAAATACATGACTACTAATATGTATGGCCATTAAAGTGCACCGCTGAACGTATCGCAAGATTGTACGTTACCGCTTTCTAGACCACGGGTGAACCATTCGACACGTTGTTGACTGGTACCATGAGTAAAGTTATCGGGTACTACTGCACCACCACTCGCTTTCGCTAGACGATCATCTCCAATTTGACTAGCCGCATTCACCGCTTCATCAATATCACCAGCTTCTAAAAACTGTACGCGCTCTTGATTGCGCTGAGCCCATACACCAGCAAAACAATCCGCTTGCAACTCTTGCAATACTGATAGCTTATTGGACTGTGCTTGGGTCACTTGCTGACGAGCTTCATTGACCTGTTGGCTAATGCCCAATAGCGTCTGTACATGATGACCTACCTCATGTGCTATCACGTAGGCCTGTGCAAAATCGCCAGCCTTGCCTTGGTTCTCTTCACCACCAGAGCCTTGCTGATCGCCTGAAATACCAAGATTCTGACGCATCTCTACAAAGAATGACGTATCCAAATAGACAGTCTGATCCCCTGGACAATAAAATGGACCTGTTGCAGAGCTAGCACTACCACATGCTGAGCTGACCTGACCATTAAACAAAATCAATGACGGCTCTTGATAAGTGCTACCAGCCTCATTAAAGATTTGATGCCAGACTTCTTCTGTATCTGCCAGTACAACTTTTACGAATTGCGTGTCTCGGTCTGTGCTGGTTGCCAGCTCAGTAGATGACTCACTACCACCACCTGTGACCGCCTGTCCTGTCTGTAATGCGGTCATTGGGTTTACCCCAAATACCAACCATAAAATACCAGCGATAATAATACCCCCAATACCGCCACCAATCATCTTACCGCCACCTGTGCTAGAGCGCACATTTGAGCTACCTCGTCTACCTTGCCATTTCATAATTCTATTCCTCAAATATAGATTGATTCATTATTTCTATTAGTCACTACTTCTGTTAATAATTGCTTATGTTATATATTATTTAGCCAGTCAATTTGCGCTATGGCCTAGTCTACTATCCTAAAAGCAAGTAGAAACCTATAAAATTGCTAACTTAACTATAATTTATGTAATATAAGACGATAATCGGACTACTTAATTCAATTCTTACCCATACAAACGAGGCTAATATCGACAATTTTAGACAAGAAACAGGAACCAGAAAAGCTCTCCATCCTTCTCATGTCTTTGATTATACGTCGATTAATCTAGCTTCTTGTATTAAAAAGTATATCGGATAGAGAAAGTAAAATATTATTTTAAATTTTATTGTTACTTAATTGTACAGGCTATTTCTATTTACTTAGAAAACCTATAGAATGCGTGGAAGCTGAGTAGCTGTGACTAAGACTAGTTGAATTCTGAGAAATCTCGGATTTCGACCTTTGTTGCTGCTACTGCTCATTTCATTTTTCCGGAGAAAACCATATGAAACTTAAATTACTTGCTCTAGCTGGTATCATGACTGCAACTATGGGCCTTACTGCCTGTGATAGCAGCAAAGAAAACGCTGCTGAAGATTTATCTGACGCGCAAGAAGAAGTGCAAGACGCTTCTGAAGAGCTAAACGAAGCTGCTGCTGAAGGCGAAATGACTGCTGATGCTGACGCTGCTGTTGCTGGCGCTGAAGCTGACATCGCTGATGCTCAAGAAGCAACTGCTACTGACGAAATGGACGCTGAAGTTCCTGTAGACGGCGACACCACTAGCGTAGACGTAGCTAGCGAAACTGATACTGCTGCTGTTGAAGCTTCTGACGAAGTAGTAGTTGAAGAAGCTCAGTAATTTATTGTTCATACAATAGATAAACTGTAGTAAAAAAAAGAGAGCCTATGCTCTCTTTTTTTATGTCTATCATTTACGATCTTATTAGGACTCTACTTTATAGATAACTCTAATATACGATGCATGCTGCAATATCGAAATATA
This sequence comes from Psychrobacter sp. JCM 18900, assembly GCF_904846625.1. Taxonomy (GTDB): domain Bacteria; phylum Pseudomonadota; class Gammaproteobacteria; order Pseudomonadales; family Moraxellaceae; genus Psychrobacter. The sequence goes on from NZ_CAJHBL010000006.1 coordinate 41,393, forward strand.
TAGATGTACGCAAAAATAACTAAGTGCAAATACGCACTAGCATTCTTATAATTTCACGATAAAACAGACACACTATCGTTCAGCGCAGTGCCAAACTAGGTATTAGCTATCAAACAAACGCTCGTCAACCTTCTGACGAAATTTCTGCCCTGTTTTAAAAGTAACCACACGGCGCGCGGATACTGCAACAGGCTCCCCTGTTTTCGGGTTACGGCCTGGACGGCTGTTTTTATCTTTAAGCTCAAAGTTGCCAAAGCCTGAAAGCTTGACCTCTTTGCCATCAATCAAACTCTCTGACAGCTCATCAAAAAAGTTCTCCACCAGACAACGACCTTCTTGGCGTGTTAGGTTTAGGTGACTCATCAAATGCTCAATCATGTCAGATTTGGTTAAGGTGCTCACAGTACGACTCCTATGCTATGTCGTGATGTCGAATATCATGGTTTAGCGGTATGAGGGTTAAGGCTAGCTATTATAAAGGTTTTTTGACCGTTTTTTAACAAAGTCTTCATTAAAATCCTTTATTAATAACCACTTAACTTATTCTATGAATAGCAATGCTCCGTAGCCTCATGGTAAAAAGACTACAGAGCATTGGGTATAATACTTACTAAATGTTAGCTGTCGCGCAGCTGTACAGAATGCTGGTCAGTTAGCGCTTGTACCACTTTATCTGTGGCAGTCTTGACGGCTTCATCAGACAGCGTTTGCGTACTGTCTTGCCATATCAGTGCAAACGCTAGTGAGCGCTGGCCTGCTGGTACTTTGTCACCTTGATAAACATCAAACAACCAAAGATCAGTCAGCATATTACCTGCCGCAGTTCGCACCGTTGTCTCTAGTGTCTGCAAACTGATGTCACTGTCTACCAAGATAGCAATATCGCGGCGTACTTGTGGGAACTTGCTTGGTGTCCTGATAGTATGCTGCTCACGTGCAATCGTCAATAGTGGTGCCAGTGACAATTGAGCGACCCATGTAGTCGGCAGATCTAACTGCTTAGCAGTATTTGGGTGCAACTGACCCAACCAACCAACGTATATATCATCGATGTATAACTCAGCGCTTTGTCCTGGATGCAGGAAACTAAGCGTACTACGCTCATAGCGGATACGTGCGCTATCGATTTGCGCTGGTAATAGCTGCTCAATATCATTCTTTAGGTCATAAAAATCTAAGGCGCGGTTTTGATAAGCTTGCTCGCTCCATATATCACCAACTGCGACTAAAGCAATACTTGGCGTTTGTACTAAGTCACTAATGCTTTGTCCAACAAAGCTAAGACCTGTCTCAAAGAAACGTACGCGCGGCTGCTGACGATTTAAATTATATTGCACGCAAGGCAGTAGGCTCGATAGCAAAGTACGACGCATAACGGCCAAATCACTGGAGATAGGATTTGCCAGTGCCAATACCTCCCCTAGCGCTTCGTCATCAAGCAATGCTTCTAGTTTTGCATCACTAAAGCTAAAGCTAATCGCTTCCATATAGCCGTTGTCGACTAATGATAGCTTCATCTCATGCGTCAAATCTGCAGTATCATCATAATCCATACTTACTTGCAAATGTGGCAGGACGCTTGGAATATTGTCATAGCCATAGATACGAGCAATCTCTTCGATTAAATCCTCGCGGATACTCATATCAAAACGATAAGATGGCGGCTTGCAAACTAATGCATCGCTCTGCTGCTTTACGTCAAAACCCAATTGGGTCAAGATACGTACCATCTCAGTTGGTTCAATATCAACCCCAATGACATCACGAACTTTCGCGATTGGCAATGTAATCGGTGCGCATGCTGGCAAATGCTCAAGGTTTTCGGCCGTGACTATTTGACCTGCTTCCCCGCCAGTAATATTGGTGATTAAATCACAAGCTCGTGCCAACGCCAATGCTGGCAATTCAAAGTCGACGCCACGCTCAAAACGCTGTGATGCGTCCGTATGTAACCCAAAACGGCGTGCGCGCGCAGCGATAGCGAGTTGATTAAAGAAAGCGCTTTCTACAACGATATTGGTAGTGCTATCAGTGACACTGCTACGCTGACCACCCATGATACCAGCCAGTGCCAAGGCACCTTTGTCATCAGCAATCACAAGCTCATCACCCGTCAAGGTAACGGTTTGCTCATTCAGCAAAGTAATGGTTTCATCAGGCTTTGCCAAACGTACAACGATATCACCTTCGATCATGTCTGCGTCAAACGCATGTAACGGTTGACCCAACTCCATCAATACATAGTTGGTCACATCGACCAAGAAATTGTGTGAACGTAGGCCCGACTGTACTAGCGCATCTTGCATCCATTTCGGAGTATCGATGCTACGGTCAATATTACTAATCGACTGCAGCAGATAGCGAGGGCACGCTTCCTTTGCATCGACTGTCACGGCTGGCGTTGCAGCAGTGCCAAAGGTATTGGCCGAGATTTCTGGCATTTGTACAGGTAAGTCGTTGATGACAGATATTTCACGAGCAATACCACGTACGCTAAAGCAATCACCACGGTTTGGGGTAATAGAGATATCCAATATTTGATTATCTAAACCTAAATATTCACGGATATCTGTACCAACTGGTGCATCTTCAGGCAACTCAAGCAAGCCATCTATATCATCGACTAAATCAATTTCAGAAGCGCCGCATAGCATGCCGTTTGAGGCAACACCGCGTAGCTTACTCTTTTTGATTTTAAACCCTTTCTTATCATCGCTTGGCAATACCGCACCAACGGTAGCAACCGGTGCTTTCATGCCGACGGTCACGTTAGGAGCACCGCAGACAATTTGTAATGGCTCAGCGTCACCGATATTTACCTGAGTAACACGTAATTTATCTGCATCAGGATGCTGCTCAACGCTGATGACTTCACCGACAACCACACCGCTAAAAGCACGGGCAACCGCATAGCGATCATCAATCTCAAGGCCTGCCATAGTCAACTGTTCGGCTAACTGTTCGCTAGTATTTGTAGGGTTTACCCACTGACGTAGCCACTGTTCGCTAATTTTCATAAATATCTCGGATCAGAATTTTATAATAAAGATGTTGGAGTAAAGCTTGGCGAATTCGCTTGCTATAGTCAATCCTATATAAATTAGATACAGCGTCAGGCTCGCTCAGTCTACGATTTGTAGCACTTTCACTCGCCTTCCTTGCATCTAAAATAACTTAAACTGACTATATAGATATAAGGAAAACTCTAGCCAAATTGCTTTAAGAAGCGCACGTCATTTTGGAAAAATAAGCGCAAGTCATCAATACCGTAATACAGCATCGCAAAGCGCTCGATACCCATACCAAAAGCAAAGCCAGTGTATTTATCGCTATCGATACCGCAATTGGTTAATACTTGTGGATGCACCATGCCGCAGCCCATTACTTCAAGCCACTTGCCATTGTCATCTAAGATATCCACTTCTGCAGACGGCTCAGTGAATGGGAAAAACGACGGACGGAAACGTACGGTCAGCTCTTTGGCAAAAAACGCTTCTAGAAACTCACTGATTAAGCCCTTTAGCTCAGCAAAAGTGCTCGACTCGGTGACCATAAGGCCTTCTAGCTGATGAAACATCGGCGAATGAGTTTGGTCTGAGTCATTACGATAAACACGACCTGGGCAAATGATGCGAATCGGCGGCTCATTTTTTTCCATGGTACGAATCTGGACAGGACTGGTATGCGTACGCAATAGATAATGCGCATCAAAATAGAATGTATCATGCATCGCGCGCGCAGGATGGTGCGACGGGATATTCAACGCTTCAAAATTATAGTAGTCGCTCTCGACTTCAGGACCGGTTGCGACATTGAAACCCGCTTGAATAAAGTACTGCTGCATACGCTGAGTAATCATAGTTACTGGATGCAGATGACCTTTTTGACCACCGCGAGCAGGCAAAGTGATATCAATGCTTTCGCTTTCTAGCTTGGCATTAAGTGCTGCGACTTCTAGTTGTTGCTGTTGGTCTGTCAGTGCTTGCTGAATGCGGCTACGTACTTGATGCAACCAACCGCCATAAGTTTTTTTATCATCAGCATCGAGCTTGCCCATCTGCTTTGACCAGCCCGTTAACGGACTCTTTTTACCAGTCAATTGCACACGCAAATCTTGCAGTGTACGCGCATCAGTTACTTGTAGGATTAGAGCTTCAGCAGCATTTGCAAATTTGGTAAGCTGAGCTTCGTTAAGCTCATTGAGCTCTGAAGACAAGGTCGGTAGCGCCGACAAGTCGTTGGTGGCAGCAGGGTTAGTCATAAGACGCATTATTCCTGATTTGAACGGACTATTAATTGTAGGGATTTGACCAAATATTGCAAACCATTTATCCAGTTATGTTTATATAAAAGATTGATATAAAGGCTGGTTATAAGAATGGCTTGAATATTTAGACGATAATAAGCGTATTTTTGCTCGAAAAAGTTCAATATAGAGCACGCTTAAAATAATTTAATATAAAAAAAGCCACCGACCAGCGGTAGCTTTTATTAATATCATACTATTAATCAATATTAGTCCTATCCATTTAGACAATTGCTTATAAATAATTATTTAAAAGCATCATACCTAAAGGACGGTTAATATTTAGGCCAATTCCGCTTTTGCTTTTTCGACCAATGCTGTGAAAGTCGCTGCATCATGCATAGCGATGTCTGCTAGAACGCGACGATCGATTGCGATGTTTGCTTTTTTCATACCATTGATGAAGCGGCTATAGCTTAAGCCGTTTAAGCGTGCACCAGCATTGATACGTGCGATCCAAAGACGACGGAAAGTACGTTTCTTGTTGCGACGGTCACGATAAGCATATTGACCAGCTTTGGTCACTGCCTGTACCGCTACGCGGTAAACACGTGAACGGGCACCGTAGTAGCCTTTTGCGCGCTTTAAGATTTTTTTGTGACGGCGATTTGCCTGTACACCACGTTTTACACGGGCCATAATTTACTCCAAGATTTTTTAATCACTGTTAAGCGAGTGATGATGCCGTTAAATAACAAACATCATTGTCAGATTGCAAAGTCAAATATTTTCAATCAAAGATAGATGACGGTAGGCTATTAAATGTATGGGCACATACGACGAACTGCTGCTTCGTCAGACTTGTGCACCAACTTAAGACCACGCAATTGGCGAATACGCTTAGCTGATTTCTTGGTCAAAATATGGCTTTTGAATGCTTGCTTACGCTTGAAGCCATTCGCTGTTTTTTTGAAGCGTTTAGCTGCACCGCTTCTGGTTTTCATCTTAACTTTCATGATGATTTGCCTCTTTTTCTGTTTTAGAACCTGGTCGTCAAATAGTTATACTGAATAATCGTTATATAAATAACCACTAAACCTCTATTTGCCTCGAGGTGGGAGGCGCTATTTTAGCAGATAGTGCCTTGTTTTGCCAAGTAAAGTTTTGGCGAGGTTTTAGTAGACAATATAGACAAGTAATCAGCATCAAATAAGCGATAGCAGCTCTCTTAAAAGCCTTAATAAAACGGCTGATTTTTATCCAAATAGATTGAATGTCAGCCTAAGCTGTGCTTAAGTAGAGACTGAGCTATATCTTCATATAAACACTATTAAAACCCGCTTTTTCACCATGAATACTTAGACTGTAATGTATAGCTATAACGATAACAATGCTGCCAACATATAGCGCGACAAATAAAACAATCTTTGGCCATCACTCTAGGAGACAGTGTGTCAAAACAAGAGTTAGTATTCGACGACGACTTGTTTGTTTTTGAGACAGTGATGCGTGTACGTCATACGGAAGCCGACGCAGGACAGCATATGACAGTCGAATCTCTGACAGCGGTATTGTCCGAAGCACGGCTAAGGTTTCTATACGCTAAAGGTGTCAAAGAAATCAACGCAGACCATCAAGGCTTAATTATTGATAAATTGCAGCTAGATATTGTGAGCCGTATCCGCGTACGAGAAGAATTGTTATTTGAAGTTGGTGTCGAGCCAATATATGATAATGGCGGTAATATAATCCTAAAGGTCGCTCGGATGCACACGGGCGAGATAGTAGCAAAAGCGCGCCAGCATTTTAGAGGTTACGACTTTAACCTCAATAAAGTGACCAAGCTTGATAACACGATCAAAGAAGCGCTGTATCCGCATTTATTTAGACTGTAGAATCGCTTGTCATAAATAGTATGCTGTCATTTAGCATACTTGCACTCTATAGCGCATTTAGTTGACATCATATTGCAGAGCATTTCAGATAATCTCCCCGCTTTAATCATAAGTAGTATAATTGCTTATCACTCTTTTTCACTTTCTACCTATAAGACGACAAATACATTATGACTTTACCTGCTTGGCTGACTGCCGTAACTTTTAATGATGATGGTTTGATTCCTGCAATTGCTCAAGATCATCAGACAGGTCGTATTTTGATGATGGCGTGGATGAATGCAGAAGCATTACAGCTCACTGCACAAACACAAACAGCGGTTTATTTTTCACGCTCGCGTGCCAAGCTGTGGCATAAAGGTGAGTCATCAGGTCATACGCAAACTGTGCATGATATTCGTCTAGACTGTGATGCAGATGTGATTGTGCTTAGCGTCACTCAGGCTGGCGGTATTGCTTGCCATACGGGACGTGAGTCTTGCTTTTATCAGCGGTTGGATTTATCAGGCCAAACGCCTGAATGGCAAACCGTCGATAAAGTACTAAAAGACCCTGCGGATATTTATCATTCTCATGACTCTACTAGCGACACTCATGAAACTGAAAACACTGGTGCGAATACTGACTCTGATACCATCCAAGCACAATCTGATACAGCTCAAGCGCAAGTCGATAAAACCTCTGTATTGCAGCAGCTTGATAGCGTATTAGCAGAGCGCAAACAAGCCGATGCCGACAGCTCTTATGTGGCCAGTCTGTATGCCAAAGGATTAAATAAGATATTAGAAAAAGTCGGTGAAGAGAGCACAGAGAGCATCATCGCTGCCAAAGATTTTGCTAACTGCGATGAGAGTACAGACAAAGCAAGCTACGATGAAGCGCGTCATGAGCTGATCTATGAAGTCGCCGATGTCTGGTTCCATACCTTGGTTGGGCTGGCATGGTTTGATATAGAGTCGGATGCTGTGTTAAATGAGCTAGGCAGACGTTTTGGGTTATCCGGTATCGATGAAAAAGCCGCTAGATAAGCCTAAATAAAAAATAAACGTCTATTTTATTGGATTATTGTTGCTTTCACCTATTTGTAATAAGTGCAGGTTATAATATAGCTCTGTTTTATCTCGCATTATATGTCGATGCTTTTTGTTTGCTAGTTGGACCTTTTTGCAAACTAAAAGCAGGCATATAAAGACTGAAAACCAAGACACAAAACTAGGTCACAAGGATACCATTATGGGTAGTTTTTCTATTACACATTGGCTGATACTATTGGTCGTTGTCGTTGTCGTGTTTGGCACCTCAAAACTCAGAAATGCTGGTAAAGATTTGGGCGGTGCTGTGAAAGGCTTCAAAGAAGCTGTTAAAGATGAAAATACAGAGCATGCCAAAAAACACGCGGTTCTTGACCACGATGCAACGGCACACACTGAAGAGCGCTCAACCACCAAGGTTGATGATAAACATAACGTATAGCATCTAAACAGTGACATCGGACCATTATGTTTGATATCGGGTTTTCTGAACTACTTCTCTTTGGCGTTATCGCCCTAATCGTACTGGGCCCAGAAAAACTGCCACAGGCAGCGCGCACGGCTGGGCAATGGTACGCCAAAATTCGCCGCACAGTCTCAACATTGCAGTCTGAAATAGAGGCTGAGCTTGACTTGGCTGAGACACGCCAGCAAATGCAAAAAGAACTCGCCAAAATTCGCCAGACTGAAGCTGAAATGAGGCGTGAGATGGCTGAAATGCGCGGCAATATGAAAGCTTTTGAAAGCTCACATAGCCCTGCTTCGATAGCTTCTGAAGCATCTGAAGCATCTGCGAATGCTGAAAACAGCAAGGGTGACGAAGCTCATGAAAATAACCGCACACAGAAGCAGCAACCAGCCACGCCAAAAGCATTCGACTATGCTTATGCCACTGACAAGCAGCCAGATACATTAGAAAATGGTCAATTATCGAAGCGCGGTCACAGCGGTGGCAATATAAATGATCCAAATGTAGATGATCCAAATGTAGATGATCCAAATGTGAGTGACAACGCCAAGGCAGCGCCAGTTGTTCAGACCATCACTACCCGTCCATGGGAAAACATGTGGTTTCGACTGGGTGCTTATGACAAAGCACGTCGGCTCCCAATACCGCCATATGTGCCAAACTATAAAGCGGACGCCCTACTCAACAGTCCTGCCAACATGCAGACTTCTGACCATAAGCAGGAGACTGATTGATGCCATTATTCAAGCGCAAAAAAAGTCGTCAAGAGAAAATCGCTGTTTCAGATACTCCTGCTTTAGATGGCATTGATCAAGACAATAAAGCAACAACTGATAGCACTCAAAACGAATCATCAGACGATGTTTTAAGCCCTTTGGCTGATATGCCTATTACCGAGCATTTGATTGAGCTGCGTCGGCATTTGATCAAAATATGTGTGGCAGTACTGATAATATTTTTAGGTTTGGTCGGCTATTCGCGCGAGCTATATAACTTGTTGTCTGATCCACTGGTTGCGCAGTTACCCGCCAACTCAACCATGATTGCCACCGATATCACGTCAAACTTTATGGCACCGATACGTCTGACCGTATTTGTAGCTGCATTTTTGGCGATGCCCTACATTCTTTATCAAATTTGGTCATTTGTAGCGCCCGGTCTGTATAAGAAAGAAAAGAAAATCGCTATTCCAGTACTGCTATCTTCTATATTTCTGTTTTATGCTGGCGTGGCTTTTTCTTACTTTATTGTGCTCAAAGGGGTCTTAAAGTTCTTTATCATGTTTGCCCCGCAAAACGTACTACCCATGACGGATATCGACAGCTATCTCAGTTTTGCCTTAAAATTATTTATGGTATTTGGTCTAACGTTTGAGATTCCAGTTGTCACTTTGCTATTGATATTGGCAGGTATTGTCTCCATTCAGAGCTTAGAAGAAAAACGTCGTTATATCATTGTAGGCTGTTTTGCTGTGGCTGCCGTTGTCACGCCGCCAGATGGCGTATCGATGCTCATGCTAGCGATTCCGATGTGGTTGTTGTTTGAGCTTGGTTTGTTTTTGGCGAAGATTTTAATCAAAGAAGAGCCCAGTCCTACTCTCGTGTCGACAGACAAAGAATAAAACACTTATCAGTCTAATCCAGACTAAAATAAAGTTATTGATTACATATAGCTATGCGTTAAACTACCATTACACCGTTTTATTCTTGCCTCATTAGTAAGCTGATTGCTTATTATCACGTTTTAGCATCACCATCATCTATAAGCCATTGTTTACCCAGTGGCTTTTTTTGCCCCTTTTATTTTTAATCAATTTTTGTATTTAGGTAGCTTTATTATGTCCGCATCTATGCCAGCTTATATGAGCGATCCCACTGACGAGCAGCTGAGCGCGCTGAATATGGCGATGGATCACAAGTCGTTTAAAGTGGTTGCTTATGCCGGCGCCGGTAAGACAACGACGCTCAAGCTAATCGGTGAGCGCTTACGTGGCCGCGGACTATATCTGGCTTTTAACAAAGCTATTGCCAATGATGCTCGTTCAAAGTTTCCGCCGCATGTAGAGTGCCGTACTTTTCATTCATTAGCTTATCGTCATGTTGCTCGTGATATTACCGCCAAGCTATCTTTGCCGCGCTTTTCACCCAAGCGTCTCGGTGATGATTTGGGACTACAGCCTGTGCAAGTGCGTCGGCAGATGGATGGGGTTAATAAATACATTACGCTGACGCCAGCACGACTATCGCGTTTCGTCAGCGACGCGGTCAGTAACTTCTGTAGCACGCATGCTAGCTACCCTGCGCCAAGGCACATACTATTCCCAAGCTGGCTCGATGACTCAGATGCAGAACAGTTACGCGAGATGCTCTACCCTGCTGTCGAGCAGCGTTGGTTACAGTCGATTGATGCGCGTCATCCTGCTGGTATTGGCCATGATATTTATCTTAAGCTTTGGGCACTATCTAAGCCTAGTATCCCAGCAGACTTTATCTTATTTGATGAAGCACAGGATGCCGATCCCTTGATGATGGGTATCTTGACCCAGCAGTCGAGACAAGTCATCTATGTGGGCGACGCGCATCAGCAGATTTATGAATGGCGCGGCGCGGTCAATGCGATGAAAAAACTGCCATTGCCGCAGACGTTATTGACACAGTCTTTTCGCTTTGGTGAGCCGATTGCAGAAGTGGCCAATACCTTATTAAAAGCACTACAGGAGGAGGTACCGCTAAAAGGCAATCCGAATAAACAGTCCTCTACCGATAAGGGCATGGTACATAGCAAAAAAGATGCTATTTTGTGCCGTACCAATGCTGCTGCCATGTCGCAACTATTGACAGGATTAAAGCACGGGCATCGCGTGGCGTTGCAAGCAGATACCGATCGTATGCTCAAATTCTGTCAGGCAGCCGAAAACTTAAAAAATGGTAAATCGGCTTACGGTGTACCTGAGCTGGCGTATTTTTATAACTGGGGTGATGTGCAAGAATATGCCGAAACCAATGAGGGTAGCGATCTCAAAACACTGGTTAAACTGGTCGATGACCATGGGACCAACGTCTTGAGCCAAGCGGTCAATAGTCTGACTAGCATTGAAAATGCTGATTATGTCATCTCTACCGCTCATAAAGCCAAAGGGCTCGAATGGGGAAAAGTGCAGTTAGATGATGATTTTTACTATGATGTGACCACCAATGCGGTCAAGATCAGTCCAGAAGAGCTGCGTTTGCTTTATGTTGCTTGCACGCGTGCGCAAAGCAATTTGGATATTCACAATATTAAAGACTTGATATCAGGATTACAGACGGGCAAAAAAGTGATTTTTGGTAATACTTAATTACCCTACACCTCTGTCAGCCTCAAGTTTTATTCAATCTCTCTTATAACGACCCTTTAGCAGTGAATCACCAGCATGAATAATAGCCAACAACTTCAAACGCGTCAAAATACCATTAATCAGTTATTTGCGGCTCCAGTGCGTTTGCTCGCCCCAATGGAGGGCTTGACCGATCCATTAATGCGTCAAATCTTAACTCAAATTGCGTCTGACTTGGGTCGTCCTTATGATTGGTCGGTTAGTGAGTTTATTCGTATCACTCAGCACGTCTTGCCTGCGCATGTATTTTATAAATATGTGCCTGAGCTACATCATGATGCCAAAACGGCCTCTGGTACGCCCATTCATGTACAGATTTTGGGTAGCGAAGCACAGCTTATGGCCGAAAACGCCGCGTACGCTTGTGAGCTTGGTGCGCCTGCTATCGATATCAACTTTGGATGTCCTGCAAAAACGGTCAACAGCCATCGCGGTGGTTCAGTACTGCTGGATGAACCTGAAACCATGTATCAGATTATCAGTGCCGTACGCCAAGCCGTTCCCGCCCATATACCAGTATCAGCTAAGATTCGTCTGGGCTATACCGATACCAGTCGCATGGATGATATTCGCGGCGCGATTGCTTCTAGCGGTGCTGATTGGCTAACCATTCATGCACGCACTAAGACCCAAGGCTATAAGCCGCCCGCCTATTGGGACAAAATCCAGAGCTTTAATACGCTCGATATTCCAGTCATTGCCAATGGAGAAATTTGGAACTTTGAGCATGCGCAAAATTGTATGACGCAAGCAGGTACACCGCATTTAATGTTAGGTCGCGGCGCAGTAACGCGTCCTGATTTAGTGGCACAGGTTGATAATGATACTGAAAAAAGTACTGACAGCGTAGAGAATACGGCTACATTGTCATGGCAAGATTTGATTGCCCATCAGATTAAGTTTTTGGAAGGTGAGGCAAAGAACGACGTGGTATTGGTCGGACGCTATAAGCAATGGTTAGGAATGCTTACCAAAGGCTATGTTGAGGCGCAAACAGTGTGGGAAGGTATCAAACGAGAAAAAAATAAAGTGGTTATTATTAGCGCCCTACAAGCAAGCGTACGAGATTAATCACCTGCTTGTATTTGAGCGTTTTGGCAGTTACGGATATTTTTACTAGGGTGTGTCCTCATTTCAAAAATGGAGATAAAAATGAGATAAATTGCCGTCAAACGAGAAAAATAGCGTAGATAATATCGAGATACTAGCAAGCGATTTGACGCTGTTTGGCAAAATTTAGCCATTTTTAATCCGTTTAGATAACTGTCGTTTGAATTGAGGACATGCCCTAGACGCTGACTCGTATCGCTAAATAAAATAGCATCAGACAGCATGCCATTGACAATACCCAGAGGATAGAGCGGAACATTGCCAAATTAGTAATATACGCCACACAAAAACCAATTCGTATCATCACATACAGCCAAGCCAATACGTTGATAATCGATTGCGGTACAAAGAAAAGCATAGCTACCAATACTGCTGCCAAGAATACTGGCAAGGTTTCATAGCTGTTTTGTTGTGCTGCATTAGCACGTGCTGCCATGCCTGTCGCATTTTGAAAAAATTCGCGAGGATGTGCATTATTTCTGATTCTAAAGCCACCAGATACTTTTGCAACGATTGACACCGCCCATGGCAATAGACTTGCTACCACCATGGCCAAAATGGCAGACGCCACTTTATCAGTTACCAACTCAAAGAATGCACTTATCATTATATAAGTCCCTAGCCTGCAACCACTTCGAAATCATGGGTGATATTGACCCCACCTGCTACTAACATACGGCTGGCAGAACAGTATTTTTCTGCTGATAACTGGATGGCTTTTTCGACTTGTTTTTCTTTGACCTCTTGACCAGTGACAATGAAATGCATATGAATATCGGTATAGACCGCTGGTACGGTTTCAGCGCGCTGGGCGGTTAGCTCACAACGTACATCCGTCACTGCTTGGCGTGATTTCTGTAAAATCTCTACGACATCATAACTGGCGCAACCACCTAGTCCTAGCAAAATCAGCTCCATCGGGCTTGAGCCTTTTTCTTTATCAGCATCGATTTGTACATTATGTCCTGATGGTGACACACCCATAAAGGCTTTATTCTCTTGCCATATGACGCTTGCTTTTGATTCTGACATTGTAGATGTTCCTTATTTTAAATGGCGTATTGCCTATTATTATTGTGTGAATGATATATTGCCCAGCTAGTGTAGCATAAGCCAAAGCAAGATTTTATAGGCTCATTGTTTTGCTGTTAGCTCGCCAGTGAAATCTATGCTTTTACCACTTTATACATATCAGAATATTGAAGTTCGATAGTTTACTGAATAATCGTATGTCCATACGCCTATTACTACTCTTCGATACTTGCCTAAAAATACTGTATAAAAACCTACAAAAGTTTGTTTATAAATATTTGATTTTAAAAGGTAAAACTCGTGAAACATTTTATAGCAAAATACTGTTACACATTTTGCTTGTTTCTTGGTTTAATAACGGCAATGAATCTTGTTTTGAGCGAATATCGATAACAATCACCTTATAATAATTACGATTGCTATCACGGTTTTAAGTCAAAACAAGCTATTTTTAAACAAATTAAAAGGTTTAGTCATGATAGATGCAGACGGCTTTCGCGCCAACGTCGGCATCATCTTGGCAAATACACAAGGGCAGGTTCTGTGGGCAAAACGTATTGGTCACAACGCTTGGCAATTTCCGCAGGGTGGTATCGACCGCGGGGAGACGCCGATGGATGCAATGTATCGCGAGCTCTGGGAAGAGGTCGGATTACATCCGCGTCATGTAGACTTATTGGCAGTCACGCAAGACTGGTTGCGCTATCGTTTGCCAAAACGTTATGTACGTCATGGTCAGCATCCCTTATGTATTGGGCAAAAACAAAAATGGTTTTTGCTACGCTTAGATGAGCCAAACACTCAACATATCCGCTTTGATGAAGGGAAACCTGAATTTGACCATTGGCAATGGGTCAGCTACTGGTATCCACTCGGACAAGTGATTCACTTTAAACGAGGCGTTTATCGTCGTGCCTTACAAGAGTTGGTACGCGAACTCCCCCTAAAGCAAGAGCTGATCATTCCTGAGCAAAATAATCACCTGCTTATGTAATGAGTCACTCAATAGTACAATGCAAAACACCCACGATAGTAGCTAGAATGTTAGCAATTACCGTGGGTGTTTTTTTATTATCTATTAACGGTCACTTTGAATGACTGTCAAAATCTCGGCTAATAATATTAGCAATACAATATGCATCGCTCTCTTTGCGCAACGTTAAGATGCTTTGAGTGCGGGTACCATAAGTAGGTTTGCTGGTTTTGGTATCGCCAAAAGCGACGGGTTCAATATAAACAGACGATAGCATTTGCTCCACTTCAAATGCCACGCCAGTAATAGGCAGTTTGTCTTCTGGTGCTTTGATACTATCTGACAAGACATTAAAAGCCGCCGCTTGCCAGTACGCAGGCGAACTATCCTCCGCAATCAATGGCAGCACTTCTTGACGTAGTCGCCCGCGCAACCGCTCTGTCTTAAACCAGCTGTCCTCTGGTTGTCCGTTAGAGATAACATGTAGACCTGCATATAATGGCGTGGGTGCATGACCACGATTATTGACGATCACAGCTTGCACAGCATCACCAATAATCAGATTAAAACCCGCATAATCTTGCAAATCAATCTGCCGTGCAAAATCCATTGGACTTAGAGTCCCTGTCACGAATTCAGTGACCAACGCACCACGTGAGCGCTCATCACTGCTTGCCTGTACACCGTCACGAAAGTTCAATACCGCAGCCCAACGACCATTTTGTTCATAATACTCTGAACTCTGCGCTGGTGACGCTTGCTGATGAATGCCTAACCACGTACCACCGCTTTGCTTATCACGTCCAGCATAAATAGGTTGGTCAGACCACTGGTGGAGCGGCTCAGTTGGGCGCTGCAAAAACTCATCACGATTAGACAGTAGTACCAGTGGTAACTCATCAAATAATTGCCAAGCAATAGCGACAATACACATAGCTTTCCTTTTATAATAATTTTCGTTATGCGAGTAATTTTTAATAAAGGCAAAAATATTATTTCAGACTTTACCTATTAATAAGGTAGCCTTTATAGATAGTACTTATTAATTGCCAGTTAGCAACTTATTGGCAGGATAACTAATTTGGGAGGTTGAACGTATTACTTGTGATTGTTTACTTGGTAAGTTAAATTCCCACGCCACCATACCTTGATTGTCATTCCAATCTCGCTCAGTCACAGGCGGCGTATGCGTCACCGCAACCTTTAAACTATCGTCACGACTGATAGGTTCACTGCCCAGTACTTGTAAGCGTACGCTACGATTGTGCTGATTGGTAAACTGATAGGCCTTGGTAGTCGTCAGTGTTTGCGTACGGTTTAGCACGCCTTTTTCACCTTGCTTATCTTCATTGGTCAGCTCTTTTACGAGCATATTTGAGTCACGACCAAACCCAATCCCCTGCTCTTTTAGCACTTGATAATTATAACGCGACTGACCCACATAATTGTCATCACGGTACAGCTGTAGCGAACCATCGACCCAATCTGGCGTCAAAAACGGCGCTGATGCATACCAGTAGGCAGCAGTCTCAACACTTGGCGTACTGCGAATCCAGAGCTTACTATTACCTGCCTGCTCCCCAATCACGGTTCGTACCCGTCTCCCGTCACTCGGAATACTGACCAACTGCGGTAAACGATACTCGATGATGCCATTTTTATTTTGACTACTGACCGTAAAATTAGGTAGCGGCGCCATAGTTGCCCCTGCTCCTTTGTTATAAGCAGGCTCTTCCATCATAACAGGAGAAGTATCCATCATAGGTAGCTCACGTCTTACTCGAGAATCTTCGCTCTCTTCATACAATGACAGACGCTGTACATACGGCAGTTGCCCTGTCGTACTTTGATTGGGGTTCACGGTGCTGAGTGTCAGTGGTACGTTTGTCCAGTTCTCGCCAGTTTGCTGAGCAATAATCGCAGATGCTGTGATACTCAATTGATCACTATTTGTGTTTAGGCGAGCTTGATACGCAGGTTCCCAACCTGCACCTTGCACTTGATAATGCAACTTAATACTACTTGGCGAGCGGCTTGCCGTACGTACACTCACCTGTGTCACCTTGTTAAAGGTCGATGTCGTGCTGCCTGCCATCAGTTGATTCAGTGCGTCTTGGGCACGCGCTTGTCGCTGTTGAATCTCTAGAATTCTTTGGTTAATACTGGTCGCTTGAGTTTCTATATCGCGGGCATTATTGGCAATCGTACTAGCTGTATTGACTTGCGTGGCTTTGGTCAAATTCTGCAAGTAGGCCTTTGCTAACCGTGCCGCTTCTAATTCAGCATTGATATTGGCTAGGGTATTTTGCTGCGTCTGTACCTTGGCGTCACCTTGATACTGACATTGGGCTGCCTGCTCACCTGTCAGCTCTTCGATACTGACTTCCCCAACGTTGACACTACCTGTCGCTTGTACGCTTAGACTTTCTTTATCCATATAAGGTGAAAGGCAGGAAAACACCACCATTTGCTCACCGCTACCTGTGACTGGCAATGCGCGCGTCACGCTCGCTAGCCCCTGATAAATGGTCACTTGCTCGACGCTACTGGTGGCCGCTTGTGCCGAAGACAACCCCAAGATGCCACTACTACCAAGTACAAATGGCAAGATAGCAAATCTGGTCATTTGATTAAGTGGCGGCAATACGCTGCCATGCCCTGTTGAGACAGGCGAATCCGTTAATTGTGCGTTCATACATCATTCCTTAGCAGTAAAATCCATCATGGCAGCCACGCATTGGCTCAACGCGCAAAATAGTAACTATCTTAGAGATATTACCGTAGCCGTTTTGCAGGTCTTTGGCAATAAATGCTTTTGGCAGACAGCATTTTTAGTAATAAGCACTTTTAACGATAAATCTCTTCATATGATAGCTATGCAATTTTAAAAATTTGGTTTTCTGGATTGCACCATTTTTTTGTTCATCTCCCCTTTATGGTGCAATTTATTAACCATCCTGC
This sequence comes from Psychrobacter sp. JCM 18900, assembly GCF_904846625.1. Taxonomy (GTDB): domain Bacteria; phylum Pseudomonadota; class Gammaproteobacteria; order Pseudomonadales; family Moraxellaceae; genus Psychrobacter. The sequence goes on from NZ_CAJHBL010000006.1 coordinate 58,486, forward strand.
ACTAAATTAATGAATATATTAAACAGAACTTAATTATTGCTCAATTATTACTCGATTATTGGCTTTTTTAACTTGGCACAGAACTTGAACTCTTAATGGGTGTTCAGGAACATTATTTTACCTTTTGTATTTATTAGGAGATGTCCATGTTTTCGTTACCAATTTTAGCCAACACTCAAGTAGTAGACCCTCAATCACACGGAAAAATCAAATCGCGTTTATCGTTACTAGCGGTAGCCGTCGTTGGCAGCCTAAGTCTTATTGGTTGTCAAAAACCTGCCGAAACTGCTGCATCAACAGAGACCACAACTGAAACCAGCACAGAAACGACCACCGAGCCTGCTGCTGATGGCGACACTATCAAAGTTGGCATACTACATTCACTGTCTGGCACCATGGCCATCTCTGAAACCTCTCTAAAAGATACCGCGCTGATGACGATTGATGAAATCAATGCCAATGGCGGTGTGCTCGGTAAGCAACTAGAACCAGTCGTCGTCGACCCTGCTTCTGATTGGCCATTATTCGCTGAAAAAGCCCGTCAGCTACTCACTCAAGATAAAGTAGATGTCATCTTTGGTGGTTGGACATCGGTATCGCGTAAATCGGTATTACCTGTGGTTGAAGAGTTAAACGGATTGATGTTCTATCCAGTGCAGTACGAAGGACAAGAGCAATCAGAAAACATCTTTTACACTGGTGCGGCACCAAACCAGCAAGCCATTCCAGCAGTAGAGTACTTGATGAGCGAAGAAGGCGGCGGTGCAGAGCGCTTTGTATTGTTAGGTACTGATTACGTCTATCCACGCACCACCAACCAGATTTTAAAGGCATTTTTGAAATCAAAAGGCGTGGCTGATGCAGACATCATGGAAGAGTACACACCATTTGGTTTCAGCAATTATCAAACCATCGTATCTAACGTTAAAAAGTTCTCAACGGGCAAAAAGACCGCGGTTATCTCGACCATCAATGGCGACTCAAACGTTCCGTTTTATCGTGAACTAGCGAACCAAGGTATCAAAGCGTCAGACATTCCAGTCATGGCATTCTCAGTCGGTGAAGAAGAGCTACGTGGTATCGATACCAGTCTGCTACAAGGGCATTTAGCGGCATGGAACTACTTTATGTCGATCAAAAACCCGACCAATAGTGCCTTCACCAAACGCTATAAGCAGTATGCATTGGACCAAAAACTACCAAATGCTGAAAAAGTCGTGACCAATGATCCAATGGAAGCTACTTATGTCGGTATCAATATGTGGAAGCAAGCTGTCGAAAAAGCAGGTACGACTGATGTTGATAAAGTACGTATTAGCATGGCGGGACAAACGTTCGATGCACCTTCTGGCTACACGCTAAAAATGGATGAAGAAAACCATCATCTATGGAAGCCTGTCATGATTGGTCAAATTCGTGCCGACGGACAGTTTGATACGATTTTCAAAACGCCAGAAGTCATTCAAGCCCAGCCATGGAGCGAGTACATTCCTAAATAGGCTATTCCCTAAATAAGCCAGTACTGAAAAGCACGTGGATAGTAATTGAATAGTAGGCGGATGGATAAATGACACTGATAACAGTCCTAACGCCTACTTTTCACATTTATTTTCAACACTTATTCTCAACTTTTAAATAACACCAAACCTTATCAACTCTTCTATCGCTTAATCCGTTAAGTAGTAGTGGCTAAGGGTTTGTTGTCTATGAAAAACAGGGAGCCGCACATGCAGCACCATACTTTACGCCCGTTTGTAGGGCCAACATCGTCCAAAAGTGGTAATAACCCACAAGCATCAGCCAGTGAAGTCATGCAGTATGCGGCTCGTTTTTCAATTTATGCGCCTCTGCGTTTACTTGCATTGATGGCATTATGCATAACAACATTCATCACCACGGCGTATGCCGATCATGATGGTCAGGTACATGACCACGATACGGATACCGCTCATAGTGAGCAATCGTTGCTCACGCCTGCGAACATTCAAACCACCTCAGATACCTCAGTAGCAACTACAAGTTCAGGCGATGCCATTCAACAATTTGTAGCCGGTGATTTTAGTAAGCGCCAAGCCATGCTAAGTGATTGGCCAGGATCCGTTGAGAGTTTAGATAGTTTGGTTGAATTCATTGCCAATGATGAGCTATATCAAGGTAACAGTGGGCAAACGTATTTACTGAATAAAGATGATCAGCTATTTACCTATCCTGAGAAAAAAGAGACTGACGATTGGCCAAGTGATTTATCACAAATCACCCTAACCAATGCCCTTCGCTCAGCGCTCATCTTTGGTCAAGCCAAGGTAAAGCTAGCTTCTGACAAGCCCGCACAGCGCCTGCAAGCTGTAGAGATTTTGGCCGATAATATTGACCAAGTAGACCCAGCCATTATCACAATCGCTGCAGCAAATGAGGACAATGCTAAAGTTCAAAAAGCACTAACGGCACTACAAGCTCGTATTGATTTCAAAAACGGCGACCTACCCACTCAGATTGCAGCGGTCAACCTACTGGCAGATAGTGATAACCCACAAGTTTTGGTCGATATTGAATCTGCCCTCGCGGCTGATGGCTTAGATACCTCGCTCAAAGCTGCACTTATCGATGCTGAATCTAGCGTGTCACGTCGTATCGAAATCAGCACATGGACGGGTCATATCTTCACCGGTATGAGTACCGCTAGTATTTTACTGCTAGCGGCGCTTGGTCTCGCCATTACCTTTGGTTTGCTTGGTGTGATTAATATGGCGCATGGTGAGCTGATTATGATCGGGGCTTATACCACTTATATGGTTCAAAACTTCTTTCAAGCTTATATGCCAGATATGGCAGGTTGGTATTTGCTTGCGGCTATTCCAGCTGCGTTTTTAGTCAGCGCTGTTATCGGTATGATTATTGAGCGCATTGTCATTCGTCCATTATATGGTCGTGAGCTAGAGACATTATTGGCGACATTCGGGGTGAGCTTAATATTGATGCAGTTGGTACGGATGATTTTTGGTGCGCAGAACGTTGAAGTCAGTAACGTGGCATGGTTAAGCGGCGCATATCAAGTGTCATCAAGTTTGGTACTACCTTATAACCGTATAGCCATTATTGGTTTTACCGTCATCGTCGTGGCGCTACTGGTGTACTTACTTAACAAAACCCGCTTTGGTTTGTTTATACGAGCCGTTACCCAAAACCGTCAAATGGCACGTGCTGTCGGTATCCCTTCTGCACGTATCGATATGATGGCATTTGGTCTGGGCTCTGGGCTGGCTGGTATGGCTGGCTGTGCCCTTGCTCAAGTCGGCAACGTCGGTCCTGATCTGGGTCAAACTTATATCATTGATACGTTTTTGGTCGTCGTCGTTGGCGGTGTCGGACAAGTATGGGGCGCAGTATTGGCTGCCTTAGGACTTGGTGTGAGCGGTACGGTACTTGAGATTGGTATCGGTGCAGTATTGGCAAAGATTGTGTTGTTGGTTCTTGTGATTCTGTTTATTCAGAAACGGCCACAAGGTTTATTTGCACTCAAAGGCCGCTTTGTCGAATAAGGAGACTCCTATGATACTGTCCAAATTACTGTCTGATACACCGCGTAGTGCTGTTTTAATTGGATTATGTTTTGCCGTACTACTGATACTGCCTTGGCTACATCTTATGCCGGAGACTTCAGCTTTTCACCTTTCAGCCTACTGGATTACCTTGATTGGCAAAATCATGGCACTGGCCATGGTGGCTTTGGCACTAGATCTCGTCTGGGGCTATGCTGGTATTTTGAGCTTGGGACATGGCTTGTATTTTGCTTTGGGTGGTTATGCGTTTGGCATGTACCTAACACGTGAGACAGCAGGCGACGCGCTTCCTGACTTTATGCGCTTTTTGAGCTGGACTGAGATGCCATGGTACTGGGCTGGTACACAGCATTTTTGGTGGGCAGTCGCACTGGTTATATTAGTGCCTGGCTTAGTTGCTTTTCTCTTTGGTTTCTTTGCCTTTCGCTCCAAAATCAAAGGGGTTTATTTTTCTATCATCACTCAAGCCATGGTCTATGCAGCAGCCTTGCTGTTCTTCCGTAATGAGACAGGCTTCGGCGGCAATAACGGCTTTACTGGTTTTACTACTCTTTTAGGCTACGACATTACTGCTGCCTCAACTCGCTCAATGCTGTGTTTTGTCACGGCCGTAGCATTGTTAGTCTCTTATATGGGTTTGCGTCATTTAATGAACCAACCTTATGGGCGCGTACTTGGTGCGATTCGTGACAGCGAAAACCGCTTGCAGTATTTGGGCTACCGTACGCTGTGGTACAAGCTATCCGCTTGGGTATTATCCGCTGTCATCGCTGGTATCGCAGGTGCGCTATACGTACCGCAAGTAGGCATTATCAATCCGAGTGAAATGAATCCTGTGAACTCGATTGAGATAGCCGTCTGGGTAGCGACTGGTGGTAGAGGAAGCTTAATTGGCGCGATTTTAGGAACTGGTGTGGTAAATGCTGTGAAAACCTACTTTACGGTCGCCTACCCTGAGTTTTGGCTACTGATATTAGGCGGGCTATTCGTCGTCGTGACGTTGTTTTTACCTAATGGCATTATGGGCTTGTTCGATCGATTCAAAAAGGAGAAACAGTAATGCTAAATGATAAATCCTTATCAACTGAACAATCGACCAAAGCGCTGTCTGAATATGATCATACTGATGGACGTGACGGTCTCAGTCACCCCAAAAAATCAGGCGTCGATTTTAGCCATGGTATTGCTCTGTACTTAGAAGATGTGAGTGTCTGGTTTGATTCGTTTCGCGCACTTAACAATCTATCGCTCTATATCGAAGAAGGCGAGCTACGCTGTATTATCGGCCCCAACGGCGCTGGTAAAACCACGCTAATGGATGTCATCACAGGTAAAACCCGCCCTACGGAAGGCAGCGTGTTTTTTGGTCAGACTCATAACCTTGCCAACTTATCTACCGAACAAATCGCTGAAGCGGGTATCGGCCGTAAGTTTCAAAAACCTACTGTCTTTGAAAATTTTACCGTAATGGATAATCTGTTACTTGCTGCGCCGAAAGACAAACGTGTGGTTAAAAGCTTATTTAACAAACTCGATGCCGATACTCGCGATACCCTCGACGCTACCTTACAACAAATTCGCCTGACCGACAAAATCAACAAGCCAGCTGGATTGCTTTCACATGGGCAAAAACAATGGTTAGAGATTGGCATGCTGTTAATGCAAAGCCCCAAGCTGATTTTGCTTGATGAGCCCGTAGCAGGTATGACCGATGCAGAAACTGAACATACCGCCGAGCTGTGTCTACGCCTTAAAAAGAATCATACCTTGGTCGTAGTTGAGCATGACATGACCTTTATCGATGCTATCAGTGAAAAAGTCACGGTATTGGCACAAGGAGCGATTTTGGCCGAAGGTACATTAGCTGAAGTGCAAGCCAATGAGGCAGTGATTGAGTCCTACTTAGGTCGATAGCTAAACGTATCATCTAGACGAGCCAAACGAATATAACCTTTAAAATATTAGAAAAGTTTTAGAGTTTAGGAGACAGCCATGTTACAAGTGAACGATATCAACCAATATTACGGCGGCAGTCATATTTTACGAGACGTCTCGTTTACAGCGCCTGTAGGCGCGTGCAGCGTGGTACTTGGACGTAACGGCGTAGGCAAAACTACGCTACTTAAATGCCTGATGGGGATACTACCGATCAAATCAGGAGAGATTTTGCTTAATGATAAAGACATTAGTAAAATGTCTCCAGAGCAACGTGTCCGAGCAGGTTTAGCTTATGTACCCCAAGGTCGTGATATTTTTTCGACACTGACGGTAGAAGAGAACATATTAATTGGTATGGCAAAGTTTTCACGCAGTAAGGCCAAACATGTACCTAAGCATTTATACGATATTTTCCCCGTACTCGATGAGATGAAACATCGTCGTGGCGGTGATTTGTCTGGTGGTCAGCAGCAGCAGCTTGCCATTGCACGCGCCTTAGCCTCCGAGCCGACTGTGTTGATTTTAGACGAGCCAACTGAAGGTATCCAACCCTCTATTATAAAAGATATTGGCCGTGTCCTTCGAGACCTAGCAGATAAAGGTGACATGGCCATTGTGCTGGTTGAGCAATTCTATGAATTTGCCGAAGAGCTAGCTGACAATTACACGGTACTATCACGTGGTAAAGTAGTCTCACAAGGTGCAGGCGACACAATGGTCGAAAATAACGTACAAGATCTGGTCGCCATCTAATTTCTTTTAATAATAGATGTAATAATACAAATTGGTAGTGAACGCTCGATAATGCTAAAAATGGCATTTTTATCCCAAGCTGCTAGCTACCAAGATTACATATCATCACGAAAACACTCCTTAATTAAAGTCACTTTTTTCACCTCACTTCTTATTTTTTGACGCTTAGCCTATACATTCTCTACTATCTAAAAAACTCAAATTACTCATACACTCTGATTGGTGTCATAGCAATTATGTATGCCCAGCGAACGAAATTTGCTATTATAGTCAGCATTTTATTATCAATATTATGATGCCCTTATGATGATTCATCCTCAGTACGATCCTGTAGCATTAGCAGTTGGACCCGTCGAAGTCCATTGGTATGGGCTGATGTATTTGTTGGCATTTGCCGCCGCCTACGGACTGGCATGGTATCGCAGTACCAAGCGTGAAGGCTGGACGACAGATATGGTCTCAGACCTAGTGTTCTTTGGCGCACTTGGTGTGATATTAGGTGGTCGTGTCGGCTATGTATTGTTTTATCAGTTCGGTGAACTGCTTCAAAACCCTGCCTATCTGTTCAAAGTCTGGGAAGGCGGCATGTCATTCCATGGCGGCCTGATTGGTGTCATGTTGGGTATGCTGTATTTTGCCCGCAAATATAAAAAGACACCTTTCCAAGTGCTCGATTTTGTCGTTCCCTGTGTACCAACTGGTTTATTGTTCGGACGTATTGGTAACTACATCAATGCCGAGCTATGGGGCCGCGTCTCTGACGGTGGCTACAACTGGTTGACCTACTTCCCGCAGGCCGCTAGCGTTGATATGCAGCAGCTACAAGCCAATCCTGCGCTGCAAGACCTTATGACTGAAGTCAATGGTCAGTACCTGTTGCCTCGTCACCCGTCACAACTATATGAAGCCCTTGCAGAAGGTCTGCTGTTGTTTCTATTCTTGTGGTGGTACTCATCGAAGCCCCGTCCTCGTATGGCAGTGACCGGTGTCTTTATGCTTGGTTATGGCTTTAGCCGATTTATCATTGAGTTTTTCCGCCAGCCAGACATCGACCAAGGATTCATCTTGCTAGGCTGGATGACCAAAGGTCAGATACTAAGCGCCCCAATGATAATTATCGGTCTGTTCTTGATCGGTTACGCTTACAAACGCGGCATCTACGACTGGGGTAAGCAAGCTGCTTATTAAGTACGAGAGAAAATAATGTACGAACTCATAAAAATGGACGCTGTGTTAACAAGATATACTCCTTTTGTGAAGCTTATATCTATGTTAGAGCAAGGTTTTTTTATACCTAAAACAAATCTATTTGTTGATAACTGGGAAGGAAGTCTTCATTTATTTAACGGCAAAAAAGACCATTTTCAAACTGAAAATCAATTGGTAGCTGCAAAAGAATGGGTTTATGTAAGCTGTTGGTATTTAGACGAACCTGAATCTCATGCTATGTGGAATAGTTATGGACAGTCCAATGATTCTTTAGCAATTCAAACTACTCATCAAGATTTTAAGCTATCTTGCTCTCGTTCAAAAATTAATATGCTTGCTTATTTTGATAGGGTTAGATATCAAGAACCTAATACTGCTCAAAGGCTTTACAACGATCATCCTATAATGCGTTGGTATGACGAAGAGTATTCTTTCAGTGACTCTGTTTTCAATTACCTGCCATTGCAGCTCTATCACAAACATAAAGCTTTTTCATTTGAAAATGAAGCAAGATTAGTATTAGTAGATAATGGCGCTACTTTAGAAAGTAATAATAAAGAAGCTGGTCTCCATCTTTCTACTGAGCATAGTAGAAAAATGATAACGAAAATTATTTTACATCCCAATTCTTCAGCTTGGTTTGAAGATACTGTCCGTAAACTTATTAATGATACATATAAGCTAAATATTCCGATCTGTAAATCATCATTGGTTGGTCATAAAAATTAATCTAGCTGAACATTAAAATCTTTTAAATATTTATTGAAGTTGAAAAATATGATGAATAGTAATAACGAGCAGGCATATCTTGATTTGCTACGCCACGTTCTCGACAATGGCACTGAAAAAGGTGATCGTACTGGTACTGGTACGCTTAGCCATTTTGGCGCACAGCTACGCTTTGACTTAGCAGAGGGATTTCCACTGCTAACGACCAAAAAAGTTCACTTTAAATCCATCGTCTATGAGCTATTATGGTTTTTAAGTGGCAGTACTCATGTCGATTATCTCCAACAGAATAACGTTCGTATCTGGAATGAGTGGGCAACAGCAGAACAGACCGCGCGCTTTAACAGACCTGCTGGCGATTTGGGCCCTATTTATGGTCATCAATGGCGTAACTATGGTGCGACCAAAAATGAAGATGCTAGTTATAATGCTGATGGTGTCGATCAAATCGCACAGGTCGTTGAACAGATAAAGACCAATCCGAATTCACGCCGTTTGATTGTTTCTGGCTGGAATCCAGGTGAGGCAGAGCAAGTAGCCCTACCACCATGTCATACGTTATTTCAGTTCTTTGTCGCAGACAATAAGCTGTCATGCCAGCTATATCAACGTTCTGCTGACTTATTCCTAGGCGTGCCTTTTAACATTGCAAGCTATGCGCTATTGACTCATATGATCGCGCAGGTATGTGGTCTAGAAGTTGGAGAGTTTGTTTGGACGGGTGGTGATTGTCATATTTACCAAAACCACCGTGAACAGGCCGAGCTACAGTTAACACGCTCGCTATATAAACTGCCGACATTGTCTTTGAACCCTGAAGTAAAAGACATATTTGCGTTTGAATACGAAGACATTAGTGTCAATGACTATGAATCGCACCCTGCTATCAAAGCAAAAGTCGCCGTATAAAGTTAGTCTGATTAACTACATTAAATAAGAGCAAGATTTAAAAATACAATAAAAAGGATATATTATGAGCTATGCCCATACCGAAGTTGCCCAAATCGCTGCTATTAGTAGCAATCGCTGTATCGGCAAAAACAATGAGCTACCGTGGCATATCTCAGCAGATTTGCAACATTTCAAAAGCATGACGACCAAAGAAAACGATAGCAAGATTCAAGGTATCGTGATTATGGGTCGTAAGACATTTGAGTCGATGGGTAGCAAACCATTACCCAAGCGCGTGAGCTTCATTGTCACGACACAGATGGATTATGCTGAGACAAAAGGTCTCGCAGATAGCAGCAACGCCTATGTGGTACACAACCTAGACGATGCCCTGACACAAGCAGCTAGCCTTGCTCATGGCGCGCATCTCGATACGATTTGGGTGATTGGCGGTGAGCGAGTATTTAATGACGCTCTGATGTACACCGACCGTATTGAGTTGACTCATGTAGATACTGACATTGCTGACGGCGATGCATTTTATCCTGAGTTGCCAGAACGCTTTAAAGTAGCAGACGAATCTGAGCAAATGCACGATGAAAAAAGCGATTTAAGCTTTAAATTTACCACTTATAAAGTAGAAACTGATAAGTAGTAAAAGCCTATTAAAAAAGGGGCAGTCTTGGATAAGTAAAATTATCTAAGATAGCCCCTTTTTTTGTTTAATCTTCACACAGTCTTATTTATAGACAATCAATAAAAACTGCTGCTTGATAATATCTAATCCATTACTCATGCAATACCTTGTACACCGTTTTTGCGAGTACTGGTCCGATACCTTGTACGCCTGCCAACTCCTGCTGTGAAGCGCCTAATAGCTGCTGCATACCACCAAAGTGATTGAGCAAGTCACGACGACGTTTTTCACCCAGTCCCGGTATTACCTCTAGCACTGATGATGAGCGACGCTTATCGCGTTTTTTACGGTGAGCGGTAATCGCAAAACGATGCGCCTCGTCACGAATATGCATCAGCAAGTGCAATGCTTTGCTATCCATCGGTAGATCTAACGGTTCGTGATCGATAAAGTGCAATACCTCAAGCCCAGCCTTGCGCCCTTCTCCTTTTGCCACACTAATGAGCAAGGTGTCGCCAAGAATACCCAACTCAGTTAATACTTCTTTGGCAATACCAAGCTGACCTTTACCACCATCAACCAATAGCAAGTCCGGCAATGGCTGCTTTTTATAACGTCGGGTCAGCACTTGTTTCATCGCTGCATAGTCATCGCCGCCTTGGATATCATGGATAGCATACTGACGGTAATCGCGACGACGCGAGCCACCTTGATCAAATACCACGCAGCTGCCAATGGTCGCCTCACCCATCGTGTGGGAGATATCAAAACATTCAATGCGATCAATCGTCCGATCGGTGACAGTCGCCAATACGTCTTTTAGTGCGCCAAAGCGTGCATGCAGCTCTAAATAATCGCCAAGCTTGGTTTTTAATGCATTACTGGTATTTAATGTTGCTAAGTCCAGCCACTCTGAACGGTGTTCGCGTACATTGGTCTTGATGACTACTTTATTACCAAAGTGTGTTGCCAATGCTTCACTCACTGCCACCTGATCTGGTATCTGATGGCTCAATATGATTTCAGCTGGCAGATCATCGGTCACTTGGAAATAGAATGACGTAATAAAGGCCGATAAGTTATCTGCTAACGACTCACTACTATCCACATCTGGGAAATAGTTTTTTCCGCCCAATACACGGCCGCCACGTACTGTCAGTACGTTCACACAAGTCATGCCAGCCTGACTGGCAATGGCAATCACATCTGCCTCACCTTGTACGGTATAGACCGCTTGCCTTGCTTGTACTTCACGTAACATAGACAGCTGATCGCGATAAAATACCGCCTTTTCAAAATCTAGTGCTTCAGCTGACGCTTCCATCTTTTCAATCAACGTACTATGGATATCGCTAGAGTCACCCTTTAAAAAACGAATGGTATTATTCACATCTTCTGCGTACTCTTCTGGCGAAACCAAACCGACACAAGGCGCACGGCAACGTTTGATCTGATACTCCAGACAAGGACGCTGACGCTGCTTAAAAAAGGTGTTAGTACATTGACGCATTTGAAACATCTTCTGCATCAAGACCAATGTTTCTTTTGCCGCATGTGCAGAGGGAAACGGGCCAAAGAATCGACCTTTTTGGTGATTGCCTTTGCCGCGACCGTAAGCCAAACGTGGATAAGGCTTATCGGCTGAGATAAACACATAGAGGTAAGATTTATCATCACGCAGTAGCACATTATAAGGTGGACGATGCTCTTTGATCAGATTCTGCTCGAGCAACAGCGCTTCGGTCTCACTACGCGTAATGATAGTCTCAATATTATGAATCCGCGCCACTAGCGCCCGTGTCTTTGGATGATCAATCGTTTTGGCAAAATAGCTATTTACCCGATTTTTTAGCGATTTAGCTTTACCAACATATAATATATCGCCGTTCTTACCCAGCATCTTATACACCCCTGGTAAATTAGGCAGGCGTTTAATCAAATGCTTAAGACGGGCTTTTTTATCATCGACAGGACTCGATTCTGAGACATTAACCATAGAATTTATTGCTCTTAAAAATCTTAGTAATACTGCTAGTTATGGGGCGGGAGTCATTGTTTTACAAGCCAATTATTATCATAGCTTCACCCATAAAAAAGCCAGCTTTCGCTGACTTAGTTTGTTCTATGATCGTTTATTCAGCAACATACTACTAATGACGGAAGTTTGCCATCAATGCTGGGATGCCTGGCAACATACCAACGATAGCCATCACGCCAGTCAATACCACAAACATAATACCTGGTATGATCCAGCGGCTCATCTTAGTCAAATTGGCGCTACGTTCTTTAGAGCCAATCAAGCCCAAGTTATCAAGTAATAACGTAAGTGACCAACCAAAGGCAGGGTTTACCAATGCAGAGGCAAACACCACAATCGCAGCAGATTGGGTCGTTTTTCCTTCGCGAGTCATTTCCATGCCAGCTTCAAGCAGTGGAATAAACACCCCAACGATCAATGCCACACACATCACTGGCTGCCAAATAGCCAAATCCATTGGATAGCCCCAAACCCCTGCGATAATACAGAACAATGCCGTCAATAAGGCACCGGCAGGAATCGGACGTTTGGCAATCGCTGCTGGGACAATATACGTGCCCCACGATGACGCAAAGTTAGCACCGCCCAATACAGAGCCGACGACCTGACGAAACGAAGCGCTGGTCATCGTGTCATCGATATCCATGAGTACCTTTTCAGTACGTTTAGGATAGCTGATTTTCTGAAAGACCTGATGACCCAAGAAGTCTGGTGACCACATCGCAACGGCCAAAATAGCAAATGGCAGTACGACAATAAAGCTTTCAACCGTCGGTAATCCTAGCATCCAACCAGTATTTTCACCCCACCAATACATCGGGTTCATATTCGGTAAGCCTGGTGCGGTTTTAAACTCAAAAGGAGCGCCCAATGCAAATGCAAGCCCGCCACCTAAGACACAGCTTAGCGGCACCGCAAGCCAGCGTTTTTGCCAATGTTCAAGCAATGCATACAACAGGATAGTCGCCAGAATAATAAAGAAAGCGATATGTGACATGCCAATCCCTTCTGCCCAAGCAAAGAGATTTTTGACCTGCGAGGTGGTTCCGATAAAGCCCAAGTAAATCAAGAGGCCACCGCACACACCTTTACTGGTTAAGTTGGCTAGTAGACTTCCTCCTTTACTAATCGCAAGGAGCAGACCAAAAGCACCGATAAGCAAACCAAAGGCCATCGGGTGCCCACCAGCTGCTACCACAATAGGAATCAGAGGGATTAATGGGCCGTGAGTACCAGCGAGGTTGGCCGTCGGCAGTAGAAAGCCCGAAAATAAAATAATAAAGAAGGAGACGATCAATAGCTCATATCGCACGTTTTCTAAGACAAACGCATCACCTAAGCCGAGTGGACCTGCAAAGGTTGCTGCAATGGCGCCCACCATAACAACTTTACCGATGGTCGCGGCCATTGCTGGAATAGTATCTTCGTATTCAAAACGGTAATCACGGAATGGTAAATTAGGACGCCAGCGTTTCGGCTGCATGATTTGTAATTCATGGTTTAAATAAGCATCACGACTGTCAAAACTAGAACTGGGCTTATGCAAATCTACATAACTGCCTTGTACTTGACTGTCGTGGTTTACGTTCGAGGTCGGCGTATTAGACCCTGAAGAGGGGGTCTGAGGGTTACTCATCACATTTCCTTGTGTCGATTACGTCTTTGATTGACTACACACGCTCTGCTCTAATGTCATAGACCAAAGCGCCTATTACAAACTGCGAACTATTGTATGCCAAGACTTGATGAAATGCGAACCTAAAACCATTTAAAGATACTATGTATCTCATTATAATATATAAACTAAAGTTTCTATTTGAGACAAAACTGACCTTAATAGAAAACCATGAGGAAAAAATCTCTCTGTTATAGATGTTGAATTAGAATAAACGACCCTTTTATTGATAATGATTTACATCTAGGTGGATTTTTATCACATAGATGAATAGCAAAGATAGTTATAATAAATAACGATCGTTACCTGTAAGTGGGCATAAATATGCCATTTTGGTTACGCTTTAGAGCTAGCAGGCTGAGTACTTTTTAATTATGATAAATACTTTTTATCGATTTATTTCTCAGTAATACTGTGTAAAACCGCATTATTGATACAATCAAAAAATTGAGAAAAGGCAATAGGACAAGTTTATGAGTGTATTACCTACCAACCTTGAGACTTTGAAACGTCGGGCCAAGCAAAGCATCATGCCATTGCTGACACCGCATTTATTAAAGCTACGCCTTAATACTTATGCACCATATATTGGCGCAGGTATCAAAATCGATCATATCAGTCTCGATCAGGGTTTGTGCGTGGTAAGCATGGGGCTAAATACCCTAAACAAAAACATCGTCGGTACTCAGTTCGGTGGTAGCTTGTATTCAATGGTCGACCCTTTTTATATGCTTATGCTGATGCATCAACTGGGTAGCAATTACGTGGTATGGGACAAAAGCTCGCACATTGATTTTGTTGCGCCTGGCAGTAGCAAAGTCACTGCACGCATGAAAATACCTAGCTCTGAAATCATTACCATTCAAGAGCTGGCAAAAGAAGGCGAAGCGGTATTCCGTGAATATAAAGTCGACATCGTGGATGAGCAGCAAAAGCTAATTGCGACCGTCACCAAGACTTTATACATTAGACTGCGCAAATACAGTAAGTCCAAGGAGCAAGTCAACCGCATCGATACCTTTGATGCTCAATAAACTTTAGCTTATAACTGGCGCTATTAGAGCTGGTAATATCAGAGCTGATAAAATTCAAATTATTAATGCTATACATACAAAAACCCCAATCTAGCTTGCGCATAGATTGGGGTTTCGTCTTTTTTGGTATGGCCCGCTTATTTATAAATAAACCTATGAATAAGGGCTTGTATCTACTATTACCTTGTCTGGAGCCAATCCTAAAATTATAGGACTAACTCAAAACGGCAAACTTGTGCTTAGATACCAGGTGCAGTATCAACTGCATCAGGTACGCCAGCGTCAGTTTTTTTCTTAGCAACTGGACGAGCACCAAGTTTTTCGCGGATACGTGCTGATTTACCAGAGCGCTCACGTAAGTAGTATAGTTTCGCACGGCGAACAGCACCGCGACGTTTCACTTCGATGCTCTCGATGATTGGTGAATGCAATTGGAATGCACGCTCAACGCCAACGCCGCTTGAGATTTTACGTACGGTAAACGCTGAGTTTAAACCGCGGTTACGCTTAGCAATTACAACGCCTTCAAAAGCCTGTAAACGCTCACGCTCACCTTCACGTACTTTTACTTGTACCACAACGGTATCGCCGGGTGCAAAGCTTGGGCGCTCAAGCAATTGAGCGTTTTCGATGACCTGAACCAATGGATGCTTGTTGCTCATGAGAGTTATCTCCTCACATTAGATAATAGAGGCTTGACGCATATCACCTGTTTGTAATAATTAATCGCATCTCTTTATAGTGAGACACAACGTAAATGGGTTATAACCAACGGCCACTATGCTATGACTCGTTTTATTATTGCTCAAAATTCTGTTTCTTAACTGTTTATCAAACCTAGTAACGATAAAGTCAGATTCTAAAAATCTACTTTTTATCTGCTTTGGCCAATGCTTTCAACCACTTCGCTTGCTCTACCGTTGGGGTAAACGCTTGCCATAAGTCTGGACGACGCGTTTGCGTACGACTGACTTGCTGACTAAAACGCCACTTAGCGATATTAGCATGGTGACCTGAAAGTAATACCTCAGGAACCGCCATACCCGCAAACTCATGCGGCTTAGTATAGTGTGGACAGTCAAGCAAGCCATCGACAAAAGAGTCTTGCTCCGCTGACATGTCATCACCCATGATATCAGGCAGACGACGTATCACACTATCCATCAGCACCATTGCTGGCAACTCGCCACCAGTCAACACGTAATCACCTAACGATACTTCCATATCGACATATTGTGACAGTAAACGCTCGTCAATACCTTCATAACGACCGCATAATAAAATCATGCCATCGTAATCAGTCATATTGACTACGCTACTCTCACTAAGCGTCTGTCCTTGCGGTGACATATAAATCACCGGACAGTGCTCACTATCGACACGGCAACCATGTTGACTGGCACGCAATCGTGCATCCTCAATGGCTTTCGATAATGGCTCAGCCATCATGACCATTCCAGGACCACCCCCATAAGGGCGCTCATCAATACGGCGATAGTTATCGGTGGTATAATCACGTGGATTAATGCATTCAATCGTAACTTGCTCTTGAGTCACTGCTCGGCCCGTGATTCCAAATTCACGAATCGTGGCAAACATCTCAGGAAAAATACTAATTACGGCAAAATACATCTGATGTCTACTTGCGTTAAGGCTAAAACAATCGGTGTAAGTAATAACAACGTCTGACTAAAAAGCCAGAAACGCTATCAGTAATCACTCGGCCATGCCACAAGCACTGTTTTTTCAGTCATATTGACTTCTATTACAGTTTGCTTATGCCATGGAATCAGGCGTTCTTCATTGTCTAAACTGTCTGAATTTGCCGTTACACGCATGATGTCATGGGCACCGGTTTCAAACATTTCAGTGATATTACCTAGATACTCATTCTGCTCGTTTATCACGCGCAGACTGACCAAATCCGACCAATAATATTCGTCTTCAGCTGTTTCAGGCAGGACGTTTTGTTCGACCCAAACGGTAACACCGTTCATAGTCTCAGCAACATTACGATCAAGAATCTGCTCAAATTGAGCTACGATCCCTGTTCCTTGCTCACGCCAAGCCTTCACAGTTAAAGGTTTCATGCCAGTGGCAGTTTTCATCCACCACGGCTTCATGTCGAATATCGCTGTACGGTCATCCGTATCACTAAATACCCAAAGCCAGCCTTTAATGCCGTAAGGCTTCTTAAGCTGACCAATTTTCATAAGGGCACTAGCGTTTGGAACAGATGACATAGCAGCTAACCTAACAATGATTAAAACAGCAATTGCAAAAACAATTGCGTCAAAAGCGATAAACAGTTAATGGCGCACCCTGGTCAGACCAGTTACGCTATGTATTCTAAAGTCTACTGAGTCATGTCATAGTTTTGCTATGAACGTCTCAGTAACAACCAAAACTTAAGCAGTTGCTTCAGTTTGAGCTGCAGACTTGTTGTAAGCTTTTGCTAATGAAGCAACGCGATCTGAAGGTTGTGCACCTTTTGCGATCCACGCATTGTACGCTTCCATGTTTAGGCGTACTGCTTCTTCAGACTCTTTAGCGAGTGGGTTAAAAAAGCCGATGTTTTCAATATAGCGACCGTCACGCGCGCGGCGTTGATCAGCAACAACTACTTGATAAAATGGGCGTTTCTTGGCACCGCCCCGTGCTAAACGAATAACAACCATGTGAATTCTCTCTTTCGCAGGTATACCAAAAAGGGCATAATTATATCACAGTCTTTATTTGTTGAAAACATAAACTGTGCATATTTAATTATTTATTAACAATAGCTTAAATGTCGACCTAAGTAAAATATAACTGATGATAATGGCTTATTTTTAAATTTTTTCTTTAGATTCTATAAATTACTATCGCTCTTTCTGAAAAATAGACAATTGCTAAATACATTTATCCTTAAGCTTAACTTTATACCTATTTCAATAACTATCTGGCTCGCTCGTCGATTGCATACTGTATCAGTACTATTTATTGATTATGCTATTCTATGATATATCGCTATAGATTGATGCACAGACTAGCTTTAAGGCAATCGCAATTAGAGAGCTACACGCTATATCACAATAACTTTTCTTTTACTCTGTTGAACACATATGATCTCTCCAAACCCAAAGCCGCGTCGTAAAGGTTGGCTACCACGCTCTTATTCCAACACTTGGCTAACGACCTTGATGGTTGCCTTTATTGTGCTTATCAGTGTGAGCTTATCAATTTTGTTCTTTTGGCGCAGCCTGTATCTGCCAGAGCTAAAAAACCATGCGCGTTATTTGACGAGTGAGTTGCAGCTGATCAATAGTGTTAATAAAGACTGGCAGGGTCGTCCCGAAGTACGCCAATGGATTTACCAGCACTCTCATGTCGTCGTGGTGAATAACCCCAGCGACTTCCCAGAAGTCGCTGACAAGCCATTCGTGAGCTTTTTTACGGACGTAATGCAACGTGAAATCGGTGCACAGCTCGGTCGCCCTGTAGAGGTCTATTTTAAATTTAAGCCAACACCGCAGCTATGGGTACAAGATAGCCGTGATGACAGTTTTTGGGTGCGTGAGCCTGTCGTCTACTATTCGCAGTATAGCCCGACGTTACTGGTGCTATTTTTGATTGGACTGCCTATCCTATCGTTACTAACGATTATTCTATTAGCGCGTCAGTTAAATCGCCCACTACGCTACCTACAACGTGCAGCTACTAACTATATTCGTCTAGGTCATGCAACCACACTGCCAACGCAAAAAGGCCCCACAGAGATACGTCAAGTTAATATGGCCTTTAACCGACTGTTTACGACATTGAACCAAGCTCAAAAAGAGCGAACTATTATGCTCGCAGGCATCTCACACGATTTGCGTACACCGTTGACACGTATGCGCTTAACCGCAGAAATGCTACCAGATGATTTTTTCCGTGAAGGGCTGATTTATGATATTGAAGATATGGATGCTATTTTGGAGCAGTTCATCTCTTTTATGAAAGATGGTTCTGATGAGCCAGTCAGCCTGACCAATCTAGATACCATATTTAATGAAATTATGGTGCAGTTTGCGCCAATGAAGTTTGTATATGAGTCAGAATGCGACAAGGTCGTTCCCGTACGTCCATTATCCATCAAGCGTCTGATTATCAACTTGGTCAATAATGCCAATCGTTATGGAAAACCACCTATTTATTTATCGGCAACGGTTGTACCGACATTTATAGAAACTGTCAAAGACGAAGATACAGACGTAGTCAGCGAAAATGTGGTGAACAAAGAAGCTCAAGAACAACTAGTGATTTGTGTACGAGACTGCGGTGATGGCGTCGCTGACGATCAATTAGAGCGGATTATGCAACCGTTTGAACGTGGAGAGACGGCACGGACTACTCAAGGTAGCGGACTAGGTCTTGCGATTGTTGATCGTATTGCCCGCTTACATCATGGTACCGTCGAAGCCATTAACCACCCTGAAGGTGGACTACAAGTATGCGTACGCATTCCCCTACTCTCTAAAGTCGCTGGAGATACTTCGCTAGCTGCTGAAGTAGAAGAGGTATCTGAGGTAGACAATACGGTACCAAATTCAAAATAGTGATGAGACTTCAATCTGAATAAGCAAAGATATCAAAGCTAGTCTTTGCTACCAATAGCCGGCGGGATATACTCAGCACTGTTAGTAAAAGCTAATGGCTGGGTAATTTCAGCCTGAGCTGCTTGTAGTGTTTGGGTCGTTGACGGCTGTTTTAAGAATAAATAATAGCCTAGCGTAATCGCATTCAACACTACCAAGCCACCAAATAAATATGGCATCCTATGCCCTCCTATGACATTGTCCAACCGTCTTAAAAATAGCGACGAGCGCGTCATCTAGCTACAAAGCGCTATGGCGCTATACCATTAAGATGCCGCTGATTGTCTTTAGTATCATGACTAATAATTATGGCGTAGTCTGATAATTTAGCATGATAATTTAGCCTGATAGCTCGCTCTTATAGCTTAGCTCTATAACTTGACCTAATCTGACAACTTAGTATCGAAGTCGCGCTCGCTTTTCTCCTGCGTCAATTCATCAGCAGCAAGAATTTGCGTCAATGGTTTGATAGGCCATGTCATCACAAACCTTGCACCGCCTAACTCACGACTCTCATCTACTTTCATACTACCATTAAACCAAAAGGCGATACGCGATACAATAGACAAGCCTAGACCATAGCCACCTGAGGCGCGTGTACGGCTATCATCTAAACGTGAGAATGGAATGAATACTTTTTCGCGATCTGCTTCAGGAATACCATGTCCATCATCTTCGACACTAACGAAGGCATTACCTTTTTTGACACCAGCACTAATGATAATGGTTGTTTCTGCATAGCGTAATGCATTACCTGCAAGATTTTGAATCACACGGTGTAAGTAGCGTCTATCTGCCACTGCTGTTACTTTTGCATTTGGTAAACTGGTTACTATTTTGATAGGTTTACCTAGCGCATTGGTTTCGCGCTCGATCTGCTCTAACAGCTCTCTTAAGTTCACTGGTTCTAAATCTAACTTTGGTGATCCTTCCTCAAGCTTAGCATAGGTCAAAATCTCATCAATCAAACCATTAAGCGATTCAATATCTTCATCAATATAATCACGCTGCATAAAACGTGAGTCTTCGTCATCCGTATCAGCAAGCATATCTACTGCAAATCGAATACGAGCCACTGGCGTACGCAGCTCATGTGAGACCGCTCGGGTAAGCTCTCTCTGTGATTCAATCAAACGTTTAATATGTGAGGTCATAGCATTAAAAGTCGCTGACAAACGCGCTATTTCATCTTGACCAATAACCTGTACTTGAATATCAAGGTTACCTTGACTGACCTCATTCACACCTACCTGAATCAATTGCAGCTTACGTTCAAGCGGGAAGATGAGCGCATATACACCCAAGCTAATTAGGAACATACTGATAAGAATCATACTAATGATTAAGTTAAGCGGAAACCAGTTAAATAAAGGTATAGGCCCAATTAAAATTGCCATATCATTGATTTCAGAGGGTACTATTACCCTAATCGCAGAGTTACTCGTACTACTGTTAGTATCTTGCAGCGATATAACAACTTCGTCACGACGCAGACGAGCCATCTGATCTGAATCTAACTCAAGCGTATTAACTGCTTTGAATGCTAAAGGGAAAGAAAACTTCTTTTCCAATTCAGCCAAACGTGCGCGCTTGTCCGATAGTGTCATGTGATAAGACAAATCGTCTAATAAAAAGACTGCAATTGCCCGTACTTGCTGCTCGGTAACTTGAGAGATTCTTGCTGTTAACACACTCTTGTTGTCCGGCAAACGATAATAAACATCTGCATATACAGGCTGGTTAAAATAACGTACAACGGTATTATCATTTTTAAAGCGGCGTAGCTCACTGGCACTAAAGTCTACTTCGTCAATAGGTAAGACTTTAAAAGTAGTACCAAACAAACTACTTGCATCTGATAACCAATATTCACGCTCTTCCTCGGTATTTTGGTGAGAGATTCCTTCACTCACCAAATGGAACGCCCCCATTGCCATATTTTCACGATAGGACTGCACACGCTCCTTATTAATGGTATCCATCAATAACTGCGCAAACAATGCCACACATAAGCAGACTATAAGTAGCCCAGCATAGATACGAACAAAAATACTGTGTTTTAAAGAAGAGACTAATGACATACGTGCCGTGACCAACTTAATAAATAGAGATTGCCAATATCATCAAACATATAGGTAGTGCTATGTGTTTGATGATATCGAACATGATCGAATAGAGAGAGACTTTAACTTTGACTTTTAATTACCGCATTTTAATTCATATGTGGCAATCATCCAAAGACTTATATGTATGACATATATTTAGTCAGTGTCTACAATAATGGGTTAATTAAACCACATAACACTGCATTTAAGTTTAAAAATTAGAATTTAGCCACAAAAAAACCAGCATCGTTGCTGGTTTTTTCGAATAGCGATTAATAATTAATCAATGTACAGAAGCAACAATATTAGTTGCCTTCTTTTACAAATAGATAGCCTTTACTACGTACGGTCTTAATACGTTTTGGATTTTCTGGATCATCACCGATTTTTGGACGAATACGTGAGATACGTACGTCAATTGAACGATCTTGACCATCATACTCAATACCGCGTAGACGCTCAAAGATATCTTCGCGAGATAGGATACGACCTGCATTAGAAGCAAGTAACCATAGTAGATCATATTCAGCACTGGTGAAATCAACCAATTCATCACCTAGGTTAACTGAACGGCCACCGTTGTCGATAACTAACTCGCCAAACTCTAGACGTTGTGGCACATCTTCTGATGGTGCATTTTCTGAGCGGCGCAGTAGCGCACGAATACGGGCAAGCAATACACGTGGCTGAGCAGGCTTGGCAACATAGTCGTCAGCACCCATCTCAAGACCCAATACCTGATCCATGTCTTCAGTACGTGCAGTCAACATCAAAATTGGATTTTGATAATGCGGACGCACTTCACGGCATACGGTCAAACCATCGCTACCAGGTAGCATGACATCAAGTACAACCATATCTGGTTGCTCATTGACGATACGGCGAATAGCACGATTACCATCAGTCTCAATTGCCACTTCTAAACCATTTTTGACCAAGTAATCTTGAGTCAACATGGCCAGACGCTCATCATCTTCAACAATCAAGATTCGGGGGGTGTTGTCTTCTTCATTCGTTGTCATTGTTATATCCTCTAATACATCTAATTTAAAAGCAGTAAAAGTAAGAGCGGTAAAATTAATAGCACCATATAGTGGCACAATTGATGTTCGTATAGCTGTTACAAACTTGGTAGCACAGTATACTATTAAATTATCAGCTTCCTATACTATAGCTGATAGTCGGTAACAAAACCTATAAACTACCCCTATCAAAACTTTAGTTTGCGTCCAGAAATTACGTCAATTACTTCGTTAGTACATCGCAATTTGTATTATCTATCGTTTGCTAATTATCCAAACCATTGAGCAAACATTATCGCGTACAGTTACTGCTCGTTGCTTATAATACGTTATGTCTAATATAACCATATATTAACGTTGTCGCCAGTGTCTTTTTAAGAAAATTCCAATAGGCGATGATTCATTGATAATAAAAGATTTTTCCTGAGAATAGATTGAACTACCGCAAATACTATCCAAGTAATAACCGTGTGTATTTACCGCAGAACCGTTAATTTCATAATGAATAGACATAAAAAAACAGCCCATATAATGGACTGTCTTTTTATTATTACTTCTAGCGATAACTCTGAATGACTAGCTAGAGCTATCAGTAATAAATTACGCGCGGTTTTTGTACTTACGAATAGTCTGTAATTGTCCTACTGACTCTGCAAGTGAGGCCAAAGCCGCATTGGTTTGTAGCGTATCAGACTGGTTAACTAGCATTTGCTCAGCTTTTTTACGTGCTTCGACGATTTTGCTTTCGTCAAGATTGTGTGCACGCATGGCTGTATCAGCCAATACCGTAACCATCTTAGGCTGTACTTCTAGTACGCCACCTGAGACGTAAATTACTTCTTCTTCACCGTTTGGTGTTTGCACTCGCATTGCACCTGGCTTTAGCAAAGTAATAAGCGGTGTGTGACCTGGCAATACACCAATCTCGCCTTCGGTACCAGTAGCTATTAACATGCTAATTTCGCCTGAATACAACTCTTCACGAGCACTTACGACGCGACATTGTAACGTTGCCATACTTAATTCCTTACCATCAAAGCGCGATCAAAAAACAGTAAAACTGCGATGCGTTACTGAAGAGTAGATACAAGGTTTATATTATATCTACTCGTTAGCTTATGCTCATACAACTTACGCTGACTTAGACTTCATTTTTTCAGCTTTAGCGACTACTTCATCGATGCTACCAGCCATGTAGAACGCTTGCTCTGGTAGGTCATCGTATTCACCAGCGATGATTGCTTTAAAGCTAGCAATGGTATCGCGTAGTGGTACGTATTTACCAGGTGCACCAGTGAAGACTTCAGCTACGTGGAATGGCTGAGACAAGAAGCGCTGAATCTTACGAGCACGATAAACAACCAGTTTATCTTCTTCTGATAACTCATCCATACCCAAGATAGCGATGATGTCTTTAAGCTCTTTATAACGCTGTAGAACTTCCTGAACACCGCGAGCAACATTGTAATGATCTTCACCGATTACTTGTGGATCTAACTGACGTGATGTTGAATCCAATGGATCAACCGCAGGATAGATACCTTGTGATGCGATATCACGGCTTAGTACAACTGTTGCATCCAAGTGAGCAAACGTTGTAGCAGGTGATGGATCGGTCAAATCATCCGCAGGTACGTATACCGCTTGAACTGAAGTAATAGAGCCTGACTGAGTTGACGTAATACGTTCTTGTAATAAGCCCATCTCTTCAGCTAGTGTTGGCTGATAACCAACCGCTGACGGCATACGACCAAGTAGTGCTGATACTTCTGTACCCGCTAGTGTATAACGGTAGATGTTATCAACAAACAATAGGACGTCACGACCTTTGCCAGTAACAGGATCTTTGGTATCACGGAAGTACTCAGCCATGGTCAAACCAGACAGTGCAACACGTAAACGGTTACCCGGTGGCTCATTCATCTGGCCATATACCATCGCTACTTTAGACTTACTGAAGTCTTCAGTGTTTACAACGCCAGCTTCCTGCATTTCGTGATAGAAATCGTTACCTTCACGAGTACGCTCACCAACACCAGCAAATACTGACAAACCTTCATGTTTTAGAGCGATGTTGTTGATCAGCTCCATCATGTTAACGGTTTTACCAACACCAGCACCGCCAAACAGACCAACTTTACCACCTTTAGCGAACGGGCAAAGTAGATCGATAACTTTAATACCAGTCTCTAGTAGCTCAGTGCTGTTTGACTGATCCGCGTAGCTTGGCGCTTCACGGTGGATAGACCATTTTTCGTCAGCAACAACAGGACCTTCTTCATCGATAGGACGACCAAGAACATCCATGATGCGACCTAGCGTACCAGTACCTACAGGCACAGAGATAGGTGCGCCAGTATTAGTAACAGGTAGGTTACGCTTTAAACCTTCGGTTGAACCCATTGCAATAGTACGTACAATACCGTCACCTAGCTGTTGCTGTACTTCTAGGGTAGTTTCGGTACCGTCTACTTGCAAGGCATCAAAAATTTGAGGAACTTCATTACGGTTGAACTCAACGTCAAGAACCGCGCCAATAATCTGTACAATACGACCGCTACTCATTGCGTTCTCCTTGAACTTCTATATATAGGTGTAGTCAATTATGAAACAGCAGCAGCACCGCCAACGATTTCCGAGATTTCTCGGGTAATCGCCGCTTGACGCAGCTTGTTATAAACCAACTGTAAATCGTTAATAAGGTCACCAGCATTATCTGTTGCCGCTTTCATCGCAACCATACGTGAAGACTGCTCAGAGGCAATGTTTTCCATTACCGCTTGATAAACAATCGACTCAATATAGCGACCAAGCAATTCATCAATTAACGTCTTGATGTCAGGCTCGTAGATATAATCCCAGCTAAGTTCTGTCTGTAGACCACTGTCTTCATCATCAAATGACTGCTCTGGTAGAGGAACCAACTGATTGACTGTTGGTTTCTGAGTCATCGCATTGACGAATCGGTTGTAGACCACATAGATACGGTCAATATTGCCGTTACTATAGTCTTCAAGCATCGCTTGAACCGGTGCATTCAACTGTTCAAACGTTGGTTTATCGCCATAATCGGTCACAGCCGATGTAACTTTACCACCAAAGTTTTTAAAGAAACTCACACCTTTGGCACCGATGACTGCAAACTCAGCTTGTACAGACTGATCTTGATAATCTTGGATACTTTTAGTTAGGGCTTTGAATAAGTTAATATTCAAACCACCCGCTAGGCCACGGTCAGAGGTAATGACAATATAGCCAACCTTATTGACTGGACGCGATACCATATACGGATGTTTGTAGTCTGATGAGGCATGCACCAAATGTGAAATAACCCGGCGCATACTATCAGCATACGGGCGACCCACTTCCATGCGCTCTTGCGCACGGCGCATTTTACTTGCCGCTACCATTTGCATAGCACGAGTAATTTTCTGGGTGCTTTTAATACTGGTGACTTTGGCACGTATCTCTTTTAAGCTTGCCATAATGATTCCAATATAAGAGGGTTAAAAAGCATTGGCGCATGCGACAATCGTTTGATATACAACATCAATCCTACAGAATAACATTTTATATCTTGTGGCATTACGCGATCTAATACCGGTAATGGTTAAAACAGTGGCGCAAATATCTGGTCAGACAACGCGCCACTTTATCAGCTCTAAGCTACAGTTATAACCAATTCGGCTTAACCCGTTAAATTAATAACTGTGATTTTGTTTAAAGGTCTCTAGAGATGACTTTAAACGACCTGCGATATCATCATTGTAGTTCGCAGTGTCATCAATCTCACGCATCAATTCACTTTGCTCATCATGCATATAACGTAGGTACGCTTCTTCGAAAGAACCAATCTTTTCGACAGGTACGTCAGCTAAGAAGCCTTCGTTTGAAGCATAGATAACGGCTGCTTGCTCAGAGATTGACATCGGCTGATACTGCTTCTGCTTCATCAATTCAGTCACACGCTCACCATGATCAAGCTGTTCGCGAGTTGCGTCATCAAGATCTGATGCGAACTGAGCGAATGCTGCTAGTTCACGATATTGAGCTAGAGCGGTACGAATACCACCAGATAGCTTTTTGATGATCTTAGTCTGAGCGGCACCACCAACACGAGATACCGAGATACCAGCATTTACTGCTGGACGGATACCTGAGGCGAATAAGCTAGACTCTAGGAATATCTGACCATCAGTGATCGAAATCACGTTAGTTGGTACGAATGCAGATACGTCACCAGCTTGTGTTTCAATGATTGGTAGTGCGGTTAAAGAACCAGTTTTACCTTTCACTTCACCGTTAGTGAACTTTTCTACATAATCAGCATTTACACGTGATGCACGCTCAAGTAGGCGTGAGTGTAAATAGAATACGTCACCAGGATAAGCTTCACGACCTGGCGGACGACGTAATAGTAGTGAAATCTGACGGTAAGCAACTGCTTGCTTTGATAAGTCATCAAATACAATCAGTGCATCTTCGCCGCGGTCACGGAAGTATTCGCCCATCGTACAACCTGAGTACGGTGCGATATACTGAAGTGCTGCAGGCTCTGATGCTGAAGCAACCACAACAGTGGTATATTCTAGTGCGCCAGTTTGCTCAAGCTTACGTACTACGTTAGCGATAGTCGAACGTTTCTGTCCGATAGCCACGTATACACATTTAATGCCTGACGCTTTCTGTGCGATGATCGCATCGATAGCCATCGCTGTTTTACCAGTCTGACGGTCACCAATGATAAGCTCACGCTGACCACGACCGATTGGAATCATGGTATCAACGGCTTTATAACCAGTCATTACTGGTTGATCTACTGATTGACGGTCGATAACGCCTGGAGCGATTTTTTCGACTTTATCAGTCATCTTGGCATCGATAGGACCTTTGCCATCAATAGGATTACCCAAAGCATCAACAACACGGCCTAACAGCTCAGGACCTACTGGTACTTCAAGAATACGACCAGTACAATAGGCTTTTTGACCTTCTTGCAGCTTTAGGTAATCACCAAGTACTACCGCGCCAACAGAATCACGCTCTAAGTTAAGAGCCATTCCGTAGATTTCGCCTTCAAACTCAATCATTTCGCCGTACATGGCATCTTCAAGACCATGAATCTGCACGATACCGTCAGATACTTTGACAATCGTGCCTTCATTCTTTGCAGTTGCACCCGCATCAAGGTCTTGAATACGCTGCTTAATCAGGTTACTGATTTCCGCTGGATTCAATTGTTGCATTGCCTTGTTTCCTTTAATTTATGATAACCCGCCCACTGACTTAATTGCTCTTATAATCATACAGTCAATATTTGACTGTATTGATGATTGGCATTAGGCAGTTAGCTGTGTTTTTAACTGTTGTAACTTGCCGCGCATCGAATCATCAATGACTTTGTCACCGACTTTGATTGTAGCGCCTGCCAATAGACTTGGATCAACTGATTCGTGAATCACTACACTAGCATTTAGCGAGGCAGCAAGACGCGTTTGTAGCGTTTGACGCTGTTCATCAGTCAATGGGTAGGCAGAGGTCACATATGCGTCAAGCTGCTTTAAGCTTATTGCCTTGTGACGGCGATAATGCTCATAAACTTCAGGAAGCAGCGCCAGACGCTCTTGTTCTGATAACTGTTTAACGAAGTTACTAAGTGCTACTGATACTTTTGGATAGCTTACGTTACTGTCAAGACTAGTCCCTTGAGCTTCGCTTAATAACTGCTTGAAAGCAGAATCATTAGCGCTAGCTACTTGCGTATCATAAAGATCGACCAAAGCAGCTGACTTATGCTCAGCAGAAACAGCTGGATTGTCTAGCCAAGTACTGAACGACTTGTCATTGACAACAGTGCTAGCAACAAGTAAGAAGTTTTCCCACTCGTTGACTGCGCCGTTTTCGTTGGCATAGTCAAACGCGGCTTTAGCGTACGGTCGTGCTAAGGTTGATAAGTCAGCCATTATATCCTCACAATTACAGCTTCGCCGCCAGTTGGTCTAACATACTGGCATGTTTTTGCACATCGACTTTGTCTTGCAAAATCTTCTCTGCACCAAGTACAGCCAGTTCAGCAACTTGGGCACGCAATGATTCACGCGCTTGATTGATTTCTTGATCGATAGATGCTTGCGCTTGTTGACGAATGCGCTCGCCTTCCGCTTGGGCTTGCGATTTTGCATCTTCGACGAGCTGATTGGCACTCTTGTTCGCTTGCTCGATTAGAGCGGCAGCCTTGGTCTTTGCAAGATCAAGTTCCTGCTGGACATTTTGCTCCGCGGTCGCCAAATCTGCTTTTGCTTTTTCTGCGGCATTCAGACCTTCAGCAATTTTACGCTGACGCTCATTGATGGCACCGATAAGTGGTGGCCACACGAATTTCATGCAAAAAATCACAAATATTGCAAAAGCAATGGCTTGACCGACGAGGGTAAAATTGATATTCACGTGATCACCTCTTTGTTAATGAAAAATCAGTTTCATTGATCATGTTTGGTAGTCAAATCTTGACTATATTTGATAGAAAGTCTCCGAATACCAAACATTTACAACTGAGCTTTCGGATTAACCTGCTAGAGGGTTAGCGAACAACAATAGCATAGCAATACCAACACCGATCATCGGAATAGCATCAAGAAGACCTGCTACGATGAACATACGAGTTTGCAATTGTGAGCCAAGCTCTGGTTGACGCGCAACGCCTTCTAAGAATTTTCCACCTAGAATAGCAAAACCAATACCTGTGCCAAGTGCGCCAAGACCGATAAGTAGTGCTACTGCGATAACTGTGTAACCACCTAATACTGGATCCATTGATGTATCCTCATTTACCTATTGAATGTCTAATTAATGTTCAGTTGATGATGCAAGCGACATGTAAACTATCGTCAGCATCATGAATACGAACGCTTGAAGTGTAATAACTAAGATGTGGAAGATAGCCCACGGTACCGATAACGCCCATTGAATCCAAAACGGCATTAGAGCAATCAGTATGAAAATCAATTCCCCAGCATACATGTTGCCGAATAGACGCAAACCAAGTGATACAGGTTTGGCTATTAGAGTAACTGCTTCTAGGATGAAGTTGATGGGAATCAAAATCGCTTGTACGATTGGGTTTTTGGCGCCAAACGGATGCAGTGTTAACTCACCGATAAAGCCGCCCAAACCTTTTTCTTTAATGCTATAAAAGATAATCAGTGCAAAGACAGAGAACGACATGCCAAGCGTGATGTTAGGATCAGTCGTTGGAACAATCTTAAAGAAAACATGATGTGGATCATGGCCCATAGCGGCACCGATTTGCCCAGCAATACCTGGAATGAAATCAACAGGTATTAGATCCATCAAGTTCATCAAAAAGATCCAAACAAAAATGGTCAACGCCAATGGCGCAATCAGTTTTGATGTACCACTGTATGAATCACGAACGTTGTTATCAACAAACTCAACGATCATCTCAACTGCTGCCTGAGTTTTTCCTGGCACGCCTGAAGTGACTTTTTTGGCAACCATCCAAAAGACGGCGCAAAATAAGATACCTAGACCAATCGACCATAGCATAGAATCAAGATGGATAGCGTTAAAGCCCATTGCCCCTGCTTCTTCAGCAGTATGAGCAACTTTCCAACCTTCGCCCGGCAGATAGCCATACGTCCAATTCGTTAAGTGGTGAGAGATATATTCTGATGATGTTTGCTCGGATGCCATAATGTAAGCTTCTTATTAATCAACGATTTAATCAACTACCAAAAATATGGTTGTCATCTGATGAGGTGTAGTATTGATATCTATCTTGCTATTAAGCAGACAAATAAACCGTACTAAATCACTCATGTAACCAACAACATCCAACCCATAGTTCTATTACTAATATGCAGTATTTGATAGCGTGAGATAAATTTTAGCTATCAAAAAAGGGCTTATGATAACTCAGTAATAGCCCTTGCATTTTTATACGCAAAATTATTATATATGTGCTTGCCCACTGACCGTTTTTTACGATCGGCGCTTAATGTAGCGCTTATAAGCAAAATATTTAGCCGCCTATATTAATGCAGCGTTGTATTCGTGTAAAGTCAATTGTGATTTTTTTATCCACTGTATGAATAAGTTAGCCACCAGTTTTACTTGCTAATATAGCTACTAACCATAATCAGATAACCGTACTCTAATTATCAGCAATACAGATAGTTGAATAACCCCTACCCTCTCACTGCATACTACGTCTAACATTGAGACTCATAGTGCGGTCTTTATAATCACTGGTGCTATCCTAAGACAGCGTTGTGCTTCGACTTTTCGAACTAGTCATAGAGAAGCTGGACGGCAGGGTGACTTGCCAGTACTATTAATAAACCATCTGTTTAGCGATCATTTATTAGCGCTAGCGTATATGCCACAACATCCAACTGTGACTAATTTGCATTACCATAAAACCGATAAACAGCGCTGGCGCAGATAGGGGTTGTACGGTAATAAAAATTAGTGCAAAACCAAACACGGTCAATAACCATTTTGACATTTGACCCCGATATAGCTGGCTAACGATGTGTTGGCGCGCGCGATATCCGGTGTACCAAAAAATAAAAAACGCAAATACTGCTTGAGTGATGAAACTTAGTAGCGCACCAATTGCAGTGCTTTTTGCTATCGTAAGCTCACTATGTAACCAAATAGTATCTACTATCCAAGCAATGATAATAAGGATAAATAGTATCCATGCTTGTCGTTTAATATAGATGCCAATCTTGTCTTTTTGCGTGCGTTTGGCAGGCTTGGTCATCGGTATTCCTATAGCCTTTACAGCATTGGGACAATATATCATACTTATGATAATTTTATCCGTGAATGACTTACTCTACAGGCATTACCTTTCGGCCAAAATAAAACGCTACTTATTATAGGTAGAGCGTAACTATTAAGCAAGTAAAATATGACTTTTATCAGTCACCTAACGCATTTTGCTAAGATTATTATATTACGTAGTCTATAATAAATGCTTGAAGCGAAGCTGTACAACCAACTTAAACAATCCTAGCAAATTGCTGTTTTTGGCTACATTAAGAGATACATTGATATATCTGTTTGGCCATATTCTGCCAACCGCTGATAAAGTCATCGCTACTACTCATATCTTCTGGCTGTACCGTACTCTTCACTGGTTGTAACTTCGCAAGTAAGCCTTTTGCTGGCTCACTTGGACTAATCAAACACATTTGCTTGGCTGGGCGTTGCTCATTTAACCAACGGAGTTGGCTTGCTTTGGGTGATAGATGATGATCTACGCTAAGGCTACCGACGAGCGTTAAGTGTAAGCTGTCTTCGATATATTGATAAGCATCATGATAAGCCCAATAAGGTCGTGTTTTTGAGGCACTTTGAATAGAGCTTTGCTCAAATGCAGTAACTTCTTTGTCTAGTTGCTGTGCAAATTTTTTCGCGTTGGCTTGGTATAGGTCTTTATATTGTGGATTAGCATGGCTATGTATTACAGCCAATGCACGGGTAATGGCTTTGGCATTTTCAGGGTCTAACCAAATATGTGGATCTAGTGTACCCGCGATAGCGTCGCCCTTTACATCACGTAATGGATGTCGATTGAATGCATCAAACTCAAATAAAGCAATGGCATTTGGGGCTGTTTTTAGACTTGCTGCTAGATTGTTTTCTAGCGGCTCACCGAACCATACCACGAACTTGCTGTCTTTGATTGCCTTGATATCACCAGGGCTGATACTACCATGATGACCCACCTCCCCCGCTTGCAATAGTCGATTGGCTGATGGCGCGCCTTCTGTTACTGCTTCACTTAACAAGAATAGCGGATAATTACTAACACTGACCGTTGCAGCTTGTGCATTCAGCGTGAAAGTTCCTAAAACTATCAGTCCTGTCATTAGCAAGCGCTGTAATGTGATAAGCGAACGTACGGAGTAAGTAAACACAGCGTTCATAGTAAGCTCTTTTATTGTTAGATAGCATTGTTGGATAACGAAAGTATAAGTCATAGTATCTTGCCCCACTCCTGTAAAAAGGGTAGATATACAAGACTACTATAAGACAATTCACTTAGTTCTTATTTTAGTATGTTATACTATAACAATAAAAAACGCTATCATAAAAAACGTCATGCGATTACCATGCTATTTTTAGGAGCTTGTACCATGTCTATTACTTCATCGATCTGCGAACATTTGCATGATGTGCAAGATCTGACTCCGCATGATGTTCATGAACGCTTAGCAGCAGCTAAAGAGCATTGCCGTCTAAATGGCGCGCGATTTACTCCTTTGCGTCAGCAGATATATCAATTGGTCTTAGAGGCAGATCAGCCCGTCGGAGCTTATGACTTAATCACTCAGTTGCAGCAAATGCGACTGTCTATAACTGATGACAGCGATACTCAAAAAGTAACTAGCTCACCAACACTTTTGATAGACACTAAGACAACCAAAAAACGCGCGCCGAAAAATGTCGCGCCACCAACGGTTTATCGCAGTTTAGAATTTTTGCTAAGTGAAGGGTTGATTCATCAATTAACCTCTATTAATGCTTATGTTCCTTGCTGTCATCCGCGCGCCCAGCATACAGCCGCCTTTTTGATCTGCGATCAGTGTCAACGTGTGCAAGAATGCAGCAGCCTACCCGTTCAGGAAATGATGAGCTTCGCCGAGCAAGATGTAGGGTTTGTGGTTGAGCGTAGTGTCATTGAGCTTAGCGGTCGTTGTCAAGCTTGCCAGTAATGCTACTGTGGTTTTTGTGAACGTTTTAAGCATGATTCGTCGATTGTCTATTTACCTATGCGTTGTCATATTATGAATACCTCTACCCTACCTTCTAATCAGTCAAATCCTGCTGTTACAAATGACAGTACTGTGAGTAATGCTGACAAATTATTGAGCTTAAACAATATCAGTTATCATATCGGGCCTCAACGCCTGCTCTCTCACATAGATATCGACATTGCTGTTAATGAAACGGTCAGCCTTATCGGTCCCAATGGCGCTGGTAAGTCAACGCTAGTCAAACTTATCTTAGGTTTGATTGAGTCAACTGATGGCTCTATGACAGCACATCATCCGCTACAGCTTGGCTACGTACCGCAGCGATTTGCTGTGCCACCGATATTGCCGCTACGTGTCTGCGACTTGTTGGGGCAAGCAGATAAGAAACGTTTAACCCCTGAGCAGCGGCAGTTTATCTTTGATAACTTATCATTAACCCATCTACTGTCACGGCAGATGTTGCATTTATCAGGTGGTGAGACGCAGCGCGTACTATTGGCCAGAGCGCTACTAGACAAACCCAACTTGCTTATTTTAGACGAGCCGATGCAGGGTCTCGATCCCGATACTGAAGTTTGGCTATACCAGTTTATTGACGAGCTGCCTGATTTCTTACGTTGCGCCATGCTGGTGGTGTCTCACGATTTGCATTGGGTCATGAAAGGCAGCCGCCGCGTCATTTGTTTGAATAAGCATATTTGCTGTGAAGGACAACCAAGCGAGCTAGCTATTAGTACTGAATTTCAAAAGCTATTTGGTCATCATTATGAACAACCATACGTACATCAGCCCCATGCCTGTGAACACCATGCGCCAAGCGAGTTATAGTTTTAATAAACAAAGCTCGAAATCTAGCTCATCAAAGCCAAAACTATCAAACATATAAATAATATGGCTTTACTCTATTTATAAAATTTTTACGGACATTCATTATGACTGCTTGGTTAGCCATCATTGCGCCTGCTTGGATCGCTGGCAGTATATTAGCGTTATTATCAGCGCCGTTAGGTTGCTTGGTATTGTGGCGGCGTATGGCATTCTTCGCCGATGCCTTAGCCCATGGCACGTTGCTAGGTGTAGCCTTGGCTGTATGGTGGCAACTGCCAATGGGTATCGGCATTGCATTGATCAGTGTCATGGTCGTACTGGGACTGGTATTGATTGATGATGAGCGTCTGCCAGTGGATGCTGTATTGGCAGTCGTGTCGGTTTCACTCTTATGCTTAGGCCTACTAGCCTTAACCCAATTGACTGACCAACAGGCCAATGTGCTCGGGTTTTTATTCGGCAATTTGCTAGATCTCGATTGGGCAGATTTGCCTTTGCTTGCTGGTAGCGTATTAGCTGGCTTGGGACTGCTTATTTATATTTGGCCCGCGCAAATCAAGCTCGCAACGCATGAAGCATTGGCACGTATTCAAGGTATCAATCCAACACGGCAACGGCTGTTTTTTATGGGTGTACTGGCAGGGTTTTGTGCGATTGCTCTACAAGCAGTTGGCAGTCTATTAATCAGCGGATTATTAGTGCTACCTGCACTGACCGCACGTCTATGGTCGGCATCGCCAAAACAAATGGTGATTATAGCGTTGATAATCGCTCAACTGGGTGTGACACTTGGTGTGTGGGGTAGTATTTGGTTGGATATTCAGACAGGTCTTTCTATCGTCTTGATATTAGCTGCTTTATTTTTTACTGCACTCATTTTTTCGAAGCTAATAAAGATAAAACTTTAGTTAGCGACGCTGTAAATACGTTATAATGAATAAATTATGACTGTTTTTCGCTATCTTTTTGTTCGACTTTATTTTATTAATATAATGAATACTTTAGCTCGATAATACTATAAGTCGGCTCTAGACTTTAAATTTGCTATTGCTAGTTGATAGTATAAATATCGTTGATTAGAGTCAAAGTAAGTTCAAGGCAAACGCTGTGCTCTTTTATAGTATATTGATGATAATTATAAATACCCAGTGAAAAATAGTAGCTCATTTATCCATACTCGCGCTAACAATACTTATTGTTGTGACTCGATAAGGGACTGAACCAATGCCAAACTATCCTGCCAATAAGTTAAGCACCTCTGATAAAACGATAAATATTTTACAAATTACTGATTTGCATTTATCGACGCCTGTTTTTGTTGATGAGAGTAATACCTATAGTGACGACATGGCTTGTCAGCGTAGTTTTGAAGCAGTGCTCCAGCAGGCACTTAGTGAAGATATTCGCTGTGATTTGATTATTGTGACTGGTGACTTGGTCAATCGAGTAAAGTCCTCAATTTACGATCATATCTTTACTGTATTACAGGCGACTCAGATTCCGTTTGCTTGTATTGCTGGTAATCATGATGTGACGGACGAGAATGGTAAAGACTTGCCATTTTTTCAGCGAGAGCTTGTCGCTCAGCCTGCTGACTCACGCTTGTTAAGTCGTCATGTCATTGAAACTGAATACTGGCAGCTGTTGTTATTAGACTCCTCCATTTCTGGTAAGGTCGCAGGCGAGATTACGCCTACTGATATCAATTGGTTATGTGAGAGACTCAGCACCTGTGATAAGCCCGCATTAATCGCCCTACACCATCATATTGTTCCAGTTGATTCTGACTGGATTGATACCCATATGGCAGAAAACACTGAGAGCTTTTGGCAGCATATGGCGCCATTTGAACAGCTACAAGTAGTGATCAGTGGCCATACTCACCAAGAGCAAGTTCGACTGCGCCAAGGCGTCACGGTGTATAGCACGCCATCGACCTGCTATCAGTTCAAACCTTATGAAGATGATTTCTCTTATGATGAGCAGGCATTACCAGGATATCGCTGGTTGCAATTAGCCAACAATGGAACAGTTGCAAGCTGGGTTGAAAGACTGGATACTTGATGCCCAGAATTATTGGTACTAGTAAAAGCTATAGCCCTTTGTACTTATAGCTTTCGTCAATAATTCCTAATCAAAAATGCAGTGATGAACAAATAAAATATGAATTCAATATAAAAAATCACTTCATTATTATTACAAACAATGATACAACTTATGAAATAAAGCAAGGGTGGCCCAATATCTGATATGAAGCCACTGCAAGATAGCTAGGATGGCCCATTAACCACAAGCTCAGTTTTCACAATAAATGACCTACGGCATGCTTTAGACAGTATTTTTCAAACCGAAGTTTATATAACAACCTATCTAACAATCGGTATATAACTGTCAAGATATAAAGTCTACGATATTATTTGATCAGCTGTGTTACTTGTATTACCAAGTGGTGAAACGTTTGATAAAAGGACAAATTGTAGCGTTTGTAGCATTAATAACGTCTTGTCTTTTGATACGTCGTTTTATTGAATTAATTTGAAAAAGTAGGATACCCATATGAGCACCCTGACCACGAATCCGAGTGAAGTTAAATTTACTCCTTATGTGCCGGCCAAAGACGAAGAGTATATGTCTGATGCGCAGTTGGAGCACTTTAAGGCTATTTTATTGGATTGGAAAAACCAACTGATTGGCGAAGCGGATCGTACCAAAAACTACATCCAAGATGAGTCAAGCGCCATGCCAGACATCAATGACCGTGCCACTCAAGAAGAAGAGTTTGCATTGGCATTACGTACTCGCGACCGTGAGCGCAAACTTATCCGCAAAATCGACAAATCTATGTTAGAAATCGAAAATGATGACTATGGATTTTGTGAGACTTGTGGTGTAGAGATTGGATTACGTCGCCTTGAAGCACGTCCAACCGCTACCCAATGTATCGACTGCAAAACCTTATCTGAAATCAAAGAACGTCAAAACCAAGGCGCTTAGATCAGATATTACAGATATGAATGTAAGCAGAAGCGACCTTATAATAGGTCGCTTTTTGTATTTTAGACTGTCACTATTTTGCTGCGTTACTGACTTTATTCTGAATAAATATAATCGCTTGAATAATGACATGACTAACAAAACAATCTCATTTAATGAATATCTTTTGTTACTCATATTTATTATTCTATCTTTATTACCTTTTATAGACAGCCATTTATTTTGAAAACAATGCCTACCGCCATGCCGACTCAAACGCCACCATCACAGCCCATTGGCCGCTTTGCGCCTTCACCAACGGGTGAGTTACATCTTGGCTCTCTAACCACCGCGCTTGCCAGCTTTTGCCATATCAAATCAATCGGTGGTAAGTGGCTGTTACGTATGGAAGATACCGATACTGAACGCTGTGATAGACAGTTCACTGAGCAAATTTTGATGGATCTTGAGGCCCTTGGGCTACATTGGGATGGTGATGTTATTTATCAGTCTGAGCGCATTGATATCTACAACGACTATCTATTATCATACCTAGGGCCGTTGACCTATGGCTGCCAATGCTCTCGTAAAGACTTAGAACATTACTGGGCGCAAGAAGAGATAAGTAGAAACCATAGTCGTGCCAGCTTAGCCGCGGCGACCGACCAGACATCGTTAGACGAACAAGTTTCATCTATTAGCCAAGTACAGCCAAATCGGCAGCGCTATCCACGTCGCTGTGTAGCAGCTGACCTTGATAGACAGCAGCATAAGCTACGTATTCAGCTACCAGACTATCGGATTGGCTTCAATGACGGTATTCAAGGACTACAATGGGATAATCCGCAGCAGACATTAGGCGATATGGTCGCTCGTCGTCAGGATGGCATGATTAATTATATACTGGCAGCCAGTCTCGATGATGGTCTACAGCAGGTTACTCATATCATGCGTGGTCTTGATATTCTACCTATGACGACGGCGCAAATCGGTATCATGCAAGCCGCGCGCCTACCCACTATTGACCAATGGTATCATCTGCCATTGATTAATAATGCTGATGGCCAAAAGCTCTCTAAGCAAAACCTTGCTCAACCAATCGACACATCAGATTCGAGTCAACTTATTGCTGAAGCCCTATCGCTACTGCAGCAACCAAAGGTCGATATCGACACCCCAGAAAACATGCTCAAACAAGCCATTGCGCAATGGGACAATACCCCGCTACAAGGTAAGCAACAGTTAAACTTGTCTTATTAATGAGAATTATTCCATCAAAAGTCATAACATAGACAATAAAAAGCGCCACTAAAAGTGACGCTTTTTATTGCAATAATGCTAAACACTATTTACCGAAACTCTGAGTCTATGCAAAGACTATTATATATAGAGCCTATTAGTAATAACGGCATTGGCTTTTCTCGATCTCAGGGCTTTCTTTATATATCTTCAATAATAGCGCGACCATAACCAAGCTAATCAACATAGACGAACCGCCATAACTAAAGAACGGCATAGTGAGACCTTTGGTTGGAATGGCACCCATGTTCATCGCAGCGTTAATAATCGTCTGGGCAATAAATACTACACCGATTCCGAAAGCGGTATAGCTCATACGCATTTGACGACGTTTTAGCGCGTTGTAACTGATACGCATCGCACTACCGATGATCAACGCTTCAAGTATCAGTACCATGCTGACACCGACGAACCCTAACTCTTCACCCGTAATGGCTAATAAGAAATCCGTATGCGCCTCAGGCAAATGCGACAGTTTCTGTACACTTTCGCCATAGCCGACACCCGTGAACTGCCCACGGCCAAAGGCGATCAAACTACGTGCCAACTGATAATCGGTATCCTGTACGTCATCAAATGGATCCATAAACGACATCACACGCACCAATCGGTACTCTGCCGTAGTCACCATCAAGACAGCCCCGCCAACAGCAGCAGCACCCAAGGCTAAGAAGTGCTTATAAGGTGCCCCAGCGATATAAAAAATCGCGAACAGTGTACCGATAATGACGACAAAAGAACCAAAATCTGGCTGCGACAATAGCAGTATCGTTATCAGCGCCACTACCAGCATAATTCGCAAAAAACCATCTAGGCCATTACGAACTTCAAAAGATCGGCGCACCACAAAGTCAGATACAAACACAATCATGACCAGTTTGGCTAACTCAGCTACCTGAAAGTTAAAACCACCTACCGTAAGCCAGCGCTTGGAACCATTAATTGGCGTACTAAACAATGTGGCAACAAGTAATAGCCCCGTGATGCCCAACAAAGCAAACTGGGTCTCGGTCTTATATAGTGTGCGTAAAGACACGCTATAATAAGGAATGACCGCAACGATTAAACCAATCGTCATATACAACAACTGGTTTTTGAAAAAATACAGCTCAGTCATACCGCGGCTAAGCGCAAAAGGAATAGAAGCAGAAGCAACCATCAGCAGACTAAGCACCATCATACAGCCGACGCTTGATAATAAAATTGCGCGCGCTGATGGCATAGACAGAACACCATCTGAGCCAGAGGTTTGCTTGGTTTGGGGCGAGGAACGAAAAAAAGAAGAGAGCGCCATAATTTTATATACACTAACAAACGAAAAAACACGGCGTCTATGAAACGCCACCGTTTAAAAAATCATAAAATAAATCGTACTAAATAGATGGTGATAGAAAACCTGTAACCATCGGCAAACGCCTTAGCTAGCACCTATTTTAGTAATCAGGATTATATGCTTGACAGTAGCAGCAATCTATAAGCAAAACAATCATTTATCCAGAAAATACTGGCTGTTGCTAGAGAAGAGACATCTGCTATGCCAATCTATATAGCTGCTTAATATATTGGACTACCTATCAAGCTTCTGATTGTGCGGTATCTAACTGATTGACCAGTTGGCTAAAGTGGTCACCGCGAGCCGCATAACCACTATATTGGTCAAAGCTAGCGCAGGCAGGTGACAACAATACAGCCTGCACTTGCGATAAACTACTGGTAGTGACTTGTTGAATAGTCGCAAAGGCATTCTCTAATGTCTGACACTGCTGTAGTGCGACATCATCACTCAATTTCGCAGCTCTTAGATGTTGTTCAATCTGCTGGCCATCTTCACCAATAAACAAAACTTGGCTCACATATTGATTGATAAAAGGCGTTAATTCACCAAACTGTTGCCCTTTGCCTTGCCCACCTAAGATCAATAATAGCTTACCGTCTTTTGGCGCATAGACTGCGCCCAAGCCTTCAATAGCGGCCATGGTCGAACCAATATTTGTGCCTTTAGAATCGTTGAAATAATCAATGCCAACAGCCTTAGCCACATATTGGCAGCGGTGTTCGAGACCTGTGAACTGCTGTAAAGTGGTCAGCATACTCTCTAACGGTAATCCTGCAAGCTCGCCAAGTGCTAGAGCCGCTTGTGCATTCAATAGATTATGACGACCTTTAATCAACAGTTTGTCTGCCGACAGTAATCGTTCTGTACCACGAGCGAGATAAGTTTGGCCTTCTGTGTCGGTAATCAGACCATACTGACCTTTATCAGGGGCATGAATACCCGTACTAATTCTCGGTAAGTTGTCTGCGACCAATGGACGAGTGAGTGCATCTTCACGGTTAATCATCACTGATTTAGCACCTTGGAAAATACGATGTTTGGCTTGATGGTAGCCAAGCATATCTCCATGACGATCTAAATGATCAGGCGACATATTGAGCACAGTCGCTACTTTTGCGCCCAAATTGGTGACGGTTTCTAATTGGAAGCTAGACAACTCAAGTACCGCAAGTTCCATATCAGGATTATCTAGCAATGTTAAAGCTGGTACACCGATATTGCCGCCGACACCCACGTTAACGCCAGCATCAGCTGCCATTTGACCAACTAACGTAGTGACCGTACTTTTGGCGTTAGAACCTGTAATCGCTAC
Organism: Psychrobacter sp. JCM 18900; assembly: GCF_904846625.1. Classification (GTDB taxonomy): domain Bacteria; phylum Pseudomonadota; class Gammaproteobacteria; order Pseudomonadales; family Moraxellaceae; genus Psychrobacter. Next base: position 99,234 of record NZ_CAJHBL010000006.1, read on the forward strand.
GATGGGTGCGGTACACGCTTCGCAGAACAGTTGAATATCACTAACTACAGGAATATTGGCTTGGCGAGCAGCAGCCACAGCGGCAGTCTCAAGAGAAATACCTGGGCTAATAATAATACGTGCCGATTGCTGCAATAAATCGGCATCTATCGCACCAAACTGACGAATCTCTATCTCGGCTGGCAACTGAGCGGCCAATTTAGGGGCAGCTTGAGCATCAGTGACTGCGACTTGATAGCCTTGCTTGGCCAGATAATGCGCGACTGACAATCCAGACTGCCCCAAACCCACCACGACTTGTAGACCACTACCCTTATGAAGTAAGGCTTCTGTTGCTATGTTAGTGGTCATATCTATTCCTTCTATTAAACGAGAAAAATTGCATCAAATAAGTCTGCTGTATAGCGATTCTAATCAACACCGCTAAGATGTGCAGCATCTTAACGCCATCGTTCAGATTTCGGTACTGATTTTTTATGACTTTATGCTATTATTCGCCTGTTTTTATATTAAGTGGCTAATGCTATAATAGTCAGCTTGATTAATATTTATCAGTATTTTGCTGAGCGCATTGCTCAAGCATTTTAGTTTAGCATGTTGTCACATTTATCGCGCTATTGTCATGCCTCTTCATCAACGATTCTTGTTGTGATAAGGGTGTATCAGACAATTTTGATAATTTGACGAGTGATATATCACCTTCTACTACAGCAAGTGATTGCTGACTCTATATATTATTGTAGGTACATCTATCTAGTTGCCTATTTTAAGCAATCTTTTAAAAAATATTTTTAGGTAATTTACTGCCCTTATCATCGTATTGATTATTGATGAGCGTATTTTTGATACCAAAAAAATCAGTAGCTACCTTAATTATTAGTTAGATACCTCGGTTATTAGTTAGATATCTTGGTTATTAGTTTCTCACAATCCAACACAGCAACATGACTTAGTGCATGTTGAAGTAAAAGAAAAATGAATAGCTATTATTAGCGACGCGATCATTTTATAAATGAGTAATGATTACTTTTTTTGCCTCTAACCCTATGTAGTTTACTTATGACATCTTTTATTGATAACTTGCGTGACGAATGGTTTTCCAATGTTCGCGGTGACGTTTTATCGGGTTTGGTTGTAGCCCTAGCCCTTATTCCAGAAGCTATTGCCTTTTCCATTATCGCTGGTGTTGATCCAAAGGTTGGCTTATATGCCTCATTTTGTATCGCGGTGGTGATCAGTTTTGTCGGTGGTCGCCCAGGTATGATTTCGGCAGCGACTGGTGCTATGGCATTGGTCATGGTCGATTTGGTTGCTGATCACGGTCTGCAATATTTGCTTGCTGCAACTTTGCTTTGCGGTGCCATTCAGGTCGTGATGGGCATTCTAAAGCTTGGTAATCTGATGCGCTTTGTCTCTCGCTCAGTGGTTATCGGTTTCGTCAACGCTTTAGCAATATTGATTTTTGCTGCGCAATTGCCAGAATTGAACCCGATGACTGAGCGTGTTGGCATGACCGTTTATATCATGACGGCAGCTGGTTTAGCGATTATTTATCTGTTTCCACTTATCCCTAAAATCGGTCGCATCGTTCCTTCACCGCTTATTTGTATTGTAGGTTTGACCGCCGTTGCAATGTATATGAATCTCGACATTCGCAACGTTGGCAGCATGGGTGATTTGCCAGATTCATTGCCAGTATTCTTGTTACCTGACATTCCATTAAATCTAAATACCTTATTGATTATTGCGCCATACTCTATCGCGCTTGCCATCGTTGGTCTTTTAGAGTCTATGATGACAGCAACGATCGTCGATGAATTGACCGATACACCAAGTGATAAAAACAAAGAGTGTCGTGGACAAGGTATGGCTAACGTTGTGTCAGGTTTCTTTGGTGGTATGGCAGGCTGTGCGATGATTGGTCAGTCAATGATCAACGTCAAATCGGGTGGTCGTACGCGTCTGTCTACTTTGATGGCCGGTGTTGTCCTTCTGATCATGGTCGTGTTCTTAAGTGAATGGGTCAGTCAAATTCCAATGGCAGCCCTAGTTGCAGTCATGATTATGGTATCGATTGGCACGTTTAACTGGCAGTCTATTCGCGAGTTTAAGACGCATCCAATGTCGTTCAATATCGTTATGCTAGCGACTGTATTGACTACCGTCTTTACTCACAACTTAGCTTACGGTGTGGGCGTAGGTGTCTTGCTATCTGCTTTAGCATTTGCCAATAAAATTGGTCAGTTCTTAACTATCTTTAGTGAATATGATGACAGCAGCAATACCCGTTATTATTATGTTCAAGGGCAGGTATTCTTTGCCTCTACCACCCAGTTCCTAAATAGTTTCGATACCAAAGAAGCTGTAGATAGTATTCAGATTGATGTAAGCCAAGCGCATTTTTGGGATGTCAGCGCTGTTGATACCTTGGACAAGCTAGTGATGCGCTTGCAACGTGAAGGCATTGATGTCAAAGTGGTAGGACTCAACAATGCGAGTCGAACACTGATTGATCGCTTCTCTGTTCATGACCGCCGAGACATTGGCTTGTTAGACTAAGCAAAACTGCTAAGCGAATCTACGCGGTCGCCAGCCATGTGGCTATATTATTAGTCCATGGCTAATGTATCGGATATTAATAGACAGTTATATTGGTAAAAGGATTGGATGTATTTTTTATACACCCACTCTAAACTAAGATAGCCGATTTTTATTATTAAAATGATGTGGTCGTTTTATGAGTAATTTAAAACCAGATAGTGTGATTGCTTGCTTGGACTGTCCTGATCATGTTCAAGCGGTACTAGAGGCCAGTATGTGGGCTTCTATTCGCCTGCGCGCGCCTGTTGGCTTATTGCACTCGATGCCAAGCTTGCAGCAAAAAGCCGCTATTAATTATTCTGGTTGCCTCAATATTGATGACGAAAACGCTTTGCTCGAACAGTTCACATCTAAAGAACATCTGAGCAACTGTGAGCTAAAAGCACAGGGCCGATTGCTATTGTCTCAAGCAACTTCGTATTGTGAACAGCAACGCCATAAGCTAAAGACATATACACTACATCGTCATGAGAACCTCAACCAAAGCATTGATTACGTCGATGACCAAGCACAATTGATCGTTATAGGGCATCATGTCACTTGCAAATCAACATTGAGCCAACTCATCCGAGTCAGTCACTGCCCCATTTTGGTGACACATGCACCATTTTTGCCCCCTACTACCGCTTTATTTGCGTTTGATAACAGTCCAACGTGCCATAAACTACTAAATTGGCTGTGTAAAACGCCACTGGTGCGTGCACTAACGGTTCATATTGTGATGGTTGGCAAGGAAACTTCTGATAACTGTGATGCGTTGCGTGAAGCCTACGCCAAACTCAAACAGGCAGGTATCAAATCCAAAAAGACATTGCTTGACTGCCGTGATGTAGCTGCGGCTTTGAACTACTATCAAAACCAACATGATATCGGTTTACTTATGACTGGGGCTTTTGGCCAATCTCGTCTACGCGAATTACTACAAGGTAGCGATACAAAAAAGCTATTGGTCAGTACAAAAACCCCTTATCTACTATTTCCTAAAGCCTAACGACGTATATATCAACACGTCCAAACCCTTTATCTACCTAAGCGCAGGGGTCTGACTACTATGTTAGGCTCTGCCGCTTACCTCTATTTTCTCTCTACCTTCCCGCCATTCATCTTTGATACGCTTGCATGAAAAGGCCAAGCTAACGACCAAACTCAAGTTAGCAAATCGTCACATGAAATACAGGGATAGCCTCCCCAAGCACTCAAAAAGTTGGTTATAATAAAGTTTTCATTAACCAAACGCTAAAGATTGATTCACCTTTATTATGCTTGTAGCGATGGCTCTAATCGTTGCATCGTAGCCCATATTCTATGTTACTACTGTCATTACTTTTTAATGAACAATGCCAATTCTACCTCCCCCCTTGAGTAGGTTGGCACGGTTCTTGAATAACTTACAGTAAGCAAGGCAGAGATATGATGATGCACCATAGTACTTCTATCAATCTGCGGCATCACACAAATAAGGAATTTTTTATGAAGCTAATCACTGCGATCTTAAAACCGTTTAAGCTCGACGACGTGCGTGAAGCGCTTTCCGACATCGGTGTTAAAGGTGTCACTGTCACTGAAGTCAAAGGTTTCGGTCGTCAAAAAGGTCATACAGAGCTCTATCGCGGCGCAGAATACGTGGTGGACTTTTTACCTAAAGTAAAAGTCGAAGTCGCTGTGATCGACGAAATGGTTGAGCCTGCTATCGAGGCAATCACTCGTATCGCTAGCACTGGTAAGATTGGTGATGGTAAGATTTTCGTCACTGCACTTGAGCAAGTTATCCGCATCCGTACGGGTGAAACAGGACCTGACGCTATCTAAATTTGAAGACCTACCTACGGGCATAAACTTATAGGTACAGACTCTTACAGCATTTTATCTATCGGTAATGCCGATATCTATATTATAAATTCAAGGGGGAATTTAAATGGAAAGTCAAATCTTTGAGCTCCAATATGCGCTCGATACGTTTTACTTTTTGATATGTGGTGCGTTGGTCATGTGGATGGCAGCAGGCTTCACTATGTTAGAGGCCGGACTGGTCCGATCAAAAAATACAGTCGAAATCTTAACCAAAAACGTCGCACTATTTGCGACGGCTAGTATCATGTATATGGTATGCGGCTATGCGATTATGTATGGTGGCGACCTATTCTTAAGCGGAATTGCAGGCGGTGATACGTTAGTAGAAGACGCCTTAGCAGCCTCTGCTGAAAACGGCTTCGGTGGCGACTCTGTCTACTCTGCCGCATCAGACTTTTTCTTCCAAGTGGTCTTTGTAGCGACCTGTATGTCAATCGTATCAGGTGCTGTTGCTGAGCGCATGAAACTGTGGTCATTCTTATTATTTGCTGTGGTCATGACTGGTGTTATCTACCCACTAGAAGGTAGCTGGACATGGGGCGGCAACGATGTCTTTGGTCTATTTAACCTAGGCGACATGGGCTTCTCTGACTTTGCAGGCTCTGGTATTGTGCATATGGCAGGTGCTGCAGCAGCTCTAGCAGGTGTACTACTATTAGGCTCACGTAAAGGTAAATATGGACCTAACGGCGAGATACGCGCTATTCCTGGTGCCAATCTACCATTGGCGGCACTTGGTACACTAATATTGTGGATGGGTTGGTTCGGTTTCAACGGTGGTTCAGTGCTCAAATTAGGCGACATCGCTAGTGCTAATGCTGTTGCAATGGTATTCTTGAACACTAATGCTGCTGCTGCTGGCGGTGCTGTCGGTGCCTTGATCTTAGCTCGCATCATCTTTGGTAAAGCGGATCTAACTATGCTCCTAAACGGTGCATTAGCAGGTCTAGTTGCCATTACTGCTGAGCCTTCAACCCCTTCTGCATTGCAAGCTACTATCTTTGGTGTTATTGCCGGTATCATTGTAGTGTTATCGATCTTAGCCTTAGACAAAATCAAAATTGATGATCCAGTGGGTGCAATCTCAGTTCACGGTGTGGTCGGTCTATTTGGTTTGCTAATTGTACCTATCACTAACCCAGCATCTACCTTTATCGGTCAGATTGTGGGCGCTGCAACCATCTTTGCTTGGGTATTCATTGCCAGCCTAGTGGTTTGGTCTATTATCAAGCTGGTTATCGGTCTACGTATCTCTGAAGAAGACGAGTACGAAGGTGCTGATATTGCAGAATGTGGTATGGAAGCTTACCCAGAATTTATAAGATAAGCTCCTTTCCAGTAAGCTAAGGATTACTGTTAAATACGCTGATACTACCTACTGTAGTATCGGCGTTTATAATTTTAGTGTTTAAAGATCTCCCCTATTGAAGCCATAAGCTTAAATCTAAAACGTAAAAATCCCGCGAGACCTTTCGGTAACGCGGGATTTTATATATTAAGCTAAGACTAATTTTTTAGTTTATTTCTTTTTCCACTCTTGGCTACGAGAGAATGGCCCGATATAGCCTTTTAGCTTTAATGTGTTGCCGCTTAAGCTTGCAGTCATACGATAGTCTTTACCTTTTGCTGGATCAGTAATCGTACCACCACTATATTTACCACCACCGTCAGCTTTTAGACCTCTAATAACAGTCGTACCAACGTGCTTTTTGCCTTTCGCAGTATTAGCAGCAATAAGAGTACCGGTCAGAACACCATTTGACTCAGTGATTTTTACCGTACCTTTTGGTTCACCATCATCATATGTCTGCCAAGTAGTGTTGGCTAATGGGTCAGCGGCGAATGCCATGCTAGCAATACCAATACCAGCAACTGCTAAAGTGGTCTTTGTAAATAATTTCATAGATTGACTCCCTTCATACAATGATTACTCGAAACGTTATGTTTCTGTTGTCCTATGCTTATCCTTTGCTAGAACCTTTCATTACGAGCTTTACGGTTTCGACCTTTTTCAATGATAGTTACCATTACAACTTATAAGCTTTTGGTTAAAGATTCGAGCGACACAAGCGATGTCTTAACTCATTATAAGCAATTTTTAGGTTTTGCCTAGTAATTTTTTTATAGTTTCTTATTTCTACAAAAATAAAGCCATATCAAAGACTTATAGAAAAGGATTGTCGATATCTTTATCTAATTGGTCATCATTTTCCTTTGACTTAGCATCGTTCTTGCTATATAGATTTTTATCTGCAAATGCTTGTACGATTTTCCCCGACAGCTCATGTAGCTGTTGGGCTTGCTCGTATCCTAACTCATCAAAAGTGAGATCAATATCACCATATATAATAATCTTGTCTTTTTGATTTTCAATGACAAGATCACCAATCTGCATGCTTTGATGGTCGTTGGCGAATGGCTCAATCATTTGATTATCCTTATTATCAGTAACATTTTATTTTTTTCGAAATGAGTGTGTTTTTGGGTCTTACTGCCAAATTAAGCCTGCAACTGTGCAATTAACCATTCTAAAATAGCCCACACAAACAGCATCCACTCTGGCTCTTCTACTGGTGCCTCAGGGGTATCTGAACTCTCACCTGCCTTCAATGGTAAATCAAACGCTTGAGATTTGGACTGACTATCTAGCATAGGCAATACATCGATACCAATCTCAGTGGTTAGCTCATCGATACTAATCACATCGATGCGTTCCGACTCATCATTTGGTGCATAATACACGCCTGCTTGATTGGTTGCTGGGATATATACAGCTTTGAAGAAATGGCTAGGCACAAGGACACGATTAGCGAGCTGCTTGGTTTTTTTATCAGTAAATGCCACACCTGTGATGGTATACACCTCACCGTATTGCTGCGTTAAATACCGAGTGGCAGATTCGATATTACGCCAGATGTAGCGATTGTTACGTGGTGACTGCGGGGCAATATTGGCTAAACTAAAACTATCATACTGCTGGCTGCGATTGGCCATATTGGCGTTGGGTGCCAAATGCCCTCGATCATAGCCAGAACCTGAATAATCGGATAATGAGGCTCGTGCTGACTTTGGCAGTTTACTCTCTTCGTGAAAGCTGTCTTCACGATCGATCTGCTTAGCTTGTTGTAGACGTGTGCGATCGAGATACTCTGCTGACCAAAGTGGTGTACGCGATACCCCTGAGTACATAATTGCAAAGCCATCCATGCATAGCGTTTGTATGTCTTTTTTTAGCTTGGTATTGGTAAATTCAGGATAAACACCCCCATAAAAAGACTGGCTACATTGGGTCAAATCATCAGCATGTGCTTGGGTAATACCCGTCGCGACAAGAAATACTGCCATCATCGCACTATTCTTACATCCGTACTTAAGCCTACTAAAACTTATCATTCAACTTTCAACCATTTATACTTGCCGTTACATACTTGCTATCCTAGCAGGCGCTTGCCAATAAAGAAAGATAGCGCGCAAGTCGTGACATTTTAAATGGTATCCGCTATACTTAGGCGTTCAAAAAACGGTGAAGTGGGTGAGTGGCTGAAACCGCACGCCTGGAAAGTGTGTATACGTTCATAGCGTATCGAGGGTTCGAATCCCTCCTTCACCGCCAATCTTATAAAATCTTAGTTTTCCTAGCTTGTCCTAAACTATCCTATATACATATTAAACCCTTTAAATATAACGCGTCTAGCGTTTTTTTTATGTCTGTCGTTTTCCCGGTCTATCCGAACATAACCCATCTATCCCGTGACTTGTGTTGGTCTATCTGTTGGTCTATGATTTCATTAGACCTCAAAAAGACCAACATTTAGGCTTTATAATTCAGCTTTAGACCAACGTTTTAGTTGTAACGCTTGAATCATATGTCTTGTAGCCACAGGAATAGACCAACATGCTAAGCGATAGTAAGATCCGCAAGCTTAAACCAAGTGAAAAATGCACGCCTTCGCGTCCTGACAAATACAGCGATCAGTATGGCCTACAGCTTTTGGTACGCAGTACGGGCACAAAAACATGGATAAGCGCTTATCGCTTTGATAACAAGCAGACGCGTATGACGCTTGGCACCTACCCCATTATGTCATTGTCTGAAGCAAGACAGGCCAACACTGAGATAAAGGCTCTGCTAGCTGACGGTATCGATCCAAAGAACAAAAAGCGTCAAGATAAGCTTGCGAATATCCACGCACAAAAATTCAATGATTATGCGTTAGAATGGCTCGCTGAGCGCCAGCGTAACGTCAAGCCTCGTACTTATCAGCAAGACTATAACCGTATGCACAAAGACGTGTTGCCACACTTTGAAGGCATTGCGCTAAAAGATGTGAGCTTTGAAGATTGCCGATCAATGGCAGATGAGATCGAAAAGCGTGTGAACAAAGACGGTGAGCCGCCACGTGAGGTGACCAGACGCACTATCGATCTGGTGGCTAATGTTTTAAGACGTGCCAAACGCGAACGCATCATTGACCAAAACCCAATCGATGATCTAAAAGCACTCTACCCTAAAGCCAAAAGCCAGCACATGAAGCATGTAGATATACATGAGCTGCCTGCCCTACTCCAAGCTATCGAGGGCTATCATGGTCATGATCAAACCCGTTTAGGTATGAAGTTTTTAGCTTATTCATTTTGCCGCACCATTGAGCTACGTATGATGAAATGGGCACATATTGATTTTGCTAACCGTTTATGGCGTGTTGATATCGATAACCTTAAAATTGCCCGTAAGCATGTCGTACCATTGTCAGACCAAATGCTTGCGGTGCTAGAAGAAATGAAAGCTATCACGGGGCAATATGAGTACGTGTTCTACCATACAGGTATGCATCAGCCCTATAGTGAGGAATTCATTAATAATGCACTAGATATACTAGGATATGCTGGTAAACAAACTGGACATGGCTTCCGTCATATCGCATCTACCAACCTCAATGAGCTTGGCTATATGGGTGACGCCATTGAGAAGCAAATGGCGCATGATAAAAAAAGCAGCATACGTGCGGTTTATAACCACGCGCAACATTTAGAGGAGCGCCGTAAGATCATGCAGGTCTGGGCAGACTTTTTAGACCTACTCAGAGACACAGGCGAGGTTGTAGACTTTCAGACAGCGCGGCAGCAGATTGAGAGTTCGTTAAATAACTATCAATCTGATGGCCTTGAAGCAATCGATAAACGAAACCTTATTCAAGCGCTCATTAATAAGGGTATGACGAAGATAGAGTTGCAGAAACTATTACAATAATTCATTCTTACAATGTTAGTAGACCTCTTGCATAAGTCATCGCTAGCCCTTGTGAATCTGTCAGTGGAAGTCAATGAACTGTTACTTTTGCAAGAAGTCTAGTTATTAAAAATATCATATCAAATCGACCAGTTTTACATACTAGAGCCATCTATTTCTTATTAAAGATTCTGTCATGTTCATCTTTAATCAACTGACCTACAACTTTTGAGGCAGAAGTGGTTCCTTCTGCTTTCTTAATAGAGTCCAGTAGATCTTGGTCTTTTTTATAAATCTTTATTTGGCTTAGATCTTCGTTTTTGTTACTCGCTGAAAATTTATTCCATGCGTCTTTCATGTTCTCTATGACTTTATCTCTATATGATATTACTGGTATCGTCTCGAAATCAAAGTTAGGGTCACTTGTATTTATATTTTTAGTAAAGCATTCATACGTGTAATCTACGTTTGATAGAATATCTAGACTGGCTAAGATTAAGTTGTACTTGTCTTCTAGAGATACGGGTATAAAGACATTCTGAAGTATAAGGTGGTCTCTCTTTTCTGAGCTCAGATAGTTATAAGCCCATTCAACTTGTTCGCTATCATCACCCTTGAGCCACTTAATTTCTCTATCAGTACGATTTCTAAAATAGTTGGACTTAACTATTTCGATACTGCGTGTTAAAGGATGCGGATGACTGTTTATGTCTACAAGATTTGCATAATACGGAAGGGTGAGTGGACTGCAGTTAAAATGCGTGACCTCATATTTTAGATAATTCGAAATATGAGAAACTAACTCAGTACCTCCGACCATAGTTTTGTCGTAAAAAGAACCTTGAACTACATAAGCAATATGCAGAGCGTTACGGAGATCATCTTTGATCCAGTTGAGCGAGCTATCTGGTAGCTGATTATCAATTTTAAATTGCATTAACTCGTGAAAATATTGGATTGGATAATGCTGAGTTTTAAACATACTTTTCAAAATAGGTTTAAAAGCCCCCTTATCCAAGTTCATGTTAACTGTTGTGTTTCCCGTATACATATTGTGCGCAAACACTAGGCTCTTGCACTCATCCTCATTAAAACGTTCAACCGTTTTATAAAAATCTTCCAAGTTTTTCCAAGTTTGTTTTTGGTGATGAAAATATAAATCAGTATTAAATTTATATTGTTGAGCTAAGTGGTATGCATTAGCTTGATTTAATAATTCTTGATTTAAGTTAAAAGGCTGAATATGGGTTTCGACAACCTCAGATTTCGGAATGCTTGAAAGGCTTGAACTTATTTCAGCATCGTAATTTCGTTCGACAGTGGTAACTACGTTCGAACCTAATTCATCACCAGATTGGCTATTATTTTCGTGATTATCATGGTATTTCATTGCCATAGTTCTTCCAAAAAAACTCTTAAAAAGTGGGTTTATAGTCTATTTTAGTAGGAAAAAACTATGTTTTAACTACATGAAAACTCCCTAATATAGGGGCATGAGCAGTATTACCCCCTTTTTTAGCTTAAAATAAACCTGTATTTTATATTTCATCTTGTCGTCTTAACTATACATTGGGTTTGACCCTTGTTCTAGCAGTAAGTTTAGACAGTTTCTTTCCTAACATTACTATTTCGTTTAAGGGTTAACTACGTTGGATTGTTCAGGTTATCAGGCCACTAAACAAAGACACTCTACGACAAATTTTGTAACCCTATCCGCTAACTCCATTTCGACATAAACCCAAACTCTGAAGACAATTTACTATAAAGCTTAAATTGCAACTCCCAGGTACACGACGAAAAAAATGAACTATCCCCTCATTCTTAGTGGGTTATTTATATTATTAATTAATACTTAAGAATGTATAGTAAAAAACAACGCACTTCATTGATGGTTATGTACGCCAAACTAAAATCAATGGAGCATACTCATGTCATATTCACTCATTAATCAATCACAACTTATTGCTAGTATCGATAGTCTCGTCAGAGACATCATATTCCAGCCTTTCAATTTTAACGACATTAACAATCGTTTGAATGCGCTGTACAACCCTTTCATGGAAAGTCTAAATCCTGATCTATTCTACTCGCAGACTATCGACTCATTTGTCTACAGTACCGATGCTATTGTCGGCGATTCATACCCCTCCGATGTTATCTGGGATCATGATAAAACTCAGCAATTCGTTAATAACATAGCTTGCTATAAAAATAACATTGAGACCGAAGACAACGCTTGGCGTTATCAAGAGAGTCAGAATAAAAGAAACCTTGAACGCTACGTTAGAAGTTTGCTCAATCACTACTCAAGACTATTATTCGTTCGTGTTGACTTAAAGTACTCACAAGAAACTAGCCATACTGTGACCATTGAAGATTTTAATCGTCACATGTCTAAGCTCAGAGAGCTGATTGGTAATAAGCAAACTTGCTTTACACATTTGCAAGGCAACGCTTGGGCATTGGAGCAAGGGTATGAGAACGGAGGGCTTCATTGTCACTTACTGCTGATCTATGATGGATCGGAAAGGCAAAATGATTGGTTCATCGCTAAGGAAGTTGGTGAGAAGTGGCAGGAGGTCACAAATGGTACAGGTGCTTATTATAATTATCATAATGCAGAGACTAAGCAGAGGTATCAGATAAACGATCGCTTAGGCATTGGTATGATAAATAGAGATAACCCAGTGCAAGTAGAAAACGCTGTATGTACAGCGTTGTATTTAACCAAGCCTGAAAAGCTAGGCCAGCACTTAAAAGTATGGTTGCCTAGCATGCGTACCTTTGGTAATGGTATTTATAGGACTGCTAAGCGTCGAGGACTACCGCCCATAGCTAAATAATTTCAGATACATACTACATTCATGAGATCGAGCATTAACGTCCTAATGCTCATCCTTACTCATCATTAAAGGCCTGCCTCGTACAGGCCTTTTTTATGCCCATCATTTAAGGAGTTTTTATGAAACCAGTATGTCCACGTTGTCAGTCATTATCGGTGTATGAGATGACTTATGATGCTCACGATTGTTTGATCGATGAGCTGTTGTCTCCCACTGCACTGATCGGTCTTAGCATCAGTCTATGCAGGACGTTTAGAGTACATCTTGTGATCGGTGTGATTACAGGTACTGCGATTGCAACCCTGATCGAGATGGCTCAATCAAACACTACTATACCGATGCTAGTCAACAAGCAATATCGCTGTGATAACTGTAGCCACGTGTTTACGACTTTCAACTAACTATCAACTTACTTAACCAATCAATCTAAAAGGAATATTCTCATGGCACATTTAATCGAATCAATGGCATACGTTGGCGAAACACCTTGGCATGGCTTAGGTAATGAGCTGGCACCCAAGCAGCCTATCGAGGTCTGGGCTAAGCAAGCCGGTATGGACTGGCGTATTGAGTCATCGGATGTCAGTTACATGGCAAACAACCATAAAGGCCACAATCTGATTCTGCCCTTTGCTGAACAGAAGGTGTTGTACCGTAGTGATAACTTCGAGCCGTTATCGGTAGTCAGTCAGCGATATCAGGAAGTACAGCCACGTGAGATTCTAGAATTCTATCGTGATCTTACTGAACAGTCTGACTTTGAGCTGGAGACTGCTGGGGTATTAAAGGGTGGTCGCAAGCTATGGGCACTGGCTCGTACAGGCCAGTCAGCAACGCTTAAGGGTAAGGATGTCAGTAATGGCTACTTGTTACTGGCAACCGCTTGTGATGGCACGTTAGCGACTACCGCTCAGTTCACCTCTATCCGTGTGGTATGTAATAACACTTTAGCGATTAGCTTGGCTAACGGTAATGGTGGTGTGGTGAAAGTACCGCATTCCACCTCCTTTGATGCTGACAAGGTCAAACAGCAATTAGGCGTATCAGTGAAGCAGTGGGAGGAGCACAGCTATGAGATGAAGCAGTTATCTGAGCGCCGTGTCACTCAAGCAGAGGCGGCTAACTATCTTAGCCGTGTGTTCAATGATCAAGACAATGACATCATTCTGTTTAACAGCGCTAAGAAAGAGAAAGATGCAGTGCCCAATGCCAAAGCGATGAATCAGGTCATGAAGATGTTTAACGGCCAAGGTCGCGGTGCCACACTCGATGCAGCCAGTGATACGGCTTATGGCTTGCTGTGTAGCATCACTGAGTACGTGGATCATGAACGACGTGCGATGAATACGGATAACCGTCTCAATTCAGCATGGTTCGGTGCTGGCGCTAAGCTGAAACAGAAAGGGTTAGAGCAATCGCTACTGATGCTTGCTTAACCAGGGCTGTTTTAACTTGACAAACAATTAACCACGCCTTTGAGCGTGGTTTTTTTATGCCGTTTATTTCTTATCAATCAATAACCATTCTATTAGGGAGTTCACTATGAACCTGATCGCATTAAACACGACGACTCAGCCAAGACAGACCAAGCGTGCCACCGTTAAAGTTAAGATGCCGATAAAGACTAAACATGGTATCGAAGATAGACCAAAGACCAAGCTAGAGAATAAACCCGTTAAGCTGCCTACTGGTCAATCAACTACAGCTAAGCGTTTGGTCAATACCAAATATTTAAGTCGTGAAGAATGGCTACAAGTGCGCAAGCAAGGCATTGGCAGTTCGGATGCCGCTGCCGCTTGTGGTATCCATCCGTATTTGTCGATGCTTGAGCTATGGATGATCAAGACTGGTCGCATGAGCTCAGATATCAATGAGAGCATCGAAGGCTATTCGCCACTGTACTGGGGCAATACCTTAGAGCCGATGGTCGCTAAGTACTATCAAGAACATACAGGAAACAAGGTACGCCGCGTCAATGCCATCTTGCAACATCCTGATTCTGATAAAGCCTTTATGCTGGCTAACCTAGACTATGCCATTACAGGTAATGACGAGGTACAGATTCTAGAGTGTAAAACCGCTGGTGAACACGGAGCCAAGCTATGGAAGCATGGCGTGCCGTTATATGTGACATGCCAAGTACAGCATCAGTTAGCAGTTACAGGTAAACAAGCTGCGCATATCTGCGTGCTGCTGTGTGGGCATGAAGCTAAGATCTACAAAGTTGAGCGTGACGAGCGCTTGATTGATTCCATCATGGAGAATGAGCGTCTGTTCTGGCAGTACGTGGAGACAGACACGCCACCAACCCCCGACCACTCAGAATCTGCTGCTCGGGCATTAAAGCAGTTGTACCCAACCCCTAAGCCATCAAGCAAGGTTGATCTAACGGATGATGATGGCGCTAACAAGCTGTTTGAGCAATTGCTGAGCTACCGTGACTACATGCAGGAGCTAGAAGAACGCCATGACCAAGTGAAGCATCAGCTGCAAACGCTGATTGCTGATAATGAAGTGGCTGTGTTTGAGAAAGGCGCGATCTCTTGGAAACGCTCAAAAGATAGTATTGGTTTAGACAGTAAAGCCATTATCAAAACCCATCCTGAGCTATTAGCCAAGTTCAGTAAAACAAAGCAAGGCAGCAGACGTTTCGTTGTGCTTAATGACTGAGAGAAAGATCACTCAATCATCAACACAATAACAATCAGTCAAAGCTAATTAATCAAAGCAAGTGCATAACTGCCCACCTATCACAGGTGGGCTTTTTTATGGCTCAACATACTCTATAAACACATAAGGAATACCATTATGATTAAAGGTCTAACGATAACCCCACCAGTTTTAGGTCGTATTAGCATTGGGCGTGTCATTCAAAAGGATGGCAAGCGCCTACCTGCTAAGGACGATCAATTCACTATCACCAGTCAAGTTCAGAACAAGGATGGTTGGATCAATCATCCACTTGATGCAAAGCTACGCGAAAAGAATGACGGTAAGCTCAGACAAATACCCGTACGCATGCTGTTTAATGATCCTGAGCTCAACCTACGTGCTGAGTACACGCTGTTCGATAGACAAACAGGTCGTCCACTATGCGTGGGTGACGGTGAGCAGTGTCAGAGACGAACCAATAATGGTGTCGAGCAACTACCGTGTCCATCTCCTGATCGCTGTCCACTGGCACAAGGCGGTTCTTGTAAGCCGTATGGCAGACTGTACGCAAATCTGAGTGAAGACGATGAGCTGGGTACGTTTATCTTTCGCACCACAGGCTTTAATAGTATCCGTACCTTGGCAGCAAGATTGAGCTATTTTGCTGCGGTATCAGGCAACAAGCTGTCATGTTTGCCACTGCAACTCACGCTCAGAGGCAAAAGCACCACGCAAAGCTATCGAACTCCGATTTACTTTGTGGATTTAACCCTGCGTGATAATGTGACGCTGAAGCAAGCGGTACAAGATGCTGGAGCTATTGATAAGGAGCTTAGCGAACATGGCTTTGATCAAGCGGCGTTAGAGGCAGCAGCAAAGCTTGGCTATGTGAACTCATGCTTTGGTATCGATAGCGAAGACGCAATGGAGGTAGTGGACGAGTTTTATCCTGTGGAGATAGATGATGATGGTAATGATCAGCAGGGTGACTATCAGAATGGGTTAGTAACTAATAACGTGACCAGTATTGAGCAAGGATTACGACAGAGTGTGACGGCTGTGAGCTAGCACGGTTAAAGCAACAGAAAAGCATACGAAAAGAGCTGATTATTCAGCTCTTTTTTTTATGGCTTCAATTAAGGCTAACAGTCGGACTGCATGGGATGCGGTAAAAAAATATAGGACTCGATAAGTATATGAGGGGAAATGCTCTCATTCACTTACCAGGAGATAATCATGAAAAAATTAAATATCAACGATCAGAATAGCAAAGCAAACCTTAGTAACGATCAGAATAGCAAAGCAAACCTTAGCGATGGATATGTACCAAGAATGCTGCCTTTGAAAATAGTGACTTACCACACTGGACTGAGTAGTACTACTATTTACGACATGCTAGATAAAAAATCAAAGCGCTACGACTGCACCTTTCCTATTCAGGTTAAGCTATCAAAAGGACGTGTGGCATGGGTTGAGAGCGAGGTTGCAAAATGGTTAGATGATAAAATAGCTGCTAGGTTTCAGTAGAACAATAAAAAAAATAAGCCGCGTAGAGCGGCTTATTTTTTTTATGTAAAATTATTTATATCTTCGAAAGATAAAGCAGTCTTCTTAAAGTACATAAATCAATCATAACTATCTACATCGATAAATGCACTATAATCTACGCCATCTGGAAAATCTTCGCGAGTTACCCCTTGCTTACGCATCTCACGATCTAAATCCTCTTCCATTTGTCGCTCAGAGTCACTTAACCCTTGGTACCTATCATTATCATCGCCATATGGATCAGACATCGCACTCTCTCTATTTCTTGGTAACTAGGTTAATGCTATTTGGTTTTAATCTGCTATATCAAGAGACTTGTCATCAATATACAAGATTATATTTTTTATGGCTAAGGTAAATTCTGTAAATGAACTTCGACTGATAAGTAGTTATTGATTACTATAAACAAAGATCAATACATGAGCTTTTTATTTAAAATTTTAGTAAGATATAACACGACATATACTGACGTATTGTTTTACTAAGTCCTTGAGGAGTCGAGTTTATTTACTCATAATAAATTATCTTAAAAAGGACACACTCTTGGATTCCTCAACAGCTTCTACACTTTCTATAATACTAGGTATTATTCCATTGGCCATCGGTATGGTTAAATTTCTTTTTTCTACTTTAAAGAAAAAAGGTTTATTAAATCATTATGTAAAAATTGATATTGACAATATTCGACATATTCTAGAAAACTCTAAGTTGAGTGCTCTAGAGCGAAATTCACTAAACGAAAGTCTAATACAGGCCGAGTTTAAACAGGTATATGGAATACCGTTTAATAAATATAACAGGCAAAGAATTATCCGTGCTGAAACATTATCATTGAGGAAGTTAACTCATCATGACTTCCGTAAAGCAAAGGGTAATATATTAGTAAATGGGAATAATATTGTTTTTAATAAGCCACTTTTTTTCTCTTATGAAGCCTGGTCTAATATACAAAAGTTAGGTAAGCGCTTATCCGTTTTCGTTTCAGTCCTTATATTCATTTATCTTTCAGGCTACATCATTGTGCAAGCAACAAAAACTACAACTTTGAATGAAACATTCAGTCGCACCTTTGGTTCAGAACAGTATCTCTTTTTGATATTCATGTTTATAGTTTATGTTTGTTTAGCAGTGTTTATGAATCAGTTATACTTCAATACAGAATCTACAATCAAAGTTAAGAAGTATCTTGATCGCACTAAAAATATGATCATACGTGATTCATTACTAGTTCTACCCAACGTAAACATTATTTATCTTATAAGTCCTCATAGTCTAAAATTCAAAACAGTTGGGCATAAATTATTTTGCTCTAAAATAGGTAATCCATCTGTTTATACTGCCTGTCATTATGCTAACTACAACTAGCAACTATATCTTTATTACTTCCGTCGAGTATATGGTCAACTCTCTATTTGCTTTAACACAGACCAACTCCTTATACTAGACCGTTTGAACCACTTATTCTAAAAACCGAGTAATTCCATGAGTCAACAAGCCCACAAGCAATTACAAACTGTTCATAACAAACTGATCGCCTTTATCTGGTCTATCGCTGATGACTACCTCAGAGACGTGTACGTCCGAGGTAAATACCGTGATGTCATATTGCCCATGGTAGTACTACGCCGCTTAGATAGCTTGCTTGAGCCAACCAAAGAAAAGGTATTGAAAGAGATCAGCCAACAAAAAGAAGAAGGTTTTGATGAAGAAGACGAATTTGGTTTAAGAGATGCTTCAGGCTACGTATTTTATAACACTAGTAAATGGACATTAAAAAGCCTTAGTGAAACAGTCAGTAATAGTCAGCAAATTCTACTGGCAAATCTTGAAGAATACTTGCATGGCTATAGCGATAACGTCAAAGAGATCATTCAGTGTTTTGAGCTGTTTGCCCAATTTGAACATATGGCAAAAAAAGAAGTGCTATATGGCGTGCTTGAACAGTTCGTCTCTCCTTACATGAACTTTTCGCCCAATGAAAAAGTTGATCCTGATGGCAATAAAATCCAAGGCTTAAGTAACTTGGGCATGGGCTATGTGTTTGAAGAGCTGATTCGTAAGTTTAACGAAGAAAACAACGAAGAGGCAGGAGAACATTTTACCCCGCGTGAAGTCATTGAGTTGATGACTCACCTTATCTTTGATCCCCTAAAAGGCAACCTACCGCCAAGCATTACCGTATATGATCCTGCTTGCGGTAGTGGCGGTATGCTCACCGAGTCGCAAAACTTCATTATCGAGAAGTACCAAAGCGAAGACTACGAGCGCAGTATTTATTTGTATGGTAAAGAGATCAATGATGAGACTTATGCTATCTGTAAGTCGGATATGATGATCAAGGGCAATAACCCTGAAAACATCAAGGTCGGCTCTACCCTATCGTCTGATAGCTTTGCGGGTAAATCTTTTGACTATATGCTATCCAACCCACCATATGGCAAAAGCTGGGCAAATGAAAAGCAGTACATTATGGACGGTAAAGAAGTAGGCGACAACCGCTTTACCGTTAAGCTCGCGGACTATTGGGACGTGATCAGTACCGAACCTGCAATCCCAAGATCAAGCGACGGTCAGCTGTTATTCTTAATGGAAATGGTCGATAAGATGAAATCGACCGATAGCGGTAGCCAAGGCTCACGCATTGCTTCGGTACATAACGGTTCAAGTCTGTTCACAGGGGATGCAGGATCAGGTGAAAGCAATATTCGCCGGTACATTATCGAAAATGACTATCTCGAAGCCATCATTCAGATGCCTAACAATCTGTTTTACAATACAGGCATCACCACCTATATCTGGCTGCTATCCAATAACAAACCCAAATCACGTCAAGGCAAAGTACAACTGATCGACGCCAGCCAAATGTATCGCAAACTTCGTAAAAATTTGGGCGATAAAAACTGCGAGTTTAGCCCAGCCGATATCACCGCCATTACTCAAACCTACCTTGATATGGCAACCGTGACGTGTCAGCCCGATGACTTCAACGACAAAGGCGACCCTATCGGTATCGCCAGTCAGGTTTTTGATAATCAGGACTTTGGCTATTATAAAGTAAGTATCGAACGTCCCGACCGTCGTCATGCGCAAATGCGTGATGATCTCATCGCAAGCTTGCGCTTTGATAATCAAATCAGCGATGCTATGAGCCAAGTGTACGATGAGTTTGGTGACGAGCTCTACGATAAAGCTTTCTTTACCAGTCAAAAAGACGTGCTAAAGGAGTGGTCAGAAAAAGAAGCGTTTGGACTGTCTGCCAATCAACGTAAAAAACTGATTAACTTTAGTACATGGCAAGATCAGCGTGCGATACTGGACTATGCCACCGTCATTCGTGATGCGATCAGCGATGATCTAAGTCACGAGTACAGCGCAGATACGCTCTATACTGACTTTAATGTGTTTACTGATTTAGTAAAAAGCACGCTTAAAGCCAATGACATTAAGCTTAAAGCCGCTGAGCATAAACAAATACTCAATGCGGTCAGCTGGTACGATGAGAGCGGCGCAAAGGTAATCAAATCCATCAGTACCCTTAAGTCTGACAAGCTTGACGCATTAACCACGCATTTAGGCTGTAGCATCAATGACTTGCCCGACTTTGGTTATTGTCCTGCCGCAAGCGCGGGGATTGAGGATTCCAAGCCCAACCAATACGTGGTCTATGAATCAAACTCAGATCTGCGTGATTCTGAGTCGATACCACTTGGTGACAGCATTCATGAGTATTATCTCAATGAGGTCAAGCCGCACGTCGATGAGGCATGGATAGATGGTGATAGCGTCAAGATCGGCTATGAGATCAGTTTTAATAAATATTTCTATCAGCATAAGCCGTTACGTTCACTGAGCGAGGTAGCAAATGAACTGGTCGAGCTTGAGAAGCAGGCAGATGGTTTGATTCAAGCCATATTGTCTCATCATTGATTTGCTTGACTGTTGCTTGACTGGTTGGCTATCAAATGACTAAATATAAGTACAAAGGCTAATAAGTATAAGGGTTTACGCTTATCAAAATTGCTTGACCGTTGCTTGACCGTTGCTTGACTAACAAGCTCTCAACTTGCTAAATATAGACAGAAAAGCTTATAGCTAGGCGGGTTTGTGCTTATCAAAATTGCTTGATCGTTGCTTGACTACAATCTATTAATAATGAGAAAACCATGCTTGAAAAAATGGATAAATTGCAATCTTTAACGGTTGAGCTAGCAAAACTACCTAGTGAAACCGAATGGGTAGAGTTTAAGGTAAATAATGAAGACCCTGATATGATAGGGCAAAATATCTCTGCCTTATCCAATACGTCAGCGCTTATTGGCAAAAAACAATCTTATATGGTTTGGGGACTTGATGATAAAAGTCATGACATCGTCGGTACAACCTTTACGCCAAGCCAAACACGAAAAAAAAATCAAGAACTAGAAAGCTGGTTATTACAAAAGCTGACACCAAAACTTAACTTTCGGTTTTATGAATTTGAGCTTGATGCAAAGCCAATTGTTATTTTGGAGGTCCAATCTGCTTTGACCACCCCTGTGCGTTTTGACGGTGTGGAATACGTAAGAATAGGCTCTTACACCAAAAAGCTACGCGACTTTCCAGAAAAAGAACGGGAGCTATGGCGCGTTTTTGATAGAACGCCTTTTGAAGAGCAAAGTGCAATGCACCAACAGAGTAAAGAGCAAGTACTGAGTCTGCTCGACTATGCCAGTTACTTCCAATTGCTTGATGCGCCCTTGCCCGAAAACCACGACGCTATTATAGAAAATTTTGCGGACGACAGTCTTATCAAAAAGACAGATTCTGGATCGTGGGATATTACTAATCTAGGCGCTGTATTATTCGCCCATAAGTTGTCTGATTTTAAGAGTTTAGCGCGCAAAGCGTTACGTATCATCGTTTATCAGGGTAATAACAAGTTAAAGACAGTTCGTGAAATCACTTCAGATAAAGGCTATGCCATTGGTTACGAAGGGGTCATAGAAAACCTGAAACTGATCCTACCCAGTAACGAGATCATCGGCGATGCGTTTCGACGAGAAGTGCCCATGTATCCTGAATTGGCGCTTAGAGAGCTGGTGGCCAATGCTCTAATACATCAAGATTTTAATATTACAGGCACAAGCCCTTTAATCGAAATTTATGCACACCGTATCGAAATCATTAATCCAGGCTCTTCTTTGATTGCCATCGATCGCTTGATGGACAAGCCACCACGCAGTCGCAACGAGGGTATCGCCTCGCTAATGCGGCGTATTGGTATTTGTGAAGAGCGTGGCTCTGGTATTGATAAAGTCGTCGCTGAGACTGAGTTTTATCAACTGCCTGCCCCTTTGTTTGAAATGTCAGATGAGTTTACCAAGATAACTTTGTTTGCGCATCGAGAGTTTAAGGACTTGGATAAAGAGGAACGTATTCGAGCCTGCTATTTACATGCGTCATTAAAATATATCAGCCATGAAGCGATGAATAACTCTACGCTGCGAGAGCGATTTGGGATTGATGTAAAAAATAGTGCCATGATCAGTCGGGTTATCAAACAAGCCATCGAAGCTGGCGTGATAAAAATGTATGATCCAACGGCGGGTACTCGGTCTGCCAGATATGTGCCACATTGGAGCTAACCATAATGAAAATGATAGATGATTTAACACAAATGGATTACCCGCAATATAACAGCTATAAAGACAGTGGCGTGGATTGGTTGGGCGAGATTCCTGAAGAATGGCATACTGAAAAAGGGAAATGGTTATTTAATAAAATGGATCGACCTATTAGAGAAGATGATGGAATCGTAACTTGCTTTCGTGATGGCGAAGTCACTTTAAGGTCTAACCGTAGAACTGACGGCTTTACAAATGCATTAAAAGAACACGGTTATCAAGGTATCCGAAAAGGTGATTTAGTTATTCATCAAATGGACGCTTTCGCAGGTGCAATTGGAGTTTCGGATTCTGAAGGAAAGTCCACACCAGTCTATTCAGTATGCGTTCCTAAAAAACCTGATCAAATATCACCGCACTATTACATGTATTTCATGCGTAGTATGGCTTTACGTGGCTTCATACTTTCTCTTGCTAAAGGAATACGAGAACGTTCAACGGATTTTAGATATAACGATTTTGCTAAGCTAGATCTACCTCTGCCGCCTTACAACGTTCAGATTAAAATAAGTAAATTTATTGAATCAAGAACAACCCAAATCGACCAAGCCATTACTTTAAAACAACAGCAGATCGCTAAGCTTGAAGAGTATAAGCAAATCGTTATCCAAAATGCAGTGACCAAGGGACTAAACCCTGACGCACCGATGAAAGATAGCGATGTGGATTGGATTGGCGATATTCCTGAGCATTGGGAAGTTAAAAGACTGATGTTTGTAACCGAAAATTTTAATAAAAAGGTGTTAGGTTCTGAATCAAAGCTACCTTATCTAGGTATGGAGAGTATTGAGTCGAAGACAGGACAACTATCTAACGAAACTTCAGAAGCAGAAGGTTTAGCATCTTATTTTAAAGAAGATCAAATATTATTCGGAAAACTAAGACCTTACCTAGCAAAAGTGTATCTAACTACTTTTGAAGGACTTTGTTCTACGGAGTTCATGGTAATGTCAGTACGTTCTGAAATCTCAAATACTTTTTTAAAATATCAATTACTATCTAATCGTTTTATCGCACAAATTAATAGCTCAACGTATGGTTCTAAAATGCCAAGAGCAAGTGCGGAATACATTAAGAGGCAGTCAATTACACTACCTCCAACAGAAGAGCAAAAGCTCATTGTAGATTATATTGACTCAATAACTAATAAAGTAAATAAAACCTTATCTAGTTATAACTCGCAAATCGACCGCCTAAAAGAATACAAAACCATCCTGATCAACCAAGCGGTGACAGGTAAGTTAAAGGTCAGCTAACGTCGTTACTACCAACATAGACAGCCAAGTGACCCTCATGCCCAATGCCATCAACCAATTATCTGAGCTGCTTGAGACCAACGAAAACGAAGTCGTTGAATTTAAAGAAGCCAAGACGCAGCATGACTTTAAGAAGTTATGCAAATATTTCTCAGCGCTCAGCAACGAAGCCAACCTAAAGGCTAAGGATTGCGCGTGGCTGGTATTGGGCGTTAATGATGACAAACACATTGTAGGCACACAAGCCTACGCGGAAAGCAAACTGACGAGATAGCAAATTACATCAAGAACAAAGGACTTGATAACCAGTATTATAAGGACATGATCTTACAGTGTATTGGAAGCTTTGAAGCAGTAAAGCGTTCTGTGATTGATGATCTTCTTTTTGATAAACTGCCAGACGTGCTGTCAGAGCAGCAAAAAAAAGCCAAAGTACGAAACCTGCTACAAAGCTTACGTAAAGAGAATAAGATCACGGCAGAGGGTAAGACTTGGATGTTAACAGATGAATAAACGGTTTTGTGTGATTTAGACATTTAGAGTAGCTTTTAAACATTCAGGTTTAATTTTAGACATTTAGATATAGTTTTAGACATTCGTGATAATGCTCTACCCAATCACATTGATAATAATAAAAAGGATCTTACATGGCAAACCAACCTACTACATTTAGCGAACGTGAGCTTGAAGAGCATATCGTCAAAAGCATGGTTAACATGGGCTACATTCAAGGTGACTACAATGACTATGATAAGCAGTTCGCAATTGATAGAGTGCTGTTTTGGCAGTTCTTACAAGACACTCAGCAAAAAGAGCTGGATAAAATTATCAAATTTAACCCGCACGGTTGGCAAGATAAAATCCTGCATAGGCTTGACCGTGTCATCAAAAACAATGGTGTTTTGCATATTCTAAAACACGGCTTATCCGTCGATGACGCCACCTTTAATTTGCTCTACCCTGCCCCACTTGCTAGTAGTAGCCAAAAGATCAAAGATAACTACCAAACAAATATATTTAGCATTACCCGCCAAGTATATTACTCAGCCGATGAACCGCGCAAATCTATTGACCTTGTGCTGTTTATTAATGGCTTAGCCCTTATTACCTTTGAGTTGAAAAGCACGCATAAGAGTCAAACAGCACGGTTTAATGCCCTCAAGCAATATCAAAACGACCGTGACCCAAAAGAGCCGTTATTTAACTTTGCACGCTGCGCGGTACACTTTGCTTTAGATAATCAAGAAGTCTATATGACCACACGTCTGGCGGCTGCCAAGACGTTTTTTTTGCCGTTTAATAAAGGCAACAACGGTGGCAGTGGTAATCCGCTTAATCCTGGTGGCTTTAAGACTTCTTATTTGTGGGAAGAAGTGCTAGCACAAGACAGCTTAATCAATTTACTTGGTCATTTTGTTCGTTTAGGCTGTGACGATCCTGATATCAAAAACCCTAAGATAAATGATAAAACGCTGTACTTTCCGCGTTACCATCAAATGAACGTAGTCAGAAAACTGATGGCTGACGTACAAGATTACGGTGTGGGTAAGCGTTACCTTATCCAGCATTCAGCAGGTTCAGGCAAGTCCAACTCTATTACATGGCTGGCGTATCAACTTATCGAAGCCTATCCCAACCCAAGCGATGATTACAATTCTATCAACGCACTAGATATCGAAAAGCCGCTCTACGACTCCATTATCGTAGTCACTGACCGTAGGCTATTAGACAAACAAATCCGAGATAACATCAATCAATTTAGTGAAGTCAAAGGCATCATTGCCCATGCTCAGCGATCTCGTGATCTGCGTAACGCCCTTGAGTCAGGTAAAAAAATCATCATCACTACTATTTTTAAATTTCCATTTATATTGGATGAAATCAGCGAGATGGCAGATAAAAAGTTTGCCATCTTGATTGATGAAGCCCACAGCTCTCAAGGCGGTTCAGTCAGCGATGACATGAATAAAGCGCTTGGAGTACAAGGTGATAGTGCTGATGAAGCCGACAATTCTAGTGATAATGAAGTAGAAGATAATCAAGATAAGATTATCAAAGCCATTGAAGCCCGAAAAATGCAAGGGCATGTCAGCTACTTTGGCTTTACTGCTACGCCAAAAGATAGCACGCTTGAGAAGTTTGGCATTAAGCAAACCGATGGTAGCTTTGAGCCATTTGATCTGTACTCGATGAAGCAAGCCATTCAAGAAGGCTTTATTCTTGATGTTATTGCTAACTACACTACATTTAAGTCTTATTATCAGATTCAAAAGACCATCAAAGACGATCCTAAGTTCGACACCAACAAAGCACAAAAGGCACTAAAGGCTTACGTTGAGCATACTGAGCAAACCATCAATACCAAAGCTGCGATCATGCTCGATCACTTTATGGATAATATTTATGGCAAGAATCGATTAAACGGTCATGCTAAGGGTATGGTCGTCACGCAAAATATTCCAATGGCGATTCGCTATTATCAGGCACTAACTAAACACCTAAAAGAAAAAGGCAATCCTTTTAAAATCCTGATTGCTTTCTCTGGTAGCAAAAAGGTAGACGGTATTGAATATACTGAACCTACTATGAATGGCTTTGAAGAATCTAAAACTAAAGACAAGTTTGATACCGATGAGTATCGCCTATTGGTTGTGGCCAACAAATATCTAACAGGGTTCGACCAGCCTAAGCTTACTGCTATGTATGTTGATAAGAAGCTCAAAGGTGTACAAGCAGTGCAGACTCTCTCACGTCTTAACCGCTCAGCACCAAAGTATGGTAAGAAAACTGAGGACTTATTTGTACTCGACTTTTATAACACCACCTCAGATATAAAAGCTGCCTTTGATAGATACTACACAGCGACCACCTTATCTGAAGCGACTGACATCAATGTCTTGCATGAGATCAAAGACAATCTAGACAGCAAAGGCGTGTATGAGACGCATGAGGTAATAGAGTATGCCGACCTATTTTTTGGTAACGAGCCTATGGATGTGCTAGAGCCAAAGATAGATGTTTTTGCCGATCGCTTTAATGATACGCTGAACCTAGCAGATGAAACTAAGATCGAATTTAAAATGCAAGCCAAGCAGTTCGTTAAGCTCTACGGTAGAATTGCGGCAATCATTCCATTTAACATGGTCGATTGGGAGCGCCTGTATTGGGCACTAAAGCCATTGATACCTAAGCTGAATGTCAAAACTACTGAAGACAAAGCTATAGACGACCTACTTGATTCAGTGAACCTGAATACATACGCAATTGAGCGTACAACATTAGGGCAAAAAATAACTCTCACCGATGACGCAGGCGAGCTGACACCATCTAACAGTAATCCAATAGGCGTTTACGATCCTGAGACCACAGAAGATGTATTAGACAAAATCATTGAAGATTTTAACAAGCATTGGTTTGAGAATTGGCACGCAACGCCCGAAGAGCAACGTTTTAAACTTGTAAACTTAGTCAAGCGTATCCAAGAGCATCGTGACTTTGAGTATAAATACAATAATATCGAAGATGAGCAAGCACGCAATATGGAGTTTACCAATATGGTCAGAGAAATTGTAGTCTCAGACCGCCGTAAGGAAGTAGACTTTTATAGAAAGTTTGTGGGCGATAAAAACTTCCAAATGGCGTTTATGCATAGCTTAAGAATGTTGGTAGATAGAGAGGCTGGTGAGAAGCGATAAGGAGCAGATTAGATGGATATTTATAAGATAATTGACGATAGACTTCGCTATCCTTTAGCATCTAAAACTGAGAACAAGGATGATTTGGACTATATAGACCATGTGTTAAGTACTCAGGAAAATCAAGCAGGATTAATACTGGGTCAAAACACTATTGATCGTAAAGCTAGTAATAATAGGTTAATCAAAGAGCTAGTATTATCCGATTGGTATATATCGGGAATATTTGACCTATCTAAATTAATGCATCCTTATAGTGGTATCAACTTTAGCTTTTATTGGTTAACTAAAGCCAAGCCTAAACAGGTTTCGTTCTCTATATTCAAGGGATCAGAGACATATAAATATAATAGGCGAAATGTAAAAATTTTGGAAGATCTCGTAGTAAACAGAGCAATCACGCTTAAATACGAACAATACTTAAACTGTCTCAGCACAGTTATAAAGGGCATAAGCCTCTCAGAACTTAATCAACAAAATTGTGAAGCTGAGTTTTTTGAGCGTGCATTGGATGACGTTAATTTTGATAATCTTTCTATCAGATATAATAGCCCTGAAATGGTAGAGAACCGGCTAAAATTAGAAGATGAAACAACATTTCCATTATCTGAAGTAGCAGATATTTTATTTCCACGACAAATTAAAGATAGAATTGGCAAAGTGTGCAAGCCAAAGCATCTCGATAGATTGCCAGATTGTCTAAAATCAGCAGCTGAAAAGGCTACTGATATATTAATCCAAGCTGGAGATATCTTAGTTACTCGAATGGGAAAGTTAAATTTCACATTAGTCGAACATGATTTTAATGAGCCAGTTTTTGCGTCCAACTACTTGTTTGTCATCAGACCTAAAGGTGATTCCATTAATTCCGAATTTCTATTTTTATATTTTAAAAGTAATACGGCACAGAATTATTTCTTGCAGTTTGAGCCTGGCGTTATAGGTCACTTTTTTACTAAAGAGCATATCAACAACTTACCAATAATTATTCCAAGTAAAGATGTGCTGTCTAATGCCAGACCCTTATTCGTAGCACTTTACAAGGATAAAAATCCAGATCATATTGAGATAATTAATAAAGAATTATTCAATACCAAAGTGCCAGAAAAACCCTTTCAAAAAGATTTGATACAAGAAATATTAAGTCATCTTCAGATTGTGAAGCAGCACTTCATTCGAGAAATAATCAAAGGTGATTTAAGTGAGATCGATGCATGTATTAATGCAGGTGCATACAAAAGCGCTCTAATTTTGTCTGGATCGGTTTTGGAAGGAGTGTTACTTGACTGGTTATCTGAAATTGATAAGATCGATTATATCAATTCTAAAACCCATAAGAAAATGCTTGGTGAGATAATATCGGAACTTAAGCAATCTCAACATTTAACAGCATACCTAATAGATGCTGCGTTCAAGATTAGCGGTTATAGAAATATCGTTCATCCCAAAGTTTTTCTACAAAAACGAGTGAGTCTTGATAGAGTAATTGCAGAAGAAATCTTATCAGATTTAAGGAAAATTTTGTCCAAACGCCTGAAGGATAGTTTGACGTGAGGAAAAAACTGTGAAATTGCAGAAAAAATTATTTACTAATAAGCTAGGGCTTTTAGGATTACTATTTGGATTTACATTATCGGCTTCAGCAGTCGTACCAACCATTCAACAAGTTATAGTGTTGGCGGAACAAGGTAATACAATGGCCCAAGCTTCCCTAGGATCAGGTTATAGTCTAGGTAGAGATGGTCTAAGTAAAGATAAAGTGAAATCCTTCTACTGGTTTAATAAAGCAGCTGAACAAGGCCATGCATCATCCCAGTACCTTACTGGTTTTAATTATCGTGACGGCAGTGGTGTCCGCCAAGATTATCAAAAGGCGCTTTACTGGCTCAAAAAGTCCTCTGATCAACGTTATGCACCCGCCCAGTTTTCTCTTGGAATAATGTACAGTATGGGTGAAGGTGTACGTCAAAATAAGTCCACTGCTAAGGAATGGTTTGGTAAGGCGTGCGACAATGGAGCGCAAGAGGGCTGTAATTCATATAGGCGATTGAATGAGCAGGGATATTAAAGTATTCAAACTAAATTAATGAACCTATTACTTACTGCAAATTTCAAACTCTCAAAACAGCCATCGTCGTCTATAATTTTTCAATCCTTAAATTTTAAACCTCTATATCTTTATAATCAAAGGCATATCTAATCACGTTGCTATTCGTGTCTGGATATGCCTTTTTTATGCCCTCCACCTACTGAGTAAGCCATGTAGGCATTTGCTGATTGCAATAGCTTTTATGCCGACTGTGAGAAGCTCTTTCGCCCTGACTTAAATGATAAGGCGGTAGTATTGCTTTCTAACAACGACGGGGGCGTCGTTGCTCACTCAACTGAAGAACAGGTAATCAATATCAAGATGGAAGTGCCATACTTTCAAGTGAAAGAATTCTTCGAGCAGAAGGACGTTACCGTTTTTAGATTCAACTACACCCTTATACTATTTAAGGTTAACAGAAAATTTCAGCTTATGAATAATATTATTATTTTCGAATAATGGTGCTTTTTTTAGATTAAATCTTATTATTTGATATAAACTAACCGAACACTTGCAAATAATTGAATACCTCAACAATTGACTATTAAATAGTAGGTTATAGATGCGTAGAGAACAAAATATATTATTGGTTGCAGATGAATCCTCTCTGATGAAGATATATGATTTTGCGAAATTAATTAAAACTGTCTCCAGTATTAATAATCCAATGTTAAAAGTTATGGCGTTTACACAATTACAGCCAGCATTTAGTATCGGAAAAATTTTCGGTAATAAGAAAATTGATCGAAATGTTATCTTGTCAGATATACAGCAGTTATTAGGTTTAGGAGCTAATGTAAGTCATATGCTTTTAAGTGAAGCAAGCAATGTTTCACTAGGTATGGGAGAAGTTCCTAAAAATAACTGCTTCTATATCTCGCATCCTATAAAAGAAGATATATACATACCTCTGCAAGATTATAATAAGCTGTTGGCAAAAGAAAAGAATAATGTATTTATGGAACTTGCAGCTGCATTAGGTGCAAAGTCCATACACTTAGAAGATGCCAATTTTTATAACAATGAAGGGAAATTAGAGACAGAATTTAGCTCATTCAAGCCTTTAGCAATGAATATCGGTATAAATGCAAATTTTGAAAAGGATGGCAGTATAAAAAGGGAAGTTTATTCCTCTTTCGATAAACCTAGAAGAACGCCAATGATACCTCCACATTTGCAAAAGTGGGTTGATATTGACTCGGACTTAGGACTCATGGCAACTCATAGGTTAAACAATGGTCTTCTCTCACATCAAATAAATTTACAGTTTAACGACAGCTTAGCTGGCGCAGCAGAAGTAGCTGCAAATATTCCAGGAATCAACGAAGGCGTTCGTTTCAAAACATCGGCTAGTAAACACATTTCATCAACATGGGTTTTTAGAGTCGAATATTATTCGATATATGATGAGTAAACTAAAAAGCGTTTTTTAGTGATAGTATATATTCGAGACTAAGTAATTTTTAGGAATATTTAGTTACAATTAATTATAGGACAAATCTTACTGGACGCTCTATATTTAATACTATAATGATGTTGGTCTATTTGATGGTCTAATATAATATTTAAAAACACAAACTTTAAATATATCAATACTTTATATTTATGGTTCGAATCCCTCCTTCACCGCCAATCTTATTCTGCTTAAGCAAAACCTCAGTTTTTCTATCTTGTTCTACCCTTCTCTCAATATTCTTTATATTTTTTAACAGTAAGACTTTCAGTCTATACTCATCCTCTACTGCTGTCTGAAATACTTCTGTTTAGCCTTAACTTCGTGTGTTGTATGAGATCTAATAACTATATATCTAATTGAATAACACATTGATTGACCAAGCTAAAAATTTCTTACCATGGGCTGAGAGTGACTCATAAAATGAGTAGATACTCTATTACGATTCGTTTTATTATCAGCTTAATTTTATCTCTAGACCCTTATACGAAAAGGCTTTGAGTTTTCCTGTGGCATTCAATCTAGCTTTGTATCTATATTTACCATCATTGCTATTCCGTACAAAAATGTAATCACAATAGGGTCTCTGACACTCGGCAGATGCCATTATCCAAAAATTGGATTATAGTAGATATCGGTAGTATTTATTTAAATAAACTAAAGGATACAACGATGAAAACACTAGGAATGTGTATCGCAGCAGGACTCGGATTGAGTGCTTGCGCTACTGGCATAGGCGGCACGGCAACAGGTAATACCAATCAAAATAACAACTCTGCTAACGTAGTCACTAAATACCCAGTTGAGACTGCCTTACTCAATATCTATACCAAACAACGTAGTGAAAAACTGGTCGCTACTGTGGGCGGCCAAAACGTAGCCGCAGATATTCAAATCACCCCTAAAGGCAGCATGCGCTTTAATAATAAAATGGTACAAGGCGCAGAAGTCAGCACAATCAACACAGTGAATCAGCAGATTACGGATCAGTCCGTCGCTATCAATTACTTTACGCTAAATCCATTGGTGTTCCATGGTTTTACGGATAGTACGGGTGAGTATTCAATCGCTAAACAAACGACTAGTATCCCTCAAATGGCTACTGTAGGCGACTCAAATCAGCTCATCACTGAAAACGTATATGCTGACAGCAGTATGCGTCAGAAAACCGCCACTTATAAGCAGGACTGGTCGCTCACACAAGATACAAATAACACGGCGTGGCTCTGTATAAAAACTTCAGGCAATCTACTTTTGACTTCTGATGCTGCAGGTACGTCTTCAGAGTGCTATAAAATCAATGCCAAAGGCGATGTTTCAAGTAGTAAAGTCACACTCACTCAGCCTAATAAAAGCGGCATATCCAAATCAATGACGTTTATCAGTCAGTAGCATTTGCTCAATTAGTAACGATCAATAGTGTCATATAAGAACAAAAAAAATAGCGCCTCATTAAGGCGCTATTTTTGGATAGTAAAATCGGGTTTTTACGAGCGACGGTCATGGTTATTTTTGTCATGATTGTTTTTGTCGTGGCTGTTTTTAGCATGAACATTTTTGGCTATTGCTTTGTGCTTAGCAGCCACTACGTTCGCTTTGTGATGTGACTTTGCTGCCTTAGCTTTGGCATGCTTATAGTTATTACTCGCTTTATTGCTGCTGTGTTTTTGTTGCTGTACTTGAGCTGAATGATGCTTATCAAAATTAGGCGCGGCATTGGCTTGACCCACCATCGACAAACAAGCAGTAGCGGCTAAAATCGAACTAACTAGTATCTTTTTCATCATTTTATTCCTTTGAATTCATATTTAGAGTCGTTATAGATAATTCACTTAGTGTTAAATGAACTATCGTGATAAAGCTTTACTCTATCGACAAAGAGAATGATAAATGATTCTAGTATTAAGTAGATTTATGAAACTTGAAGAAAGGTTGCGATTGTTACGAGGGCATGCGCGCTTAAAGACATGTTAGGTGTTGGCGTAATGTCTGGTTAAGTGACAGCGTATTTACGCTTTATCGGTAAGCATCGTAGACAGGATATTTATAAAAACGCGAATGAATAGCTGGTTGATAACGAATGCAAATACGGACACGGTGGAGTTACTGGCTAATGTTTAAAACGAGCATAGCAATACTCTATACTGCTATGCTCTAAATGGCTAAACAGACGTTTTCTGCAAAATATAAACCACAAACTTTGCCTTTGTGCTAAATGCTTCTTTCTCTACTGCTGCCAGTAGTGCTTGTCTTTTTTCGCTGCGGGCACGGTACGCATAAGGTGTCATCGTCATCAAATCAGCCAAATCCTCTGCGGATAATGTCAGCTCTGTACTGACACGGCAGGTCTCAACCAACGTAAAATATGGTGCCAATTCTTGCAAGAATTTATCAGAATCATGCTCACGCACATCATCAAATAGCGCATCACGCATTGTTGCCAAATGCCCGATATCAGGTTTGGCAATGATTAAATAGCCACCATCCATCAATACATTATCAAATGCCTCGGGCAAAATAGGGCTAAAGATACTACTAATCCCCGTCATACTGTGCGGGTGTAATGGTAAATGTGCAGCACTGGTCACTAATGGATAGACCGCTGTCGTTTTGGCAGTATCTTCTTTACGCGGCTGATACCATAGACGACCTGCTATTTTACTGACTTTGGCCAGCTCAACCACTGCAGGCTTACTGATGTCAGCGGCTATCAGTGTGTCTATAACATCCGATCCCATTTGCGCCATTGCCTGCGTGTAATAGCCTTCTCCGCAGCCAATATCAAGCCAATTGACTGGCTTATTATCTTGCTTATCTATTAACTCATCGTTAGATAGTAACTCTGTCATTTTTTGGCTAATTAGGTTTTGTAGCGGTGCGTAGTGCCCATGATTCAAAAACCGCTTACGCGCATCGATAGATTCTTGGCTATCACCAGGTGCTTTGGACTTTTTTTGTTGTACTGGCAGCAGGTTGACATAGCCTTGACGCGCTACATCAAAGGGATGTGAAGTCTGCTTAGGGTGCAAACTGCCATCACAACGCCAAGTATCTGCAGCAGGCTGTAGTGGTGACTGACAAAGTGGACAAATAAATAACGACACGGGCATCTCAAAATGATAGCAATATGCTTCGTATTTTAACAAAATTCATGGGTTATGAGCGACAAAAAGCCGTCTCAATCACGATTGAAACGGCTTTTTGGAGTTTTGCAAATTGATATCTATATAGATATTTGGCGGTTATAGCCTAACGCAGTTTTAGCGTCATTAGCCCAAGGATGACAAGAATAATGGCAATAATCCAAAATCTTGCCACCACTTGCGTTTCTTTCCAGCCAATTTCTTCAAAATGATGATGCAGCGGTGCCATACGGAAGACGCGTTTTTTGCGTAGTTTGTACGAGCCAACTTGCAACATCACCGATAGCGCTTCTGCGACAAACAAACCACCCATAATTGCAAAGGCAATCTCTTGACGGCTCATCACGGCGATAGTACCTAGCATTGCGCCCAGTGCTAGCGCGCCAACATCACCCATAAAGACTTGTGCTGGATGCGCGTTGAACCATAAGAAACCCAGACCTGCTCCGACCATTGAGCCACAGACGATAATGACTTCGGAGTTATAAGGAATATAAGGCACATGCAAGTAATCAGCAAAGCGTACATCGCCTGATACATAAGCCATCGCGCCCAAACCTGCAGCAACGAGAACGACTGGCAAAATCGCCAAACCATCCAAACCATCGGTTAGATTGACTGCGTTAGAAGCGCCATTAATTACAAAGTAGGTAAAGATGATAAAGCCAATACCAAATGGCACCGCTGAAAATGGAATCATCCAGTCTTTGAATACTGGCAATAGCAGATCCTGCATCTCGCGCGTGGTGTTGATATCGGGTTGTAGCGTGGCAATATAATACAAAGACACACCGACAAATAACGCACCCATAGATAGCCAAAAATACTTTTTGCGAGCGATTAAGCCTTTTGGATCTTTGTACTTAATTTTCAGCCAATCATCAGCCCAACCTACGGCACCGAAGATAACCATAACCACAAGCAAAATCCAAACATAAGGATTGTTTAGTCGTGCCCATAGTAGCGTCGATATACCAATCGCACTTAGGATCAATACCCCGCCCATAGTTGGCGTACCCGTCTTGGCTAAATGCGATTGAGGCCCATCATTACGAATGGCCTGACCATATTTGAGCGAACGCAAGTGCCGAATGACACGGCCGCCAAACATCATACTAAATACAAGGGCGGTAACAACTGCAAGCAATGCTCGCAGTGTCAACGAAGAAACCGCAGAAAACGGCGTATAATACTGGCCAAGCCAGCCGAACAACCAAACTAACACCGCCTACTCCTCTACTAGCGCATGAATAAGTGTTTCCATTCCCATGGAACGAGAGCCTTTGAACAACACAGTACAAGGCTTAGCTTGTTGCGCTTGCAAATACGGCTGTAAATACTGTAATAAACTGTCTTTGTCTACAAAAGCATGAGCACTAATATCAGACACCTCTTGCGCACCCGCGACGGTATAAGGAGCATACTCGCCAACACAAAGCAGCACATTGATACCTGTAGTCGCAATAGTACGGCCCAAGCTTTGATGCTCGCTAATAGCAGCCTCTCCTAGCTCACCGATATCGCCCAGCACCATGACCTGCGTACCTGTTTGCGCAGCCAATACTTTAGCAGCGGCACGTACCGAATGAGGATTGGCATTATAAGTATCATCAATGAGACGATGCATACCAAGTATCTGGCTATTTAAACGACCTTTAGCAGGACGCGCATTTTCGAGCCCAATCACGATATCACTTACTTCAATATTTAGTGCATGCGCACAGGCAGCAGCAGCCAAGGCATTATTAACATTGTGCTCACCTGCTAATGGCAAGTTGATATCATGGACTTGGTTACCGATATGTAGCTTAAATTCGCTACGTTCAGGCTCTACGTCTAGATGGCTTGCACTTACATCCGTATTACCAAAGCCAATCACATGCGAAGTATGCTTTTCAGCAATACGACGCAACTGATTGGTAAAATCATCCTTATCAGGAACAATTGCAAACTGTGCGTCCGTCAACGTATGGTAAATCTCTGCCTTGGTTTGGCAAATACCTTCACGGCTACCAAATTCACCCAAATGCGCTGTACCGATGTTTAAGATACAGGCCACATCAGGCTGAACAATTTCAGTCGTATAAGCAATCTCGCCAATATGGTTTGCGCCCAACTCTAAAATAGCATAACGATGATGATCTGATAGCTCAAGCAACATCATTGGTACACCCAAATCGTTATTGAGGTTACCACGAGTGATTAAGGTCGGTGCCAATCTACCAAAAATACTGCCTAGCATTTCTTTGCAAGTGGTCTTGCCGCTAGAACCCGTAATAGCAATCACGGTTAAATCTGTATGCTGCTGACGACGATACGCTGCCAATTGACCTAGTGCCAAACGAGTATCGCTGACTACCAATTGTGGAATAGCATTTGGGCCGGACAACAAGATAGGACGCGAGACGACAGCGGCAACAGCGCCTTTTGATATTGCTGTCTCGATATAATCGTGACCATCAAAATTATCGCCACTTAGCGCCAAAAATATATCGCCTGGCTTTATCGTGCGGGTATCGGTGGCTATACGTTTACTGGACAAGGCCGTCTGTTCTGCATGGCCTTGTGGTAGTTGCCAATGCCCATCGAGCGACGTGGTCGCTGCGAGCAGATTGTCCATTTGCCAGACATAGAGCCCTTGCGACTGGGCAGTATTATCGGTGTCGGCTGTCATAATGATTACCTTATATGATGACTACTTAATTTTTATATTTAATGATCGATTTTTACTAATACATGTATCGAAAGCCAATCAACTACACACGGTCAGCTTGATTCAATGCCTGCTGCAAAACAACACTATCATCGAAATCATAGCGAACGTTGTTAATCTCTTGATAGGTTTCATGACCTTTACCTGCGATGACCACAATATCGTCTACACCTGAGTGATTAACTGCATATTCAATAGCGGTTTGGCGGGCAGGCTCGATATGGGTTCGTTGATATTGCTCAGCTGTCATACCAGCCTGCATATCTTGCAAAATTACATTTGGGTCTTCGGTACGTGGATTATCCGCGGTCAAAATAACTTGATCAGCACCTGCCAGACCTGCTTGCGCCATCAACGGTCGCTTGCCTGTATCGCGATCTCCGCCGCAACCAAATACCGCCCATAGCTGACCTTTACAGTGGGTTTTTAAACTTGCCAGCACTTGGCTTAGCGCATCTGGAGTATGTGCATAATCAACGATAAAGCAGCCATCATTTGACGGTACACGCTGCATACGCCCAACTGCACCTTGCAACTGTGCAACAGCAGGTGCAATACGCTCAATATTTATGGCCAAGTCATCATCAAGTGCTACGACGGCTGCTATCGCTGCGAGCAAATTGGCTACATTGAAGCGACCTAATAATGGACTGACAATCTCTATGTTGTCAGTTCTCTCATTGCCAAAATTAGTACTCAGATTTATTTTGACGCCTTGCAGACTTGGTATGATATCAGCGGCAACAAAAGTAGCAGCTTTTGATGAATCCAAACTGTATGTCCATACCGTTAAACCGCTGACGTTTGCCGTATCTAACATAACCTGAGCATGCTCATCATCGATATTAATAATGGCATGGGTCAAATCTGGGAAATGGGCTTTATCAAACAGCTTTGCTTTGGCAGCGGCATATTCTGCCATATCAGCATGATAGTCTAAATGGTCACGGCTCAAATTGGTGTAAATCGCTACAGTGATAGGCATACCTTGTAGACGTTGCTGATCCAATCCATGAGAGCTAGCTTCTAAAGCCAATATTTCTGCCTGCTCTGTTCCCATTTGATATAAGAACTGTTGGACAGCTAAAGCATCGCCCGTGGTATGACTGGCTTGTACTAGAGCACCAAGTCTACCATTACCTGCCGTACCCATCACTGCGCTACTCTGACCCATCAACTGGGTAAGCTGTGCCACTAATTGACTGATGGTTGTTTTACCATTTGTACCAGTGACCGCAACCACGGTCGGTAGAGTCACTGGCTGCTGATATTGCAGGCGCGCTTGAATTAAGCTACCTAAAAAGTCGCGAATGTTAGGAACATATAAGACAGGGCATGGTAATGCTGCTAGTTGCTGAGGTGCATTAGCAATACTATCTGTCTTAGGTTCACTATTGGTATTTAAGAGGTTGTTTGCTTCGCTCAGCAAAACAATAGGGTCAATTTCTGAGAGAATAAACGCGGCTTGTTCAGCGGCTTGTAGTAGATAATCGCGACTTTTTTGAGGGTTGGCTGTTTGACTTTTTAACAGGATAAATACGTCATTCGCTTCCAATTGGCGATTGTCTAAGCGAAACTGTTGAAATGGAATATGGGCAATAGACTGGGATTGAGCTAAACCCGCCTGCTTGAATGCTTCCTGAATCGATGTTGCTATCATCGCTGTAAGCTGCTCAGCCAGTTTTTGCTGCTGGCTTTTATTGGCATCTATAAGCTGTTGTAAAGTAACAGTAGCGCTATCTAGCGATGATATAGTCATAGATAAATCCTAAACAGTTAAAACGTGTCAGCTCAGTAGAACTGGACATTTAAAATAATTGAACGCTTACTGCGCTTCCGTTTTTAGTGGCTTATCCAAAGGCACATTATACAATCGTAATGCTTCTTTCATCACATTGTGGAAAACAGGTGCGACTGTGAGACCAGCATAAATCTGACCACGTGGGTCTTCGATAAGCATTACGCCTACCAGCTTTGGATTAGATGCAGGTGCCATACCAGCAAAGACATTACGATACTGATCCGTATAGTAACCACCTGCTGGGTTGATACGGCGCGAAGTGCCCGTCTTACCTGCCACGCGATAGCCATCAATAGCGGCGGCTTTTGCCGTACCACCAGGCTCTGTGACGCTTTCGAGCATTTGCACGATAGACATCGCTTGCTCATGCGCCATAATGCGTCTGCTTGGCTGGGGTTTGTCAGTTTTGGTCAAGGTCAATGGATGCATGACCCCGCCTGCCGCCAACGCTGAATAAGCCTGCGCCACCTGCGCTAGCGTCGCTTCCATACCATAACCATAACTGATCGTTGCACGACGTGAGGTCTCTTTTTCTTCTGGCGTCACGACTAGCCCACTACCTTCTCCTGGGAACTGTAACGGAGTCTTTGAGCCGAAGCCAAACTGTCGTTGCATATTGGTGATGGCATCGGGCGGTAGCGACAATGCAATTTTGGTGGAGGCAACGTTACTAGACTTCTGTAGTAGCGTGGCCATGTTAATCATGCCCAAGTTGTTATGATCTCGAATGGTATAGCCACGTACGCGAATCGAACCAGGATTGGTATCAATCAAGGTCGTTGGCGTATATTTGCCCGAGTCTAGCGCTGCCGCCACGGTAAACGGTTTCATCACCGAGCCTGGCTCAAACACATCTAGCAGTGCGCGGTTACGCTGGTTTTCACCCGTCATCTCATTAAGGTTGTTTGAGTTAAACGACGGCCATGTTGATAATGCCAACACTTCACCAGTCTGCACATCAACGATCATACCCGTTGACCAGCGTGCTTTTTGTAAGCGTCCAGCCTTTTCTAGCTCTTTATACAGCAAATACTGTAAGCGCGAATCAATCGTCAACGCCACATCTTTACCGGGTACTTCTGGCTCGATTTGTTTGATTTCTTTTAGGCTGTTTTGTTTGGCGTCTTTTAGAACTAAAACTTTTCCGTCATCACCCGCCAGATCTTTTTCATACTGACGCTCAATACCAGCACGGCCTTCGTAACCGCCTTCAGGATCTTTGGCGTTTTGACCCATAAAGCCCAGCAGCTGTGCATTAGACTGTGGCTGTGGATAATAACGCTGAAAGAAATTCTTTTCGTAGACGCCAGGGAAATCAAGCGAGCTGACGCTTTGGGCAATCTCAGGTGTAACCTTATTAAGCAGTGGCAAATAGTGCGAGCCTGCGCCAGATGGCAAAGCAGCTTTTACGGCTTTCTCATCGGTCACATCGATACTGTCATCAATAGCCGTGACTTTTTTCAACTCATCGACCGAGATATTTGCAGCAGCGGCTAGCTTTGTCAGGTCCATATTATCTAGGCGCTTTTGCATACGCGCCTGTAATTGTGGACTGCTAGGATTGGTAATGATAATGCGCTTTAGCTCGTAATATTCACGAGAATAATCATGCGGACTAAACGAAACTGTCGCGAGCGGCGCACTGACTGCAAGCGGTAGATTATTACGATCGGTAATCATACCGCGATAAGACTTTTGGGTGCGCTCACTGGTAATGAGCTCATTGCCTTTATCTTGATAAAACTGTGCGTTGGCAACCTGAATATAATAAGCGCGGCTAATCAATAGCGCTAATATGACTAGCGCTAGACCCCAGACCATACGAAAACGGTTTTTGTCTTGTTCGAAACCACCAAGAGCAGAAGCACCTGACGCTTTGCTCGAAAAAACCATTTTACTTTTGCGGTTCTTTACACTGGTATAAGCGCCTTGGGTGTCGCTTTTTTTAATGCGACCAAACAATTTGGCCTTACGATTGCTTGCAGCTTTATCGGGCTTGCTACTCGTTTGACCAGATTTAGCAGCACTGGCTCGGCGGAGAGGTTTGGTTACCTTGCCGCTGGCTGGTTTCTTACTAGTGTTTTTTGCGGTGGATTTAGGCTTTTTCTCACTCATTGTCCTGCCTCCGTCGCTGGTTCTTCAGGAGAGATGTCCGTAGAGGCACGTGGCCCAATAACGTCAGTCAAATCTTCATCTGAGTCTTCCGTAACCACTGGCACCAATGCAGTCGCAACACCAGGCTGGATAATCAGCTTATCCTTTAATGTTGGCGAATACATGCCCAATTCAGCAACCGCTCGACTGGCAATCTGCGGTGTAGCGCTAAAGGTTTGCTGCTCAATCAATAGACGCTGATGCTCTACTTGTAGTTTACGTTCTTGTTTTTTCATGTCTTGCAAGGTTTTGTAGTCCTGATGATATTGCTGAACTTCTTCGGCAGTTTTGATACCACTCCATACAATCGTGGCTGCCAATAGCAGTAGCACGACCACATAAATGCTCACCACATTAAACCGGCGCACGAACAGCTCGCCGACATCGGTATTATAAGGTGTAGCAGTGCGGCGATTCGCAGGTTTGTCAGATATTGCCATGACGATCTCAAAAAGGTGAACGTAAACGATAGAGTAGATAACGGATTGCGAAAGATGAACGTGTCATTATTCGGTCATACCATCGATAAATATAAAACCAAAGACACTTATAAGTGTAAAAACTAAACCTAAAAAACCGAACATAGAAAATATATTCAATAGCTAATATATTTAGTAGCCATAAATCATTACAACTCATGGCTATCAATATGTCATACCAAAACCAAACACGTTGAATGGCTGTACTATATAAAACCATTCAACTATTAAGCAGATAAAAACTAACTGCTGAGCCTAACAGACAATATTTACAGATTTTTAACAGTGGCGTAGCCATTAGGACATTTGCGCATCATTTAGACAAACATTAGCAATCTTATTCGACTATGACTTGTAGCATCATGTTGTTCTATGATTTTGTTGTCTGCTCATAAGCTGTGTCAGCACGCGTTGCCATACGCAGCCATGCACTACGCGCGCGCGGGTTCTGACTCGTCTCAGCTTTGCTTGGGCCAACACGTTTTGGTTTGCTAAAATAGCGTG
This sequence comes from Psychrobacter sp. JCM 18900, assembly GCF_904846625.1. Lineage (GTDB taxonomy): Bacteria > Pseudomonadota > Gammaproteobacteria > Pseudomonadales > Moraxellaceae > Psychrobacter. The sequence goes on from NZ_CAJHBL010000006.1 coordinate 140,909, forward strand.
GACGATTCGGCGGCATTGGCAGGTTTTCGTCTTCTGGATACTGCCCTTTGCTATGGCGCTGCAAAAACTGCTTGATACGGCGATCTTCTAATGAATGAAAGCTAATGACCGCAAGCTGCCCACCTGATTTTAAAATAGGAATGCTTTGCGCTAAAAAGTCGTCAACATCGCCCAGCTCATTATTAATAAAAATACGCATGGCTTGAAAGCTTTGTGTGGCTGGATGTTTACCGCGTTGCCAGTTGGGATGCGCCACTTTGATCACTTCTGCCAACTCAAGCGTAGACTCGTAGCTTTCCATCTGTTTGATAGCGCGGGCAATACGGCGGCTATGACGCTCTTCGCCAAACTCATAAAGCACATTGGCCAACGTTTCATCATCGACTTTTTCAAGCCATTCCGCAACTGATTGGCCACGACTGGTGTCCATACGCATGTCTACTGCCCCGTCGCGCATAAAGCTAAAGCCGCGACTACCATCATCAATCTGCGGTGATGAAATGCCCAAATCTGCCATTAATCCATCAACTTCATTGATGCCCATAGCAGCCAGACTGTCGGTCAACGTTGCAAAACTATCATGAACCACACGCACACGGCTGTCTTTGCTTGCCAGCTCTTGCGCCACGCTAATGGCTGTCGGATCTTTGTCAAAGACAACCAGTGTTGCGTCATCGGCGAGTTGACTTAATAGCAGTCGGCTATGGCCGCCACGGCCAAAAGTCGCATCAACATAGATACCACTTATATTTAAGCTATGTTGGTCGCCTGCTTTTTGCTTGGGCAAGGATTTTACACCCAGTACTGCTGCGACAGTCTCTTGCAGTAACACCGCATCATGGACAAAACTCAATTCATCAGACGTGATATCGCCCTCATGACGGGCGTGAGTAACATCCAGATCGACATCTTGCGTAGACGCATCCTTTACAGCAGAAGGACTAGACACTGACTCAGAGAGATCAGCGGCGGCAGAGGGACTGGCTTTCGATTTTGGCTTAGACTTTGATAGGGACACAAACAACTCAATAGATGACGACCATACTGGCCAGTAATTAGATGAAAATAAACAAGTTATGACTTGCTTAGCATTATTATCGCAAGGATACACCTGTAGTCAAGCACTAGAAGGGCTTTTCATTAAAAATATCACATGTCTCTGTTATACTAGCGCTATATTTTACGCTATTTCTTAACATCGACTTCATATCTTTCATCGCTATTTATACTGATAGCTTATATCGATAGCAAACTTTGAGACTTTTACCATGCAAACCTCTACTGACAGCACGCGCCCTGTGCGCACGCGTATCGCCCCATCGCCAACTGGCTTCCCACACGTAGGTACTGCCTATATTGCCCTGTTTAACTTGGCTTTTGCCAAAGCTCACGGTGGCGAATTCATCTTACGTATCGAAGACACTGATCAGACTCGCTCGACTGAGCAATCAGAACAAATGATTTTGGATGCCCTACGTTGGGTTGGTCTAGATTGGAGCGAGGGCCCAGATATTGGTGGCCCACACGCCCCTTATCGTCAGAGCGAGCGTAGCGATATCTACAAAAAACACGCCGAGATACTCATAGAAAAAGACCATGCGTTCCGCTGTTTTTGTACCAGTGAAGAGTTAGACGCCATGCGCGCTGAACAAATGGCCAATGGCGAGACTCCTCGTTATGATGGTCGCTGTGCTCATCTTGCTCCAGAAAAAACCGAGCAATTGGTAAGCGAGGGCAAGCCGCACGTGATTCGTATGCGTGTACCGGCCGAAGGCACTTGTCAGGTACAAGACATGCTACGTGGCACCGTTGAGTTCCCTTGGACTCAAGTCGATATGCAAGTACTGCTAAAAACAGACGGCATGCCAACCTATCATCTAGCCAATGTCGTCGATGACCATCTGATGGAAATCACTCATGTGATGCGTGGTGAAGAGTGGTTGAACTCTGCGCCTAAGCATCAACTGCTATATGATTATTTTGGTTGGGAAATGCCGACCCTTTGCCATATGCCACTACTGCGTAACCCTGATAAATCAAAGCTGTCTAAACGCAAAAACCCAACCTCTATCACCTACTATCGTGATGCAGGCGTGCTGCCTGAAGCGCTGTTAAACTATCTTGGTCGTATGGGCTACTCAATGCCTAATGATGCTGAGCAGTTCACACTAGAAGAAATGATTGCCAGCTTTGATATTCAGCGTGTGTCGCTTGGTGGCCCTATCTTCGATATCGAAAAATTAAACTGGCTCAATGCAGAATGGCTACGTGCGCTTAGCCCTGAAGAGCTAAAGAATAAAATCCTTGAGTGGGCTAGCAACAGTGACAAACTGACTGCTATCGCAGCCGCGATTCAGCCACGTATCGAGCTATTGTCTGATGCGGTTAATTGGGGTGGTTTCTACTTCCAAAACCTACCTGATATCAATGCTGAGAGCTTCACTCATAAATCACTCACGCCTGAGCAAATTATCGAGATGCTGCAATTAGCGCTTTGGCAATTAGAAGTCTTACCAACGTGGTCAGAAGAAAACATTTATGCCACGCTAAAAGGCCTTGCTGCTCACCTTGATATTAAGATGCGTGATTTTATGGCGCCGTTCTTTATCGCTATCGCTGGTAGCACCTCGTCGACGCCAGTCATGAACTCTATGGCGATTATCGGTGCTGATATGACCTTGACTCGCTTGCGTCACGCCGTTGATGTATTAGGCGGCCTCGGTAAAAAGAAACTGAAGAAACTTGAGAAACAAGCGGCAGAATTGCCAGACTTTTTGGCTGCTGCTGAGTAGTACCACTGGAGCTTTCATTATTAAAAACCACCTAAATCTCTACTCATTAAAACATCCTTGAAAGAAATTTGTTCGATAAATTAAAATTAACTAGCGTGGATTTTGCAATGGCAAGGTCCACGCTTTTTTTATCAAAAATTTGAGTTTCTCAATAAAACCAAAATGTTGTAGACTCTTACTTTAACCTTGCATACTTTGGCTCATTTGGAGATGAAAGATTTGAAAATTACAAAGCTATTAATATCGTTATTTTTAGGCAGTATGGTTTCGACACAAAGCTATGCCACAGAAATCGAAGACTTTATGTCATGGGCACAGCTAGGTGATGGAACAGCATGGATCAAATACACTAGTGATTATAGTGACGATGCTAAATTTTTTGAAGCCCAGATTAGTCATTCATCAGTAGGAAATCAAAGACTATATTTCTCCGACCTTTCTTCTTACGGGGATAGCATTTGTAGTTACGAAAGCACTGTTCCCAAAAACAGTACTATTATATTTAATGGGCAAGCAGTAAAAATGTTGCGTTGGTGCAAAAAGTACTCAAACTCTAGTAATTACTATCTTAGTTACACTCCTGAAACAGCTCGTGGTCACAGCTATGTTGTCAATCTATTCAAAGTAGCTACTACACCTATCGAGATTCAATTCAACAATGAGAGAACATACTTCCCTGTAATAGGATTTACTAAAGCATGGAATAGTGCCGGTGGTAATGCTATCTAACAATCTATTTCGGATAGTATGTTTATAAAACTCACAAGTTCTAGATAAGAACCTATAAAATAGATGGACTTTATATTTTATAACTCGCTAAACCTTCTTATGAACTGGAACTAAACATGGCCGCCAAAACCGTCACGATAGAAAGCAAAGACTATGTCTTTAACACCTTAAAAGAAGCCCAGAAATACTATGATGCCATCGTAAAGGAGCTATTTGATGCAACTTTGACCCTGACCAAGGGCCAAGACTTCGAAGATTTAAAATGGATATACAGCACTTACTGCGGTTACACCAAGCATAATCTAGATAAATTGGGCGAATATGACATCATTGGCGTCAAAGGCATCAGAACTATCCGAGAAAAAGGCGGTCAATATATGCCAACTGAATGCTGTGCGATTATTTTTTCTGATGGTAGCGAAGAAGAGTTTTATACTGATAAAGCCATCAAAGAGATCGCACTTAAGCAAAATCCACGCTAATTTGGGCTTATTGAGCCTTTAAAATAGGCTAAAACACTTTTTTTTGCATATTTATGCATTATTTTTAAAATAGTTGTTGACAAGACTGCCGCTCTTACATAAAATACGCACACTCTTAGCGAGGGGCTATAGCTCAGTTGGTAGAGCACTTGCATGGCATGCAAGGGGTCAACGGTTCGACTCCGTTTAGCTCCACCATACTTATTTATAGCAACGCTCAGTATTACTGAAACGTAATAATAAATACTCGCTAGTAGGACGATATCAGCACCTAGGCAATGCTTGCTCTATTTATAGATAAGCTATCTGATATTGTGAAGTACCGTTATAACCACTGGTTATAACACTCTATGCGTCCCCATCGTCTAGAGGCCTAGGACACCGCCCTTTCACGGCGGTAACGGGGGTTCGAATCCCCCTGGGGACGCCACTATTCGGCGTCACTTATTAGCACTCTTGCTCAGCATCAGGTTAGACTAATAAGCGAACAATAAAAAAACCCAGTCATCATACGGTGACTGGGTTTTTTTATGCCTGTCATTTCTCAACATCCTCTATTCTATTGTCGTTAGCTTATTATTAATATCTGCTAGCTTACTGTTGATAGCACTATTGCCAACCTATCTAATACTCGTTAATATCGACCTGACAAGCGTATTTATAAAGTGCAGCCACATACTATAAATGATGGGGCTTAGCGTGATTAAAGGGAAGTGATTGCGATGTTTGGTATCGAGAATTATCTAGGGTTTATCTTGGCGGCTATTTTATTAAACCTAACGCCAGGTACGGATAGCATGTACATCATCACCCGTAGTATTTCACAAGGACAAACAGCAGGGTTTTATTCTGTTCTTGGCATTACTTCGGGTATTTTGGTACATACTTTATTGGCGGCGCTAGGATTGTCGGTATTGCTTGCCAATTCCCCTACGGCGTTTATGATCGTCAAATATATCGGTGCGGCTTACTTGTGCTATTTGGGTCTAAAAATGCTACTGAGCAAAAACTCGAACTCAATAACGAACCGTTTATCCAAAGATCAGGATGTGACTAGCCAAAAGGCTGTAGATGGTTGGCAAATATATAAGCAAGGTGTGTTGACCAATACTTTTAACCCAAAAGTCGCTTTATTCTTCTTGGCGTTCTTCCCTCAGTTTATCGACGCTAGTTATGCTTATGGCATGCTGTCATTTTTGATGTTGGGACTGACTTTTGCCACCACAGGCTTTATATGGTGCTTGAGTTTGGCGCTGCTGGCGTCAAAGTTCAGCAAAAAACTAAGAGAGAATCCAAAAGTTGAATCCATGATGAATAAAATAAGTGGTGTCGTATTTATGGGGCTAGGAATTAAGCTGTTGACTGAAAAAGCTTGAAGAGTAAAGTAACAAGAAAAAAACATCTTCCATAGAAAAGCCCAATCCCCTACTTTGAAGGAAATTGGGCTTTTTTCATACTAAGTCTAATACATTACTAGCCTGCTTCTTTGCTCTCAGCAGCCAATTGACGTAGTACATAGTGCAATACGCCACCATGACGCACATATTCGCGCTCTTTTGGCGTTTGTAGACCAACATTTACCTCAAAGGTTTCTGCCGATCCGTCAGCACGCGTAGCCGTAACCGTGGCCGTTTTACTCTCGCCATTGTCCAGACCTGTGATGCTGAGCACTTCAGAACCATCTAGTTTGTATGTCTCCGCATTTTGACCGTCTTTAAACGTCAATGGCAACACGCCCATACCGACTAGGTTTGAACGGTGAATACGCTCAAAAGAGCTGGTCAATACGGCTTTTACGCCGAGCAAGATAGTACCTTTGGCTGCCCAATCGCGGCTAGAGCCTGAACCATACTCTGCCCCACCCAATACCACTAGCGGACGCTTATCTTCTTTATATTTCATCGCTGCGTTATAGATGGGCATTTCTTCGCCATCTTGTAGCGTAGCGCTGTCATTCTTGAAGTAGTAGGTATAGCCTCCTTCTTTACCGCCCATCATGGTATTTTTGATACGGATATTGGCAAAGGTACCACGAGTCATGACTGCATCGTTACCACGGCGTGAACCATAGCTATTGAAGTCTGCTTCCATCACACCGCGCTCTTGCAAGTACTTGCCTGCTGGTGAGTCTGGATCGATATTACCTGCTGGTGAGATATGATCGGTGGTGATTGAGTCACCAAATAGACCTAAGATGCGCGCGCCTTCGATATCAGGAATGCCTTCTGGCTCCATGGTCATACCATCAAAGAACGGTGGGTTTTTAATATAGGTCGACACTTCATCCCATGGATATAGTTGGCTATCCGCTGAACTAATTGCGTTCCACGCTGCACTACCGTCAAATACTTCGCCGTAGTTCTTGCGGAACATATCAGCATCGATATTGTTGGCAATTAGCTCGTTGATCTCTTCCGAAGTTGGCCAGATATCTTTTAGGAATACATCATTACCGTCTTGGTCTTGGCCTAGTGGATGAGTGGTCAGATCGATATCCACTGTACCTGCCAACGCATAGGCAACCACTAGCGGTGGTGATGCTAAATAACTGGCTTTGACATGCGAGTGAATACGACCTTCAAAGTTACGGTTACCAGATAGTACCGCTGCCGCGACTAAGTCGTTTTCTTCAATGCCTTTTTCGATCTCTTCTGATAATGGTCCTGAGTTACCGATACATGTCGTACACCCATACCCTACTAGATAGAAGCCTGTTTTCTCTAGCTCATCCATCAGATGAGTTTTTTCTAAATAATCGGTCACCACTTTAGAACCTGGTGCGAGCGATGTCTTAACCCAAGGCTTGGCTTTAAGACCTTTGGCAGCCGCTTTTTTGGCCACTAGACCTGCACCAATCATTACTGCTGGATTGGAAGTATTGGTACAAGAAGTAATAGCAGCAATAACTACCGATCCGTCTCGTAGTTTGTGTTGCTTATCATCGATACTGACATTTGAAAAAACATTGTTGGCTGGCGCATAACCTGCATTGTCATCACTGGTATCAACTTCGATGTTCGGTTCAGCTGCCAAGTGTTCCGCTTGCTCTTGCTCTCCACCTTCTTGATCAAAGCGTACCTTGCCTTCTACTTCTGACTTGCGATCTTTGGTCATTTTTTCTAGCGTTTCGCCAAACTTCTCATGCATATCAGACAAATTGATACGCTGCTGTGGCAAGTTCGGACCAGCAAGTGCTGGCTGTACTGACGACAGATCTAGTTCTAGCTTACTTGAATAAGTCGCTGCAGGTGTATCGGCATCGTGCCATAAGCCTTGCGCCTTAGCGTATTTTTCAACCAGTTCAATCTGCTCTTCGTCACGACCTGATAGACGCAGATAATCAATTGCCATTTGATCGATTGGGAAAATACCACAAGTCGCACCATACTCTGGTGACATATTGGCAATGGTAGCGCGATCCGCTAGCGGCATACTATGTAAGCCTTCGCCATAAAACTCGACGAACTTGCCCACTACGCCATGTGCACGCAGCATTTCAACGACACGTAATACCAAATCGGTTGCGGTGACGCCTTCGGTTAGCTTGCCTTTTAACTCAAAACCAACTACTTGTGGAATCAGCATCGATGACGGTTGACCTAGCATCGCCGCTTCAGCTTCGATACCGCCCACACCCCAACCAAGCACGCCAATACCATTAATCATCGTGGTATGGCTATCTGTACCAAACACTGTATCTGGATAAGCCGTCAGCTCGCCATCGACGTCTGCTGCCATCACAACACGGGCTAAATATTCAAGGTTAACCTGATGCACGATACCTGTCGCTGGCGGTACCACGACGAAGTTTTCAAAGGCTTGCTTGCCCCAATGCAAAAATTCATAGCGCTCATTGTTACGCTTAAATTCAATTTTTTCGTTCAAATCTAGCGCATCTTCGCGGCCATAAGCATCGACCTGTACAGAGTGATCAACGACCAGCTCACTAGGGATAAACGGATTGATCTGCTCAGCCTTACCGCCAAGCTCGACCACTGCATCACGCATCGCCGCCAAATCGACTACTGAAGGTACACCAGTGAAATCTTGCAATACCACACGCGCTGGCATAAAGGCGATTTCTTTTGACGCCTCAGCCCCTGCATCCCAGTTGGCAACCGCTTCAATATGGTTTTTGCCAACCGATTGGCCGCCGTCTTCGTTACGCAATAGATTTTCTAACACCACTTTCATACAAAATGGTAGTGTCTTGATATGCTCATAAGTTTCGGTCAGCTTTGGCAGGCTGTAGTAGGCATGTTCCTTGCCAGCAACCGAAAGGGTGTCTTTTACATCAAAAATATCACTCATGATAGCTTCCTTATCGTTGTTATAAATCCTGGACATAAATTATTATAAGTTTATGTATGACTGGTGGCTCAATAAATGATTGATCTGTTTTGAATCAATATCACAGTTTCGCAAAACTGTCTGATATGAGTCAGTGTTAACAAAAGAGATAATCATATCTGTAGTGATTAACAGAAACTCCCTTTTACCATAACAAACATACAAGGCTTTGTTAACGTCTGGACGTTGTCGAATCGTGGCACAATCGTAAACGTAACAACGGTTTAGCGAGCTATTTTTAAGCAATACCTTTCTATTTATTTTTTGTCTTTTTTACGTCGTCCACTGCGGAATACATAGCTGTCTTCATAAAAGCCAGTATCTGCATTTTCTGCCCAAAAATGCGGCACCCCTAAAATCGGTAGCGGCGCAAGCTGGCGCGGTTTGACTTCATCATTGGACAATAATGTGTCCATGTATTCGGCAACTTTGTCATCCAAATAGCTCATACGTCCAGCTAACGATAAGGTAAAGAATTCTTGTGCAACGTGAATGACAATGCCGTGAGCGCATAGAGGTTTGCGAGGATGTACCAACTGCTCAAGCAGTGCATGGCCGAAGATATAGACTGCGGCTTGAGCGCTGTTATCAGGCTGGGTTGGGTTGTCCCATTTAGCACGTGGTTTCACCAAACTTGCCTGCCAGTCAAAATCAACCAACGCCTCACCGATACTAGCATCAGAAGTCACCAGCACTGCGCCATTTTCATCAAAGACAGTAATAGTGTCGCGTACACGCCCTCGACGCTCACTAATGCCCTGCTTAGCGATTTCTAGCATATGGTAGTAATTGAGCATAGCTTTAGTCTTCGGAAAGGTCAGCCAAATACTGCCATTAAACAAGTCATGCAAATTATCACGCGTCGGGATGTTGCCAGTTGTGCCGATGAAATGCTCATAGGCCTCCCCTTCAGGCAATGCGTTTTGAGAGACGAACTGTAGCGTTTGAGATTTGTGGTCGTGAGCAGGTTTGGTATGCGGTAAGGGCTGTCGTAAGTGATCAGCTTGTTGTACCATCGACGTTTTTAAGACTTTGGCAACCGTGTCAGGCGTATTGATGTCAGAAGCATTTATATCGTGCTCATTTGGGGTTTTCACATTATCCAAACCTTCTGAACCATTCGAACCATCCAAGCTATTTCTCTGTGATTTCGAGCGACTAAGCCGTTCAATCGTGTTGCTGATATAACTCAATTGAGTAATATGAGACAGCCACGGCACTTGCCAATCAATAGCAGCAAAGCTGTGATCGAGCTGACCTTCTACTACAGGTAGCTGCTTAGTATGAGTATCAGAGTTAAGTGTGGCGGGTAAATCACTGGCAGGCATAGAAGCTCTCTCTTACAGGCTATCTCTATTAGACGTATGGATGGTCTATGGTATCATGGTGCGCTTTTTTACTGCTAGATACGCCGCTCGAAAGGACTTTTTGAGCGCTATGGATGAATGAGTTTTATGGCAAATTTTAATACCCACTTAAATGTCGCATTTATGGTCAGCGGCACACTGAGTTTGACGGTTTATAAAGCTGGATTGATTGATGATTCGGGGTTTTTGGTGTGTGTGGCGCTTGGTACTATCGGTGGGTTGCTGCCAGACTTGGATTCTGATAATTCAACACCGATTAAGCTCGGTTTTAATATCACCTCGTTCATATTTGCTTTTGGGCTGGTCATGCATTGGCGGAGTGACTTGAGCTTACTGGCACTGATAGTATTGTGGCTGGCAGGCTACGGTTTTATGCGTTATGTCGTCTTTCATATTTTTACTACTATGACGGTGCATCGCGGCGTCATCCACTCTGTGCCGTATATGGCGATACTGGGATTGGGTCTGACGTGCCTAAGCTATTATGGCGTGCACCTACCACTGACGACCAGTTGGTTTTATGGGCTGTTTTTATTTGGTGGCGCAATGGTGCACTTATCATTGGATGAACTGTATAGCGTCAATCTGTCCAATATGAAAATGAAACGCTCATCGGGCACGGCGATGAAGTTTTATCAGCCAAAAGACAAATGGTGGTATCTGCTCTTATATACTATCCTTGCACTACTGGTATACGCCGCCCCACCTTTTGAGATGTTTTGGTCACGACTGAGCGACCCTTCCGCATGGGCGCAGCTCAAAGTTGGTATATTGCCAGAATTAATAAAAAGCATGCTGCAATAAATTTATCATAAGACCACTGAGCCTAAACGAATAAGCCCAAACAAAAAGTAGAGTAACTCATGCAACCTTACCCAGATACTTGCCCTTGCCAAATTAATCTAACAGCAGAGACGACAGACGCTCCCCTATCCTATCAAGACTGCTGCCAGCCATATCATGATGCTTTTTATAATGGTGCTTTTTATAATGACGAGGTAGACAAAGCAGATGGTATAAAAGCGGAGACAGCCGAACGGCTTATGCGTACGCGCTATAGTGCCTTTGTGCTCATAAAACCAGAGTATATCGTCAAGACCACAGTGCCTGCTCAGCAAGCATTACTTGATGTTGCAGCGATTGAAAGTTGGGCCAAAGAGACAGATTGGGCAGGACTAGAGATAGTAGAGCACACGCCAAAGCTGGGTAAACGTCACTCACAGGTTGAATTTAAGGCTCACTTTAATGCCAAAGATAATGCAGGTGATTTAGCAGGAAAAATACAGGCGCATCATGAGCTGTCCACCTTCGTAAAGGTAAAAGACAAAGCAAATAATGATACGCGCTGGTACTTTTTAGATCCTACGGTTGCGATGACTGTCAGCCAAAAGCAACCATGTATTTGTGGTTCTGGAGAGAAATTTAAACGATGCTGTGGGCAGTTTATTTAATAAGATGCTAAATTATCTTATTCAGTCTATAAAGTTTGTATAGATTTTCAAGCTGTGGCAAATGCTTGTCGTTAGATAATAGTTCTATACCATTTATTTTGGCTGTTGCAAAATGAAATATATCAAACTGGCGCTTGTCGATATTTTTATTCACATTAGCATTATCTGCTTCAAATTTATCTAATCGATATAAATCCGCAGCCAAATCTGCTACATCTTTGCTGATGTCTAAAGTGGTCAGCCCGTTCATGACATTAATATATTTTTTAATCTCACTTTCTTGCGTTTTCCACATAAAGTATCTTAAAAACTCATAGCGAATAAGTGGAGTTATCACTACTTCTACATTGTTTAATGCTATTTCACTACGCAAATTTTTTAAATTCTGTAAAAGCTCAGTATCATTTCCATCACTTTTGCCTTCGAGCAGACCAATCAGATAATTTGTGTCTAAAAGTTTCTCTTTCTCTTTCATGATTGCCCTGCCTCTAACTGCTTAATTTTTTCATCCAATAAGCTTAGTAATGCTTGCTTCGCTTCTGTTTGCTGTGGAGCATTGTCACGAGCCAGCTTAAGCTTGTTGATATCAATATCAAAAGCATCTTTTAATAAATCTACAAACGCTACATTGTTCGGATGCGCTATCAACTCTGTTTTGACCACGCCGTCTTCTTTATTACGGTACAACTCATAGGCTTCGCCATGTTGTAACTGACTTAAAACAATAGCGGAATGGGTGGTGATATAAAACGTCGTATTAGGAAATAGACGTTTTAAAGTAGGAATAATAGTCGCTTGCCACTTGGTATGTAGATGGCTTTCTATTTCATCAATGAATACCACGCCTTTAACACGAGCAATATTGGTTTCATTGGTGAAGTAGCTATAACCTGCGATGATAGATTGCATGATTTTTAGGATTGAAGCAAAGCCACTGGATAATTCTGACAACTCTGTTTTCTTACTCTTTACATTAATAAAAACGCGATTGCTACCTGATATTTCTAAAAAATCTGGTTCAACACGTTCATCTATCTTATTGAGCAGGCTCAATAAAGCTGTGATTTCTAGCTCTCGATTGTCTTCTTTAGCCTGATAAGGATTGGCAGATTGGGCGCGCTGAATAATCCATTCATGAACGTCAATATCCATGTTTGTAGACTGAAAAGCCTCTTCACTAACGAATACCCTCTCTAAATACTTATAATACTTTTCTCTTCTCTGTTCATAACTACCAATTTCATTGATACTTCTTCGATCCATATTCATATCACCGCGCCCTTGAGCACCTATAAATACAGAAGGCGTTGTATGATACGGTGTAGATATATTAAAATTCAAACTTGATGCGGAAGAACTTTTATGTATCCAAGGGTCTTTCAATACATTAGATAAATCTAAATCGTATTTATCAGACTTTAACAAATTAAACAGTTTATTTTCAAAACGAAAATTTGCTATCTCATTTATAAAAAATTTATTATGAATAAACACGGTTGAAAACAACGCCTCTAAGCACTTCGTCTTTCCGATGCCATTCTCACCAATCAGACAATACACTCTTTGGTCAGGTTGAAAGCTAAGATGTACATCACCGACACCTACTAGCTGTTTTATTTGAATGTCATTACCTAACATGGCTTCACCTAATTTTTATTAAACTATTAGTTTGATAATCTAACAGCGAACTTAGAAATACAAGTCGATCAACCGCTAAACACTCGCTCCAACGGCTCGTGCAATCGCAATGCCTTCGTCCACTGTTAAAAACTTGCGCTGGCTTGGGCTATCTTTATAAATGACATCACCGTCTTGAAAAATTAAGCATTCATTGACGGCCAACTGTTGCCATTTTTCATTTTCAGTCAATGGTACGGTGACTAAAATAGTAACTTTATCCGTATCTGTAGTCACATCACCAAAATTAATCGCCATATCATCATCAGCGAGTTTAGCTTCACCAAATGGCGCTTTACGCGTGAGATAAAACAGTAAGCTGCCCGCATAAGCCAGTTGCCACCTGCCATTCGATATTAAGCAATTAAACAACCCATTGGCAGATAGATAACGACATTGCGTAGTCAAAAAATTAAACAGCGTCTTGTCATCAGGACGCGATTTAAAGCTACTTTTTAGACGATTGACCAAATAACAGAATGCCATTTCAGAATCAGTTGAACCGACTGGCTGACAGTGTGAGGCATTGCCGTTGTCTTGTAGACGCTGACACCGTTTGATAAATTCGCTATTCATCTGCCCATTATGCGCAAATACCCACTGCTCGCCCCAGACTTCACGGACGAATGGATGGGTGTTGGCCAAGCAGTTTTGCCCTTGCGTTGCCTTACGAATATGCGCAATGACATTCATGGCTTTGATTGGGTAATTATTGACCAAATCGGCGACTGGCGACAGATGGCTTGGACGATTGTCATGAAACAAACGCAGACCCGTTGAGTCATTTGCCGTCTCATCGTTGGTTTTGTCATTATTGCTACATTCGCTACGTTCAAAAAAGGCAATGCCAAAGCCATCTTCATGACTGTCCGTCATCCCGCCGCGCTTGCGAAACCCTGCAAAGCTAAAGCCAATATCCGTTGGGGTATTACAGTTCATTCCTAAGAGTTGACACATTTAATCGTTACCGCCGTTATTGTCGTCTATTATTGGGTTGCCTTGAGGATCGTTGCTTTGAGCGGCAGATAGCGCTTCAAAGTCAGCATCACTCATTTTATCCAGTAAGGCAGCACCATCAGTTGGGATGGTATCCAAAATGCGCTGAGCGCTTGCCAGATCGGTACTTTCTACCCAGAGAACGATACCCGAGTTCATACCAGGGATAGCGCTGAGCGGTTGCAAGGACACGGTGATGCCGTTATTACGTAGTAGGTTGGCGTGCAGCTCACCTTGCATATTGGTATCGTAGCGCGCCAGTTTGTGCCAGTTGTCAACTTGATCGGTCATGGGGTCGCCTCTAAGGTTTCGGTACTAAAATTAGTACTAGCATTGGTACTAGAATAAATGAATAAGCAATGCTTACGATAATTGATCCAACGTATATTCTTTGATTGCAAACTCACTACTATTTAATGTTTCCTGCGCTTGCTCAGCTTGCGTGATACTGCTAAACACGCCGACTATTTGATGATCTGGTTTGCTTAATAATACGAATACGGTATTTTGCGATTTTTCAACATGCGTCCAATGGTAAGCGGCCAGACGTTTCATCAAGTCAGGGTTTTTGACCATGATGTTGTCACCCGTACGGCCTTCGGTACGATTGTAGTGAATCACATTTAGACGTAATAACCAGAAAATCACCGCGGCTTTTGCTAGCATAACAGGTAGTGCACACTTTTCATCACTGTTTAGCGGGCGAATCGATTCATAACCTTGTAAGAACGCCGCCATTTTGCTCCGGTCAAAGTTAACGGATTCGCCTTGTTCTGCAACGCCCCACGTAGTACAAAAATCATTGATAGTAATGGCAATATCCATCACGTAATGCTCGACACTGACTTCGGTGAAGTCCAATAAACCTGTCAAACGCGCTTCGCCTTTTTGTAGATTCCATAAGGTATTGTCGGCAAACATATCTAAATGGCACAGGCCTTTTGGCAAGGTTGCCAGTGGTAATTCTGAATAAGAGCGCCAGATATCGCTCATCAGCTTGGCTTCGTCACCTGGCATGAACTGCATTTCACGGTCGCGTACGTCTGCCCATGGGTACAAAGGCACGCCGTACTGCTCACTTGGCTGCAATGCTTGTAGCGTTTCATGCAGCATTGCTAATGCCGCACCAATGTCATGACACATTGCTTGCGTGGTTTGATCGGGATGTGAGCCTGCTAAGCACGGCACTAGCGTAATCGCTTTGTCTTCATAATGGATGACATAGCGCTTATCATCACCATCCGTTTGCGAACCATTTGATTCAACAACGGCTAGTGGTGCGGCGACTGGTAGTTTGCCATTTAATTGATTAAGAATAACGGCCATTTTTTCGATATCAGCGGGCGGACGCTCTTCAAATAAAGTGAATACATAAGAGTATGTGTCATCTACATCGTCAGTCGTTTGAATAAACCAGTTTGAGTTTTTAATACCTTGAGTGATCGGAATCGCACGGGCAAACGACACGCCAAAGCTTTGGCAAAAGGCGGCAAACTGGTCATCGGTTAACTGGGTATAGACGGACATGACATCTCACTTATAGCAATTGGATAAGAAGTTAAATAGGATAAATTTATGCGGTAATGACAGCAATTGTACCGCGCATGATAAAACTATGGTGAAAAGCGTAATAATCTTGCGAAAACCTGCCTGAAATAGCAGTGATTTTGCTAGACTAGCGCCTATGAATTGATTATAAGGTGAAAGACCCTATGTTAGCAAAGCGTATCATTCCTTGCTTGGACGTTGACAATGGCCGTGTGGTCAAAGGCGTGCAGTTTGTCGATATAAAAGACGCAGGCGATCCTGTCGAAGTAGCCAAACGCTACAACGAACAGGGCGCTGATGAGATTACTTTTTTGGATATTACTGCGACCAATGATGAGCGCGATACCACTTATCATACTGTTGAGCGCATGGCAGAAACGGTATTCGTTCCGCTGACCGTTGGCGGCGGCGTGCGTAAAATCGCTGATATCCGCAATTTGCTCAATGCTGGCGCGGATAAAGTTGCCATTAACTCAGCAGCCGTATTTACGCCGGAGTTCGTTGGTGAAGCCGCGCAGAAATTTGGCAACCAGTGTATCGTCGTTGCTATCGATGCCAAACGCGTCGCTGATATCAACGTCGATGGTATCGTCGTACCACGTTGGGAGATTTTCACTCATGGTGGCCGTAAGCCAACGGGTATCGATGCCGTTGCTTGGGCGAGCAAAATGGCAGAGCTGGGCGCTGGTGAATTACTGGTCACCTCGATGGACGGTGATGGCACCAAAAAAGGCTACGACTTGGCGCTGATGCAGCAAATTACGAGCCGCGTTAATGTACCAGTTATCGCCTCAGGCGGCGTCGGTAATCTACAACATTTAGCAGAAGGCGTACTAGAAGGCGGCGTTGATGCCGTACTTGCCGCCAGTATTTTTCACTTCGGTGAATACACGGTATTGGAGGCCAAAGAGTATATGGCAGCGCAAGGAATACAGATGCGTCTTTAGCACGCTCGTAATATACAAATAAAACCCAAAAAAATGCTATCATAGCGCTAACCATTTATTTTCGTTCAATTAACTAGGGCAACGCCAAAATAATAGGCGACCGAGTCGATTGAACGCATCAGACTATTTAGCTATTTATTGACGCCTATATTTCAATTGAACGCTTATTAAGCAAAGGATTTTTTATGTCGAACTTACAACAGCAGCGCAACGACGTGACTCATATCGATGGCAACCTACATCAAAACGCTGATGCTCGCATTGGTATCGTTGTCGGTCGTTTTAACGGTTTTGTCGTTGAGTCATTAGTTGATGGTGCAATCGATGCCCTACTCCGTCATGGTGTATTGGGTAGCAACATTACCGTTGTCCGCGTTCCTGGTGCATTCGAGCTACCACTTGTGGCCCAGCGTGCTGCTGAGTCAGATCGTTTTGACGCGATTGTGGCACTGGGTGCAATCATCCGTGGCAGCACGCCGCATTTTGATATTGTAGCTAGCGAATCTGCCAAAGGTTTGAGCGCTGTGGCAATGGATTATAACATCCCTGTTGCTAACGGTATCATCACTACTGACAGCATCGAGCAAGCTATCGAGCGCTCTGGTACTAAAGCGGGCAACAAAGGCTCTGAAGCTGCGATGGTTGTACTAGAAATGATCGCTGTTTTGTCACAGCTAGATATTGATGACAGCATCGATGAAGCGTAAGCTTTAAAGCTCAAATTTATTAGTTTAACTGGTGCTGCTATTTAGTAATAACAGCACCTTATAGCACTAGCCAGCTATCGAAACAATTGGCTACTTTTTGAATTTTCGCCGTATTTCTATACCCTTTAAAAATTTGAATCAGCATAGCTAAAAAGCTAATTTGTTAATTTATATTTTGACTGGGTATCATCTCAAAAATTTAGGTACAGACCCCCTATGACTGACCAACTCAAGCGCGCTATTAGCGCTGCGAAAACCGCACAAGCCAATGATGGACAAGCTGAAGCTACCCGTATAGCGAGCAGTAGTGCGGGTGATCAAACATTCGATATGAGTGAGTCTTCTTACAAGACCAGTCACACTGCTATCCGTAAGGCACGTCGCTTTGCGATGCAGGGCCTATACGAATGGCTCGTTACTGATCGCCGCTTTGATGTAGATGGCAAGCTTGGCTGGAAAGCCAATGCTCCGCACGATATTGCTGCTCGCACGCGTGCAACCAATGCCATGCATACCGTCCATATCGGTTATTATCATGAAATGATGCGCGACATCCCAGAGCAAATTGAAGCGCTCGATGCGCTTATCAGTCAGCATCTCGATCGTGAGGTTGATAAGCTAGATACTGTTGAGCACGCTATCTTGTTGATTGGCGCGTATGAGCTACAAAACCGTGTAGAGATTCCTTACAAGGTCGTGCTTGATGAAGCAATGAAGCTGAATAATCACTTTGGGGCGACTGATGCTCACAAACTGATTAATGCAGTACTGGATAAAATGGCTGGTGAGCTGCGTGCTTTAGAAGTGCAAGCAGATACCAATGCCAATCTACGTACGTCACAAAAAGCGGCGGCTAAACAGTCTGAAGCAAATCCAGTGGATAGCATCGAAACTGCTGCTGAAACAGAAAGCACTATCGTCGATGAGCCGACTGCATCAAACAAGCCGCGTATCAGTGCTAACAAAGCTAACGTTAAACGCAGTAGTGCCAGTAAAGCCAGTGCAAATATCAGTGACTTTAAGGCGAGCAAGAAAAACGCTAACGATACCAAAGACTAAGATTAACCATGAACGAGTTTGAGCTGATTGAGCGTATATTCTCACAGATGCAGGCCACGCATGCGCCATTAACGGGTATCGAAAAGGGTATCGGTGACGACGCGGCGGTGATGGCATTGCCAGCAGGCTCACGCTTGGTTAGCTGTATTGATACACTGGTTCAAGGTCGTCACTTTCATGCTGACTGGCAAAGAGTCGACGAATTAGCGTTTGCGATTGGCTATAAGGCAGTCGCCGTTAATGTCTCAGACATTGCAGCTATGGGTGCGACGCCACATAGTATTATGCTAGCGCTGGCACTACCTGAACGTCTGGCAAATCACGAATGGCTTACTGAATTTGCCAAAGGGCTGTTTCATGCTTGCCAACTGTTTGGCGTGACGCTGATAGGTGGTGATACGACACGCAGTGAGCGTTTAGTACTTAGCATCAGCGCGCAAGGGTTGCTCGCCGCAGATACACCAGCCATTTATCGCTCAGGTGCACAAGTGGGTGATAAGGTTTATGTCTCAGGCACCCTTGGTGATGCCGCTTTCGCCTTGCAGCATCCTGACAGCGCACGAGGTATCGAGTTAGCACATCGTCTACATATGCCAACGCCGCGTATTGCGCTAGGTGCAGCATTGGCAAAGATGGGTGCAACAGCGATGATAGATATTTCCGACGGCCTTTATCAAGATCTTGGTCATATCTGTCAGCAAAGCTCTGTCGGCATGCGCATCCATTTAGACAAGCTACCGAGTAGCGAGTTATTATCTACTATCGATTTGTCTGATCGCTTGTTAGGTCAGCTAGCGGGCGGCGATGATTATGAACTGGCATTTACTTTGCCTGCGCATATTAAACCTCCTACTTGCAATACACCTGTCACCTGTATCGGCGAGGTAATTGCATTAGCAGATCCGATAGCGATAGATACCAAGTCTTCTAATAACTCACGTCTTGAACTGTTTTATAAAAATCAGCCAATGACGCCAACTCAGCCCGCACCATTTCTGACGTGGCCCAATCTTACTGGTTACCAACACTTTACAGGCTAATCCATGACTGATCACGACTTATCTAAGCCTGACATCCGTAAAGCAAATGACTGCCCACCATTACCGGTCGGTGCCAGTATGCTTGACCGTGTGGTTTATTGGCTTGGGCTAGGTTTAGGTAGTGGTCTGCCGCGCCGTGCACCTGGCACTTGGGGTACCGTTGGTGGGCTGATTGTGGGCGTGCCCCTCATGAGTCTAGGTTTTATTCCTTTTTTACTGCTGACTATTTTATCTTGTTTGGTTGGTATCTGGATCTGTGGGCGTACTTCTGAATTAATGCAGGTGCACGATGATCCACATATTGTGTGGGATGAATGGGCAGGCATGTGGATTACCTTATTACCGTTATCTTACATTTTGTCTTATTTATTTCCTAAGCCTGAAAACACATTGTCGTTAATGATGATGCCTATGTTTTGGGGCTGGCTACCGACAGCCTTTATCCTATTTCGCATATTTGATATCTTAAAGCCGCCACCGATCGGCTGGGCAGACAAAAAAGTTGCTGGCGGTCTTGGGGTAATGTTAGATGATATTATTGCAGGCATCATGGCAGCGGTCATTTGGTTGGTTATTTACATCATTGTGATGATGTTCATGTCTTTTTGATATTAGCGCACAGAAATATTTACTACAGTTTTAGCTGTCTTATATATTTGATTTTACTTACTTAAGTTATTGGTACTCAAATTACAAAGCCTGCACATCACAGCGTTTTTATAAATGAGCATTTGCGCTATAATCCAATATTATATTTTGTTACATTTGCGAGCCTATTATGACATCTCCTCTTTCTGTAATTATTTTAGCTGCCGGTAAAGGCACACGTATGCAATCGGCAAAGCCAAAGGTATTGCAGACATTGGCTGGGAAGTCTTTATTAGGTCATGTGCTAGATACTTGTCATCAGTTAACTGTTGATGAAACCATCATTGTTCATGGCTTTGGTGGTGATCAAGTAAAGTCAGAGATTACCAATCAATATACACAAGCATCGATTACTTGGGTTGCTCAAACTGAGCAATTGGGAACTGGCCATGCGGTCAAAGTGACACTGTCTGATTTACCCAAGTCAGGACAAAGTCTTATTCTTTACGGTGATGTGCCATTGGTCAGCTGTCAAACGCTAACGGCATTAAAAACTGCCAATATTGATGGCATGTCGATGCTGACGCTGACGGTCGATAATCCGTTTGGATTGGGTCGTATTAAGCGTGACCAAGCCGGTAATATTGAAGCCATCGTTGAACAAAAAGATGCCAATGCTGAAGAGCAAAGTATTAAAGAAATTAACAGCGGCATTTACTGCGTCGACAATGCGCTACTGCACAAATATTTGCCTGAGCTCTCTAACGACAATGCACAGCAAGAATATTATCTGACGGATATCGTTAAAATGGCAGTCGCCGATGGTATTACTATCGCGGCGATTGAGCCTGAGCATACGTTTGAGATTGAAGGAGTTAATAACCGCCAACAGCTTGCTAGTCTAGAGCGCACTTGGCAGCGCAAGCTAGTTGCTGATTTACAAGAAGCTGGCGTACAGTTTGCCGACCCTACTCGTGTCGATATTCGTGGTACGTTGAGCGCTGGTCAAGATGTGTTTATTGACGTCAATGTGGTATTTGAAGGTGACTGTACCTTGGGTGACAACGTCTATATCGAAGCAGGCTGTGTCATCAAAAATGCCCAGATTGGTAATGCCTGCTACATCAAAGCGTATTGTGTGATCGATCGCGCTGATATCGGTGCTGGTGTTGATATCGGGCCTTTTGCGCATTTGCGTCCTGATACCGTACTATCTGATAACAGCAAAGTTGGTAACTTTGTCGAAATTAAAAAATCGACTATTGGTCAAGGCAGTAAAGTAAATCACTTAAGCTACGTCGGCGATGCGACTGTCGGTACAGGCGTGAATATCGGTGCTGGTGTCATTACCTGTAACTATGACGGTGCTAATAAATCGCAAACCATCATTGAAGACAATGCTTTTATCGGCTCCAATGCTAGCTTAGTTGCGCCAGTGACGATTGGCGATACTGCTACCGTTGCTGCTGGTTCTGTGATTACTAAAGACGTTGATCGTAGTGCGTTAGCGTTTGGCCGTGCGCGTCAAGTACAAAAAAATGACTTTCAACGACCCACTAAAAAATAATTGCTCATTGGTGGTTTAGCCAACCTCAGTCATTTTTGAATAAACCTAAGCAGTACGGCAATCTTTGTGGTGCTGCTTCATCATATTTATCTGTTGATGACTCATCATTAATGACCCACCAAATTATTTGATCTTGCAACATTATATATTGAACTACTAAAATTTGAATCTAAGGAATAGCCATGTGTGGAATTGTAGGCGCCGTTGCTGAGCGAAATATCGCTAATATCTTACTTGAAGGCTTAAAGCGTTTAGAATATCGTGGCTATGACTCAGCTGGCCTGACGGTTATTCGTGATGGTGAACTACACCGTGAGCGCCAAGTAGGTAAAGTACAGGCACTGGTTGATGCCGTTGCAATCAATCCAGAGTTTTTTAATGGTTACATCGGTATTGCTCATACGCGCTGGGCAACTCATGGTGAGCCAGCACAACGTAATGCGCATCCACATGTGTCAGGCAAAATTGCGGTCGTTCATAACGGTATCGTCGAAAACTATGCTGAACTAAAAGAAGAGCTAATAGCCAAAGGCTACGTGTTTACTTCACAGACAGATACTGAAGTTGTGGCGCATCTAATCCATGATATCTACAAAAAAACGCCTGACTTGTTAGAAGCGGTCCGTACCATTATCCCGCTACTGCACGGTGCTTTTGCATTGGGTATCGTACACGTAGATTGCCCTGATGAGCTCATTACTGTACGTCTAGGTTCACCTTTAGTGATTGGTGTCGGTATCGGTGAGAATTTTATCGCATCAGATCAGTTGGCTTTGCTGCCGGTGACCAATCGCTTTATGTATCTAGAAGAAGGTGATATCGCCAAATTAACTCGTAATAGCATTCAAGTTTATGCAGATGGTGTTGAAGTCCAACGTCAGATACATGAGATTGATGCAACTCAGCACAATGCCGATAAAGGCGAGTTCAAGCATTATATGCTCAAAGAGATTTACGAGCAGCCAGATGCTGTCGCTCGTACGATAGAGATGGCTTTGGATAATAGCGAAACGACTAAACTACGCGACGATTTTTTACAGCGTCATGAGGCACTATTATCAGGTATTCGTCATGTACAAGTGATTGCTTGTGGTACCAGTTATCATGCCGGTATGGTCGCAAAATACTGGTTTGAGAGCCTTATTCGTATACCTTGCTCGGTCGAGGTTGCCAGCGAATTCCGCTATCGCAATCCTGTTGTCGTCGATAATACTTTGGTCATCTGTATTTCTCAATCTGGTGAAACGGCTGACACCTTATCAGCGTTACGTGATATTCAGAAGCAAACGCCAGCAGGCTTAGTCAGCTTGGCACTATGTAATGTACCGACTTCATCGCTGGTACGTGAAACAGATATTTTCTTACCGACGTTGGCAGGACCTGAGATTGGCGTCGCCTCTACCAAAGCATTTACCACTCAGCTTGTGGCTTTGATATTATTGATATTAAAAGTTGGTGTCACGCAGAAACGCATGACTGACGAACACTTAAATACGTTATTAAGTGAATTACATCAATTACCAGGACAACTCTACGCCAGCTTAAACCTTGATGGTCCTATCAAGACTATGAGTGAAAGCTTTGAAGATAAGAAAAGCTGTCTATTTTTAGGTCGCGGGCTACAGTTCCCGATTGCTCTAGAAGGTGCCCTAAAGCTAAAAGAAATTTCTTACATTCATGCAGAAGGTTATGCGGCAGGTGAACTCAAACACGGTCCATTGGCATTGGTCGATAAAGACATGCCCATCGTCGTACTAGCGCCCAAAGACAGTATGTTTGATAAATTAAAAGCCAACATGCAAGAAGTGCATGCACGTCATGGCGAGCTATTTGTATTCGCTAGTGAAGCTAGTCAGATGGTCGCGGAAGATAGACTACACTTAGTATATGTACCCGATGTTTGCGAGACGCTCGCCCCCATCGTCTACAGCGTGCCTGTGCAATTGTTGTCATATCATGTAGCAGTAATGCGTGGCACAGACGTCGACCAGCCACGCAATTTGGCAAAATCAGTCACGGTAGAATAAGAAAATCACTCTACGACAGCTCTGAAAAAGACAAGTATTTATCCCTGCTATTGTCAACTCAGTAGCAGGGGTTTTTTATGATTTTAAAACGACCTACTAGTAGTTTAAAAAAGTAATAATAATTGCCTGAGCAAAAATTAAATAAAAATACTTAGACCCAGTTCCAAATAATTCGCATAT
The DNA here is from genome assembly GCF_904846625.1 of Psychrobacter sp. JCM 18900. GTDB lineage: Bacteria > Pseudomonadota > Gammaproteobacteria > Pseudomonadales > Moraxellaceae > Psychrobacter. The sequence continues at coordinate 164,416 of NZ_CAJHBL010000006.1, forward strand.
TTTAAAAACTGGTGAAAAGTAGAATTTCGATACAAAAAAAATAGTGACACTCTATCTATTAATTAGAGTATCACTATTATTGCGCTTATTTGAGGGCTACATTGAGTTGCCTGTAACGACGTTTAGTCTCTTTCTAGCACCACTCTATAGCGAGCATTACCACTCTCTAATCGCTCAAACGCTTCATTAATCTCAGACATTTTGTATGTTTCAGTGACTGGCTGAATATTATGGCGCGCAGCAAAATCTAGCATTTTACGCAGCATCGATGGTGAGCCAACTGGCGAGCCTGATAGACTGTTCTGAGCCATAATCATTGGTGCAGCCGATATCTCTAGTGGCGCTTCCAACAGTCCAACAAAATGCAGCTTACCTTTTGGTCTTAGCGTCTTGATCACGACATCCCAGTTCATATCAACGTTCACTGTTGAGATGATTAGATCGAAAGAACCTGCGGCTTTTTCAATTTCGCTATCATCTCTTGAGTTTAGTGAATGGTGAGCGCCCATCTCTTTTGCTTCTTCCATTTTTGATTCACTGGTAAATGCCGTCACTTCACAGCCCCACGCATTGGCAAACTGCAATGCCAAATGACCCAAGCCACCAATACCAATTATAGCCACTCTAGAAGTTGGTTTGATGTCGTACTGCATAAGTGGGTTAAACACTGTGACACCGCCACATAGCAGTGGTCCTACCGCGTTAAAATCAAGCCCTTCAGGTATCTTGATGACGCTAGTATCTTTTGCGCGTACTTTATCTGCAAAGCCGCCGTGGTTACCAATGATCGTACCTTCTTGCTCAGGGCATAGGTTGTGGTCTCCATCAATGCATAGATCACAAACGTTACAATACCCTTTGTGCCAGCCAAGTCCGACTTTATCGCCCAACTCTAGATGCTTGACATGCTTGCCCTTATTAAGGACTTTACCTGCAACCTCATGCCCACCGACAAACGGATATTGAGTCATACCCCATTCGTTTTGCCACATCGATAAATCACTATGGCAGATACCGCAGCTATGTACTTCGATTTCTACTTCGTGATCGCCTAGAGCACCTGGGTCATATTCATAAGGCTCAAATTTGCCACCTTTCTCTTTTGCTGCATATGCGTTAATCATAGTTATTCCTTATTTTCTAGTTTTTTAAAGATTAGTTTATAGCGATTGGTTTATCGTTCTAGAAGCTATTAATATGTTAGTAAAATTAAAATAGCGCTATAAGAGGTAAACAATTTCTTCAATTAATTTGGTTGGACAGACTATAGCAAAGACTGACCTACTTAATCCATTCAACTTACCAGTTTTAGACTAACGTCATACAAAGAGTCATACTTAACAGGCGGTAACTCATCAAAAACACTGCTTATCGTCAGCAACATTGTTTTGCTAATTGTTTGATTACTTATATAGTGCACGTCTTCTTCGATAACCTGTTAGTTTTGGCGTCTTCATTACCTGCAATAAAAGACAGCCTATCATGAGTGACATTCCTAGCCAGCCGATAGGAGAGAATGTTTCACCGATTATAATGGTAGCCAATATAGTGGCCACAATAGGTTCTAATAACGTGATAAGCGTCGCTTTGCTCGCCTCAATCACTCTCAACGCTTGACCAAAAAGTAAATAACCAAAGAACATCGGCGCAATTGCCAGATATAGGGCAACGCTTATATGTTTTGCATCCAAAAACAGGTTTTCCCCTGTTAATAATAATGATGGCAACAATAAGATTGCCGACAGACCAAACATACTGGCCATTGCTGATTTAGAATTTACCCCGTTCTCTATCATCTGACGTGCTGTCCATGAATATGTGGCATAGGTCAATCCTGCGACTAATCCTAATAAAATGCCTAATATTCGATTATTTGCTTGTGCGTTTATATCTAAATATTGGGTTTTCCCTAAAGTCAGAAAAATAACACCAACCACACCAAATATAAAACTTACCACCCATCGACTAGTGACTATTTTATTGCTAATCAGACGCTCCATGATAATAGTGAAAAATGGTGCGCTAGCAATTGAGATCACTGTACCAATAGCGACACCTGCCAATCTCATAGAGGAATAAAAAGCTAAAGGATAGATAGCAACGCATAGGCTACCGATGAATAAGAGACTGGGCTGAGAAAATAATTTTTGCCTATCGCTTGATAAATTATTCTTAGCATTCAATACTAGCAATACACCGCCCACCCCCATCGAAAACGCACCAACGGCTAATGGACTAACATCAGGTATAAAAGCAGAGGCTGTACCTGTCGTTCCCCAAAGGACACTGGCAGCTATCACACATAGAACAGCACTTAGACTAGATTTATTCTGCAGCATAGTAGCTACCTCTAACGTTATAATGAATAACATTATTATAGAGAGTTACAGAATAGAATTTTTGCAGATTAGACGGTTTGTATGTCTGGTTAGACGTGTTTTAATTTGGAAGGGGCAATACCAAAATATTTAGAAAATCGGCGGCTAAAAGCGCTAACATCCGTATAACCAACCAGTTCGGCTATGATAGCGATAGGTGAATCAGTATGTAGTAATAAAGCTTGCGCCTTTTGCATCCTGATCTTTGTGATGTACTCAGTGACAGTTTGGTTTGTTTGCAGTTTGAAGTTCTTTTTGAACTGCGTAGCACTGAGACAAGAGATATCCGCCAACACTTCGACAGAAAGGTTTTTAGCAAAATTGTGGTGAATATATGCGACGACTTCTCTAATTCGAGCATCATATTGCACAAATAGATTTTGTTGTTCTAGGAGTTTATAAAAGGTATCAAACATCAGTCTCTCAACTTCAGGATTGATTTGATACCTTAACTGATTTTCTGAAAACTCCAAAAATGCCAACAATGGCGAACTTATAGAAAAGACAACTTGTGATGAATGAAGCACATTGTCTGGCAAGAAATCTGTATCCACAACGATAAACTTTGCATTCTCCTCAGCGCTGAAATAGTGCTTTTCATTTGCCTTGACGACAACACATTCGCTTGGAATCACTTTTCCAGTATAGCTCCCAACTTCGATATTGATTACCCCTCGCAAAGGCAAAACAATCTGATGAAAGCCATGAGAATGCCCTCTAGTCTGACGAGTATATGACCTAATTGAGAGCGTGTTAATCATACATCGTTTTCCACATTGCTATTATTGTGTCGTGTCTTAGCTCACTATTGGCTCACTATTGGCTCACTATTGGCTCACTATTGGCTCACTATTGGGTTAGCTATTTGGCTATCTATGAAAAGTGACTATTAGAGGTCGCTAGGTTTGCCATGTGGAGCTAGCCATTTAGCAAACCATCCTGATAGGTCATCCATCAAGGTATAGACGACAGGAATAACAACCAAGCTCAATAGCGTAGAGGTCACCAGACCACCCAGCACCGCTGCTGCCATCGGTCGCCTAAAAGTAGGATCTGCATCGCCCCAACCAAATACTAGAGGCAACATACCTGCACCCATCGCAATGGTCGTCATGATAATAGGCCGTGCACGCTTACGGCATGCATCTACGATAGCCTCAAAACGCGCCAGCCCTCGGCGCTGGGCAATCAACGCGTAATCGACCAGCAGGATTGAGTTTTTGGTCGCAATACCCATAAGCATAATAAAGCCAATCATCGAAGGCATTGATAAGCTACTATTGGTAATAACTAAGCCAACAAACGCCCCACCGATCGACAGAGGTAAGGCCATTAGAATGGTAAAAGGCTGCAACAAACGACCAAATAGCAGAATAAGTACGCCTAAAATACAAACTACCCCGACGGACATCGCAATGATAAATCCACTAAAGAGGTCTGCCATGTTTTCTGCTTGGCCCTGATCAATGATGGTAATCGAAGGCGGCAATTGTTGCATGGTCGGTACTGCTTTGACCGCTTGTACCAAATCGCCAAGCTCGCCACTCGCAGGTTGTACCGTGATACTAATGGCACGCTCTCGATCCAATCTACTAATCTGCGCAGGCCCAGTGCCAAAGTCTAGTGTAGCAACCTCACCGACGCGCACGCCTTGACCGGCAGGCATAGTACTCGGCACGTACAAACCCTCTAGCTGGCTAACATTTTGCTTAGCCACATCCGGCAGACGTACGACGATTGGTACTTGACGTGTATCAAGATTAAGCTTGGACAATTGCTGTTCGTAGTCACCTACGGTCGCCACACGTAAAGTCGTAGCGATATCTTGCGTCGTGACCCCTTTATCCGCCATTGCCAACCTATCTGGCGTTACTGTTAGCTCTTGGCGTGGCAGACTGCGATCACTGGTCACAGCGCCTGCACTTGGTAGTCCTCGAATCTCAGACATGATTTTTTGTGCAGTTTGTTCAAGCAATTGCGGATTGGTACTGGTCAATGAAAAGTTATAACCGCTCTCACCACCACTTGATAAGCCGACTGTAAACCGTGCTCCTGGCACTTCTGTCATCAGTTTGCTAATTTTGCGCTCTATCTCTTGCTTGGTGCCTCGTTCTGCACGCGGAGCAAGCACGATATCCAAGCCCGCGATGTTTTCAGCCTTACCGCCGCCACCATCTGACGCACCCATCGATGCCTGCGCCTCTCCCACTGAAGTAAAGATATTGGTCACCTCAGGCATGGCCAAAATACGAGCACTCGCTAGCGCCGCCACGCGCTCAGTATCTGCCAACGACACGTCAGGTGTCAGCTCAATAGCCACTCGAGTTTGATCGATATCATTATCAGGGATAAATGACGTCGGTAGCAGCTTAACCAGAGCTAGCGATGCCACAAATAAAACAAGTGTTGCACCCATGGTTATCCAGCGATGATGTAGGGTCCAAGACACAATTTTAAGATAGTACTTCATCATCGCGCTTTGTTTTTCGACGTGCTTTTTCTCAGGTCGTAAGATATAAGCTGCCATCATGGGGGTAATTAGGCGCGCCACCATCAGCGAGGCAAAAATTGATAAGGCAGCCGTCCAACCAAACTGACGGAAAAACTGTCCAACGATGCCGCCCATAAAGGCCGTTGGTAAAAACACCGCAATCAAAGTAAAAGTAGTGGCGACGACGGCGAGACCGATTTCATCAGCAGCTTCCATCGCCGCTTCATAAGGCGTCTTACCCATACGTAGATGGCGTATGATGTTTTCGACTTCAACGATTGCATCATCGACCAGCACCCCAATGACCAATGATAATGCCAGCAGTGAGATGATATTAAGACTAAAGCCAAACAGATACATACCCAAAAAGGTTGGAATGACTGATAATGGCAAAGCGACCGCAGCAACGATAGTCGCGCGTATATTGCGCAAAAACAGGAAGACTACCACTACAGCCAACAGCCCACCTTCGATGAGCATTCTTAACGAGGCTTCATAATCTTCTGCAATGGGTGTGGCTCGGTCATAGACTTTTTCAATACTGATATTACCGACATCAGCGGTCAGCTTGGCAAGCTCCTCATCAACCAGCTCCATCACATCGACTTCACTGGCACCGCGCGAGCGAGTGATGTTAAATGCCACTACGGTTTGACCGTCTAGCTTGGCAATCGAGCTTGGATCTGCTGCGCCATCAGTGATCTTTGCCATACGTCCTAAAGCCTGTGTCCCCCCTGTAGGGACAGCTACTTGCAAATCGTTTAGCTCATTTGCTCGCTCAACAGCACCGAGAACACGGATGGTCTGAGTCGTATTGCCAACTTCCGCCTCCCCACCAGAACTGTCTTGCTGGATACCAGCGATTTGCTGTGATAATTGCGAAATAGAAAACTTTAGACCACTTAACGCAATCGGGTCGGCAGCAACCGTAATCTCACGCTGCAACCCGCCAACACGGCTCACGGTACTAACGCCTGGTATGTCAGATAGCCGCTTGGTAACGGTATCATCGACAAACCACGATAGATCCTCCACGCTCATATTTTCAGCAGCGACAGAGTACGTAACTACTGGAAACCCAGCAGTAGATACTTTGGTAATAATAGGATCGTTAGCTGCCGCTGGCAGATCACCACGTACTTCGCCGACTGCTGACCGCACATCGTCTACCGCTTCTTGAATGTCTTTTTCTAAGGTAAATTCAGTGGCAATGGTTGCCGCACCCGTCTGTAGCGTGGTGCGAATATGACTCACGCCTTCGATACTGGTCAGTTTATTTTCGATCTTCTTTGCAATATCGTTTTCGAGCTGTGAAGGCGCAGCACCCGGTAGCGTTACCGTGACTACCACCGCTGGCAAGTCTATATCCGGAAACTGCTGGACTTTCATTTTCATGAAACCGTAAATGCCGCCCAACGTCAGCAGCACAAACAGCAAGATAGCAACGAGCGGATTTTTGATCGAATAAGCGGAGACGTTTAAGCTCATGGCTGTGCCTGCACTGGCTTACTGGTTTGGGTTACACCATCAACAACACGCACTAGGTCACCATCATTTAAGAAGCTACCACCCTGTTTTACGATACGACTGTCACTTGGCAAAGGCTCTAGCACTGCTACGCTCTCGCCCAATCGCTCACCCAATGTCACTCGCTGCTGCTTGATACGTCCCATCGACCGATCGTCTCGAGTAGTCGATTCGGTAACGAGCATCACATAATCATAACCATCATTACTGACTACTGCGCTATTAGGAATCGTTTGCGTACTAGTACTTCCTAATAGGAACTCGCCTGTTTGATACATGCCCGCACGTATCTTTGAGTTGGCAGCTAGGCTGGCATAAATCGTAATTTGGCGGTTGTTGTCTGCGGTTGGTGCGATGCGGTTTACTTGCCCCATCACTGTATCACCACCCGGCAGACTGACTTGTACAGGCGTACCGACGTTTATATCCCCGATAAGCTTAGGATCTATATCTGCTCGCCATTCCAAAATGCCGCCTTTGATAATCGTAAATAATGGATCCCCGCCTGCCACCTGCCCAACTTCTACCATTTTTTCACTGATAATACCGCTGACAGGAGCGACGACTTTTGCGTTCTCTAATGTTAAACGCTGATTGCTCAAACGAGCTTTGGACGCTTGCAAAGAAGCTCTGGCACGTACTTCCGAGGTACGGTAGCGGTCGGCTTCTTGTTTGCTGATGGCATCGATATCGATCAATGGCAGCACACGTGCAGCATCAGCGCTGGCATTGGCAAGGGTGGCTTCCGCTTCTGCGACATCTGCTTGCGCCTGTAGTACTTGCTGCTCCATAGCATCAGTGTCGAACACAGCTAAAACTTGACCCGCTCTAACCCGGTCACCTTCTTCGACCAAGATACGCTCGATAGCCACACCATTGACTTTTGCACTGACGTTCGCAGTATCCTTAGCATTAATGGTTCCATCGGCACTGAGCGTGCTGCCGATATCATCTTGGCTTGGACTGACTGTTTCTACTGAGAGTACTGATTGCTCAATACTAGCATCGCTACCAGTTGCCTGATCGTTTGCGACAGAATTAGAAGTTGCTGACTCATCTGTAGCTGCATTACTATCATTGCCCCAGTACTTCCCAAGCAGCACCCCTATCACTAGCACGGCTGCCAATACGGGCCACAACCATATTGGTGGTTTTGCAGATGGCCTTTTAGATACAGTGTCAGGTTGACGATATGGCGGCAACTCAGATTCAGCTGACGGCTTAGGATGGGTTTCTTCAAAATCGCTCATGATAACTCTCTGTAGGTACAGTCAATATTGAAATACTCGATATAGAATGACTAAAAATATCAATCAGTCACAGCAATAATAAAAAGTGGCACGCAATCGAAGCAATGTTTGGACAGCCTGATATAGGGCTATGAGCGTTACTTACAGAGAGTATTACGATGTTCTCTAAAGCACTGTTTATTATTATAATAGTTCATCAAATTATCGAGAATAGCATATATTTAGTCATCATCTTATTTTTATATATAGCGTCTAGCGTTCATAAATTTAATTGAAACTTAGATCGAATATATGTGCAATGTTCAAGGCATATCGACCAATTTAAAGAAATAAGATCGCGTGCAGCCAGTCGCTGAATATCTGATGTATTCAACGACTGACTATGGATTGAGTATCGTCTATAAATAATTTTAACGTTGTGGCCATGCTGTTTGATTATATCCAGAGCTAGGTTCAATGACATACTGAACCCATTTGCCGATACTAAACACTAAGCATTGGTATAGCGACTTGCTTCAGGCATCCAGCGATGAATCAGTTGACTGACATCTGTTTTTCGCGCAGGGTCTGCTATCAGGTGCTTCGCTAACCGCTGAGCAATGGCAAATAATTGCTCATCACGGATTAGATCAGCCAAATAGTAGCCAACATTACCCGTTTGACGTTTGCCTAACAGCTCTCCTGGCCCACGTAGCTCTAAGTCTTTTTGAGCAATGACAAAACCATCGGTACTATCGCGTAGGACGTTTAGTCGCTCAGTACCTGTCTCTGATAGCGGCTTTTGATATAGCAGTACACAGAAGCTTTTAGTCGAGCCACGTCCGACTCGCCCGCGCAGCTGATGCAATTGTGATAGCCCTAAACGCTCCGCATTTTCGATAACCATCAATGACGCATTGGGCACATCGACCCCTACCTCGATGACAGTTGTCGCAATCAATAAGTCCAGATTACCTGCTTTGAACTCCTGCATGATGGCTTGCTTATCAGCAGACTTCATCTTGCCATGTACCAGTCCAATACGAATATCTAGACGTTCGTTTAAGTCCTCATAAGTGGCTTCGGCTGCCTGCGCATCCAAGACACTAGACGCTTCTACCAGTGAGCATACCCAATACGCTTGCCTGCCCGCTTCGCAATTGATCGCAATACGTTCTATAACCTCGTCGCGTCGATTGCGATCGATGGTTACCGTCGTAATTGGCGTACGCCCCGGTGGCAATTCATCAATGATTGAGGTATCCATATCGCCATAAACGCTCATCGCTAAGGTTCTTGGAATCGGTGTTGCAGTCATGATTAGCTGGTGCGGGGTGCTATTAGCCACGCCTTTATTGGTCAATGCCATGCGTTGCTCAACACCGAATCGATGCTGCTCATCAATGATGACTAAACCCAACTTAGCGAACTGAACTTGCTCCTGAAACAATGCATGAGTACCGACGACCACTTGCACGGTATTTTCTGCGACTGCTTCCAATGCTTCGCGGCGCTGCTTGGCCGTTTGCTTACCCGCGAGCCAACCGACACCAATGCCCAATGGCTCAAACCATTGCTTAAAATTCAGTAGATGCTGCTCTGCTAGAATCTCAGTCGGTGCCATTACCGCGACCTGCCAGCCACTATCGAGCGCATAACCCGCTGCTCCTGCTGCAACCAATGTCTTGCCAGCACCCACATCTCCCTGTACCAGTCTTAGCATCGGAATTGAGGTTGCCATATCCGCAGTAATGTCTTTCATCACTCTTTTTTGCGCACCCGTTAGATCAAAAGGTAATGCAGAAAACAGCTTGTCAGCAAGAGGACTGTTGGTAGTGCATTTAGGTGCTTTATGCTGATGTAGCTGCTGGCGACGATATAGCAAACTGAGCTGATGCGCAGTCAACTCTTCAATAATCAAGCGCTGGCAAGCAGCATGCGTACGAGCACTGAGTTGAGTGAATAGTTTGTATTGCTGAGACGCGCTCGTATAAGTAGGCGGCGTATGCAGCAGTACCAATGCCTCAAATATCGTTAAATTATAGACATTGTGCTGAGCAATACTGGCAGCGACGTTATGTATGTCATTATCTGCATGATAGGTAGAAGGACTGGGCTTATATACGCTATTGCCAATCGCATTATCAGGCACGCTGCGTGCTAACGTTGAAAAAATATCTTCGGTATATTCGGCCTCTGATACTGTTGATTTAGATGGCTCAAAAGGCACTAATGGCAAATCGGATACAACTGCAAAATCTTCAGCCGTAAACAATGTCATCGGTAGACCTTGGCTTCGAACCGTTTGCAATGCCAGTTTAATTAAAGTACGCAGCTTGTTTTGATGTAAACCTTTGACAGTAGGATAAATAGGCTGCAATCCCGTATCGGTCATGACTGTATTGTCAGTGATAACTTGATATTCAGGATGATGTATCTGCTTGCCGTAGCGGCTGACTTTGACCTCACCAAATAGCTGTAAACGTGTTCCCAAATTCATGGTCTGTACCAGACCACGATAGACCTTAAAAAACCGCAACGATATCGTACCCGTATCATCGTCCACCGTCACAGTCATTCCACTGCGCTTGGTATCGACATGGACGATGTGACCAGTAATTAGCGCTGATTGTCCATGTTCTACATCTGCGATTGATACCAGTCGACTGCGATCCTCATAATCACGGGGCAAATGTAGTAGCAAATCGAATATCCGCTTGATATTCAATTGCGCCAACTGCTCTGCCACTTTTACCCCTACACCTGCCAGCGCAGACACTGGCATATCTAGTGCTGACAACGGCATGTCAGATCTAAAGTGATCTAATGAGTTGGCTGAGGCATGACTCTCCGATATTGGCATTAAAGATCCTAACAATATTATTTTTAATTTTTGTATGCTAAATCGAGCATTTTTAGTAGGTTGCACATGATGACTTGTAGCATAGAATAGCCATAACGATAGTACGTATAAAAAGTCGACTCATTTCATTATAGCTGACAATACAATTGCTTATGCTAGGCTATTTAGTAAAATAGCACCTATACAGTCCATCTACTATAGATAAACCGCTTCTCCTCATCATACCAATAACTGATGTCTGTTTTTTTGAATTCTGGCAATTTCATAAGGTGTTTTTCTATGCTTGTTTATATTTTGCCTCGTCAGTTTCGTCACAACCTAATTCGTCACAACCTAATTCGTCACAACCTAATTCGTCATAATCTAAAATTACTGAGGTTGAGCTTAATACCAATACTCGGTTTTTATATTAGTGCGTGTAGCACATTGCCATCGACTATTCCTGCAACGCCAGAGCCTGTTATTAAGGCCCCTACTGTCGCACTGGTGTTGGGTGGTGGCGGTGCAAAAGGGTTTGCTCATGTGGGCGTCATTAAAGCGCTAGAAGAAAACGGTATCAAACCAACATTGGTGGTCGGTACGAGTGTGGGTAGCTTGATCGGCAGCTTATACGCCAGTGGTTACTCGCCTGCACAGCTTGAGCAATTGGCATTGACCACTACTGATAGCCAGCTCACAGACTTTACTTTGTCCAATCAAGGATTTATCGAAGGTGTTAAGTTAAAAAACTTTATCAATAGCAAAGTGAATGCGCGTGCCATAGAGGATTTCCCCATTGCTTTTGCGGCAATCGCAGCAGAAAAACACACTCTGAAGAAAGCGGTCTTTACCACTGGCGATGCAGGGCTTGCCGTACAAGCGTCCTGTAGCGTACCTAATATTTTTATTGCCCCGCGTATTCCTGAAAAAATCGGTAAAAGATATATCGATGGCGGTGTGGTCAGTTTAGTACCCGTAGATAGCGCCTATGACTTGGGTGCGGATATTGTCATTGCTGTAGACGTGACGGGAGCTCAAGGCAGTGATAGTACTAATAATCAAATACCGACTATGAACTCATTGAGTGACTTTTGGGGCTTTCTCGAAACCAATATTCTAGCGACCAACCTGACTGCTAATCGCTCCGTATCAAGTCAGAATGAGCGGGATCGAGCTGATATTGTTATTACTCCCAATGTCAGTCGTAACAGTTCGATAGATACTAGGCAGCGACGCAGTCTAATACAAGCAGGTACTAAAGCTACAACGCCACAAATCAATGCCATTAAACAACTTATCCAAGAGAAATCTAGTAGCCAATATGCCACGCTGTAGCTGAGTATTTTTACTTACTTATCAGCAAAATTATCAAACGTCCTGACACACCATAAAAAAGCACCACAGCTATAAACTGTGGTGCTTTTTTATTGATAGCTTTCAATACTAAATGGATAGTTTTTAGTGCTAACTACATCAATACTAGCTAAATTCTAAGCCAAACATTCAGGACTATTTAACGCGCGCGCGATATTTTACAGCGACGGTATCATTTAGACCTACGCCTTCTAGGTCCCAACGTACCGCTTTATAGTACTTAAGCGCGACGTCTTGCAGTTGATTATCTACCTTGGTACGTAATGGCATACGAGCAAAATTATTGCCATCTACACTGCCATATGGGAATTCAGGAGCAACCGTTTTTAATAGTTCTACCTGCTCTGGAATGCTCATCGTAACGGTCATTTTACGGACGCGATCTGCATTAGTATTGGTAAAGTACCCTTGATACTCCAATACATTACCTGACTGCAAACGAGTATTGGTACCTACAGGGACGAGTACTTCTTGACCGTTGGCATCAACACTAACCAATGACGCTGTGATTCTACTGTTAACGGCCTGAGCACTTGAGTTGCTGCTCTTGTTAGCATTTGCTTGAATAGCCATCGAGCTATCAACCGCTTGCTCTGGTGTTGGCAGCATCGCTGAGGCTTGTGTAACGACCATTGCACCGATGAGCGTACCGGCAACAACGTGAAATAAGCGGTGGCCGCTCCAAGCACTGAACGGGCTAGCAAACTGGTTACTTTTCTTCATGATTTTCATTATCCCTGGTTGATATATCGGTAAAACACAGATGGTGCAACTTAAGTTATTTTTATAATTTGTTCAACAGATAAAACGCATTACGATGTACATAAGATATCGCTGTGAAATAGTTCGTACAATCTATGAAACACATGAACTCACTTATCTAACCTGATTATCTTCGCTCAGCATCTGTAAAGCAATAGCGCTTAGCATAACAAAAAGCATTTGTACGTACATTAACCCAGTGTTGAGGTTGTGTATATCAGCGACTGGCAATAAGAAGGCTTGAATACAGCTAAAATAAAAGATAGCTCATAACCGCGTTTTTTGCTATGGTAAATCTTTAGCGTTAGGCATTTTTTTGCTGCGCCCCTTTTCTTATTCTAACGACTACTGCTCCCATTATGACTACTAGCTCCATGCCCCAGATTAACCCTGAATACGTCCATTGGTTCCGTAACTCTGCACCCTACATTAATACCCATCGCGGCAAAACTTTCGTGATCATGTTTGGTGGTGAAGCGGTCAATCATGCGAACTTCAGCACACTTATTCATGATTTTGCCTTGTTGCATAGCTTGGGTATCAAGCTGGTACTGGTACACGGGGCACGACCGCAAATCGAAAAGAACTTAAAAGACGCTAATATTGAATCTCCACTACATCAAGACATCCGTATTACGCCTCGTGCAGCGATGCCATCTATCTTACAAGCCGTTGGTGCTATTCGTTTACAGATTGAAGCTCAGCTATCAATGGGACTGGCCAACTCTCCGATGTATGGTTCACGTATCGATGCGATATCGGGTAACTTCGTGACAGCGCGCCCATACGGTATCCGTGAAGGTATTGATTACCAAATGACGGGTGAAGTGCGTTCTATTGATGTAGAAGCCATCAAAAACAACCTACTTCACGACCATATCGTTGTACTAGGCTCGATGGGCTACTCTGCGACTGGCGAAGTATTTAACTTATTAGCGGAAGATGTTGCCCTAAGCGCTGCTGTAGCACTGGGTGCTGACAAGCTTATATTCTTAGGCGAAGAAGCAGGTATCAACGACGACGATCGTTTATTACGTGAAATGATTCCTAATGAAGTTGATCGCTTCTTACGTGATCGTGATTTAAATTGTGAAATTAATTATTTCTTGAACTGTGCAAGTTTGGCCTGTCGTCAAGGCGTCCATCGCACGCATATTATCTCGTATGCCAAAAACGGCGCATTACTAGAAGAGCTATTCACACGTGATGGTTCTGGCACGCTGATTAGCCATGATCCTTATGAAGAAATTCGCCGTGCCAATATCGATGACGTAGTCGGACTTATTGAGCTGCTATCACCTCTAGAAGAGCAAGGTATCTTGGTCAGTCGTTCGCGCGAGCGCTTGGAGCAAGAGATTGATAATTATAGTGTGATTGAGCGTGATGGTATGATTTTGGGCTGTGCAGCATTGCATACGCTAGATTCAGAGTCAGCAGAAGTCGCCTGTGTTGCCGTACGTCCTGAGTATCGTAGTGGTAGCCGCGGTGCAGATTTACTAGCGTTTCTAGAACAGCAAGCGCGCAGTCATGGTTTGTATAAGCTGTTTGTTTTGACCACTCGTACCGCGCATTGGTTCGTTGAGCAAGGCTTCGCTGAAGTTGAAGCCAGCGCTTTGCCTGAAGCACGTTTAGAAAAATACCATAACGGCCGTAACTCTAAAGTCTTTCAAAAGAATCTATAATTTATCACCAATTTGATATCGGCTTTATAAGCTCGATATCAGTCTGATATAGAATATTTAATCAAAAAAAGCCTTCATATAATTATGAAGGCTTTTTTTAAGTTAAGTACCTAAACACTATTTGTTTTAGATACTTATTTTACTTTTAATAGCTCAACAGTAAAGATAAGCGTGCTGTTAGGCTCGATACCAGCGTTACCCGCTTCACCATAAGCGATGTCTGATGGGATATAGAACTCGTATTTTCCGCCTTCTTTCATCAACTGTAGACCTTCAGTCCAGCCAGCGATTACTTGGTTTAGTGGGAACTCGATTGGCTCACCGCGCTCATAAGAGCTATCAAATACCGTACCATCAAGCAATTTACCTTCGTAGTTTACCTCAACCACGTCAGTTGCTTTTGGTGATTTACCAGTGCCTGCTTTGATAACTTTATACTGTAAACCAGACTCTGTTTGCTTCACACCTTCTTTTTTAGCGTTTTCTGCTAAGAATGCAGTACCAGCGGCTTTATTTTCTGTCGCTTTGGTTTCCATGTCTTTAACGAATTGCTCTTCTTGCTCTTTTTGATAGTCCATCAATACTTGTTGCATTTGCTCTTGGGTCAATGCTGATTCATTGCCTTCGTAGCCATCACGGAAGCCCTTTTCAAAAGTATTTAGGTCTAGATCTTTGACAGCGTCTTTATTGCCTTCTGCCATCATGAAACCTAAGCTATAACCTACTTTTTCACTAGCTGAGCTTTGTTCAGTAATGGAAACGCTTTGAGCGGCTGTTTCTTGATTGCCATTGTTGGTGCTACAGCCTGTTACTAACAACATAGCGCTAGCAAGTGCACTAACGCCTAAAGTAGTGATTTTTTTCATAAAGTACTCTCTGATTGTAAGAATAGTGGCGAGATGTCACATTCCTCTATAATAACAAATCTTAGTTTTGGGAACCACGCTTTGCACGAAATTATCGGGCCAATGTATAGTCTATGTTAATATCTTCTATCATAATAACAAGTTATCACACAAATATAGTAACAGGTAAAGCTTTCTGTCTTTAAATCCATCAATACATCAGCTAAGCTGAATTAGTTAAGGAGATAAGTAACCGAGCGTTAATTTTTATCAAAAATAAGCAGATATCGATAGCGGAGTCACTGTAATATAAATAAGAGATACTGCTGATAATAGTTTATGCTCAAAAACGATAATATCTCTATATAACTGATTCTAAAAATACTATTTATGACAACCATCTGTATGTCTTGCTCACTAATCGCTGTATGAACATTGTTTTTGGCGAGTTATATAAGATGCTTCAAGGAGGATAAGATGAACCCAATGTACACATCTTTTAACGGCTATCTTGGTGGACCTATCGGTTCCATCATTGGTGCTATTCTGATATTCGTTATTGGTTGGCTAGTAGCCCTTGGTATCGCAGCACTGGTACGCGGCGTACTCTCTAAAGTTAATCTCAATCAACGTATGAACTCTTCAACTGGTAAGACCTACGACCTTGAAGGTATCATTTCTAAAATTGTTTTCTGGTTTATTTTCATCATTGCTATCTCAGGCGCACTTAGCCAATTAAACTTAAACTCTATCTCAGCACCATTCGCAAATATGGTTAATCAAGTATTGGCATTTATCCCTAATCTTATCGGCGCTATCGCACTTGGTGTAATCGGTTGGGTCGTGGCTACTGTTGCACGCACAGCGATCAACGCAGCACTCGCAAAAACCTCTATGGATGAGCGTTTAAGTGCACAAGCTGGTGTAAAACCAATGAGCAGCACGATTGCTGATATGGTTTACTGGTTCATCTTATTGGTTGTATTGACCATGGTACTTGGTCAATTAGAGCTTGATGGTTTGTTTGCACCATTAACTAATATGGTCGACAAAATCTTTAGCTTCATCCCTAATATCTTG
The DNA here is from genome assembly GCF_904846625.1 of Psychrobacter sp. JCM 18900. Lineage (GTDB taxonomy): Bacteria > Pseudomonadota > Gammaproteobacteria > Pseudomonadales > Moraxellaceae > Psychrobacter. Next base: position 180,626 of record NZ_CAJHBL010000006.1, read on the forward strand.
ATTGCTGGTGTGGTCTTCGTCGTTGGTTATATCATTGCCAAAGTCGTACGCGGCATCGTTACCAACCTTGTTTCTACTTTTAATGTACAAGAATTGGCATCAAAAGCAGGTTTAAGTGAGCAAAACAGCTTACCTAACATTGCTGGTTCATTAGCATTTCTTGTAGTTATCATTCCAACCATTATTGCTGCTCTAAATGCACTAAAAATTGAAGTAATTGCTCGCCCTGCGACCAATATGCTTAACAAAATCATGGAAGCCTTGCCAAACATCTTTATGGCAGTCGCTATCCTAGTAGTAACTTTCTATGTTGTACGCATGGTTGCCAACATCATCAAAGGTCTGATTGAGAACACTCAAATCAATCAATTACCTGCGAAAGTTGGTCTACAAGAAACCATGGGCGACAAGAAAATCTCTGACTTAGTTGGTTATGCGATTATCTTCTTCGCTATGCTATTTGCTGCTATTGCAGCTGCTGACTTGTTAGGTTTCGAGCCTATCTCAGCGATTATTACGATGTTTATCGCATTCGGTGCAAACATCATCCTAGGCGCAATTATCCTATTCATCGGGTTCTGGCTTGCCAATATCATTGCAGGTGTGGTTGAACGTTCTGAGCAAGGTTCACAATTCCTAGCAAACATCGTACGTGTATTAATCATGGGCCTAGTATTAGCAATGGGTCTAAAAGCGATGGGTATTGCCGATTCAATCGTTAACCTAGCATTTGGTCTGACACTAGGCGCGGTAGCCGTTGCCTTTGCCCTATCATTTGGTCTTGGGGGTCAAGAAGCTGCAGCTCGCTTCCTACGTAAAATGCAGGATAAGATGGACCATGAACGCACTGAAGCGAAAGCAAAATCTGCGCTACAGCCAAGTTCATCAACTCAAGAAAAAGTTGCTGATTCAGTTCGTGAAAACACGCCATCTGCTGCTAGTACACCTACCACTGATTTACGTACCGATGTAGTTGATACACCACGTGTTGATACTAATGACATCTACAACAGTGATGACGTACTTCCTGGTAGCGGTCTCAATGACGATATCAATAAATAAGTATTTTTGATTGTTTAATTTAGATACGAAAAAGACAGCCTAGGCTGTCTTTTTTTATGTTAGTAAATATATTAATAATATCTGTGGTTCTCAATATCTATAATTCTTGTTATCAAAGTTCATTAAAACAATTTCACGCTATAATCTACTGCTTATCTTTACGTGCTGGAATTGTTAAGCTCATCTGTACTTGAGGCAATTTTTCTTTTTGCGCCTTCGCAAGTTTATCATCTTTCACGCTACTAGCAGATGGCGTATTTTGCTTATCTAACTCTTGTTGTTTTAGCTTTTGCATTTGCTTAGTAAGTTGGCGCTCTCGCTGAGTCATCGCATCAACTGGCTGAATCCACAAATCAATATCGAAAAAATTCTCATTATTCTCAGTGATAAAGTCGATACCAAGCACAACTACATGATGTAGCTCAATAATTGGCAAACGTGTGGCAACGTCCTGTGCGATCTTTGCTAGCTTTGGTTGGACAGCGGCTTTACTATTAGGCCCCTTTGACTCTTGACCATAAAACACCAGTACATAATGTCGGCCCAAACTCTCATAAGAATGTTGGTGTACCACATAGCCATCTTTTTGCAGCGCTGCGCTTTGTTTAGGGTGTCTATATAGCGTACGGATAAGCTCGTGACGTGAAAACAAAGACTCATCTAGCAGTTGCTGTTGCCAGTGAGCGAGTGGTATGGCTAACTGTTCGTCGTTATTAGCTACGTGCTTTTTACCATACGTATCTATCATCTGCATACTTAGCTGAGACCATATCGTAGCCGCTTGTATCATATGCTGATGGTACATCTGAGCAGTTGAACTTTGGTTCTTGTAGGCAAGCGTAATGGCTACCAATGCTGAGTTAGGTTCGTCTTGTACTTCATTTTTGATGAGCGCATTGTCGACTACAATGGCAGGAGCAAACAGGTCTGGACTTTGTAAGAAACGCTCAACCAAAGCGTCTTCCGATTCAAAACTTGGAAGATGATTTACAGCCGACTGTTGAAGCTGTTCTAAATGATAAGCTAAGAAACGCCACAACTCACATGGGGTTCGTACCGCTGCTGCTATCGAGTACCAGTCGTCCCAGCTAAAGACCTGCAGCTGCTGCATGCTTTCGCTCATGTCGACAACTAAGTCTTCTAAAAAGTAACGAACCCCAAAATTGTGTTTAAGCCGTTGTAGAGCACTGTTTGAATTGTTTGCACTGTCACCGTTATCATCTTGATTGAGACTGCTACTTCCTCCGACAAGCTGAATGTCAAAAATCATAGCTTCATAACCAGTTAAGACATTTTCTTCATTTTGAGATGATAATGATTTGTACCATGTAAGTGCTGATTTTACCGCAGTCATGCGTACAGCCTCAATATCAACTGACTCTGTATCATAGGGTAGATACAGTGTCAGCTCCAACAGCTGTAGCTTGCCAAGTGGCAACTGATATTGATAGTGACGAGCTATATACTGAGCATTGTATTCATGCTCAATTGTATGCATGCCTGCCAAGGTCACCGCCATAGCATCTGCTTGTAAATAACTGACTAGCTCAGTCGTCAGATAGCCCCAGTCGGGCATAGTAGTAATCGAATGGGACACAATTTCCAACCTTCTATTATCGTATGGTGAATATCGCACATGCCAGCTCGTAATAACAACATCATTATCGCGTATTACAAATATCTGAATGATGCAAAATTATGCTACATAAGCACTATCAGAGACAGTCGCTTTCAAAGCGATCACTTGTTATGATGATATCAAAGCAGTATTGCTTGCGTGCAAGTTTATGGATGACAAACTGTACTTAGTTATATTTATCGAAACCGTAGTCATTGAAATTTTAATCATCGAATTTTTAATGACTATTATATAATAATAAGGATTAAACATTATGAAGCGTTTTAAAGAAAAGACCGTCGTTGTAACGGGTGCAGGCTCTGGTATTGGCCGTGCAACTGCCATTCGCTTTGCCGAAGAAGGCGCTAGCGTGGTTCTAGTAGGACGTACGGCAGCGACTCTAGAAGAGACTGCCGAAGAGTTGCCGCAAGATCGCACTTGGATTCACACCGATAATTATCTCATTATTACGTGCGATATCAGCGTCCAAAGCCAGGTACAAGAGATGGTTGAGCGTGCTATAGACAAATTCGGCAAGATTGATATCTTGGTAAATAATGCTGGTAAAGCAACTCAAGGTAAAATCACAGAATTATCTGCCGATGATTGGCGTTCTGCTATCGATGTGAATCTAAACGGGACTTTTTACGTCTCTCAAGCGGCTATGCCTCACTTAATTGCATCAAAGGGTAATATCGTTAATATCTCATCGCTCTCGGGCGTGGGTGGTGACTGGAATATGGCTGCTTACAATGCTGCTAAAGCGGGTGTGACCAATTTAACCCGTACATTAGCATTAGATCATGGTTCAGATGGTGTTCGTGTTAATGCGGTTAATCCAAGTGTCACCAAAACTGATATGACTACGGCTATCCAAGATAATGAGTCTAAAACGGATAAGTTCTTAGCTCGCTGTCCGCTTGGGCGTCTAGCAACCCCAGAGGATATCGCCGCTGCCATTACCTTTTTAGCGAGTGATGATGCTTCTATGATTACTGGTGTCAATCTACCTGTCGACGGCGGTGTCAGTGCTTCTAACGGCCAACCACAGTTCTAAATTATTAAGCTGATAGACATCCAAATATTACTCAAAAAAAGCCCCTGATACCATCATATCAGGGGCTTTTCCAATAACAATTATTAGAACTTAGTTGTAGACAGCTTTGAGTTTTCGTACCTGTCATACAACCAGTGATTTTAACTTAACTAATTGAACTGATATTTATACCATTTGGCTTATTCAGCTGCATTATTGATATCTTGTAGTGGCTGCGACAAACGCTCAAGGTGTCTTGGCAACACCCCTTTATACTGAGAATATATTTTTGGTAAATCTGCTTCGATATCACCTGTAGGGTAAACCAGCGACATAAACCGTATTTCTTTAGTATTGTAGTCCATCGCTACTGGCAAAATCGGCACACCAGCACCCACCGCTAAATAATAAAAACCTGTCTTCCACGACTCAGTATATTGCCGTGTCCCCTCTGGTGATAATCCTAAAAATAATGGTTCACCAGTTTTGAACTTATCAATACTGGCTTGCAGCACAGAGCCTTTATTACCACGATCGATGGGAATAACCCCTATCCAATTTAATAGCTGTGCAAACACAGGCACTTTAAATAGCGTGTGCTTGCCCATAATGCTGATTTTGATATCTAATGCAAACAGACTTGGAATCGCATAAATACCATCCACATTAGAAGTATGCGGTAAAGCAAGCACTACAGCTTGTGAGATATTTGGAATCTCGCCTACCGTACGCCAACCTGACGCCTTTAACAGCGCGGATGCAATAACAGGCGCAAACTTGTTACCACGCTTAGGAACCTTATCTCCCAAATGCTTTTTGCTAAGTTTTGGGAGTACTTTGGAGCGCGCAGGTTTAGAAACAACAGACTTAGAACGGTTAAAAATCTTCGGTATCATGACAGCACAATATAATGAAAGGTACTGACATAATACCATTAAGCCTTTGTGGCTAGGCTGAATTTTGCGTGCTTTTATTATGTGATAGATCGTTCAGCCATAAATATAAGTAATGACCTATTTCGATATTCTGCACCCATACTTCTTTAGTTTTATTGCTAATTCTTAAGAAATATCGGCCAAATCACCTTTGCTCTCAAGCCATGACTTACGATCAGAGGCACGTTTCTTAGCCAATAGCATATCCATCACGCTATTGGTCAGTACCATGTCATCCATATCTAACTGTACTAAGCGGCGTGTATCACGGCTCATCGTCGTCTCACGTAGTTGCTCAGCGCTCATTTCACCAAGCCCTTTAAAGCGTGTAATCTGAGCTTTTTTGTTACCCGGCACATTGGCTAAAATATGTGCAAGCTCCGGCTCATCCAATGCATAGTGAACTTCTTTACCCACATCCACTCGGTACAAAGGCGGCATGGCCACAAATAAATGACCCGCATCCACTAGCGCAGGGAAATGCTTCACAAACAGTGCGCAGATCAATGTCGCGATGTGCAGTCCATCAGAATCAGCATCTGCTAAGATACATATCTTGTCGTAACGCAGCTCGGATAAATCATCAGAGGCAGGATCCACACCGATAGCTATGGCAATATCATGAATCTCTTGGCTTGATAGTACCGTATCTGATGATACCTCCCACGTATTTAAGATTTTGCCGCGCAGAGGTAATATCGCCTGATAATGACGATCTCTGGCCTGCTTAGCACTACCACCCGCAGAATCACCCTCTACTAAGAACAACTCAGCGCCATCACGTAAATCACCACGGCAATCGGCCAATTTACCAGGCAATGCGGGTCCCTGAGTAATTTTCTTACGAGCAACTTTTTTGGCCGATTTCAGACGACGACCTGCTTTATTAATCGCCAATTCAGCGATTTGTGTACCCATGTCCGCATGCTGATTTAACCATAGGCTAAAGGCATCTTTTGCCAACGTCTGTACAGCGCCCGCAGCCTCTCGACTAGATAATCGCTCTTTGGTCTGTCCAGAAAACTGCGGCTCAGAGAACTTCAGAGACAAGATATAGTTCACCCCATCCCAGACGTCTTCTGCGGTTAGCTTCACACTACGTGGTAGTAAATTATGAATATCACAGAACTCACGCAGTGCTTCTAAGATGCCTGTACGTAGTCCATTGACATGCGTACCGCCCTGAGCTGTCGGAATAAGGTTTACATAGCTTTCTTGAATAGGCGTGCCACCATCAGGCAACCAAGACAAGGCAAAGGTAATGGCAGCTCGTTCGCCCGCTTTCGCATCGTAATTATAATAAAACGGCGCTTCAGGCAATGTTTCCAAACCATCTAATTGTTCGCTTAGATACTCGACTACCCCATCTGTAAACTGCCAAATGACCTTTTCATCATTAATATCGTCAGTGAATTCAATCGTCAGTCCAGCGGCCAAAACAGCCTTTGCTTTTAAATTGTGCTTGAGCTGTTTTACATTAAATTTGGGCGTATCAAAGAAACTACCATCCGCCCAAAAGTGTACTCTAGTGCCACGTTTACGCTTATTTGAGCTGACTGCTTCAGTCAATGGCGTAACTGGTGCACCATTTTCAAATGCCATATCAAACTGTGTGCTATCACGCCATACCGTAACTTCAACGCGGGTTGATAGCGCATTGACGACAGAAATACCCACACCGTGCAGACCACCTGACACTTCATAATTAGAGGTCGAAAACTTTCCACCTGCATGCAAGCGGGTCAAAATCAGCTCAATGCCAGATTGACCAAACTCAGGATGAATATCAGTTGGCATACCGCGCCCGTCATCTTCGACAGACAACGATCCATCACTATGCAATTGCACCTTGATGGTTTTCGCATAACCAGCCAATGCTTCATCTACTGAGTTATCAATGACCTCTTGCGCCAAATGATTCGGGCGCGTGGTATCAGTATACATACCTGGACGACGACGGACTGGCTCAAGACCTTCTAAAACTTCTAACGATTGCGCATTATATTGACTCACAAATGCATCCTTAACTGTTCGCGTGCGTTTAATTCTATTAAACCATTATAACGAAAAATAGCGACGTTAACGTTAATACTCCATCGCTTACGTCATATAATGTCGTCTATTTAGGCTTGTACTAAATTCTGTAAGATATTCATCACCATCGGCAGCTGCTCATCAAAGTCACTAAAGCGATGATCGCCACCTACTTGCACTGTTACCGATGCGCCCTGACTTTGATAAAAATCTTTAGACAATTCAGAATTTAACAGCTCGTCGCCTTCTTTTAATAGCACAGCAACTTTATTAGGATAATTTACTGATAAAAGCCGATGATCTGCAAACCACTGTAAATCTGCAGGCGTAATACTCCAGCCACCCGCTGTCGTATGCAGGGCTTTGCTGGTAGATGACTCATTTAAGTTGTCTTGACTTGATACTGATTGATTAGAGAAACGCTGTAAGGTGATATGGGGTTGGATACTGGGGTTAAGCAATAAAACTGGGCAACCTATCTGATTGCTTATCAAAGTAGAAAAATACCCACCCAATGAGCTACCGATTAATACCGTATTTGATAACTCAGTCTGCTTATCTGCTGATTTTCTATCTTCACTATTATTTAGCGCTTTGATTAAAGACAGTAATTTCTCACACACTTGAGCGGGGGTCTTATTTAAATCAGGACGCAGCACATTAATATCAGGATGATGAAGCTGGCAATATTTTTCTAACAACATCCCTTTAGTCGAGTTGGCATCACTGTCCAATCCATGGATATAAATCAAGTTCACGTATCATCTCACTTATTAATTTTGTTATGATTATCTTATAAAGGCTATCAAAGCTAAGCATAGCACCCGCTAGACGGAAATAATAATAATAAAATGGCACACTATTAGTCGGTATTTGCGACATAATAAGGTTGTACAGTGATTTTATGCAGGTCAAAGGAATGACGGTAGTCATTATGGAGGAGTCATGAATCAACAGTTTGAGCTGTTCGAGATTGCCAATCCATGTATTGGTCTTTGTCAAAGCAATAAGAAGGGTTATTGCTTTGGTTGCCTGCGTAGTCGAACTGAGCGCCAGCTATGGCACGATATGACGACAGAGCAGCAGCGCGAGGTGCTACGGCTTATCGCAGGACGTAAGCTGCGTATAGAACAAATGAGACAGCGTAAAGATGAACAGTTAGGATTTGATTTTGAAGAGATACCTGAGATAGGTGAATTATTTTAAGAAGTAATTAATCAGGCCAGACATGTCAACAGTATCCTCAAAATGCGTTAAATTTCGCTAAAATATATGCCCAATAACCTAATAGTAGAATCAGTAGTCCCCACGGTATGGCGAAACACCAATAATATAAATCGCTAGTAGCAAATACGTAAAAATAAACAGCCATTACAACACTGATTACAAGTGAAGCTGCATATCCAATCAACAAGGTAAAGAGAACATTATTCTCAACTTTGGTTAAGCTTGGGCTATTTTCTGCACATATATAGAAAAGAAACCCGAAGGCGAAAGCCCCGCCAATAGTAATATACAAAAATGATATTAGAACTAGTAACCAAATTGACACGCATACTTCCTTATTAGTCTAATGACGGCTTTGTCTTTAATACAGTGCTTTTTACAAGTTAGAAGCGCTTTCAATAAAAAATAGCATACCTTCAAGTTTTTCTATAATCAATACTGCAATACGCTTGCTAGAATAAATTAGGCTGAAATCAGTAGATCCGTTACCAAACCGCGCACAAAGAAAAGCCCCCTCCGCGTTAGCGAAGGGGGCTTTATCTAGAATAGAGAGCTGACGATGACCTACTCTCACATGGGCGAACCACACTACCATTGGCGCTACGATGTTTCACTTCTGAGTTCGGGAAGGGATCAGGTGGGGCCATCGCGCTATTGTCGTCAGCAAAGGGGGTTAGATATGAGTCTGTTATTTTTATTGTTTGACTATAAATGTTTAGTTTATGGTCGATCAACTTGTAACCTAACTGAATCAAGGTTAAAGGTGATATCGAAATATTCTTTCTTATTCTATAGCCTGAGCTATACAAGATAGATTAATTAGACTTGTATACAAACCACTTGGGTGTTGTATGGTCAAGCCAAACGAGCAATTAGTACAGGTTAGCTACATGCATCGCTGCACTTCCACACCCTGCCTATCAACGTCCTAGTCTTGAACGGCTCTTTAGGGAAATCTAATCTTGAGGTGGGCTTCCCGCTTAGATGCTTTCAGCGGTTATCCCATCCGAACGTAGCTACCGGGCAATGCCACTGGCGTGACAACCCGAATGC
>NZ_CAJHBL010000007.1 GCF_904846625.1 Psychrobacter sp. JCM 18900
GTACTACTGACGTAACTGGCGCAATCCAATTACAAGACGGTACTGAAATGGTAATGCCTGGTGATAACGTTGAGATGGGCGTAGAGCTTATCCACCCAATCGCTATGGACAAAGGTCTTCGCTTCGCAATTCGTGAAGGCGGCCGTACTGTAGGCGCTGGTGTTGTTGCTAACGTATTGAACTAAGACTTAATTCTCAGTAATGAGCTTATGAATTAGTCATAAAAAAGGCCATCCTATTTAGGGTGGCCTTTTTTTTTTGAGAAATATTGATTGTATAATTACGGGTCTACATGAATGTATGGCAAGCTCTACATATATCATCTAAGTATAATATAATAATAAAAACAGCCTAATAATAATCGTGTAAAAGGAACGTCATGTTTGCGATAGAAGTATTATCAATGAATGCAGTAGAACTCGAAAACGTTATTCAAACCGTCGCTAATATAGAGGCGATGGTGCAGCCGGATGATGCTTGGAACCAGAAAACATTGACTAAGTTACTTGAGCAGGACAGTATTTGCCTATTGATTGCTTATGATCAAGCGAAAGAGGAGGGTGTCTCTCATCGTGAGATAGTTGGCTATTGCTTATATCAAGTGACTTTTGAGCAAGCAGAGGTGTTACGTATCGGAACTGATCCAGAGCACCAACGCCAAGGTATTGCTTCGCAGGTATTGAATAGGCTGCATGAGCTGTTACAGCTTAATCAGGTAGAGAGTCTTTTGTTAGAAGTACGTGCCGATAATGCAGCGGCGATAGCGTTATACGAGCAACAAGCATTTAGCATCATTCATAGACGCAAAGGCTATTATAAAGTGCCACATAAACCAGCAGTCGATGCATTAATCATGCAGCATACTTATATTTAATGAAGTGAGTAAAGCTTAGGGCATGTCCTCAATTCAAACGAGTGTCCTCTAAATGGGCTAAAAACAGCTAAATTTTGCCAAACATCGTCAAATAGTTGGTCAATATCTCGATATTATCTGCACTATTTTCCTCGTTTGACGGCAATTTATCTCATTTTTATCACCATTTTTAAAATGAGGACACGCCCTAATAAAAAATAAACGGCGATGATAAAAGTAGCTATAACAGCTACGATATAAGAGCAGAATTGACTAAGCTTTATTGCAAAGGAATTTTCTTTTTACAGACTTCTACATCAAGCTGATAATCACTATCTGCTTTCATTCGACCTAAAATATCCAAGCGTTCGCTCAGTAACTCCACCATTATGCTGATATTGGCTTGCTGTTTTTTAACTTGTTCTAGCTTCTGCTGTGTGAGTAAAAGCTGTGAATCGATATCCAAGTGACCATCATAATAATCATTTAAGCTGTTTTTGATTTCAGTAAGCGTAAAACCAATAGCTTGCGCACTTTTGATCAGCTCTATGCGTTCGATACATTCTGGATGAAACTCGGTATATAAACGTGAGCCTGCCTGACGCTTGCGAGATTTTAGCAAGCCTAATTGCTCGTAATGGCGAACCGTATCTTTGGTCGTATTGGCCTTTGCTGCTAGCTCACCAATCAATAGAAACGATGTATCAAGTGCCATAATAACCTCTTATTTTTTTCGCTATGATAATCATAACTCTGGTTGCCAAGGCGATTCGCTATCCAGTAATGATACAGCTAACGGTTTATGAGAGTGCCTTTGCCATGGCACAGACTGGCTGCCTATTAAGTTGTCTAACTGAGCTAGGAAATCAGCACGTGGTAAAGTAGTGGCACCTAAACTCATTAAATGATCGTTCGGTAATTGACAGTCGACGAGTGCGACATCACTTTGCTCACACAGGCGCATCAGACCCCAAAATGCTAGCTTTGACGCATTAGACGCTTGATGAAACATTGACTCACCAAAATAGATGCCGTTTATCTTTAACCCGTATAATCCGCCAATCAGTTGACCTGCCTCGTCCCAAACTTCAATGCTATGAGCAAAGCCTTGCGCATGCAATTTGGTATAAGCTTCGATCATCTCATCATGAATCCAAGTATGCTCGCCTTCAGGCTGATTGTCATTAAGGCCATCGCTACGCGGTAAGCTACAGGCATGTATGACATCGTCAAAGGCTTGATTGAGCGTCACTTGCCAACGTTCGCGATTTGCTTGCTTACGTAGAGACTTGCTCGGTTGATAGGCAGATGGGACAATCACACAACGTGGCTCGGGACACCACCAAGCAATAGGCTCATCTTCGTTAAACCAAGGAAATAGCCCCTGAGCATAGGCTGATATCAGCGTTTCAGGCGCTAAGTCACCGCCCATAGCGACAATGCCAATACCATCAGGATCGATAGAAATGGGATCAGGAAAGTCATAACGCCCAAGACTTTTTAAAGTCTCAGGCGTAATGTGTTTATCGTGCTGTTGAGTAAAGTTGCCCATTTAGGCTTCTTTATCTGCAGTTAGGGTTGAATCATAAGTGTGGTCACGAGCGACGGTTTCGCCCAATGCATCCAAGTACTTTTCAGCATCCAGCGCAGCCATACAGCCAGTGCCAGCAGAAGTGATGGCTTGACGGTAAACGTGATCGGCTACGTCACCTGCGGCAAACACACCTTCAATACTGGTTTGAGTAGCATTACCATTCAAGCCACTATTAACGATCAGATAGCCATCTTTCATGTCTAATTGACCTTTGAACAAGTCAGTATTTGGCTTATGACCAATAGCGACAAACATACCCATTGTATCTAGTTGTTTGGTGCTGCCATCAATCATAGATTCGATGACGACGCCATTGACGCCCATGTCATCACCGACCACTTCTTTTACTTGATGGTTCCATTCGATTTTGACATTACCATTTTTGGCTTTTTCAAACAGCTTGTCTTGCAGAATTTTCTCAGAGCGTAGGCTGTCACGGCGATGTACTAAGGTCACTTCAGACGCAATATTAGATAAGTACAAAGCTTCTTCAACCGCTGTGTTACCACCACCAATCACCGCAACTTTTTGGTTTTTATAAAAGAAACCATCACAAGTAGCGCAGGCTGATACGCCAAGCCCTCTGAACTTGGTCTCTGACTCTAGTCCCAAGTACTGTGCAGAGGCGCCAGTTGAAATAATGAGCGCGTCACAAGTATAGCTACCGTTGTTACCTGTCAATTGAAAAGGACGTTCGTTTAGGTTTACTTCGTTGATATGATCATAGACCAGTTCAGTACCGAAACGCTCAGCATGCGCTTTCATACGTTCCATCAATGCAGGACCTGTCAAATCATGCGCATCGCCTGGCCAGTTGTCGACTTCGGTAGTGGTGGTTAATTGTCCACCGACTTCCATACCAGTGACCATAACTGGTTTAAGGTTAGCGCGTGCTGCATAAACTGCGGCAGAGTAGCCAGCAGGGCCTGAACCTAAGATAATGAGCTTTTCGTGACGTGGAGCAGTAGTGTCAGTTGCCATGAGTTGTTCCTTGCTAAATATACGAATTAAAAATGTAAGTTATAAATATAATAAAAGACGAATATCAAAAATGACTACGAATATGCTTCTTCTAATTGCTGTGTGATAATAACATAAGGGCACAGTGCACAAAGTGCAAGTTTGCTAAAACAAACACAGGTATCATTAGAATCAAAGAATAAATAACCTTAGAACATAAGTGCAAAAACAGAGACTATTTTATAGAATTTAGGCAATACAGTTAGCCATATTTTGCCACTATTGTTTCGCTAACCAACTGTTTTCTTACGCAAAGTGTCTACTGATTTACTTTCTTACACGCTTTCTTGATAAGACTGTCGCCACTGTACCTATGTATTTGTTATTATAAGAAGTTATGCCAAGTGTAGTAGGAGCCAAGCGATAACGGTTGTTTAAAGGCTCTACAATCGGCACATGCCAAACAAACACTTCGCTCGGTACATTTATGTCAACACTTTATGTCAGCATGATTAGGCTTAGTCATGCATTGGCGACCATTTAGTATTAATAACAAGGCAGATCTTACGTGATATCAGCACCGCTTATTGAGTATTTAAAAAAGGGAATGTTTACCCTCCTTGGGTTAATACTGGCCGTTTATCTGTTTGTCATTTTGATGACTTATACAGGCAACGATCCTAGCTGGTCGCACATCAGTAGTGATATGACCACGATTAACAATATGGGCGGCGAGGCTGGCGCATGGTTATCCGATTTGCTTTATAGCTTTTTTGGGTTTGGTGCTTGGTGGTTTTTGGCGTTTGTGGTTTATGAATCTATCTTGATTTGGTGGGAAAACAAGCCAACGTTTTGGCTCATGCGATTGGTCGCTTATGTGTTTTTACTATTAAGTGCTAGCGCATTATTTGCACAATTGGTCTCTTTAGTTCAACAAGTTACGAACCCTGACGCAATCGGCCTCGAAGGTATCGCAGGTGGTATCATCGGGCTAGAGTTACAAGCGCGTTTGGCACAGCTGCTATCGCAGTGGGGGAGTGTGGTTTTCTTAGCAGTATTCGTTGTGATTACCGCTACGTTTGCCTTTAATATCCATTGGATGACGATATATCAAAAGGTTCGTGCGCTGTCGTGGCTTGGTTCAGGTGTAAAAAATCAGGATTCTATTGAAGCTACTGAACCGAGCAGTACATCACAAGATGATAGCCAGAAACTAGATGAGTCGGTAGATAAAAAAGTAGAGCATGAGCAGCTGCCACTGGAGTTGCAGTCTGCTGAAAATACTAGCGGTACTCAAGACGTTAGCAGTAGCGGACGTTTCGGTAGTGTATTGTCAGACTTTTTGGCAACCTCAGGATTGGCAGATAGTGTCAAAGCCTCTGTCATCGCAGCAAAAGCAGCGGCGACACCTAATAGCTCAAAAGGTGGTCAGGTAAATACCGATACAGAAACGCTTAACGCTGCTACTGATAATACAGCCAACAATGCAGTCCAGCCATTAGTTTCAAACTTGACTGCACCTATTGCTCGCAAAGTTGAGCCAAGCTTTGCGTGGAATGATGCCAATACGGTCGATGATTTACTTGCAAGTGAGCAAATGGCCTACAGTGCCAAGGGTATGGACAGCTCGGCTATGCCTGTACCTAACTATTCCCAAACGGGTGCTAGTGCCACAGCATCGTTAGAGAAATCAGTGCCTGCTACTGTGACCACTACAACGATGGAAGCGGTTGCTCAACCAGATATACATGATAAAGAACCACTAACTCAGCCATCAGTTGATGAGTCAGTGAGTAGTAATTTAGCCAGTCAGCCAGTCGTTGAACCTGCTGATCCTAAAATCTCTACGACATATGAGACTGTGGAAGTAGATAAGTTGGCAGAAGCATGGTTGGCAGAGCATGGTAATATACCAGAACCTACAGAATCTATCGTAGAAACGCTAGTAGACTCTAAGCCTGTTCAGGAAACCGTAGCAGCTGAGCCAATCGTACAAGAGAAGACACCAGAACCTATCGTAGAAGAGCCTATTAGTTTTGCACAGGATTCAGCCAATCAACTGTCTGATACGCCTGTAGAGTTGCCACAGACTAATAATGCGTCAATAGTCTCTGAGCCTGAAGTCGCTCCGGTAACAGTAGAGACTGAGCCTGCATTGTCAGATGTGTTAGACGTTTCAGACATGACACCAACCAATACGCCTCCTGCCAATCCAAAAGCAGCGCCAACGGTGGAAGTGACTAGCCCAGTCTCAAATGTACAGCCTGATCAGAAAGCGCCCGCGCAACCATCTGTTAGTTTTGCTGTCCCAGAGGGCGATAGCAGCAACCATATCACTGATATGATGCCAGAGGACGACAGTGATGACGACACTAATGTACCGGTCATGCCGCATATTAGTGATGACGCAGCTTTTAGTCAAAAATCACGCTCGATGCAAACGGCAGCTTATCGCAGCAGTCTAACGCCTATTCCAGAAGTGTCTATATTGGATAAGCCTGATCCTGACCGCAAGCCTAGCTACACTGTGGCTGAGCTTGAAAAACTGTCTGAGTTATTAGAAATTAAGCTACAAGAATTTAACGTAAAAGCCTCTGTGGTTAATGCTATTCCAGGGCCTGTTGTCACCCGTTTCGAAGTAGAGTTGGCTGCTGGGGTAAAGGCTAGTAAAGTCACAGGTATCTCACGTGATTTAGCGCGCTCACTATCTATGGCCTCTTTGCGTGTGGTCGAAGTAATTCCAGGCAAACCCTACATCGGTATCGAAGTGCCTAACAAGAAACGTGAAATGGTACGTTTGATTGAACTGCTCAATACCGAAACGTTCAAAGACCCGAAAGCGCAGATTAGCATGGCAATGGGTAAAGATATCGGTGGTAACCCAATCATTACCGACCTTGCGCGTGCGCCGCATATGCTGGTCGCTGGTACTACAGGCTCTGGTAAATCAGTATTGGTCAACTCGATGCTACTATCTATGCTACTCAAATATACACCCAATGAGCTGCGTCTTATTTTGATTGATCCAAAGCAGCTTGAGCTTGCCAATTACAATGATATTCCGCATTTGCTAACGCCAGTAGTCACCGATATGACGGAAGCCGCTAGTAGCTTGTCATGGTGTGTGGCTGAGATGGAACGACGCTATCAGCTGATGAGTTTGCTAAAGGTTCGTAAGCTCAATGAGTTCAATAAGAAGGTCATCGCGGCGGAGAAATCAGGCAATCCTATGCTCGATCCTCTATGGCGTCCGAATGACAGCGTAAGTATTAGCCAAGCACCCAAGCTAAAAACCTTACCCATGATTGTCATTGTCGCGGATGAGTTTGCCGATATGATTATGCAGGTTGGTAAACAAGCCGAAGAGCTCATCACACGTTTGGCGCAAAAATCGCGTGCTGCAGGTATTCATTTAATGCTAGCGACTCAGCGTCCGTCAGTCGATGTCATTACGGGTCTGATTAAAGCCAACATCCCAGTGCGTGCGGCACTACGAGTCAACTCAAAAGTCGATTCACGCACGATTCTAGATAGTGGCGGTGCTGAGGACATGCTAGGTAACGGTGATATGTTGTTCTTGGGACCAGGGCAGATTGAGCCAGATCGTGTGCATGGTGCTTACGTCAGTGACGAAGAAGTTAACCGTGTCTGTGATGCTTGGCGTGAGCGCGGCGCCCCTGATTATATTGATAATATGGCAGGCAACTTTGAATTATCTAGCCCAGGCGGTGGTAGTACAGCCAATGCCTCTGGTGAAGATGATGATTTATATAATGATGCCGTGGCCTTTATCATGGAAACACGTAAAGTTTCTGCCTCAAGCATTCAGCGTAAATTCAGCATCGGCTACAACCGTGCTGCGCGTATTGTCGACTCTATGGAAGAAGCTGGATTGGTCAGCTCTATGGGTAAAAGTGGCAAACGTGAACTATTGATGTAGGATTAATCCTTAAGTTGATAACGAAAAAGCGAGTCATGAAAATGGCTCGTTTTTTTATGGAAGAAACTTAATAATGCTTTCATAAATTGAGGGTTTAGAGGTAAGCTCTTATTATTCAGTATGCTCTAGGGTGCGAAAAGTAGATTCGCATATTGGTTCATTAGTTGACGAAACCGACCAGATGACTAACGAGTCCGTTTATCAAATATCAGGCACGGTTTTTTATACTAAACTGACAGGAGTTTATGAAAAAATAGTCATTAATTTTAGAAAATACGAGTGTTACATAGTCTTAATAAAATTACTCTCCAAGGAAGGTTGGTTATGTTTAAAGAATATACTCAATATGATGGACTAGCCTTAGCGGCATTGGTCAATTCAGGTGAGGTCAGCGCAAAGGAATTGCTAGACGCTGCTGTCCATCAAGCCAATCAAATCAATCCTAAGCTAAATGCCATCGTGCATCGTTTTGATGAGCGTGCTTACAATGCTGCGCAGGCGGGTTTACCTTCAGGTGCATTTACTGGCGTGCCGTATTTACTAAAAGATTTATCATTTAGCTTCGCCGACGAACCTATTACGATGGGCAGCCGCAGTGTCAATATCATTTCAGAAAAAGACAGCGAAATCGTCAAACGGATGAAAGCGACAGGCGTTAATACTTTTGGCAAGACTAATACTCCTGAGTTTGGTCTGATTATCACCACTGAGCCAAAAGCGCATGGCGCTACTCACAATCCTTTCAAAAAAGGCTATAGCTCTGGCGGCTCGTCAGGGGGCAGTGCAGCAGCAGTTGCGAGCGGTATTGTCCCGATGGCAGGTGGTGGTGACGGTGGCGGCTCGATACGTTTCCCATCTGCTTGGTGCGGTACGTTTGGGTTAAAGCCAAGCCGCGGACGTAATCCAATGGGCCCTAATCTTGGTGAAGGCTGGGAGGGGGCCGTGGCTGACCACGTGATTACGCGTTCAGTACGCGATAGTGCGGCGATGCTAGATGCCACTAGTGGAGCAGAGATTGGCGGCCCTTATGTTATTGCTCCGCCAGACGGAACCTTTTTGCAAGCGGCAATGCGTGCGCCGCGACAGCTAAAAATCGCTTTGCATCAGCAGCCTTTGATAGCCAATACGACAGTAGACAAAGAGGTACTAACGGTACTTGAGCAAACGGCTAAGCAATTAGAGTCTATGGGTCATGAAGTAGTACCAGCCGAGCCAAACATCAATATTGAGCAGTTTTGGCATGACTTTATCGTTGTGGTCTGCGCGCATACTGCTTTTACGATTGATAATATCGAGCGTGAGTTTGGGGTTGACCACGTCAAAAACTTAGAGCCACAAACCTATAATATGGCGCTGCTTGGGCGCTCATTGTCAGCGGTTGATTTGGCACATGCCAAACATGGCTGGCATCATAGCCAGTATCAGACGGGTCTATTGCTAGAAGACTACGATATGATTTTGTGCCCGACTGTGCCCACGCCTGCGGTAAAGCATGGTGTACTACCGCCTAGCCGTATGGATGAGATGATGATGCGTAGCGCCGAGGTGCTTAACAAGGGCTTTAACATGGGTAGATATGCCTTTAGCTCAGGCATGATAGAAAAGCTCAGTGCCCCTGTATTAGGTAAGATGGGTTTTACGTTATTGGGTAATGTTACAGGGTTACCCGCAATGTCAGTACCAGTCGGTATGAGCAAAAAAGGCCTACCGATTGGTATGCAGTTAATCGGGCGCATGAATGATGAAGCGACATTATTCAGTGTGGCGGGCGAGATGGAGCGCGCAGGTTTATTTACCAAACACGCTTTTGAGAAGTAAGGTTAAGCTATGGTTTGGATTGATAACACTCAATCAAAGCGATAGATATCCATACCCAAGCTATGATGGGCCATACTTTGATGAACGACAGAGACACGCTGACCAGTACCTAATGCAAAAAACAACGGTAGCAAGTGTTCATCACTTGGATGAATCTCCTTGTAGTCTGGGTATTGCTGCCAATCGAGCGCCGTGGGAATGTCTATTTTGAGCTGCTGCAACAACCATTGCTTAAACGTTTTGGCTGCTTGATCGATGCTGTCAGCTTCCCAGCGCAATGCTTGCAAATTATGCGTAATGTTACCTGAACCGATGAAGAGGATTTGCTCATCACGTAAATGTGCCAATTGTGCGCCTAATTGATAGCAGGCAGTACTGTCATAATGCTGTGGTAGTGATATCTGTACGATAGGCACATCGGCTTCTGGATACAGATGTCTGAGCGGCGCCCACACACCATGATCACAGGCACGTACTGGATTGACACTACAAGTGATGCCACGTGCGGTCAGCTGCTGCGCAAGTGTCTCAGCAAGCGCTGGCTGGCCTATAGCAGGGTACTGAATGTCGTAAAGTTCAGGCGAAAATCCTGAAAAATCATGCCACGTCTTTGGCTGTGGATTGCTGCTAATCTCTAGCTTTGCTGACTGCCAATGCGCTGACATAATGACAATGGCACGTGGCTTAGGTAAGTTTTGACCGATACGTGCCAGTGCACTGGTCGTCGCAGACTGCTCAATTGCAAGCGTAGGTGCGCCATGCGAGATAAAGAGCGCTGGTAGCTTAGATGTATTCGTCGCTACATCAGATGTATTTCCCCATGCGGCAGCCGCTGTGATAGGCGTCTGCACACTATGATGGTCATCACGTTGATGAGAGGGCTTAGAGGCGTTGGGTGTCGCACGTTTTGGATATTTCATGTTGCATTTATTAGGGCGTGCGCCAGTTTTTCAATCTACTTTAGGGTCAATGTTTTAAATCGAAAAAATAGCTCAGTATTTTATTTAATTACCACGGTGATAAGGGTGGTTGTTGTTGATACTCATCGCGCGATACAATTGTTCCATAAGTACGACGCGCACTAGCGGATGCGGCAATGTCAGTGCTGATAGTGATAATTTTGCATCGGCCTTTGCCAATACTTCTGGCGAGACACCATCTGCACCGCCAATGACCAAGGCAATATCATCGCCTTGCAGCATGCCATCAGCGAGCTTATCAGCCAATCCTTCTGTCGAAATCATCTTGCCTTTGACATCTAGTACCCATAATTGCTCGCGGCTCGATGCATTATGAGCAGCTAATATAGCCTGACCTTCCTGCTCACGGTACTGCGCCAAATTGGCATCTGAAGGGTTCTTTGCCCGCTTGGCTGCCGCAATTTCGACAATTTCTGTGCTTAGCATTGGTTGAATGCGTTTGTAATATTCGTCAAAACCCGTCTGTACCCAGCTAGGCATTTTATTGCCAACGGTCAAAATCCTTACTTTCATAATGCTTACATCTCGATAATTGAATTCAAGCTTATTAGGCCGTGTTCTTAATAATTGTATCGCTCGTTCTTCATTGTCTGCAATTTACATCAGAGGGTTAATCGTCTCTGATACGTTGCTACTTGCGCTTTGATCGTCCGCTTGGCTTGGCTTTGGAATGACAGTCAGCTTTGCATCAGACTCAAAGACAATGGCTTCGACATCATCGAAACTATTAATCCCTTCAGAACGCATGGCACATTCGATTTCTTGACGCGTCAAACGCTCATCGCGCATGGCATCTGGCAAAAACTGCCCTTGATAAAAAACGATACGCGGCTCTGATAAAATAAAGTTACTAAATTGCGGTGAAACAGCCGCATATTTGGTCACCACAAATTGCAATAGGTACAATACTAAAATAGACGAAACCCCTTCAACAAAGGGAATGTCTTTGAGCAAAATCGTACTGGCACCTAACGAGCCGATCATGACCGTTACGATCCAATCGAAGTTGTTGAGCTGTGACGTTGAGCGTTTGCCAGAGACTTTGGTAACTGTCACGATCAACACGTAAACCATAACAGTCGTCAAAACAATACGACCAAGCTTGTCTATGTTGTCAAAAAAGATCATGTCCATAATGCTCGCTCCTATTATAAAGGTAAAACAAGTCATCGCTAAAATTTTACTTACTAGGGCGCGTCTTACTTTGTCTCATTTTTAGTACTATTCTTAAAATAATGACACGCCCTAAACTTAGCCTAACGGATTTTACGCATTAGCAGGGGAAAACTTTGTAGCACCTTGTAGATGATGGTTTGTACTTACGTTGATTTGCGTATAGGGTCTAATAATCGATTGATAGACCATAGACTGATTCGCGCACTGACTAGAGTGAGAACTAGCATCAACATTAATGATGAAAGCAGGGGCAGTGGACGCTGCATCGCCATCTCAAACAATACCTCACGGCTTATCGTATCAAACAGCCAAAACCAGATGGCTGAAAAATAAATGACCGTCAGCATCCAAACAATCACAACCCCACCAAACATCAATTTATTAATCTCATCTCGCGCTAATGCTCGCTTCTGATGTTTGATAAATTTACTGACAGCGATATAAGCACCCACGATAATAGAAACCACCATGACCAATTGCGGATTGAGCGCAAGTTTGGTCTGTATCATCATAAATATGGTACTGGCAAGCGTGTATCCAATCGCAAAAAAACCGACATATCGTGCCAGTTTGGGCTGCACTTGTACAAGTGTTTGAGGTTTGTTGAGACTGGTTGTCTGGCGTGACATAAGCTAACCTTTATAAAGGTAAAAAATAGAGTATTGATAATAAATCGACTTAAAGCGTTAAGTGTCAGCGCTGTGCTGTCCAGTCGAGCATGGCATCTAATATAGGTCGCGCTGCATAAGGATTTAATGCTTGATCAGTATTAATTATACCGACGACAACGTAATCCTGTCCTGACAGCCCTTTGACGTAACCTGCCATTGAGGTGACGTTATTTAACGTGCCAGTTTTTATCCATGCACGACCAGTAGCTACAGATTCAGGCAAGCGATCGCTATGGGCGGCAATAGTGCCACTAACCCCAGCGACACCTAACGAATCGACATAGGCATCAAAATTTGGTCGACTGTAAGCATAAGTCAGTAGCTCGCTTAGGTTGGCTGCGGTGATAGTACACTCGCGGCAAAGCCCTGAGCCATTGGTCAAATGTGGCGGCGGCGTACTGAGGTTGGTTTGCCACCATTGATTGATGGTTTGTAAGGCTGCTGGATAGTCTGTCGTAGCAGGTTTGCCAAATTGATATAAGCTATCAGCCTTTTTACCATTAGATTTATCGGCTACTACTTTACTATCCACCTCATTATTAGCTTTGACTTCATTGCTAGCTTTGACTTCATGACTGCTTGGACTAGTCGCAGTTATGCTAGCAGGTATTGTTTGAGTCAGCCTTTCTTTATCATAAGCGCCTATAGATAACGCCATTTGCTCAGCCATGACATTGTTTGAGAAGTGGTTAATGTCATGAATCTGCTCGGTTAAATTCAACGACGGATAGCTGACCATAGGTAGAGGCGACATCGCGATAGCCGTAAGTCCGTGCGCTCGTTTTGTCGTCTTGGTCATATCGTAAGGTGCTTCTTGTGAGATTACCTGTCCACTCAAAGTATTCCCTAATGCTTGCCATTTGGCAGCGATGACGTGTGCGGCAAACTCTTTGGCATTGGGATATGCTACGTAAAAGACATGCTCACCGCAGCTCTCTGGGAGATTGGCATTTAACACAAGCTGCGTGTTTTGCCACTGCGGCGCTAGGCTATAGCTTGCTTGCCCACAACTGGCTGCACGGGTATTGATTGTAGCAGGCAGCTGATAGTTAGCTAACCGCGGCTTATAGGTCACATTGGCTTGACCATTATCTTGAGGGTAAGTTTTGATACCAATGGTGCTAAAGTTAACCAAAAACCCATCTGGGCTGGCGTTATAGGGACGTAGCGGTGAGTTGTCAAAGGCGGCAGGATCTTTACTAACATCATTAAAAACCGTGCTGTCGATGATGATGTCACCATCGATATGACGAATACCGGATGCTTGCACTTTATACAGTAACTGCTTTAAGCGCTCGTGGGTCATTTTTGGGTCGCCACTACCTTGAATGATCAAGTCACCATGTAGACGGTTGCCGATGACAATACCTGTGTGATAAACCCGTGTATACCACACAAAATCGGCCCCTAAAGTGTCCAAAGCGATAAAGCTAGGCACGAGCTTCATGGTGCTGGCAGGCGTACGAGGGATGTCAGACTGGTGATCTAGCAAAGGCGAAAATGAAATCTTTATAGAGGCTTTACTATTGCTCTCAGTATCTTGGGCTTTGGCATTCTGATCAAGCGTATGCTGAGATTCATTAGGGATGACTGTTGGAATGCTCTCTACGCTCTGATAAGTATAAGGGTCATCAGTATAGGCATGTATTTTTCGCTCGTGCTTCTCAATGGTGCGCTGCTCTATGGTAACTAACGCGCTCTGATGGCTCGGGTCGCTGCTAATTGTATCCGTAGAGGCGTTTGTAACTGGGTGTTCAGATACTATAGTAGCTGCAGATTGGCTGCCAGTTTCATCACTATCAATGACTTGAATAGGAGTAGGCAGACGACTGGCAGCCTTGTCACCCACAGGTGTAATCACGATGCTGATATCTGCTTCTGTCAAGTCGGCACGCGCCAAGGCTTTTTGAATGGCTGCTGGCAACATGGCTTGTGCATGTATTGGTGCGACTATAACCGCTGCCAATAACGCTAACCTAGATAGACGTTTACTAGGTTGGTTCAGCGGTCGCAAATGACGACAAAGCGTGGTGATTTTGGTTGCAGCAGTAGGGTAATGGCGGCGTCTAGAAGGGTATCGCATGAGCATCTTTCATCAGGTGGCAAAAACAGCCTATGGTAACATGAGTTGCTGTTTTCGCACATGATGCCAGCAGCACAATTTTAGCAATAACAACGCCCTTATTTAGATAACTAACTCTAACTATCGATTGAACTGAGAGCATGACTTGCTGCTAACGCACATGCAAAAAAGCCATCGCCGTCATGACAGCATCGTTATAAGCATCATGCGCGCCCAGTTCAGGAATGTTGTAATGGGCTAAGATACGATTCAGATGTTGAGCTTGTCCAGAAAGCCCTTGCGTATGACCACTGATACGCCGACTGTACAGATGACGCAAATCTATGACTTCGTTTGGTAGCGAGGTTCCCATATAGCGTTTGACCAATGGATTCAAAAAAGCTATGTCTAGCTGTGTACAGAATCCAACAATTGGTCGATTACCTATGAATGGTAGTAGTAGGGCTAACATGTCATCGTAACTCATGCCATGTTCAACGTCGGCGGTACGCAGGCCATGAATGACAATAGTGTCGCGGTCTGGCATGACAGGAGGTCTGCAAACCAAATGCATGCCATTACCCGTGTCGATCGTATTGCCATTAATACGTATCGCTGCTACAGACAGCAGGTGATGCTTCTTGGGGTTCAATCCTGTCATTTCGCAGTCAATCGCTACCCACTGCTCAGCCGAAGGTATCGTAAACATTGGGGCAAGCTCTGGACGCTGTAATTGCGTCTTTTGCCAAGCGCAAGATAACTGCTGTAACCAGCTCATATTAATCGCTCATCCATCTATATTGTTTTTGTACTTACAAAATTTCTGTATTTATGAAGCCTCTATATTAAGACTGCCACATTTATGCGATTTCTAGTTGATAGTGTTGACGCAATTGGTTTTTGAAGCTTTTGACCACGGCCAGACACTCTTTTAGTAGGTCACGTTCAAGTGCGGTCAAAGTCGTAGGATCTACTTGCCGTGCATGCTTATCGTCAGTTGAGAGTGCCACAGACAAGCGCTGTGCCATAAAAAACTCTAATGCTTCTAGCAGCGTATCGGCACGCTCTTGGGTCATAGCATCAACCTGTACCAAGGACTTTAAACGCGCCTTGGTACTAGGCACGTCGAGCACATTGTTTTCTAATGCTAAAGTGCGGATACCATGCACCAAAGGAAAGATACCGGCTTTTTTTAGATCAATGTCGGATGATGCTGATTTACCGCCTAGTAAAGGTACAAACTTCTGCCACCATTGATTAACATCACCAAACTGTAGCGCTGCACGGGCAAACTGCCTGACAAACATAGGGTCTGCTTGTTGATGAGCAAGCTTTAAATACTGACGTACTTGAGTAAGCAGTGACTCATCGCCGCAGACATATTCAGCATCTAGTATCGCAGACAAGTAAATACCATGCATCGGATCTGAATTTCTAAACCATAGGCCAATTTGCGCAGTGAATTGCTCGAGCGGTTGTCGCCACATAGGATTGGTCATCATAATATTGCCATCACACAGTGGGTAGCCAAGCGTTGCTAAATGGCTATTAAAAGTATCAGCAAACTGTGCTAGGTCAGGATGCGTATAGCCATCACGAATGATGAGCGCGTTGTCCTGATCGGTACGCATGATTTGCTCACCGCGCCCTTCTGAACCCATAACGATTAGGCAAGTATTGGCCATCACTTCATCAGGTACGATTAGCTGCCATAGTTTGGTAAACACCTGCGCATTTAGCGTCTGTACCATACGACTGATATTGCCGATTTTGACACCATTGTGATGCTGTGCACGAATATAGCGCCCGATCAGCTCAACAGCAGTATCTAGGCTCGATAAGTCCTGCGCCTGCTCGATTTGAATACTAATCAGCTGCGAATGATTACCAATATGAGCGAGCATATCGCTTTGCCCAAGCACACCGACGACATCGCCACTCTTATCAATGACTGGCAGTCTATGAATACGATAGCGAGTCATGGTCAGCAGCGCATCGCCAATCTCATCACTGGCTTTGATGGTACGGAGATTAAAATTTGCATAGCGCTGGCAAAGAGTAGTAGCAGGATCTTGTTTATCACTCACCGCGCGACAAATATCAGTATCGGTCAGAATCCCTAAGAGTAATCCTGTCTCATATTGCGCTGTTTGTGAGCTATCCGAACCATTTAAACTATTTACTTCATTTAAACCCTCTAAGCTATGTAGCGGCCGGACCAGCACATGTTTTAATCCAGCTTTGGTCATGATGCGGGCTGCTTCGTACAAGCTATCATCGGCATCGACGATATGCACTGGTAATAGATGAACATCTATCACCGGCTGCAGCATGATTTGCTGTACTTCTTGTTGGTTGGTATAGCTAGCAGGATCTAGCGTTTTATTATGACGTCGTTGGCGCAATGCTTTTAATCGTTCGGGCAGTTTGTCTGATAGCATTTGCCGTACCAGATGATTTTGTGCACTGATTTTATCGATAGCATCACCAGCGACTTGGAGCAGTAACGTCTCTTCACTGGCTCGGAATTGATAGGGTTGTATGGACGTACTTTCATGCTCTAGCTGATTGTCCTTGGGAAGTGATTCAGGCAGGCGGCGACTATCAAACCAATCATTATTGTTCAGACCATCAGCGTGATTGCTACCGACATAGGACGCGACAAAATCACCATCTAGTGATTGCTCGATTTGCCCTTTGATGACGACATATAGACATTGCAGTTCTTCTGCAGGCAAGCTCTCGTTTTTGGCAAGGTAGCGTATCTGGGTGTTTTTTCTAATGCTTTGACGCTCAGCTAAGCTCAATACATCGAAGGGCGGTTGGCTAAAATCAAGATGGGGCATGGCATCATCCTTGATGGCATATTTTCGGTAGAGACTTTACTATAGCACTAGGGCGTGTCCTCAATTCAATTGATCATATCTAAACGGGCTAAAAATGGCTAAATTTTGCCAAACATCGTTAAATAGCTGGTTAATATCCCGATATTATCTGCACTATTTTCCTTGTTTGACTGCAATTTATCTCATTTTTATCACCATTTTTAAAATGAGGACACGGCCTAATAAAACCAAAAGCCTCCAATAACCACAATATAAATAGGGTTATTGGAGGCTTTTTGCTACTGCGACATTTATTCCAGCTACATTAGATTTTTCTAATTAGTTTTAAGCACCTAATAATTTGCGGATACGACTGATTGCTTCTCGGCTCTCATCGACACTCGCGACCAGAGCGATACGCACATAACCTTGTCCAGGATTATGACCATCAACTTCACGTGACAAATAGCGTCCTGCTAGTGCATGGATATTGGTTTGCTCATATAACGCTTTGACAAAGATTTCATCATCACCGCCGAATTGCTCAGGTACTTTGACCCAGAAGTAGAACCCAGCATCAGGCATGCGTAACTCTAGCAACTCGCCAAGCTCAGACATCCATAGGGCAAACTTTTCTTGATATAGTGCGCGATTATGAGCGACGTGTTTTTCGTCTTGCCACGCAGCGATAGAGGCGAGCTGATGTGGTATCGGCATCGCACAACCTTGGTAAGTACGATATTGCAAATAAGCCTGCAAAATTTTGGCATCACCAGCCACAAACCCAGAGCGCAAACCCGGTAAGTTTGAACGTTTGGATAAAGAGTGGAACACGATACAGTTTTTGAAATCACGGCGACCAAGGGCAGCACAAGCTTGGAGCAATCCAATCGGTGCTGTATCAAAATACAGCTCGCTATAACACTCGTCACTGGCAATGATGAAACCGTACTGATCTGACAGACGAATAAGGTATTCCCAATCATCCATTGTCATGACGGAGCCTGTTGGATTATTTGGACTACAGACAAACAATAGCTGCGTACGCGTCCAAACGTCTTTTGGTACCGCGCGATAGTCACCTTTGTAATCATTATCTGATGTACAAGGGACAAAATAAGGCGTTGCCTGTGCCAGTATCGCTGCGCCTTCATATATCTGATAAAACGGGTTAGGCATGACAACCGTAGGCGATGCATTAGACGCTGGAGCATTGCTCTCTTTGTCAGCTACATCATGATCAACGACCGCTTGTACAAAACTAAAAATCGCTTCTCGTGTGCCCATTACTGGTAATACTTGAGTATTAGCATCGACGTGATTTAGAAAAAACCGCTTCTCTAACCAGTGGGCGATAGTTTGACGTAGCTCAAACATACCGTTTGTAGTCGGATAACGACTTATTTTGTCCAAGTTTTCGCGTAGGACGTCCAGCACAAATGCAGGGGGTTCATGTTTTGGCTCACCAATACCGAGCTTTATTTCACTGTAACCGTTGGCAGGCTTGCTATCGGCAAGCAAGGTTGCCATCTTTGCGAATGGATAAGGATGTAGATGCTTTAAGTTGTGATTCATAAGTGTGATAACTATAATAGACAATTAATAATAAAGTTATAAAGAAAATTTATATTAGAGCAGTGTAGCACTTCTCTAATTTTTTGTCCTTTTCTTCTTATATCGTGAATAGGCATTTACCAAGCGTAAGCTATTCATCATATGACTACCAAATAGGTAGTCGCTCAAAAGTCTTTTGAACCTTTCATAATGTATAACCTATAACAATATAAAAAATGACTACATCACAAACGTGGTAGATCGTTTTAAGGATAGTTTGATATGTCTAGTGTGCTAAATAATGATGATCTCATCGCTAAAGATATCAATGATGAAAAACTTGATAACAATTTACAGCGTTCTAACCTGTATAAGCTGCTCAAAGAGCGTGAACAGAGCTGGTGGCAAGCGCGCCAGCA
The DNA here is from genome assembly GCF_904846625.1 of Psychrobacter sp. JCM 18900. Taxonomy (GTDB): domain Bacteria; phylum Pseudomonadota; class Gammaproteobacteria; order Pseudomonadales; family Moraxellaceae; genus Psychrobacter. The sequence continues at coordinate 18,853 of NZ_CAJHBL010000007.1, forward strand.
ACTGATCGAGCGTCAAGAAAAGAAAATGTTTTGGTATGGTGAAAACAGCCTAATTATGTGGCTGTTGTGGCAATTAGTCGGCTACGTGGTAGTGGCAATGGCCTTGATGCTGCTCAATAATATATTCGGTATCTCATTACCGCTATGGCAATACGTCTCTTTATTTGTGATACAGACCATATTTTTTGTCAGTGCACTTGCTGCTAAAGGCCAGTTGGCAAATAAACTTCAGCGCAAAATAGACAACGATGAGCTGATGCGCGAAGAGGCGCTCAATGAAATGATTATTTTGGCAGAAGATAGCCTGTATCCTGATGTACATGCCAAGTCGCCTATTTCTTTAGAAGCCTTAGACGATTATCTAGATGGACAGCTTCACCTAGCAAGCTTGCAGTGTTTGCTACAAAAAGAAGTCGATGCTGGACGTTTAATCATGGAGCAGCAGCCACCTGAAGTAGGGGTTTTGCCGCCAGAGCTTGCTGACGATGAATTGAATGAACATGCTAGCGAGATAACCTATAGAAGTACGTTATAAAACGTACTTCTATGATGACTATCAGACTACTTTTGCTAGTTAATATTCAAAATAATGGCTAACCAAAAATATCTAGCCGTATCAAAAATATATTACGCTATTATGCTCTTTCTGAACGGTAAGACTGGCTAACAGAGCTGCCTTTAATGCTTCCAGTCTATCAGGTGATAGTGGCTTATCGTTTTGATCACTGATATAAAACATATCCTCTGCACGCTCACCTAAAGTAGTAATACGCGCAGCATGTACTTCGATTTGCTCTTGCAAAAACACTTGCCCAACTCGCGCCAATAGCCCTGGCTGATCAAGCGTTTCTAAGCTCATGATGTGTTGATCTGATGCTTCATTGAATTCGAAGTTAATCACCGTTTTTACTTCAAAGTGTTTCAACTGACGCGGCATACGCTTGTTCGTCAGCTTAAGTACAGTAGGGTCTTTGAACGAGTCAATTAAGCGTTGTTTTAGCTCTTGTTGGCTCTCCTCATCAACCAACAATGTGCCACTAGGATCTAGCAATACATAAGAATCCAAAGCAAAGTCACGGGTCGCTGTGATAATGCGTGCATCTAAAACATCAAGATTCATCTGATCAAATACTGCCATAGTAACGGCAAATAGGTTCATTTGATCTTGGGTATAAACAAATACCTGTACCGCATCAAGTGCCAATTCGCGATGTTCACGCAAAACGACCAACGGTGGGCTGTCAGCATTAGAAGCCAATCCAATCGGTGGGTGATTCAAAATAGCTTCGGTATGCCATAAGATATCTTCTGCAATCTCTCGCAAGAAATACTCATCGCCCAAGTCATCCCACAGACGCAATACTTCATCGCGGTTCATGTGCTGGTTATTGACATTATCTAGCATCGTCAACGCTTGCTTGCGTGTGGCGCTAATCATATCTTGACGATTGGTAGGTGCATCGATATCAGCGCGCAAGATGCGCCGAGTTTGTGAGTATAGCTGTTTCATGAGCGTTGCCCGCCAGCTGTTCCATAGCTGTGGGTTGGTCGCATTCATATCAGCCACCGTCAGTACATACAGATGGTTTAGATGAGTCACGTTACCGATGAGATCGGAGAAAATAGTCACCACCTCAGGGTCTGAGATATCTTTTTTCTGTGCAGTAATCGACATAAGAAGGTGATAGCGCGTGAGCCAGCCTACTAAGTTCGCATCCGCCAAGCTCATACCATGCGATAAACAAAACTCAATTGATTCGGTTTGACCAAGCTCACTATGATCGCCGCCACGGCCCTTAGCAATATCATGGAACATGGCTGCCAGCACCAAAATCTCTTTACGCTCGATACGCTGAAAGATAGAGCTGACCAGTGGAAACTCTTCATGGAAGGTCGGATCTGTAAATCGATGCAAAATTCTAATCAAAAACAAGGTATGCGCATCTACTGTATAACGATGGAACAAGTCATATTGCATAAGGCCAGTGACTTGCGCAAAAGCAGGAATATAGTTACCCAATACTCCATAGCGATTCATAGTACGTAGACGATGAAATAGGTAGTTTTGTTCTTTTAGATTCGATAAAAACAACGCTCTGTGAGTATGGTTGTCTCTATATATCTGATCGATGCCGCGTGCGGCAATTTTGAGTGCGCGCAAAGTATGGGTGCGAACTTTATCGATGCCATGCTGACCCATCAATAAAAACATCTCTAAGATAGAATCTGGGTGCTGTGCAAAAACTCGATGATGTGCGATGGCAATCTGGTTACCAATACGGTTGAATCGCGCATTTATAGGCTGTTTTTTTGGCCGTTCATCGTCAGGCAGCTGCGGCTCTATGATCGTTTCATAATAATGATTGGTCAGCATCTCAGACAGCGTTGATATCTGCATCGCACAGCGATAGTAGTCGCGCATAAACCGTTCGACCGCAGCATTAGGCTGGTCATCAGGCTGGGTCTCGTAGCCCATTAGCTGAGCAATCTCACGCTGGTAATCGAACAACAGCTTGTTTTCGTTACGGCCAGTCAGTACATGTAAGTAATGACGAATTTGCCATAAGTACCCTTCGGCAAAGCTCAACTCATCAAACTCTTTTTCGGTCAAAAAGTTCTGTTGTACCAAATCATATAGCTTGCTCACGCGAAAATAACGCTTGGTGACCCAGCCGATGATATGAATATCACGTAGCCCACCCGGTGCTGTTTTGATATTGGGTTCAAGGTTGTACTCGGTGGCATTGTGCTGCAAATAACGCGCTTTGGATTCTTCCATTTTTACATCAAAGAAGGCGCGCGGAGACCACTGTTTATTGACGATTTGAGCAGGCATGTCTTGCAATGCTTCGTTGCCGATTAGGAGTCGAGCCTCTAGCTGAGCACTGGCAATCGTATGGTCAAGCGCTGCCTCTAGCGCATCATTAACACTACGTACGGAGAGCGCAGGCTCTAATCCTATATCCCATAGTAGAGCGACCAGTTTGTCGATTTTGCTACTGGCATCAGTACCTATCTCACCAGGAGACAGAAGCAAAATATCAATGTCTGAATAGAGCGATAGCTCACCGCGCCCGTAGCCACCAGTCGCAAAAAACGCCAAATCAGTTTTATCCAACTCAAACCATTTAAACAATGCAATCAATAGGCTGTCGATAGCGCAAGCGCGAGCTGCAACCAGCTGACGAATATTGGTGCCACGTTCTAGTGAGCGGCTGATATCGTCGTTGATTTGTGCCAACCATTCAGGAATGCCAAGTAGATTCTTGTCTGTCACATTTTTGGCTGACAGTGGGGATGAGTCTGCCGCCACCTCACTTGGTAGTATCGGTAAAGGCGTCAAATCAACAGAGGCGATATCACAATTAAACATGAGTGTTATCCAGTTAAGAGTTTAGAAATAGAACGTTCGAGCTGAGCGCTATTGGGCATCTAATATGCTGATGGCTAATAAAAGTCACCAATAGCAACTATCAATAAAGGTGTTGATAAATATATCAATAGAAGTTATCAGGTCATCTGAGTATAAAGACAAAGCGCCTATAAGCACAATACTCAATATGGACTAGGGCGTGTTTGATATTCACAAATAGGCACTGCTGATTGCTAAAACTGTTTTAGACAAGGAGTAAAACGACGGTAATGCTTGTGCCTTAACTAGGTTTACAACGCGGTATGGGGCAGTTTTAGCCTCAGCTCCAATATTAATAGAAGGAGACAGGACTGTTTTTTGCCATTTCATTGTTAAAAATAGACGGTTAGAATGACTAAACTTACTATTTTTAACGTCGAACTGTCTAAAAAATAGTCTCTGTCAGTGCCATGGTTGAATATCAAACACGCCCTAATTAAAGACCAAAAAAAAGACCGCCTAAGCGATCTTTGATTGTACTACTGCGTCAAAAAACTTAAATCTTCTTCGGGGCGAGTGGTAAACACTTCACAGCCATTGTCTGTTACGACCATGGTGTGCTCCCATTGGGCAGACAGTTTACGGTCTTTAGTAATCGCCGTCCACTCATCAGGCAAAATCTTAGTCTGCCACGTGCCTTGGTTAATCATAGGCTCGATGGTAAACGTCATGCCTGTTTTTAGCTCAAAGCCAGTGCCTTTTTTGCCATAGTGCATGACTTGTGGCTCGTGGTGAAATTCGTCACTGATACCATGACCACAGAACTCGCGAACGATACTAAAGCGCTCAGGCTCGACAACGGCTTGAATAGCCGCGCCGACATCACCTAGGCGAGCACCGTTCTTGACCACGCTCATACCTGCGTAAAGGGCGTCTTGCGCCACTTTGCAAATACGCTGGGCCATGATAGAGCCGTTGCCGACGATCCACATTTTTGAGGTATCGCCATAGTAACCGTCTTTAATGACAGTCACGTCGATGTTGATAATATCACCATCTTTCAGCAGCTTGCTTTCAGTTGGGATACCGTGACAAACAACATGGTTGACTGAGGTACAGATAGATTTTGGAAAACCATTATAATTAAGTGGGGCAGGGATAGCCTGCTGCACATTAACAATATAGTCATGGGCGATCTGATTGAGTGCTTCGGTACTGACGCCCACTTTGACATGCTCGTCGAGCATAACAAGCACATCACTAGCGAGTTTACCGGCCACACGCATTTTTTCTATGGCTTCTGGAGACTGGATAAGGGATTTTTTAGTCATCATCGTATATCTTATAATTATGGGTTCATTGTGGATAGATTATACCATAAACGTACTAGTGACACTTTTACGTTAAGTGATAGTGTACCTATCATCATCATTGATAATAATTGCTTTACAGCGTGATTAACTCTTATATGACTCATTAGTCAGACTAATATATTCATATTTTGACAAATTAGTTGAATGTTGCAGGATATATAAGTAATGTAATTTTGGCTGTTAACGGAATTGGCAGCAATTTTTACTGTAGTTGTGCAGTAGAAATAACCAAATCAATGATAACAAGGATGTTGTTATGACGCTTTCTTTGTACATTCGTGCAGCTCTCACACCAAAGACATTGTTACCAATACTTGGTTCAATCAGTGCTGGTGTTCTCCTAATGACCATGCAAACCACTTCTGCTCAAGCTGCAGGACAATACTATAATTGTGCCAATGCTAATGGTTGCAAGTTGGTAGACAGTAAATACTTCACTTCTAGTTACACTAAAACTCAATATCCAGTCGTCTTAGCACACGGGCTTGGCGGTTTCACAACGCTATTTGGAGTCATTGACTATTTTAACGGGATTCCTGAAGACTTGATGAAAGGTGGCTCAGAGGTATATACCACCAAAACGTCAGCAGTCAATAACAGCGAAGTTCGAGGTGAGCAACTGCTACAACAGGTCAAGACCATTGCCGCCATTTCAGGTGAGTCTAAAGTCAACTTATTTGGACACAGTCAGGGCGGTATAGATATCCGTTATGTCGCTGGCGTCGCGCCAAAGTACGTGGCTTCAGTAACTGCGGTATCAAGTCCGGAGCAAGGATCAAAAACCGCTGATTTTGTTAAAACTGTCCTTGAGCCAAATAATACTTCTGGACAGCCATCTAATGTCACCACTCAGCTAGTATCAGGCGTGTTTAATCTGATTGGTGGCTTTACAGATATTGGTTCTGGTATCAGTTTCAATCAAATTCAACAGCAAGATGGCTGGCAAGCGCTCGTGGCTCTATCGACCGATGGTGCTGCTAAGTTCAATGCCAAATTTCCTGCAGCAATGCCAAAAAACTATTGTGGTCAACCGACTAGTACTGCGGTCAATGGCATCAAATACTATTCGTTTAGCGGCGTTGGGCAAATAACGAGCGCGCTTGACCCTAGCGATTATCTATTGGCCGCAACGGGCGTACCGTTTGCAGGGGAGTCTAATGATGGATTGGTATCTGCTTGCTCAAGTCGTCTTGGCTATGTGATTCGTGATAATTATAGAATGAACCATTTGGATTCCGCTGATCAAGTCTTGGGTCTGACGGCATGGGGAGAGTCTGAGCCAAAATCTATCTATCGTACTCAGGTAAACCGTCTGAAAAACGCCAACCTATAAGCCGAAATGCAAAATAGTGCAAAACAAGAATGTTCATTGATTGAGAAATATCGTTTATGTCAAATAGCCGCCGTCCAACCTATGTCACAGTTGCTATCATCGCCGTGGTTATCATAGCCACAGCGGCGGTTATTTTGTGGTTCAAGCCTAGTAACGATATAAATTCAGCTTCAATCAAACCGTCCGTCTCCGATAATGAGACTAACGAAACAGTGACAACTGAGCTGGCTGCGGGACAAGTCGTGAAAGCGACAACGACACCCAGCCAGTCTCAATTTGTCACAGGATTAGAAAATTTACCACGCTCATTAAAGGGCACCCACATTGATGGTGAAATCATCATCGATGAAAATAAACAATTAGTCGTCACTGAAGGTCTGCGACGTTTGTTTGATTATTTTTTATCAGCCCTAGGTGAGGAAGAAGAAGCGGTTATATTTGCCCGTGTGGAGAGTTATATTCGCCATCACACACCAGAGCCTGCCGCTAGCCAAGCGGTCACTATTTTTAATCAATATGTTGCTTACCTTAAAGCACTTCCTGAGATAGAAAAGCGCTATGGTAATCTGCAATTACAGGCGACCAAAAGTGGTGAGCTGGACTTGAATGCAGTTGCCCAACAAAAACAAGATATCGCTAATCTACGACAGCAGTACTTTGACAAGCCAACCATTACAGCATTTTTTGGCGCAGAGGATGATTACGATAATTATAGTATAGAGATGGTCAGAATTGACCAGAATAAGCAGATGTCTGACGTACAAAAACAAGCTGCCCGTCAGGACTATATCAGTCGATTGCCAGATAATGCTACTAAAACCAATATTATGCAACAAGCCAATATTAGCGAATTGATGACTCGCACTGAACAGATGAAAGCTCGCGGTGCAACGCCCGAGGAATTATATAATATGCGCCGAGAGCTAGTAGGCGCACCAGCAGCAGAAAGACTGGCACAAGTAGATCAAGAAGACGCTAATTTTGACCAACGCTTCACCCAGTATGAAACTCAGAAAAATCGCTTATTAAGCCAAGGTGACGATGCAGCCCAAGCGCAAATTCAGATAAATCAGCTTGAACAGCAACTATTTAATGATACTGAGCGTAAGCGTCTAGATGGTTATGCGGCATTGCAACGACAGCAAGCCGTGAATAATCCCTAATTACCGTCAATAGTTACCGTCACTAGCTATCATCAATAACCATTAATAACCATCGTTGATAGGGATGAACAGAGTGAGCAAGATTATAGTTAGCAGCTCATTTAGGTACTGGCAAGGGCAAGTAGCAAGATATTAGCAAATTAGTACAAAACGTATTCCGAATAACTACCCAGTCTATGATGACACCTCCCTGTGTGTCATGCACAATATTGCCATTGTTTAGAGCATTAAATAAAACAATGAATGAATCATAATAAATCTGAGCTTTTACTATACCTATGAGAGCTTATAGTTTGTCTGTTAGCGCTGATGGCTCATGCAGATAGTGTGTTTAATAAAAGTATCGGATGCAATAAAGCGAGGAGTTGATATGAAGAACATGACTAAAGTAATGATGGCCGCGACATTGGCAGTTGGTACACTTGCTGCGGGTTGTCAGACGACGAATTTGTCTGCGCCAGTCAGTCAACCAATCACTGCAGATGTCTTGCAAGCACACAACTGGCAACTAGTTGATGCCAAACGTAGCAATGGTGACAAAGTGACTCAGCTGTTTTTTGACCCAGCCAAGCCGTTAACGTTAAATTTTATGAATGATAACGGTAGAGATTACGTGGCATTTATGAATACCTGTAATAACATGGGCGCTGGATATAGTGTTGCAAATGGTGAAGTCGAGATTAAAAACGGCATCAGTACTATGATGGCATGTCCTGAACCGCAAGCTAGCTTTGACACTGCTGCATTAGCTACTGTAAAAGGTAAATATAGCCTTAGTAAAAATGCCAACAATGTGCCTATTTTGACCATTAAAAATGATGCTCAAGTCGCTTATTTTAAAGCCGTTGCAAAGTAGCTTAATGATTGAGTAAAAAGTTTGACTGGTTCGTGAGCTTAAACAATTGTAACTACTTTTCTAGAGTTGCTCGTCTGGAGTTACTCATGTGAAGTTACTCTTCTTAAAACGCAAAATGCCTCGCTATCAAGTGGGGCATTTTTTTATCCAAAATTTAGTCCAGTTTAGGTTACACTAGAGTAATGTTTCTGTAATATCTTTGATTTTTTAAATTGATGGTGATGGCTCTGAATTTATGTCGATAACGATCGCTTTTTTAGATATTTATAAGACTTTTATCATCAAGCTCTGTTGGATATGACGCTATGCTGAAAACTGCCATAAATAAAACAACCATATGTAAAGGGAGTCTATCTAAATCAATCATAGATAGACTAATGATAAAAGCACCTATGGCCATCAGCATATTTGCTGTGCTTACCGGTTGCCAGACATTACCTAATACCTCAGTAAAAAAGCCAATCAGTACAGTTGAGACCAGTCCGCTGACTGCACGTATGCCAGTGATTGATCGCCAAGGATATATTGCCTATATAGAAGAGCAGGGCGCAGGTACAGCGAAAGTATCGACACTTTATAGTATTCGTCCTGACGGTAGCGATCGTCAGCTAATCGATCAGCTTAATGGCTATATCTATGCGCCAGCATGGTCGGCAGACGGACAACTGCTTGCCTATAGCAAACAAGCCCCGCGTGAGCATCCGAAAATTTATATTTATGATCGTAGTAGCAATACGCGCAATCTAGTGGTAAATGCTGAAGGCAGTAATATGTCAGCGTCATTCTCACCCGATGGTCAAGATTTGCTTTATAGCTCTACTGTCGGTGGTAATGCTGATATCTATAAAATGCGTCTGAGTGATGGAAATACCCAGCAGTTAACGACCCTGCCGAGTACAGAGGTACAGCCAAGTTATGCTGCTGATGGCAAGAGCTTTGTCTATACCAGTGATAAAATCCGTGCTGGACGACCGCGAATTTATCGTTATGACTTCGCTACGGGCAATGCGACAGCTGTATCAACGAATGGGTATGTGGCCAGTCCTCAGCTTAGCTTAGATGGTCAGCGTATGGCTTATCTAAATGGTCGCAAGGCGGCTGTCATGACCTTGACAACTGGACAGGTGGTCAACTTGGCAGAAACAGGGCTTGATGAACCCGCACGTCTATCTCCCTCTGGCAATTATGCCATCTATCCAACTCGCCGCTTGAATGTGGGCGGGCAAGCAGCAGGCCAAAATGGTGGTAGCCTAGTTATACATTCGCTGTCAGGCAATACCAGCTATGCCATTAGCGGTCAAAATGATGGAGTCGTACGCTCACCGATATGGGGTCGTTAGAGAAGTATGTTTTATGTCGTGATATGTATATAAACTTATTTGTAAAACAACATAAGTTTATAAATATTAAGTGAAGAGCCTTAGCTTTTGTAGTAGGTTATTACAAATAGAAGATTAGGTTCACAAAGGGAGAACCCGCGTAATGCAAGAGGCTTTTTTCGTGTTCATCACCAAAATAAGTTTATATCCAACGATTGTTTTCACCGGTCTTGTGATGTTCGTTACTCTATATTGGGTGGTATCTTTACTCGGCATGGCAGATATGGACAGCGTGGATGCTGTAGAGACAGGTAGTGATGCTGCTGTCTCTGATTTATCATCGACCGGTTTTTTTACAGGTCTCATGTTGAAGTTTGGTCTCTACGGTGTGCCTTTAGTCATTATATTAAGCTTAATTAGTTTAATCGGTTGGTTGTTGAGCTATTTGTATACCAGTTTCTTACATCAAAATTTTGACTCTGGTGTTCTGTATTACGTGTTTGGCACAGGGGCACTAATATTCGTATTGGTCGTTTCTATGTGGCTGACAGGCATTATCATTTCACCCATCCGCAAAAACATTGCCAGAATCCCCAAACGTAATTCTGCTAATAATGTAGGCAAAATCGCGATTGTGCGCACACTTAGTGTGACGGACAAGCACGGTGAGGCAGAATTGAATGATGGCGGTGCAGGTTTGATACTCAAGGTTCGTTCAGACAACAGTACTAGCTTACTGAAAAAGGGCGATAGAGTGATGTTGATCGCGTATTTAGAAGAAAAAAATACCTATGAAGTCGCTCGTGTTGAAGATAAATAATTATAAATCGTTTAGTCGATACGACTTTCTATCATCGCTTTTAGCATAGAGTAAACTCGAAAATAAGATAAGCCTTGATAAATAATAAACAGCCATTGAGCTAAAAAATCTCTATTTTTCACATCATACGAACGGTTTTAAATTTAGTTATTGTTGGTTCAACTAGTTTAGGTATGAGAAAAGGCAAGTGAAACTGCTACATAGAGTAGTTGAGCAAGCCGGACCGAGCATCTGATGGATATAGAACTGACTATAGAATGTTTCAATTAAAGGAATAAACATGGACATACTCATTATCGTCGGCGTGGTTGTGGTGCTGGCGTTTGTTTTCATTATGGCAGCACTGTTGATGCTCAAAGCCTTTTACTTCAAGGTTGAGCAGGGCAAAGCACTAATTATCAACGGTGTGAGCAAAATAGCCGTACGTTTTGATGGTGGCTTTGTTTGGCCAGTTATTAATAAAAAAGAGCTGATGAGAATCTCGCTCATCACGTTAGAAGTTGATAGACGCGGTAAAGAAGGACTAATTTGCGCCGATAATATGCGTGCTGATATTACAGTCGCATTTTATCTACGTGTCAATGAAACCGAAGAAGATGTATTAAAAGTTGCCAAATCGGTTGGAGTTGAGAGAGCCTCAGATAAAGTCGCTGTTAATGAGCTGTTTAATGCCAAGTTTTCAGAGGCGCTAAAAACAGTTGGTAAGCAAATAGATTTCGTTAAATTGTTTGAAAACCGCAGCGAGTTTCGTGACAGTATCGTTCAAGAAATCGGTAACGATCTAAACGGCTATGTCTTAGAAGATGTCGCAATCGATTATCTAGAGCAAACACCGAAAGTGTCGTTGGACTCAAGTAATATTCTAGATGCTGAAGGTATCAAAAAGATTACTCAACTAACGGCTTTTCAAAACGTTATTACCAATGAGCTGGAGCGTGATGAAGAGCTAGCGGTTAAGAAAAAGAACGTTGAAACCAGAGAGGCGATGCTAGAGCTTGAGCGTCAACAAGCCGATGCTGAAGCCAAGCAAAAGCGTGAAATATCGTCAGTGATTGCTCGTGAAACGGCTGAAACTCGTAAGATTGAAGAAGAAGAGCGTAAGAAGTCAGAAACGGCCGTCATAATGGTTGAGCAGGACTTAGCGATTCAGCGAGAGAATCAGCAACGTGAAATTGAAGTAGCAGGTCAAAATCGTCTGCGTGCAGTTGTCATCGAAGAAGAGAAGGTTACGCGTGCTCGTGACTTAGAAATCGTCTCTCGTGAGCGTGAAGTTGACTTGCAACGTATCGAGGCTGAACGTGCGATTGAACTTGAGAAAAAAGAAATCGCCAATGTCATCCGCGAGCGTATTGCGGTCGACAAAACAGTGGCGCAAGAAGAAGAGCGTATCAAAGAAGTTCGCGAAGTTAGTGAGGCTGAGCGTTCTAAGCAAACACGCGTGCTAGCTGCTGAAGCGGATGCTGAAGAAATCAAAGTACGTCAGGTGAAAAAAGCCGAAGCCGAAGAGCTGTCAGCCAAGCATAAAGCCGTTGAAATCACTACGCTTGCTACGGCTAACCTTGAAGCCTCTGCCAAAGAGTCAGAAGCCAAAATCAGAATGGCTGAAGGTATTAAAGCCGAAGAGTCTGCACATGGCTTTGCTGAAGCTGCTATCCAAGAAGCTAAGTCGGTCTCTATGGAAAAAGAAGGCATTGCTAGAGCCAATATTATTAAAGCGACTGGACAAGCTGAAGCGCAGTCAGAGCGTGAAAAAGGTATGGCAGATGCTGAGGTTATCGCGGCTCGCGGTGAATCTAAGGCGAAAGCTGAGCGTGATATCGGTATGGTCGATGCAGAGATTATTGCTGCTCGTGGTCAATCTACTGCCAAGGCTGAACGCGAAAAAGGCATGGCAGATGCTGAAATCATCGCAGCACGCGGTGAGTCTAATGCCAAAGCAGAACGCGAAGTTGGACTGGCAAAAGCCGAAGTCACTCGCGCGCATTTCCAAGCCGAAGCAGATGGTCTAGTCGAGAAATTCAATGCAATGGGTAGTATGAATAAAGAAGCGCGTGAGCACGAAGAGTTCCGCATGAGTCTTGAGACAGCCTTGCAAGAAGCACTGGCATCGATCGACGCAGGTAAAGAGATTGCCAAAGAAAACGCTGAAGTATTGGCAGTGGCACTACAAAAAGCCAAAATTGATATTGTTGGCGGCGAAGCGCATTTCTTTGATAACTTTGCCACGTCACTATCTATCGGCAAAGCCATCGATGGCCTAGCAGGTAAGTCAGATACGTTGAGCGGTATTATCAATGGCGTGATGGCTAGTCAAGCTATGAAAGCAACCAAGCAAAATGATGATAAAACCATTTAATATTAAGACATGTCTTTATAGATTGAAGACACGCGCCAAGATTAATGCATTTCTCCCTTGATAACTAGCCTGTCATTTAGGAGGCAGGCTGAATCTAACCAACTTGTTCTATACATCTTCATAGAGCGATAGCCAACTTATTATTAATAATGAGTTGGCTAATCTAAAAAATCCGCAGTGATGAATCGTTTTTTTAGATTAGCCAAGTGCTTCTTTACTTTCGATGATCTTTATCTCAAATAACTTCTTATTTTTCTTATTGCCAAAAAATTCTCTTATTATGTAAAAACAGAAACGGACGAGCAACAATGGCGGACACGCAAAACCTAACCACTCCAGATAGCAATGACAACCCTAATGCTAGTCAAGCAAGCCAAACTGATCAGGCGGTTGCCTCGGGCAATGCTTATGAGCTCATCAAAAAACGTTTGACAGAACAAGGTGCTCGTTTAGAGCAACAGACGGCCACGCTAAATACTGCACGCCTTGAAGAGTTCGGCAGTACTCAAATGCAAGTCATCGCCCGTACGCGTATCCGTACCGAACATAACTGTGTGGCGCAGGATATGGTGCAAGTAGGCGAATATCTACTTTTTGGCTACAACGTTTTTATGGGACTCAAACGTGCGAGCAATGTTAAGGATGTATTGTCGTTATATCGTCTGAACGAGCCAGCTGGTAATGAAGAAGAGTATCAGCTCGAAGAGGTTGACCTAAAAGGCACTTTTTTGGCTCAAGACGCCTTTGTCCAAGACTTCAATGAGCTGTATCGATATTACAAGCAAACGCGCCTGATTCAAATAACGGTGAAAGACAGCAAATTGCTATTGGCATTTCAGATTGGTGAGCGCATCACTGATATTCGAGTGTTCCGTTTTGCGTTAGATTTTAGCCAAGGTACGCCAGAGTCGGCACAAGTCGCTTATGTGGACAATCGAGGCGAGCGTGACATTGAACTGCCGCCTGCTTATGATTTTGACTGGATTGAGACCACACGCGATCAAATGGTGAATGGCAAGTATCCCCATATGAATATCTTAGACACGATATTTGTAGAAACGGTTGGTGGTGATTTGACCATTAAGATTGAGGATAATACGCAGTCAGGGCAGGGTATCTATAGTGAGCCTGTCGAAGATCGTACTCAGTCGTTGACCGATGCCGAGATTGCTTATGCCAAAGTTGGCAGTTTAATACTGCTTAAGATATTACCGTATCGCGAGAATAGTTATCGCTATTTCGTCTATAACACCTTGACCGAAGCGGTATTACGTTTGGATGCGATTAGACAATCGTGTGTGCAGCTACCAGAAGACCACGGCATCATATTTCCGGGTGGCTACTATCTGCAAACGGGCGAATATAAACTGTTTGATGCCAATAATGTGGACGCCAAAGACTTAAAGTTCAAACGCAAAATCATATCGCCAAATGGGGAAGACGTTCTATTTTTATTTTATGACAGAGACTTGGGCGTCACGGGGTTGTTTCCTTATAATTTGATTAAAAAGCAATTAGCAAACCCTATCTATTGCAACGGTATGGCTTTGGCTGAGAATGGCCGTTTGGTGCTGTTTAGCGATCAAAGTGAGCCATCTCGTATTCATCCGATGCAGATATGGCATACCCCTTATGCCTCACACGAGTATGTGAGTGAGCTGCCAGAAAGCACGAGCTTCTATGGCAAAATTGGCAATAAAGAACTGGTACGCGGTATCTCAGACCTGTATAGCATTACTCGCCTGATTGACAATCAAAGCGTCTCTCAAAAGCTCTATGAAGAGCTTACCAATAATACCAGCCGACTCTTTGACAGCTATTACTGGTTGTCTGAGCCTGAGCTGAGCGAAGTCGCCAGTAGTATTAAAGAAGTGACGGCCACGGCTGAGCTAGTGATTGATGAGTTTGCCAAAGTACAAAGTATCCAGAAGCAAACCCAAACTGCGTTAGCCGATGCCGATACGCAGCAAAGTGAGATTTTGCGGCAGATACGAGTCACTAGCTTTGAGTCTGCCAGTGATTATGTCGATCAGCTGTCAGCGTTAAGACGCCAAAAAGGCCGTTTGGTCAGCTTGGAGGATTTGCGCTATCTAGATGCCGGTAAGCTACAAGCATTACAGACGCAGTTAGAAGAAGCAGAAAGTGAGCTGGCTGAAAAAACGGTATTGTTTTTAAGTGGTGAAGAGGCGCTATCAAGCTACGAAGGCATATTGGTCGATGTCAGTGAGCGCTTAAACACCGCTGAAACCAATGCTGAGCTAAAACCCGTACTAGAAAAAATCGATGAAACAGCGCAAGGGTTAGATTTATTGACTGAGTTGCTAGGGACGCTAGATGTAGCCGATGCCACGGTACGTACGCAAATCATCGATGACATATCGACCATTTATGCTAGCCTCAATCAGAGCAAAGCCAAGCTTAATCATAAACGCAAAAATCTAGGCTCTGCTGAGGCCGTTGCGCAATTTGGTGCGCAGTTTAAGCTGTTTGGTCAGTCCATTGCCAATGCCTTATCCATTGCCAATACGCCTGAAAAGTCAGACGAGCAAATGGCAAAATTGCTAGTACAGCTAGAAGAGTTGGAAAGCCAGTTCGCTGATCCAGAAACCAATAGTGGCGATCAGTTTTTAGCTGATATTATCAGTAAACGTGAAGAGATTTACGAAACCTTTGAAAACCATAAGCAGCAACTGCTTGATGCTCGCAACCGTAAAGCGCAAAACTTAGGTGATGGCGCGCTGCGAATGCTTGAAAGTATTAAAAAACGCACGCAAAGCACAGGCGTCACAGGCTTTACAGAGGAAGAAGCGTTAAATACGTATTTTGCCGCTGATGGTCTGGTGCAAAAAGTCCGCAATATCGCAAAAGAGCTACAAGCAATGGGCTTTAGTGTCAAAGCAGATGACATCGATGCCCGTCTAAAAGCCATTCAAATCGAGAGCTATAAGAGTTTAAAAGACAAGTCGGACTTGTTTGAAGATGGTGGCCAAATCATCAAATTGGGTAAGCATCGTTTTTCGGTCAATACTCAGCCATTAGATTTGACCTTATTGAGTCGTCAACAGTCAGATGGCAAGCGTGTGCTGAATTTGCATCTAACGGGTACCGACTATTATGAAGTGCTCAATAATGCTGAGTTAAACGCCTTGCGCCCGTATTGGGACATGAATATCGCCTCTGAGTCTGACAAGGTGTACCGCGCCGAGTACTTGGCCTATAGCATTATCGAAAGTGCTAAGAACAGCCAGGAGGGTTTGACTGAAGCGCGCCTATATCAAGCATACGATGCGACTGTCATTACCCTAGATATGAATGGCGATATTGATAATGACAGCTCATTGTCTAAACTGGTCAAAGCTTATGCCACCCCTCGCTATCAGCTTGGTTATGACAAAGGCATTCATGATCATGATGCCACGCTATTATTGATGCAAATATTGCCGACATTGCGTGAGGCAGGGCTACTGATTTATACTCCGCAAGTACGTGCGTTAGCGCAATTATTCTATTGGCAACTAAACATTGTACAAGCACTTGGTCTAGACAGCTTGCGTCAATTTGGTTATGACGCTTGGTTAAATGAATCCGTGCTGACGCGCGCGAGCAACTGGACAGATAGAGCTGCGACCGCCGAGCAACTGCGCCGTGCATTGGGTAGCGATACTGCGAAGTCTCTATTGGTCGAGGACATGAGCCAAGTGATGCG
Source organism: Psychrobacter sp. JCM 18900 (assembly GCF_904846625.1). Taxonomy (GTDB): domain Bacteria; phylum Pseudomonadota; class Gammaproteobacteria; order Pseudomonadales; family Moraxellaceae; genus Psychrobacter. The sequence continues at coordinate 35,131 of NZ_CAJHBL010000007.1, forward strand.
TCATTTTGTTATGGCTCATAATGATGACAATATTGGTAGTGATATCGGTGCTAGCGTTGATAAAGGCGCTAACATCTTCAAACCAAGCTATGTCCAACTGGCCAGTGAATATTTGGTGAGCGTCATGGGGCAGTCGGCGGAATCAAGTGCAGGTGCATATAACACAATAAAATGGCAAACCAGTCAACAAGCGCAGCAGTTGTGTGAGCAGTTAAGCCAAACATTGAATAGTGCCTCAGGCAGCACGCAAAATACGGCCAGTTTTGATCAACTACAGTCTTCTATCAGTAAGCTTGGATTCCAACCCAAATCAGCCTATGAGCTATTGGCCACATGGTTTCATGCACTACTTGATAAGACTTATGGTGGGACAGAGTCGGTTAACGTAGCGACTGATGGCACCAATGAAGCAGGTGAGGCACTCAGTGAAGAGGAGCTTGCTGAGAGTAAAGAAAAAGAAGCGCTACGCAAGCAACAGCTAGAGAGCGGCCGTCATTATGTGCCAGAAGCCATTGCCGTCTTGCTTACCCAATTAAATGATGCCCAGCGTGAAGCTTTGGTGCAACGACTCATTGATTCAGGTGCTACCTTTAATAAAGGGGCTTTTAATAAAGGGCTAAGTGCTAAAGGATTGGGCAATCAAGGTTTAAACAGTACAGGCGCAAGTGGCACACCATCGGCCTTGTCATTTTCCTCAATCACCTCGTCGGCTACGTCATCGACTACATCATTGACCAGTATTAATAATCCGCTCAATCAAGTGCAAAGTTTTGAACGTAGCACGGGTAAGGTATCGCTTGAGAGTCAGGTCAATAATTTGCTGGGTGAGCATATACGTATTCATCAGCAGACCTTAATCTTTGCCGTTGATGATTTCTTAAATCGTCTACATCATCATGATACCCAAGTTATCCCTGCCTACAGACGTTATCTGGCCATGCGCTCAGAGATATTGCATGATTCAAAAGAGACGTTGCGATTGGACGAGTTTATGCCGCGTCCATTGTCTTCGTTTGTGCGTAACCGTCTGATTAACGAGAGCTATCTGCCGCTCATCGGTGACAATCTTGCCAAACAGATGGGCACGGTTGGTGAGGATAAGCGTACTGATCTGATGGGTATCCTCATGATGATATCGCCACCAGGGTATGGTAAAACCACCTTGATGGAGTACGTGGCAAATCGTCTCGGCCTTATCTTTATGAAGATTAACTGTCCGTCACTCGGTCATGACGTCACCTCATTAGATCCCGAAAAAGCACCCAATGCCACTGCACGAGAAGAGTTGAATAAAATCAACTTGGCCTTTGAGATGGGCAATAACGTCATGCTTTATCTCGATGATATTCAGCATACCCATGCAGAATTTTTGCAGAAGTTTATCTCATTGGGTGATGGTACACGCCGTATCGATGGTGTCTGGCAAGGTAAGACTAAGACCTATGACATGCGTGGCAAAAAGTTCTGCGTGGTCATGGCAGGTAACCCATATACCGAAAGTGGCGAGGCATTTAAGGTCCCTGACATGCTTGCCAACCGTGCCGATATCTACAACTTAGGCGATATCATGAGCGGTATGGAAGAAGTGTTTGCACTCAGTTATATTGAAAACTCGCTGACCTCTAATACCGTCCTCGCACCAATGGCCAACCGTGACTTAAACGATGTGCATCGTTTGATTAAAATGGCAAAAACCGACAATACCAACCTCGCACAAGCACAAAGCAGCGATCTGACGTATCCGTATAGCACTTCAGAAGTTAACGAAATTATCGCCATCTTGCGCCATATGTTTAGGGTGCAAGAAGTCATTCTGGACGTCAACCAAGCCTATATTGCCTCCGCCTCGCAAGATGATAATTATCGTGTTGAACCGATATTTAAGCTGCAAGGCAGTTATCGTAATATGAATAAGATGACCGAAAAGCTGTCGGCGGTCATGAATGAAAGCGAGCTGAACCAGCTGATAGATGATCACTATCTAGGCGAGTCGCAGCTATTGACCCAAGGCGCAGAGAGTAACTTGCTCAAGCTTGGCGAGATGCGTGGTGTGTTAACCGACGCAGAAACAGAGCGTTGGGCGCAAATCAAAGCTGACTTCCTACGTAACAAAGCCATGGGCGGTGAAGATGGTGATACGGGCGCGCGTATCGTTGCCCAGTTGGTCGATTTGGCCAGTGGTTTCAATGCCATCAGTAGCCAGTTTGAGACATACTTAACGAAAAACGACCCAGAGCAAATCGCTCGCTTACGAGAAGCAGGTCAACAAGCGCAACTCGATGCCCAGCTAAACGCCCAATTAGAAGCACAAAAAATCCTTGCCGATAGCGTCATTAACAATGCCAAAGTCGTCAGCGATAGCATCGATAACGGCTTCGAGAAAAGTGTGAGTCAATTGCTGCAAATATATAAGCACGATCACAATGCTGGAAAGGCAGAAGGCGAGTATCTCAAGCAAAACCAAGAGGTGCAAAAAGCACTGATGGTACAGCTGGTTGAGGCCGTTGAACAACTGGCGCAAAAAATGGCGGATAGCTTGGTTAGCAATAATGATAATCAAACAGCCGATAGCGATATCCCTAATATTCATCAGCAAACGGCACTGATGGCAACTGCCCTCAAGCAAGCATTAGAGCCATTGACGATGCGGATGGATGAGAAACTGGCGATTGATACCAGCACCGATCAATCTGGTAAGTTAATCGTCAATAGTCTCAACAGGCTTAATAAAATCTTTGACGACTATGATTAATCACTACTGATTAATAGCTGACGATTAATTATTAAGGTTTATGAGCAATGCTGATGGTTAGCAGTTATGAATAGCACTATAAATAGGGCTTATGATTAAAAGACAATGGTAATATAGTCGGCAACAGCTACTTTGGGTACGATGACGGTGAGTAAAGTTGCTACAAACAGTAGATCAAGCAAGCCTGACACCGTATCCGATGGTAGTGAATCGACTATATCAAACCAATGAGAAAATTATGGCGCACAAAAAAAAGAACGTCCGCAAAAAACTTTGCCCTGTCTGCGAGCGCGAGTTTAGCTGGACTAAGAAGCTGGATAAAAACTGGGAGAGCATGGTCTATTGCTCAGACCAGTGTCGCCGTGTTAAAAAGTATGAAGGGCTAGATCATCAAAAGTAAGATGTCACCACAACATAAATAGTTAGAAGTAGATGGGAGCAAATAATGGCACATAAAAAAGTAAACCTACCGCAAAAAATTTGCCCCGTCTGCCAGCGCCCGTTTACGTGGCGTAAGAAGTGGGAGAAGGACTGGGAGCAGGTGATTTATTGTTCGGAGCGGTGTCGGCGTGAAAAGGGTAAAGTGGATTAAGTTTAAACTAGGATAAAAGAAGACCGCCAAATTTCTTATCGAGGCATGCTCAAAAAGTAGAGGTGGAAATGCTATTAAAATAAAGTAGAGGCTTTAATTAACTTTCATGACTATTATGGATACATACTATGCGTCATAGGTTGTCGCGCCGATTGGTTTTAGACCTATTTTTTTCTTCAAACTATGTTATTTTTAATAATAAGATATAAAGCAAAATTGCTTTATCAATTTGAAGAGTGAAAGTAATGAATAAACTTAATGATGATCAAAATTTAGAAACGAGAGAAATGGAGGATTTCATAGTTGAAGAACATGTCAATAAAGATAAAAATCATGAGTTGGAAAAATCAAATACAGATAAAATACCAATTGGAAATGATGAAAAAATAAAGAATCAGGTAAATGGCCACATTGTTCTTGTGTATGCTCTTTTAACTATAACAATGGTTTTTGGTTTTCTTCCAGCTTTTGACTTTATTCTTAGTAGTATATTCATAGTTCAACCTAATAAGCAAATGTTTTATACATTTATTCAGTTTGCAATTATAGGTTTTGGATTGTTGAAAGCATTAAACAGCGGACTTTTAGAGAAGGATAAAAGTGTTATCGAGGGTTCTAATAAATTTTCATCTTCAAAGAAAAGTTCTATTGCAGATTATTCTTTTATTTTGGCAAGTGTTTCTTTGTATTTCTATTTGTTAAATATAGGTTTTTTTGAAATTGATAGTATTATTAGCAAGATGCTTGAGACTATATTTTGATTTTCTTATAGAATCGGAGTAAGAACGCTTATCTATTTAAAAAAATTAGTTATTAGGTTATATCAATAAAGAACAGTAATTAAGACAATAGAAAACCGCAACGTTTTCTAACCCAATATTGCTAGAGGAGGAAGATAGAGGTGGCGGTGCTGTTAAAATAAGTATAACTTAATCTTTTAGCTGTTTCAAAATATGAATCGGAAACGGTAACCTGTAATGCCTACAAGCTGTTAGCACTAATGGGTACAATCCAGATTTCATCGCTGATAAATCGTTAATTTCATTAGATGATTCACACTCTTCAATAATATCTGTTAGTAAGTCTTGCGCTGGTTGTTGGATATCAACATCGGAGAGAGATGAACCATGCATTTCCATATTATTGTATAAGTAATTTTCAGAATCGTCATTGAAAAAGTATAGCTGTATATTCGAATGACTTAGAAAATCACGATGTAAGCTCTGAATTGAAGTATAGAGTTCTTCGAAGTTAAACATGCTTGCTACTAAAGACAAATAAGGTAGTAAAATTGATCCTTGTGTTACTTCTTCTCTATATTCCTTCGTTGCATTGATTGGATGTGCAATTAGTTTTCTATATTCTCGAATATTTGAAAAATACGTTTGATTAGTAGCAAAGCTAATATTAGTTAAGTTTACTAAGTTTTTTAACCAAGATTCTATAAAAGTGTGATATTCCCTACATCGTGATAAGCAGAAAATAGCCAACATGATGTCAGTAGCTTGATCATCTTTATAAGGAGTCAACAGGATGCTGTTATTGTCTATCATAGACATAATCAGGTTACAAGTTTTATGATATTGAGTTTCGAATGCTCTCAAATTTTCTTCTGCTTCATTTTGATTTATTAGTAAGCAATATTGATTATAAGTCCAAATCCCTCTTAATGATAATCGACCTAACAAATCAAACAATTTTAAATTAACATCTACAGCACATGATGGCGCTACCATCGATGATAACCCTAAGTATGTATTAGCGGACGGTACAACAATTTTCTCGAAGTAGAAATCTGCTACGGTCAGTTGTAAATTAATTAATTTATAAATAAGATGATTAATGACTTCAGTATTTTTGCCTCTCATTTGAAGAAAGGACTTACTAATATCCCATGCCTTTAGTAGGACATACTCTGAACAAATATAAGCAGATTCTAAATTCCCTACATCTCTTGACCATGCAAAAAGCATCCATGTATATATGTTCAGCTGTCGTAGCACAGCAATAACAGATTTCTTATCGTCAAGTTCTTGACTACATAACTCGTTAACTAGACTCTTGTAATATTGAATTGAAACATCAGGCTCGTCTAACATTGCAATAGACTTACGCAGTAAGCGTCTATATTTTTCTGGTGCTAACTCTTCATTGAAGAAGTATTGAAGTATAAACTCAGCAATTTTGTCGCCATTCCACTCTGAAAATTGAATATTACTCGTACTATTACGACTGGTATAACCTGTAACTTCTTGACGAATACCTGAATGTACTTCCCCTCCAAAGCAAAGACAAATTTCTATTGGCTTATCTTTATGCTCAGGAGGAACTCTCGCAGGTATGTAAGAATCTAAAATTTCATCTAGAGAAGGGCGTAACACTTGATTAGATGAACCATTCCATGTCTCTCTAGTTAAATTTCCAGCTTTTACAGACAAAAGGTATACTTTCTCTTGTTCACCACCGATTGAACCTACAGCAGCAATATCTACACCATACTCTTTAATTCCACGGCGTGGAGTACTAAAAACGACTAAACCCATCTGACTCAATAGATCAGGTAGGATAGCGTCAAGTTCATCTCTCTCGTTTAGTGAAGCTAAATACTCTTTAAGGATTAGTTTCATTTGCTAGCTCCTCAACTTTTAATAATCTCAAAAAGTATTCTTGCGTATGAGGAGTTAAGTTAGCTAGACTTGGAAAGTCTATACTATGGGACATTTTACTAAAAGGCATAACCTGTCTCACTATTTCACCATTGGAATCCTTGTGCTTATGAATAAATTTGTTTCCGTAAAGAGTGATTTTCTTGTTTGGAAAAAACATATCCATTAGCGAGTTTTCTATTGGCTTTGCCATAGCTTCATTAAATAATTTTTGTTGATAGTTTGCATATTCGTTTCTCTGTCTTGTACTAGGTCTAAGCTCTTTTATCTTATAAAGTTTATTAAATTCTTCAAGAAAGCTGTCTAATTGCTGAATAAGACTCTCACTGAAATTCACGATATTTTTGTCTGAAGAGTCTAAATATTCTTGTAAGAAGGCTTTAGTTTGAGACGGGTAATTTAGAGCAATAAACTCGAAGGTCTTATTTCCGATTAACTGTATCTGACTCTCTGTAGACAATGGTATAACCGATAAAATAAGACTTAAGGAAGTTGATGGTTGTAGACTAAACCAACCAATAGCCTTATTTACAAGATACATTAAATCCTCTACTTTAACCTGCCCTGTATCAAAACCTATCTTTATTTGATCAGTAGTTGAAGTTTTAACTAATTTGACAGCCGATACACAATATATCATTTCTCTTTTAAGTAGCCATCTCGTAAAAATGCTAGAAAGCACTTCTTCATATTCTTTTTCTCGAAGCCTTCGTAAAGAATTAGTCAGAACCCCTACGTCTAATGAGTTGGAATTGTTACTTAGTATGTATTCGAAAAGTTCGGCAATATTTATAGCATCCAACTCTGATATTTTTTTGTATATGTATAAATCAATTTGATTGATAACACCCTTCCAATCAATATTTATATCTTTAAAAAAGCTAAGTAGTAATCTTTGTATATTTTCTGAGAGGTTAGCATGACGATAGTTCAACTGCTGTGCAATTCTAAATATAAAGTCAGGATCGTTATTGCCAATATTACGTTCGAAAAACTCTATAATGTCGGGTTCGAGATCTTCATAATCAGCTAGCAAAGTAATTAAAGTGTTTATAGCAGTCGATAATATTTGTTCATCTTCAATACTTTCCGTGCAAGTTATTATCTCCTTTACTACAGTGGCCGCCAGTTCGGGTTCTTCATTATAATTAAATCTACTTAGTGCAAATATTACTCTTTGAACTATGATTGGATTCCTATGATTCAATAATTGTACTGCTTTATTAAAATAGGTTCTCTTATTTATTTTATAACCACTGATAAGAGCTGTTGAAATATAGTCAAAATCATCATCAGTTATTTTTAGTTCCTGTTCAAGTAGTGATTCTACTCTTTCAATATCAGCAGAACAAAATTCAATGAATGGTAAAATTAAATCATGTGATGCCATGTCATTACCTGCTTCGATAGTGAGTTGTTTCACACAGCTTTTGACTTCCTCTACTGGCACGTTTAATAAAGGCAATAAGCTTCTAAATATGTTACGTATTATAAAGAAGTTTGAACTAGAGGCTTCATTCCTGAGTAAACCAAACTCAGAAATAATATTTATTTTTTCTTGGTTGTGTAATTCGACTAAAGTCCGGATTAACTCATCATCGTCACCTATGTGCTTACGATATTCTTCATATAAGACATCTAAGAAAGTACCATCTTTTGTAGAATCTACTATTATTTTTTCGAATTCATTCATAATCTATCCTTGATGGTGTTTTCCATTATTGATCTTATGTATTTTACCTGATCACGTCCACACTTTAATTTTCGTTCTCAATATCACTCTTTAAGTAATCATCACCAATCACAACTAGCATACAACTAATAAAACTTCTACTTACCATCTCTCTTAGCAAAAATATTCGCAACCAACGCACCGCTAAAGTTATGCCAGACACTAAATATTGCACTAGGTAAGGCCGCGACAGGATTGAAATAAGTCGCTGCAAGGGCAGCGCCTAGACCAGAGTTTTGCATACCCACTTCTACCATAATCGCGCGGCGTTGTTTCTCCGTAAATCCAGACAAGCGAGCGATTACATATCCCAAGGTATAACCCGTCATATTGTGCAAGGCAACGACGATAAAGACGATAGCACCACTATCTAAGATGGTTGCTTTAGACACGGCAACCACTGCCGCGATGATAATAGAAATACCCAATACCGACACCATCGGTAATACCTCAGTGACGAACTCGATTTTTTTACCCAAAAACTTATGAAAGACGACGCCTAGCAGTATCGGTAAAATGACAATCTTAGTAATGGTCATCATCATACTGGCTAGGTTGATATCAATGAGCTGACCAGCAAACACATTTAATAGAATCGGGGTCAGAAAAGGCGCAAGCAGGGTAGAGATAGAGGTAATCGCCACACTCAATGCCACATCACCTTTGGCTAAGAACGTAATCACGTTACTCGACGTGCCGCCCGGGCAACAACCAACCAAAATAACACCGACTGCTATTAAAGGATCAAGGTTGAAAATCACTGTCAACAAGTAAGCAATGAGAGGCATTAGCGTGAATTGTGCTAATAGTCCAACCAGTACAGGCTTGGGGCGTTTGACAATCTCTAGGAAATCTTCCGTTTTGAGCGTCATGCCCATCCCAAACATAATGATGCCAAGTATAGGAACGATCAAAAAAGCCAACGAGGCAAAAAACTCAGGAAAAATAAATCCCAAAACAGCACTGACCAATGCCCAAATTGCAAAAGTTTTGCCAATCCAACTAGAAAGTAATGCAATCTGATTCATAGCCTGTCTCAAAATAATAAAGTAGACAATAATCTAGCATGGTTCTTGTCAGTAAATGATAAAAGTATTTTGCTATGAACGTAGCGATAAGTTTGCTGAGGGTAGGCAAAATAGAATGCCATAAAAAATGGCTTACTCATATTAAATAAGTAAGCCAAAAAAGAACTATTAGGTTTCTATAATTGCATTAGTCAATCTACTATAAATTCGGGTTTAACCACTTCTCAGCTGTTTTCATATCCCAGCCTTTACGTTCAGCATAACTTTCTAACTGATCACGGCTGATTTTACCGACATTGAAATACTCACTATCAGGATGCGAGTAATAGAATCCGCTGACCGATGACGCAGGCCACATCGCATAGCTTTCGGTCAACGTCGTACCAATCGCATCTACCGTACCAAGCCAATCAAACAATTTGCCTTTTTCGGTGTGCTCAGGACAGGCAGGGTAGCCAGGTGCAGGGCGGATGCCGACGTATTTTTCTTTAATCATCTCATCATTGGTGAGTGACTCGGTCGGTTGGTAGCCCCAATATTCTTTACGAATTAGCTCGTGTAGATGCTCGGCAAACGCTTCGGCTAAGCGGTCAGACAGCGCCTGTACCATGATGGCATTATAGTCATCGCCTGCTGCTTTATATTGCTCAGCGAGTGCTTCTGTACCGACGATTGAGACGGTAAAGCCGCCTAAGTGATCGGTATGTGTCTCTGATGGCGAGATAAAGTCAGCCAAGCTAAAGTTTGGCTTGCCGCTTGCCTTGTCGCTTTGCTGACGTAAGTGCTCAAACTGATACGTTGGGCTGCCACCATTTTTTGGGTCATTATCATACACAGTTACCGTGTCCGATCCAGTACGGCGTGCAGGCATCAGTTTAAACACCCCTTTAGCTACGATTGATTTTTCCTCAATCATCTTCTGTAGCAGCTCTTCAGCATTTTCAAACAGATCACGCGCCGCTTCGCCAACGACGTCATCTTGCAAGATTTTCGGGTATTTACCAGTCAGACCCCAAGAGATAAAGAACGGTGTCCAGTCAATATAAGGCAGCAGATTCGCGATTGGATAGTCATCCAATATGACTTGTCCTAGCTTATTTGGCACTGGTGGCACATAGTTTTTCCAATCATACTGAAAGCCAATCTTGACCGATTCGGCATAGGTGACTTTGGCAGCTTTTGGTTGACGCTTAGCCAGACGCTCACGTACCTTGACATATTCTTCACGGGTTTCATCGATGAGCGCTTGACGATGTTCTTTTGATAGCAATTTGGTCACCACGCCTACTGAGCGCGAAGCGTCCGATACATAGATGACGCCATCGTTTTGATATTGCGGCTCGACCTTGACGGCAGTATGCGCTTTCGACGTCGTTGCACCGCCGATCATCAGTGGTAATGTCATGCCGCGCTCTTGCATTTGCTTGGCGACATAGACCATCTCATCGAGACTTGGGGTAATCAGACCAGACAGACCGATGATGTCAACTTTTTCTGCGATGGCAGTATCGAGGATTTTTTCACATGGCACCATGACGCCCAAATCGACGATATCATAGCCGTTACAGCCGAGTACCACGCCGACGATGTTTTTGCCGATATCATGCACGTCGCCTTTGACGGTTGCCATTAGGATTTTACCTTTGACTTCGCCTTCGACTTTTTCCGCTTCGATATATGGGTTTAGCCATGCGACGGATTGCTTCATCACGCGGGCAGATTTCACGACTTGTGGTAGGAACATTTTACCGGCACCGAATAGGTCACCGACGATATTCATACCGTCCATGAGTGGCCCTTCGATTACTTCTAGCGGTTTAGGGTACTTCTCCCATGCTTCTTTGGTATCCGCTTCGATAAAAGTCGTCACGCCTTTGACCAGTGCGTGGGCGATACGTTCTTCTACCGTACCTTCGCGCCAGCTCATATCGACGGTGCTGTCTTTTTTCTTGCCGCCATCTTGGTAGTTTTCAGCGACGGTCATCAGACGCTCAGTCGCATCTTGACCAGTCTCACCTTGATTGCGGTTGAGCATGACGTCTTCGATAGCGTCACGGGCTTCCTTTGGAATATCATCGTACAGCTCAAGCATGGCTGGGTTGACGATACCCATGGTCAGGCCATTTTTGATCGCGTGGTATAAGAATACGGAGTTGATCGCTTCACGGATCGGGTTACCACGGAAACTAAACGATACGTTGGATACGCCGCCCGAGACCATGGCATTTGGTAGATTTTCCGTAATCCAGCGTGTGGCATTGATAAAGTCAGCGCCGTAGTTATTGTGCTCGGTGATACCCGTGGCAACGGCAAAGATATTTGGGTCAAAGATAATGTCCTCGCTAGGGAAGCCCACTTCATTAACCAATACATCGTAGCTGCGCTTAGATATCTCAATCTTGCGCTCGTAAGTGTCAGCCTGTCCGTCTTCATCAAATGCCATGACTATAATCGCGGCACCATAACGCATGCATAATTTGGCACGCTCAACGAACTCAGCATGACCTTCTTTTAATGAGATAGAGTTGACGACAGATTTACCCTGCGTACGCTTTAGGCCTTCTTCGATAATGTCCCATTTAGATGAGTCAATCATCAGTGGCACACGGCTGATATCTGGTTCGCCTGAGACCAAGTTGACGAAGTGAATCATCGCCTGCTTGGAGTCGAGCATGCCTTCGTCCATATTGATATCAACGATCTGCGCGCCACCTTCGACCTGATCGCGAGCGACATCGAGTGCTTCGGTATAGGCTTCGGTTTTAATCAAACGTAAGAATTTTTTAGAGCCTGTGACGTTAGTACGCTCACCGACATTGACAAACAGACTATCAGAATTGATGGTAAATGGCTCTAGACCTGATAGTCGGCAGGCAGGTGCTATCTCAGGGATAACTCGCGGTGGATAGTTTGCCACAACTTTAGCAATTTGACGGATGTGCTCAGGCGTCGTACCACAGCAGCCGCCGACAATGTTTAAGATACCTGCTTTGGCAAAACCTTCAAGTAGGGCAGCCGTTTCTTCAGCGGTTTCATCATACTCACCAAACTCATTGGGCAGACCAGCGTTTGGATGCGCAGAGACGTAAGTATCAGCGATGTTTGACAATGTCTGAATATGTGGACGCAGCGCATCAGCACCTAGCGCACAGTTAAAGCCAACAGATAGAGGCTTGGCATGGCGGATAGAGTTATAAAATGCCTCGGCCGTTTGACCAGATAGCGTGCGACCTGACGCGTCGGTAATCGTACCCGAAATCATAATTGGCAATTCAAAGCCAATATCGTCAAACACACCAGTGATCGCAAATATCGCCGCTTTGGCATTTAGCGTATCAAAGATCGTCTCAATCAAAATGATATCGACGCCGCCTTCTATCAGGCATAAGGTCGCCTCACGGTAGTTGAGTACCAACTCATCAAAGGTAATATTACGAAACGCAGGATCATTGACATCAGGCGATAGCGAACACGTACGCGAAGTCGGACCCACGACGCCTGCAACGAAGCGCGGTTTTTCAGGCGTTTTTGCGGTAAATTCATCCGCCGCTTCTCGAGCAATCTTGGCCGCTGTCCTATTTAGTTCTGGCACTAGATACTGCATATCATAGTCAGCCATCGACAGACGCGTACCGTTAAATGTATTGGTCTCGATGATATCAGCGCCCGCTAGCAGATGATCGTGATGAATGTCTTTAATCATGTGCGGCTGAGTCAGTACCAGCAAGTCGTTGTTGCCGCGTACATCTTGGTCAATATCAGCAAAGCGCTCACCACGATAATCCGCTTCTTCTAGTTTATAAGTCTGAATCTGCGTACCCATCGCACCGTCTAACATCAAAATGCGTGATGCCATCTGCTCAGTAATACGGGCACGAGCGGTTAGCTGCTGCTCCTTAAACGGAAACACAGCAGGCGGCGTTAATATAAAGTCATTAGCGGATGAGGAACTAGAGGCGGTATCGGTATGAGAATCAGTTGGTGAGGTCGTCGTTGGAATCATAGGTGTGCTGCTTATATCGTAATTATTAAAAAAAGAAGGAATAACAAACCAGTAGCGTGCAGAGTCTCACGAAGAGGACCGCAAATTTGCATTATTTTAGCATGAAAAGTTTGCTACATAGGGATACTGCATATTCCTCTTTGGCAATAGATAAATAGGAGGAGAGCTAAGTGGTAAAGTAAGGTATTAGAGTCTATTTCATAAAGCAGATACGCACAAATGAATATCATTTCGCTAGGGGCTTACATAAAGCTTTTCTTTTGCAAATGAAAACCAACGGGAATGCTCAGAAGTCAGACAGAATTTACATCCATACCACAAAAAATTGCGCAAAGGCAGGTTGATAAAGATTGCTTACATGTTAATTTAATTTCAGAAATACAAGGTCTTAGTAAGTCCTACTTATAAATATAGGCTCATTTATTAGCAGCAACTGGTACCAAAAGTATCGGTATTAGCAGTACGGTATGGTGAGCAAATGGCATTAGCAGGCAAGACGATCTATAAGACAGTAATATCATAGTTGAAACAATACCAACGTCAAAGAAATTCAAATCATTAAGGAAAATGTTATGAAACTTACTAAAATTGCCACCATCGGTACATTGGCTATCTCAATCGCAGGTCTAAGTGCTTGTAATAATATGATGCCAGCGAAGACGGGCGATATGAAAGCACCAATGCACAGTCAGAGTATGGCTAAAATGAATGTTGTACAAATTGCGCAAAGCAATCCTGATTTCTCAGTATTGGTAGAAGCGGTACAAGCAGCAGGTCTAGTCGATATGTTGTCTGATCCTAACGCCCACTATACGGTATTTGCACCGACCAATGCCGCCTTTATGCAAGCATTGCAAGAAACAGGTATGACCAAAGCGCAGTTATTTGCTAATAAGCCACTATTGACCAAAGTATTGGGTTATCACGTAGTCGCTGGTGATATGGCTATGTATGCCAAAGACGTGAAGCCTGGCAACGTAATGACCGCTAGCAAAGATACGTTGATGGTAACCAAAGAAGGCAAATTGATGGATGAGAATGGTCGCACAACGAATATCGTGAAGACTGATATCGCTGCCAACAATGGTGTCGTCCATGTAATTGATAGAGTATTGTTGCCTAAATAAGTATTAACTGAGGCATACCCACTGTATTTATTGTAAGACTAAGCAGCCATTGTTTGTGATGATTTCATTATCAGACAACGGCTGTTTTAGACTTTAGAGCTTTATCTATATAAGTTCCTATTTAGGTTGGAATTTTTTAAATAAAAATCCGAAAATAGTTAATCCACATCATTTTGTCTCAAATATCGCAATAACTGATATACAAGCAAACAATGCTATATACGTGATTGATACAGTGTTGCTACCTAAGTAAATACCATTTGAAAATTAAACAGTTAGACTGAGAACTATCAATATAACGGACTAAATAGTATGACTAAGTAATTGATACATTTATCAATCATTGGTCACCATTATATTTATCGAAAGTTATTAATTTAAATAAATCCCTTAATCAATTATTTATCCAAAAAGGAATTACCTATGTTAAAGAAGAACTTGTTATCTATCGCAGTTGTAACCGCAGCCATGTCACTAGCAGCGTGTAACGATACTGAGACTGTTGCAGAGCCAACTGAACCAGAAGCGACTGAAGAAATGGCAGTTGAGCCAGTTGTTGAGACAGAAGCTGTTGAAGCAGAGCCAATGGCCGAAATGGACATGGAAGCGACTCAAACTATCGCTGAAATCGCAGCAGAAAACGAAAACTTAACTATCTTAACCGCTGCGCTACAGGCTGCTGGTCTTGATACTATGCTAATGGAAGAAACTAAGCATACTGTATTTGCTCCAACTGATGATGCGTTTGCTCCAGTACTAGAAAAACTAGGCGTAACTAAAGAAGAGTTATTGGCCAATACAGACTTGCTAAAAACGGTTCTTCCTTACCATGTGTTAGCGATGGAAGTTAAAGCGGCTGACATCCCATACGGTACTGAAATCGAAACAGCGAACGGTAAAACCATTACTATCAGTGAAGATAACGTGATTACTGATGCTACTGGTAATACAGCAAATATTACTGGTACAGATATCATGGCAACCAATGGTGTGGTCCACACTATCGATGCAGTATTAATGCCTGAATAAGCTATTTATTAACGCGTGGATTCATAATCTATAAGTTAAAGAAAGCCTAGCCATCGCGCTAGGCTTTTTTATGTCGATGAATTAAGAACGCGAAAATTAAGAGTAAGGAAGTTAAGGCGCAAAAATTGAAGCGATGATATACGCTCTTGGTTAAGTATATCGGTAGAGCTACCTAATCAGTATAGGGTTATAAAATGCCAAAGTAAGCTCTGTAAAGAAGACAAGCAAAATACAAAATGTCAGTTATATGTTGTTTCGAATGCAGATTAACCTTAGAAGATAAAAGGGTGATTTTAAGGTATTAAATCAGCTCGTATGAACGTGGGCTTCGATGTTTTTTCGGTAAGCTATTCTGTAGCGGTGTAGAAAAACATCCAAACAAAAAAGCCCGAGACTATAGTCTCGGGCTTTTTATTCATTCAATAAGATTAAGTAGTAACCTTACTAAATCTAAATCGACTTACACTTTATCTTTACGTAATGGATCAGCGTTCATGCTTTTTTGCTGTGCTAGATGACGCTCTTCCCAATAAGGTGCGTTTTTGATACCGAATTTAGCAGGGTCAAAGCTATAGCGAGTTACGCCAGCTTTACGCTGAGCTTCATAGTCTTTAAGCATAGTAAGGGTTGGACGAGCCACGATGAAGATGACAAGAATACCAACAATGTTAAGCCAAGCCATAAGACCAACACCGATATCACCGATTGCCCAGATATAACCAGCTGAGTTTAGACCACCATAAGCAACCATCGCCATGATAAGCACTTTCACTAGGAATAGACCAGTTCTGTTCGCACTACGACCAAGAAAACGTGTTAAGTAAGCGACGTTTACTTCAGCGATGTAGTAGTAAGCCAGAATTGTTGTAAAGGCAAAGAAGAATACAGCGATTGCGATAAAGGCATTACCAAACGTACCGTATACAGATTCCATTGCCATTTGCGTGAACGCAGGAGCATTGATTTCAGTAGTAGCAGCAACGTTCTGTACGATGAACTGGCCATCTGGTAGCGTACCTTGAATGTTGTACATACCAGTAGACAAGATCATGAATGCAGTAGCAGAACATACTAGTAACGTATCAACATATACTGAGAATGCCTGAACGAGACCCTGCTGTGATGGATGCTCAACTTCAGCAGCAGCAGCAGCGTGAGGCCCTGTACCCTGACCAGCTTCGTTAGAGTAGATACCACGTTTCACACCCCAACCGATAGCAGCACCAAAACCTGCTTGTGCAGTGAATGCATCACCAACGATCATACCAAATACATCTGGAATCAAGCTGAAGTTGCTGAACATGATGATTAGCGCTAAGGCAATATAACCTAAAGCCATAAAAGGTACTGCAAACTCAGTAAAGGTTGCAATACGCTTAATACCACCAAAGATGATGATACCTAGCACGACTAAGATGATAGCCAAGCCGACCAAACGCATAGAGCCAACTTCTAGGCCTGCAACGTTCATGATCGTACCTTCGCCCATTACCTGTGCAAATGCACTGATAACACCGTTCGCCTGTACACCAGGTAAGAACATACCACATGATAAAATAGAAGCGATTGCGAAGAGGATACCGTACCACTTTTGACCAAGGGCACGTTCAAAGTAATAAGCTGGGCCACCGCGATACTCGCCAGTTACCACATCTTTTTCTTTGTAAATCTGAGCAAGAGTAGATTCGACATAGGCTGTAGATGCGCCTAGGAAGGCTACGATCCACATCCAGAATACGGCACCTGGGCCACCGAAGCCGATAGCAGCAGCTACCCCAGCGATGTTACCCATACCCACACGACCGGCGAGTGAGACGGCAAGTGCCTGAAATGATGAGATACCCTGTGCACTAGATTTACCAGTGAATAGGAGTTTGATCATCTCACCGAATAGACGTACTTGTACAAAGCGCGTCATAATGGAATAGAACAGACCGGCACCCAAGCAGAGATAAATCAGCGCTGGGCTCCAAATAATTCCATTTACTAAGTTAACTAAACCTTCCATATTTATGTTCCTAGTACTGTCTCAAGGTGGCACTGTTTGCTAGGAGTAAACTAACTGGTTAACTTACTTATTTAAGTTAAGCAGTTAAAGTCTCTGCATCGACTTATTTGTTGTCTAAGTCTCATGTGCTGGGCCACCAAGAATGGACTGTAGTTGTCTGTATTTACCCGCGTATCTCGTCAGTAATACGGACTATTTGCATAGCGCTTATCACTGACAATATAAATATCAGCTGCGTTTACTATTATTCTACAACCTCAACTACTGCGGCCTTCTATCATCATGTTATACATCAGATGAGTCATAAGTTGACCGGCGGATAAAACAGGCGGTTATATAATTAAATATCCATCACCATGATGGCATTCAACTTACTATGAGCTGTCTTGAATGAATGCATGACTGGTATGGCGAATTGACAGTATCTAGCGATAATTTGACAGTTAATTGATGTTTTTATTAAGAAATTAAAAACTCGCTAATACTAATCAAACTATAAGTCCACTACCAAATGTATTCAAACCGTACGGCTACGTAACTGCAATTTGCCATATTTTTGTACTAATTACTAGAAATTTCTTTGTAGACGGTAGATATATTCGTATTTTATTTAGCAGATACATTAGCAAGATTTGGATTATATATAAATAATTGTTTGTACTTTTATAACATTTAGTCTGATTGCGTTAGACTGCTAGATTTTTGCTCTATATCTATCATGATAAGAACGCGTTATCGTTGACACTATGCGGTTGTGTTTTGGTAACGGTCAATTGTAAAAAGCCGTATATAACGCCATCATTAGGACAACTTCTTTTGATATCATGCTGATAGAGTGATGCGCAGATATACAATATATAGAGCGTATGACTGCCGTATGAATACCAAGAAAACTTAAAAATATTAAAAACGTGGTACTGGATATTTGTTATTTATCATTATTAGGAGAATCAACAATGACGCGTAAATCTATTATGAAGCCGATGTTGCTAGCCGCTTTATTGACAACTTCTACGGTTGGTCTAAGCGGCTGTGGCTACAATAACCTGCAGGCACAAGATGAGCAGGTCACTGCTTCATGGTCAGAAGTGGTCAACCAGTATCAGCGCCGTTCTGATTTGGTGCCAAACTTAGTCAAAGTCGTACAGCAATACGCCGAGCAAGAGCAAGAGGTATTTACCCAAGTGGCAGAAGCTCGCTCACGTGCGGGCGGTATCACGGTGACGCCAGAAGTGCTTAATGATCCAGAAGCGATGGAGCGTTATGCAGCAGCGCAAGAGCAGATGACAGGCGCATTATCACGTTTGATGGCGGTATCTGAGCGTTATCCAGATCTAAAATCAGATGCACTGTTTCAAGATTTACAAGCGCAGTTAGAAGGTACTGAGAACCGTATTGCTGTGGCTCGTAACCGCTACATCCAAGAAGTGCAAGGATACAATACAACGGTACGTCAGTTCCCAACCAACATCACTGCAAAAGTATTTGGGATGGATACTAAGCCCAACTTTAGTGTGGCCAATGAAGAGGCGATTTCAACCGCACCAAGTGTTAATTTTGGCGACTCTACAGAAAAGTCTGCTGAATAAAATTTAGAATGAATGTGACGACAGAGCGGCATAGGCAGCTCTGTTCATTTAGCTAATGGTTCAATGATGATTAGTTAGAGTCTATCAATTGGTAAAGATGTTATCTGAGGTGGTATAGATTAGATGAATAATTCAAAAGCAATCTTATCAGCATTACTGTTTACGTTAGGTGTCGTCAGCGTGCCTGTATTGCACGCTGCACCCAATGATACAGCGGTGGCGACAGATAGCACCTCGGATCTGCAAAACCGTAGTGTCGAAGAGTTGGTGGCCGTTGCTAAAGCAGGCGAGTCTAACGAAGCAATCAATGATGCTGTATTAAATAACGATGCTATCAATGGGGCAGTGCTCGGCAACGACGCTATCAATCAAAATGCAGATAACCAAAGCGCAGCAAATGGTACTGCCAATGCCCAAACAACCGCTCAGCCACCTGTACGCTCCAGTGCCGAGGGTGTTGACGCTGATAAGTTGATACTTAATGAACCAGTCGTTGATCAGGTCAATATCTTAAATCCTCAAGAAAAGCTACGTCTAGAGGCGCAGCTTAGAAGTATTTATCAGCAGGGATTAGCACAAGCAGCGGTGGTTATCGTACCAACTACCAATGGCGTACCAATATTTGATTATGCATTGCAAGTTGCTGAGAAGTGGGAATTGGGTGATGAAGCTATCGATGATGGTCTGCTGATTGTCGTCGCTGTCAATGACCGTGATATGTATATCTTAACGGGTTATGGATTAGAAGGTGTCTTACCAGATGCAGCGGTTAACCGTGTCATTCGAGAAGATATCACACCGTTATTTAAGCAAAATAACTATGGTGCAGGGATAATCGCTGGCGTTGAAGCGCTTAAAACGCGCCTAACTGCTGATCCTGAAGTCTTAGCCCGTGCTGATGCGCAAGCTGCAGAACGTACTGCTCAGCAAAGCTCAGACGAGCTGCCATCACCTATTTTCTTATTTATCATGGCGATGATTTTTGGTAGCTTTATTACTAATATATTGGGCCGGGTATTTGGTTCTATTATTACCGCTGGCGGGTTTTTTGCAGGTTCAATGGCACTAGGCGGCGGTTTCTTCATGACGCTGATTATGGCAATATTCATCTGGATGTTTTTGATCTCACGCGGCGGTGGCGGTGGAAAAGGCGGCGGCGGTAAAGGTGGGCGCAGAGGTGGCATGATTTTCTTACCCGGTATGGGCGGCGGTAGTGGAGGCGGCTTTGGCGGTGGTGGTTTCGGAGGAGGCGGCTTTGGCGGTGGCGGCGGTGGTTTCGGCGGCGGCGGTGCAGGTGGCTCGTGGTAAGTATTCCACACACTCAAACAAGATAAACTCTACATAACCATCGAAAACGACGTACTTGAGGAAATAATATAATGGTAGAAGACAACGCTTCAAACCCCAGTTTTGCCCGCTGGTGGCGTCAAGTTTTGTTCGTCCCTTTATTACATAGTAAATGGCTAACAACAGAATCTAAGGCGCGTTTAACAGATGCTGTGACACGAGCCGAACGTGGGCATCGTGGTGAGGTGTTCTTGATTGTAGAAAACCATCTGCCTATCCAAGAAGCCTATCGCATGAACTGCCGTGAGCGTGCGATTGATTTGTTTAGCGAATATCGCGTCTGGGATACCGAAGAAAATACGGGCGTCTTGATCTATGTCAATGTATGCGAGCGTAAACTAGAGATTGTCGCAGACCGAGGTATCAGCGCTCACGTTAGTCCAACGGTATGGAATGCAATGTGTGAAAAGGCGGTATCTGGTATTGCTACTCAAAAGACAGAAGAGAGCTTGACTGAACTTCTAGACGAAGTGGGGCAAGTGTTACGTCAATACTATCATTTAGAGCATGATCCAGAAGGTAATGAGCTGTCTGATACAGTCGTATTTTTAAAGTAATTTGCACTTTATACGGTTGTATTAAGAAGGTTGCTTTTATAAGTAGCTTATCTATACGGTCAAAAGGTCTTGTTTTAGGCGATATGCTTTTAGTGTTAAAATGACTCTTCTGGGACAGGTAATGCCTTATGTATACAGTTCGATTATCCTACTGTGCAACATTTACTAGGGCTCGTCTCGATAACACCATTATTGGAATACTATGATCGAATTAATAAAGAAATTACCGAAAGCTGAACTTCATCTACATATCGAAGGTTCGCTAGAGCCTGAGCTGATGTTTAGACTGGCCAAAAAGAACAACGTAGAGATACCTTATAAAAATATCGAAGATGTACGCAGTGCCTATAACTTCACCAATCTGCAGACCTTTTTAGATATCTACTATGCGGGTGCCAACGTCCTACTCACAAAAGATGATTTCTATGATTTGACGTGGGAATATATTCTTAGATGTGTTGAAGATAATGTCATTCACACAGAGATATTCTTTGATCCGCAGACGCATACTGAACGCGGCGTGCCTTTTGAAGCGATCATCACAGGTATCAAAGAAGCGCTTGCAGATGCCAAAGCAAAATACGGTATTACATCATGCATTATTATGTGTTTCTTGCGTCATTTATCGCAAGAAGAAGCGTTTGAGACATTAGAGCAAGCACTGGACTATAAAGATGACATTATCGGTGTTGGTCTTGATTCATCAGAATTGGGCAACCCACCATCGAAATTCAAAGAAGTCTTCCAAAAAGCCAAAAAAGAAGGCTTTAAGCTGGTTGCTCATGCAGGCGAGGAAGCTGACTTTTCGTACATCTACGAAGCGCTAGATTTATTGAATATCAATAGAATCGATCATGGTGTGCAGTCTATAAAAAGTCCAGAGTTGATGCAAAGACTCAAAGATGAGCAAATGCCACTGACGGTTTGCCCGAACTCAAATATCGAGCTAAAAGTCTTTGAGACTTATAAAGAGCACAATATCAAAGAGCTTTTAGACTATGGTCTGAATATTAGCGTTAACTCGGACGACCCTGCGTATTTCAAAGGCTACGTGAATCAAAACTTTATCAACCTATATGAAAATCTACCGATTACGGAAGACGATATTATTACATTGGTCAAAAACTCGTTTAAATCGGCATTTATCAGTGATGAATTGAAAGAAGCTTACTTGGCGAGAGTTGATCTTGCATTGAAATAAGCTACAACGAGCTTGTTTTTAGTAGCAAAGGCTTAACGGTCTATATAAATCGTTAAGCCTTTTTTATTGTCTGTCACTCATTCATTCAGTAATATCTATAAGTAGTAGCAACGTTTATAAAGTAGTAATCTCTGCTATAAGCAGTGGTAAAATGATTCCAGCCTTTTCTGCTAATGTGATATCAACGATAGTATTTGGCGTTGGATCAGGGTTTATCTCAATAACTTTCGCGCCATTCTGTTTGGCTAATTGTGCCAATCCAGCAGCAGGATAAACCAAGCTTGAGGTACCGATACTGATAAATACTTCGCAATTAGCCGCAGCTTCTTCAGCAGTCTGCCATGCCTGTACGGGTAGAGCTTCGCCAAACCAAACAATATCTGGTCTAATATAACCGTCGCAATGCGGACAGCTAAGCAGTGATTCATCAAAACTCATAGCACCTTGATTATCGTACGATGCTCTCGATTGGTCTTGATAAGGTGTCTCACACTGACCACAGCGGTTGCGCCACAGATGACCATGCAGGTGAGTCACTGCGCTACCAGCTTGCTCGTGCAAATCATCGACATTTTGGGTGATGAGTGTCACTTGCTGATCGGAGGTTTGCGCATGATACTGCCACTGAGCCAACGCATGATGGGCAGGATTTGGCGCTTTGTCTGCGACCATTTGCCGACGCCACTGATACCATGACCACACCAGCTTTGGATCACGAGTGAACGCTTCAGGGGTGGCCAAGTCTTCGACACCATAGTTCTCCCACAGTCCTGTTTGCTTATCTCGAAACGTTGGGATGCCGCTTTCTGCTGAAATGCCAGCTCCAGTCAAAACGCAAATACGCTGTTTCGACGCCAGTAGTTGTGCTGCAAGTTTTACTTCTGCTATTAACGCTGGTGATAATTCTGCTAACATGAGCCAACCCTTGCTAATAATGGATGTTTTTACTTATGATAGACGGAATTTGGTGGCTTGTCATATTGTTCGCTGTCATCGCAGTTTTATGGTTTGTGGCAAAATCGCGCGGTGCAAAAGTAGGCGAAAAGCATAGCGGCATAAAATCAAAGAATGCAACACCGAATGATGCGCTGCAAAAAACATCAGCGATATTAAAACAGCATTTTGCTGATTATCGAGTCACACGTAAGGCCAATCATTTGCTCGTTAGCAAACAAGACAAAAAAATTGCGATGATTACGATTGATAAAAAGATTGCTGAAGGTCAGCGCCGTTTGGGTGATGTGCCAGTGATTAATTATCACCGTATACCTAGCCGTGCTCAGCTAACAGTTAATTTACAAGATGCAGAGTAAGTTCTATATAGATGAGAGCATTAGAAATATACAAGCACAGAAAAGTCGCAAACATTTTGAATGTGTAGGTTTGATGAGTATAGACAGTTTATTTAGGGTAGTGCTAAGGAAGTGATAGAGCAAGGTTGGAACATAATGATTGGTGCGCTCGGCGGGAATCGAACCCACGACCCTCGGCTTCGGAGACCGATACTCTATCCAACTGAGCTACGAGCGCATATGATAACGATATGTCTGACTGTCACGCTTAGATACGCATGATAATTAGCATAAGGTGTCTAGAAATAAAGACCGCTTAGTCTAACAAATAAAAAGCATAAAGCCAATAAATGACAGTCGCGATTGAGGTTTTTTAAGAAAAAACAGCCAAGTCATTAAACAAGCATGGCAATTTACCTGCCTTTTCCCTTATAATGTTGGGGAGAATTCATATTTATAATCACCGATTGCAAGTGCGCTGGCACGCGGGATGGCTGTCTGCTATTGAAGACTTAGAGGTCGTCAAAGGAGGACAGACAGAATGTCCGAGCCGTGCTAGTCCTTGTATACGTAATAAGAGAACGTGACGAATGAGAAAAGTAGTTATGTTATCGGCAGCTGCCATTCTAGGAATCGCTAGTATCGCGGTGAGCCAAGCTGAAGATGTTGTAGACACTCCTGTAACTGCATCAGACGTAGCAGAAGGCCAAGAGGTCGTAGAAGCTGCTCCTGAAACGCTAGGTGACGATACCCAAGCTGCTGCAGATACGACAGATGGTGCTGCGCCTACTGACGAAGCCGCTGCAGCAGAAGGCGAAGAAACTGCTGCTGCAGCGCCTGCCGCTGATGAAGAGCCAATTCCACAAGATACGCCGCAAGTACAGAAGCTAATTGCTTTGTATCCTAATCTGATTGCGCGTATCCAGCCTGTTGCCAATATCTGTTTTGAAGACGGTGAAGCTTGTGATGTAACGGCACGCTCATCTGGCCCAGCTGCTGGCGACGGTCCTCGTGACGGTAAAGCGGTATATAATGCTGTATGTCATACTTGTCATACAGCAGGCTTGCTAGGCTCTCCTATCTTTGGTGATGCTGGCGCTTGGGGCCCACGTATCGCAAAAGGTAAAGATACGCTATATACCCATGCTATCAATGGTTTCAATGCGATGCCTGCTAAAGGTGGCGCGGATATTCCTGATGAAGAAGTTCAAAATGCTGTAGATTATATGGTTGCAGAAGCAAGCTAATCTTTGTTGATTACCTTCCAAGCTTTTGCGATAGTTATCTATAAAGCGCCTATTTCAGTGATGAGATAGGCGCTTTTTCATGATGAGTATTATTAATATGGTACTTCGAATATAAGGCAGTTGAAATTCGCCATTAGTAGCCTCATTTTATGAGATTAGTTCGTTTATTACCGTACATTGTCACCTTTAGATAGTAGAGTGTGTTGAACATTCTTATACGGCTTTTGCCTATATGCTAATGATAGTCGAATGTTCAACACGGCCTATTATTCTAAAATCGCATTTTATATAAATTGATAACAAATAAAGAGGTCTTCATGTCTGATGCACCAGCACTCTCCATAAAAAACTTATCCAAAACCTATGACAATGGGTTTTCGGCATTAAAAGGGGTTGATTTAACGGTACCACAAGGTGGTTTCTTTGCGTTACTTGGGCCAAACGGCGCAGGCAAATCTACCATGATTGGCATTATTAGTTCATTGTTTAAGCCAACCACCGGTAGCGTTCATATTTTCGGCACAGATCTGTTAGAGAACCCTTCGATTGCCAAGCAATACCTTGGTGTTGTACCGCAAGAATTTAACTTTAATATGTTCGAAAAAGTCGAAGATATCCTGATTACGCAAGCCGGTTATTTTGGTATTCCGGCAAAAGAAGCCAAACCACGCGCAAAGAGACTGTTAACCGCGCTGGGATTATGGGATAAACGGGATAGTAAATCACGTGAACTATCTGGTGGTATGAAACGCCGTTTGATGATTGCCCGTGCATTAATTCACAAGCCAAAGCTATTAATTCTTGATGAGCCAACGGCGGGTGTCGATATCGAGCTTCGCCGCTCAATGTGGGAGTTTATGCAGCAGATTAATATCGAAGAAAACACCACTATTATTCTGACGACTCATTATCTCGAAGAAGCTGAGCAATTGTGTAAACGCATTGCGATCTTGGATCACGGCGAGATTCGAATCAATACAGAAATGAAGGAACTACTGGCGCAGTTATCCGTAGAGACATTTGTATTTGATTTGGATACGCCGCTCACTGAGCAGTTGGCTCTGACAGGAGTTACAGGGGTCTCGCAACCAGACGAGCAAACGCTAGAAGTTACCTTGACAGAAGGTGAGTCACTAAACGGTGTCTTTGATCAGTTGTCTGAAAAAGGTATCAGTGTGGCAAGTATGCGCAATAAAGCCAACCGACTAGAAGAGTTATTTATGCGCTTGGTAGACAAAAACATTCAGAGTGCAGATAGCATGAAGGAGGCGGGATTATGAGTCAGGAACTAATCGATCATAATAAAACCATGTCATTGAGTAAGAAGTGGATTGCGTTTCGTACTATTTGGTTCAAAGAAGTGCGCCGTATTTTACGTATCTGGCCGCAGACATTACTACCACCCGTTATCACGATGAGCTTGTATTTTGTCATCTTTGGTAAGATGATTGGCTCGCGCGTGGGTGAGATGGGCGGCGTGCCATACATGCAGTTTATCGTGCCTGGTTTGATTATGATGTCGATCATTACCAACAGTTACTCTAACGTGGTCTCAAGCTTCTTTAGTGCTAAGTTCACGTCTAGTATCGAAGAGCTTTTGGTCTCGCCAGTATCCAAGCATGCTATTTTGATGGGTTATATCAGTGGTGGTATCTTCCGTGGACTGGCTATCGGTGTGATTGTCTCGATAGTGGCGCTGTTCTTTACCGATCTGGGTATTGAGCATTTATTTGTCACTGTATTTACAGTACTTGGCACCTCTATCTTGTTTTCATTAGGCGGCTTTATCAATGCGGTATTTGCACGCTCGTTTGATGATATCTCTATTATACCAAGCTTTGTATTGACGCCATTGACCTATCTTGGCGGTGTGTTTTATTCGATGGAGAATTTATCGCCATTTTGGCAGAATATCTCGCTACTGAATCCTATCGTTTATATGGTTAACTCATTCCGTTACGGTATTCTTGGCTATTCTGATGTCAATGTTTGGTATTCGATGGCAGCCATTTTTGTGTTCTGTGCGATATTTTATACCATCGCTTATCGCTTGCTAAGTAATGGCTCGCGTGTACGTTTGTAGTGCGTATTATTCGCTAAGTATATTATTTAGAGCAAATTTTAAACGGTTTAATATTAGGAAGACAGATGAGTATTCACGGTATCTTGGGCGAGCAAACCACAGACTATCCAACTGAGTATAGCCCAGAGACGCTATATCCGATTGCGCGCAGCATGGGACGTGATGCGATTGGTTGGCATGACGACAAGCTAGCCGTCGGTGTCGATTGGTGGCAGGCTTTTGAGATATCTTGGTTAAATCCGCAAGGTATCTCGCAAGTAGCGATTGCACGCTTTAGTATTCCTGCTAGCTCACCGTTTATCGTGGAGTCAAAATCGCTTAAGTTATATTTGAATAGTATTAACTTTACCGAATTCGCCAGTTGGAATGACGTACAAGCGTTGATTGCGAAAGACTTGTCAGCTTGTTTGCAAACAGACGTACAGGTAGCGTTATTCGGTTTAAACGATGATCTAGATGGTAACGAAACAGCGTTATTGATTGCTCAGCCTGAGGGTATTTGCATTGATGAGGTATTGGCAGATAGCACGGATAAAGTTGCGTTAACTGAACATCCTGATGCGTCGCTGCTGAGTGAGAACGGAGTAGGGGCGGACGATGAAAGTGTGGCAAATGAGGGTATGCAGCCCTATACTTTTTATTCCAATCTACTGCGTAGTAATTGCCCAGTGACCAATCAACCAGATTGGGGCACATTGGCCGTTTCGATAACGACTGATAAGCCTTTTAATAATGCAAATATGCTGCGCTATATACTGAGCTTCCGTCAGCACAATGGTTTTCATGAGCAGTGTGTCGAGCAGATATTTGCTGATTTAAGCCAATACTATCAGCCAAGCGAGCTAATGGTACGGGCATGGTATACGCGCCGCGGTGGTATCGATATCAATCCATGCCGTGTCAGTGATATAGGTTTATTGCCTAAGCCAAGCCGTTTGATCCGCCAGTAAGTTCTTGCTAAAAATACATCAATCTTAAGCCAATAAAAAAGCGCCTATCTCACGTGATGAGATAGGCGCTTTTTGTTATATAGTCTTTACTCGTAAAACTATTTACCGCTTACTTTTGCCATGACTTCTTCACGGCTTAGCATTTGCTTTTCAGCTTCACGGCGATTGACGTACTCATACTTGTCTTCCGCCAAGTTGCGATCAGAGACGACGATACGATGCGGTATACCAATCAACTCAAGATCAGCAAACTTAACGCCTGGGCGCTCGTTACGATCGTCCAGTAGCACGTTGATGCCTTGAGCTTTTAACTCTTCATACAGGGCGGTTGCCGTCTGCATGACCGTCTCTTCTTTAGACTTCATCGGGATGATGGCGACTTCAAAAGGAGCGATTGAATCATCAACCGTTGGCGTTTTTGGCCACATGATGCCGTTTTCATCATTGTTCTGCTCGATAGCAGCGGCAATGATACGGCTAACGCCAATACCATAACAGCCCATCATCAAAGTAACAGGTTTGCCATCTTCGCCAGAAACCGTACAGTTCATCGCTTGTGAGTATTTATCACCCAACTGGAAGATATGACCGACTTCGATACCGCGTTTGATTTTTAGACTGCCTTTACCATCAGGAGACGGGTCGCCTTCTTGTACATTGCGCACATCAACGATGCGAGTAATGCGAGTATCACGTGCCCAGTTCATACCGATAGTATGTTTGTTCACTTCATTGGCACCGCAAACAAAATCTGACAACGCAGCTGCTGAACGATCAACGAATACAGGCATATCTAAATTAACGCCGATATAGCCTTTGTGCAGACCTGCCGCTTTTAGCTCTTCGTCAGATGCTAATGTCAATGGTACGTTAGCTTCTTCGATTTTCTCAGCTTTGATAGTGTTGAGCTGATGATCACCGCGCAATACGATAGCAATCAGTTGTGGCTCATCATTCTCAGTATGACCATGAACGATTAAGGTTTTAACCGTCGTTTCTAACGGGATATCCAAGTGTTCAGCAACCATTTTACAGCTGGTCATGCCTTCAGTTAGAACGTCTTCACGCTCCATTTTTGGCGGTTGACGCTCAGCAGTGCTGACAGATTCTGCTAGCTCTACGTTGGCTGCATAGTCAGATGAGTCCGAAAACGCAATATCGTCTTCGCCGCTATCTGCTAAGACATGGAACTCATGTGAAGCAAAACCACCGATAGAGCCTGTATCTGCTTGTACGGCACGGAAATCTAAGCCCAAGCGGGTAAAGATGCGTGTATAAGCGTCATACATATCATGGTAAGTCTTGGCCAATGAGGCTTGATCCACATGGAAAGAGTAAGCATCTTTCATGGTGAATTCACGAGCGCGCATCACACCGAAGCGTGGACGAATCTCATCACGGAATTTACCTTGAATTTGAAAGAACGTAATCGGTAGTTGTTTATAACTACGCAGCTCGCCTTGTGCTAGATTGGTGATGACTTCTTCGTGCGTTGGACCAAGTACAAAGTCGCGATCATGACGGTCTTTGAAGCGCAATAGCTCAGGACCATAATCATCAAAACGTCCGGTCGTCTGCCAAAGCTCAGCAGGCTGAGTCATTGGCATTAGCACTTCTTGTGCACCGACATTTTGCATCTCTTCACGAACAATGCGTTCGACCTTTTGTAAGACGCGCAGACCCATAGGCAACCAAATATACAATCCAGAAGCAATCTTGCGGATAAGACCAGCACGCACCATCAATTGGCTTGAGGCGATGTCGGCGTCACTTGGGGTTTCTTTTAGTGTGGCAAATAAAAATTGACTGGCTTTCATAAATAAAGCGTAACCTTATCAACGATAAAAAAATAAGAAATAGTAGGATATTGAGCGTATGGCTAATCGTTTCATTGCCGCCGCAAGCTTACCTTTATCACTTAGCAATAATCTAGGGTATTTCCTAGTTACCAACCTGCTTATATACAAAGCACATCAGTAAAAACCACTCTCATAAAAGAGAGGCAAATTTGATTTGATGTATCAATATGCCAAAAATGCGATATATTCAGGTCAAAACCCTGATCAATGCTTTAAGACTGACATTTTATTCATACAATCTGACTATGTTAGGTAAAGTTCGCCTAAGACGCAATGACTTTTTGTCTTTTCAGACCGAACGTGACGCAAAGGGTTCAATAAGAGGTATATAGTTGAGCTATTCGTATGATTTTATAGCGAAAGCACTGCTTATTTGAGAGACAGTTTATTGAGGTGGTTGCGTAGAGGTTTATGGATAAAGTTATGTAGAATAATGGTAGCCATTACTTGAAGTTACTGCACAATAGTCGCATTTATAGAATAAGCATCTGTTCCGTTTTTACAATGCTATTAGTCTTATAAAAACGATGTAACATTATAAAGGTAGCTTCTATGGATAATACTGATATGAATAACGCTAATGCCACTCAAAAGCCTGCGAAACGTCCTATTGCTACAATGTCGTGGGTGATATTACTTATCGGTCTAGCAGCGATTGCCTTTACTATTTATAGCGCGCAAAACAAACCAGAAGAAGCGCCGATAGAAACTATTACTCGCGAAGGGGTGGTTACGCAAATTCAGCAGTTAAATCGCTTACATACCGTCGCATTCAGCGTTGATACAGTGATTACGAGCGAGCGACCTGGGAGTTGGATGAAACTGTGGCAAGATGAGCAAAAGGCATTGTTTATCGCTCATGGTCGCGTAGAGGCAGGCGTTGATCTGAGTGCACTGGCACCTGAGATGGTACAAGTAGTGCAACCTGCTCAAGCTAATGAGGATGAAGAGCAAGTAGCTGAGCCCAACTCACCAGCTGCCACTATGCCGCAAATCAATATTACTTTGCCGCCCACAGAGATATTTTCAGTATATCTGGATGATATCGAGATTTATGACTGGCAGACAGGGGCTTTTGGTATGATGCAAGTCGACCCTAAAATATTGGCGCAAGCACAGACCATGGCAAAAAAAGAAGTGCTTGAACGTGCCTGCCGAGGTGATGTCATGAATATGGCACTGCAAAATGCGCAAACCCAGTTGCAGCAGCTATTTGCACTTACGGGAGCGGTAGTGACGGTTACCACTCAGGGTGCAGGTGCATGTCAATTGCCAGTCACTACCAATGGCTAGTCTGCCAGTTGTTTTCTAAAACTAAGCCTCTTTTTTAAACTCAGCAATAGCTAGCTTACGTACTGATTTATGCTCGACCATTGGCGCAGGATAGTCGACATCGGCAAACTTACTACCTTTTGCCAGTTCTTTACGCATCTTATCTTCGTTGTGCAAGATACTGTTAGGAATATCTTTTAACTCTGGTAGCCAAGTTTTAATGAACAGAGCTTTAGGATCATGCGTATTGGCTTGGCTAAAGGGATTCATAATACGGAAGTAGGGCGCTGAGTCCGTACCTGTCGACGCGCTCCATTGCCAGCCGCCATTATTAGACGCAAAATCGCCATCTATCAGTTGCTGCATAAAGTAGCGCTCACCTAAGCGCCAATCAATCAGCAAGTCTTTGGTCAAAAACATCGCCGTGACCATCCGTAGGCGATTGTGCATAAACCCTGTCGCATTTAGGCAACGCATTGCTGCATCTACGAGCGGCACGCCTGTCTTACCAGTGTACCATGTCTTAAAATCATCGTTGTCATATGACCAATTAACCTTAGTGTCAGTCTCTTCTTTATACGCTTGATGACGGATCAGGTTTGGTTTTTCGACCAGTACATGACGATAAAAGTCTCGCCACGCAAGCTCACTTATCCAGCGATTGATGTCTTCATTATCACCGTCATTACCGTGTAGCTTCTCTTGTGCTTTGCTCGCCTGTAAATAGCAGAATCTAGGACTGATAGAGCCTATAGTGAGATAAGCCGATAGCTGACTCGTTGCGTGCAGATGGGGAACATCACGGCTCACATCGTAATCATTGATATCATCATCGACGAATGCCTCTAGACGCTGGCAAGCGGCTGACTCACCTGCAGGATAGGCGTCTCTTACTTGATCAAGCTGAGCTATCATATCGATATGTTGCAATGACTCGTTCTTTTCTAATGTCTGCTGATAGTCACTGAGTATTTTCTCACTTAGTGCTTTGATATCGTCGATTGTATTGGCAAACGTTTGCGATGATGGTAGTTTGATTTTATAATCACTATCCACTGCGGATGCTTCATGCATTTGGATGGTGCTGACATCCAATGTATGTCGCCATTTTTTATAAAATGGGGTGAAGACCTTATACATGCTATCGCCATCGTTGGTCGTAATGCTTTGCGGTGGCAAAATGCACTGGTCATGCCAGCGCACGAACTCGATATCGTTTTTTGAAAGTTGTTTGCTCAACTGTTCATCACGATCAATCTCATTGCCTTCGTACTCGTGATTGGCCATGACGCAGCTAATGTCATTGTCGTTGCATAAAGTCGTGAGCGCCTCTATACAGTCAGCAAAGCTTGGACAGAGTTGTACTGTTAAGGTGATGTTCAGTTTTGATTGCAAGTCCTTTGCTAAAATAGGTAGCGTGCGAGTAATATGATCAACTTGTACAAGGGACGTATCGTGTACTTGCCACTGCTCAGGGGTTAAAAAGAATATTGCAGACACTGAAGCGTCGTCTTCCTTTGCACGTTCGCAAAGCGCTGCTAAAGCGGTATTGTCATGGATACGCAGGTCACGACGAAACCACATCAAGTAATGTGCTGGATTTTTGCTAGTAGCATGGTCGTCAGTATCAGTAGCGGCTGTCTGTGCAGTCTTAGACATCAAAGTATCCCTATATTAATCAATCGCAATCATAAACAAAACTAAGGATAAAAGTATGCTAGGATAAGTTTTTGGATGCAATGGCTTTGCCGTTTGGTTAACAAAACCTCATCACATCTAACGATTTATCTTTAGCTTGAACCTATCTGATGCCGCTATAATCGGTGTCATATTCAGTACCATGAAACGCAAGGTCACAAAATGCACGTTAAGTTTTGCGGGTTTACTCAGCGTAGTGATATACAGACTGCGGCACAGCTAGGTGCAGATGCAGTGGGTTTGGTGTTTTATCCGCCAAGTCCACGTGCGGTCACGATAGAGCAAGCGCAAACCCTGAGCGCTGCTGTGCCTGCTTTTGTCAGCGTGGTGGCGTTAGTGGTCAATATGCCTAAAGATGAGCTGATCAAATTAGCAAATAACGTCTCTTTTGATATTATCCAGTTCCACGGTGATGAAACGCCTGAGCAATGCCAACAGCTGGCAGGTATGGTCAATAAACGCTGGATCAAAGCATTGCGTATCAATACAGAGCAAGATACCCTCGATAGTGTCCGCGCTCAGATTAACCAGTTTGCGACCGCAGGTGCCAGTAGTATTTTACTGGATGCTTATCATCAGCATAAGTATGGCGGTACTGGCGCACGTTTTGACTGGAGTCTCATTCCACATGACAGCGCACTGCCAATCGTTTTGGCCGGTGGACTCGATGCCAACAATGTTGCCGCTACATTAGATTTGCCGATTTATGGCGTCGATGTGAGTGGTGGTATTGAGGTTGATAAAGGTAAAAAAGACGCTGCCAAAATGCGTGCCTTTATGAAAGCGGTCAAGCGCGATCGATGGCAAAACGCTACGGTCACTGGCGCCATCTAAATGGGTTTGTATCAAGCTATTTGCTATACGTAATCTGCTTAGTTGATCGTTATTCCGATTTTTCTGTTTGAATCTGATTAGATTGTTATCCTTTTTATTATTTTCTCTCTATTTATCTAAAGTTATCTAAAAA
Source organism: Psychrobacter sp. JCM 18900 (assembly GCF_904846625.1). Taxonomy (GTDB): domain Bacteria; phylum Pseudomonadota; class Gammaproteobacteria; order Pseudomonadales; family Moraxellaceae; genus Psychrobacter. The sequence goes on from NZ_CAJHBL010000007.1 coordinate 68,130, forward strand.
ATACCACTTATTACAGTAGGAATTATCATGAGTCATGTCGAGAACAAAGATTTATCTGCTACCGCACAATCGGTTAATACTTTTACCAATCCTGAAAATGTACAGGACTTTAACCAGTATCCTGATGCGCGCGGTCATTTCGGTGTACATGGGGGGCGTTTTGTCTCTGAGACGCTAATGGCTGCTCTAGAAGAGCTAGAAACGCTTTATACCAAAGTAAAAGCAGACCCAGCATTCTGGGAAGAGTATCATAACGATTTGGTCAATTATGTCGGTCGTCCAACGCCGCTGTATCATGCTAAGCGTTTGAGTGATGAAATTGGCGGTGCGCAAATTTACTTCAAACGTGAAGACCTAAACCATACAGGCGCGCATAAAGTAAACAACACCATTGGTCAGGCACTGCTTGCCAAAATGTGTGGTAAAAAACGTATCATCGCTGAGACTGGTGCAGGACAGCATGGCGTAGCGACGGCAACAATTGCGGCACGCTTAGGTCTAGAATGTATCGTCTATATGGGTGCTGACGATGTCGAGCGTCAAAAAATGAACGTCTATCGTATGCGCTTGCTTGGTGCGACAGTTGTGCCCGTCACTTCTGGCTCACGCACGCTCAAAGACGCCATGAACGAAGCCATGCGTGACTGGGTGACCAATGTCGATAGCACCTATTACATTATCGGTACTGTGGCAGGCCCGCACCCTTATCCGCTATTGGTTCGTGATTTTCAAGCGATTATCGGTAAAGAAGCACGCATTCAGCATCTAGAAAAAACAGGTAAAATGCCTGATGCATTGGTTGCTTGTGTCGGTGGTGGCTCAAACGCGATTGGTTTGTTCTTTGACTTCCTAAACGATACTGACGTTAAAATGTATGGTGTTGAAGCAACAGGTGATGGTATCGAGTCAGGTCGCCATTCAGCACCATTGGCTGCTGGTCGTATCGGTGTGCTACATGGTAACCGTACTTACCTCATGGCAGATGATGATGGCCAGATTCAAGAGACGCACTCTATCTCAGCGGGTCTTGATTATCCTGGTGTCGGACCAGAGCATAGCTTCCTAAAAGATATGAAGCGTGTTGAGTATGTCGGCTGTACTGACAAAGAAGCGTTAGAAGGCTTCCATGAAGCCACGCGTAAAGAAGGTATCATCCCTGCGCTTGAAACTGCTCATGCCGTTGCTTATGCATTGAAACTGGCTAAAACCATGACTCCTGATCAGACGATTATCGTTAATATGTCAGGTCGCGGTGATAAGGATCTGCATTCAGTGATGAAAGCAGAAGGGATCGAGTTGTAGTAGTTATGGAAAGTTTATTTAAAGGCTATTATCAACCAACACCTGAGCAGTTTAAGGAACTATGGGAAGAAGGTACGTTTGTATTTGATACAAACGTACTTCTCAACCTATACCGCTATAAGATAGAGTCAAGAGATGAAGTTCTTAATATTATTCAACAGATAGAAGATAGAGTTTGATACCTTACCAAGTAGGTCTAGAGTTCCATAGAAATAGACTGACCGTGCTAGGTGAGCAGAACTCAAGTTTATCAACTATTAAAAATTCTATTAGAGATTCTATAAGTAGTATTGAAAAAAAATGCAAAGATCTAGATTTAGATAAGAGACATAGTGAGATTAAAACCTCAACCTTCATTGAAAGGTTCAGAGAGTTGTCTGACAGTGTTATTAACGAGCTAGATGAGATTAAGGCTAAAAAACTAACTAATGACATCGATGAAGATGTGGTTCTAACTGAATTAACGAAATTATTTAATGTCAGTAAGGGAAGTTTAGGTTCTCCTCCTAAAGACCAAAAGGTCTTGGAAAGTATATATAAGGATGGAGAATTTAGAGCAAAGAATAAGATTCCACCAAGCTTTGAAGATATTTTGGAAGCTCAAAAGAAAAAAAGTGATGAAGAGTATTATGCTTTTGAAGGACTCAATTATAAGAAAGGTTATGGTGATCTTATCGTTTGGAAACAGATAATTGAGTTTGCTCGTGAAAATCAAAAGAAAAACACTATCTTTGTTACTGATGATACGAAAGAAGATTGGATGCGAATCATAAATTCACATGGCAAAAAGACTATAGGTGCTAGACCAGAGTTGGTATCCGAAATATTCAAAGAAGCAGGTGTTGAAAATTTCTATATCTATCATACTAGAAGTTTCTTAGACTATTCTAAAGAATACCTCGAAACTGATATTCAAGATGAAACCATCAAGGATATTCAAAGTATTTTTGTAAAATCATCTATTAATAGCAACATCCAAAAAAAGGTAGAAGGTTTTCATATACGTAAGCAGGTCGTCAGATGGTTAGAAGAAAATTACTTTCATGTTGAAGAAAGTAATCAAGAGTATTTCTATGACTTTTTAACTGTAGACGATTGGGAAAGAGAAGAATTAGTAAGCCTAGAGTACTTGAGCGAAACTGGCTATAAATTATTGGAAAATTCGATCCTTAAAAAGTTGCAAATTATGTCTAGCCAGCTTGACGTTTGCAATAGGATTAATTTTGTTCTGATAGTTCCTACCTTTGAACGTCAGCATTTAGATATAGAGATTATAGCTTCCCATCTGGGGGATTTTATTAATCAGAAGCTTAAGCCAAAAATTATATTTAAATATTCAAATATTAATGTTCTGCTCACACTTGTTTGTACTTCTGAAAGCGATAAAAATATTAGAAAACTATTTCAATATGAATTTAATAATTAAGAGACCACTATGACCAGAATTGAAACCACTTTTGAAACCTTAAAGTCACAAAATAAAAAAGCCCTGATTCCTTATGTTATGGCAGGCGATCCTAATCCGACCACTACTGTAGGTCTATTGCACGACTTAGTGAAACACGGCGCCGATATGATCGAAGTCGGTTTGCCATTCTCTGACCCAATGGCAGATGGTCCAACTGTAGCGTTGGCTGGCGAGCGTGCATTAGCAGCAGGTACTAGTACTCGTGATGCATTGAAGATGGTTGCAGAGTTCCGTCAGACAGATACGCAAACGCCAATTATCCTAATGGGTTATCTAAATCCTGTTGAAATCATCGGCTATGATAACTTTGTGGCGCTATGCGAGCAGTCAGGCGTTGATGGTTTATTGATGGTAGATCTGCCACCAGCAGAAGCGGGTAGTTTCACTCAGCATTTGACCGATCATTCCATGAATGAGATTTTTCTACTATCACCAACCACCTTACCTGAGCGCCGTGAGCAAGTATTGACTCATTGTGGCGGCTATATTTATTATGTATCACTAAAAGGTGTGACTGGTTCAGCCACGCTAGATACTGACGATGTAGCAACTCAAGTTAAAGCAATCAAAGCAGAAACAGACTTGCCAGTATGCGTCGGCTTTGGTATCCGTGATGGTGCTTCTGCAAAAGCGATCGGTACTCATGCAGATGGCGTTATCGTCGGTAGTGCCTTGGTACAGAACTTTGCCGATATTGATGCCAACGATACCGCGGCGGTTGCAAATGCACAGCAAAACATCATGGCAAAAATGGATGAGCTACGTGAAGCGTTAGACAGCTTAAGCGCCTAATAGCTATTGCTTTCATATTGTTGTTACTTGAAGAGATAGTTACTTAAAGAAATAGTTATTTGAAATGGCAAAGTCAAATTGCAGCTATTTTTTACCTAAAGACTTTACTCAAATGCTTTACGTGAAGACAATACTAAATGACTTTGCTAAAATTAGTTTACGAGTGTAAACTAACATCACTATTATATGGTGTCTGATAGCAGTGATTTATTCGTCATTTTGATTGGCAAATACATTATCTATCAACAAGCGCATAATCAAATTACCGACATACGGGATTTATTTATCAGTATGTCGCATGACTGCTCATGTTATGACTGTGTTAGACGCTTTGTTTAGACAACCATTAAACTCTCAATGACAAGCGAATGAGCAAACTTGTCAATAAGCCTTTTATGATGGCAAATAATATGACTGATACAATAACAAAACCCGATAACAATACTGCTAAAGCCGCGCCAAACAGCAATACGGATAGGCAGTCATGGTTTAACCGTCCTATCCCAGGTATCAAGCAGCATTTGACTGCGCCATTGTCTGCGGTAGAGACTGAACCGTCAACTAAGTGTAGCAATTGTCATTCGATGATTACCAACACAGCGCTGATTTTTAACTGTTATGTGTGCCCGCATTGTGATCATCATTTACCGATGAGTGCTCGTGAGCGTTTGAACTGGTTACTTGATCAAGTAGACGGCGAGACAGGACAAGAATTTACGGCAAAAGATCCATTGAGCTTTGTGGATAGTAAGCCATATCCTGCGCGTATGAGTGAAGCACAAGAAAAAACAGGTGAGTCTGAGGCGTTGGTTGCGATGTATGGCAAACTGCGTAACCTTGATATCGTCGCCTGTGCTTTTGATTTCCGCTTTATGGGTGGGTCAATGGGTTCAGTCGTTGGCGATCGTTTCGTTCAAGCAGCTGAAAAGGCGCTAGAGCAAAAAGTACCTTTGGTTTGCTTTGCTGCCTCTGGTGGTGCACGTATGCAAGAAGGCCTACTGTCATTGATGCAAATGGCACGCACGGCAGCAGCGATTGAGCGTCTAAGAATTGCTGGGATTCCTTACATTGTGGTATTGACTAATCCTGTGTACGGTGGCGTAACTGCATCATTGGCGATGTTGGGTGATATCCATCTAGCAGAACCAAAAGCGATGATCGGTTTTGCTGGTAAGCGTGTAATCGAGCAGACCGTACGCGAGACGTTAGAAGAGCCATTTCAGCGCGCTGAGTTCTTATTAGAGCATGGTGTGGTGGATGAAGTAGTACATCGTCATCAGCTAATTGATACAATCTATCGTCTACTTGCAAAACTATGCCGCGTACCAAATGTAGATGCTCAGTAAAATGAGATGCTCGATAAGGTAGGTGACTCAGTATAATGAATCATTTATTGAGTGCATAATGACTTAGCTGCGTGCTAACATCTACTGCATATGCAAGACCCCTAATAGCATTTATCGTCATTGCACGGTAAGTGCTATTTTTGGTTTTAGCTAACACATATATTTTTATCTCTTATTAAATTTTATATAGGTTTTATTCATGTCTGACCTTTTAACATCTGACCTTCGTAGCCCTAATGCCCATAGTCCTAATGAAAGTGCTAGCCTAACTGAGTGGCTCGATTATATGCAGCAGATTCATGTGTCTGCAATCGATATGGGATTGTCACGTGTATTGCCTGTTGCAGAAGCGTTAGGCGTAGTGCAGTCAGCTAAAGATGACGCTTACGTATTTACTGTGGCAGGTACCAATGGCAAAGGCTCTACAACTGCTGTCATTGCCGAAATGTGTAAAGCCGCAGGCTACAAGACAGCGCTATACCAGTCGCCACATCTTAGTGCCTTCAACGAGCGTGTACGTATCAATGGCGAGATGGTCAGCGACCAGACGCTGATTGAGGCTTTTAGCAAAGTAGAAGCAGCACGCTTACAGTGCGATTTGACATTGTCGTTCTTTGAGATGACCACACTAGCAGCGCTATTGATATTCGCTGAGGCAGATTGTGACGTGTGGGTATTAGAAGTGGGACTGGGTGGACGCCTAGATGTGGTCAATATTATTGATCCTGATATGGCAGTTATTACCAATATTGGTATCGATCACGTTGACTGGTTGGGTGACAATGTCGAGGATATTGGCCGCGAAAAAGCAGGTATCTTGCGCAACGGCATTCCTCTGATTTATGGTGCTACTGAGATGCCAGCCAGTGTGCAAAAATCCATCGATACCCAGCAGGCAACTTGCTATCAAATAGGACAAGATTTTAGCTACCGCGATATTGATTCAACGACTTGGCAATACAGCAATGCGGCGGTTACCTTACAGTTACCACGTCCTGCGTTATCGTTAACTAACACGGCCAATGCATTATCAGCAGTATTAGCAAGTCCATTAGATATTGATATCAATGCCATTGAGCAAGCGTTACGAACTGTCAAACTGGCAGGTCGTTTCGATTATCGTGAGAGCCATAGCCGCCATTGGTTATTTGATGTGGCGCATAATGAGCAAGGCGTTGAGTTCTTATTAGCGCAGCTATTACCATTTTGGCAGCAGCACGTAGCCAAGCAAAATAATCAAGATAGCTCAACAGATATCCCTACACCAAAGATAAAAATGCTATTTTCTATGTTAGGTGATAAAGATATTGATAAGGTTGTGCAGCGCTTAACACAAGCAGGCTTACCGATTAGTGATTGGTTTGTCGCTGAGATTGATTACCCTCGTGCCGCGACTACTGAACAGCTGCAAGGTGTTTTGGTTAAATATGTCGATAGCACCAATATATATGAGTTTGAAGGTTTGCATACAGCGACCCATGCAGTGATAGAGGCGAGCCAACCGCAAGACCTTATTGTCGTATGTGGCTCGTTTCATACGATTGGGGAAGCGTTAAGTGCCCTTAGCGTACGATAATTTAAGTTAAAGTAGTGCCTGTTTAATGTTAATCTTAGTCGTAGCCTGATAGCAGACAGCATGAAAAATATGCTTTATAATCAAAATGATTTGCCAGACTGGTAGAAGATGGTCGGCACAAATTTTGAACTCTGATGCCATTAACTGACAGTAACTGGCGGTAAGAGATTATGATTAAAGCAATTTGATATACTGCTTTGAGATAGTCGCTGCGCCGCTCAATCAACCTTATTACCAACTAAGAGACGTAAACGGATGAACTTTTCGAGACAAGCCTTATTGGGCATTGGGATGATTATCGGCGGTAGCGTGATGCTATACGCCATGGTGCAACAGATTGGCGATAGCGACCAACCAGAGCCGATGTCAGCGATGGTTGATAAATCAAGCTCGGAGCAAGAATCTCCGCAGCCGCTCACAACTGATATCGAGACAGAAAAACGTATCCTTGCGCAAAAGCAAAAAGAACGTGCAGCCCGCGTTGCAGAGCAAGAAAAACGTGCAAAAGAGTTTTTGACAGAGCAGGAAGTTGCAGAAGCAGAAGCATTGGCTAAGGCACGTGCTGAGAGCCAGCAATATGTCAATAATAGTGCGCCAGCTACTGATGAAACCAGCAGTACCGAGTCTACAAAAGACGTTACTACAGATCTAACGGTTCAGCCTCGTACGGAGAGTCAGTCTACTACTGATACTACCAAGTCTAGTGAATCCGAGAAGCAAAAAGCGGCTCAAGAGCAACAAGAAGCTCAAAGGCAAACTGCTATCAAAGAGCAAGCGGCTGCCAAAAAACTTGCTGAGAGCAAAAAACAAGCGGAGGCAGAGAAACTAGCCGAAGCAAAAAAGCAGGCTGAAGCCCAAGCAGCGGCTGAGAGAAAAAGAGAAGCAGCGGAAGCGGCTAAAAATGAGCCACCAAAATCGCCTTCTGAATACCAAATTAAGAAAGGTGATGGACTCATAAAGCTAGCAAGACAATATAACATGCCTGTAGAAGTATTGGCTCAAGCCAACAACCTATCTCCATCGGCAGCGCTACAACTGGGTCAAAGTATCACCATCCCATCGAGCAAACAGGTACAGCGTTTAGAGCGTGAAGCGGCGGCAGCCGAACAAGCGCGTGAGAAGAAGCGCCAGCAAGAAGAAGCGCTGGCGAAGAAATCTGCCGATGCAAAACGTGAAGCGCAGCAAAAACTGAGTGAAGCGCGTAAAGAAGTCAAAGAAACAGACGCTAAGGGTAGCTTTGGAGTGCAAGTAGCTTTAGCAAATGACCAAGCCAAAGCGGATGAGTTAGCGAAAAAATTCCGAGCAGCAGGTTATCAAGTCAAGACAAGTGCGACTAGTCGTGGAGTACGTGTCGTGGTTGGGCCTGAACGCGGCAAAGTCGCAGCATTGGCACTAAAAGATAAAATTAATAGTGACCCTAAAGTAAATACGACCAGCGCTTGGGTGCTTTACTGGCGTTAAGCTAGAGCGTTTCTAACGGTCTGGATTCGGCTTTTATCTACTCTATATAAAAACACGACAAATACTGTCGTGTTTTTTGTTTTATAGATTGCTGATTGGCGCCGCCTTAGTTAAGATGAGCGCCATTTTTATAATCCGTTGTTGTATAACCTGTCAGCCTATATAGGTTGCCTTGTCGTGGTCGGTGCATTGTTCATTGCTATTAATAATGACAAGTAGCCCATCACTCTCATATTGTATAAGGTAGAACCATGTCGTTTGGTGTTATATTTTTAATATTGGCCGTTGGGTTTTTAGGGCTGATTACGTTACCGAAGCTGCTACCAACACTACTGACGAAGCGCCCTGTCGTTGAGCCTGATCCAAAACCTGTGCGCGGTGATGAGTTGGCTATTTGGCCATTTGCGCCGATGCCAATCATGACCGATACGGAAGTGATATTTTTTAATAAATTAAAAAATGCGCTGCCGGAGTATCACATATTTGTCCAAGTACAGCTGTCACGGATCATTGAAGCCAATAGTAGCGAGACATCAGAGCGTAGCTTTTGGTTCAATCGTATTTGCCGTCAGAGCGTTGACTATGTGATTGTGGATGTCGATGCTCAGACTACATTGGTCGCTATCGAGCTTGATGACTGGACGCATAGTAGCAAAGCGCGTCAAAAAGCAGATGACAAAAAAGATAAGGCGCTTGCCAGTGCAGGTATTGCGATGGTGCGCTTTCACGCTGAGCGTATGCCGAGTGCCGATATGCTTAGATATGAGCTAATGCAAGTGATTGAGAGTTATTAAGCATTCTGTGAAAGCTGTCCGATTGTTAAGGCTAAAACATTATCTAAGTAGCATCATTTTAAAAGTGTAGGTTAGCTAAATTTATTCATCGAGTTGGTCTGACTGCCTTGGGTAAATAACGATTGGTCGATTACCTTCAAAATATAAACCTGCTTTAGGTAGTTCGCTATCTGACCAAACTATCGGCTGCTGCCAACCATCATAAGCAGTTCGCCCATCATAAAAGTCGCGCTTGGTGAACCATTCAATATAATGCGCGGCTCGCAAATCTGTAGTGTCAATCGTCCCAAGACTTGCCATGTCTCTCTTATCACACCACTCATGCATCGGAAAGCTCGGCGTTAGCCAATATGGCCAGTCATCATCACCGCAACCAGTTGTGTTAATCGGTAAAAAGAATCGGCCTTTAATCACGCCATAACGCTTATCGATTTTTACCTGTCCATGATTTTCTGTATCTACCCACACCGCTCGAAACTGCTTGGTTTGCATGTGTGTCATTTTGCGCTGTAGATTATCATTGGAATTGATTCCAACCCAGTTCACAGGTTCAAAAGGTGCTGACCCCATAAAAAACTTAATGGCTAGCTCCCAATGTTCAACCAGCTGTTCTGCATGGTTATATAAAATCAAATCAAGCTCACCAGTCGTCTGCTTACCATTATAGAGCTGCACATTGCTAGCCAGTGTCTCATACGGATGCAGCTTGCGCACAAACCCATCCTCTAACCAAAATGACAGTAAACCTTCAAAATGGAAACCCAGTCGATTGGGACTTGGGCGTTTGAGTAAATAGCGAGTCAGCTCTTGATAGGCGGCAGTGGTGTCTAGCTCTACTAATCGTTGCTTATACGCCTCAAACTGCGTCTGCCAAAATTGTGCGCTATGCACGGCAACGGTATGTGTGTTCTGATGCGGTACAAAGTCTAGCCACTGCGTCAAAACATTGGGGCACGCCAGTACATAAGCTAAATCTCGCACATAAGGTCGGCGGTAACGTTCCCAAGGTGCATCATCTATGAGGCAGTTAGATGTGGGCTGATTGACAGGCTCGGACATAGGATAAACCAGTGTGAAGGTGTAGCATTTACCCTAACGGTTCGCTCTATAAAAGTCTATAGATGACAAGTATCGGCTAGGGTAGTGCTCAGTTTTTTAGCGCTAAAACATAATATTAATGTGATCGATATGAATACTGATATCAGGCGGTGATAGCAGGTAGGGTAATAGGATGCTAACTACCGCTTTAAGTAGAGAGAGTTGCCATTTAGGCTGATATTGAGATAGCTTTTGTTTTGGCTTAGTTGGGATATGATTTTTCTGTTTCATGTATCTAGCTCCATAATTTACCGTAACTTGATTGCTGCGGCTTATGGTTGCTAGTTTATGAAGTAAGGTTATTCGATAGTTCTATATAGAAAATGGCAGAGTTCTATAGAACCTCATCAGCTTTCTTTAGCCATTTTGCAATGAAGTCTTTTTTAACAGAGAGTCCTAACGCCTCAGCCTTAGCTTGAATAAGCTTATTAAGTTCTCCATAAGGATCGGTTAAGTCTGCTTTGTCATATTCAGCCATCTTAATAAGTGTGGTCACTAATACTTGCATAGAACCCACGCTTTTATGATGTATTGGTTCGTCATCGAGCGAAGTGCTTACTCGTTGTTCTGATTGTAATGTTAAATTCTCTTTCTCAGAGTTGAGCTTTATTATTTGAGCTTGAAGCTCGTCGATAATTTGCTTGTCTGTTTTAGGGCTACCTTGCAATATCTTATGATTTCCTATTTTACCCATATGACTTAGTCTTTCCTCAAATAATGCGTCTAACTCACGTCTAGGAATACGAACATCTCTTATAGAAATCTTAACAATATCATCTAAATGGTAAAATATATTTTCGCCTTCTGATATAGAAACAGTCTCTCCATATTTGCCAATATATCTATCTACTTTAACGTCCATTTCATTTAACAGTAAGTCTTTTAAGTATTCTTTTTCAATATAAAAGTAGCCGTCAGCTGTCATAGTATTATTTTCTTTATACAATGGAATTTTGATAGGGTTACCTCTACTATCCTCAGCTATGTCAAAAAGCTCAATTTCCTTTGATATCTTTCCATAGTGATGAAAAACAGCTGCAATTTTACTTTGGTTGATCAAGTCGTAAATATCTAAGAGTAATCTTTGAGATTCGTATTTCATGTCTAAATCATAAGTATAGCCAACTTCCTCAAAATACTTTGCTACATCCTCAACAGACAGAAAGTCTTTAGGTAAAATATTCATAATTCAAGCCTTTCGAAAAATTATACTAAATAGCTTGAGTTTAACTTATCTATATATTGAGAGGTAGCTACTAATTCGCTTTATAAAGCACAAAAAAAAGCCAACCATTGAAAACAATGATTGGCTTTTTTCTTTACTACTATGTTTGGTCGGAACGGCAGGATTTGAACCTGCGACCACTACACCCCCAGTGTAGTGCGCTACCAGACTGCGCTACGCCCCGAGTGACTGACTATTTTACGCAAAATTATGTATATTGCAAGGGCTATTTATAGCAGCCAAAATCTACAATATTATTCTGCCGAGCATAGTCAGTATAATCGCTTAGCAGCCAATGTTAGCCCAATAATTCTTTTAGAATTTGGTTCACTTGCTGTGGGTTCGCACTACCGCGACTGGCTTTCATGACCTGACCGACCAGACCGTTAAAGGCTTTTTCTTTACCACCGCGATACTCTTCGACCATCGCTTCATTTTTTGCGATGACTTCTTCTACCATTGCTTTGATAGCGCCAGTATCGGTTTCTTGCTTAAGGCCTTTGTCTTTGATGATTTTATCTGCTGCATCATCGCCATCGCCGCCTTCTCGCTCATATAGAGCACTAAAGACTTTCTTGGCCAGTTTGCCAGATAGTGTGTCATCTTTGATACGCTTGAGCATGCCAGCCAATTGTTTGGCGCTGATAGGAGAGTCGATGATGTCGGTGTCATCTTTGTTCAGGGCGCCAAGCAAGTCGCCCATTACCCAGTTGCCAGCCATTTTGGCATCTTGCTGACCGATTTCAGCCACCACATCTTCGAAGTAGTCAGCAATTTGACGACTACCAGTCAAGATACGAGCGTCATATTCTGACAAACCAAGCGCTTCTTCAAAGCGTGCGCGACGAGCAACTGGTAGCTCTGGCATCGCTGCTTTGATCGCATCAACCGTATGCTGCTCGATACGGACAGGTAGCAGGTCAGGATCAGGGAAGTAGCGATAGTCATTGGCGTCTTCTTTGGTACGCATGGTACGCGTTTCATCACGCTCTGGATCATATAGCATCGTTGCTTGTACAACTTTGCCACCATCTTCTAGGATATCGATTTGACGTTCGATTTCACGATTGATAGCACGCTCGATAAAGCGGAACGAGTTTAGGTTCTTTAGCTCAGTACGTGTACCAAGATCAGCGCCTGGCTTGCGCACAGAGACGTTACAGTCACAGCGGAATGAGCCTTCGGCCATTACTGCGTCTGAGATACCTAGCCAAGTAACTAGCTGATGGATGGCTTTGATGTAGGCAAGTGCTTCGTGAGCAGAGCGCATGTCTGGCTCAGAGACGATTTCGATTAGTGGCGTACCAGCACGGTTCAAATCCACGCCAGTCATACCGTCGACTGCGTCATGTACAGATTTACCTGCATCTTCTTCTAAATGCGCGCGAGTGATACCCATACGTTTCGGATATTCATTCTTTTCGCCTTCGTTGACGACGACATCGATATAGCCTTCACCAACGATAGGATTGGCCATCTGGGTGATTTGATAGCCTTTAGGCAAATCAGGGTAGAAGTAGTTTTTACGGTCAAACGTATTAAACAGGCCCAGCTCAGCATTGACACCGATACCGAATTTTAGCGCACGATCGACCACGCCAGCATTTAGCACTGGCAATACGCCAGGCAAACCTAGATCGACGATACTTGCTTGACTGTTTGGCTCATGACCGAAATCAGTCGGCGCACTTGAGAAAATCTTACTTTCCGTATTTAGCTGGCAGTGAATCTCGATACCGATGACCACTTCATAGCCATCGACAAATAGCTCTTTACGCACGGCGTGTTCACGGACGGCATTGTTATCAGTAGTAGCTGTACTCATTATACCGTCTCCTTTGCGATGGTAGAGTGTTGTAGGTGATGGTCGGTATGCTGCTGGAACAGGTGCGCAGTCGTGAGCAGTTGACTCTCTTGCCAGTGCTTACCGATTAATTGCAAGCCAATAGGTAGGCCTTCTGTCGTCAAACCAACTGGCTGACTGAGGGCAGGTAGACCCGCTAGGTTGACCGCGATGGTATAGACGTCACCCAAATACATCGTTGCAGGATCTAGGTCTTCACTGAGCTTATAAGCCGCAGTCGGTGCAGTTGGGCTAGCAATCACATCACAGCTAGCAAATGCTTCGTCGAAGTCTTTAACGATTAAGCGGCGAATCTTCTGTGCTTTAGTATAGTAAGCATCAAAGTAGCCAGCCGATAGCGCATACGTTCCTGTCAAGATACGGCGCTGTACTTCAGGGCCAAAGCCTTCAGAGCGTGAGCGTGTGTATAGATCGATAAGATCCGTTGGATTCTCACAGCGATAGCCAAAACGTACGCCATCGAAGCGTGATAGGTTCGAAGATGCTTCAGCAGGCGCTAGCATATAGTAAGTGGCAAGCGTGATTTCAGGATCAGTGATGTTCACTTCTACAATCGTTGCGCCCAGCTCTTCGTATTTTTTGAGCGCAGCACGTGCTGCTTGCTCGACTTCGCTATCAAGCCCTGCACCAAAGTATTCTTTGGCCACACCAATACGCAAGCCAGCAAATGGCTTATCACCAGCAGCAGCTTCTGCATCATTGATGTCTTGTACGTAGTCAGGCATTTCGTATTTGATAGAAGTTGCATCGCGCGGATCATGACCAATCATTGGCTGGAGTAGATAAGCGCAATCTTTGGCGCTGCGTCCCATGCTACCTGCTTGATCCAAACTTGAAGCATAGGCAATCATACCAAAACGTGACACACGGCCATAAGTAGGTTTGATACCCGTTAGACCACAAAATGAAGCAGGCTGGCGAATGGAGCCACCCGTATCACTACCAGTAGCAACAGGGACAAAACCAGCGGCAACGGCGGCAGCACTACCACCTGACGAGCCACCAGGGACGCGCTCTAGGTTCCAAGGGTTCTGTACCGTACCGTAGTAAGAGCTACTGTTGTCTGAGCCCATCGCAAACTCATCCATATTGAGCTTACCTAAGCTAATCATGCCTGCTTTGTCGATGTTAGAGACGATAGTAGCACTATAAGGTGAGATGAAGTTATGTAGCATCTTAGAGCCACAAGTGGTCAGTACGCCTTGGGTACAAAAGATATCTTTGTGCGCCATTGGTACGCCAAGTAGCGGACGCTGATCGCCCTGAGCACGCATCTCGTCTGCCGCTTTTGCTTGTGCGCGTGCTGTCTCAGAAGTATGAGTGATAAAGCTATTGATCTTGCTGTCTAGCGCATCGATACGCTTGATGTAATGCTCGGTTAATTCTGCGCTGCTAAATTGTTTGTTTTGCAAGCCAGTGATGAGCTGCTCGGTACTTAATAAATGAAGTTCAGACATAAGGTGTCGTCCGTCAAAATGTTAATAGCATAAAATAAAATGAGATAATGGCAAATGCGTGATTGTATTACTCAGCCATTATTATTCAATCACCTGAGGCACTAGATATAAGCCTTCTTCTACAGCAGGCGCGACTGACTGATTACGCTCACGATTGATGTCGTGTTTTGCTACATCAGCACGCAGCTCTTGGCAAGCTTCATGGATATTGGCTAGTGGCTTGATGTCTGTCGTATCAACGTTAGATAGCGTATTCATCAGTTTTAATACTTTACTGATATCATCAGCATAGCTATCGGCTGTACTTTCATCGACACCTAAGCGGGCAAGGTTGGCAACTTCTAGGATTTCTTCACGGCTGACGTTGCTGTCAGACGTTGTTGGCTGCTGAGACATAGTTTCTCCAGTTAAGGACAGTTTTTGTTAGAGTAGTTGATTACGAAAACGAAAATACGTAAGCGCTAAAATAGAAACAACTAAAATACAAACAAATAGTAAGTGGGCTTATTATAAAGCATCTGACTCAAGTTTACAGAGCATGACACTTGATTGATGCACAATCTCAACCAAGAGGCTGAATTGATAAAGACGTAATATTAAATAAGATATAGTGCTAGCCGAGCCATAATGCCAATTAAGACACAATGATTTACAGAGAATTGCAAAACTGACCCCCTAATTCATCATTGTTCCTTAATTGCTCTCCAATTAGCTTCTAAAATACGTTACAGTATGCATCTGCTATTAAGCAAAACATTCATCTGCCTGTAGAGCCTTGTTAGTTATCAGATTAAATGATGTTTCATTGAGTTGAATGATATTCACTACTATTTCAAACTTTGTAACAACTTTTGGCGTCTAAGACAAAAATCCTTACTTACTGATGCAAATATCTATGTTTTTTTTGAGCTAAATCGGTATAATTTAGCTCAGTTTTTTCATTTCATCATTATTGTTTGGATTTTGACTTGTTGGGATGATTAACTGTTGCCACAAGTAATGTTTAACGACGACCTGCTCAATACTGACGAGTAACACCTCAGTCAATCTCATTCGCCTCATTCGTAAGACGCTGGATATATTAGTCATGAACCTGTTTGGATTTTTATCAAATAATATCGCTATCGACCTCGGTACTGCGAACACCCTAATTTTTATTCCTAATAAAGGCGTCGTGCTTGACGAGCCTACGGTGGTCGCGTTACGAAGCAATCGTACTCAGAACCCGACCGTCGCCGCTGTTGGTATCGATGCCAAGCAGATGCTAGGTCGTACGCCTGCGAACATCACAGCGATTCGCCCATTAAAAGACGGTGTGATTGCTGATTTTGAAGTGACGCAAAAAATGCTTAAGCACTTTATCGCTAAAGTAAAAGCCAAGCGTTTTATGGCACAGCCTAACGTCGTGGTTTGTGTACCATGTAAGTCTACTCTAGTTGAGCGCAAGGCGATTCGTGAGGCAGTATCATCAGCAGGTGCGAGCAAAGTACTATTGCTAGAAGAGCCGATGGCTGCGGCTATCGGTGCTGGTATGCCAGTTCATGAAGCCAGTGGTTCTATGGTGGTGGATATCGGTGGTGGTACAACTGAGATTGCTGTTATCGCACTATCTGGTTGTGTGTACGCTGAGTCGATTCGTATCGGTGGCGATATGTTTGATGAAGCGATCATCACTCATGTACGCCGTACGCATGGTTGTGTCATCGGTGAGACGACTGCTGAGCGCATCAAAAAAGAAGTCGGTTCTGCATTGAATGAAGACAGCCAACTAGAAGTAGAAGTTCGTGGTCGTAGCATGGCAGAAGGTGTGCCAAAGACCTTTACTGTCAATTCAGAAGAAGTGCAAAAAGCGTTGACTGATCCATTGAGCGGTATTGTTAGCGCTGTAAAAGTAGCGCTTGAGCAGACTCCTCCAGAGTTATCATCAGATATCGCTGAGCGTGGCATTGTATTGACAGGTGGCGGCGCGCTATTACGTGACTTAGACAAACTTATCTCACAAGAGACCGGTTTGCCAGTGACGGTAGCAGAAGATCCATTAACCTGCGTTAGTCGTGGCGGTGGTATCGCGCTTGATTTCATCAATAACAAAAGTTTAAACATGATTTTTGTTTAAGTCATCTTTATCCTTAATTGCTATATAGTCTTGGCAATATATGATGATTTATGTGAATGATGAAACTATAAATATAGTCGGTTCAATATAATTTGGATACAGGAAAGCCGAGCGAAAGTACTACAAGTATTAGGCTGAGCGCGACTGACACCGTATCTAATTTATAGAAAATTGACTATATATAAAATTAAAGGTAGCCGATTGTGCTACCTTTAATTGCATTCATTTGTGCTAGAACCCAATATCCTCGATAAACACTCATGCTGTAAATAAGTGCTATTGTTTATTTTAGAATCCTTAAATCAGACGACTTATGACTCCAAGTATTTTTGCGCGCCAGCCGTTATCACTTCGTAAGACTGTTATCGTATTGATAGCAGCCTTAATTTTGATGTGGTTTGATAGCAAAAACTCTGATTGGTTCAAGCCTGTACGTAGCACCAGTCATGCCGCCATGCAGCCAATCTATGAGCTGTCTCTATTGCCAAGCTATGCAAAGCATTGGGCTGGTGGCAGCCTGCAGTCAAAAGAAGCATTGCGACGCGAAAACATGCAGCTAAAGTCGCAATTGATACATGCGCATGCCAAACTACAACAGCAAGATTATATTTTGGCGCAGAACGCACGCCTACAAGGTATTTTATCTACCACCAAGCCTGAGCAGTTCGATCTTAATTTGGCACAAGTCATCGGTACAGATACCAATTTGCTCAGACAGATTGTCGTGCTTAATAAAGGTGAGCAAGATGGCGTACAAGTTGGGCAAACGGTCATCGATGAAGACGGTGTATTAGGACAGATTATCAATGTTTATCCCAATACTAGCCGTTTGTTGTTGATTACAGATGAGCAGCAGTCAGTTGCGGTCACTGTCAAGCGTACTGGTCAGCGTGCTATCGTCACAGGCCAAGGTATCCCATCTTCATTAAGTCTCAATTACGTCTTCAAAACATCGGATGTGCGAGTAGGTGATGAGCTAGTGTCGTCAGGATTGGGCGGTCGTATTCCGGCAGGCTATCGAGTAGGGCGTATCGCGCATGTCAAAGATGAGCAAACCGACAACTTTAGAACGATCGAAGTTACTCCAGCAGCTAACTTTATTGACAATGCCTATGTACTAATACTTCAAGACAAGCTGTTAAATGAGAACAATGCTACTGCTAGTGCCCCGTAGATAATGACGTAAGCCACAGTATTTACGGCTAACTAGCTGGTTTATTAACGTTTTAAAGCTTTCCATTTATGGTATTCACCTTGCCAATATCCAATCAACAATATCACCGCAACCATCAAACACTCGCTAAGGTAAGTATCCATGTCGTATCCTGATTCTGAGAATGCCACGATACTATTGATAGTTGTGATTGTTCTAAGTTTCATCGCTGCATCATCACTCAATGTCTATCCATTAAGTCCAAGTATGGCCACACTGCGTCCCATGGTCATGATCATGGTGCTGATCTATTGGTTACTGTTTCAGCCGCGCTATGTCGGCATTTTTACCGCATTTACGGTTGGGCTAATTGCTGATTTATTGATGGATACCCATTTAGGACAGCAAGCTTTCGCCGCTGTTGTGGTTGCACTGGTTATCAAAATTACCAGTATCTATGTCAGACAGTTGAACACAATTAGCGCGTGGCTGATTGCTAGTCTAGGGTTGATTGTCTTTCAGTTAAATCTATGGATACTACAGATGTTTATTCAAAACGTCTTTGTCGCCCAGTCGGCTCTGTCATTGTTTATGAGTATCATCAGCTGGCCACTCGTACTGTTTGCTTTACGCAAGTTTTCGCGTTAATGAGTCACTAGCTAAGCTGTTACTCTGATTAACAGCTTAGCTTGTTCTGTCCATAATACTGTATGACCACACACATCATAAATTTATAAATGAAGAGAATATCGATGGATATCGTTTTGGCATCTGGCTCTCCGCGTCGTCGTGAGCTACTAGAAAGAGCGCAACTAAACTTTACTATCTTGAGCGTGGATATTGATGAGACGCCGTTGGATAATGAGTCGCCAACAGACTATATCGAACGCATGGTCGCAACCAAAGCCGATGCCGCGATACAACAATTAAGCGACACATCTCAAGCAAATCACGATAGTCTTACATCACCGTTTATTATTTTGACTTCTGATACCATTGGTGTGCTGTCGGATGGTAAGACAGTATTGGTCAAACCCGTCGATCGTGAGCACGCATATAGTATGTGGCAGCGTATGTCTGATAACGTCCACGAAGTATGGACTGCAGTCCAAGCGACTCAAGTACAGCTATTGCCTACAGCAGAACGAAGTCCCTCAGAACCTACACAGTGCTTGCAAGTTATTAATCAGCATCGAATCACTGAACGTACGGAAGTGACTTTTATACCACTGACGACACAGATGATGAGCGATTATTGGGATAGTGGCGAACCCGCTGATAAAGCGGGTGGATATGGTATTCAAGGACTGGGTGCTGCGTGGGTCAGTCGTATCAACGGCAGCTATACCAATGTCGTTGGTCTGCCACTGGCACAAACGCTGGCACTAATCAAAGAAATGACAGAAGGGAGTGTGGACACAGTCAACCCGTTATAATGAGATATGCACATAACGACACGGTAGGGTAATGGGCAAGAGCAAGTCGCATTTGTTACACTGTCAATCTAATAGACGATGACCGTCTAATAAGAAAGCTGAGAGATAAGAGAAAAAACTATGTCCGAAGAGCTGCTGATTAATATTAGTCCAATGGAATCCCGTGTTGCGGTTTTAGACAATGGTATTTTGGGCGAGATTTATATTGAACGACATCACAAACTGGGGTTAGTCGGCAATATCTATCTGGGGACGGTCGTACGTGTCCTTCCTGGTATGCAGGCAGCCTTCGTAGATATTGGTCAATCACGGACCGCATTTCTACATGTCAACGATATGCAGCGTGAACCTCGTCCCGTTGCAGAAAAAAACAAAGCTACTAAGGCCACTAAGCACGAGATAAATGAGGACGATGCGACTACCAATGCTGCTGATAGCTTGGCTGTGACACCGCCTATTGTCAGTGCGCAAAGTACAGAGATCGTACCAGCGTCTAAAACATTGATTCAGCATCGTCTGCATGAAAGTCAGCGTATTTTGGTACAGGTAACCAAAGATCAGTTAGGGAGCAAAGGTGCTCGTCTAACGACCAACATCTCACTGCCATCACGTTATCTAGTATATTTGCCATCGAGTGATCATATTGGTATATCGCAGCGTATCGATGGTGAAGAAGAGCGTAGCCGATTAAAGACCGAACTTAGTAGCCTGATGCAGACGGTCAATCTCAAGGGTGGTCTTATTGCCCGTACCGCTGCTGAGCGTGTGCCCGTCGATAAGCTAGAAGAGGACATCTATTATTTATTGCAGCTATGGCGTACCATCTGTGCTCGTCGCCAAGAGATTAATCATCATCAGAGCTCAGAGCTGATTTATCAAGAACTGTCACTACCATTACGTTCTATACGTGACTTGGTTCACGCTGATACCGAAAAAGTTATCATTGATAATACGCAAATTTATGAGCAAGTCAGATACTTTGCCAAAGAGTTTGTTCCATTCGTTTATGATCGAATCGTGCACTACACCGCTGAGCAGTCGTTATTCGATGTACACCGTGTCGAGGATGACTTACGTGATGCACTAAAGCGCCGTGTCGATCTCAAGTCTGGCGGTTATCTGATTATTGATCAGACCGAAGCCATGACGACGATTGATGTTAATACAGGTTCTTTTGTGGGCGGTCGCTCATTAGAGGATACAGTTTATAAGACTAATCTAGAAGCCACACATGCTATCGCTCGACAGTTGCGCTTACGTAATCTAGGCGGCATTATTATTCTAGATTTTATCGATATGCTTGAGCAACAGCATAAAGATGACGTGCTAGAGAGCTTGCAGGCGCAGCTTACTCAAGATTATGCAAAAACCAAGATTACGCAGGTCAGTGAGCTTGGACTAGTAGAGATGACACGCAAGCGCACGCGTGAATCGTTGGGCCAGCAGCTTTGTGAGCCGTGCTCAACTTGTCAAGGTCGTGGGTTCGTCAAGACGGCAGAGACGGTCTGTTTTGAGATTTTCCGAGAAATTATGCGCTGCGCTCGCACTTATAATTCTCCCAAAAAATTCACAGTGGTGGCTCATGCGGCAGTCATTGATTTACTGCTTACAACAGAGTCAGACACAGTAGCTGATTTAGAGTATCTACTAGGTAGGGTGATTACTTTTGATGTAGAGAATCTATATACCCAAGAGCAGTATGATATTGTTTTAGATTAATTTTATTCAAAACAAATGATAGTTCTAGATGAAAGTATTTATGTGGCTGAAGATTAGTCTAAGAATGAACATCTCTAATCACACTAGAGATTGCTCTTGCAATACCTAAAATACTATGTATAATATACACCACTGAATTATATATGCGCAGCTGAATAAAAAAAGCTGGCGCTATGACAGCTAGAGCATCGTTTCTAGCACTATTTCATTATGCCTTTGCTACTTTCCATTTGATAGGAGGGTTGGCGGGGCTTTAAACTATTTTGCTTTTGGCACGCTATAAGTTCGGATAAAGAACTCATTCTGGTTAAGAACAGAAGGCCGCTTTAAGTGAATATTTAACCAAACTGCTTTTGATCATGGTCTTGCGACGCAAGAATGACAAAGGCACATATTAGGAGCTTGCTGGCATGGCTAACCAGAGAATCCGTATCCGTCTTAAGTCTTTTGATCATCGTCTGATTGATCAATCTGCACAAGAGATTGTTGATACTGCAAAGCGCACCGGTGCGCAAGTTTGTGGTCCTGTACCGTTGCCGACTCGCATTGAGCGCTTCAACGTTCTAACCTCACCACACGTTAACAAAGACGCTCGTGACCAGTACGAAATCCGTACTCATAAGCGTATGGTTGATATCGTTCAGCCAACTGACAAAACTGTGGATGCGCTAATGAAATTAGATTTAGCGGCGGGTGTTGACGTTCAAATTGCTTTGGGTTAATGCACATTAAACACCCAACCCATTAATATAAGATATAAAGAGGTCTAAAATGGCGATCGGTTTAGTCGGTAAAAAGTGCGGCATGACCCGTGTCTTCACTGAAACAGGCGCATCTATCCCTGTAACAGTTGTTGAGGTCGATGCAAACCGCATTACTCAAGTAAAAAATACTGATGTAGATGGTTATCAAGCCATCCAAATTACCACAGGTACTCGTCGTGACAGCCGCGTAACAGCTGCACAAAAGGGTCACTTCGCTAAAGCTGGTGTTAAAGCTGGCCGTGGTGTTTGGGAATTCCGTGCCAACGAAAGCGATCTTGAAGGTCGTGAGATTGGTGGCGAGATTCTAGCTGACTTGTTCGAACAAGGTCAGATGGTTGATGTGACAGGACAGAGCAAAGGTAAAGGTTTCCAAGGCCCTGTTAAGCGTCACAACTTTAGTATGCAAGATGCTACTCATGGTAACTCAGTGTCTCATCGTGCGCATGGTTCAACTGGTCAAAACCAGTCACCAGGTAAAGTATTCAAAGGCAAGAAGATGGCGGGTCAGATGGGTAACAAACGTGTTACCGTTCAGGGCCTAGAAGTGATTTCGGTTGATGCCGAAAAAGGGTTACTTGTCATCAAGGGTGCTATCCCAGGTGCCACCGGTGGCGATGTTATCGTACGTCCGTCAGTCAAAGCCTAAGCAAGGGGATTAACGTGGATTTAAAAACAGTTACAGGTGCGGCGGTTGAGCTTTCTGATACGGCATTTGGTCGTGAATTCAACGAAGCACTAGTGCATCAAGTCGTCACCGCTTATTTAGCTGGTGCTCGCCAAGGTACACGCGCACAAAAAACACGTGCCGAAGTTTCTGGCGGTGGTATTAAGCCATGGCGTCAAAAAGGTACTGGTCGCGCTCGTGCGGGTTCTATTCGTAGCCCAATCTGGCGTTCAGGTGGTCGTGCATTCGCTGCAAAACCACAAGATTGGTCACAGAAAGTAAACCGTAAAATGTATCGCGGTGCGATGCAGTGCATCCTAGCAGAATTGATTCGTCAAGAGCGTCTGATTTTGGTAGAAGAGTTGAGCGTTTCTGGGCCGAAAACCAAAGAACTGATTGCTAAGTTAAACGATTTGAATGCACCTCGTGCACTAATCGTTACTAAAGAAGTTGATGAAAACTTATACTTAGCTGCTCGCAACATTCCACATGTCAATGTACTTGGTACAAATGAAGTGGACCCAGTGAGCTTGATCGCATTTGATAAAGTGATCATGTCAGTTGAAGCTGCGAAACAATTTGAGGAAGCACTAGCATGAATAACGCAAGACTTTATCAGGTCTTAAGAGGGCCTGTATTCTCAGAAAAATCTCAAATGCTTGGCGACTCACTTGGTGTGCAGGTATTTAAAATTGATTCTAATGCTACTAAGCTTGAAGTCAAGAAAGCAGTTGAGTTGATGTTTGAAGGTGTTGAAGTTACTAAAGTAAACACTTTGAATGTTAAAGGTAAGACAAAGCGTTTTGGTAAAAGCATCGGCCGTCGTAACGACTACAAAAAAGCCTATGTTACCTTAAAAGCTGGTCAAGATGTACAAATGGCTGATGCTGGTGAAGAAGTAGCGAATACTACTGATTCTACTAGTGAAACAGCGAATAACGAATAAGGATTACACTCATGCCTATCGTAAGAGCAAAGCCAACATCACCAGGCCGTCGTTTTGTTGAAAAAGTAGTGCATCCACACCTGTACAAAGGTCGTCCGTTTGCAGCACTTCTAGAATCAAAAAGCAAGTCAGGTGGTCGTAACAATAATGGCCGCATTACTACTCGTCACATTGGCGGTGGTCATAAGCAACATTATCGCATTATCGATTTCAAACGTACTAAAGACAATATCCCAGCAACGGTAGAGCGTATCGAATACGATCCTAACCGTACTGCTCATATTGCTCTACTTAAGTATGCTGATGGCGAACGTCGTTACATTATCGCTGCTAAGAAACAAGTAGTTGGTGATACAGTAATGTCAGGCGAGACTTCTCCAATTCGTCCAGGTAACTGCTTACCGCTAAAAAACATCCCATTGGGTACTGTGATTCACAATATCGAGCTTAAAATCGGTAAAGGTGCACAGATGGCTCGTTCTGCGGGTGCTAGCGTTCAGTTACTAGGTCGTGACGGTGTTTATGCTATTCTACGTATGCGTTCTGGCGAAACTCGCCGTGTACACGTAAATTGCCGCGCTGTTATTGGTGAAGTTTCTAACACTGAAAACAACTTGAAATCACTTGGTAAAGCCGGTGCTTCACGTTGGCGTGGTGTTCGTCCTTCTGTTCGTGGTGTCGCTATGAACCCGGTTGATCACCCACACGGTGGTGGTGAAGGTCGTAACAAAGGTCGCCATCCAACCAGCCCTTGGGGTCAGAAGTCTAAAGGACTTAAAACGCGTCACAATAAGCGTACTGACAACATGATCATCCGCCGTCGCGCCAAGAAGAAATAAAGGAAGAATTTCATGCCTCGTTCATTGAAAAAAGGTCCATTCATAGACGCGCACTTGTTTGCTAAAGTTGAGAATGCATTAGACACCAACTCACGCAAGCCAATTAAGACTTGGTCGCGCCGCTCGATGATTCTGCCACAAATGGTTGGCCTAACTTTATCTGTTCACAACGGCCGTACTCATGTACCGGTTATCGTGAGCGAGCAGATGGTTGGTCATAAACTAGGTGAATTTGCCCCGACTCGTACGTATCGTGGTCACGGCATTGACAAAAAAGCTAAGAGATAAGGTGCTTACCATGGAAGTAACTGCAAAATTACGCGGTGCCGCCATATCGGCACAAAAAGTTAGACTCGTTGCTGATGAAGTTCGTGGCAAATCTATTGAGCGTGCTTTGGATATCCTAACGTATAGCAATAAAAAAGGCGCTGTGTTTGTTAAGAAATGCCTTAACTCAGCCATCGCCAATGCCGAACATAATCACGGCTTAGATATTGACGACCTAAAAGTCGCTACTATCTATGTTGATGAAGGCATTACGCTAAAACGTATCCTACCACGTGCCAAAGGCCGTGCTGATCGTATCAGCAAGCGTACTTGTCACATCACTATAAAGGTAGGAGAATAAGTTATGGGTCAAAAAGTACATCCAATCGGAATTCGTCTTGGTGTTGTAAAAAAGCATAACGCAAACTGGTATGCTAACCCTAAACAATACTCAGAATACCTAATCAACGACATTCAAGTTCGTGAATATCTACGCAAAAAGCTAGACAACGCTATGATCAGCAACATCATGATCGAGCGTCCTACTGGCGCTGCTAAGATTACCATCGCCACTGCGCGTCCTGGTATTGTTATCGGTAAGAAAGGCGAAGATATCGAAAGACTTCAAAAAGAATTGACCAAAATTATGGGCGTACCTGCTCAGGTCAACATTGAAGAAATCACGTCACCTGACCTTGATGCACGTTTGGTAGCAGACGGCATTGGTAGCCAGCTTGAGCGTCGTGTTATGTTCCGTCGTGCTATGAAACGCGCGGTACAGAACAGCATGCGTTCTGGTGCTAAAGGTATCAAGGTTGAGCTGTCTGGCCGTCTAGGCGGTGCTGAGATTGCTCGTAGTGAATGGTACCGTGAAGGTCGTGTGCCATTGCATACACTCCGTGCTGATATTGACTACTCGTCAATTCGTGCAGAGACAACTTACGGCACCATCGGTGTTAAAGTTTGGATTTTCCGTGGCGAAATCCTTGACGGTATGAACAGTGTATATAATCCCGTCAAAGAAGAGCAGACTCGTGCGCCAAAACGCCGTGGTCGTGGAAACCGTCGAAACTCAGACAGAGGTTAAACTATGTTACAGCCAAAACGTACCAAGTTTCGTAAAATGCACAAAGGTCGTAACACTGGGCTAGCTCATCGTGGAAGCACCGTTGCATTCGGACAAATTGGTCTAAAATCATTGACGCGTGGTCGTATGACAGCTCGTCAAATCGAAGCAGCACGTCGTACCATCACTCGTAAAATTAAGCGTGGCGGTAAGATTTGGATTCGTGTATTCCCTGACAAACCAATTACCAACAAACCATTAGAAGTACGTATGGGTAAAGGTAAAGGTCCAGTAGAATATTGGGTATGCGAAATCAAACCTGGTAAAGTGCTATATGAAATTGAAGGGGTATCTGAAGAGCTTGCTCGTGATGCATTAACGCTCGCTGCAGCAAAATTGCCCTTTAAAACTACCATTGTTAAGCGGACGATAATGTAATGAAGATCAGTGAATTACGTGATAAATCATTAGAAGAACTGACCCAGTTACTTGATGAAAAGCAACTTGATGCTTTCCGTATTCGTATGGCTAAAGCAACTGGTCAGTTGGGTAATACCCATGAAGTTAGAGCCAATCGTCGCACGATTGCCCAGCTTCAGACTTTGATTAACGAGAAACAACGAGGCGACTCATGAGCGATAACAATCAAACAGCTACCAATGCTAGCGTATTGACAGGACGAGTTGTCAGCGACAAGATGGACAAGTCCATCACAGTTTTGATTGAGCGTCTGGTTCGTCATCCTTTGTATGGCAAGCAGCTTCGTCGTTCTACGAAAATCAAAGCTCATGATGAGAATAACGTTTGCCAACAAGGCGACCTTGTCCGCATCAAAGAAACGCGTCCAATCTCAAAAACTAAGTCTTGGACTTTAGTTGATGTGGTTGAAAAAGTAGAAAAAATCTAAGTAAATTGCATTAAAAGCCAGAAGCTGTTAAAATAGCCGCCTTTTTAAGGATGCTGATTGCGCCGAGCGTATATCACTCACATTAAGAGTAAGTCGCGGTTATTTATATTAAAATGCCGTCCTACTCATTCTGTGCTAGCGGCAGCAACTGGTTTTTATTGCTCATACGTGTGGAGTAACGCTATGATTCAGGTTGAGTCAATGCTGGAAGTTGCAGACAATAGCGGTGCAAGGCGAGTTCAGTGCATTAAAGTACTGGGTGGTTCTCATCGTCGTTATGCATCAGTTGGCGACATTATTAAAGTAACGGTTAAAGAAGCCATTCCTCGTGGTCGTGTTAAAAAAGGCGACGTGATGAATGCAGTAGTTGTACGTACCAAAAAAGGCGTTCGTCGTCCAGATGGTTCTGTGTTACGTTTTGACGACAATGCTGCAGTATTGTTGAACCAAAACAAAGCGCCGATTGCAACTCGTATTTTTGGACCGGTAACTCGTGAACTACGTGGTGATCAGTTTATGAAAATTGTATCACTAGCACCAGAAGTATTGTGAGGTAATCCATGTCAAAATTACGTAAAGGCGATACAGTTATCGTGATTGCTGGGAAAGACAAAGGCAAGCAAGGTACTGTACAAGCTGTAAAAAACGATCGTATTAAAGTTGAAGGCATTAATATTGTCACTAAACATCAGAAGCCAAATCAGGCAACTGGCGTTGAAGGTGGCATTCTTAAGCAAGAAGCTTTTCTGCATATCTCAAATGTCGCAATCTTAAATGCGCAAACCCAAAAAGCAGACCGTATTACTTATCAGTTTGGCGAAGACGGCAAGAAACAACGCGTCTATCGTTCAAGCGGTGAAGTAGTGGCGACTGCGTAAGACACTAAGGGTGTAATGGTAATGGCAAGATTAAAATCTTTATATAATGATGAACTAAAGCAGCAAATCAAAGAAGAGCTTGGTTTGGCAAATGTGATGCAAGTGCCTAAAATCACTAAAATCACACTTAACATGGGTGTAGGCGGCGCGTCTCAAGACAAGAAATTGTTGGAAGGTGCTGTAGCTGATATGACCGCGATTGCTGGTCAAAAACCTGTTGTCACCAAAGCGCGTAAATCAGTTGCTGGCTTTAAGATTCGTGAAGAATGGCCAATTGGCTGTAAAGTAACGCTACGCGGTGAGCAAATGTACGAATTTTTAGATCGTCTCGTTGCCATTGCAATTCCTCGTATTCGTGATTTCCGCGGTTTTTCACCTAAAGCCTTTGACGGACGTGGTAACTACTCATTGGGTATCAAAGAACAAATCGTATTCCCAGAAGTAGATTTTGACAAGATTGATCGTATCCGTGGTATGGATGTGACAATCACCACGTCAGCTCAATCTGATGAAGAAGGTCGTGCGTTGCTTAAAGCATTCGGCTTCCCATTTAAATAAGGTAAAGACGTTATGGCAAAGAAGAGCATGATTAACCGCGAATTAAAGCGCGAAAAAATGGTTGCTAAATATGCTGAAAAGCGTATCAAGCTAAAAGAAACTATCAGTGATATGACTGCAAGTGACGAAACTCGTATGGAAGCGATGTTAGAGCTACAAGCTCTTCCACGCAACTCATCACCAGTACGTCTGCGTAATCGTTGTGCTATCACCGGTCGTCCTCACGGTTACTTCCGCAAGTTTGGCTTGTCACGCAATATGCTGCGTGAGCGTGTCATGCAAGGCGATGTGCCTGGTGTTCGTAAAGCAAGCTGGTAAGGAGTAACTATATGAGTATGCAAGATACCGTTGGGGATATGCTAACCCGTATCCGTAACGCACAAATGGCTAACAAAGTATCGGTAGCAATGCCGAGCTCTAAATTACGTAAATCAATTGCTGATTTACTAGTTAGCGAAGGTTATGTGGCTAGCGCTGTTGTTGCTGAAGAAGAAAACAACAAAGCAACCCTTACTATTGAATTGAAATATTTCGAAGGCCGTGCTGTCATCGAAACTATCCAACGTTATAGCCGTCCTGGTTTACGCCAGTTCCGCGGTAAAGACGCTATCCCTACTGTTAAGCAAGGTATGGGTGTTGCTATCGTATCTACTAGCCAAGGTATCATGAGCGATCGTGCTGCACGCGCTGCTGGTATCGGTGGTGAAATCGTCGCATTTGTAGCGTAAGCTATACGACGATGAAGTCTATTTGATGGTTGTTAGGCTTCTATTGGTTGAGTAATATTAAATTATTTCGAATTGATAGATGTCTAACACAGTCAACTATGCTAAACTAACACGCTTTTTAGCCTGTTAGTTTTTTCGCTAATATAAAGAAGTTAAATTTTTTAAGGAATATTCCTATGTCTCGTGTGGCTAAAGCCCCAGTGACGCTGCCAAACGGCGTAAGCGTTACTTTGAACGATCGGCAGGTCGAAGTTAAAGGCAAGAACGGTTCTATGTCTTTACGCCTGCATGAATTGGTCGAGCTGAAACAGGAAGATGATGCTATCATTTTCTCACCTACAGTCGATTCAAAAGAAGCTATGATGCACACTGGCACCATGCGCGCTCTTGTTAACAACTATGTTACTGGCGTGAACGAAGGCTTTGAAAGACGTCTTCAGTTGATTGGTGTTGGTTATCGCGCGCAAGTTACTGGTAACAAAGTAACCTTGAACGTTGGTTATTCTCATCCAGTAGAGTATACGTTACCTGAAGGTGTATCAGCTGAAACGCCAACGCAAACTGAAATTGTTTTGAAATCAAACAATAAGCAGCAGCTTGGTCAAGCAGCCGCCAACATCCGTGGTTTCCGCCCACCTGAGCCTTACAAAGGCAAAGGTATTCGTTATAGTGACGAGCATGTGATTCGCAAAGAAGCTAAGAAAAAATAAGGTGAGTTGAAATGTTTGATAAAAAAGCAGCTCGTCTGCGTCGAGCTAAGAAAACACGCGCGCATATCCGTTTCTTAGGCGTTCATCGCTTAACGGTTAACCGCACGTCAAAACATATTTATGCCCAGATTATCTCTCCAAATGGTGGTGAAGTGATTGCTCAGGCATCTACCTTAGACAGCAGCTTGCGTTCAGGCGCGACTGGTAATGCTGATTCAGCAACGTCTGTAGGCCAAATGATCGCAGAACGCGCAAAAGCAGCTGGCATTACTAAAGTTGCCTTTGACCGTAGTGGTTTCAAATATCATGGTCGAGTTAAAGCTTTAGCAGAAGCTGCTCGCGAAAACGGATTGGAGTTTTAATCATGGCTAGAAATGATAAAAATGATAAAAATGAACAGACTGACGGTCTAGTAGAACGCTTAGTTACCGTTGATCGCGTAGCGAAAGTTGTTAAAGGTGGTCGTATTTTCTCTTTCACTGCATTGACTGTAGTGGGCGATGGCAATGGTCGTGTTGGTTTTGGTCGCGGTAAAGCACGTGAAGTGCCAGCTGCTATCCAAAAAGCACTAGAAGCTGCCAAACGTAATATGATTACTGTTGAGCTAAATGATGCAACTTTGCATCATCCAATCAAAGCACGTCATGGTGCTAGTAAAGTCTATATGCAACCTGCGTCTGAAGGTACTGGCGTAATCGCTGGTGGCGCAATGCGTGCTGTATTAGAAGTTGCTGGTGTCAAAGATGTTTTGACTAAATGTTATGGTTCTACCAATACTGCTAACGTTGTTCGCGCAACGTTTAACGGTTTACGTGATATGTCAACTCCAGAGAAGATGGCAGCTAAACGTGGTAAATCTGTAGACGAAATCTTGGGTTAACTTAGACTAGGTGAGTTACGATGAAAAAAATGAAAGTCACTCAATTTAAATCGGGTGCCCATCGCCTAAAGAGCCACAAAGCGAGCTTGAAAGGATTGGGTTTACGCCGTATTAATCATACTGTAGTAGTAGAAGATACTCCTTCGACTCGTGGTATGGTCAATCGCGTTAACTACATGGTAAAAGTGGAGGAAGCGTAATGGGTCTTAGATTAAATGAATTATCACCAGGTGTTGGCGCAAAGAAAACTGCCCAGCGTCGTGGTCGTGGTATCGGTTCAGGTCTTGGTAAGACTGGTGGTCGTGGTGTAAAAGGTCAGAAATCTCGTTCAGGTTCTAGCATTCGCTCAGGATTTGAAGGTGGTCAGATGCCTCTATATCGTCGTCTACCAAAATTTGGTTTTACCAGTAAACTGGCTATGAAGACTGCTGAAGTACGTCTTTCTGAACTGAATAAAATTGAAGGCGATGTAGTTAGCCTTGAAACACTTAAAGCTGCTAACCTTATCCGTCACGATATGAAACGTGCTCGTGTAATGCTATCAGGCGAAGTCACTAAAGCTTATACTTTCAAAGGTATTAAAGTGACTAAAGGTGCTAAGCAAGCTATCGAAGCTGCTGGTGGTAGCATCGAGGAGTAGTAACGTGTCAAAACAATCAATGTCATCGGCTGGTATACCGCTTAATCCATTCGCATTTATACGTAAGTATGATGAGCTATGGACGCGTTTATTATTTTTAATCGGCGCATTGATTGTTTATCGTTTAGGGTCACATATTCCAGTTCCGGGTATCAACCCAGTTAACTTGGCTGATCTGTTTTCGCGCAACGAAAACACCATTCTGAGCATGTTTAATATGTTCTCAGGTGGTGCACTAGAGCGTATGTCTATCATGGCACTTGGTATTATGCCATATATCTCAGCATCGATTATCGTACAGATGATGTCTGCAGTATTGCCATCGCTTGAAGCCCTCAAAAAAGAAGGTGAAGCGGGACGACGCAAGCTAAACAAGTACACCCGTCAGGGAACGCTTGCTTTAGCCCTAGTACAGTCATTAGGAATGTGTGCCGGCTTAATCAGCCAAAACCTTACTTTATCTACTGGTCTTACCTTTTATATTCCAGCTGTTACTTCTTTAGTAGCAGGCGCAATGTTCTTAATGTGGCTTGGTGAGCAGATTACAGAACGTGGCGTAGGTAATGGTATTTCAATGCTCATTTTTGCGAGTATTGTGGCTGGTACGCCAGGTATGATTTCGCAGTCTATTGAACAGGTCAATCAAGGTCAGATGAACTTGATTGTGCTATTTATTTTTGTACTGCTAGGTATCGCGGTTACTGCGGGTATCGTTTATATTGAACGTGCTCAACGCCGTGTTCCTGTGAACTATGCTCAAAAACAGCAACAAGGTCGCAAAATTTATGCCCAGCAGCAATCACATTTGCCGTTGAAGCTAAATATGGCAGGGGTTATCCCAGCTATTTTTGCCAGTTCTTTGTTATTGTTTCCTGCAAGTTTAGGGCAGTGGGTTGGTCAATCGACTGATCCCACCTTTGTACAGAAAATACTTCAAAATATGGCATTGGTACTGTCTCCAGGACAGCCGCTATATTTAGTACTGTTTGGCGCAATGATTATCTTCTTCTGTTATTTTTATACGGCATTGGTATTTAGTCCGCGTGAAGTAGCAGAGAACCTTAAACGTAGTGGTGCGTATATCCCAGGTATTCGCCCAGGACAACAAACTCAGCGTTACCTCGATCATGTATTAAACCGACTGACCTTTATTGGCGCGATGTATATGACGGTTATTTGTTTAATGCCAATGGTCGTCCAGTCATCGTTTGGTGTGCCGTTTCAACTCGGTGGTACGTCTTTACTGATTATGGTGGTTGTGGTAATGGACTTCATCTCGCAGATTCAAGCGCATTTGATGACCCATCAATATCATGATCAGACGTTAATTCAATCGCCCACTCAACCTTAAATGAGCGGTACGATATTTCAAGGAGCATGCTATGAAAGTTCAAGCATCAGTTAAAAAGATTTGTGGTAGCTGTAAAGTTGTGCGCCGTAAAGGCCGTGTACATATTATTTGTACAGCAGAACCTCGCCACAAGCAACGTCAAGGTTAATCTTTAGTATTAGAAAACGTTTAGTTTTCACTGCTAATTAAATTAATACTTGAAAAATAACGGCGGATGCGATATCATCCGCCACTTGCCGTGTTTATACAAAATCTTTTATAATAGAATCGATGAGCAGACTTATAGTCAACACATCGATAATGACTATAAAAGCTCTAGTATTAACAGCAACAAATCTGAAGAGTAAAGCCTTATCGCTAGATAACGCTTATTTTTCTTTAATGGAGAGAAATCAATGGCTCGTATTGCCGGCGTAAACATTCCGGATAATAAGCATGCTGTTATTTCACTAACTTACATCTTTGGTGTAGGTCGTACCACTGCTCAGAAAATCTTAGAAGCAGTTGGCATCGCCCCTACTACTAAAGTCAGTCAGTTAGATGATACACAGTTAGATGCTATCCGTGCACAAGTTGCAAATTACATGACTGAAGGTGACCTTCGTCGTGAAGTTTCAATGAACATCAAGCGTTTA
This sequence comes from Psychrobacter sp. JCM 18900, assembly GCF_904846625.1. Lineage (GTDB taxonomy): Bacteria > Pseudomonadota > Gammaproteobacteria > Pseudomonadales > Moraxellaceae > Psychrobacter. The sequence continues at coordinate 100,770 of NZ_CAJHBL010000007.1, forward strand.
GTTGATCTTGGTTGTTACCGTGGCATCCGTCATCGTCGTAACCTACCAGTTAGAGGTCAGAACACCAAGAACAACGCTCGTACTCGTAAGGGTCCGACACGCCCTCTCAAAAGATAATTAACTTAGGAAGCTAAAAGATGGCAAAAGACACTCGCAGTCGCAAAAAGGTGGCTCGTCGTTCAGTATCGGAGGGCATTGCCCATATCCATGCGTCTTTTAATAACACCATTGTTACGATTACCGATCGTCAAGGTAATGCATTGGCTTGGGCCACTTCAGGTGGACAAGGCTTCCGTGGTTCACGTAAATCTACACCATTTGCAGCTCAGGTTGCAGCTGAAGTCGCTGGTAAAGCGGCCCAAGAATATGGTGTTAAGAATATCGATGTTTTGGTCAAAGGACCAGGACCGGGTCGTGAGTCTGCGGTAAGAGCACTAGGTGCATTGGGTTATAAAGTTAACAGCATCTCTGATGTAACCCCAATCCCACACAATGGTTGCCGTGCGCCGAAAAAGCGCCGCGTCTAATATTAAAGACGAAGCTTTTTATACTAAAAGCTTATAGGAGACATAACAATGGCCCGCTATATTGGACCAAAACTGAAATTATCACGTCGTGAAGGTACGGATTTAGGCCTTAAGTCTGGCGTTAAACCGTATGACGTAAAAACGAAGAAAGCTGGTCGTCCACCAGGTCAGCATGGCGTAAGCCGTAACAAGACCTCAGAATATGCTCTACAGTTGCGTGAAAAGCAAAAAGTTAAGCGTATTTATGGTGTACTAGAGCGTCAATTCGCGAACTACTATAAAGAAGCTGCTCGTAAGCGTGGAGCTACTGGTGAAAACTTGCTAGCAATGCTTGAGAGCCGTCTAGATAACGTTGTATATCGCATGGGCTTTGGCTCAACTCGCGCAGAAGCACGTCAGCTAGTCAGTCATCGTACTGTTATGGTAAAAAAAGCTGGCCGTGATGAGTTTGTTCGTGTGAACATTCCTTCAATTCAGCTTCAAGATGGTGATGTCATCGCTATCCAAGAGAAATCTCGCGAACAACTACGTATTAAAAACGCTATCGAATTAGCGACACAACGTGGTATTCCAGAATGGCTTGATGTTGACCACAGCAAACTACAAGGCACGTTTAAACATGCGCCTGATCGTATTGATCTACCTGCTGAAATCAACGAAAGCTTGATCGTTGAGCTATACTCTAAGTAATGACGTAATGCTCAATGTTATGAAAATGGCATTGAGCAATTAACGTTAATTAAACCAGTTTAATAAATCGAGGTGACATCATGATGCTAAATGCAACTGAGTTTCTAACGCCGAATGCCATTAATGTGGATACGGTTAACGAAACGATTGCGAAAGTCACGCTCGAACCGTTAGAACGCGGCTTTGGGCATACCCTAGGTAATGCTCTGCGTCGCATCTTGTTATCTTCATTACCTGGTGCTGCAGTCATTGAAGCTGAGATTGATGGTGTTGACCATGAATACTCAACGCTTGAAGGTCTGCAAGAAGACGTACTTGATTTGCTTTTGAACCTAAAAGGCTTAGCAATTACTCTTCATGACCAAAATGAAGTATTTTTGACCTTGGATAAACAAGGTCCAGGCACTATTACTGCTGCAGACATCGCGTTGCCGCACAATGTTGACATCATCAATCCAGAATTGGTCTTGGGTACATTGAGCGATCGTGGTCATCTTAAGATGCGTTTGCGTGTAGTGATGGGTCGTGGATATGAGCCAGCAAACCAGCGCCGTGAAGATGGTGATACTAAAGCAATTGGACGTTTAAAGCTTGATGCAAGTTTTAGTCCTGTGCTTCGTGTTGCTTATCAGGTTGAGAACGCTCGTGTAGAGCAGCGTACTGATCTTGATCGTCTTATCATTGAGCTTGAAACTAATGGCACTATAGATCCAGAAGAAGCAATTCGTAAAGCAGCCACTATTTTACAACAACAGATTTCTATCTTTGTTGACCTAGAAGCTGAAGAAGCGCCTGAGCCTGTGAAAGAGAAAGAAGAGGTTGATCCGGTGCTATTACGCCCTGTGGACGATCTTGAACTAACGGTTCGCTCAGCCAACTGCTTGAAAGCTGAAAACATTTACTATATCGGTGATTTGGTACAGCGTTCAGAGACTGAACTTCTAAAAACCCCAAATCTTGGTAAGAAATCATTGACAGAAATCAAGGACGTATTAGCGTCTAAAGATTTAGAGCTCGGTATGCGCCTAGATAACTGGCCACCAGCTGATTTACGTGTTGATGATCGCTTTTCTTATCGTAGCCGTTAAACTTTAAGGATTTTTGACTATGCGCCATCGTAAGAGTGGAGTCAAGCTGGGTCGTACCGGCAGTCATCGTAAGGCAATGTTTCAGAACATGACTAACTCATTATTTGAGCATGAACTGATCAAAACAACTTTACCAAAAGCTAAAGAACTACGTCGCGTTGCCGAGCCATTGATCACTATGGCTAAAGAAGACAGCGTTGCTAACCGTCGTTTAGCATTCAGCCGTATGCGTAGCAAAGCTATGGTAGGCAAATTATTTGGCACGTTAGGTCCTCGTTACCAGACGCGTCCAGGTGGTTATTTGCGTATCGTAAAATGCGGTTACCGTGATGGTGACAATGCGCCAATGGCTTATGTAGAATTGGTCGATCGCGACTAGTTTTACACCTAAGACATATTCCATAAAAAAGCTCCAATGCAATTGGAGCTTTTTTTTTGTCTTAAATTTGACTAAATATACTAGTAGCTGTTTAGGGCAATAACTGGCTATTTAGAACAATAACTAGCTGTTTAGAGTAATAACGAATCGACATCAGCCGCACCTTGCCTGATAACTTCAGGAACGCTGCTAGTCATATCTACGATAGTAGTAAGCTTGGTTGTCTTTATACCTGCATTGATTAGTCCATCAATTTGGTTACCTAGTAAGTCTTCAATCTCAAATGGGTCATCCAAAATATCGTCTCGATTAGGCAAAATCAGTGAGCTGGTTAAGATAGGTTCATCCATCGCTTCTAATAATGCTTGAGCAATGGGGTTACTAGGTACACGAATACCAATGGTTTTTTTCTTTGCATGCGCCAGTTTTTTCGGTACGTCTTTGGTGGCAGTAAGAATAAAAGTAATTGGGGCAGGGGTGTGGGCTTTCAGCTGTTTAAATTGCACATTATCAACTGTTGCATAATTGGCAATTTCGCTTAGGTCGCGGCATAGTAAGGTAAATTGATGCTTATCATCGAGTTCACGGATTTGCTTAAGCTTCGCTAGCGCATCCTTTGCACCCAAACGGCAACCAAAAGCGTAACTGGTATCCGTTGGATAAATAATTAACTGATCTCTGCGCAATAGGTCAGCGGCTTGCTCAATGAGGCGTGGCTGCGGATTATCGGGATGAATATAGAAGACTTCCATAATGGTTCCTTATTTTATAATTATTGGTTTTTAATTGAGACAAATTTTTCATTAATTAGATGTGTTTCAATCACTAGATATATTAGAAAAACTATTCTAGAACTAAATCAGATCGATATCTTCGAAATACTACTTCAGTCAATAGTATAGCTCAAAGCAGATATAAGTTTAGTGGCAAGGCGTTACCAACCGTAGAAAATCGTTAATAAGTAGGGAAGCTCAGTAATTTAAACTAAGCGCTGATCTGAGATGAAGAAGTGCAAGCACTAAGTAACGCAGTCAATAATGTCTTAGCGTCACGTGGTAGAGTATGAGGTTTGGCTATATAGCTTTGGACTTGCTGATAGACATCACTAGCAAAGGTGCTACTACTAGTGTCGAAGTCGGCAAACAAGTTATCTTGTGAGACTTGGAAATTTCGTCCACACGCCAAGGTGAACAAACACTCTAATGCTTGAGGTTTGATTTCTACACGCTCAAATGCCTGCTGCTGAGCCGCTGATCGTCCATCTGGGGCATACCAGTAGCCAAAGTCAGATAGCTGTCTACGAGTGTCACCAGCCACGCACCAATGACTCAGCTCATGCAGAGCACTGGCAAAAAATCCATGAGCAAATTCAATTCGAGCGGGTTCATTATCTTGAGCTGGAAAATACTCGGGTTCATCATTGCTACGAGCCAATATAACTTCCTGATTAGCGAACAAAGTATTAAATAGCTGTATGAGCCAATCGGTAGCTAATCGTTCGCTATCAATTATCAATTCTGCTGTGTGAGTATTATCAGATTGAGTAGTAGACAACTCTTGCCACTGACTTCTTAATTCGTTTAAATACTCATCTTTATCGAAGCACAGTCTATTATTAGGAACATTTTCAGTATGACCCCTTAATTGAATAAGCTGTTGTAGCAACGAACTTGCTTCAGCAGGAGGAAGTAAGTCAGAAAAATTAATTTTATTATCGGATAGATTCATAGAGAAGACATTGACTTAATAAATACTAAAGACAAAAAACTTTAGGTAAAAGGTAAGTAGTAGAAGAGCTTAAACAAATTTACTACCAAAAAATCTTAACATACTAGCGCTAGCAGAATATGGCACTTTCCGTTAGTATGGCAGGCAATATTATACACCGTTTTTATGAATGAGGCCGCGCATGTCAAGCACTCCAGAAACTAAACCGTCAGCACCTCACGCTGACAATAAAAAAGCGCCTGTATCTACTGGCATGCCTGAGCACATCTCCTTAGATAAGTGGGCAGACACTGGTTACGAATGGTCAGGAGAGGTCAAGCCAAGCTCGTTTGATCGTCTTGCTACTACTTTGAGTACTGAACATGAGCAGTCAGACATGCAGCTCAACGCTAACTTGTATCGTCGTAACAACGTCTTGCATTTAGCATTTACTTTGACAGGTGATGTTTGGCTAACTTGTCAGCGCTGTTTACAACCAATCGCTATAGACTTATCTGATGATTATGACATCGCGCTACTCGAAAACGATAGTCAGGTTCGTTTAGTCAAAGATGAACAAGATTATTTATTACTGGATGAAATCGTTACCGAGCAATCTCCAGAGCGTCTGTTACCATTTAAAAAGTTGGTAGAAGACGAAATCTTGCTTAAAACCCCGATGGCGCCAAAGCATGACGATTGTGAGATGTCCGTTGAGCAGTTTGGCGAGATACCAGAGGAAGAGGAAGGTGAAAATCCTTTTGCTGCTTTAGCCTCGCTAAAAGGCAAACTATAAGCGCCAAAATTATCTACTCGATGCATTTAAAAAGCTTTTTATCAGCTTTGTACAGAAGAGTGCGAGGCAGGGCTTTATTAATTTAATAAACATGCGTATAATGTCCGGTTTATTGCATTCGAGCAACCTGTTGCTTGCTGATAGAAACTGACTGGGTAAATTTTTTATAGAATTCAGCCTTGGTCAGTGCTTTATGTGAGTGGCAATCTATTTAACTAATGATGCTTAAGACTTAGGTTGTTGTGATTATATAGCCTCTGTCAGTATCGACTTAAGCTGAATTTCAAGCTTATCCCTTTTAAGTATAGGAGCTATATCATGGCTGTTCAAAAAAGTCGTAAAAGCCGTTCTCGTCGTGACATGCGCCGTTCACATCACCGTATGGAAATTGCTGAACTAAGCGTAGATGCTACTACTGGTGAAAAACATCGTCGTCATCACATGACTAAAGATGGTTTCTACCGTGGTCGTCAACTGTTCAAAGTCAGCCAAGACGCCTAAGACATTGGCTCTATGATAGCTTAGGCGAAGGTAATAATAGTACTGGTGACTATTATTGTTTTTGCCTAGTTATTATTAGTCAATAAGCTTTGAGCTAAAAAAAGCCAAGTTATTTCGCTATCATATATTATGTGGCTGGATAACTTGGCTTTTTGTTATTTATAACTAGACTTATTGTTTAATTCGCTTGTTATTTTTAGTAGATTTAAAAATGTGCTGATATAATCTGCTCCTTTAATTTGGGCAGCGTTACTCTTGCTGTTTGGTTTGCATCCGCTATGATAATAGTGTCTGTCAGTGTATAGTTTACTGACAATCCGTTTTCTTGCATAAATACTTGAAGTAGCGGCTTTGTATAACATCTAATAATATAATACCCCCCATTGTTTTTAGGGATATTTCTAATCAGATAAGGAATATTGGTTATGGCTTCTGTACCCGATATGGTAAAAAAGCAACCCGCTCGTATCGCGGTCATTTTTCCTGGACAAGGATCTCAAGCAGTCGCAATGACGAGTGAGCTTGCCGAAATCTATCCAGAGATACGTGATACATTTACCGAAGCGAGTGATGCGCTTGGTGAGGATTTGTGGGCAATCTGTCAGGACGAAGAAAAACTCAATCAAACCCAATATACTCAGCCTGCGCTTTTGACAGCTAGTATTGCTATTTGGCGTGTCTTACAACAAAAAATAGAAGAGACGCCTTGTTATTTAGCTGGTCACTCTCTAGGCGAGTACAGTGCCCTTTGTGCTGCCAATGTGATATCGCTGGGTGATGCAGTCACTTTAGTACATAAGCGCGGTCAGTTGATGCAAGAGGCCGTTGTAGGTGTCGATACTGCTATGGCTGCAGTACTAGGACTAGAAGATAACCGAGTCGAAAACTTGTGTGAGCAAGCAACCGAACACGTTGATGATGCGGTAGTCGGTGCGGCCAATTTTAATAGTCCAGGACAAGTGGTTATCTCGGGTAACGCTGCTGGTGTTAATGCTGTTATTGATAAAGTCAAAAATACTGGCAAAAAATCTGTTCCTCTAAAAGTGAGTGTGCCGTCTCATTGCGCCCTTATGGAACCTGCCAGTAATGCATTGGCTGAGATACTAGCGGGTATCAAGTTTGATCAGGCAACCATTCCTGTTATACAAAATCGCTATGCGCGCGTCGAAACCAGTGCGGTCGGTATCAAGCAAGCATTGACTGAACAGCTGAGCGAGCCAGTACTGTGGTCAAAAACTATGCAAGAGCTAGCTGATAAGCAAATTAATATCTTAATCGAATGCGGCAGTGGTAATGTACTGAGCAATTTGGCGAAGCGTCAGGCGCAGCCAATCGCCAGCTATCCTACTGACAAGCCTGCCCGTCTAGAAAAATTATTGGAGGTGTTATCATGAGCCGTACGATTACATTAGTGACTGGCGCTAGCCGAGGTATTGGCAAAGCAGTGGCCAAACGTTTTGCCAAAGAAGGACATTTTGTCATCGGAACTGCGACCACTGAAAAGGGCGCAGAGCTTATCGATGACTACCTTCATGACACTGGTGGTATTGGTCGTGTTTTAGACGTACGTGATACTGCTCAAATTGATAAATTATTTGAAGAGATCGAAAGCGTTTATGGCGCGGTACAAGTATTGGTTAACAATGCAGGTATCACTCAAGATGGCCTACTGATGCGCATGAAAGATGAAGATTGGGAAAATGTCATCGATACCAATTTGACCTCAGTATATCGCATGAGCAAACGTGCTGTACGCGGTATGATGAAAGCACGCCGTGGCCGTATTATCAACATTACCTCTGTCGTCGCTCAAATGGGCAATGCTGGGCAATCTAACTATGCGGCGACCAAAGCTGGCGTAGAAGGGTTTAGCCGTACGCTTGCACGTGAGATTGGTTCACGCCAAGTGACCATCAACTGCGTGGCACCAGGCTTGATTGAAACGGATATGACAGATGAGCTTGATGAGCGCCTATTGAACTCTATGTTAGATGCTGTGCCTATCAGTCGTCTTGGTCAGCCAGAAGACATCGCTGCAGCGGTACATTTCTTGGCTAGCGACGAGGCCAGCTATATTACAGGTGCTGTCATTCCTGTCAATGGCGGCATGTATATGTAGTCAATATACGAGCGTTACATAGTTATAATAAAAAACTGTGTGAACGAGTGTAAACTATAATAAAGGGTGCTATAATGACGGATACTTTTGAGTCAAAGCCCTGTATGATAACAGGGCTTTATTAGACATCAGACAAACTGTATAACATGTCATAGAGTACTCAGACAGCATTGCTGGTCTGGCAAACGCATTTTATATACCATGCTATAGCGTTAAATAAGGCGATATAGCAGTTTATTAAAAATAATAGATGATAACGGAGTGATCTACATGAGTAATGATATCGAGCTAAGAGTAAAAGCAGCAGTAGCTGAGCAACTAGGTATGAATGTTGAAGACATCAACAACGATGCTTCATTCATGGAAGACCTAGGTGCAGATTCTTTAGACCTAGTTGAATTGGTTATGTCATTTGAAAGTGATTTTGGTATCACTATTCCTGATGAAGATTCTGCAGAATTGACTACTGTTCAAAAAGCAATTGATTACGTACAAGCCCAACTATAATTTGCTACTTATTGAGCAGATTTATAATGCCGCTTATCTGATTAGATAGGCGGTTTTTTTATGGGCGCGTGATTATTATTTTTAAACGCAACAATCGAATTTAACATTGACTACGTCAATTCAACATTATTCAACATACTATTACTATCTACATCGACTCACTTTATCTATACTCGTAACAGTAAGTCGTAGAAAAAGATGCCAGTTAGACATTTAAAATATTGTTTGATTGCGTGTTTTATTAAAAGAATGACAAATAATAATATTTCAAGGAGTAGATATATGGGTATGTTTAGCTTTGCAAAAGATATCGGCGATAAGATTTTTAACCGTGATGACGAAAAGCATGATGCTAAGACAGAAACGAAAGCAGATGCTAATACACCAGTACAAAACAGTGAGCCTAGTGCACAATCAGTTGCTAATATTCTGTTGCGCCGTATTCAGCAGCAGAACCTCAATATTAGTAACCTAAAAATTAAATATAATGGTTCTACAGATACTGCAGAAATCAGTGGTAATGCTAAAACTCAAGCTGATCGTGAAAAAGCAATTATCGCTATCGGTAACGTGCAAAACGTTGCAAAGGTTATTGATAATATCGATATCGAAGAAGATGCACCTGAATCTACGATGTATACGGTGAAGTCTGGTGACAGTTTGTCTAAGATTGCTAAAGAAGTTTATGGTTCATCTGGCGATTATATGAAGATATTCGAAGCAAACAAGCCAATGTTATCTGATCCAGACAAAATCTATCCAGGTCAAGTACTACGCATTCCTAAGCCATAATTCTAGAAGAAGCGTATAGAAAAATAATACTTTAAATATGATATTCTAATGAAAAAAGCCTCTTATTATTAAGAGGCTTTTTTTATGTTGTACACTTCAAATAACCATTTTATCTCAGGGATATTTGATAGTTATAAAGTGATTGGTTAATTAGTCGAGTCTAGCTTGTTGTGCTGCTCAGCTAGAGCCCATTCGATATGCTCATCTAGCATGTCATTATGTAAGGTCAATTTAGATTTTAACTGTTCGACTACTTCTAAGCTAGCATTAGCATTGCCAAGTCCGATAGCGATATTACGTAAAAAATTTACATAGCCAGTGCGTCTTAGCGGGCTACCTTGAGTGTTCTTCATAAAGTCGGCTTCTTGCCACTGCCATAGTTCAAGCAAGCTACTATTATCCAATCCATGCCTTGGGGCGAAGTCATCAACGGTAGTTAGATTGGCATAACGATTCCATGGACAGATTAACTGACAATCATCACAGCCAAAGACCCGATTGCCAATTGCGCGTCTATATTTGGTATCGATGACGCCATCATGTTCAATAGTTAAATAAGAAATACAAGCAGAGGCGTTGAGCTCATGGGGCGCTACAATTGCTTGAGTAGGGCATATGTCAATACAAGCGCTACAACTACCGCAATGCTCCTTGACTGGTTTGTCATCGGGTAGCTCAAGGCTCAAAAATAGCTCACCGAGTACAAAAAATGAGCCAGCTTGCTTATTTATAAGTAATGTATGTTTACCTGTCCAACCGAGACCTGCTGCATCTGCAATAGGCCGCTCAAAGATAGGCGCCGAATCGCTAAAAGGTCTAAACACAAATTCTTTTTCTGAACCGATATCCAAATGTTGCCATTCAGGTAGCCTTGCTTCTATCTTCAAAGCCAATTGCTTTAAACGGCTACGCATTGTCTTATGGTAGTCACGCCCTCTTGCATAACGTGCGATGATGCCTCGGTTGGGGTGGTCATTATCAGTAACAGCGCGCGGCGTCGGTGCTTGAGTTAGATAGTCCATACGGACGCTGATAATGGTTTTTGCGCCCTCGACTAGCTGATCAGGATGAGCACGCAGATCATGATTATTATGCATAAACTTCAGTTGACCCTCATAACCTTTATCAAGCCACTTTTGTAGTTGTTCAATCTGCTGAGTAAACAAAGGATGATGCACAGATAAAAAACCACAATCAGCAAATCCTAGTGTCTGTGCTTGTGTTGTAATCCACTGCTTAACATCTGCAGTGGTTGCAAACACAGTTGGATTGGTAATGGTAATTTTGTTTTTATCAGTAGGCATAGATAGTAGGTGCTTATTAGATGGTTTTCTCGTTTGTTTTAATCAGATTATTCATATCTGACAATCAGAGATAATGTAAATACGGCTATGATAAGCCAGTGAGCAATGAGTGCAAGTATAAAAGAAAATAAACTCATATTCATATTGATACATAAGTCGAGGTAAGCTTTTGCTAAGCTGATATGAGAAATGAGCAACCAAATTTAGATAAAATAAAAAATGAGTAGAAACACCAAGGATAAGTTATGAGAAATAATACCAATTTATCACCTATAAAAAATACAAAACCTATTGCGCTATATAATAGTGAGCAGGTTTATGCGATGGAGCAGGCTTGGTTTGCAGAGAGGTACGATAGTTTTGGTTTGATGAAACAAGCCGCTTGGCAAATGACACAGCAAATAGAGCAGATTTATGAGCGAAAAACCGTCAGTACTAGCCACTCTGCTAATACTAACGTTTATCACCGCAGTAATTATCCATATCGGGCAAGTATCTGGGTAGGGAAAGGTAATAATGGCGGTGATGGTTGGCTTATCGCTCATTATTTACAGCAAGCTGGCTGGCAAGTAGAAGTAATAACAGTTGGCTTTAGTAAAGATGATTTTATTATCGATGACCAATCAGTAACTTCTAAAACTCCTAGCGATAAAGATAGCTACAGTGGAAATATAACGGACGCGACAAAGGCATTACAGATAGCTCTAGCGAGCAGTTGTCACTATCAACGGTTTGAAGATATTGTTAATCACGATGATGCGGATAAAATAAACTTACTAGCTGATGTTTATATCGATGCATTATTTGGTATTGGCTTAGATCGTGCACCAGAAGGCGTTTATAGATCAGCTATTAACGCTTTTAATAACTTTACTCAGCAAAATAACGCCTTAGCAATAGCAGTTGATGTTCCGAGTGGGTTAGTGGCCTCTACCGGTGAGGTGTTTGAGCGCATGGCAATACAAGCTGACGTGACTCTATGTTTGATTGCGCGTAAGTTTGGTCTGCATACTAAAGATGGTACAGACTATAGCGGAGACGTAGTCGATATACCGTTGATACCTTATCAAATGGCGCTTCACCAAATAGCTAGCAATCACACGATATCTGAGAAAAATACCATTCAAGCATTTGAGCCAGTTGCCACGCTGCTGACAGCTGCGCATAGTATGAGTCTGCGTCGCCAAAACAGCTACAAAGGCAGCTATGGTCATGTGCTAGTCATTGGTGGAACTCGTATTGATGGCTCACAAGGTATGGGCGGTGCTGCCATACTGTCTGCGGCCAGTACGATGGCGACAGGCGCTGGTAAAATAACAGTTGCCTGCCATGAGGCTTTTCATGGGTCATTATTGACCTCATTGCCAGATGCGATGACTATTAATTTACATGACGCAAATGGAGTAAAAGGTCTGATTAAGCAGGCTAGTATCGTTGCCATTGGGATGGGGCTTGGCCGTGACGAAAAAGCTAAAGCATTATTTATTAATTATGTACAGGCTGCTATAGAGAATGAAAAATCAATCGTGATCGATGCTGATGGACTTTGTCATTTAGCATCACTGCACATTGATAATCACAAGCTAATAACAGAGTTACGAGAATACAGTACTGATCATCGGGTTTGCTTGACGCCGCATAGTGGGGAAGCAGCTAGATTACTTGATCAAAAGATAAGTGAGATTGAGTCCAATAGACTGCAAGCTATAAAACAGTGCGCTGCAACATATGGTGGTGACTGGGTATTAAAAGGGGCAGGATCGTTAGTGTTAGAACAAGAAGAGGGAAAAGAAAGAGTATATGTCTGTAATGTGGGTAATGCTGGCATGGCAACCGCTGGCATGGGTGATGTGTTATCTGGGGTGACCGCTGGACTATTGGCACAGCAAGACTTATCAGCAGAGGCACGGAGCTTAAATCAAGCGGTTCTTATACATGGGTTTGCAGGAGATGTATTAGTAAATCAAGCGAATAGCAACACCAATATAATGCTAGTAGGGCAACGAGGGCTACAAGCTCAAGATATGCCAGCAGCCATTCGTCACGTCATGCAGCTTATGATAGTTTGAGATTTGCTTTCAAGAGGTCTGGTTAGGTAGAAGGGTTGGAGCAATACTGAGTAATCGCTTGCTGTACGCGCTCGCGCTTAAGCTCAATCTCACGACCATCTAAATATTGACGTTTACCGTTGGCATCCATCTCATAGATACGGCCGCCGACATTTAGGTTGGTCAAGTTATTACGCAGTGATTGGCAGCGTTGAGCATTAGCTTGAGCTTCTTGTTCTTTAATGCGTGCTTCAAGTGCTGCTACTCGTTGTTCTTCTGCAGTTTGAGCATTGCTGCTTTGGTTAGGATCTGTTTTCCCTGCCATTTGTCCTGCATTATTCTGTCTACCATCACTACGAAACTCAATCAGTTCGATATTTTTACCGACTTGCGGCGCATGTTGGCTATATTTTACTTCACCGTGTGCCCCAATGGATTTATAAACTTGAATAGCCTGACTGGCATTCATGGACAGCATTAGCATACACGCAGTACTCATCAACAGTTTGGCAGCGGTATATATCTTAGACGCATATGCCATAGTAGCAATCCTCTTATTTAATAAAAATCAAATGTATATGGGTGTAAATATAACACTTGAACGTTTTATTGGTAGTAATAATGTATCGACTATCGATTCTAGCAAATAATACTTATCAATGTATATTATTTAATAACTAATAGTTTGGGATAGGCTTTAGAAGTTTTTCTTGACAATAACTCGTAAACCATCGAATATAATAGCAGTTGATTGGTCAGTGAGCGGCTTTTACGATGTTGCCGTGGCACTTGAGAAAGAAAACGACGAGTTACTTATCGGTAGCTTATGCAGTTTTATTTCCTTTGTGATAATGATATAGCAAGCATAGTGGCACAACGACCACTATTGATAGCGATACATTGTCTCCGGACTTATCTGTCTACAATGACTAAGATAAACTTATTATTTGAAATGTGCTAAATGTGTTTTTAGCAGCTGTATCAAACGCGATATAGTACGCCGTTAAGAGGTTTCACCAAAGCCTATTGTAAGTTCTAAAGATCTTATAATTTAGCATTGGCTATGAAGTTTTTTACTTGTGTATATCGATGCATCTGTACAAATAAAGTCACACAAATAAAGTTACAATAGGTACTTGCTAGTATCTAATCTCAATAATAAGCGTCTTCTTTTATAGATGCACTCGCATCTTGTCACTGTATATCGATAAACATCCATCACAAAGCTGACCTAAAATACACTGCTATGTTTGATTAGTATTGTCCTATGAGACATTTTTAATTAAACCTATTGGGCAGATATTCTTGATATGGACAAGAATTAGCGATCATTCAATAAGTAGAAATAACGACGGTAAGTGATTATTTTTGCTCATAGAACCCCGCAAATTCTCGCCGCAAAAAAAGGTGATGACAGTGACGCAAACCACGCAAAGTCCGAACATGACGGGACATACCCAAACGGGTAATGCCGCCAAAAATTTTGAACAAAAGCAACAACGTCTTGCAGAAGGTAGTGCACAGCCTGTGATGCTATCGGGCGCTGAAATGCTGGTGCAAGCACTGACTGACGAAGGTGTCGAATACATCTTTGGCTATCCAGGTGGCGCGGTCTTACACATTTATGATGCGCTGTTTCAGCAAGAAAATATTGAGCACATCTTAGTACGTCACGAGCAAGCAGCGGGCCACATGGCCGATGCTTATTCGCGAGTGACTGGTAATACTGGCGTCGTGTTGGCCACATCAGGCCCTGGTGCGACCAATACCGTGACAGCTATTGCTACTGCCTTTATGGACTCTGTACCAATGGTTGTAATCGCAGGTCAGGTGCCAAGCAGCCTAATCGGTGAAGATGCTTTCCAAGAAACCGATATGGTAGGCGTATCACGTCCTATCGTTAAGCATAGCTTCCAAGTACGCCATGCTAGCGAAATTCCAATGATTGTAAAAAAGGCATTTTATATTGCCCAGACTGGTCGCCCAGGCCCTGTTGTCATTGATGTGCCAAAAGACATGACTGCGCCTAGCGAAAAATTCGCTTACGAATATCCAGAAGAAGTATTTATACGTTCGTATCAGCCTTCACTCAAAGGTCACAGCGGTCAAATCAAAAAAGCCATTGAAACGCTATTAGCAGCGCAGCGTCCTGTTGTATATGCAGGCGGCGGTGTGATTTGGAGCAATGCGCACGAAGAGTTAACAGATCTTGCACATCGTCTGAATTTACCAGTGACTAATACTTTGATGGGTCTTGGTACATTCCCTGGCTCTGATCGTCAGTTCTTAGGTATGCTTGGCATGCACGGTACTTACGAAGCCAATATGAGTATGCACCATGCTGATGTGATTTTGGCCGTCGGCGCGCGTTTCGATGATCGTGTGACCAATAACGTTAAAAAATTCTGCCCTAACGCAACTATCATTCATATCGACATCGATCCTGCGTCAATTTCAAAAACGATTCTTGCGCACATTCCTATCGTAGGTGATGTGAAGTCAGTCTTAACGGACATGCTAGAGATTGTTGGTCAAGACAAGCAGTTAGAGCAGCACGCATTGCTCGATTGGTGGTCACAAATTAATGAGTGGCGTAAGCGTCATGGCTTACGTTATGACACCAGCACAGATAATGGCATTAAGCCACAAAGTGTCGTGCAAGCTTTAGATAAAGTGACTAACAGTAACGCTATTATCACAAGTGACGTCGGTCAGCATCAGATGTTCGCAGCTCTTTACTATACTTACAATGAGCCACGTCAATGGCTGAATTCAGGTGGTCTTGGTACCATGGGGGTTGGTCTGCCGTATGCAATGGCTGCCAAACTTGCCAATCCTGAGCGTGATGTGGTTTGTATTACTGGTGAAGGCTCTATTCAGATGAATATCCAAGAGCTATCGACCTGCTTGCAATATAACTTACCAGTTAAAATTCTGAACATTAACAATGCGCAGCTTGGTATGGTGAAGCAGTGGCAAGATATGCTGTATGAAGGTCGTCATGCCCAGTCTTATATGAACTCCTTACCAGATTTTGTCAAATTGGCTGAAAGCTATGGTCATGTCGGTATCAAAATTACTGACCCTGCAACCATGGAAGCACAATTGGCTGAAGCAATGGCTATGAAAGACAAACTGGTATTTATCGATGTTTACGTCGATCGTAATGAGCATGTATATCCAATGCAAATCGCTGGACAGGCCATGCGTGATATGTGGTTAACAAAAGGGGAGCGTACCTAATGCAACAACAACATCTGATTTCGGTATTGATGGAAAACGAAGCGGGTTCGTTGTCGCGGTTAGTCGGCTTGTTCTCACAACGTGGCTACAATATCGAAACTTTGAACGTCGCACCTACTGATGACCCAAGTATTTCACGTCTAACGGTTACGACTATTACGTCACCTGAAAGAATTGAGCAAATCACCAAACAATTGCATAAATTGATTGAAGTGGTTAAAGTGCTTAATCTGACGGAGAACGTACACGTTGAGCGTGAATTGATGCTCATTAAAGTCCGTGCAACAGGCGGTGTTCGTGAAGAGATTAAACGTAGCGCAGATATTTTCCGCGCACAAATCGTCGATGTAAATTCGAACTTATATACGATTCAAATCGTGGGCGACAAAGCCAAACTTGATGGTTTTATCGATGTGATTGGCCGTGAGCGTATTATGGAAGTGGTTCGCTCAGGTGTGATTGGTATTGCCCGCGGTGAAAAGACTCTAAGCATTTAATTATTTATCAAAACCAGTGTAAACCAATATTTATTTATCTAATCAACAAAGCGCTTATCTTAGTCATTATATTGACTACAGCATAAGCGCTTACTATCCATGGCAAGCCATGATTGAGAACAAGGACTCTATTTATGAACGTTTATTATGACAAAGATTGTGACCTATCTATTATCCAAGGTAAAAAAGTTGCTATTATCGGTTACGGTTCACAAGGCCATGCACACGCGCTTAACCTACAAGATTCAGACGTCGATGTAACTGTTGGTCTACGTGCAAATTCAAGCTCATGGAAAAAAGCTGAAAATGCTGGTCTAAAAGTTGCTGAAGTAGAAGAAGCGGTAAAAGCTGCTGACGTTATTATGATTTTGACGCCTGATGAGTTCCAAAAAGAGCTTTATAATGATGTAATCGAGCCAAATATCAAAGAAGGCGCTACACTAGCTTTTGCTCACGGTTTTGCAATTCATTACAACCAAGTTGTACCACGTGGCGATCTTGATGTCATCATGGTTGCACCAAAAGCACCAGGTCATACTGTACGTTCAGAGTTCGCTAAAGGCGGCGGTATCCCTGATCTTATCGCTATCTATCAAGACGCTTCTGGTCAAGCCAAACAGTTAGCATTATCGTATGCTGCTGGCGTTGGTGGTGGTCGTTCAGGCATCATCGAAACAACGTTCAAAGATGAGACTGAAACGGATCTATTCGGTGAGCAAGCCGTACTTTGTGGTGGTGCAGTAGAGCTGGTTAAAATGGGCTTTGAGACACTAACAGAAGCTGGCTATGCACCAGAAATGGCTTATTTCGAATGTCTGCATGAGCTAAAACTTATCGTTGACTTGATGTATGAAGGCGGCATCGCTGACATGAACTACTCAATCAGTAACAACGCTGAATACGGCGAATATGTTACTGGCCCTGAGGTTATCAATGAGCAGTCACGTGAAGCCATGCGTAATGCACTAAAACGCATCCAGTCTGGTGAATACGCGAAAATGTTCATCTCTGAAGGCGCAACCAACTACCCATCAATGACTGCGCGTCGTCGTAACAACGCTGATCATCAAATCGAAATCACTGGTGCTAAGCTACGTGGCATGATGCCGTGGATCGGCGGCAACAAAATCATCGATAAAGACAAAAACTAAGTCTTATACAGATAAAAGTCTTATTCAAATAAAAATCTGATTTAGATTAAATAGCCCATGTTATCACTTGATAGCATGGGTTTTTTTATGCAAAGTATTTGATAGGCGTTTTTCGCTTTGATTTGAATCTGGGTTATCGGTTGAAAACCATTAATTGCTACCCAATATAAGCAGGCACCTTAACATTGGCCAAAGCGCCTTTGCGATTAACATCCGTCATTGTTCTTACCCGTTTCTAAGTATTCGAAGCGGGTGAATGCTTCATTCTCACTTTCTATAGATAATAGGTTGTATGCTGTGCAAATATCTTATTCAGACTGGCTAACGCCGCAATTCGTATATATTACTCTTAGCGCTGTGGTAGCAGTTTTAATTTGGATAGAAGGGGAGATGCTCAAACAGACCGATGGTAAACTGCCTCAGTCTAAATTCTTCAAAGTCAGTTCATTGTTAGATACTCTATGGTTCTTCATATCAGTGGTGATTTTATACGTTATTGATTTGACCCCATTAGCTATCGCAGTGCCTGCTGCATATGGTATATACACGACCTTTGGTTGGATATACGGTACCAAGCTACTTAAGCGCAAAGGCATCCCTGACTCTCCTAAAGACTTAGTCATTCCAGCAAAATATATTGCCTATAGTCAGTCATTTTCATTGGTGTTTTTTGCGTTATGTTTGCTCGTATTGAGTTCAGCATGGCTACCGACATCACCATTGCAGTAACTAATATTCCAACCTACTATCATCTATGTCGACTTATTTAATTAGTGGTTTACTGATGAAGCTGTAGTGCATCTATAAATAAAAACTATTTTATATCAATAAGATATGAAGCTTATTACTATCGATGTTAGCTTGCAACAATGGTTAGTATTTATTTACAAAAATCAGCAATTTAGACTGTTCCTACCATGGAAAACTGTTATAATCAGACTGTACTCAAAATATTTGAGGCAAAAAATTCAAATTTTCTTTAAGATTATTTAGCGTTTTTGGCCGCCGCATTTAGCAGAAAATATTAGGGTATATATCAATTAATCGGTGATGACACAAGTCTCGCCAACAGTTAAAGAGTCAGGAAAATTTATGTCAGATAAAGTTGAAGGCACTGTAAAGTGGTTTAATGAAGCTAAAGGTTTTGGTTTTATCGCTCAAGACAATGGCGGACAAGACGTATTCGCTCACTACAGCGCTATCCAAGGTAACGGTTTCAAAACTCTAGCCGAAGGCCAAAAAGTGTCTTTCATCTTAGGTGATGGCAAAAAAGGCCCACAAGCTGAGCAAATCGAAGCTATCTAATCTCATTTATTATTAGGTTAACTGCTTGTCAGTAAACTTAATGACAATAAGATTATCAATATGCATTGATTACTTTGTTTGTTAAAACAATAAAAATACTGTATCGACTTTAAAAAGAAGCAACCTCTTATCAGGTTGCTTTTTTTATGGGGCTTTTTTGATATGACAAAGTGTTGCTAATGTAAAGTGCTATTGATTTCGACGGTTAACATCATCAGGTAATAACGGACAATGATTTAATAAAGATGTAATAGATAAGGTTGTATTATGAAGTGGGAAAACTGGCTTTCAATTGACTGGCAACAAGTGCTTGGGATTTCTTTATCTGCTATAGGCTTTTATGTAGGGCTGATGTTTTTTACTCGATTGATGGGTTTACGCAGTTTTTCCAAGTTATCAAGCCATGATTTTGCGATGACCGTTGGTATTGGTAGTATATTGGCATCGACGGTATTGTCAGATAAGCCTTCTCTACTTCAAGGGTTATTTGCTGTTGCGGTGTTATTCTTAATTCAGGGCGTTATCTCAGTTATCAGACGTAAGATAAAACCGCTCAAAGCTTTAATAGACAATCAAGCTATTATCCTAATGGCTCATGGTGAATATTTAGAAGATAACTTAAAAGAGGCTAATCTTAGCACTAGTGATGTTCAGGAAGTGTTACGTAAAAATGGTATCAAAGCGAAAACAGAAGTGTTTGCAGTGATTATGGAGACGACAGGTGATATGAGTGTCATCAAGAACAATGATGTCGAACCTGATTGGTCTTTATTTGACGATATACGTGATAGCGAATTATTGCTTGGTGCTAGTAAGAATGGTAAGTCGCAGGTCTGACTCGATTAACTATTCTTATCCGTTAACTTTGAAGAGATAAATAATAACAAAATATTAAGTAAAGCTAAGGCTTAGAATGCTATAAAGGGTATAAGCATTTTGAGCTGTTGAACCATTGAACCATGAAAAACGTGAAACGATGTGCTTATAGAGTATTTATTATAGAGTGTTGACAAATTTATGACGCATTATTCACGGCGTTGTCTTGACCTTATCTGCCTGCTGACGCAAGATACATAGGTCTGATAATAACGGTTGGCTTAGCTTTAGCAGATTTCATTAGTAAGAGATACAATGCTAATATGCTCTTAGATATTGGCTCATCTTTCTTAGTTAACTATATTCTGTTGATGTAGTAATAACCTTGAGCAGTATTTTGAACGACAATTTGAACCACAACGAACCTTTGGTTCTTAACTGACAATTTTTAACTCATAACATTAATAAACGAGGAACGTATGAAAGCATTAGTAGCGGTCAAGCGTGTCATTGATTATAACGTAAAAGTTCGTGTAAAAGCCGACAACTCTGGCGTTGACTTATCAAACACTAAAATGTCAATCAACCCTTTTGATGAAATCGCAGTAGAAGAAGCGGTTCGCCTAAAAGAAGCTGGCGTCATTGATGAGATCATTGTTGCTTCAATCGGTCCAAAAGAGTCACAAGAGCAGATTCGTGCAGCCCTAGCGCTAGGTGCTGACCGTGGTGTGTTAGTCGTAAGTGACGAAAAGCCATATCCACTACAAGTTGCTAAGATTCTAAAAAGCATCGCTGAAGCTGAAAGCACTGATATCATCTTATTAGGTAAGCAAGCGATTGATGATGACAACAACCAAACGGGCCAGATGCTAGCGGCATTGATGGGTATCGGTCAGGGTACGTTTGCATCAGAAGTGAAGGTTGAAGGCGACAAAGTAAACGTAACACGTGAAATCGATGGTGGCCTACAAACTGTTGCTCTTGATTTGCCAGCAGTCATCACGACTGATCTACGTTTGAATGAGCCACGTTATGCTAAATTGCCTAACATCATGAAAGCGAAGAAAAAGCCACTTGATGAGAAAACGCCAGCAGATTTCGGTGTTGATATGACATCTAAGCAAGAGATTATTAAAGTCGTGCCACCTGCTGACCGTAAAGCTGGTATTACAGTAGGGTCAGTTGATGAGTTGGTCGATAAGCTAAGAAACGAAGCAAAAGTCATTTAATGTTTTAATGATTGGATACTTCGCTACGGCATATCCTGTACAAGGCTGTGAATTTGACTGCTTTATCTTAGATTAAATGATAGTTTCTCAAATAGCTTTGTACACAAACAACCGCATGAATAGATAATACGAATATATAAAGGACTAAAACCATGGCAATTTTGGTATATGCAGAACATGACAATGCCAGTCTCAAAAAGGCAACTTTAAACACCATCGCTGCTGCTAAACAAATGGGTGATGATATCCACGTATTGGTTGCTGGTAGTGGTAGCCAAGCTGTCGCTGATGAAGCGGCAAAAGCAGAAGGTGTGACTAAAGTACTATTGGCTGACAATGCTGCTTATGAGCATCAATTGGCAGGTAACGTGGCGCTATTGGTTGCTGATATCGCTGGTGATTACAGCCATATCCTAGCGGCTGCGACCACGACTGGTAAAAACTTTATGCCACGCGTTGCTGCGTTACTTGACGTAAGCATGCTGTCTGAAATCTCAGGTGTGTTAGATGCGCAAACGTTTGAGCGTCCTATCTATGCAGGTAATGCGACGGCGACAGTGAAAACGACAGAAGACAAAGTGGTACTAACCGTACGTACTACTGCGTTTGACCCAGTGGCAAGCGAAGGTGGTTCAGCTACTGTTGAAACTATCGATAACGTACAAGAAACTGGTAAAGCTAGCTTCGTTAACGAAGAAATGGCTAAGTCTGATCGTCCAGAATTGACGTCAGCTGGTATCGTTGTTTCTGGTGGTCGTGCCTTGGCAAACGGTGAAAACTTCACCAAGTACATTGAGCCATTGGCTGACAAGCTAGGCGCTGCTGTTGGTGCATCACGTGCCGCTGTTGACGCAGGCTATGTACCAAATGATATGCAGGTCGGTCAAACGGGTAAAATCGTTGCACCGCAGCTATATATCGCAGCTGGTATCTCAGGCGCGATTCAGCATTTGGCTGGTATGAAAGATTCTAAAGTCATCGTTGCTATCAACAATGACCCAGAAGCACCTATTGCTAGCGTTGCTGATTACTTCTTAGAAGCTGATCTATTCGAAGCACTACCTGAGCTTACTAGCAAGGTTTAATATATAGTCACAGAACTACTAAACGGCTACGGCGTTACTCTCCTTAGATGTACTACTTGTACAATCTGCAGTTGGCTGCCTTGTATTCGTTTTAGACTTCTTTGACTATATCAGTAGTAGACAGATGATAAAAAACCCACTATCAATTGGTAGTGGGTTTTTTTATGCTTAATAAATTAGGCTTTAATAACAGTTATAAATGCATGCTAAGAGTATTGTCTTTGGCGTAAGGTCTCATACAGACATAAAGACCCTGCAATCGCTACATTTAAGCTCTCTTGACCATTTGGCTGCGGTAAAGCGATAGGCGTGGCACATTGCATCAAATCGTCGCTAACGCCTTGGCCTTCATGACCCATAATCCATGCTACAGGCGCAGATAAGTCGTGCTCGTAAATGATAGTATCTGTATGTGAGCTAGTCGCCAAAAGCGGCACTTGTACATGATCTAAAATATCTTGCGTACTCAAGCCTTCATAAATAGTCAGTGCAAACTGTGCACCCATACCTGCTCGTAGCGTCTTAGGAGACCAAGCTTGAGCGGTCGCACTGGTGCATAGGATGTTGCGGATACCGACGGCTGCTGCTGTGCGTAG
Organism: Psychrobacter sp. JCM 18900; assembly: GCF_904846625.1. Classification (GTDB taxonomy): domain Bacteria; phylum Pseudomonadota; class Gammaproteobacteria; order Pseudomonadales; family Moraxellaceae; genus Psychrobacter. The sequence continues at coordinate 123,150 of NZ_CAJHBL010000007.1, forward strand.
CAGCGTACCAACATTCCCGCTATCCTGCACGTCGTTCAAGATTAAGCAGTCCTCATCGATCATCGATAGGCTAGGCGTTGGTACTTTGATTATCGCCATGATATCAATGCCAGTACCCAAGCTACGAATACTCTCATAGAGTGAGTTTGATAAAGTAAGAATAGGCGTATAAGTGGGCAGGCGAGTCAATACCTGCTGAACTTCAGGGTGGCTATGCGCTGACTCAGACAGTAGTATCTGGACGAAAGGATAGTCACTACGCAGCGCAGCATCTATCAAATGGACGCCTTCTATGACTGTCTGACCGTTCTTTTTACGCTGGCGTGCTTGGGACAACAGTGCTTTTACAAGCTTCACTGTTGTGTTCTTATCTGAGGTAATCAGCTCGGTGGGATTTGTTACCATAGTGGATCGCTTAGAGAAGAGTAAAGGAGTTGTTTAGATAACCAGCATAATGCCTATTATTGATTTAGCATTATGTTGGCTACTCTTAACAGGTGCGTCAATCAATTATTTTTCAGAATAATTGACGTGTAAGTCTTTTACGTAATCGACTTCGTTTTTACTACCGAGTACCACAGGAACACGTTGATGGATATCAGTCGGTTCGATATCTAGGATGCGGTTGACGGCGTCTGTTGCACCGCCACCTGCACGTTCAATCAATAGGCTCATTGGGTTGGCTTCATACATTAAGCGTAATTTACCCGCTTTGTGAGCGTATTTGGTATCAAACGGATAAGTGAACAGACCACCGCGGCATAAGATACGATGGACGTCACCAACCATGGCGGCTACCCAGCGTGTATTAAAATCGCGCCCACGTACCCCAGTCTCGCCAGCAATTAACTCATCGATGTACTGCTGCATTGGCGCGCGCCAGTAGCGATAATTTGAGCTATTAATAGCATACTCGCTCGTATCGGCATCGATTTGAACATTGTCTTCTATCAACACATAGTCAGACGTCTCTGGGTCTAGGCTAAACATCACAACTTTATCAGCGATGGTTAGCGCTAGGACAGTAGAGGTGCCATATAGCAGATAGCCAGCCGCTAGTTGTTTGTTACCTGCCTGTAGATAGTCGCTGTTTTCACTGGTTTGACCTTGGCGATCATACGGTAAGATAGAAAAAATCGTACCTACAGCCATATTGATGTCGATATTTGATGAGCCATCTAATGGGTCAAATAGTACCAATAGGCTACCATCGTCATTAGCAGGGGTCGCGTCATCAAGCTCTTCTGACGCAACACCAGCACAATGTGTATTTTTTGCCAATGCATCTAGTAGTAGGTCATTGGCCAACACGTCTAATTTTTTCTGATCTTCGCCTTGGACGTTTTGGTTACCGGCTTCGCCCAGAATGTCTGCTAAAGCGCCTTTTCTGAGCAATTGTGAAATCGTCTTACCGACATCAGTGACGGTGGTAATCACATCGTTAAGTGCAGGGCTAGTGGCATGTTGGTTTAGATAGTCTGCTAAGGTCGTCATAAGGCTTCCTAATAAATGGTATGGAAAGTAAAAGAACGGATAGGTGTCAAAGTAAAGAAGTAGGTGGCATTTAGCACACCTGAAATAGGTAAATTCTTAAATAGCTAATACGGCATCTTTGTCCCGACCACAAAATCGGCTACACTATATCTATTGTTATTCATTTATAGTTTTGTCAGAATTATTCTCTATGAGAATACGGCATGTCTACTCACGCTTTCTGATTGTCTGCTGAGGCTATTTTTTGGTCGAGTTTGATTACGGTAAATTGTAGCAAATAAGCGTCAAAATGTCCTTTGTATCTATGCCTATCAGTGATAAATGATCGAACAAAGATGAATAAGTGATTACTATAGACTCATATAAACCCACAATAAAGACTCGCCATTATGTCAAATTCTATCGATAGTAGCGCTACACAACCAGTCTCACCGACTGATTATGCAAAATTTGATCCCAATACGATTCATCAAAGGCTCAATACGTCACTAAGTCATCCGCAGCTCAATACCGATGGCAGTATCCGGCATTTCTTAGGTGTTGAAGGGCTTAATAAAGCACAGCTCAAAGCTATTATCGCAAAAGCAGAGACTTTCTTTGATGATAATGGACAGCTAATCAATCGTCCTGAGTTAGACGGTTATACGGTCATGAATTTGTTTTTTGAACCATCGACTCGTACCCGGACGACATTCGAGGTGGCAGAAAAACGCTTGGGTGCCAATGTACTCAATATCGATATCGAACGTTCGAGCACCAAAAAAGGCGAGAGTCTGCGTGATACGCTGTGGAATCTACAGGCAATGACCGCAGATATCTTTGTAGTACGCCATTCAGCATCAGGTGCTGCGCATTTTATGGCAACAGAAGTCACGCCTGATATCGCAATCATTAATGGCGGTGATGGCTGGCATGCGCATCCTACTCAAGGAATGCTCGACATGTTGACCATTCACCGTGAGGCACCGCGTCCATTCGAAGAGTTGTCTATCGCGATCGTTGGTGATATTAAGCATTCACGCGTAGCACGCTCTGATATCAGTGCCTTGCAAACACTAGGTGTGACAGATATTCGTGTTTGTGCGCCGCGCACTTTATTGCCTAAAGGCATTGAGCGTTTTGGTGTGCAGGTGTACGAAAATATGGATGATTGTGTCACTGATTGTGATGTGATCATGGGATTAAGAATCCAAAATGAGCGTATCGGTTCGCCGCTATTGGCATCATCAAGTGAATATTACAAGCATTATGGGATCACGCCAGAGCGGGTAGCTCTCGCTAAACCTGATGCATTGGTGATGCATCCAGGGCCGATGAATCGTGGTGTTGAGATTGCCTCTAGTGTGGCTGATGGCGCACAATCCGTTATCTTAAAGCAGGTAAATAACGGCATTGCCATTCGTATGGCGGTCTTATCGCTTGCGATGGAAGGTCAGCGTGCTCATCAAGCGGCTGGCAAGTAACAGCCTGCCGCGCGACTTATTCTCATTTATTTCATTTTATTGATACGGTAATAACGTTATGTCTACCATGCTTAATACTGATGCACCCATTCTTGACCATTTACCAAAAGCATTTAAAGATGCATTGCCGCAAACTGCAACAGAAAAACTATCTACACTCGATTCTGACCGTGAGATGTGGTTATTACCACCACTAGTAGATCTATGCGCGCGCCTGCGTGAGCCAGGCCAGCAGCAACACGGCACGCTAAAATCAGAAGGCAGCGCTGCTCGTGGTAATGGCTTTTTGCATGTAGTGACGCCGCCTGATACCAATCCTATTTTAGAAAATGGTTCACTTTTGAAAGGTTTACGTGAGCGCGCCTTGAGTGATGGCGGGATTTACTTGCATATTTTGGGTGCATTGACCACAGGGTTAGAGGGCGAACGACCGTCTAATATCGCAGGGCTCAAGAAGGGCGGCTGTATCGCAGTATCTAATGCGCGTAGACCTTTTCGCAATGACTTAGTATTGCTACGCACACTAGAATACGCAGCAACCTTTGGCATGAAGGTATTCTTTTATCCTGATGAGCCAAGTCTGTCTGGAGATGGGGTGGCACATGAGGGCTATATTGCTTCTTATCATGGACTGCAGGGGATTCCTTGGATTGCAGAAACTGTTGCGTTGTCTACGCAGCTACTGATGGTGGAAGAGACCGGAATCGCTGCTCATTTTAGCCAGTTATCCTGTAAGTCCTCTATCGAGCTTATGCGCTGGGCAAAAGACAAAGGTCTGCCTGTTACGTGTGATGTTGCGATGCATCAGCTTTACTTAACCGATGATAACTTGGAAGGATTTAATGCTCAGGCGTACGTGTTGCCACCACTGCGTAGTAATACAGATCAGCAGGCAATCCGCCGTGGGTTAAAGGATGGCACTATCGACGCTATCTGTAGTCATCACGAGCCACTGAATAGTACCGCCAAAAAAGCACCATTTGCTGAGAGTACGCCAGGTATCTCAAACTTCGATACCTTTATGGCGCTAGCATGTCAGCTGGTAAATGATGAGGTATTAACACTCTCGCAACTGGTAGACAAAATCTGCCTGAATCCTGCAAAAATCGCAGGTATTAGCGAGCAGTACGAAGCGATTGGCGGTGCAGTATTGGTCGATCCTAACCTTGAGTGGCAAGTAACCGCGCAATCTATGCTATCGAGTGGTAAGAACACACCGTTTTTCAATCAGCAGTTGCAAGGACGTGTTGTGGAGACATTCTTTGGCTAATTTGCCCCAACAGGATGACCGTCTGCCGCCATCCTCGAAGGATAAAGGGGTTACCATGAATGGTCAGCAAGAAAAATCGCGCAGTACGGCGAGTGAGTCTATCAAAGCAGTGGCCATTTATGAGGTAGTGAAAGGTATTGGTGCGTTACTAGGAGCAGGGGCATTATGGTGGTGGCATACCAATCTTGAGCATTGGCTGACGACGGCAACCGTTACTTGGCAGCGCAGCTTCGGCCATATGCTTGCCCCGCAAATCGATAGTGCCGTACGTATTGCTCAGCAGGCAAGTAAAAACTGGCCGATGTTTTTATTATTGATATTTGCTTACGCCAGTTTGCGCTTCCTAGAAGCTTATGGTTTATGGCATGACAAAACATGGGCGTATTGGTTTGGGGTATTAGGCTACGGGGTATTTATTCCTATAGAAATCTACTATCTGATCGTTAGCCCATTTGACTGGTTTAAGCTTGGAATATTGGTTTCTAATCTGCTCATTATTATTGTGGTTTATCGTAATATGAAACGAAAGGGCTTGATATAACGTTTAAATTTAAGTCAAAAAATCCAGCATAAGACAAGTATCTCATGCTGGATTTTTTGTCAAGAAAGTGACATTGTATGAGCCACAGCTTTTCAGTAAGTCAAATAAGCGTGATAACAGTTAGAAAGAAGTCAGTAATTGTGTATTATCTCTATATCGTTCTAATCGTTTCAGCTTCAAGCCATATATATTTGTCTTTTATCTTTTGAGAAATAGAAGATGAAATGATCTTTTGAATTTTTGGTAAAATTTCAGTTTGGGCTTTTCTAGCAGATTCAAGCTGTTTATTTTCCGAAAGAGCTAACGAGCTTGCAGTTGTTATATAACGTAAGCAAGTAGGTAGAGAGAAATAGCTATATTTATCATCTACCTCAATTAGAGAATCAAAAATACTGAAAGTACTAGTTTCTCGAAAAAGGTCTATGCAATGCTGATCAAAAATTATTCTTGGTGTGTTGGCCTCTTTTGACTCTAAAAAATATGCTCGATTCATAGCTGGTCCAAAAAGGGGACCGTTGTCTTTATGAACTAGTTTCCCTACTGTTATTCCCCCACGAATTAATATTGAGTATTTATCCCATAACTCGACACTTAGTTTAGATAAAATTTCGAGTATGGATTGTGAAGCAATAACATTGTCAGCATCTGCTGACAATACTAAGCTATCTGAAAAATATGAAATAGTTACATGGTGAGCATTATTCATCCCTTTATTCATCATAGCTATAATGTTTTTTAATCCAATGAGTTCACTTGTAGGTATGCTCTCTTCATTAATTGAAACATACATTGACTCTTGAAGTTTGTCAGGACTCATAGAAAGTAGCGTATCTAGAATACTTTGGGCAATCTCAGGTGCATTTTCACTATTTTCTACTAAAGCGCCAAATCCTAATATGTCAATAAAGGCTATAAATTTATTCTGATACATAAAGCTTTAATCCTATTGTATTGAGTCTATTAGTTATAGTGAACTGATTATACGCCACTCTGCATCTCCACTGTTTTTTCATCCTTACGAATGCTTTTAGCGACTTTACCGACGCTTAGACCTTGTACCAAGATGGAGAATATCACCACTGCATAAGTGAGTGCCAATAAAATCTCTCGTTCAGCCCCGATTGGTAGCTGTAATACTAATGCGACCGAGATACCACCGCGTAAACCGCCCCACGTCAGAACTTTCCATGCGCCCGTAGGCAAATCAAGCTGACTATGAAAGGTCTTGGTCGTCATACCTACCACGATAAATCGAGCAATCAGTGCAATCAAAATCGTCAAACCACTCGCGATAAATAAATTGCCTGAATAAGCAATCATCACCACTTCTAGACCGATGAGTACAAACAAAATGGCATTTAAAATCTCATCAATCAATTCCCAAAACAAATCAATATAGTGCCGTGTCTTGTCACTCATGGCTAGCTCGCGACCACGATTACCAACCATTAGGCCCATCATGACCATGGCGAGTGGCCCTGATAAGTGCCAATGACTGGCCAGCGCATAGCCACCGATGACGCCTGCTAATGTTAATAGCACCTCTTCTTGATAGCTATCAATGCTTTTGAGCAAGTAGTACAAAATCGCACCAAGTACCAGTCCGAAAACAACGCCGCCACCAGCTTCAACCGCCAAAGTATGTGCAACGTAGTTGGCAGTAGGAATATCACCGCTAGATAAAATCCCTAGCAGTAGGACGAAGATGACCACGCCGATGCCATCATTGAACAATGATTCACCAGCGATGACGGTCTCGATACTCTTTGGAGCGCCTGCTGACGACAAAATACCCATTACAGCAATAGGATCGGTAGGGGAGATAAGCGCACCAAATAACAGGCACCAGAGAAACGGTAAGCCGAAACCGAATAGCGGCAGCATAAAGTAAATCGCGGTCGCAATGAGCATCGCCGATATGACCGTGCCAAGACCCGCAAGGATGCCGATAGGTAACTTGTAGCGTCTTAAGTCACCAATATTAACGTGTAATGCACCTGCGAATAGCAACATCGATAGCATGCCGTCTAAGAGCACTTCGGTAAAATCAAGTTGCTCCAATAAACTGACTTCGTAATCAATCAGCTGATCAAACCCTAAGAAGCCCAAAAATATCGCGCCGATTGACAATAAGATAGAGATGACCATGACACCGATAGTGGTCGGCAGACCAATAAAACGGTGATTAATATAAGTTAACGAAGCAGTAATCGACAAAAATATGGCGCTGATTTCTAGTATGGTGAGGCTGGTTGCAGATGCCATAAAAAGTAGGTCTCATATGAATATAAAAAGTATCTAAAGCGCAGGGCTTATAGGGATGTTATAAGTGTTGTTGGCTATAGGGGTTGTGATTATAAGTAATGTGTTTATAAAGACTGATATTGCCATCTATTTAAACAGTTAATTGGTCATATCATTAACTAGACTGTGTCTGTAACGCTTGACGAATATCCGCTTCAAACTCACTCACGTAATTAAAATGCTTGTGCTGCGCATCGTTATCAAGGATAAATTGCTTGGCTTGTTCGCACATAGCGACCAAGTCATCGACCAGCTCTTGATAATTTAAATTCTCTTCACCAGCGTGCTGAATCAGATGCAATTCATGTAATAGCGTTTGCTGCTGTGCGCTGTTAACCCGTGCATAGTTCAAATTGACCATTGCCTGACATAATGCTTTTAAGACCATGAGGTCAGCAGCTGCATAACGACGTATCTCACCGAGTGATACATTGATAAAGTCAGAAATCTTTGGGATATGAGTGACTAGTGCCAATATGGCCAGTCGCTTCTGTTTGATAGTAGTTTCAGAGCTATCGTTAGTGTCTGACTGCGGTATGTGAAAATGATAAGGGCTTGGTGGCTGACGACGCATCATGATACTCAAACAACTGGTTAAAGATTGGACGCAATTGACCGCAGTCTTTGGATCATTGATACCAGGGGATAACGCGCGTACAGCAATCTCCGTCATCTGACCTAAGCTATAGGCAATGTCGTTAGAGTGCGCCAATCGTTGCTCAAGTCGTAGGCAACCTGCAAGACGTTGCCAAAACAGTCCATCAGGCGCTCTTGGTATCACTGCCAGATGTGGGGTCGCTGTCTTCTTTTGATTATTTGGATGAGATGCAGGCCGCTGATAAAAGTAACCAATGACGTTTTTGTCAGTGACGTAATTACCGAGGTTGACATGCATTTGTACCACGCCACCATAATCTTGTGACAGCGCAATCAATGACTCAAGATAAATCTGCTGTAGATAACCTGAATTTGGTGAATAAATCGGCATAGCAGGCCAGTTTTGGAACTGCTCGATATCATGGTGCTCAGCATCGCGTTGATGTTGAATATCACATCGATCGTTATACCAATAGTAAATGTTTGCAATTGCATCGTTGCTAGCATTTTGAATGACATGTGACGCCTGAATAGCATGCACCATATGCTGTACAAAATAAACCAAGAGCAGCGCACAGATAATCGCCATGATAATAGCAAAGGTCACTGCCAATTGCGGCACACCAAAAGCTACGTCAGACTTATGGATAGACTTCAATACCAGTAAGCTATAGCTAAATGTACCGATAAAAGCGCCAAGGACAAACTGGTTTGGAGTGTCAGTCAAAAAGTTACGTAGCAGTCTTGGACCAAACTGTGAGGATGCCATCGACAGGACGGCGATTGTAATCGAAAATGTCGTACCTGCCACGCCCAGTACCGCACCAGCGATAGCTGTCATAATCGCGCGCGCCGCTTCGTCATCACCAGTAAAGGCAAAGGAGATCTCTTTTACCGTTTCACGATCAAAGTTTTGGTCAATCGCGACTAGTAAAGGAGCAAGTAAAATACCGACGATGACACAAGCGGTTGGGATAAACCAATAAGAGCCAATCAGCCACTGCCACAAGTTATTTAAACGATCAGGCAAGTCGGTCAGCGTTTGTATTGACCACAACTTAGTGAACTGCTTAAGCCTGTTTTGACCTGCATTGATCGTACGTATCCAGATGCTGTCTCCATCATTTTTATTCACTGTGATGAGCCTTAGGGTTATCTGCTTCTGTAATAATAGCGCTTTTATGCGCACGTCTGGTCATATCTGTTTCAGTATGATTCTCACTAGTCCCTAAAGGTATGATGGCTTCATTGTCGTGATCATCATATTCAATAGCACTGTCTTTGTCATAAGCCATAGGCTCTAGGTGCGGTGATGCTTCTAGATGTGGATTATTACCGTTGTAAGCACTCTCATTATGTCTATCTAGATTATCATGTCGTTGTACGTTTTCAGTGGCGGCAGAGGTTTTTCTAAATAGTTTACGGTCATCGCCATGCTTACTGTTAGATTGTTTACGCGGTTCGCTATTAGCAAAGATAGCATTTAGCGGCAGATGCAATTGCTGTTTGGCATATGCTTCGGTGTTTTCAAAGCGTTTTACCAATAAACTTAGCCAAGGCTTTTGACCTTCTAATCTCATCTCATCCAACTCGTCCTTGATAGGAAGTGGATAGGGCAAGGTACGATAAAAGTCCCATAACGTCATCCTACTCAGGTCTCTTTTGAGCACATAGTCATCATCATCCGTCATGGTAATCAGATTGCTGTCTTGCAGGTAGTTGATATAGGTATACCATTTCGGTAGCTCTTTGCGACCTAAGACATTGCGCAGTGCTTGTTCGCTAACGGCTTCACCTTTTAAGTGGTGGGTATAGACCAAGTTCAACATATCTAGCAAGCTGAGTAACGGGTGACGAGGGTAGACTTCTTCTGTCTCAAAAATGGTCAAGGTATAGCTGATTTCAACGCCTAATAAAATCAAATTCCACGACAGATAAATCCATAGTAGAAAGATAGGCAAGGCGGCAAAAGCGCCGTAAATCGCTTCGTAGCTGGTAAAGTTAGCCATCACTGTACCAAACAGATGCTTCATTAATTCAAAGACAATAGCCACAAACACGCCAGCGATAGCTGCGTTCTTTGCTGGTACGCGCGCCTTTGGAATAAACCAGTACATACCGATAAAGCCCGCCATCGTAATACCAATCGATGCCATTTGTACCCAAAAGCTCCAGTCGATACCGTAGCCTGCAATTTGACGATTAAGAAAACTCAGACTTTGTACGGTACTTGAAGCGATAAAAGCGGTACCCAACACCAGCGGTCCCAACGTAACAATGGTCCAATAACGCAGCATGCTTTTGATGCCACCAGAGCGGTCTTCTACTCGCCAAATCTGGTTAAACGCGCGTTCAATAGTGGTCAAGGTCATGATAGTCGTAAAGAATAAAATCATGGCACCGATAATGGTTAGGTTGGATGACTTTTCGGCAAAGCTATTAATATACTCGCTAACTTGCATGCTCGATTGCGGCAACAGATTGCTATAAATGACGTCATAAATCTGAGCTCTAACCGATGCGAGTGCTGGTACAGATGACAAAATCATTAGTAATACCGTCAACACAGGTACGATCGACAGCATAGTGGTGTACGTCAGTGAAGCCGCCTTTTGCTGGCAATTATCTTCAAAAAAATGCCGAGTCAAAAACCGTAAAAACTGAAACCAGCGCTGCTGTAAAAACGGGAGTTTTTGAGATAATTTTTCCATGTCGACCATTAAGCAAAAGTAAGAGTGACAATAGTGTAACAAAGATGAACGGTTATCATCTGCGGTTTAATTGTGTCAAAATGCACCATGTAGCACATCAGATACAATATAAGTCAGGTTATCAATCATGGTTATTTGCATGACAGTGAATGACTCGGGCATAATGTGCACATATTCTACAATGCCAGTTAGTCGTATATTTCGCCGCATTTTTGGTGGCTAGTATGGTTAACAATTTTATAAGGAAGCTTTGCTAATGAGTCAGACCGACCCTTATGTTTTGGTGCTTTATTATTCTAATTACGGTACGACTAAGACATTAGCATATGCTATCGCGCAAGGTGTTGAAGATGCTGGCATGACCGCGCGTATCCGTACGGTACCGACAGTGGCACCTGAAACCACGTCAAGCAAGCCTGCGATACCTGATGAGGGCGACTTATACTGTACGATGGACGATCTAAAAGACTGTAGCGGTCTAGCGCTTGGTAGCCCAACGCACTTTGGTAATATGGCCGCACCCATGAAGTATTTTTGGGATAATACCGTGACCCTATGGCTGGCAGGGAATCTACAAAACAAACCAGCCTCAGTGTTTACGGCGACAGGTTCCATGCATGGCGGTCAAGAAACGACGTTGTTGACGATGATGTTGCCGTTGATGCATCACGGTATGGTCATCGTAGGTGTGCCCTATGCAGAGCCAGCACTGAATCGTACTCATCGCGGCGGCACGCCTTACGGTGCCAGCCATGTCAGCGGTGCATCGCATGATCAGCCTATATCTACTGACGAGCGAGATTTGGGTATTGCGCAGGGTCGCCGTTTAGCGATTACTGCAGCTGCATTAGCACAGGCTAATTGGGGCCGATAAGCAACTTTTATAAACCTGCTGTCTAGAATCGTCTGAGTCTCAAAGTCTATGATTCAATGCTTGTAACCACTCAGTTATAAGCATGCACTAACTATTCATATTCAGCAGTATATTATTCATTTAGGAAATCAAAATATCTAATGGCCACAACCCGCTCTCATACAAAGCCTCTTAAAACGGTTAAGCCTATCGCACCTATTGCACAGCGCTTAAAGGTTACGTGGTTAATTTGGCTCGTTTATAGACTGCTCGGATTGCCTATCTTTATTAGTATCTTTAATCCTAGTAGCCCTGATATCGTTGGCGGTATTGCTTGGCAGGCGTTATGGCTAGTGCCAGCATTGATTTTGACGCCATGGATATTGCGTGGTCGTTCACCTTATGCATTGTTGATAAGTAGTATGTTTACCCTAGTATATTTGGGCGCGAGTGGTGTGGTGCTGTTTACACGTATATATGGCAGTAGCTGGGCGGAGATAGTGGTTTATTTGCTTGATTTTGTCCTACTGCTTGCCATCAATGTTTGGCTGTTTATTTTGCTTAAACGCCTGCCTTCGATGAATAACGTTGTGAAGAAACCTCGTCAATAATTGAACTTACCTGAAGCCTAATAAGTTATACCTATCGATCTAAAACCATAAAAAAGCGGCGCCCCATCTGGAGCGCCGCTTTTTTGTTTATAACTTTCAAGATAAGTAGATTAATTAATCTTAGTTAATTCTAAATCCATTTTCTTACCATCGTTAATTTGGCTAACTTTAACTGGCATATAGTCCAAGCTTGGGGCTAACCAAAAGCTGGTAGAGCGGCTATCGTCATCGTGGACGCGGTCAACACGTACCGTATCAAAGGTACCCGCTGGTACGGTAATTTTAGTGCTGCCTGATTTTTTAAATGGCGTCTTCTCGATTTTGTCTTTTTTTGCCATGTAGTAATTACCAGAGAACTTACCGTTTAATAAATCCTGACGAATCTGTACCTCAAGGCTCAAATCATCAAAGGCTTGTTGCGACATGTTCATAGTCGTCGACTTGCCCTTATAGTTACTGGTGACTTTTTTGCTGCTTGGGTTAAAGTCTAGTTTATGTGTGCGACCCATGCCAAGTAGTTTGTACGTAGTGCTTGCCTGCGTGGGACTGACATTATTACCATTAAGTATAAAAGTGCTGTTTTGCGAGGCACTAGCCACACCAGCGACGCGAGCCTTAACGTTATATTTCCACGTATTACCAGATTTGCTTAGCGTACGAGTTGCTGTGCCTTTGTATTTGTCCTCAACGGTAAAACTATAATCGGCAGTTGATGGTTGAACGGTTTTTGCGCTGGCAAGGGTAGGTGCGGTCATACTCAAAGCTCCAACGGTAGAGATACTGATGCCTGTTACTAAGGCAGATAAAAATTTAGATGGACTGCGTTTTGCGTTATTAGCATTATCAACAGTGTCGCTTGATGACTTTTTGTGCATTGATGAAAAACTCATAGATACCCCTTCATTAATTTATTGCCGATATAGCAATTTTTTTCGTTCGTTCTTATTATGTTTACCAGACCTATAATGGTCATACGCTGTTACATTTTCAAGCGTGGTGTCATACCGCTTCGTGTAGAGCTTGTAGCAAATGTTTCTATAGTTAATTTAGCATTGGTCAAAATATAAATTCAGCTCGTCAATATCTTTAAATACTTCTACTTCTTGTCCTTTATCTAACTAGCATATCGACTCTATTAAACGTAAAGCATCGATATGAGATGTTGGTTGATCAATTTCTGCAAAATAATCTTGTAAATTTTTGGGCTTTACACTTGAACCGAACTCACCTTGCCCCCACTTTTTGTTACAAGCTCAAGGCTTATCTATAAAGCATTGTTTTTGGCAGTGTTTCCTATAGATACTGGTATTGAGACCATTAATTCAAATAAACCCTTAATTTTATTAACCAACTTTTGGAGTCATATCGATGAACATTCGTCCTTTACATGACCGTATTGTCGTCCGCCGCATAGAAGAAGAAACAAAGACTGCTGGTGGTATCTTGCTTCCTGGTTCAGCACAAGAGAAACCTTCACAAGGTGAAGTGCTTGCAGTTGGTAATGGTCAAGTTCGTGACAACGGTGAAACTCGTGCGTTAGATGTAAAAGCTGGCGACAAAGTTTTGTTCGGTCAATATGCTGGTCAAACCGTAAAGGTTGACGGTGAAGAACTATTGATTATGAAAGAGTCTGATGTATTGGGTGTGCTAGAAGGCTAGTCCTTTTGAGTATTATTTTATACTCAGCACATTTTGATAGCAGTTTCTAATAATCGCTTTTGATAAACAACTATCAAATCAATCAATTGTATTCTCATACTTATAATAGTGGAGTAATTTAACATGGCAAAAGACGTAAAATTCGGCATTGATGCCCGTAAACAGATGATGGACGGCGTAAACGTTCTAGCAAATGCAGTACGTGTAACACTAGGCCCTAAAGGTCGTAACGTTGTTATCGACAAATCATTTGGCGCACCTACCATCACTAAAGATGGTGTATCCGTTGCCAAAGAAATCGAGCTAGAAAACAAATTTGAAAATATGGGTGCACAGTTGGTACGTGAAGTGGCTAGTCGCACTAATGATGTCGCTGGTGATGGTACAACCACTGCGACTGTATTGGCTCAGTCAATCCTACAAGAAGGCATGAAGTCAGTGGCTGCCGGCATGAACCCAATGGATCTTAAGCGCGGTATCGACAAAGCAGTACGTGAAGCGGTTAAAGAAATCCATAAACTATCAACGCCAGCTGACGATCACAAAGCAATCGCTCAAGTTGGTTCTATCTCTGCAAACTCAGACACCAAAATCGGTGAGCTGATCTCGCAAGCGATGGAAAAAGTAGGCAAGCAAGGCGTTATCACTGTTGAAGAAGGTTCAAGCTTCGAAGATACCCTAGAAGTTGTAGAAGGTATGCAGTTTGACCGTGGTTATATCAGTCCATACTTTGCTAACAAGCAAGACAGCTTAACTGCTGAATTTGAAAACCCATATATCTTGTTGGTTGACAAAAAAATCAGCAACATCCGTGAGATCGTGCCATTACTTGAGCAAGTAATGCAGCAGAGTAAGCCATTGCTAATCATCGCTGAAGATGTAGAAAACGAAGCGTTGGCAACACTAGTTGTAAACAACATGCGTGGCGGCTTGAAAACTTGTGCCGTTAAAGCACCAGGTTTCGGCGATCGTCGTAAAGCAATGCTAGAAGACATCGCAACGCTAACTGGCGGTACTGTAATCTCTGAAGAGATTGGCCTAAGCTTAGAGACTGCTACTCTAGAGCAACTTGGTACTGCTAAGAAAGTGACTGTCGGTAAAGAAAACACCGTTATCGTTGATGGCGCTGGCAACAAAGCTGACATCGAAAACCGTGTTGAGTCTATCAACCGTCAAATCGAAGAGTCTACTTCTGACTATGATAAAGAAAAGCTACAAGAGCGTGTTGCTAAATTAGCAGGTGGCGTAGCAGTAATCAAAGTCGGCGCAGCAACTGAAACTGAAATGAAAGAGAAGAAAGACCGTGTTGACGATGCGCTACATGCAACTCGTGCAGCGGTTGAAGAAGGCGTTGTACCTGGCGGCGGTGTTGCCTTAGTTCGTGCGATGAATGCATTGTCTGAACTACGCGGTGACAACGATGATCAAAACGCTGGTATGAACATCCTACGTCGCGCGATGGAAGCACCACTACGTCAAATCGTAACCAACGCTGGCGAAGAAGCTTCAGTTGTGGTCAACGAAGTGAAGAGTGGCAGTGGTAACTACGGTTACAACGCAGCGACTGGCGAATATGGCGATATGCTAGAGATGGGTATCCTTGATCCAGCTAAAGTTGCTCGTTCAGCGCTAGAAAATGCAGCATCTGTTGCAGGCCTAATGCTAACGACTGAAGTTATGATCACTGATTTACCGCAAGGTGATGACGGTATGGCTGCTATGGGCGGTGGTGCTGGAATGGGCGGTATGGGTGGAATGGGCGGCATGATGTAATTTTACTTCTGCTGCAAAGCGATTTATCTTTGTCAGATACGCTCAATGTACAACAAGTACTATTTTTGCTTATCTTCCTCGATAAATCGCTTTTCGCTAAAAGTATGATTTTATCATGAAGTCTATTTGACTATTGAAAGCTCTGTTATCGAAAGATAGCAGGGCTTTTTTTATGGGATTTAATATAGTAACTGTGAAAGTCTTATTTAAATTATTCAACATAAAACCCCGATAGGCTATGGCTTATCGGGGTTTTTATATACTAAAACATTGTTTTTAGAGAAATTAAACTTAGTAAAGTTAGGTCATCTAGATGTTATATTATAGGTTTTTAACTCAGAATATTTTAACTGTTCGTCAAAATTCTTACTTTAAATTTATATAAAGGTGGAGTATTACCTAAGAAAGTTCACATACTGTTTTCGATATATCCGCATGTACAGTATCAGGTACAATGGGTTCAACAAAGCTACTGAATTTCAAGTCTCCTTGATAAATACCATCTTTTGAATACATAATGCCCGACACATTGATAGCAGAACTTTTTGAGCAATAGAATTTAGTTTGAATTTGATCATAGTCCCCGTTATTTCTTACAACACGCCACCACACTTTTGTATGTGTTTCCGCAAAATCTAGACCGCCATGTTTATAACGTAAGGGCTCGTACTGACTATATTTTTTAATAGTATCTATATTAAGATAGTAATCAAAACCCGAGACAGAATGCCCTACAAAAAACCAAGGAGAACTTTTACTATCCTCTATCACTGCCTGTTCAGCATCTATCACTGCCTGATCCATATCTTCTAATTGTTGAATGGCTAATGCATTAGTGGCACACAAAAACATTAAAAATGTTAGTGAAATTACGGGCGTATTTTTCAATCTCATTTTTATCTTCCTCATTTATATTGCTAGGCATCATACAATTACAGTAGTTAATTAAGCCCTTACCTCCAACCTGAAGTATGGTAAATTATTATGCTGGCTTAATTATTCAATCTACCTCTGATCCGCCGTATCCCGTCTAAAAACCCAAGTCTTATCATCAGACACTTCTTTATCATAGCAATGTTCTGTCAAATCCAAATGAACTTATTATGGGTCTTGCTACTCACAAATGATCGAACGAGACATTATTTTCTTAATCAGTATAGAAGAATCTCATACAAAAATAGGTAGAGTCGTCTTATTGATTACCTTTCTTACCGATAAATGAGTGTGAATGTCTTTTACGCTAGCAAGCTTGTGTAGCTTACGGGTGAACCGCTCATAACCATCGAGATTGGGGCTCACCACTTCTAATAAATAATCGTAAGAACCCGATACCACATGTCCATTAATCACCTCGTCCATATTGGAAAGGGCACGCTCGAAGGCTGCGATAGATTCTTCTTGGTGGCTGTTGAGACTGACTTCCACAAAGAAACTCATCGCAATACCCGCTTTGGCTTTATTTACGTTTGCTTGATAGTTCTCTATATAACCTTCATCTTCCAAACGTTTTAGGCGTCGCGCGCAAGGAGAAGGCGACAGCCCTATACGTTCGGACAATTCCGCCGTAGATAAGCGCGCTTCTTTTTGGAGCACTTCCAAGATATGGCGATCGATTTTGTCCATAATTTACCTTTTGGCTTTTTATGCCAATAATTTTTATTTAGTTAGCATTATCCACCAAATATTCGCAAAATTGCAATGAATAAATAGAGATAAAAGCGCGTATTTTAATCGATAATTGGTCTTTGTATACCAGCATAAGACACGACTATGAATACGATATTCCATCCCTCATCGCGCAAAAATCCTTTGTTTGTAATGTCGCCACTAACCAAAGGCTATGTGGCGATGAGCGTCGTATTATTGATTTGGTCAGGCTTTGCGTTGACTGTACGAGCGGTTGGAGCATCGTCGCTAACTATTGCCGATGTCATGCTTATTCGCTTTAGTGTACCGCTGGTTTTGTTGACTCCTTGGGTACTCTCTAGTTTGAATGAAGTCAAAAACATAAGACTGCCAGATATCATGTTCGTTTTACTTGGTGGCGTGCCTTTTCTTTTATTAGCCGCTTTTGGTGCAAGTACAGTGCCAGCAGCTTACGTTGGTACTATTTTGACAGGTACGCCAGTCTTCTTTGCCGCAATATTGTCTTTTGTTTTTTATCGCCAGCGAATATCATTAAGAAAATTTGCCGCATTAATTCTTATTCTCTTCGGTATCGCTACTATGATTGGCGGGCGTGCACAGTCAATACCTAATAGTCTTCTGTACGGTGTGGGGTTATTACTGATGGCAAGCCTGATTTGGGCGGGTTATACCTTAGGGTTAAAAAGCACCAAACTGAGTCCAATAGCTATCGCGATCGTGCTCTCTTATACCTCGTTTTTTCTGACATTGATGATGGTTCTGTCTGGTATCGTGGAGACGAATATAGGGTCTGTATCTTTTGATGACGCGCTTCCGTTTATCCTAGTACAAGGACTTGGTGTAGGGGTAGTATCAACCATTGCGTTTTCTTATGCGGTTAAACAGCTAGGCTCCATTCGTACCTTATTACTTGGCTCTTTGTCACCCGGATTAACCGCTATACTGGCTACGCTGATACTCAATGAGTCTCTATCAGTTATTATGATATGCGGCATCGTACTCAGTACCATTGGTGTCATTTTGTCCAATCGAGCGCAATAAATTAATTAAGGAAGTATCATGATGTTAGATAATATGCCTGTTATCAATGGTGATCCACTGTGGGCATTGTTAGGTAGGTTTCGCGCTGACCAGCGTAAAAATAAAATAGATCTATTGGTTGGTGTCTATCGAGATGAGCATGGCAATACACCTGTGATGAAAACCGTGCAAGACGCAGAAATCCATCTTGCTCACCAAGCGCATTCAAAGGCTTACGGCATGTTATCGGGTAACGCTAATTTTAACCAGCAAATGGCAAAATTTGTACTGGGTGACAGTCCAAGTCTAAAAAACCAATGCACGATTCAGACGGTTGGGGCATCAGGGGCGCTACGACTCATTGCTGACTTTATCGCCACGCTCTCTCCAGATGCAACCGTTTGGATCAGTAACCCTGGCTATATCAATCATCGTCCGCTGATGGAAGGTGCTGGGTTAACGATTAATACGTATCCATGGCAAAATAAAAATGGTCAGTTAGATATTGATGCGTGTTTTGCCGCGCTAGAAAAAGCAAAAGAAGGAGACGTGTTGTTATTACATGCGTGCTGCCACAATCCTACCGGTATAGATCCTTCTTTAGAGCAGTGGCAACTGTTTTCTGATAAATGTAAACAGAAAAATATTGTCCCGTTTATTGATATGGCGTATCAAGGTTTTGGCGATGATCCTGATACCGATGCTGCAGGTCTTCGTCTAATGATCGAAGACGCTGACTTTGCATTTATCGCCGCCAGCTGTTCAAAAAATATGGGGCTGTACAACGAGCGTACGGGTATTGCTACGGTGATGACGACGAACCATGAGCGTCACGCAGATATACAGACACTTTTAGAAACCATCACACGTGCCAACTATTCTATGCCGCCCAATCACGGTGCCGCAGTGGCTTCTTATTTGCTAGACAAACCAGACGCTTGGCTAGTCGAGCTGGCAAGCTACCGTAGTAGGGTAGATACTATTCGCCAAGCATTAGGCGCAGCATTAAAAGATAGGGGTGCACCTGCAGAGTTTTTGGATATTTCGCATCAAAAAGGCATGTTTTCTCTATTACCGCTAACAGAGAGTCAAATGCTCATGTTGCAAGATGAGTTCGCTATCTATGGCATGCCAAATGGCAGAATCAATATTGCCGGTTTGAAAATGACGGAAATCCCTCAACTAGCGGACGCTATCATGTCGATTATTTCACGTTAGAGAATAATCTTTATAACTCAGTGCAATGGTTTTATCTATTAATTGCCACAGCAAGAAGGACACGATTATTTATACTTTATATTGGGACAAGGGTGGTGCCAATATGGCCACCCATGCTGTCTTTGAGGAGCTAGGCGCGTCTTATGAAATGATAGAAATAGACCTGTCTAAAAACATGCAAAAATCAGCTGGATATCTAGCCATTAACCCAAATGGTAAGGTACCTACGTTAGTGCATAAAGGACAGGTTGTTTATGAGTCTGCGGCAATTTTAATGTATGTGTTAGATCAACAACCAGAGTCTGGGCTAGCACCTAATATAGGATGCCCTAAGCGCGGTGTCTATTACCAGTATTTGTTTTGGATGTCTTCTACACTGCAAGAAGCCGCTAATCACTGGGCACATCCCGAGCAGTACATCAGTGACGAGCACAATTTGCAGCAAGTGAAAGATAAAGCGAATGATGTGCTAACCCACTGCTGGGATATTATTGAAAAGGGATTGGCGAGTCATGGTCCATGGTTGTTAGGCGATCAATTAAGTGGGGCTGATTTTCATTTATTTATGATTGCTCACTGGAGTCAGCGATATGCGAGTCGAGCACAGGATTGGACACACCTAAACGCACATTATCAAGCCATGCTAAACCGTGCCTCGATACAAGAAATGATGACACAAGAAGGGTTGTTGTGATCTGTTCATATGTTCAACTAAAAGATATTGGATGACTGGGTTAGAAGTACTGAATGCAACGCTTCTATTGAATGTAATAAATGTATTTTATATCAAGCTACTGATCCGCCGCATCTCGTCTAAACGTCCACGTTTTATTATCGGACGCGTCTTCACAGTAATAATATCCTGCCAAATCAAACTGCTTTAGCTGTTCAGCACTTCACTTTATATTGACCATTTTCTCACCTTTCTCGATGAATCGCGTTTCGCTAAAAGTATGATTTTGTCATAAAGTCTATTTGGCTATTAAAAGTTCTGTTATCGAAAGATAGCAGGACTTTTTTGTGTCTAATTTTAATGGTGAGTTTCTTTTAACATGTACTACTATATATGCTATTATTTGAATATATAATGGAATGACATTTTACTTAAAAGGAGTTTGGACACGTGTTGCGGATCAGAATGCGCAAAATATCGTGTGCCATTTAATGTGATCACGATGAAGAAGATTAGACTTGGAATCCTTGTAGAAGATAAGACCTTGGCGTGGTACAACTTTGAACCACTTAAGTCATTAGTGGATGAAGGAGTTGTCGAGGTTTGTATCGCTATTCAACGAAATATAAAACAAAAACGCAGTGTACTAAAGTCTATTCCCCTAATTAATCAAAAAATATTCTCTTCTCTTTCTCGAACTAAGAGTAATGCTAAACATTATTCTATCCACGACTTATCAGAAAATGGCTCAATGTCTACTATCATGTCTATACCGAAGCAGGGTGAGTACACTGAAGAAATTGAAGATTCAGTGATTGAGAAAATCGAAGCTGCGGATTTAGATTACCTGCTTAATATTGGTTTCGGAGCGCTGACAGGAAAAATTTTAAGTATTACAAAAAATGGCGTGCTTTTTTTTCATTATGGCAACAATGCAATACAACATGATAAGCCTACGTTATATTGGCAGTTTGCTGAACAATGGGAAAGTAGCGTCGTTACTTTGCAATTATTAAATGAACACCTTAATGTAGATAAAGTAGTAGGGGAAGGTTATGGCACGTTATTTTACTGGGATTATAACTTAACTAAGCGTAAGTCAAATGGGATAGCAGCATCGATATTATATTGGTACTTCCACAGGAATAGAGTTGGAGTTAATACCGGAAAGTCTATCAAGACAACTGACGAACACACGGTTCATCATAAACCTGACTTATCAATGACCATCAAACACTTACCTAGATTCTTAAAATACTATACTGTCAAAACTTTTTATAAGAGTTTTTATCTCAATCAGTGGAGCCTCTTTATTGGATCTGTTGATCAACCAATACACACATACACAGAGATACTGCCTGCGAAAGGCTGCTTTTGGGCTGATCCCTTTTATATTGAACACGACTCAAGACGTTACATATTTTTTGAAAGCTTGAACTATAAAGAGAATATTGGTCGAATAGAGTGGATAGAACTAAATAAAAACCGTCAAATTATTGACACTGGTCCCGCAGATTTAGGTATTAGCACGCACTTAAGCTTTCCCAATGTGTTTGAGCATAAGGGTGCGGTATATATGATTCCAGAAGCTGCAGATACTCATTGTATCAACTTATTGAAGGCAGTAGATTTTCCCCGAAAGTGGAAGAAAGTTAAAGAGTTAGTTTCGGGCGTTCAGGCAGCAGATAGTGCAGTCATAGGGCACAATGGATTATGGTATCTTTTTACAACGCATGGTTCAGTGTCAAATATGACAATAGATTTAGAGCTGCATATCTATACTTCTGACAGCTTAGAATCAGATAACTGGGTCATTCATCCTTGTGCACCTTTCAAGATTGATGTGCGTGGCTCACGACTAGCGGGAGCACTATTTCGAAAAAATGGTCAGTTATTTCGCACTGCTCAAGATGGAACCATTAGATACGGGCGTAGGATTGCTTTGTATCTAGTAGAAGAGTTGACACTGACCTCTTATAAGGAAACCTTTGTACGTTATATTCAACCGGACTGGGAGACAGATATTGATCGTCTCCATACCTATAATGTTTATAATGCAACAGTGGTACTTGATGTATCAAGGGATAAGTTGCGCTTTAGAGTATAGGACCTAAAATGTTTAGTAGTTGGAGAATGAAAAACCCATCATAAGTTTCGGCTTATGATGGGTTTTTTATAATTGTGACTCATATTATATCAAGTTACTGATCCGCCGCATCCCTTCTAAACGTCCACGTCTTATCATCAGACGCGTCTTCACAATAGTAATATCCTGCCAAGTCAAACTGCTTTAGCTGTTCAGCATTGGTCAGCTTATTATCAGCAGCATATTTCACCATTAGTCCACGGGCTTTTTTGGCATAAAAGCTAATCACTTTGTATTGACCATTTTTCTCGTCTTCAAATCGTGGCGTGACGATATCTGCCTTCAGTGCTTTCTTTTTTACCGCCTTAAAGTATTCATTAGAAGCTAAATTAACCAATGTTTTGTCATCGCTGTCAGCCATACGCGCATTGATAACGTTAGTCACTTCCTCACCCCAAAACTCATAAAGATTGTCACCGCGCTCATTTTTCAGCTTGGTGCCCATCTCTAAACGATATGGCTGGATCAGATCTAGTGGCTTTAGTACTCCATACAGTCCAGACAAAATACCTAAGTGCTCATTGACATAAGTAGCGGTATCTTTGTCCATATGATACATATCAAGTCCAGTATAGACATCGCCATCGAATAAATAGCCTGCAGGCTTAGCGGCATTATCAGAGGCATCGTTAGTAAATGGTTGCGCTTCGCTCCAATGCCATTGTTGATTGCGCGTAGCATTAAGCTGAGCCAAATCGTCAGATATACTCATCAATTCTTGTAGGTCAACGGGCTCTTTTGACTTCAGTACTTTCATCAATTCTTGTGAGCGCTCGATTAGCTCGGGCTGACTATAATAGTTACCTAAGTTTAGTGGTATAGCGTCTGTTTCGTTCAGAGATTTTGCAGGGGAAAGCAAAAAATACATGGTTATTCCTTATTATAATGAGTCGATGACGGGTTTTTTCGAGTGTCAAGTATTCTTATTATACGGTATGCATGGGTGGAACTTGACTTCACCTTGCTTACTTTATGTTTATTGACGTTATATTTTTAACAAAAAGATGGATTTAGAATTAGGAAATAAATGAATGTAGGCCCGTATCTATAAGGCTTAAGCGTTTTTTGGAAAAATAAAAGGCTTTAATATACCAACAAAAAGTATGCCAATGGTGTAAATACCTAAATTTTTATTTTACTTGTGGGTCATCATTAGACAATGAAACTTGACGAACGATATCTCTATAATAAAAAGGCATGATGGTAAAGTAGCTATCATTTATTAAATTGATAACCTTTGGTCGCTGTAATGGATTAATCATGATCAAAGGGTTTTGTCCCCTGTGCTTTTTAGATGTGCGTTGAGGGTATTAAAGGTAGTCGTGAGACGTAAATATAGTCATTGGACGTAAGTAAGGAGACGGTATGAAAATCGGTGTAATCAGTGCAGATATCACGAGCGAGAGCCGTGTAGCCATAACCCCAGACGCAGTCAAAAAATTGCGTAAACTTGGGTTTGAAGTCGTCATTCAGTCAGGTGCAGGCCAAGCAGCATACTATGCTGATGAGTTGTATCAGGCTGCGGGCGCCGACATTGCCAGTAGTCGTACCGAGGTGATTACCCAGTCTAAGATTATTACCACCGTCAATGACCTACCAGCTGAAGCCACTGAAAGCTTGTCGTCTGGTCAGATTGTCATTGGTATGCTTGACCCGTATCGCAACACTCAGCTTGACACTTATGCAGCCAAAGGCGCGACAGTCTTTGCAATGGAGTTATTGCCTCGCACACTGTCACGCGCACAAAATATGGACGTATTGTCATCACAAGCCAACCTTGCTGGTTATAAAGCCGTATTGCTCGCGGCCAATGAGTATTCGCGTCCTTTCCCGATGTTTATGACTTCAGCGGGTACGGTTAAGCCAGCCAAAGTCGTTATCCTAGGTGTTGGGGTTGCAGGTCTACAAGCGATTGCGACAGCAAAGCGTTTGGGTGCAGTGGTAGAAGCCAGTGACCTACGTCCGACCGCTCGCGAGCAAGTGGAATCACTCGGTGGTAAATGGCTTGATGTGCCGATGAGTGCAGAGGAGGCTGAAACAGCCAAGTCTACCGGTGGTTATGCATGGACGCCATCAGAGCAATATGTCAAAGATCAAGCGGCTGTCGTGGACAAAGCATTGAGCAACGCTGACATCGTTATTACCACGGCGCAAATCCCTGGTCGTAACGCACCGCGTTTGGTACATGGCGCAACGCTTGCCAAAATGAAAGCAGGTTCCGTACTGATCGATATGGCGGCTGGCACAGGTGGTAACGTCGAAGGCAGTGTGCCTAACGAAACCATCACCACAGACAACGGCGTACGTATCGTTGGTGCCGCCAATATCCCATCTATGCTAGCCGCACAGTCTTCAGATTTGTATGCCAATAACCTTGTTAACTTTATTACGACATTGATTGCACCTGCTGGCGATGATGCATCGGCTAGCTTGGCACTTAACTTAGACATGGAAGACGAGATTCAGGGCGCACTGGCAGTGACACATGACAGTCAGGTACGACTAGCCAAACGCTAGTTTGAACAGTCTATTACCACATATTTTGTCACTACACATTTGCCAGTAATGAATAAATTTTTAGGAGGATTAGATGATTGCCACTATTTTAGCTGCAGCGCCAGCCGGTGCGGCCATGAGTAGCACACCATTTGTAGCGATTTTCACTGTATTTGTGCTCGCTATTTTTGTCGGATACTACGTGGTTTGGGGCGTGACGCCTGCATTACATACGCCATTGATGGCGGTAACCAACGCTTTATCAAGTATCGTCATCGTGGGTGCGATGCTACAGACCGTCACGATTGATGGTTCAATGTTTACACCGACCAGTTTGCTTGGTGCCTTCGCGGTATTTTTAGCCAGTATCAATATTTTTGGTGGCTTTGCCGTGACTGAGCGTATGCTTGCAATGTTCAAACCGAAAGTGAAAAAAGCACCAGTCGCAACCACTGATGCCGGAGGTGACGCATGAACGACTTTTCAACAATGATTGCGGCAAATGCAGATTGGTTCTATCTAGTCGGCGCTATCCTCTTTGTTTTAACGTTACGTGGTTTGTCTAGCCCAAAGACAGCGATTCGCGGCAACCGTTTTGGTATGGCAGCGATGGCAATTGCTGTCGTCACGACGTTCTTCTTAGCAGAAGGCCCTGTGCTTTGGTTGATCATCGGTGCGATGGTATTGGGTGCTCTTGTTGGTATGTGGAAGGCAAAAACGGTCGCGATGACGCAAATGCCAGAAACGGTTGCTTTGATGCATTCATTCGTCGGTTTGGCAGCGGTTGCGATTGCACTTGCGACGGTATTACACACTGAACAGCAGCATGGTGCCGTTGCTCGCATCGAGCTATTTATCGGTTGCTTCATCGGTGCGATTACGTTCTCAGCCTCAGTCTTTGCCTTTGGTAAATTGGCAGCGAAAAGCTGGGCGAAAACATTGGTTGGCGGCTGGGTAAAACCGGTTCAAGCGCTATTATTCATTGCGATGATTGGTTTCGGCGGGGTGTATTTCGTCACTGATTCATTACCAGCATTTTATGCGATGGCAGTGATTGCGGTTATCTTTGGTTGGATGTGGATTGCCCCAATTGGCGGCGGTGATATGCCAGTAGTCGTATCACTACTGAACTCATTCTCAGGTTGGGCAGCAGCAGGCATTGGTTTTACGCTTGGCAACTCGATGCTGATTATCGCGGGTTCGCTGGTCGGTTCATCAGGTGCGATCTTGTCTTACATCATGTGTAAAGCCATGAACCGCTCACTACTTAATGTCTTGTTTGGTGGGATGGGTACGTCAGCTGTTGCCGCAGGCGGCGATGATGGTGCACCGAAGAACTACAAAGCAGGCTCAGCAGAAGACGCAGGGTTCCTCATGTCTAATGCTAGCAGCGTGGTCATCGTACCAGGTTATGGTATGGCACAAGGCCGTGCACAGAATGCAGTAAAAGAGCTATATGAGCTATTAAAAGAAGAAGGTGTGAATGTTCGTTTTGCCATTCATCCAGTTGCTGGTCGTATGCCAGGTCATATGAACGTCCTATTGGCTGAAGCTGATGTACCTTATGATGATATTTTAGAAATGGACGAGATTAACTCAGACTTTGCGAGTACAGATGTGGTCTTGGTTATTGGTGCAAACGACGTTGTGAACCCATCTGCGAAAGATGATCCTACTTCTCCAATCTTCGGTATGCCGATTCTAGAAGTCAGCAAAGCTCAGACGGTTATGGTTATCAAGCGTTCAATGAGTACCGGTTATGCTGGTCTGGATAACAGCTTATTCTACATGGACAAAACGATGATGATCTTTGGTGATGCCAAGAAAATGGTAGAAGAGATGGTACGTACTATCAATGGCGGCGGTCATTAATCTCTAAGCTATGTTTTTAACCATTATTATTTGCAGATAAGTTTTAGATAAAGAAAGTCACTGAGGTGGCTTTTTTTGCGTTAAAGTGGGCGACATTTATGAGCTGACTATAGACTGAGGTTATTGCCAACTAGAGTTGGTTTTTCAATGATCACAAAATCAATTGTGCTTTATATACTCACTATACGGTATGCACCTGATTAACCTTTTAACCCATCTGAATAGCTTTAACGATAGACGATTACCAATTATAAATACGATGAAATAAGAGAAAGATTTATGAATATGCTACTGCGTTTTTTTATTATGGTCAGCTTACTTAAACAACAGCTCAAGCATCAATCGACGAGCGAAACTATCAGTCTAGAGACATTGACTGCACCGACCGTCCGTCATTATCGAATTTTGCCCCACGATATGGGATTTCGCGATCATTTGCCCAATTATCGTTATCTATCATTTATTGAGCTAAACGTGACACGTTGGGTAAAGGCGTGCTGTCACGAAAAAGGCATCAAGTCGCTCAATTGGGTGATTGCCATGCAAGAGATGATTTATCTTAAGCAAATTAAATTTTTGGATAAAATGACGCTTAGCAGTGCAGTCGCAGGATGGGATCATAAATACGTGTATTTTGAGCATCGGTTTTTTGTTAAAAATCAGCTGATGGGTGTTGGTATGACTAAGTTTGTTTTTACAGATAGTAAAGGTATGCGAACACCAGAAGTATTAGATATGATGGGCGAGCAATTAACAGACACCATTAATACATGGAATGAGCATCAAGTCGCGGTAAAATCGACTAAATCAGCCTAAGCCACATCGCAAACCAGTATTGAAACCCAGTATTGAAAAATAGCATCGTAAAATAACTTGGCTATAATCATTTGCTGAATTTTGGTAGGATAGAGCCCATCAAGTCATCAGTATTAGGACGATGGTATCGTCTTTAAGATGATGATTCTCAAAACGACTAAAAAAAGGTACCGTTATGACCCCACAAAAATTAAAATGGACAGACAGCTTAGATATCGCGATTGAGCTTTATGAAAAATTCCCAGAAACAGATCCGCAGTATATTCGTTTTACTGATTTGCATCGCTGGGTAACTGAGCTTGAAGGCTTTGATGATGATCCACAAAAATCAAATGAAGGCATCCTAGAAGCCATTCAAATGAATTGGATTGATGAAGCAGATTAATCGATTCGATATGCCAGCATTGCTACAAACAGAAAACTAAATAAACAGATAAAAAAGGCCGCATCATGACCTCACAAATTAAAGAGCTACCAGAAGCGATAGCTTGTCGCGGTATCAGCGTTCGTACCACTAATAACGCTGAGATAAGCCATGACACTGCCAAGCTTGGCAGATTATGGCAGAAGTTTTATCAAAATCATGCGGGTGAACTCCCTGAAGGTGAAGACATTTATGGTGTCTATCACAACTATGAAAGCGATGATCTGGCAGGAGCCTTTGACGTTGTGGCCAGTTGGAAAGTAGCCAGCGAGCAAGATGCTCAGTCAGAAAGCGACAGTGTAGCCAATGCTAGTAACGTAGTGACGGTTGATATTCCTGCAGGAAAGTACTTGGTGTTTTCTGAAGAAGGTTATATGCCTAACACTGTGATGAATGCATGGGAAAGTGCTTGGGAGTATTTCAATGCACCAGATTGCGAGCATACCCGCACTTTTAATGTAGATTTTGAGCATTATATCGGTGGTAACTTAGAATACGGTCAAGTTGATGTCTATATTGGTATCGAGTAAAATTAGTAATTGGCTTAAGTAACTTAAGCTGCTCGACCCATTATCGACAAAAACAATGACAAAAAAAGCGCTAACCTAAATCAGGTAGCGCTTTTTCTTTGAGCGGATGTCATCAATTAGACAGTCGCAATTAATACTACATTTAATCTAGCAACAAATTTTCCAAAATGCCTTCGTAAATCTTCGCAAGCTTTCCTAGATCATCGACTTCTACTTTTTCATCTACTTGATGAATCGTCGCATTACGCACACCCAGTTCAACGACTTGGGCACCAGTTGGCGCGATAAAGCGTCCATCGGAGGTACCACCAGAAGTAGATAGCGTTGTATCGACATCAGTAACTTTTTTGATGGCATTGTGACATGCCGAAACCAGTTTTCCTTCAGGGGTCAAAAACGGCTGACCAGATAATTTCCAATGAATATCGTAGCTCGCTTTACTGTTGGCAAAGTGCTTATCAAAGATAGCATGCGTTTTTGCCTTTAGTTCATCTTCAGTCGTTTCAGTTGAGAAACGGAAGTTAAAAACCACGTTTAGCGTTTCAGGAATGACATTGGTTGCGCCAGTGCCGCCGTTAATATTTGATATTTGCAATGACGTGGCTGGGAAGTAGTCATTGCCATTGTCCCATGCGGTAGACGTCAGTTCAGCAAGGGCAGACATCGCCGCATGAATCGGATTAGATGCTAGATGTGGATAGGCGACATGGCCTTGTTTACCTGTAACAGTAAGCTCTGCGCCCAATGAGCCACGACGACCGTTTTTGATAATATCACCTAACGTATCGGTACTTGATGGCTCACCAACGAGACAGTAGGTGATTTTTTCTTGACGAGCTTCTAAAGTCTCGATTACTTTGACCGTACCATTTATTGACGGGCCTTCTTCATCTGAAGTAATCAAAAAGGCAATCGAGCCATTATGCTCAGGATGATTGGCGACGAAGCGTTCGGCTGCAACAGTAAAAGCTGCAATACCCGTTTTCATATCGGCGGCACCGCGTGCCCACAGATACCCATCAGCGATAGTTGGAGTAAACGGAGGGTAGGTCCAGTTTTTTTCGTCACCTGTTGGTACGACATCAGTATGTCCAGCAAAGCAAATCACTGGATCGGTAGTACCGCGGCGTGCCCATAAATTTTTAACTTCGGCATGTTCACCGCTTTGTTTTCTATCACCAAAATACATAAACTCGCAATCAAAGCCTGCCTGTTCTAACCGTGCTGACAACATATCTTGGCAACCATCGTCATCGGGCGTCACTGAAGGACGCTCTAACAGTGCAATGCTCAAGTCTAATGTTTCTTGCTGATGGGTCGTGTGTTGAGACGCGCTTAATTGGTTATGAGAGTCAGACATGGATAAGCCTTTTGTATAATAAATTAAGATGGTAAATATAAATAAAGAGTAGAGGTTAAATGCTAAACGGCTACTTCGACAAAGGGTACAAGACCGTCACGGCGCATCCAAGTAGCGATAGAGTAGCGTTGACGATGCGCGATTTGTACTTGATGACGTAAATCACTATCAAAAATAATCAGTCTATTGGCAACTGGCATCACTTCATGGTGCGTGCCATGTTTATCCACGACTTCTAGCGCGCCGCCATCGGTTGCTTCCCAATTATCATTGAGATAAAACACTGCCGAAATAACACGTTCATCACGTTCAGCAGGGTTGTCACTGTGCCATTGATAGCCAAAGCCAGTTGGATAGCACGCATAATGCGCTTCACTATGGCGAATACCAGCGAATAAACTACGATTGAATAGCGAGGCCAAAGCATTGATGCTTTGCAGGTAATAGTAGCCTGCAAAAAAGTCTTCAGTAATCCAGCGTATTCTATCACCGCGAATATCACTGATGCGAACACCAGCGGTCAGCTCTGCATCACGATAGTCAATAAAACCGCTTTCTGCCTGTAGTGCTAATAAGGCAGTACTATTGAATACATCATCAATAATGAGCCAACCATCAGTAACAAAGGTGTCGAGCTGTTTATCCGTCAGCTTATCTTCCCAGTCCACCGCAAAGTCAGACATTTGCAATACGTGCTGAGTAGGAATTTCTTGGCTAACATCATGAGTATCTGGCAGCAGTAATGGTGGATTATCCTGACCTATCGGATGATCAACGACCAACGCTGTCTTGTTAAGGTTGCTAATAATCTGCGTCATTTCATCTCATTATTATCAATCAGCTGTCAATATACCGTCATTCAATGCGTTTTTATTGAAAGCACTTACTAAAACCACATTATCTTTTACTCTGCCTATGCTACCATAGATGCAATTTTTCTTATTTAAACTTTTGAGATTATGAACTATAAACACGCCTACCACGCTGGTAACTTTGCTGATGTGGTTAAACACATTTTATTGGTACAACTGCTTAATCAACTGGGGCAGAAAAACAAACCTTTTTATGTGCTTGACGCTTATGGCGGTCGTGGACTGTATTCACTAAGCAGTGAAGAAGCGCGCAAAACAGGTGAGGCCAAAGGCGGTATTCAAGCTTTTCTGAAAGCAGATACCGAAAAGGCACCAGCTGCTGTCAAAGATTATATGGAAGGCATCAAGCAAGCCAAATTCACTTATGACAATAAAGTCTATCCTGGTTCGCCATGGTGGGTGGCCCATCACGTCGAAAAAACCGCCGCTAAAAAGCCTGATGCTGGTGTGCGTGCTGAGGCTTTTGAAGCCAAAGCGACTGAATACGATGCGTTGAACTATCAGCTACATAAGTTGCCAATTGGTATCCAGCATCGTGATGCTTTTGAAGGTATCACCGCTGTTATTCCACCAAAAGAAAAGCGCGGTTTGATTTTCCTTGATCCCCCTTATGAGCAAGAGCATAAAGACTTTACGCGCCTTATCGACCTATTGGTCGCGGCTTATAACAAGTGGCCACAAGGTACTTATGCGCTTTGGTTCCCAATCAAAAACATCGAAGCCGTAGAGCTCTTCTATAAAAAGCTCAAACGTACTGAAATGAGACGTCAGCTGGTTTGTGAGCTAAACATTTATCCTAATGATGTTGCGGTTGGTCTGAACGGTACAGGTCTACTGGTTATCAATCCGCCATGGCAATTTGATAACCATGCACGTGAGATATTACGTTTCTTACAGCCAGTACTAAAAGTAGAAGACGCGCCAAACTTGACGCCTGATAGTGCGACCAATGTGCGCTGGCTCGTCGGCGAATAGCAATAACGGCCAATAAGGATATTAAGATGACGACTCAGCCACCTATCGGCCAGCCGAATAATGCACCTTTGAATAACTCATCGCTAAACGACGGCTCGCTGCAAGATAATGCAGCGACTCAGCCACCGTTTATTGATGAGCATGAGTTTAATATCCGTCTAGCGGATAACGACAGCTATGATGGTTTGACATTTGAGGTGATTGAAGCTGAAGTAGCCGAAGGTAAGAGAGTGGTTAGTCGCGGTGTCTATTTGGCACCCAATCTGATCACAACCTTATCGTTACTGTCAGGCTTTTACTCGATTTTGGCGAGTACCCAAGGCGAGTTCTATAAGGCAGCTTTGGCTATCTTTTTATCCGCTATTCTTGATGGCGCAGATGGACGTGTCGCACGTATGCTTAATGCGCAAAGTCCATTTGGTGAGCAATACGACTCTTTAGCAGATATGCTAGCGTTTGGCGTTGCCCCTGCTATTTTGATTTATAGCTTTGCTTTAGAGCCATTGGGTCGTATCGGCATTGGCTGTGCGTTTGTTTTTACCGCTTGTGCTGCTTTTCGCCTTGCACGCTTTAATGTTCAGGTCGGCATCGTCGATAAAAAGTACTTTGTTGGTTTGGCAAGTCCACTTGCTGCCATATTGGTGACGTCCGCTGTGATGGTTGCAGTCGATCATAACGAGTGGATTGGTCAATACGATACAGCCGTCATGCTACTGTTTGCGGCTTGGGTCGTCACTTGTGGTTTACTGATGGTCAGTAATGTCAAATACTATAGCTTTAAAGAATTTGATAAAAAGAAAGTGCCTTTTGTAGTGCTTATCATTGGGGTGCTAGTCATGAGCATCGTGCTCTATGATATTCCTGTTGGTATCTTAGCGATTGGTATTATCTATGCACTATCAGGTATCGTGACTACGATTAAAACGAAAGTGAAAAGCTAAACGCTGTATTTAGGTTTTAAAAAAAGGAACTTACCGTCAGGTAAGTTCCTTTTTTACGCGCTATATATACTGCTGAAGTACGTCAGCCACTGTAAACAAGATCAATCTACAAATATAAAAGACAGTATTTAAAGTTTGATAGCGATAACAATGGGTTAGGTTAATACGATATCACTGATAGAAAATAACTGAGATTATTTATAGAGTTTCCTTGTTTTCTATCTAAAACTCCGTATAATGCCACCCAGTTGAAAGGGAAGTGGCTTACTGATTTGGACGATGTAAATTGTTTGAATTAAATAGAAAATACTTCTTGACTAAATAAATATAGCGTCTATAATACGCACCTCATCAAGACGAGCTGGAAGTAGCTAGTGTGTAGATTACACATTAATAACCCAGTTAACTTGTTGAAACAAATTAAAAAAAAGAAGTTGACAGACTATTAAAACATGATA
>NZ_CAJHBL010000008.1 GCF_904846625.1 Psychrobacter sp. JCM 18900
CTACGGTTGCGATTGCAGCGGTAAGGGTTGTTTTACCATGGTCAACGTGTCCGATTGTACCGACGTTGACGTGTGGCTTGTTACGTTCAAACTTGGCCTTTGCCATGGGTATTTCCTCTTTTTTTGGGGTTCAAGACTTAACTCATATAAATATGATTATTAAGACGATTTTGACCACATTAAGATAATTGTTAAAAGGTTGCACATACTAATGTGCAGATATTATAAGAAAATCGCGGCCAATAACAAGTCTTTTAACAAGTTATTGGCGTATTCTTTAGTGACAATACACAGACACACTCTATATTGTCACCTTTAGTAAGCTTTATTTACTCGTCATCATCTTTAGAGTTGAACTTAGAGATGATTTCAGCAGCAACTGATTTTGGAATTTCAGCGTACTTTTGGAATTCCATTGAGTAAGTTGCACGGCCTTGGGACATTGAGCGCATTTGAGTGGCATAACCAAACATTTCCGCTAATGGTACTTCAGCACGAATCTGTTTAGTACCGCCAGGTAGATCTTCCATACCCTGTACCAAACCACGACGACGGTTAAGATCGCCCATGATGTCGCCCATGTAATCTTCAGGTGTTTCAACTTCTACTTTCATTACTGGCTCAAGTAGCGCTGGATCAGCTGCTAAGAAACCTTTTCTGAAGGCCATAGAACCAGCCATCTTAAATGACAATTCATCAGAGTCAACGTCATGATAAGAACCATCATACAAGGTCGCTTTTACGCCAACTACTGGGTAGCCTGCAAGTACGCCGTTTTTCATGCGCTCTTGGATACCTTTATCAACAGCACCGTGGAATTCTTTTGGTACAGTACCACCAACAACTTCTTCAGCGAATTCATATTCAGTGTCGCCAGCTGGATCAAGTGGCTCAAGACGTAACCATACGTGACCAAACTTACCACGACCACCTGTTTGACGTACGAATTTGCCTTCTTGTTCAACAGTGTTACGAATCGTCTCACGATAAGCAACCTGAGGTGCACCGATGTTTGCTTCAACGTTGAATTCACGCTTCATACGGTCAACAAGAATCTCTAGATGTAGCTCACCCATACCACTGATGATCGTCTGACCAGATTCTTCGTCAGTGTGTACACGGAACGATGGATCTTCTTTTGCCAAACGGCCAAGAGCGATTGACATTTTTTCTTGGTCAGCTTTAGTCTTTGGCTCAACAGCTAGAGAGATAACTGGATCTGGGAATTCCATACGCTCAAGAGTGATCACGTTGTCTTCATCACATAGCGTATCACCAGTAGTCACATCTTTCATGCCGACGAGAGCTGCGATATCACCAGTACGAATTTCTGCAAGCTCTTCTTGAGAGTTTGCCATCATCTGTACGATACGGCCAACACGCTCACGCTTCATCTTAACTGGGTTATAAACACTGCTACCCTGCTTCATTACACCAGAATAAACACGTACGAAGGTTAAGTTACCAACGAATTTGTCATTCATGATTTTGAACGCTAGTGCTGAGAAAGGTGCTTCATCTGATGCTTCACGGCTGCCTTCGCTTTCGTCTTTGTCATCAAGAATACCTTTAATAGCAGGTACATCGATTGGTGCAGGTAGATACTGAATAACGGCATCTAGCATCTTCTGTACACCTTTGTTCTTAAAGGCAGTACCACAAAGAAGCGGGATGATTTCGTTATCGATAGTTAACTGACGAATAGCACCATGAATTTGTTCTACAGTCAATTCACCGTTTTCTAGGTATTCGTTCATCAACTCTTCGTTTGCTTCAGCAGCGCTTTCTACAAGGTGCTCGCGGTATTCTGCTGCTTTTTCTTGTAGTTCAGTTGGGATTTCGCGCTCATCATACTGCATACCTTGAGACGCTTCGTCCCAATAGATAGCTTTCATGGTCACTAGATCAACAACGCCTTCGAAGTCATCTTCTTTACCAATTGGGATAACCAATGGTACAGGGTTACCACCCAAACGAGTTTTGATCTGTTCGATAACACGATAGAAATCAGCACCAACACGATCCATTTTGTTTACAAATGCAAGACGTGGTACTTTATATTTGTTCGCCTGACGCCATACGGTCTCAGACTGTGGCTGAACGCCGCCTACTGCACAGTAAACCATGCAAGCGCCATCAAGTACACGCATAGAACGTTCAACTTCGATCGTGAAGTCAACGTGACCTGGGGTATCGATGATGTTGATACGGTGTTCGTCAAACTGTTTAGCCATACCTGACCAAAAACAAGTTGTTGCCGCTGAGGTAATAGTAATACCACGCTCTTGTTCTTGCTCCATCCAGTCCATAGTGGCTGCGCCATCATGTACTTCGCCAATTTTGTGGCTAACACCGGTATAGAATAAAACACGCTCTGTAGTGGTTGTCTTACCAGCATCGATGTGCGCTGAAATACCAATATTGCGATAGCGTTTTAGGGGAGTTTTACGAGCCATAGTGTTTTCCTAGGAAAAGTCGTGTATATAATAATGTATTGTGTCTCTACCTCATACTCTATGACAAAGCGTTCAGCTTCGTAATATTACTTACTGATTATTGAGCCTAATACGGACAAAAAAAGAGCAAATACTAAGAATAGTGCGGCATCAAATTTGGGATGCTCTCCAGCAAAAACTGTATTTGTTAAGAGAGACATCTGGATAGATGTCCGCCACCTCAGTCGTCAATAAATAACATTTATATATGACCGAATGATGATGGCGGCAATCAATAGAATAAACAACAATGTAAGATTAAATGGCATGAGCCTCTAATCTCAAGCTATTATTAAAAAGTAGCTTAGAAACGGTAATGAGAGAATGCTTTGTTAGCATCTGCCATGCGGTGAACTTCGTCACGCTTTTTCATAGCAGCGCCTTTGCCATCAGCAGCATCATTCAATTCGCCAGCTAAACGCAAAGCCATTGATTTTTCAGAACGCTTAGCAGCAGCTTCAGCTAACCAACGCATAGCCAATGCAGTACGACGGGAGGGGCGTACTTCCATTGGTACTTGATAGGTTGCACCGCCAACGCGGCGAGCTTTTACTTCTACCATTGGGCGTACATTTTCTAGCACTTCTTCGAAGAAAGATACTGGATCTTCAACTTTACGCTTCTCACTTACTGTCTCAAGTGCACCGTAAACGATACGCTCAGCAGTAGATTTCTTACCATCACTCATTACATGGTTGATGAATTTTGCAACAGTTTGGCTACCAAACTTAGGATCCGGTAGGATCTCACGGGCAGCAACGACGCGACGTCTTGGCATAATAAATTTCCTTATCTTCAGGAGTGTCTAACATTCACAACATCGACTACTTACCATTAGGATATAGCAGTGAGTTATCAGTTAGCCTTACTGCATGGTGGTATGTTTTAAGAGCAAATCACAGATATATATTTATATAAAAGCGATATTACTACTGACACCAAACCCATGCACAGTTATTGGGTAGTGCAAAAAGCTTATCTAATAACGTTTAGTTATTAAACTTTAGGCTTCTTAGCACCGTACTTAGAGCGACCTTGCTTACGGTCTTTAACGCCTGCGCAATCTAATGCACCGCGAACAGTGTGATAACGTACACCTGGTAGATCTTTTACACGACCACCACGGATTAGAACAACACTGTGCTCTTGTAGGTTATGACCTTCGCCGCCGATGTAGCTTGATACTTCATAGCCTGAAGTCAAACGTACACGACATACTTTACGCATGGCAGAGTTAGGTTTTTTTGGCGTGGTAGTATATACACGAGTACATACACCGCGACGCTGTGGGCACGCTTCCAACGCAGGAACTTTTGACTTTTCCTTGATGGTTTTGCGACCTTTACGAATCAATTGGTTAGTTGTTGCCATAAGGCATCCTTCTCCCGTTTGGTATAAAACAAAAAAATGGGCCAATGCACCATCTATCTGACAATAATTGCAGATTTCGGGGCACCCATTTTTAGGACAGTGTATTATAAAGAGTTGTTGCTGCTATTTCAACCACTTATGAATGGTTTCGCTTTACAACATTTGATAGATATGCATTCAGCCTCTCATTGTATCACTTTATAGATTTTTCGCCGAAAAATAGCGTAAGAAATAAAGTAAACAAAGTGAGCTCAAGCATCATTAAGAAAAGATGTTTAACATTGAAATGGTACTTGATAGTAACTAAGTGGTGGTATTTATCCTAATTTTCAAGTCGTGTTGCTCAATCAAACTAAGATAAATACCATTGCGCTTATAAAGCTATAACCCAACTAGCAAATAATATATCTATTACTTGGCTTTTTTATCAGACGTTTGCTTGTCTGAGTCTTTTTCACTGCTAGTTTCTTCTTTATTAGCTTCTTCTTTATCAGTGACTTTTTCTGAATCACTGCTTTCTTCTTTGCGCTCAGTGTCTTTTTTCGCCTCATCAGTACTAGCCTTTTCTACTTTAGCCTCACTGCTGCTGTCATCAGTAATAGCACGATTGGCCAGTTTTGCCTCTGGCGCAAAGGTCGCTTGAGCAACACCAATAACTTCGTCGATCAATTGGCTGTTATAGTGCATACCGATCGCTACTGCAGTGACAGGAATAAAACGACGAACCCATGATAAATTAATCTGATCTAAATCAATACCTACTTGACTGGCGACTTTGTCTATTTGCTCAGCATAGAAATTTACATTTTTATTTTTCAGACCGAGATTTTTAAGTTCACTATGCAGTCCATTGCTTTGAGCATTATCGAGCAAACCTTTACCAATACCTAGACCAGCTAGTAGCGCTTGTTTTTCTTGCATCTTGCTCAAATCAGCGTTTGATAGTAGTTCGTACGCCATCTTGACGCCTTGCTTACCTGTCAGCGGCTTATTATATACAGCAGCAATCTGATAAACCGTACGTAATGAAACCAGTAATAGCCATAGTGTATCAGCGAGCAAACCTGGTAGACCTGCTAAACCTGTCAAACCACCCATCATTGCAAGCGCGCGGTTTTGATTAGCAATATCAGTAGCTAGCGCATAACGCTCTTCGTCATCTAAAGTGGCAATATTGGCAAAGCGATGCTCATTAGGCAAGTCGAGTTGACTCCAGTTGGCAGCGAGGTTGGCCACTTGGGCAAATGCGCCATCAACTGTCGATTGAAAAAAGCTATTCGGCACGACTTTCTTGGCGTATTTACCATAAGTAGCAAAGCGTGGTCCTAAAAGTTGCTGCGTAGCCTTTAGTGTTTGCTCACGAAACAAATCTTGTTGGTAGTCTTCATCGCCTAGGTCGACAGCTTTATATTGACGCGGCTTGCCTGTTTTGGCATTTACGCTATCAATCATAGCCCCTACACGCTCTAGGTTGTTTCGAGTAAAAGAGCCAATGGTATTGATGCTTTTAGAAAGAGTACTACGCTTTGCCATCGTGATGTCCTTAATATGATGAGTTGGTTTTTTAATATAATTGTATTTTAATATGATAGTTAATTATTAATAATAATGAATCTATTATTTTAGCCAGTTATCGTAACTGGTGTCAGTGCGAACAATGTTATTAGAATCACAAATTTTGTATCTAAAGTATAATTCCGTCCATAGTCAGTAGCTAGTCTTACTTCTCATCTCTTTACTCAAAACTTAGTCATAAGTGTTATTTTGTCGTTATTTTACACTTGTCCAAAGATTTCCAGTGCTTGATACGTTATCATGTGCCATAACTGAGAGCATAATTGTACACTGAATTTATATTGCCTCTGATAGACCGTTAACAGAATTTCGTTACCTAAATTCATGCTATCGTTATCTACATAGACTATTTTTTCATTATAATGCTCGAATTAACTCATAGTTAAACATCATATATAGATTTACCACGATTATTGCAACCAACTGCTAGCAAGTCGTTACTTATAAGGAATAGCATATGCGCCGCGTCGTTATTACTGGAGCAGGGATTGTCTCTTGTATTGGACATGATTTAGATACTGTCACCACTGCCCTCAAAGAAGGTCAGTCTGGCATCACATTTAACGATTCTTATGCTGAGCACGAGTTTAAATCACACGTGAGCGGTAGTATCAATCAATCAGAACTTGATACCAGTGGTATCGACCGTAAGCTGAAAAGGTTCTTTAGTGACGCCAGTCTCTATGCTTACGTCAGTGCGCTAAATGCGATTGAGCACTCAGGACTATCGCTTGATACTATCAATAACAACCCACGAGTGGGTGTAGTGGCAAGCTCGGGCGGCGCATCAACAGAAAATATCGTCAATGCTATCGATGCTATGCGCGAAAAAGGTTTACGCGGTGTCGGCGCAATGGCAGTACCAAAGACAATGGGCAGCTCGGTATCAGCCGCTTTAGCAACCGGTCTAAAAATACAAGGCGTCTCCTACTCGCTCGCCTCTGCTTGCGCGACTTCAACACACTGTATCGGTCATGCTGCTGAGCTTATCCAATTGGGTAAAGCCGATGTGATATTGGCTGGTGGTAGTGAAGCTGAACACTGGACACAGTCTTGTATGTTTGATGCCATGGGTGCAGTCAGTACTCAGTATAACGACACACCAAAACTTGCTTCAAGAGCCTATGACAAAGACCGTGACGGTTTTGTGATTGCTGCTGGTGGCGCGATGGTTGTTGTAGAGAGTCTGGAGCATGCTCAAGCACGCGGTGCCAATATTTTGGCTGAAATCGTTGGCTATGGTGCCAGCTCAGATGGTGCAGAAATGGTTGCGCCAAGCGGTGAAGGTGCAGTTCGCTGTATGCAACAAGCTTTAGCTGAAGCGGGTCTAGAAAGTGTCGATTACATCAACAGCCATGGTACTAGCACACCACTGGGCGATATTACTGAGCTTAAAGCGATTGCTAAAGTATTTGATAATGACGTCAGTAAAGTACCTGCTATCAGCTCAACCAAATCAATGACAGGCCATAGCTTGGGTGCTGTTGGTGCACAAGAGCTGATTTATTGTCTACTAATGCTACAGGACGGCTTTATCGCTCCAAGTATCAATGTTGACAACTTAGATCCTGCTGCTGAAGGTTTCGATATCGTCACCGAAATGCGTGAAGCAAACCTTGAAACCTTGATGAGTAATAGCTTTGGCTTTGGTGGTACTAACGCTACGCTGATTATCAAAAAGTTTGACGCTTAACCCATGCCTGTATCGAATCACAATACAACTGAGCAGACAGATTCTGCACCATCGCCAGCTAGCAAACCTAGCTGGCGTTTTGGTGATTTGTCTGCTGCAGAGCTGATGCCGCAGCTACAGCGTCACTTGCTCGCTCAAGATATTAAAGCAAACTGGCAACTTGTTTGGCTTAATAACGATGGTCGACCAGTAATCGGCTTACTCCCAAAAGTCTGCTGGTCTGTATATCCCAATGATGAGCAAGCTTCTAGTGACTTACCCAATATTTATAAGGTGATTAAAAGTTGCCGTGGCAATGGCGTGCGTCGCAGTACTGATGTAAATAGCGATGATAATAGCTATGCTAGCATGACAGCTTATATGAGCTATCTAGAGTGGCAAGATGAGCTAATCGCTTATAGTAACGCTCAAGAAGTTAATCATGACACCTCATATATCAATAACGAAGAAAGCCCAAA
This sequence comes from Psychrobacter sp. JCM 18900, assembly GCF_904846625.1. Taxonomy (GTDB): domain Bacteria; phylum Pseudomonadota; class Gammaproteobacteria; order Pseudomonadales; family Moraxellaceae; genus Psychrobacter. The sequence continues at coordinate 7,593 of NZ_CAJHBL010000008.1, forward strand.
ACCCAGTTATCATCATGGGCTAATCGGTTTTATTGGTTATGATATTGCAGCTCTCGAACTAAGCCCTGCCGATAGGATTGAATTGGCAATGCAGCCGTGTGCTTCGTTGGCACATTATGATATTTATCTAACACCTACGGCACATGCTGATATAGGTTGGACGTTAAAAACTCATCTAACTAACGATGATGCTTCTGAGAATACCGATCATGAGACAAACGATATTCTTATAAATACTCTTACCTCTTACCTAGATGAACTGGATCAAAAACTGTCTGATAAACATCTCAATCAACCACAGTTTAAAGATGTATCAAACATCACTCCTCTAGTTTTAAGTCCGCGATGGAGTAAGCTTGATTATCAACAAGCATTTAATCGCACACAAGACTATCTACAACAAGGTGACTGCTATCAGATAAACCTGACACAGAAATGGTCTGGCAGTTTAGCGCGCGAAAATAACGATGTTCAATCAGCCTTTTCGCTTATTGACTATTTGCCTGCGCTATATCGCAATACAAAAGCGCCTTTTGCAGGATATGTGAGCGTTGATGGCGATGATGGTGATTACCTAAATAAAAGCAGCAGCTTCAACGCAGATAGCAATCATTTTGAATTGTTAAGCTGCTCACCTGAGTTGTTTTTTACATTCACTAGAGAAAACGACACTGGCAAACACTCTATTCGCACTAAGCCTATCAAGGGAACTATGCCGCGAGGTGTTACTAATGAGCAAGATGAGCGCTATAAGCAGCAACTGGTCGATAGCGAAAAAGACCGTGCCGAAAATGTCATGATTGTCGATTTACTGCGTAATGATTTGGGCAAATACGCCAAAATTGGCACTGTGAAAGTACCACAGTTATTTGCGATTGAGAGCTTTAGCAACGTCCATCATATGGTGAGTACTATTACCGCTGAGCTAAAAACTGATACTCATCCATTGGCTGTATTGTTTGGTAGTCTGCCCGCTGGTTCTATCACTGGCACACCAAAAAAACGCGCTGTCGAAATCATCGCTGAATTGGAATCTACTCCACGTGGTGCTTATTGCGGCACTATGGGTTATATGAATTTTGATGGTAGTGGTCAATGGAATGTACTCATTCGTACATTGCAAGCCAACGCTTTGTCGAATGATGACTGTAATAAAGAAAGACACGTTAACCTGTGGGCAGGTGGCGGTATTACGGTCGCGTCTGATTGTGATGCTGAATACCAAGAATGCTTAGATAAAGTAGGTAACTTATTATCAGTCTTGGCTCAGAATATGTAGCCTGCCAAAGTGAAATGTCATTACTAATTTGAAATTAAAAAAGCCTGCCAACGTTACGTTAGCAGGCTTTTTTTAAGACTTATCGATAGTGCTTTATGTGATGAGTAAAGGGACCAACCTATTCACATTCTACATTAAGCTATCAATATAATTTTATTCAGCAACAACGCTAGCATCGACCTGCAAGGCTTTTAGCGCATCAATCAAACGGTTGTTCTGCTCTGCTGTACCGATAGTAATACGTAAGTACTCTGCAATACGCGGCTTATCAAAATGCCGAACGATAATGCCCTGCTCGCGTAACGCACTCGCGACAACGCTAGCATTGCCATCTTTTGGACGAGCGAATACGAAGTTGGCATGTGACGGTAGGACCTTATAGCCCAATGTCGTCAACTCTGCTGTTAGCGACATACGTAAATCAATGACTTGCTGACGGGTTTGCTCAAAATACTCAGTATCTAACACACTCGCAGTCGCCCCAGCCTGAGCCAACTTATCCAATGGATAGCTGTTAAAGCTATTTTTCATACGTGTTAGTGCTTCAATCAATGATGCATTACCAAAGGCCATACCAACACGCAATCCAGCAAGCGAGCGTGACTTTGAAAAGGTTTGGGTCACGATAACGTTATCACACTCATTGATTAAGCTCACCGCTGAGACTGAAGCATCTGCATTGCTCTCGTCTATCTGAGCAAAATCGATATACGCTTCATCAATAACAATGACAGCATTAGAATGCTCACTCGCAAGTTTACGGATATCAGCAAGCGACAGCAGTAAGCCTGTTGGTGCATTAGGATTAGCGATGATAATACCGCTACAAGGCTGACGATAAGCATCAGGGTCAATGCTAAAATCTTCCTCTAGAGGAATCTGTACAAGCTCTACACCGAACGTCTGCGCATATACTGGATAAAAACTATAACCAATATCAGGTGATAGTAGCGGACGCTCTTTTAAAAAGAAGCTCGCAAATACTAATGCCAAGACTTCGTCTGAGCCATTACCGACAAATACTTGATTGATATCGAGGTTATATGACTGTGCTAATGCAGCACGTAGGTCATTAGATTCAGGAGCAGGATACAAACGTAACTCATCAGCTTGCTGTTCCAAAACCTTGGCAATAGCCTCCCCTACTTTTGGCGAGGGTGGAAATGGGTTTTCATTGGTATTTAGTTTGCATAGATTGTCGTGTTGCGGCTGCTCCCCTGGAACATAAGGTGACAAGTTGCGCGCTTTAGACGACCACAGTCTGGTGTCTATCTTTGACTCACTCATAAATTATCCTACTATTAGCCAAAAAGACTATTAAAAATAAATATCAAAAGTAAAAGCTAAAAATTCAAAATCAACTACTGATAACGATAACGAGCTGAACGCGCATGGGCTTCTAAGTCCTCACGCTGCGCTAAAATATCAGCTGTCTCAGCCAGAGGCTTGCTGCCAGATTCACTACAATAAATGATGGATGATTTCTTTTGAAAATCGTACACACCTAACGGCGAAGAAAAGCGCGCCGTACCTGATGTTGGCAGTACATGGTTCGGTCCTGCACAGTAGTCCCCAATAGCTTCAGGCGTATGACGACCCATAAAGATAGCACCGGCATGACGAATATCGTTTAACAGTGCGTCAGGATTATCAACAGATAACTCTAAATGCTCAGGGGCGATACGATTGATAAGTGCCATACCTTCGCTACGATCTTTTACTAAAATCAGCGCACCGCGGTTCTGCAATGAGTCACGCGCGATATCTGCTTTTGGCAGCTCAGCCAGTGCTTTTTCTATCTCAAGTGCTACTTCGGTGAGCTGCTCTTCGCTAGTCGTCACAAAGATAGCTTGTGCAATACGATCATGCTCAGCTTGAGACAATAGATCCATCGCTAGCCAATCTGCTCTATCTTGTGCTTCGCCTTCTGCATATACCAATACTTCTGAAGGTCCAGCAATCATATCGATACCAACTTGACCAAATACCGCACGCTTGGCAGCTGCGACATATTTGTTACCTGGTCCTGTGATTTTGTCCACGGCTGGAATCGTTTCAGTGCCGTAAGCTAAAGCTGCTACTGCTTGAGCGCCACCAATAGTGAAGACGCGATCGACTTGGGCCAGATGAGCCGCTGCCAATACTAACGAATTGAGCACGCCTTTAGGCGCTGGTACGACCATGATGACTTCAGTGACGCCAGCCACCTTAGCAGGAATAGCATTCATCAACACCGAAGAAGGATAAGATGCCAGACCGCCTGGTACATAAATCCCAACGCGATCAAGTGGCGTGACTTTTTGACCCAATCGGTTGCCTAGCTCATCCTCATACTGCCATGTTTCTTGTACTTGGCGCTCATGGAATGTCTGTACCCGAGTCGCTGCTGTGGTCAACGCTGTCTTTACTTTTTTATCAAGATTGGCAAACGCTTCAGCAAGCGCTTCTTTAGACAGCTCTAACTCTTGCATCGACGTTGCTGGATGCTGGTCAAACTGCTGAGTCAATGCCAATACGACGCTATCACCATCAGCACGTACTTGGGCGATGATATTATCGACGGTATGTAATAGTTCAGCATCATTGACTGTTTCAAAGGCAAGCAATTGTGTTAATTGACTATCAAAATCGGCATCTTGGGTACTTAACTGGCGCATGACCTAATCCTATATCTGAGCATAAAGTAGTGCTAAAAATGAACGGTTTGGAACTGAGTAAAGTAGGTTTATCTTTTTTCAAAATATTGCGACTTATTCGATGTCTTCTTGTCTGCATTTTACGGTGATTTTATGTTTTCTCAAGCTAAGACAACAAAACCAGTTTAGCACGCTACGTCACTCATAGCCTGCTAAACTGGTTTAAAAATTTGTATAACCATGCTTTATATTACCAATGACTTGCACTGGATAATTAGCCATTGGCGATACTATTTTTAAAGCTATCTAAGATTGGTTCTAGTAGTGCAAATTTGCGCTTATAGCTAACTTGATTGACAATCAAACGTGAGGAAACATCGCAAATATGATCGCGTGCCTCAAGTCCATTGGCACGCAATGTATTGCCTGTATCGACCACATCGACAATCAGATCGCCCAAGCCAACCAACGGCGCAAGCTCCATCGAACCGTAAAGCTTGATGACATCAACCTGCTGACCTTGGCTTGCAAAATAAGCACGAGCGACATTGACATATTTGGTCGCAATACGCAGACGACGATTTGGTAGCGGTGCATCTTTCACACCCGCAGTCATCAGTTTGCACTGAGCAATCTGCAAATCGAGTAATTCATAAACATGATTGGCACCATGCTCAAGCAGCACATCTTTACCCGCCACCCCAAAGTCAGCAGCGCCATGTTCGACATAGGTCGGCACGTCGCTGGCACGCAAAATCAATACACGCACATTTGGATTTGAGGTCGGGAAAATAAGCTTACGTGACGCTTCAGGATCTTCTAAAAGATCAACGCCAGCTGCACGTAACAGTGGCATGGTCTCTTCTAGAATGCGGCCTTTTGATAAAGCCAAGGTTAGACCTGAAAACTCATCGTTTACTTCGTTTAATAAACCGCTGGCTGGTAAAGATTTGCTTGTCTCAGTCATAGTGACATCGTGTCCATGTGCAGTCCCCTACTCAAAGGGGAATTTTTAATTTATAACGTAATATGGGTAACAGTTGATATTGAGTTAATCAATATTAAGCGTTGGTATTAATACGCTCGATATTCACGCCTAAGCTACGCAGCTTGTCTTCAACATGCTCATAACCACGATCGATGTGGTAGATACGGTCAATTAAGCTCTCGCCTTCAGCAGTCGCCGCTGCCATTACCAATGACATAGACGCGCGTAAATCTGTCGCCATGACTGGGGCTGCAGTAAAGTTTTCCACACCTCGTACTACCGCAGTGTGACCATCAACCTGAATAGACGCGCCCAAACGATTGAGCTCTGGTACATGCATATAGCGGTTTTCGAAAATATTTTCAATAAAAGTACTCGTACCGTCCGCTAAGCAAGCAATCGCCATTAGCTGAGCTTGCATATCCGTTGGGAAACCAGGATGTGGCTGAGTACGGATATCAACCGCCTTTGGACGGCCTTTCATTTGCGCACGAATCCAGTCATCACCTGTAGTAATAACCGCACCCATATCTTCGAACTTCTCTAACACTGGCGTCAGTAATAGAGCAGATGTTTTTTTGGTCAATACATCGCCACGTGTCATCAAGGCACCAGCAAGGTATGAGCCTGTCTCAATACGATCAGGTACGACTGAATACTCGCAGCCATGCAGACGCTCTACCCCTTCGATGGTCATCGTTGACGTACCGATACCGCTTATTTTGGCACCCATTGCAACCAACATATTGGCCAAATCAACCACTTCTGGCTCTAACGCACAGTTACCTAAGACAGTTGTGCCTTTGGCCAATGCTGCTGCCATGATGACGTTTTCAGTACCGCCAACAGTGATCATATCAAATGAGAAATTACAGCCTAATAGCTTGCCACCTTTTGGCGCTTGAGCTTTTACATAGCCATTTTCCACACTGATTTCGGCACCCATCGCTTCAAACGCTTTTAGATGCTGGTCAACAGGGCGTGAACCAATCGCACAGCCACCTGGCAATGAGACTTCGGCTTCGCCAAAACGTGCCAGTAACGGCCCTAGCACCAAGATTGACGCGCGCATGGTTTTTACCAAATCATACGGGGCATAAAAGTTATCGATACTCTTGGTATCGCAAGTGACAGTATCATCTTGCTTCTGGATTTTGATACCCATGCCACCGATCAATTCAATCAACGTTCGCACGTCTTGTAGTGACGGCACGTTATGCAGTGTCGTTGGAGTCTCAGCCAATATCATAGCTGCGAGTAACGGCAAAGCGGCATTTTTGGCGCCTGAGATGGTGACTTCCCCTGCGATACGACTACTACCAGTGATTAAAAATTGATCCATAAAGGTGACAACCTAGCGATGAGTATAGAAAATTATGAAAACCAGAACTACAACTTTCAACCATGCATATGGCCGATTCAGTAATATCTAGTCATATAGACAGCTATTTGATTAGCCTTTTGATTGAACGTCCCACTCAGCAGGCGTCAGCGCTTGGATATTGAGTGCGTGAATATCGCCACTCGCAATCTTATCATTGACTAACGCATATACTGCTTGCTGACGTTGAACCGCGCGTTTGCCTTCAAAGCTGGCATCGACCACGCGTACGTCAAACTTATTACCTTGGTTGGCAGCTTGAATAAAAGCGTCTGGGAAGTGAGTCTGTAAAAATTCGATCAAATCGTCAGCGTTCATGCTCATAAAATAGTCTGCCTTAAAGTTTAGAATAGGGTATAGATTTAAAGTGATGACATTATAACAAGAGTTTGCATATCTTACAGTACTGTCTTACTCAAGTGTGTTTAAGCATTGAGACAGGGCTATCAATTAAATGGTCAAAAGTCGTCGATATGCATAGTGATAAGCTATTTGAGCGTTTTATCCAAGTAGGTCAACACTTGCGCACGCACATCATTGACCCAGCGCAGCGGCGGTGCCATCGCACCAATACTGGTTGCATGACTGGCCCCCTCGATTTCGCCCGTTTCAACGGTGACGCCTGCTTTTTTAAACGCTTCTGTCATTTTGATTGTATTAGTCACATGTACAATTTTGTCTTTTTCCGCCGTTAATAATAAATACGGTGGCTGTGCTCCTTTAATCTGACGATCTGGCATCACCTCATCAGGTGTGGCATTGGGGCCAAACGCTGTTGCACTACTGAACTTGCGGAAATCATAGCTATAAGGACCCGCAATTCCGATAACGGTTGCAATATCTGTTGGCTTAATACCATAAGGCGCCAAAAAGTCTTCGTTGGCAACGGCTGCAACGGCATTAAACGCGCCAGCAGAATGCCCCATTACCGCTAGGCGTGACGGATCTGCATGGAGACTGGTCGCATTTTCAATACTCCAAGCAATTGCCTGAGCTGCATCTTTGACATAGTCAGGATAGACGTGTTCAGGTGCTTTACGGTAATTAATCACTGCGGTGACATACCCTGCTTTGGCTAAGCTCTGACCGACAAAGGCATATTGTTCTTTATTGCCGCTCTCCCATGAACCACCATGGACAAATACCACCATCGGATAGGTATCCTCAATAGCGCTCTGGGCTTTCATTGCCTGTGTCAAAGGCTTTGGGTAATAAATATCTAGATCTTGTGAGGGCTCGTCACCGTATAAAATGTCTTTGCTAACCCCAACGCCACCACTAGAAGTAATCCCATTGACGATAGCCAATGGCGATAATGCCTGTGCGTTTTGCGTGGCTAATGCGATACTGCCCAATGCCAATATTGCCGCACCACCAAATCTCAATGTTCGCGTTTTCTTATGAGCAGGTTTATTGTGTATGCCTATATTACCAATGACGCTTGTTTCTTCATTTGGTTGTATATTTGCCTGTGAATCCTTCATGACCAGTATCCTATTATATTTATTTATCAATCAGTAGTAACAGGCTAACAGCGATAATGGTTCATCCATTAGCCAATGACGTTTTTGATATTAGTATCGTTGACTAATGCGCTGACTCTGCTACGTTTTACTATTGATATAGTACTCACTGGCTGAAGATTTCTCGTGCCTTTACTGTTATCACTATTTAGGCTTATTGTGATTAACGTCCTTTATTGCATGGCGAACTAAGGATGCTTACTGGTTCTGATAAAGGTCGATATAGGGGCTTGAAGACGGCTGCGCAGTAGTGGCCTCTTCTTCTGTTATGACAATAGGCGTTGCCGTGCTGATAGTAGTATCTTGGGCAGCTGGCGCTACTGCAGGATTGGCCAAATTACTCTCATACATGATGTCATCATTATTTATTTTGACACCTCTATCGTCAACGACAGTTGTCAGCAATACCAACTCAATGACTCCAACAGTACCATTAGCGATATCAATCAGATGACTCTGCTGAGTGGGTGTCATACGGCCCATAATATAGACCACACCATTATTGGTAACGGCTTTAATTTGTGACGCACTCACACCATCGCTAGCGGCTATTTTCGCCAGTAGCTTTGAAGTGATATAGCCATCATGAACTGTTGAGCTATACCCTTTTGAAGCACTCACTTCCATCTCATTGTAGACACGGCGTACATCTGGCATAGAGCTAACGACTTTTTCTACTTCTGCTTTAAGCGTTTCAGTTGGCACTTCACCTGTTAGCAGCACTTCGCTATTGAAACTATCGATACCCATACGACTGGTTTGCTGCAAGTCTTCTTTTAGCCCGTATACATTTATTTTGGCAGTATGTTCAATACTACGATCGAGCAGACGCTGCGGAATCGTGCGCTCAGTCATTGGTACACCATAAGTTCCTTCTGTACTGTTGGTCAGATAGTTGGTGGCACAACCTGTACTGACAACGCAGGCAGCAATCATAATGCCAGTCGTAATACGGCGTGATGAACCAAAAATAGCAGTGCGCAAATGCATCCGTGTCATTATTTACCTCTTAGAACATGGTTGTGACAATTTTATAAATTGAACAAATCTTAATCTAGGTCGTGTCTTTATTTTGAAGAAAACACGCTCTAGTAGTGATGAGCTAAACGTAGCTGTAAGATAATACTGTATCTGATTTATAGAGAGTTGACTATAACCGCTACTTTACTTAATTTTGGCCATCAGCGGTTAGCTTTTTAGTAACGAACCTTACTTGTCAGATATAGTTATATGCTTCATTTGGCAGCATCTATCTCACTTATTTTATTACTAAGCACTGGCTATAAAAGCATTTTGAATCCATTCTGGTTGATGGTCTAACTGCTCATTTCTTGAATTTGACATACTCATCGTGTTGTAAGCAATGACATCAAACCGGCAATCATAATGAGCATACTCAGGATGCTGCTGCAAAAAACATTGTGCCGCTTTAATCACTTTGCGCTGTTTGCTTGCTGTCACGCTGAGTGCTGCATCGCCATAATTCGAGAACTTGCGCTGGCGAACTTCAATAAATACCAGTGTTGACCATGCTGAACCTATCTCAATCATGACCAGATCCAACTCACCTACTTTTGGCTGTTGCCAATTTTGCGCAACCAGCCTCAACCCTTGCGCTTGTAAATACTCACACGCCTGCTGCTCAAACCGACTACCTTGGCGTTGTTTTGGTGAGGTTAAGATTAAAGGCTTATGGTTCGGCATAAGGTTAATTGGTCTGATTAACATTTGAGAATTATCATAGCACAACATGCTAAACTAGCCACTTCTGCGCATTCTACTCTCAAAATCTATCGATTGCCTCATTCGTTATTTGACTGAAAAACCATAGATAACGACTGTACATACTAGCGCACTATTATTTTCTAACGTCTTTTTAACGACCCGAGGTTTTCATGTCTACCCCCACTGCGATGCCAGCTTGTCTCTATATCGTTGCCACGCCGATTGGCAATATGTCCGACATGACAACGCATGCAATTGATGTCTTAAAGCAGGTCGCCATCATTGCCTGCGAAGACACCCGCACCTCAGGTAAACTACTGTCACATTTTGGCATCGATACCAAAGGCAGCAAAGGTGACGAGACAAAAGACTCAGAGACTCGTCCTGCCAAAAGCAGTATCGAAAATGATGACACGACGACAAAGCAAAAAGGTCACAATAAGCTATGGGCTTATCACGAACACAATAGCGCCATTCAAACGCCCAAAATTATTGAAATGATTGAGCAAGGTCATTCAGTTGCCTTGATTAGCGATGCTGGTACACCTCTAGTCAGCGATCCAGGCTATCAACTGGTACAAGCCGCGCATGAAGCTGGCGTGACCGTATCACCTATCGTTGGGGCTTCTGCTGCCATTGGCGCATTGTCAGTAGCAGGGTTACCCTCTGATCGATTTAGCTTTATTGGGTTCTTGCCAGCCAAAACGCATGGTCGTCAAAAACAGCTGAGCGATCTAATCGCACGTACCGAAACTTTAATCTTTTATGAAGCGCCGCATCGCATCGTAGCTAGTCTAGAAGACATGGCAACGATATTTGGTACAGACCGCGCGGTGACTTTTTGTCGGGAATTGACTAAAACCTTTGAAACGGTACATAAGAGTACCCTTGGCGAATTGGTCGAGTTTGTCAAAGCAGATGACAACCAGCAACGTGGCGAGATAGTCGTGGTCGTCGCTGGCGTCGGTGTGGCAAAGGATACTGACGACATCAGTACGCATGATAAATTGCTACAGCGTTTGCTAGAGGATTTATCAGTCAAGAAAGCGGCCGCACTGGCCTCTGATATCACTGGTGTGAAAAAAAATGCGCTTTATCAGCGTCTACTAGAGTTGCAAGCTGACTAGTTTTTAATAATAAAAAGATAATCATTTATAAATGAATTGAGGAGAGATAAGCAATGTACGATGTAATGGCAATAGGTAATGCGTTGGTTGATCACGAGTATGTGCTGTCAGATGCGGCACTAGAAGAGACCGAGCTGACCAAAGGTAATATGACGCTGGCTGGTATTGAAGAGCAGCAGCAACTACTGGCTTATTTTAAACTGGCTGAGATTGAGCCATCAAAACAAGCAGGCGGTGGATCTGCAGCCAATACTATGTTTACCTTTGCCAGCTTAGGCGGTAAGCCTTTTTATGCTTGCCGCGTCGGTGATGATGATCAAGGGGCGTTTTATCTTAGAGACTTGCACGAAGCAGGTGTCGCAACCTCAGACAAATCTATTCATGAAGGCGGTGTGACTGGCTCCTGTGTGGTTGCCGTTACCGAAGATGGCGAACGCACCATGCAGACCTATCTTGGCACTTCAAGTGAGATTGTCGCTGACAATGTTGATTTTGACGCATTAACTCAAGCAGATTGGCTATATATCGAAGGCTATCTAGCGATGTCTGAGAGCATTCAACCAGCAATGACTCAATTACGTCAGCAAGCCGGTATTCATAATGCAAAAATCGCAGTGAGCTTTGCTGACCCTGCGGTAGTAAAATTTGCCAAAGATGGCTTGCTTAATATGCTCGGCAATAAAGTCGCAGTAATATTCTGTAATAGCGAAGAAGCTAGACTGTTTACGGATAAAAAACAAGTCAAAGCAGCAGCGCGTGCCCTGCTTGAATATTGCCAAATTGCCGTCGTCACTGATGGTGCCAACGGTGCGGTAATCGCTCACCAGCCTACTGACGAAGCAGAGGTTGAAGTCCATGACGTTGCAACCCCAGCAGTGGCCAACGTCATCGATACCAATGGTGCAGGCGATAACTACGCTGGTGCTTTCTTATATGCATTATCGCAGCAGTATAGTCTGCCAGAATGCGGTCGTCTTGCCAGCGAAATATCAGCACAAGTTATTCAGCAGTTTGGACCGCGTCTTGCTTCGCAGGATTATCGAGATATCGCGCAGCGTGTACTGTCTGCTTAATTACTAAATGTTTATATTTGACGCAAACAAAAAGCCCATATCAGGTCGATATGGGCTTTTTTTATATCAGACTTGCTTAAACAGTTTGCTCAATTTAATAAGCGCTTGTTATTAAGCAGAAGCTAGTGCTTGCGCGAGATCGGCTTTGATATCTTCAATATGCTCGATACCAATAGATAAACGTACCATATCCTCACTAACGCCAGCTTGCTCAAGCTCTTGCCCATTTAACTGACGATGGGTGGTCGTCGCTGGATGACAGGCCAATGATTTCGCATCACCGATATTTACCAGACGAGTAATCAGTTGCAGCGCATCGATAAAGCGCGCTCCTGCTTCCAGTCCACCTTTCACCCCAAAGGTCAAAATAGCAGAAGGCGTACCTTTCATGTATTTTTTGGCAAGCTCGTGCTCAGGATGGTCAGACAGACCTGCGTATTTAACCCAAGCAACTTTATCATGGTCACGCAGATATTCTGCGACGGCTTGTGCATTTTGCACGTGACGCTCCATACGTAGACTTAGCGTCTCCATACCTTGCAAGATACCAAAAGCATTGAGCGGGCTAAGTGCTGCCCCAGTGTTACGTAATGGCGCAACGCGAGCACGGGCAATAAAAGCTGGAGCACCTACGTCTTTGACGAAATTTACCCCATGATAGCTATGATCTGGCGTGTTCAACAGCGGGAAACGTTCAGGATAATCGCCCCAAGCAAACTTGCCACTATCGACAATCGCACCACCAATTGATGTACCTGTTCCACTCATATACTTGGTCAATGAGTGAATCACGATATCTGCACCAAACTCAAATGGACGGCATATCGCAGGCGTCGCCACCGTATTATCAATCACGACAGGTACGCCGTATTCGTGAGCGACATCACTGAGCGCTTGAATATCCACAATATTACCTAGTGGGTTACCGATACTTTCGGCAAATACCATTTTGGTCTTGTCATCAATCAAGTCACGAATGGCTTCTGGGTCTTTATGATCAAAGAAGCGCACTTCGATACCTTGACGCGGCAAGGCATGGGCAAACAAATTGTAAGTACCGCCATATAGCGTTGATACAGCGACGATATTGTCGCCTGCTTCACAAATAGTCTGAATCGCATAAGTAATGGCAGCCATACCAGAGGCTACGGCAAGCGCACCGATGCCGCCTTCTAACGCAGCCACACGCTCTTCTAGCACCGCGTTGGTCGGATTCATGATACGAGTATAGATGTTGCCTGCGACTTTTAAATCAAACAGATCTGCACCATGCTGAGTATTATCAAACGCATATGAACTGGTATGATAAATAGGCACGGCGACTGCTTTGGTCGTTGGCTCTACACTATAGCCGGCATGAATCGCTAAGGTCTCAAGACGTTGAGGGGTTTCTGGTTGAGGGGTTTCTAATTGTTGGGCTGTCTGCTGGTCTGCTGATCCATCACTCATAGTACATTCCTTTATTTTGATAAAAGATGATTTGTTGACGACGTATCGCCCAAAGTCACCTTAAAAAACTGTCTGCTAAATCATAGCAATAAAAAAAGCTGAGTTCATCATAACTCAGCTTCTTTATTAAAAGAATAGCAAAATACTCATCTCTTCATGACAAATATTCATAAGCAGCAAACCAAACAGGCATATCTATACTAGAGATAATGGCCACCTTTATAGCAGCCACTTTGCTTTTAACTGTTTTTTATTTTATTTATAGTAAGCATTCTCTGTACGAGTATGGTCAGTTTCATCAACCACTTGGGTCAATTCTGGAATTTGCTGTTTCAACTGTACTTCAACGCCTTGACGTAGAGTCATATCAACCGCTGAACACCCTTGGCAACCACCGCCAAATTTCAATACAGCGGTTAAACCAATGCCTTCTTCATCAATCAGCTCAAGTAACTGTACGTCACCGCCATGTGCTGCCAAGCCAGGGTTGATCTCTGACTGCAATACATAGTTGATACGCTCTTCGACACTAGCATCAGCGCCTACTTTAGGTACTTTAGAGTTTGGCGCGCGGAAAGTCAGCTGACCACCAAAACGGTCTTTATTATAATCGATGACCGCATCTTCTAGATAAGGTACTGACGCCGCCTCAATAAAGGCAGAGAAGTTTTCATACGTAAAACGCAAGTCGGCGCTATCTTCTTCGCCCGGCTGGTTATAAGCCATGCAGCACTCTGCACGCGGTGTACCAGGATGCTCAACGAAAATACGCACACCGATACCATCGGTATCTTGCTTAGATAACAAATCTGCCAAGTAGCCTTGAGCTGACTCAGTGATAGTGATGTTGCTTTTCGCTTCGACTTGCTCGGTATCTAGGGCTGATTCATAGCCAGCAGTTTGGTCTAGTTGGTTATCAGCTTGGTTTTGCTCACTCATAATGTTTCCTATGCGTTATGACACAAACGCTATATCTATTATGGCTACTGTGTCGTGAATTTGGATTTTTAAAATATTTACTATTTATATAGGGCATGCAGACTGGCAATGATTGGTATTTATTATTGTATGATATTGGTCGAAATGAGTATAAAGTTTAATCCATCTATAGCAGTCATTATACCTGAATCACGCATCAATTCCGACTACGCTACTGTGAATTGAACTGAGGCTATTACAAATGGTCGTCATTGGTTTTTTTAATGATGCTAACAGGTGGTAAAGCAACTTCATATTTAAACCATGACAGATAAACACACTAAATGATTGTGTAGGCTGCCAAGTTATTCTCTATATAAAGACAGCGGTACCATTTATCAAGCGCACTTAGCGTTTTCGATATGCCATACTGTTCACATCTAGTCCGAGCAAGTCGTCTGGTTTTGACGTAGTATTGATAATTTGAATGATTTTGCGCAGTAGCGTTATGAGCATGGTAGCTTTTAATCGCCTTGTATTATAAGTATCAACTTGTATAAATATCGACTTGTATAAAGATTACGTATTTTTTGGATAGGATCATTTTATGATGACACGGACGTTGCACCTAGTAACTACCAAGGACGATGAGAAAATTGCCGTTTGGAAAGTAGTTGATGATTCAGAAGAAGATACGATAGCTAACACATCAGAAAACTGCCTACCTAACATCACACCGCAAAACATATTTTTGACGCATGGTACGTTTTCTGACAAGCAAACTTGCCTCAAAATCGCCGAATATTTTGCGGGGCTTGGTCATCATTGCTACATCATGGAGTGGCGCGGGCATGGTAATAGCTCCCTACCGAAAGAAAAATTCAACTTTGAGACTGTCGCCACTTACGACTATGAGGCGACTTTTCGTTATTTCTTTAAAGAATTAAAACTCGATAATCTACATTGCGTTACTCATAGTGGTGGCGGTGTTGGCTTGACCATGTTTCTTGTCCAAAACCAGAGCTATATCGATAAGGTTAATAGCATCAGTATGTTTGCCTGCCAAGCTTTTGGTGCGGCGCAAGACTCAACCAGCCACGCGAAAATCCTTACCGCCAAGGTACTTACTCGACTGGTCGGCTTTATACCCGCTAAGCAGTTCAAGGTAGGCCCTTTTAACGAAAGCTACTATACGATGACCCAGTGGTACGATTGGAATTTGTGTAAAAACTTTAAAAGTAGTTTTTTGAAAAAGGCTAATTTTGATAAAGGTAGAGCGAATACAGATGAAATAAACGAAATCACTTACCAGCAAAAGAATGCTGGCGATGAATTTATTGACTATCGACAGCATATGCCACAGATTACTATTCCTATTTATTCTATTAGCGCAAAAGGTGACAACTTCATCTCCCCTACTCGCGGATGTCGTTTGTTTTTTGATGGCTTTAATAACTCGTCCAATGTCTTTCGAGAGTACGCGCTTAGTAATGGCGATTTAGATGACTATACGCACAGTCGCATTATGATCAGTCGTAACGCAGCCACAGAGATTTGGCCAACGGTGACAGCATGGATAGAGAAGCATGCCAGTTAAAGCAGAGATGTCGTTTGGACGATTTCGATAATGACACACCCCTAAACATCTTTATACTTGTCAGAAAGTCATAGGCTGTGTCAGTATTAGCGTCATTAATTTTTAATCAATAAAAATAAGTCGTAGGAAGTTGGCGTCTATGAGTGAATTATCAGAGCAACGGTCAGATAAGCAAAACCTAGATCAAAAAAGCAGTAAACACTATCGTTATCTAGTCTTTATCGGTCGCTTTCAGCCGTTTCATGCTGGCCACAAAGCCGTCATCGATGAGGCACTAAAACGCTCAGACGAAGTGATTATGCTGATCGGCTCAGCCAACCTGCCACGTAGCTTACGCAATCCGTTTAGCGTCGCTGAGCGTGCCGCAATGATCAAAGGCGCCTACTCTGAAGAAGAAGCCGCACGCATTCACTGTGTTGGCTTAGATGACGCACTCTACAATGACACTCGCTGGCTACAGTATGTGCAAGCAGGTGTAAAATCTGTCACTGGTGACTTGCAGACAGATATTGGCTTGATTGGTCATTCAAAAGACAGCTCATCGTACTATTTATCACTATTCCCCAACTGGGATTCTGTGTCAGTGCCCAATTATCATAACTTATCAGCCACGCCTATTCGCGACAGCTATCTGATGGGTGCTACGCCGACACCTGAGCGTACGCCTGAGTCGACACGCAACGTCCTCGATGCATTCAAACAAACTGAAGACTATCATCAACTGCATGAAGAAGCAGACTTTATTGATAAGTATAAAAGACAGTGGGAATCAGCACCGTACCCGCCTACTTTTATGACAGCCGATGCATTGATTGTACAGTCGGGCCATATCCTACTGGTTGAGCGACGCAGTATGCCAGGACGCGGACTGTGGGCGCTGCCGGGTGGATTTCTAAATCCAAAAGAGACGCTGTTTGATGCTTGTATCCGTGAGCTACGTGAAGAGACTCGCCTCAAGGTGCCTGAGCCAGTATTGCGCGGCTCCTGCCATAGCCAGCACACCTTTGACGATCCATATCGCTCAGCGCGTGGTCGCACCATTACTCAAGCGTTTTATTTTCAGCTCAAAAACGATCCAAAAGGTCTGCCAAAAGTAAAAGGCGGCGATGATGCGACCAAAGCATTTTGGCTACCCTTAGCTGAGCTCGATGCAAAAATGATGTTTGAAGATCACTATGCAATTATTACTAAAATGGTTGGCTTATAGTTCGCTGCTAATCGTTTTTTCTAGTAGCTTTCTTTAGTAGTCTTTTTTAGCAGCTTTTTTTAATAGCTACTTGAGTAAATTATCATCAAAACAACTATCACTAAATATCGCACTAATAATTTGATACCAACGCCGATAGACGGCAATCAACCGCCGCCACTGTTCTTTTATTAAGACAGCTGCGGCATTTCAAAGCAGAGGAGTTCTGTGATGTATACCAGCAATCTAAACAATTTAATCTTAAATAGTGACAGCTATAAGACCTCACATTGGGTGCAATACCCGAGCGGTAGTGAGTATTTGTCAAGCTACATTGAGGCGCGCAAAGGTGACTACGATGTGGTGTTCTTTGGTCTACAAGCCTTTATTAAAGAGTACTTAAGTACGCCTATCACTCATCAAGATATTGATGAAGCCGAAAAGGTCATTCAGGCGCATGGCCTAACCTTCAATCGTGCTGGTTGGGAGCATTTGCTCGAAAAACACGACGGCTATTTGCCATTGCGTATCCAAGCCGTAGCAGAAGGCAGTATCGTGCCAGTGTCCAATGTAGTCTGCCAAGTGATCAATACCGATCCTGAGTTTTACTGGCTACCCAGCTATATCGAAACAGCGCTATTGCGTGCGATTTGGTATCCCTCCACGGTCGCTAGTGTCTCTCACTATTGCAAAGACATTATCCGTCAAGCGTTAGAGAAATCAGCGGACAATACAGATTCCCTGCCTTTTCGCTTGCATGACTTTGGCGCGCGCGGGGCATCGAGCCAAGAAACGGTTGCACTTGGTAGCTTAGCGCATTTGGTCAACTTTGCTGGTACGGACTCGATGACAGCGCTTATTGCTGCTAGTCGCTGGTATCAGATGGGTGATGATATGCCTGCATTCTCTATTCCAGCGGCCGAGCACAGTACGATGACAGCTTGGGGACGTGATGGCGAGACTGCTGCTTTTCACAATATGATCGAGCAGTTTGGCGGTGAAGACAAAGCCTTTTCGGTAGTTTCAGATAGTTATGATTTATGGAATGCCATCGACAATATCTGGGGCGATGCCTTAAAAGACGAAGTCAAAAATATGGGCGGTACCTTGGTCATTCGTCCAGATAGTGGAGAGCCTGCTAAAGTCGTCCGCGAAGCGTTGGAGCGCTTGGCAGTGAAGTTCGGTACTACGGTAAACAGCAAGGGCTATAAAGTGCTACCCGACTACGTACGCATCATCCAAGGTGATGGCATCAGCTCGCAAAGCTTAAGTAAAATTATTGATGTGGTAATCAAAGCAGGCTTTAGCATAGAAAACGTGACGTTTGGTATGGGCGGTGGTCTATTGCAGCAAGTCAACCGCGACACCATGAGTTGGGCGATGAAATCTAGCGCTATCTGTATCGATGGCGCATGGAAAGATATTTATAAAGATCCTGTCACCAGCCGCTCGAAGCGCTCGAAAAAAGGACGATTGGCACTGGTAAAAGACGACAGTGGCCAGCTAACAACCATAAAAGAAAATGAGATGAGCGACCCAACTGATAATCTATTACGTGATGTCTACGTCGATGGTGAGTTGTTAATTGAAGACAGTCTTACGACTATCAGGGAACGTGCAGGATGGTAGATACTAGTAAGCTGACATCGGTCGCAAAGGACGTTTTACTAGCCCCTGTCTACCTTTACCAAGGTCGAAAAATCAAGCGTGATACGGTTCGCTTGCCTGAACCACATGGCGAAAGGCACGGCATGATTGAGCTGCCTCAAGCGAACAATGAATTACCTATGCAAGACGCTAAGACATTTAACCTCATGATCGTTGGCGATTCAGCAGCAGCAGGCGTGGGTAGCCAAACGCAGCAGGAAGCGTTGGTCGGTAAGCTCATACCGATACTGGAACAAAACGAAGCTATCCAAGCAAACTTTACTCGACTCAATTGGTCACTGCAAGCGACAACAGGTCATACCAGCTTTGATATTCTACGCAGGTTATATGTCTTACCTGCTCCTGAGCAGCCTATCGATGTGATGTTACTGAGCGTAGGGGTCAATGACACGACGTCCAATGTCTCTGTGCATAAATGGCAACAGCAAATTGAAGACATTATCAATATTGCACAGCGCAAATTTGGCGTACGAGAATTGGTTTTTTTAAGTTTGCCGCCGATGGCGCAAATGCCTGCAATCCCTGCCCCGCTCAATAACTTTGTGGGTGCAAAAGCATCGGTACTTGATGGGATATTGCAGCAGGTCTGTGCGGCTCATGCTGGTGTCACCTATATGGCAACTGACTTTACAAGAATGCTAGAAGAGCATGCAAATGGCTCGGCTATCGATATCAATGTGATGTTTGCCAGTGATGGATTTCATCCTAGCAGTCTGATGTACGGCTATTGGGCGCAGCAAATCGTAGAAACCATTATTCAGTTACTAGACTCTATTCAGATATTGGACTCGTCTACTACTGATTTTGAGCGCTAAACAGCCTATTAGCTTTATTTTTAGATAATAGAAAATTAAACCAAAAAAAACCGCTGAATAATCAGCGGTTTTTTATTGCTTAGCAAAATATATTTACACCATAAGTGCAAATTATTCAGCAGCGTCTGCAGCTTTCTTGCTACGGCCGCCAAATGCGCCAAAGCGTTTGTTGAAGCTTGCAACACGACCTTCAGTAGAAGTTTTACGTTGCTCGCCAGTATAGAATGGATGCGACGCACTTGAGATATCAAGTGGGTAGTATGGGTATTCTTTACCTTCGTATTCACGAGTCGCTTTAGTTTTAGCAGTTGAGCGAGTCAAAAAGAACACGTCAGCGTTAGTGTCGTGGAATAAAACTTCTTGGTAATTAGGGTGGATATCTTTACGCATAATATACTCTCTAGGTCCGATGTATGTACGACGTCTAAATACAGCATCATCAATGATGTATCAAACAAATAATGACATACGTAACTGAGGCACTAAGGACATTACAAGTATGGCAACTGCGTCACTGGCTTATTCCAGCACCCAACACCACCCTTCTGTTCGCTTAGCCTTTCCCCAGCGGGAAAATTAAACCGCGATTTTAACGGTTTTTGACGTAAGACGCAAGGAGCAGTTGTAATAGAGATATGTGATAAGTTGTCACTGAAAGGTCGAGAGTATTGAGATAGATGATTGATTTTAGTACAGTAATAAAGTTAGTTAAATTAATCAATGATATCTACTATTGTAGATAATCTAACTAAATACAACCTTAGCTCTTAATTATACATAGTATGCTTAAAGGGTACAGCTACGCGATACAAACTTCATTTAAACATCGCTACTAGCAACTCATTTACTTCTCAACCACCCATAACTTAATTAGATTAAATAAGGATCATTTAATGATAAATACTAAAATAAGCACGGCCACCAAAGCACTATTTATTGGCTCAGCATTAGCAGTTACTACCGTGGCAAGTGCCGCCCTACCGACTCAATGGCAGCTAGATAACTCGCATACTCGTGTTGGATTTTCTGTCAGTCACTTAGGGTTTTCAACCACCATGGGCCACTTCAATGATGTCAAAGGTATGGTGAATTATGATATTAAAGCACCCGATAAAACCAGTATGAACTTTACCATTGCGACTGACAGTATCGATACCAATTGGGATGCTCGTGACAAGCATTTAAAAACGGATGAGTTTTTCAACGTTGCAAAGTATCCAACCATGACTTTCAAATCTACTCAGGTCAAATTCATCAATCCACAACAGGCCAAAGTAACGGGTAACTTCACCCTATTAGGTCAAACCAAACCACTAACCTTAAATGTCACGTTAAACAAAATCGCTAATAGCCCTCTTACTAAAGAGCCAGTCGTTGGTTTCCGTGCCACTGGTACACTTGATCGCGCCGCTTATGGGATGACCGCTTACGCTGACGGTATCACTACCAACGTCCCTATCCAAATCGATGGTGAGCTGGTAGAAAAGAAATAACTGTAGGCTTGTAGCTCTCTAACAGCCTCCAACAAAAACAAGAAAAGTAGCCTACCCTCGTTTATAGAGGCAGGCTGCTTTTTTATTTCCTATAGACCCTTCTACGCTCTTATCTCATATATTCATTATTTTACATAAAAGGTTTTTATATACTTGAAGGCTTCATACTTTGTTGTTATATTCATATATACGGATTTACGAATATATAACGCAACACTGAGGGAGCAGCAACGTGGATACAGTACAAGTTGATTACATAGCGATAGATGCTGAGTGGGATAAAAAGGTATCAAATCATCATTTTGATATATATCACTTATCTGGTTGGATTGCGGCCTCAGCTGTTATCGATAAGGGCAAACCTCAAGGCATTATCGCTCACTATAAAAACAAGGAAATATTGTTACCCATTATAATTAGAGACATTGACTCAGAGCACTGGGATGCTACTTCCACTTATGGTTACGGGGGGCCGTTGATGGACAAAACCCTCACCGATGCCGAGTTAGACATCATACTGGATGAGATAAGAGCTTTTCTTTGCGAGAGAGGCTGCGTGTCTTTGTTTATGCGGTTGCATCCGATTATTAATAAAGAATGGATACCCACAGTTGGCAAAGCACTGACTCACGGGCTGACCTTGATGTCTGATTTAAGTAAGTCAGAAGAAGAGCATTGGAGCGAGACACAAAATCGACATCGCCGCGGTATCAAAAAAGCCATGAAAATGGATGTTGTGACAAAAACAGAGTTCTTGACCCGACAGAACGCTATGGTGTTTTCAGACATTTATAAAGAGACAATGCGACACGTCAAGGCCAGTAATTATTACTTCTTTGATGATGATTATTTCTTTAATTTGCTTGAAAACCTTCAAGAAAAAATACTGTTGATAACTGCCTATCAAGACGACAAACCAATTGGGTCTTCTATATATACGCTCTGTCAAGAGTCTGGCATTATGCAGTTCCATCTTGGCGGCACGCTGAACGCCTATACGCACCTACAACCTTCTAAACTTATCACTCATGTCGCTCGCAACTGGGGACGAGAGAACCGTTATGAAGTGCTACATCTTGGTGGCGGCGTTGGCTCCAATTTAGATTCTTTATATGAGTATAAGAAAGGCTTTAGCTCGCAAGAGTTACTATTTAAGACTTATAGACTCGTTGTTAATGCAGTGAAATATACAGAATTAGTAGCTGATATCTGGTTCACGGAAAGTGATCTGCTCTCAGACTTTTTTCCTTTATATAGAAAAGAGCCTAGCAAAGAAGAAGTGTTAGAGACCATTCAGGTTGAGCCTTTAGCAAATGTGACATAGTACAGATTGCATCTAATACTAGAGAATATATGAACGCTACTGTTGATACAATAAAGAGTAACCCCAAGCAAATAAAAAGCAGCCTACATCTATGATTGAGGACAGGCTGCTTTTTTATCTTAACATTTTCGATTCAGTTTATATCTAACACCTGCTATTTACTTGGGATAACGTGCCAAACGCCAAGTTTATCATCACCGTCTTTGTCACCAACTTTTGTGTCATTAGCATAGAAGTATAAAGGCTTACCGTTCATTGCCCACTGGTATTTGCCATCTTCACGCTTAAATGCAGCGAACTGACCTGAGGCTTTGGCATCACTGGGTGCTTTGAAAATTGGCCAAACAACTTGGCAGGCTGCACCGCAATCTGACTTGTTCATAGAATCTTTATCAAACGTATATAACGTCATATGGTTGGTAGCATCCACCAACACCCCATTCTTGCTAGTGACTGGCGCTGTATTATTGCTCGTTGCCTGTACTTCATGCGTACCCGACATATCATTACCGACTACGTTTTTTAAAGTAGTACAGCCAGTTAGTGCCAATACAGCTGTTAGTGCAGATAACATCATCATATTTTTCATCATAACTTCCTTGTAATTTTAGTCGTATTTTTCATAGCGATAAGCTTGTTGTCGTTTACTTTGTCGACTGTCCCTTTTGTTAATTCTGATATTTGTAATTTTGAACAGTCATCAAAACAGAACCTACGCTTTTTGTTAAGCAAAATAAATATAGCATATGACTTTATATTATCTTGGTAATTAATATACACGCTTACAAAAGTGGTCGAATTTTACAAAACAATAAAACGAACTTATTTTCGATTTCACAGGTTTGCCACTTCTCTCGTTTACTCTATTTTTAGACAGGCTCGTTTGTCTGAAAAACTTCACACATATAGCGACTCGTTGACAAAACTCATGCATCTTCTTACGTATTTCCCATCATATTTTCTGTAGTTCTTCGTAAAATAAACCTATAGAGATGAAGAATGGCTAAACAATAGAAAAGATGACTATTGAAGTTCAGATTTGTGTGTTGAACTTAATTACCTTCGCACGCATATCAGGAAATATAAAACATTTGATACATATACCGAGCACGGCCTAATACAGATGCTATTAAGGATACAACGACGACAATGACTCAGTCTTTTGATAAAAACTACGCTCAATCCTTTAATCGTGATGCTCATTCTGGGGTATTATCTTACGGGGCAAAAAACACTCAACCTAAAAAGCGTGTTGGCATTTTGGGCGGCGGTACTGCGGGATCGACGATTGCGATTCGACTTGCTGCGTTAGGATTAGAGACCTACTTATTTGAGAAGAAAAAATCCCTCATTGATGGTCCACCTATGTGTCATTTGCACGCAGGTGGTAATTTATATCGTGAAATACCGGATGAGGATTGCGTAGCGCTGCTTAAGCAATGTATCGATATTTTACGCTTATATCCGCATACTATTGACGTTCGTCCTACTGTGTTTGCCGTACCGACACGTGACGAGGGGCTGCCTGAAGACTTACTACCGCGTTTAGATATTCTGACTGATGCTTATCAAGAACTGATCGAGCAAGATGCTAATAATAAAGTATTGGGTGAGCCTGAAGATTACTACCAACTTTATAGCCATGAGCAATTGATTGAGCTGTCTGAACGTGAGCAAGTCGCTGTACCAAGTACGGTTGATGAGTGGATGATTCCAGTCGCTAGATACTTAGATTTGAACAAGGTTAAATTTCCGTTAATTGTCGTTCAAGAATATGGCTGGAATATTTTTCGTTTAGCCGCTTCTGCCAAGCTTGCGCTCGAAGAGTACGACAATGCGCACGTATTTACCGAAACTGCCGTACAAAAAGTCGTGCCGGTAGATTGTGAGAACTGTACCAACGCTGACCATCATGTCACCAAATGGCGTATCGACTATCAACAAATCGATAGTCAAGAACATGACTCTCAGCCTGAGTCTATTGAAGTTGATTACCTAGTCAATGCTTGCGGATTCCGTACGGGTGTCATCGACGATATGGTTGGTGTCGAAGTCACGCGTATGGTCGAGTTCAAATCGTCTTATGTGACCCATTGGGGCGATGCTGGTGGACAGATACCAGAGATTATCGTCTATGGTCAACGAGGTACGCCAGAAGGCATGGCACAGCTTACTCCCTACCCTGGCGGATACTTTCAGATTCATGGTATGAGTAAAGCCATTACTTTGTTTGATGATGGTCTTGTCGCATCGAGTGAAGACAGTTCGCAGCCCAAACTGCCACAGCAATATGTGCACTATATTGAAGATGGTTGGGATAAAGCGCCCCTACAAGCGCGTAGTCAGCAAGCGATCGAATATGTGGCGGAGTTTGTACCAACATTTAACAGCGCACGTACTGTTGGTAACGCACTATATGGTGGGCAGCAGATTCCTGGGCAGGATGATACTCTACGTGTCGCTGACGTGAGCTTGTACTCTAATATACGCTATGCACGTGCAGAAAACGTCAAAGCATCTTCGACCTTAATTGCCGCTGATCAAATCGTTAATGAGCTGACAGATCTAGGTTTGATAGAGAACGATACACCTCTGAATCGTCGTCGCTATGCTCATGAATGGTCGTACCTTGTCCATAACGATAGCCTCGCTGTCGATGAGGTTGCACGTGAGCTCGCTGAACAGCGTGGATTCCCGATAGCAATGGCTCATGTTAATCATAGTATTCGTGAAGTAGCATTGGACGATCTCACGCCTGCTGATGCCTAATAGACATGATTTGCTGATAAGTTATTAATACATATAAAAAAGGAGCAGACTACCGAGATTTGGTTGTCTGCTCCTTTTTTGCAATAGCTTTTAATATTTAAACATTTGCTGTGTATGAATAGCTATACGGCTTAACTATTACTACCAGCCATTTTCTCTGTATCCACAGCATCATCTATGGTCACTACTGTCTGTAGCATATCGATCGCTTCGATGATGGTATTACACACCACTAGACGATCTAAATCTTCCTGCTTCATAAAGCCTTGCTCAGTGGTATATTTCAAATGCTCAATCATACGGTCATAAAAACCATTGATGTTCAAAATGATCATTGGTTTTTCGTGCTGGTACAATTGACGCCACGTAGCGATTTCCATAATTTCTTCTAATGTTCCTAGCCCGCCCGGTAGCGTGATAAAGGCATCGGCATACTCTGCCATAACTGTCTTACGCGTGTGCATAGTGTCAGTCAAATGCAACCGAGTCAGCTGCTCGTGAGCGATTTCGTGCTTGAGCATAAAGGTCGGAATCACGCCCACTGCTTGCGCGCCGCCATTGATTACTTCATCTGCAACTGCGCCCATTAAACCGATACTAGCGCCACCATATACTAGCCCCATACCATTATTTGCTAATGCACTGCCGAGCTCGCGCGCCGCCTGTTCATACACGTCACCAGTGCCCAAGCGTGAACCGCAATACACAGCCACGAGTGGCATTGATAAGGTAGACTTGTCGACTGCTTTTTCAATATTTGTAATGTCTTTACTCGTGATTACGTCATAAGTATCATCGTTGATTTTCATTTGCATATAGCTTCCTTAATTACCTGTCAGTTTTTATTGAGTGCTTGTTATTAGTGAAGGCTGCATACCGACACCTATCATTTATATTGTCATGCACATGATTCATAAGACAAACTCAGCCAAGCCATACAAAACTTGGAAGTCATATTTGAGCAACTGTCTTGCCAGCATTTATCTTAACATAAGCAATGCTACCACATAGTCACAACGATTTATCACTACGCAACGACTACACTTTCAAGATGCGCATTTATTGTTCATCATAGCCTGATATTCATTATCTACTAATAAAAATACTAAGGTATACCCATGGATAATCATAACGCCTCTCCTACTGCCGAGCCATCAAGCTCTGTGGCTAATAGCAATCTCACTAATAAAAGTAATGTGCATGATGCGAGCAAGATTGATATTTACTCATTAAGCATCATGACCGATCGCAACCAAGCATTGGCAGCCACTGTCTATCGCCCTAAAGATGCGACAAAAAAAGCAATCATGATGGCACCAGCCACAGGTATTAAGCGTCACTTTTATCATAATTTTGCGACCTATCTAGCAGAAAGCGGCTTTGGGGTACTGACCTTTGATAACGAAGGAATTGGTGAGTCACTATCGACCGATCTGGCAAAATGTAGCGCTTCCTTGATCAGTTGGGGTCGCCATGACATGCCAGCTGTACTTGATGCCTTACAAGATGAGTTTCCTGATGCCTCTTATCATCTCATCGGTCATAGCGCGGGCGGTCAGCTCATTGGCCTGATGCCCAACTATCAGGCGATTAGCTCAGTGTTCAATGTCGCTTGCTCGTCAGGACGTATCAAAAATATGGGCATGCCATATAAGCTCAAAGCCATGGGCTTTATGGATGCGTTTATTCCATTCACTAATTTAACACTAGGCTATACGCCGTCAGACAAAATCGGTATGGGTGAGCCACTGCCACGCGGTGTGGCTCGTCAATGGCGTGAATGGTGCAATGGCGAAGGCTATATCAAGACCGCATTTGGCAAAAGCATACATACGCATTTCTATGATGAGCTCAGCATGCCAGCATTGTGGCTTGGCTTTAGCGATGATGATATCGCCAACAGTGAAAACATGGACGATATGATAAGGGTATTTACAAAAATGCCTGTCGAAAAGCGTTTCTTGGACCCTGAGGATTTTGGACTAAATCATATCGGTCATATGCGCTATTTTAGCAGTAAGACCAATATCAAAGCGCCGCAGCTATGGCAAATGGCAGTGACATGGTTGCACGAACAGTCATAAGCTTATCGCCATGTAGCCCCTTATATGTTAGCTACGTAACAACTCAGGTTAATTTTCTGCGTTTTCTGCTTCTTCCAGCTGTAAACGTTTAGTCAGTGCCGAATACAGCGACGGCTGCATGTTATGAATATTGCCTATCATCCATTTAACATAGCTGACGGGCACATCTTTGATCGGCTTGCCTTTATGCTTGCCAAAAGGCATCTTGCTCACAGGGGTCGCTTTATTAGAGATAGCATGTGCCGCTGCAAAGTCTGTCGGCGCAATCTCTAGACGCTCGCAGCATGCCTGATACAGCAAATAGCACATTCGAGCATCGCCAAGCGCGTCATGAGCGGCAATTGTCATTGCACTCGCTTCACCCTTACCCAACAGCTGCTCGATACACTTAGACTGACCGTAAGCACGCCATTCTGGAAAAGCTGCCCGCGCAAGTCTCACTGTACAAATCAGCTTAGCAGAAGGACTGCCAATCACTCGCCAATCGAAACGTACGTTATGACCAATCAAGTACTCTGGCAATTCAAACTGCTCCAACTCAAAGCGCTCAAGTCCAGCCACGTCATCATCGGTAATACCATGCACCTTTATGACAATAGGTGAAATAGATCGTCCACTGTTAAAGTATTTCATCCACTCAAAACCAGTTGCTACATTGATAGTAGCAACTTGGATAGGTCTGGGATCACTGCCCTGATCTGTTTCGGTATCGATAACCAGTGCTGTTTCGCGCGTTACAGAAATATCAGCAGGCTTAAAAGCATCATTCATAAAGTATTAACCATCAGTAGCAACTGTCTATGCTCAGCAGAAATGTTAAGTAGATAAAACTATATTTGCTGTTTATATCCTTGGCCATAAGGATATCTATGGGGGTAAAAACGATAGATAACAATGCGATACATACGTTATTAGACGAAGCTTTTATAATAAAAACTCAAATGACATCAAACATATATGAGACATCAATGCTAGCAGATGGAAATAACCAGCCTCCCAGACCTTCTTTTTTCAGTCGTTTAATAAGCCTATTGATTAAGACTGTCGTATTGCTAGCCCTGTTATTTGTCTTTGATAAACTGCTACCCAGTATCAGTCAACAAACACAGTCATTTGTGGTTGCCAAATGGCAGCAATTGAGTCTATTGCAACAAGAACTGCCGACAGAAAACAGCTTACCCAGTCCACTACCAGAACGAAACCTGACAGACACTTGGGGCGCGGCACGTAGTCAAGGCCGCTCCCACGAAGGTATCGACATCTTTGCGCCGCGTAATACTCCCGTGCGGTCGACCACGCAAGGCGTAGTAAGCAAGGTTGGTGAGAACACCTTGGGTGGACGCGTAGTCGTGGTGGTAGGGCCTGGTGGCGCAGGACATTACTACGCTCATCTAGAAGACTATGCTGACATCTCCCCCAATGACTGGGTCAATCAGGGCGATGTGATAGGTTATGTGGGTGATAGCGGTAATGCAAAAGGGACACCAACACATGTACATTATGGTATCTATATTAATGGCAGTGCGGTTAACCCTTATCCGCTTTTGCAAAAGGATTAACGAATACAGAAAAGTATGTCGTTAACCTAATTTGAAATAATGATAGGTTTAGATTAATCAAAAAACTTAAGCCGAAAAACTAACGCTAATATAAGCCAGAAATTGTATTAATTGGCTGTGACGGATCTGACGTAGTTTGAGGGGAATACCACACTAAATGTCGACCCTTCCCCTTCTACTGAATCGATTTGCAATTGCGCTTCGTGCTGGTGCAACACGTGTTTTACAATCGCTAGTCCCAACCCTGTACCACCTGTTGCACGGCTACGACCTTTGTCGATACGATAGAAACGCTCTGTTAAACGGGCGATATGCTCTGACGCAATACCGATCCCATCATCTTCGACCGCGAAACGGCAACCATCAGACGTCCTTGTCCAGCTGATAGTGATATTGCCACCCTTTGGCGTATATTTGATTGCATTGATTACCAAATTGGATAGCGCACTATTTAAGTACATCTCTGATCCGTACAGCCCATCGTACGTATCTATATGCAAATGAATGATGTGTTTGTACGCTTGGTTGTAGGCTTGTGCGTCGTCGTAGATGTTGGTCAGTAGCTTAGTCATATCTATATAATGCAGCTCGTGTGACTCTTCGATTTCAATCTTAGACAGTAGCAGCAAGTCGTTCACGATTCTATTCATACGGGCAGTTTGCTGGGTCATCAGCTCAAAACCGCGACGCCATTGCGGCGGCATATCTGGCTGATCAGAGAAATTTTCTAGGTAGCCCATCATTACAGTTAATGGTGTTCTAAGCTCATGCGAGACATTCGCCACAAAATCCTGACGCATTTGCTCTAAGTGCCGCAGGCGAGTCACATCATATACAAACAGCAATTTTTCATCACCGAAGGGGGTCAGTTCGCACTTTAAGTAGCGACTAGGATCTCGCCATGATTCTATATGGACGCCATCGTTAGGTATCGTTGTACCTTCATAATACTGGCGGAACTCAGGTACAGTGATAAAGTCGAAAATGTTCTGACCTTTATCTTCTGGCTGTAGCAGCAATAAGTCTTGTGCCGCCTGATTCCACCATTCTAGACCATCATTGTTGTTGAGCAAAATCACTGCATCGCGCAAGGCTCGTAGTGCACTGCCGATTTTTTTGAGTTGCTCCGCTGTATTTTGAGTAGATATTTGCTCTAGTAAAGCTGATTGCTCACTTTGTGCTGGCGCTATCTTGTCCATTTCTTATCCTTACCACTATCCGCTGCCTCAATATTGCTGCGGCATTATTTGTACAAGATTAACTTGGCTCAATCAGGCTAGAAAATCGGTAGCCTGTTCCACGTACCGTCTGTATCAATGTATCACAGTCATAAGGTCGCAGTAATTTACGTAGACGTTTGATATGTACATCGATGGTTCGGTCTTCGATATATACATTGCCGCCCCATACCTGATCGAGCAGCTGCGTTCGTGTATAGGCGCGCTCAGGATGGCTCATAAAAAATGCCAATAGACGGTACTCTGTGGGCCCAACATCAACGATTTTACCTGCAGCTGTCACGCGCTGACTCTTGGTATCTAGACTTAACTGTCCAATTTCGATAGGTTTATCGCTACTCATAGCACTACTGCGGCGTAGTACGGCTTTGATTCTAGAAATCAGCTCACGAGTCGAAAAAGGCTTGGTCATATAATCATCTGCGCCTGCATCAAGACCATGCACCTTACTGTCTTCTTCACTTTTTGCCGTTAGCATAATGACTGGTATTTCAGAGAGTAGCTCATCGTTTTTGAGCATACGACAAAAATCCACACCGCTCTTGTCACCTGGCAACATCCAGTCTAACAGTATCAATGACGGTCTATGATCGACCACTTGCTGATGCGCCTCTGACACATCTGCCGCTTGCAAGCTATCAAACCCAGCCATCTCTAGCGTCATGACAACCATTTCACGAATCGCAGGCTCATCTTCAACAATCAAAATTTGCTCATTATACATAGGACATTCTCGGTGTTAGCGGACAAAATCTAGCATGTAAAAAGGCGATATATACTCACCAGTCTCTACCTATTAAACGGATTAATTATGACAGCTTGATGACACTCTAAAATCAGATTTCTAGTAAAAAATTGAGCGGCCCATCATTGACGCTCGACACTTGCATATCCGCACCAAACTGACCGGTTGCCACGTTCGGGTGCTTAGTTTTGGCATAGTCGACCAGTTGTTCAAATAATGCTTGCGCAGCAGCAGGTGCCATCGCACCACCAAAGTCTGGTCGGCGACCTTTGTCTGTTTTTGCCATCAAGGTAAATTGTGAGACCAATAATAGCCCGCCACCGACCTGCTGAACGTTTTTATCCAGTTTACCAAATTTGGCCGGATCATCGTCATTTTCAAAAATGCGATAGGTCAATATTTTGTCAATCATACGCTGGGCAGCGGCGAAATCGTCTTCATGCCCTAAGCCAATATATGCCAACACCCCATGTTCAATCTCGCCAATACACTGCTGATCGACGACCACACTAGCGTGCTTCACCCGTTGTATGAGTGCTTTCATTTACTGATTCCTTAACAGATTATGGCCATACAATAATATGCTGTCCATGATAAAATACCGTCATTAACTTAACTATTATTAGGGCGTGTTTGATATTCACAAATAGGTACTGCGGATCGCTAAAACTGTTCCAGACAAGGCGTAAAACGACGATAATGCTCATGCCCTATCTAGATTTACAACGTAGTATGGCGCAATTTTAGCCACTGTCAGTGCCATGGTCGAATTTCCAACACGCCCCTATTACATTACACCTTATTTTGGTAGCCTTATTATGAATGTATTTACCACCTTACAACAGCTTGTGCCGCAGCAAAAGCTCAGTAAAGTCGCTGGACGTTTGGCCGCCAGTCGCCATCCTTATGTCAAACGCACCTTTATCCGTAGCTTTGCCAAAGCTTATAATATCAGCTTAGACGAGTACGAACGCCAAAGCCTTAACGCTTATGAAAGTTTTAATGACTTTTTTACCCGCGAGTTAAAAGAAGACGCTCGTACTATCGACGCCACTGCAAACGGTATCGTGAGTCCTGCGGACGGTATTATCTCTCAGCTAGGACAAATCGAAGACCACAAACTACTACAGGCAAAAGGTCGTCACTATGATGTCGGCCAACTACTTGCTGATAGTGAAGATGGCAGTTATTTCGCTGATGGCAGTTTTGCGACTATCTACTTGGCGCCTAGCAACTATCACCGTGTGCATATGCCATTTACTGGCACATTGACTAAGACTCGCTATGTGCCTGGTACACTGTTTTCGGTCAACAATACTACGGCGGCTAACGTGCCAGACTTGTTTGCGCGTAATGAGCGTCTGGTCTGTATGTTTGATACAAAGTATGGCAAAGCAGCTGTCGTAATGGTTGGTGCTATGATCGTCGCTGGTATTGAAACCGTCGCCACTGGCAAGATTGCTCGTACCGACGACATATTCGAGTCTGATCATGACATGCAGTTTGCAGCAGGCGAAGAGCTTGGACGCTTTTATCTAGGCTCAACGGCTATCGTAGTATTACCAAAAGCAGCAAAGGCTGACTGGCTAGATAGTATGCAAGCCAACAGCGTCGTGCAAATGGGTCAATTGCTAGGAATGGCAAACGCTCAATAACATGTTTGTATAAAAGCACTTAAAGTATCAGCCCAGTTAAGCGTGAATTAGAATGCTTAACTGGGCTTTTTTTATGCCTGCTACTTATGTAGATTTACGCATCAATCAGCCATCCTTTCTGAGTTGCATACTCAATATTATGTGAGAGCCAATCATGAATAGGAGGAAAGCTGTCTTTGATAAATGCATGAGCCCCCGCCACCTGCGAGCGCGTAACACCAAGTTCAATCCACGTTTTACCGTTGGTATTTAGGTTGAGTAAAAACGGCAATAAGCGATCGACCACTCTGAGCAACTGGCTCTCTTTGCTACTTCCTGTTTCTTGCGCTTCCCACACCTCACTCAAATCACTAATGCTATTGCCTCGCTCACGTTGCAATCTGGCAATGCCGGCACGCTCTTCGACGTGTGCATCAGTACGCGTATCAGCATATAAAAAAGTATCCCCCGCATCAATCTCACCCAAATCATGAACCAACGCCATCTTCAGTAATTTTTCATGATTGACATCTAGTGCAAATAATTCAGCAATCGACCAACAGGCCATCGCTAAATGCCAAGAATGTTCGGCAGAGTTTTCTTTACGAGTGGTCTGTGTCACATAGCTGCGGCGATTCACGCGTTTGAGCGCATCTAACTCCAATAAGAAATGAGTGACATCATCGATTTGGATATGTGAAGTAGATTTGGAATTAGTGAGTGATATAGAGCTGGCTTGCGACATTGATTTTCTCTGGTTTTCTCTAGTTATTGGTTTTAATGCTTATAAGTTCTAGCGATTTTAAGTTTCATTGCTCAAGGTATTATAGTTAGTTTGCTATCTAGCAATGGTTAAAAAACTATTACCGTTATCAAAAAAATAGCGCTTATTTTACCAAGCGCTATCTATTATAAGTTAGAAGATAAATGGTTAAATTGAATCCCTATTTATCCAAGTCTTTAAGCAACTAAGGCTTAACCACCTACTTAATCAAGTTAATAATGGTTTTAAATGCAGGGTCTTCGCTGCTACGGCACAGCTCAAATAATATTGATTCGACAGTGCTGATTACCCCACCTGCACGGCGAATACGGCGAATTGCTTGTTTTTTATCATAAGGAAAACGAGAACCCACTGCGTCACCAATGATGACAGGCTGCATACCATTGTCCAATAAATCCAGTGCTGTCTGCATAATACAGACATGAGCCTCAGCACCAAAAAGCAACACAGTACTACGGTTCTGCTGCGCTAGATGGTGCCATGAATCATTATTATCGCAGGCACTAAACGTAACCTTTTCAAAACTCTTGGCATTGTCTCCTTCGAGTACGTCGCGCAGCTCTGGCAAGGTATCGCCCAAGCCTTTTTTATATTGTTCATTGAGCATGATTGGAATATTGAGCGCTTGCAGCCCTTTAATCAAGGTAACGGTTTTTTTGACGATATTTTCGTGGTCATAGATATGCGGCGTTAAGCGCTCTTGCACATCGACAATCATTGCTTGGGTATTCTCACGAGCGATTCGATAGGTGCGATCATTAATCATAGTAGACATAGTACACTCCTTGTACGGCTGACAGTTGCAACTAAAAACTATTTTAGAATTATCATAAACAGTGCCATGGTTCATCTTTCTCTTATTTAGTCATAGTTTCATGAATGCGTCAATGGAGATAATTTTTAATCGCCGTAATACTGTGTTTTTCGACTCTGTGATCTATTAGCTTACCAAACATCAGTTTTACCCATAAAAAAACCTCTAGCCGTTATGACTAGAGGTTTTTTATTAGCAAGTAGCTACTTATTGATTGTTCAAATAATCTTGTTTATATAAATAAGATTAAACACGCTCAATAATAGTAGCGATACCTTGGCCAAGACCAATACACATTGTCGCTAGGCCGATTTCAGTATCTGACTGCTCCATTGCGTTTAGCAATGTCACTGTGATACGAGCACCTGAACATCCTAGTGGATGACCTAGAGCAATGGCACCACCGTTGATGTTAACGATGTCTTGCTTGTCAGATAGGTTCAGACCTTTTAATACCGATAGACCTTGAGCAGCAAATGCTTCGTTTAGCTCGATGGTTTGCATGTCATCGATGCTCATACCAGCACGCTTCAATGCTTTTTGGGTAGCAGGTACAGGACCATAGCCCATGATAGCAGCATCACAACCAGCCACAGCCATACTACGGATACGGGCACGTGGCTTTAGACCTAGATCTTTGGCTTTTTGCGCGCTCATTACTAGCATCGCTGACGCACCGTCAGATAGTGCAGATGAGGTTGCCGCTGTTACTGTACCGCCTTTTGGATCAAACGCTGGGCGTAGCTTTTGCATTTGCTCCATCGTTGCATCTGGACGAATTACTTCATCAACCGTACATAGTTGCAGACGACCAGCAGCATCATGACCTTCGATACCGATGATTTCATTGTCAAAACGACCTTCAGTGGTTGCAGCCCATGCGCGGCGATGTGACTCAAGACCAAACGCGTCTTGCTCTTCACGCGTGATATTGTTCATACGACCTAGCATTTCAGCAGTCAAGCCCATCATGTTTGACGCTTTTGCATAATGCTTAGAAGCAGCAGGGTTCAAATCAACACCGTGCATCATGCCTACGTGACCCATATGCTCAACACCACCGATGATGAATACATCACCTTGGTTGGTCATGATTTGTGCAGCGGCAGTATGTAGCGCCTGCATAGAAGAACCACATAGACGGTTAACCGTTTGGCCACCAGCAGTCTTTGGGATACCAGCTAGCAAACCGATGTTACGACCGATGTTCAAGCCTTGCTCTAGTGTCTGGTTTACACAGCCCCAGATAATGTCTTCGATATCATTGGTATCAAAGTCATTACGTTCTACTAGCGCACGTACTAGTTCCGCTGACATGCTATCAGCACGTACATGACGGAACATACCGTTTTTGGTTTTGCCCATTGCCGAGCGCACGCCATCTACGATGACCACATCTTTTGGACTTAAAGTTGTCATACCATATTCCTTTTCAATTTTTATTGTCAGTGTAGTCAGCCCAATTTACGACTATTACTTTTACTTTGTTAATCTCGCTCAAAATACAATAGGTATATTTGCGCTTGATTTACTCGTACTAGCATTAAACTGAACCAACTATAATCGTACGTTCGCTATTGGAGACGATTCATGTCTCAATTGCTTTCATGCAAAATAGCAAACGTACTGCACTTCATCCTAGTAATGACTGACTATTACGCTGTTGCGTAAAAAGTCTCGCCTGCGGCTGCCATGTCGCGAATCTTTTGTGGCGCTTCATAAGCTTTGCCAAGATGTGCGTATTTTTCACATAGTGCCAAGTAGTTATCTAGACCCATTTGGTCAACATAACGGCATGGGCCACCACGGAATGGAGGGAAACCTACGCCCATAATCATCGCCATGTCGGCCTCGCTTGGGGTGCTTACGATGTTGTCTTCTAAGCAGCGAACGGTTTCGTTGCAGAAGGCAATCATAGTGCGATCAATGATTGCTTGATCGTCAAACGTTTGCTTTTCGCTATCAGTCGTGGCTTTTAGCAACTCGTAAGTCGCTTCGTCAGCAACTTTCTTTGGCTTGCCGCGCTTGTCCATTTCGTATTTATAGAAACCGATACCGTTTTTCTGACCTAGACGCTCATTGTCATATAGATGCTGGATAGCACCTTTATAATCAGGCTTCATGCGATCAGGGAAACCGTCAGCCATGACTGCTGCGCCATGTACACCTGTATCTAGACCGACCACGTCGATTAGGTATGCAGGGCCCATTGGCCAACCGAATTTTTCCATAACTTTATCGACATGAGCAAAGTCAGCACCTTGCTTAAGTAGCAAGTCAAACGCGCCAAAGTATGGGAACAATACACGGTTTACCAAGAAACCTGGGCAGTCGTTAACTACTACTGGCACTTTACCCATTTTAGAAGCAAGTGCAACGGTAGTCGCGATAGCTTCTTCAGATGACTTCTCACCGCGAATAACTTCGACCAATGGCATACGATGTACTGGGTTGAAGAAATGCATACCGACGAAGTTTTCTGGACGCTCAAGCGCTTCTGCTAGGAACGTAATAGAGATAGTCGAGGTGTTTGACGCTAGGATACAGTCGTCTTTTACCAAGCCTTCTACTTCTTTTAGTACCGCACGCTTCACGTTTGGATTTTCTACGACAGCTTCGATAACGATATCAGTCTCAGCAAAATCACCATAGTTCAAAGTAGGACGGATACGGCTTAAGGTTTCACCCATTTTTGCTGGGGTCATCTTGCCGCGTTCTACCATTTTGCCAAGCAGTTTGCTCGCTTCGCCCATACCAAGGTCTAATTGCTCAGACTTGATGTCTTTCATGATGATTGGCAAGCCTTTGCTGGCTGCTTGATAAGCGATACCGCCACCCATGATACCAGCGCCTAGTACAGCGGCTTCGCTGATGTCATGTGCTTGCTTGCTGTGTTTTTTGGCCAGTTTTTTGACTAGCTGATCGTTTAAGAATAGACCAACCAAGCTCTCTGCTTGTGGCGTCTTAGCGGCTTTTGCAAAACCAGCAGCTTCTACTTCGATTGCTTTGTCACGTGATAAATTAACGTGCTTTTCAATCGTTTCGATAGCGATTGCTGGTGCTGGGTATTGCTTAGGATTGGCTTTAGCGAAAATAGCACCTTTGGCACTGTTGAACGCCATCGCTTGCTCAAGCTGGTTTAGCTTAACTGGAGCCAGTTTTTCTTCACGTTTTGCTTTCCAATCAAGCTCACCTGAGATACATTTTTTGACTAGATCAATTGCTGCATCTTGTAAGTCGTCAGCAGGTACAGTCGCGTCAACCAAGCCTAGTTTCAATGCTGCCAATGCTTTCTTTGGGCTACCAGTCGCGATCAGCTCAAGCGCATTATCGATACCGATGATACGCGTACTACGAACTGTACCGCCGAAACCTGGGAAGATACCTAGCTGAGTTTCTGGCAGACCGATGATGGCTTTGTCACTCATGACACGGTATTCACAAACCAAGGTCATCTCACAACCGCCGCCCATTGCGGCGCCATTGATAGCCGCAACTTTAGGGAATGGTAGGTCTTCAAAACGATTGAAAGCGTCATTAACATGAACGACCCAATCTTTGATCTCGCTTTCTGATTTTTTGAAAGAACCGACGAATTCTGTGATGTCAGCACCAGCGATAAACACGCCTTTGGCTGAAGTAACGATAAGACCTTTTACGTTGTCGGCTTTTTCTAACGCACTAACTGCTTCACCAAACTGCTTATTGGTTTCGGCATCAAATTTGTTCACGCTCTCATTTTCGGCGTTGTACTGCATGTTGGCGATGCCATCCTCTAGCATTGTCACCGTGATGCGATTTCCTTGGTATACCATTTGAAACTCCTTTCTATATAACGAAAGCTACGTTTTGAATTAAAATAAATAGCCAGTTACTGTTAGTAAAATGGGTAATAGCACTGTGCGCTTGTCATGTTATAAAGACAAACATATAACCAGCTCACAAGTGAAGATGTCTTTATTATCCAGCGCTCATCATGATGCACGTATTTTGCGTCTCTTGCATGACATCATATGACGCTTCATTTATATACTGCTGTTGCAGGTACTGATGTTCAAAATATTGACTGA
The DNA here is from genome assembly GCF_904846625.1 of Psychrobacter sp. JCM 18900. Lineage (GTDB taxonomy): Bacteria > Pseudomonadota > Gammaproteobacteria > Pseudomonadales > Moraxellaceae > Psychrobacter. The sequence continues at coordinate 45,472 of NZ_CAJHBL010000008.1, forward strand.
GACTTGGTCTAACACTCGGTATCGACGATTGAACATCCTGAGAAAAAACCCAGTAGGGTCACCATCAGACCATTTTCACGTCAATTAGTGTAGGGGATTATGCCCCTAACTGTCACAAGCTAATACCATACTCGCAAGTCACTCTTAAATCACTTGCAGGCATTTACCTTACGCTAAAAGTGTTTTAGTGAATAAATGTATACTGAATTGTTAATTTAGATTTATTTCGTGTTGTTGACTTCATGCATGCCATCTTTGGAACGACAATCCGTTAGCGCTACTTAATAAATGCTACTTGGTCAGTGCTAGCTATTCAGTGTCAGCATTCAGTACCATTTTTCTACGGTAATAAGATTAACGTGCCAGCCTAGCTTGCTCTTTTATCAGAACATATTCAACCAGAGAGTGACATCATCCATCGGTAACGAAATCTTATCGTTATATTGCAGCTAAGATTGCTCTACTTTCGAATAGACTTCGGTAGAAAAATGCAAAAAATAATCAATTGATACCGTGTGTCACATAAGCGATATGACCTATCATGCTACACTAATAGCGTTTTTTCCTTATCCCTAATAAGTTTTACTGTATCCCTGATAAATGGTTGGATTATGACTGTTTCCCTTACTTCTAGCACTACCTCTACTGGCTTCATCCCTTCTAACTTTGTCTCTTTTCAAAGCACTGAGCAGTTTCATGGTGCTGTACGCGAGCAATTGGCGCAAGATATCGAGGTATTATTTACTTATGCCAAGCTGCCTAGCCCACTGGTAGATGCCTGCCGTTATGTGATGACGGGTCAAGGCAAACTGGTACGCCCACTGATGGTTGCCAGCGCTTTTGCCAGTATTAATAGCAGCAATAACGAACGTACAGACGAGCCTAATAATGATATCGATACTCTCGATGCTGATCTGGACACGCTACTAGAAAACGACTCAGACTATGATATGTCGCGCCGTGCTGCATTGGCGGTAGAGCTGCTGCATACTTATTCGTTGGTACATGATGATTTGCCGTGTATGGACGATGATGAGCTTCGCCGTGGTCAGCCTACTGCTCATATCGCTTTTGATGAAGCGACGGCTCTGCTGGCAGGAGATGTATTGCAGACGCTAGCATTTGAAGTATTGACCGCAGAGATGCCAACCTTTGCGCCGTTTGATGCAAATATCGCAAGTCAGCTCATAGCAATATTTGCGCCGCGCGCCAGACGCATGGTGTCGGGTCAAATGCTAGACCTTAATGCCGAAGCCAGCATCAGTATCGCGCAGGATGATTTAGAAGCCATCCATCGTGACAAGACAGGGGCGTTGATAGAAGCGGCGATGCTCATGGGCGGCGTCTGTGCTGGTGCAACGGCCCCGCAGCGTATGGCACTACAAGAGTGCGCGCAACATATCGGTCTAGCCTTTCAAGTCCAAGATGATGTGCTAGACGTCACCATGACGACTGATACGCTTGGTAAGCCTGCGGGTAGCGATGAAAAACTAGACAAATCTACCTATGTAAAACTGATGGGTGTCGATAATGCCACCAGTTATGCGCAATCGCTATTTAACGAGGGACGCGCAGCCATTTCTCATGAACTAAGTAATCGTGAGCTCAGCGACAATGAAGATAACATTGGCACAGCTAATGATGCGCTACTGGCACTGATTGAATGGCTCTGGTCACGTAAAAAGTAGCTTGTCAAATAGCAGGCGAAAGCAGATATCGTAATAAATTTTATTACCCAAAACGGCAGTGAGTGGTCAACATGGACAGTTCCCCTACCCCGCGCATTTACCTCGGCACTGGTGGCTATAGCGATACCGATTTGCTCGGTACGCTGTATCCCACCAGCACCAAAAAAACCGACTTCTTATGTGAATACGCCAAACAATACGGCGCAGTCGAAATCAACAGTACATTTTATGCGCCCATCGGACAAAAAGCCTTTGCTGGGATGGTCGATAAAGCTTATACACAGGCGGATAGTCAGTTGAAGTTCGCCGTCAAACTGCATCAAGACTTTACTCATGCACGTAAAGGCACTGCCGAACACGCACAGGCATTTCTAAACGCTTTATCTCCACTTATCGAAGCAAATGCTTTAGCGCCTTTACTATTACAGTTTCCGCATGGCTTTGATCGTACTCGCGAGCACCGTCTCTATTTAGCGAACCTCGTCAGTTGGTTTCAAGACTATCCACTCGCTATTGAGTTTCGTCATAACGGCTGGCACACACCGCAAGTGGTCGATAGTTTCCAGCAGCAAGGTCTCATTTGGTGTAGCGTCGATTATCCCAAGGTAGGCGGATTACCGCCGTCACGGTTGATATTCACTGAACGCACTGGCTACCTACGTATGCATGGCAATAATACGGGCTGGTGGGATGCGATGAGCGCGGCTGATCGTCATGACTATCGCTATAGTGAAGCTGAGATGCAGGACTGGGCGCAAGCGATTGCCAATCAGCGTCAGCACTTTGATACGCTCTATATCTTCTTTCAAAACACTGTCAATGCACACGCTTACTATAATATTGCGATGCTGCGAGAAACGTTGGGTAAGTTTGGGTTTGAGGTTTTGTGATCAAGTTATGATTTTCTCTCAGAGTATGATTTCCTATATAAATAACACAAGGAATAACCAATGTTACCTAGGTATGAAAGTATTAAGTTTCAGTGCCCACACTGTAATACTGTTGCTACTCAAAAATGGTTTGACGCGCATAAAGCAGGTAGCACAGCTAACGGAATTATCAATAATCTCTATCTAGATTATAGAAATCAAGTACGCGATTATACTCAAGAAGCAATTTTAGTTTTTCTAAGAGGTATTAAAAATCCTTTGCAATCCAGTCTTTATAAGTTCGTACCTAGAGGCTTCTCAATTGCAACTTGCGCATCATGTAATAATTTTACATTGTGGGTGAACGAGGAAATTGTTTATCCGAAGAAAACCACAGTTCCACCTCCTAACGAAGACTTAGATGAAGATATTAAGAATCTATACCTTGAAGCTTCTAATATTTTGATTGATTCACCGAAAGGAGCAACTGCCCTTTTGCGTTTAGCTCTACAAATGCTGTTAAAGCAAATAGGGAAAGATGGAAAGAAAATCAACGATGATATAAAAGAACTGGTATCAGAAGGCTTAAGTCCTACAATACAGCAAGCTTTAGATTTGTTAAGAGTCATAGGGAATAACGCTGTTCATCCTGGTCAAATAAATTTAGATGATAATGCTGAAATTGCTCAGAAGTTGTTCAGTATTTTAAATTTTATTGCTGATGAGCTGATAACTAAACCAAAAGAACTAGAAAAACTATATGCAGACTTAATTCCTTTAGAGACGCAAGAGCATATTAAACAAAGAGATAAGCAGAAATGAATTGTTTTAAATACTAACCAAAAAAGGACACCTCACCATGTCCTTTTTCTCATACAAACCCTTAGTAGCTAAATACTACTCTTCAACGAACATCCTTATTTACGCACCTTGCATCTACATAGACACAATAGATAAATTTATCCAAAACAAGCATACAGAATCGCTCTACTTATTGGTTTGGCACACTGGTAACTTATATCCTACTAATCAAGAGACATCAGTCAAAACGCCATATAAGCGTACTGATATTCACTCATAATATTGGAGAAAGTATCGATGACAACACTAAAAAATAAAGTCGCGATTGTAACCGGTTCATCAAAAGGTATCGGCGCGCAAATAGCCTTATCACTTGCAGAATCAGGGGCTAAAACCGTCATTAATTATGCAAATGATGACGTAGCAGCCAATGATATCGTAAGCCAGATTAAATCAGCAGGCGGTGAAGCCATTGCCGTGCAAGCTGATGTTAGCAATACCAAACAAGTCGAAGCAATGTTCGATGCCACTATCAGCGCGTTTGGTAAGCCAGATATTTTGGTCAATAGCGCAGGTATAATGATTAATAAACCTATTGCCGAGACCACCGATGAAGACTTTGACCGTATATTTGCTATCAATGTAAAAGGTACGTTTAATACATTGCGTGAAGCTGCAACTAAACTCAATGACGGTGGCCGTGTGGTAAACCTCTCAAGTACAACCACTCGCATGCTGTTACCTAGTTATGGCACTTACTGTGCGACCAAAGGTGCAGTCGATCAGCTGACCCGTATATTTGCCAAAGAGGTCGGCGAGCGCAACATCACGGTCAATGCAGTATCTCCCGGCCCTACTGACACTGAGCTATTTCATCAAGGTAAGGCGGATGACACGGTAGAGAGACTTGCTAGCATGTCACCGTTTAACCGTATCGGTGAACCAGTTGATATCGCTCGTGTAGTGGCGTTTTTGGTCAGTGAAGAAGCGGCTTGGGTTACTGGACAAAATATCGGTGCAAACGGCGGTATCGCCTAATATCGTAATGGCGATGCTCTATCAAAAATATGTTTTAATCAAATATCAAAATAGAAAGCTACTATAGAAAGTTATCACAAAAAAAAGGACACCTCACGGTGTCCTTTTTTTAATCAAATACTTAGTCGTTAAAGATTACTCTTCAACGCCAGCATCTTGACCTTTATATTTTGCGTTTGCGTAGTCCCAGTTCACTAGCTTGTCTAGGAACGTGTCAACATAGTCAGGACGACGGTTACGGTAATCTACATAGTACGCGTGTTCCCATACATCACAAGTCAATACCGCTACTTGGTCATGTGCAAGTGGGGTGTCAGCGTTAGCCGTTTTGGCGATTGACAATTTGCCACCGACTTTATCAGCAACTAGCCATGCCCAACCTGAACCAAACTGAGTCAATGCTGCGTTTTTGAACTCTTCACGGAACTTGTCGTAGCTACCAAAATCTTCTTCGATTTTTGCTTTTAGATCGCCAGTAGGTTCGCCACCGCCGTTTGTTGGCGTCATGCAGTTCCAGTAGAACGTGTGGTTCCATACTTGAGCTGCTTGGTTGAACATACCTTGCTTGCTGTCATCGTTAGCAGTCGCTACGATGATTTCTGGCAATGTTTTGTCTTCTAGACCAGAACCTGGCAACATGTCTTTTAGCTTGTTTACATAAGCAGCATGGTGCTTGTCATGATGGTACTCTAGCGTTTCGGCACTGATATGTGGCTCTAGTGCGTCTTTTGCATATGGTAGGTCTGGTAAAGTAATGTTTGACATAATTATTTTATCCTTGCTGTTTAGCCGTTAGTTTATAAAAACTTGGTTATAGAAACTGAATTTTACGCTATTTTTACACCGCAAAAAACACTATAAAATAGCGGACTAAATTGGCTGAGTTTATTGTTTGAAATGAACTTTATCGCTTGATACACGGTACTGCTCAATACAATATCACGTATCATTATGAATCCAAAATTAACCTAGCGGTTACTTATTGCTATTATTCTTCGCCAAAAAGCCAAGTCTCTGACTTTATAGACTTTTATTAACTTAATATTCACAAGCTATAAGATATAATTCACTGTAGCTTGGTATCTATTATAGCAATAGTGACCAATAATATCAGTTACCAAATGTTATAGCCCGTACAATCTGTATAGCGATTGGTTATTTATTACGCGGTAACTGCATTCACTCCAAACTCATGCGTTATCATTATTAGCATAACTACTTCAATCGACAAATAATTTACCAATTAGCACTACAGAAGATAAATAAAACTTACTCGAATAATAATTTTTCATCATTTTAATATAATGGACTGACTCTATGAGCACCACTGATACCTCGTTAACTGTTACCCATCCGACATCTGGCAACCAATGGGTATTGGCTAGCAACAATAAAGGCAAATTGGCTGAGTTTAAACGGCTATTTGCCGAAGCGAACTTGGACGTGACGATTGTCCCGCAAGGTCAACTCGATATCAAAGACGCCATCGAGGATGGTTTAAGCTTTGTAGAAAACGCCATTATCAAAGCCCGTCATGCGAGCCGTATCAGTGGACTGCCTGCGATTGCTGATGATTCAGGACTTTGCGTGCCTGTACTAGGTAATGCGCCAGGTATCTACTCTGCTCGCTATGCTGGTGAGCATGGCAACGATAGTAAAAACAATGCCAAGCTCATCGCTGACTTGCAGCCTATCCGCGCAGCAGAGCCGGATATTCCGATCAAAGGTATGTTCGTTTGCGTACTGGCAATGGTGCGTCATGCTGATGATCCGTTACCGATTGTCGCCCAAGGATTATGGCATGGCGAAATCTTGGATACGCCACATGGTGACGGCGGTTTTGGCTATGATCCACTGTTTTGGTTACCTAACTTGCAAGCCAGTGCGGCTAGTCTGAGCGCTGCTGATAAAAACAGTATCAGCCATCGTGGTCAGGCAATCCAGCAGCTATTGGCGCAGCTACCTTTATAAGTACCTTATAGCTATTCTATCTATAAGCGCACTTGATACTCATAATGCGCTTGCAACCTTATCGCTGTTTCTTGTCCGTTATCTAATTTATTGATTATGAATATGGCTAAATTTTTATATAAAATTAAGCCATATAAGAGCAAGCAACATAAGGAAACATGCCATCAAAGAGATAATTTTTACTTTAATAAACAGATAGATTATACTGTTCTACTTTTAAAATTTTGTTGAAATCCGTTATTTGGCTGTATAATTCACCAAAAAGCGTTATTATGCGGTGCATTAACGGTTTATTATCGATATTTGATAGCATGGACAACCTCAGCAGGTTCACCTTTTAGTATCAGCGGCGATTGCTACTGGCACTAAATTTGACGTTGTGCGCTATCGCTATCCCCTATTTATTTCAACGGCAGCCCGTCGTACATGCCCGTAATTTGAGGCGCGGTCTGTCTATTACAATTTAACCCTAAGTACTATTTCATTAATCAAACGTACTACTTAATCCTAAAGGTGTAATTAATATGGCTACAGATTTACAAGTCACAACCAACAAGCTATCTAATAAAGAAACCCAGCTAACGGTTAAAGTGCCCGTTGAAAAAATTCAAAACAAAGTTGAAGGCCGTATTCGCCAAGTTGCGAAAACTGCCAAGATTGACGGTTTCCGTAAAGGTAACGTCCCTATGTCACACATCCGCTCTCAGTACGGTGCTGGCATTCAACAAGAAGTTATCAACGATGTCATCCGTGATACTGTATTTGAAGCGATCAAATCTGAAGACATCCGCGCTGTTGGCATGCCTAACATCGACGACGTAAAACTTGAAGACGATTTCTTGGTATATCAAGCCACTGTTGAAATCTTCCCAGAAGTTGACGTACAAGGTATCGATGAGATCGAAGTTGAGCGTCACACTGCACAAGTCAGTGAAGAAGACGTTGACACCATGATCGAAAACCTACAAAAGCAACGTGAAGAATTCGTTGAGAAAAAGGGCATGGCTGCGAAAGACAACCAAGTGACTTTTGACTTTGAAGGCTCTATCGACGGCGAAAAATTCGAAGGCGGCTCTGCTGAAGACTTCAAATTGGTTATCGGTAGCAACCAAATGATTCCAGGTTTTGAAGCTGGTATTAAAGGCATGAAAGCTGGCGAAGAAAAAACTATCGACGTCACTTTCCCAGAAGATTACCAAGCTGAGAACCTAGCTGGTAAAGAAGCTCAGTTCAAAATCAACGTAAAACTGGTTGAAAAATCTAAGCTACCTGAAATTGATGATGCGTTCCTAGAGCTATTCGGCGTAAAAGAAGGCGGCGTTGAGAAATTGAAAGAAGACGTACGCAAAAACATGGAACGCGAAATCAAAAACGCTGCGCGTAGCCAAGTTAAGCAAGCGACTTTTGACGCATTGCTAGAAAAGAATGAGTTTGACGTACCAAACGCGATGCTAGAGCAAGAAATCGAGCGTCAACGCAACATGATGATGCAACGTTTTTCTCAGCAGTTCGGTGCGAATGCTGATAGCTTCGATAAAGACATGCTGCCAAATGAGCTATTTGAAGAGCAAGCGCTACGTGCTGCCCGTCTTGGCATCATCGTTGCCCGTGTTATCGATACCAAAGGCTTAGAAGTAGATCAAGAGCGTGTAGAAACCTTCATCAAAGAAGCCGCTGAAAACTACGAAGATCCAGCAGAAGTTATCGAGTACTACACCAATGACAAGCAGCAGCGCGCTAACATTGAGTCTGTTGTACTAGAAGACCAAGTAGTAGATTACTTGATCGCACAAGGTAAAGTAACTGACAAAGAAGTTAGCTACCAAGACTTGCTAGCTGCTCAGCAACAACAGCAGCAAGCAATGTAATTGATACGACAAGCTGTCTTTTTAGATATGCTGTAGTCGGTTATCAAAACTAAAATGCGCCCCCGACCTTTTGATCGGGGGCGCATTTTTTATGGCGTTCGTTAACTAGATAAAATCAGCTACAACTATCGACTTTACAAACATCGAACCTACAAACATCGAATCTACAAGCATCGTACTTGTACTATAAAGCGCGCTTTATACCAAAACGGGTGCGAATACGGCGCTCAATCCTAGCAGTACCAGCCCGCGCTGCAACCACAAGCTATCACTAAAGCGTTGCTGCAACTGCTGACTAATCAGCGTACCAACTGCATATAGCGCTAGCATCGTGACCATCATCCCTGCATAAAATCCCAGCTGACCACTCACGCCAGCATTTGCTGGTACTTCCAGCGCATGTGCCATGCCATGAAAGACGGCCAAACCACCAAAACCAAACAATGACACCTGCTGAATGCTTGGCGTGCGTGCTGTATGAGTCTGCGCAGAGAATGCCTCTTGTCTACTTTTTTGGCTCATCAAGACCATAGCCAATACGACCACCGACAGTGATATCGCCACTTCAATTAGCCCAGATGATGCAGCAAATGCGATACCGCCAATCAGTACGCCAGCCGTGCCCAATATCGCGCCTAATGACAACCCTGCCGTCAATGACATCATGCCTAAGCGCTGCTTTTGTAGACCATAAAACAACATGCCCATGCCGACTGCCAAAAACAAATGATCAAGGCCAGTTACTGGATGCATCAGTCCTGCTTGCAACGTACCCAAAAACGATGGCGCTTGCGCGGTAGTCGAGTGAATATGACCTGAATGCGCCTGCGTCAATGACGGTAGCATTAATGAGGTCATCATCACAGCCGAACCAGACACGATATGACGAGCTGAGAACGCTGGTGAAAAGCGAGAGTTTTCGGTGTTGAGATCCTTTGTACACTGTGTCATGCGGTTTTTCCTTATTCTTTATATTTTAATGGTAAAAGCTCATCTGCTCTCTAGGCAAGCATGCCATGTTCTTTTATAAAGGCAATAATCTCATTTAGCCCATCACCTGTTTTCATATTGCTAAATACAAAAGGTTTGTCGCCACGCATTTTTTTGGCATCGCGTTCCATCACTTCAAGCGACGCACCAACCATTGGTGCAAGGTCGGTCTTATTGATAATCAACAAATCAGACTTGGTAATGCCAGGGCCGCCCTTACGAGGTATCTTATCGCCTGCAGAGACATCAATGACGTACAAGGTTAAGTCAGACAGCTCTGGACTAAACGTTGCGGCTAGATTGTCGCCACCTGACTCAATGATAATCAACTCCAACCCTTCAAAAGTCGCTTGTAGCTCAGCAATCGCAGTCAGATTAATAGAAGCATCTTCGCGAATAGCTGTATGCGGACAGCCGCCCGTCTCTACACCGCGGATACGCTCAGCGGGCATAGCATCATTGCGGGTCAAAAACTCTGAATCTTCTTTGGTATAGATGTCATTGGTCACCACTGCCATATTGACCGTATCACGCAGGTTTTGGCATAGTCTTAATGTCAAAGCAGTCTTACCACTACCAACTGGACCACCAATACCAAGGCGTAAGCACGATAAGGCAGAAGACGGTTTCTGGCTGTCGCTATCAGTCTGTAGGTCTGATGCAGCGTGAGAATTTTTTGTTTTGAGCGGAGTTAGAGACATATTAATTTCCTAAAACAGTTTGTATATTAATAAGTATAAATAGAAATAAAGGTACAGTTATGAGCGGAACAACCGACTGTATTGCTCCTCGTGCATACTTGAGAGAATAGCCAAATTGGGCAAGTTATTAGAGATACTAAATGATTCATAGAGGTCTTGACATAGCTGCTGACAGTCCGACTCTTCACTCTTATTTAAGGTATCCATAGTATTTATCGATGTGATTAAAGCATCGAAAGCCTGTTGCACATCATCGCTTAGAGCTTCGACCTGAGCACCCAGATCGCTTTGCAATTGCCACAGAATACGCTGACCTGCCATTTGTCCTAGCGGCACTGTCTTGACAGCGGCGAGCACCATATTCTCTAATTGCGCAAATCCATAAGTAGTCATCGACTGCGCTAGTGGCAGTTGCCAATGCTGAGCAACATGAGCAAATAGCGGTAAAAACCCATCTTCAGGTATTTCGGCCGGTATGCCAAGACTCAGGACTTCGTTGAGCCAAGACACCATTGCCTGTGCCAATTGCTGCGACTCCAGTACAAACTCTTTACTCTCGAGACCAGCATGATAATCATGTGCCAGATTTGCCGCTAGCGCTTCATGACCTTGGCTGAGCGCGCACATTATTAGCCCTAATACGGGCAACTCGTAGCCAATCACTGCAAGCGCTAGATAGTCCTGCATAAATGTAAGCGTACTGGCTTCATCAGAGACAACCCCTGACTCAATAGCTGACTCCACACCTTGCGAATAGGTATAACTACCAATCGGCAAATTGCTCGATGCCAGCATCAGTAGCTGTCCAAGTTGGGCAGATTGAGTAGGCTGAGCACCGGTATTAACCATCATTTGAATGACCTACAGGCGCATCATGATGACTATAACTATGTTGATGTCCGTGGCTGTGGCTATGGTCATGACTTTCCTTATGACTATGAGAGTCACTATGTGCATGTGAGTGAGAGTGGCCATGCGCATGCCCTTGGCCCGTTTGATAAGCGCCTGTCTCAGGCTCAAATGGCACTGACGTAGACTCGATATGTAAACCAAGATTTTCTAGCATTTGAGCGAGCACATGATCGTTTTCAAAATATAGCGCATAGCCTGCATTACCCTGATCAAAACTGTGGTCAAACATCAATGGCACATGACGATTGCCCAAATGATAAGCGCCTTTCATTAGTAGAAAATCATTAGCAGCCGTCACCTTAGTCACCGCTTGTGGCTTGGCGATAACTTGCATCAACTCCCCTGATTCATTGATAAGGACATCATCACCTTTTAATCCGCCTGTACGAGGCAGATCGACACCAATCGCCTCGCCTGAAACAGTAATCGCTCTAAAGCGGGAATGCTGACGAGTATCAAAGTCTAACAGTAGATAATCATCGGCTTGATACTGTTCTGCCAATTGTGCTTTTTGGATATCGCTAAGCGTACTTAAACGGGTATTAAATATTTTCATTATTATTCTCTGGCTGTTGTTGCTCAAACTATTGTCAATAGTATTGATGGTAAAAGTATTAGGAATAAAGACGCGATCTCACTCAAGAAACCAACTGACTATTGGTGTACATAGTTTATGGCTCACTGTCCTAGAGCTCTTATAAACGTATATCATAAGCTCTAAAATAAAAAGTAACGCTGTGCCATGGGTAGTACATCAGCTGGCTCACAGGTCAGTGTTTTACCATCCGCACGTACTTCATAGGTCTCAGGATTGATATCCATATCTGGGCAGTAGCTGTTAAAGCGCATATCGCTTTTACGAATTTTACGAATACCGTGTACTGGCTGAATTACTTTGGTCAGCCCGAGCTGCTTATCCACTTGTTTGTCGATCGCCGCTTGCGACATAAAGGTGATGCTAGTTTGGGCGACTGATTTTGGATATGTCGCAAACATAGGACGATAATGTACAGGCTGAGGAGTAGGAATAGAGGCGTTGATATCGCCCATCGGCACCGCAGCGATGAGTCCACCTTTAATGATGCACTCAGGCTTTACCCCAAAAAACTTGGGCGACCATAGCACCATATCTGCCCATTTACCCACTTCGATTGAACCAACCATATCGCTAATACCGTGAGTAATCGCAGGGTTTATCGTATATTTTGCGATATAGCGTTTGATACGGAAGTTATCGTTGTCCACGCTTTGGTCATAATCTGTCAAAGTGATGTACTGTTGCTCATCCTCAATGTTCGCCGTTGCATCTGGCGCTAGATGGCCACGTTGAACTTTCATTTTGTGCGCGGTTTGCCAAGTACGAATGACCACTTCACCTACCCGTCCCATCGCTTGAGAATCACTACTCATCATAGAAATCGCACCTAAGTCATGCAAGATATCTTCTGCGGCGATGGTTTCCTGACGAATACGGCTCTCAGCAAAGGCCACATCTTCAGCGATAGCAGGGCTCAAGTGATGACAAACCATCAGCATATCGAGATGCTCATCAATAGTATTGACGGTATAAGGGCGCGTTGGATTGGTTGAGGATGGCAGCACATGCGATTCGCCAATGGCCTTTAGAATATCGGGCGCATGTCCACCGCCTGCGCCTTCAGTATGAAAAGTATGGATACAGCGGTCTTTAAAAGCAGCGAGCGTACTTTCGAGATAGCCGCTTTCATTTAAAGTATCGGTATGAATGGCCACTTGCACATCATAGTCGTCAGCGACACTCAAACAGTTATCAATAGCTTGCGGCGTTGTACCCCAATCTTCATGTAGCTTTAGTCCTACGGCACCCGCTTCGATTTGTTCTGCAATCGGTGCTGGCACGCTCACATTACCTTTACCCAGTAGTCCGATATTCATGGGAATACTGTCGGTAGACTTTAGCATTGAAGCAATATGATAAGCCCCTGGCGTACAGGTAGTCGCGAGCGTGCCTTGTGCGGGTCCTGTACCACCGCCAAGCATTGTGGTCACGCCTGACATAAGCGCTGTCTCACACTGCTGAGGTGCGATGAAGTGAATATGACTATCAACCCCGCCTGCCGTCAGGATTTTACCTTCACCAGAGATGATTTCGGTAGCACCGCCAATAGCAATATCAATAGCAGGCTGGATATCAGCATTGCCTGCTTTACCAATGGCACTGATACGACCATCTTTGATACCAATATCCGCTTTATAGATGCCTGTATAATCAACGACTAATGCATTGGTAATAACCGTATCGGCAACTTCTGCGCCCAGTAATTGTCCTTGACCCATACCATCACGGATGACTTTACCACCACCAAATTTGACTTCTTCACCTTTGATTGCAATAGGCTTGCTACTACTCTCACCACTTTGCGACGTATCTGCTTGATCAACAGCAGTATCTTTATGACTGGTTAAATCTGCTTCAACCTGTAGCCAAAGCTCGGTATCGGCAAGACGGACTTTATCGCCTGTTGTAGGACCAAAATGCTCAGCATAAATACGACGACTGACTCGCTTCTGCGAAGTAGCAGTTACCTTTTTATCAGTGACGCTCTCTGATGCTTCGTCTGGATGAGCGGCGCCCATGACGCGCCCAGCAAAACCATATACATTTTGCTTGCCAGCGTATGCTACCAATTCGACTTCCCGCGATTGACCAGGCTCAAAACGTACGGCGGTGCCAGAGATAATATTTAGGCGAAAACCCCGAGTCTGCTCTCTCTCAAAACTCAAGGCATCATTGACTTCATAAAAGTGATAATGCGAGCCGATTTGGATAGGTCTATCACCAGTATTACTGACACTGATGGTCTGCACCTGTCGCCCTTGGTTTAAGATAATATCGCCATCTTGGATATGGTATTCGCCTGCTTGCATGGTAGCCGCCTTATTTTATAGTGAGCATTTCAGTGCTATAACAATGGTATACAGCGTTACACGATGGGATTATGTACCGTGACCAGTTTGGTGCCATCAGGAAAGGTCGCCTCGATTTGCACTTCATCTACCATCTCTGCAACACCTTCCATGACATCATTAGCAGACAGATACGTAGCACCCTCACTCATCAATTCAGCAACTCTTTTACCATCTCGTGCGCCTTCCATCAGCAGCATACTGATATAAGCGATGGCTTCGGGATAGTTAAGCTTAACACCGCGATTTTTGCGACGCTCAGCCACCATACCCGCGGTAAATAGCATGAGTTTATCTTTTTCTGTTGGGGTCAGGTGCATGACGATTCCTTGTGGTACTTATCATTATATTTATAGCAGATTAGGGGTTTTCAAAGCATTAAATATCGATTAAAAATAGTCGCAATATATCTTAATCTCATTATTAAAAGTGGCCGTATTAAGTGTCCCAAATACGTGGACGACAAGGCTCAAGTTGCCACCAATGATCTCGCAAGACTTCTCTCAGCTGATAAAACGCTTCAAAACAACCACGTACATCTGAGCCAATGTAGCGGATATTGATCGCTTGGCAATTATGAGTGCAGTAGACAGGCAGTTGTGCTTGAGCAATTACTTGTCGTAATGCTGCTACGGTATTGTCTAGATAGCGGGTTAATGACTGCTTGATAGTTGCTTGGGCTGTTTCGGTCGATTGCGTGGTTTGTGACGCGGAGAGTGCAAGATTGTCATGGACATCGCTTAAGCTTGGTACTGCCCAAAACGATCCATAAATATGCTGGTTTGCTAATCCTAAATTTGAGGTAAACCAGCGATTTTGTGCTGCCTGCGCCACTCGCTCAGCAACGATAACCTTACCATCTCGATAGATATTCAATCCAGTATGATAACGCCCTTGCAAAAACTGCTCGTCGTAAGCTTGCCGTCCAAAGACGCTAATCTCCCATATCAGTAAGCTAGATGAATCCGTCAAATCGAAGCGACTCACTGCATGCATATTGGCTTCGTTATAAATGATACTCTCTTGCGGTAGCCATTCTAATCGGGTATCTGCTGCGAGGTTGGCCTGTACATGTTGGCTCGCATAGGCAGCTATTTCATTTTGCCCCATATTTTGGTGAGCATCGTCGCTGCCTAACGAAGATTTATGTTTTTGACTGACACTGTCTTTGCCATACCACTTACCTGCCCCTGGGGTGGTGATAACAGCGTGGCTACCACTATCCAAACTTAGGTCTATGGTCAGCGTATCGCCGCCTGCGATACCGGCTGGCGGGTACAACATCAGTATGTGACAAATACCCTGCTGTATGCTTGGCTCAGGATACAGAGCACGCTGTACCATTAAGGCACCCGTGTGCTTACGATGATAAAGCCGCGTTTTTGAGTTATCAGCCGTACCTTCTTTGGCCGTACTTGTACTGCTAACAGTGTCAAAGCTTAATGCTAAAGAAGAGGCCCAACTCATTTTATATACTCATTTACCAATTAAATATGTTTCAGTATTTTATATGACAGCTATCATTTGCTATCCGTTAAGAACTCTATTGCCAATCGTTAATTACAGTTCATTAACTACAGTAACCTCAGAATAGTAACGGAGGAATACAGCGTATATCATTTATCGTGCCTAGCGCACCATGATAAATCAAAGCGTCAATGTTTTTATTGATACAAGCATTATGCCAACCCTTGATAGCAGGTAATCAAATAAGAAACCTTAGCAACTCAAAACTTTGATTTGTCTGCGCTTTTTTTTATTTAACTTAAATGATAAAAGTAACACTATATTCCCAGCTATTTTCTAAACGTTTTTTGAGCCTTAGTTATTTATAAAATTAGCAGATATTTGCACCAAAACAGTACATTTTGTCCATAACAGTGCATTTTTTAGCGTTATTGTTAGCGCAATACCCTCTGAGGACATTAGATAAGCAAAAATACTAAACGCATAATTATTTGCAGGCTTAGTCAGTAAGATAGGTGGATTGTAGGGCTATTAATCAGGTATTCTATGTTAAAAAGTCAGGTTAGACATGATTTACGCTATTTGTATCGATATAGATACTATCAATATCTGTACGACTTGATAATAGATAAGATAGTATTTATCTACTTCTAGACGTATTTTTAGTATAAGTTTCAATATAAGCAATGAGTCCTAGCAATATCGGAGAGTCACTTTTTCAGCTATTTTATGCACAAACCCGTTTTATAGGCTTGAATAGTGAGCGCAGCCCCCTTATAAACAACCCATTAGTCAAAAACTACTAGACAATAAAATCATTCAATCCATTTTTATTTTATACATTTATCGATAGGACTTTTCTATGACAGATTATGATCGCATCACTGCCAACCCGCATTTTGATATGCTGATGAGTGCGCACAAAGAAGTACAGACCACACAAGCGGCATTAGTACCTATGGTGGTTGAACAGTCCTCACGCGGTGAACGCTCGTTTGATATTTTTTCACGTCTATTACGTGAGCGCGTTATCTTTTTGACCGGTCAGGTCGAAGACAACATGGCTAACCTTATCGTTGCCCAGTTACTCTTCTTAGAAGCTGAAAACCCTGACAAAGATATCCATTTGTATATCAACTCACCAGGTGGTTCAGTAAGCGCTGGCTTGGCTATTTTTGATACCATGAACTTCATCAAACCTGAAGTGTCTACTATCTGTATGGGCGGTGCTTACAGCATGGGTTCATTCCTATTGGCTGCTGGTCAAAAAGGCAAGCGCTATTCACTTGCTAATGCTCGCGTTATGATTCACCAACCATCAGGCGGCGCGCAGGGCCAAGCAACGGATATCGAAATTAACGCTCGTGAAATCCTTAAAACTCGTGCACGTCTAAATAGTATCTTAGCTGAGCGCACTGGTCAGCCAGTAGAAAAAATCGAAAAAGACGTTGAGCGTGATTATTGGTTAGATGCACAAGAAGCCAAAGAGTATGGTTTGGTTGACGAAGTATTAGAGCGTCGTCCTGAATCTTTGTAATCTAAGCATTAACGTGATGCCTCTTGATTGAGAGTGCAATCATAAGACCTTTTATAGTTTATTTGCCGTACAGTAAACCGTTATCAATGTCATACCTGACCTATTGAAAGGTATGATCATTGAATGGATACGATAATCGACATACTACAAATAAACTAACCAGTTTTAAATTTTAGGAGCGCCTTTTATGGCAGAAGATAATACCCCGCAGTGTTCGTTTTGCGGTAAAGCCAAAAGCGATGTACAGCAACTGATTGCTGCTGACGATGCCAACATCTGTAATGAATGTATCGAGCTATGTACTGACTTAATCGCAGACAGCGCAGAGCACGGTGATGACGATAGCGAAGTAGATACTTCTTGGGTCAATAAAAAACTACCAACGCCAAAAGAGCTGCGTGCCAAGCTTGATGAATATGTTATCGGTCAGGACGCTGCCAAGAAAGCATTGGCTGTTGCCGTCTATAACCATTACAAACGCCTAAAAGTTAGCCAAACACTAGCCAACGACAGCAAAAAAGCCAAGATCGGCGCTGACGATGCAATGGTAGAATTGGCTAAGAGTAATATCTTGCTAATCGGTCCGACTGGTTCTGGTAAGACATTACTTGCCCAAACCTTGGCTCGTCTGTTAGATGTACCTTTTGCGATGGCTGATGCCACGACCTTAACCGAAGCTGGTTATGTTGGTGAAGACGTTGAAAACATCGTACAAAAGCTACTTCAAGCTTCTGACTATGATGTAGCCAAAGCTGAGCAAGGTATCATCTATATTGATGAAATCGACAAAATCAGTAAAAAAGGCGACAACCCATCTATTACCCGTGATGTATCAGGTGAAGGCGTACAGCAAGCGTTGCTTAAGCTAATCGAAGGCACTGTGGCTGCTATCCCGCCGCACGGTGGTCGTAAGCACCCGCAGCAAGAGCTGATACAGGTTGATACTAGCAACATTCTAATCATCGTTGGTGGTGCATTTGCTGGACTTGATAAAGTCATTCAACAACGTACTGAAAAAGGCGGTATTGGCTTTAACGCTGATGTCAGCTCAAAAGACGACAGCCGTCGCAGCTCAGACTTGCTACAAGAAGTCGAGCCAGAAGATTTGATCAAGTTTGGTCTGATTCCCGAGCTAATCGGTCGTCTGCCAGTACTTGCGGCACTGCAAGAGCTAGATGAAGCAGCTCTAGTACAAATCCTGACAGAACCTAAGAACGCACTGGTAAAACAGTACAAGTATTTGTTCGATATGGAAGGTGCTGAGATTAGCTTTACCCAAGAAGCCCTAGATGCCATCGCCAAAAAAGCAATGGAGCGCAAGACAGGTGCGCGTGGTCTACGTTCTATCGTAGAAAATGCGTTGCTTGAGACCATGTATGAATTACCTTCTATGGAAAATGCTAAAACTGTAATGGTTGATGCTGATGTTATCAATGAAGGTAAAGTGCCTAAAATTGCCTAATTTATAATTGATATAAACAGTCCGTTATCATTAACGGACTACTAAAAAGCGTCTGGCTAAATTAGCTCAGGCGCTTTTTTTATGTCTATTATTTAACCAATCTATCTGTTGGATAACTTGCCTACTATATAACTCATCTATTGAAAATTAGCGACATTCATTACTTCTGTCCTGAAATGACAGCAGCGTTTATCAATCGCGAGTAAACGTCAGCACAAACCATGCTAATGTAGATAGTCTGTCTTGACCTTTATACTTTATTTCTATATACCGCAAGATATAGTCCGTACAACCCATATGATTAATAAGACAAAGGATTGTTTATTATGTTCAACCATGTGACCGCTATGGCGACTTCATTGCGCCAACATCTACCGTTTTCTTCTAACCGTATCTCATTGGATGACTCAGACGTTGCATCCTACTATCGCAACCACGTCGCTGCCATTACGGGCGCAGGCTCTGGTATGGGGCGTGAGCTAGCCATTCATTTAGCAAAAATGGGCTGTCATGTTGCACTATCAGATATCAATCCTGAACAACTAACCGCGACCAAACAGTTACTTGCCAATTATAATGTCAACGTCACTATGACCGTACTCGATGTGTCAGACAATAAAGCCGTGGAAGCATGGGCTGATAGTGTGATGGCAGAACATGGCAAAGTAAATTTCATCTTTAATAATGCAGGTGTTGCGCTCTACTCTACCGTCGAAGGCAGTAGTATTAGTGAGCTTGAATGGGTAATGAATATTAATTTTTGGGGCGTGGTTTACGGCACTAAGGCGTTTTTACCGTTAATCAAAAACAGCGTTAAACAGAGCCAGTTTGGCGAGCATGGACATATTATCAATATCTCAAGCCTGTTTGGTTTGACCGCTCAGCCATCACAGTCAGCCTACAACTCTAGCAAATTTGCCGTACGCGGCTTCACAGAGAGTTTACGCCAAGAGCTAAATATTCAGAACTGCGGGGTATCAGCAACTTGTATCCATCCGGGCGGCATCAAAACCAATATTGCCAACAGCGCACGCGGTAATGAGAGCATCCATGATATTGGCATGAGTACTGGGCCCAAAGCCATCAGAAGTTTTAATAAATTCTTAAAATTCGATGCCAATGAAGCGGCTTGGATTATCCTACAGGCAGCAGCGACTAATCAGCAGCGCTGCCTGATTGGTAACGATGCAAAGATGATTGATGCCATCCAACGTGTATTTCCCTCACATTATAGCCAAGTGCTGAACGACTTCCATCAACTGTCCCGCAAACTAAAACCACGTCGTCATAAGAAGCTACAGACCGTTAAATAGTATGCTGTAAATACTTCCTATTTCATGAAAAATTGATGAATTTGTATATAAAAAGCCCAGCTATAGTCATAGCTGGGCTTTTTTAAGCGTTGTTATTGATGAAAGATAAGACTGAATTTTGAGACTGGTGATGATATTTTAACTCAATACTTCAAAGATTAAGGCAGCTTCATATCACCAGCGACCAACCAGCCCATACGGCGCATAATATAAGCCACTAACCCTGCAATCACCGCAGGTAATATAAACATCAATAGAATAATCGCTGTCCATAGTTGACCGGTGCTCATGATTTCTTGTGACGCTTCAATAACCCCAAACACACCGACCAAACCAGCAGTACCCATACCCGCACCTGTCGCGGTACAAGCTAATCCAAAACCAACGGTTGCGATAGGCCCAACGATAGCACTAGCAATGACAGCAGGTAGCAGAACGATAGGTTTTTTGAGCACATTAGGGATTTGCAACATACTAGTACCCAAGCCCTGAGAGATGACACCACTAACGCCATTGTCTTTAAAACTTGCAACAGCAAAACCAATCATATGCGCGGCACAGCCTACTACTGCTGCCCCGCCCGCCAATCCACCAAGCCCAATAGCAATACAAATAGCTGCACTTGACGTTGGAAGGGTCAGTAAAATGCCAACTACTACAGCGATGACGATACCCATTAGCAGTGGTTGTAATTCAGTAGCAGCATGAATACCCTGACCGATAGCTGCGACCCCTGCTACGATAGGCGGGTTGAGCAGCGCACAGACTAATAGTGCGACGCCGCACACCACTAAGGGCACCAATAAAATATCAAGCTTCGTCTTCCCAGCGACCCAAGTGCCAGCACGATAAGCAAACACAGAGGTCAAATAAGCACCGATTGGATTACCTGGTAATGCTACAAAGGTTGCAGGCCCACCCACTTGCGGCGTAAAGAGCGTTCCTGCCATTAGTGCTTCAGAATGAGCACCAAGCATACCTGCTACGAGACAGCTAAGCATCACTAGCGTTGGCGCTTTGAGATAATAAGCGATACCTACACCGATGCCAGCACCCATCAATATCGAGGCAAGCTTTCCGACCGCGACTAATGCTGGCAAATCTAACCAACCACCGATTTGCGAGATAATCAGACCTGCAATTAACGTGACAAATAGCCCTAAAGCCATACCAGTAAAAGCATCGATAAAGTATTTTTGAAAGAACGCTTTAATGATGCTTGCTTGCGGTGTTACTGAGTTAGATACTGTCATAGCCATACTCTTAATGGATGTTTAATAGGGTAAAACAGCTAGAAAGCTTTTGATAAAATAAAGAGATAAAAAAAGCGTCATTACGACGCTTTTTTGATAAATACAATAACTATAAACGACTGAATCTAGCGACGCTGTTCAACGATAATAGAATCTATACCATTGTTTTGTAGGCGCTGCTGTGCTGTCGTTACTGCTTGACGGTTATTCAAAGGACGCGAGATGACTTGATAAATTGGCAAGCCATTACCCGTCGTGTTTTTGACCACGCGAGCATCAACACCCGCCATTAGTACTTGCGCACGGCGACGATCCGCTTCATCTGCATCACTAAAGCTATTGATCTGCAAGATGTAGGTCGCCGCAGGTTTGGCAGCTTGGATGCTCGCCGTACCTGCTGCTGCATTATTGTTGCGGGTTGTAGAGTTACTAGTAGCAGGCGGCGTACCATCATAAGTTGCATCTTCTTCAACGACAACGATATCCTCATTAGACCCAGCATTATTAGCACCAGCAGGTTCGACAGTCGCATTTTCCGAACCACCGAAGCTGCCCGTTTCTGTACTGCCTGCATCGCTCTCTGGTTGAGTCACGACGACGTCTGGTTCAAACGCACCGATATCACCTATTTGATCATTATCAATGTCAGCGATATCTTCGTCAGGGATGGTTGCCATCTCTTGATTTGGCAAAATATCGTAGAACTCATAATCGCCATTATCGGTATCAGTATCCACACGTGGCTGTACTTGGCGATCAGGATCGTTCTCAGCACTACCATCAGCGGGGCTGAAATTGAATAATGGTGAAAGGTAGATAAATACCCCGATCATAAGGGTCAATACGGCCCCAACAAACATCCACAATAAGCCTGATACGCTACTTGATTTGCGCTTTTCTGTTGCGCCTTTAGGTTTTTTGGCTAGCATGGATCTCGTTCTCCCTACTGAATTTAACTATCATCATCGAATTAATGCTATCAGCTGTCTATACTCATGTCACATATTAGAAAAGCACTACATGCTAGACGGTGCAGACAAGCCTAGCAGACTAAGGCCATTTGCCAATACCTGTCTAACGGCTTTTGACAGACGCAAACGTGCTTGCATTAAGTCTAGCTCGTCCTGACTTGGTGTTTCACCTGACGTCAAGCTCATTGGCAAGATACGATTGGTGTCATACCAACCATGGAACAATGCCGCTAGCTCTTTTAGGTAGTTGGTCAATACATGCGGCTCGTAACCAGTCGCTGCACGAAGTAACGTCGCTGGATAGCCTGCTAACAGTTTAATCAGCTCGTCTTCGTTTGGTGCACTTAGCAAATCTTGATGTGCCAGACCAACGGCATCATCTACGGTCAAATCGTAAGTTGCCAATTTTTCTAACACGCGGCAAACGCGCGCATGAGCATACTGGATATAATACACTTGATTGTCTTTGCTTTGTGATTTAGCAAGTTCTAAGTCAAAATCAACATGCACTTCAGGCTTACGCGCTACATAGTAGAATCGTGCAGCATCGTTACCGACTTCTGCACGTAGCTCACGCAAAGTCACAAACTGACCAGAACGCGAAGACATTTGTACCTTTTCACTACCACGCCATAACGCGACAAACTGTACAAGCACCACATCAAGGCGTTCGGCATCGATACCAAGGGCTAGTAGAGCGGCTTTTACGCGTGGGACATAACCATGGTGGTCTGCGCCCCAAACGTTAATGACTTTATCAAAGCCGCGATCAAACTTGTTTTTATGATAAGCGATATCAGAAGCAAAATACGTCGATTGGCCATTAGCACGGCGTACAACACGGTCTTTTTCATCGCCAAAATCAGTCGATTTAAACCAGATGTTGCCGTCTTTTTCGTATAGGTAGCCTTTGTCATCTAGTATCTGTAGAACAGGCTCAATCTCGCTATCGATAGATCTTTCGCTAAACCAGCATTCATAGCTCACGCCAAAGTCATTTAAGTCGTCTTTGATATCTGCCAAAATACTGCTCAATGCCGCGTTTAAAAATAACGCGTAGCTGTCACCTAGCAAAGACTTACTATTGGCAATCAAGCCATCAATATGCGCTTCTTTATCACCTGAGATGACGGTTTTTTCGCCATCAGCATTAATCTCAAACTGAGCATCTTCTGGCACATCTTTGGCAACGTCTGCAAAGCTATGTACGTAGCTATCGCTATGCTGTGTTTTTAGCGTCTGGGCGATGTCACTGACATAGTCACCTTGATAGGCATTGACTGGGAAAGTTATCTCTTCACCATTTAGTTGTAGATAGCGCAAATATGTACTGGTGGCTAAGATGTCCATTTGACGACCAGCGTCATTAACATAATATTCACGCGTGACGTCATAGCCGATGGCTTCTAGCAGGTTAGCAACGCTCATGCCAAATGCAGCACCGCGACCGTGACCGACGTGCAGACTTGACGTTGGATTGGCAGAGACGAATTCAACTTGGACTTTTTGCCCATCAAACTGATTACTTAAGCCAAAGCGATCTCGCAATGTAAAGATATCGTCTAATACAGAAAACTTAGCTTCCGAGTTTAAAAATACATTGATAAACCCTGGTCCTGCGATTTCTACTTGGCGAATATCTTGATTGTCAGGCAATGCGCTGACGATTTTTTCAGCAAGTTGACGCGGATTGGCTTTAGCCGCTTTCGCTGCCGTTAGTGCGATATTACTGGCAAAATCACCGTGACTTAAATCTTTCGTACGGGTAATTTGACTGTTATTTTGCCAATCGCTTGGTAGCGTACCATCTGCTTGTAGGGTTTGAATTGCATCGTTGAATAGGGATGCAAGCGTATCAATTTGGGCTTGTGACATAGGAATTTGAACTCAATTAAATAAACAACAAAAACGGTGCGAATGCGAGCAATCGATAACTGCTTATTATAATAGCGACCGACATTGCAGGGATAGAATAATGTAAAAAGATAAGTAACCTGTAAATATAACAATCTTTGCGCTTTATTGCACCATTTGCGCCAAAATTAGCACTAAAATCTTACCGTTATCGTGATTTAGACTGACTAATATCAATGATCTAAAACTGATAAATAACTCATAACGTGAATTGTAGCGTTACTGTTGCTCAATACTGGGCAGTCGTTTATACCTGACTGCTTCCACGTTATAATAATGGTTTGTACGGCTCTTCTAAAATATAGAAGACGCATTACTACTCTATTATAGGATTACGCCATGTTTGCTATTGCCGCCAGTACTGTCACCAGTTGGGGACTGTACGTCTTGTTGCCGATATTCATCGCTTTCTTGTTTTTTATTATGTGGGATATCTCTAAAAAGTCTGATGCTGGGCGCGCTGGTACTTTTTGGATATTCTTAGCCCTAGGCGCAGGTTCTGTTGGCTTTATCCTAAAGATAATTATGGAAGTCGCTTTCAAAAAATGGTTAATCTAATTAGCCATTTTTATCACTATTCTTTGATATCGCTTAAGACATGAGTAGCAAAACTAAAAACGTAATATACAGCCTATGACTGCTGCGCTTTATAAGGTGTCAGTCATTTAAAACAAGGATTTTTAAATCAATGCTTCTTACACCAAAGTCTTATAAATCAAATAAGCTATTGAGCCTTAGCATCATTCTCTATAACCTGACTCACATACGTTGGTAGGTCCCACGCTCCACCAGCAAAACCTCGGCACATGCCCGTACTAGACTCTTCGCTTTTAGCAAACGTTTTACCATTCCATGTCCATGCAGTACGGCTCCAGCAATCACCGATGCCTCGATCTTTGTGAGTGGCCGAAATCTCGCCATCAAAATAATCATTGCCTGCTGTCGTTATAAGCGTAGGTTTGCTAGGTTTTGTATTATCAATGAGCCAGTAGCCGTTACTAAAATTGTAAGCGCCTAGCCAGCAACTATGCGCGGCTAACGTATAGCTATCATTAACCGGTATAAAGTCCCAACCAAGCATCGTAGAGCCATACTCTGACATCCGCTGATATGTTTCAGTTTTTGGGTTAATCAGCTCACACTCGCCCATTATGTCTTTGGACCCTATAAGCTGCTCGGCATTAATATCGACCCAGTTATCAATATTTTTCTGAAAATACGCCAGCTTTGATGGAGCAAGTGTTTTGTTATCTTTTGCTGAATAAGCAAATGCTTTTTTAATGATTGGTTTTAGCAAGGCTACTTTAGGACGTTGACGATTTGGATTATTCTTACTGACCAATGCTATCGGCGTCCCTACCCGACCTTGTACATCGTCTAGTTTGAGCAATACTGCTGACATGCCTGTATCGCTGATCTGCCAGTGGTTATCGCCCGCTCTAATCGCTATCTTGGTCGCGATACGAGCATGATCAAGCAGTGCTTGGGTCTGCTTGGCTGACAAGTCGTATAGTAGACTGTCTTCTTTATTGGGTTGCAGCAGTCCATAGTTTTTGTTGTTCAGCCAAAGCTCAGCAGGCTTAAGATCATCTAGCGGCACTTCTGAGATAAACTGAATTTGCGCTTTTGTCAGAGCTGCTTTTGGCAACGCTGTGAACAATATTGAGGCAGGCTCATCTATGAGCGCTTCACTAGCGTATCCAGCAGCTCGACAAGTGCGCGTATTATCACAAACCACTTGCCAGTCGTCTTGTACAAAGCCCCAGCCTTCGGATACATTCCCATAACCTGCCATAGCAGGTAGCGATAGCAAGCTGATGGTAGCTATAATCAAAGTCTTTGATGTCTTCAATGTCTTCATAGTGCTTTCCTTATGTTAGCTACCACCATCGATGCTACTTTTTGGCAATCAAAGTCGCACGCATGGGAGCAGGATATCCTTCGACGGTCTTAGTAGAATCATTAGGATCCAAGAAATCTGCTAACGAATGATAGGTCATCCATTCGGTTTGTCGTTGTTCCTCAGTCGAGGTGACTGCCACATCGACGCAGCGCACATCTGAAAATCCTGCTTTCTCTAACCAGCCAATTAATGCCACCACCGATGGTAAGAAATAGACGTTATTCATCTGCGCATAACGGTCATGCGGCACCAGTACAGTATTGGCATCACCTTCAATCACCAAAGTCTCAAGTACCAATTCACCACCTTTGACCAACTGTCCTTTAAGCTGTTGTAAATGCTCAAACGGTGACTGGCGATGGTACAGCACACCCATGCTAAACACGGTATCAAACAGTTGGCTGTGCTCAGGTAACGCTTCAAGCGGTACAGGGATATAATGCGTACGGTAACGGCCTGTATCACTAGCATCTGCGGCACCAACGAAATGACGAATCGACATAAACTGATGATAAAACAAACATGACGGATCAATAATAATAACCGTATCTGCGCCAGCCCCTGCCATACGCCAGCCGTGATAACCAGAGCCACCGCCCACATCCAATACGCGGCGACCGTCCAATCTACTTAAATGCGGCGCAACACGTTTCCATTTCCAATCACTATGCCACTCGGTATCAATCTTAATACCTGACTCATCATCGCCGATTTGACCGCCAATTTGAAATGGGCCTTTACGCCATGGCATCAACTGCTTTAATAGTGCCGTTGTTTGGTTTCGCTGAGACTCATTTAGATCTGCCTCGATCGTCAGTGTATCGCTGTTTAGATCGACGTTATTGACAGTTAAGTTTGGCAAACGAGCAACTGACGCTTGGTAGGCAGGCGCGTGCGCATAGTTGGCTTTGTCTTTTATATCACCTAGCCATGTTGGTAATTGCTTGAGCCATTCATAAGCGCTTGGCTGCTGCTGTGCCAGCTCTAGCAAGGTTAAATATAGTTCGCGTTCGGCGTTGATGATAGTGTCGTTGAGCATAAAAGCAGATTACCGTATTGATTAAGAAATAACTGTGTTAAAAGTAAGGATTATTTAAACGCCACAATAGAGACGAAGTTCAAAAACTGAAACCATGTCAGATGACGCGCAAACCCAACTTGATCTAACCGTGCATGATGCTCATCTAATGTGTCAGTAATCAGCACATTTTCTAACGCATTACGCTTGCCACTGATTTCCATTTCGGTGTAGCCATTGGCACGTTTGAAGTCGTAATAACGCTCTACCAACCACGCATCATACTGCTCATCAAACGCATGGGTTTTTTCAGTCAGTACCAATATGCCGCCTTCACTCAATGCCGCATAAATTTTCTCTAGTACCGCAACTCTATCGGCGGCTGGCAAAAACTGTAGCGTTAGATTTAAAATCACCATGTCGCATGGCTCAAGCTCAATATCGCGGATATCTGCAGTGATTACTTCGATATCGTGCTCAGGATAATTCTCACTCAATAACGTGGTCGCTTCGGTCGTCATCGCTGGTGAGATATCAATTGCTTTAATCTGTAAGTCTTGTGGGTCGAACTCACCAGCTAGCGTCATACTGGCTGCACCCAATGAACAGCCCAAGTCATAAACACGACTAACGCGTTGACCGCTATCGCTCTGCTGACGATACTTGCAATGACGACGGGCGAATATGGGCAGCATCGCCAGTACCTGACCATAACCGGGTACACTGCGGCGAATCATGTCAGGGAAACAAGCCACCACTTGCTCATCAAATGAAAAGCGTGCGGCCTTATCCAGTGGCGTAGTAAACGGTTTATCAAATAGGGTGTCATGTTTGATAGCAGGCTGGGATTGGCTCATGGGACGACTCATTTTTTAGAATAGAACTGAAATTAAGAATTACTTGGTGTTTTGCTTGGTAGTTCGCTTGTCATTATCAGTTGATAAAGAAGCAAGATAGCAAAAGCCCATTATAACATTACTGTTTGTTACTTATCGCCTTTGGCTTGCCTGCTAAGCTGAATAAATAGTGCCAAAGGTAATGAGGCGTTTGAAAGAAGCATTGAAAAACGAGAGCATCACTACCAAATATAGCGCTTAACCCATATTTATAATAATAGGAAAAAATTATGCAAACGATCGTATTAGGTGGCGGCTGCTTCTGGTGCACCGAATCTGTATTTTTATCGGTAAAAGGTGTGCAATCTGTCGTCTCAGGCTACATGGGCGGCGATGCTGTCTCTGCTAACTATGAAGCTGTCTGTAGTGGAACGACTGGCCATGTCGAAGTCATCAAAGTCGAATTTGATGAGTCTATCGTCCCGTTAGAAGTAATACTCGATGTCTTCTTTGCCACGCATGATCCCACCACGATGGATCGTCAAGGCAATGATGTTGGTAGTCAGTATCGCAGCGTGGTCTTTTACACCGAAGACAGTCAAAAACCGACTGTTGACCGTACCATCAATAAGTTACGCGATATGGGTGTCAATGTGGTGACGGAAGTACATCCTGCTGTTGAATTCTATCAAGCAGAAGACTCACATCAGGATTTCTTCAACAGAAACCCAGGACAGGCTTACTGCAACTTTGCAATTCCACCAAAGCTTGCCAAACTGCGTAAAGAATTTAGCAAATATATGGTTAGTTAAATGAGGGTTCGCTAAATTGAATAAGACATTATTTATTCAAAAAGTTTCTTAGCCCAATGTTAGATATCAGCCAAACACTTATACTATAGGTGTTTGGCTTTTTACTATTTATACATTTGACAGAACCAATCAATATTATTAAAGCTAAATCTATATATAAAAACTTGCAAATAGAGGATCACAGCATGAACCCTGAGTTTTGGCAAAAACGTTGGCAAGAAGGTCGCATTGGATTCAATCAATCTATGGTCAATCCCTTACTGATTGAGTATTTCAACCGCCTCAATCTAACTGCGGGTAGCCGAATTTTCGTTCCATTGTGTGGCAAATCTATCGATATGGTTTGGCTAGCGACGCAAGGCTATGATGTGGTGGGCGTTGAGTTAGTCGAAACAGCCGTACAAGAATTTTTTGCTGAGCAGAACATCCAACCTACGGTCTATCAACAGGCAGACAATCCAGCGATTAAATACTATCAAGGTCAGTTGTCGGGACAAACCATCACTTTATGGGTCGCTGATATCTTTGCACTGACTGCTAAAGATATTGGTTCTATTGAGGCAGTATATGATAAAGCGGCGTTAATCGCCCTGCCCACCGATATGCGTGTGAAATATAGTGAGCAAGTGCGGAAACTTAGTAGCGATACCAGTAAAGTTGATGGTGCTAACAATGAAATAACACCGCAGCTTTTACTCACGCTAAATTACGATCAGCGTAAAAAGAATGGGCCACCCTTCTCTATTAATGGCGACCAACTAGAGCAGTATTATAGCGATCACTACCAAATCGGTGAGCTAGCAAGCGTGCCTTCTTCTATAGGTTCTGTATCTGATATCACCGTCACAGAACACGTTTGGCTATTGAGCAGTAAATAAATCAAACTCATGTAACCTTTAACAAGCTGCTAAATGGCAACGGAGAAATTGAATGAAAATGATAGTCAGTCTAATGAGTGTAACTGCTATTCTGCTAGTTGCTCTGGCAGGCCCATTGTACAAGTTTGGCGTTGTAGAATTAGGCACTGCATTTGCGGGGTTTAAATTTGGGTTATTTGCTGGTATCGCAGCATTGGTATTGTTAGCTATTCAGCTCTTATTTAAACGCAATACAGCCAGCATTGGGAGCGCATTAGCCTCAGCCGTACTTGCTGTCGCTGCAATTGCTGTCCCGCTCGGCATGATGAATACGGCCAAAAATGTACCGCCTATTCACGATATTTCTACCGATTTAGTGAATCCGCCTGAGTTTGTCGCGACTGCTCCACTACGTGCAGATGCGCCAAATCCCGTAGAGTACGCAGGTGCAGGAGTGGCTGAACAACAACGTACTGCCTACCCTGACTTGCAGACATTGACCTATGCTCGGTCAAAGCCTGAATTGGTTAAGGCATCCAAACAAGCCATTGAGAATTTAGGATGGGAGCTTGTAAATACTGATGCCGATAAAGGCACCGTTGAAGCAACAGAGACGACTGCTTGGTTTGGCTTTAAAGATGATGTGATCATTCGTGTGACTGACAACGATAGCGAGCGCTTGGTTGATATTCGCAGTAAGTCACGAGTTGGACAGAGCGATTTGGGCAAAAATGCGGCGCGTATTCATAGCTTTATAGAAGAACTAGATAGTGTGCTAGCCAAATAAACAGGTTCTACCTTCTAAGAAATAGTCCTCGAGTTGAAATACTGTTTAACGCTTTGCATTTTCAGCTCTATGAAATCCTCTTCTAATCTCACGGCAGCGTCAATTTATCGTAACCATTTATAACCTTGGTACTTCGACAGCTTTTCTTTACTGTTTAGATTGGTTACTCTACGTTAATATCACTTTTTGCCTTTCGATAACTATTTTAACGTTTATAGGATATTTTCATGCGTTTGACTCCTTTTTCTACTTTGTCGCTGCTTAGTGTTGCTGTCGGCATCAGCCTTGTTACCACTGCTCAAGCCGCGCAGCCGCCAGCACCTGATTTATCCAATAGCGAGTTTCAACAGTGCTTAGACAATCTAAAAAACTCTAGCAAATTCAGCGGTGTTGATGGTTATACCTTTAATAACTATCGCCCAAGCCAGCCTGATCCTAGTGTCATTCAGTCATTGAATTATCAGCCAGAGTTTCAAAAAGACGTCTGGGACTATTTATCAGCATTGGTAGACAAAGAGCGTGTCGAGGACGGTATCCGAGCCAAGCGTCAATGGGGCTCGACTCTACGTCAAATCGAATCACGTTATGGTGTAAAAGCTGAGCATGTGCTCGGTGTCTGGGGCGTAGAATCTAACTTTGGTCAGACGTTAGGTAAAAAACCATTATTTGAGTCTTTAGCGACATTGTCTTGTTTCGATCGTCGTCAGAGCTACTTTCAAGGTGAGTACGCCAATGCGCTAAAAATCGTGCAAAACGGTGATATCGCACCTAATGATATGACAGGCTCATGGGCAGGTGCCTTTGGACAGACACAGTTTATGCCGAGTACTTTCTTAGAGTTGGCCGTGGATTTCGATGGTGATGGACGTCGTGACTTGGTCAATAGCGTACCTGATGCACTCGCTTCTACCGCAAATTTCTTGGACAATCGCGGCTATCGTACTGGTGAGCCTTGGGGCTATGAAGTCAAACTACCTGATGGATTCTGGGCCGCATCTAATCGTAAAGACAAAAAGTCAATAAGCCACTGGCGTGACCAAGGTCTGACGTTGGCTAATGGCAGTCCGTTACCATATGACTTGAGCAGTGCAGGCTTATTATTACCAGCTGGTATGGAAGGCCCTGCTTTCTTAGTTGGTAAAAACTTCGATACTTTCTACTCTTATAACGCATCAGAAAACTACGCGCTGGCTATCGCACACTTATCAGATCTAATCACTCGCGAAGACAGCAGCAAAACAGACTTTATCACTGCGTGGCCAACAGACGATCCTGGTATCAGTCGCCAACAAGCAAAAGATATTCAGCAAGCGTTGCTAAATGCCGGTTATGATATCGGCGGTGTAGATGGCATCATCGGAGACAATACTCGTACCGCTATCCAGCAATACCAGACTAGTCGCGGTATTTTCCCAGCTGACGGACGCGCAGGTCAAAAGTTCTATCGCGCCATCGTTGGCAATGCAACGCCGAGTCAAACTCAATACGGCCAGCCCCTGAATCCTGCACCTGCCGATCGCATGGGACAATTAATTCAGCAGCAAACGACTGCTCCTAGTAGCTACTCATCTCAGCCATCAGTGAGCTCCTCAACTTCTAGCAATACACGTTATCGCCGCGTTACTGATGCCGATGGCACTATCAAGCTTGTTCGTATAGACCAAGGTTCATAGTAGCAAGATAAGTAATGCTATTTAGACGCATCAAAAAAGCCACGCTAACGATAGCGTGGCTTTTTTATTTATAGATAATTGTTAATAGAACTTATCTAGTTTTCTCAAAATACGTATCTAGACAATAGGTGGTGGCTTAGGCTGACCATTGTCACCATTCCAATTTTCACGAGCTTTGTCATCTAGATCGGCAGCCGTTTTTGGCTCCCACTTACCATTTTCTTTCCAAGTCGCATCGCCCCAATCTTCATCTTCTGCTTTGCTGTCTAAATCTTTGTAGGCTTTGCTAGGATCTATACCGCGACGTTTCATATCTGCTACTTGCTCTTCTAACGTATGAAACTGATCAGCATCATGCATAGACTTTTCTAGACCATCAATCTCTTTTTTTAGTTCGTCATTTTTAGCATTGCTCATCGTACGCTCTCCCTAATTATTAATATTATAGTTGTCATTCTCAAACAGCTAACGTTGTTAATGCTGTTAACTGACTGACTTCATTATTACGGGTCTGAGGAATATTCACAAGCATTGCACGTATGCTTTGTATTACAAAACGTAGTCGTGATGCCTAAGTGAACGTTTTAGTTGGCTATTATTGAACACGCTAGCGAATAATTACTAGTCTTGTTTATTCGTACTTGAGGTATGATTTTGCAGTAGGTTTTTTGCGTAGAAGGTAAGCTTCCATAGCTCTTGTGATACCCGCGTGCCATAAGTCATTAGTTGTATCCAATTTGCACCGACTAGCTTACGTTGCAAATTATTGATATCAGCTTGAGAGATTTGGCAACGTGAGACAGCATGAACGTTTGGCATCTCTTTTTTGATGTCTACTTCCGCTTTAGAAGTAATCAAACGATTGATGGCATTTTGCAAGCCATAGCTCGAAAAAGTAGACGGTATTCTCATGAGGGTCATGAGTATCTCGTGCCACGAGAGAGTTAGTGATCGGGTCACGTCCGTTAGATTACCGCCCTCATAAGCTTGAGCACTATATTGAATCTCAAAAAACTCTGTTAACTCAATTGGCTCACTAACCTTATCCGCTATAAAGTCTTCGTCATCAGGACTGTTGTTCTCTACCTCGGTAGTACTAGGTAATATATCGACTGGCTTCTCATATACGACTTTTTTACTAGTCGTATTCTCTTCGTCGTTCGCTCTGACCCAGCCACCTACCATTTTATTATTGGCGACTGCATTATAATGAGCCTGTACCAGCAATGGCTCTATATCTTCTTCCGTATCATAGTAATGTAGCTGATTATCTTGCTTGGTAACTAACTTAATGAACTCTTGGAGTTGTCGGCTAATGACGGCGTCTGGAGAGTGATTTTTAACGAGCACAATTAGCGGCTTAAGCTTCGCTTTGGCATTGAGATAACTCAAATGCATCTGGCTGACACCGTTTTTTTGCACAGTCCCGTAGCTGTCGCCAACGATCATGACTGCGTAATCACAAGAGTCAATACACTGACGCCCATAAAAAGAGGCTTTAGATAATTTACTAGAAACATCATAGGTCAGAAATGCGCGCGCCTGAAAAAATATCGCTAAGCTGTCTAGAACCAACAACTGGTCGTTGTCAGCGCATATAATATGAATATGATAGCGACGATTCGGCACAATTACCTCTAAGCGTAGGTCGTGACATAAAAAGGATAAGGTGTGAGATAGAACACAAAAATCTTGTCTTGCTCAGCCTAGCATACTCTTAGCTTGAAAAGATGCACTCAATTTATTTTAACTGAGTCAACGTTGCATACAGCGTATTGATATCACTAGCTTTGATAATAACTAGTGAGAGTAGTATTGCAATGCCATTTCCGTACCGAGTAAGCGCTCAACTAAAGCGCATAGTCTATCACTATATTTAGTGGCATGAAAAGTTAATGGCGGTCTAGTAATGGTATTTTTATTACTGGTTTTTTGTGTCAGATTTTCTCGTTTTTCACTCATCAATGATGCAGACAAGTTGTTTGCAATCAATAGCTGTCTAACCCGTTCAGCAATTGCTTGACCAGAATCAATGACCTGTATCGATAGCTGCTGCTGTGCAATCTCATCCAGTAAAAATGTCTTAAAAAACGGATAATGCGTACATCCCAACACTAACTGATCGACACCTGCATTAGCAAATACTCGTACCTGTTGACGTAATCTTTCAGCGGTCTCGTCTTGTTCTGACATACCTGCTTCTACCCAAGGAACCAATTGCGGATCAAAATATTTAGTGACTACTGTGTTATTAGGTTTAGCAAAATTGATAATAACATCATTTAATAAGGTGCCATTCAACGTCGCTTTGGTTGCTAGCACCGCTACATGAGCACTCTTACTCGCCAATACCGCAGGCTTTAATGCAGGGACAAGACCGACAATAGGTATATGTGGATAGCAGCGTCGGGCGGTATCTAGCGCATATGCTGAAGCACTGTTGCAAGCAATAACAATTAGCTTACAGCCTTGCTTATGTAACCACTCTACGGCTTTTAGTGTTAGTGCTTCAATATCTTCGCTGTCGCGATTACCATAAGGTACGTTCAGCGTATCGGCGTAATATACGTAACGCTCAGTAGGCAGCTGCTGTGCTAAATGCAAGTAAACAGACAAACCGCCAACACCAGAATCAAACACGCCAATGGGCGCGCTACGGTTTTTATCGCTTACAACTGTATTACCAGCATGTTTATTGACACCTACTAGATCAATAGTTTTGAGACTCTGGTCAACAGATATATCGACACACGGTCTGAGTTTTTCGACGGTCTGGTTTTTGATATCCATCTTTATGCTAATGCCATTATCATATTATTCATCAATCTCATTACCCAGTTAAATGCGCTATATATATGTTGCATGTATGTCGTTATTCTACGTCGGCTCTCTATCGACTACCTTTATACGATAATGATTTTTTAAACCAATAAAGAATTAGGCGACATTATAAAATTATAGCATTCATCGGCGTACAGCAATTAATAGATAAACATAATACTTAATCAGTAGGCATCGATAACGAATAAGACTGACCACCACTCTGTAGCGTCAATATCGTCTTGCCATTGTCTTCTGATAACGCTCCAATTTCAGTTAGGTGATAAAAAGTATTACGCCCGATAAGTGCGGTTAATCCATTTCTAACTATCATGTAAGGGCGTACCTGTTCTGTAGACGCTAATTCCTGAGAATCTGCAACATCGTCAGCTGTACTCACTTGATTCGCTTGATCGCTTTCACTAAAGTCACTGTTATTAAAGTCACTGTCATTAGAATCGCTCTTATTAGAATCGCTCTTATTAGAATTATACGCCTTTAATACGATCGGATGCTCATCGTCTAAGCGAACCACATCTCCTGTCGTCGTTGTAAACTCCAACCAACTCATACCATTTTCATTGACTATACCAACATCATTTATCAGAAGTGGTGCATCTTCAACTTGGATACGGATTTTCTGTACAGGGGTCTTCAGAAAGTACTCAGTAATGCCATTATTTTCTTCTTTCCATAGTATCGTGGCAAACAAGCTGACCAATGACTCACGGGTCATTTGTCCGCCTTCATGCCACCACTCTCCGTTTGCCTTGATAGTCAAATCCATATCAGCAATATCTTCAGGATGCCATTTTTCAAGCGGTGGTATCGCACGCCCTTCGCGAGTGCCTTTCGTAGACTTAATATACTGGTTTAATGCATCTAAATTATCTAATCTATTTAGGCTAGAAGGCTTACTGGTCGGTACTTCTACCCGTTCTTCATGGCTATCTTCAATTATATTATTATCGTTATTCATTATTAATCCCTTTATTTAGTATTCAAAGTTTGGCTTATCTATTATTACTATAAATTTTTGTTTCAGGTATGATGAAACTTTATCGTTATAACAACCTCATTTTCTTAACATTACCTTAGCATCGATACTCATAAATGCGTATCGTGTTTGTAGGACTTTTCTTTTATAATGAGTAACGATTTTTTATTGAAATGGTCAAGTGGGTGTTGTATTGATGACACATCTTACGTTATGCCTTGATATCCTTAGATAAATTGGTATTAACCATAACGGGTCAATTGATGCCGCAAAGACAGTTTTATCGGGCAGCCATATGTCTGAGTGACGTTAGCGCCGCAAGTCTATTATTCAGTTGTTAAGCTAATGATGCCCTGAGATAAGCCACTAAAAGTTTAGGAGTAGGTATGCAAGAGCAAGACAATCAAACGCCAGTTATCGATGGTAATACTGTGAATGCTGACGCACCAGTAGCGACAGAGACCGCAACGCTAGATAAAGCAGAACCAGTCGTAGCGCCAGTTGCCGCGGAACCTGAAGTCGAACGCGAATCAATGGAGTTCGATGTCATCATCGTTGGTGGTGGACCTGCAGGTCTGTCTGCTGCCATACGTTTGCGCCAGCTCGCTATTGAAGCTGGTAATGATGAGTTTATGGTTTGTGTGGTCGAAAAAGGCTCTGAGTTTGGTGCCCATACGTTGTCTGGTGCAGTCATCGAGCCACGCGCTCTAAATGAGCTGATTCCTGACTGGAAAGAAAAAGGTGCGCCGCTTAACGTGCCAGCCACAGAAGATCGTTTCTATTATTTGAACTCTGCCACACGCTCAACTAAAGTGCCTGACTCTTTGATTCCAGGTCCGATGCACAACGATGGCAACTATATTGTCTCGCTAGGTAATGTCGTTCGTTGGTTGGCCGTACAGGCAGAAGAGCTTGAAGTTATGATGTTCCCAGGCTTCCCTGCTGATGACATCTTATATAACGATGACGGTTCGGTCAGAGGTGTGTTAACGGGTGATATGGGTGTGGCCGCCAATGGTGAAGCCAAGCCGAGCTTTGAGCCTGGTTATGAGCTCCTTGCCAAATACACTATTTTTGCCGAAGGTAGCCGTGGGCATTTAGGAAAACGCTTAATCAGCCGTTTTGATCTAGATAAAGACTCGGATCCTCAGCATTATGGTATCGGTCTAAAAGAGCTATGGGAAGTTGAGCCTGAAAAGCATGAGCAAGGCGTTGTCATGCATGGTCTTGGCTGGCCATTGACTGAAACCGGCTCTACTGGCGGCTGGTGGTTATACTTTGATGAAAACAACCAAGTAAGCTTTGGTCTTGTAGCAGATCTGTCTTACCACAACCCATACATGTCTCCATTTGATGAAATGCAGCGCTTGAAAACGCACCCTGTTATCAAAAATGTTTTAGAAGGCGGTAAGCGCATCTCTTACGGCGCCCGTGCGTTGACCAAAGGTGGTCTAAACTCATTACCGAAGTTCACTTTCCCAGGTGGCGTATTGGTAGGTGATGATGCTGGTTTCTTAAACCCAGCAAAAATCAAAGGCACACATACCTCAATGAAGTCAGGCATGCTCGCAGCCGAAGCTATTTTTGAGGCGTTGCAAGCTGAACGTCAGCATGATGAAGTGGTTGCTTATAGCACAATGTACAAAGAGTCATGGTTGTATCAAGATAATTATGAGTCGCGCAACTTCTCACCGGCGATTCACCGTATGGGTCTGTTCATGGGCGGCGCTTTCACCTTTATCGAGCACAACTTGCTAAAAGGTAAAATGCCATTCACTTTGCATGACAATATCCCAGATTACGATCAGTTGGAGCGTGCTAATCATGCTTATCAACCAACTTATCTTAAGCCTGATGGTAAGCTAGTATTTGATAAATTGTCGTCGGTATTTATCTCTAACACCAACCATGCAGAAGATCAGCCAACGCATCTAAAACTTACTGATCCAACGGTACCTATCTCAATCAACCTACCGTTGTATGCTGAGCCTGCACGTTTATACTGCCCAGCGGGTGTTTACGAAGTGGTTAAAGACGCTGAGGGCGCTAAGTTTGTCATCAATGCACAGAACTGCGTGCATTGTAAGACCTGTGATATCAAAGACCCTTCACAGAACATCACTTGGGTAACGCCAGAAGGTGGCGGTGGTCCTAACTATCCAAACATGTAAATCAGGTTAATTCTGATTTGAGCTGGTACAGTTAATATCATTAAAACTGCGCTCCAATAAAAACCGCCCTTCTCTTCGTAAGAGAAAGGCGGTTTTTTAATGCTTAGAACAAGCAACTTTTACCAATCAATGCTACTTAGTCTGTCCAAGCGTCACGGTTGGCTTCATCTCTGAGTTTTACAAAGTTATCAGGATCAAACTTAATCTGATCGCCTGTTTTACCCTCTTTTACCTGACGCTCATAGTCACGTAGTATTCTTAGCGCTACAGGAGACAAGAGCAAGATTGCCACTAAGTTGACCAAGGCCATCAGGCCCATAGACAAGTCAGCGAAGTTCCATATGGCAGGTAGACTAGCAACTGAACCGATAAATACCATACCTAATACTAGGAAGCGGAAAATCATGATCATCACTTTGGCGTTTTTGGCACCAGAGATAAACTCAAGATTTGACTCACCGTAGCTATAGTTGGCAATGATAGAAGTGAATGAAAAGAAGAAAATAGCAATCGCCACAAACACCACACCCAGATCACCCACATACTGTGATAAGGCTAGCTGAGTTAACTGGATACCTTCTTGCTCAACATTAGGATCGACCACGCCAGACAAGATAATAATCGATGCCGTCGCGGTACAAATGATAAGGGTATCCATAAATACACCTAGCATCTGCATGAAACCCTGCACTGCTGGATGATCAGGATGACTCTTCGCCGTTGCTGCAGCATTCGGTGCTGAACCCATACCTGCTTCGTTAGAAAACAAACCGCGTTTGATACCGTTAATCATTGCCTGCGCAATACCATAACCGATGACACCGCCTGCCGCTTGCTCAAAGCCAAATGCTGATTTTACAATCAATGCGATTGCTGCTGGGAATTGACTGAAGTTAGTCACGATAATGAATAGCGCTAGCAAGATGTACAAGATAGCCATCACTGGTACGATTTTACCCGCGATACGAGCTACTGAGCGCAAACCACCGAATACCACTGGCGCTACCAGTACTACCAATACCAAACCTGTCATCCATGTTGGCACACCAAAGGCTTCATTGGTCGCTTGAGCGATGGTGTTGGATTGTACGCCATTAAACGCCAAACCAAAGGCCACTAACAAACATAATGAGAAAAACACAGCGAGCCAGCGTTTGCCTAGACCTTTTTCGATGTAATAAGCTGGGCCACCGCGGTACACATTATCATTGTGAGGTACTTTGTAGGCCTGTGCTAAGGTTGACTCGATAAAGCTAGTCGACATACCGACCAGTGCCGTCATCCACATCCAGAATACAGCACCTGGTCCACCCAAATAGATGGCAATTGCCACCCCTGCCAAGTTACCAGTACCAACACGCGCGGCCAGCGACGTCATCAATGCTTCAAATGAGCTGATACCACCATCTTTGCGTCCTTGATTGGACACGCGTAGCAACTTCCACATATGACCAAAATGACGAAACTGTATAAAACGTGTCACAATGGTGAAGTAGAGACCTGCACCAATTAGTAAGAACATCAGTAATCCATACCAAGGGTTACTAGCAATCAGCCAGTCATTGTTACCCCAGATAATACCGACACCATAATTTACGATGTTATTAAACCAACCTACTATCCCTTCGTTCATATGGGCTCCTTATTTATTCTTTATACGTGTTACTTAAATTGCATATCGATATCATATTTTGGTTACCATGGACTATATAAGCCTTTGCGCAAAATACCTGATACCGAAAAGACACGTGCATGATATAGATATTGAGCGACATGTGACCATCACGTTTACTTATCGATTTCATATAATTATTTTTAAAATAAATAATGCTTATGTTTCAGCTTATATAGAATAGATTAAGTGATAATTTAATCGCACAAATTACACGGTTGCCGTACCGTTTCCGTAACGTTAGGTTTTTTAATGAATGCCCAACAAACTAATTGTTAGTAATTTAATTATTACTCATGCGCAGTAGTTTGCAATTATATTTATTAAACCGTGCTAATATAAATTCTATATCCGTTTAGACTGTTTTATGGTTATCGAAGCTATTAAGCAGTACAAGAAGCTATCAAGCTGTACAATAGGATAGCGCGTTAAAAAGATTAAAACTCTTGTCAGGAAGACGAGATTGTTAAAAAGACACTGGATAGTCCACCCTTCTGTCTTCCTCAAGAAACGTTATTTTTACCATTCGATGGTTTAAGTTAATGCGATGCTTAAATAGTTAACTACTTTTATTTAAAGTAAAGAACTACCGAGCATTAAACGTACTATCACACATCATCGTTTTAACTATATAAAGCAGTACCTGATTATTTTTTATCCTTCTGTTGTAAGAAATAATCGCAGTTCTTTTTATATTGTTGGTATTTTTTAGGGAAGACAAAAGGAGTTGTCCTATGAAAGATCATAACGATCCATCCGGTTATTGGCGTGCCAATGTCCGTCTCATCTTAGGTAGCCTAGTAGTTTGGGCACTATGTTCTTATGGTTTTGCTATTTTATTGCGTCCTCTTTTAGCCGGCATCAAAGTCGGCGGCACTGACTTGGGTTTTTGGTTCGCTCAGCAAGGCTCCATCGGGGTGTTTATCATTTTAATTTTCTTCTACGCATGGCGTATGAATAAGTTAGATAAACAATATGGCGTAGATGAGGAATAGACCATGAGTCAGTATTTAGTTAATATTATTTTCGTAGGCCTATCTTTCGCTCTGTATTTTGGTATTGCGATTTGGGCTCGGGCTGGGACAACCAGTGAATTCTATGTGGCGGGCGGCGGTGTACATCCAGTAGTTAACGGTATGGCGACAGCTGCTGACTGGATGAGTGCGGCATCTTTTATTTCTATGGCAGGTTTGCTTGCTGCTGGCGGTTATGGCGCATCGACCTACTTAATGGGCTGGACAGGTGGTTATGTGCTACTAGCCATGCTACTGGCGCCTTACTTACGTAAATTTGGCAAGTTCACGGTGCCTGATTTTATTGGGGATCGCTTTTATTCAAAAACGGCTGCAATGATTGCCGTGGTTTGTTTGATTATTGCCTCTACCACGTACGTTATCGGTCAGATGACAGGTGCTGGTGTCGCATTTTCACGCTTCTTAGAAGTAGATAACAACACAGGTCTTATTATTGCGGCGGTTGTTGTATTCTTTTACGCAGTTCTTGGCGGTATGAAAGGGATTACCTACACGCAGGTTGCGCAGTATGTGGTTCTGATGATTGCTTATACCATCCCTGCTGTCTTTATCTCACTTGAATTAACCGGCAATCCAATTCCAGGTTTGGGCTTATTTTCAAACCATATCGAATCTGGTGTGCCTATCCTAACCAAGCTGGATCAAGTTGTGACCGATTTGGGGTTCACAGCATATACGGCTGACGTACCTAACAAACTAAACATGGTACTGTTCACTTTATCACTCATGATTGGTACGGCTGGTCTACCTCACGTTATTATTCGCTTTTTCACGGTTCCTAAAGTTGCCGATGCACGTTGGACCGCTGGTTGGACGTTAGTGTTTATCTCGTTATTGTACTTCACAGCACCTGCTGTTGGCGCAATGGCACGTCTAAACCTTATCGATACTATCTATCCACAAGGTGTTGCAGAGCCTGCAATCGACTATGACCAACGTCCAGACTGGATGAGGACTTGGGAAGATACTGGCCTAATTAAATATACTGACCTTAACAATGATGGTCGTATTCAGATGTACAACGATAGTGGACTGGGCGCTGCAGAAGTAGCACTGACCAATGCACAGACTGAAGGTGGTGACGTAGGCGCTGCGACGACTGCGGTTGAAACAGCACGTGCTGCACATGATCTAGAACTTGATGGCCGCTTTGCAGATGCAGGCTGGGCTGGTAACGAGCTCGACGTCAATGCTGATATCTTGGTATTGGCTAACCCAGAGATTGCACAACTGCCATCTTGGGTAATTGGTTTGATCGCCGCAGGTGGTCTAGCCGCTGCACTATCAACTGCTGCTGGCCTATTGCTTGCTATCTCGTCAGCGATTAGTCATGATTTAATCAAACGAAACCTCAATCCAAACATTACTGACAAAGGAGAGCTCAAGGTCGCACGTATCACGATGGGTATTGCGATTGTGGTTGCTACTTATTTAGGTATGAATCCACCAGGGTTTGCAGCACAGGTAGTTGCATTGGCATTTGGTATCGCTGGTGCGTCCCTCTTCCCTGCACTAATGATGGGTATCTTCTCAAAACGTATTAACAACCTTGGCGCTATCGCTGGTATGTTGACAGGTTTGATCAGTATCTTGGTTTACATCTTCGTCTTCAAAGGTTGGTTCTTTATCAGTGGTACTGCCAACTTCCCTGATACAGCAGAGTACTGGCTATTTGGTATCTCACCACTGTCATTCGGTGTGATTGGTGCACTGCTTAACTTTATCGTTGCATTCATCGTTTCTTATGCGACCAAAGCACCACCGCTACACATTCAAGAGTTGGTTGAAAGCGTTCGCTCACCACGCGGTGCAGGCGGTGCAGTCGACCATTAACCCGACGAATGATGATATGTCTTCTGTTACTATATATCACTCACTGGCAGCCACTGCTGGTGAGTGATTTTTTATCTAAGACTTATTAAAATAATAGTTAGACTATAGTTTTGCTTTGTCCAATTGAACATACCTGAATAAAAGTGCCTAGCGCATTAAGGAATATTTTATGCTTTTTGAGTTTATCGCTACCATAGCTGCCGCATTTGGCATGGCTGGATTGGCACTGATCATAACTCACCTCTGTAAACTGTCAGGTAAACGCGCGCCAAAGTGGCTGATTCCCTTATTTGCTGCGATTGGTATTTTTGGGTTTCAGGTACATCAAGAATATAACTGGTACGGTCAGCAAGTCCGTCAGCTGCCGGATGGTGTTGAGGTCGTGAAAACTGCAGAAAGTACAGAATGGTTTCGTCCGTGGTCTTATATTAAACCGCAAGTCTTGCGCTTTATTGCGGCAGATACGGGCAATGCTAGCATGCATGCTGACAATCCAGACATGCACTTAGTCAATTTGTATTTGTTTGAAAGACGCAGAAGCGTGCAGAAGGTTTTACAGGTAATAGACTGCACTACTCCTGCCCGAGCGGACTACGTGATACCAGAAAAGGGTAGCACGCTGACGGTGGATGAACATATTAAACAAACCACTGCATGGCGAGAGCTAACTACAGACGACCCTTTATTTATCAAAATCTGTACTGATGAAAGCGTCTGATTCAATAATGCTTAGTATGATAATGTTGGTTGATTAAATGCTGACATCCAGTTGCTTTTAATAGCGTTGAAAAGCAGCTGAATAAGTATGCTTTGAATTCGCGCCTAGCAATAGCCCAGCACACAAACCACCAAAATGTGCCGCAAACGAGATACCTTGTTGCGGCATCAATCCTTGCTTAATGGTCAGCCAATAACCAGTTCCCATGACGATACAAGCAATCAGATAACCCCAGCGCCGCGCAAATATAGCCCCGCCTATCATATAACCTAACATTGCAAAGCAAAGCCCTGATGCGCCAATATGGATAGAAGATGGCGACCCGATAACCCAAGTGACCAGTCCTGAAGCAACCACCAGTTTAATCACCGTGCGATAAGCATTCTTCTCAAACAGCCCAAACAAAAACAAAATCTGTAATAGCGTCACCGTATTGCCAGTCAAATGCGACAAATTGCCATGCATAGTCCATGAAGCAAACACCCCTATCATACTACCCACATCTAAAGCACGCGGTACGATGCCAAAGATGTTCCACATACCAAATAGGGCCACTTCATTTAGAAAAAACATACCCCACATCGGTATAAGCACAAAAGCATACAGCCCAATGACCTGCTTTATTCGTACTACAATCAAATTAAGCAATTGCTGCCAATTCATATACTATCCTATCCTTATTACCTAGATTTTTTATGCCTACTTAGTGATTTACAGCAAACAAGGGACGCACAGCAGGTTTGAACGACAACAGTGATGCATCCTCATCAGCCGTGAGATAGTTATCACCATGCAATAATGACGTCGAATGATAAGGAACCAAGGCCGTAGGAATAAAGCGACGTGCCGCATCGATATGCTTGATTGAATCATCAAAGAAGATATGCGGCGCAAATGTTCTGAGTACCGCTGTTTTCTCTAATCCTCCCAAAAAAAATGCCATATCAACATTCACGCCCCACTCTCGTAATGTCTTGATAGCACGTAAGTCAGCTGGTGCATTGCGCGCGGTCACCAGCGCAATTTTTATTGGCGAGTATTTTAGACCAGCAGGTAGACGCTCTTGAAGATTTGACAATTTAATTAACAATTCAGCATAAGGGCCTTTTTCAATCGGCAAATCACGCATCTGTACTTCACGATCATGAAAGGCTCGTAGCCCTTTTTGTTTGTATAGCAGTTCACCTGAATCATCAAAAAGTACCGCGTCCCCGTCAAAGGCAATGCGCAGCTGCTCAGTATCCAGCTCATAAGTATTCACAGGCGTGGCGTCTAGTATGGCACAGGCACAGATATTGGCATCCGCCACTTGCTGAGCATCCTCGCGATTGGTGGTCAAGAACAGATCAACGTTGAAGTCTTTGATATAAGGTGCAACAGGGCTACCTGAAACAAAAGCAGAACGGGAGATATTAATACCATGTTCTAAAATTGCATTAAGTACCTGAATACCAGTGTCTGGACTACTTTTTGACACGATAACGACTTCGACCAATGGTGTTTCAACGTCTGAATCTCGTCCATCGCTATTATCAGAATACTTATTTAGGTTTAGCAACGCTTTAATTAGCGGATAACCTGCACCAATATTCAAAGGATCATTTTCACGCTCGGTCATGTACTCCCTAAATTCCTTTATAGCACTTGTAGGTCGTTGCTCTAGCAGCTCTAGCAAATAGTTTTCTGACTCAGTCAAATCAAAAAGTGCCGTCGCAGAAATTGCGACGATAAGCGTATTACTAAAATCGACAGCCATGACTATCTCTACTTATAAAGTTATATAGGAAAATGAGTGAAAACCAGTTTACTACATTCACAGGCCTTTAT
Organism: Psychrobacter sp. JCM 18900; assembly: GCF_904846625.1. Classification (GTDB taxonomy): domain Bacteria; phylum Pseudomonadota; class Gammaproteobacteria; order Pseudomonadales; family Moraxellaceae; genus Psychrobacter. The sequence continues at coordinate 90,131 of NZ_CAJHBL010000008.1, forward strand.
AACACTGAGAAAAGTTATAATCATGCAGCATCGCAAATTGTAAGTTTGTAAAATATCCTTCTCTTAATTCTTAGTCAAAATATCAGACACTAAAAAAGCCACACTGCTTTATTAGCAATATGGCTGTATACAATAACGTTATACATGAGGGTTTAGATTCAGCCTATCCGAGCAGCACAAGCGAGATGGCAGGGAACATCACTAAGATAACCAAACGAATCACATCAGAGACAATGAATGGTGCCACCCCGCGGAACATATCGGACAGCTTAATGTGCGGTGCCATTGCCTTAATCACAAAGATATTCATCCCCATCGGCGGCGTAATCAAACCAAGCTCCACCGTCAATACCGCAATGATGCCAAACCAGACAGGATCAAACCCTAACGCTAGAATGATGGGATATACCACAGGTATCGTGATTACTAGCATCGCTAAGGCATCCATGAACAGCCCTAATAGGAAATACATGAACAAGATACAGATTAGGACAATCATTGGACTGACCGCCAATCCACCGATCCAAGATGCCAAGGTATAAGACAAGCGTGAGACTGAGATAAAATACCCCAATGCCTCTGCACCCAGTAACATAAAGAACACCACGGCAGAGAGTGCTAGTGTCTCAATCAATGACTGCTTGAGACCATCTAGACGCATGCCTTTAGCAAAGGCATAAGCCCATGAGACAAACGCTCCTACTGCGGCGCCTTCTGTTGGAGTAAATAACCCAAAGAAGATACCAGCAATAATCACAATAAAGATAAAGCTAAACGGTATCAGACCAGTTAGTGACAGTAGCTTGGCTTTCCACGTGGTTTTCTCACCACGTTTTGCTAGATGCGGTTTCCAGCGTACCATCACCATGACGGTAAGTGAGTACATCACCATACCGAGCATACCGGGTAGGAAGCCAGCGATGAACATGTCACCTACTGACTGCTGGGTTAAGATGGCATAGACCAGTAGCGCAATACTGGGCGGAATCATAATACCAAGCGTACCACCAGCGGCTAAGATACCGCAGGCAAAGCCTGGCTGATAACCGTACTTCTCCATTTGCGGTAGCGCCACTTTGGTCATGGTGGAGGCAGTGGCGAGCGATGAGCCTGAGATAGAGGCAAAGATACCCGATGAACCAATACCTGCAATACCAAGACTACCCCTTACCCCACCAAATATGGTTCGGGTGGCTTCAAAGAGTTTACCTGCCATGCCCGAGTGAGTAGCAAACACGCCCATCAGAATAAATAAGGGAATGGCACTAAAGTCATACTTTGCTAAGACATCGACTGGGATGTCTTTAAGCATTTGTAGAGCACCACTAGGCGCGGTAACCGCACCAAAACCGACTAGACCCACCCCTAACATGGCAAGTGCAACAGGTACGCGTAGGACGACAAGCAGGATCATGACCACTAGGCCAATCGCACCGATAATTTCTGGACTCATGCGCCTGTCTCCTCGGCGTCAAAGAATTCGCCTGTCTTAAAGATGTTGATAGATTCGATCAATGAGCGAATGGCCAGTAGGATGCTTAAGAATGCACTAACCATATAGATAGGCATCATAGATATTCGAAGGTCTTGGGTGACTTTGCCATACTCTAAGGCGTCAATGGCGCTCTCGTAGAGTCCCCATGAAAAGACGATGCCGATGATAAAGAAGCCCATCATAAAGATACCCATAAGGTAGCCTTTGATAGACTGGGGCATTTTCTGGGTGAAGACGTCGACGATGATTTGTGAGCGTTCAACAAACGCGGCAAAGGCAGCTAGTAATGCAAATAGCATAAAGTAGGAGACAATCTCTACACTGCCTTTGACGGTAAAGCCAAACTCACCGCCGGTGAGTTTGAATATGTAGCGTGCGACGACGTCGAGCATGGTGGTTAGGACAATGATAATGAGACTCACCCCACCGATAAACTGGCATAATCTAGAGATTAAAACACTGAGCTTGACTAAAAATGCCATGTGACACCTCCAATAGGTTAGACCTTACAGGCAGCACTGGCAGCTTTTGCTTTTTCATAGACGCCATCAGCATCTAAACCCAAAGCGTTAACATCACTTAGATATTTTTGGGTTCCTCTTTCAAGTGGCCCTTTCCAATCTGGATCATTTAGTGGATCAGGAATCTCGACAATTTCATCACCTTTATCTTTAGCAGCTTGAATTGCCATCTGGTCATGCTTATCAAATACCTCACCAACTTTACTGGCCAACGTCATTCCTGAGTTTTTATCCAAAACTTGTTTTAGATCATCTGGTAGATTATCGTATTTGTCCTTGTTCATCGTGACCATAAGCGCTGAACTATAGAAAGGAATATTGGTATGATATTTGGTAATCTCATCAATCTTAAATGCTGTTACCGCTTCCCAAGGGAAACTCAAACCATCAACGACACCGCGCTGTAGAGAGGTATACATATCGTTTGCAGGTAAACCGACTGGTGAAGCGCCTGCACTTTCGATGATGTCACCTGCCACAGCTGAAGGACGGCGAATACGCATACCTTTCATATCTGCAGGCGTACGAATTAACTTATCCGTTGTATGAAGTGCACCAGGTCCACCGCCATACATAAACAGTAAATGCGTATCTTCATACTCACTCGCCAAAGTACCATCATCATATAAGGTCTGTAGCATACAGCCCATTTGAGTTGCTGAATTTGATAAACCTGGAAGCTCAGTAATCTGAGTCAAAGGAAAGCGACCATTGGTATAACCATGCGCTTGTGAACCGATATCGATCGTACCTTTAGCAGCAGATTCATAAGTAACGTCTGCTTTAGCAAGGCCCGCGGATGGATACAGCTCAACTTTTAGACGGCCGTCAGAATCTGTTTCTATCTGTTTTGCCCAAGGCTCAAAGACTTCTTTACTGATAGATGAGGTTGCAGGCCAAAAATGCGAAAACCGTAGCACGGTAGTTTCTTGAGAAGTGGCTGATGAGCCATCAGTCGTATCAGCAGATTGGTTAGAACAGCCAAGAAGACTAATAGCGGCTAAAGCACCAATCGAAAAAAGAGGAGCTAACTTCATTATCAATTCCTTTTGATAATTATGAGAATAGGAGTAAGGTATTACGAGCAGACAATTTGATTCATCCTAGATTAAATTGTCTACAAGGTTTAGATGTATTTTTTACATACCTGTAATAAAAGTACTGTTTAAAATTAGCAGCTATAATGATATAAGTCAAATCATTTTGAGCAGATTATGGAGGATATATTCATATTATAGATATATTTTTGATACTTGAATTGTCTATATAGATAATAGTAAAAATTAAGCAGACTAAAATAATTCCTCATAAAAAAGCTCTCAGCCTGTTATCTAGTTGAGAGCTTTTTTATATAGATACTACATGAATTCATAGAAGCTGCTCTAGGCAGTTATACAAATCATAATAGTGGTGAAGCACTATTCTTCCATCTGCCACTTATCATCTACCCATACAGCATCGTTATCATCTAGATGCACATGCCATTCTGCATCAGTTACCGCAAGGCGAATCTTAGTCAAACACTGTAGCCAATGCTCTAAGGTATACATAAGATCTTCTACATCTAGACTAACAGGTAACTTTGTAGCTCCTGCTAATATGACCTCTGACTCACTATCATCGTATGCATAGAGATCAAAAGTCTCTGCATCATCTGCATGCTCAAAATTTTCATTATATTTATCGACTATTGATGCAACCTTTTCTTGCTCCTGTTGAGTCAAGAGAGTAGAACGTTCAGCAGTATAGTAGAGTGAAACGCCCATAATGTGCTCCAAAATAAATGAGAGATTGTGGATTCTAGAAGTGAATAAATAATATCACATCAAAATGGTACATAGGAAAGTTTGAGTTCTTGACCGAAGCATCTAGCGCTAAACTTTCCAACACCAAGCACCGTCACCAAACCGCGCACAAAGAAAATCCCCCGACAAGCTAATGTCGGGGGATTTTCAGAATAGAGAGCTGACGATGACCTACTCTCACATGGGCGAACCACACTACCATTGGCGCTACGATGTTTCACTTCTGAGTTCGGGAAGGGATCAGGTGGGGCCATCGCGCTATTGTCGTCAGC
>NZ_CAJHBL010000009.1 GCF_904846625.1 Psychrobacter sp. JCM 18900
TTATTTATAAAGCTAACCTGTAGAAATATCGGACTAAAAAAAGCTAACCTGTAGAAAGCACTGTGCTTCTACAGGTTAGGCAGTAAAAGATAGTTTCTAAATAGCGCATAGATAGCGCAACTACGTATAGATTAACAGTAACAAATCAAGGGTAACAATACTCGTTATTAGTCTGTCACTATGAAAAATTCTGGCTGAATGGGAGTTGTCAAAAATCAGCCCTAAAATCCGATAATATGTATAGTTTTTTGAGTTTTTTATACATATCCTTTTTATAGGCATAAAAAATCGGATTTTTTATGCCTATCGCTCAACCAACTTTTCTTCAATCATTTCAGTTAATAGCTCAGTCACTGTCTTTCGGTTATCAAGCGCAAACTTTTTGAATGCAATATACTTATCTTTGTCAATGTTAAAGTTTACTCGTGCCGTTTTTTGAGGACTATCGGTCACGTCTGACAAAGATAACTCATCTTTTACCTTCTTGCTGGGACGACCTGCTGCTAAGCTCATCATTTACTCCTTATCAAAGAATGTTTTAATTTCATTAACCAATGCTGTCATTTCTTGTACCGCATTACTATTCACTGACTCAGTATCAAACACGGTCTTGCCTAATGCTGCGCTATTTGGATAACTTACACGTTGCATAATTCTACTATCTAACACAGGTAGACCGTACTCTAGTAAAACTGAAGCCACATCCTTACCAATATTAGTATTCTGAATTGCCCTAGACACTACAAAGGCTGCTTTTAGTTTACCGTCAGTCATCTCTATACGCTGCTTTACTAAGTCTACTAAATCGCTAGTCGCCCAGACATCGTATGGGCTAGGCTGTACAGGAATTAATACAAAATCAGCCGCCTTAATTGCAGATAAAGCCAAACTAGTTGCTTGTGGTGAACCATCAATCACCACATACTCTTTATCAGAGACGTTTTTTAGATCTTTATCAAGCGTAGGTCTATCGAGACCTATCACTGGTACTGGATTATCTTCATCTACAGCTCGCCAATCCCGTGCACTGCCCTGCTGATCACTATCTACTAGCAATACACTATGTCCTTGCAGCTGCAAGCCACGAGCTAATTGAGTGGCAATAGTTGTCTTGCCACTGCCTCCTTTTTGATTCAACACAGCAATGACTTTCATAGAGCAATCCTAAGTTTGAGTATTTGAGTATTTGAGTATTTGAGTATTTGAGTATTTGAGTATTTGAGTATTTGAGTATTTGAGTATTTGAGTATTTGAGTATTTGAGTATTATTAAGACTTTACTCAATAGTTAGATGAATAGCAACATTTTTAAAAAATAACTATATCTTTGATATCGACTGAATTTCTATGTGAATAATATTCATAAAAATGCATAAATTTATCAAAGACTGAGATGCCCCAGTAAACTGACTGCTAACATATAAAGTGTAGCTATCAAGTATCAATATGAGCTACTAAAAGCAATACTTTAGCCGCTCATATTCGTTATAATCCGCTCACCAATCAAAAACCACTAATATGAATGAGGGAACCACTATGGTGAAGTGTCACTTATCGACCATCATGGGTGAAAGACGCCTTAAAATTGCCGATATCTCAAGAGATACTGGCATCAATCGTGGCACCATTACTCGCATGTATCATGAAGAAGCCACCCGCGTTGATCTAGATGTCATCGAGTCTTTATGTACTTATCTTAGAATCAATGTTGGTGATTTATACGAAATCATAAATGAGGACAGCAGTGAGTCACCAGCATAAATAACGTTGTCATGAGCTGTGATTGTCTTTAAACGAATAAAAAGACCTACAGAAGGTTATTTTCTCTTGCAATAGATTAAAATATAGGTATAATTTGACCTGTAGTAAGTCATTTTATTTATTATATGCATATAATGGTCTATAGGAGAATACCAATGAATAACAATCTATCTCGGCTCAATAGCTGCACATGGTTTAGTGAACAGACTAAAACGTTAGCCTCTCAGCTGTTATTAAGCTTACAAATACAGCAAGGCTTACAGCTGGCAACCCTACTTGGTGTTGACCCCATTCTTTATAATGATGAAGCGGTTTATGTCTGGGTGCAACGACAGCTAGATGACGGTCTTATCGTTGACGATCATGCGTTAAGCACCCTTGAAACTGCTTTTATAGAGTTGGTCACAGCTCACACTGACCAAGCAGCGTAATGGCTTTAGCTTATATTTACAGACTTCTTGTTTAACAAGAAACAATAATCCTTAAAGCCAGATAAAGTGTCATTATCTGGCTTCTTGATATAGACAAAGATAACGACAATCAAACAAGCTTTTTTCAGTCTTATATGTCTCAGAAGACGCACTTTTGGGCAATATGGCTTACTGTTACCATATGCCTTTACTCAGTCGGCTCTGCACGCGGCACCCCAGCTATTTTATAATAAACAAAGCCTCTCTCATCTCTCAAAACACTTTTGCTGTCTGCTCTAACGCACCAGCTGATTGCATCAGGCTGCGCTTCATTAACATCACAAGCCAAAATAATCTGCTGACTTTGAGCGTTATCAAATGCCTGCTTCCACCCCGTTTCAAGCTCATCGATGCCGCGCTGTAGCTCTGCTTGCTGGTATCTCATCTCTGCAATCTCATCAAAGCTTGGCACATACCAAAATACCAGGGCCACCAAACTTATTATCACAGCCATCGTACCCGCTGCGACAACGGCTGCAATCCTTTTAATACTCATAGTCTCAATGGACTTATGAATTTTGTCCAAGTCTTTACTAGCTCTACCCTCAACCTGCTCAATCCGCGTTTTGGTGGTGGTCTCAAAGGTCTCAATATCTTCAATAATCTGCTTATGACCAGCTTGGTACTGATTGGTGAATAGGGCTAGATTGTCAGCGCTTGCGCCAAGCTTGTCAGCCACCGCTTGCATGGTACTCACTTGTACCTCTATGCTGTCGTTTTTAGCAGTAACGACCGACTCTACAGCCGTATCAATCTGCTGTTTCATATCGGTGATGATGCCTGCTATTTTGTCATCATAACGACGCGGCATCTCATTGTCAGTAAAAGCAGTCACTGCCGCTTGTAGCTGCTTTAACACGAGTTCTTGATACTGACTCAATGCCTGCGAAGTCGTGCTTGCGCTACTACCTAATTCTTCAATGGCAGAAGACACCTCATTCACCTTGCTATCAATACCGCTAAGCGAACGCTCAAGCCGCCTCGCTACCGCATCATCGGCTCGCTTAATCAGCTCACGCAAGGCCCCAATGACCGGAGTCAATGAAGTCACTAGGTTAACAAGTTGATCGTGTATGTCTTGCTCAGTGCGGTCATTTTTATTCATAGTAAGTACTCATTATTGTAATCATCACAACTAAAATGGGCGTGGTGACGAGTAATGGCGCGCTTTTTCTTGAATAGCCTTGTCTATATCCAGCACTTGTGCGGCCAAGATTTGCGCTAAATTTTGCGTGCCCACGCGGATGTCAGGAATCTGCTCAAAACGCTCATTAAGCGCGTTTATAGTATCAATTTTATGACGGTCGCTAGAAAGCGTGCCGAGCGCTTGTAATAGTGTCTGTACCGACGTATCTCTGTCTATCATCACCCGTTCTGCATCCATGTCTCGCAAACGCTTTTGCAACGCGGTGACATTATCAGTATGCTGAAGCGTTTTTAAAACGAGGGCCTCAGCAGCTAACTTTTCAGCCGCCTCTATCACAGTGGCAGTAGTATCAATCGCTTTAAAGTCGATCTTATCAATACGGTCTTTAACCCGTACCAGCATATTATCAAACCTGCTCTGATACGCCTTGACTTCTGCCTGTCGGGTACGCGCAAGGGCAGTAGCATCTTGCTCTTTTTGTTGTTTTTCTTGCCGCCGCTTCTCTGCTTCCTCTCGCTCACGCCTAGCTTTGTTCTCAGTTTCGGCTTGCTCACGCGCTTTGTTGAGCTGGTATTGGAGCGCCATGGTACGAGTACGCCAGTCATCAAGCCGATCTGCGTTCAATTGAGTGGTCTTGGTACGGGTAATCTCATCGTATAAGTTATCATCTTGCACAATCACCGCTTCACTTTGATCAAGAAGGGCAATACGCTGCTCATAAAACGGCGATAGGCGCTGATAGGTTTTTTGACTGGTATTGATTTGCAGCTTTAATTGTTTGATGTCTTCATTATTGGCGGTTTTAAATGTCTTTACATCAGATGCAAGCATCTGCAAACGTGCCTCAGCGGTATCATCTATCTCTACCGCTTTAAGAGCACGCAGCGCCTCACGCTCTTGCTCAAGCGCTTTAAAACGCTCAACATCAAGATCTGCCAGTGCCGCGAACTTATGATAGGTGTCAAGGTTGCTCGTTACCTCGATCGCCTGCAAATCCTCAAACGCCTCGCGCCAGTGCTGCTGCAGCTCAGTTTTTTCAACATCAATCTCATCAAGCGATTTAAAGTCAGTAGCCAGCTTATTCAGCGTTGCGGCAAACGGTTTTAGGGTGGCCTTAAGCGCCTTATGATCATCAATAACTCGATTGTTAAGGGGAATAAGCTCTTTTAAAACCGTTTTATTGTTCAGCATCGTTTTATCAATCTGTGACAGCTGCTCTTCAAGGCGGCTAACAGCGCGGCCTGTTTGTAGGGTGTCATCTTGTCTAAATTGATCAACCAACACTAAAGCCGTTTTCAGTGCCTCACTTTGCTCTGTCGTATGTATTTTCTGGGCAAGCTCAATCATTTTTTGGCGGGGCTCGCTAAAATCCTGTCCCACCTCCTCGGTGAACCGCTGGGTACTCTTAATGTTTTTATCAATGGTAATAATCTGTTTAGACTGGTGCGCTAACTCTTCATGCAGCGCATCAATGGTTGAAAATAAGGCGCTGCGTACCATCTTTTTTTGACTCACAAAGTTGGCTGAGATTGCTAAAAGCTCATCAAGTGCGTGATCATTGGCCGCATCACTATGCGTCTGACTCTTATTTTTAGGAATAGCGGGTTCAAGTTCAGCGGCAGGATCTACAAAGCGGATATTACTGAGCTCAATTCGCGCAAAGGGTTTACGCTTTTTATAATGTATTGTGACGCCGTTAACCTCTTGTTCATTGCTTTCTAGGTCAATACGTCCCTTGTCGTCATACTCAATTACCAGACCATTTTTTTCAATGTAAGCATTGATCTCATCAATCGTCTCGTTGTACTCATGAATCACTGAACGATTGCCTTTGAGAATATCCTTATATAGTGACTTACCCAGTTTCATTTTTGGTAAACGACTGATGCCCAGCTCACGGTAGGATTTCTCACTAATGGTTTTATTCTCAGGCAGTAGCTCATTGGCCATATCCGCCCAAAGGGTGCGTTGATATTTAAGCTCATCGCCGCGCCCGTTTAACCCCTTAGATAAACGCTCCTCCGTTGACCACTGCAACCAATTCTTGCGTGCTGATAAAGCATAACCCTCAACATCCGCTACTATCTCACGGCTTGAGAGTAAAATATGGGCATGAAAGTTACGACTGGTCAGCTCAACCACTTCAACCTCCCCCACATGTTTCTCGTGACTGTGTGGCCGATGAATGGCTACATCGACAAGCACGTTATAGCGATCAGATAAGGTTTGAGCGTAGCGCTCGGCCAAAACTATACGCTGATCAGCGGTGATCCCATCAGGAAACATCACATCAATCTCAGTACCCAATTGAGCGTTTTTACGAGTCTCAATGCGTTCGATATCATTCCAAAAACCCTCACGTGTCACTGCTAGATCCCCAGCAAGAGTTGGCGTTATCAACGCCGTATGCATCACATTTTTCTCAATAACTTGCGTGTATTTAGTACCATCACTGTCCACTAAATTTAAGATTTTGTCTTTAGCTTTACTGGTGTAATCGTGGACGACTCCTGACTGCTCATCAGCCAGTTTTGAGCCAGAATTATAAGCCGACTTTGCCACCACGCTATGATTTTTCGCCCTACTAACGGCGCTAACTGACAGATGAAACCCTTTATTATTCATAGCAAAAAAACCCAACATTGAGAGATAATTTTTTGGGGGTTGTAGGGGGTTCGCCCCCTGCCGAACGACGGAGTTTATGTAAAAAAATAGCGCCCCTTGTGGGCCTTTTTTACATAAACTCCTAAGTTCGCTCTTAACAGAGGGTTAAAATACTACTGCGCCCACGAAACGATGTGGTCTTGTGTATTTTACTATCTTGCATACCTGTGTATGTACTGCTAGGATCAACTCTATCATAGTTGGCTAAAAAAGGATGAAGTAATGTCAGTAATATCAGATGATTTATTCGCAAATAAGATTAAGCAATTGCAGGCTCTTAAAAAAGAGATTGATCAGGACAGGCTTGAAGCACATAAAATATTGGGGGAGTGGTTGGCCAACGCATTAGACGATGATGACAATCATGAACTGCAAGCCATTTTTTTAGACGCACACGATAATGAAAAGTATGTCCGTTTGAAAAAGCACCGTGAGTTTTTAAAGTCAATTGCTCATAAGATGCAAGGTGAGGCTAAGATGGTATCAAGCAGTTTTACTTCGCATAAAGACAATCAAGACAGTGAGTACGGTTCATTGTTTGATGACAAATCAGCAGCGCAATAACTGTTACTGTTAGCAATAGCCTATTCATCCGTACAACTGAATCGTCTTCTAATTAGTAAAATGCTAGAAGGCGATTTTTAGCTGTTTTAAGCGCTTTAAAATATATTTAGCTATCAGTGTATAGAACAGAGCATAGAATGCGTATAAGGGTGCTTATTAGGCTTTCTAGCAACGATTTGAGATGTATTTACAGAGGTATCGATAATGGCTACTGAAAATGAAGACAAATTATCTACAAAAAATGCGACTGAAAACATGAAACCAGCTTTGTCCAAAATGACAGATGCAGACATTCAAAAGATCTTTGATCGTGCTTTTGAAGATTTCCAGAGGTCGACTCTTGATTCGGACTATGAAAGTGAGGATTAATATCAAGTAAGCGGACAACAGCTGGTTGAGCTACTAAATAATTTTAAAAGCAGTTGGTAGCTCATATTATTATTTCAAATTCGTCGGTTTTTTTGCCTATTTTCCTATTACTTAAAACAAAAATATATTTCTTATTTTTTAATAATTTTTAAAAGCTTTTGTCCTGAAGGTGAAAATCGGCGCAGACACTTACTTCACTTGGTCTACAGCGGAAAAATATTTTTATATAGTGGAAGTTTAGGCGGTTAAAGGTGGAAGTTTAAGCGGTTAAAGGTGGAAGTTTAAGCGGTTAAAGGTGGAAGTTTAAGCGGTATTAGTGGAAAGTAAATTTGTAAATTCCACTAATATTGTTTATTATTCACCATAAGCATTAATCTAGCGAAATATTACGATATGAATAAAAATGAGATGGCACAGTTCCAAAATAACCTACGAGAGTTTATAGGCGAGTCTTATACGGTCAAAGTAGATAAAAATTTAAGCGAACAAGAGCGCGATGAACTTACCGCTCATGTAAGAAGGACAGTGGGTGATAATGATGCCACTATCCTTATTATTGAACCTGTCATAGAATCAAAATTTGATTTTAATTTTGATTTGATTACCTCAGACGTTAAAGAAATCAAACCATTACAGAATGTCAGTCAAGTTGAGAGTAAGCCCAAACCAATTTACAGTGACAAATGGCTGGTGATGCAAAACCGTTTATTAAATGCCATTTCAGATTTGGACTTGAATGAGCGGCGTCTGATTATGTTTTTATCGCCCTTAGTACGTAAGCATGTAGAAAAAGACCCTGATGCCAGAAAACGAATGTTTGTGGTTAATGCGCTAGAGTTTGCCCGTGAATATAATTTAGGCAAAAAAAGTATTTACCGTACCTTGGCAGAAGTTGCTAATAGCATGCTGCACAAAGCATTCTTTTTTTGGAACTTTAAGAATAATGAACGGACGCATAGAACTGGAGTGTCTTGGCTTGTTCAGTGCGAATATAAGGAAAACGAGGGACAGTTAGAAATTATACTGGCCGATACAGTGATTGAGATGCTATCAGTATTCGATCGTGAAAATCCATTTACCAAATGGGAGCGACATTGGATTATTAATCTTGGTAGTTATGGCATGATTTTATTTGAGCTGATTGCCAGTTGTATGTTCCAAAAATACAAAGAAAAGGCGTATACCGTTGACTATTTACGTGAAAAATTTAATTGCGTTGATAGCTATGGTAGGAATATTGATTTCAAACGTTATGTATTAGATAAAGCTATCAGTGATATTCATACGCACACGCCTTACCGTATAACCTACGCTCAAAAGAAAAAAGGGCGGGTGGTGAGTGAGATTGTGTTTAGTTTTGAAGATAGCAGTCAAGCCAAGGTAGAGGCTAAGCAGTCAAAAGCATTGAAGAGTGATCTGAATCCTTTTTCAATTAAAGGTCTAAGCGACGCACAATTAAAGCGCATTGTTCTGAATAAAGAATTTATAGCCAATTATAACCATCTGGTCAGCTCCACCAGTCTAGCAGGCCAAAATGAGGCAGAGTGGGCAATTGAGATGGTCAAAAGACTAAAGACGGATTCTTCAGTTTTCAATAAATGTCCTATTCGTGATTATTTAGAATATACGTAGACTGACAAAAACATCCTATTGCTGGGTGGTTAGGTGCTAGCCTTGGCAGTATTAAGACACTATTATTCTCTAAAAAAACCAGCGCTAATCATTAATAAATGATAATAATGCGCTAGAGGAGTACTTAATTGATTGTTAGCCATAATCTAACGATTATGACCTCAAGATTGCTTGAGGTTTTTTTATATCTTATATTGTATCATGTTGTATATTGTATTATACTATATACAACATGATACAAACGCTACATATTTACTCATACAAAATTAAGGACAATAATTGTGGCCATTACTACACAGCAAATTCATGCTACCGCTGATCAACTGCACGAACAAGATATCAAACCTACTTTAGCAGAAGTGCGTAAGGCGCTGGGTGGTGGATCATTTACGACCATCAGTGAAGCCATGAAGTCTTGGCGTCAGGATAACCAACAAGAAGAGCAGCTAAGACAGGTTGAGCTACCAAGTGGCATTGCTGAACGTTTACAAACGCTTGGCGCGGATATGTGGCAAACGGCCATTGATATTGCCAATGATCGTCTGGTTAGAGAACGGGAGGCTCTAGAGAATATTAAAACCAAGTTGCAAGCTGAGACAGACGAGGCTCAAGACGCGGTTAAGACACTAGAGAGTGAGCAGACTGATTTGTTAGAACAGCTCGATGAGGTCACAGCAACTGCAGAGGCAACGGCTATCACCGCGGCTCAAGTGACTGCTGAACGGGATATGCTGACGCAAACACTCAGTGATACTCAGCACCAGCTGGAGCTTGAACGAGCTAAAACAGCTGCAGCTCAGGCTCAACTTGCTGACCTGCGTAGCAGCTTTGATCAACAGTCAAAAGAGCTGAGTGCCAACATATCGAAGGTGGCCACGCTTGAAGCCACTGCTAATAGCGATAAAGCAGAGATCACACGTGTGAAGACAGAGCTTGAAGCAGTCAAGGTTGAGCTAAAAACAGTGACTACTGAGCACAACCAAATAATGAACCTTACAGCAGAGGTAAAAGGAGAATTAAAAGCGATAACCGCTGAACGTAATAAGTTATCAGGGATCAATGAGCAGCTGACTCAAAAGCAAGCTAAGATTGAAGCAAATCATCAGCTACTGATTAAGCAACACGACACGTTAAATCATGAGAGAACTTTGCTTAGTACAGAGTACACTGCATTGAGTGAGCGGTATGATGAGCTTTCAGTTAACTATCAATCAGAACAGGAAAAGAGTAGCTCATTGACTGCAGAGATTAAAAAGATGCGAGAGACAATTAACACTAAAAGTATCAGTTAAACTTAGTAATAGAGGCCTATTAACAATAACTAAGTCAATCCCGTTCTATTCACACTAAGCTTATGAATCAACCATGACAATGTCGACTCACTGAATAAATGATGGTTGTATAATAAATATTCTAAATTTTTCTCTAGATTCTTATAGTATATAGCCTAAGTGAAAATTATGCTGATTTTGGAGCCTTGAGCAGATTTCAAGGAACACTCACCCTAAAGCAATTATGAGTATAATAATAATGCTCACAAACACTTTAGTGCATCCCTTGAATTTGATGTGATTAGTCATGCCGACTTCATCGCCCATCGCGTCATCAAGACCGTATCACTGTATCAAGCTACGGCTGTTATGATTACGGCTGATAGCACCGCCTAGACACGCTCATAACCGCTACTGTACTGTCATACGCTAGCAAGGGCGTTCGCCCAATGTACCGCTACGATATGCACAAGTAACCACTCATTGCGTTGCTCTGATCCTTTGTCTAGTCACCCCTGTAGGGAGCTCACCCTTATGTCAAACGCAGTCGTCACCGAGGCCTGCCACCCATTTGACGGGTAACGGGTACAGAGAGAGCAACACGAAAATGTAACGAGCGAACAAGCAGTTTTTAAAATGTATAGCAAATAGAGTTGATATGAGAGCAGATTTTGGATAAAATGACCCTAAACGGGCATTTAATGCTGTTCAAATAACGCAGTCTGTGTGCTTATTTGTTCGTTACAGGGTGTTGACGCACACTGTAACCGTTATCTACATTTAAAACTAAATGCCTCTGGGAGTCAACTCCCAGAGGCATTTTTTTGTTTGTCATACAGATTAGGTTTTTAATATCTGATTCTTCGTTAAATTGCTTAGGCTTTTTTTGTCGTCATTTAGCGTAAGCATTTCAATTATTTTGAAGTTAGCAATTAGTACTTAGTACATTCTCACAAGACGTTAAGTTTCTGACAATACTGAGGTAGTTTACTATTAAGACCGCCTTAGTCGTCAGATGCAAGGTTTTACACGCGCTGTTAAGAAGCGGTAAATCATCTTTCTGAGAGAATACGATAATTAAAAGACAAACTTACACTCCTGAGATTAAAGAACGCGCCGTTCGCATGCTGATTGAAGCATTAAACGATTACACCTTTATGTGGTCATGTCATAAAAAGCGCACTAATGAAACTATACTAACCAACATTCAAGACTAAGCTACACATACTAAAGAGCTTGAACATGAGAACAAGAAGCTTACGTAAGCCAGTTAGATTACAGTAAAATCCGCTTTTTTCGCCCAAGGAGAGATAGGACACACAATCAAGTTGTGGCTCAGTTTATTGATAAAAATAAGTGTGTCTACGGTATTAGAGCAATATTGACTGTGCAATATAGAAAATATGCAATAAACTTATTTTCTACCTTTAATAAAATGCAGCAACCTAAACAAGGGTAAATTATGAGTAATTCAGATAACCACAGTCATCAAGCTCCAAACCCTAAAGATATGAATAAAGCTTTTTATATTGGGATTGGTCTAAATTCTGCATTTACGCTCATCGAGTTTATAGTGGGCTACTCAACTAATTCATTAGCTTTAATCGCAGACGCTAGCCACAACTTAAGTGATGTTGCCAGTTTAATAATCTCGTTAATTGGAATGAAATTAGCACAGAAAGCATCTACTACGCTTTATACCTATGGCTACAAAAAAGCTTCTATAATGGCGTCTCTTATTAACGCCATATTGTTAGTTACAATAGTTATAGGTATTGCGTATGAGGCCTTGGGTCGATTTGATACCATACCGGAAGTTGCAGGAAAAGTTATTATTATTACAGCTCTAATAGGCGTATTTATAAATACTGTTTCTGCTTTTGCATTCTACAAAGGTCAAAAAGACGATATTAATGTCAAAGGTGCTTTCTTGCATCTAATGGTAGATGCATTGGTCTCTGTAGGTGTCGTTATCTCGGGCATTATTATTTACTATACAAGTTGGAATATCGTTGATCCTCTAGTTAGCTTGATTATTTCAGTCGTTATACTGTTATCGACTTGGGGTCTACTAAAAGAGAGTATCAAGCTTGCTATCGACGGAGTACCTCAAAATGTTGATCTCAGTAAAATCACTGCTATCTTAGAGAGCTATAATTTTATTCAAAACTTTCATCATTTACATATCTGGGCTTTGAGTACCACTGAGAATGCTCTTACAGTTCATATTGTACCGAAGACCGATATAACGTTTGAAGAGACTATTACTATGAAAGAAAACATCAAGGAAGATTTGGCGCATCAGAATATACAACATGCAACTATTGAATTTGGTACTAAGGCAGATGACAATCAAAAATCGCGTGCATTAAATGAAAGTATCAACTAAAAGATGATAGACCGTATATAGCTATCTCTTTTTAAGTATGAGGCGCGTGCCTTATGTCAACATAATTTTTTCAATCAGTTCTTATGTGATCAATAGTTTAAAACTTTTATATTTACGTGCGTTAGGACGTTACCTAGAAAAAATAAAAAACTTACGCTGATTAAATTATTATGATTAAGTTTACTATTACCCTCGTCTTCTAAGTGTGGTTAGACCTTTGCCAAAATAGCTTATTAGTAATAACAGGGTTATTATTATCAAGATAGGATAATTTCCCATAAGCATAAAGGGCGTGTTACCAACCCGTGCCTGTATCTCACCACGTAGTACAGTACGCTCAAACTGCGGTGCGCGTTTTACAATACGACCTTTATGGTTAATGATAGCGGTAACACCAGTATTGGTCGCTCGAATAAACCAGCGCCCGTTCTCAAGCGCGCGCATTTGTACCATTTGCAAATGTTGCAATGGTCCTGCTGAAGTGCCAAACCAGGCATCGTTAGAGACGGTCAACAAAAAGTCAGTATCGATGGCATTTTTACGCGTGGTATCTGGATAAGCTACCTCATAACAGATAGCCGTCCCTATATTGTGTTCACGCACCTTTAGCGGTGACTGCTGATCACTACCACGACTATAGCTCTTAATATCCTGACTACCGGCCAAACTTGGGAAAATATCGAGCACGCCTTCAAATGGAATATACTCTCCAAAAGGCACTAGACGCTGCTTCTTGTATAGGCCTTCCGCTTCTACACCTCGAGCAATCACGCTATTGTAAAATGGGGGATACTTATCCGTACTGGCATTGAATGCCGCTTTATCCTTATAAGGGATACCAGTTATCCATGTCGTATTGGTCGCATTGGCCATTTCTATCATTTCACTAATAAAGCCCGCAGCCTCATCCTGAAACATCGGAATAGATGATTCAGGCCAC
The DNA here is from genome assembly GCF_904846625.1 of Psychrobacter sp. JCM 18900. Taxonomy (GTDB): domain Bacteria; phylum Pseudomonadota; class Gammaproteobacteria; order Pseudomonadales; family Moraxellaceae; genus Psychrobacter. The sequence continues at coordinate 13,207 of NZ_CAJHBL010000009.1, forward strand.
ACCACCACATCACGTCCCCACTCAGTGCGCGTTAACTTCGCATAAATCTTTAGCGTTTCTACTTGATATTGCGTCAGCCACTTTATATCTTGTGAAATATTACCTTGAATCAATGACACTGACAGATCAGGTGTGCCCTTAGGTTTTGTCCATTGCGGATTGACCAGCCATAATGATGTGCTAATGGCTAATAACAGTACAGAAACGACGGCATAACTACTGCGTCGAAGCAGTAGCTCTACTAAACTTGCAGCCAATAGTATGGCAACAAAAGAGACGGCAAAAACACCAGCAACGGGTGCTAAGGACGATAACCAATACTCTTCAGTAAATGCATAACCAACAAACAGCCACGGAAAGCCTGTGAATAACCAAGTTTTTAACCATTCTTGTAGCACCCAAAGAGCAGCAAATGAAAAGGGTTGTTTGCCTACCATACGGTTAAAGACTAGTGCTAAAAATCCATGAAACAGTCCCATACCGAGACCCATCAATCCAATCATAATCAATGCGAGCCACGTTGGAGTATCGCTATAATCATGGATGGCAGTATAGAGCCAAAAGCCGCCGACGCACCATAGCCCCATACCGTAAGCTTCACCGATAATAAAAGCGCGACGACCACTCATATTTGGTACCAACAGCGCATATAAAATCGCTGGTGACACTATTGCTAGCGGCCAGAACCCATGAGGCGCTAGCGCAAATAAAAAAATAGCCCCTGCAAGCCATGCTGCTACTAGCGTAAACCATAGCGGTAATTGATTTGAGTGAGTACTCAAACGCTTTTGTAGATTAATAGTAGACAGGCGCATCGCAAATTATCCAAAATTATGAGTTTTGAATTTTTAGTCAAAATCCAAAACTCGGATAGACCTGTTAATACTACAGGCAGCATTTCAAAATGAAAACTGCTTATGATACCAGTCCGCACTGCTCAATGGATAAATTTACGTACTCCGTTTGATGGGTTATTATGCTACATTACCAAACGATATGAAGTGTTACTTGACCTTCTATAGCTCACAATATCTACAGTACATGAGAGAGCACTATGACCCCCTTAAAAATAAAATCCAGTCTTATATTCAATCGTTATCTGTCTAAGGGGTTGCGTAGTACGTTAGTATTACTTGCCGCCTCATCACTATTTGCTTGTAGCCAACCGAGTAGTGGCGTATCTGATGCAAGCACAACATCGGCATCAACTGAAGATGTAGTGACTGTTCCGAAGACAGCTGAACCAAACGTTATAAATACTCCTATGATGACATCAGTAAGTAAACCAGACCTACTAAAAAACGTCTCAGCCACTGTCTATAAAGATGCCAATTGCGGCTGCTGTAAAGAATGGATAAGTCATGCAGAAGATAATGGTCTAAGTGCAACCGCGCAAGATGTTGCGGACTTAGCCGTATTTAAAGAGCGCTACAGCGTTCCAAATGAAATGCGTTCTTGCCATACTGTAGTCACTACTGATGGTTACGTCTTTGAAGGTCATGTACCCGCTAAATATATGGCGCAGTTTTTAGAAAATCCGCCAGTACAAGCTATGGGTCTTGCCGTACCTGGCATGCCTGTTGGTAGCCCGGGTATGGAGTATCAAAATAAATTCATGCCCTATCAGGTTATGCAACTCAATAAAGACGGGACGACCCAAGTTTATGCTGATATTGAATCGGTAGAGCAGCAATTATAGTGTGTTAGCAGTTAAGAATACTTTGATTATAGTGTTAGCGTTAAAAGCGAATGAAGCAAGTATAAGACTGTTCTATTGCTTATAAAATGATTCTTCATCAAAAAATTCATTAGCTATTGCGACTTTAAAATTAAAAATAACTTTGAATTTGTAACTTTTGATGACAATGTAAGCGGATTTATCGGTTATTAACCCTTAAAATAGATAAATAACTAAGGGTTAATACAAGAATATACAGGATGTATCGAAACAATTACGTAATATTACATAAGCCAGTAGGGAATTAACATCTATATTAATATTATAAATTATTATATTATCTTAATAATTAGTTAGACCCTATATAGGGTAATTACTTCATCCAATAGAAAAACGTCTGAGGGTTAAATCTAAATTATAGATTTAACCCTCAGACGTTTTTTTGCTTATAAAACAGTAGAAATTGTGGTCAATCTAGTCAGCTATATTCTGTACATGTTACACAAACTTACATTGTAAAATGTGGGATATTAGCAATTTTTTCGACATCAAAAAAGTATTTTTGGGGTTTTTAAGGGGGATGACAGGCTAAACAGCCTATGCTAAAGTCGGCTTTGTGTTTTGGTCAGCAGCTTGATTTGTAACAGCTTCGTAAGACTTCAATGAGCTGTGATCGCCAATAATCATTTTTTATATGAATAATATGCAGCAGAAGTATCAGTCACTATGACATATATATACTTGAGTTATTGAGATTTAATTGACTGCGCTGTTGTTGATAACAGACGATTTTGAATTAACCGTAGGTATTAGATTTATGAAACAGGCTTTATTGATTTTGTCAGTACTGGGTATGGGCATAGCACAAACGAGTGGTGCTGCTATCACAATCTCTCAAACAAATAATACCATCACCAATACTTCTGTGGCATCAAACTACGGTTCATCAAAAAACATCTATAGCACCAAAAGTGGTGCTTATGTTTCTAATAATGATGAAATTAGTCAAGCTATTAGCAACCTAAGTGCGCAGGCTAAGCAAAAAGAGAATCAGCTTTCATCGCTGAACAGCCGCTTATACGCTGAAAAACAACAGCAGCAAGTCAATACAGTTCCTGACAGCAATTCAGCCCCCGCTATCGCTGCTGCTCGCGCCTCAAAAGTGGCTTTATCTGGCAGCTCTGGATATTGTGCCCGTTACGTACGTAAAGCACTACAATCAGCTGGTTATGAATTTACACCCAATCCTTCAGCCTATCAGTACGCCACTCGTGGCACGCTTGATAAAGCAGGTTTTAGCAAAATCAGTAATGATATGCCAACCCAAGTAGGTGATGTTATTGTCTATGATCGCTCATCAAAGCGCCCGCATGGCCATATCCAAATATTTGATGGCGAAAATTGGATTTCTGATTTCCGTCAGAACAGCATCAGCCCATACAGTGGTGTCTATGCTTATACGACATGGCGCGATTCAAAATACGTGGATGACGCATCCGCATCAGATCGTAATATCTACCTTGCTATGAATGATAAATAAGACTTTCTAAGTCAGCACAACATAGTTGTTATTTCCTCCAACCCAGTAGTGATCTTAATATCATTGCTGGGTTTTTTTGTGCTTAACATCAGGGCGTATTTAACCTTTCATGATTTGATCCGTCAGAAATGAACACTACTGATATCATTACTCATGACAGGAGTTATCGACAAGCGCGTTTAAAATGCCACATGATGACGCTGGTGCACTACTTGCACATTTCTGGCGCAAAACGGTCAAGTGATGCTTTAAGTGCATCAGTTCTTCCATTCGTATTTCCACAGCATGAATGTGCTCATCTAGCAAGTTATTCACATCGCCGCAGTCCTTGTCAGGCGACTCCCAGTATTCAAGTAAGATTCGCACATCATCTAAAGCCATATCGAGCGTACGGCAATGTAGGATAAATTGTAGACGCTCAATGTGCTCTTCATTATATAAACGATAATTCCCTTCGCTACGAAAAGGCTCGGGTAATAAACGCTCTTTTTCATAATAGCGAATGGTTTCTACTGTGGCACCTGTGCGTTTAGCGAGCTCACCAATTTTGATTGTCATAACAACCTCTATGATTTAAATAATTAAAGTGGCTGTAAAGACTAGCGCTAGAGAAATTAAAATTACGAAACTGTAGATAAATAACCTTGACTCTAAAGCCACTATAGGGTTCATAATATCATTATTCAAAGGGTAAATTATTATGAAATATCATATTGAAGGTATGGACTGTGCCAGTTGCATCGGCAAGATTGAAACAGCTTTGAAACGTATGCCTGGGGTTTCTGATGTTCAGCTGAATTTCGCTACAGAAACGCTAGAGCTAAATTTAGCCCCTGGTGCGCCGACTCAGGCTAGTGATATCGAAAAAACAATCAAAAGCCTAGGGTTCGGCATCTCTGCCAATACTGGTCAACAAACTGTATCGGCTATTGATATTGACAGCGACAATCAGATGGCTCCGCAGGATAAGCAATGGTGGCAAACTCAAAAAGGCAAACAGGTTGTTGGCCTCGGTATTTTGATGGGCAGCGCTTATGCACTGTCACTACTGTTGCCCGCTTATGGGATATGGGTGTTTGCCATCGCTGTGATTGTAGGCGTTTTTCCATTTGCGCGCAAAGCCTTAGCACTGGCTAAAACAGGTTCATTCTTTTCAATTGAAACGCTGATGTCCGTCGCCGTGCTTGGCGCACTTATCATTGGTGAAGCTGAAGAGGCCGCAGCAGTTGTCTTTTTGTTCTCAATCGGTGAACTGTTTGAGAGTATCGCTGCTGATCGCGCTCGCGCTGGCATCAGAGCCTTATCATCGCTGGTTCCGAAAAGTGCAATTTTACTTGATGCTCAAGGTGGGCAGCGTAACGTTCCAGCGACTTCATTACAAGTGAATGACCTTGTGCTGGTGCGTCCTGGAGATAGGGTATCTGCTGATGGTTCCATTGTTCAAGGTGCGTCCAGCCTTGATGATTCGCCCGTGACGGGAGAGTCTGTTCCTGTTGCCAAGACGATGGGTGACAATGTATTTGCAGGGTCAATTAACATCGATGGTGTGCTCCAAGTGCGCGTAGAAAAGACAGCCGCCGATAACACCATTTCGCGCATTATTGAGCTGGTAGAGCAAGCCCAAGCCTCCAAAGCACCCACTGCCCGTTTTATTGAGAAATTCAGTCGCTATTACACACCGGCAGTGATGGCTATTGCCGCACTAATTATTATCATTCCACCGTTAGCCATGGGTGGAGATTGGTCGACTTGGTTGTATCGCGGTCTAGCACTGTTGCTGATTGCCTGTCCCTGTGCTCTTGTACTATCAACACCCGCTGCCATCGCCTCTGGTCTTGCTGTTGGTGCGCGCCGTGGCTTGCTGATCAAAGGCGGTAGTGCTTTAGAAACTATCGGCCAAGTGAAGACGGTCGCTTTTGACAAGACAGGCACTTTAACTGAAGGCAAACCACGCGTGACCGATGTTGTTGCCTTTACACAAGAGGACTCAAGTATTCAAGGTCAGAATTCTCAAGGTCAAGATGAGATATTGGCACTTTTTGCCAGTGTGGAGACTGGTTCTAGTCACCCACTTGCTGAAGCCATTGTCAGCCATGCTGAAGCCGCTAAAGTTGTTATACCTGTGGCTTCCAAAGCTTCTGCTACTGCGGGTAAAGCGGTACACGCAACTGTCGCGGAGCGCGCGCTAGCTATCGGTTCGCCTGTTTACGCAGCCGATGAGGCATTGATTTCATCCACACAACAGGCGCAAATTGAGGCGCTGCAAAATGAGGGTAAGACCGTCTCTGTTCTTTTCGATGAGCAAAACCGTGAAGTGCTTGGATTAATCGCGCTAAGAGACGAATTACGAGACGACGCTCATGAAGGTGTGGCTCAGCTCAAAGCGATGGGTGTGCGCTCCGTCATGCTAACAGGCGACAACCGCTTAACCGCTCAAGCACTTGCCAGTAATTTAGACGTGGAATGGGAAGCTGAGCTGTTGCCTGAGGACAAACTGCGCCTGCTTAACGAGATGAAGAACAACCGCAAAATAGCGATGGTTGGTGATGGTATTAACGATGCGCCAGCGCTAGCAACTGCCGATGTTGGCATCGCGATGGGTGGTGGTACCGATGTGGCCATTGAGACGGCCGATATCGCATTATTAAAAAGTCGTGTTACGGATATGGCTCATCTCATCGCACTTTCACGTGCCACCATGCGCAACATTCATCAGAACGTCATTTTCGCTTTGGGTCTCAAAGGCGTCTTTCTGATCACGACCGTATTCGGCATTACTGGACTATGGATTGCGGTTCTAGCTGATGCTGGAGCAACAGTGCTCGTTACTCTTAATGCGTTACGTTTACTGCGCTTTAAGGGAGCGCCTCCACTGGTAAATCCGCCTAAAGTAGTTAAATAAAACCCTTCGAAATCAATTAAAAACTAGAGATAGCAGCAGATTTCGGGGGTGGGTTCTAATAATAAAAATTCCACCGCCACAGTAAACTGCAACCGCATTAGAGTAAATAAGGTTAGACCGTATGTTGATTACAGAATTGGGCTATTTTGCCTTGCTTACCGCTTTTGTATTGGCGTTATTGCAGGTAATTCTGCCAACTATTGGTGTTATTCATAACCAAGTTGCTTGGCAACGACTAGCCCCTAGCTTAGCTTGGGCACAGTTTGCCGCCATGATAACGTCATTTGGCGCTTTGATAGCAGGTTTTTATTATAATGATTTTAGCCTCAGTTACGTCGCGCAGCATTCCAATACGCTGTTGCCTTGGTACTATAAGTTATCGGCGACATGGGGCGGACACGAGGGCTCTTTGCTGCTATGGATGACCATCATGGCCACATGGTGTGCACTGGTATCATACTTTAGTCGCGGCTTGCCGTTATCAATGCGTGCGCGGGTATTAGTTATTTTGGCCGGTGTACAGTTAATGATGCTAACGATGCTGATATTTACCTCGTCACCGTTTGAGCGTACCTTACCCAATCTAGCGGTCGATGGCGCTGATTTAAATCCTGTCCTACAAGATTTCGGTCTGATTATTCATCCGCCCATGTTATATATGGGCTATGTGGGTATGGTAGTACCTTTTGCATTTTGTATGGCGGCATTGTGGGAAGGGCGTTTAGATGCTGCTTGGACACGCTGGTCACGTCCATGGGCGCTCGCGGCTTGGGGGTTTTTGACCATTGGTATTGCACTGGGCTCGTGGTGGGCCTACTACGAGCTTGGCTGGGGCGGTTGGTGGTTTTGGGATCCGGTAGAGAATGCCTCGTTTATGCCTTGGCTTGTCGGCTTAGCATTGCTGCATTCATTAGCAGTCACTGAAAAGCGCGGGGTGTTTAAAGCATGGACCATTATGCTGGCTATTTTCGCCTTTGCCTTAAGCTTGCTTGGCACGTTCCTGGTACGCTCTGGAGTCCTTACCTCAGTGCATTCGTTTGCCGCTGATCCGACGCGTGGTTTGGTTATCTTAGCTATTCTTGGCATTATCATCGGTAGTGGTCTATTAATGTTTGCCGTTCGAGGTTGGCGTTTAACCGTTGAAAGTCAATATCAGCTGATTTCACGTGAGTCCTTTTTAGTGATCAACAACGCCATCATTTTGATTGCAACCTTAGTGGTGCTGCTCGGCACCCTTTACCCTATTATCGCTGATGCCTTTGGTTTAGGACAAGTGTCCGTTGGCCCTCCTTATTTTAATGCATTATTTGTACCTTTAACGTGGCTGTTATTAATAGCTATGGGTATGGGCTCAAATATTCGCTGGAAAAAAGACACCCGTCCACTACTGGGTATAGGCATGGTCATCGCCGTTAGTAGCTTAGTATTAGCTGCCATTATTACTTACTTTGTTAATCCATCGTCTATGCTTAATATTGGTGTGACTTTAGCCGTTAGCTTTTGGGCACTGCTATGGATGGCAGTTGATTTTAAAGATAAAACTAAGAATGCGCCTAATCTTTTTAACGGTTTGCGGCAGTTGCGTCTGAGCTATTGGGGTCAACAGACTGCTCATATTGGCGTATTGGTTGCTGTCATTGGCATAGCCTTTACTAGTAGCCTGAGTATTGAGCGTGACGTAGCAATGGGTATTGGCGATACAGTCAATGTTCAAGGTTACGATTTTGAAGTAACTGAATTTTTTGAAATAAAGGGTAGTAACTTTGATGCAACGCAAGCGCAAGTCGTGGTATCCAAAGACGGTCGTGAAGTGGCGAAACTGACTCCAGAAAAGCGTACTTATATTATCAGCACGATGCCAACGACTGAAGCCGCTATTGACCCCAGTCTTATGCGCGATGTTTATGTCGCACTGGGCGAACCTATTGCCGATGGTAGTAACCAATGGGCATTAAGGATTTATGTAAAACCATTAATTCGCTGGATTTGGTTAGGGGCAATTATCATGGCTCTAGGTGGATTAATTAGTATGCTTGATAAACGATACCGCATCAAAAAAGTTAAAGCTCCGTTGCTAGTTACTGGTAGTTTGGCTACTGATGGAGTCAATGAGGTAGCTATTGAGCAGGCAATCTCAGCATCGACGATGTCGACACTAAAGGAGAAATAAATGACTATGTCGAATAACACTCCTGAGCAAAAAGATAGCCAAAACAGTAAGCAGCGTAACCCAAAGGCAATGAAAAAAAAGCAGATGAAGCTATGGTTCTTAATTCCGCTTATCCTCTTTTTTGGTTTGGTAGTTATATTGTACATGCGCTTAGGTAAACCAACAGACATTGTGACCAATACCGCTCTTGAGCGTCCGGTTCCTGCCTTTGAGCTGCCGTTATTAGCAGATACTACCCGTACTATCACCAATAATAATTTGCCAGATAAGCCGTTTTTACTTAATGTTTGGGGCTCGTGGTGCCCAACTTGCATTATTGAGCATCCGTTTTTAATGCAACTAGAAGAGCGCGGCATTGATATCGTTGGTGTGAATTATAAGGATGAGATTGGTAATGCGCTCAGTTACTTAAACCAAGGCGGTGATCCATTTTCTATGTCTATTCAGGATTCATTGGGTCAGTTTGCTCTAGACTTAGGCATAACTGGTGCGCCCGAAACCTTTGTTGTGGATGGAGATGGCATCATTCGTCAGCATATTGTTGGTGAGATTAATGAAGCCAATTGGCAACAGCGTGTTAAGCCGTGCCTGACCGTACTTAATGAGGCTAATAAGAACAACGATAGTCCTGATCTCATTCAGGTTGAGGAGATGTGCAAATGAACGTTACTCGAATAAGAGCTCCTCAAATAAAACTCAATATAATTTTAAAACTAGCAAGCTTAATACTAGCGTGTCTGCTTAACATGACGGCAAACGCAGCTATTGACGTATACGATTTTGATTCACCACAGCAAGAAGCTCAGTATCGTGGATTAATAGAAGAGTTTCGCTGCCCAAAATGCCAAAATCAAAACCTTGCAGCCTCTGATGCACCGATTGCACAGGATCTAAAGCAAAAAGTCTATGATTTAATTAAAGATAGACGTAGTGATGCTGAAATACGCGCCTATATGCAAGAGCGCTACGGTGACTTTATTAGCTACAAGCCGCCTATGCGACCATCGACATGGATCCTATGGTTTTTTCCACCACTATTATTGCTCGTCTTAATTGTTGGTTGGTTTTGGCAAAGTAAACGCCGCCAAGTTGTCGCCCGTGGCCAAAACGGCGTTACAGTGAACAGTACTGCTGCCTTGACCTCTGCGGAAAAGGCTGAGCTTGATCGTCTATTATCGCAAGCTGAGAATGTCGACCACGATATTACTAGCATAGAGGACAAAAAATGACTCTATTTTCTACTTTTGGCTTATTTGTAGCTCTAAGCTTGCTGATTGCTCTTATATTTGCGCTAATTGCTATTATGCCATGGCTACGAGCACCGCGTTTGCAGTCCAAACCAATAGACAATCAACTGCTAGATATTAATGTTGCAGTATTTCGCGAACGTTTAGCTGAGCTACAAACAGATAAAGACAGCGGTACTATTAATAATAGCCATTATCAAAATCAAAAGCTGGAACTGGAGCGTCAGCTATTAGATGCGCAGCGTCAGATAACACCTATGGTCACCCCTGATGTCAAAAGCCGTTTAATTGTCGCAGCTTGGATCCCAATATTGGCTGCAATGGCGTACTTACTAATAGGCAATCGTACGCCCGTGTTTGATTTGTGGACAAGCGAGGACAAAGTAGGACAAGTGGCTGATGACCTATTGACGGCTAAGATTGATAAGCCACCAAAGTGGGCGACTGAAAACGGTCGTCAGTTGATTAGCGCTATGCAGACCAACGTCCATCGTAACGCTGATGATCCTAATCGCTGGATGCGCCTATCTGAACTTTTCTTATCGATGGAGGCGACTGACTCTGCGTTAGAAGCCTTATCGCGTGCCTATCGTTTAGCACCTGATAACGAGGAGATTGCTACTACTTATGCTCAGACTAGTTTTTTTGTTAATGAAGGTCAGTTAGACGCCAATATTCGCCGTCTATTACAAGCTATATTAGCTAAGAATCCGCAGCATGAACGGGCTCAAATGCTCATGGCAATGGGTGAGACTCGTAGTAGTAACTTTGCCCAAGCGCAAGGTTGGATTAAACGCTTACAAGGCAGCATTGTGGCCAAACCAGGTGATCATACTAAAGCTTTAGCAAGCTTAGATGAGTTAAGCAACTACGTTAGCACGCAAGAAAAGCAAGCGCTAGAAGGTATTGACGTGACAGTGAAAATTAACGCTAATTTATTACCGTTAGTGAAAGCTGATGATGTGTTGTTTGTTGCGATACGTGACGTTAAAGGAGGTCCACCGTTTGCCGCCAAACGTTTACCCATTAGTATTATCAAGCAAGGTGAGGCTAGTATCCGCTTAAGTAATCTTGATGCGATGATGCCAGATCGCACGTTAAATTCAGCTCGTAGTGACAAAACTCAGTTAGCAGTCGTTGCTCGTATTAGTCATAGCGGTAATGCCATAGCAGAATCAGGCGACTTATCGGGTAATCCTATAATGATTAGCGTTGAACAGACTCAGGTTAATGTTGAAATCAATCAACAGATTCCCTAATAAAAAATTATTACCGTAAGTTTCATAAAACCAGAGCGGTAAGTGGAGCCGTTTATGAAAGTGGCGCGATTAATAATTGTATACCAAAAACATATACGTTTAACATTGTTCATTGTATAAACATAGATAAAGAAAACAACTATGACTGAATCTACCGACAGATTAGATAGTACTAAATTGAATAGCGTTGAATCGGCTAGTACTAATATTGCTGACAATAAAGTACCTATAGCTGTGAGTAGTACTCATCAATCGATTGACTCTAAAACCATGAATCATACGCCTAAAGCTATGTACGTGACTTCAGGCAACTCAATAACACCTAAAGGTAAGTTGGACAAAATGCCAAAAATGGTTGCCAATGGCAGTCGCGCTTTTATCTGGTATTTGTTGGCGATAATGGTATTAATACTTGATCAATGGACTAAGTGGTTGGCCCAAACCACATTAGCGTTCAATGACCCCGTACCGGTCATTGAACCATTTCTCAACTGGACACTCGCTTATAACTATGGGGCAGCATTTAGCTTTTTAGCCGACGCTGGCGGTTGGCAGAAATGGTTTTTCTCAGGCTTAGCTTTTGTAATGGCTATCTTTTTAACGGTTTATTTAATCAAAGCGCCACGTGCAGCCAAGCTATTATCTATGGGGTTGGCCTTAATGCTTGGTGGTGCGATTGGCAACTTAATCGATCGTTTAAGAATTGGTAAAGTGGTTGACTTTATCCATGTGCATTATGCTGATGTATGGAATTATCCTATTTTCAATGTTGCAGATATAGGTGTCTGTGTCGGTGTCGCATTGATTATAATTGACATGATATTTTTAGAAAGTAAGCGTAATAAATAAGCACATTGATGCCGATTATCACAAACAAAATGAACTAGCGTCGTAGTCACTCTATACGGAAACATACTTTTTATACTTGAGTATGTTTATAAAATGTGAACTGGAAGATAATGTATGACTGGTATAGGTACTCACTCATTTTAGGTCTTAAAACTCAATACTTAAAAGCTCTGCGTAGAGCCATTATTATAGAGACATTGAATAATCCATAAATTCTTTATTGATCATAACAAAAGGAAAATACAGTGTCACAGGCTCAGCCAACTATTGAAAAAATTCACAGCCTTAGAAAAAAACAAGAGACAGCGTTAAAAAGTCTTACCCTTATAGGCTATCTAGAAGGCACCTCTTTCTTATTATTGCTCTTCATCGCCATGCCACTAAAATATATGATGGACATTCCAGAAGGTGTGAAATACATCGGTATGGCACACGGTATGTTGTTTATTACCTATATCATAATACTTATAGGCTCAGCTATCAAAATAAAAATGCCTCTTTGGGCAATACCTGCGGGCGTACTCGGCTCACTCTTACCTTTTGGCCCATTTATATTCGATCATTTACTAAAAAAGAACTTGCAGGAAAATGTAAGTAAAGAAGCCTAGAACAAGCTCTGCTACAAATGCCACAAACGTATCTTATTACTCAAGATTATTTTTCCTAACTAAATCACAAGCCGCCATCACTCATCATGGCGACAAATGAATAACATTGAGCAGAAATTAATCACAATAAAACTTTAATTCAGACCAAGTATGAATAGCCTCACACTCCAGTTACTTTTCGAACTTATCTTACATACTATCGACAAACCCGTCTTGTTTAAAAGCTAAACAGGTTTTGTCATTCGCGATGGCTTTCCTGTTATCGTAGGGTATACCCCAAGGGAACCATCTAAAAGGCATCAAAAACCGATTAATAGACGACTTAAAATAGACTGCTGTAATGGAACTACTTATAACAGACTATTGTACGTGTTTATGTTTATCAGAGCGTGTCTACGAGCGTCTACCAAAGAATAAGATGCCAAGCGTACCAAAAACGAGCTTATACAGTTTGCTACTGATCATGATCACAAAATTGCCGCCTTCTATGTCGAAAACGAATCAGGCGCAACTTTAATACGTCCACAGTTAATGTAAGTGATCGATGATGCCTATGAAGGCGATATAATTTTGGTAGAGCAGATTGACCGCTTAGCACGTTTAAACCAAGCTGATTGGGATACTCTCAAAAGAATGCTATTAGAAAAGAATCTGGGGTAGTATCAAAAGAGCTACCGACCTCATATATGACGCCTCAATCTGAGAGCAGCACTGAATTTATGAGCAGCGTATTACAGTCCATTAATTCGATGATGCTTGATATGCTCGCTGTTATTGCTAGAAAGGACTATAAAGATCGACATAACCGTCAGGTGCAAGGTATTGCTCATGCTAAGACAGAAGGTAAATATTTAGGGCGTAGGAAAGATACCGAAAAGCGTAAGATTATTGCTAGCCTCCTAAAATCTGGGCATAGCTATTCTGAAATACAAGCTACAGCTAAGTGTTCGCGTCAGCTGATAGCTGTTATAGCTAAACAAATACTCAAATACTCAAATACTCAAATACTCAAATACTCAAATACTCAAATACTCAAATACTCAAATACTCAAATACTCAAATACTCAAATACTCAAATACTCAAATTTTAGGAGCTGTAATAATTCTTGTCAAACAAAAGTAATCTGTTATCAAAGTTCCTTTAACATATTCTATTTTTAGTAGTTTATTAGCTTGAATAGGGTCAAGAAAAATATTGATTACTTTTCAGGCTACGGTATTTTCGCCGAATCGTTTTACAAACGAATCATCATTGGAACGATAATATTGAGACTAGCTTGAGCTTGATTATCAAGGCAGACTTTCCTGCGTATAGCAGGGTTCGTCTAACTATTCAAACCATCTGCTTCATCTTTAAAGGTCTCTACAACGATAGAGAAAATATCGTCCCAAACCTCATCATTTGCCAAAAACGGATAATCCTTCAGTAGCTTATTACTTTTAGCACCCTTATTTTGTAGCATGCTGCGAATGATTCTATCGGCATAGCTGTTGGGCATCTCAACAATCTCTTTTATCGCCAGTCGTGCATGGTCATGCTTTCTTAGGTACTGTGACTCGTTATGCATCTCTTTTTCAATAACATGAGCAATCAGTCCTGATAAGTACTGAACGTGAGGCGTTAGATCCATGAAGCGCCATGCAGGTTGAATCAGGTGAGTATTTCCAAAATTTAAGTTTGAGCGAATACCATCAGGGTAGGTAACTGCCTGTTTATCAAAGCTGTAATGATCACGGATTTGCTTCATGAGCGGCACAGAGACACGGTCTAAAATCTTATCATAGGCATGCCGGTCTGAGGGATGCTCGGCAATGGCTTGTGATATAGGTAGGATAATCGGCTCATGAATGACCTGGTCTCGCCTGAGGACGTCATTAATTAAAAAGCGATGTACACGGCCATTGCCATCCGCCAGCGGATGAATATATACAAAGGCAAAGGAGGCAACCGCACTACGCATCAGTGCTGATTGTCCCTCAGTCTTTTCCATAAATACCTGTAATCCTTCTAACTTATCAGCAATGTCATCAGCTGGTGGAGCAATATAATGCACAATTTCTTTAAAGCCATTGACCTGAGTATGCGACACAAAAACTGGTGATTGACGGACACCATACTGCTGGATAACCGTTTTGCTACCGAGTATCTCTTGTTGCAACTCTGCTAGTGATTCAGGATCAAGCGGAATGTCACCGGTGCCGGTACGCCGTGCCATCACATCGGCAAAACGTTCAATGCGTTTTAACTCTTTTCCCTCACCTTCTATAGTAAAGCTGGCTTTACTCTCTCGTAGGGTCATCCATACGGAGGCGCGCATCAGTAAGTCTTGCCCAAATTCATCGTTAAGTTTGTCAACCATTGTGGCAATATCGAGTGCAGCTGCTTGCGTAAAGGCCTCTGTTTTTACCAGCATCGGACAGAAATGACGGGTTCCTGCTAGATTGTCATTGATACGCCAGCGAGCGTTCTTGATGACCTGCGAAGGACTTGAAGTAACCAACTTCTTGGTATCCAAAGCATCCACATAGTTACCGCCTATATTACTCGGTACCTCTAAATGCTTATCCATGAGCCACTCATACAAGAAAGCCATTCTACGGGCATAGCTGCCTGTCGGCTCAGCGTTTACCCATGCTTGCACGTCATTTGCCCCTATCTGCTCAAATAGACGAACCAGTAACTCTAAATTCAGTACTTCATGACGCATGTGAAACTGTAAGTGCGCAATGATAGTGTCCAGTGGACGTGCGGTTTCCTGATAAGCGTTATGAATGACGTCACCGTCTTTATAGGTTTGTCTGCGCCCACCGATACTACTGCTGACATATAAAGGCGAAACCAGCTCTATGCTGGCATAACGGACAAGCCATGCTGCGCCAATAGGATCTGAGATAGGGGTATTCATCATGAGTGGCTCAAGCGATTATAGATAAGCCATTTTGCGCAAAAACAATTATGAATGCAATATAATGATTATTATAAAGCCTTATTGCATTAAAACGATTTTCTTATGACGTTGCGATGCCTTTAAATCAAGACCAAAGGTCACGTTGAGTCGATATTTAAAATACCTCAGCTATTGACCTGCTTTAAGACACGATAAACGGTAGCTACGCCAACACCAACCGCCTTAGCGATCTCTTCTTTTGTCATATTGTTTTGACTAGCCAATGCTTTAATACGATTGTGTTTTGCGGTATTGGCTTTCTTACCAGTGGGTTTATAGCCACTGTTGGCCAATCCTTGTTTAATGCGCTCTCTACGCTTGTCATTATCAAGCTTTGCCATGGTCGCTAATAAATCGATCAGCATATCGTTAATCACTTTTAGGATCTCACCTGTCATACCGTCACTCATCGTATGTGTGGTTGGTAGATCAGCCACCACCAATCGTAAGCCCTTATCTTTAATACGCTGCTTTAGAATCGAAAAATCATCTTGAGATAGTCTGCTTAATCTATCCACGCTTTCAACCAATAAAATATCGCCTTGCTCGGCGTCCTTTAGCAACTTAGCTAAGATTGGTCTATCGAGCTTTGTACCACTGAAGTGCTCAACGTAATCAACATAGCTATCACCATAGCGGCTACTGAAGGCAACCAAATCTATTAATGCTCTAGTAGCGTCTTGATCCTTAGTGCTGGCTCTCACATAAATACGAACGGTCATAATACCTCTTTGTATCAGTTAGACTTAATAATTGATGTTCATTGATAATAGCAAGATATTACTATCATTTAATATCAAATAAAAGTCAAATGATAGATAGGTTATCGTTTAGAAGTTTTATGTTTTGGGTATACCCAAATCATAAAATCAGTAAATGATAATCCGTCTATCAATAGACTTCGCTTGGTTATCAAATGATAGGAAAATCACCATATTATCAATGAACAATCAATAATAAGTCTAAGTGATAATTGACTGATAATTTCATTACCTAGTCATTCCATAGTCAAACTAATCACTAATGATATGAGCTAAAACAATACCAATTTGCCGTCTGAGTGGCTCAAATTTCAATTCTAAGGGTAAAGCGGTACTAAGTTACCTAGTGAACCATCAAAGACGCTCACAGCGCAAATTCAGCAATCAGGTATTAACTGATGATCGACTGAGCTTGGTTGCCGACTTCACCAGTGACAGATAATTCAAATCTGAGTCAATCTATCCAGTCATGGATCAAGCAATTTTTGATGATGTTCTGAGCCTGATTTAGTCATCAAATCAAAATAGAGTTATCAACAATCAAACAAAGAGTTCTTGTGCTTTTAAGTATTTAGCTTTTAAAAGAGCTTTTAGAGTCCCTGACAGCCATTGAAAACAAAGGGCTGTAGCGTTCATACCCTTACGTTTATCGCACCATACCCTTACGTTTATCGCACCAATTTCAGCCAATACCCTTACGTTTATCGCACCAATACTTACATCGACAAACAAAGTAAGTTAATTGTGCTATGATTACTAAAACCACTTCGATAATAAGTCGTCACCATGTCTGAATTAGTCGTCAAAGATAACGCATTGATACAAGCAAGCTATACCCTCGATTTAGCAGAACAACGACTAATCCTATTGGCAATCGTTGAGGCTCGCAATTCAGGTCAAGGCATCACGCACGACAGCCTATTGAAAATCCACGCAAGCAGCTATGCTGAACAGTTCGGAGTGAATGACAAGACTGCTTACACAGTCGTCAAGGACGCAAGCAAAGGACTGTTTGACCGCTATGTCACCTACCACGATAAGAACCCAAAGAACGGCAAAGACCGATCATTTCATTGTAGATGGGTAGATAAGATAGGCGTTGAGCCTGATAGCGGTATTGTTTATATGCGGTTCACGTCTGATGTTGTCCCACTGATAACAAGACTCGAAAGCCACTTCACTAGCTATGAAATCGAGAAAGTAGCGAACCTGAGCAGTAGTTACGCTATTCGACTCTATGAGCTGATAATCCAATGGCGTGATAATGGCGTGACGCAAAGATACAAGATTGATGACCTACGGCAAAAGCTAGGCGTTGAGCCTGAAAAATACAAAGAAATGTATAACTTCAAAATAAGAGTTATTGACCTCGCTATCAAGCAGATCAACGAACATACGGACATAACCGTCAAGTATGAGCAGCACAAAACAGGTCGCACTATTACCGCCATGTCATTCACGTTCAAGTCAAAAGCAGCACCAAAGCAGATTGTTATTGATGACGGTTATATCAAGATGACGGACAAGCAGATAGACGTGTTCAGCAAAAAGCTAGCATCATTGCCTGAACTTGGCAGCAATGCGCCAATGGGTGCAAGCACGTATGAATACGCACAGTTGATTGCCAATGACCTAGCAGACCCAAACAAGCAGCAAAAGTATAGCAAGCACCTGAGCAAGGTCGGTTACCAACCATCAAAGAGCAAAGACAAGTAAAAACGTGCTCACAGATTGACGCTGACAGCCTCGTAAATCGTTTTTGATAGTGAGGTACTACAGACGGCTAAAACGTCACCACAGGGCATACAGTAATAAGAACAGGTAAAAGGACTATTTATCTATGCTACGCAGTGACAAAAAGTTAGTTGTACCCCCTTATTTTTTCTCACTCGCAGCACTGTTTACGTGGGCTTGATGAACAGATTTTACTCGGTTAGAAACTATTATCCTTAAAACCACCACCATGTGATCCACTCAAAGAGCATGGAAACCTCAAAGCAACTAATTAAGTCAGGTAGGACGCTTATGCAAGATTGTGATGTGACTCTCGACAAAGTGATTGAGCTCGGAGGTAAGTTATTGCCGATCAATACGCAAGGTGAGGGTAAAGGTTGCCACACTGAGATGTTGAGGCGCATTGATGCTCAACTCATGGCTATGTTGACACACCATAACAAGGTGCTAGTAGTGAGGGTAGATATTCACTTGCAGCAAGATTATAGACCCACTGACAATGCGGTGATGAGTCATTACATACGCAAGATGAGAAAGTGGGCTCAAAAGAAATACAAGGTTAGTCGCTTAGGGTTCGCTTGGTGTCGTGAGTTATGCAAGTCCAAAAAGATACATTATCACGTGTTTGTTATGATTGACGGTGACAAAACACAAGACCATAGAACCATAACTGCAAAGAGTGTTCGACTAGCAAAGAGCTATCAACACTTGGGTTATCACTCTGTACCTGAACATCTTGATGACTGTTTTCACATGGTAGAACGAGGGGATAAGGTTGCCTACAATACCGCCTTCAGGCATATGTCCTACCTAGCAAAAGAGCGCACCAAAGACAAAAAACACTTAGCAAAAAGAGGTAAAAACTATTCAACAAGCAGGATAAGCAACTCACCAAAAAGAGATGTAAGCGAGATATTCGAGACAACCGACAAAGCAATAACAACTTACTTCGATAAGCCACAACGAAAACCACCAAAGACCGAAAAAGGATTTACTTCAGGTGATGAATACCTCGCACGGATAGCAGCAAGCGGCTTTAATATGCTTAATGATTTAGATATGAGGGAATTACATGGCAGCACTAGCGACCACTTCGAGCCTGAGCAATTACCCTCGATTGAGCATAGCAGCCTATCGTGACCAGTTGAGACAATCAGTCAAGGCAAGCAGCATTGAGCTAAATTACTCATATCGTGGCAAGTCTTACAGATACTCCGTGCAGCTGACAAGAACACCATGCAACTATGGCAATTACCGCCATTGGTGGTTATGTCCTTCGTGCAGCAAGCGAGTATCAGTGTTGTATTGTGCAGGTGCTTACGTCTGCAGACATTGCCTGAACGCTCCTTACGGTTCACAGCTACAGCAACCAATAGACCGCCTATTCAGTCGTGCAAATGCAATCAGGCAGCGTCTAGGTTGGGTAGCAGGGATAGCACATGGTTACGGTGAACGACCCAAAGGAATGCACCATAGCACGTACTACAAGCTATTGAATGAGTATGACTTGCTAGTGAGGCAGATATGCGGTGCATCAATGGAAATGTTAGACAAAATAAAAGGCAGCATAAGCTATGAGTGACAGAACACGCGACACGATCACATTGGACAGCGTACTTGATGAAATCGAGCAGGTACGGCAAATGGCATTGAATGATGATGACTACAAGACCGCCTTGTCATGCACCATGAGCAAATCAAAATTGCTAGGCGGTGGGTTCGCACTAGAACGCAGACAAGACAAAAGAGATGACCCAATGGGGTTAAAAATGCTTGATTGATGAGTTATCGGAGTCCACAAAAAGAAGTAGTTTCTTAACAAGTGAGGGGGGCATTGCGAGCAATCAGGCACTCATATCACTGGACACCACCACCATTCACACGCACAGAAAAAAACCGTCTCAAAACAATTTGCGGATAAGTAACAAGGCAGGTTGAGCATAGTTAATGGAACAGTACGCGCGCGTGAGTAGTTTCGCGACAAGTCACCCCTATGTTTTGAGCAGTAGCAACAGCCAATCGATGTTAAAAATGATGTTAAAAGAACATCGGAAAAACCCACAGACCCCGAAAACACTTGGGACACAGCCGACAGTTCGATGCCTCTACAGCGCACCGATCACGATTTATTGAGCATAACCCCCACTGGGGACTATGTGTTTCACTGTCCAAAACTGGACGTTAAGAAGTTCACACCCTAGTCACCAATGGTGATTGGATAATCCAAGTCACAGATTGTGATCGGGTATCGTAGAATTTAGGACACCCCCAAAAGTGGGGACATTAAACGAGACCACCGTTTCGATGACCTCGAGAAATTAACACTCACTCACCATGATGGTGAACGTCAAAACAGACCACGATCAGGCAAAACAAAAAGCGATTGTTGGTATTATTGTTGGTATTGAGAATAAATAAATTCAAGAAACACCGTAAACACTGGACGTACAGACGACAGTTTGTGTTCTAGTATAGGAACTAAACAGACAAATCACTGCTAGTCACCTTGTAAGATTGCGGTATATTTTGCGGTATATTTCAAAAGCCAATTACTGATAGTCACTGATAACAAAGGTTGTGGCTGCTAGTTTAGTTCCTTGTGTAGGAACTAAACTATAAAATAAGGGGGGGGTTATCCAAAGTTTTATATTTATAATTATAAATATACAAAATATTGTTTATTTGCTATAACTGTGGGAACTTATTGCGGCACTGCTTGGAGATGAAATGTATCATGCATAATAAATTACAAGGAAGTAATTTAACACGAGCCATGCTAGAGCACGATTATAAAAATATATGGTGTGCTGTTGATGATAATAGTGATAAACAAGCAACAAGTAATCTAAATGGCAACGACTTTACAGCTTACATCGTAAAATATCAGAACGGATATTTCTATTGTGACGGCGGTATGCAATGGTTATATGCTGTGCCAATTAAAATAGTACCGTTAACAGACATAGAAGTAATTTTTAGTAAAATAGCCTACTAACTATAGCGGGTTTTTATTGCTTAAAAAATGATTTTCGGACATCGTAAGAAAAGACTTTCTGCACAGGTAAAGGCGGTTATTTATCTCACTGCCCAAAACTTCACACTTCAAATTCAGCAATCAATCAATATTCATTCAATCGCCTATCATTAGCCTATAGCCTAATGATAGGCTGACTAAAGTGGTTTTACCACCTTAGTCTATTCTAGGTAGGCTATTAGCTCTATTATCGCTTTGAATATCTGATTTCACTGGAGCATAATCTATTTCTATTCATTTACTAATGCACTATAACCAAGATAGTTTATTCCTACTAAAGTTAATAATATCAACTGAGTAATAAAGAAGAGTATAACTACGCTAATGAAGAAATATACAGCAATCGGAATGTATTCAAAGTTAGATAGAAGGAAAAAATCTTTGATCACCTCTATAGAAAATAAGAACC
>NZ_CAJHBL010000010.1 GCF_904846625.1 Psychrobacter sp. JCM 18900
CGGATTAAGTTAGGTAAATTATTATGAACAAGAATATGTTCAATCGCAGGCGTTTCTTAACAGGATCTTCTACTTTGTTAGGGGCATCCATGCTATCTACGCTGCCGTCTATTGCCAATAGTGCGCTCGGTAAAGGTCAACAAAATATAGCCGTCAACAGTGATAAAGCTGACCATATCGTACCCATCCTAACCGGTACAGAGTTTGACTTATACGTCAGTAAACAGTCCGCTATTGTGAACGGTAAAAAGAGCATGGCGACACTCATCAATGACTCGCTGCCAGCGCCAACGCTAAAGATGCGTGAAGGCGATACCGTAGTGATACGTGTTCATAATCAGATGGATGAATCAACCTCTATCCATTGGCATGGTTTGCTCGTTCCATTTGAGATGGACGGTGTGCCAGGTATTAGCTTTGATGGTATTCCTGCGAACAGTACCTTTACCTATACATTCAAACTGGTGCAATCAGGCACTTATTGGTATCACTCACACAGCGGGTTCCAAGAACAAACTGGTATGCTCGGCGCTATCGTTATTGAGCCTAAAGGTCGCGAACGTCATCCTATCGAAGAAGACCATGTAATCGTGCTGAGTGATTGGACGCACCGCGATCCGCATAATCTCTTGAAGCTTTTAAAGCAGCGTGCAGACTTTGACAATTATCATCTACCAGACTTCAAAAAGCTGCTGGCCGATATTGCAGCAACAAATCTAGAAGCTGCTCATGACAAGCGCAAAATGTGGAATCAGATGCGCATGATGCCGACAGATTTCACGGATTTGTCTGGTGAAAAAACCTTTACCTATCTGATGAATGGTAAGACCACAGCAGCCAATTGGACACAACTAGTGAAAGCGGGACAGCCCGTCAAACTACGCTTTATCAATGGCTCAGCACAGACGATATTTGATGTGCGTATACCAGGTCTGAAGATGACCGTCGTCTCAACGGATGGCAATGATGTCGCACCCGTCGATATTGATGATTTTCGTATTGGCGTTGCTGAGACTTATGACGTCATTGTCACGCCGACTCAAGACGCGCATACCATATTTGCCCAAAATATCGATCGTTCGGGCTATGTCGCGACCACGCTTGCAACCAAAAAAGGTGCGCGAGCTGCCATACCTGCTATGGACAAGATCGAATGGCTGACCATGGCAGATATGATGGGTGCGATGGGTGACAAAGGCTACAAAGCTAAACACGCCAAGACCGAGTATGACTTTAAATCTGACATGCGTGTCGACAGTCCACGTATGAACCTCGATGATCCCGGTATTAACCTGCGCAATATCAATCGTGACGTGCTGAATTATAGTCAGCTGCGCTCTGTCGATGAGGCCATATTTACAGAGCAGCGTAAGCCTACCCGAGAGATCGAGCTACATTTAACGGGTAACATGGAGCGCTATATTTGGGCGTTGGATGGTGTCATGTTTAAGGATGCAACGCCTGTCAATATTAAGCCTAACGAGCGCGTACGTATTACCTTAGTCAATGACACGATGATGAATCACCCGATGCACCTGCATGGAATGTGGAGTGACTTACGCACACCATCTGGAGACTTTCAAGTACGTAAACATACGATTGTGGTGCAGCCTGCGCAAAAGATTAGCTTTGATGTGACGGGTGAATTTGGACGATGGGCGTGGCATTGCCATCTGCTTTATCACATGGAAGCTGGTATGTTCCGAGAAGTTGCCGTCGTTTAACAAACCTTCAAATATGAGGCTTATTATGAAAATATCTAAGAAAAATCTGCCATTCATTGGTTTGTCATCGCTAGTCTTGCTCACATCCTCTTTTGCCACTGCTGCTGAGATGTCTGATATGGATCATAGCAGCATGGATATGTCAGGCGATATGTCTGGTATGGATCACAGCAGCATGGATATGTCAGGTGATATGTCTGATATGGATCATAGCAGCATGGACATGTCAGGCGATATGTCTGGTATGGATCACAGCAGCATGGACATGTCGGGCGATATGTCTGATATGGATCATAGCAGCATGGATATGTCAGGTGATATGTCTGGTATGGATCACAGCGGCATGGATATGTCTGGTGATATGTCTGGTATGGATCACAGTGGTATGGACATGTCGGGCGATATGTCTGATATGGATCACAGTGGCATGGATATGTCGGGTGATATGTCTGGTATGGATCACAGTGGCATGGATATGTCAGGGATGCAAGGTGGGCAGCCACCAGCCGATGCTCGCAGTCCAGACTATTCAAATGGGGTTCCCTACGGACAGTATGGTAAGCCAATGATGATGGGCAGCATGCCATTATGGGGAGTGTCAGTAGACGACTTGGGCTATCAGTTTGATGAAGACCAAATCAACTTTGAGGCGACGGGTTGGTATGGTACTGATAGCAATCGTATAAGACTACGTACCGAAGGTAGTGCTCAGACTAAAGATGATAAAGAAATCGATAGCTTGAGCTCGCTTGCTTATTGGAAACCACTGAGCATTTTCTGGAATGGTGAAGCTGGTGTTGCTTACGATACTGAAAATGATAACGCGGCGGTGATGGCAGGTATTGTCGGCACCGCGCCTTATTTTATTGAAACAGATGCGAGAGCCTACTTATATACCGATGGTCAACTTCGTCTTGATTTAGGGGCAGAGTACGAATGGCGTTTAGATCAGCATTGGGTGGTCATACCGGAGGTGGGATTAACTGCCTTTAGTAAAGATGACCATGATAATGGTATTACCAAAGGCTTTAATGAGATGGAAACCGAGGTTAGGCTGACTTACGAGACGTTCAGTCGCCAGCTAGCTCCTTATGTGGGTGTTAGTTATGAGACAGCGCTTGGCAAGGCTCGTGGTCAACGACGTCAAGAAGATGAATCGGTTGATAGTAGTAGTTTGACTGCGGGGGTTAAATTCTGGTTTTAATATTATTAAAACAATAGGGGATATACTATGAATGCTTCAGATCAAAACAGCATGAATCATCAACAGGGCATGAACCCTTATGTAAAGTTCACTCTGATGATTGTGACGTCTACGATTGTGATGTACATCATGATGTATTTCAATACTTATGAATGGGATCATATTTATTTTAGTGAAACCCGAGCTTACATGGCGCTCTACATGGGTGCCGGTATGGCAGTGGTCATGTTGGCATTTATGACGAATATGTATAAGAAGACCAAAGTCAATTTAATGATCTATGGTCTAAGCGTATTGATGTTTGCTGTTGGTATTTGGGGTGTTAGATCACAAGCAACTGTCGATCAAGTCGATTGGATGCAAGCGATGATACCGCATCACTCGATTGCCATTCTCACTAGTAGTCGCGCTGATATTGAAGATCCGCGTGTACAAAAGCTTGCTGACGATATTATTAAAGCGCAAAAGCGTGAAATCGCTGAGATGAAGCAATTGATTGATGAGCTTGAATAACGATCTATACTGATAGGAATATTTTAAACAAATAAAATAATGGTCTATCAAATGATAGACTTAAGCATATAGGTCTTTTTATTCAAAGCTACTTTCACTACAGAATCAAAACATTGCTCATGAAAAAGCAATAAAAGGCTGAGTATGCATGGTTCACTTTCCCTACTGGCCTTCTGGCTGCTGCAATTGTTGTCTCTTTTAGTGCTTACTCCTATATCAAAATCTCTAACGCTTACCCGTCAGCTGGCGGTGCTGCGACGTACTTGCATCAAGTATATGGAGACTGTTTGACGACCGGTTTTAATGCTCTGCTGATGTAATTTTCTATAATTATTGCGCAAAGCTTTCTGGCTCGGATGCTCGGGTCATATACCATACCGTTGTTTGGTGGTGACGAAAGCGGTGTATAGCATCCACCAAGGAGAGTCAAGATGAACGAATTGAATTCAAAAGCGAATACTTTAAGAATTGGTCCTGTGGGCAATAGCGTTTCTCTGTTTCTGCTCATTAGCTATCTCTTGTGCATAGGCTTTGGCCTACTCGCACCTGAGCAGATAAGCATGCATGAGGCTTGGGCACCGCTGCTACCTGGTTTTGAATGGCTGACATGGTCAGGTTTCCTAATTGGATTTGTCGAATCCTATCTTTATGGTTGGTATTTTGCGATTGTGTTTGTACCGCTATATCGCTGGTTTGCTAAAGCAGGATGAGTCTAGCGTAGCCATTGAATCTTCGGCTCAGATAGGTCAGCTATGCTGAGAACGACGGACAGTGCGCTAATCTTGGATGGGATCAAAAGCTGGTGACTTAGACCTAAACTATCATTGCAATCAATAACGGGAACATAGTCATGAAACACGATACGACGAAAAATACTTCGGATAGCGAAGACCATGATTGCTGTGACGGTACAGCGAATACAGGCATAGAATCCAATAAAGATACCACTTACGATAAGGTACCAACTGGTTACAGTGGAACCATTTATACCTGTCCGATGCATTCAGAGGTGAGAGACGTTACAGATAGCGGCTGTCCCATATGCAAAATGTCTCTTAAACCTGAAGACGCTGTTGCCGAGATGGTAGCAATGAAAGATGACCATACAAGCTGTCATAGTCCGTCGAATACCGATGCTCATCTTACTAAAGAAAGTAAGTACGACAAAGTACCGGAAAATTATAGCGGTACCGTTTATACCTGCCCTATGCATCCCGAAGTGAGAGATGTTGAAAAAAGCGATTGCCCAATATGCGGCATGTTTCTCAAACCTGAGGGCGAGGTTACTGATTCAAATGATAATGAAGACAGTCATGCACACCGTCATGGAAAGGATACTGACCTTACTAAGGTAAACTCTATAAAAGGCGGCAAGTACGATAAAGTGCCAGCTGGCTACAGCGGAACCGTTTATACCTGTCCCATGCATCCCGAAGTCAGAGATGTTGAGAATAGTGGTTGTCCCATATGTGGCATGGCACTTGAATCAGAGACTGTTGCTATTGGTGAAGAGGATACCTCAGAGCTCGATGACATGACTCGGCGTTTTTGGATTTGTACCGTGCTGACCGTCCCTTTGTTTTTGTATGCAATGAGCGATATGGTAGGTATAAATTTGGACAGCTTCATTCAAGGCGGTCAGGGCGATATCGCTGGGAAGATTGCGCAGTGGATCCAGTTGGCGCTTGCGGTACCAGTGGTGTTATGGGGAGCAGCACCTTTCTTCGTGCGAGGTTGGCAATCCATAAAAAGTCGCAACCTAAATATGTTTACCCTAATTGCGATAGGTGTAGGCACAGCATTTGGTTTCAGTCTGATAGCAACCTTTATTCCGGGCATTTTCCCAGACAGTTTTAGGGATGCATCCGGTCGAGTCGGTGTTTATTATGAAGCAGCAGCGGTTATCACGACATTGGTACTACTAGGTCAGGTTCTAGAGCTTAAAGCCCGAAGCCAGACTTCTGGCGCAATTCGTGCTCTTCTTGAGTTGGCACCACCAAATGCAAAGCGGGTAGATGAGCAAGGCGTTGAGACAGAAGTCTCCCTTGACGAAGTTATCAGTGGCGACAAATTACGGGTTAAGCCAGGAGAGAAACTCCCTGTAGATGGCATTGTGCTTGAAGGCAGCAGCAGTATCGATGAGTCGATGGTAACGGGGGAACCTATTCCGGTTTCTAAAGCAAAAGGCGATACGGTTACTGGTGGCACAGTAAACGGCACGGGAACCCTACTGGTTGAAGCGGTTGACGTGGGTGATGACACGGTACTGTCCAAGATCGTCAAAATGGTTGCTGAAGCCCAGCGCAGTCGCGCACCAATACAGAAGCTGGTGGATAAGGTGGCTGGATGGTTTGTGCCAATTGTCCTTATCTGCTCTATCATAACTTTTATCGTCTGGGCTATTTTCGGACCTGCGCCTGCCATGGCCTTTGCACTGGTCAACGCTATTGCAGTGTTAATCATCGCTTGCCCTTGTGCTTTAGGACTCGCCACGCCTATGTCGATTATGGTCGGTACTGGCAAGGGTGCTCAGAATGGCGTGCTTATCAAAAACGCTGAAGCGTTAGAGAGCATGGAAAAAGTCGATACCATCGTTGTCGATAAAACGGGAACATTAACCGCAGGCAAACCAGAGCTCACTGCTATCGAAGCACTTGGTGGCTTAGATGAAAATGAACTGCTTATACTTGTCGCTGCGGTAGAGACTGCCAGCGAGCATCCTTTGGCAGAAGCTATCGTTAAAGCTGCGCAGGAAAAATCTCTTGATATTGCTAAAGCCAGTGATTTTAGCTCAACCACTGGCGAAGGCGCGCAGGCACTGGTCAATGGCAAGCAAGTCGCTGTAGGCAACTCAAAATTTATGCAACGTCTTGATAGCTTTGACAGTACGCTTTCAGAACGTGCTGATAAGCGCAGAAAAGACGGCGAAACGGTAATGTTTGTAGCAGTAAACGGCCAAGCTGCTGGTTTAATATCAGTCGCTGATCCGATCAAGCCGAGTACCAGCGAAGCGATATCTTTACTGCATCAGGCTGGACTAAAGGTGGTCATGCTAACAGGTGACAACGAAATAACCGCTAGAGCCGTTGCCAGTAAGTTAAATATTGATGAGGTACATGCTGACGTCTCTCCAGAAGACAAAAACCGTATTATCAAAGAGCTACAAAATAGCGGCAAGGTCGTGGCTATGGCGGGTGACGGTATTAACGATGCTCCCGCTCTTGCACAGGCTAACGTTGGCATTGCCATGGGCACAGGAACAGATGTGGCTATGGAAAGTGCTGGCATCACGCTAGTGAAGGGTGATCTGATGGGAATTGTCAGAGCCCATAAACTGAGTCATTCTACGATGCGAAATATCAGACAAAACCTGTTTTTTGCGTTTATCTACAATGCGCTCGGTATACCGCTTGCGGCAGGTGTTCTGTATCCATTTTTTGGGCTGTTGCTCAGTCCAATGATAGCGGCCGCTGCTATGAGTCTGTCTTCAGTATCTGTTATTGGCAACGCGCTGCGATTGCGTCGCTTGAAACTGTAGTTTTGGTATGGTGGATCAGTTTCTAAAGCACACATACACATACTGGTCTTATCAAGACTTTAAAATATAAGGATCACGTTATGGGCAGTTTTTCTATTACACATTGGCTGATTTTATTGGTTGTGGTGGTGGTCGTATTTGGCACCGCTAAGCTTAAAAATGCTGGCAAAGATTTAGGCGGTGCAGTAAAGGGTTTTAAAGAAGCAGTCAAAGATGAAGAAACCTCGCGTGCTCGCAATAATCGTTCACTTGACCATGAAAATAGTACGCCAGCTGCAAGTAATGATTTAAATACACAGGTAGGTACTCAGGCTGATGATACAGAAATCAGCCCTATCACCACTGATGATCAGCACAAAGCATGAAGCGCGCCGCTTATAAATAGCAGCACTAAATAGTCTTTTAATATATGTGACTGTTATGTTTGATATCGGGTTTTCCGAGTTACTCTTGTTTGGCATCATTGCTTTAATCGTATTGGGCCCAGAGAAACTGCCGCAGGCTGCGCGTACGGCTGGGCAATGGTATGCCAAACTGCGCCGTACAGTATCCACTCTACAGTCTGAAATAGAAGCTGAGCTAGATCTGGCTGAAACGCGCCAACAAATACAAAGTGAGCTTGTAAAAATCCGTCAGACTGAGTCAGATATGAAGCGTGAACTAGCAGAGATGCGCGGTAGTATGCAAAAGTTTGAAGACTCGCAGAATCAGAGCTTAGATACTTCATATCAGCCAATGTCTTCTCATCAGCAAGATCATCAGCCAAATACTTCCTCTTCTTCATCTATAGAGAAGGTGGATGAATGAGCTTATTTAAACGCCAAAAAAATCGACAAAAAAAGTTAGCGAATACAAATACTAAAGTTCCAGACACTGCCCATAGTGATGAGGCTGATAATGTGCTGAATGCGCTCAGTGATATGCCTATTACTGAACATTTGATTGAACTACGCAAGCATCTCATCAAAATATGCGTAGCCGTTTTGATTGTTTTCTTAGCATTGGCAGGGTTTTCACGCGAGCTCTATAATCTTTTATCAGACCCATTGGTAGCGCAGTTGCCAGCTAATTCGACTATGATTGCCACCGACATCACGTCAAACTTTATGGCACCCATTCGCTTAACAGTTTTTGTCGCCGCATTTTTAGCGATGCCTTATATTCTGTATCAAATTTGGTCGTTTGTCGCCGCTGGCCTATATAAGAAAGAGAAGAAAATTGCTATTCCTGTGCTGTTGTCTTCGATATTTTTATTCTATACGGGTGTTGCTTTTGCCTACTTTGTCGTGCTCAAAGGTGTATTGAAATTTTTTATCCTATTCGCGCCGCAGAACGTTATACCGATGACCGATATTGACAGTTATCTGAGCTTTGCCCTCAAGTTGTTTATGGTGTTTGGACTGACTTTTGAAATTCCAGTGGTTACCTTACTACTGATAATGGTTGGAATCGTTTCTACTAAGAGTTTAGAAGACAAGCGCCGTTATATCATTGTCGGCTGCTTTGCGGTTGCAGCGGTAGTAACACCGCCTGATGGCATATCCATGCTCTTGCTAGCGATTCCTATGTGGCTATTGTTTGAGTTGGGTTTATTCTTAGCAAAAATGTTAATCAAAGAGGAACGAAGCACCGCTTTAGACTCAGGAAATGAGACATTAAAAAGCAACTAGCATCATCGTAAAAACGCCAAATACCCCTTTTGTTTTTTGCTGTTTACTAGAGTATGTCAGCGTAAGTAATCTACTTAACGACGAGGTTTAAATGGAACACTTAACCAGCAACAACGATGAGACGAATGACGGTCTCGCAAATCGACTGAATCAAGAGTGCTACTGTATTACTCTCGATCGTAAAGCGCTCAATACAAGCCTTCAAGATCAATTAATGGAAACTAGAAGCAATCCAATAGGAGCGAATGAGCTTAATAAGATTTTTTCAGCAACACCAGTGTTCGTCCCCAAGACAGAGATAGCGACGATGGAGCAGATCGTTGACGCTATCGAGTTGGCTGCCAAGCTGTCGCCGTATCAAGAGCAAGCCCTGTCGTGGGCACCAGAAATCTCTGCTTTTGACCCTGGTCCAATAGGGGCTCTCATGGGCTATGACTTTCACTTGGGTCGTGATGGTCCTCAGCTCATTGAGGTCAATACCAATGCTGGTGGCGCGTTTCTTAATGTGTTGCTCGCTCGTGCACAAAAACGCTGCTGTAATGCCTCACAGCAGAGCGCTGTAACCACTCAAATGCTAGATGCATTTGAGGAGTCAGTGTTTACTATGTTCAAACAGGAATGGCAAAGACAGTCTGCTGTTGCTATGCCCAACCTAATAGCCATCGTGGATAATGATCCTAAGAGTCAGTTCATGTTTTTGGAGTTCCAGTTAGCACGTCAACTGCTCCAAGCTAGAGGCATTGACACTGTGATACTAGATCCCTCTGAACTCGACTATGTCGATGGCAAGCTGACAGCGCATGGTAAGCCCATTGATATGATCTACAATCGGTTGGTCGACTTCGCATTTGAGGAGCCTGACCATGCACTGCTTAAGCGTGCGTATCTAGAAGGTGCTGTGGTAGTAACGCCTAATCCTCATGTCCATGCTATGTTGGCTAATAAGCACAATCTGACCTTGCTATCCGATCCGCAGACATTGCGCGCTTGGGGACTGAATGATGCAGCAGCAGAATGCCTCGAAAAGTCTGTGCCAAGGACTAAGCTCGTATCAAGAGACGAGGCAGCAGAGTTGTGGCGTACTCGGCGACAGCTGTTTTTTAAGCCAGTTGCTGGTCATGGAAGCAAAGGGGTCTATCGCGGTAGTAAGCTGACTCGACGCGTTTTTGAGAACATTCTTGATGAGGATTATATCGCACAGTCCTTTGTTCCTGCAGGAGAGCGATCAATAAAAATTGATGACACTGTCACAACGAGAAAGGTTGATATACGTCTTTATACGTATGACGGACAACTGCTACTACCTGCGGCGCGTGTTTATCAAGGTCAGACGACTAATTTCCGTACACCAGGGGGTGGATTCGCGCCTGTTTTCCAAGTGTAATGGTGTAGTGAGCTAAATAGCACCAACTGCCTTTAATGCTAATTTTTATTACTTGGATATCTGCCAACCTAGGAACATCCATTTGACAGTGTAGATTAACATTATCGGAATGACCACCCACTGAACGAGCGGCAACGCACCTATGCTTAGTAACGGAACATCAGGCATCAGCCCACTATAATTCCACCTTTGGCCAGCGCCAGTTGCCCAGTATTCAAAGAGTATTGTCACAGTTAGGCCAACGCCAAGGTATATCGATAAAGTCGACAGACGCCACGGCTTTGCAATCCAGAACCAGTCTTTTACAAACAATGCCGCAAGCACGTAAGCGCCAAAAGCAATATTGGCATCACCGACGGTCGCACGTGTACAAAGCCAGACTACGTCCCAGTGTCTCGCTTCGGCCATGCCGGAGAAGAAAGGTACCTGTGCCATCTCCCAAAAAAAATGGAGAAAGAAACTTACGCTCCATACCATCAGGGCAAGCACTGCTAATGTCGCTGCTCGGCGGGATAGGCTTACAAGAGTCATCATTCCTCCAAAAATAGCCATAGCAATAAATACAATTTCATGTTTACTCGATCGTCGTTACCAGACCGAAACGCCGCTTACTGGCGTCTCCTAACGGCAGATCAGTATGTTGCCTGCGGCGCGTGTTTATCAAGGTCAGGTGACTAACTTCCGTATGCCAGGTGGTGGATTCGTGCTTGTCTTTCAGGTGTGAAGGTATACCTCAGATCGTGTATGATACTCTTAGGACAATTTTTAAAACACCCTCTTAGTTCGGAAAAAGCGATGAGTCAAACCGTTATCCATTATTTTCTACATTTTGGTATGCCGTTGATTATCGCCTATATGTTTTTTCGTAGTGACTATAAGCGAGTTTATTTGATCCTATTAGCAACCATGCTAGTTGATTTAGATCATCTACTAGCGACACCTATCTTTTCGCCCAATCGTTGTAGTATTAATTTCCATCCGCTACATACTTATTATGCGATGGCAGTATATGCGAGCATGTTGTTTTTACCAAAGCCCTATAAGGTAATTGGTTTAGGGTTATTACTGCATATGTTGACTGATTTAAATGACTGCATAATGACCTATATTAATTGTCCGCAGTGTTTGAGTCAGGCTTCTGCCCGTGAGTTGGTAGCGTGGTTAGGCAAAGCTATTAAGTTTTAATACGGTTGTGACTACATCCCTTTGTTCAGAGGATATAGTCTAAACAGATTTTGTGGCACAGCCAGCTATCAGTACAGTGGATAGTGGAGGAATGGTAAAGATAATTTTCAAGTTATACTCCTACTTAAACCACCCCAGTATGGTTGGAAATTTAACGTCTTGTGAGTATGTACTAAATGCTAACTTCAAAATAATTGAAATACTTACGCTAAATGATGACTTAGATTAACACATGAAGTGCAATACCAAATGCGAGGTGAAAAAAAGACCTAGATGCGCTAGCATCAAAGTTTATATCCACCGACCAAAGTGAGATTGTAACCATGAACTATACACATCTAAGCCT
>NZ_CAJHBL010000011.1 GCF_904846625.1 Psychrobacter sp. JCM 18900
CACCATCAAATGACATGCCCAACATATCATCGTCTATCCTAGTCGTTAGCATGGTGTACTGGTTTTCATTTAATTCAGGTAACGATCTGATAAAAGCGACCATTGCCCACATTCTATCATCATCGTGCGAAGCGCCCCATGCTGGCATACCTGATGCCATAATACCGTGTTTAATGGCCCAAAAGGCTTGCTGAGCACCGGCATCGGTCTTATAGCGTTCAACCAATTCAGTATTGGTAAAATTGGGCGGCTTTGGATATAAACTTGCACTAAAATCAGTACTTTCTACCCCAGGAGATAAGTGACAGCCTGCACACATATCTTTATAGTCTGCCCCGCCCGAGCTGATCATTTCTGTCTTTTCTAGGTTTGGAACAGCAATGTCCTTACTAGCATTTGCTATTGAACGCGTACGTGCCGTTTCTAAAAAATTGTAAACCAGCGGACTATGGGCTTGATCAGCACCGATATTTATCACGCCACTAGTCACCACAATAAAAATACCTGTAATAGCGACAAAGACAGTAAGCAGTATCCCTAGTAAAAACTTCATAGTTTTGTCCTAAAAATCCATTTTTGTTAATACCCAATTACTGCTCGACAAAACCATCTAACAATAATATTGAATTTCTACGATCAATGTCTAAGAATCACTTTTACTAGTAACACAGTGCTTTTGGTACATCGCTTTCATTTTGCTCATGTTGGTCATCATGGCTTTCATAGCAGGATCCTTCATATCCATTTTACTATGATCCATTTTGCCCATCATTTGCATGTGCTTTTCCATTTTTTCACAGTTCATCTGATCTTTTTCAGCATGCATTTTTGGGTCATGTGCCAAAGCTGACGTTGAAACGACTAATGCAATAGCTGTTGCTACGATTGATTTAGACAGTGGTATTGATTTGAATAGTGACATGGTAAATCCTTATTTTATTTGGTATGAAGTCGAAAAACTTTAAAATATTAAGTTACTTTAAAGCATACTTTATTGATTCTGACAGAGAGATGACAGCAAGATTACAATTCTGTCATCTTGCTATTTATGGTTTTTAATATTGTCATCAATCCTTTAGTATGACATCAGAGCTGATATTACTTATCGCTACCATATTGGTTAATGAAGTATTTTTCAGACTGTAGATGTTGATCTTTGTGTTCGACCTCACAAGCCACTCTAGCATCGATATAGCTTTTCATTTGGGCGCTAGAAATCTGAGCATCGTTATGATCCAAGTTTTTTGCAAAGTCAGTAACAGCGTCACAGTTATCGATGATGGACGTACTTAGATCCGTAGTATGCGCGTTAGCAGTGGTAATACCGATAAGTACAGATACCGACAGCAGTACTACTTTTTTGAATGAGCCGTGAATTTTCATATAAAGCCTCTTTTGTAAGTTGTTAGGTGTTTGAGTTATTAGGTCATTAAATTAATGACCTGTAAAAATAATTCATAGCTGCTAGATATTAGGAACGAGCCACTATGTTTCATTCATATAGATTAGCAAAAGAAGACTGACAATCTGATTACGAGCACATGACATTTTTGTCAGTTACAAAACGTTTTTGTCATCTATATTGATTAGGATGTCAAATAATCATAATCGTATTGAGGGGTTACTATGAAAATACTACTGGTAGAAGATGAGTTGAAACTAGGCGAGTATATAAAAAAAGGCTTAACGGAAACTGGTTTTATTGTTGATCATCACCTAACAGGCCTAGATGGCTATCATGCATTGATGACAGAAGAGTTTAGCGTGATCCTAATGGATGTGATGCTGCCTGATGTTAGTGGATTTGAGCTGGTGCGCAATTACCGAGCAGCGGGTAAGCAAACACCTGTGCTCTTTCTAACGGCAAAAGATGACTTAAGCGATAAAATAAAAGGGATTGAGATTGGAGGCGATGATTATTTGACTAAGCCTTTTGCGTTTGCAGAATTGATCGTCAGAATAAAGAGTCTGTTACGACGCGCCAATCAAGCCGATTATCAAAGTACGATCCTGCAAATAGCAGATCTCAAGATGGATGTTGCCAAGCGCACGGTACATAGAGGCAGCAAGCCTATTAAGCTCACGGCAAAAGAGTTTTCCTTACTACAGTTTTTATTAGAGCGCCGAGGTGAAGTGCTACCACGTACCGTGATCGCCTCCCAAGTATGGGATGTGAATTTTGATAACGATACCAATGTGATTGATGTGGCGATAAGGCGTCTGCGTATAAAAATAGACGATGGTCATGAGGCAAAGCTCATTCATACTGTGCGTGGAATGGGCTATCGCTTAGAGGCGATGGCTACTGAGGTCCAAAGTGATGCGGACGGAGACGATTCTAAATAGCATGAACCATACACTCAGAAACCGGCGCTGGTCACTGCTATGGCGAACGATTTCCTTATTGACAGTCTTCGTTATTATCTCTCAGGTCATCATCTATGCGTGGGTGCAGCGCTCTGTGAGTGGACACTTTGAGCAAATGGACTCAGAGATTATCACCCATGCGGCTTTTAATCTGCGTAAACGCATGGTTAGTGTTAACGAGCCCATAGAACCATTCACAGTGTCAAAGTCCCAATCACTCATTGATGACAATCACTTGCATTCCTCTTGGCTGGATTATGATTTAAAAACCTTAGTAGCAGATAAAAAAGGCAAGTTATTATCCAGTGACCCCAGTAGTTTCATTCATAATTTGCCAGCCGATTTTAGCTTGTTATCACTATGGCAGGAACATCACGATCAGCAGTTTATGATCAAGATAAACAATAGGCATTACCGAGCCATTATTATTCCAAATCAAGAGATTTTGGCGTTTATTGCCCTACCTACCAATGTGCATCATCAATATCTTATCCAGTTTAATCGCCAGCTGAGCTTGATACTCACAGCCATCACCTTGCTGTTGGTTTCAGTAGCGGCATTAAGTGTGTATTGGGGGTTTGCGCCTCTGGCCACTATCGTCCAAAAAATGAAAGGCATAAACCTGCAAAGGTTAGACGAAAGAGTGTCGGTTGGCGATATGCCGTTAGAGCTGCGACCACTAGCAGAGTCTTATAATTCGATGATGGTCAAGCTTGAAAGTAACTTTGAATCATTATCACGGTTTTCAGACAATATCGCTCATGAGCTACGTACGCCAATAGCGACGCTGAGTACACAAACGCAGGTCATGTTAACTAAGCCAAGAGAAGGCGACGAATACATTGAGCAGCTACATCATCAGCATGATACGTTAGAGCAGTTATCCGCCATGATTAACAATATGCTGCTACTGGCAAAAACCCAGAAAGGATTAAGTGATTCGCAAATCAGTCACGTGGATACGGATAGTTTAATCACCAAGCTTGTTGATTACTATGAAATGATTGCAGAAGATCGAGGGATAACTTTTGAGAAATCAGGTGATTTTGAAATGGTGTTGGGTGATGAAGGCTTATTGCAACGGCTGTTTGCCAACCTGATATCAAATGCCATTTATTATGCAGCTAGTGATAGTACTATCATGATATCCGCTACCATCCTCACCTCAACCACCTCACTTAATGTGACTAAAGACGAGGTTCGACCCTCAAAGCAGCAACGGTTAAGGATAACGATGACCAATCGTTTAGACAAACCATTAGATCAGAAAGAGGCTGATAAATTATTCGAGCGATTCTATCGTCATGATAAGACTAGTCATAAGTACGCAGGTACAGGATTGGGATTGTCTATCGTGCAGGCCATCGCTAATGCCCATAAAGGTAAAGTCAGTATTACTATCAAAGAGGAGTATTATTTTGAGGTTAAGGTAGCGTTATTGATGGCTAGTTATTAACCTTCTTTGTACTATGAAGCTTGAGATTTAGAAATGATAAGTATTGATGGATCAACAAAATATTGAGATAGGTTTGCTTATATTGTGAGAACAATAGCGGTACCCTAGTGAGGACTCGAAACTTGGGCTGTAGGCTAATGGTATCAAGGTTTTGAATTATTGTGATAACTGTAGTGTACTTCATGGTGTACTGTTTGAGCTACTCAAGATTATTTAAGTATGATGGTATCTATACTCAAATATTTATCACTTGAAGTTATAATTATAGACACGTACTACCCCAATAGTAGCATCAGGATTATCTATCACCTCTTCGCCACCGGCGAAAAAGAATATTCCATCAATGAACTGTCCTTTATCATCTGCTAAATAGTGTGCATCTTCTGTATCATCCAAAACTAACGCATGGTCTATATCTCCGATACGACTGCCCATTTTGATACCACCATCAAAGATTTCGCCTTGATAACCTTCACCAACTTCAATGAAGATAAGCGTACCTTGTTCAGAAAAACTAAGCTCTAGTGTAGGATTTTTAAAGAATATTGCGTATCCGTTACCGTATGACGAACCCCATTTATATAGTAAGACTCCTTCATTATTGTTTACCAAATCAACATTCCAAGGAACTTTATTGCCATCTACACTCTCATCGACATAATGCAAAAAACTTTGCAATTTTTCACCTAGTGCGAACCCTGCTAAGGATTTGCCAATCTCTGCTTTAGCATGTAAATCCAAATGAGCCATTTATTTAGTTAACCTTATATTGATTAATAAGCTTTACAAGCCCAAAAATAGTATTAAATCGTGATCGGTGCGCTATACAGGCATCGAACTGCTAGTGTTAGACATAAATTTAATAACTACGAAATCGTTGGCATAGGTCATTATCATTGAGCGGTATGATTCAAGGCTTTCAAGTTAGTTTCTACGGGATTGACAGTGTAAATCACAGTATTGGTTACAGTTAATACGGACGACAAAAAATGAATAATATACATAATGAGCATATATATTACATACAGCAAGCTATTAAAAAATTTGAACTAGGCAATATACACTTTCATGACTTTAAAAGTAGAATGGTTGGCTGTACTGTTGGACTAGAAAATCATATTAATTGTGACTATGACTTGGATAGACTCATTGATGTTTGGTTTGAATCTATAGAGTTTTGCTACCTAGAGAAAGATTGGCAAGCTTATGGGTTAGAAGCTGGTTACTTCATACTCGAGGCATCAAAAGCTTTTCCTAACAAGGTTTTTCTTCCTGAAAACTCTGATGTAGTAAAAGACCAATTAACTAGATTTTTCGAAAAATAGGCTATACCCCAGTGGAACCAGCTATTTCACCCTTCAAACCTATTAATAGACTACTTAAAATAGACTGGTATAATGGAACCACTTATAACAGACTATTTTAGGTATTTATGTTTATTAGAGCTTATCTAAGAGCGTTTATCAAAGAATAAGATGCCAAGCGTGCCAAAAATGAGCTTATACAGTTTGCTACTGATCATGGTCACAAAATTGCCGCCTTCTATGTTGAAAACGAGTCAGGCGCAACTTTAATACGTCCACAGTTAATGTAACTGATTGATGACGCCCATGAAGGCAATATAATTTTGGTTGAGCAGATTGACCGCTTGGCACGTTTGAACCAAGCTGATTGGGATATTCTTAAAAGAATGCTATCAGAAAAAAAGCTGGCAGTCGTATCAAAAGAGCTACCGACATCATATATTGCGCTTCAATCTGAGAGCAGCACTGAATTTATGAGCAGCGTATTGCAGGCCATTAATTCAATGATGCTTGATATGCTCGCTGCTATTGCTAGAAAGGATTATGAAGATCGACGTAACCGTCAGATGCAAGGTATTGCTCGTGCTAAGACAGAAGGTAAATATTTAGGACGTAGGAAAGATACCGAGAAGCGTAATATTATCGCTAGTCTCCTAAAATTCGGACATAGCTATTCTGAAATACAAGTTACAGCTAAGTGCTCACGTCAACTGATAGCTGTTGTAGCTAAAGAAGTGGCTTAATACTCAAATACTCAAATACTCAAATACTCAAATACTCAAATACTCAAATACTCAAATACTCAAATACTCAAATACTCAAATACTCAAATACTCAAATACTCAAATACTCAAATACTCAAATACTCAAATACTCAAA
>NZ_CAJHBL010000012.1 GCF_904846625.1 Psychrobacter sp. JCM 18900
CTTCCACACCCTGCCTATCAACGTCCTAGTCTTGAACGGCTCTTTAGGGAAATCTAATCTTGAGGTGGGCTTCCCGCTTAGATGCTTTCAGCGGTTATCCCATCCGAACGTAGCTACCGGGCAATGCCACTGGCGTGACAACCCGAACACCAGAGGTTCGTCCACTCTGGTCCTCTCGTACTAGGAGCAGATCCTCTCAAATTTCCAACGCCCACGGTAGATAGGGACCGAACTGTCTCACGACGTTCTAAACCCAGCTCGCGTACCTCTTTAAATGGCGAACAGCCATACCCTTAGGACCTGCTTCAGCCCTAGGATGAGATGAGCCGACATCGAGGTGCCAAACACCGCCGTCGATATGAACTCTTGGGCGGTATCAGCCTGTTATCCCCAGAGTACCTTTTATCCGTTGAGCGATGGCCCTTCCATACAGAACCACCGGATCACTAAGACCTACTTTCGTACCTGCTCGACTTGTGGGTCTCGCAGTTAAGCGCGCTTTTGCCTTTATACTCTACGACCGATTTCCGACCGGTCTGAGCGCACCTTCGTACTCCTCCGTTACTCTTTAGGAGGAGACCGCCCCAGTCAAACTACCCACCATACATTGTCCTCGGTATTGTTATACCTGAGTTAGAACCCCAACATGACCAGGGTGGTATTTCAAGATTGGCTCCACCGAGACTAGCGTCTCGGCTTCAAAGCCTCCCACCTATCCTGCACAAGTCAGGTCAAAGTTCAATGTAAAGCTGTAGTAAAGGTTCACGGGGTCTTTCCGTCTAGCCGCGGGTACACAGCATCTTCACTGCGATTTCGATTTCACTGAGTCTCTGCTGGAGACAGCGCTGCCATCATTATGTCATTCGTGCAGGTCGGAACTTACCCGACAAGGAATTTCGCTACCTTAGGACCGTTATAGTTACGGCCGCCGTTTACTGGGGCTTCGATCAAGAGCTTCGCTTACGCTAACCCCATCAATTAACCTTCCAGCACCGGGCAGACATCACACCCTATACGTCCACTTTCGTGTTTGCAGAGTGCTGTGTTTTTAATAAACAGTTGCAGCAGCCTGGTATCTGCGACTGCCAACAGCTCAAGGAGCAAGTCCTATCACCATCAACAGCGTACCTTCTCCCGAAGTTACGGTACCATTTTGCCTAGTTCCTTCAGCAGAGTTCTCTCAAGCGCCTTGGTATTCTCTACCTGATCACCTGTGTCGGTTTAGGGTACGATTCGTTTATAACTATTGCTTAGAAGCTTTTCCTGGAAGCATGGTATTTGCCACTTCGCTGTACAAGTACAGCTTGCTATCAGATCTCGGTATAGAATAGCCCGGATTTACCTAAGCTATAAACCTACATCCTTTCACCTGGACAACCAACGCCAGGCTGACATAACCTTCTCCGTCCCTCCATCGCATTATAAACAAGTATCGGAATATTAACCGATTTCCCATCGACTACGCCTTTCGGCCTCGCCTTAGGGGTCGACTCACCCAGCCCCGATTAACGTTGGACTGGAACCCTTGATCTTCCGGCGTGCGAGCTTTTCACTCGCATTATCGTTACTCACGTCAGCATTCGCTCTTGTGATACCTCCAGCATGCTTTACAACACACCTTCACAGGCTTACACAACGCTCCCCTACCACTTGAAAACAAATTCAAATCCGCAGCTTCGGCTCCTAGTTTGAGCCCCGTTACATCTTCCGCGCGGGCCGACTCGACTAGTGAGCTATTACGCTTTCTTTAAAGGATGGCTGCTTCTAAGCCAACCTCCTAGCTGTCTATGCCTTCCCACCTCGTTTCCCACTTAACTAGGAATTTGGGGCCTTAGCTGGCGGTCTGGGTTGTTTCCCTCTCCACGATGGACGTTAGCACCCACCGTGTGTCTCCCGGATATCACTCATCGGTATTCGGAGTTTGCATCGGTTTGGTAAGTCGGTATGACCCCCTAGCCGAAACAGTGCTCTACCCCCAATGGTGTTCGTCCGAGGCGCTACCTAAATAGCTTTCGGGGAGAACCAGCTATCACCGAGTTTGATTAGCCTTTCACCCCTATCCACAAGTCATCCCCTGGCTTTTCAACGACAGTGGGTTCGGTCCTCCGGTGCCTGTTACGGCACTTTCAACCTGCTCATGGATAGATCACTCGGTTTCGGGTCTATACCCTGCAACTAAACGCCCTATTAAGACTCGGTTTCCCTACGGCTCCCCTAAACGGTTAACCTTGCTACAGAATATAAGTCGCTGACCCATTATACAAAAGGTACGCGGTCACCCAACAAGTGGGCTCCCACTGCTTGTACGCACACGGTTTCAGGTTCTATTTCACTCCCCTCACAGGGGTTCTTTTCGCCTTTCCCTCACGGTACTGGTTCACTATCGGTCAGTCAGGAGTATTTAGCCTTGGAGGATGGTCCCCCCATCTTCAAACAGGATTTCTCGTGCCCCGCTCTACTTAATATGTTAACTCTAATGTTTCGAATACAGGACTATCACCTACTACGGTCAGCTTTCCCACGCTGTTCTTCTACATTAGAATTAATCGGCTTCTCCCCGTTCGCTCGCCGCTACTAGGGGAATCTCAATTGATGTCTATTCCTAAGGGTACTGAGATGTTTCACTTCCCCTCGTTCGCTTCCTAATAAATTAGGAT
This sequence comes from Psychrobacter sp. JCM 18900, assembly GCF_904846625.1. Lineage (GTDB taxonomy): Bacteria > Pseudomonadota > Gammaproteobacteria > Pseudomonadales > Moraxellaceae > Psychrobacter. Next base: position 2,658 of record NZ_CAJHBL010000012.1, read on the forward strand.
ACCTACCTTATGGTAAGTGGGTTTCCCCATTCAGAAATCTCCGGATCACAGGATATTGCCGCCTCCCCGAAGCTTATCGCAGGCTGTCACGTCTTTCATCGCCTCTGACTGCCAAGGCATCCACCATGTGCGCTTCATTACTTGACCATACAACCCCAAGTAGTCTTTCGACTTCTAAGTGTCATACAATCTAATTATGATAACGATATCACCTATGTTTATACGCTTGATTCAGTTCTCTTTACTTTTTTAATAACTCACCCCTGGGATAACAACTGATGTCGTTAAGAGGTGAGTTATTAAGGTTAAGAAGTGCGCGTGAACACGCTCTTCCTAACCCAGACTCATATCTATGTTTTTAAATAGTCTCTATGCTCTCGTCGAGTCACAGATTCTGTATAAAACAGAAAGAAGTAATCAATCACAATCACTTGTTTCTATTTAATACCTATTTATTTATTGGCATCTAAAGCTTACTTAACCGTCTTAGTAGTGGTGGAGCCAAACGGAGTCGAACCGTTGACCTCCTGCGTGCAAGGCAGGCGCTCTACCAACTGAGCTATGGCCCCATTGTAAAATGGTGGGTCTAGGTGGACTTGAACCACCGACCCCCGCGTTATCAACACGGTGCTCTAACCAGCTGAGCTACAGACCCTAATACGTTTGTTAAAAACGTAAGCTTAAACTAAAGAACAACTTGTTGTGAATTCTTGCTGACCGAATGCGTCTATAAGGAGGTGATCCAGCCGCAGGTTCCCCTACGGCTACCTTGTTACGACTTCACCCCAGTCATCAACCACACCGTGGTGAACGCCTCCCCGAAGGTTAAGCTATCCACTTCTGGTGCAATCAACTCCCATGGTGTGACGGGCGGTGTGTACAAGGCCCGGGAACGTATTCACCGCGGCATTCTGATCCGCGATTACTAGCGATTCCTACTTCATGGAGTCGAGTTGCAGACTCCAATCTGGACTACGATAGGCTTTTTGAGATTCGCATCACATCGCTGTGTAGCTGCCCTCTGTACCTACCATTGTAGCACGTGTGTAGCCCTGGTCGTAAGGGCCATGATGACTTGACGTCGTCCCCGCCTTCCTCCAGTTTGTCACTGGCAGTATCCTTAGAGTTCCCGGCTTAACCCGCTGGTAACTAAGGACAAGGGTTGCGCTCGTTGCGGGACTTAACCCAACATCTCACGACACGAGCTGACGACAGCCATGCAGCACCTGTATTCTAATTCCCGAAGGCACTCCCGCATCTCTGCAGGATTCTAGATATGTCAAGACCAGGTAAGGTTCTTCGCGTTGCATCGAATTAAACCACATGCTCCACCGCTTGTGCGGGCCCCCGTCAATTCATTTGAGTTTTAACCTTGCGGCCGTACTCCCCAGGCGGTCTACTTATTGCGTTAGCTGCGTCACTAAGTCCTCAAGGGACCCAACGACTAGTAGACATCGTTTACGGCGTGGACTACCAGGGTATCTAATCCTGTTTGCTACCCACGCTTTCGAGCCTCAGTGTCAGTATGATGCCAGGAAGCTGCCTTCGCCATCGGTATTCCTTCAGATCTCTACGCATTTCACCGCTACACCTGAAATTCTACTTCCCTCTCACCTACTCTAGCCTAACAGTTTCAGATGCAGTTCCCAGGTTAAGCCCGGGGATTTCACATCTGACTTATCAAGCCACCTACGCTCGCTTTACGCCCAGTAATTCCGATTAACGCTTGCACCCTCTGTATTACCGCGGCTGCTGGCACAGAGTTAGCCGGTGCTTATTCTGCAGCTAATGTCATCGTCTCCGGGTATTAACCGAAGAGTCTTCTTCACTGCTTAAAGTGCTTTACAACCAAAAGGCCTTCTTCACACACGCGGCATGGCTGGATCAGGGTTTCCCCCATTGTCCAATATTCCCCACTGCTGCCTCCCGTAGGAGTCCGGGCCGTGTCTCAGTCCCGGTGTGGCTGATCATCCTCTCAGACCAGCTACAGATCGTCGCCATGGTAGGCCTTTACCCCACCATCTAGCTAATCCGACTTAGGCTCATCTAATAGCGAGAGCAGTAAACTGCCCCCTTTCTCCCGTAGGTCGTATGCGGTATTAATACGAGTTTCCCCGTGCTATCCCCCACTACTAGGTAGATTCCTAAGTATTACTCACCCGTCCGCCGCTCGACGCCTGGTAGCAAGCTACCATCGTTTCCGCTCGACTTGCATGTGTTAAGCCTGCCGCCAGCGTTCAATCTGAGCCATGATCAAACTCTTCAGTTTAATCTTGCTATGAAGCTCTTTAAAGAAGCTTCTAAACTTGGCTCATTTAATCTGGCAAAATCGCTAAAAATTATGTTCGTAATGAATTAACTTTGAGTTTTTCTGCTGTCTTAAATGATAATTTTTATAGTTAATAATCTT
>NZ_CAJHBL010000013.1 GCF_904846625.1 Psychrobacter sp. JCM 18900
ACTCAAATACTCAAATACTCAAATACTCAAATACTCAAATACTCAAATACTCAAATACTCAAATACTCAAATACTCAAATACTCAAATACTCAAATACTCAAATACTCAAATACTCAAATACTCAAAAAAATATATTACTCGTTGTCAAGTTAATATTGATTAGATAACTAATTGGGAAATGTGGAGTATCCAATAATAATGGGCAGTTCAGTTTCATGTAAACCAAGTACACCATCATGTCACTTTAGGCCCCTTTCACTATAGAAGATAGGCTCAAAAGTGTTAGTATATTTATTAAATTTGAACCAATGTAAATGTATAGGTTATACCTACGTATGGCCTAATGATAAATAAATGGATCTAATATGCTCCAACAGTTAGACACTGCAGATAGTGTGCGCCGTAAATTGACACATGGTACTACTCGAGAACATAAAGCTGAGCTAGGCCAATTCATGACGCCTTCAAGTGTAGCCCGCTTTATGGCCTCACTTTTTCCTCCTAGCGACTTAAAAGATTGTCACCTTTTGGATGCAGGTGCAGGTGTAGGTGCTTTGAGTTGTGCCTTTTTGGACCGTTGGGTAGATGACGAGTTTGGCTTCAATTCCGTTCAAGTAACCGCTTATGAGGTTGATGATGAGTTGCAGAGTCATCTTAAGCAGCATTTGAACTCTTATGCGGATGTGACAACTAGTATTATCACTGACGATTATATCCAACTGGCGACAAACAAGGGTTTGCAAAATCGTGGGTATACTCATGCAATCCTAAATCCACCTTATAAAAAAATTAATAGTAAATCCAAACATCGTCTAGCTTTAAGTAATGTTGGTATCGAAACAGTCAATTTATATTCTGCTTTCATAGCATTAGCGCTAGGAGAAATGGCTCCAGGCGGACAAATTGTAGCTATTATTCCTCGCAGTTTTTGCAACGGGCCTTACTATCGTCCTTTCCGTGATTTCATTCTTGAACGGGCATCGATTCGTCAGATGCACCTGTTTGAATCGCGCAGCAAAACTTTTAGTGATGATCAGGTATTACAAGAGAATATAATTATTTGTTTAGAGCGCGATGGAGAGCAAGGCCCTGTTACGATTTCAACATCTACTGACGATAGCTTTTCTGACCTAACTAACTGTGAAATCCCTTTTGAACGCATAGTCTTCCCAGATGATCCAGAACGGTTTATTCACGTGCAAACTACGACCGATAAAAGTGCAATCGAACTATCATCTGCTGTACTTTATTCAATGACTGAAATTGGTGTAAAACTATCAACTGGTCCAGTAGTTGATTTCCGATTGAAAGAGTATCTACGAGACATGCCTGAAGAAGACGCGGTGCCATTGATTTATCCCGCTCACTTGAAGGCATATAAAACTACTTGGCCTATACCCAACTTTAAAAAATCTAATGCGATTATAGTCAATAACAATACGGGGAAATGGCTTTACCCGAACGGGTTTTACTGTGTAGTGAAACGTTTTTCATCGAAGGAGGAAAGACGTCGTGTGGTTGCAAATTTGATAACCCCTACTGATTTTAGCGAATATACAATGCTAGGGTTTGAAAATCATTTAAACGTATTCCACGACAATAAAAACGGCTTACCCTCGGCATTAGCAAGTGGACTTATGGTATACCTGAACACTACAGCAGTAGATGAGCATTTTAGACGTTTTAGTGGCCATACTCAGGTCAACGCAACAGACCTCAAGCGGATGAAGTATCCCAGCCGTGAAAACTTAATTAAGCTTGGCCAATGGTCTTTGAAACAAGAAATAATCACACAAGAAGATATTGACGCTCAATTTATGGACTTAACTTAATGGAAGATAAAAACGTTCACCTTGAAGATGCCCAGGAAATAATAGCTGCGTTAGGTTTACCCTCTCAACAGCAGAATGAGCGCTCCGCCTTATGTTTATTAGCTCTTTTAAACCTGATACCAGAAAAACCATGGTCACAAGCAGAATGCCCACTTATGGGTATCACACCCATGATGAATTGGGCATATGCTGAATACGATAAATTTTATGCTCCCAATTCTAGAGAAACATTTCGTCGCCAAACTATGCATCAATTTTGTGATGCAGGTATAGCACTTTATAACCCAGACAAACCAGACCGACCTGTCAATAGTCCGAAAGCTGCTTACCAAATTGAACCTCACGTATTGACTCTGCTTCGTACTTACGGGACTACAGAATGGCCCAGCCACTTAAAGCGCTATTTAGTTGATCGTACATCGCTTATTGAGCGTTATGCTAAAGAGCGTAAGCAAAATCGCATTCCTGTAAGGATTGCAGAAGGTAAAGAAATCACCTTGAGTCCTGGTATTCATAGCGAGCTTATTAAAAATATTATCGAAGATTTTGCAGAACGTTTTGCACCGAACAGCATCTTAATTTATGCCGGTGATACGGAGAAAAAGTGGGGGTATTTTGACGAAGAACTACTGAAGGGGTTAAATGTGGATGTAGGTTCACACGGTAAAATGCCTGACGTAGTATTACACTACACTGAAAAAAACTGGCTATTATTAGTTGAGTCTGTCACTAGCCATGGACCTGTTGACGGGAAACGATATGAAGAGCTTTCTAAATTATTTTCAGAATCAACTGCTGGGCTAGTTTATGTGACAGCTTTTCCAAATAGAGCTCTTATGGGTCGTTATCTTGGCGAAATCGCATGGGAAACAGAGGTATGGGTAGCAGATGCGCCTTCTCATCTCATCCATTTTAATGGAGTAAGGTTCTTAGGACCTTACTCCACATAGTTTTGAGAATATAGCTACTGTTTTAGATAGAGACCATTAGCTGCTGCAGTGTTAACAAGATTATGAAAGGTTTCGATTAAATCTTAGATTAACACATGAAGTGCAATACCAAATGCGAGGTGAAAAAAAGACCTAGATGCGCTAGCATCAAAGTTTATATCCACCGACCAAAGTGAGATTGTAACCATGAACTATACACATCTAAGCCT
>NZ_CAJHBL010000014.1 GCF_904846625.1 Psychrobacter sp. JCM 18900
CACGATGATGATAGAATGTGGGCAATGGTCGCTTTTATCAGATCGTTACCTGAATTAAATGAAAACCAGTACACCATGCTAACGACTAGGATAGACGATGATATGTTGGGCATGTCATTTGATGGTGAGATGGATATGTCAGGTGATGGATCCGGAATGCAACATTGATTTTTCGTAAAAGATGCAGTGCTTAATAGTGCTTCCTTTTGCGATTTGAGTTTTAAGCTTTACCAGTACTACTTTGGTCAGTGTTACGGCTTTAATTTTTATAAATGTGATCGTCAGACAGACGCTCAGGAGTGGTTTTATGAGACGCTATACTAATAGATTTATTAATGAACATAATCTGATATCTGGCCGTGTGCTCTCAGCGATTGTGGTATTGCCATTATCGTTAACGATAGCCGCTTGTAGTCAACCTAACGCGACTACTGCTGACTCAAAACCAGCGACTGAGCCAACTACCGCTACGCAAAAAACCGCTCTAGTAGAGCAACCACAAGCCGAAATAATACCTGTCAGTGCTCATTCAGATACCCAATCAACTATTTTGCGAAATGTGTCAGCCACCGTCTATAAAGATGCCAATTGTGGTTGCTGTAAAGAGTGGGTCGGCCACGCAGAAGACAATGGGTTAAGCGCAGCTGTCCATGATGTTGCCGACGTGTCTTTGTTTAAAGATCGTTATGGCGTACCACAGCAAATGCGCTCTTGCCATACTACCGTTACTACCGATGGCTTTGTCTTTGAAGGCCATGTCCCTGCCAAATATATGGCGCAGTTTCTAAAGAATCCGCCAAGTGATGCCATTGGTCTTGCAGTACCTGGTATGCCAGTTGGTAGCCCTGGTATGGAATATCAAGATAAATTTATGCCATATAAAGTGATGCAGCTTAACAAAGATGGCTCAACAGCCATTTATGCAACCATTGACTCACCGCAGCAGCAAATCTAGTTTGATTAACACTTTACATAGCTCATTCTGTTCTATTAATGAGCCAACAGTTATATGAACTCAACTCCCATTTCACGGATTAAGTTAGGTAAATTATTATGAACAAGAATATGTTCAATCGCAGGCGTTTCTTAACAGGATCTTCTACTTTGTTAGGGGCATCCATGCTATCTACGCTGCCGTCTATTGCCAATAGTGCGCT
>NZ_CAJHBL010000015.1 GCF_904846625.1 Psychrobacter sp. JCM 18900
CTTAGATTAACACATGAAGTGCAATACCAAATGCGAGGTGAAAAAAAGACCTAGATGCGCTAGCATCAAAGTTTATATCCACCGACCAAAGTGAGATTGTAACCATGAACTATACACATCTAAGCCTAGGTGAACGATATCAGATTTATGCCCTTAAAGGTGCGAAACATAGTATTAAATTTATAGCTGATGCATTAGGCAGAAGTCCTAGTACTATATCAAGAGAGCTTAAGCGTAATAAAAGCCTGCGAGGTTACCGAGCTCATTATGCCGATAACAAAGCTCGTGCAAGACGATCAAACAATGCTTTCACTATCATCACTGACGTATGGGATTGGGTCACAAACAAGCTTAAAGACAGCTGGAGTCCCCAGCAGATAGCCGGGTTTCATTGTGGCATTAGTCACGTGAGCATCTATCGCTATATCTGGAGTGACAAGAGTAAAGGTGGCACGTTATGGCAGTGTCTTAGACGTAAAGCCAAACCTTATCGTAAGCCACTAACTACTGAGACCCGAGGCCGTATCAATGACAGAGTCTCAATCCATAAGCGCCCCTCCATAGTTGATGCGCGCACGCGGATTGGAGACTGGGAGGCGGATACGATTATCAGTCAGCATCACAAGCAAGCGATTGTGACGATCGTTGAGCGCCGTACAGGACTGCTTAAGATGAAACGTGTGCTTAAAAAGAGTGCATCACAAGTGTCAGAGGCGATGATAGATCTTTTAACCCCAGTAAAAATACAGGTCAAAACGATTACCTCTGACAATGGTAAAGAGTTCGCAGATCACAAAAAAGTGAGGCAAAAACTCTTTAGTCCATTCTTCTTTGCTGATGCTTATGCGTCTTGGCAACGAGGTACGAATGAAAATACTAATGGCTTGATCAGAGAGTTCTTACCTAAAGGCTGTGATTTTAGACAAGTCTCTGATCAAGAGATTCAAATGATTGAGAATAAACTAAATAACAGACCAAGAAAACGGTTAGATTTCAAGACTCCTAGTCAGGTGTTCTATAATATTATTTAGCGTTGCACTTGGTATGTTAATCTAAG
>NZ_CAJHBL010000016.1 GCF_904846625.1 Psychrobacter sp. JCM 18900
CAATAGCGCGATGGCCCCACCTGATCCCTTCCCGAACTCAGAAGTGAAACATCGTAGCGCCAATGGTAGTGTGGTTCGCCCATGTGAGAGTAGGTCATCGTCAGCTCTCTATTCTGAAATATCCCCCTTCGCTAACGCGGAGGGGGCTTTTCTTTGTGTGCGGTTTGGTGACGGATTCTTCGATCAATAGCCGCCAATCTCGTTCAGTAAAATAATTGTAAAAAAAGCTCAATTAACCTTGACCCAGCCTCAAACAAGCGTATAATGCCACCCAGTCGAAAGGGAAGTGGTTTACTGATTTGAACGATGTAAATTGTTTCAATTAAATAGAAAATACTTCTTGACTAAATAAATAAACCGTCTATAATACGCACCTCATCAAGACGAGCTGGAGATAGCTTATATGTAGATTACATATAAATAACCCAGTTAACTTGTTGAAACAAATTAAAAAAAAGAAGTTGACAGACTATTAAAACATGATATGATGGTCAGCTCGCTAAATAGGATAAGCCACATTGGCTGACTTATTTAGTTTGAAATACTAGCACTGGACGACAGTGTCAGACATTATTTAAAAGCATAACTAAAGAACAACTTGTGTG
>NZ_CAJHBL010000017.1 GCF_904846625.1 Psychrobacter sp. JCM 18900
CGTCGCCAACTTTAACGATACCAGATTCAACACGGCCTGTTACTACAGTACCACGACCTGAGATTGAGAATACGTCTTCGATTGGCATTAGGAATGCTTTGTCGATGTCACGCTCTGGCTCTGGGATGTAGGTGTCTAGTACGTTTAGTAGTTCTACTACAGCTGGTTGGCCGTATTTTTCTTCTGAGCCTTTTAGGGCTTCAGTAGCAGAACCTTTAACGATAGGAGTGTCATCACCTGGGAAGTCATAGTCGTTCAATAATTCACGAACTTCCATTTCTACTAGTTCTAACAATTCTTCGTCATCAACCATGTCACATTTGTTCATGAATACGATGATGTACGGTACGCCAACCTGACGTGAAAGCAAGATGTGCTCACGAGTCTGTGGCATTGGGCCGTCAGTTGCAGATACTACTAGGATTGCGCCGTCCATCTGGGCAGCACCAGTGATCATGTTTTTAACATAATCGGCGTGACCTGGGCAATCTACGTGTGCGTAGTGACGGCTGTCTGTGTCATATTCTACGTGTGAGGTGTTGA
>NZ_CAJHBL010000018.1 GCF_904846625.1 Psychrobacter sp. JCM 18900
ATCCCAGAGCCAGAGCGTGACATCGACAAAGCATTCCTAATGCCAATCGAAGACGTATTCTCAATCTCAGGTCGTGGTACTGTAGTAACAGGCCGTGTTGAATCTGGTATCGTTAAAGTTGGCGACGAGATCGAAATCGTTGGTATCCGTGACACTCAAAAAACCACCTGTACTGGTGTAGAGATGTTCCGTAAACTGCTTGACGAAGGTCGTGCAGGCGAAAACTGTGGCGTACTACTACGTGGTACTAAGCGTGAAGACGTACAACGTGGCCAAGTACTAGCTAAGCCAGGTTCAATCACTCCTCACACCAAGTTTGACGCTGAAGTATATGTATTGTCAAAAGAAGAGGGTGGTCGTCACACACCATTCCTAAACGGCTATCGTCCACAGTTCTACTTCCGTACTACTGACGTAACTGGCGCAATCCAATTACAAGACGGTACTGAAATGGTAATGCCTGGTGATAACGTTGAGATGGGCGTAGAGCTTATCCACCCAATCGCTATGGACAAAGGTCTTCGCTTCGC